>NZ_CP071501.1:267500-3010000 GCF_017354985.1 Shewanella cyperi | reverse complement strand
TAAGGTAGCGAAATTCCTTGTCGGGTAAGTTCCGACCTGCACGAATGGCGTAATGATGGCCACGCTGTCTCCAGCCGAGACTCAGTGAAGTTGAAATTGCGGTGAAGATGCCGTATACCCGCGGCTAGACGGAAAGACCCCGTGAACCTTTACTATAGCTTGGCACTGAACATTGACCCTACATGTGTAGGATAGGTGGGAGACTTTGAAGCGGGAACGCCAGTTCTCGTGGAGTCGTCCTTGAAATACCACCCTTGTAGTGTTGATGTTCTAACCTGGGCCCCTAATCGGGGTTAGGGACAGTGCCTGGTGGGTAGTTTGACTGGGGCGGTCTCCTCCCAAAGAGTAACGGAGGAGCACGAAGGTTGGCTAAGTACGGTCGGACATCGTACGGTTAGTGTAATGGCATAAGCCAGCTTAACTGCGAGACAGACACGTCGAGCAGGTACGAAAGTAGGTCATAGTGATCCGGTGGTTCTGAATGGAAGGGCCATCGCTCAACGGATAAAAGGTACTCCGGGGATAACAGGCTGATACCGCCCAAGAGTTCATATCGACGGCGGTGTTTGGCACCTCGATGTCGGCTCATCACATCCTGGGGCTGAAGTCGGTCCCAAGGGTATGGCTGTTCGCCATTTAAAGTGGTACGCGAGCTGGGTTCAGAACGTCGTGAGACAGTTCGGTCCCTATCTGCCGTGGGCGTTGGATGATTGAGGGGAGTTGCTCCTAGTACGAGAGGACCGGAGTGAACGAACCGCTGGTGTTCGGGTTGTCATGCCAATGGCATTGCCCGGTAGCTACGTTCGGAATCGATAACCGCTGAAAGCATCTAAGCGGGAAGCGAGCCCCAAGATGAGTCATCCCTTGGACCTAGAGTCCACATAAGAGCCGTTCGAGACCAGGACGTTGATAGGTCAGGTGTGTAAGCGTTGTGAGGCGTTGAGCTAACTGATACTAATGACTCGAGAGGCTTAACCATACAACCCAGATGGGTTTTACTGAAAATGTTCCAGACATTTTCCAGCACTTCCTCCTTCCCTGGAGGTCGTACGAAGAATATCCAGTACTTGATTGAAGTCGAGACTCAAGCTCGTAAGAGCAGCAGCTTTCCAGATTCAGGAATGAATTTATCAAATACATCCTTGTATTTGACCCTGACGAGCCGCGCTAAAGCGCGTTTAAAATTTGTTCCATACAATTTTATGTCTGGTGACAATAGCATTGTGGTCCCACCTGATCCCATTCCGAACTCAGAAGTGAAACGCAATCGCGCCGATGGTAGTGTGGGGTCTCCCCATGTGAGAGTAGGTCATCGCCAGACGCCTAATTTGGGCCTAGCCCAAAGGAGCGGTAGTTCAGTTGGTTAGAATACCGGCCTGTCACGCCGGGGGTCGCGGGTTCGAGTCCCGTCCGCTCCGCCAACATAAAGACGAAAGCCTCTGCAGCAATGCAGAGGCTTTTTTCGTTATGACGTCGCGGAAAAATCTGCCCCAGCTCTGCGCTGACCAGCATGGATATAGGGAATGCTGAATTCGTCTGGAACGCTATTCAGCCGTGAGCATGTAGTAATAACTACTCTCGCCCGCCAACTTACACAGAGCCTCCACTGGGCGTGCTCGCTGAAACAGCGGGGCTTTTTGTATTTAGCGCTCCTGAAAGTGCTGCGCACTTTTGGCCGCCCGCCGTAATGCCGGACCATTGATTTCATCCGTTCTGCCAACATTAAGACGAAAGCCTCTGCATTCTTGTAAAAGAACTGCAGAGGTTTTTTCGTTATGGGCCCTGGATAAATCCGCCCCAGCTCTAGTAAAGCCCCGCGCTGACCATCATGGATGTAGGGAATGCTGAAACCGTCCGGAACGCTATTCAACCGTGAGCATATCGCTAACGCGACATTCTCCCGCCCATTAAACGAAAAGCCCCGCCAGTCTAGAGCGTTCTCGGTTTAATGAGTCTTGCTGCGTACCCGATTAAAACCAATTGCAGCATAGCCGCCTCGGCACAGAGTCATCATTACCAAGGCAGGTTGTTAAGGCCCAGAATCCAGAAAGCCAAGTATTCCTAAAAACCAGAGCCCCTAAGCTGGTCCGGTAAAACCAAACCACTGCCGCTATTCATCCGCTTGTATTGAGCAGCAGCGAACGGTAATAGCCACGGCTGTCACAGGTCGTATGTTTATCTGTATTCAACTCGTACTTGGGAGATATCAACCAACCAGTGCTATTGGTTGCGCTATTTGGGCACTTTCCGGAGGTCCAGACAGGCACATCAACCTCAATCAGCTTTAGTTCGGTCAGGTGCAATTTGCTCTGTGCCGGCAGGTAGTGGATCCTGTGCTGCCAAATCGTTCCGGCTTTTCCCTGTGGCTCTGAAAACCATACTCCAGCAGCCCCGATGATTTCACCATAGTGGCCGTCATTACTCAGCCAAAGCGCTGTGTTTTCATCTACACCTAATGCCAGTCCGCTACGGCTGGCATCCTGTAACAGTACCAATCTGAGTTGTCGCTGACGTTCGCTGAAATGGGTGTCGACTATTCCAAACGGATATAACCCCAATCCTCCTGCAGAGCGGAAGGTCAAGGTTTCGGCTGGAAACTTGTGCTGGCATGACCGACTTTCACAGCGCTCGCTGACAGGCGCTTGTGAGGAAATACCATAGCGTATTGCTCCCATACTGGTGCCGCCGGTTATCATGGCACGTGAGGCCATGACGGCAGTACCTGCGCTTGTTCCTCCGACCACAAGGTTACCGGCATTAAATCGGCTGCGCAGGATCGACAGCGCCTGGCTGGGCGTGCCATCAGCATTAAGCCAAGCCGCCAGGGTTAAAGTTTGATCGCCACCGGAGAGGAAGAGACCATCAATTGCCTCCAGTTCAGAATAAAGCGAGCCAGGCTCGTGACAGACTGCTGTTTGTTGTTCAGTCAGTTTCGGATAAACCCTCATCCGGTCAAAGTATCCATTGTGCTGTGAGCCAAGGAGATTGAGTATGTCGCAGCGTCGTGCTTGTGTAGCTTGTTGCCAAGCGCCATCAATGGGTAGCCATATGACATCGGCTCCGGCCTGACTGAGGGTTTGCACGTAAAATTCGGCGGCTTCAAAAGGATCTCTTGCTGAAGCCGTGACTACGGCTATGCGAGGTGTTTTTTGGCCACTGTTTTTGGCCGACTGGCTTACAAAGTCCCGAAAAATATCGCTGCCATGGCTATCTCTACCGGCATCTAGTTGTACCTGTTCACGGACCAGTTCACCGGACTCGGTGCGCTGACGCTGCTCCAGGGTATCAAGCAATGCATAATAAGCCTTATCCTCAAGTGACTCCGTTAAACCATCAATTAGTTCAAGCAGTGCCTTTTGAGACAGCACTGTGGGTGCCTGGCTTGATAAGCGCAATAATAATTCTTGTCGTGTTGAGGCCTCAAGATCGCGTATGGCGGCTTGTTGAATAAGCCGAGCCAGGCTTTGATGCGAGATTTCATAGCGGTGGCTGGTTTTTGCCCATGGGGCAAATACCGTCCCGGGTTTACAGTGCGCCTGGTTCATTGAACTGCACACCGTCAGACCGCCGCCTGCCAACATCAGTTGTAATTGAGGTAAGGGGGCCTGAACCTGATCTGGGGTCTCTGCTGCAGACATCTGGTTGCTTAATACAACCAAGGAACTGAATAGTATGTAGTTTATAAATTTCATGGACACACTCGAAAAAAATATTGTGTGTCACGTATTGACTCGCCATTACTATACCGGCTAGCTTGTTTACCGGTCAATAACATTGATTTCACATTGGTGGATATGTTTCCGGCATCTGTTTCTCTTGAAAGATACCATTACCGTACATGGTATCTGTCCGAATGGTGGGACGAATAAACCACTGAACCCTTGAGTGTTCGGTGGGATGTCCTGCTGTTGTCCAAAGGCTCCCCACACCACATCAATTTTAAACATTGCTGCGCACCAGCACCGGGAACACACATTCCTGTGTCACGTATTGACCACGTCCGGTGGCCTTGGCGCGCGCATGATAAATTTATCTGCTTACTTTGGGAGCTTCTTAATGAAAGTTTCAGTATTCGGCTGCGCCATCACCGGCCTTGCCTTCTCGACCGTTCAACTTGCCATGGCAAATGCTACCGAGGCATCTGCCGCTGAGGCCGAGTCCAAATTCGAAAAAATCCAGGTAACCGGTTCACGACTCAAAGGTGTGGATATGGAGGGCGCCAACCCTTTGCAAACCTTTGACAAGGACGAGCTGGTTAAACGCGGCTATGAGACCATTGCCGAGTTTTTGAAAGATTTACCCCAAGCCGCCAGTGCCGGTACCTTTACCGAAACCGGCGGTGTCGGGGGGGCTGATGGGGCTCCGGCCGGGGCATCGGGTGTCAGTTTGCGCGGTTTGGGATCCAGCGCTACTTTGGTGCTGGTCAATGGTCGCCGCGTTGCCGTCGACTCCTTCTCCAATGGCTCGGATTCTTTTGTGAACGTCAATGCCATTCCCATGGCTGCCATTGAACGAATTGATGTGCTGACGGACGGTGCATCGTCCATCTATGGTTCAGATGCTATTGCCGGGGTTATCAACTTCATTCTGCGGAAAGATTTTGTGGGTCATGAGGTCTCGGTCCAATACGGCAATGACACCAGTGATCATGATGCCAGCCGCGTGGGCGTTACCTATGTTGGCGGTTTTCAATCCGACAACAGTAACACTACCTTGGTGATCGACTTTGCCAAGCGCAATGAGATATTCAATAGCGACAGGCCGGTGAATGTGACTTACACCTCCTACACAGAAATGGTGGTGGACGGCAATTATTACGCTGAAGAATGGTGTGGGGACGATACCCGGTGGGGCGGTGAAGCCTGTAATTATGACTATGTGATTCAGCGTGCCATTCAGCCGGATTTTGACAATATCGGTGCCACCCTGAATCATGTCTGGCAGATCGACAATGACATGGCTTTTTTCACCGAAGCCATGTACCAAAAAAATACCGGTCATGCTTATGAAGCCCCTGCCGGTTACACGGTAACCGTGCCCGGCGATTCGGTTCTTGTTCCTGACTATGTTCGCGAAATCAATGGCCTTGATGGTGATGATACCGACAACATTCGTGTGCGTACCCGGATGCCGGAGCGCAGGGTTCAGGAATATGACACCGAGAGTTTCCGGGTTCTTGCCGGCCTTCGTGGTGACTGGGGAGATTGGGGATGGGAAACTGCCGCCAGCTATGGCAAATCCACCAATGAAATAACCCATGTTGCCGGATATATGAATCGCAGCGTATTGAGTGCTGCCATTGCTGAAGGTGAATTTAATCCTTTTAACCTGGGACAGGACAACAGTGCCAATGCGATAGCTGCATTACGCGATCCCGCGGTGCGCCGCGGCGATTCAGAAGTGATGTCACTTGATGGCAATCTCAGCGGCGATTTATTTGAGATGGGAAGCGGAGTGGTCAGTGCGGTTTTCGGTGGCGAGCTGCGCCGAGAGGAGATTGCCGATAACCCGGCACCGTCGGCCGTCATGGATGAGGTGATTGGACTGGGTGCCAGTGATGCGGCAGCGGACCGTACCCAGTATGCGTTGTATGGAGAGTTCAATCTGCCACTGTTTGAGCGTCTGGATCTGATCGCGGCGTTGCGCTACGACCATTACAGTGATTTCGGCGGTGATGTGAATCCCAAGGTGTCACTGCGTTATAAAGCCACAGACGATCTGGTGTTGCGGGCTTCCTGGAGCACCGGATTTCGGGCGCCATCCTTGTCCCAATTGGGGGCCGGCACTTCGTTGGGCAGCCAATACGTTAACTGTGGCTTGGGGGAACCATTCAACGCCTTGTGCGGTGAAAACGGCGCCCTGGATGGTGAGCTGGAGTTTGATCAGGAAACCATTGGCAACCAGGGGCTGGACGCGGAAAAGTCCGAAGCCTTTAATGCCGGTATCTCTTGGAATCTCACCGATGCCTGGCAATTAACCATAGATTACTGGCGTTATGATCACCGGGACATTGTGGATATAGATGCATCTACCACCCTGAAGGCCTGTGTCGATGGCAGTGCGCCTGTGGTGGGTACAGTGGCTGAATTAAACGGTGATTTCGGCTGTGTTGTCGACGGCGCCGGTGATATCAGCTTTCTGCGTACCGGGTATTTCAACGTTGGCAGCCAGACCACGGATGGCCTGGACTATCGCATGAATTACCGTGTTGATACTGCCGGTGCAGGTGAATTCCAATTCTATGTGAGCGGCACAGAAACATTCAGTTTTGAGCGTCGGGTAACGCCCGATGCCGAGGTGGAAGACCTGCTCGGCCGTCTTGCCGGAGCCAATGAAATCGCCCGCCCTGAACGGGTGCTGGATGCCGGGACAGATTGGAGTTTTGGGGATTGGACCGCCAGTCTCAGTGCCCATTACATATCAGCCATGGGGGATGGCGATTTTAAATTCGACAACGATACAGTGGACAGCTGGCTGACGTTCAGTGCCAGTGTTGGTGTGACCTTGATGGAAAACCACAGTTTGCTGCTGTCGGTGCGCAACCTGACAGACGAGGAGCCGCCTTATGCCTCGTCACCCACCAATGGCTATGCCAGTTCAGCCCATGACTGGCTCGGCCAACGCTGGAACCTGCGTTATAACCTGCGTTTCTGATGCACTCCCAGGCCGGGCTTGCCCCGGCCTTTTACTCATTAGGGGGACTATATGTCTTCATTAAAACGAGAGATGCCGGATGCTTTCATCATACTTTTGGGGATGATGTTGCTGGCATGGGGTCTGACGTTTGTCATACCTGAAGGACAGTTCAGTGGCATAGAAGAGCAGGGGCTCAGGCTGGAAAACTTCAGTCATTACAGCGAGCAGGGAACGGGACGGGCCCTGTTCAGTGCATCCGGAGAGCCGGGGCTGCTCAACGCCGCATTTGATGGCCTGACCTCGGGGGACCGCGAGGGTTCGGCGGTAGGGGTTGTGGCCTTTATCCTGATCGTCGGCGGGGCTTTTGGGGTGCTGCTCGGCAGCGGTGCCATCCACAGGGCGCTGACCCGCTTGGTCGTGGTCCTGGAAGGGCGCGACGGCATCCTGTTACCTGTGCTGTTTCTGGTATTTTCCTTAAGTGGCGCAGTTTATGGCATGAGCGAAGAGGCCATCGCTTTCTGTCTGCTGTTGCTGCCCCTGTTTCAAACCCTGGGATACCACCCGGCGGTGGTTGTACTGGTGACCTATGGCGCGACTCAAATAGGCTTTGCCACGTCTTGGATGAATCCCTTCAGTGTTGCCATAGCTCAGGGGCTTGCCGGCGTGCCACTGATGTCAGGTGCCGGTCTGCGGGCGCTGTGTTGGGTTCTCTTTACCCTGGCGGCCATGTTGTATACCTGGCAATTTGCAAATAAAACACGCCATGGGATGCAATATAATGCCAATAAGGAATTGGCCGATGTCCCCGAACACAAGGGGCAGCACCCTGCGGAAATCGCGGCCGGCCCGCTATCACGCACGGATCTGACGGTGTTGCTGATACTGTTATGCTCTTTGGTGTGGGTGATTTGGGGGGTTGTCGCTCGCAGCTACTATATTGGCCAGATCGCCAGTCAGTTTTTTGCCATGGCCCTGGCAGTTGGTTTGGTACTGGTGGCCAGCGGCCGAATGAAGGTTAATCAGGTTTCCAGTGCGTTTCAGCGTGGTGCGGCAGATTTGCTGCCTGCGGCCCTTATCGTCGGTTTCGCCAAAGGTTTGGTAATTATGCTCGGCGGCGATGAGCCAGGCAGTCCGTCGGTACTCAATACCCTGTTATATAGCGCCGGCGATGCAATCAGTGGCATGCCAGATTGGTTGTCCGCCCAGTTGATGTTTTTGTTTCAATCGGTGTTTAACTTGTTTGTTTCTTCAGGTTCAGGTCAGGCGGCCCTGACCATGCCACTGATGTCGCCGCTGGCTGATCTGGCCGGTGTCAGTCGGCAATTGGCAGTGCTTTGTTTTCAGTTCGGGGATGGCCTCACCAATCTGATGATCCCCACCTCCGCAGCCCTGATGGGATGCCTGGGGGTGGTAAAGATTTCGTTCGCCCAATGGCTCGGGTTGATTTGGCGCTTGCAACTTATATTGATGACTCTGGCCTGCGCCGCCATTGGTGTTGCCGTATACACAGGATATAGCTGATGTTGACTTTGATTAAAAATGCCACCTTGTACAGCCCAAAACCTCAAGGGGTGAAAGATGTGCTGCTGGGCGGAAAACAAGTTCTTGCCTTGACAGAACCGGGGGCTTTGTCACTTTCGGGGATGAAACTGGAAGTAATCGACGCCGCCGGCCAATGCCTGGTCCCGGGTTTGGTCGACCCCTTGGTACACATCAGTGGTGGTGGCGGTGAAGGTGGCTTTCACACCCGGACGCCGGAAATGCAACTGACCGAAGCTACCCTCGCGGGGGTGACTACTGTTATCGGTGCACTGGGCACCGACGCTGTCAGTCGCAGCCTGGAAGACCTGCTTGCCAAGGCGTATGCATTGGATAACGAAGGATTAAGCACTTATATCTACACTGGCTCATACGAGTACCCGGTCAAGACACTGACCGGCGATATCACCCGGGATTTGATGTTGATTGGTAAGGTGATAGGTATTGGTGAGATTGCCATTGCCGATCATCGAGGCTCCCAGCTTTCGGTGGCAGAACTCGCAAGGGTCGCCAGTCAGGCACGGGTGGGGGGGATGTTAAGCGGCAAGGGCGGAAAGGTGTTTGTGCATGTGGGTGATGGCACCGAAGGACTTGCGCTGCTGCACCAAGTAGCCAAAGAGACCGATATTCCGCTCGGGCAGTTTTATCCGACTCACATCAACCGCTCAACGGCGCTGCTTGAACAGGGCGTAGTATTTGCCAGGGCAGGTGGTGTAATTGACATTACGGCATCGGAAAACACGCCGGCATTGCCAAATGATGAAGTTCCCGCCGTGGCGGCGGTACGTTACGCCTTGGAATCCGGAGTCTCAGTGTCGCAGATTACCCTGAGTTCCGATGGTAATGCCAGCCTACCGGTTTTTGATGAACAAGGTCGACTGGCAGGTCTTGAGGTGGGTCGCGTTGGCAGCTTGGCGCGGGTGTTCCGAGAACTTGTCGCTGCCGGCATCAATCTTGAAGATGCGCTGGCCATGACCAGTACCAACGCCGCCCGAACTCTCGGATTGGAGCCAAAAGGGGTCATCGCGGAAGGGGCGGATGCGGATCTGGTATTATTGGACCGCAGCTTTTGTCCCGACAGCGTCTGGTGCCGTGGAAAACGTATGGTTGCAGGGGGAAAGGCCCTGGTACGGGGGACTTTCGAGCCGGTGGGGCTCTGACCCAAGTGGTGTTGGTATGAGCCGCAGCCCTTTTACGACCCGGAGGCAACATTTTACGGGTTAAAAAGTGGCGCCGGATGAACTTATGCGCCGGTTTTTTGCATCTCTTACAAGGGTGTTACCTCGATTTTGCTCAGGTTTCAGCTCTTGAGGGCATGCTCAAAATGCTGGTGGCTAAAAAGGCTGCAACCAGCCGTTTTTCATGAAAAAGTACTTTACCTTTGGGGGGGCATTCTGCATAATGCCCTCCGTCAACAGGGGTGTAGTTCCAATTGGTAGAACAGCGGTCTCCAAAACCGACGGTTGCGGGTTCGAGTCCTGCCACCCCTGCCATATTAAGAAAGGCCGTTCATTATGAACGGCCTTTCGCTTTTCTGTTCCTGACATTTTGCTCCCGTGTCTTGTGGCCTGATTTACCTATCGTTTTCGCACCGGGACTAAACAGGGTACACTGTAGTCATATTTGCACTGATGCCGGTGATGAACCTTTGATGCAACAATCCGACTTTCTCGATGCCATGGGCATTCGGCGTTGGCGACGTGCCGATGCGCCATCTGAACCGATTGCGGCCCTGTCACCCTTGCCGGAAGCCTGGCAGCAAGCCATTGATTCTTTGTCTCGTTATCCTGGTGTTGCCGGCCCTATTGAGGTGCGGGAGACGGTTGCTGGCCTTGACTGGTTTCAGGATGGCAAATTGCTTGGCAGCAGCCCCAAGGTGGCGCAATTGCGCCAGGGCAGCCAAGGGAAAAGGGCACTGTGGCGTTTGCTGATGGGAGTTGGTCAATGAGCGATATCATTATGCTGCAGCCGGACAGCGTGGCTGAGATGGCAGTTATCGAAGCCCAGGCCCACAGCCACCCCTGGAGCGAGCAGGCACTGGCAGATTGCTTTGGTCCCTTGTATCGGGTCTATGGTTATCAAGACACAGAAGGGCTGCTGGGATTTGCCATAGTGCAACAGATAGTGGATGAGGTGAGCCTGCTGGATATCTGCGTACTGCCGAGCCATCAGGGGCAGGGTATTGGGGCCAGATTGCTTGATGCCCTGATTGCCGATGCCCAGGATAATCAGGCAAGCGTTATCATGCTGGAGGTTCGCTCGGGTAATCAGACTGCGCTGGAGCTGTATCAACGCCATGGGTTTGTCGAGACAGGACGGCGTAAGGGCTACTATCCGGCGGCTGATGGCCGGGAAGACGCCGTGCTGATGAATTTGCCACTCGCTTGAACGCGGCTGGCTGGAAATAAAAACGGCGCCAAGGCGCCGTTTTTATTGTCTCGAAGTCTTACTTTACTTCTTTGTTTTTACTTCACTTCTTTACCTTGGGCCTGAAGATCGGCATGGTAGCTTGAGCGTACCAGGGGGCCGCAGGCGGCATGGGTAAAGCCGAGTTCTTCAGCTATTACCTTTAGCTCATCAAACTCTTGTGGGCTGACATAGCGCTCCACCGGCAGGTGGAACTTGGATGGCTGAAGGTATTGGCCCAGGGTCAACATTTCAACCTTGTGCTCACGCAGATCCTTGAGTACCTGAACGATTTCTTCATTGGACTCACCCAGCCCCATCATCAGACCAGATTTGGTCGGAATGTGGGGGTGGCGCTCTTTAAAGCGCTTGAGCAGATCCAAAGACCATTGGTAGCTGGCGCCGGGACGGGCCTTGCGGTAATGGGCCGGTGCGGTTTCCAGGTTGTGGTTGAACACATCAGGCGGCTCGGTGGCCAGGATATCCAGCGCTGCGTCAATGCGGCCACGGAAGTCCGGTACCAGGATCTCAATCTTGATATGCGGATTCAGCTTGCGGATTTCACGGATACAGTCGGCAAAGTGCTGGGCACCGCCATCGCGCAGATCGTCGCGATCCACCGAAGTGATCACCACGTACTTGAGCTTCATGTCACGTATGGTTTTGGCCAGTTTCACCGGCTCTTCGGCATCGGGCTTGAGCGGACGACCGTGTGCCACGTCGCAGAAGGGGCAGCGACGGGTACAGATGGCGCCCAGGATCATAAAGGTCGCAGTACCGTGGTTAAAGCATTCGGAGAGGTTGGGGCAAGAAGCCTCTTCACACACGGAATGCAGACCATTGCTGCGCATCGCCTGTTTGATTTCCAGAATACGGTGATTGGAGGCAGGCAGTTTCACCCGCAGCCAATCGGGCTTGCGCAGCATGGTGTCACGCTCGGAAGGCACAACTTTTACCGGAATGCGGGAAACTTTATCGGCGTCACGCAGTTTGACGCCCGGCTGCAATCTTTCGGGTCTGTTCATTTTATTCTGCTAATCCTTGGTGGTGAACCAGGTGCTCATAGCCCAGAAGCTGGCTAAAGGTTTCGATAAGTTGCTCGCCGGCTTCAGTGACTGTCTGAGGCCCGCCAAGCTGTTTACACTGCACCATTTCCAGGCCGGCATAGCCGCAGGGATTGATGCGTCGGAAGGGGGAAATGTCCATGTCGACATTGAGTGCCAGGCCGTGGAAGGAGCAACCCTTGCGGATCCTAAGGCCCAGTGAGGCGACCTTGCGCTCGTCCACGTACACGCCGGGCGCATCTGCCTTGGCATAGGCCTTTACTTCATAACGGGCCAGCATATCCACTATGCTTTGCTCTATGCTGGTCACCAGTTGGCGCACACCGATTTTGAGGCGTTTGATGTCGAGCAGGGGATAAGCCACCAATTGACCGGGGCCGTGATAGGTCACTTGACCCCCACGGTCGACCTGGATCACCGGGATATCACCGGGATTGAGTATGTGTTCGGCCTTTCCGGCCTGACCCTGAGTGAAAACCGGTGGGTGTTCAACCAACCAGAGTTCATCCTGGCTGTCGCCGTTGCGGTTGTCTGTATATTGTTGCATGGCGTGCCAGACCGATTCGTAGTCTTGGCTTCCCAAGTGTCTGATATGCAGAGTTTTGGCTTGCAAGGGCAACGTCTCCCCTCAGTGGATGGTGGCGCTATTATACGCCGTGACCGGGCAAATGTAACACTGAACAGCTCTGTCCTGTCAGGACTGGGGTTTTACAGTACCCGGCGTACGCCTTCTACCTCTGCCAAGGCAATATAAAGGGTTTCAATGTGCTCTTTGCTGGTGACCTTTACCCGCACAGTGACCGACAGGTAGCTGCCCTTGCTGGACATCTTGCTGCTGGGGCTGTAATCACCCGGGGCATGCTGTTGCACAACAGCAACCACACGCTCGGCCAGGGTGTCGCTGGCATCGCCGACAACCTTGAACGGAAAGCTGCAGGGGAATTCCAGGTATTGGTCAAAGGTGGTATTTAACATGGATTTACTACTCTGGCTGAAAAACTCAAGCTTAATATGGCGGCTATTATAACCGAATCAAGGGCGGCGATGGGCAAAAAAAATGCCACCCGGAGGTGGCATTTAATTTCAAGCGCTTAGCCGAGCCAGCCGGCAATAAGTTGCTTGAAGTAATCCATCAGCTTGCTGAACCAGCTGCCTTCATTGACTTCTTCCAGGGTAACCAGCGGGAATTGGGCTATGTCCTTGCCATCCAGTTGGAAGAAGATCCGACCTACGGTTTCGCCCTTGGCCAAAGGTGCGCTCAGCTCCTTGGTCAGCTCGAAATTGGCCTGCAGATCTTTGCCCTTGCCGCGGCTGATGGTAATAGGAGTGTCGGTAGCCAAACCCAGGCTGACGGTTTCACGATCGCCGTACCAGATTTTCTGGGTAACGAAGGTGTCGCCCGCCTTGTAGGGGCTGATGGTTTCGAAGAAGCGGAAACCGTAGTTGAGCAGCTTTTTGCTTTCGGCCTTGCGGGCGGCTTCACTGGCTGTACCCATAACCACTGAAATCAGACGCATGCCATCCTGAGTGGCCGATGCCACCAAGTTGTAACCGGCGCCCGAGGTGTGACCTGTCTTGATACCGTCCACATTCAGGCTGTTGTCCCACAGCAGACCGTTGCGGTTGTACTGTTTGATACCGTTAAAAGTGAAATATTTTTCGGAATAAACCTTGTACTCCTCGGGGACATCACGGATAAGCGCTGCACCGAGCAATGCCATGTCATAGGCTGTGGTCTTGTGGTTTTCTGAATCCAGACCGTGGGAGTTTTCAAAGTAGCTGTCGCGCATGCCCAGCTGTTTGGCCCAGGAGTTCATCAGGTCAACGAAGGCGCCTTCGGTCCCGGCAATATGCTCGGCCATGGCAACACAGGCGTCGTTGCCGGACTGGATGATGATACCGCGATTGAGATCTTCAACCTTGACGGTCTTGCCCACCTCAATAAACATCTTGGAGGAGTCTGGGAAATTCTTCGACCAGGCGTTCTGGGTCACGGTCACATCGTCCTGGGGGCTGATATTGCCGGCCTTGATCTCCTGACCTATCACATAACTGGTCATCATCTTGGTCAGACTGGCGGGGTTCAGGCTCTCATAGGCGTTGCTTTCGGCGATAACCTGGCCCGTGTAGTAGTCCATCAGCACAAAAGCCTTGGCGGCCACGGTAGGTGCGTCCGGTACCACCATGGGAGGGGCTGCATGGGCGGAGACGGACACCAGGCCAATAAGAAGCAGCGATTTTGGGGTGAAGCGTTCAAGTAATTTCATCGTTAACTACACACGTACTCGGTTGTTTTAGTTAAAGGGACGTAAATTGCCACAGTGTATCACTAATCGACAGACAATTTTCGTGAAGGTTCCTTAATGGATTAGCTTTTAGGCTCTGTGACCAGGTAGCCGCTGGGATATCCCTCTGTCTGCACGGTTTTCAGCACCTGATTGGCCAACCTTTGCTGGCCTATGGGGCCGAGCTGCAGGCGGTACAGTTGCTGCACCTGGACCAGGCGGAAATTGAGCTGGTATTTCCGCTGCAATTCCTGTCCCAGCCGCTCCAGTTTGGCCTTGTCTGCCGAGGCCAGCAGCTGGACAAAATAGCTTTGATTGTCAGCCAATTCTGCAAGTGGCAATGTACTTGGCGGCGGAAAGTAGATGGTTTCAATCTGAACCCGGGCGGTCCCCGTTTGCAGCACCCCGAGTTTATGGGCGGCGGCATAGGACAAATCGATAATACGCCCCTCGTGGAACGGCCCCCTGTCATTGACCCTGACAATTATTTGTTTTTGATTGTCCAGATTGAAGACCCTGACATAGCTGGGGATGGGCAACGTCTTGTGGGCCGCCGTCATGGTATACATGTCGTAGGTTTCACCGTTGGAGGTGAGGTGGCCATGGAATTTTTGCCCGTACCAGGAAGCGATACCACTTTGGCGAAAATTCTCGCCACTTGGCAGCACCTGATAATACTTTCCCAGCACTGTATAGGGCTTGTTACCCTGGGCGCTGTAGGGTTCGTACCGCGGATGGGCATCCTCGATTTGACTGACATCAGGTGGGTTCTTGGGGGCCTCATCCTGGCTCATGCTGTAACGGCCCTTGGGCGGCGGAGAGGAACAGGCCTGCAGCAACAGCAGCAAAACCAGCAGCAGTTTAACCTTGAAGGCGGGCATCTTTGAGGCGCTCACTGAATTGATATACCGCCATGGCGTACAGCGGGCTGCGATTGTAGCGGGTGATCACGTAGAAATTTTCCAATCCCAGCCAATATTCATCTTCGCTGGCCTGCTCCAGTTGAACCAGCATGGCCTTGCGCGACACATCCAAATCCCTCGCCTGGGCCAGTGCCAGGGACGGGCTGAGAATATCGGCGGCGGACAGCGACAGGGTTTCGCCCGCCCAAGGGGCTAGCTTGGGCTTGCCCTTATGTTTAAGTTTCAGCGCCACCGGCTCACCGGCGCGCCAGCCATGGAGATGAAAGTAGTTGGCCACGCTGCCGATGGCGTCATCGGCGTTGCCGAGCAGATCCCGTTTGCCATCCCGGCTGAAGTCCACGGCAAAATTGCGATAACTTGAGGGGATAAATTGACCATAACCCATGGCGCCGGCGTAGGAACCCTTGAGCTGGTCGAGATCCAGTTGCTCTTCCTTCACCAGGGTCTGCAGAGCGGCCAGTTCGCTGCGAAAAAAGTCGGCCCGCGGCGGGTAATGGAAACCCAGGGTATAGAGGGCATCGAGCACAGGGTACTTACCCATGTTTTGACCATAGAAGGTTTCAATGCCAATGATGGCGACGATGATCTGTGGCTCGACTCCGTACTCGTGGGCAGCCCTGGCAATACTGGCATCATGGTCACGCCAAAAATCCAGCCCCGCCTGGAGCCGTTTTTCGGTCAGGAAAATCGGATAATACTGATCCCAGGGTTTGGCCTCCCAGGGGCGGGAAATGGCATCCAGTACCGCCTGATTGAATTGGGCCTTGGCCAGGAAGGCCTCGGTGTCGGCTTTGCTGAAGCCCTGCTGTTGCTGGGCTTCAATAAAGGCTTCGCGTAAAGGTGCCGGGATATCGGCCGCGGCACCCATAGGGGATATGGCCAGCATGGCCATCAATACTGCACTGGAACGGCTTATCAAAGTCGTTGTTTCCTATCGGTCGACAAAACGTCTGTGGGTGTGGATGCTCATTAGAATGCCAAATCCCACCATCAATGTCAGCATGGAGGTACCACCATAGCTGATAAGCGGCAGCGGCACTCCCACTACCGGCAATATGCCCGACACCATGCCTATGTTCACAAACACATATACGAAGAAGGTCAGGGTAATGGAACCGGCCAGCAAGCGGGCAAAACTGGTTTGGGCCCGGGAGGCAATGACCAGACCCCGACCTATAACATAGAGATACATGCAGAGCAGAAACAGCGAGCCGATAAGACCGAATTCCTCGCCTATCACGGCAAAGATGAAATCGGTGTGGCGCTCGGGCAAAAACTCCAGCTGTGACTGGGTGCCGTGCAGCCAACCCTTACCCCAGATGCCGCCGGAGCCTATAGCTATCTTGGACTGAATAATATGGTAGCCCTTACCCAGCGGATCGGATTCGGGATCCAGCAGCATCATCACCCGGGCACGCTGGTAATCGTGCATCAGGAAGTACCAGAGTATGGGCAGGAACATCAGCACGGCAGCGACAAATCCCAGCACTATGTACCAGCTCATCCCGGACAGGAACAGCACGAAGATCCCCGAGGCCGCCACCAGAATGGAGGTGCCAAGGTCCGGCTGTTTGGCGATAAGCAGGGTGGGGATAAGCAAAATCACCCCGGCCGCTGCCAGATAGCGCTTTTTCGGCGGCAGCGGAAATTTACTGATAAACCAGGCCATGGTGATGGGGAAAGCAAGTTTTATCAGCTCCGAGGGCTGAAATTCCATAAAACCCAGATTGAGCCAGCGGCGGGCCCCCTTGTTGATTTCACCGAAAAAGGCCACCCCCAGCAATAGAATCACCCCTGCGATATAGATGGGCAGGGCCCAACGGCGATACACCTCGGGATTGATCTGCGCCGCCACCAGCATGATGAACAGCGACAGCCCCATGCGCACTAATTGCCGCTCCATCATGCCCATGTCTTCACCGCTGGCGGAGTAGATCACCACCAGGCCAAACCCCATCAGCGCCAGCAGTCCCAGCAGCAGTGGCAGGTCTATATGCAGGCGCAACCAGATGTTTTTGCGACCATGTTGGCTATTCATGACTTACCTTCTCGCTTGGTTTTAATTCCCATTTGTCCCTGAGCATGAATTCATCCAGCATGGCCCGGGCCACGGGACCGGCGTTCTGGCCACCCCAACCGGCGTTTTCCATCACTATGGCGAGCACGATTTTGGGGTGCTCAAATGGTGCGTAGGCCACAACCAGAGCGTTGTCGCGCAGGTGCTCTTCGACCTTGGCGGCATCGTATTTTTCATCTTGGGCCACGCTGTACACCTGGGCCGTGCCGGTTTTCATCGCCGCCGTGTAGGGGGCATCGGCAAAGCGCGATTTCATGGCCGTCTGGCGCATGGCTTCGTTTATAATGTCCCAGTTGCGGGCATTGCGCAGTGCTATGGGGGGCTGTTCATCCACCGGATTGTTGATAAGCGCAGTACTGTCCTTGATGGACTTGAGCAAGTGAGGCGTGAAGCGTTTGCCGTGATTGGCCATGATGGTGGCGGCATTGGCCAGCTGCAAGGGGGTGGTGGTCCAGTACCCCTGGCCTATACCCACAGAAATGGTGTCGCCTATGTACCATGGCTGGTTATAGCGCATCCGCTTCCAGTCTTTGGAAGGCATGATGCCGGCAGACTCTTCAAACAGATCAATGCCGCTGCTCTGGCCGAAGCCGAATTGCTCCATAAAGCTCGACACTTCATCGACCCCAATTTTGTACACCAGATCGTAGAAGAATATGTCGCAGGATTCAGTGATGGCGTGGTAGACATCGACCCAGCCGTGTCCCCACTTCTTCCAGTCGCGGTATTTACGTTCCACGCCGGGAATTTGCCAGAAGCCGGGATCCCATACACGGGTCTTTTCACTGATGGCGTTGAGCTCCAGGCCCAGCAGTGCCATGTGTGGCTTGATGGTGGAGGCCGGTGAATACAGACCCTGGGTGGCGCGGTTGATCAGGGGGCGGGATCTGTCATTGAGCAGGTCGCTGTAGGCCTTACCGCTGATGCCGTATACAAAGGGATTGGGGTCATAGCTGGGGCTCGACACCATGGCCAGTACGCCACCGTCACTGGGGTCGATGGCAACTATGGAGCCGCGTTTGCCCGCCAGCAGCTCCATGGCTTTCTTTTGCAGCCCTATATCCAGGGTCAGGTAAATATCCTGGCCGGGTTCCGGGGGCACCTGCTTGAGCACCCGTATGGTGCGGCCGCGGTTGTTGACTTCTTCTTCCAGGTGGCCGGGGGCGCCATGGAGCAGGCTTTCGTAAAATTTCTCGACACCTTGCTTGCCCATGTCCTTGGTGGCGGCGTAGTTTTGCCATTGATCGCTGCGTTCCAGTGCCTGACGATCCTTGGTGTTGATCTTGCCCACATGGCCAAGCACATGGGTCAGCAGTTCAGCGTGGGGGTAGTGCCGTTTGAGACCGGCCTCCACCTGAATGCCGGGAAATCTGTGCTGATTGACGCTGAAGATGGCCACTTCTTCCTCTGTAAGGCGATTCTTCAGGGTGAGTGGCTTGAAGCGGCGGTGGAATTTGAGCGCCTCGAGGAAGGTGTCCCGCTCTTCTTCCGACAGAGATATGAGACCCTGCAGTTCATCCAGTACGGCCGGGATGTCTTTCACCTTTTCCGGGATCAGCTCCAGGGAATAGAAGGGTTGGTTTTCCGCCAGCAGCACACCGTTGCGGTCATAGATAAGGCCGCGGCTCGGCGCTACCGGCACCACGCGGATGCGGTTCTCGTTGGAGCGCGTGGCGTAGTCACTGAAGGAGGTGACCTGCAAATGATGCAGGTTGGCCACCAATACGCTCAGCAGCACCACCACACAGCAGAAAGTGAACAGGGCGCGACGTTTGAACAGTGACGCCTCGGCGGCGTGATCGTGCATGGTTATCCGCTTTCTGGGGGACACTCGCGGGGCTCCTGAACTCTGACTTATTCCCTGTGATAGGGGTGGTTGTTATTGATACTCCAGGCGCGATACAGGCTCTCGGCGACCACCACCCGCACCAGAGGGTGGGGTAGGGTCAGCGCCGACAGGCACCAACTCTGGCCTGCGGCCTGTTTGCACTCCGGTGACAGTCCTTCGGGGCCGCCTATCAGCAGGCTGACGTCCCGGCCATCAAGTTGCCATCTGGAAAGCTCCCTGGCAAGCTCTGGCGTGGTCCAGTTTTTACCGGGCAGATCCAGGGAGACTATATGGTTGCCCTTGGGAATGGCTGCCAGCATGGCCTCGCCTTCCTTTTGCAGTATCCTGGCTATGTCGGCATTCTTGCCCCTTTTGCCGGCGGGAATTTCCACCAGCTCCAGGGCCATGTCCCGCGGGAAACGCCTTTGGTATTCCTCGAAACCGCGACTGACCCAGTCCGGCATCTTGGTTCCCACGGCAACCAGTTGCAGCTTCATCAGGCGTGTTCTTGCCAGAGCTTTTCCAGCTGGTAGAAGTCGCGGGTTTGATCCTGCATTACGTGCAGTATCACATCACCCAGATCCACCAGAACCCATTCGCTGGCATCGCGACCTTCGCTGCCCAGAATGTTGAGACCGGCCTGTTTGGCTTCGGTGATCAGGTTTTCGGCGATGGCGCGGACATGGGTCTTGGAGGTGCCGGAACAAATCACCATGAAATCCGTGATATTGGATTGCTTACTGACGTCGAGTACCACTACGTCACGGGCCTTCAAATCATCGATTTTATCGACCACAAATTGCTTCAGTTCTGCGCTCTGCACGCCTAATACCTCATGAGTTTAAAAAACAGCGCGCCAGTATAGCAGCCTTGGGGGCGGGAATACACTCCGGCTTGGGGCGGATCAGCGGTGGCGGTAGAGCCTGTGCTGGTGGATATAGTCGCCAACCGCCTTGGGCATGGCACCATCCGGCAGTTCACCATGCCGGAGCGCGGCGCGGATCTCGGTGGAGGACCAGGGCTGCTCTGTGATGGGCACTTCGATAACCGCGCCGCAGTCTGCCTGTGGCAAGCCGGCTTCGGCCTTTTGGCCCCGGGCCTGCAGCTGCGCCATCATGGGCTGGGCTTCATCGAGCTGCCAGCCGGGGCGCTCGCACAGGATCAGGTGACAGAGGTCAAACAGCGACTGCCAGCGGTGCCATTGGGGCAGGTTCAGAAAGGAGTCCATGCCCATGATGAAGTAAAAGCGGCAATCCGGGTGCTTGTGGCGCAGGCGCTCCAGGGTATCGACTGTGTAGCTGGGGCTGGCGCGCTCCAACTCGATGGCGCAGGGACTGAGCCGGGTATTGTCACCGCACAGCAAAGACACCATGTCCAGGCGCTGACCTGCACTGGCGTGGGTGCCTGCCTTGTGGGGCGGAATATGGTTTGGCAGCAACCAGATGGCGTCCAGTGGCAGCTGGGCCAGAATTTCCATCAGCGGCAGCAGATGGCCGTGGTGCGGGGGATCGAAGGTGCCACCCAGCAGGCCTATGTGGCGGATTGGGGGACGGACTCTCTGATTATTGAGTATTTGCTGCTGGCTCATAGACCCAGGTGTCCAAGGGCCGCGTGGGCGGCGGGGTCAAACAGCAGGCACAGGTGGCTGATCCCGGTCCAGTCCTCTTCTCCCCGTTGCTTGAGTTTCAGCTCAATGGCCCCGGCCATGGCCAGCATAGCTTCCAGCTGGGTAAGATCCAGGCGCTTGAGGCTGGCCTCATACAGGGGCTGGCGTTTATCCCAGATCCGATACTTGCTCCACAGCGGCTGCAATGGTTCGCGGCGTTGGCGCGCCCCCTGCAATGCCACCAGTGTGGTCAGTTCCCGGAACAGGGCCCAGAGCACAATCGGCAGGGCCGTGCCTTCGGCCTTCAGCTGGGCCAGCATGTGCTGCACCCGGGCCTGTTGATTGCCAAGCAGGGCATCGCCCAGCTGAAACACGGTGAAGCGGGATTGATCGTCAAAGTACTGCTCCAGCTCGGCAGCCTCAATGCGCCGTCCCGGGCTCAGCAACGCCAGTAGCTGCATGGCCTGATCCGCTGCCAGCAAATTGCCTTCGTACAGGCTTAGCAGCAGGGTGCGGGCATCCGGAGACAGACTCAGTCTGTGGGCCTGGGTCCGGCCGTCAAGCCAGCGCTGAAATTGTGGCCCTTCCGGTGTCAGGCAGGGCAGGTAAATGCCGGCACTGTCGAGGGCCTTGAACCATTTGCTGTTGGTCTGCTCCGCCGCCAGTTTGGGGCCGCGCAGCAGCAGTAAAATATCGGGATTGGGAGCTTGCAGCAGGCTCAGCAGCATGGCGCTGCCTTCGCTGCCGGGTTTGGCCTGGGGCAGGTACAGCTCTATGATGCGGCGGCTGGCGAACAGGCTCATGGCCTGCCATTCGTTGGCCAGATCCTGCCAATTGAAGCTGTTATCCTGCTCCAATTGTACCCGCTCCTCGAAGCCCTGCTGGCGGGCGGCGGCCAGCAGCTGATCCTTGCAGTGTTCCTGCAACCAGGGATCGTCGCCAAACAGCAGATAGCACTGGGCCAATTGGCCCAGATGGCGATGCAGTTGATCAGGATAAACCCGCATCAACGGATCTCTGTGGTGGCCAGGGTCTGGATCAGACTGTCGGCGGCCTGCAGGCGCATTTCCCGCAGCAGCATCTCCATCTCGCGGCTCTTGGCCAGGGCGGTGCGGGGGTCGTCGAGGTAGTCGCGGCGGATCTCGACGCTGAAAGGCTGGGCCTCTTTACCCGGCATGCGCACGGCGAAATCCACATGGTAAATCAGTTCGTACTCGGCCACGTTGCCGGTGGGATACAGCGACAGCGTGGTGCGGGACAGCGAGTCTTTCAGTAACCTGACGGCCGGGATCTGCTCGCTGCTTGCCACCAACTTGACCCCGGACAGACGCAAGCGCTCCTTCACCAAACGGGTCAGCTCACTGTATTCATCACCGCTGTCGACGCTGAGGGTGTTGAGTTCGGCGGGCATGGAGTAACTGCCCTGCAGCTTGAAGCCACAACCTGCGAGCAACAGGCTCAGGGACAGGATGACAAGGGTAAAGACTCGGGTCATGGATTTATCCTTGGATGCAGAAGGAAAACCCGCCAGGGGCGGGTTTTCACGGGGGCTATCAGTTGGCAACTATGTTCAGCAGTTTGCCCGGCACATAGATAACCTTGCGAACAGTCAGGCCGTCGGTGTGCTTGCGCACCGCATCTTCGGCCAGGCCCAGGGCTTCTACCTGCTCCTTGGTGGCATCGGCAGCAACGGTCAGCTTGGCGCGTACCTTGCCGTTCACCTGTACCACCACCAGCTTGCTGTCTTCCACCAGGGCGCTGTCATCGGCCACAGGCCAACCGGCGTCCTCGATGTCAGTGCTGTTGCCGAGCGCCTGCCACAGGTTGAAACACACGTGCGGGGCTATGGGGTACAGCAGGCGTACCACGGCGGACAGGGCTTCGTTCATCAGCGCCTTGTCCTGAGCCGATTCAAGCGGTGCCTTTTGCAGGTGGTTCATCAGTTCCATCACGGCGGCAACGGCGGTGTTGAACATCTGACGGCGACCAATGTCGTCACCTACCTTGGCTATGGTTTTGTGCAGTTCGCGGCGCAGGGCTTTTTGATCGGCACTGAGGCTCGCCACGTCCAGGGCTTCGGTAGCGGGTGAGGCCACGTACTCGCTGGCCAGCTTCCACAGGCGCTTGATAAAGCGGTGGGCACCCTCAACGCCGGACTCCTGCCACTCCAGGGTCAGCTCCGGTGGCGAGGCGAACATCATGAACAGACGCACAGTGTCGGCGCCGTATTTTTCCACCATTACCTGGGGATCGATACCGTTGTTCTTGGACTTGGACATCTTGCTCATGCCGGTGTACACCAGCTCATGGCCTTCGTTGTCCACGGCCTTGGTGATCCGGCCCTTGTCGTCCTTCTCCACTACTGTCACGTCCAGAGGCGATACCCAGACGCGGGCACCCTTATCGTTGTTGTAGTAGAAGGCATCGGCCAGCACCATGCCCTGGGTCAGCAGGCGCTTGGCGGGCTCGTTGGAGTTCACCAGGCCGGCATCGCGCAGCAGCTTGTGGAAGAAGCGGAAATACAAGAGGTGCATACAGGCGTGTTCGATACCGCCTATGTACTGATCCACCGGCAGCCAGTAGTTGGCCTTGGCGGGATCCAGCATTTCATTGGCCTTGGGCGAGCAATAGCGGGCGTAGTACCAGGACGACTCCATAAAGGTGTCAAAGGTGTCTGTTTCCCGCAGCGCGGCTTGGCCGTTAACGCTGGTCTTGGCCCATTCCTTGTCTGCCTTGATGGGGCTCTGCACGCCATCCATGACCACGTCTTCGGGCAGGATCACCGGCAGTTGTTCTGCAGGAGTTGGCATCACAGTGCCGTCTTCCAGGGTGACCATGGGGATAGGGGCGCCCCAGTAACGCTGACGGCTTACGCCCCAGTCGCGCAGGCGGAAGTTAACCTGACGCTTGCCTTTACCTTCGGCGGCCAGCTTGGTCGCGATGGCATTGAAGGCGGCGTCGAAGTCCAGACCATCCAGCTCTGGGAATGAGTCGCCCGAGTTGAACAGCACACCCTTCTCGGTATAGGCGGCTTCGGATATATCCAGTTCACCTTCAAGGGGTTTGATCACCGCCTTGATGTCGAGGCCGTATTTTTTGGCAAATTCATAGTCGCGCTGATCGTGGCCCGGAACCGACATCACGGCGCCGGTGCCGTAATTCATCAGTACGAAGTTGGCGGCCCACACGGGCACCTTGTCACCGGTCAGTGGGTGAATGGCGTACAGGCCGGTGGCCACGCCCTTCTTCTCCATGGTGGCCAACTCGGCCTCTGAGGTGCCGCTGTGCTTGCACTCGTCCACGAAGGCGGCCAGCTCAGGATTGTTCAGGGCGGCTTTTTCGGCCAGCGGGTGACCGGCGGCTATGGCCACATAGGTCACGCCCATGACTGTGTCGGGGCGGGTGGTGTAGATATCGAAACTGTCGTCGGAATCGGCGACCTTGAAGGTCATTTCCACGCCTTCGGAGCGGCCAATCCAGTTGCGCTGCATGGTCTTGACCTGCTCGGGCCAGCCTTCCAGCGTGTCTATGTCATTGAGCAGCTCTTCGGCATAGGCGGTGATCTTGATAAACCACTGGGGAATTTCTTTTTGCTCCACCGGAGTGTCGCAGCGCCAGCAGCAACCGTCCTGCACCTGCTCGTTGGCCAGTACCGTTTGATCGTTCGGGCACCAGTTCACCGCGGCGGTCTTCTTGTACACCAGGCCTTTTTCGTACAGCTTGGTGAAGAACCATTGTTCCCAGCGGTAATACTCAGGGGTACAGGTGGCGATTTCACGGCTCCAGTCGTAGCCAAAACCCAGCATTTTCAGCTGGTTCTTCATGTAGTCTATGTTTTCATAGGTCCATGGGGCCGGGGCGGTGGCATTCTTGATGGCGGCGTTTTCGGCAGGCAGACCGAAGGCGTCCCAACCGATGGGCTGGAGTACGTTTTTACCCTGCAGACGCTGGAAGCGGGCAACCACGTCACCTATGGTGTAGTTGCGCACGTGACCCATATGCAGTCGGCCTGAAGGGTAAGGGAACATGGAGAGGCAGTAGAACTTCTCTTTATTCGGGTCTTCAGTGACTTCAAAGGTTTTGTTTTCGGCCCAGTGCTTTTGCACCAAGGCCTCGATTTCTGAGGGATTATATTGCTCTTGCATCAACTTTTTCCGGCAATGCCGCCTATTATTTGATCATGCGCTTAGTCCGCGCCGCGGGATCTGCATAGAATAAACCAGAAGAGCTGCATTAAAAAGGTTCCCTTGAAGGAGTATTGAGCATGAGCAACAGAAGTTCGCAACTACTGGCACAGTATCAGATATTGATTGACGATCTGAAACGGCGATTCGCGGAAAATCCGGACCTGAATGCCAAGCATCTTTATCAGCAACTCACCGCGGGGGATGCCTTCAGCCAATTGCGCGACGAGATAAGCGACAAGGAAGCCGAGCTGGTGCTGGAGTTCCTCAAACGGGACATAGCGGCCTTCCTGCAGGAGCACAACGCAGAATCCTTGAGCCACAGTCCCTCGGTGATCGCCCTGGAAAATACCCTTTGGCACTGGCTCGGTGAAATTACCGACCGCAGCCAGGTGGAATGGCATGAACTGGCCCAGGATTTCAAACACCACGGCTACTACCAGAGCGGCGAAATTATCAGTCAGGGCAGGTTGGTTTGCACCAGCTGTGGCCACGGCATGGACATTAATTTCCCGTCGGTGATCCCCGACTGCCCTGAATGTGACAACGATGAGTTCATCCGTGAGGCCCTGACGCCCTAATCCTCAGCACCTTGGCCCGGACTAACGGCACAGGGCGTCTTTCGGCGCCCTGGATGTCGCAAAAATACAATTTTCCAGCCTTTTGCCTTGGCAGTATGTGCTCAGTCATAACGAAAGGAGCACATGATGCAAGACACTCAATTTGATACCACTGTGGCCGTAGAGGCAAAATTACACGGCGAATGGCTGCCACGGATGCAGGTATACCAGCAACAACCCGAATTGCCGCGGGCCTTGATAAGCCTTGGCGAGTCGGCCGCCAAAACGTTTGACCCCAAGCTGGTGGAACTCGTCAAGCTCAGGGCGTCGCAGCTTAACGGTTGTGCCTTTTGTATGCGGATGCATGCCGAGGAGGCGCGCCAACTTGGCGAAGCCCAGCACAGGCTGGATCTGCTCAGCGCCTGGCGTGAGAGCCAGGTATTTTCAGCACGGGAGCGTGCGGCGCTGCATTGGACCGAGGCACTGACCAAGCTGATCACGGGCCCGGTAACCGCCGAGGATATAGCCAAGGTGCGCGCCCAGTTCAGCGACAAGGAGATAGTTGACCTGTCCGCCACCATAGCCACCATCAATGCCTGGAACCGTATTGCCGCCAGTTTTCACTTTACCCCCGAGGTGCCTGTATAAGGCCTGGCGTTATCACGGTGATGAACCATGAAAGTAAAAAAGACGCCCGGAGGCGTCTTTTTTACTGCTTATTTGTTTCAACGGCGTCGATAACTCAGCCCAATTCCCGCTAACAACAGCAGCGACATCAGGGCGAGCACCGGAGCGTGACCAAAACGGGCAAACAGGGTTTGTCCCTTGACCAGGGGCACGTCCGCCTTGAGCACAGCAGCCTCAAATTGGGGCAACTGCTTCACCATTTTGCCATGTTCATCCACCACGGCGGTGACGCCATTATTGGTGGCCCGCAGCAATGGCCGTCCCAGTTCAATGGCGCGCATTCTGGCGATCTCCATGTGTTGCAGCGGGCCATTGGACTCACCGAACCAGGCGTCGTTGGAGACTGTCAGCAGCAAGTCCGTTTGTTCGCTGAAGTTGGCCCTGAGCTGCTCGGGGAAAGCGATTTCGTAACAGATGGCCGGCGCCAGGCGATACCCCACGGCCTGCAGATTGGGCTGAATAAAGTCACCGCGGTTGAAGGACGACATCGGCAGGTTGAACAAAGGTGCCAGGGGCCGCAACAGATCTTCAAAGGGCACAAATTCCCCTATGGGCAGCAGGTGATGTTTGCGGTAATCGTTGCCGTCACCGATTTGGTAATCCGGGGCATCCTGCTGTTTGTTGAAATGATTACCCAGCACTATCAGCGAGTTGTAAAACTCTTGCTCCGGATGGCTGATGATGCCCGTGATAATCGCCGTGTCTGTCAGATTGGCGGCGCGGTTGGCATTGTCGAGAAAATCGCTCACCACATTTTCCCAAATAGGCACCGCGGCTTCGGGCCAGACCACAATATCAACGTCAAAATTTGGCCGGGTCATGTCCAGGTGCTTGAGCAGAGAGGGCCACAAGGTTTCTTTCCGCCATTTCATGCTCTGGGGAATATTGCCCTGTACCAAGAGCACCTTGACGCTTTCCTCCCGGGACTGGAGTGGGCTGAAGGCCTGGGCTGCCCAGGTTGCCAGCGCCAGCAGCGGCAGCAGAAGCAGCAGTGGCAGACGTTTACCTTCAACAAACAGCAGCAGGGCACCGACGCACATCATCAGCAGCAGGCTAAGTCCCTCTACCCCAATCACGCTGGCAAGGGGGGCCAGCGGGCCATCTGTCTGGCTGTAACCGGCGAGCAGCCAGGGAAATCCTGTCATAACGGAGCCGCGGCCAAGCTCGGCCAGCATCCACAGCGCCGGAAACAAGCCCACGAGGTCAAAGTAAGAGCGGCCGGATTTCAGTTTGGCAAAGGCGGCTCCCACCAGGGCAGGATACAGCGCCAGGTAGAAGGCCAGCAGGGCCATCAGCCCCAGGGACACCGGCAGTGGCAAGCCGCCATACCTGTCTATGCTCACATGCACCCAGCTGATGCCAAAAACAAAGGCACCAAAGCCGAAGCTCAGCCAGTGGCGGAAGGCGGCGGCGGGTCCAAGCTGCCGGCCTAACCAGAGGCAAAAGACCAAGGCCAGGGGATAAAAAGGCCACAGACCATAGGGGGCAAAGGCGAGGGCGGTACTGGCCCCCGCCAGGAAGGCGAGGGGCAGGCGTATCCGCGATTGGCGGACGGTGTCAACTAAGGGACTCAATTGGAATTAACTTTCCGTGACTTCGGCTTGCTGGGGATCGGGCAGTTTGACCCGCAACTGAATAAGACGGCGGGTGTCGGCATTGATCACCTTGAATTCGATGCCGTTGATCACCACTCTTTCATTGCGCTCCGGCAGATGCCCAAAGGCGTGGGCAACCATACCACCTACTGTGTCGAATTCCTCGTCACTGAAATGGGTGCCGAATTCGTCATTGAAATCTTCGATGGGGGTCAAAGCCTTCACCAGATAGACGGTATTGCCGACCTTGCGAATTTCGGTCTCTTCGACGCTGTCATGGTCAAACTCGTCTTCAATCTCGCCGACAATTTCTTCCAATATGTCTTCAATGGTGACCAGACCGGAAACGCCACCGTACTCATCGACCACTATGGCCATATGGTAACGCTGGGAGCGGAATTCTTTCAGCAGCACATCAACCCGCTTGCTCTCGGGAACCACCACGGCGGGGCGGATCACCTTGTCGAGGGAGAAGGGCACTTCGCTGTTGTTGAAGCCGTATTGCAGCAAATCTTTGGCCAGCAATATGCCTTCGACGTGGTCCTTGTCTTCGTTGACCACGGGGAAACGGGAGTGGGCCGAACTGATTACAGTCGCCAGCAGCTCTTCCACTGTGCTGTCGACCTTCAGGGCCACAATCTGGGATCTGGGGATCATAATGTCCCGCACTCGCAGATCGGATACCTCTAAAACACCTTTAATCATCTCGCGGGTATCTTCGGTGATGAGATCACGTTGCTCGGCATCGTGGATCACTTCCACCAATTCATCGCGATTTTGAGGTTCGCCCTGGAACAACTGGCTGAAACGTTCCAGCCAACCTTTCTTGTGGGCGTTGGTACTCGGGGGGATATCGTCACTCATAGTGTTTTCTTCGGCTACTGGGCCGATTATAGCTCCTGGTAAGGGTCAGCAAAGCCAAGGCCCTGAAGCAGCTCTGTTTCCAGTGCTTCCATTTCTTCGGCCTCGGCGTCTTCAATATGGTCATAACCTAGCAGATGCAGGCAACCATGTACAACCATGTGAGCCCAATGGGCTTCCAAGGTTTTGTGTTGTTCAGCCGCCTCATTCTCGACGACCTCGGCGCAAATGACAAGATCGCCAAGCAGTGGCAGTTCCACACCCGGCGGTGCTTCGAACGGAAAAGACAACACATTGGTGGGTTTGTCCTTGCCACGGTAGCTGTGATTAAGGCTGCGGCTCTCGTCACTGTCCACCAAACGAATGGTCAGTTCGGCCTGTGGCAGTGTGTTGCCGAGCGCGGTGCGAACCCAGAGTTCAAACTGGGCTTCGCTCGGAACTTGCGTGCTGGTGCAGGCGTTTTGCAGATCCAATTCCAACTCAAGACTCATTTTGACCGGGCTCCGTTAGCAGATTGTCCTTGCGGTCCTTGATGGCCTGCATTTTCTGCTCGTGTTCTTCGTAGGCCTCAACAATGCGGGCCACCACGGGATGACGCACCACGTCCTTGGATTGGAAGAAGTTGAAACTGATTTCGTCCACATCGCCCAGCACTTCGATGGCGTGGCGCAGGCCGGATTTTTGGCTGCGGGGCAAGTCCACCTGGGTGATGTCACCTGTGATAACCGCCTTGGAATTAAAGCCGATACGGGTCAGGAACATCTTCATCTGCTCCACCGTGGTGTTTTGGCTTTCATCGAGGATCACAAAGGCATCGTTGAGGGTGCGACCGCGCATATAGGCGAGGGGGGCAATCTCAATCACGCTGCGCTCAATCAGGCGCTCCACCTTTTCAAAACCGAGCATTTCAAACAGGGCATCGTACAGGGGCCGCAGATAGGGGTCGACCTTCTGACTCAAATCGCCGGGCAGGAAGCCGAGCTTCTCACCGGCTTCCACCGCAGGGCGGGTCAGCAGTATGCGGCGCACTTCCTGACGCTCCAACGCATCCACGGCGGCGGCCACCGCCAGATAGGTCTTGCCGGTACCGGCCGGGCCTATGCCGAAGGTAATATCGTGGCGCACTATGTTGGCCACGTACTGGGTCTGGTTGGGATTGCGCGGCTTGACCACGCCGCGGCGGGTCTTGATGTAGTGTTCCCGGGCCTCGTCCGAGTTATCTTCGGCTTCCAGGGCTATGGCTTCCTGGATGGCGATGTGCACCTTTTCCGGTTCGAGATCCGGAGTGCTGCCCTTGACCGGCGCGGTTTCCACATACAAGGACTTGAGCAGATTGTTGGCGGTCAGACAGTTGCGCGGCAGGCCAACAATCTGGAAGTGGTTGTTGCGGTAGCTTATCTCCACGCCGATGCGGCGCTCGAGTTGCTTGAGGTTATCGTCAAAGGGGCCACAGAGGGATGCCAAACGGCGGCTGTCTGCCGGCTCCAGATAGAGATTCATGGTAGTGAGTTTACTGGCCAAATATTGCTCCGGCTCTTGATAAGGTTGTGTTCGCGACCACCTCGGGTGGCAATGCGGGTCTATGCCAAATATACCGCTTTTTGCCCCGGCCATGCAAAGCGCCATGTTAAGCAAAGGGCGGCCTTGGGCCGCCCTGGGATTTGACTTGGGTGCGGGATGAGGTCCCACCCTATGTGGCTATTGCTTTATCAAGGGATAAACTTGCTTACGCCCAGGGCATCGTCCTGCTGGCGCTTGGCCAGTATGTCTTCCGGACGCAGGCTGCGGCGCAGATCCATTTCATCCTCACCGCGGATAAACTTGCCGCGCAGGGAGTTGGTGTAGACATCAACGATTTCCACATCGACAAAGCTGCCTATGTGCTTGGGTTGGCCTTCGAAATTTACCACCCGGTTGTTTTCGGTGCGGCCACGCAGTTCCATGGGGTTCTTCACCGAAGGGCCTTCCACCAGGATGCGCTGCACAGTGCCCAGCATCTGGCGGCTGTAGCGCATGGCTTGGTTGGTGATCTTGTCCTGCAGCTGTGCCAGACGCTGTTTTTTCTCTTCCATATCGACATCGTCCGGCAGATCCGCTGCCGGGGTGCCGGGACGGGCGCTGTAGATAAAGCTGAAGCTGTGGTCGAAGGCCACATCCTCAATCAACTTCATGGTGTCGTTGAAGTCATCCTGGGTTTCACCGGGGAAACCTATGATGAAGTCCGAGCTAATCTGAATGTCCGGACGGGCCTTGCGCAGGCGGCGGATGATGGACTTGTATTCAATGGCCATGTGGCCGCGCTTCATGGCGGTGAGGATGCGATCCGAACCCGATTGCACCGGCAGGTGCAGGAAGCTCACCAGCTCAGGGGTGTCCTCGTAGACATCTATGATGTCCTGGGTGAATTCAATCGGATGGCTGGTGGTGAAGCGCAGGCGGTCGATACCGTCGATGGCGGCGACGTAGCGCAGCAGTTCGGCAAAGCTGCAAATCTCGCCGTCATGCTTGGCACCGCGATAGGCGTTAACGTTCTGACCCAGCAGGTTGACTTCACGCACCCCTTGCTCCGCCAGTTGGGCGATTTCAAGGATGATGTCGTCCATGGGGCGACTCACTTCCTCGCCGCGGGTGTAAGGCACCACGCAGAAAGAGCAGTACTTGCTGCAACCTTCCATGATGGATACGAAAGCGGTGGGGCCTTCGGCGCGGGGCTCGGGCAGGCGATCGAACTTTTCAATCTCGGGGAAGGAGATGTCGATTACCGCCTTGTCGCCATTGCGGACCTGTTCAATCATGTCGGGCAGGCGGTGCAGGGTCTGGGGACCGAAGACTATATCCACACATTGGGCCCTGTCCTTGATGGCCTTGCCTTCCTGGGAGGCAACGCAACCGCCGACACCGATAATCAGGTTGGGGTTCTTGTCCTTCAGGGTCTTCCAGCGACCCAATTGGTGAAACACCTTCTCCTGCGCTTTTTCGCGAATGGAACAGGTATTGAGCAGCAGAATATCTGCCTCCTCGGCCTCTTCGGTCAAGGTGTAGCCCTGATATTCGCCAAGCAGATCGGCCATCTTGGATGAATCGTATTCGTTCATCTGACAGCCCCAGGTTTTGATATGGAGTTTCTTACTCATCGGTGCGTCGCTCTAGGAACCCATGGGAAAAATAGCGCGACATTTTACCCCCTGCGCCCGGTCATGGCTAGGCGCAGGGGGTAAATAGTATGAATTATGATCCTGCCGGGGGCTGGTCCCGTCGACCTTGGCAGGCAAAAGCTGTCAAGACTCAAGGGCTTGTCAGCCTGTAATACTCACAGTTCAATTTCGCCGGGCGGTAAGCCAATCCGATTGGGACGGGTATAGGCGAGTGTCAGCAACACCATTGTGAGAAAGATAATGGCTCGCCATGGCCCGGCTGCTGGCCCTGGATTGGGCGAGAATATCCTGCGCCAGCTCAAGGCGGAAAAAGCTTATGGTTTCCGTGGTCTGTTGATATAGGGCATAATCCAGCGGACTGCGGTAGGTGACCGTCAGGGTTTCCATTTCGGGTGCAGCCATTGCCTGGCCGCTTATGCCCGCCAGCAGTGTCAGGGGTAACAGGATATTCATGTTGAACCTCGCTCTTCCTTGATGATGTTTGGTGGACCATGGGCCCCGTCTTTTTATTGGACATCGCCAGTATAGGAAGGCCTTGGCAAAGGAAATGTGGCCGAATGTAAGGGGTTATGACCAAACCCGCTTTTGGACACATTTGCAGACCTTTGCCCACTCTTTATTTACAAAAAATATTTACAAGCAGTAGTTACAGCAGCAGACCGGGTGAAGGGACAGTGACAGTGACAGCGACAACGACCGCAACAGATAGCGTGCAGCAGGACGTGGTGATCCAGGACGTGGTGATCATAGGTGCCGGCATGGTGGGAGCGGCGACGGCCATAGGCCTGGCCAAACTGGGCCTGGCCGTGACCGTCATAGAGAATCAACCTCTGGCGCAGTTCGACCCGCAGCAAGCTTTGGATGTGCGGGTGTCGGCCCTGAGCCTGGCGTCGGAAACCTTGCTGTCACGTCTCGGCGCCTGGGAGCATATCAAGGCCATGCGCACCGCCCCCTATCTGGGACTGGAAACCTGGGAAATGGAGGGCTTTATCACCCGTTTTCATGCCAGTCAGTTACAGCAGACTCACCTTGGCCACATAGTGGAAAACCGCGTGGTGCAGCTCGGCTTGTGGCAGGCCATGGCTGAGTTCGACAATCTCAGCCTGAGGTTGCCCACCAAGGTGGAGCGCTTTAGCAGAAATGCCGACGGTATAGAGGTGGTGCTCGAAGATGGCACTGTATTGCACACCAAGCTGCTCGTCGGTGCCGATGGCGCCAATTCCAGGGTGCGCGACTTTGCCGCCATTGGCATCACGGCCTGGGATTATGACCAATGGGCCATGCTGATCAATATTGCCACCGAAACCGGGCAGCAGGATGTGACCTGGCAGCAGTTCACTCCGGCAGGCCCCCGCTCCCTGTTGCCGCTGCCGGGCAAGCACGCCTCTTTGGTGTGGTACGACAGCCCGGCGCGCATCCGTCAGTTGTCACAGCTGTCCAACAGCGCCCTGGCGCAGCAAATCCGTACCCACTTCCCATCGCGGCTCGATCCCGAATTTGAGGTGCTGGACAAGGGCCACTTCGCCCTGACCCGGCGCCATGCCCAGAGATACTACAGGCCGAATCTGGTGCTCTTGGGGGATGCCGCCCATACCATCAATCCGTTGGCGGGGCAGGGGGTAAACCTGGGGTTCAAGGATGTCGAAGCCCTGCTGGCCGTGGTGAGCGAGGCCCAAAAAGAGGGCGACTCTTGGTATAGCGACGCCGTGCTGGGCGAATATCAGCAGCGCCGATACCGCGATAACCAAATCATGATGACCGCCATGGACAGCTTTTATGCCGGTTTCAGCAATGACCTGTTGCCACTGAAACTGGCCCGCAACGCGGCCCTGCGCCTGGCTAATATCGACGGTCCCCTCAAGCGACGGGTGCTCAAATACGCCCTGGGATTGGGCTGAGACCTCCGGTTGGGGGAATTAAGCTGGCCTTTGGGGATCTGAAATTGGCCGTTTTCCTTGAGGGCAGTTTACATACTCAAATCCTAAAGACTGGTATGCAATGGGGCTTTGGGTATCTGAGATTGGCCGTTTTCCCGGAGGGTGGTTTATGTCCTCAAATCCTAAATACTGGTATGAACCCGGGCTTTGGGTATCTGAAATTGACCGTTTTCCTTTGTGTGTGGTGAAGCAGTCTGGTCCTTAACGCTGGAATAGACACTGTCTTTGGGTATAAAATGCGCCGTTTTCCATTCCCGGTGGCGGCTTTGCCGATGCTGGGCAATTAAGATTGCAGCAGATGAGTGAGATTAAACTGATCGTCGGCCTGGCCAATCCGGGCGCCGAATACGCCCAGACCCGTCACAATGCCGGGGCCTGGTATGTCGAGGAACTGGCGAGAATCGCGGGTGTGAACCTGGTGCCCGACAGCAAATACTTTGGGCTCACTGCCAGGGCCATGCTGTGTGGCAAGGATGTACGCTTGCTGATCCCCAGCACCTTTATGAACCTCAGCGGCAAATCCGTGGCGGCCCTGGCCAATTTCTTCCGGATTGAACCGGAAGAAATACTGGTGGCCCACGATGAGCTGGACATGGATCCCGGGGTGGCCAAGTTTAAGCTGGGCGGTGGTCACGGTGGCCACAATGGCCTCAAGGACATCATTGCCCGCCTGGCTAACAACAAGAATTTTTATCGCCTGCGGATAGGCATAGGTCATCCGGGCGACAAGACCAAGGTCAGCGGCTATGTGCTCGGCAAGGCACCTGCCGCCGAGCAGGAAAAGATTAACGCCGCCATAGACGAAGCCGTGCGCTCAACCGAGGTGCTGTTCAAGCAGGACATGCTCAAGGCGATGCACAGATTGCACAGCTTCAAGGCCGAATAAATTTACAGTATTAACAGTACCGGGATTTGTCCCGGATCAGAGAGAGAAAGGGTTTTATTATGGGTTTTAAATGCGGGATTGTGGGTCTGCCAAACGTCGGTAAATCAACGCTGTTCAATGCTCTGACTCAGGCGGGCATTGAAGCGGCCAACTTTCCGTTCTGTACCATCGAGCCCAACACCGGCGTGGTACCTGTGCCGGATCCGCGTCTCGACGCCCTGGCCGAAATAGTCAAACCCGAGCGCGTGTTGCCGACCACCATGGAGTTTGTCGACATCGCCGGCCTGGTGGCCGGTGCCTCCAAGGGTGAAGGTCTGGGTAACAAGTTCCTGGCCAACATTCGTGAAACCGATGCCATTGGGCACGTGGTGCGCTGCTTTGAAAACGACAACATAGTGCACGTGGCCAACAAGGTCGATCCTGCCGGCGATATCGAAGTGATCAACACCGAGCTGGCCCTGGCGGATCTGGACAGCGTCGAGCGCGCCATACTGCGTCAGCAAAAACGCGCCAAGGGCGGTGACAAGGATGCCAAGTTCGAAGTCGAGGTGCTGGAAAAGCTGCGCCCCGTGCTGGATGAAGGCAAGATGCTGCGCACCCTGGAGCTGTCGAAGGAAGAGCTGGAGGCCGTGGCCTACCTGAACCTGCTGACCCTCAAGCCCACAATGTACATTGCCAACGTGGCCGAAGATGGTTTCGAGAACAACCCGCACCTGGATACAGTGCGTGCCATTGCCGCAGCCGAACATGCCGTGGTGGTGCCCGTGTGTGCCGCCATCGAATCCGAGCTGGCCGAGATGGATCCTGAAGACCGCGACGAGTTCATGGCCGAACTGGGCCTGGAAGAGCCTGGCCTGGATCGCGTGATCCGCGCCGGTTACGAGCTGCTGAACCTGCAGACCTATTTCACCGCCGGGGTGAAGGAAGTGCGCGCCTGGACAGTGGAAGTGGGTGCCAGTGCGCCTCAGGCCGCCGGTAAAATTCACACCGACTTCGAGCGTGGCTTTATCCGTGCCCAGGTGATTTCCTACAACGATTTCATCTCTTATCGTGGTGAGGCCGGTGCCAAGGAAGCCGGTAAACTGCGGGTGGAAGGCAAGACCTACGTGGTCAAAGACGGCGACGTGATGCACTTCCTGTTTAACGTCTAAGCCAAGGTCTAAGCGCCTGTGGTGGGCGGCATTTGTTGGCATTTGCCTAACTGTTGCCCGCTTTGGTGAAGTATTAGACGAACGGCGTGTCGGGGGCGATTTTCAGTAAAAAAAGCAGTTGACCTGCCAGAACTGAATCAGCATAATACGCCCCGTTCCTCGCCAAGAGGGACTGTAAAAACGTAGTGGCTATGTAGCTCAGCTGGTTAGAGCACAGCACTCATAATGCTGGGGTCGCAGGTTCAAGTCCCGCCATAGCTACCATCCTCTCATGATGTAAACTTGAGACTAAGCGGGAGTGGTGAAATTGGTAGACACGCCAGATTTAGGTTCTGGTGCCGCAAGGTGTGAGAGTTCAAGTCTCTCCTCCCGTACCATTTGAACTGGGCTGCTGCTTAGTTCAGGAAAATAAAGCAGGTGGGGTATCGCCAAGCGGTAAGGCACCGGGTTTTGATCCCGGCATTCCAAGGTTCGAATCCTTGTACCCCAGCCATCCTTTACGCTTCCAAATCTTATTGGGGTATCGCCAAGCGGTAAGGCACCGGGTTTTGATCCCGGCATTCCAAGGTTCGAATCCTTGTACCCCAGCCATGGCTATGTAGCTCAGCTGGTTAGAGCACAGCACTCATAATGCTGGGGTCGCAGGTTCAAGTCCCGCCATAGCTACCATATATTTTCGGAAGGTGCGCAGCGCGTATTGTCTGAAACCCAAATTGGGGTATCGCCAAGCGGTAAGGCACCGGGTTTTGATCCCGGCATTCCAAGGTTCGAATCCTTGTACCCCAGCCATATAAAAAAGCCCGTCAATGACGGGCTTTTTTATTTTCCCTTATCCATCCATTGCAAATAGCCTCGGTCATATCTTGGTATGACGATAAGGCCCCCGGTGCGCCGCTGAAGCGTTTTTACGGCATTGCCTCTTCAGTATGGCTTTGAGCTTAGCCAAGGCCGCAGGCTTGGTTTGTGGGCCCAATTCGGGGTGACAAGATTTAGAGCCAATTTCGAGCCAATAAAAAACGCACCCCTGGGGGTGCGTTTTATCATCTATCGCCAGTATTAATGCTGGAACATGGCGGAGATGGATTCTTCGTTGCTGACGCGGCGGATGGCTTCGGCCAGTACCGCTGACATGGTCAGCTGGGTCACCTTGCCCACCTGCAGCATTTCTTCGCTCAAAGGCACAGTGTCGGTCACTATGACTTCGTCGATAACTGAGTTCTTGATGTTCTCGGCGGCCTTGCCGGAGAACACGGGGTGAGTGGCGTAGGCGAATACGCGGTTGGCGCCGTGCTCTTTCAGGGCTTCGGCGGCCTTGCACAGGGTGCCACCTGTGTCGATCATGTCGTCGACTATGATGCAGTCACGGCCTTGTACGTCACCTATGATGTGCATAACCTGGGCAACGTTGGCCTGTGGGCGACGCTTGTCGATGATGGCCAGATCGGAATCGTTCAGCAGCTTGGCCACGGCGCGGGCGCGAACCACACCGCCGATGTCCGGAGATACCACTACAGGGTTGTCCAGTTTCTTGGCAATCATGTCTTCCAGCAGTACTGGGCTGCCGAACACGTTGTCCACCGGTACGTCGAAGAAGCCCTGGATTTGCTCGGCGTGCAGGTCACAGGTCAGTACCCGGTCAACACCCACGCTGGAGAGGAAGTCGGCAACCACTTTGGCAGTGATAGGCACACGGGCGCTGCGTACACGGCGATCCTGACGGGCATAGCCGAAGTAGGGGATCACGGCGGTGATACGGCCGGCGGAGGCACGACGCAGGGCATCGACCATCACTATGAGTTCCATCAGGTTGTCATTGGTTGGCGCACAGGTGGATTGGATGATAAAGACATCGGCTCCCCGTACGTTTTCATTGATCTGGACACTGATTTCACCGTCGCTGAAACGGCCTACCTCAGCCTCTCCAAGTTTGCAAAATAAACGGTCGGCAATCTTTTTTGCGAGACTGGGGGTAGCATTCCCAGCAAAGAGCTTGATGTCGGGCACTGTAAGAACCTCAGGCGTTTGCTTGATATTGTAATAACCATGCCAGGCGGATCGACATGGATGAAAATTCAGAGTTGAACGCGTCTCAACTCCAAGGGCGAACGATTTAGTCCTTTTGCAACAAAGCCTTGCAAGTTATCAGGCTTAAGGGCCAGCGCCTCGAGCGCGGCTTGCTGCGTAGCGAACTCCCCGAACACGCATGCACCGGTTCCGGTCATTCTGGACGGCGCATATTCTAGCAGCCAGCTCAAGGCATTGGCAACTTGGGGGTATTTGGCTTGCACCAGCGCCTGGCAGTCGTTATGCCATTGGCCGGCGAGGAGACTGCCTTGGTCCAACTTGGGCGTATCACGCACCAGCTCAGGGTGTTGGAAGATTTCGGCCGTTGAAACATGCACATCCGGCACCAGCACCAGATACCAGGGCTCGGGCACAGTCACGGCCTGCAACTTTTCCCCCACGCCTTCGGCAAAGGCGGTCACTCCATTAATAAAAACAGGCACATCCGCGCCGAGTTTCAAGCCCAGCGCCATCAGCTCCTGCTTGCTGAGCCCGGTTTGCCACAGTTCATTGAGGGCCACCAGGGTCGTGGCGGCATCGGAAGAGCCACCACCCAGTCCGCCGCCCATGGGCAGGCGTTTATCGAGCCAGATCTCGGCGCCGCCTGGATAACCCGTATGGAGCTTGAGTGATTTTGCGGCTTTGAGAATTAAGTTATCGCTGTCCGCAACAACCGGGCCCATGTTGCTGTGCAGCTTTAGCTCATCCTTGGTGGTCGGCTTAAAGTCCAGCCAGTCACAGTGATCGATGAATTGAAACAGGGTTTGCAACTCGTGATAACCATCGGCGCGGCGGCCGGTGATATGCAAAAACAGGTTGAGCTTGGCCGGGGCCGGCCAGGCCAGTGAGGGAGCATTAGCCATGGGAAGGCTCCTTGGGAGACGTCTTGGGGCGGGCCTGGCCAGGGGATGCAAGTGCCTGCCACTGGTTTATCTGGATTTTTATCCGTGACTTGGGATGGAGCAGGCTCAGGGCCCGGGGCACCCAGGCGCCGCTTTGCTGCTGCCAGCTTTGGTATCTGATTTGCCAGCCGCTGGCCTTGTGTTCAATCAGCTCGGGGCGGCCGGCGTCATCCAGGGTCAGGCTGTCATCTGGATGGCTTTGTCCGGTGATCCACAGGGGTAACTCTTCCAGGGGCAGGGGCCAGCCGCTCAGGCGCTCAAGCAGTTCTGCCGCACTGCGGCCCTGGTATTGCTTGCCATCAAGTTCCAGCTCGGCGCCCCGGGTATCCTGGGTCAGCAGCAGCACTGTGGTGCCCAGCATGCTGGTCAGGCGCAGTTCTTCCCGGTCGGGACCGTGCAGCCAGTAGATATTGGTACTGACATTATCGGCATCTGTCTTGACGGCTATCTTGCCCTTGAGCTCCCAGGCTCGGGCCTTGGCGGCGTCGTCGACATCAACCGGCAGCAGGTCCTGTGGCGGTGTGATGCCGCAACCACTCAGGGCCAAAGACATGACCCAACACAGGGCGATGGTGAATTTTGTGAAACGGCTCAAATTAATCAACTATGACAGAAGTGAATAAATTCTTATGATACGGGGGCTTGTTAATAATACCAATGCCCGCGGTCTGTAAAATAGGCCGCAGCGTGCCAGAACCGGCAGCCAAAGGGTAAAAATCGGTCCTTCATCGCGCTTTTGTTAAGAGGATTCTGTTTTTACCCCGGTCATTTCAGTAGAATGGCGCCATTAAATGCGTCGCCCAGAACCAGAACGAGTCAGATGAGCCTTGTAGCAATCGGGATTAACCATAAGACGGCCACGGTGGATTTGCGTGAGAAAGTCGCTTTCTCACCGGACAAGATCCATGACGCCATGCGCAGTCTCGCCAGCTGTACAGCATCGGGCGAGGCCGTGATAGTGTCGACCTGCAACCGTACCGAGTTGTACTGCAATCAGGCTGACAAGGCCGACGTGCTGCGCTGGCTTGAAAGTTACCACAACCTGCAGCACGATGAAGTCTCACCCTGTGTCTATTATCATCAGGGCCAGGAAGCGGTACGCCACTTGATGCGGGTGGCCTGTGGTTTGGACTCCCTGGTGCTCGGCGAGCCACAGATCCTGGGGCAGGTGAAACAGGCCTTCGCCAACGCCAAAGAGGCCGGTACAGTGGCCGTGACCCTGGACCGCTTGTTCCAAAGCACTTTTTCCGTGGCCAAGAAGGTCCGCACAGAAACCGAAATCGGCGCCGCTGCCGTGTCTGTGGCCTTCGCTGCCGTCAGCATGGCCAAGCATATTTTCTCGTCCCTGAGCAGTACCAAGGTGCTGCTCATCGGTGCCGGCGAAACCATAGAACTGGTGGCCCGTCATCTTAAGGAAAACGGGGTCGACTCCATGGTGGTGGCCAACCGCACCATAGAGCGAGCCCAGGCCATGTGCGCCGAGTTCGGTGCCACCGCCATTACCCTGTCGCAGATACCGGATTTTCTCCCCAAGGCCGATATCGTGATATCCTCTACCGCCAGCCCGCTGCCTATCCTTGGCAAGGGCATGGTCGAAAAAGCGCTTAAGCAGCGTCGCCATCAACCTATGTTATTGGTTGATATAGCAGTTCCCAGAGATATTGAAGCCGAGGTCGCCGAATTGGACGACGCCTTCCTGTACACTGTGGACGACCTGCAAAGCATCATTGAACAGAATATGGCCTCCCGCAGAGAGGCGGCCGAGCAAGCAGAAGTGATAGCCCAGGAACAGTCCTTCCTGTTTATGGATTGGATCCGTTCCCTGGAGACAGTCGACAGCATCCGCGAATACCGCGATGCCAGTATGGCGATAAGAGATGAGCTGGTGGAGCGTGCCCTCAACAAGCTGGCGCAGGGGGCAGACAGTTCGCAGGTAATGCTGGAACTGGCCAACAAGCTGACCAACAAGCTCATCCATGCCCCGACCCAGGCGCTGTCGGCGGCAAGCCGTCAGGGCGATCTGAACCAGATAGGGCAACTTCGCAGCGCGCTTGGCTTGGACAAACACTAAGGTTTTAAAGCTCCATGAAGGAATCCGTGATCCGCAAGCTGGAAGGCTTGCTCGAGCGTAATGAAGAAGTGATGGCGCTGCTCAGCGATGCCAGCGTTATTTCGGATCAGGAGCGTTTTCGCGCCCTGTCCAGGGAATATGCCCAGCTGGAAGAAGTGGTCAAGGGTTTCAAGGCCTTCCAACAGGCTCAGGCCGATCTCGACACCGCCAAGGACATGCTGGAAGAGGACGACCCCGAGCTCCGGGAAATGGCCCAGGAAGAGCTGAAAAGCGCCCGTGCCACCCTGGAAAGGCTCGAAGGCGAGCTGCAGATCCTGCTGCTGCCCAAAGATCCCAACGATGATACCAACGCCTTCGTGGAAATCCGCGCCGGTGCCGGTGGTGACGAAGCTGCTATCTTTGCCGGCGATCTGTTCCGCATGTACAGCCGCTATGCCGAGGCCAATCGCTGGCAGGTGGAAATCATGAGTTCCAACGACGGCGAACACGGTGGCTACAAGGAAATCATTGCCAGGTTCAGTGGTGATGGTGTTTACGGCAAGCTCAAATTTGAATCCGGTGGCCACAGGGTACAGCGGGTACCGGAAACAGAATCCCAGGGCCGGGTACACACCTCAGCCTGTACCGTCGCCGTGCTGCACGAAGTGCCAGAGGCTGAGGCCATCGCCATCAATCCGGCCGAGCTGCGTATCGATACCTTCCGCGCCTCGGGTGCCGGTGGTCAACACGTGAACAAGACAGACTCTGCCATCCGTATCACCCACTTGCCCACAGGCACTGTGGTGGAGTGTCAGGATGAGCGCTCCCAGCACAAGAACAAGGCCCGCGCCCTGTCGGTACTGGCTGCCCGTTTGCAGGCGGCCGAGGACGAGAAGCGCCGCAGCGCCGAAGCGACCACCCGCCGCAACCTGGTGGGCAGCGGCGATCGCTCAGAGCGCATCCGCACCTATAACTTCCCCCAGGGGCGGGTGAGCGATCATCGCATCAACCTGACCCTGTATCGCCTTAGCGAGGTGATGGAGGGCGACCTTAACGCCCTTATCGATCCCGTGATGCAAGAGCATCAGGCGGATCTGCTGGCGGCACTGGCGGACGAGCAGGGCTGATTTTGACCACCCAAGCCACCATAGGCGAGGCCCTGCAATGGGCCTTCGTGCAATTGCAGAACGTCAGCGACTCGGCCAACATAGATGCCGAAACCCTGATGCAGTATTGTCTCGGCAAACCCCGCAGTTATCTCTATGCCTGGCCCGAGCGGGCCCTGACCCAGGAGCAGTGGAAGCACTTCGAGCAGATGGTGCAGCGCCGTGCTCAGGGGCGCCCCGTGGCCCATATTGTCGGTGAGCGCGAGTTCTGGTCCTTGCCCTTTATGGTCAATGACAGCACCCTTATTCCCCGTCCCGACACGGAAATTCTGGTGGAAACCGCCCTCAATCTGACCTTGCCGGACAATGCCCGGGTGCTGGATCTGGGCACGGGCACAGGTGCCATTGCCCTGGCACTGGCGTCCGAGCGTCCACATTGGCGCATCACGGCCCTGGACAAGGTCGAAGATGCGGTGGCCCTTGCCATGGCCAATCGCGAAAATCTGGGCCTGTCCCGGGTGGAAATACTGCAAAGCGACTGGTTCGGCGCCGTCAAGGATAGAGACTTTGACCTGATAGTCTCCAATCCACCCTATATCGATGAGCAGGATGAACATCTGAGCCAGGGCGATGTGCGCTTTGAGCCCATCAGTGCCCTGACCGCCGCCGATGAAGGCTTTGCCGATCTGTTCCATATCGCGGCCAACGCCCGCGACTTCCTCCGTCCCGGCGGTTATTTGTTGCTGGAGCACGGTTACGCCCAGGCGCTGGCACTGCGGGAACGCCTGACCGAACTTGGCTATGACAAGGTCGCCACCGTGCGGGATTTTGGCAGCAATGACCGCTGCACCCTGGGGCGCTGGCAGCCCCGATAGCCCTTGGTATCCCATCGCCGATTAAGGTACACTAGCGCCTTTGTCGGTTACTGCCTTGAGATGCAATGGAAACTTTTTACAGCATGTATCCTGCCGTTAAGCACCTGCACCTGACCCTGATTGGCGTCAGCGTGCTGTTTTTTATGGTGCGCTTTGTAATGAAGATGCGCGAGTCCGCCCTGCTTGAACGTAAGCTGTTCAAGGTGGCGCCCCATGTGATAGACACCTTTCTGCTGCTGTCGGGCCTGACCCTGTGTCTGCTGATCAAACAATACCCCTTTGTCGACACCTGGTTGACCGAGAAGATCATGGCGGTGGTGGCCTATATACTGCTGGCCATCATGGCGATGAAATCCAATCGCGGTAAACTGTTCCGCTCTTTCGCCTTTCTCGGCGCCCTGGCCTGGGTGGTGTATGCCGCCAAGATGGCCCATTTCAAACAAGCGATTCTGCTGGCTTCATGAGTGATTTTTGTCTCGATAGCGGGATTTCCCTGCCGGAAACCCCGCTGGCTGTTATTGAGCATTTGGGACTGGGCGACAAGGCCCAGGCCCAGTGGGCATGGTACGAATTATCCGGCGCGGTACTGAGCCACTACCTGGTGGATCAAACCCAAAGATTCAAGGCGCTGCTGAACTGGTTTTACCGGGATTTGGGTTTCAGCTGCCACAGCGATTACTTCGGTCTTGATGCCGCCAACTTCAGCCTGTGCCTGCACCGGCGCCAGGGCAACAGCACCTGCCTGGCCGTGATACTCATGTTGCTCGGCAAACAGCTGGATCTAAAACTGGATGCCCTGCTGCTGCCGGGCATGACGGTTCTGGTTTGGCGCCAGGGCAAGCAACCCCTGTACCTGGATCCGCTGACCGGCGAGCTGCTCAGCCGCCAACGCCTGCACGCCATAGTGCGCGGAGAGCTGGGCAACAGCGCACCGTTCAAACCCACTTATCTGAAGGGCGCCACGGTTAAGCAACTGCTCAGCCGCATGCTGCACGAGCTCAAGGCCGGTGCCATAGTGGCCCATAAATTTGAGGCGGCGCTGGAGTGTTGTAATCTTTTGATGCAGTGGTATCCGGAAGATGCCAGCCTTAACCGCGAGCGGGCCTTTATCGCTCAGCAACTGGGCGCCATTCAGGTGGCGGTCAGCGATCTGCGCCACTTTATCGATATGAGCCCCCACGATCCCGTGGTGGAACTGGTGAAGTTGCAGCTGCGTGAGCTTAAAGAACAACAGCAGATACTGCACTGATATTATCGATATGAGCACCATGCAATATCCCCTAGTAGAGCTGGTGAAACTGTGCTTGTGTGAGAGTTGCGAGAGCTGAAGGAACAGCAGCAAATATTGCACTGATAGATTTCATATAAATAACGAAAAACAACAAAGATAAGCGAGGGAGACAGCCCAATGACAGGTACCGCCTTGGTCACCAATGATGCCACCGGACTCGGTATACTTGCCGCCATTCTCGGTTTTGTGTTTTACACCAACAGCAGCGCCCATCCCTTCTGGCAAAAGTTTTATCGCTACATCCCGGCACTGTTGCTGTGTTATTTCCTGCCATCCCTGCTCAATACCTTTGGCGTGATAGATGGTGAGAAAAGCCAGCTGTATTTTGTGGCCTCCCGCTACCTGCTGCCGGCCTGTCTGGTGCTGCTGATCCTGAGCGTGGATCTCAAGGCCATCATGGGGCTGGGGCCCAAGGCGGTGATCATGTTCCTCACCGGCACCCTGGGGATAGTCATAGGTGGTCCCATTGCCTTGCTGGTGGTCTCTGCCTTTGATCCGTCCCTTACCGCTGAGCAGGGGCCAGACGCCGTTTGGCGTGGCATGACCACACTGGCGGGCAGCTGGATTGGTGGCGGCGCCAACCAGGCGGCCATGAAGGAAGTCTACGAAGTGGGCGGCAACATTTTCTCCGTGATGGTGACTGTGGACGTGTTGGTGGCCAACGTCTGGATGGCTGTGCTGCTGTTTATGGCCTCCAAGGCCAAGGATATTGATGCCAAAACCGGTGCCGACACCCGTGCCATTGAGACCCTCAAGGCCAAGGTGGAACAATACCATGCCGAGAACGCCCGCATTGCCAGCACCCGCGATCTGATGCTGATGGTGGCCGTGGGCTTTGGCGTGACAGGCCTGGCGCACCTGGCGGCCGATTTCCTCGGCCCCTGGTTTACCGTTAATTACCCCTGGACCGAAGACTACAGCCTGACCTCGAAATTTTTCTGGCTGGTGGTGTTGGTGACCACCATAGGCTTGGCGCTGTCCTTCAGTCCGGTGCGTCATCTTGAAGCCGCCGGTGCCTCCAAGGTCGCTTCGGCCTTCCTTTATGTGCTGGTGGCCACCATAGGCCTGCACATGGATGTCAGCAAGGTGCTCGATACCCCGATTTACTTCCTGGTGGGCATCACCTGGATGCTGGTGCATGCCGGCTTTATGTTGCTGGTGGCCAAGCTTATCCGCGCACCGCTGTTTTACATGGCGGTGGGCAGTCAGGCCAATGTCGGCGGCGCCGCATCGGCCCCCGTGGTAGCCGCGGCCTTCCATCCGGCGCTCGCGCCCGTGGGGGTGTTGTTGGCGGTCTTTGGCTATGCTTTAGGCACTTATATGGCCTGGCTCTGCGGTCAGATTTTGCAGATAGTAGGTTGAGCGGGACAGCTTTGTAGCAGCTGACTGTTTTTGGCCATGCTTTAGGCATCTATTATGAAGGCTTGGCTCTGCGGTCAAATCCTGCAAGTGGTGGGTTGACGAACAATCGAATGTCACTGCGGCCATGACGACTGGCCGCGTTTTAATTTTGTGAGGTGGTGATGAGTAATAAAACTATCCAGCTGGGCAACATTGCCATAGCCAACGACAAGCCCTTTGTGCTCTTTGGTGGCATGAACGTGCTTGAGTCCCGGGATCTGGCCATGAGCATCGCCGAGACCTATGCCGAGGTGACCCAGAAGCTGGGGATCCCCTATGTGTTCAAGGCCTCCTTCGACAAGGCCAACCGCTCATCGGTCAATTCCTACCGTGGTCCCGGCATGGAAGAAGGGCTGAAAATCTTCCAGGAGATCAAGGATACCTTCAAGCTGCCGCTGATCACCGATGTGCATGAACCCTATCAGTGCGCCCCCGTGGCCGAAGTGGTGGACATCATCCAGCTGCCGGCCTTCCTGGCGCGGCAAACGGATCTGGTGGTGGCCATGGCCAAGACAGGCGCCATCATCAACGTCAAGAAGCCGCAGTTCCTGGCGCCACACGAGATGCGCCACATCATCAAGAAGTTCAACGAGGCCGGTAACGACAAGATCATTCTCTGTGAGCGCGGCAGCTGCTTTGGTTACAACAACCTGGTGGTGGACATGCTGGGCATGGATGAGATGAAGCAGAGTGGTTATCCGGTGATCTTCGATGCCACCCACGCGCTGCAGCGTCCGGGCGGTCGTGAAGAGTCCGCCGGTGGTCGCCGTGCCCAGGCCACCGAGCTGGCCCGCTCAGGTATGGCGCTGGGTCTGGCGGGACTGTTTATCGAGGCCCATCCGGATCCGGACAATGCCAAGTGTGACGGCCCCTGCGCCCTGCCGCTGCACCAGCTGGAAGCCTACCTGACCCAGATGAAGGCGGTGGACGATTTGGTGAAATCTTTTCCAGCTCTGGATACCAGTAAATAAGTCTCGGCTTTTACTTGCTGTGATATGCTCAAACGCCCGGCCTAGCCGGGCGTTTTGTTTTCAGCCTTTCACCGGAGCAATAGTTGATGTGGGTATTTCTCACCCTGATGGCCGCCTTTATGCAGGCCTGGCGCAATGCCTTCCAAAGCCGGCTCAGCCGCGAGGTGGGGGTGGTGGCCGTGACCCTGGCACGTTTTATTTTTGCCGCGCCGCTGGCGGGCTGTTATCTCGCCGCCCTCTATCTTTGGCAACCTGCGCCCCAGCCCCAGGTTTCATCCGCAGTCATAGGCTATGTCTCCGGCGCGGCACTGGCGCAAATTCTTGCCACGGCGCTGATGGTGCGCCTGTTCAAGCTGCAAAACTATGCGGTCGGTGCGGGTCTTGCCAAGAGTGAGGCTTTGGTGGCCGCCATCCTTGGGATGTTGTTCTTCGGCACCCAACTGAGCTTGCTGGGTTGGGGCGGGGTACTTATAGGCACTGCGGCGGTATTTCTGCTCAGCAATAAAGTTAGCGGCAGCCTGTCTCTGGGCACCTTGGGCCTGGGTCTTGCCTGCGGCACCAGCTTTGCGCTGACCTCCCTGTGGGTGCGCGAGGCGAGCCTGGCGCTGGCCCTGCCATTTCCCCACAGTGCCGCCTGGGTGCTGCTGGCGGTGATCCTGCTGCAGTGTTTGTTGCTGCTGGCTTATCTGCTGCTGTTCCAGCCCCATCAATTGCTGGCCCTGTGGCAAAGGTGGCGCCTGACCCTAATCATCAGTGCCTGCAGTTGTTTGGGCTCCATTGGCTGGTTCAGTGCCATGTCGCTGACCGCCGTGCCCTATGTCAAAACCCTGGGGCAGGTGGAAGTGTTTTTCATGATGCTGGTGTCGCGCTTTTTTCTGCGTGAGCCGGTGAAACGTGCCGAGCTGCTGGGCTTGGTGCTGATCGCCCTGGCGGCGATTCTGGTGATGTGGAATTAACCAGGAGTATTGGTAAGGGACCTTAATAAGGGACTTAAGCAAGGCACATTAACAAGGGGCTTAAATAAGCGAAATGAACAAGGAGCAATAGATGGCAAAGATAGAGTTTCCGCCAGAGCAGAAGGCGCGGCTGGTGGCCAAGTTGCAAAGCTATCTGGACCGGGAGCTGGAGGTGGAGCTGGGCCAGTTTGATGCCGAATTTATGCTGGATTTTATCGGACGTGAGTTTGGTGCATATTTTTATAACCAGGGCCTGCAGGATGCCCAGGCCATGATGCTGTCGCGTTTGGAGACAGTATCCGAAGCTATCTGGGAGTTGGAGCTGCCTTTGGGCTAAGGGCGTTGATTCGGTTAACCAATTCCTGATTGACCGGCAGCGTCAGCCCATGGCGCTCGGCCAGGGTGAGCAGAAAGCCGTTGATGGCATCTATCTCGCTGCGCCGCCCTTGCGTCACATCCTGGTACATGGAGGAAAAGTTGGCCGCGGTCAGTTCAATCACCTTGTAGATACGCTCCAGCAGCACTTCCCGCTCCAGCCTTATGCCTTCAGCACCGGCCACCAGCAGCAGTTCATCGACAATCGCGCTTATGGTGGCGGCGAATCGAGGTTCGGCCAGCACGCCGTTATTGACCCGCTCCAGCGCCGTCAGCGGATTGATGGCGGCATTGACCGCCAGTTTGTGCCACAGGGCGGTTTCGATATCATTACACCATTCACTGCCAGGCACTGTGAGCAGCCTTTGCCTGAGATCGTTGTCCAACTCAGGGCCACAGAAGTGGCCATATTGGGTCAGGCCTGTGCCTGTTTGCCTAACCTCAAAGGGGCCCAAACGCAGGGCGCCCTGGCTGGTGGTGCCCAGCAGCAGCCCTCGGCCGCCAAGTTTTGGCTGCAGCGCCTTATGGGGGCCCATGCCGTTGTGAAGCAACAGCAGCTGGCAATTATGGGGCAGTTTGTCGAGCAGACTGTCCAGGGCCTCTTCTACCTGATATGCCTTGAGGGTGACTATCAGCAGTCTCAGTCCCTTGAGGGCGTCCGGGGTGACATCTGAGAGGGCCAACATGGGCAGCTTGAGGGAGTGTTTCTTGTCGGCGCAACGCAGCTGCAAATGGCACTGGGGCTGAGCTTCGCGGCCTATCAGAATCAGCAGGTCCGGCAACAGCTTGTCGCCACAGAGCTGGTGCGCCAATAGCTGGCCGATGGCCCCCGGGCCCAGGATGGCGATATCGGCCAAGTTACTGCTCCAGCTTAGCGGCGCGGCGATAGCGCTGGTACAGCCACAGACAAATGTAGAAGGCGAGTACGCCGGCCATATCGGCCGCCATGTCGCCCCAGGAGGCGCTGCGGTAGGGCAGACGGGATTGCACCGCTTCAATCAGGCCGGCATAGGCGCCAAGTGCCAATGTCAGTTGCGGCCAATTGGGTCTGAACGCCAATTGGGTCAGCCAGGCGAGCAGGAAAAAGCTGCCGAAATGGCCGACCTTGTCGATATTAGGGATGGTTTGCGGGTAGTTGGGCTTGGAAAAAACCAGGTAGCTTATCACCAGCACGGCGAGCAGCAGGACCCATTTGAAAAATGTCTGGCTGTTGTTCACAAATACGGTTCGTCAGGGAGACTCTGGCGGTCATGATAGGGAAATGTGCAGCCGCTGTCATTGAAAATTCGATGGCAGTGGGCACTGCGCGGCTACACACTTTGGCCTTCAGGGGCTACACTATCGCCGGTTTGTGAATAACAGGGTAAAGAGAGCCATGCCTTCATTTGATATCGTTTCCGAAGTAGATGCGGTGGAGCTGAAAAACGCCGTGGAAAACACCCGCCGTGAAATGGACAGTCGTTTTGACTTCCGTGGCGTCGAGTATTCAGTGGATTTCAAAGACTTCGTTGTGATTCTCAAGTCAGAGTCGGACTTCCAGTGCAAGCAGATGGTGGACATACTGCGGGGCCAGCTGGCCAAGCGCAATGTGGATGCCAAGGCAATGGATGTGGAAGACAAGATAGTGCACACAGGCAAGACCTTCGCCCTGAACGTCAAGTTCAAACAGGGCATTGAGCAGGATGTGGCCAAGAAGCTGGTCAAGCTTATCAAGGACAGCAAGGTCAAGGTTCAGGCGCAGATCCAGGGTGACTCGGTGCGGGTTACCGGCAAGAAGCGCGACGATTTGCAGGCCATCATGGCCCTGGCCCGTGGTGCCGAGTTGGGCCAGCCGTTTCAGTTCAACAACTTCCGCGATTAAGCACAGTCCTGGTTGCTCACTTGAGTTTCATCCCCGGCCCGCTTCTGCGGGCCGTGTTTTTGTACCAGCCACACCAGCAGCAATACCGGCAGGCCGATAAGACTGGCGCTGACAAAGAAATTCACATAGCCATAGGCATCAACCCAGGCGCCGGAAAAGCCGGCAATAAACTTGGGAAACAGCAGCATAATGGATGACAGCAGCGCGTATTGGGTGGCGCTGTAGCCCGAGCTGGTCAGTCCCGACAGGTAAGCGATAAAGGCCGCCGTGGCGATGCCGGCACTGAAGTTGTCCACCGAAATGGCGAAGGTCAGCAGGGGCACGTTATGGCCCACCATTGCCTGCAGGGCAAACAGCAGATTGGTGGTGGCCACCAGCAGGGCACCCAGGAAGAGGATTTTCATGGTGCCGTAGCGGGCCAGCAGCACGCCGCCAAAGGCCGAACCCACCAGGGTCATAATCAGCCCATATACCTTGCTGATAAAGGCGATTTCCTCCTTGGAAAAGCCCATATCGACGTAGAACACGTTGGCCATGATCCCCATGACTATGTCGGAGATCCGGTAGCAGGAAATCAGTGCCAGGATCAGCAATGCATGCCAGCCGAAGCGGCGGAAAAAGTCGATAAAGGGCAGGGCCACGGCTCGGTACAGCCAGGCACCGGCCCGCGCCATCAGGGGATTGCAGTTTGCGCTCAGGCGGGCGCGCATCGCCAGCTCCTCATCGCTGGCCTGATGGGTGTCGGTCACCGGCTCTTTTGCCAGCAGGGTGGTGATAATGCCGATGCCCATCAATACCGCCATCACCAGATAAGCGGTTTGCCAGTTGGCCAAATGGTAGCTGTCATCTCCGGGGGAGACCCAGGCCGCTATGCTGAGCGCGCCGGCGGTGGCCACTATCATGGCGCTGCGGTAGCCCAGTTGGTAGGCGGCGGCGAGGGCGGCCTGCATATTTTCCGGCGCCGATTCGATACGAAACGCATCTATCACTATGTCCTGGGTGGCCGAGGAGAAAGCCACCAGCAGGGCAAAGATTACCAGATGATTGAGGTGTGTCAGGGGATCGCTCATGGACATGCCGACGATGGCCGACACCAGGATAAGTTGCGAGAACAGCATCCAGCCGCGGCGGCGCCCAAGCCAACGGGAAAACAGCGGCAGTGGCATTCTGTCCACCAAAGGTGACCAGAGCCATTTGAAGGCGTAAGCCAGGGCAATCCAGCTGAAATACCCTATGGCGGTTCTGTCTATGCCCGCTTCCCTGAGCCAGAAGGACAGGGTGGAGAACACCAACATCAACGGCAAACCGGCGGAAAAGCCCAGTGACAACATGACGAGCACCCGCTTGTGGCGGTAGACGGACAGGGCATCCCGACAGCGGGACCAGGTGTGGGCAACGGGGAACATGGCGACCATGGCAAGCAAATGATGGCCTAGGATAACCGAATACCGCAGCAGTTTTCCAAGTACCTGTTAGAAAAAGACCCGCCGTTGCCGGCGGGTCTTGGGGACAGCAGGGTGAATGCGGTATCAGCCGGGGCGAACCCCGTGACAGCCAGATGGCAACTGGCCACCAATACTGAGGTATTCACAACAATCCTGGATCTGCCTGCGCAGAAACTGATTGCCACGGATCACCCAGTCGGGCCAGCGATCGAAGCTGTGCATCAGATACCAGAACACCCGTTCCACATCGGATTGCGCTTCGCCCTGGGGATTGAGCTGTTGCCATTCCTCCAGGGTATCCCATAAATACAGCTGGATTTCGCGGTACTCAAGCTGGTCACTCAAGAATGCTCGTCCATACTGAGCCAGTTGGGGCGCTTTGCTGTCGATGAATGCAGATGTCTCTGTCATCGTATCGCCTCCTTTTTGTAGCAATTCCAGTATAGACAGCAAATCCGAGTCTATGCTCAAATTTTTTTAAGGTTTGGCTAACCCAAATTTTTATGGGCGGGGCAGCAAAGTGGCGCGCTTGAGAACCACAGGAGTCACCGGCACATCGGGCCAGCCCAGCTTGGCATTGTCCTCTGTGGGGACCTGTGCCATGGCCTGCAGCACCTCGGCGCCTTCCACCACTTCACCGAATACGGCATAGCCCCAGCGGCGCTTGGACGGATCCAGCTTGGTGTTATCCGCGACGTTGAAATAAAACTGGCGGGTGGCCGAATGGGGTTCATTTTCCCGTGCCATGGCTATGGTGCCGAAGGCATTGGACAGGCCGTTGCCGGATTCATTGACTATGGGCTTGTCTTCTTTTTTCTCTTCCAGCTTAAGATCCAGACCACCGCCCTGGACCACGAAATCGGGGATGATGCGGTGGAAAATGGTGTTGTCATACTCCCCCTTCACCACGTAGGTGAGGAAATTATCCACTGTGATAGGCGCGCGGGTGCGGTCAAGTTCCACCACTATCTTGCCCATGCTGGTGTCCAGCTCAACCCTGGGATACAGGGTGTCCGGTTGAATGTCGATGGCATTGGCGACAAAGGCTGAGGCAGCCAGCCACAGTGCGAGTATCCATTTCATGGCTTTTCCTTATTTTATCAGCGGGTTAAAAATTGATGCAGCTCAGAGTCGTTGAGTATGTCGGCACTGAGTTTGGTGATCAGCTTGTTCAGCTCCAGCTCAAGGGTAGCGAAGTCGGCACTGAAGGGACCCTTGAGGGTGCCGCGGGCCGTGTAGCGTTTGCTGAAATACTGCTGCTCATTGCCGCCGCCGGGACGGCGAAAGGCCATCACGCTGATCACCAGATTGCTGTTGGCTTCGAAGCCGAAGGTGCCTTCGTTGACATCGGTCAGCAATTGCTCCAACTGGAACTCAACGCTGGTGTCTGAGCCGGCCCCGAATTGATAGCCGGCCTTGGTCAGTCCCTGGCGCAGCAAGTCCTCTATCTGGGCCTGGGGCGATTCACCCGGGGCCACCAGTCTGGCGGCCTTGCCGTCTTCGTTGATGCGGACAATAAAATTGGCCTTGCGGTTGTCAACCGTGCTCAGGGTCAGTAACTGACCCACTGCCACGGATTTGACCGCCGGCAGTTCCGGACTCAGGGCTATGTAAGAAGGTTGACTTGCACAACCGGCAAGCAGCACGGCAGCGAGCAGGGCGGGAAGAGTGGCTTTCATGAAAATCCTTATGGGCCGGCAAATAAATTGGCATCAGGATACCAGATTTGTTTCAGGCTTCCAGCGCGGGGCAGTAATAGCCTTTGCAGCATATTTTTAACATTTGTAGCTGGAGGGGCTTCAATCCACCTTTGTGACGGGTTAGAGTTATCATTCGATTTTGAAACCGCCTGGTAAAAGGACGACAGGATTGTGACCGCAGCGCACACTTTGGTGACCCATGAACAACTGGATTGTCTGCTGAGCAAGGGCGGCAAGCCGCGCTTTGGCCATTTTGACCTGCCACCACGCAGCCTGGGCAGTGGAGACTTTCCACTGCACAACGAGATGGACAAACCAGTGTCGCGCCTGGGACGGCATTTCAGCTTCAAACAATTCGAATTTGTCGCCATCCATACCCCAAGATATGTGCTGGGACTGGCGATAGCCGATATTCGCTACCTTGGCAGCGGCTTTTGCTATCTCTATGACAAAAGCGCCGCCAAGCTGTACCAGAAGCAGTGGCTGCGGCCGCCGGTGGCAAGCTACCAGCTTGGCGAGTCGCCCTGGCAGGGAGAGAGCGCCATGGGGCCGGTGCGCTTTTACCGCGACCAGGGCCTGTGGCGGGTGCTTTTGGATACGGATATCCAGGGGCGGCAGGTGAGGGCCGAACTGGAGCTCAGGCCCATGCCCCTCAGTTTGCCCATGGCCCTGTGCAGCCCCACGGGCTACAGCGGCTGGACCTATACCCAGAAGCACAATGCCCTGGCAGTTGGCGGCAGCCTCAGTGTCAATCACGAACCCCAACTCCTGGGGCGGGCGCTGGCGGGATATGATTTTTCGGCGGGCTATATGCGCCGGGAAACCAGTTGGCGTTGGGCGTCCATTAACGCCTGGCTCGGTGAGCACACTTTGGGGCTCAATCTCGCGGCCGGGGTCAACGAAACCGGCTCCAGTGAAAACGTACTCTGGCTCGACGGTGTGCGTCAGCACCTGTCGCCGGTACACTTCGACTTTGATCGTCATGCCGGGGAGGACGGTTTATGGCGCATCTGGTCGGAGCGCAGTGAGCTGGAACTCAGTTTCCGCCCAGAAGCCTGTCGCAAGGAGAAACTCAATCTGGGGCTGCTGAAAAGCAACTTTCGTCAATATCTGGGCCATTTCGACGGCTGGGTGGTCGATACCCAGGGCAAGAAACATCAACTCAAGGCGGTGCCCGGACTCACGGAAGATCACTTCGCCAAATGGTAATCACACGCAAGGAATCCTGAATCATGGGCCTCGAAACTCTGGTATCCCACCCGGAATTTTTACTGCTGGCGCTGGCGCCGGTGTTCTTTCTCTTTATAGCCCTGGAGTGGTATCTGGGGGACGTTCGCGGCCGCCTGCCGGCCAGCGCCCGTTATCGCTTGCCGGAAGTGCTGTGCAACTTATCCCTGGCCGGTATGCACCAGGGGGCGGATCTGCTGGCCGGGCTCGCCATCGCCAAGCTGTACCTGTGGCTCTTTGGCTGGCGCTTGTTTGATATCGACATGAATTGGCAAAGCTTTTTACTGCTATTGCTGGCCCAGGATTTTTGCTACTACTGGTTTCACCGCGCCAGCCACAGGGTGCGCTGGATGTGGGCGGCCCACGTGGCCCATCACAGCTCGGAAAACATGAATTTTTCCACCGCCTTTCGCCAGAGCATGCTGTATCCGCTGGCGGGCATGTGGATGTTTTGGGTTCCCTTGGTGATCATAGGTTTCGATCCCGCCTGGGTGGTGTTTTCCGTGCTGGCGAGTCTGGGATTCCAGTTCTTTGTCCATACCCAACTGGTGGGTAAACTGGGCTGGCTTGAGTGGCTGTTCAATACCCCGTCCCACCACAGGGTGCACCATGGCAGCAATCCCCAGTACATAGACAAGAATTATGCCGGGGTGTTGATCATCTGGGACAGGTTTTTCGGCACCTTTGAGCCTGAAGTCGAAACCGTGCGCTATGGCATCACCAAGCCGGTGAACAGCTTCAATCCGCTTAAGGTTACCTTCGGTGAGGCCAGCGACATGCTGCGTGAGGCCAGTGCCCCGGATCTCAGCCTGAAGCAGCGCTGGCGTCTGCTGTTTGCGCCGCCCGCTGCCGCAGTCGCCGAGAACAGTGCCACAGGCGCTGAAAACGGTGACAGTTCTGAGATAACGGCTGCAGCAGACAGGGGCTGAAACTCAGCCGGTGCCCCGGGTTTTGGTGTTGTGGTGGGTTTGATGGGCCTCGATAAAGCCGATGATCTTGCCGGCCACGTCTATGCCGGTGGCCTCCTCTATGCCCTTGAGGCCGGGTGAGGAATTCACCTCCATCACCAGGGGGCCGTGCATGGAGCGCAGTATGTCAACCCCGGCCACGTTCAATCCCATGGTTTTGGCTGCCCGCACGGCGGTGGAGCGCTCCTCCGGCGTCAACTTGACCAGGGTGGCTGTGCCGCCCCGATGCAGGTTGGAGCGAAATTCCCCGGCGATGGCCTGGCGTTTCATGGCGGCGATGACCTTGTCACCAATCACGAAGCAGCGTATGTCAGCCCCGCCGGCTTCGGCTATGTATTCCTGCACCATGATGTTGGCCTTGAGGCCCATAAAGGCTTCGATCACGCTTTCCGCCGCCTTGCGGGTTTCGGCCAACACCACGCCTATGCCTTGGGTCCCCTCCAGCAACTTAATGACGCAGGGGGCGCCGCCCACCATTTGCAGCAGATCCGGCACGTCCGCCGGCTTGCTGGCAAAGCCCGTGACCGGCAAGCCGATGTTTTTACGTGACAAAAGCTGCAACGAACGCAGCTTGTCGCGGGAGCGGGTGATGGCGACGGATTCATTCAGGGGTTGCACCCCCATCATCTCAAACTGTCGCAGCACGGCGGTGCCGTAGAAGGTCACCGAGGCACCAATGCGCGGGATCACGGCGTCGAACTTCGGCAACACCTCGCCCTTGGCATGTATGCTGGGGGATTTCATATTGATGTTCATGTAGCAGGTGAGGGGATCGATCACCAGAACCTCATGGTCCCGTTTCCGGGCTGCCTCCACCAGGCGGCTGGTGGAATAAAGGTTTTTGTTACGGGATAGAATGGCAATTCGCATCAGTCTACTCCTGTTAAATAGGATGCCGCCGGATCCACCAGGAAGCGGCCATTGAGGGCTCTTCTGCCCAGCAACATGCGAAAACGCATGTTGTCGCGCCGGCTCAGCGTCAGCTCCAGTTCGAACTGATGGGCGCCCAATACCAGGCAGGTTTTGATCACATACCTCAGCTGTTTGTGGCCGCCGGAGTCAGTGACCAGGCGCCTGTCATGGACCGGAAACTCACAACGCACTGCGCGGGAGGATTTCTGTTCCGGATGGAGCCAGATCTCAACCCACTTAACCTTGTCACGGTAAAAAGGCTTGATTTTAAAGGCGTGCAGGCAAGAGGTTTTGGCGCCGGTATCTATCTTAATCTTGACTCTTTCATTGCCCACGTCCGGAAGTATGCCCCATTCACGCCAGCCTATGACCGGAAGTGAAGCTGCTGTCATGGTTCATCCTGTTGGAAGAAACGTGCACTGTTAAGGATAGTTGATGGGGCCCAGTGCCGCGATCAGTTCGCCCCCTATGTCCCCGGCGTGAAAATCGGGTAAGCTTTGGGCCATTCGCCCAAGGCTTGCCAAGGAAACTCAATGAAGCTGTTTGTGTTTGAACATTGCCCTTACTGTGTTCGCGCCATGATGCTGGTGGGATTTAAGGGACTGAGAGTCGAAAAAGAAATTCTGCAAAATGACGATGTGGACGCCCGTGTTGCCATGGTCGGTGCCAATATGGTGCCGATTCTGCAAAAAGCCGATGGCAGCTTTATGGGCGAAAGCCTGGATATAGTGGCCTATCTGGATGCTATGGATGGCGAACCTGTGCTGATTGACGCAGAGCATGAAGAGGCCATCAAGGCCTGGCAGGGGAGCGTGAGTTTCTATGCCAATCGCCTTATCTATCCCCGCACCGTGCGTTTGGGGCTGCCGGAATATGCCACTCAAGCTGCCATAGATTTCTACACCGAGAAAAAGAGTGCCCTGATTGAGATGAGCTTTGATGATGCGCTGGCCCACAGCGGGGACTATATCGCCAATCTGGAACCCCTGCTGTCCCACCTTGAATTTATCGCCTTGCCATCGGAGCGGGATGACCGCCTGGGATACGACGACATACTGCTGTTCCCGACCCTGCGCAACCTGACCATGGTCCAAGGACTTGAGTTTCCCCACAGAGTGCGGCGCTACATAGACGAAGTGGCGCGTCTGACCCATGTTCGCCTGTTCGATGATGCCGCCCTTTAAGGGGAGTGTGTAAGGGGACAGTGCGATAAAAAAGGGACCTGCCAGGGTCCCTTTTTTATTGGCGTCTTAAAGTTCTCAGCGCCATGCTTGCAGTATCACAAATTTGCCATTGCTGGCGACGGTTTTGCAGTTGCCAAACAGCCGCTTGAGTTTGATGTGATAGCCTAAATGGCGGTTGCCCACCACCTGCAGCAGACCACCGGGCTTGAGGCGTCGTTTGGCGTCGTTGAACATCTGCCAGGCGATATGATCTGTGATGGCTTCACCCTGATGGAAGGGCGGATTGCAGAGGATGAGGTCGGCGCTGATGCTCTCATCCAGGTGACTGAGGCAATCATCCCAGTGGAAGTGGCCCTTGTCCTTGAATCCGTTGGCCTTCCAGTTGGCCTCGGCACTGGCGACGGCCATTTCGGACTCATCGACAAAATGTACCTGGGCCTCAGGATATAACTGTGCAGCCCGCAGACCCAAGACCCCGTTACCGCAACCGAGATCGATGACCGACCTAAAATTGTCCGTCGGCATGTGTTCCAGCATCAGACGTGCACCTATGTCGAGCTTGCTCGCTGCAAACACATTGCTGAGGTTGGAGAGGGTGAGATCATATTCGGGAACAGACCAGCGGCTGATGCTCAATGGTGGCCGTGGTTTACCGTCGGCAACGACGGTGATGATCCGGGTCTTTTTCCACGCCAGGCTTGCCTGGGCAGGGCCCAGATGACTGCCGATATTCTCCAGCAGCGCCTTGTTGATGGATTTGGCCTTGGCACCGATAAGCACCCGGGTGCCGGCCGGTAACAGACCGGACAACTGCCGCAGCTGGTCGGCCAGGAAGTTCAGGTTTTTTGGCAGCTTGGCGAGTACCAATCCCGGTACAGGCAAGCTGGCCAGTTCACGACTGGCATGAAAACCTGTGTTTCCCGGCGCCAGGTCATTGAGAGTCAGGTTGGCCTGGGCTCCCAAATGGCCGGTGCGGGCATCGGAGCAAAACAGCAGCTCGGTCTCGGGCCAGCGCTGTTTAAGGGAACAACAAAGGGCGCCGAAGCTGTCGTTCAGCAGCATCACTGGCCCCTTCGGCAATTCCCCTGCTTCGCTAAGGTGTTGCAGCAGGTGCTCGTCAGCGGCATCCCAGGCCTGCAGGTTGGCATCGGCCGTTTCAGGATAACGGCGCAGTTGCATTTCGATACCGGCGGCTGAAAATCGGGTGGTCATATGGCAAAGTAACAGATGAGCAAAACGGGGATTATCGCAGATCCCAACCACAGAGGCGATGGTAAATGTCAAAGGGCGTACAACTGGATTTTGGCTTGGGTGATGCCGAGATGCCGCCCATGACTTATATTCCGGGATTTCTCGACCAGACAAGACAGGATGCGTTGTGGGCCGAGGCCGGCACGTATCCCTTTGAGAGTCCGTCGATTAGAGTCTACGGCAAGTGGCACCCCATTCCCAGGCAGCAGGTGTGGTTTGCCGATCCCGGCTGCGACTATGTCTATTCTTCGCTGCTGGTAAAGGCCTTGCCCTGGCCGCCGCTGGCGGCGAGGCTTCGGGCCAAGCTGGAGTGGGAGCTGGGTTTTGTCAGTAACGGTGTGCTGGTCAACCGCTATCGCAGTGGAGAGGATGCCATGGGCTTTCACAGCGACGACGAACCCGAGCTGGTGCCCGGCAGTGATATAGCTTCCATCACCCTCGGGGCCAGCCGTGAGTTTGTGCTCAAGGACAAGCTTACGGGGCGGCGGCTGAGCCTGGTACTGAACAGTGGCGATCTGCTGCTGATGCATCATCCCATGCAGCAGCATTGGCAACACGGCCTGCCCAGATGCAAGGGTGTCGGCGAGCGGCTGAACTTCACCTTCAGGCTGCTTACCCCGGGATTTCACGGCACTGCTATTCACGGCACTGCTAGTGGATCAGCTGAACGACCGGCAAAACTAACCGGCTAGAGTGGCCGGCAAGATTGACCGGTAAGAATGACGGCAGTAACCTTGCGCACATACCAAGCCTCAAATTGCGGAACAGAGAATGTCTTTAGCCCAAATCATTGAAACCAAGCTGACCCAGGCCCTGGCGCCCACCCATCTTGAGGTGAACAACGAGAGCCACATGCACAATGTGCCACCGAATTCAGAGACCCATTTCAAGGTGATTGTGGTCAGTGAGCATTTCAGCGGTCAGCGACTGTTGGCCCGCCACCGGGCGGTTAACCAGGCCCTGGCTGACGAGCTGGCCGGCGGCGTCCATGCGCTGGCGATGCACACTTATACCCCCGAAGAATGGCAGGCCCAGGGGGCGGCTCCCGACTCGCCCAAGTGCCGCGGCGGTTGATTCGGCTGCTGTGATATGACAAACCACGCTCATGCGTGGTTTTTTTATGTACAGCCGACAATCCACAGGGCTTAACGGCTGTTTATTCATTGTGTTTTTTCTGTTATCAATAGGTTGCGATTTTTACGGATAACAAGAGCAATGAAACACTTAATTGAATGGGCCGAGGCGCTGACCGAAGGTTGTGGCCGGCTTGCGGGTTGGTGCAGCCTGGCTATTTTGCTGTTGACCCTGACCGTGGTGCTGTTGCGCTACGTATTTGGCATCGGCGCCACCGCCATCCAGGAAACGGCCCTTTATCTGCACGGCGCCATTTTTACCCTGGCCGCCGGTTTTACCCTCAAACGTGACGCCCATGTGCGGGTTGATGTTTTCTATCGCCGTTTTTCGGCCCGCAGTCAGTGCTGGATTGATTTTCTCGGCGCTCTGCTGTTCCTCTTCCCCCTGGCGCTGACCATTTTCGGTTTCAGTTGGGCTTATGTGTTGGGCTCCTGGCGCATTCACGAGTCCTCGGTGGAGGCCGGTGGTCTGGCCTATGTCTACCTGCAAAAATCCCTGCTGCTGGTGCTGTCCACCAGCCTGGTACTGGAAGGACTGGCTCAGCTGTATCGCAAGGGCATCAGCCTGAAGCGGGGGGAATATTGATATGGCGCTGGCATTGTTTGCTGTTATTTGTCTGGTGCTGATGCTGGGTTACCCCGTGGCCCTGACCCTGGGGGGCACGGCGCTGCTGTTTGCCTTTATTGCCAGCCTGTTTGGCGAATTTGACCTCAGCCTGCTGGGGCTGCTGCCGAACCGCATCTATGGGGTGCTCAACAACGGCATACTGATGGCGGTCCCCCTGTTTGTGTTTATGGGCGTGGTGCTGGAAAAGTCCCGGGTGGCAGAACAGCTGCTGACCACCATGGCGGCGCTGTTTGGTCGTTTGCGTGGTGGGCTTATCTTCAGCGTGTTTTTTGTCGGCATGTTGCTGGCGGCCAGTACCGGCATTGTGGGCGCCACAGTGGTTACCATGGGGCTGATGTCGCTGCCGACCCTGCTTAAACGCGGCTATTCCCCGGAATTCAGCGCCGGTGCCATTTGTGCCACCGGTACTCTGGGGCAGATTATCCCGCCCTCCATCGCCCTGGTGCTGCTGGGGGATGTGCTGTCCAATGCTTATCAGCAGGCACAGCTGAAAATGGGGATCTTCAATCCCAAGTCGGTGTCCGTCGGTGATCTGTTTGCCGGAGCCCTGATCCCCGGGCTGCTGTTGGTGCTGCTGTATGTGTTGTATACGGCATTGATGCTCTGGTGGCGGCCAAACGCCTTTGGCAAAACAGAAGAGGCCACCGGGGCTGAGCCCATATCATGGGGTCAGGTGCTGACGGCACTGCTGCCGCCCATGCTGCTGATTTTTTTGGTGTTGGGGTCAATTCTGTTCGGCATAGCTACCCCCACCGAGGCCGCATCCGTTGGAGCCGGTGGTGCTCTGGTCATTGCCCTTATCAAGGGACAGCTGTGTCGGCGGGTGCTGGGTGAGGTGATGCAGGCGACGGTCAAGATCACCTCCATGGTGTTTTTGATCCTGATTGGTGCCTCGGTGTTTTCCCTGGTATTTCGCGGTCTTGGCGGTGAGGAGCTTATCCATCAGCTGTTTTCCAATATGCCCGGTGGCGTGATTGGTGCTATGGCTCTGGTGATGTTGGTGATCTTCCTGCTCGGCTTCATTTTGGACTTTATCGAGATCACCTTTGTGGTGGTGCCGCTGGTGGCGCCGATTTTGCTGGCAATGGGGCTCGATCCCGTGTGGCTTGGGATAATGATCGCCATCAACCTGCAGACCTCGTTTTTGACCCCGCCCTTTGGCTTTGCACTCTTTTATCTGCGGGGTGTGGCAGGGCAAATGGTCAGCAGTGCCCAGATTTATCGCGGTGTGGTGCCCTTTGTCGCCATACAACTCTTGTTGCTCTTGGTGCTCAGCCTGTGGCCTGCACTTGCCACCTGGTTGCCGGAAGTGATTTATGGTCAGGGCTGAGTCCCCTGACAAAATGAAAAAGGAGTCGTTTGTATGAAATTCAGGATAGGGACGGCATTGCTGGCGGTAGCCATGCTGCTGGGCTGTAATCAGCAGGACGGACAGCAAGCGGGCAAAGCCCAGGCTGAAATTAAACCCATAGAATGGAAGCTGGCCACCTCCTGGCCAAAGAATTTCCCGGGCCTTGGCATGGCGCCTGAGCGGTTCGCGACCATGGTGGAGGAGATGTCCGCCGGCAGACTGAAAATCAAGGTCTACGGTGCAGGGGAGCTGATGCCGGCGTTCGAGGTATTCGATGCCGTCAGTCAGGGCACGGTGCAAATGGGACACTCGGCTGCTTATTACTGGAAGGGCAAGGCGCCGGCGGCGCAGTTTTTCACCTCCATTCCCTTTGGTCTTAACGCCCAGGAAATGAATGGCTGGTTCACCTACGGCGGCGGCCAGCAATTGTGGGAGGAGGTTTATGCCCCCTTTGGCATACTTCCCTTGCCGGGCGGTAATACCGGGGTGCAAATGGGCGGCTGGTTCAATCGTGAAATCAACAGCATGGAAGATCTTAAGGGCCTGAAAATGCGCCTGCCGGGGCTCGGTGGTGAAGTGCTCAAACGGGTTGGTGGCGTGCCGGTGACCCTGCCGGGGAGGGAACTCTATACCGCGCTGCAAACCGGTGCCATTGACGCTACCGAATGGGTGGGGCCCTTTAACGATCTGGCCTTCGGCCTGCACAAGGCCGCCAGGTATTACTACTATCCGGGCTGGCATGAGCCGGGTTCATCACTGGAGTTTCTGATTAACCAGCAGGCCTTTGCGGCATTGCCCAATGATCTGCAGGCCATAGTCAAAGGGGCCGCCAAGGCCATCAACCAGGATATGCTTGATGAGTACACAGTGCGCCATGTGGCGGCGCTGGATTCCCTGATCAATGAACACGGGGTGCAATTGCGCCAGTTCCCCGAGGACGTGATGGCACAGCTGCGTAAGGTGTCCGCGGAGGTGATTGCCGAGCAGTCGGCCCAGGACCCCATGATGGAAAAGGTTTACAAGGCTTACAAGGAATATGAGCAGGGCGTCAGGCGCTATCACGCCATTTCCGAGGATGCCTATACCCGGCTGCGGCAATAATTGGCGTCAGCCAACATGAATATTTCTGAGGATGGGCGGCGGGTCAGGGCCGTGTAGGCCGGCCGCCTTTGATGCTATGCTAGTTCCGGGCACAGACCCAGGTTAGAGATTGGAGATCCAGCATGCCGTTACTTGACAGTTTTACCGTCGATCACACCCGTATGAATGCTCCCGCTGTGCGGGTGGCCAAGACCATGAAGACCCCCGGCGGTGATACCATTACCGTGTTTGACCTGCGTTTTTGTGCTCCCAACAAGGACATTTTAAGCGAGCGGGGCATTCATACCCTGGAGCACCTGTTTGCCGGCTTTATGCGTGATCACCTGAACGGTAACGGCGTGGAAATCATTGATATTTCGCCCATGGGGTGTCGTACCGGTTTCTACATGAGCCTGATAGGTGCCCCGGCGGAAACAAGGGTGGCCGAGGCTTGGCTGGCCGCCATGGAAGATGTGCTCAAGGTGCAGGATCAAAAGGCTATTCCCGAGCTCAATGAGTATCAATGCGGTACCTATGAAATGCATTCGCTGTCCCAGGCCCAGGATATCGCCAGGGCTGTCATCGCCGCAGGCGTCAAGGTTAACCGCAATGACGAACTCAAACTTGCCGACGAGATTTTAAACAGGCTGTGACATTTTGACACAGTGTCAAGAAAGCGGCGATTGCCGCTTTTTTTTATGCCCCGATTGGGATAGCTTAGCTTTATCAAATAATTCTAATACGGCGAGGCGCTTAACCGCATCCATCGCCCAGCGCTATTTTTTCGGGTGAATAAGCATAATGAAGCCAAGTTCGGCGAACCGATTTTTCCTGCTACTTTTTTATTGTCTCTTGCCGTCTTTGGCCATAGCCAACGACAGCAATACCTTACAATCAATCAAGCTTGATAGCTCGGTGGCGGGACAGTTCCACTACGGTACCCTTACGCCCCTGCTGGATCTGCTGCCCGGTATCAGCCAGGTTCCCGGAGATTATCCGGAAAGTGATTTTCGTCTGTACCATGGCCGTGCAGCGACACTGTCCCTTGATGGCATCACTTTGCTTGCCGCGCCCTTGACCGCCCCTGCGTTGGAAATCCCTCTGGGTGTGGAGTTTATCGATACCCTGGCGCTGTGTAATGGGGCGGCTGATTGCCACCAGGGCGATATTCAGCTGTCCAGCCGCGCCTTAAGCAAGACTGGAAATCGCTTTGGATTGGAACTTGGTGACCGGGATGCAGGCAAGGGTGACATCGGCTGGTACCAACAAGGTGACGGGGTGGAATTTATGTTGCTTGGTCAATATGCCAGAGGCCAGGATGACCAGCAGTGGCAATACCGCGAACCCCAGAGCGATTCACAGAAGCGCCTGCTGATGAAAATGGCGGCCAAGAGTTTGCCAGGGGCACGCCAATGGCAGCGCACCGAGCTCAGTTACCAGTACAGTTATCGGGATGCGTTTGACTCCCCCTGGGGGAAGTCGTTTACCTCAATAGTGGCGCCGGAGCCTTTCCAGGCGACGGCGGCCGACAGGGTTAAACAGCAGGCCCACAGATTCCTGCTGGATCACAGATTGGGCGCTGCTGGCGTGCGGCAAACCCATACCCGACTTTACTACCAACAAACGGAACGCCAACAACGCTCTCTGACTGACGGGGAGGAGACACCTGTTGATATGCTTGACGCGCTGGCCCTTGCCTCGCAAGTGACCCCTTACTTTTTTGAAGGTCAACAGGGCGGAATCGATGCGGACCTTTTGGCTTATGGCCTGCGTATTGACAGTCGGCCGGCGGACTCAGAGGGCGTTCATTACGGTCTGGGGTTTCAGGAGGACAGTGGCGATTACCATCCCCGGCAGGCTGGGATGCTGTGGTCGCAGGGGGAAATGAACCTCGAATCCCCTGTGACGGGCCTATCAATTGCTGATTCCGGCAGACAATTGGCGGCAAATCTGGGGGCTGAGTTCAGGTTAGCGAGCGTTCACCTCGGGCTGGACTTGGCATATCTCGACAGCCGCATTGAGCGCAACATAGGCCCGGGCGACGAAGGCTTGGAAAATGACGCTGCTGCCTTGCAAGCCGGCGAGTGGGTGAACACTGACTTTCAGGACAGCAGCTGGCAGCCATCGCTGCAGCTGAGCTATGGTCTCGGAAACTGGTCCCTGACCCTGGCCAGCCGCGCCGAGTGGCAAGCCCCGGCCGCAGGCAACAGTGCTATGCGGCCCCAGAAGTCCTGGCACCATAGCGTGAGTTCCAGATGGCAGGGGGAAAACCTTGCGCTTGAAGCCACCCTTTGGCAGCAGAGTTTTGCCAACTGGCATCTGGACTGCCGAACCATTTTGGCCTGCAACTCTGAGTTGATGTTGCAGCAATTTAACCTGCAGGATGTGGATGCCAGGGGCGGACATCTGACACTGGATACCCAGTGGCACAGCGGTGACTGGCATTGGCCTCTGAGAGTCAACTATGACTTCAGCCACAACGGGGCCGAAGCCAACGCTTGTGTGGACAATCTTGGCCTGTGTGCCGGCGAGGATGGCGCGCTGGGTTGGTTGCCGGAGCACAGTATTACACTGATGGCCGGTGTGCGGTACGCCAATCTGAGCCTGACCCTTCAGGGGCAATATGTTGAAATGCGTGATGCCGAAATCGACGGGGTAACCCGGGTCGACCTCAATCTGGATTATCGGCTTGGCAATCACACGTTCTTCCTGCGGGCCGAGAACCTCAGTGGTGACAACGGGCCTCAGATAAGGGGGCCATTTGGTGTGCAAGCGGGGGCAGATACTGCCGTATTTTTGGGCTATCGCTGGCAAGGGTGATCCAGCTCCCATTGCGACAATTTAACCCTCCGCCATACAAAGCCCGGTTTATGCCGGGCTTTGTGATCTTGATTGCCGCAAGCGCTTGTTAAATTAGAAGTTAAGATGTTGCTTGCATTAATAAATTTTAATGATTAGGGGACCGGTTAAAGGGGCGGGAAAAGTGTGGCAAAAGGGTGTAATTTCAACATTTTCCCGTTTAAATGCGCCTATAATTTTCGTGGCGATGGCAATGCAATTGGGGTAAAATGCGCGCGACCAGCGTGATTGCGATCGCATTTCTGTGATAAATCAGCGCTAATTCCAGGCGAACGGTTTTGTTTAAAACCGGCTGTTTAACCGGAACGCGGCGCATTGTCTTTCCTTCAAACGTAGTGCATGTGGATATGATTACAATTAAGAAAGGATTGGATCTGCCCTTAGCAGGTGGACCAGAGCAAGTTATCCATGATGGCCCAGCCATTAAACACGTAGCTACATTGGGTGAAGAGTATATTGGCCTGCGTCCTACCATGAAAGTCAAGGTAGGCGACAAGGTTCAAAAAGGTCAGGTGATTTTTGAAGACAAAAAGAATCCTGGCGTGAAATATACGGCTTTGGCCAGTGGAACTATTTTCGAAATCAACCGGGGCGCCAAGCGTGTTCTGCAATCTGTGGTGATTGAGGTCGAAGGCAACGATGCCGTCGCCTTCGCCAAGTATGATGCGGCAGCACTGGATTCGCTTGAGTCGCAGCAAGTTCGCGACAACCTGATCGAATCAGGTCTGTGGACTGCACTGCGTACCCGTCCTTTCAGCAAGGTACCCGCTGTGGATGCCATCCCGGCCGGTATTTTTGTCACCGCCATTGATACCACCCCCCATGCTGCGGACCCTGTTGTGGTGATCCGTGAGCACAAGGACGATTTTGCCAACGGCCTCAAGGTGCTGGCGAAGCTGACCGAAGGAAAGGTTTACCTCTGCAAGGCACCCGGTGCCGATGTTCCGGCCGCCAACGCCGAAGTACATGAATTCGCCGGTGCACATCCTGCAGGTTTGGCTGGTACTCATATCCACTTTATTCTGCCTGCCTCTGCCCACCGCAGCGTATGGCATGTTGGCTACCAGGACGTGATCGCCATTGGTCAACTGTTCACCACAGGTGAGCTGAACACCAACCGTGTGATTGCCATTGGTGGTCCAAAAGCGGCCAAGCCGCGTCTGGTCCGTACCCGTCTGGGTGCCAGCATCGAACAGCTGGCTGCCGGTGAAGTGCAACCAGGTAACGTGCGCAGGATTTCCGGTTCTGTGCTCAACGGTCGTACTGCCTCGGGTCCACAAGCATTCCTGGGACGCTACCATCTGCAGCTGAGCCTGCTGGAAGAAGGTACAGAGAAAGAGTTCATCGGTTGGATGCTGCCCGGCGCCAACAAGTACTCTATCACCCGCGCCTTCCTCGGCCACCTGTCTCCTTCACGTCTGTTCAACATGACCACCAGCACCGGCGGTTCTGATCGTGCCATGGTGCCAATCGGCAACTACGAGCGCGTCATGCCACTGGACATACTGCCAACCATGTTGTTGCGCAGCCTGCTGGCCGGTGATACCGACGGTGCAGTTGCTTTGGGTGCGCTGGAGCTGGATGAAGAAGATTTGGCACTGTGTACCTTTGTTTGTCCCGGCAAGTATGACTACGGTTCTTATCTGCGTAGCTGCCTGGATACCGTGGAGAGGGAAGGCTAATGAGCTTGAAAGATTTTTTTGAGCGTATTGAACCGCAATTTGAAAAAGGCGGTAAATACGAGAAGTGGTACGCGCTCTTTGAAGCCGCGTACACCATCTTTTATACGCCAGGCAAGGTGAACAAGGGCCGCACCCACGTTCGCGATAACCTCGATCTGAAGCGTATGATGATCACTGTGTGGGCCTGTGCCTTCCCGGCGATGTTTGTTGGTATGTACAACGTGGGTCTGCAGGCGCAAATCGCCCTGGCGGCCGGTTTCGGTACTCCGGATGTGTGGCAGGTGGACCTGTTTGGTCTGTTTGGCACTCAGCTGACCGCTGAATCCGGTTGGGCCGCACTCATGTGGTATGGTGCCTGTTTCTTCCTGCCTATTTATGCCGTGACTTTCGCCATCGGCGGTATCTGGGAAGTGCTGTTTGCTGCCGTACGTGGTCATGAAGTTAACGAAGGCTTCTTTGTTACCTCCATCCTCTTTGCCCTGACCTTGCCCGCGACTATCCCTCTGTGGATGGTGGCTCTGGGTATCACCTTCGGTGTGGTGCTGGCCAAAGAAGTGTTCGGTGGTACCGGACGTAACTTCCTTAACCCAGCCCTGGCCGGTCGTGCCTTCCTGTTCTTCGCCTATCCGCTGAACATGTCCGGTGACACTACCTGGGTTGTGGCCGATGGTTACTCAGGCGCGACTGCCCTGAGCCAAGCTGCTGCCGGCACCCTGGACTACGCCTTCAACCAGAGCTGGTGGGATGCCTTCTATGGCTTTATTCCCGGTTCTGTTGGTGAAGTGTCTACCCTGGCTATCCTGCTCGGTGGTCTGGTCATCATCTACACCCGCATCGCCTCCTGGCGCATCGTCGGTGGTGTGATGCTGGGTATGATTGCTGTGTCCATGCTGCTGAACCTTATCGGTTCCGATACCAACCCCATGTTTGCCATGCCTTGGTACTGGCATCTGGTGCTGGGTGGTTTCGCCTTCGGTATGATGTTTATGGCGACCGACCCTGTGTCTGCGTCATTCACCAACCAGGCCAAGTGGGCCTACGGTGCCCTGATCGGCGCCATGGTGGTGTTCATCCGTGTGATTAACCCTGCATTCCCAGAAGGTATGATGTTGGCGATTTTGTTTGCCAACCTGTTTGCACCACTGTTCGACCATTTCGTGGTTCAGGCGAATATCAAGCGGAGGATCGCCCGTGGCTAGTCATAAAGATTCGTTCGGAAGAACGCTGTTTATCGTTGTTGGCCTCTGCCTGATCTGCGCGGTATTCGTATCCACTGCCGTGGTGATGCTCAAGCCAACCCAGGAAGAAAACAAACAGCTGGATAAGCAAAAGTACATTCTGGAAGCTGCCAGCCTGGTCGACGCCAAAGCCGAGAAAGTCAGCAAGGCACAGATCATCGACACCTATAAGAAGTATGTTGAAGCCCGTCTGATCGATATCAAGACTGGTGAATTCATCGCAGGTGATGCGGAAGCTTTCGATCAGAAGAAGGCTGCCCGTGATGTGAAGACCTCTTTCGTGCCCGAGAATGACATTGCTTCGGTCAAGCGCGTTGCCGATCAGGCCGTGGTGTACCTGGTACACGACGACGCCGGTAAGCTGACCAGCGTGATCCTGCCGGTTCACGGCTATGGTCTGTGGTCAACCATGTACGCCTTCCTGGCGGTTGAGCCTGACATGAACACTGTCAAGGGCCTGGTTTACTACGATCAGGGTGAAACTCCAGGTCTGGGTGGTGAAGTTCAGAACCCCAAGTGGAAGCATCTGTGGCATGGCAAGAAGCTGTATGATGAGCAAGGTAAAGTGGCCATTTCCGTGACCAAGAACCCTGCTGTTGCAGCCTCCATTCACGGTGTGGATGCCCTGTCAGGTGCGACCCTGACCAGTAAGGGTGTACAGCACTCACTTGATTTCTGGCTGGGTAAAGAAGGTTTTGCGACTTTCATTGAAAAAGCACGCAACGGAGGGCTGAGCTAATGGCCGATTCCAAAGAACTGAAACAGGTTCTCACCGGACCTATTCTGAACAACAACCCCATTGCACTGCAGGTGCTGGGTGTATGTAGTGCCCTGGCGGTAACCAGTAAGCTGGAAACTGCCCTGGTGATGACACTGGCGCTGACCGCGGTAACTGCGTTCTCTAACCTGTTCATCTCCATGATCCGTAACCACATTCCTAGCAGTGTGCGCATCATTGTACAGATGACCATCATTGCCTCTCTGGTAATTGTGGTGGATCAGGTGCTGCAGGCCTATGCCTATGCCATCTCCAAGCAGCTGTCGGTGTTCGTGGGTCTTATCATCACCAACTGTATCGTGATGGGCCGCGCCGAAGCCTACGCCATGAAGACACCGCCAATGATGAGCTTCATGGACGGTATCGGTAACGGTCTGGGTTATGGTGCCATCCTGATGTCTGTTGGTGTTATCCGTGAACTCTTTGGTAACGGTTCGCTGTTTGGTGTGGAAATCCTCAGCAAGGTCTCAGATGGTGGCTGGTATCAGCCAAACGGTCTGTTGCTGTTGCCACCCAGTGCGTTCTTCCTGATCGGTGCGCTGATCTGGGTAATCCGCACTTACAAGCCTGACCAAGTTGAAGCAAAAGGATAAGGTCAATGGAACACTACATCAGTCTGTTAATTCGTTCTGTTTTCATTGAAAACATGGCGCTGGCCTTCTTCCTCGGTATGTGTACCTTCCTGGCGGTATCCAAAAAGGTGACCACAGCCATGGGTCTGGGTATTGCGGTTATCGTGGTACTGGCCATTTCGGTTCCCGCCAACCAAATCATTTACCAGGGCCTGCTGGCTCCCGGCGCACTGGCCTGGGCTGGTTTGCCTGAAGCGGATCTGAGCTTCCTGAAGTTCATCACCTTCATCGGTGTGATCGCAGCCTTGGTACAGATCCTGGAAATGGCGCTGGATAAATACTTCCCGCCACTGTACAACGCCCTGGGTATCTTCCTGCCGCTGATCACTGTGAACTGTGCCATTTTCGGTGCCGTATCCTTCATGGTTGAGCGTGACTATAAGCTGGGCGAGAGCGTGGTATTCGGTATCGGTTCCGGTATCGGTTGGGCCCTGGCTATCGTGCTGATGGCCGCCGTTCGCGAAAAGCTGAAGTATGCCGATGTTCCCGATGGTCTGCGTGGTCTGGGTATTACCTTTATCACTGCCGGTCTGATGGCGCTGGGCTTTATGTCGTTCTCTGGTGTGTCCCTCTAAGGGACACTCAAAGAAGGCGATTAATTTAGATCTTCTGATTAATTTAGACCTTCTAAGGATAAGTTAATGGATAGTAATATTATTTTTCTGGGCGTCGGGATGTTCACCGCGATCGTTACGGTCCTGGTGCTGGTGATCCTGTTCGCCAAGTCCAAGCTGGTTTCCAGTGGCGACATCACAATCGGTATCAACCATGATCCCGAGAAGGCCATCACTACCGGTGCCGGCGGCAAGCTGCTGGGCGTACTGGCAGATAACGGTATCTTCGTATCTTCTGCCTGTGGTGGCGGTGGCTCCTGTGGCCAGTGCCGCGTGGTGGTTAAGTCCGGTGGCGGCGACATTCTGCCAACCGAACTCGACCATATCAGCAAGGGTGATGCCCGTAAGGGTTGTCGTCTGTCCTGTCAGGTAAACGTAAAATCTGACATGGAGATCGAGCTGGACGAAGAGATCTTCGGTATCAAGAAGTGGGAATGCGAAGTTATCTCCAACGATAACAAGGCAACCTTCATCAAGGAACTCAAGCTGGCCATCCCTGATGGTGAGTCTGTGCCTTTCCGTGCCGGTGGTTATATCCAGATTGAAGCCCCTGCTCACCACGTCAAGTACGCCGATTTCGACGTACCTGAGAAATACCGTGGCGACTGGGAACACTTTGGTTTCTTCAAGCTGGAGTCCAAGGTTGATGAGCCGGTGATCCGTGCTTACTCCATGGCCAACTACCCTGAAGAATTCGGCATCATCATGCTGAACGTGCGTATTGCCACGCCACCACCACGTAACCTGAGTCTGCCTTGCGGTAAGATGTCGTCTTACATCTGGAGCCTGAAGGCCGGTGACAAGGTGACCATCTCCGGTCCATTCGGTGAGTTCTTTGCCAAGGATACCGATGCAGAAATGGTATTCATCGGTGGTGGTGCCGGTATGGCCCCAATGCGTTCGCACATCTTCGACCAACTCAAGCGTCTGAAGAGCAAGCGCAAGATGAGCTTCTGGTACGGTGCCCGCTCCAAGCGCGAAATGTTCTACGTGGAAGATTTCGACGGTCTGGCGGCCGAGAACGACAACTTCGTATGGCATGTGGCCCTGTCCGATCCTCAACCCGAGGATAACTGGACCGGTTACACCGGCTTCATCCACAACGTATTGTACGAGAACTACCTGCGTGACCACGAAGCCCCGGAAGATTGTGAGTTCTACATGTGTGGTCCTCCAATGATGAACGCGGCCGTGATCGCCATGCTCAAAGATCTCGGTGTCGAAGATGAAAACATCCTGCTGGATGACTTCGGCGGTTAATGCCAGTGTCCCCCGGCTTGCCGGGGGACAAATCGCAAAGAGATGCAGGTCCCAATGAAAAAGACCTTATTAAACTGGCTGGCCCTCGTCGGGCTGGCCTTTTTTATTTCAGCTTGTGCCAAAGAGCCCGAGCTGATTTCACTCGCCGGCAACACAATGGGAACCACCTACCATATTAAGCTGGTGCCCAATGCCAAGGTGCCGAAGGCCGACAAGCTGCAGGCCGAGATCGATACCGCGCTGGAGTTGGTCAACGATCAGATGTCCACCTACAGGCCTAAGTCCGAACTCAGTCAATTCAACCAGTTGCCGCTGGAGCAGAGCATAGAGGTGTCAGACGACACCATCAAGGTGGTGCGCGAAGGCATGCGCCTGTATCAGGTAACGGGCGGCGCCCTGGATATCACCCTGGGGCCACTGGTGAACCTGTGGGGCTTTGGTCCCGACAAGCGCCCGACCCATGTGCCGACTCCGGCCGAAATTGAGGCCGCCAAGGCCCGCACTGGCATAGATCAGCTGTCCATTGAAGGCAACAGGCTGTCCAAGCACAATGCCATGCTCTATGTGGACCTGTCTTCCATCGCTAAGGGCTTTGGGGTCGACAAGATTGCCCATGTGCTCGACGGTTACGGAGTCAGTGGCTATCTGGTGGAAATAGGCGGAGAATTATCGGTAAAGGGCACCAAGGCCGACGGCAGTGCCTGGCGGGTGGCGGTAGAAAAGCCCACCAGCGAGGGCAGGGCCATATCCCAGGTGATAGCGCCCGGTACCATGGCCATGGCCACCTCCGGTGACTATCGCAATTACTATGAGGAAGAAGGCCAGCGCTTTACGCACCTTATCGATCCCCGCAGCGGTTATCCCATCAAGCACAAGTTGGCGTCGGTAACCGTGATGCACAAAGACTGCATGACCGCCGATGGTTTCGCCACGGCCATGATGGTTCTTGGTACTGAAGCGTCACTTGAGCTTGCCAAACGCGAGCAGCTGGCGATAATGCTGATTGAAAAGCAGGGTGAGGGTTTCAAGGTCTTCTACAGTGATGCCTTCAAACCCTATCTGATAGGCGAGCAGGAGTAGTATATGAGCACCTTTATTGCGGCATTTGCCGTGTTGATGCTGTTTTTCCTGTTGATGTCCGTGGGATATCTGATCCGGAAAAAAGTAGTGCAGGGAAGTTGCGGCGGACTGGGCGCCCTCGGGATTGAAAAAGCCTGTGATTGTGATGAGCCCTGCGACAGACGCAAGGCCCGTGAGGCCGCCAAGGCCGAACGCGAAGAAAAGCTGAACAAGCACAGGATCATCTGATCTGAAACGGCTCCCACGGGAGCCGTTTTTGTTTCTGCTTGGAGCGAAATTCAATTCTGAACAATAATTATTCTTGTTCTATATAATTTTGAAATAAAACGATAAATTTGAGAAATCGGCACTTGTGTACTAGCTTGAAATAGTTGATCTGGATCAAATTTCAGCCAAGGGACACTCACCATGAAAGGCCAAGCCAATGTTGTGGCTCAGTTAAATAAGGTACTTACCGCCGAACTGACCGCAATCAATCAATATTTTCTGCACGCACGCATGTTCGGCAACTGGGGGCTGGAAAAGCTCAACGGCAAGGATTACAAAAAGTCGATTCAGGACATGAAACATGCCGACAAGCTTATCGAACGTATTCTGTTTCTCGAAGGACTGCCAAACCTGCAGCAGCTGGATAAGCTGCTGATCGGCGAGCATGCCCAGGAAATGCTCTCCTGCGACAAGGATCAGCTGGAGCAGGAGTTGCCCCTGCTGCGCGCGGCCATCGCCCTTTGCGAGCAGGAGCGGGATTATGTCAGTCGCGACATTCTGGAGGACATTCTCGAGGATGAGGAGGAGCACCTGGATTGGCTGGAATCCCAGTTTGATCTCATCCGCATGACAGGCCTGCAGAACTATCTGCAAAGCCAGATGGATGACTAAGGAGGCAACAGATGAAAGGTCAACCCGAAGTGATTGCCGCGCTCAATGCCTTGCTCACGGGTGAGCTGTCCGCCATGGACCAGTATTTTGTTCACGCCCGCATGTACGAGGATTGGGGCCTGAATGAGCTCTATGAACGTATCAAGCATGAATCCGATGATGAGCGGGAACACGCGGCGAAATTGGTATCGCGGATCCTGTTTTTGGAGGGCACCCCGGATGTCGCCAGTCGCGATAAGTTGCACATAGGTTCCAATGTCAAAGAGATGCTGGAAAACGATCTGGCCTACGAGAAGAAGGTGGTCGCCCACCTGCGTGAGGTAATCGCCCTGTGCGAGCAGAAAGGGGATTATGTCAGCCGCGAATTATTGGAGTTGCTGTTGGATGAAACCGAAGACGATCATCTCTACTGGTTGGAGAAACAGCTGGGATTGATAGACAAAGTCGGTCTGCACAATTACCTGCAGTCCAAGATGTGATCCTGATTGTTCCCGATGGCCAGCGCTCGCTGGCCTTTTTGTTGCTTTTTTGTGCATCAATTGCAAGTGAATCACTATTTAGTGCTGATATGGTAATCGAATGTGTTTTCTTGTTGCTGTTTCTTGGTGTAAATATCTGCGTGTCGCAAAATCCCTGTCATTTCCCAGTGTTAAGGTCCCGTCTTTCTTGGTAGATTGGAATATTCCGGATCCGGCTCACACTTTGGCATTTTGATTTGCCCTGGATGGCAATGGCAGTAGCCAGTGTGGAACGCCGCCGGAAATGACAACAATAATAGATAGGATAAGAACATGGGATATATCAAGCGTTCACTGAGCCTGCAGTTGGTGCTGACCCTGGTGGGGGCCCTGGCCGTGCTGCTTACTTTGGTCGCCGCCTTGCTGGTTAACCGCGCCAGCGATTCCACCCGTCAGGAAGTGGACACGGATATCAGTGGTCTGGTGCAGCTGAAAGGCAACGAGATCCGCAGTTATTTCATCGCCAAGGGACAGGTGATCCATTCGATTTTCGCCGAACCCGGGCTGCGCAACTGGTTTGCCAACTACAGGGACCGGGGCAGCAACCTGGATATGGACCGCCAATATCGCGACATAGTCCAGTATTTCCGCTTTTTCTCCGATAAGGACAGCGACATAAAATCGGTGTTCTTCGGCTCCGCCAACACCTTCGAATATTTTGATCTCAATGGCCGCTATAGCGGTGATCCCAACTATTACACCAACAAGCGCCCCTGGTGGCAGGAAGCCATAGACAAGGGCGGTTTGTTTGTGGGCGATCCGGCTGTGGATGCCAACGACGGTTCCATTTCTGCCACGGTGAAAACCCCCGTTTATGACGACAAGGGTAATTTGCTCGGTATAGGTGGCATGGACATTCTTATCGATACCATAGGCAAGCATCTGCTGGGCCCCATCAAGTATCAGGGCGAAGGCCAGGCCTTCCTGATGACAGACGATGGCAAGCTGGTGTATTTCCCCGGCTTCAACAGTGCCTTCCCTCCGGGGTCGCAGATTGACAAGATCGATGGCCTGGCCGGCGACAACCAGGGCTTTGCTGCTCTGGGACGCCTGATGCGCCAAAACAAACAGGGCTTTGCCGAAGTGGACTATCAGGGGGAGCCGCAGCGGGTGGTATATACCGCCGTCGGTGGTGACTATCCCCAGCAGCAATGGCATTTGGCCTTTATGTTGCCCACTTCTGCCATTGAAGCGCCGGTGCGGGCCGCCTTTTGGGATGCCTGCCTGATGGCCATTGGTATCATGTTGCTGGTGGGTGTGACCGTGTGGTTGCTGCTCATTCCCCTGCGTCGCCAGCTCAGCGCGCTGTTGGTAGCCATGGAGGATATCGCCCGCGGTGATGGCGATCTCGCCAAACGCATCGAGATAGAGCGTGAGGATGAACTGGGGCAAATGGCCACCGCCTTTAACCGTTTTGCCGAGAAGGTGCAGCGGATGCTGATAGATACCCGCGCCCTGACCCGGGATGTGGGTGATGGCATCATAGAGGCACGCAAGATTTGCGATCTGGCGGTGGGCGCTGTCTCGACCCAGAAACACCAGATTGATTCGGTGGCCACGGCAGCCACGGAAATGGCCCACACCAGTCAGGAAATGGCGGCCACGGCCCAGCGCACCAGCGACTTTGCCGAGCAGGCCCAGCAGCAGGCCCGCGATGGCCGTAAGATAGTGACCGAAGCCACCGCAGGTATTCAGACCCTGTCGATCCGGGTCACCGAAGCCGCCAGTGTTATCAAGGCCCTGCGCGCCAGTTCCGAGCAAATCGGTGAGGTGCTCAGCGTGATCCGCGGCATCGCCGAGCAAACCAACCTGTTGGCGCTCAATGCCGCCATTGAGGCGGCCCGTGCCGGTGAGCAGGGCCGCGGCTTTGCCGTGGTGGCGGACGAAGTGCGCACCCTGGCATCCCGCACCCAGGATTCTACCGCCAATATTCAGGGCATCATCCAAAGCCTGCAACAGGGCGCCCTGCAGGCCGAATCTGCCATGGAAGCCGGAGTGGAGCAGGCGAGCGTGGGTGAGAACCTGACCAGGAAAGTGGAGCAGGCCCTGTTTGACATCACCTCGGCCATTGAGTCGGTGCAACAGCAAACCACAGACATTACCGTGGCCATAGGCCAGCAGGCCGTGGTTGCCGAAGAGGTGGCCCAGAACGTGGAGAATGTCCGCTCCCTGTCGAACGATTCCCACAGTGCCAGTGAGGATCTGGCCGGCACCCTGAGGGCCTTTGAGCAATTGACCCAGGCCCTGACCAAGAACATAGGTCAGTTCAAGATCTGAGCCTCCGAATTTAAAAGGCGCCTGCGGGCGCCTTTTTTATTGCCTTCATCCTGTTTACCACTGTTTATCTATACAGTATATTGATGGATGGAGGTGTTTGGTGAAAAAAATCATTCATATCGACATGGACTGCTTTTTTGCGGCGGTGGAGATGCGCGACTTTCCCGAGTATCGCGACAAGCCCCTGGCCGTCGGCGGTGCCAGCGAACGCCGCGGGGTGATCAGTACCTGCAATTACGAGGCGCGCCGCTTTGGTGTGCGTTCGGCCATGGCCACAGCTTACGCCATGCGCCTGTGTCCCGACCTTATCCTGGTGCCGGGACGGATGGAGGTCTACAAGCAGGTGTCGCAGCAGATCCGTGCCATCTTTGACCGATACAGCGACCTTATTGAGCCCCTGTCGCTGGATGAAGCCTATCTGGATGTCAGCGACTGCCAGTTGCACCAGGGCTCGGCCACCCTGATAGCCGAGGCCATTCGGGCCGATATACTGGCGGAAACCGGGTTAACCGCCTCGGCCGGGGTGGCACCGGTGAAGTTTCTCGCCAAGGTGGCCTCGGATCTCAACAAACCCAACGGTCAATACGTGATAACACCGGCGGCGGTGGCCGGGTTTGTCAGTGGCCTGTCCCTTGGCAAGATCCCGGGTGTCGGCAAGGTGACCCAGGAAAAACTCAAAACCCTGGGGTTGGAAACCTGTGCCCAGGTGCAGGCCTGTTCACCGGCCATGCTGGCACAACACTTTGGCAAATTCGGCGCTGTGCTGTGGGAGCGGGCCCACGGCCGCGATGAGCGCGGCATCTCGCCCCACAGGGAGCGGAAATCCGTTGGGGTAGAGACCACGCTGGCGAAGGACATTCACAGCGAAGCCGATTGCTTGCAGGTAATGGCTTCACTGATCCCCGAACTCAATCGCCGTATAGGTCGCAGCGGCAGTGCCCGGCGTATTCACAAGCTGGTGGTCAAACTCAAGTTCAGCGATTTTCGCCAGACCACCATAGAGCAGCGTGCCGACGAGCCCTCGGTGAAGCTGTACCAGGCCCTGCTGTCCCAGGCGCTGACCCGCGCCGAAGGGCGGGGGATACGCCTGGTTGGGATAGCCGTGGGTCTGTCGGCCAGCGAAGCGTGCAGTGAGCGCCTGACCCAGTTGGATTTGGCGCTTTAAGACTCAGCTCTTGGCTTATAGAAATTGGCTTATAGAGATTGGTTTATAGAGAGATTAGAGTGGCGTATTGCAGCCGTCGCGCTCTTTGTCTTCAAACAGGGCCCGGTTTATCGCACCGGTGATCACGCTAAAAATCCCAACAATCAGATTGTCTTCGGCACTTGGTGTGCTGTCGGAACTGGTGTTTAAGCGGACATTTCTGTCATTGCTGGCCGCGCCGACCACAAAATCGCAACTGGCATGGGTGACGGCCGTTGAACTGCAACCGGCACATATCGAACTGACGCCAAGCAGTGCCGCAATTAAAACTTTCAGACGATTTGGGTTCACATTTCCTCCTTGAATCCGACATTTGCCCCGACATTGCTGTTGAAACTGGGCAACAGGCACGAAAAATAACAGATATGACGGTCTTATGACACAGAAATTAAAGCGAAAGTTCATAAGGCGCCGAACTATCAGCCAAGACTTCAGTCAATCCTGGGCAAGAGGTAAATTGGGAGAATGCCTCCCATCAATGGGAAGTTTGGAAATCGGCTTGACGATTGAACTTCGCTGAATAGTCCGCATAAGATGCAAAGCTACATAAGGATTTTGGATAAGAGAGGAGGGAGTCCATGATCAATATACTGGCTATTTGCGATATTCTGAGGAAACACTTTTCATTGCGGGCCGGAGGTCTGTATAACTGAACATTTGCTCTGCTCCGACCTATGCACCGAGCTCTGCACCGACCTATGCACTGAGCACTTCATAGCCGACAGCGGCATGGCATAGATAATTCATCAGGCACTTTATGCTTTCTGGGTGCATGTACATGGCCAAAGAATATTGCTTGACGTCAGCGAGGTGTAGACCAGACACACTGAGCTTGCTGTTTGAATAGCCAAAGCCAATCAAACGCTACAGTCAACCATGTGTATTTTATTGAGTAACTCATGAACAAAATTCTTTTATTAATTTTTATCGTTTTGATATCGGTATTGACCCCGGCAGTTTATGCGACTGGAACATTTGAAATTAAAAATTCGGAAATTCACACCATAGACTCCAAGGTACTAGGCCGCAAATATGATCTCTATATAAAACTTCCCAATGATTATTTTGATAAGGCCAATGAGTCGAAGCGCTACCCCGTGCTTTATCTCAACGACGGACCTTATACCTTCAAGGTCGCGGCGGGCGTGACACATTTTACTGCTATGGATAAAGCCATAGTTGTCGGAATATCTTTTGCTGATGGTGATGATGGACAATTCAGCCGGGTCCGGGATCTGACACCTGAAAAGGATAAGAGTTGGGTAAAGTATGAAACCGGTGGGGCGCCGGAATACTTGAAGTTTATTGAGCAAGAGGTTTTCACCTTTGTGGAAAACAAATACCGTATCAATGTCAATAAGCGAATATTGTCCGGGCAATCTTTGGGGGGATCTTTTGGTGCCTGGGTGCTGCTGACAAAACCGGAACTTTTCTCCGCTTATGTATTAACCAGCCCGTCGTTGTGGTTTAAGGATGACTTGATTTTTGCGATGGAAGAAAAGTATTTCAGCCAACATAACTCAATAAATGCAAAGGTATTTATTGCGACCGGGGCTATGGAAATCCCCGAATTCGGCTCACGAAACGATATGGTGGATGGTCATCAGAGATTTTTGCAACGTCTGCGCTCAAGGCATTATCAAGGACTACAGCTCATTGACGAGGTCATTGACGGGACCGACCATTACTCCACCTTCCCGGTCGGCTTGGCAAAGGGGCTTAGATGGATTTATCAGGATCTCTAGCCAATGGTGTTGGCCATGGAATAGGATTAGTCTGCTATTCCTAATGGTAAAACAGCCGCTGAATTGGGATGACTTATGCCACTGGATTTCGAGGCATGTCAATCAGTAAGCATGACTCATAGCAGGATGAAATGATGAAAACAATCGGCTTGTTGGGCGGTATGAGTTGGGAGAGTACCCAAGGGTATTACAGGGCCATTAACCAAGGCGTCAGGCAAGCCCTCGGGGGCCTGCATTCGGCGCAAATTGCCCTCTACAGCGTCGATTTCGAGCCGATTGAAAAGCTGCAACATGCAGGTGACTGGCAGGAAACGGCCAGGCTTCTCGCAGATGCTGCCAAAAGGGTCGAAGCCGCAGGGGCCGATTGCCTGCTTATCTGCACCAACACCATGCACAAGGTGGCGCCGGAGATAGAGCAAGCAATCACTATACCCTTGCTGCACATTGCCGATGCCACGGCAGAGTTGCTGGTGAATCAAGGCATCAACAAAGTGGGCTTGTTGGGTACCGCCTTCACCATGGAACAGGAATTTTATAAGGGACGATTGAGCGAGCGTTTCGGCCTTGAGGTGCTGGTGCCTGATGCTGCAGACAGAAAACGGGTCCATGAGGTGATTTACCGGGAGTTGTGCCTCGGTAAGATAATGCCCGACTCAAAGGCCGAATATCTGCGCATCATAGCGTCACTGGCAGAGGCTGGGGCCGAGGCGGTTATCCTGGGCTGTACCGAGATTGGTCTTTTGGTGGAACAGGCAGATACCGAGATCAGGCTGTTTGATACCACCGCCATCCATGCCGCCAAGGCGGTGGAGTTTGCTGTCTCGTAGTTTTTGGCGCCAATAAGAAAGCCACCCTGAGGGTGGCTTTCTTGTCTGTTATTCTGCGCGATAACCTGACTATCGGCGCTTTCCAGATAATTGGTTAAGCCTTTTCTGGTATACGCTTCAGAACCGCCAGCAGCAGTTCCCAGTATTGGCCAACCGTGGTGACATTGACCATTTCATCGGGGCTGTGTGGGAAGCGGATGGTGGGGCCGATGGAGACCATGTCCATATCAGGATAAGGTTGCTTGAACAGGCCACACTCGAGACCTGCGTGGATCACCATGATCACCGGCTCCTTGTGGTAGATGTCCTGATAGGTGTCGCGGACTATGGCCATTACCGGCGAGCTGTTGTCCGGTTTCCAGCCGGGGTAGGCGCCGGAAATTTCGATTTCTGCACCGGCCAGGTTGGACAGGGCGATCAGCATGCCCTCAATCTGGCTGCGGCCTGAATCGATAAGGGAGCGGATAAGGCAGAGGATATCGACGGTCTCTTCGCCTGTGGTGATCACGCCGACGTTGAGAGAGGTCTCGGTCACGCCTTCGACTTCATCGCTCATGCGCATGACGCCATTGGGGCAGGCGTGCAGCAGGTCGATAAGGCTGTTCTGGCTTTGCTCGCTCATCACCTTGGAGGGCGTGGGGATTTCGCTCAGGGTCAGGCTGATGCCCGGATCGGCCACCGCCAGCTCGGCCCTGACCATGGCCTCAAACGCCGTGACCTTGGATTGCAGTTCGGCAACCTGCTCGGCAGGCAGCATAAAGCTGATCCCGGCCTCGCGGGGAATGGCGTTGCGCAGGGAGCCGCCGTTGAACTCCGCCAGTTCCAGTTGCAGACCGTCGGCCTGTTCGAACAGGAAACGGCCCAGCAGCTTGTTGGCATTGCCGCGGCCCAGATGGATGTTGACACCGGAGTGGCCGCCCTTGAGACCCGAGAGGGTCAGTTTGAAGGCGCTGTAACCGTCGGCGGGGGCTTCCCACACCATGGGCAGGCTTAGCTGGGCATCCACGCCACCGGCGCAGCCCATGTAGATTTCACCTTCCTGCTCAGAGTCTGTGTTGATCAATATCTCGGCATTCAGCAGTCCCGCTTCCAAACCAAAGGCACCTGTCATACCGGCTTCTTCGTCCACTGTCAGCAAGACTTCCAGCGGGCCGTGGGGGATATCGTCGCTGCCAAGGATGGCCAGGGCAGAGGCCATACCAATACCGTTGTCGGCGCCCAGCGTGGTACCACGGGCCTTGACCCAGTCACCGTCAACCCAGGCTTCAATGGGATCCTTGGTAAAGTCGTGCACCTTGTCGTTGTTCTTTTGCGGCACCATGTCGATGTGCGCCTGGATCACCACAGTCTTGCGGTTTTCCATGCCGGCGGTGGCACCCTTGCGGATGATAAGGTTGCCGACCTTGTCTACTGTTATGGCCAGGCCCTTGTCCTTGGCCCAGGTCTGAATATGCTGACTCAGGGCGGCTTCGTGTTTGGACGGGTGAGGAATGGCGCAGATCTGTTCGAACCATTGCCACAGGGGCTGGGGATAGAGCTGATTGAGTGTTGTCACTGAAAACTCCCGATTACGGCATAGATGTTACGGCACATATGTTATGGCACTGGTAAAGCGGCTCTGACCGCTTACTTGGCGGCAGTTTACCATAAGCCGTCCAAGGGTTTCATATTCCAACTGGTGGGACGAGTGGCAGCGAGGGTTTCCACTTCGCTCTGTCCCTGTGGGATGGCAACTCCTTGGGATAGCAATTCCTTGGGATAGCAATTGCGGCGCCGACAGGGAATAATGCCACAGACATGTTTCGCCCGGCGTTGCCGGGCTGGCGGCAAAGAAAAAATTAAAAAAAGGATGGGTCATGTTTGCGGCGAATTTTGTGGATGTATCAGATAAAGAAGCGATTTTTGACGACGCCAACTGGGATGCGGTGCTGGTGCTCAGCCAATCCCTGGCGGAGATAGAGATAGAAGAGATAGCCCTGCTGGCCAGTCACGGTGCCACAGTGGACAGGCGGGTCGGTAAGAGCGCGACCCTGCTGTTTGCCCCCGGGTTGGCCGGTGGTCGGTTGATTATATCGCCCATCAAGGCCGTAGCCGGTGACTATGAGGATGTGCGCAGCGTGGCCGAAGCCGCCCGTACCGCTATCGCCATCGCCCGGGATGCCGGCGCCAAACGGCCGCTGTTGCTGGTGGCCAATTCCGCCTACGCCAAAGCGCTGGAGGTGGCGGCCCTCGGCTGCGGTCAGGAGCTGTGGCAACCGCTTGAATCCCGCGAAGCCGGCGGTGAGCCCTGTGCTATCGAGGCCATAGGTTTGCTGCAATCGGATACCGCGGCGCTGCTCAACGCCCTTGAGGCCGGTCGTAACCTGGCAAGGGATCTCTGTGGCACCGAACCCGAGCGCATGGCGGCACCGGCCTTTGCCGATTATTGCCTCAACGCCTTCAAGGGCAGTGGTATCCAAGTGAAGGTTGTGGAGCACAGGGACGAGCTGGAGCGGGATTATCCGCTGCTGTGTGCCGTGGGCCGCGCTTCGTTTGCCGTTGCCCGTCATCAGCCCCGGGTGGTGAAACTGGAATACCTGGGCGAGGGTGACACCCAGCGTACCCTGCTGTTTGCCGGCAAGGGTGTGGTCTATGACACCGGCGGTGCCGACTTGAAAATCGCCGGTGCCATGGCGGGCATGAGCCGCGACAAGGGCGGTGCTGCGGCTGTGGCTGGTCTGTTCAAGACCTTGTCATTGCTCAAGCCCAAGGGGATCCGGGTCATGGCCGAGCTGGGGCTGGTGCGCAACAGCATAGGCTCAGAAGCCTTTGTCACAGATGAGATAATCCAGAGCCATGCCGGTGTGCGGGTGCGTATTGGCAACACCGACGCCGAAGGGCGTCTGGTGCTGGCGGATTTGCTCAGCCATCTGCGGCTCAAAGCGTTGACGGCGGTGGCGCCGGAACTGTTTTCCGTGGCGACCCTGACGGGGCATGTGGTGCGGGTTTACGGTGGTTACACCGCGGCCGTGGCCAATGCCGTGGCCCACAAGGCCGGCGTGGATCAGGAATTGTCGGCCATTGCCGAAGAGCATGGCGAGGCGCTGGAGGTATCGCGCTTGCGGCGGGAAGACTTTGGCAAAATACGTGAGGTGTCCGGCGCGGCCGATGTGCTGTCCTCCAATAATGCACCTTCGTCCGTGACCGCCCGTGGTCATCAATACCCGGCGGCGTTTTTGCTCAAGGCCTCGGGTCTGGCGGAGCATGATTTGTCTTCCAGCAAGCCCTTGCCCTATGTACATCTGGACATTGCCGGCAGTGCTACCGAGGGGGATCCTCTCTACGGTAAGCCCACGGCAGCGCCTTTGGTAACTTTGTGTCATTATATTACAATGTGATCACAATCACGCAAATCAAGCTAACCACCTGAAATGCAAAGGATGGTTAGCTTTTTGTGACAGGAGTTATGTGACAGGCTGCAAATTATCCCGCAATTAAAATGTGTAATTAAATTACCAAAATACGCCAAAAAGAAATTTTTCACAAAAATAGTTGTAATAAAACTACACTTTGCTATACTGCATTTCGTCGGCAGGGGAGAGCGATTTTCCTGCCCCGTCTATCCAGGATGGATACTTCTCCAGGGAATCGAGTGACAAGTTGTCTCAATGGATTTGAGAACGCCCAGTTCCATGGAACCGAGCCACACTTAACCGGGCAATGATGTATCACAACTTTGTTAATTTGGAGTATGACCATGTCTTATTCAGGCAACTACACATTTGTATGGCAAAACACCTGGTTCAAGGCCGAAACCCTGCGTGGTGGTTTGTTCGCGATGAATTTCAAGGGCTGATCTTACCTTTAACAGGATCCAGGGGCGGACTGTCCCCTTCCCAAACAGTTCCATCATCCATCAACCTTTGTTCGCCCATTTTGGGTGTGTTTAGACTCAAGTTGTGTGTTGATCCCCTTTGACACACCGAGGTGTTTTCCGCTCACGCGGTATTATCTTTCCCATATGGGACGCTTGAAACATGTCTTTGCCTGCTCTCTGAGCAGGCTTTTTTTTACCTGAAATTTAGCAACTCCTTGCCTCTGCTGTGATTTCAACTGGTGCATTTACTCTGGCCTGCCATGGGGAAAATCCCTATAATCGGCCGCTGGTGAATATTGCCGGCGAAAGCTGTTTTTGACACAGCTTGTGGAACTGCTTGTGAAATCGGCGCCCGCCCCATTTTCTGCCACCCTACCCAAATACATAAAAACACCAAGGAACCCGGTTCCATGTTAGAAAAACTGTTCAAACTCAAACAAAACCACACCACGCTTAAGCAGGAAGTCATTGCTGGGGTCACCACCTTCCTGACCATGGCCTACATTATTTTCGTGAATCCCATGATCCTCGCCGGTGCCGGCATGGATCAGGGCGCCGTGTTCGTGGCCACCTGTCTGGCCGCCGCCGTGGGCTGTCTGGTCATGGGCCTGATGGCCAATTATCCCATTGCGCTGGCGCCCGGTATGGGTCTCAACGCTTTCTTCACCTATACGGTGGTGGGTGAGATGGGCTACAGCTGGGAAACGGCCCTTGGTGCCGTGTTCATGTCCGGTATCTGTTTCCTTATCCTGTCGCTGGTGCGTATTCGTGAGTGGATAGTCAATTCCATCCCCATGTCGCTGCGTCTGGGGATTGCCGCGGGTATTGGCCTGTTTCTGGCACTTATCGGCCTCAAGAGCGCCGGTATCGTGGTGGCCAGCCCTGCGACCCTGGTGACCATGGGCGATGTGACCGCTTTTCCCGCGGTCATGGCTGTGCTGGGCTTTTTCCTGATCATTGCTTTTGTTAACCGCGGCATGAAGTCTGCGGTGATCCTGAGCATACTTGCCATTACCGGTCTGGGGTTGTTGTTCGGTGATGTGCAGTATCATGGTCTGGTGTCGGCGCCACCTTCGATTGCCCCCACCTTTATGAAGATGGACCTCTCGGCCGTGCTGGAAGTGAGCATGCTGACGGTGGTGTTTGCCTTCCTGTTCGTCGACCTGTTTGACACTTCGGGTACCCTGATAGCCGTGGCCCATCGCGGTGGTTTCCTGGATGACAAGGGCCGTTTGCCAAGGCTGAACCGTGCCCTGTCCGCCGACAGCCTGGCCACCATAGCCGGAGCTGCTCTCGGGACCTCCACCACCACCAGTTACATCGAGAGCACCTCGGGCGTCAGCGCCGGCGGCCGCACCGGTTTGACCGCTGTGGTGGTGGGCATTCTGTTCCTGCTGTCACTGTTTATCTCGCCGCTGGCGGGCATGATCCCGGCCTATGCCACCGCAGGAACCTTGTTTTATGTGGCAATCCTGATGATGTCAGGCTTGGTGCATGTGGAATGGGAAGACCTGACCGAAACCGCACCCGTGGTGGTGGTCTGTTTGCTGATGCCGCTGACCTTCTCCATCGCCACTGGCATTGCCTTCGGCTTTATTTCCTATGCTGCCATCAAGCTGATGTGTGGTCGCTTCCGTGACCTCAACGCCGGCATCCTGGTGCTGGCGGCACTGTTCCTGGCGAAGTTTATCTACGGCTAAGCCAAGGCTCAGGTATTGAAAAAGGCCACATTAAGTGGCCTTTTTTTATGGAATAACCAAATGATATTGAATTAATCGATGAGAGCCCGCCGCGGCTATGTTAATCCCCGACTGGATTGGGTATAAGGAAAGTTCGGCAAAAATCAGCCCTGGACGTGCAATATTCGAAAAGGGCTCCTGGGAAAAGATAAATTCGATGCAAAGTGGTTATCGCAGGGTAGTGGTTAAATTGGGCACCAGCGTGTTGACCTCGGGCAGCAAATGCCTCGACAAGGCGCACATGGTGGAGTTGGCGCGGCAGATGGCCGCCATGATGAAGGCCGGAGTGGAAGTGGTACTGGTGACATCCGGTGCCATTGCCGCCGGTCGCGAACATCTCAATTACCCGAGTCTCCCGGATACCATGGCCAATAAGCAATTATTGGCGGCAGTGGGGCAGAGCCAGTTGATCCTCGCCTGGTCACAGCTGTTCAGCATCTATGGTTTGCACGTGGGCCAGCTGCTGCTGACCCGTGCCGATCTGCACGACCGTGAACGTTATCTCAATGCCCGCGATACCCTCAATGCCCTGCTGGCGCAGGGAATAGTGCCCATAATCAATGAAAATGATGCGGTGGCCACCGCAGAAATTAAGGTGGGCGATAACGACAATTTGTCTGCCCGGGCGGCGCTGCTGTGCGATGCGGACCTGTTGCTGCTGCTGACGGACCAAAAGGGCCTGTTCGACGCAGATCCACGCAACAACCCCGAGGCCCGGCTGATCCCCGAGGTGCAGCACATAGATGACAGCCTGCGCTTACTGGCGGGCGGCTCGGTCTCCGGCCTGGGTACCGGCGGTATGGCCACCAAGCTGCAGGCGGCGGACATTGCCCGGCGCGCCGGCGTGGAAGTGGTGATTGCCTCGGGTCACCACAAGGACGTGATCAGCGGTGCGATTGGCGGTGAGGCGGTGGGAACCCGTTTCCTGGCGCTGGAGAGTCCACTTGAAAGCCGCAAGCAGTGGATACTCGCCGGACCCAAGGCACACGGTCGGATCCTGCTGGATGATGGCGCCGTCAGTGCCGTCTGCGACAAGGGTCGCAGTTTATTGTCCAAGGGGATCATTGCCGTGGAAGGCAAATTCGAACGCGGTGCCACCCTGGAGCTGTGCAACAGCAGTGGTCGGGTGATAGCGCGGGGCATGTGCCGCTACGGTGCCGAAGCATTGGCGGCCATTGCCGGAAAACACTCTGACGAAATAGAAGCCATTCTGGGTTATGACTATGGCGATGCCGTGGTCCATCGCAACGATATGGTGGTACTGGAAACGGGGGCAATATGATGATTTCCGAATACCTCAAGGGCCTGGGCCAGCAGGCCAGGGCCGCCAGTTTCAGCCTGGCGAATCTGGGCGCTCCGGCAAAAAGGGCGCTGCTGCAGGCCATTGCCGCCGAGTTGACTGTGAGCCGCAGCGATATTCTTGCCGCCAACGGCCGTGATGTGACCGCAGCCCGTGCCGCCGGTTTGAATGATGCCATGATAGACAGATTGCTGCTGAACGAAGCGCGCCTCGATGGCATCATTGCCGACATAGCCACAGTGGTGGCGCTGCCCGACCCCATAGGCGAGGAAATGGACAACCGTTTGCTCGACAACGGTCTGCGACTGTCCAGACGTCGGGTGCCCTTGGGCGTCATAGGGGTTATCTACGAAGCCAGACCCAATGTGACAGTGGAAATTGCCGTGCTGGCGCTGAAAACCGGCAATGCGGTGATCCTGCGTGGCGGCAAGGAAACCATAGAGACCAATCTGCTGCTGGCCGGGGCCATTCGCCGTGCACTTCAAAGTGAGGGCCTGCCGGCCGATGCGGTGCAGCTTATCGACAATCCCGACCGGGCCCTGGTCAACGGTTTGCTGCGGCTCGACCGCTACGTGGACATGATAGTCCCCCGTGGCGGCCAGGGCTTACAGCGCCTGTGTGCCGAGCAGGCCACCATTCCGGTGATCCTGGGCGGAATTGGCATCTGCCATATGTATCTCGACAGCCAGGCGGATGTGGGCCGGGCCTTGCCGGTGATCATCAATGCCAAGGTGCAGCGCCCGACCGTATGCAATGCCCTCGATACCTTGCTGGTGCATCGCAAACAGGCGGTGAGTCTGCCGCGCATCGGTCGAGAGTTTGCGGCCCTGGGGGTAAAATTGGTGGCCTGTGCGGACAGCCGGGCCCTGCTGAGCGATGCCGGCATAGGGGCTGAGCTTGCCGATGACGACAGTTTTGCCACCGAATGGCTGTCACTCACGCTTGGCATCAAACTGGTGTCAGACGTGGACGAGGCCATTGAGCATATCCGCCGTTATTCCAGTGGTCACTCGGAAGCCATACTCACAGACAATGTGCACACCGCAGGTCATTTCCTGAATGAGGTGAATTCCGCTGCCGTGTATGTCAATGCCAGCACCCGCTTTACCGATGGCGGCCAGTTTGGCCTGGGGGCGGAAGTGGCGGTCAGTACCCAGAAGCTGCATGCCCGCGGGCCCATGGGGTTGGAGGCGCTGACCACCTATAAATGGTTGGGGATCGGTGACTATACCAGTCGGGGATAAGCTGATAAAAAAGGCCGCAAAGCGGCCTTTTTTATGTCGGTCACTTTACCATGTCCCCCGGGAAGACCGGTGGGTTGAAGTTGTAATCCAGAATCGAGTAACCCCAGATGATCAACAGCAGCAGCATCAGCATGCAACTGAAAATCCTGAACGCTATGATAGGTGATTGGGTGTGGAAGAAGTATCTGACCTGCACAGCCCGGGTCAGCAGTAATGCCGGTACCATGAATACCGCATACAGCAGCACGGCGGTGTTGGTGAACAGGTTGCCGAAGTAATAATCCACAACCATGATAAAGACGCAGATCAGCATTGCGGTCAATCTGAATTTTTTTTCTGCCTCCCGCGACAGAAAGAAAAGCGGCTTATCCATTGCCGTGCTCCCTTGTGTGTGAGCCATTCTGGTGAATGGTGGGATCTGCACTCCCTTGACCTCTGGGACCCTGGTTCGGTGATTATTTTCAGACCCTGCTCCAGTTATAAACTTGTTAACAAATATTTTCAAACTTCCTTTGAACCCTTCATTCAAACTCTGGTGAGATTCACCACACTTTGGTGAGCCTGCTCATCATTAGAGTGCGTTTTTTTAAGTTTAATTCTTTAAAAATAAATGGTTATTGGATTTGGCCCGCTTTCTGCATTGTTGGAGGAAATCACCGAGACTCAAATTCCGAGGGAATGCACTATGAAACACACCAAGATTGCCGCTGCTTTAGTATTGACCACAGCCTTCGCCGGTTCAGCCCTGGCCGATGACAGCCGTCAGCTGTCCCAGCGTTATGATTATCAAGGCGAGACCCTGGTATTCGATGTGGGCGTTGGCGAAGCCGAGCTGCTGGCTTCCGACGACAATGAAATTCGCATTGAAGTGCAAATCGAAGCGGCTGGTGGTAACTGGTTGAGCTTTTGGAAACATGTGGATCTGGAAGACCGCGAATTGACCGTAAAGCAAAAGGGCAATCAGCTGCGGTTGTCCATCAATGACCAGGACGATATCAAACAGCATTGGCGTGTATACCTGCCCAAGCAAGCGCCAGTCAGTTTGGAAGTGGGGGTAGGTCAGGTGGAAATCACAGGTCTGGTGGCCGATCTGGACGTGGAAGTGGGAGTGGGACAGGTCAGCATAGAACATGGCCATGCCTATCGCCGGATTGAACTGCACTCGGGTGTGGGTGAGGTCAACTATTCCCGCCAGGGCCGCGAGCAACAGGTGGAACGTAATTTGGTGAGCCAGAACTTTGAATCCCTGCTGGATGGTGAGGGGGATCTCAAGGTCAACGTGGGTGTGGGGGAAGTGGAAGTTCGTGAACTCTGATTCAAGTTCGCGAGCTCTGATTAACCCGGGCCTTTGCCCCTGTGGTTGTTGAGTGAAAGTGGGCCAATGGGCCCACTTTGCATTTTGGGCTCGGCCCCGCCTGAGCCAAGCTTATGAACAGAGAACTCAGATCTGCTCTGCCATGGGTTTGGGACTGAATCTTGCTTTTACTTTTGGCCACAATTGCTGCATCGCCAGGGCCAGTAATATCAGCCCCAGTCCCAACACAGTGGCTGGCGCTATGGGTTCCCCGAGCACCAGGGTGATAACGCCCATGGACAGCACGGGTGACAGGAACACCAGGGTACTGATGGATGCGGTGCGCTCAGCGTTTTTCAGCGCCAGCAACCAGAGCACGAAGGTCACCCCCATCTCAAACAGTCCCACATAGACCCCCGGCAGCAGGGCATCGAGCGCCAGACTCGGCACCGTACCCTGATATGCAAGCCCCAGCAGAATAAAGGGTAAGCCCAGCAGGAAGCTCAGCATCAGACTGACCACGGGATCGCCCTGGTCTTTGGTATTGATTATCCAGTAGAGACACCAGAGCAGGGTACTCAGCAGCGCCAGGGCGACGCCTTCCGGGGCGGCAAATTCCATCGCCATAGGTTTACCGCCACAGGCGATGATAAAGACTCCCACATAGGCCAGCAGCGCCGCACTCAGATCCGATTTACGCAGCCTTTGCCCCAGCAGTGGTACCGAGAGCAACGGCAGCAGCACAGCCCAGGTGTAATTGAGCGACAGCGCCTGCTGGGCCGGCAGCAATTCATAGGCCTTGAACAGCACCAGATAATAGAGAAAGGGATTGAGCAGTCCGGTTTGCAGGTATAAAAACGGGCTTGAACGCAGCTGGCGACCAAGCAATGCCAACTTGCCCTGGCAGATGAGAATAATGCCCAGGGCCAGAATGGAACTCACACTGGCAACCAGCAGCAATTCCAAAGGAGAATAGTGAGCCAGCGCCAGTTTGAACGCTGTGGCGACCGTGGACCAGAGCAACACGGCTCCAAGCCCAAAGCCATAGGCCTTGTGGGAGTTTTTCACGGATGGATTTCCTGGGGTAAGACTGCATCTGCCGCGGCGGCAGAACTTCGCGGCGCATATTATACGCCGCCGACACTGGCTAATCTCGATGCCAAGGCAAATTTTTTCACTCAGCCCTTGTAATCCATTCTCCTGACCCAATATAGGGGTTAAGGATGAAATGCAGGTGACGAAACCCCCGGACTTGAAAAGTCCAAACACCGTCCCCATATCCACACCAGATAACGAATTAGCGTAAGAAATTTTTTCGGAGGACCCCATGGGTAAAATTATCGGTATCGACTTAGGCACAACCAACTCTTGTGTAGCAGTTCTCGATGGCGGCAAGGCGCGCGTAATTGAAAACGCCGAAGGCGATCGCACTACGCCCTCCATCATCGCCTACACCGGTGAAGAAACCCTGGTTGGCCAGCCTGCCAAGCGTCAGGCCATCACTAACCCCACCAACACCTTCTTTGCCATCAAGCGTCTGATCGGTCGTCGTTACAAGGACGATGAAGTTCAGCGCGATGTGAACATCATGCCATTCAAGATCATCCAGGCCGACAACGGTGATGCCTGGGTGGAAAGCCGCGGCAACAAGATGGCGCCTCCACAGGTGTCTGCCGAAGTGCTGAAGAAGATGAAGAAAACCGCCGAAGACTTCCTCGGCGAGGAAGTGACCGAGGCCGTTATCACTGTACCTGCGTACTTTAACGACTCTCAGCGTCAGGCCACCAAGGATGCCGGTCGCATCGCCGGTCTGGACGTTAAGCGTATCATCAACGAGCCAACCGCTGCGGCGCTGGCCTATGGTATCGACAAGAAGCAAGGTGACAACATTGTTGCCGTGTATGACCTGGGTGGTGGTACCTTCGATATCTCCATCATCGAAATCGACAACAACGATGGCGACCAGACCTTCGAAGTACTGGCCACCAACGGTGACACCCATCTGGGTGGTGAAGACTTCGACAACCGTCTGATCAACTACCTGGCCGATGAGTTCAAGAAAGAGCAGGGCATGGATCTGCGCAAGGATCCTCTGGCGATGCAGCGTCTGAAAGAAGCTGCCGAAAAGGCCAAGATTGAGCTGTCCAGCACCAACCAGACCGAAGTGAACCTGCCGTACATCACTGCCGATGCATCAGGTCCAAAACACTTGGTGGTCAAGGTGACCCGCGCCAAGCTGGAGTCCCTGGTGGAAGATCTGATCCAGCGCTCGCTTGAGCCGCTGAAAGTGGCCCTGGCCGACGCCGACCTGTCGGTGTCAGAGATCAACGAAGTGATCCTGGTGGGCGGTCAAACCCGTATGCCCAAGGTTCAGGAAGCCGTGGCCAACTTCTTCGGTAAGGAACCACGCAAGGACGTGAACCCCGATGAAGCCGTGGCCGTGGGTGCTGCCATCCAGGCCGGTGTACTGGCCGGTGACGTGAAAGACGTACTGCTGCTGGACGTAACCCCGCTGTCTCTGGGTATCGAAACCATGGGCAGCGTGATGACCAAGCTCATCGAGAAGAACACCACTATTCCTACCAAGGCTCAGCAGGTGTTCTCCACTGCCGACGACAACCAGAGCGCCGTGACCATTCACGTGCTGCAGGGTGAGCGTAAGCAGGCCAGCGCCAACAAGTCACTGGGTCAATTCAACCTCGACGGTATTGAACCGGCACCGCGCGGCATGCCACAGATTGAAGTGACCTTCGACATCGACGCCGATGGTATCTTGCACGTGTCTGCCAAGGACAAGAAGACCGGCAAGTCACAAAACATCACCATCAAGGCCTCTTCCGGTCTGTCCGAGGATGAAGTGGAAAGAATGGTGCGCGACGCCGAAGCCCACGCCGACGAAGACAAGAAGTTTGAAGAGCTGGCCCAGGCCCGCAACCAGGCCGATGGTCTGGTGCACGCAACCAGGAAGCAAGTGACCGAGGCCGGTGACGCCCTGGGTGCCGACGACAAGGCCAAGATCGAAACCGCCATGGCCGCAGTAGAAACCGCCACCCGCGGTAACGACAAGGAAGCCATCGAAAAGGCAAGCCAGGAGCTGATCGAAGCCTCAGCCAAGCTGGTGGAAATTGCCCAGGCCAAGGCTCAGAACCAAGGTGCTGACGCAGGTCAGGGCGGCAGCTCTGCCGGTGCCGATGATGTTGTCGATGCCGAGTTCGAAGAGGTTAAAGACGACAAGAAGTAATCGGGCGCAAGCTTGATTCTTTCCGGCGGGCGTTACGGGGAAACCCTAACGCCCGTTCGTTCAACGCCAGTTAAGAAAGCGTGGAAATATGTCAAAGCGAGATTATTACGAAGTATTGGGCGTCGGTCGTGACGCCAGCGAACGGGACATCAAGAAGGCCTACAAGCGCCTGGCGATGAAGTATCACCCGGATCGCAACCCGGGAGACAAGGCCGCCGAGGCCAGCTTCAAAGAGGTCAAGGAAGCTTACGAAATCCTCACCGATGCCGACAAGAAGGCCGCCTATGATCAATTCGGCCATGCCGGTGTCGATCCCAACCGCGGCGGTGGTGGTTTCGGTGGTGGTGCCGATTTCGGTGATATCTTCGGCGATGTATTCGGTGACATCTTTGGCGGTGGTCGTCGTGGTGGCGCCCGCCAGGCAGCCCGTGGTTCGGATCTGCGCTACAACCTGGAGTTGTCCCTGGAAGAGGCCGTCCGCGGTCTGACCAAAGAGCTGAAGATCCCCACTCTGGCCAGCTGTGACGCCTGTGACGGCTCGGGTGCCAAGAAGGGCACCTCGGCCACCACCTGTAGCACCTGTCACGGTGCCGGTCAGGTGCAGATGCGCCAGGGCTTCTTTGCGGTGCAGCAACCCTGTCCTACCTGTCACGGCCGCGGCAAGATCATCAAGGATCCCTGCAGCAAGTGTCACGGTGACGGCCGCATGGAGCGCACCAAGACACTGTCGGTCAAGATCCCGGCCGGTGTTGATACCGGTGATCGCATCCGTTTGGCCGGCGAGGGTGAAGCCGGGGAATTCGGTGCGCCTCCGGGGGATCTCTACGTGCAGGTGACAGTGCGCGAGCACGCGATATTCGTCCGCGATGGCAACAATCTGTACTGTGAAGTGCCGATTTCCTTTGCCAAGGCTGCCCTGGGCGGTGAGATTGAAGTGCCGACCCTGGATGGCAAGGTCAGTCTGAAGATCCCGCCGGAAACCCAAACCGGACGCATGTTCCGTCTGCGTGGCAAGGGCGTCAAGTCGGTGCGCAGCCATGCGGTGGGCGATCTGCTGTGCAAGGTAGTGATGGAAACGCCGGTGAACCTGTCCGAGCGTCAGAAAGAACTGCTGCGTGAATTCGAGGCGACACTGTCGGGGGAGTCAAAAAAGCACAGCCCAAAGGCTGAAGGCTTTTTCGATGGCGTGAAGAAGTTCTTCCAGGACCTCAACAGCTGATAAACCCCAATAAAAAAGCCTGGCAATGCCAGGCTTTTTTATGCCGAAGATCAGAGGTTGAATCGGGACAGGTCGCCCATGGCCTGCAGCTTGGCGATGGCCGGGCGATCGCAGCAACGTTTCAAATAATCCAGCACCTTGGGTTCCTTGATGCTCATCTTGGCTTTTAGATAAGTCATCAGGGTCACCGCCAGCTGAATATCCGCCAGTGAAAAACCACTTTCGAGCACATAGCCGCTGGCCTTGATGCCCTTGGCGAGTATGCCCATGGCGCGATCGGCCTCATAGTTCATGGCGGCCTGCAGCGCCTGATTATCCAGCTTAACCGCGTCGGGATAGACCCGCAGATTCTTGATTATCATCCAAGGTGGCGGTTCCAATTCCGACAACTGAAAATCACACCACTGGTTCATTTGCGCCCGCTCCAGGGCTGAATCCGGGATAAGTCCGGCGTCGGGTGCCTGTTCGGCGATATAGCGGCAAATGGCATTGGTTTCCAGCAGCACCTGGCCGTCCACTTCCAGGCTGGGCACCTTGGCGTTGGGATTGATCTTCAGATACGGCGGCCTTTGCTGTTCACCGCCTTCAAAATCAAGCCGCACATAATCATAGGAAAGACCGGTTTCTTCCAGGGTCCAAAGGGCGCGAATGGTACGGGTATTGGGGCTGCCGTAGAGTTTCAGCATGGGATCTCCTTATTGCTGTGAGGTTTACGCCGTCCAGCTTAAGGCTTGTGGTCGATGGAAATAATGGGCATATTTGCCCATAAATGTGCGAAATGAGACAAGAGTCCTATGCCGAAAATAGTGCTGCTGGCGATGCCGGGCTGCATGGGGGGCACAGTACATGCCGCTCTGGACATCTTTTATGTGGCCAATGCCTGTCTGCAACGACTGCATGGCGCCGCTCTGGCGCCCGGGGCCCGCTTTGAGGTGCAGCTGACAACCGCCGGGGATACGCCGGTGCAGACCCGCAGCGGCCAAACCCTGGTCCCCGACATCAGCCTGATCCAGATAGCCAAGGCCGATGTGGTATTGATTTCCAGCATACTGGCAGCCGAATCCGGACGCGCCGAGGTGGCCGAATATCTGGCCCGGCAGCAGGATACCGTGGCCTGGATCAGGGCCCAGGCCCAAAGCGGCACCCTGATGGTCAGTGCCTGCAGCGGCAGTTTTCTGCTCGCCGAAGCAGGCTTGCTTGATGGCCGCGAAGCCACCACCCACTGGTTTTTGGAGCGTATCTTTCGCGAGCGCTATCCCAAGGTGATTTACAACAACCAAAAGCTGTTGCTGGAGTATGAGGACCTGATCTGCGGCGGCGCCTACACCGCCTTCAACGATCTGCTGCTGCGGCTGGTGGCGCGCTTCGCCGGGCGTGAGGTGGCGCTGCTCTGTGCCCGATTATTGTTGCTGGATCCGAGTCGTGAATTGCAGCAGCCGTTTCATCGTTTGCTGCCCGGGCGGAATCACGGTGACGCGGAAATCAAGGCCGCCCAGGAGTGGCTCGCCGCCCATTATGCCGAGCGCATTACCATGGAACAGCTGGCCGAGGCCGTGGCCATGGGCTCACGCAATTTCAAACGCCGCTTCAAGGCCGCCACGGGTGAGACTCCGCTGGAGTATTTGCAACAGCTGCGGGTCGAAGCCGCCAAACAGCAGTTGGAAATGACTGCTCGCAGCAGCAACGAAGTGATCTGGGCCGTGGGCTATGAGGACATCAGCTCCTTTCGGCGCCTGTTTAAAAAGCTCACCGGGATTACCATGGAGCAGTACCGCAAACGCTTTGGTTTACCCGCCTGAGGAGCAATTAATATTGGCCTTGGTTTGGCATCAGTCCCGCTTCTGGGTAAAATCCCTGCCAAACCGGGCCTCGATGCCCAATGGCCATATAAGGATGAAGCCAATGAAACGTCTCGCAATTTCGCTCCTGACTCTGTCACTGCTCGGTGGTTGTGTCACCACCCAATCTCCCACTGGTCGCAGCCAGACCCTGCTGTTTTCCGCCGCGGAAATGAACCAAATGGGCGACGCCTCCTTCGACGAAATGAAAAAACAGCAGAAGATCAGCAAGGATGCCAAGCTCAATGCCTATGTGGATTGCGTGGCACAGCGTGTGACCGGTGCTTTGGAGGGGCCGGCCCAGCGCTGGGAGGTGGTGGTATTTGACTCACCCCAGGTCAACGCTTTTGCCCTGCCGGGGGGGCATATTGGGGTTTACACAGGTTTGCTCAAGGTGGCCAATAACCAGGATCAACTGGCGGTGGTATTGGGACACGAAGTGGCCCACGTATTGGCCAACCACAGTAACGAGCAGGTATCCCGGGCCCAGATGACGGGTACCGGGCTTAAGCTCGCCGACATGGCCCTGGGGGCCGGCGGTGTGGCGAACAAGGACCTTTACATGGCGGCTCTGGGCTTGGGTGCTCAGGTGGGCTACATCTTGCCCTATGGCCGTGCCCAGGAGTCCGAAGCGGATATAGTCGGACTGGAGCTGATGGCCCGCGCCGGCTTTGATCCCCGTGCCGGTGCCATCTTGTGGCAAAACATGGCCAAGGCTGGAGGAGCACAGGGGCCCGAGCTGCTGTCCACCCATCCATCACACGATACCCGCATCTCGGGACTGCAATCATTGGCGCCCAAGATGCAGCCCCTGTACGACGCCGCCAAGGCCAAGGGACTGCCCAAGTGTCAAATTGCTAAATAAGCCCCTGGTTTATCAGCACAGGGCGTCATTTCGTGATAGAATGACGCCCGCATTTTTATCCTAGATTACTGAGAGAATCCCAAGATGTCTGAGAAATTCAGCACTGTAGAACAACAGGCCAGCTACGGCGTCGGCCGTCAACTGGGCGAGCAACTGGCTGCCAACTCTTTTGAAGGTCTGGACATTCCAGCAGTTCAGGCCGGTCTGGCCGATGCTTTCGATGGCAAGGACAGCGCTGTGTCCATGCAAAATCTGCAACTGGCCTTCACCGAGATCAGCCGCCGTCTGCAACAAGCCCAGGAAGAAGCTGCCGAAGCCACCATCGCCGAAGGCAATAGCTTCCTCGAAGACAATGCCAAGCGTGACGGTGTGTTCGTAACCGAATCCGGCCTGCAATATGAAGTGCTGACCCAGGGCAACGGCGAGAAGCCTACCTATGAGTCTACCGTACGTACTCATTATCATGGTTCTTTCATCAGCGGTGACGTGTTCGACAGCTCAGTGGTTCGCGGTCAACCTGCCGAGTTCCCGGTATCGGGCGTTATCGCCGGTTGGACCGAGGCCCTGCAACTGATGAACGTAGGCTCCAAGTTCAAACTGTACGTGCCATACCATCTGGCCTACGGTGAGCGTGGTGCCGGCGCTTCCATCCCGCCGTTCTCGACCCTGATCTTTGAAGTCGAGTTATTGGACATAGTGTAATTCCCCAAATCGCCTAAGCTTTGCTTGGGCGTTTTTTTAGCTGTAAATGGAGAAGTGGCATGAGTGGACACGTGAGAGTAGCAGTCATAGGCGCCAGCGGCCGCATGGGACGCACCCTGATCGAGGCCGCCAGCAACCAGGAAAAAATCCGTCTTGGCGCCGCCATAGAAAAACCGGGCTCCAGCCTGGTGGGAGTGGATGCCGGCGAGATGGCGGGCGTAGGCCACCTGGATGTACGCCTGGTGGATAACCTGGATCTGGTGGTCAATGCCTTTGACGTGCTCATCGATTTCACCTCTCCGGAAGTCAGCCTGCAGAACCTCGACTGGTGTGTCCGCAATGGCAAGGCCCTGGTCATAGGCACTACCGGCTTCAACCATGCTCAGAAAGAGCAGATTATGGCCCTGGCAGAAGAGATCCCCGTGGTCATGGCGCCCAATATGTCTGTGGGCGTCAACCTGATGTGGAAACTGCTGGAATTGGCGGCCAAGGTAATGGGCGACTATACCGATATCGAAATTATCGAAGGCCATCACAGGCACAAGAAAGATGCACCGTCCGGTACCGCACTCAAGATGGGCGAGGTGATTGCTCAAACGTTGGGACGGGACCTGGAGAAGGTGGCGGTTTATGGCCGCGAGGGCATTACCGGTGAGCGCGATCGCCAGACCATAGGTTTTGCCACTGTGCGTGCCGGCGATCTGGTGGGCGAACACACAGCCATGTTTGCCGATATAGGTGAGAGACTGGAAATCACCCACAAGGCCTCGAGCCGCATGACCTTCGCCAATGGTGCCATGCGTGCCGCCGTTTGGTTGGCGGAGCAAAAACCGGGTCTGTATGACATGCAGCAGGTGTTGGGGCTCAATTAACAGAAAAACCGCCATTTGGCGGTTTTTTTACGCGTTCCGTCCGCTTAAGTGTGGACGAAATGCGATTTTCCGGGTAAAATCATTGGAATTTGTCAAAATTTCGTGTTTTAGCGGAAATTGGTATCTTAAAAATCAAAAAAATCATTAAATTCTAATGGCTTGGCTCTTTTTCGGAGGTCGCGTTGACAAAGTCTGCCTTACTCGTACTCGAAGATGGAACCCTGTTCTCAGGCACAGCAATCGGTGCAGATGGAATTGCCGTTGGAGAAGTCGTTTTTAACACTTCCATGACGGGCTATCAAGAGATATTAACAGATCCCTCTTATTCACGACAGATTGTAACCTTAACCTACCCCCATATCGGTAACACCGGTACCAATGATGAAGACACGGAATCCAGCGCAGTTCATGCCTGTGGCCTCATCATTCGCGATCTTCCCCTTATCGCCAGCAATTTCCGCAGTCAGCAATCCTTAAGTGATTATCTCAAAGCCAACAATGTGGTTGGGATTGCCGATATCGACACCCGTAAACTGACCCGTATCCTGCGTGAAAAAGGCTCCCAGGCCGGTTGTATCCTGGTGGGTGAGCTGGATGCCGATAAGGCGTTGGCGGCTGCCAAGGCTTTCCCCGGTCTCAAGGGTATGGATCTGGCCAAGGAAGTGACCACGGCTGAAGGTTATCAGTGGCGCAAGGGCAGTTGGCGCCTCGAAGGCGGCCTGCCATCCGACACCCCAGAGTCCGAACTCAAGTACAAGGTGGTGGCCTATGACTACGGCGTCAAGACCAACATACTGCGCATGCTGGTGGACCGTGGCTGTGATGTAACAGTGGTGCCTGCCAAAACTCCTGCCAGTGAAGTGCTGGCCATGAATCCGGACGGTGTGTTCCTGTCAAATGGCCCAGGCGATCCAGAGCCCTGCGATTACGCCATTGCCGCCATCCAGGAAATCCTCACTACCGACATTCCGGTATTCGGTATCTGTTTGGGCCACCAGTTACTGGGTCTGGCCAGCGGTGCCAAAACACTGAAGATGAAGTTTGGCCACCATGGTGCCAACCACCCTGTGGGTGATGTGGACAAGGGCACTGTGATGATCACCAGCCAGAACCACGGTTTCGCCGTGGATGAGGCCAGCTTGCCGGCCAACCTCAAGGTGACCCACAAGTCACTGTTCGATGGTTCACTGCAGGGTATTCACCGCACCGATAAACCTGCGTTCAGCTTCCAGGGTCACCCCGAAGCCAGCCCAGGTCCACATGACTGTGCCCCGCTGTTCGACCATTTCATCGAACTGATTGAAGAGTTTCGCAAGAACGCCAAGTAAGCCGAGCCGGAGAAGATAGAAGCAATGCCAAAACGTACCGACATAAAAAGTATTCTGATCCTGGGTGCTGGCCCCATTGTTATCGGCCAGGCCTGTGAATTCGATTACTCCGGCGCCCAGGCCTGTAAGGCCCTGCGCGAAGAAGGTTACCGTGTCATCCTGGTGAACTCCAACCCCGCCACCATCATGACCGACCCGGAGATGGCCGATGCCACTTACATCGAACCCATCCACTGGGAAGTGGTGCGCAACATCATCAAGAAAGAGCGCCCCGACGCTATTCTGCCCACAATGGGTGGCCAGACCGCACTGAACTGCGCCTTGGAGCTGGAAGCCAAGGGCGTACTCAAAGAATTCAACGTTGAGATGATCGGTGCCACCGCCGATGCCATCGACAAGGCCGAAGACCGTGCCCGTTTCGACAAGGCCATGAAGAAGATTGGTCTTGAGTGCCCCCGCGCCGGTATCGCCCACAGCATGGAAGAAGCCTATGGGGTTCTCGACCAGGTTGGTTTCCCTTGTATTATCCGTCCCTCCTTCACCATGGGGGGCTCGGGCGGCGGTATCGCCTACAACAAGGAAGAATTCGAAGAAATCTGTTCTCAGGGTCTCGAACTGTCTCCCACCAATGAGCTGCTGATTGATGAGTCGCTGATCGGTTGGAAAGAGTACGAGATGGAAGTGGTTCGTGACCGTAACGACAACTGCATCATAGTCTGTTCCATCGAGAACTTCGATGCCATGGGCGTGCACACAGGTGACTCCATTACGGTTGCCCCGGCACAGACCCTGACCGACAAGGAATACCAAATCATGCGTAACGCCTCCATGGCGGTACTGCGTGAAATCGGTGTGGAAACAGGCGGTTCCAACGTGCAGTTCGGTGTCAGCCCGACAACCGGTCGCATGGTGGTGATTGAAATGAACCCCCGTGTATCCCGTTCCTCGGCACTGGCCTCCAAGGCGACAGGTTTCCCCATCGCCAAGATTGCCGCCAAGCTGGCCGTGGGCTTTACCCTCGACGAGCTGATGAACGATATCACCGGTGGTCGCACTCCGGCCTCGTTCGAGCCGTCCATCGATTACGTGGTTACCAAGGTACCGCGCTTCAACTTTGAAAAGTTTGCCGGTGCCAACGACCGTCTGACCACTCAGATGAAATCCGTGGGTGAAGTGATGGCCATCGGCCGCACCTTCCAGGAATCGGTGCAGAAGGCCCTGCGTGGTCTGGAAGTGAGCCGCAACGGTTTCGATCCCATGGTTGACCTGAATGATGCCGAAGCGCTGCAAAAAGTTCGCCATGAACTCAAAGAGCCTGGCGCAGATCGTATCTGGTACATAGGTGATGCCTTCCGTGCCGGCTTGAGCCTGGATGAAGTATTCAGCCTGACCAATATCGACCGCTGGTTCCTGGTGCAGATTGAAGAAATCATCCAGCTGGAAGCCAAGGTCAAGGAATTGGGCTTTGCCGGTCTGGACGCCGATTTCCTGCGCAAACTCAAGCGCAAGGGCTTTGCCGATGCGCGCCTGAGCACTCTGCTGGGCACCAGCGAGGGCGAAATCCGCAAGTTGCGCGAGCGTTTTGATATTTACCCTGTGTACAAGCGCGTAGACACCTGCGCCGCCGAGTTCGCCACCGACACCGCCTACATGTACTCCACCTATGAGGAAGAGTGCGAAGCCAATCCGTCCGACAAGGACAAGATCATGGTATTGGGCGGTGGTCCAAACCGTATCGGTCAGGGCATCGAGTTCGATTACTGCTGCGTACACGCCGCACTGGCGCTGCGTGACGACGGTTACGAGACCATTATGGTCAACTGTAACCCAGAGACAGTGTCTACCGACTACGACACTTCAGACCGTCTGTACTTTGAGCCTGTGACCCTGGAAGACGTGCTGGAAATCGTCCGCATCGAGAAGCCCAAGGGCGTTATCGTGCAATACGGTGGTCAGACACCGTTGAAACTGGCCCGTGCCCTGGAAGCGGCCGGTGTGCCCATCATAGGCACCAGCCCGGATGCCATCGACCGCGCCGAAGACCGTGAGCGTTTCCAGCAGGCCATCAAGCGTCTGGGAATGAAGCAACCCGAGAACGATACAGTCACCACGGTGGAAGGTGCAGTGGTTGCCGCCGAGCGCATTGGTTATCCGCTGGTGGTACGTCCCTCCTACGTATTGGGTGGCCGTGCCATGGAAATCGTCTATGACGAACAGGATTTGCGCCGTTACTTCAACGAAGCGGTAAGCGTATCCAACGCCTCTCCGGTACTGCTGGACCGCTTCCTCGACGATGCCATCGAGGTGGATATCGACGCAGTCTGTGATGGCGAAACCGTGGTTATCGGTGCCATCATGGAGCACATTGAACAGGCCGGTGTTCACTCAGGTGACTCTGCTTGCTCCTTGCCTCCTTACACACTGTCCAAGGCGATTCAGGATGAAATGCGCGAGCAGGTCAGCAAGCTGGCGTTCGAACTTGGTGTAGTGGGTCTGATGAACGTGCAGTTCGCCGTGAAGGATAACGAGATCTACATGATTGAAGTTAACCCACGTGCTGCCCGTACCGTACCCTTCGTGTCCAAGGCCACCGGTGTGCCTTTGGCCAAAATTGCTGCCCGTGTGATGGCAGGTCAGAGCCTGAAACAGCAGAACTTTACCAAGGAAGTGATCCCACCTTTCTATTCTGTGAAAGAAGTGGTGCTGCCGTTTAACAAGTTCCCAGGTGTTGACCCGCTGCTCGGTCCTGAAATGCGCTCTACCGGTGAGGTAATGGGTGTGGGCGATACCTTCGCCGAAGCCTATGCCAAGTCTGAACTGGCCTCCATTAAGGATGTGCCGCGTTCAGGCCGTGCCCTGCTGTCTGTACGTAACAGCGACAAGAAGCGTGTTGCCGACCTGGCTGCCCGTCTGATTGAACTGGGCTACGAGCTGGATGCCACCCACGGCACCGCGGTTATCCTCGGTGAAGCCGGGATCAACCCACGCCTGGTGAACAAGGTGCACGAAGGTCGTCCACACATTCTTGACCGCATCAAGAACGGTGAATATGCCTACATAGTGAATACCACCGAAGGTCGTCAGGCCATCGAGGATTCACGCCAATTGCGCCGCGCCGCGCTGCGTTACAAGGTGAACTACACCACCACATTGAACGCTGCCTTCGCCAACTGTATGGCTCACAATGCCGATGACCGTAACAACGTGTCTTCGGTGCAGGAGCTGCACGAGCGCGTGAAAAATGCCAAGGCCTGATAGGTCCTGAGCAAAAAAGGCCACCTTGGGGTGGCCTTTTTTATTGGCTGTCGCTGAACGGGGCTAATGTGCAGTTCAGAACAGCGACAGGTTGGGGGAGTCCACAGCGCTGTCGTTCACGGGTTCCAGTGCCAAAGCGACCCTTACCTCAGCCTGCAACAGCGGCTGCAGGGCATCGGGATGGCTGCGGAGGAAGAAATCTACCTCCCCGGGCGCTATCAGCAGTGGCATGCGGGAGTGAATATGTTGGCATTGGTGGTTGGGCCTTGTGGTCAGGGTCACCAGACGCCGCTCCTGTTCGTGCTCAAATCCTATGGCCGCCATGTAGAGTGGCTGCCCCTCGGCCCCACACAGCAACCACTTCTGCTTGCCGCCGGGGCGCTGTTGCCATTCAAACCACCCGCTGACTGGCACCAACATGCGCCTGTTACTGAAAGCTTCGGCGAAGGTACTCTTGTGATTAACTGTTTCAATCCTGGCGTTGATCAGCGGCCGTTTTGACCATTGGGGCTGAATGCCCCAGCGACAGTGCCAGCTGCGCAGCTTTCCCTGCTCCAGGCCTATGGCAGTAACGGGATCCGTGGGTCTGAGATCTTTTTTATCTTCGGTGATAAAGTCCAGCCCCAACTGCTCGCTGACCCAATGGCAGAGGGGATCGGCTATTACATTCAATCTGCCGCACATTTGCTGCTCCGAAACTGGTTGCTTTCGGGATAATAGCAAACCCTGCCTTTGGATAGTGAATCAGCTGGTCGGGCCTGTATAAGGATCTGCGTGTGGTATCACTGGACACTAATTCGCCAGACAGTTTGCTGCTGACAGGGGTGATCAGTTAGGTTACCAGCGGCAATGGCCAAGTTTACAAGGAAACTGTATGACACTTGTCCGTCCCGCCAGCAAATATCAGGAAGCCAGGCAACTGCTCAACGAGCCAATGAATATCGGCAGTCTGCGCCGTTACCGCGAGTTGGCGGCCGACAGGCAGCACCCGGAAGCAGCTGCCATTGCCTCACTCAATCAGGCCTTTCGTGATGCCGTCTCCGGCGATGAAGAACTGTTTTTTATGGCCCTGGAGCAGGGCCTGCTCTGACGGCCCTCAGTGGGCCGCTTCTTCCCAGTCATCTCCTTCACCGCACAGGGCATGCCAGGCGGCTGTTGCCTCCGGCTGACCATTTTTAAAGCCGATGTAGGTATTGAGTTTGTGGCAGGTTTCGCTTTGGCTATCCCTGTCCACGCTGGTGGGGATCTCCAGCAAGTGCAAACCACCATTCTTCGCCGCAGCCTTGAGCGCCGAGATCAATGAGGCTTGGCTGTCGCAGCTTTGGTGTTGGCCACCATAGGCGCGGATCAACAACTCAGGGCTGAATCTCTCGTCATTACAGGCATAGATAGGGGCATCACCGGCCTTTCCCAGATGGAAAATGTTGTTGCGCATATAAAGGATGATGAGGTTGGCATTCTGTTTTTGCAGGTTAATCAGCTCATTGGCCTGGAAGTTGAAACCACCGTCACCTGTGAGCAGCAGCAAGGGTTGTTGCTTGCCGCGGGCTCTCAGTTCATCAGCCACAGCCCTGGCGTAGGGCAGGCTGGTGCCCATGGCCGCATACCAGGGGTTGGCCATGAAACTGCGTCCAAGTGGACTGCCAAGGGCCAGCAGTTCAAAGCTGGCGAACAGGGCATTACCCACTTCGGGAATAAAGATAAAGCCCTGGTCGAGTTCCTTTTGGGCCTGGTTAATGGCGCTGGCCAGGTTGGCGTAGCCCAGGGTTGATGCGAGTTCACCCTGAGGCAATTTCTGCTGCTGATTGCACCAGACGCTAGCGCAGGGACGCAGATCGGCGCGTTGTTCCAGTGCATCGAGCACGGCCACTATATCCCTTTCCCAACGGGCCGTACCCTTGAGCATGGTTTTGTTGTTATGGGTATCTATTCTGTGGGTGCCGCTGGCAAAGGCGTTGTTGGTGTCCGATGCCAGGATGGCCGTGCCTATCTCCAGCACATAATCGGCTACTTTATCTATGTACTCCTGGCCGGCGCAGCCGCTGAATACGCCGTTATAACTGCCAAGGCACAGGGGGGCTGATTCATCCACCATACCTTTGGCAAACCAGCTGACGGCGTAGGGCAGTTGCAGGCGCTCACACATACGCACCAATCTGTCCAGCAGTGGCTGATTCAGGCGCAGTTTTTCCCCGAGAAATACCATGGGGTGACTGGCGGCCGTCAGTTTGGCAGCGATTTCAGCGGCGATGAGCTCGGCCCCCATCAGATTGAGATTCTGACTTTCTTTCAATGTGGCCAGAGAGTCTGGCAGCGACAGCGCCTGGGTGGGCTGATATACCAGATCCCTGGGAACCTCGATATACACGGGCTGGCGATTGAGCAGTGCCCAGCTAAGCAGCTCCAGGCATTGCTCGGCAGCAATATTGGGCTGACCACTGTGACGCTGGCCCTGAAGACGTTCAGCGCGGATCCCCAGTGCCCGAAAGGCATTGAGGGCCGCGTCGAGATCCCTGTGCCAGCCACTGCCGGGATGCACAGTGTGGTGCAGTGCCAAACCGCTGTTTTCATTTTCACCCGGTGCCCCGGAGAGGAATATCACCGGTAATCCTTCGGTACGGGCGAGGGCGGCGGCACTGACGCAGGGCAGGCTGCCAACTGTATAAGTGGTCAGGCAAACCCCCATGCCGGCCAATTCCGCCTGGGCGCAGGCGCTGAAGCCGGCGTGCATTTCGTTGCTTGAAGGCAGTACCTCCAGCTCTGTGGCCAGGCTGTTGATCAGGTTGGCAACGAAGTCACCGCCAACGCCGTACAGGCGTTCAACACCAAAAAAACGCAATAACCTGGCTATGCTGTGGCCGAGTTCGGGAAGTTGACTGCTGTAGGCGTGACCGAAATTCTGTTCTATGGTGGGCAACATATGCCGTGGCTCCAATGGAAAATATTGGCCGCAGCTTAAGTAATATTTGGTCGGTAAAATTTGACCTGGATCAGTATCGCCGGCGCGGACGCCATGGAGCTTAAAGTTAAATTGGCACTCCAGCCTGACAGTTGCGGGTGCTATTTGTGTAAGCTAATGATATTGAATGGCTTATTGCTGTATCGCTGGCTTGACAGCACAGGAGGGAATTCTGATGTTTCTGGTTCGCGGATCCGGCATTTGCCCCCGGGTCCTTGAACCCGGGGACTGCAAGGGTTTTTAACCCGCCAACAGTTCGCGGGCGTTGGCCAGGGTGTTGCTGGTGATGGTGTCACCGCCAAGCAAGCGGGCCAGCTCTTGAACCCGTTGTTCCTTATCAAGCGCTTGCATCGTCGTTTCCGTTTGGCCGGCCTTGCTGTGCTTGTTGACCAACATGTGCTGATGGCCATTGCCCGCTACCTGGGGCAGGTGGGTGACGCACAGCACCTGGGTTGATTCACCCAGGGTGCGCAGCATGCGGCCCACGACGGCGGCGGTGGGACCGGAGATCCCGACGTCCACCTCGTCAAATATCAAGGTGGGGGTTGCCACCTTGCGGGCGGTAATCACCTGGATCCCGAGACCTATGCGGCTGAGCTCGCCGCCGGAGGCGACCTTGGCCAGTCCCGCCAGGGGCTGGCCCGGGTTGGTGGTCACCAGAAACTCCACAATGTCGCTGCCATTGGGGCCCATGAGTTCGGGATTGAAGTTGACCTCAATGCTGAACTTGCCCTTGGGCATATTCAGTTCGTGGATGGACTGGGTCACCAGTTTATCCAGTTCCTTGGCATAGCGGCTGCGGCTTTGGCTCAGTTTCTGGGCCTGCTGCAGGTAGGCCTCGCGGCTGGCCACAACCTGGGCCGCCAGCTCTTCAAGCTGCTCTTCATCCGAGTCCAGGGTTCGCAGTTCGTCCGCCAACGCCCTGTGATGCTCATGGAGCTTGTCGGCGCCGACATGGTGTTTACGGGCCAGCGTCATGGCCTTGGACAGGCGTTCTTCCAGAAAAGCGAAGTGCTCGGGATCCAATTCCAGATTTGACAGGTAACGCCCAAGTTCGCTGCTGCTTTCCTGCACCTGGATCAGGGCCTCATTGAGCATATTGCCAATGGGGGCCAGGGTGGGATCCAGGCCTTCCAGGGTGGCGGCCAGGGAAACTGCCTTGTTGAGCAGGGATTCGATATTGCCCTCATCGGACTCAGACAACAGCGCCAGGGTATGCTGGCAGTCTTCAATCAGCGCCGTGCCGTTGGCCAGACGTTTATGCTCGACTTCAATTTCTTCAAACTCGCCGGCCTGCAGGTTGAACTCATCCAGTTCTTCCACCTGATATTGCAACAGCTGTTTGCGGGCAATACGTTCCTGCTGCGATTGTTGCAGTGACTCAAGCTCGGCTTCCACCTGGCGGCAGCGTTGGTAGGCGGCCAGCACGGCGTCACTCAGCAGTTTGTGATTGGCGTAGCTGTCGAGCAGGTTGAGCTGATGCTCGCTCTTCAGCAAAGCGTGGTGGGCGTGCTGACCGTGGATGCCGATAAGGAATTGCCCCACGGCCTTGAGCTGACTCAGAGGCACAGGATTGCCGTTAATATACGCCCGGGAGCGGCCATCGCTGGTGATGGTGCGCCTCAGGATGCATTCATCATCCAACTCAAGATCATTGTCTTCCAACCAACGCTTTGCCAGGGGCACATCTTCCAGGGTGAAGCGGGCGCTGACTTCGGTCTTGCTGGCGCCGGGGCGTACCGCTGCAGCGTCGGCACGGTTGCCAAGGCACAGGCCGAGGGCGTCGATGGCAATGGATTTACCCGCCCCCGTTTCGCCTGTGATGCTGGTCATGCCGGGGCGAAAATCCAGTTCAAGAAAGCGGACAATGGCAAAATTGTTGATGCTGAGTTGGCAAAGCATAATGAATTCCTGTCGAATAACTCACCAAAGCACTGTATTGATGAACAGTATATACTGATTTTATATACAGTAAATATGCGGGTGAGGATCTTGCGAAGGTATTTACTTATCTTATTGAATAAAAAATGTATTTAGTACTTCCAGCCAAAGCGGCAACGCCAACAGCGTCAGTACTGTCCCCAACATTATCCACTGGGCCGACTGTTCATCAAGGGTTTGATAGCGCTGGGCCAGCAGATACACACTGGCGGCCGTGGGCATGGCGGCCAGCAAGGTGCCCATGACCCTGAGCTCACCGGTTACCCCGAAAAGGGAAAACAGTACCAGGGCCAATAGGGGTTGCAGCAGCAACTTGGCAAAATTGATCAGGGTCTGCTCAGTAGCACTGCTGAACCGGCTGCCATCTCCCGTTTGGCGCCGCATGGCCTTGGCCAGCACTATGCCGATGGCAAACAGGGCACAGGGACTTGAGCTTTTGCCTATCAGTTGCAGTGCTGTATCCAGGGACGATGGGATCTTAACCGTCAATGCCGAAACCATTATGCCTGCCAGACACCCGAGCACTATGGGATTGGTGACCAGGGTGCGCGCCATGGTGAGCAGGGGATGGCGGGGGCTGTTGTTGCGGGCCAGATCCAGTCTGACCAGGGCGAAAGCGAACATGCCCACAGATAACAGGCTGGTCATGGCGGTGGCCATCAGGGCCAGGGGATCCTCGGGGTACAGCATCATCAGCACCGGGATGCCGATAAAGGCTGTGTTGCCAAAGGTGACGGCGAGGGCGCGGATGTTGGCCTCACTGTGACTGCCATAGCGGAGCGACAGCTTTTGGCATAGGCCATAGGTCAGCACCATGGCCAACAGGTAGGCGGCGATAAAAGGGCCGTTAAGTATGGTGGCTATGGGGGTTTTGGCCAGGCTGATAAAGAGGATGGCCGGAAAGGCGAGATAGTAGACGTATTCGTTGAGCCAAATGTCGGTTTTGGATGGCAGCCATCTGAAACGCTGGGCCAGGGCGCCCAGCAGCATTATGGCCAGCACTGCCAGCAGTGGCAGTAAAATCATCAACATGGCTAAGGATTCCTCGACAGGCCTGTTGGATGCACTGGGGGCAGATTAGCATGATGGCGACTGGGGTCGCCATCCGTCTATGGTCGAAGGGTTATTGGGCGCTGATGCCTATGTTGGACACCCCTTGACTCACCAGCTCCTTGCGCAATGCCTTGATGAAATCGGCATCCATTTCCGGATTGTCTTCCACCAGATCCAGCAACCAGGCCTGCAGTTCCCGCTCTTCCACCATGGCTTCGTGGCCGTAGATAAAGTCATCCAGCGCATCATCTTCCAGGTCGGTATCGCTGATGGCTTCAATATAGTTGGCGACCGTACTGGAGGACAGTTTGCTGATATTGGTGATGTCTTCTTCAATCTTGCTCTGCAGCGCACCGAGCAGGGCGCTGACTGCCACTATTGCATCCATGGCCGGATAGGCTCCATAGACATCAAAGTTTTCCGGGTCCGGAGTGATTTCGTCGAGCTTCTCCAGATACATTTCCAGATTCAACTTGAGCTTGCGGTCATACAGGGATTGCCATAACAGGTTCAGCACCGTATCGAGCAGCTTGGCATCGCCGAACTCACACACCTCGGCGAACAGTTGGTAATTGGGATACATACGCTGGCACAGGGCGGTGGCAAACAACTGCTTCTGTGGCAGAGATAAGGCCTTGAGGCGTTTGAAGAATCCGGGTTTTTCACTCATGAAGAAGGTCCGCTGACATCTGGGAAATCACTTGGGTTGCCGCCGATTCTACCTTAGTTAGTTCATCAAGTAACTCAAGGATTTCCGGTTCCACATCGCTAATGTCACCACCGCGTTTGAGACTGGACTCTATGTCCTGGCACAGCTTTTGGGTGGTGGGTACACCGCAGTAACAACTGGCACCGTGTAATTTGTGCACCACAGTGACCATCTGCTCATTGTCGTGCCGGTCGAGCGCCAGTTCAATTTTTGCCACGGTATCGGGCAGGGATTCCACCAGCATCTGCAGCATGTCCAGCGCCAGATCCTGTTTGTGGTTGGCCTGGGTCAGGCACAGCTCCCAATTGAGGGTGCGGCTGTCGAAATGGGTAAACTTGGGGCGGGTGAGCCAACGGCTGATGACCCCTTTAAGGGCGGCCTCATCTATGGGCTTGGGCAGGTAACCATCCATGCCGCTGCCGAGGATCCGCTCCCGTTCCTCGTTGATGGCGTGGGCCGTGACCGCAATGATGGGGGTATTGCGGTTGAGTGAGTCCTGACGGATAAGGCGGGTGGCGGTAATCCCATCCGTGCCGGGCATTTGTATGTCCATGAATATCAAATCAAAACTGCGGCTCTTGGCCAGGGCAACCGCCTCATCGCCGCTGCCGACGGCCACCACGTGGGTCACCAGTTCTTTGAGCAGGGTATCAATCAATTTCAGGTTGGCCAGGTTGTCATCCACCGCCAGCACATTGAGGGCGTGACGCCGCTCGGGTACCGGCTCGGGCAATGGCGGCGGTACATAGCCGCTATCTACGGCCGGATACAGCAGTAATTGCGCCAGGGTGGTTTCTATCAGCGGCAACTCCACCAGCTGATCAACCCCAGCCTGGAGCTCACGGGTATAGACCTCGGGTTCCAGGCAGTCGTTGAGTAGCAACAGGTTGTCGGTTTGTTGTCTGGCTTCATGTATCTGCTGTTTGAGTGCCTTGAGATCGGCAAAACCATGGCAGCTCATGAGTATATGTTGGAAGCGCCTGCCATTGAGAGCATGGTGCAGCGAGTTCAGATCCTGGGCAGTGGCCAGATCCATTTGCCAATGGCTGAGCATGTTGGCGATGGCACTGCGGGTGAGTTTGCGCGGTTCAAACAGCAACACTGTCTGGCCGGTTAGTTTACTCAGCGGCAGGGTGTCGGCTATCGGGAACTGGCTCAATTGCAGCGGGATCACAAACCAGAAGCTGGAGCCCCGTCCGGGCGTTGAGCTGAAACCAATCTGACCGCCCATCTGATTCACCAGGCGCTTGGTGATCACCAATCCTAAGCCGGTGCCGCCAAAGCGGCGGGAAATGGAGGAGTCGGCCTGGCCAAAGGCCTGGAACAGCAATTCCTGCTGGCCTTCTTCTATGCCTATGCCCGTGTCTATGACTTCACCCCTCAGGGTGACAGAGTCCTCATCCTGGGCCGCCAGCAGGAGCCGCAGGCGCACGCTGCCCTTGTCGGTAAACTTGATGGCATTGCCCACCAGGTTGGTGACTATCTGGCTGACACGCATGCCGTCACCGGTCAGGTTCTCTGGAATGGCGGGGTCGATATCGACCACCAGCTCCAGCGATTTTTCCCGGGCGGCACCGGCCACCAGGCGCAGGGTGTCTTCCAGGCTGCTGCGCAGGGCAAAGGGCATATTTTCCAGCACCATTTTGCCGGCTTCCAGCTTGGAGAAGTCGAGAATATCGTTGATGATGCCGAGCAGGTTGGTGGCGCTGCGCTCAATGGTCTTGATGTATTCCAGTTGGCTCGTATGCAGCGGTGTTTTCAGCAGTTGCCGGGCAAAGCCTATGACACCGTTCAGCGGGGTGCGCAGCTCGTGGGACATGTTGGCCAAAAATTCCGATTTGATGCGGCTGGCCTCCAGGGCCCGCTTTTTGGCCAGATCCAGCTCCACGTTCTGGATCTCAATCTGCTCCAGGGTTTCCCGCAGATCCGAGGTGGCCTGGTCAATGTTCTGTTGCATCTCGTCGTGGTATTCCGACAAAGAGCCCGCCATGGCGTTAATACCGCGTTTGAGCAGGTCGAGCTCACCTATCAGGTTGCCCTCAAGGCGGGTATCCAGCTTACCCTCGCGGATCTTGGCCACCACCCGCACCATCTCGGTAATGGGCTGGGTGACGTTTTTCACAAGACGGAAGGTAAACAGCAGGTTCAGCTGCACGCCGATGAGCACTATGATAAAGGCAGCCACCGCCGCCCTGTGCTGTTCCAGCAGCGCCTTTTCCTTGTTGAGCAACAGCGAGACATAGCCCAGCAGCTTGGCATTGGACTGGTCCGGCATCAGCACAGTATCTCCCTCGACCTCGGTCTCCCCCATGGGAGGAGCAGCCTCGTCCAGGGCGCCTGGCTTGATGGAGCTGTAGATGGGGGCACGCAGGATCAGGGTATCGCCCACCTGCTCGTGTTCGGTGCCGGCCAGCTGGGTAATGGCCTCCTTGTAACGCATTACCTCAAAGTCCTTGTGGTAATGGGAGGTCACAAACAGCTGGTTGTTGATATCGAAAATGGCGATGGATTTGACCAGGGTGGACTTGTTCAGCTGTGCCGCGGCCAGCAGCCGTTTGCTTGCTTCCCGGTTGTTGGCGGCCAGGCCCACTTCGCTGGCAATGGCCAGGGGCTCTATGATGTTACTGCCCTGTTCTATCAGGGTTGCTTCGAGCTCATAGAAGCGATTTATGGTAAAGTAACTGCCCAGCAGAATACCCACCAGTATGGTGGGGGCCAGCGCGAGCACCAAAACCCAGGAACGCAGACTGTATTTGGTCATGTTGTTGGCGCTGTTCATGGGGCTGCGTATGTCCGTGATAAGAATATCCTTATTGGGTTATTAGACTGCCAGAAAGGCACCTGTCTTGACCAGATATTTATTGATTGTGAGACCTTAATGGCACAATTTTTTAAAGCAAAACCAAACAGATCGAAAAAACTGTCCTCCAAACTGAGCCTGGAGGTGACCCAGTTGGATCACCTGGGCGCCGGTATGGCCGAACACGAGGGCAAGTGGGTGTTCATTCCCGGGGCCCTGCCCGGCGAACGGGTGCAGGTGCAGCTCATTGAGCAGAAAAAAAACTATGCCCGGGCCAAATTATTGCAGATTGAAAGCGCATCTGCCGCCCGCATTACCCCGCCTTGCCCCCATTATGCCGAATGTGGTGGTTGCGACATGCAGCACCTGTCGCTCGAAAGTCAGCGTGAATTCAAGAGCCAGGCCCTGGAAAACATCCTCGCCCGCAGCACGGGTGTCGGAAGCGATGCGCTGGAAAATCCTCTGATTGCCGATGGTTGGCACTATCGTCGCCGGGCCCGTTTGGCCACCTTGCTCGACAAGGATACACAACAGTTGCAGCTGGGATTCCGTGCCGAGGCCAGCAAGGCCGTAGTGCCCATCTCTCAGTGCCCGGTACTGGCCAAAGCCCTGTCGGATCTGATTGCGCCTTTGGCAATTGTGCTCAATCGCCTTAAGGGCAAACAGCGCCTGGGGCATGTGGAGCTGATTGAGGCCGACAATGGCCGTTTCCTGGTGCTGCGGATTACCGCGCCCCTGGTGGCTGCGGACAGAAAGCAACTGCAAGCCTTCGCCGAGGAGCACAAGATAAGCCTGCTGTTTGTCGACAACGAGGGTGAGCTGGAATATCTCCATGGTGAGGCCCGGCTGCCCAGATACCAACTGGAACAGGGCAAGCTGTCACTGGCCTTTGCCCCGGGCAACTTTATCCAGGTCAATGGCGTCATCAACCAGGCTATGGTGCAGCAGGCCATGGACTGGCTCGACATACAGCCCGGCGAGCGGGTGCTGGATCTCTTCTGTGGTGTGGGCAATTTCAGTCTGCCGCTGGCCAGCCGCGGCGCCGAGGTGGTGGGCGTGGAAGGGGTGACCGAGATGGTGCTGCAGGCCAGGAGCAATGCCGCCGACAATGGCTTTGAGACGCTGCGCTTTTTCGGCGCCGATCTCAGTGCCGATCTCAGCACCGAGCCCTGGCTCGGCAAGATTGACAAGCTGCTGCTGGACCCGGCCCGCGCCGGTGCCTATGAGAGTCTCAAGTGGCTGAAGAAGATGAAACCAACTCGGGTGCTCTATGTGTCCTGTAATCCGGCGAGCCTGGCCCGTGATGCTGTGTTGTTGCTGGATGCGGGTTACAAACTCACTCGCCTGGGTCTGGTGGACATGTTCCCCCAGACCCATCACAGCGAGGCCATGGCCTTGTTTGAATTGGCTAAATAGCGCCATAAAGCAAATTTAATGTGCAAACGGGACGCCAGCGTTTGACAAGCGCGTGGCAATCCTGAAGATAGGGTGTTTAACCTCAGCAAGGGATAAGGAATCCGCAACAGATGGTGTCAGTTCGCGAAGCGCACTTCAACGATCCCGATTTTCACCTCGACCAGTGGGTAGCCCGCTACGTCGAAGAACCGGCTGAAGCGGCCATGCTGCTGGAGCTGCTGCGCACAGTGGAAGCCCTGCCGGTCAAGGACAAGGTTGCCCACCAGGCGCTGCTGGCCCGTGCCCGCGAAATGATAGAGATATTGGCGCCACTGAATATGGATATAGAGACGCTGCAGGCAGCTGTGCTCTTTACCGTGCAGGAGGCGGGGCTGCTCAAACACGACAAGCTGTGTGAGCAATTCGGTGAACGTTTGGGCAAGCTGGTGGCCAGTGTGGTCACCATGAACGCCATCAGTACCCTGAAACTCAATAATCTGGGGCGCGACAACGAATCCCAGATAGACAATATCCGCAAGATGTTGCTGGCCATGGTGGAAGATGTGCGCGCCGTGGTGATTAAACTGGCCGAGCGGGTATGTTTGCTGCGGGCGGTGAAAAATGCCGACGAGGAAACCCGGGTGCTGCTGGCGCGGGAAATCGCCGACATTTACGCCCCGCTGGCCAACCGCCTAGGCATAGGTCAGCTCAAGTGGGAGCTGGAAGATATTTCGTTCCGCTATTTGCATCCCGAGACCTACATGGAGATTGCCAAGCAGCTCGATGGCAAGCGCATTGATCGGGAAACCTTTATCGATCGCTTTGTCAGCGATTTGCAGGCCAAGCTGGACGAGGAGCATATTCGCGCCAAGGTCTATGGCCGGCCCAAACACATCTATTCCATCTGGCGCAAGATGAAGGGCAAGCACCTCAAATTCGATGAGCTGTTTGACGTGCGCGCGGTGCGCATAGTCACAGATCGTTTGCAGGACTGCTATGGCGCCCTCGGTGTGGTGCACACCCTGTATCATCATATTCCGCGGGAATTTGACGACTATGTCGCCAACCCCAAGCCCAACGGTTACCAGTCCATCCACACTGTGGTGGTGGGGCCCGAAGGCAAAACGGTGGAAATTCAAATTCGCACCGAGGCCATGCATCAGGATGCCGAACTCGGGGTCGCCGCCCACTGGAAATACAAGGAAGGCCACGCCGGCAAGCAAAGCGGCTACGAAGAGAAAATCAACTGGCTGCGCAAAATTCTGCAATGGCAGGAAGACGTGGTCGAGAGCGGCAACCTGGTGGAGGAAATCCGCAGTCAGGTGTTCGAGGACAGGGTCTATGTCTTTACCCCGTCCGGCGAAGTGGTGGACTTGCCCGCAGGGTCAACCGTGCTCGATTTCGCCTATTACATTCACTCCCAGGTGGGCCACAAGTGCATTGGCGCCAAGGTGGATGGCCGCATTGTGCCCTTTACCTATCAGGTGGAGACGGGGGAGCGGATTGAAATCATCACCTCCAAGCACCCCAATCCCAAGCGCGATTGGCTCAATCCCAACCTGGGCTACATCAAGACCTCCCGTGCCAGGAGCAAAATTCAGCACTGGTTCAAGCAACAGGACAGGGATAAGAACCTGGCCGCCGGCCGCGAAATGCTGGAGAGCGAGCTGGGCCGCGTTGGCCTGACCCTGAAAGATGTCGGCAGTGCCATCGAGCGCTTCAACATGACCAATATGGACGACCTGCTGGCGGCCATAGGTGGCGGCGATGTGCGCCTTAATCAGGTGGTTAACCACGTCCAGAGCCGGATGCGGGTACACGAGATCTCCGATGAAGAGGCGGTGGAAGATCTGGTCAAGAAGGGCCAGCTGAAACCCATCACCAAGAGCCGGGATCAGATTGAGGTTAACGGCGTTGGCAACCTGCTGAGCCATATAGCCCAATGTTGCCGTCCTGTGCCCGGCGATGAGATCTTTGGCTTTATCACCAAGGGTCGCGGTATTTCTGTGCACAGGGCCGACTGTGAGCAGGTCAAGGAACTGATGCGCGCCCATCCGGAGCGCAGCGTGGATGTGGTTTGGGGCGAGAACTACTCCGGTGGTTACAAGATCCGTTTGCGGGTGCTGGCCAATGACAGAACCGGGTTGCTGAGGGATCTCACCTCCGTGCTGGCGGCGGAAAAGTCCAACGTGCTTGCCATGAGTTCCTCGTCCGATATCAAGACCCAGACCGCCGCCATAGAGCTGGAGCTGGAGCTGTATAACGTCGATGGCCTCTCAAGGGTGTTGTCCAAGCTCGGCCAGGTGGATGGCGTGATAGAAGCCAGAAGACTGTAGCTCGATAGCGTCAAGAGGCTGCCCGGCAGCCTCTTTTTTTATGGCGCGACTTTAAGATGTCACCCTTTATGACGTCAGCGCCGCGTTAAGGAATGTAATCAATGACCCAATCCATCCATAGCGATATCCAACCCCTGCTGGATATCATGCAGAAACTGCGGGACCCAGACACCGGCTGCCCCTGGGACAAGGCCCAGAGTTTTGCCACCATAGTGCCCTTTACCCTGGAGGAAGCCTATGAGGTGGCGGACACCATAGAGCGCATGGATTTGCAGGAACTGCCCGATGAGCTGGGGGATCTGCTGTTCCAGGTGGTGTTTTACTGCCAGCTTGGCAAGGAGCAGGGGCTGTTTGATTTTGGCGAAGTGGTGAAGCGCATTTGCGCCAAGCTCACCTCGCGCCACCCGCATGTGTTTGGCGAGCTGGCCGTAAGCAGCAGTGAGCAGGTCAAGGACAACTGGGAAGCCATCAAGGCCACAGAGCGCAGGGCCAAGGACAAGCATTCGGTGCTCGATGATGTGCCCCTGAGCCTGCCGTCCCTGAGCCGGGCGTTGAAAATCCAGAAGCGGGTCGCCAGGGTGGGCTTTGATTGGCCTGATCTTGATCCCGTGGTGGCCAAGGTGCACGAGGAAATCGAGGAAGTGCTGGCGGAAACCCGCGCCGCGACCGTCGATCGTGAGGCCCTGACGGCTGAAGTGGGCGATCTGTTATTTGCGGTGGCCAACCTGTCCCGACACCTGGGAATCGACCCCGAGCTGGCGCTGCGCCAGGCCAATCGCAAGTTTGAAACCCGCTTCCGGGCGGTGGAAGAACTGGCCTGTGCCGATGGCAAATCATTGACCGATCACGACCTCGCCAGCCTTGATGCTTTCTGGGATCAGGTCAAGTTGGCTGAAAAATCTGCCGATTGAGGTTTGTCGAAAGCGGGCGGCTTTGATATACTGTCGCCCCGTCCTGGTGCTTTCTTACAAGCACATATATTCACACTCATTTTTCTCAGGTTCAGCATGACGACAAGGTATATCTTCGTGACTGGCGGCGTGGTTTCGTCGCTGGGTAAAGGCATTGCAGCAGCATCACTGGCAGCTATCCTCGAGGCACGGGGCCTCAACGTGACCATCATGAAGCTGGATCCTTACATTAACGTCGATCCGGGTACCATGAGCCCAACTCAGCATGGTGAGGTCTTTGTGACCGAGGACGGCGCAGAAACCGATCTGGACCTGGGCCACTACGAGCGTTTCATCCGTACCAAGATGAATCGCCGCAACAACTTCACCACCGGACGTATTTACGAAGAAGTATTGCGTAAAGAGCGTCGCGGTGATTATTTGGGTGCCACCATTCAGGTGATCCCGCACATTACCAACGCCATCAAGGAAAAAGTGCTGGCCGGCGGCGAAGGTCACGATGTGGCCATAGTCGAAATCGGTGGCACAGTGGGTGATATCGAATCCCTGCCGTTCCTCGAGTCCATCCGTCAGTTGGCGGTGGAACTGGGCCGTGACCGCAGCCTGTTCATGCACCTGACCCTGGTGCCTTTCCTCGGCGCTGCCGGCGAAGTGAAAACCAAGCCGACCCAACACTCGGTGAAGGAGCTGCGCTCCATTGGTATAGCGCCTGACGTGCTGATTTGCCGTGGCGACCGCGCCATCCCAGCCAATGAAAAGGCCAAGATTTCCCTGTTCTGTAACGTGGAAGAGCGTGCGGTTATCTCCCTGAAGGACGTGGACTCAATCTACAAGATCCCGGCGCTGCTGCGTTCACAGGGTCTGGATGAACTGGTTTGCAAGCGTTTTCACCTGGAATGCCCCGAGGCCGATCTGTCCGAGTGGGAAAACGTGATTTATCAGGAAGCCAATCCCAATGGCGATGTCACCATAGGTATGGTCGGCAAGTACATTGAGCTGCCTGATGCCTACAAGTCGGTGAACGAAGCGCTGAAACACGCGGGTCTGAAGAACCGCCTGACGGTAAACATCAAGTACATCGATTCACAAACCGTTGAGGCCAAGGGCGATGAAGTGCTCGAAGGTCTGGACGGCATCCTGGTTCCCGGTGGTTTCGGTGAGCGCGGCGTGGAAGGCAAGATCCTGGCCGCCAAGTATGCCCGTGAGCACAAGCTGCCTTACTTCGGTATCTGCCTTGGTATGCAGGTGGCACTGATTGAGTTCGCCCGTAACGTGGCCGGCCTCACAGATGCGCACTCTACCGAGTTCAACAAGCAAACGCCTTATCCGGTTGTGGGTCTCATCACAGAATGGATCGATAAAGAAGGTAATATTGAGCAGCGTGATGAAGCCTCGGATCTGGGCGGTACCATGCGTCTGGGTGCGCAGCTGTGCCATCTCAAGGAAGGCACCAAGGCAGCACTGGCTTATAAGGGCAGCAGCTGTATCGAGCGTCATCGTCACCGCTATGAAGTAAACAACAATTACGTGGAACGACTGGAACAGGCTGGTCTGGTATTCAGTGGCCTGTCATCTGACCGCAAGCTGGTGGAGATGATCGAACTTGCCGATCATCCTTGGTTTGTGGCCGGTCAGTTCCATCCGGAGTTTACCTCCACGCCCCGTGACGGCCATCCGCTGTTCGAAGGCTTTGTGGCGGCAGCCAGTGCGTATCAGAAACGCAACCTGAGCTAATCCCATGGGCCGGCGCTGCACTTGCAGCTCCGGCCTTTTTGTCCCCCAGGGGGACAACTAAAATCAAATACCCATGCCAGTTTCTTAAGGGGTTCCAGGCGCTGTTATAGGTATTGGTTTTTTCTTTTCACTTTAACCTTAAGTCGAGGACATTATGGCTAAGATTATCAACGTGATTGGTCGTGAAATCATGGATTCACGCGGTAACCCCACTGTGGAAGCCGAAGTGCATCTGGAAGGCGGTTTCATCGGCATGGCAGCAGCTCCATCGGGCGCATCTACCGGCAGCCGTGAAGCGCTGGAACTACGTGATGGCGACAAGAGCCGCTATCTGGGCAAGGGCGTGCTGACTGCCGTTGCCAACGTTAACGGCCCTATCCGTGAAGCCCTGCTGGGCAAAGATGCCACCGCTCAAGCCGAGCTGGACGGCATCATGATCGCTCTGGACGGTACCGAGAACAAAGACAAGCTGGGTGCCAACGCCATCCTGGCCGTGTCTCTGGCCGCCGCCAAGGCCGCCGCTGCCTTCAAGGGTATGCCTCTGTACGCTCACATCGCTGAACTGAACGGCACTCCCGGCCAGTACAGCATGCCAGTACCCATGATGAACATACTCAACGGTGGTGAGCACGCCGACAACAACGTCGATATTCAGGAATTCATGGTGCAACCCGTGGGTGCCAAGAACTTCCGTGAAGCCCTGCGTATGGGTGCCGAAATCTTCCACAACCTGAAGAAAGTGCTGCAGTCCAAGGGACTGAACACAGCTGTGGGTGACGAAGGTGGTTTTGCCCCCAACCTGGCCTCCAACGCCGATGCTCTGGCCGTGATCAAGGAAGCCGTTGAGGCTGCCGGTTACAAGCTGGGCACTGACGTGACCCTGGCCCTGGACTGCGCCGCTTCCGAGTTCTACAAGAACGGTCAATACGATCTGGCCGGTGAAGGCAAGGTATTCAGCTCCAACGGTTTCTCTGACTTCCTCAAGTCGCTGACCGAGCAATACCCCATTGTTTCAATCGAAGACGGTTTGGATGAATCCGATTGGGACGGTTGGGCGTACCAGACTCAAATCCTCGGCGACAAGGTGCAGCTGGTGGGTGACGATCTGTTCGTAACCAACACCAAGATCCTGAGCCGCGGTATCGAGCAGGGCGTAGCCAACTCAATCCTGATCAAGTTCAACCAGATTGGTTCGCTGACCGAAACCCTGGCCGCCATCCGTATGGCCAAGGAAGCCGGTTACACAGCAGTGATTTCTCACCGCTCAGGCGAAACCGAAGATGCCACCATCGCCGATCTGGCCGTGGGTACCGCTGCAGGTCAAATCAAGACAGGTTCTCTGTGCCGTTCCGACCGGGTTGCCAAGTACAACCAGCTGCTGCGTATCGAAGAGCAACTGGGTGAAAAGGCGCCTTACCGTGGTCTGAAGGAAATCAAAAGTCAGGCATAATCTTGTTCGCAAGATAAAAAGTGTCTGATCGCTAAAAGGTCGCCCCCCGGGCGACCTTTTTTGTTGTAATATCTTGCACAGTTCCGCTCACTAAGTGTTTATTGGTTCATGAAGCGATTTATTCTGGTGTTAACCCTGCTCTTGGGTATGTTGCAGTATCGCCTTTGGTGGGGCGAAAACAGCCTGCCCGAATATTTCAGTTTGCAGGAGCAGATCCACAGCCAGCAGACCAGCAATGCCAAACTGCTGGAGCGCAATCAGGTGCTCAAGGAGGAGATCATCGATCTTCGCAGTGGCACCGAGGCCCTGGAAGAGAGGGCCCGCAACGAGCTGGGCATGGTCAAGGAGGGGGAAACCTTCTTCCGTGTGGTCGGCAATGATGTCAAAAGTTTCAAGCAGTAATGCTCAGATGAATTCAAATAATTCCCTTTCCAATGCAGACAGCGCCCCTGTTATCGCAATAGTGCCCGCGGCCGGCATCGGCAGCCGCATGGGGGCCGCCCTGCCCAAGCAATACCTGCCTTTGGGCGAACAATGCATCCTCGGCCATACCCTGGATTGTCTGCTGAGCCATCCGGCCTTAGACAGTGTGATCGTGGCCATCAGCGCCGATGACACTTGGTTTGCCGATTTGCCTCAGGCCCGTCACCCCAAGCTTGCCACAGTACTTGGCGGCAAAGAGCGGGCGGACTCTGTGCTGGCGGCACTGTCTGCGATAAAGGAAACAAACGCCTGGGCCCTGGTGCATGATGCCGCCAGGCCATGTCTGAGGGCCGAGGATATAGATGCGCTGCTGGCATCCCGCGGCCAATTTCCCCAGGGGGCAATTCTGGCATCCCCGGTGCGTGACACCATGAAACGGGCCGGTGCCGATGGCACCATAGCCAATACCGTCTGTCGTGAGGCCCTGTGGCATGCGCTGACACCGCAGCTGTTTCCCGCAAGTCAATTGCAGCAATATTTAACATCGGCCCTGGCGGCCGGCGTGGCCGTGACCGATGAAGCCTCGGCCATGGAGTGGGCCGGTGTTGCCCCGGGGCTGGTGCCCGGCAGTGCCGACAATATCAAGGTCACCCATCCGGATGATTTACGCCTGGCGGCGCTGTTTCTCGCCGCCCGCACGGCAGCATGTGAGGACTCAAGATGAAATTCAGAATTGGCCACGGCTTTGATGTGCACAAATTTGGTGGCAATAAGCCGCTGATGCTGGGAGGCGTGCAGGTGCCCTATGAATGTGGCCTGATAGCTCACTCGGATGGCGATGTGGTGCTGCACGCCATTTGTGATGCCCTGCTGGGGGCCATGGCCCTTGGCGACATAGGCAGGCACTTTCCCGATACCGATGAGGCCTGGAAGGGCGCCGACAGCCGCAAACTGCTGCGCCACTGCATGGGATTGGCGAGGGACAAGGGTTACTGTTTGGGAAATCTGGATGTGACCATTATCGCCCAGGCCCCAAAAATGGCGTCCCATATAAATGCGATGCGTGCCGTACTGGCCGCGGATTTACAGGCCGAACTTGATGATATCAATGTCAAGGCGACCACCACCGAGAAGCTGGGTTTTACCGGCCGCAAGGAAGGCATTGCTGTTGAAGCCGTGGTGCTGATGCTGCCTGCCTCCTGCTAAAAGAGAACATATGAACGAATTGACCTTCCTCCATGGCGCACCCTCTGTCAGCGCCGATATTCGCAGCCGCAACAGCGACTTTGTCGTGCAGGAGATCCTGCCATTCTTGCCCAGCGGCGATGGTGAGCATCATTTGCTGCACGTGCGCAAGGATGGCCTCAACACAGTGCAGGTCGCCGAAATGTTGGCCAGGTTTGCCAAGGTGCATCCCAAGGAAGTGACCTTCGCCGGTCAGAAGGACAAGAACGCCGTGACCGAGCAATGGTTTGGTGTGCGTATTCCCGGCAAGGACACGCCGGCATGGACAGAACTCAACAGCGAGCAGCTGACCATTTTGAGTTCAGCCCGTCACAACAAAAAGCTGCGTACCGGCGCCCTCAGCGGCAACCGCTTTACCCTGACATTGCGCAATGTTTCGGACATGGGGGCCCTGGAAGCGCGGCTGTCTTTGATAGCCCAAAGTGGCGTGCCAAATTATTACGGTGAGCAGCGCTTCGGCCACGACGGTCGCAACCTGGTGCAGGCCAGACAGATGTTCCAGGGCCGCAAGGTTAAGGACAGGAACAAGCGCAGTATCTACCTGTCGGCGGCGCGATCCATGCTGTTTAACGAGGTGGTGTCAGGGCGTTTGGCGCGCATTGGTCTGGAACTGCTCGACGGCGACTGTGTGATGCTCGCCGGCAGCCGCAGTTTCTTTGTTGCCGAGCAGTGGGATGAGACCCTCAAGGGCCGTCTCGCCGAAGGCGATATTCAGTTGTCGGCGCCCCAGTGGGGCAGAGGGCAACAGCTGAGCCAAGGTGCGGCAGCGGCGCTGGAAACCGAGCTGCTCGAGGCTTTTACGCTGGAGCGTGATGGCTTGGAGCAGGCCGGACTGGAGCAGGAGCGTCGCCCCCTGTTGCTCAAGCCCGAGGCCCTGTCCCACAAGGTTGATGGCGATACCCTGGTACTGGATTTCATCCTGCCCGCCGGCAGCTTCGCCACCAGTGTATTGCGGGAGCTGTGTCAATACACGGACGTGCAGGAGCAGGCCTGGCGCGAGGCCGTAGCGAATAAGGCGGAGGAAGCCGATGTTCCTGCTGGTCAGTAATGACGATGGGGTGCAGGCGCCGGGGCTCAGGGCCCTGGCCGAGGCGCTGTCAGCCATAGCCAAAGTGCAGGTGGTAGCACCGGATCGCAACTGCTCCGCCGCCAGCAATTCGTTAACCTTGACGAATCCATTGAGAATTAATAGCTTAGATAACGGTTATCTGGCGGTGAACGGTACGCCTTCCGATTGCGTCCATATTGCCATCCGCGAATTGTGTGATGTGGAGCCGGACATGGTGGTGTCTGGCATTAATGCCGGTGCCAATATGGGGGATGATACCTTGTACTCGGGTACAGTTGCTGCGGCCATGGAAGGGCGTTTTCAGGGGCTCCCGGCCATAGCCGTCTCCCTGGTGGGTCGCGAGCTTAAACATTACGCCACTGCCGCCGAAGTGGCGGTGCGCATAGTACGCGGCCTGATGAGCCACCCGCTGCCTGCAGATCAGATCTTAAACGTCAATGTGCCGGATCTGCCCCTGGAGGACATCAAGGGGATAAAGGTAACTCGCCTGGGGGCCAGGCACCGCGCCGAGGGCGTGGTCAGAACCCGGGATCCGGCCGGGCGTGAAATCTTCTGGCTGGGCCCTCCGGGTGCGGAGCAGGACGCCGGAGAGGGCACGGATTTTGGTGCCGTGGCGGATGGATACGTGTCCATCACCCCCTTAACCGTGGATCTGACCGCCTACGGACAACTCAATGCACTTACAGATTGGATAGAGAAAATATGACCCGGCTTTCCCGTGCAGTGGCAATCAACCTGGCAAAACGCCTGCAAGAGGCGGGGATAAGCTCGCCACGGGTTTTGGAAGCCATTGCCAACACGCCAAGAGAGCTGTTTCTGGATGCGGCCCTGGCCCACAAGGCCTATGAGAATACCGCGCTGCCCATAGGTCAGGGGCAAACCATATCCCAACCCTACATAGTGGCACGCATGACGGAAATGCTGCTGGCCCGCAATCCCAAGCGGGTACTGGAGATAGGGACGGGCTCGGGCTACCAGGCGGCAATTCTGGCCCAGCTGGTGGATGAGCTTTGTACCATTGAGCGAATTAAGGGACTGCAGATCCAGGCGCGGCAGCGCCTTAAACGACTGGATTTGCACAACGTTTCATTTAAATACGGTGACGGTTGGCAGGGGTGGCCCAGCAAGGCACCCTTTGACGCCATCATGGTGACGGCCGCGGCCAGTACTGTGCCCCAGGCATTGCTCGACCAACTCGCAGACGGTGGTCTGCTGATTATTCCTGTCGGAGACGAATTGCAGCAACTGATGCGCATCAGCCGCAGCGGTGAGCAATTTATTTCCGAGGTTGTTGAGCCGGTGCGCTTCGTGCCGCTGATAAGTGGTGAGCTGGCCTGATCCCATGAGATCCCTGAGCCTGATCCTCTGCCTGCTCATGGCAGGCTGCAGTTTTCAAGCCCATCGTCCTGCGCCGGTGGAAAGTCTCGGCCAGGGGAACTCCAGTGGCCGGGATCGCGGCACATTGCAAAGCAACAGCTATAAGGTTAAACCCGGGGATACCCTTTACTCCATCGCCTGGGCTGCTGGCCGCGACTATACCGAAATCGCCTGGCTCAACCGCCTGAAAAAGCCTTACACCATCTATCCTGGCCAGGTTTTGGTCCTCAGAACGACACGGAAACTTACAAAAAGTCAGGCTGAAGCCGAAGCGGCGCAGCGCCAGGCCGCGGCGCAAAAGCCTAATGATAAAACATATAAAAAACAAACTGATAAGCAAAAGCAGGCGCTACAGAACGACAAACGGAATAGTACAAAAAAAACACTTGATCCGGCTAACGAGTCTGCGTACTCTGTAACAAGTTCCCAACAAAAAGTTAACCCTGTTATCCACAGCCACGACGGGCTACCCGAAGAGGTAAGCCGCTGGGTGTGGCCTGTAAAGGGCAACATGATTGGGACCTTCTCTGCCACAGAGCAGGGGAATAAAGGGATCAAGATCGCGGGGCGCCGAGGAGAACTCATCAGTGCCGCGGCAGATGGCAAGGTGGTATATGCCGGCAGTGCCCTCAGGGGATACGGCAACTTGGTCATCATCAAACACAATGATGACTACCTCAGTGCCTATGCCCATGCAGACAAGATCCTGGTTAAAGAAAAGCAACAGGTCAGAGCAGGTCAGACGGTTGCGAAGATGGGAAGTACGGGCACAAATCAGGTAATGCTCCATTTTGAGATCCGTTACCACGGACAATCCGTCAACCCACTTAACTATTTGCCAAAACAATAATTTTTTGGCTGCCATATTGGCAACGGAGGATAAGAAAGTGCAGTAAATAACTCAACGAATCAATGGTTTGGGAGAGCAAATTATGAGCCTTAAAAACAATACCCTTGTTGCTAGAGAGCTTGTAGATTTTTCCGGAAAGGAACCAGTAATTGAAAAAAGTATGGACGCTGAAGACGTCAATCTGGTGCATGACCTGGAACTTGAACAACAAGTACAGGACGATTTACAGCGGAATTTGGATGCCACACAACTCTATTTAAGTGAAATTGGTTTTTCCCCGCTGCTGAGTGCAGAAGAAGAAGTTTATTTTTCGCGAAAAGCGTTGAAAGGTTGTGAAAAGTCACGCAACCGTATGATCGAAAGCAACCTGCGTTTGGTTGTAAAGATCGCCCGCCGTTACAACAACCGGGGCCTGGCCCTGTTGGACCTTATCGAAGAAGGCAATCTGGGACTTATCCGCGCCGTGGAAAAGTTCGACCCGGAGCGCGGCTTCCGTTTCTCCACCTATGCCACCTGGTGGATCCGTCAAACCATTGAACGTGCCATCATGAATCAGACCCGTACCATCAGGCTGCCAATTCATGTGGTGAAAGAACTCAACGTTTATCTGCGTACCGCCAGGGAACTGGCACACAAACTCGACCATGAGCCTACTGCCGAAGAGATTGCCGCCAAACTGGATTTGCCCAGCGGTGATGTCAGTCGCATGCTCAAACTCAATGAAAAGATTACCTCGGTGGATATTCCTCTGGGGGGCGACAACGACAAGGCGCTGCTGGATGTACTGGCAGATGACGATTCCGTCGGCCCGGACTTCAAGGTGCAGGACGAGGACATCTCCAACTCTGTGGTCAAGTGGCTCAACGAACTGAACACCAAGCAACGGGAAGTGCTGGCGCGCCGTTTCGGTCTGCTGGGTTACGAGCCTTCTACCCTGGAAGACGTGGGTGCCGAAATAGGCCTGACCCGGGAGCGGGTAAGACAAATTCAGGTGGAAGCCTTGAAGCGGTTGCGGGATCTCCTGAGTGCCCAAGGCCTGTCGGTGGAAGCCCTGTTCCAGAGCTGACAAATAACGGCTGGCGCATAAACCTATTAGCTAGCGCAAAAGCCTATTAGCTGGCGCCTAAGCCTGTTAACAGAAACGCCTCAAATGAGGCGTTTTTTTATGGCTCCAATGCCAGCTACTTTACCAAGGCCTTGAGTTCATAGAGCAAATCCAGCGCCTGACGTGGGCTGAGTTCGTCCGGCTTCAGCTGCTTGAGCCTGGTCTCGGCCGCCGAGGGCTCGGCCGGCAGACTCAAGGCCAGGCTCTGTTGAGCCAGGTTTTTCTTACCCGTGGTCGGTACCTGGTGATCCCGGTTCTCCAACTGATGCAACTTGTGCTTGGCCAAGGCTATCACCTGACTCGGCACTCCCGCCAGCGCCGCCACCTGCAAACCATAGCTCTTGCTGGCAGCACCCTCCTGCACCGCGTGCATAAAGGCAATGGTGTCGTCGTGCTCCACCGCATCCAGATGTACGTTGTGGACTCCGGCAATCAGCTCAGGCAACTGGGTCAGTTCAAAATAGTGGGTGGCAAACAGGGTCATGGCGCCCAGGCGTTGGGCCAGGTACTCGGCCGCCGCCCAGGCCAGTGACAGGCCATCATAGGTGGAGGTGCCGCGACCAATCTCGTCCATCAGCACCAGGCTGTTGGCACTGGCGTTGTGCAATATGTTGGCGGTCTCGGTCATTTCCACCATAAAGGTGGAGCGGCCCGAGGCCAGATCATCGCTGGCGCCGATGCGGGTGAAGATCCTGTCCACCGGGCCAATAACGGCTCGCTGTGCCGGCACAAAGCAGCCTATGTGGGCCATCAGGGTGATCAGTGCCACCTGACGCATGTAGGTGGACTTACCGCCCATGTTGGGGCCGGTCACCACCAACATGCGCCGCTCGCTCGAGAGCTCCACCGGGTTGGGAATAAAGGGCGTCTGGTTGACCCGCTCCACTACGGGATGGCGGCCGGCCTCGATCAAAATCCCGATTCTGTCGCTCAGTTCCGGGCATTGATAGCCAAGGGTTTCGGCACGCTCGGCGAAGTTGGCCAGCACGTCCAGTTCCGCTGCGGCGCGGGCGAAAGCCTGCAGATCGTGCAGCCTTGGCAGCACCAGATCGAACAGTTCATCCCACAGCTGTTTTTCCAGCGCCAGCGCCTTGCCCTGGCTGGACAAAACCTTTTCCTCGTATTCCTTGAGCTCGGGGGTGATATAGCGCTCTGTGTTCTTCAGGGTTTGGCGTCTTTGGTATGACAAGGGCACCAGCGCCGATTGGGCGCGGCTGACTTCGATGTAATAACCATGGACCCGGTTGTAGCCCACCTTGAGGGTGGCTATGCCGGAGCGTTCCTTCTCGCGGATCTCCAGTTGCTGCAAATAGTCGGTTGCCCCTTCGCTGAGACCGCGCCACTCGTCGAGTTCGGCGTTGTAGCCAGGGCGGATCACGCCGCCATCGCGGATAAGCATGGGCGGGTTGTCAACTATGGCACGCTCCAGCAAATCCTGCTCCGCCGGGAACTCCCCCAGCAGCAGTGCCAGTTGTTGCAGGTGCTGACTTTGGCTTGCTTCGAGATGTTGTTTGAGTTCTGGCAATAATCCCAGGGCATCCCGCAACCGGGCAAAGTCCCTGGGTCTGGCGCTTCTAAGCGCCAGACGGGCGAGGATCCGCTCAATATCCCCTAAGTTCCGCAGCGTGTGGCTGAGTGCTTCAAAGCCTTGAGTGTCCAAGAGTTCGCTCACGGCGCCCTGACGGGATTCAATTTGCTTTCTGTTGCGCAGTGGCTGATGGATCCAGCGCTGCAACATGCGACTGCCCATGGCGGTGGCGGTATTGTCGAGCACGCTCGCCAGGGTGCTGTCGCGACCACCGGAGAGGTTCTGCGTCAGTTCCAGATTGCGGCGGGTCGCCGCGTCCAGCACTATGGCGTCGCTCTGGTTGAAGCGCACTATGGAATTGATGTGGGGCAGGGCGGTGCGCTGAGTATCGCGTACATATTGCATCAGGCAGCCGGCCGCCTGCAGCGACAGGCGTGCATCTGTAATACCAAAGCCGCGCAAGTCACGGGTTCCAAACTGTTCCAGCAGCAATTTGACGCAGGTGTCATAGTCAAATTCCCATTCGGGACGGCGCCGTTTGCCCTTGAAATGGTTAATCAGTGCCAGCTCGCCGAAGTCTTCGCTGTACAGGAGTTCGGCGGGACTGGTGCGTTGCAGCTCGGCCTCCAGGGCCTCACGGCTGTCGAGTTCGGCCACCACAAAGCGGCCCGAGGCCACATCCAGGGTGGCATAGCCGAAACCTACCTTGCCCTGATAGACGGCGGCCAGCAGGTTGTCCTGGCGCTCCTGTAGCAGAGCTTCATCGGTCAGGGTGCCGGGCGTGACCACCCGCACCACCTTGCGCTCCACCGGCCCCTTGCTGGTGGCAGGGTCACCTATCTGTTCGCAGATGGCCACCGACTGGCCAATTTGCACCAGCTTTGCCAGATAACCTTCCACCGCATGATAGGGGATACCGGCCATGGGGATGGGATCGCCGCCGCTCTTGCCGCGTGCTGTGAGGGATATGCCCAGCATTTGCGAGGCGCGTTTGGCATCCTCATAGAAGAGTTCATAAAAATCACCCATGCGGTAAAACAGCAGCATATCCGGATGGGCTGCCTTCATCGTCAGGTACTGACGCATCATGGGAGTGTGTTTTTCCAAATCGTCGAAATCTGTGCTGTTCATGGACGGCCGTATCTGCTGGGTGGCGCTGAAAACTGTGGCGCCAATACTAACAAGGTTTTCGTTGAAATTGAGCCCCATAGCGCTAAAAGCCCCCGCGTCGGTGCAAATTGCCACCAGGGCCGGGGCTGCGGGCACAGGGAAAAAATATTTTACCTGGGCTTGATACTGTATGATTGTACAGTATACTAGCCTCAGTTAAGTACAAACATGCCGACGCCGTTCGGGGTTGCGCCAACAGAATAATCGCGACTTTATTGACAGCCACAGGGCTGCTTTAAGAGGGAACAGGAATGAAGATAGATCCAAACAAAGAGAAAGCGTTAGCCGCAGTTCTGGGCCAAATTGAGAAGCAGTTTGGCAAGGGCTCCATCATGAAGCTGGGTGAAGACCGCTCCATGGATGTGGAAACCATCTCCACAGGTTCGCTGTCTCTGGACGTGGCTCTGGGGGCCGGTGGTCTGCCAATGGGCCGTATCGTTGAGATCTATGGTCCTGAATCTTCAGGTAAAACAACTCTGACACTGGAAGTGATTGCTGCTGCCCAGCGTGAAGGCAAGGTGTGCGCCTTTATCGACGCCGAACACGCATTGGACCCCATCTATGCCAAGAAGCTGGGCGTGGATATCGACAATCTGCTCTGCTCTCAGCCGGATACGGGTGAACAGGCGCTGGAAATCTGTGATGCCCTGACCCGCAGTGGCGCCGTGGATGTGATCATCGTTGACTCGGTTGCGGCCCTGACTCCCAAGGCCGAAATCGAAGGCGAAATCGGTGATTCCCACATGGGTCTGGCAGCGCGTATGATGAGCCAAGCCATGCGTAAGCTGGCGGGTAACCTCAAGCAATCCAACACCTTGCTTATCTTCATCAACCAAATTCGTATGAAGATTGGCGTGATGTTCGGCAACCCTGAAACCACCACAGGTGGTAACGCGCTCAAGTTCTACGCCTCAGTGCGTCTGGATATCCGCCGCACCGGCGCCATCAAGGAAGGCGACGAGGTGGTGGGTAACGAAACCCGCGTTAAGGTGGTTAAGAACAAGATTGCTGCACCGTTCAAGCAAGCCGACTTCCAAATCCTTTACGGTCAGGGTATCAACCGCACCGGTGAATTGGTGGATTTGGGCGTGCTGCACAAGCTGATTGAAAAGTCCGGTGCCTGGTACAGCTACAAGGGCGACAAGATTGGCCAGGGCCGCGCCAATGCCGGTAAGTTCCTGATTGACAATCCACAAATAGCCGCCGAAATCGACAAGGCACTGCGCGAGATGTTGCTGCATCGTGCCGATGGCAGCAGTGCAGCCAGCAGCAGTGTTGGCTCAGGCAGCAGTGACAGCAGTGGCGAAAACGTCGACTTTGAAACCGGGGAAGTGTTCTGAACCCAGAACTGATGCAAGCCGCGCTGACCTTGCTGGCGCGGCGGGATCATGGTCGGGAAGAGCTTAAAACCAAGCTGCTGGCCAAGGGCCATGAGCTCCAGGAAGTGGAAACCGTGCTCGCCGAATGTGAGCTGCGCGGTTACCTGGATGATGGCCGCTATGCAGGGCAGCTTATCCGCAGTCACATTGCCAAGGGCCATGGTCCGACTCGTATCCGCCAGGCCCTGTTGCAAAAAGGTCTGTCGCGGGAGTCCGTGGAAACCGCGCTGAATGGTTGCGATCAGGACTGGTTTGCCCTGGCGCGCACCAAGGCGCGCAAGAAGTTTGGGCTTACCCCCATAGCGGACGCCAAGGACAAGGCCAAACGGGTACGTTATCTGCTGGGACAGGGCTTTGGTTTCGATCAGGTTGCCCAAGGTCTGGAATTCGACCCCTATGAATGATGGCTATGACCACACAATCAAAAGCCCCGACTGCGTCGGGGCTTTTTTGTTTTTCAGTACTTTCAATAATTACTGTTCATTTAAGTATGAGGTTGGCGAGTCATATTCCATGCTTTTTCCTGTTCCCGTTTAATACCATTGGACACCTGATTAAGGGGATCTATACAGGCCCCCAAAAGCGGAACGGGAAAATGCCTGTTTGCCGTCACTTGATCCCCAACGTAAAGTCAAAAATCCAAGGCAGTTCAAGGCCTGCACCGGTGCTGGATTTCTCGGTAGGGCGCTATCATCTTGGCTTTGCTTATGGTTATAATGGCCCCCAAATTTTCGTCGGCAGCCCGGGAACCTGGCTGCGGCTTGTGATTCAGGCTAATTCATAATTCAGGACGTTTTCATGTATCAAACCACAGCAGCGCTCCGCAGTGCTTTCCTGGAATATTTCAGACAACAAGGTCACCAGGTCGTGGACAGCAGTTCACTGGTGCCAGGCAATGATCCCACCCTGTTGTTCACCAACGCGGGTATGAACCAATTCAAGGACTGTTTCCTGGGAATGGAGAAGCGCAGCTATGTGCGCGCCACCACAGCCCAGCGCTGCGTGCGTGCCGGTGGCAAGCACAACGATCTGGACAACGTAGGTTACACTGCCCGTCACCACACCTTCTTCGAAATGCTGGGTAACTTCAGCTTCGGTGACTATTTCAAGGAAGACGCCATCCGCTTCGCCTGGGAATTCCTGACCGTTACCCTGAAATTGCCAAAAGAGCGTCTGTGTGTGACCGTCTATGAAACAGACGATGAAGCCTTCGAGATCTGGAACAAGCAAATTGGCGTACCCGCCGAGAGCATTATCCGCATCGGCGACAACAAGGGCGCCCCCTATGCCTCGGACAACTTCTGGCAGATGGGTGATACGGGTCCCTGCGGACCCTGTACCGAGATTTTCTACGATCACGGCGCGCACATCTGGGGTGGCCGTCCCGGCAGCCCGGAAGAAGATGGCGATCGCTTTATCGAGATCTGGAACATAGTGTTCATGCAGTACAACCGTCATGCCGACGGCACCATGGAGCCGCTGCCCAAGCCTGCCGTGGATACCGGCATGGGTATCGAGCGTATTTCCGCCATCATGCAGGGCGTACACTCCAACTACGAAATCGATATTTTCCAGAAGCTGATTGCCAAGGCCGCCGAGATCATTGGCGTTACCGATCTGGAAAACAAATCACTGCGCGTAATTGCCGACCATATTCGCTCCTGCGCTTTCCTGGTGGCCGATGGTGTGATGCCCTCCAATGAAGGCCGCGGCTATGTGCTGCGCCGTATCATTCGCCGCGCCGTGCGCCACGGCAATAAGCTGGGCGCCATCGATACCTTCTTCTACAAGTTGGTGCCAACCCTGATTGAGGCCATGGGCGATGCCGCCAAGGAACTCAAGGCCACACAGGCCATAGTGGAAAAGGCGCTCAAGGCCGAGGAAGAGCAGTTTGCCCGTACCCTGGAGCGTGGTTTGGGGATCCTGGATTCGGCCCTGGCCGAGCTCAAGGGCGATACCCTTGATGGTGAAACCGTCTTCAAACTGTACGATACCTACGGCTTCCCTGTGGATCTGACCGCAGACGTCTGCCGAGAGCGCAACCTCAAGGTCGATGAGGCTGGCTTCAATGCCGCCATGGCCGAACAGCGCAGCCGCGCCCAGGCTGCCGGCCAATTCAGCGCCGACTACAATGCCGCCCTCAAGATAGATACCGACACCCAATTCTGTGGTTACAGCGAACTCACAGGTGATGCCAAGGTGTTGGCTCTGTACCTCAATGGTGAGGCCGTAACCCAGGCCAATGCCGGCGATGAGTTGGTGGTGGTGCTGGATAACACGCCTTTCTACGCCGAGTCCGGCGGTCAGGTGGGTGACAAGGGCCAGTTGCTGGCCGATGGTGTGGAGTTCGCCGTCAAGGATACCCAAAAGTTTGGTCAGGCCACAGGCCATAAGGGCGCCCTGGTGTCCGGTAACCTCAAGGTGGGTGACACGGTCAAGGCGCTGGTGGACAAGAAACTGCGCCATCGCACCCAGTTGAACCACTCTGTGACCCATCTGCTGCATGCCGCGCTGCGCCAGGTGCTGGGTAGTCACGTGACCCAGAAGGGTTCTTTGGTTGACCCTGAGCGTCTGCGTTTCGACTTCTCCCACTTTGAAGCGGTCAAGGCCGATGAACTCAAGCAGGTGGAAGAACTGGTGAACGCCCAGATTCGTCGCAACCATGAACTGGGTGTTGAGGAAATGGACATAGACGCCGCCAAGGCCAAGGGCGCCATGGCGTTGTTCGGTGAGAAATACGATGCCAAGGTGCGCGTGGTGACCATGGGTGATTTCTCCATCGAGCTCTGTGGTGGTACCCATGTGGGCCGCACCGGTGACATAGGTCTGTTCAAGATCACCTCAGAAGGCGGTATTGCCGCCGGTATTCGCCGTATTGAAGCCGTGACCGGCGCCGCTGCCATGGCCTACGTGGCCCAGCAGCAAGCCGAATTGGAAGAAGCCGCGGCCCTGCTCAAGGCCGATGCGTCCTCTGTCGTGGCCAAGTTGAAGGCGCAGCTCGATAAGGCCCGCCAACTGGAAAAAGAAAATGCCCAGCTGAAAGACAAGCTGGCCGCTGCGGCCAGCGCAGATTTGGCTGGCGATGCGGTTGAAATCAATGGCATCAAGGTGCTGGTGAAGCAACTGGAAGGTGTCGAAGCCGGTGCCCTGCGCGGTTTGCAGGATGAGCTGAAGCAGAAGCTCAAGTCCGGTGTTGTGGTGCTGGGTATTGGTGCCGGCGACAAGGTTAACCTGATTGCCGGTGTTACCCAGGATTTGACCGCCAAGGTCAAGGCCGGTGAACTGGTAGCCATGGTGGCGGCCCAGGTGGGCGGCAAGGGCGGTGGTCGTCCCGACATGGCCCAGGCCGGAGGTACCGAGCCGGCCAAGCTGAGTGCGGCCCTGGCTTCCGTGTTGCCATGGTTGACCGAGCGTCTGTAATTTTAAGTCTGTTGGGCATGTATCACGCTGGGCAGTAGCAGGCTTTTTGTGAATAAACTTTATGTGAAGAAGTTCGGTGGCACCTCGGTTGGGTCCCTCGAACGTATTGAGGCGGTGGCCGATGCCATCGCCAAGGCTCACTTTAACGGTGAGCAACAGGTGTTGGTGCTGTCGGCCATGGCCGGTGAAACCAACCGTCTGTTTGCCCTGGCGGCCGAGGTGGATCCCAAGGCTCACCCCAGGGAACTGGATATGCTGGTGTCCACCGGAGAGCAGGTGAGTATCGCCCTGATGACCATGGCGCTGAGCAAGCGTGGGGTCAAGGCCCGCTCTCTGTGCGGTGGCCAGGTGAAGATACTGACCAATAGCCAATTTGGCCGGGCGGCCATAGACAAGGTGGAAACCGAGTACCTGAAGGCCCTGCTCGATTCCGGGGTGCTCCCCGTGGTCGCGGGATTTCAGGGGGTCGACCCCCAGGGGGATATCACTACCCTGGGGCGCGGGGGCTCGGACACCACGGCGGTGGCAATAGCCGCAGCGCTGAAGGCCGATGAATGCCAGATTTTCACCGACGTCTGCGGTGTGTACACCACGGATCCGAATCTGGAACCCAGTGCCCAGAAGCTGGATGAAATCAGCTTTGAGGCCATGTATGAAATGGCCAAGCTGGGAGCCAAGGTGTTGCATCCCGACAGTGTCGCCTGTGCCGAGCGCTACCGGGTGCCTCTTAGGGTGCTGTCGAGCTTTGAGCATGGCAGCGGCACCCTGATCCGCTTTGACGGCACCGACATGGCCGAGGCCGGCATAGTGGGGATAGCCGTCAGCAAGGGCCTGGGCTTGGTGTCATTGAGTGAGGTGGCAAAAAACACCGAGATTGAGAAGGCCTTGTTTCAGTGCCTGCTCAATGGCGGCGTGGAGACCGACCTGGTGGTCAAGCTCGACGCGGCCGATGGCCTTGGTCTCACCTTGCCGGTGAATGCCATGGAGCAGTGCCTGAGATTGCTGGACGAGCTTGGCAGCCAGCATTCGCTGGGCACTGTTAGTTACGAGACCGGTTTGGCCAAGGTGTCCCTTGTCAGTAACGGCGAGCTGGCGCTGACGGATGTGGCATCCAGGGTATTTGAAATTTTGGCTGGCGTCGGTATACAGGTTAAGCTACTGTCGACGTCTGAAATCAAGCTGTCAGTAGTGATAGCTGAAGAGAAACTACAACACGCCGTTCGCGCACTGCATCACGCTTTCGCCTTAAATAAGGTGTAAGTAAATGACGGTTTTAGTATTGAATACTATTAATTTGTACTAAGCTGACCTTATAATAAGGACGTATGCGGGGCAGTGCCGTGTGTATGATATGGGAACTTAAGGAGCAAACGAATGCTGATTTTGACTCGTCGTGTTGGTGAAACACTGATGATTGGTGATGAAGTCACAGTGACAGTGCTGGGTGTAAAGGGCAATCAGGTCCGTATCGGTGTGAATGCGCCTAAAGAAGTATCTGTTCACCGTGAAGAGATCTACCAGCGTATTCAGTCAGAGAAAACCGGTACCTCAGAAGGCGGTAACTACTGAGACCCGCAACTGCTTGTAAAGGGCAATAGAAGAGTCAGTATTATACTGGCTTTTTTATTGTCCAAATTTTAGATGAAGCTGCTTGATTTTTATCATTTTTTGCTCAATAAACTCGCAGTGTTGCTCCAGAATGAATGCGGATTTCAGCCCGTTGCCAAAGCAGCTGATTAAAAACAGGGCAAACGGAATTCCTTTCCCAAAAAGGGTTTGACTTATTTCCGTCAAACAGTAATATGTGCGCCAAGAAAACCGGAGAGGTGGCCGAGTGGCCGAAGGCGCTCCCCTGCTAAGGGAGTATGGGCTTTATCTCCCATCGAGGGTTCGAATCCCTCCTTCTCCGCCATTTTCTTAAAGCGTTAAAAGTGTGCGCATGTAGCTCAGCTGGATAGAGTACCTGGCTACGAACCAGGCGGTCGGAGGTTCGACTCCTTCCATGCGCGCCAGCTTTTTTCGTTTTTAGCAGTAAAGAAAACAATTCGCGCATGTAGCTCAGCTGGATAGAGTACCTGGCTACGAACCAGGCGGTCGGAGGTTCGACTCCTTCCATGCGCGCCACTTCTGCTTCTGTATTTCTGATTTATCACGCGCATGTAGCTCAGCTGGATAGAGTACCTGGCTACGAACCAGGCGGTCGGAGGTTCGACTCCTTCCATGCGCGCCATTTCAGACTTCAGAATACTGCACAGACTCTTTGAAACGCGCATGTAGCTCAGCTGGATAGAGTACCTGGCTACGAACCAGGCGGTCGGAGGTTCGACTCCTTCCATGCGCGCCAAGAGTCCCTAAAGATTGACCCGAATTCAATGCGCATGTAGCTCAGCTGGATAGAGTACCTGGCTACGAACCAGGCGGTCGGAGGTTCGACTCCTTCCATGCGCGCCAAATTCGCGGAGAGGTGGCCGAGTGGCCGAAGGCGCTCCCCTGCTAAGGGAGTATGGGCTTTATCTCCCATCGAGGGTTCGAATCCCTCCTTCTCCGCCATTCTTTACTATACTCACAGGCAATCGCCCGAGTACCGATTTATGCGCATGTAGCTCAGCTGGATAGAGTACCTGGCTACGAACCAGGCGGTCGGAGGTTCGACTCCTTCCATGCGCACCAAATAAAAGCCCCTGAGTTTGACTCAGGGGCTTTTTTATTTCTTCCAACTGTCCAACCTATCCAAGCTGATTATCTCTCATGCTCTGTAGCCACAAAGCGATAATGATTGTGTGCTTATTGAGCATTTTGTTATGGATTTCTCATTTAATCAGCATATAAACGATACTTTCCTGAATTCCCCGTCTTAGCTCATTAGACATTGGTCATACCATTTTACAAAGCTTGTGGCTGAATTGTTGTATATTGGTTATCTTATTGTCAGCGCTATTGCGTTCGATTCGACACCCTATCGGACTTGGCACGCTGCTCTCCGGCGTTAAGAACAGACAAAGGTATTGCTATGACATCGATCATTTCACAACTGGGAGAAGCCCTTTGGCTCCTTGTATTGGGTATGGGCCTGGTTTACCTCTTTCTTGGGCTGCTGATCCTCGGTATTCATTGGGTAGCGCGTTTCTATGGCCCCGAGGCAAAGCCGCAGCCGGTTCCTCCGGCTGCCCGGCCTGCCATTCCACAGGGGCTGGACCCAAAGGTACTTGAAGCCATACGCATTGCCATTTTTCAACACAGAACCCGGGAGGGACAGAATCAATGAGTAAGCCACTGGCCCTGACCGATGTGGTGCTGAGGGACGCCCACCAATCCTTGCTGGCGACCCGGTTGCGCATCGACGATATGTTGCCCATTGCGGCCAAACTTGATCAGGTGGGTTACTGGTCGCTGGAAACCTGGGGCGGCGCCACTTTCGATGCCTGCATTCGTTATCTGGGGGAAGATCCCTGGGAAAGATTGCGGCTGCTGAAGCAAGCCATGCCCAATACGCCGCAACAGATGTTGCTGCGGGGACAAAATCTGTTGGGCTATCGCCACTACGCTGATGATCTGGTGCACAGGTTTGTCGAGCGCGCCCACGAAAATGGTATGGACGTATTCCGTATTTTTGATGCCATGAATGATGTGCGTAACCTGCAGGAAGCGGTGCGGGCCGTCAAACAGGTCGGTGCACACGCTCAAGGTACCATCTCCTACACCACCAGTCCGGTACACAATCTCGATACCTGGGTGGACATGGCCAAACGCCTGGAAGACATGGGCTGTGATTCCCTGTGCATCAAGGATATGGCGGGATTGCTCAGGCCCATGGAGGCCTTTGAACTGGTCAGCCGACTCAAGAGTCAGACCGGCCTGGTGATTGCCATGCATTGCCATGCCACCACGGGACTGTCCACCGCCACCTATCAGAAAGCTATTGAGGCCGGCATAGACGTGCTGGATACCGCCATTTCCTCCATGAGCCAGACCTATGGTCACAGCGCTACCGAAACCCTGGTGGCCATGGTGGAGGATACCGAGCGCAGTACCGGTCTGGATCTGGCGCTGCTGGAAGACATAGCGGCCTATTTCCGCAAGGTCCGCAGGAAGTATGCCCGTTTCGAGGGGGCATTGCAGGGCATTGATTCCCGTATTCTTCGGGCCCAGGTGCCCGGCGGCATGCTCACCAATATGGAGAGCCAGCTCCGTGAGCAGGGGGCGCTGGACAAGCTGGATCTGGTGCTGGATGAAATCCCAAAAGTCCGGGAAGATTTGGGTTTCCTGCCGTTGGTGACGCCCACCTCTCAGATAGTGGGCACCCAGGCAGTTATCAACGTGCTTATGGGAGAAAGATACAAGTCCCTGACCCGGGAAACCGAGGGCGTGCTTAAAGGGGAATACGGTGCCACCCCTGCGCCGGTGAATCCCGAGTTGCAGGCGCGGGTGCTGGCGGGTAATGAGCCCATCAACTGCCGTCCGGCAGATCTGCTGCAGCCCGAATTGGACAGGTTGCGCAGTGAGCTCAGTGCCCGCGCCGCCAGTGAGCAGTTTCTCCTTTGTGACGGCCTCGATGACGATGTACTTACCTACGCTCTGTTTCCGCAAATCGGGCTGCAATTTTTGCGCAACCGCGGCAATACCGATGCCTTTGAGCCTGCACCGGGGACTGAGCCTCCGCCATCCGTCAGCACCGGGCCTGAAACCTACACTGTGACGGTCGAAGGCCAGCGTTTTGTGGTTGAGGTGTCCGCCGGCGGTGAGATAAGCCAAATCCAACCCCTTGGCGGTGCCTCAAAGCCGAGCCCTGTGGTGCCTGAGACAGGCGAATGCAGGCTGGAGATGAGTGCTCCCCTGTCCGGCAATATCTTCAAGGTTCACGTATCGCCGGGAGACAGGGTTTGCGCCGGAGACGTGGTGATCATCTTGGAAGCCATGAAGATGGAAACCGAGATCCGCGCCCAGGCCGATGGTGTTATCGCCAAGCTGTGGGTCAAGGAAGGGGACTCGGTGACGGTCGGTGCCCAGCTCTTGTCATTGGTTTAAAGCCATGTCCTTGCTTTAGGAGACGTTATGGATGGATTGCTGGCCTTCTGGGCCGAGACGGGCCTGGCCCACTTCAGCGCCGGTCAGGCGCTTATGATGGCAGTGGGTGGCCTGTTACTTTACCTGGCCATAGTGCGGGGATTTGAGCCGCTGCTGTTGTTGCCCATAGGCTTTGGTGCCGTGCTGGCCAACATCCCCAATGCCGGCTTTACCGAAGAGGGGGGCCTCTTGTACTACGCCTACCATGTGGGCATAGAAACCGGGGTGTTTCCCTTGCTGATCTTTATGGGGGTGGGTGCCCTGACGGACTTTGGGGCGCTTATCGCCAACCCCAAAACCTTGTTACTGGGGGCCGCCGCCCAATTCGGCATTTTTGCGACCCTCATCGGTGCCATTGCCCTGAACCTGGTGCCTGGGTTTGAATTCAGCCTTAAGGATGCGGCGGCCATCGCCATCATAGGCGGCGCCGATGGTCCGACGGCTATTTTCCTGGCTTCCAAATTGGCACCTGAGCTATTGGGGGCCATTGCCGTGGCGGCCTATTCCTATATGGCACTGGTGCCCATCATACAACCGCCGATTATGCGCGCCCTGACCACACCTCAGGAACGGGCCATCAAGATGGAGCAGCTGCGGGAAGTCAGCAAGCAGGAGAAAATTATTTTTCCGCTGATGGTATTGGGCCTGACAATTCTGTTTCTGCCGGCGGCCACGCCTCTGGTGGGCATGTTTTGCCTGGGGAACCTGATGCGCGAGTCCGGGGTAGTGGACAGGCTGTCCAACACCGCCCAAAACGAGCTTATCAACATAGTGACCATATTTCTCGGCTTGGCGGTGGGCTCCAAACTGTCGGCGGCGCAGTTTTTGCGCATGGAAACCCTGGGGATCCTGGTGCTTGGAGCCATAGCCTTTGCCATTGGCACCGCGGCCGGGGTATTGATGGCCAAGCTGATGTGCAAACTCAGTGGTGGCAAGGTCAATCCGCTCATAGGTGCTGCAGGGGTGTCGGCTGTGCCCATGGCGGCGAGGGTGGCCAATAAAGTGGGACTGGAAGCCAATCCCCACAATTATCTGTTGATGCACGCCATGGGCCCCAACGTGGCCGGTGTGCTGGGCAGTGCGGTGGCAGCGGGTATCTTGCTTGCGGTACTGGGCTGACTCAGTGTGTCAGCCACAGCAGCAGGCTGAGCAGGGCAATCAGAATGCCACTGCCACTGAGAATATAAACATAGCCTTGCTTACCCTCGGCAAGGGGGATGCGCCTGAAGTACAGGAACACGCTCCACAGCAGGCAAAGAAGCAGGGGTAAAAGAAAGAGTCTGGTCATTGCACTTACTGGTGATTGTTGATGAATCCAGTTTAGGCGCCATAACCGGAATCACCAAGTGCTTGTAAAACAAAAGGCCGCCCCAAGGCGGCCTTTTGTTTGGCTGCATTTTAGGCGCGGACTTCTTCCTGTTCTTCTTCCACGACTTCTTCGACAGAGGATTCTTGCTGCTCAAACTTGGCCAGATCCAATTGTCCTTCCGATTTACCTACCACCACAGCGGTCATCATGTCGCCGGTGACATTGGTACAGGTGCGTATCATGTCTATTACCCTGTCGATGGCGGCGATAAAGGCTATACCCTCCAGAGGCAGGCCGATAACACCCAGGGTGACGGTCAGCATCACCATGGCGCTGCCGGGAACCCCGGCTGTGCCCACCGAGGCCACTGTTGCGGTCACAGCAATCAACATATAGTCGGTCATATCCAGCGGGATGCCGTAAATCTGGGCGATGAAGATGGCGGCGATGGCCGGATAAATACCGCCACAGCCGTCCATGTTCATGGTGGCGCCCATGGGCAGCACAAAGGCGCTGTAATTCTTGGTCACGCCCATTGCCTCGGTACAGCGGGTCGTTACCGGCAGGGTGCCAAAGCTTGACGCGGTGCTGAAGGCCACCAGCTGTGCCGGCATGGCCTTGCGGAAAAACTGCAACGGACTCAAACCCGCGCCGAATTTCACCAGGCCGCCATAGACAAAGATGATGTGAATAAGGGCGGCAATATAAATCGCCAGGATGAACTTGCCCAGGGGCAGCAGGGTTGAGAGACCGTATTCACCCACCACCCAGGCCATCAGACCAAATACCCCAATGGGGGTCAGCTTCAGTACCATGCGGGTCAGCTGGAACATGACCTCGGCGCCGGCCTCAAAGGTGCGTTTGAGTGGCTCGGCTTTTTCACCCACGCCGTTGATGGCGATACCGATAAGGGCGGCAAAAACGATGATCTGCAGCACCTTCCCATCGGCGAGGGACGCAAAGGGGTTGACCGGGATCATGTCCAGCAACACCTGGGCAAAGCCGGGGATATTACGCTCGCGCACCTCTGTGGTGGCCAGTGCCATTGAGCCACCCATATCAATGGCGCTGCCAACGGCCAGACCTATCAGTGAGGCTATGGTGCCGGTCAGCATGAACATACCGAGGGTCTTTATGCTCAGGCGCTTGAGGTTGGCGGCGTTGCCAAGGGAGGTGATGCTGACCACTATGGCACAGAGCACCAGGGGCGCAACCAGCATCTTGATGGCGCTGATAAACAGTTCGCCCAGGGGCTTGAGCAGGGTCGCACCCTCGCCGAAAATGACCCCGGTGACAGTACCCAGAGCAAAACCCAGCAGCACTTTCTGCCAGAATGGAATTCGATTAAGTGTTTGAAGCAACATGCAGATCCCCGAAATTAGCTGGTGTGGCACTCATTGTCCGTCGATGCCCGCCGAGAACCACCATAGGTCATTGTAACGGCAGGGGGCGAGTGCGACCAAAACGTTTTTCTTATAACTTATTGTGCGGCAAGCGTTTGTTTTGCTGTCGTTAACATGACACCCTTTTGCAACATGCACAAGTCCGGTAACCGGAGCGCTTTGTGGAAAAATCTGCTTACAGCTCGGCAACAGGCCCGGCTTGAGCCGGCGTCATTGTCTGTTATAGTCAGCCCTTGGCTGAATCATTTGCTTTGTATATAAGGAACTTGCCATGAAAAAATGGATCCTCGCCGCCGCGATATCGGCAGCTTTGAGCGGCTGTGCCCACCAAAGTCCCGCTCCGGAATTGCCCCAGGGCATTAGTTTGCTGGAAACCGTATCGCCCTCTTCGCAGCAGGTTGGCATTCCTTACAAGAAATACCGGCTGGCCAATGGCCTGACCGTTATACTGCATCAGGACAACTCGGATCCCCTGGTGCATGTGGACGTGACCTACCATGTGGGGTCAGACAGGGAGCGCGCCGGTCGCAGCGGTTTCGCCCATCTGTTTGAACACATGATGTTTCAAGGCTCGGAGCACGTAGCCGATGAGCAGCATTTCAAGGTGGTGACCGAGGCCGGTGGTGAACTCAATGGCACCACCAACACAGACCGTACCAATTATTTCGAGACAGTGCCGAGCAATCAGCTGGAAAAAATGCTGTGGCTGGAATCTGATCGCATGGGTTTCCTGCTACCGGCTCTGACCAAGGAAAAATTCGAGGTCCAGCGGGAAACGGTGAAGAACGAGCGTGCCCAGCGCATCGACAACCAGCCCTATGGCCGCATGTCAGAGAAATTTAATCAGGCCCTGTATCCCGCCGGACATCCCTATTCCTGGCCCGTCATCGGTTGGCCAGAAGATCTGGAGCGCGCCAGTGTCGAGGATGTGAAACACTTTTTCCAGCGCTGGTACGGTCCCAATAATGCGACCCTGACCATAGGCGGCGATTTTGACGAAACCCAAACCCTGGCCTGGGTGAACAAGTATTTTGGTGAAATCCCGGCCGGTCCCCAGGTGCAGCCCCTGCCCAAGACCCTGGTGACTCTGGACAAGACCCGCTACATCTCCATGGAAGACAAGGTGCACCTGCCGCTGCTGCGTCTGGCGTTTCCCACTGTTTACGCCCAGCATGAAGACGAGGCCGCCCTGGATCTGCTGGCCAATATTCTCGGTGGTGGCAAAACTTCCCTGGTATACAAAAATCTGGTGAAAGACGGCTATGCGGTGCAGGCCGGTGCCAGCCATCCCTGTCAGGAATTGGCCTGTCAGCTGGCGTTTTATGCGCTCGCCAACCCGGCCCGCGGAGGCAGCCTCAAGGAGCTCGAAGCCAGGTTGCTGGAGTCCATCAAGGAGTTCGAGAGCCGCGGTGTGACCGATGAAGACCTTGAGAAGGTTAAGGTGCAATTTGAGTCCGACACCATATTCAACCTCCAGAGCGTGCGCGGTAAGGTGTCGACCCTGGCCTACAACCAGACCTTTTTCGATAACCCCAACATGGTGGCCCACGATCTTGAGCGTTATGCCAGCGTGACCAGGGCCGACGTGATGCGGGTATTTGCCAAGTATGTCAAAGACAAGCCTATGATGGTGATGAGCGTGGTGCCTGAAGGTGCCATGGCGCTCGCGGCCGCCGAGGATAACTTCAGCGCGCCGGCCCCCTTGGTGGCGGCATCGGCGGTGGAAGGCAAGTTAAACGACGCCAAGCCCATATCCAGTTTTGATCGCAGCGTCATGCCGGCCTCAGCCAAGGCGCCTGTGCTCAAAGTGCCGACCCTGTGGCGCAGCACCCTGGCCAATGGTATTGCGGTACTTGGCACCGAAAGCCGCGAAACCCCGACCACGGAAATTGTCATTTATCTCAATGGCGGCCACAGATTGGAACCCGTGGCCAAGGCCGGCTTGGCCAGCCTCACTGCCTCTGTGCTCAATGAATCCAGTGCCAATCGCTCCACCGAAGAGCTGACCCAGGCCCTGGAGTTGTTGGGGGCAAGCGTTGAATTCGCCGCTGCCGATTACCAGAGTCACATCAAGATATCTACGCTCACCAGTAAGCTGGACGCCGTGCTGGCCATAGTGCAGGAAAAACTGCTGCAACCGGGTTTGTTGCCGGGTGACTTTGAGCGTGCCAAACAGCAGACACTGCAAACTCTGCAGCATCTGGCCTCGGATCCCAACTTCCTGGCATCCAGTGCCTTTGCCAAACTCCTATATGGTGACAGCCCATTGGGGGTCAATGACCAGGGCTCCGCGGCCAGCGTGGCCTCGCTGACGCTAAAAGACGTGAAAGACTTTTACGCCTTGCAATACCAGGCCGGCAACGCCCAGATAGTGGCTGTGTCCAGTGCGCCAAAGGACCAGTTACTCAAATCATTGGCTGTGCTCGGCCAGTGGCAGGGGGAAGCCGTGCCCGTGCCGCCCTTGCCGCCACTGCCAACGCTTGCCGGTGGCACCCTGTACCTGCTCGACAAGCCGGGGGCGGCCCAATCGGTCATTTCCATTGGCAAGGTGGCCATGCCCTATGATGCCGAAGGTGAATACTTCAAGTCTTTCCTGATGAACTATCCCCTTGGTGGCGCGTTCAACAGTCGCATCAATCTCAATCTCCGGGAAGACAAGGGCTACACCTACGGCGCCAGAAGTTTCTTCAGTGGCGGTGTGGAGACCGGCAAGTTCATGGCTACCGCCAGCGTGCGTACCGATGTGACCGCCGAGGCCATTAAAGAATTTGTCAAAGAAATAGGCCAATATCGGGAGCAGGGGATCCGCGGCGATGAGCTGGCCTTTATGCGTAACTCGGTATCCCAGGGACAGGCACTGGATTATGAAACGCCTTTCCAGAAGGCGGGCTTTATGCGGATGATCCAGCGTTATGGCCTAAAGGATGATTTCACCGTGCGCCAGGGGGAAATTACCGACAGCATCAGTGCCGCCGAGTTGAATCAACTGGCGGCCAAGCAGCTGGATCTGGGACAGATGGTGATCCTGGTGGTGGGCGATAAAGCGCGGATTGAAGCCTCGCTCAAGGCCCTGGGATATACTGTTGAGCCGCTGGTATTGTAAAAGGGGGCGACCATCCCCATATAAGCAGCAGCCGGGATAACCGGCTGCGCTGATTTGCTTGCCTGGCAACCGGGTTTGGCATTATTTTGAAATCAGTCTGAAAGCAGGCGGTCGGCTACGCGGTCTGGCTGTACTCTGTGCCCTAGGGCGCGACAGAATGTAGAGAAAATCAATTGACACAATTCAATGAGAAGCTGGAATTTCTCTCCGATGAAGCAGGGCGCAATGCGCTGCTGGGGATGCGCCGGGGTATAGAACGTGAGGCCCTGAGGATCAATGCCTGCTGCCAGCTTGCCATGGACGATCATCCCAGGGCGCTGGGTTCAGCCCTGACCCATTCGCGCATTACCACGGATTACAGCGAAGCCTTGCTGGAGTTTATTACTCCCGTGGCCCACGATATTGACAGCCTGCTGACCGGCCTGACCGAGACCCATGCCTTCAGTGTCCGCAATCTCAATGGTCAGAAACTCTGGCCCGTGAGCATGCCCTGTTATGTGGGTAAGCTGGAAGACATTCCCATCGCCCGATACGGCAGCTCCAATAATGGCAGGCTCAAGACTTTGTACCGCAAGGGACTGACCTACAGATATGGCGCCCTGATGCAGATTATCTCCGGGGTGCATTTCAATTTCTCGGTTGCCGACGAACTCTGGCCCCTGTTGCAAGCCTATAGCCGCAAGCAGGGCAGGGAGCCGGTGGGGGACTTTGTGTCCGAGTCTTACTTTGGCCTTATCCGCAACTACCGCCGCCTGGTGTGGGTGCTGCCCTACCTGTTTGGGGCGTCGCCGGCGCTCTGTTCCTCCTTTATCAAGGGGCAAAAAACTGACCTGGCCTTTGAGCGCACCGGCAAGGGCACCCTGTATCTACCCTATGCCACCTCGCTGCGGATGAGCGATTTGGGCTATACCAACCGCGAACAGGGATCACTGAATCTGAGTTACAACTCACTGCCGGACTATCTGGCGGGGATCCAGGCCGCCATTCATATGCCGTCGGCCAAGTTTGCCGAGATTGGCGTCAAGGTGGACGGCGAATATCGCCAGCTCAACAGCAATATATTGCAGATAGAAAACGAATTTTATGCCCCTATCCGCGCCAAGCGGGTGACCCGGACGGGCGAGAAACCCTCCGAGGCCCTGGCCCGAGCTGGTGTGGAGTACATTGAAGTGCGCGCCCTGGATGTGAACCCCTTCAGCCCCGTGGGTGTGGAGGCCAGTCAACTCAGGCTGCTGGATCTGTTCCTGCTGTACTGCTTGCTTGAGGAGTCACCGGCCTCCGATGCCACAGAGGAAGCGGAAATCGCCGCCAACCTGCGCAAGGTCATTCTCGAAGGGCGACGCCCGGGACTTATGCTCAGCCGCCGCGGTGAAACTCTGGGCCTCAAGGATTGGTTGCTGGAAATTTTTGATCGCATGACGGCGCTGGCGGATTTTCTCGATGATGACACCCAGGCTTACCACGAGGCCTTATCCGTCTGGCGCGCCGCGGTTGAGAATCCCGCCTATACCCTGTCCGGACGCATTCATCAGGCCATAGTGGTTGAGGGAAAGGACCACAGTGATTGGGTAATGACCCTGGCCAATCAGTACCAGGAATATTTCAAAGCCTATCCACTCAGTGCCGAGGTGGAGCAGGGGTACAAAGACGAAGCCAAGGCCTCGCTCGACAAGCAGCAAGCGCTGGAAGCGGCTGACACCCAGGATTTCGACAGCTTCCTGGCCGATTATTTCAAGGTACCATCGTGAGAAAGCTTTTGCCCTTGCTGTTGCTGCTGGGGGGCTGCTCTTCGGCCCCCGATGTGCAGCTCAGCTGCGGCATTGTCTCGGGCTATCTGGAGCCCCCGGCTGCGGAACATCTGTACCGGGTGGTGGTGACCCACCTCAATGACAAGGCGGTATTGTCCCGGCCCAATTTTCGTCTGAGCCCCGGGGTGTATCGTTTTACCCTGGCCGAGCTGATTGACGATCCACGCCTGAAGGTGGCTCTGGCCGCCCGTGGCACCAAGTATTTGGATCTTAAGGTTGAGGCCGGTAAGCGTTATCACCTGGCGGCGCAGCTGTATACCGACAAGCCCTACGTGGGCAATAACCCGGATTACTGGCAGCCCAAGGTGTGGCAGGAAGAGGCTGTGGAGTGTGAGCCGGATGTGCAAAACTGAGCCACAGTGCATTGCATCCCATTGAAGTTAATGGGACACTTTTTTCCTCACTCTCAGAATGGATGCCCTATGACCCCCAAGGCCAAGGCTGTCCTCCCGCTGTTGCTGCTGAGCCTGGGAGGCTGCGCCACATCCCCGCCAAAGGATCCCGATAACCTCTGTGCCATCTTCAAGGAGCACAGGGGCTGGTACGACGCTGCGGTGGCGACCCGTGACAAATGGGGCGTTCCCGTGCACGTGCCGCTGGCGATGATGTATCAGGAAAGTTCTTTCAAACACGACGCCGCACCGCCCATGGAGTATGTGCTGGGCTTTATCCCCATTGGCCGCGCCAGTGATGCCTATGGCTATGCCCAGGCCAAAACCCTCACCTGGGACGACTATGTCAGGGAGACGGACAATGGCTGGGCCAGCCGCAGTGATTTTGATGATGCCATGGATTTTATGGGCTGGTTTATCACCAAGACCCATAAGTTGAATGGCGTGTCCAAATGGGACGCCAGGGCCCAATACCTCAATTATCACGAAGGCTGGGGCGGATATCGCAAGGGGACGCATAAGGGCAAACCCTGGCTGCTGAAGGTGGCCGCCAAGGTGGATGCCAGATCCAAACGCTATGCTGCCCAATATAAGGGCTGCAAGGAGGATCTGGACTCATCCTGGTTGTGGCGGGTATTTTTCGGCTAACCAGGCTCGTTAGTCTTACGGCCTGCTAGAGGTTGGCGACCCTTTTGCGGTTGCCCTTGTGGCGGTACATGGCGGCATCGGCCAGGGTAAAGGCCTGTTCCCAATGACCGGCATAGGGCACTATGCCATAACTGAATCCTACCTTGATGGGGCCGTCGGCCAACTCTTCCAACATACATTGCAGTTGTTCCTGCAGGCGGTATTCCGGCCCCTGGCACAGGGCAACGAATTCATCGCCACCGAAACGGGCCAGCAGTTGCTTCTTGCCCCAATATTTCTGCATCACCTGGCTCAATAGCTTCAGTGCCTGATCGCCCCGGGTATGCCCGAGCTGATCATTGATTTTCTTTAAGTTATCCATATCAATCAGCACCAGGAAGCTGCCCAGACTGTCATTGTGCTGCCAGTTGGGCACCTGCTCTTCGAAATGACGCCTGTTGTGCAGTCCGGTCAGGGTGTCGAATTGGGCCAGCTGGGTAATGCGCCGGGATTTCTGGTACAGGGAAATGGCGTTGGCGGCCTCGTGGGTGAGTATCGACACCAGGTTGCGGTCATAGTCGCTGAAGGCGCCCATTTGGCTGCTGTCGAGATTCAGCATGGCGTACAGCTTGCCGTCGATGTGGATTGGGCTGGAGAGGGTGGAGCGTATGGGGTCCTTGGCTGCGGTCAGCAGTATTTCCTGCTCTTCCTCTGACAGTGTGCTGCCGGCATTGATATTGCGCATATCGTCTATGACCACCACCCGGTCGCATTTGCCCTTGGTGAGTCGGTACTCAAAGGATTGCTCCAGGGTGAAGTGAATCGTCTTCAGGCGGCTGATATCTATGCCAACACAGGACTCAAATTCCAGCTGATGGGTGTCGGGGTCGACCCGGATAATACTGCCCATTTCGGCGCCATTGATCACACTGACCGCCTTGTTGAGCAGGGCGTCGAGAAAGGCGTGTTCGTCCTGATAATGGCTGGAGAGAAGCACCAGCTCATAGGTGGCGTCGTTGATCCCGACCACCTGTTCCAGATGGTGCCAAAGGCGGCTGATCCTGCCCTGATGCAAATAGTAGCTGAGGCTGTATCCCAGCAGATAGACCAGGCATACCAGCAACAGGGCCATCCAGTTCACCCCGCTTTCGGGGGCAAACAGCATAAACAAGCCCATAAACAGGGCCAGTGGCAGTGCCAGCAGCAGAATATGAAAGCGGTAGTCGAGGGTATCTATGCGTTTACGTTTGAGGCTATCCCGTTGCTTCACTTTATGCAGTCCATTTTGCCAAAATCAGCTGAGCCATTATAGCCAGGTTGCCTGCCAAAGTACCACAGATAGCAAACAGCCCCGTAGAGACGGGGCTGTGATCCGGGCCGCATTACGGGATTTAATGCTGCTTAAAACTCACTGCTGCGCAGGATCCACTCCAGCGGCGCCTGGTATTGGAGCGGCATCCAGGACTTGAGTTTGGCTACGCTGTCTTCCAACATGGCAGTGTTATGTACCGACAGGTTCAGGTGGCCCACCTTGCGGCCGGGGCGCACTTCCTTGTCGTACCAGAACAGCTCGGCGTTGGGCAGGCTCAGCCAACGGTCGTCCTTGTCTATACCGATAAGGTTGACCATGACACAGGGGAAATTCACCTGGGGTTGCTGGATGGGCAAGTTGCACAGGGCCCGCAGATGCAGCTGGAACTGATCCATATGGGTACCGGCCTGGGTCCAGTGACCCGAGTTGTGTACCCGTGGCGCCAATTCATTCACCAGCAGGTGTTCACCGACCCGGAAGCATTCCATGGCCATCACGCCCACATAGTTAAGCCCGTGCATTATGGTGCCGAGCATGGCATTTGCTTCGTCCTGCAACGGCGCCAATCTTGGCAGCGGCGAGATGGAGGCCATCAAAATGCCATCCTGGTGCAGGTTCAAGGTCAGGGGGTAGAAGAAACATTCGCCACTGTGGGTACGCACGCCCACCACGGACACTTCTTCATCGAAGTCGATGGCCTGCTCGGCGATGGCCAGGTTGCGCCAGTCAGCGGGAATTTGACCGTTTTCGGCCTGCTTGAGCCAGTGCTGGCCCTTGCCATCGTAGCCGCCGGTGCGGCGCTTCATCAGTACCCGCTCGCCGTATTTGGCATACAGGGCGTTGACGTCTGTGTTGTCATCCACCAGTTCCCAGGGGGCGGTGGCGACCTTGAGCTCGTCGAGCAGGGATTTTTGGCTGTAGCGGTCCGCAAGGCGACCAAATACCGGGCCATTGATGAAATTTCTGTGGCTGGACAGTTGCAGGCTCAGGGCCGATTCCGGCCACTGCTCGCGCTCGGCGGTGATAATGTCATCGTCGGCCAGCAGCAGTTTGACATCTGTCGGGGTCATGATGTCCACCGGCAGCACTTCAATTGCCAGTGGCTGACCCGCATGGCTCAACATGGCACCGAGCTGACCATTGCCCAGTACCCAGACTTTTTGCTTGCTCGCCATGATTACTCGTCCCTCGGATCCGGATTGTCCAGTACGCTTTGGGTCTGCTCGGCGCGGAAGGCTTCCAGGCGCTCGGCCAGGGCGGCATCATTGTTGGCCAGGATCTGGCAGGCCAGCAGCCCGGCATTGAAGGCACCGGCTGTGCCTATGGCCAGGGTGCCGACGGCAATGCCCTTGGGCATCTGCACTATCGACAGCAGGGAGTCCATGCCATTGAGTGCCTTGCTCTGTACCGGTACGCCCAGTACAGGCAAACGGGTCTTGGAGGCCAGCATGCCCGGCAGGTGGGCCGCACCACCGGCGCCGCCGATGATCACCTGAAAGCCCTTGTCTGCTGCGGTGGCGGCAAAATCCATCAACTTGTCCGGGGTCCTGTGGGCGGAAACCACCTCAACATGATAAGGCACCTGCAGTTTATCCATGATCTCTGCGGCAGCTTCCATGGTGGGCCAATCACTCTTGGATCCCATTACGACAGCAACGAGGGCTTGCATGATAACTCCTTAACAACTGATTTTATTTATATTTGCCTGTGAGCAGGCTAGGGTACTTGGGCTTTCGCGCAGGCTTGGCGCCAGCGGGAGCTTGAATGGGGCGAAATGATAGCATGGCGGCGTGGTTTTGGCTGCCTTTTCGATCGCCCCCGGCAGGAAGGCGCAGGCCTGCCGGCCAGCGCCTATCGAGCTGAGGTCTGCTTATGTCGGAACCTATGTCTGGGAGGGGGTGGCGGGCGCTGGATGCTGATCACTGTGCTGCGGCAGGGCCGCCTGCAGTTCATGGTAAAAACTCAGGTGCCCCGGGATCCCCCTGATGCCGGCCTTGGCCAGCACCCGCAGGCCCTGGAAAGGCACGGCCGCAATCAGCAGCTCTTTCTGCTCCTGAATCACCCACTTGATGCAGCGCTCCAGGGCAGCCAGCCCCCCAGCATCCAGCAGGGACACGTTTTGCCAGTCCAGCACCAGATAACGGCTGTCCTTGCCCCGTAACATGAGTTCCGAAAACAGATTGTCGGCGGCGGCAAAAAACAGCGGCCCATCAATGCGATACACCTGCCAGTCTGCCGGTAGCGGTTGGGGCACATGCCTGGGATTATCACTGATGTCGGTTAAGCGGGTCATGGCGGCAATTTCTTTCATAAACAGCAATGAGGCCAGCACTATGCCGACCGTGATGGCTATGACCATGTCAAACACCACGGTCAGGCCAAAGCAGCACAGGAACACCAGGATGTCGCTGCCCGGAGCCTGGCGCAGCAGCTTCAGGGCTTTGGGGGCTTCGCTCATGTTCCAGGCCACCAGCATCAGCAGGGCTGCCATGGTGGCCATGGGGATGTAAGCCAGTATCCGGGTTAACGCCAGCAAGGCCAGCAGAACCACCAGAGCGTGGAAGATGGAGGCCAGCGGGCTGCGGGCTCCGGCGCGGACGTTGGCGGCGCTGCGGGCGATGGCAGCGGTGGCGGGAATGGCGCCGAAAAAGGGTCCGATCAGATTACCCAGTCCCTGGCCCAGCAGTTCGCTGTTGGCACTGTGGCGGGTACCTGTCATGCCATCGAGCACCACGGCACACAGCAGCGACTCTATGGCGCCCAGCATGGCAATGGCAAAGGCCGAAGGCAGCAAGGCCTGGATAAGGGACAAGGACAGTTGCAGCGGCTGGCCCTTGGCATCTACCTGATCCCAGGGCCAGGCAAATTGCGGCAGCAGTGGCGGTATACCGTCACCGCGGCTGCCATCGGTAAGCAGGTAGTGAAAGCGGCTGCCTATGGTCTCGACCGCCATGCCATTTTGCCCCAGATACCAGGCCAGCAGGGCACCGATGAGGATCGCCGGCAGATGGGGCGGCAGAGGCGTCTTGAGCCTGGGCCACAGCAACAGAGTCAGCAAAGTGATGCTTGCCACCAAGAGTTCGGCCAGGTGCCAATTCGGCAGTGCCGTTCCCAGAGCCGCCAGCTTGCCCAGATACTCGGCGGGCATGGTCTCGATAGGCAGTCCGAGCACATCTTTAAGCTGCAAGGTGGCAATGACCACAGCAATCCCTGCAGTAAAGCCAAGGGTGACGGGCTCGGGTATGTACTGAATAAAGCGTCCCAGGCGCAATACTGCCATGGCTATGAGTATGAGCCCCGACATCAGGGTTGCCAGCAGCAAGCCGCCCAGACCGAATTCGCTGGCCACAGGAAAGAGCAATACCACGAAGGCGGCGGTGGGGCCGGAGACGCTGAAGCGTGAACCGCCGCACAGGGCGATGATCATGCCGCTGACAATGGCGGTATAGAGGCCGTATTGTGGCGCTACGCCGCTGGCGATAGCCAGCGCCATGGCCAGGGGGATGGCGATTATGCCGACCGTGGTGCCGGCAAGCAGATCATGAATAAGTGCCTTGCGGTTGTAATTATTACGCAGGCTATCCTGCAGCGCGTGGCCGGGTTTAAGGGACGTCAGATGGGTACGGTGCATGACAGGTCGGAGCAGGGAAGGAGAGCCATTATTGTAGAGGTTCGTCTGGAACGCATTTTGTGATCAAGTTGGCATTTTTTACCGGAGTTGGGGTGCAGGAAGAAAATAACCCCTTTGTCGTGTTGTGGCGTTTATAACCCAAAGGATCCCCGCGAAAAGGGGCGGCACGAGTGTAGCAATGGTGAACGCCATCGCGGCTTTTCGCGCATGGACAAGCGGGCGGGCAAGGGGCAAACTGTTGTTATTCATGCCTTAACAGAGCAACAGATGACAGCCTTATCCGCGGTGGCAAGGGATACCCAGAGCGATGCAAGCCTGATGCTGGATTATGCCGGTGGCGATATCCGCGCCTTCGAATGCCTGTACCTGAGGCACAAGGGCGGACTGTACCGCTTTTTTGTGCGCCAACTGGGGGATAAACAGTTGGCCGAAGATTTGTATCAGGAAACCTGGGGGCGGGTGATAAAAGCGGCGCCGAGTTATCAGGTCAGCGCCAAATTTACCACTTGGTTGTATCGCATCGCCCACAATTTGCTGATAGATCATGTGCGGGCGGTCAAACCCCTGGATCAGCTGCAGGAGTTTGAGTTGGAACATGTTGGTGATGCCAATACGCCGGAATCCGCAGCGCTGCAGCATCAGCAGGCCTTGGCCCTTAAGCTGTGCATTGGACGCTTGCCGACGGTACAGAAGGAGGCGTTTTTGCTCAGCAGTGAAATGGGGCTGACTGCCCAGGCCATCAGCGAGATTGCCGGTGTATCCCTCGAGGCTTGCAAGAGTCGCGTACGCTATGCCTACCAGAGTTTGCGTCAGTGTTTGAACCGGCGTTTGCAGGAGAGTGTCGATGAAGTCCTCTGAGCAAAAATTTGCCGACATGGGCACCGAAGAGCGCCGCAGTGCGGAGCAATTGGATGCGCTTTACCGGGAGGGGGCCGATGAGTTGCCCGGCGAGACCGTCGATAGCCGCATTCTGGACATGGCGCGGCAAGGCTTGGGACAGCCCAAGGTGAACCGGCCTTGGTGGCGGGAGAATCCTTTGGCCATCAGCAGCGCAGCGTCCTTGCTCTTGGTGGTGGCTCTGGTGTGGCTCAACCCCGCCATGCAGGGAGGCGATCCCTTACCCCTGAACCCCGAGTCCTTGCCCCTGAACCCAGAGTCCCTGTCCCTTGAGTCGATGGAGCAGGCGTTGCCTGCTCCTGTGATGAGCTCGCCAGGCAGTGCAGATGCGAGTAGCGCAGATTCTGCCGCTCTGGCGCCGTCAGTTTCAATGTCCCGTGCCGCCAAGCAGGTACCGGAGGCGGCCAGAACGGCCTTGCTACCCGAGCCTGTGGATGTGGATGCGATGCTGGCGGAGGTGAGCACCTTGCTGGACAAGGGCGATAAAGAGGCCGCCGCTCAGCGCCTTGCCGCACTGCTTGAGGCTGAGCCAAGCCTGACCCATGTCCAGCGGCAACGCCTGGAGAGTCTGCAACAGCGCCTGGCACAGCCTTGAGGGGCTGGCTTTGTCTGCGGCAATGGGGCCTTGCCTCAGACTTGCAGCAGTGCGAACTATACTCAGTGGGAGTAACCCACCGCTGCCCGGGAGACAGTGCCCTTGCGTTTATTAAGCTTGCTGTTGCTACTGATGATTGCACCTGTGTGGTCTGCTCCCGACTGTGAGCAGCCACTGCGGGTGGGCTTTAATCACTGGCCGCCCTATGCCTGGCAGGAAAGCGACGGGGTGACCCGGGGCCTGGACGTGGACATTTTACGTTTGCTGGCGACCGAGGTGGGCTGCGAGCTCGATTTTCAGCTGCTGCCGGCCAAGCGCAGTCACCAGCTGTTGCGTCAGGGGGCGCTGGATCTCATGATGGGAGCCAGTTTTACCGCCGAGCGGGCCCAATATGGGCATTTTTCCCTGGCATACAGGGAGGAAGAGGTCGCGCTGTTTGAGCTTGATTCGGCTTCCCAGCTGGAACCGATCCACAGTTGGCAACAGCTGCTGGATCTGGGCTATCGGCTGTTGCTGCCTTCCAGTGGCTGGTACGGCAATGAATTTGAGCGGCTGCGTAACCAGCTCAGCAACCGGCAGCAGTTGATCGCCAGTCCGGATGCGGAGCGCAGTATTCAGATGTTGGCCCATGGCCGCGGCGAGGTGGTGATTGGTGACAGCCTGGCCTTACCTTATATCGCCCGTCAGGTGGAAGGTGTCAGGCTTGAGCGTCAGCCCCTGGTGCCGAGCCGCGAGCCTATTCATCTGCTGTTTGCCCGCAGCTCTGTCTCCCCGCAGTTGGTGGTCCTGTTTGATGGCGCCATCAGTCATGCCCGCAAGGATGGCCGGCTGCAAAAATTACAGCATAGCTGGCTGGATAAGATCGACGGGATAGTCGATCAGGGGGAAACCGGGCGCTGAAACATCACCGCCCTAACTGGCCATGGACTGTTGCTCGGTGGCATCCTGTTGTTTTGCTTGCGCAATAAAATCGGCTTCGTTGCTCAGAAACACGTCCACCAATTGCGGATCAAAGTGTTTGCCACGACCCTCGATAATGATTTGCCGCGCCTCTTCATGGCTGTAGGGGCGTTTGTAACATCTTTGACTGGTCAGGGCATCATAGACATCCGCCAGGGCCACAATTCGCGCCGCAAGCGGAATGGCCTTGCCTTCCAGTTGCCTGGGATAACCGCTGCCATCCCACTTTTCGTGGTGTCCGGAGGCTATCTGTTCACCCAGTAACAGCAGCTGACAGCTTGGCGCGTATTGCTGCAGATCCCTCAGTACCCCGGCCCCTATCTGCGGATGGCCCTTGATGGTTTCAAACTCCTCATCGCTGAGGCGCCCGGGTTTGAGCAATATGGCATCGGGGATGCCGACCTTACCTATGTCGTGCAGGGTCGAGGCCAACCCTATGTAATCGATAAATTCCTCCGTCAGCTCATCCGGTGGATTGTGACTGCCGGCCAGCCGGGTTGCGAGTAATCTGGCGTACTGGGCCATACGCAGCAGGTGCTCTCCGGTGTCGTTATCCCGGTATTCGGCCAGTTTGGCCAGACCTATGACAGTGGCCTGCCTGGAGCTGATGGCCTCTTCCAGCGACTTGCTCAGCTTGTCCATCAAAAAGGCGATGGACAGGCTTAACATGGCATTGAGCACCATAAAGTTAATCAACACCACAAAGTAAATTGTGGTGCTGTAGGCCGGCAGCGGTGGCCACTGCAATTGCTGTTGCTGATAGGCGATACCTATGGCAATCAGGGTCAGGGCATTGATTACCTGAGCCCAAATACTGGCGCTGAATCCCAGCAGCAGTGCGGTGAGCAGGGGAAACAGGAACATCCAGAACCAACCGGCCCCGGTGGGGCCCACAGACACCATAAAAGCGGCGCCTATGCCGTAGCAGAGGCCGGAGCCCATAAGGTAACGTTGCCTGTCACTGAGTTCGGGGAAGAACAGCAATCCCAGCAATAACAGATAGGCCAGGGTGTCCACTATCACCATGGCCCACAGACCTTGGGCAATGCACAGGTAGATGCTGGTCACATACACGGGGATGCAGAAGACGGCCATAAAGCCGAACAGGCGGCGAAATATGGTGTAGCGCCATTGGGGTAAATGGGAGGCGTTAAGACGGAATTCGCTCGCTGGGAACATGGTGCTATCCGGTTGAAAAACGATACCCAACAAGCATAAGAGTCCCACAGGCATAACTCAAAGGTTAATTGTGTCATGCCTGTGGGCTGAGGCAGGAGTTTACTCTGCGTCTGGCAGACCACCCAGTACATCCACCAGGCTGGTCATCAGCGCCACCAGCTCAGAGCCCATCAGGGCAAAATCGGCATCCAGGCGGGCCATGGGATCGTCATTGCCGACCTCGTCATTGCCGGCACGGAATTCTTCCGAGAACTTCAGGCGCTTCAGGCTGGCATCTGCCTGCAGCAGGAAGGCGATGCTCTGGCCAAAATGCAGTGCCAGTTTGGTCACCTGCTTGCCGGTTTCCAAATGGGCCAGCACTTCATCTTCGGTCAACACCTGTTGCTTGAAGCGAACTATGCCACCTTCATCGGCCACCGCCTTCAGTTCGGCTTCGTCCTGCATCTCAAACGGGGCGGGCGCCTGACCCTGCTTGAGCCATTCGGTCAATTGCACTTCCAGTGGTTGCTCAAAACTCACCGGGATCACCGGCAGGCTGCCGATGGCTTTGCGCAGCAGGGCCAGCAGCTCTTCCGCCTTGGTGGCGCTGGAGCTATCCACCAGGATCATATTGATCTCAGGCAGGATCAAGGCATGAATTTGGCTGCGGCGGGAGAAGGCCCTGGGCAGCAAGCTGGTGGTGATTTCATCCTTGAGAGCATCTTTTTCTTTCTTGGTCAGCTTACGATTTTCTTCTGCTTCCAGCTGACCCACTTTTTCTTCCAGTGCTTCCTTGATGACCTGGCCGGGCAGGATCTTTTCTTCCTTGGTGGCACAAATCAAATGGCGGTTGTTGGCACTGTGAACCAGGGCATCGCCCTGCTTGCCCAGGGCCTTGGAGAAACCGAATTTGCTGATGTCCTGGCTGGAACAGGGGGAGAAGGTAAAATCGGCCAGCGCTTTTTCCAGTGTCTCCGCGTCCAGGGACACTGGTTTGTTGAATCGATACAGGGTGAGATTTTTAAACCACATAGCTTAGGCTCTGCCAAAAAATAAAACCGCAGTGTAAGCCATACACCTGCGGGGGTAAACCCGTATTGAAATTGCGGCAGCCACAGAATTCATCAAACTGTCACACAGTGTAAAAATCATCTTAAGGCGTTGTTAAATATTAATAATATTTGCTTTTGTGCTGCATTATTCACCGAATGATGCAGCTTACTGCAGCAGTGAAATAAAACTGCAATATATCCGTTGCAAACTTGCGCTCGTTCCAAACCAATAACCAAGACGAACAGAACGTCGAAAGGATTAAATGATGAACGTGTTTTGCAAAACTTTACTCGCTTCTGCACTGACCGCTGCCACTCTCGCGTCTGCCCAGGCCGCTGAGCCTCTGACTGTTTATGGTAAGGTAAACGTGACTGCCCAGTCCAACGACGACGGCGTAGAGTCAGAAACTACTGTACAAAGCAACGCTTCTCGTCTGGGTGTTAAAGGTGATTTCGAGCTGAGCAGCTCACTGGAAGCCTTCTACACTGTGGAATATGAAGTGGATACCGGCAACGATGCCAAAGACAACTTCCTGGCCCGTAACCAGTTTGTCGGCCTGAAAGGTGCTTTCGGTGCCGTTTCTCTGGGTCGTAATGACACCATGATGAAGAATTCCCAAGGTAACGTTGACCTGTTCAACGACCTGTCTGGTGACCTGAAGCACCTGTTCAAGGGTGACAACCGCGTTGAACAGACAGTGACCTACATGACACCTGCCATGAACAACTTCCGTCTGGGCGTGACCTATGCCGCCGAAGCTGCCAAGACTCAGGGTGGCGAAGATGGTTTCTCTCTGGCCGCCATGTACGGTGACAAGGATCTGAAGAATACTCCTGTGTACGCCGCCCTTGCTTATGATTCTGAAGTGGCTGGTTACGACATTCTGCGTGCCACTGTTCAGGCCAAGCTGGCCGATTTCACCTTGGGTGGTATGTACCAGCAACAGGAAAAATCAGTTGGCGGTACCAGCACCGACGGTTTCCTGCTGAGCGCGGCTTACCATATTAATGCCGTAGTACTGAAAGCCCAATATCAGGACATGGAAGATAAAGGTGATTCCTGGTCTATCGGTGCTGACTACAAACTGGGCAAGCCTACCAAACTGCTGGCCTTCTACACCACTCGCGATATGGATGCTTCAACCGAATCTGAAGACTATATCGGTGTAGGTATCGAACACAAGTTCTAAGCTGAACCTGCTTATGGCAAAAAGGAGACCTGAGGTCTCCTTTTTTTTATGGGATTTTACTGACAATGAAATCAGCTAAATTATTGCAATTATGACAATTTTTTGGGTTTAATGACATTGTCGACCGCTCGCTTCATAATTTTGTAATAAAACTGACCAATAATGGCAGTGTGGAAATTCACTGAAGAACATCGCTTATGACTGCACGGATTTTGATAGTTGAAGATGAGTTGGCCATCCGCGAGATGCTGACCTTTGTAATGGAACAACACGGGTTCACCACTATAGCGGCAGAGGATTTCGATTCGGCACTGTCCCTGCTCAAGGAGCCCTTCCCGGATCTCATCCTGCTGGATTGGATGTTTCCCGGAGGCAGTGGTATCCAGCTGGCCAAACGCCTGAAGCAGGACGAGTTTACCCGCCAGATCCCCATCATAATGCTCACCGCCCGCGGAGAGGAAGAGGACAAGGTCAAGGGCCTGGAAGTAGGCGCCGACGATTACATCACCAAACCCTTTTCTCCCAAGGAGCTGGTCGCCCGCATCAAGGCTGTGTTGCGCCGCGCGGCACCGACCCGTCTGGAAGAAACCATTGACGTTCAGGGGTTGATGTTGGACCCGGTGAGTCACAGGGTTTCTGTCGGCGACACTGTGCTGGACATGGGCCCCACCGAGTTTCGCTTACTGCATTTTTTCATGACCCACCCGGAGCGGGTTTACAGCCGCGAGCAGCTGCTGGATAACGTCTGGGGTACCAACGTCTATGTTGAAGACAGAACCGTGGATGTGCATATCCGTCGCCTGCGTAAAGCGGTGGAAGTGTCAGGGCACGACAGGCTGATCCAGACAGTGCGCGGCGCCGGCTACCGCTTTTCGACACGCATATAGTGGCTGGCTATAGGCACGGATGGCCTTTTCGGCTATCTTGTGCCCCCATAGCACGACGCTTGGACACTTGAGATGTTCGACTCCTATTCAGGGTATCGCCTGGCTTCCAGGTTGATGATTTACCTTGCCCTTGCATTGGTCATAGGCCTGCTCAGCGGTCAGCTGCTGTGGGTATTGTTGTTGACCTGCATCATTCTGCTGGGCTGGCACTATCGCCAGCTCGGCCGTCTTAATCATTGGTTGTGGCACGATCGTCGCCTGACTCCGCCTCAGGGCAGTGGCAGTTGGGAAGGGGTATTCAACGGCATCTACCGTTTGCAGGGCAAGAACCGTCGCCGGGTCTCCCAGTTGGCGTCCCTGCTGGGCCGTTTTCGCCAGGGGGCGGAGGCCTTGCCCGATGGCGCCGTGGTGCTGGATTCGGATCTCAATATCCTCTGGTGCAACAAGCTGGCGCAGTTGATCCTGGGTTTGGTGTGGCCCCAGGACAATGGACAGCGCATAGACAACCTGCTCAGGGATCCGGATTTTTCCGCCTACCTGAAGAAGCAACAGTTCCGCGAACCCCTGGAGCTGGCGTCACCTGTGTCGGACAAACGCCGTCTGGAAGTCAGGTTGATGCCCTATGGCGACAGGCAGTTGCTGCTTATCGCCCGCGACATCACCCGCATCCGTCAGCTGGAAGGCATGCGCAAGGAGTTTGTTGCCAACGTGTCCCATGAGCTCAAAACGCCCTTGACCGTGTTGCAGGGCTATCTGGAGATGATGCAGGGGATGGCCGAACCCGACTCTCTGCAGGCCAGGCCGCTGGCGTTAATGGAGCAGCAGACCAAGCGCATGCAATCCATGGTGGAACAGCTGCTGGCCCTGTCACGTATTGAAGATGCCTCGGATATCAGTCTGGAGCATACGGTCAACATGGGGCAGATGATGCAAATCCTCAAGGATGAAGCCGAAGCCCTGGCGCAGGGGCAATATGAACTGAGTTTCCATTGTGAAACCGGGCTCAATACCCATGGCAACGAGCTGCAGTTGCGCAGTGCCTGCAGCAATCTGATTTCCAACGCCATTCGTTATACCGAACCCGGTGGCAAAATCAGTGTCAGCTGGCGCAGTGTCGCCAACGGTGCCCGTTTCTCGGTTACCGACTCTGGCGAGGGTATTGCACCCCAGCACATCAGTCGTCTGACCGAACGCTTTTACCGGGTCGACAGTGCCCGCTCACGGGCCACCGGTGGCAGCGGTTTGGGCCTCGCCATAGTCAAGCATGCCCTGAGCCACCACCACAGCGAGCTTGCCATCAGCAGTGAGCTGGGTAAGGGCAGTACCTTCAGCTTTGTTATCCCGACCCACCTGCTGGAGCATGCCGACAGCAAGCGTGCCTGAACGGGAATTTGGTAAACATAGGACATAAAAACAGGCCCGTTTGGGCCTGTTTTATTCTGTGCGGATCCCAAGCCAATAAAAAATGCTGCTTGTCATACAAGTGTCATTTAGAGGTCATAGACTTGTCATTGTGGCAGTTGATACTGGCTGCGTTTTAGAAACCAAGTACGCTAAACACTGGAGCAAAAAATGAAACTGAAACAGCTTGTCGGCGCGGTTACCTTAACGGCCGCTGGTGTATTCTCAGCCTCTTCCATGGCTGCCCTGGATCCTTCACTGCCTGAATATCAAAAGACCAGCGGCGTATCCGGTAACCTGTCTTCTGTTGGTTCAGATACTCTGGCCAACATGATGACCCTGTGGGCCGAAGAATTTAAGCAAGTTTATCCAAACGTAAACATCCAAATCCAGGCTGCCGGTTCTTCCACTGCGCCACCAGCCCTGACCGAAGGTACTTCTCAATTCGGCCCAATGAGCCGCAAGATGAAGCCCAACGAAGTTGAAGCCTTCGAAAAACACTATGGCTATCAGCCAACCGCGATTCGCGTAGCTATCGATGCCTTGGCCGTATTCGTGCACAAAGACAACCCAATCAAGGGTTTGAGCATGGAGCAGGTTGACGGCATCTTCTCTTCCACCCTGAAATGTGGTGGTACCAACCTGGAGCGTTGGGGCGATGTAGGTCTGGATGGCAACTGGTCAGCCAAAGACATCCAACTGTACGGCCGTAACTCTGTATCCGGTACCTACGGTTACTTCAAAGAGCACGCCCTGTGTAAAGGTGACTTCAAGGCCAACGTGAACGAGCAACCAGGCAGCGCCTCTGTGGTTCAGTCTGTGTCTCAATCTCTGAACGCCATCGGTTACTCAGGTATTGGTTACAAGACTGCCGGTGTTCGCGCCCTGGCTATCTCCAAGAAGGGTAACGAGTTTATCGATGCGACCACTGAAAACGCGGCCAACGGTACTTACCCTCTGTCACGTTACCTCTACGTGTACGTGAACAAGCACCCCAACAAGGATCTGGCCCCAATGGAGCGTGAATTCATCCGCTTCATCCTGTCCAAGCAAGGTCAGCAAGTTGTTGAGAAAGATGGCTATGTCGCTCTGCCTAAGAGTGTTATCGCCAAAGATCTGGAAAAAGCCGGCATCCGCCTGTAATTCCAGCTCCTTCAAAGAGCCTCCTTCGGGAGGCTTTTTTGTTTTTGTTGGCAAAAAGACATAAAAAAATGCGACCCTGAGGTCGCGGTAGTTCCAATTCAGAAACTCGTGATGGTCATATCTGACAACCATCGGAAGGGAGGATGATGATGAACGTCAAAATCAATTCGGTTCACATAATCTGACAGGCCCTCCGGCAGTTGGTTCACCCCAAGTTAAAAATATTTACACCTTGTGGCCACCCGTGCCAGGGATTGATTTGTTCCTGCAATCTCCCCTGCATTTCCTGGCTCGCTGGCTGACTTCTACCTTAGCAGGCATAATGTGGATTCATTCATTTGCGCAGGGCGTTCACTTGAGTCAGCACTATCACCCCCAGAGGGATTTTCACTCTTTCGCCAATCCGGAGCAGATCCGGGTGGAACACCTGGATTTAACCCTCGGTATCGATTTCGAGCAACAAAGGCTTCAGGGGCGGGTGCGTCTTATGCTGGATTATGTGGCGCCGGACAGCCGCTGTCTGTGGCTGGATTGCCGGGATTTGGCTATCTCGGCCGTTTACGATTCTAAAGCTCGCCCTTTGGATTGGCAGTTGTGCCAGTTCAGCGAGGTATTGGGGCAGGGGATGCAAATAAGCCTCAAGGAGGCCAGCCCCTGGATTGAGATAGAATACCAAACCTCACCATCGGCACAGGGACTGCAGTGGCTGAGCCCGGCGCAAACCCTGGGAGGCGAACTGCCATTTCTGTTTTCCCAGTCCCAGCCCATCAATGCCCGCAGTTGGATCCCGCTGCAGGATACCCCAAAGGCCAGAATAAGTTTCAGCGCCAGGGTTATGGCCCCAGAAGGGATGCAGGTGGTGATGAGCGCCTTGAATCTGGGACAGCGCGGCGCCGACGGTGCCTTCAGCTTTGAGATGGACAAACCTATCCCGACCCATTTGCTGGCCATAGCGGTCGGCGACATAGCCCGGCAGGAAATTGGTCCACGCAGCGCCGTGTTTGCCGAGCCAGGTATGCTGGCGGCCGCGGCAAAGGAATTTGAAGACATAGAACAGATGATGCAGGTGGCCGAGAATTTGCTCGGTCCCTATCGCTGGCAACGTTACGATATGCTGATCCTGCCGCCGAGTTTCCCCTTCGGCGGCATGGAAAATCCCTGTTTGGCCTTTTTGACCCCCACCCTGATCGCAGGAGACAAGAGCCTGGTCGCTACAGTGGCCCACGAGCTGGCCCATTCCTGGACCGGTAACCTGGTCAGTAATGCCACCTGGCGCGATCTCTGGCTCAATGAGGGCTTTACCACCTATTTCACCAACCGCATAGTGGAAGCGGTTTATGGTACCGAGCAGGCGCAACTGGAGCTGATGATAGAGTACGGTCGGCTGCGGGAGGAGATGGCTTCTACCTTGAGGTCACAACAGACCTTGCCCGCCAATCTGCAGCGCAGCGATCCCAACCTGGCCTTCAATCGCTTTACCTACGACAAGGCGTCGATGTTTGTCCATTTCCTCGAAAGACGCATTGGCCGCGAGCGTTTTGACAGGGCATTGCGCGATTATCTGGCGCATTTCGCCTTCCAGGCCATTACCACGGAAGATTTTGTCGCCTATGCCGAGCAGCATCTGCTGTCGGCCTTCGCCGATTGCCTGAGCAAAGCGGAACTCATGGAGTGGATTTATGGCTCGGGCCTGCCTCCAAGCTTTGTGGCCCCCAGCTCTTCCAGTTTGACCAAGGTCGACGACGCACTGGCGAGTTGGCTTAACGGCCAGCCGGCACTGTCCCTCGATGTGGCCAAATGGCGGGTGCAACATTGGCAATATTTCTTTTCCCGTTTGCCTGAATGTCTCAGCCAGGCACAGTTGATGGAACTGGATGACAGCTTTGGTTTCAGTGACAGCGGCAATTGCGAAATTGCCTGCGACTGGTTCCGGGTCGCCATTCGCAATAACTACGATCCTGTTTTGCCTGCGTTGGGGGCGTTTTTAGCCCGTATTGGTAGGGCGAAATTTGTCCGTCCCCTGTATCTGGAACTGCAATTGGCGGGTTATCAGCAGGAGCTTGGCGACATTTATCGCCGTGCCCGCCCCGGCTACCATCCGTCACTGCAGGTGCAATTGGATCGCATTTTGGCTTGGGAATAGGCGGAACAGGGATGAGCTGATAGACAGATAAAAAAATGGCAACCCAGAGGGTTGCCGAACAATTCAGTGTCAGGATAAGCATCGAGGTTTGCGCTAGCGGTTACGATACTGTCCCTAAAGGGAGATGATGACGAACGTGAAACTCAGCTGTTAAGCCCGAAGGCACACATACAAAATTCGGTTCACTTATTCAGAGTCCCGGCAAAAACAAAAGTTCACGATTTCTGAAAAAATTTTCTGCATGGCATAAAAAAAGGCAACCTACCTCGGTTGCCTTCGATCCTTCTTGGATCAAGGGGACTGCGCTAGAAGTCCCAGGGAGAATGATGAACATGAAAAACCTATTCCAGTGTTCATACATTTTGAGAGTCCCATGCGGTAAAAGTTCCCACCGATCCGAGTATTTTTTAAACAATTTTATTTGTCACTGACTATCAAATACTTGCCTATGACTGCGGCAGCAGCGACTCGATTTTTTGCGTCAGCGCCTCGGGTTTGGTGGTGGGCGCAAAACGCTCCAGCACCCGACCATCAGCATCGACCAGAAACTTGGTGAAGTTCCATTTGATGCTGCGGCTGCCGAGCAGGCCGGGGGCGGCGTCTTTCAGATGCTGGTAGAGAGGATGGCTGTTGGCTCCGTTGACCTCAAGCTTGGCGAACAGGGGAAAGCTGACGCCGAAATTCAGCTCACAGAAGGATTGGATCTCGCTCTCACTGCCCTGTTCCTGGGCGCCGAACTGATTGCAGGGAAAGCCGAGTATGGCAAAACCTCTGTCCTTGTAGTCCCGGTATAATTGCTCAAGTGCCTGATACTGCGGGGTGAAACCACATTTACTGGCGGTATTGACTATCAGCAGCACCTTACCGCGGTAGTCGGCCATGGACTGGGTACTGCCATCTATGCGGGTCACGCTCACATCGTAAATTGAACTCATGGAAAACCTCATGTCGGATCACTGGTTAACAAACAGTCTAGAGTAAAATAACTAATTACACAATTTAATTGTGCGCAATATAAATGTGTCGTTGCGAACACCCGGGTTTGCCAATATAGTCAGCCCAAATGTGAACGGATGGACGGCCCGGTGACAGAACTCAATAGCGAACAAGACATTAACTTGCATCCCCAGAATGAAGTCGGGGTAGTGGTACAGCAGTTGACCGGCGCCGAGGGTGAAGAGCAGGCCGAGATGTTCAGTGACATTCTCGAGGAAGCCGAACCCGGCACTGTGGCCCTGTTGCTGGAAGCGCTGCCGCTGGATGAGCGTTATGAGCGTTGGCAACAAGTGCAATTCGCCGACCGGGTGGAAGTGCTCAGCCTGATGCGTGCCGATCCCCGCATGGGAATTTTGCGGCAAATGCCCGACAGCGAAGTGGATTTGCTGTTTGCCCAGTTGAGTCCCGAAGATTTGATCGAGTGGAGTGACTACCTGCCGGAGAGCTACACCGACAGGGCTTTGGCCCAGATGGGGGAGCGCCAGCGGCAGCACTTCGAACTCTATAACCAGTACGATGAAAACGAGATCGGTCGTTATGCCGATCACCAGATGCTGGTGCTCAGCACCAAGGCCACGGTTGGCCAGGCGCAACGCTTTTTCCGTCGTATCGATTTGGACTGCAATGACAACCTGTTTCTGGTGGATGAGCAGGAGCACTACCAGGGCACGGTTCGGCGCCATGATGTGTTCCGGCACGGTCCGGAACAGCCCCTGGCCAGCCTGTTGTCGGAAGACAGCCGGGCCCTGAGCGCCGATGCCTCACTGTTGGAGGCCGCCGAAGCCCTGGAACACAGCCGTGAGGTGGAGTTGCCGGTGGTGGACTATGAGGGGGGCCTTATCGGCCGGGTGACACTGAGAACCGCCACGGCCTTGGTGCGTGAGCACTACGAGGCCCAGCTGATGGCGACCGCCGGTATGGATGAGTCCCACGACCTGTTTGCGCCCATACTCAAGGGTGCCAGGCGCCGCGCCGTGTGGCTTGGCATTAATCTGCTGACCGCCTTTTTGGCCTCGGCCACCATTGGTCTGTTTGAGAACGTATTGGCCCAGGTGGTGGCGCTGGCGGTCTTGATGCCCATTGTGGCCTCCATGGGCGGTATCGCCGGCAGTCAGTCCCTGACCCTGATGATCCGTGGCATGGCCATGGGGCAAATTTCCGGCGGTAACCTGATGTCGTTGATGAAGAACGAACTCGGCATTGGGGCGGTCAATGGCCTGCTTTGGGCCCTGGTGATTGGCGCCGTGGCATCCTGGTGGTTCAATGACAGCGTCATAGGTATAGCCATCGCCTGCGCTATTTTGATCAATATGCTGGTGGCCGCGGTGGCGGGGGTAGCCATTCCCATGCTGCTGCAAAAATTCAATCAGGATGCGGCCCTGTCGGGGTCGGTGATCCTGACCACTGTCACCGATGTGGTGGGCTTTTTCACCTTCCTCGGTCTGGCGACCCTGCTGTTTTTGTGAGTCTGAAATGGAGCTTGAGATAACCGCTGCCCGCAGCCCCGAGGACTTCGATGCCGCCATTGCCCTGCTGCAATCCCGGGATGATAACCACCATCCACTGGATCCGGAGCAATTGCGCCGGGCCCGGCTGCTGTTGCTGGCCCGTCAGCAGGGGCAATTGCTCGGCTGCGCCGCCATCAAGGCCGGTACGGGGGAGGTGGGGGAACTGGGCTATCTTATGGTGGCTCCGGACGCGCGCCGCAGTGGGATTGCCAAAAGTCTGACCCAGGCCAGGATGGCGGCCGCAAGGGAGATGGGCTTGAGTCTGCTGTTCGCCACAGTGCGTGCCGAAAACAGTGCCAGCCGCGACAATCTGCTGCGGGCCGGCTGGCAATTCTTCGGCGACTACCTCAGCATTCGCGGCACCGGCAACCGCATAGGTTGGTACTTTTTTCCGCTGAAAGCGGATATTGATGCCCTTGCCCTGATGCAACAGCAAGTGGGTGATAGGGTGAGGCTCTGCACCCCTGAATGAGATAGGTTGGCAGCTTGGTTGATAAGTGGGTTGGTTCAGAGGTCGCGAAGTTTGCCGCTTGGGCAAGCTGAATGCTCAACCTGCCCCTGGCTTAGTGAACTGGCTGTACTTTATTGAACTGACTGTACTATCGGGATCAGCGGCTCATTTGTGGGGTTCAAGCTAAACCCCGGAGCACCTTACTTCCATTTATTCTGGAGAAATTCCACCTCTGCATGCTCATCTGAGTAACGGCGCTTGGTATCACGGCGGCGTTGCTTAACCCGTTTGTTCTTTTGCTTCCCTTTGACATGGTCGCCCCATGGCGATTCTTCATCATCAAATTCGTAGGAGTGTGACATGGTAACTATTTCCGAATAGAACTGTGCCATTCTCGGCACGGCTTCTTTTTACCCAAAGGTCTCAATAAGCTAAAGCGAATTTTTTACCGTTTTATGGTGAAAAATATTGCATGAGTTGCGCTCAATCACGGCAGCTGTTGTTAGTGGCAACCCAAAGGTGAAGGTGTTGGTTATTTATTTGATATTAAAAGGAAATGATTATTCAGTTTTTGTAATGGGGTGCGCCTGGCATTCGGGGCATAACCTTGGTGCTCAAGGTGACCCCGTTGCCGGACACAAATTGGATCAATTCAGGCGCCGAAAACGGGCGACAAACATGCCGTTGCAGTTGGCCTGTTGTGGGCGAACAGTGGCCAGACAGTGGCCAGACCGTGATCAAGGTGCAGCGTTCGCCACTGAAAGAAAAGTATGAGTGAATTTCCCGGGGCCATTCCTTAACGGGCAAGGCGGCCCCGGGGGTAGGATCAATCCAGGCGCCGAAAGCGGGCGACAAACATGCCGTCGCTGTTGGCTTGCTGCGGCCAGACCGTGGCCATAGTGCAGCGCTCGCCACTGAAGGGGTGGGTGAATTCTTCGGGGCTAAACTCCGGGTGGGCCGCGAGAAACGCCTCGGCCACGGCCCGGTTTTCCGCCTCGGCCAGGGAGCAGGTGGCATACACCAGCACGCCGCCTTCTCTGACCGCGGCACTGGCGCGGCGCAGTATGTCCAACTGCAGTTCAGGCTTGTCAGTGACCGCGGTGGCCGAGTCCAGCCAGCGCATGTCCGGATTGCGGCGCCAGGTGCCGGTGCAACTGCAGGGGGCATCCACCAACACGCCATCAAAACTGCCTGCATCCACCGGCAGGGCGTCACTGCGCCAACGGGCGACGCTGATGTTGGCAAAACCGGCGCGCCGGGCTCGCTTGCCCAGCTCTTCCAAGGCCAGGGCGCGGATGTCAGAGGCGACGATTTGGCCTGCATTGGCCGATGTAGCTCTGTTGGCCATCAGCGAGCTGAGTTGCAGGCTTTTGCCGCCGGCACCGGCGCAGGCATCCCACCAGGACTCACCCGGCTTGGGGTCACAGACCTGGCCTATCACCTGGGAGGACAGATCCTGTATCTCAAGCTTACCTGCAGTGTAGAGGGTAATTTCATTGAGATTGATGCTCTTGCTGCCAAGGCTCAGGGCATCGCTGAAATAGGGGGCCGCGCTGGCCTCTATGCCGAGGGCGCGCAGGTCGCTCACGGCCTTGTCGCGCGCCATTCCCTGGGCCCTGGCCCAAATGGGGGGCCGTTTGCACAGGCTGGTCAGAAGCGCTTCCCGTTCGGCGTCATCCAGTGGCGGCAACAGGGGCCAGAACCAGTCGGGCACGAGATCGGCTGCATGAAATTGCACCGGCGCCAGCAGTTGGCTCAGCTGCAGAGCGGTGGCAGAGGGGGTATCAAAGCCGGGCAGTGCCAGTTGCTGCCAACCGGCCTCCATGGCCCAGGCAGCGCGAATGTCTTCCCAGGGATGTTGCTCCAGCGCGGCACACAGGGCCAGTTGCCCGTGCCAGAGGGCATCGCCCTCAAGGGGCAGTTTGCGGGCCCAGCCCCACCAGCGAAACAGGGCAAACAGGGTCTCACGAATAAGCTTTCTGTCCTTGGAGCCATGTTTGCGATTGAGCTTGAAATAGGCGGCCAGCACCCTATCGGCACTCTGGCCACTTTCCATTATGTCGTTGAAAAGCTGCTTGATGGTGTGGCTGTGGCTGCCCGCTCTTTTAACGGCAACCTCGGCCGGGGAAACTTGTGCACTCAAAATTACTGCGCCCGCTGAAAATCAGGGCGCCAGTGTAACAGAATCGGTTGCGCAGTGCCTCTTCGGCACACAGGGAACTGCGCCTTTTCCAACCTCAGTAATCCAGATTCAAGGCAAAGCACAGGTAGGACATCAGTGCTTGGGTGGCCTCAAACTCCGCCAGCAAATTTGTGGCGAAATCAGGGGCCAGGACTTGCTCTTGGCTCAGGGGCTTGATGGCAATAAAGTCCTTGCGCTTAAGCTCATCAATCAGTGCATGGCTCTTGTCATAGCCCCGAGGAGGCCGGCTTAGGCTGTCGCCCTCCATCTCGAAACCACCGGCCTGCAACTGGGTCAGCGCCTTGCGATAACCGTTGGGATTTTCATCCATGCAGCTGCGAATGGCATTGAGAGCCTGGGCCTCGGGGTGCCAAATTCCGGCACCGATAAAGCAGCCGTCGGTGGCAATATGCAGATAGAGGCCGGGGGCGTGCACATCCTTGCCCTGGAAATGGCGGAACTGGATGCCGACGTTGGTCTTGTAGGGGCGCTTGTCTGCACTGAAGCGACTGTCGCGCTGGGGCCGCATCAGGCTGCCGCCGACTTTTTTTGCCACCGCCGTCAGTCTGGGTGACAGGGCTTGAATTCCCGGCGCCAGGGTGGTTATCAGCTGCAGCGCCGGCGTGCGGACCTTATCCTCGTAACGCCCTTGGTTGGCTTTGAACCAATCCCTGTCGTTATTTTGCTCAAGTTCGCTGAGGAAGCTGAAGGTATCTTGGGTGAACATGGCATTATCCTTTACTTTATTAGGCCTATTTGCCTTTCGCCCGCCCCGGATGGCGGACAAGAAAGGCAATTCCTGTTACAATCCGCATTTACGTTCGTTTTAAGTGAAAGATCAAGATGACAGATGCAATCAGCCGCGCCGGCGGCAAATGTGAATTATGTGGCAGCGAAGGTGAATTGTCGCTGTTTGCGGTCCCAGCCAGCGGTGACAGACGCGACAATGAAATCGCCCTGTGTGCCACCTGTAGCGGCCAAATCGCCGATACCGACACCCTGGATGTGAACCACTGGCGTTGCCTCAACGACAGCATGTGGAGCCAGGTGCCTGCGGTGCAGGTGATGGCAGCCCGTATGCTCAAGGAACTGGCCAGCGAGACCTGGGCCCAGGACCTGCTGGACATGCTGTACCTGGACGAAGATACCCAGGCCTGGGTGGATGCGGCAGCGGCCGAAGCCGCCCTGGATGCCGATGCGGCACCGACCCTGGACTCCAACGGCACCCAACTGGCCGCCGGTGATACAGTGGTTATCATCAAAGACCTCAACGTCAAGGGCACCAGCTTTGTGGCCAAACGCGGCACAGCGGTGCGTAACATTGGTCTCACCAGCAACCCTGAGCATATCGAGGGCCGCGTCAACGGCACCCGTATCGTGATTCTCAGCTGCTACGTGAAGAAGTCCTGATCCGCGTATCATGGAATTCAAGCCGCCTCCGGGCGGCTTTTTTGTGCCCTTCTTTTTAGTGAATTCAGACTCGACTGGTGGCGGGCAAGCTTAACTGTTATAAATAAGCCATTGAAAACACTGGATGCTGCTATGGCAAAACGACGGGAAGCATTTGAATTCGCCGGTGAGGCCGTGGCTGCGGGGACCGCCCGCACCCTGAGGCTGCCGGCCGCCAGGCTGTACAACGACACCCAACTGGATTTGATGGTGGAGGTCTATCACGGCAGCAAGCCAGGCCCAACCCTGCTGGTGTGCGCCGCCATTCACGGCGATGAACTCAACGGCATCGAAATCTGTCGCCGCCTGATGGGCCGCATCAATCCCAAGGCCCTGCATGGCACAGTGCTCCTGGTGCCGATAGTCAATGTATTCGGTTTTATTCAGAAATCACGCTACCTGCCGGACCGGCGCGATCTTAACCGCTGTTTTCCCGGCTCGGAAAAAGGCGCCCTGGCGAGCCGTCTTGCCAATCTGGTGGCTACTGAACTCCTGTCCCGCGCCAGCCATATCATTGACCTGCACACAGGGGCCATTCACAGGGACAACTTACCGCAGATCCGCTGTGACACTTCGGATCCCGTGATGATGGCCATGGCCGGAGCCTTCGGCGCGCCGCTGATCATGGACAGCCGCGCCAAGGGGGTGTCCCTGCGCGGGTACGCCAATCAAAAGGGGATTCCCTGCATATTGTACGAGGCCGGCGAAGCCCTGCGCTTCAGCGAGCTGGCGATTCGCACCGGCGTTCGCGGGGTGCTTAACGTGATGCGGATGCTGGAAATGCAAAAGGGCCCCATACGCCGTACCACGGCGGTCAGCGCCATCCACAGTTATTGGCTGCGCAGCGATGCCGATGGCCTGGTGAACAAGAAAATCCGTCTTGGGCAGCGGGTCAACAAGGGCAATATTATCGCCCACATAGTCAGTCCCCATGGAACAGAGGCCCTGCCAGTTCGGGCGCCCTCCGATGGTATCATCATCGGCATCAGCAATATCCCCGTGACCAACGAAGGGGAAGGCATGTTCCATATCGCCCAGTTCCAGGGCGATGAAATCGAAATCCTCAATGAGCAACTGGATGAATTCCTGATGGAATTCGCCTGATTTTACGTTTGTATTTTAAAGGACAGTTAATGACCGCAATTCATTTTGGCAGCCAGAGCATCATTCCCGGCAAGCTGGTCTGTGTCGGCCGCAACTATGTGGCCCACATTGAGGAGTTGGGCAATGAGATGCCGGACGACATAGTGCTGTTCAATAAACCCGCCAGTGCCCTGACCAATGAACTCAGGGCCTTTGCCGGTGAGGCGCTGCATTACGAGGCCGAGCTGAGCTTTTTAATTCGCACCGGCAGGATAGTGGCCGTGGCCCTGGGGCTGGATCTCACCAAGCGCGATCTGCAATCCAGACTCAAGCAAAAGGGCTTGCCCTGGGAGCGTGCCAAGGCCTTTGATGGTGCTGCACTGCTGAGCGATTTTGTCGCCATCGACGACGCGACCGGCCTGAGCTTTGAGTTCCGCTGCGACGGCGAGCTGTTGCAACAGGGCAGCCTGGAGCTGATGATCCATCAACCCGCCACAGTGATAGCTGCCCTGGAAGGCTTTATGGCGCTGCAGGACAACGATGTGCTGATGACCGGCACCCCGGCTGGCGTTGGCGCCCTTAAGGCCGGTGCGCTTTACAGCGGCACTGTGTACCAGCATGGCCGCTGTTTGCTGACCAAGGAGTGGCGCTGCCGCTGAAGGAGCCGCAGCAGGCTCTTAATAAGCAGCAATGACGCTGCGGCCAAGGCTGTTTATGAGCAGAATTGGCGCTGGAGGCTCACTTGAGGCAGGGATGGCCGCCAACCATACTCAGATTATTGCCTTAGGAGAATGCCCATGGGGAGAAAGCACGCGATCCTGCTGTTGTTTGGCTTGTGCTGCCTGTCCTTGCAGGCCGGGGCCACACCCAGGCTCAGGGCCTGTGTTGATGAATATCCACCCCAGCAGCGTCTGCACCCCAAAGCCGAGGGGGAGAATATCGCCGCCTTGGAGGCCCTGTCGCAGCTGTTGTCATTGGATCTGGTGCTGGTGGAAGGTCCCAACTTCGCCCGTTGTCTGCTGATGCTCGACAGGGGGGAAGTTGATGTGGTTCCCGGGATCATCCCCAGTGAAGAGCGTGCCCGCCAATACCTGTTGCTGCCGTTTCGCCATGACAGTCGCTATGTATTTGTCAGTCACAAGGGCCTGCAGCCTTTGCTTCGCTATGAAGATCTCTATGGCAAGCCCATAGCCGTCAGCCGTAACACCTTGTATTTCTCCCGATTCGACAAGGATCCCGCACTGCAAAAGGAACAGGTGGGAAGCTTGAATACCGCAATCCGTATGTTGCTGGCGGAGCGGATCCAGTTGGTGATAGTGCCTGAGGTCAATCTTGGGGGATTAAGGTCGCAATTTGAGGACTTTGACCGCCTATTGCAGGTGAACCCTTTGCGGATAGGTGAGGACAGGATAATTCAGTTCGGATTCAGTCGTTTTCACGGCTTGGGGCTCAGCGAGCAGACACTCAGGGACAAGGTGGAAACGGCCTTTGCCGCCGGGGTGTTTGAGGATGCAATCCGGGAGTTTATTGACACTCATCCTCACTGGTATTGAACCGAGCCTTCAGGAAATAATCTTATGTCTAATGCAGCGCTTGTTGCTCTTTTATCCCTGATCCTCACGGCCTGTCAGCATGGCGAGCCGGAACCTGAATCGAACGGGGAGCAAGTCTTACAACCAACAGCGCTGGCCTGTGGCGAACATGCTGCGGAGCTGAGCTTGCAATTACCCGAGTCCGAATTGCTGTTGACACTGTCTGAGCGCACAACCTGGGATGGACGCAATTTTCTGCAAGGGGATTTTACCCAAGACGAGGTGCGGGGCCGGGCAATACTGGACTGCAGCCAGACCCTGGTCCTGGAGGGCGAAGCCCGGGGGCTGCGGCTGGCCACCTTTGCCGTCAATTATCAGGGCACGGGGCTGTTCTGGTACCTGGGATTGTTCCGGGACAATAGCGCGGGAACTGTGGAGCACCTGGCCAGCGCTTTTCTCGGCGACAGGATTAAGGTGCAACAGTTGAGCCAGCAGGATGACAGATTGGGCGTTGAATTGCTGCGTCACGGTGAGCAGCAGGCCATGGCCGACGAACCGGCCGAGAAGGCGCTGCTGTGGTTTCACTGGCAGGCGGCTTCAAGCCGCCTGGAGCCCGTCCTGCAGAAGCAAGAGTAGGGATCCTTGCCGCGCGATTGAGCCTGGAAATTAATCCATTTCCAGTTCAATATCTGTGCAACCCTTGTCGCAGCGGATATGGCCTATGGGATCTTTTTTTGGATTGGCTGGCAACAGGGCATGCAGTGGTTTGCCGCAGACATCACACTTGATGCTTTTGCCGGAAAGCAATTGCTTGATAAGCTGTTTTTGCTTGTTGAATGACTCTGTGCTGCTGCTGTTAATCTTTGAAAAATCACCCATATTGATATCTCTGTTCCTTTTGGGGTTCAAGCTGCGCCCAGTATACGACAAGCCAGGCATCCGGCCCAGCCCGTTTGCCGCCCGGGGCCGGACGTCATTCATTTGTGTTTACATTCGAGTTCCGGAAGTCGCTTTACAGCCCAACTCCCGCGGCCCTACACTTGGCCATCCATTAGCCCTGTGACCTTGCCCATGAAGCTCTCGTCCCTGTTGCAACTTATTCTGCTGTCCGCCATTTGGGGGGCCTCTTTCCTGTTTATGCGTATAGCTGTGCCCGAGCTGGGTCCCGCCTGGCTGATGTTCGGCCGGGTGGGCATGGCGGCGCTGTTTTTGGCGCTGACCGCGCTGACGCTGAAAAAGTCGCTGCATTTTGGCCGTTACAAGGGCCACTACCTGATGCTGGGCATGTTCAATTCGGCGCTGCCTTTTCTGCTCTACGGCTATGCTGCCACCGAGTTGCCGGCGTCGCTGCTATCGATTCTCAATGCCACCGCGCCGCTGTGGGGTGCACTGATCTCGGCCTTTTATCTTAAACACTGGCCGACGGGCAGGGCCTTGCTTGGACTGGTGACCGGCTTTGCCGGTGTGGTGCTCTTGGCAGGCGTTGAAAGCCTGGCCCTGTCGACGGACGGGCTGCTGGCGCTGCTGGCCGGATTGGCGGCCGCCGTTTGCTATGCCATCGCCTCCATTTACAGCAAACAAGCCAAGCAGACCGATGCCTTCGGTAACGCCCATGGCAGTATGTGGGCGGCCACCGCCATACTGCTGCCGAGCCTGTGGCTGGTGCCGGCGCCGGTTGCCCTGCCATCGAGCGGTGCGCTGCTGGCGGTTCTGGCCCTTGGCGTGCTGTGCAGCGGCATCGCCTATTTGTTGTATTTCCGCCTGGTGAATACCCTGGGCGCCATGTCGGCCCTGACTGTGACTTTTCTTATTCCGGTATTCGGTATTTTCTGGGGCGCACTGCTGCTGGATGAGCACATAGGCTGGCATACCCTTTCTGGTACCGCCATTATCCTGCTGGGCACGGCCCTGACCACAGGGATTCGCCTGCCGTCCCTGTTTAAGCCCAAACTGAGTCGTTCATCATGACCCTGGATATTCTGGAAGATGAATCATCGACCTTTGCCGATGAGATGAAGGCCCGTATCGCGGCCTTTAATGCCCAGCATTGGGATGCCAGTGCCCGCAAACCCCTGGGACTTAAATTACTTGACGCCGATGGCAGCTTGCTTGGCGGGATCAGTGGTCGCACGTTCGGCAACTGGTGCCATATAGAGTATCTGTGGGTCAGTGAGGCAGGGCGGGGCAAGGGCCTCGGCAGCCGCTTGTTAAGCCGAGCGGAAGAGCTTGCCAGGGCAAGGGGGTGTCACAGTGTGCTGCTCGATACCCTGGAGTTTCAGGCGCGGGATTTTTACCAGCGCCACGGTTATCGGACCGTGTGGGTGCAGCAGCAGTATCCCTTCAGCGGTGAGAAGTACTATATGGTGAAGCAACTGGGGCAGTAGCGCCAGGCTTGGCGCCCAGACAATAAAAAACGCAGCTATGGCTGCGTTTTTTATCAGTCAATCAAAGCGTTATTTCACTTTCATTACTCGACTATCTGGGCATTGTGATACACGTTTTGCACATCGTCACAATCTTCCAGGGCGGCAATGAACTTGTCGAAGGCCACTACGTCTTCACCGCTGATTTCGGTCATGGTCTGGGGCACGAAGGTGATTTCTTCCACCACGAATTGGATGTCCGGCATGGCTTCGGTCAGGGCGGTTTTCACCTTGTAGAATTCGGTGTTGGGAGCAAAGACGCTGATCATGCCATCTTCCACTTCCACATCGGACACATCCACATCGGCCATCATCAGGATTTCCAGTATGGCTTCGTCGTCCTCACCCTTGAACACGAACACTGCCTGGTGATCGAACATGTGGCCCACGGTACCGGGACCACCGAGCTTGGCATCGTTCTTCACAAAGGCCTGACGCACTTCGGTAAAGGTACGCTTGCCGTTGTCGGTCAGACAGTCAACTATCACCATGCAGTTGCCGGGGCCGAAGCCCTCGTAACGGGCGGTATCATAGTCTTCACCGCCGCCACCCTTGGCCTTGTCCAGGGCGCGCTCAATGACGTGGGCAGGCACCTGATCTTTCTTGGCGCGTTCAATCAAACGGCGCAGTGCCAGGTTGCCGTCGGGATCGACCCCGCCACCCTTGGCACACACATAGATTTCCTTGCCATAACGGCCATAGATCCTGGTCTTCTGTGTGGCGGTTTTCGCCATGGATTCTTTACGGTTCTGATACGCTCTGCCCATCTTGTTCGTCTCGGATTAAGCCTGTGAAAAAAGTGCCGCGATTTTAACAGCTTTCCTTGCCGCTGTGCACCCACAGAGGCAACACTGCTCACAAAGCACGGATAAATTAAGAAAAATTGTGTTCCTGGCGGGTTCTGAGCTGTTGCTTTCTGAAGCAATTTATAGTGTTATGGAAAGGTGTTGTTAACATTTACTTCACTTTAGTGAACGGCATACAGCGTACCGGCACGCACAGCCGGCATACCCAGGACATTAGCTATGCAAGGCGGACATAATAAAGAACAAGAGCTTGCCAACCTGGCAAACGACTTGCGGGAAGAAGACACTGGTGCCACGGTCACTGTGCTTTACTACGATGCCCCGGCCGGGCTTATCATGCACAATGCTGTGCTGACCGATCTGGTGGTCAGCAGCTCGGGCAGGGTGATGATCCCCCAATCCTTCCGGGACGGTAAATCCATCATTGCCGTGCTTGAGGGTGAGTGCAAAATTCTCAACTCCCTGGGTGAGCGGGTTTATGCCCAGAAGAGTCTGGATCTGGTGTAAGCGACAGCAAGATTTGATAGCAAAACGCCCGCAACTGCGGGCGTTTTGTTTTACTGAGATAGACCTCAGCGACACAGATCCTGGTACAGGCGTTCGGTCAGTTGTGCCAGGGTATCCCCTTGGGGGTGGGCCTGGGCATAGGTACGCAGACCATAGATCCCCATCACCAGGTATTGGGCCAACAGGGCAGGATCCCTGTCCGGCGCCAACTCACCTTCGGCAATGGCGCGGGCAAACTGTTGCTCAAGACCCTGTTGCCAGCGGCGCAGGCTGTCGCACAACAAACTGCGGATTTCGGCATCCTCTTCGTCCACTTCATTGAAGGTTTTGGTTAACAGGCAGGCCTTGTCGCTTTCACAGCTGCTGCATTCCTGCACCAGATTGTCCAGGTAGGCCCGAAGACCGGTCAGCGCCGGCACCGACGGCGAAAAAAATTGCTCAAATTGTCTGCCCCTGTCCAGCTGATATTGCTCCAGCGCCGCCAGCAACAGGCCGCGCTTGTTATCGAAGGCGCAATAAATGGATCCCGGGTGCAGGCCGGTGGCACGGGTGAGGTCCTGCATACTGGTCTTGGCAAAGCCCTTGGCCATAAAGGCTTTCATGGCCTGTCTCAGCACCTGTTCCCGATCGTATTCCGCGGTACGCATCTGCTCTTATCCTCTGTGAACTCAGCGCCATTCTAACCGATATTGAATGTTCGTTCAAAAAACATCTTGAATGATCGTTCAAGAATGGTTATCTTGAGCGCACATTCAAGAAAGGAGTGACCCCTTTATGACAGCCCAACTTTTTCAGCCCTACAGGCTCAATGACTCCCTGGTACTGGACAACCATATTCTGATGGCGCCCCTGACCCGTTGTATGGCCGATGCCGATCTGGTGCCCACCCAGGCCATGGCCGACTACTATGCCCGCCGTGCCGATGCCGGTTTGATTATCAGCGAAGCCACCATTATCCGTCCCGACGGTCAGGGCTACCCCAATACTCCGGGGATTTTTACCCAGGCGCAAATTGACGGCTGGCGTAAGGTTACAGATGCGGTACATGCCAAGGGCGGCAAGATATTTATGCAGCTGTGGCATACGGGCCGGGTAGCTCACCCCTTCTTCTGGGGTGGTGAAGCCCCCATTGCGCCGTCAGCCATTGCCGTGGAAGGCACAGTGCCGAGAATGCGTGAGCTGGTATACCAGATTCCCAAGGCAGTGACTGTCACCGAAATTGCCGAGCTGGTGTCCGATTATGCCAAGGCGGCAGAGAATGCCATCGAAGCCGGTTTTGACGGCGTGGAAATCCACGGCGCCAACGGCTACCTGATTGACCAGTTCCTGCACCACGACAGTAACCGCCGTGAGGATGAATATGGCGGCAGCCCGGAAAACATGAGCCGTTTCGCTCTGGAAGTGGTGGATGCGGTTATTGCCCGTATCGGCCATGAGCGCACCGCGCTGCGCCTGTCGCCCGGCGCCTATTTCAATATGACCGGCGATGCCCGTGACAGGGAAGTATTTGACTATCTGCTGGCTGAACTTGAAGGCCGTCAACTGGCGTACCTGCATGCCGGGATCTTCGACGATGCCATGGAGTTCGATTACCTGGGTGGCCGGGTGTCCGACTATATGCGCGGCAAGTATGGCAAGACCCTGGTGGGTGTCGGCAGCTACACAGCCCACAGCGCCAGCCTGGCCATCAGTGAAGGTCGCTTCAACCTGATTGCCATAGGTCGTCCCTTTATCGCCAACCACGACTATGTGGCCAAGGTGAAGGCGGGCAGTGAGCTGGTGGCCTACTCGGACGAGATGTTGGCCAATCTGTACTGATATGCAATGACACGGGCGTGCCTGGCGCCCGCGGATGCCTACCATCCACTCCAGGTCCCTTGCCCCGTTCCCAAGCGGGGCTTTTTTATGTCCCGCTTTTATGCCCTGCTTGTATTCCCGGTTTGTATTCCAGAGTCTTATGGCCGGCTTGGGAAGGGATAAGTTGCTGCGAAGGCTGCCGCGAGCAGGCATAAAAAAGCCGCCCTGAGGCGGCATTTTTCTTGTTTGGGATCAGATAAGGCTCAGGGTCACATCCACGTTGCCGCGGGTGGCGTTGGAGTAGGGGCACACCTGGTGCGCCTTTTCAATCAGAGCCTGGGCCAGGGCTTGCTCCAGACCCGCAAGCTTAACGCCCAGCTCCACAGCTATGGCAAAACCCACGCCCTTGGGGTTGGCACCTATACCAACCTTGGCCGTGACCTCGGGTTCGTTTGGCAGGCGCAGCTTGTCCTGACCGGCGACAAACTTCAGTGCACCGATAAAGCAGGCCGAATAACCGGCGGCGAACAGCTGCTCCGGATTGGTGCCCGGACCGTCATTGCCACCCAGGGCCTTGGGTGTGCTGAGGCTGACACTCAGGCGACCATCGTCGGAAGCGGATTTTCCTTCGCGACCACCTATGGAGGTGGCGCTGGTGTTGTACAGTGCGTTCATAAGTATTCCTCTTTATATGGGGTAAGTTTGCGCCCGTGAGCCGATGCTATTTCGATAGTAGTTATCTCGGTAATAGTTATTGCAATAACTATATGGTGAAATAAAAAGCCGCTCAGGCGTCTTGCTATTAAAGTTATCGCGATAACTAAATGCACGCAAGCATAATAATCAATGACAGCTTGGTGAGATGGTGTTTTGTGAGCAGGATCACATGGCGGTGTTGAGCTTTTGGGCAATGGCCCTCCGGCTTGGGATTAGGCTAGCTGCCCAACTTACGGCGCAAATTGTCCAGCAACTGCTTGAGCGCCTGCAATTCGGGGATGTCCATGCCGCAGCGGCTGATGATGCATTGATTGACCTCAAGGGCCTGTTGCTCCATAGCCTTACCTGCGTCTGTGAGGGTGATCGCCAGGGAACGCTCGTCCTCGTCGCTGCGGCGCCTTTGCACCAGGCCCTGGTTCTCAAGCCGCTTGATGACTGGGGTCAAGGCTCCCGATTGTTGCCCCAGCCGCTCGGCTATGTCTTTGAGGCCCATACCATCCTGCTCCCAGAGGATCAGCATGATGAGATATTGGGTATAGGTCAGACCCAGGGGTTCCAGCAGCGGCTTGTAGAGTGAGGTCATGGCCAGCGAGGTGGAATAGAGGGCAAAACAGAGCTGGTTGTCCAGAAGCAGGCGTGGATGGCTGGTCATGATGTGTTTCTTCAAAGACTTGAGTGCAGGCACTATAACAAAAGCGACAGAGCAAATGCCACAGAGCAAAAACCGCCGGGCGGGCAAAAAGCCTGGTGGCCCCGATAACAGGCCGCTCTAAAAATAATAACAAAGCCGGGCAGGGGCCCGGCTTTTTGTCTAGGGAGGACTTGTCAGGATTCCAGTGGCTTGAGGCCGCTCAGCCTGAGCCGTGCCAGCCCGAACAGGGTGTCGCTGCCGCTCTCTTCCACATTGCCGGTTTCCATGCCGGTCAGCAGTGACATGGCCTCGGTGACATGATCTATGGCATAGATGTGGAATTCACCGGCATTGACTGCGGCCACTATGTCTTGCCTCAGCATCAGGTTGGCCCGGTTGGCGGCGGGGATGATCACCCCCTGGCCCTTGTGTCTGCCCTTGATGACACAGACATCAAAGAAACCCTCGATTTTCTCGTTGACCCCGCCGATGGGCTGGGCCTCGCCGAACTGGTTCATCGAGCCCGTGATGGCCAGGTCCTGGCGCAGCGGGGCGCCGCTGATGGCGGAGATAATGGCGCAGCATTCGGCCATGGAGGCGCTGTCACCGTCGACACCGCTGTAGGACTGCTCGAAGGTCAGGTAGGTGGTCAGCGGTATGTGGGCGGTTTTGCCGAGCACCGACGACAGGTAGGCCGTCAGGATCCACACCCCCTTGGTGTGGATGCGGCCACCGAGCTTGACCTTGTATTCGATATCGAGGATTTCTCCCTTGCCATAGGCGGTGGCGGCCGTGACCCGGTTGGGCACCCCAAACTCGTGATCCGAGGTGGCTATCACAGACAAGGCATTGATCTGGCCCACCACCTGTCCTGTGGTGTCGAGCAGTGTGGTGCCGTTTTTAAACTGCTGCATGATTTGATCTTTAAGGCGGCATACCCTCAGCTCCTGGTTGGCCAGGGCCTGCTCTATGTGCTCCCGCGCCATCAGCTCGGCACCGGCGCTGCGGGCGCAGTAATTGCTCTCCCTGAGCAGGTTGGCAATATTGGCCGAATGCAGCGACAGTTTGGTCTGATCTTCCGCCTGGCGGGAGCTGTACTCTATCACCCGCGACATGGCGCCGGGGGTGCAGTGCAGCATCTGATTGTCGTGCACTATGCTGGAGATAAATCGGGCATACATGGACTCGGATTCGGGGCTGCGCGGCATCACGTCCTCAAAGTCGGCGGTCACCCGGAACAGCTCGCTGAAGTCGGGATCGTAATGCTGCAGCAGCTGGTAGGTTTGGTAGTCGCCGAACAGGATGATCTTCACATCCAGAGCTATGGGCTCGGGGGCCAGGGAGATGGCGCCGGACAGGGACACTTCCCGCTCCAGGGAGCTCAGGTCCAGCTGCCGTGAACGCAGTGCTTTTTTCAGGCCATCCCAAACGTAGGGACGTTCCAGTACCTTGATGGCGTCCATCAGCAGCACGCCGCCGTTGGCCTTGTGCAGGCTGCCGGGGCGGATCAGGGTAAAGTCGGTAAATACCGTGCCCTTGAAGGTGGCGCTTTCCACATAGCCGAACAGGGTGTGGTAGTTGGGGCTTTCTTCCACCACCACGGGAAACTTGTGCTCGTCCTGGTTGACCAGCACATTGACCTGATAACGGCGGGGCATCTTTTTATCCAGCGAGGCGTAGGCCAGCGCCAGTTGCTCCTCGCTCTCCTCCAGGAAGATGTCCAGGTTGTCCAATATGTCCTTTTGCATGGCGGTCAGGAAGCCGCGCACCTCGGGCTGGCTGCGGTACTTGTCCTTGAGCGGCTTGAAAAAGTGGGTCAGCACTTCTTTGGCCACCTGCTCATCGTGTTCCTGCTGCTTGTTGGAAAACTCCTCTTCCCATTCGGTCAGCTGGCGTATGATGCCACGCAGGCGTTTCTCCAGCTGCTTGATGGCGCTCTCGAAACGGTTGCGCTCGGCCTCATCCAGGGCATCGTAGCTCTCGTCGGTGTGGGGCTCCTCGCCGTTCATGGCAATGAGTTGGTAATCCCCCTGTACCGTTAGTGACAGGCTGATGTTCTCCGCCTTGGCTTCCTCGGTCAGCTCGGTCAGGGCCGCCTGCTGCTGCTTGGCCAACTCTGTTTTGAGCTTGTCGGCGCGGGAATAATACATCTCATTGTCGAAAGCCAACGGCAACGCCTTGACCAGGCGCAGCATCAGTTTTTCCATTTCCTTCCTGAAGGTGTTGGCTGTGCCCGCCGGCAGCTTCAACACTTTTGGGCTGCGGGTGTCATCAAAATTGACCACATAGCACCAGTCGTGCAGGCTGTGCTCCTCGAACTCGTGGCGCTTGAGGTAGCGCAGCATCATGGTGCGCTTGCCCAGACCGTTCTGGCCTATGGCATAAATGTTGTAGCCCTTCTCACGGATGGACATGGCAAACTCCACCGCACTCTGGGCTCTTTCCTGACCAATAATGTCGTCCAGCGGTGGCAGCTGGGCAGTTGAGCTGAAATCAGTGCCCAGCGCGTCCAGATTGGCGCAGCGGTACAGTTGCTCGCCCGTGAGAGTCGTGATGGCCATGGCCGTTCCTTGTTGAATAATGCTTTTACTGACAATAAGATGGCTGGAGGCGCAACGCAAACACTCCCTTGCCGACTGCTGCAATTTTATCCGCTGCTGGCCCGATTGACCTCTCGAGGCTGCCACTTGTTTGGCGAATTGTCCTGCCAGGGTTACACTGGCGTCCTATACATGATGTGGCGAATGATCGCAGGCTACCGGATACTGAAAGTATTCTGATCTCAAAGGAATTAGCATTGACTCATCAACGTGTGGTTTGGCACCCGGAGATGCTGGACTTATGTCGCCGGCAATTGGACATACTGGAACGGGCAACGGGCCGGGATGTCTGCCTGCGGGACTGCGAAGGTCTGGTGCTGTGTGGCAGTGAGTCAGGAATAGGCCTGTGGCACGATATTGCGGTTGACTGTGGCCAGGGTGACAACCCCCGTCTGGTGGTGGCCTGTATTGGCTTGGGGCCGGGCGGCAAATGCAGTGACGAGCTTGCTGATGGTCTGTTGCTGATGGCCTGTGACAGCCTGGGGCAGTTGATTGGCCGCAGTGGTTTGACTCCCATGCACCACAGCCTCAGTGACGCCGGCCCCGATGCCATGGAGTTGCTGCAAAATTATATCGATTCTTTCCACGAACACATCTGGATTAAAGACACCAGCGGCGTTTATCGCATCTGCAATATCAGCGCCTCTCTTTCCTGGGGCAAGCCGCTGGGCGAGATTGTCGGCAAAAGCGACGATGAGCTCAATCCCGATAATGCCGACAGTTTTGTCAGCACCGATGCCGAAGCCATTCGCCGTGGCGTACCCATAGTGGTGGCCGAGTGCGTCGATAGGGATCTGCACAAGGGCCGTATCTGGCTCGAAACCACCAAGGCCCCCATGCTGGACAGGGACGGCCGCCTGCTTGGCATTATCGGTATTACTCGCGATATCGCCCGCTACAAGGCCGCCGAGGAACAGTTACTGTTGGCGCGGCGGGTATTCGAGAACTCGGTGGAAGGGGTGATGATCACCGACCGCCATGGCAAGATCAGCGAAATCAACGGCGCCTTCTTTGATATCACCGGCTACAGTCGCGAAGAGGTCATAGGCAAGAATCCGCGTATGCTCAGCTCGGGTCGCCATGAAAAGGCTTTCTTTGCCAAAATGTGGCAATCGCTGCTTACAGAAGGTCAATGGCACGGCGAGATCTGGAACCGGCGCAAGGACGGTAATCTGTTTCCACAGCAGATCCGCATCAGCGCCGTGTACGGCGACAACGAGGAAGTGCAGTACTTTGTGGCGGTGTTTTCCGACATTTCGCGCCAGAAGCAGAGCGAGGCCGAACTGGCCCACATGGCCTATCACGATCCGCTGACCCGCCTGCCCAACCGTATAAAGCTGGCCACAGTGATGGAGCAGCAACTGCGCACGGCGTTGCACCATGGTCAGCAATTGGCGCTGGTGCTCATCGACGTCGATTTGTTCAAACACATCAACGACAGCTTCGGCCACCTCATCGGGGATGAAGTGCTGCTGGAGCTGTCAAAACGCCTGGATGACAGCGTCAGCTCCGAAGACATGTTGGCCCGCATCGGCGGCGATGAATTCGTCTTGCTGTGCAACATAGACAATAACGAGGATGCCTCGCTGGCGGTCAGTCGCCTCAAACGCGCCTTCGAGCAGCCTTTCAGGGTCAGTACCGGTGATGAGCTCAGGCTCACCGCCAGCATGGGCATAGCCACCTTCCCCAATGACGGTGGCGATCCCGATACCCTGCTGCGCAATGCCGATGCCGCCATGTACCGCGCCAAGCAGGAAGGGCGCAACAGCCACGCCTTCTATACCGAGCAGCTGACCAAGGCCTCCGTGGTTCAGCTCAGGATGCAAAGCGCCCTCTATGGTGCCCTGGCATCCAATGCCTTCCATCTGGTGTATCAGCCCAAGGTGGATTTGAGCAGTCGCAAGGCCATGGGCTTCGAAGCGCTGATCCGCTGGCACGATCCCTTGCTGGGCTTTGTCTCACCTGCGGTCTTCATTCCCATTGCCGAATCCGCCGGGCTTATTCATGAAATAGGCCTCTGGGTGCTGCGCCAGGCCTGTATGCAGGGGCGGCGCTGGCTTGATGCCGGTTATGAGATAGGCCGGATTGGCGTCAACGTCGCCGGGCCCCAACTGCATCGCCCGGGTTTTGTTGAGGAAGTGCAGCAGGTGCTCCGTGATACCGGCTTCCCCGCCGCATGCCTGGAGCTGGAAATCACCGAAAGCATGATGATGCAGGAACCCGAGCAGGTGATAGACACCCTCAAACGGTTGGGCGATCTTGGTATTATGCTGGCGGTGGATGACTTCGGTACCGGCTATTCATCGCTCAACTATTTGAAAAAACTTCCAATTCACATTCTGAAAATCGATCAGTCCTTTGTGCGGGATCTGCCGGATGACAGCGACAACGGTGCTATCGCCGGGGCCATCATTGCCATGGGGCAGGCGCTGCGGTTGCAGGTCATTGCCGAAGGGGTGGAAACCGAGGCCCAGGCCAGGTTCCTCAGCGCGCTTGGCTGTCAGCAGGCCCAGGGCTATCTGTTTGCCAAGCCTGCGGCAGCGGAAGATCTGGGGGCGTTTTTGCTTCCTCCCCCGGTCGCTGCCGGGCAAAAGCCGGTTACCAATGCTGGAAAAGACCGCTGATTTTGCTAGGATCCGCCCCCTGATGTATTAACAGCGGATCCTGCCATGTCCTTTCACTCCTTTGCCCTGCCTGAATCCCTGCTGGCCAATCTGCAGCGTCTCGGATTCTCCGAGCCCACGCCCGTGCAGGCGCGGGCCATCCCGGCCCTGTTGGCGGGCAAGGATCTCCTGGTCAAGGCCCAAACCGGCACCGGCAAAACCGCGGCCTTTGGTCTGCCGCTGCTTAGCCAACTGCTGAATGAGCCCGCCATGGCATTGAACCTGCCGGCCCCCAGGGCCCTGGTGTTGACTCCGACCCGGGAGCTGGCGCAGCAGGTGTATGACAGCCTGCGAGACTATGGTCGCGGCAGCGGCCTCAAGTTGGCCCTGGTCTATGGCGGCGTGCCATTGGAAGGCCAGCTCAAGCAACTCAAAGATGGCGTGGATTTGTTGGTGGCGACCCCGGGACGCCTGCTCGATCATCTTAAAAAACGCACCCTGAGGCTCGACAAGGTGCAGTTTCTGGTGTTTGACGAGGCCGATCGCATGCTCGACATGGGCTTTGAGGATGAGATCCGCGCCCTGATGAAAAAGCTGCCCGCCGAGCGCTGCACCGCGCTGTTCTCCGCCACCTTTAACGACGGTATCTGGCGCCTGGCAAAGAATCTGCTGACTGAGCCCGAACACATAGAATTGGCCCACTGCGAGGACACCGCCGCCCGTATTGAGGAGCGGGTGTTCAACATAGATGCCCCAAGGCGGCACGAGATAGTGGCCCATCTGCTGAAGACCAACCCCTGGTCACAGGTGCTGATCTTCAGTCGCACCAAACAGGGGGCCGATGCCCTGGTGGACAGCCTTGCCCGGCAGGACATTGCCGCCGTGGCCCTGCATGCGGATCTTTCCCAAAGCCAGCGTGAGCGCAACTACAGCGATTTTCGCCAGGGCCAATGCCGGGTGCTGGTGGCCACCGACGTGGCAGCGCGGGGGCTGGATGTGGAAGCCTTGCCCTGTGTCATCAATCTGGAGCTGCCGTTCAAACGCGAAGACTATGTACACCGTATTGGTCGCACCGGCCGGGCAGGGGCCAATGGTCTGGCTATCACCTTGCTGGCGCCTGAGGATCTGCGCCTGCTGGAGGAGCTGGAGGCCATGCTCGACAGGCGTCTACCCCAGCAATGGCTGCCGGGGTTCGAACCGGATCTCAACGCTCCGTCCCCGGAAGGCCGCAGTCTCAGCCGCGCCGCCCAGCGCCAGCGCGCCAAAAAGCGCGCCATGGGGCGCAAGTAGCTTTAGCAGCGGAAAGGATTGGCTAAACAAGTGGTAAAACTCGGCTTGTTAAGTCACGCCGCCTTGGGAAAGCCGCGCAGGGCAGTGTGGATTGGGTACTGTGGATAGGGCTGCATGGATTGAGTAGTGTCATGTGGCCGATAACTGGTTTTTCAACCCATGCAATGCCGAGTCTTCAGCCGCGACCCGTACGCTCCAGGCGCTCACTCACCATCTTGTGATACAGGCGTGACAGCCAGGGACGAATAAAGGGCAGGCCGATAAACCAGGCCAGGGGTTTAAGCAACCACACCCGCTGCATTAGCAATATGTAGGCATCCATTTCCACGTGCAGCTGTTGCTGCTCATCGCGCACATGCAGTTCCCGCAGCGCCTTCTTGGGATCGATTCCCAACTGACACAGGGCGTCATCCTTTCCTGTTATATCGAACCACTCCACCTCGGCACCTTGTTTACCGGCCAGTTTTTCATAATTAGCCCTGTCCCGCACACAGGTAGGGCAGGCTCCGTCGTAATACACGGTCAAATGTTTTTGGGCCATAACTCCTCCGTGAATTTGTCACTGGAATTTGGGATTCACTTGTATCATACCGCCATTCGTGACAATGCCCCAAAGCTACAATTTTAGCTCTCTCGAATGTGCGCCGTCTCTTTTGCTACCGCTATTGAGCCCCCGACTGGGATTGCCTACAATGGCGCACGATTTTTATTTTGCAATTGATGAGCAGATAACGAGCATGAACGACACTAAATCACAGCCTGCATTACCGGACCGCCTTTCCATCAACCCCCGCAGCCCACACAATGTGGCCGCCGTGTTTGAGCACGATATCGGAATCAAGATCAACGGCAAAGAGCGTTTTGATGTTGAAGAATATTGCATCAGTGAAGGTTGGATTAAGGTTGCATCCCGCAAAGCCCTGGACCGCCGTGGCCAACCGCTGCTGATGACCATCAAAGGCACTGTGGAAGCTTTCTACAAGTAAGCCTTTCTGAAGTAAGTCATTCTGGCAGCTTTGAATGTGTTATGGCGTTAAAAAGACAGGGCTGAGCCCTGTCTTTTTTATTTTGATATCAAAGGTATGTGGCCTGTTTCACCGAAAAGCACAAAGAAAAAGGGCCATCCGTGTGGATGGCCCTTTTTATCTAGGTTTGGTGGGGCGTCATCTGAACTGGGTTCATATTGCGCTGATAGTAATGCATAAATAGCTGTTCAGATTTTGCCTGTGTATCTACCTGTGTATCTAAATTGAAAACTGTTCAAAAATGCACCTTCAAGGCGCCAGGTAATGATCTTTAGCGAAATTAGCTGTTGGGCGGAAAAAACTTAATGCTGCCTTGGCGAAGGATATCATCAATGACAATATGACAGCCAAATAGGTCGTGGTCACCTTTAAGCAGATTCCTTCAAACATCGAGGTCCGAGTTGAGGACACGTTCAGCGGTATCACGTGTCCAAAGTCGGTTGGTTCATGACAACCAAGCATTGCTTCAACAAAATGGCATCGAGCTACAGGTTGGTAACAACCGGTAGCTCTCAGTGTTCTGAATGCACTGCCAAAGTTTAATTTACTTGCGCGCTTCTTTTTTTTCTGTGGCCTCACGCTTATATGCACGTTCGCTGATCCATCCCAGTACAAAAAGCCCAAATGTGCATGGCGGGGCAATCAACAACGTGGTTTCTGGTACAATACGACTGAACACTAACAACAAGACAATCATAAATACACCAGCTGAGCAAAGCAGCGCCATATACCAATATAGTACTGTGTCAGACAGGTAAAAAATGACCTTTAACAACTCTTCACTTGTACTATTTCTGTTGATTTTTGACATACTGTAATCCTCCAATAAATTAACTTATTAGTGATATAGGATTAGTACCCTTCCATAAACAATATTGCCTCAAGCTCGCGCAGGGTAATTGTTGTATCAAACCCATAACTCAGCGGGTTTTTATTAATGTGAGATACAATATCCTGGCACAATTGATTAGCGGCTATTTGAGCTGACCATTTCTGGTAACCATTTGGCCATACGTTGTGCAGTGGCCTTGGTCTACTTCCACCTCGACCATTTACAAACCCCAAACCTTTGTATTTTGACCAATCTGGTGAGCTCACAAATGTCTGATATGCGCTATCAATAATACTGGTTAGTGCAGCTGCCACACGGGAATCAAAGATAATAAAAGTGTCAGGTCGCGCGATAGCATACAGCTTGGTATAAGCGCTATTTATTCTGAAATTACTGCTTGGAATATTACCACTATCCAATGCATGCAGAACTGAAAATACCTGTTGCTTCAAGTCTATTGCTGCAATGTCAGGTAGCTTTACACCACCCCACTTGCAAATTTTGCTGAATAATTCCAGTAGCTTATCGGCGCTATTCGGATGTTCTTTGTTCTGCTCTATCGTCTTGAACTCAGCAACATACTGATGAAGTTCTTGCTGCGTGCTTTCCCAGCTTACTGATAAGTCTGGCCAAAAATAGGCATTTAACCGCTGTTTTAATCCATTTGCGGGCTTGACTGGATGCTTTTTATTTTGCTTCTTGAAAAAGTACTGAAATGGCGACTGCTGTAGATAATCAGCAATAAACCCGGCAATACTTTTTGCTCCAATGATTGGTGCAAATTCAAAATGGATTGGCTCAGACTCTTCGTTGTCTTGGTAAGGGATCTCATCATCAACAGCTGGGGCATGCAACTGCTCCGGTGAGCATATTACGCTATACACACCAGGTGCTACTCGAATGAATTGCTCTTTTTGTCCATTCTGAACGTGCTTACCTGCTGGCTTTCCATTTGCGTCAATTGCCAAGTTTGCAAGCATGGTGTCGAGCGTACTGCGTTTGTAGGTTTTTTCACCCACTTGATACATACCATCAGTTGTTGGTTTTTTTCTTAAATCTGCTGACTTGAATTGTGCTGGTATAGTGCGATCTTGGATCTCTTTTAAAATTTCAGTGTAAAGTGCCATATAGTTAATCCTTGATATTAAATTCCAACTACGGTAAGCGTTATTAAATTGTTTTAATTCCCGCTGCAACAGCTTTAGATACTTTGCTTTTACTTTAATTTTTGAGATGCTCAGGGTCATCGAAGTCTTCTTCAACTTGAAGATCCGATGCCAGTATTGCGCTTAATAGCAATTTGGCTTCTTCTGTTAATGGTGTGAATTGTGTTAACTCCTTAACGATGGGGAACAGCGTCAGCCCAGAGTGAAAGCCAAGTTGTTTCAGTGGCACTACCAGCTTTTTAAATACAGCAATTGCTTCGTTCATACATACCTCGTGGGTGTTGACTGGCCACAAGCAGTTATTTGAGACAACTTTAGCAATAGGTAGCTTCATAAAGTGAAGCTATCTATTCGTTGTTTAAATATTTATTGCTGATAGCGATTAAGGCAGGCATGTAGCTCTTGTATCATTTCGCTACGCAATAGATCCGGCGCGATAACCTCTACTTGTTCACCAAAGCCACGCAGAAATTTTCTAAGCTCTACAGTGTTACGCACCGTTGCATGAATTTCGCGGCAATTGTTACTGAGCTCATGCAGCTGCATATTGTCACTGAGCGGTGTTTCTTCCAGCCTTCGGCCAGCATTACCATAAAACCTGACAACGAGATCAATTACCGGAGAGTCTGCACCGAAGGAGCCAATCTGATGCGTTTCACAGTAAGTGCGTAAATCCACATCGACAGGCAAGCCTTCAAGTAAGCTAATATGCTCGCCGAGCTCGGCATTGCGAATGCTCAGCATGGCATAGGTAACCGGTGCGGTTTTTTTACTGCCACGTTCAATAGCCAGCACATACACTTTTTCTGCTTTGGTCATTAATCCCCAGGGCACCAGTGTAACTCTGCGGGTTATGCCTTTTAGAGTGGTGTAGTCACAACTAAAGGTCCTGTCCTCTTCTATCGCCTGATACACCACAGTAACAACTTCAGGATTCAGCTTTGGTGGCTGCCAAACGCTGGAGGGAGCGATGTAAATCTTACGCAGCCAGTTACCTTTGTTCACTGGCAACTGCTGCATCACATCGTTCAGCTGTCGCTGCAGGCCTGAAGGAAGACGCTGTTGTATTACATCCTGCAACACACTTAACTGTTGCAACAGGTAACTAAGTTGTGTTTCAGGCTCACAAGATTTCCAAAACCGCCACTCTTTACCGTATTGCTGGGCATGAATTTTACCAGGTTTATCGGCCTCTAATTTTGCAAGCTGCCGCCTTATCTTCTGCGCTTTATGCTTATCGCAATCACATTTTTGCAATGCCTCATGCTGGTTTAGCCTTTCGCTAAGCGATGCTACGCTGAGTGCATATTGCTCATTTGTCGGCAAATTGCGGTAAATGGCTTCACCCAGTGATTCCATAAAAATCCCTTCGACAGATAATTTTGCTTTTTATACAACAACATCCTTGTTGTAGATAGTTTATTGTACGAAGCCAATCGCTTTAGTTGGTGGCTGTCTGAATTGCGTCTCTGCAACTAAAGCTCTAACGATGGCGTCATCATTCCATTCATGGCTTGGCTGCAAGCTCAGTTGGCGCTTGAGCACAGCAAAATCTGCTGGCGTGAGCTTGAGTGTGCCTAGCTGTTGCTGGGATGGGGTTATTCCTGCAGGCAAGCCGAATGTTTGCTGCAGCTCCGTAAAAAGTTGGCCAGCCTGGGCGACAGTTAAATAATCCAACTGAATTTTCATATCAAAGCGGCGCAAAGCTGCTGGATCCAGTGCATCTATAAAGTTGGTGGTACATATTAAGGCCCCCCGATACTGGTCAAGTTGTGCCAGCAGCTCGTTGGTCATGGTTTTCTGCCAGTTTCGCTCCGCCTGCTCACGTTTACAAAGAAAGCTATCCACTTCATCCAATAGTAAAATAGCGCCTCCACGCTCGGCCTCGGCAAACGCATTAGCAATGGCCTTTTCGGTTTCCCCAACAAAGCTTCCCAGTAAATCGCTGGCCTTTTTTTGCACTAACGGCCTTTTTGCCTGCTGTGCCAAGAAAGTCGCAAAGCTGCTTTTACCTGTGCCCGGCGGGCCATAAAGGCACAAACGTAGATCGGGTATGCAGTTTAATTGCTTGGCCAACTCCGCCATACATACTGTTGTATTGTAATAAGCTGGATTTATCTCAATCTGATTGGCATTTCGCCGGCTCCTGCCGAAACGGGCTTTCAACAGCGGGTTCAATATCAAATCAAAATCGCGCTCTTTCTCTGATGGTGCAGAGTCAGTCAGTGCCGCATGACTTTGTGCGAGGCATGATAACAGTGCTGGTGTGATTTGCTCATCGCTGGCTAGTTCAGAAATATATTGGCTACTGACACCGGTATCTGCCAGATAGCGCTGTGCAATGTTTTGCCTAATCTCTTGCGGTGGAGTTTCAACGTTAATGATCTGACTAAAGCGTCTAAGCTGAGCAGCATCAAAATGGCGAATACTGTTACATATCCAAATACAAGGCGTTGCATTTGTTTCCAGTAGTTGGTTGATAGCCATTTTAAGTGCATCATTATTGCCAACGGTTATGCCTACTTTACTTGGCAGTACATCATCAGCTTCATCAAATATCAGAACTCTGCCGCCACTGGTAGCATATAACCGCTGGCACATCAGCAAGGCATTAAGCCGAGATTTTGCTCCGTGCACGTCCACACCAGAAAAAGCGCTCACCCCCATCACGTGTTGGCTTACTTGGTAGCCAAGCCATTTTGCCAGCTCCGTTTTACCCGTACCTGGGGGACCGTACAATAAAAAGTTCGCCCCAGTTTGGTGCTGATTAAGAGCGTATGACAACAAGCGTTGCATTAGTTTCACCGCATCAGCAAGATGTGAAAAATCGTCGGCATTGAGCCGTGGCGCATCAACTGGATGACTGAATTTTTGCAGTAATTCTTTTGGGTTGCAGTCTTTGGTAAAGAGTTTGTTAAATACCCAAAGGGATCTGAAGTTATCAGCCAAATCATTTCCACGCTCCATTGTGACCAGATTACATAAAGCTAAGGTTGATGTTGGCATCAGTGCCACTTCAACATCTGCGGCATCCGTTTTTAAACAATGCGCAACCAGTTCAAACAGGTCATTTCTGGTTGTGTAATATCTCGAAGCTCGGACATCGCTGAACACCAAGCGCCAGCTTCTGGTTATTAATACAAAACGGAAAATTTTAACTTCAAGTGCTTTTAAACCAATTAGATTGCCAAATTGCTGAATATTACTATCGAGCGGCAGCGGCGGCTGTGCGGCGATATGCTCATCCAGAATACTGATTAGTTGGTCATAACTTACAGTCGACTCGTCAGCTATTAGCAATTCAATAAACTCTTCTTTAAAACCAAGAGATTCCAGAGCCTTGGCACAACGATAACGGTAGAAATGTTGCTGTATTTGTAAGACCCAACGAACAGCGATGGCTAAATCTGCCGATATGGCTGAGTTTATGCAGTAGTTTGGTTCGTTAGGTGACGTTAAAAAGACAGGTTCCATAGGCTGACCTCCTGGTAGTTTGATCTGAACTGTACCTGCACATGGCTTCAAAAAATGAAGCTAATAAGTGAGGGCAATGGACGCTATAGCTCTTAGGTCTCAGGAACAAAGTTGGTTAAGGACAAGCAACAGGGAAAGATTCCGATGGCAGAAGGGAGATATCTGATAGAACTCAGACTCAAGTGGCGTTGTTGATGATATAGACTCAGATCCGGCGGAGAGGTCACTGCTTCTATCGGCACAGGTCATCACAGCCTTGACCCCTGCCATATGGCTCGGCTGTCAATCGACCTTCCAGCTCCAGCTTCTTCTGATTTGGCTGTGCAACTTACTGAATAAATTGAATGCCTCGGATTTCAGATTTTATCCATGTATCTAAACGTGTATCCAAACAAGCCTGATCATGTCAATCAGGCCTGCTTGGCTGGAGTGGAATCAAATCTTCGCAAAGGCTGAGTTGAAGTTTTTGGGGTGCTGGTGGAATCGCACATGCCCTTTACGGTTGAGCTTTACCCGCCCTTGAAAAGGCGGCGTGATATAGCCCCAATTGCCAGGGCGGGAGAAGTAAAGCACATAGTCAATTTTATCCTTGGGCCACTGCGCGTCCACCAGCACATTTTCATCATTGGTTTGCAGTGATTTGACCTGAATTCGGTAAAACTGCAGCCCATCTGAAATGAGTAGGTCAGTCTTGCTGCCATGATCGGTAAGGGGCATAAAGACTTCCCAGCCATCAGCTTGAAGCCAAGATGCAGTCAACGTCTCATAGGATACACTTTTGAAAAACTGAGCGGTTTTTGGTGGGGTAGAGGTTTGTTTGATAGGCATAATTATGATCCTGAATAGATGCCCCCGTCGGCTCATGGCTGCTCAAACGGTGGCGAAAGCTCCCTTATGGGACGCTTTCAATCAGGATTCACAACTAAGCTTCTTGCTATAGTCCATGGCAAAGCGGCCAAGCCTGGATTTCGGGCTCTTCCCATACTCTCCATAAATGCCAATTCAGTCTCACACTGGTGAATCGCGGTTTGGTGTTCCGATTCAATCTAATTTGGCATTCTCTCTGAGTCAATTCTTTTCATTTGCCGCTTCCAAGTGATGACGTGTATTAATTTTCCCCATGAGTGGCTGCGCCCGGTCTACACGCATTCGCAATCGACTGCGCAAGCTGGTATTCACCTGGATAATCCTATCCCATTGTCTTAGGTCAAATAACTCAGGTTTACGGCTACCTGAGTCTGCAACTTTGTGCGAGAATCCAAACACATTCCAACCCATGGACGATAGTGGATGCCATCATGCACAAAGCCTCATTAACCGAAGCCGATATCATTTCCAAGTTCATCTTGCCGGCCGTCAAGCAAGCCGGTTGGAACGATATGACGCAAATCCGCCAAGAGGTAAAACTGCGTGATGGCAAGGTTATTGTGCGTGGTCAGGCAGCCGCCAGGCGGAAAGTAAAATCTGCCGATATTGTGCTGTATCACAAGCCCTCAATGCCGCTTGCGGTAATCGAGGCCAAAGCCAATAAGCACGAAATCGGCAAGGGGATGCAGCAGGGGCTGGATTATGCTGCCTTGTTGGAAGTGCCCTTCATATTTGCCTCTAACGGCGACGGTTTTGTCTTCCACGATAAAACCAATTCCTCGGCCCTCGAAACTACCATCACTCTGGAAGACTTCCCCACTCCGGCGCAGCTTTGGGACAAATACTGCACCTGGAAAGGCTACAAAACAGAGCATCTGCCGGTTATCACCCAGGAGTATCATCCCGACAGTAGTGGCAAATCACCCCGCTATTATCAACTGCAGGCCATCAACAAAACCGTAGAGGCAGTTGCCGCAGGACAGGACAGGGTGCTGCTGGTGATGGCAACAGGCACAGGTAAAACCTACACCGCCTTTCAAATCATCTGGCGTTTGTGGAAATCCCGCGCCAAAAAGCGGATCCTGTTTCTTGCCGACCGCAACATTTTGGTCGATCAAACCAAAACCAACGACTTTCAGCCCTTCGGTCCGGCCATGACCAAGGTTACCGGCAGAACCGTCGATCCGGCCTATGAAATTCATCTCGCGCTCTATCAGGCGCTCACCGGGCCTGAAGAACATCAAAAGGCCTACAAGCAAGTGGCACCGGATTTCTTTGACCTCATCGTTGTAGACGAGTGTCACCGTGGCAGCGCCGCTGAAGACAGCGCCTGGCGTGAAATACTCGAGTATTTCTCAGGCGCCACCCAAATTGGCCTTACCGCCACCCCAAAAGAAACCGACGAAGTTTCCAACACCGAATACTTTGGCGACCCGGTTTATACCTATTCTCTCAAGCAGGGCATTGAGGATGGCTTCCTTGCGCCTTACAAGGTGATCCGTGTCGATATCGATGTGGATGTGCAGGGCTGGCGGCCAAGCAAAGGTCAGCTGGATAAAGCCGGGCACGAAATCGAAGACCGTATCTACAACCAAAAGGACATGGACCGCACCCTTGTCATTGATGAGCGTACTGAGCTGGTGGCCAAAACCGTCACCCAGTATTTGAAGCGCACCGATCCCATGGCAAAAACCATCGTCTTTTGTAATGACATCGATCATGCCGAGCGTATGCGCCGGGCGTTGGTAAACCTCAATCCCGAACAGGTGGCTAAAAACGACAAGTACGTGATGAAAATCACCGGCGATGATGAAATCGGCAAGGGCCAGCTTGATAACTTCATCAACCCCAAAAAAGCCTATCCGGTCATTGCCACAACCTCCGAGCTGATGACCACAGGCGTGGACGCCAAAACCTGTAAGCTGGTGGTGCTCGACCAATCCATCCAATCCATGACCAAGTTCAAGCAGATCATCGGCCGTGGCACCCGTATCGACGATAAATACAACAAGCTGTGGTTCACCATTCTTGATTTCAAAAAGGCCACCGAACTCTTTGCCGATGAGCGCTTCGACGGCACTCCCGAGCGGGTTAAGCAGGTCAAGCCGGAAGACTTCGACACCGAAGAAGGCTTAAACGGTATTTCGGAAGATGATGTTGATTCGGCAGCTACAGACCCAGCTTCAATGTTTGAAGGCGAAGACATAGATGCCAACTCCATCCAGGAGCCTCCATCAAGCTATAAGCCTGACGCTGCACAAAACAACCAGGGCAAAGGCGATGACTGGGACAGCGAAGACAAAATTCGCAAATACCATGTCAACGGTGTGGCAGTAACGACCCTTGCTGAGCGGGTGCAGTACTACGATACCGACGGTAAACTGGTGACCGAGTCGTTCAAAGACTATACCCGCAAAGCCCTGTCCAGGCAGTTTGCCTCCATGGATGAGTTTGTCAGGCGCTGGCAAAGCGCCGAGCGTAAGCAGGCCGTGATTGATGAGCTGGCCAATCAGGGCGTGGTGTGGGAGCTGCTCGAGCAAGAGGTTGGCAAAGAGATGGACCCTTTCGACCTTATCTGCCATGTGGTCTACGACCAGCCGCCACTCACCCGCCGCGAGCGCGCCGAGCAGGTGAAAAAGCGCAATTACTTCACCAAATACTCAGAGACAGCCCAACAAGTGCTAAGCAGCCTGCTCGACAAGTATGCCGATGCCGGGGTGCAGGAGATTGAAAACCGTCAGGTATTGAAGGTGGCGCCCTTTACTGAACTGGGGCGCCCCATGGAGATTGTTAAAAAGGGTTTTGGTGCGCCTGCGGATTACGAAAAGGCCATCAGCGAGCTGGAGGCTGCTATCTATCAGTCAGCCGGCTGATGTTATGTCATTACGCTCTGCTGCTCAGGTTCAATCCAGCTCTGCCCGCGTGTCCAGCTCGGCAGAAAGCTGGGTCATAACCTCTGTTAATTCATCACTTAAACAAGGGTGGGGCACATAGCGGCTCTGAATATACCCAAGCTTTAACGCTTCATAACCCGGCTGCTGGATCAGCACTTCAAGGTATTTATCCAGCAACGCCTCGGGGGTAGTGGAGCGGCTTAGCTGCTTTTTTATTTTTCCTGCAAATTTGCGCTCTTCATCCGTATTACTCACGCCAAAATCGCCACAGTCGTCTACATAAAGTGCCTCGTAAACCAGTCCGGCAAAGTTCGGGATGCTCAGCTGTAACTTGTTCAATATTTCTTTAATTTGTTTTCGCTTTCGTCTTTGTTGCTCTTGCGCTGTCCCCATTTGTCCCCGGTCCCTGTGCGATTCTGTGCCTGTCTTAGCGAAGACACCCAATTAACTCAATATAAGGAATTGAACATGTCCAACAATAAAACCCCAATGACTCCTGAAGCCGCTGCTCGCATTAAGTCAAATGAAGCGAAGCAAAACGGTGGTAAGGTGGGTAAAGACTCGTTCTCAGCACGCGCCGATCGCGCGGCGGCAAAAAACCAAAAAGCCGGTAAATAAGGAGATAACCATGAAAGCCGTAGAATTTATCAAGCCATCATTACGTGCCAATAACCCAAACTACCCCAGCAAAACCGGTAATCCGTCCGGCCCGGGCCGTGGTAATACTCCTAAGCGTTAATCACTGCTGAACTGAAAAGCCTGCCATTTATGGTGGGCTTTTTATTTAACTACAGCTACGGGCGTAAGTCTCGAACAATACCTTAAAGCTGTTTGGATTTTTACTGGCCTCAGCGTAGCTGATTTTCTTTTGCGTCTTGGTCATGGCGCATACACAGCGCTCACGTTTATTCTGATAGCCACTGATGGTGTGCAGGTTATTGCTGGCATTAACGCAGCTGTCTAAAAAGGCATATTCCACTTCCAAGGGGTAGCGATCGGTATTGTCGTGCAGCAGGTGCTCTTTCCCTGTATGAATACCAAAGGCCACGCCAACGATAATGGTTCCAGTGGCAAGCCATTTGCGCTTTGAAAAGGTAAATCCCTTATAGTCCTTCTCGCACTTGATGCAGCGGATTTGTTCGGCCTGTTCTATTTCGTTGTCGTGTTTGCAGTGGGGGCATTCAATAATCATTGCTCACTCTCGTCCCTGTTAATGAGTTGTTGTGGCGCGCATTTAAGCACAAAGTTTTACCCCTTGCACAGGCTTTGTGGCCGCGATAACCAGATTTTGTGAAGCCTTGCGTTAACCGCTTGCTGCAAGCTGATTTTTTAATCGCCAAGCTTCTGCTGTGTATCCCCAAATTCGAGTCTGCATCAGTGTACTGCCGCCACTATTTTGCTACTATCCCAAGCATTTTCAGGTATTCAGAGATTTCATTTATGTCCATCAGTTCCGTTATTAAATCCATCCAGGACATCATGCGCAAAGATGCCGGCGTCGATGGTGATGCCCAGCGCCTCGGTCAGCTTTCATGGCTGCTGTTTCTCAAGATATTTGATGCCCAGGAGCAGGAACTGGAATTTGAGCAGGACGACTACCGCTTACCCATCCCCAGCGAGTATCTGTGGCGTAACTGGGCCGAAGACAAAGAAGGCATTACCGGCGATGAACTGCTGGAATTCATCAACAACGAGCTGTTTGTAGACCTGAAAAACTTAACCGCCCCCAAAGACACCAACCCCCGCGGTTATGTGGTTAAAGAAGCCTTCAGCGATGCCTTCAACTACATGAAAAACGGCACTCTGCTGCGCCAGGTGATCAACAAGCTCAACGAGGTCGATTTTACCGACTCCAGCGAACGCCACCTGTTTGGCGACATCTACGAGCAAATCCTGCGCGACTTGCAAAGCGCCGGTAATGCCGGTGAGTTCTATACCCCTCGCGCCGTCACCAAGTTTATGGTCAATCGCATTAACCCACAGCTTGGCGAAAAAATCATGGACCCGGCCTGCGGCACCGGCGGCTTTCTCGCCTGCGCGGTCGAGCACCTTAAAGCCCAGGTAAATACCGCCGCCGAGCATCAGTTACTGCAGCAGCAAATCCACGGCGTTGAGAAAAAGCAGCTGCCGCACCTCCTGTGTACCACCAACATGCTGCTGCACGGCATCGAGGTTCCGGTGCAAATCAAACACGGCAATACCTTAAGCCAGCCGCTATCCAGCTGGGATAACGATGTCGATGTCATCATCACCAACCCGCCCTTTGGCGGCACCGAAGAAGATGGCATCGAAAAGAACTTCCCGGCCGACATGCAAACCCGCGAAACCGCCGATCTGTTCCTGCAGCTCATTATCGAAGTCTTGGCTGACAAGGGCCGCGCCGCAGTGGTCCTGCCGGACGGCACCCTATTTGGCGAAGGCGTTAAAACCAAAATCAAAAAGCTGCTCTGTGACAGCTGTAACCTGCACACCATAGTGCGCCTGCCAAACGGCGTGTTTAACCCCTACACCGGCATCAAAACCAATATCCTGTTCTTCACCAAGGGAGCGCCCACCAAAGACGTCTGGTTCTACGAGCACCCCTATCCGGACGGCGTTAAAAATTACAGCAAAACCAAGCCGATGAAGTTTGAAGAGTTTGAAGCCGAAATCCAGTGGTGGGGCGACGAGGCCGACGGTTTTGCCGCCCGGGTCGAGAATGAGCACGCCTGGAAGGTCAGCATCGACACCCTTATCGAGCGTAACTTCAATCTCGACATCAAAAACCCCCATGTCGGTGAGGTCGAAAGCCATGACCCAGATGAACTGCTCGCCCGCTTTGCCGCCCAGCAGCAGGAGATAAGCGCGCTGCGCACCCAGCTGAAAGACATTCTCGGTAAGGCGCTCAGCTCCGGCACTCAAGGAGAGTTCAACTGATGTCAGTCGAGAAGCTTATAACTGCGAGCGCCATGGATGGCGTGAATGTCGATCATGCAGGAGCAATTATCGACCATATCGATATCTGGACTTCTGCTATTCAAGCCAAGTCCGCCTCCGGCCGTGGCAGTGGCAAGAAAATCGATCTTTACGGTATCAAAAAGCTGCGCGAGCTGATTTTGGAGCTGGCCGTGCGTGGCAAGCTGGTGCCTCAGGATCCAACGGACGAGCCAGCGTCTGAGCTGCTTGAGCGGATTGCTGCTGAAAAGGCGCAGTTGGTGAAAGAAGGCAAGGTCAAAAAGCCCAAGGCGTTGCCAGAAATTGGTGAAGACGAGAAGCCGTTTGCGCTGCCGGAGGGATGGGAGTGGTGTCACTTTCAGTCTCTAAGCTCATATATTCAACGAGGCAAAGGACCATCGTATGCTGACTGTGGTGTGGTCAAGGTGGTTTCTCAGAAGTGTATTCAATGGTCAGGTTTTGATATTTCACAAGCGAGATTCATTGAGGACTCTTCATTAGGTGGTTATCAAGAAGAGCGTTTTTTACAATCAGGCGATTTATTGTGGAACTCCACGGGAACGGGTACCGTAGGTCGAATAAATGTGCTGAAGGATACACTTGGCGCAAAGATCGTTGCCGACTCGCACGTCACTGTAATTAGGCCATTGGGCGTTAGTTCGGACTTTTTAAAGTGTTATGTTGCAGCCCCTGGCATTCAAAGTAGAATAGAACCGGATCATGAGAAATCTCTCGTATCGGGTTCGACCAAACAAGTTGAATTGAATACCAGTTCAGTTCTTACACTTCTACTACCAGTTCCCCCCCTCGAAGAACAACACCGCATCGTCGCTAAAGTCGAAGAGCTGATGGCGCTATGCGATCAGCTGGAGCAGCAAACCGAAGCCAGCATCGAGGCCCACCAGCAGCTGGTCACCGTCCTGTTGGATTCGCTAATAAATTCTGCTGCCGATGACTTCATGGCCAACTGGGCCCGCATTAGCGACCATTTCGATACCCTGTTTACCACCGAAGCCAGCATCGACGCCTTAAAGCAGACCATACTGCAACTGGCGGTCATGGGTAAGCTGGTGCCCCAAGCCAGCCGCGAGGCGAGAAACAGTCCCGACTATGAACCCGCCGCCAAGCTGCTCGAGCGCATCGCCGCCGAAAAAGCGCGTTTGGTGAAAGAGAAAAAAATCAAAAAAGACAAACCGCTCCCCGCCATCACCGAGGACGAGAAACCCTTCCCCATACCTGAGGGTTGGGCTTTTGCATATATGCAAGATCTGTGTTCACTGATAACAGATGGTACTCACCAGACGCCAAAATATACAGATAGAGGGCGTCCATTTGTTTCGGCACAGTGTGTAAAACCATTCAGATTCATGCCGGAATTTTGTCGCTACGTATCTGAGGAGCATTATCAATTATATATTAAAAGTCGGAAGCCTGAATTTGGGGATATTCTATTGTCTCGTGTTGGTGCAGGTATTGGGGAAGCGGCTGTTATTGACACTGACTTGGAGTTTGCAATATACGTAAGTACGGGACTGCTTAAACCCCATAGGAATGCGGTTTATTCCAAATACCTCGCTATTTGGCTCAACTCACCTATCGGCCGGGGCTTCTCAGAGAGAAATACTTTAGGTAAAGGAGTATCACAAGGGAATCTAAATCTTTCTCTTATAAGAAGTTTTTTGGTTAGTTTCCCTCCACAGAAAGAACAAAAAGCCATTGTAGCTAAAGTCGATGAACTAATGGCCATCTGCGACCAACTCAAACAACGCCTCAGCGACAGTCAGCAAACCCAGCTCAAGCTCACCGATGCGATTTTAGAACAGCACGTATAGAAATAAACATGTTGGAATAAATAATGAATGACATAATTTCAAGTTGGTTAAAGGATAATCAAGTTAAAGTCACCAGTCCAGTGATTGGGGCATTTTTAAGTGCTTGGCTATTATTCAACTGGGACAAGTTCTTGTTGTTGTTCTGGGGCGATGAAAGTCTCAGTGCAAGGTTGCAAGCGTTTCAAGATTCAAATAGTTTTTCTGACTATCAGTTTTGGCTTTGGCCATTTGTAGCCGCTCTTATCTATGTTTTTGGGCTCCCATATTTAAATGTAATCACCCAAAAATTCAGGCGACATGCAGAGTTGTTGAGGTATAACGAAGTAGTAGATACTGATATAGAAAAGGAAAAGAAGCTTTTTAAATTAAATGAAGAAAGGTACAAGTCTAATCCGGATAATGACTACATCGGTCGAAAAATAAAAGCCGATATAGAACAAAAGGAGTCTGAAGCTAAGAAAGTAGCTGCTGATGCTGATTCTTCTAGGGCTGAAGCAGAAGCTAAATCTGCACTAGCAGAAAAGGCTAAAGCGGAGGCTGCTAAAGCTGAAATGGAGCTGGAAAAGCAAAGGCTTGTGGATGAGCGTGAGAGACAAGCTCATGAACGAGCAAAAGCGTTTCATGATAACCAAATCATATCAGCTCAATTTCCAACGCTATATGAATATCTTGAAAATATGTCAGAAATACTGGTGAATGATGGTGTTGTGTTAAAAGTTGAGATCATGAGGAGAGCAATTGAAATTGCGTTCGGATTCGATTCAAAAAGTTCAATATTAAAAGACAAGGGTTTTAATTTAAATGCGCTGAAAGACTTGTCGGTTGTTATTTATGATCATGAATATTTTCTCTCGGAACTACAGGATTTAGTGGAGTCTGATAGCACTATTTCTATAGATGAAAACCAGCTGTTTGACTATCTAGTTACATTGTTTGAAACTGTTGAGCATTGTAGATTAATATCTAGCGAATCCTTAGAGGATGAAGCCATTTCATATTTCGAAGATAACCAAGTTGATGTTTTTCAAAGTGATGGTCTTAGTGGGCCCATGGCTGAGACAAATGCCTATTTCGATGAGATCAGTGACTATCAAGTGAATTCGGTCAATTTCAACGTGTCATTGAATCGCTGGGAAGCCGAGATGAGCTGCGTTGTTTCTGGTACGAATCATGAGGATAAGATGTTTTATGGTGATAGTATTCAAACATCGTTGATTGTTGCTTTTCCGATTGTATTGGGTAATAACGGCGCTGGAACGCCTTTTATCACGGATGTAAGTGGAAGTGTCATCCATCCTGATTAAAGGCACTTGTGATTTTGTGCATACAGTAACTAAGCGTAGACGGTGATAGGCATTCAGAATAACAGGACTTAAGCGTGCTAAGGATGGCAGAGATGAAATTTGGCGTACCCTTCGGAAAGGATGAAGCGACCGGCGACTGGAAAGATGTCGCCGAGGTTGAGCGTGGTCTGGCGTGTGGCTGTATTTGTCCCTCCTGTGGTTTGCGCTTGTCTGCCCGCCATGGCGATGAGCGCGAATGGCACTTTTCCCACCATACCCGCAATATCCCCAAAGAAGAAATAGTCGATTGCGAGTACTCCTTTGAAGTGTCGCTCAGGATGATGGCGCACCAGCTGCTGAATGAAGGCGCCGGGTTAACCGTGCCTGAGTATCTCATTCACGTCACTGTTCCCCCGGTGTTGCAGCACCGCTTCAAGCCTGAAGTTAAGTGTGCCAAAGAGGTCGTTTTAACCCCGGCAATGGGGAAGCTGACCGTGGATGCCGACTTTATGGGGCACAAGGTTGATGCTCTGTATGAATTCCCTGAGGCGTCATTGATAGTGTATTTCGTGTACCAGGGGCGCACTTTCCCGATAGAGAAACGTCTGCTGCGGCAAATGGGCGCTGGTGCGATACTGTTGGACCTTGAGGTCTTATCCCACCACTTTTATCGTGACCCCATGGCCGAAGGGGGCGTGCTTGGCAGTGCTAAAGCGCAGCTGCTGGGCTGGCTCAACACCGGCACTCGGGCAAAGTTTTGGCTATACCATCCCAGAGAGGATGAACGCCTCGCCAAAAAGCATCAACTGATTGATGCAGCGCTTGAAGAGCAGAAATTAGTTGGCAGCCCAACACCTGACGATGTGGAGTTGGGAGACCTTTTAGCGGCTGTGACAGAGCACCATACAAAAGCCTCTAGTATTGACCCCAACAAGCTGGTGCGCTGCAAATGTGTTTGTGGCAAGGAGTTCACCGGTTTTAAAGGTAAGGCCAATGCCTGCCCGATTTGCTGTACTCACCTCTACGTGACTCAGAAGCGTTTTCTCAGCCAGGATTCCGGGTATTAACGGGCGAACACGTTAAAGGGCAATGCCTTCCAACAATACAAAGATGGCCTTGGTGACATCATTTGCCTCTACATCGCCGCCCGGCATCAACTGGGGTTAACCGAGCTGCTTTCAGCAACCCCTTTGGAGGCCATCGTTAGCCCGATTACATTGTGGTGTAGGGCATTTTTAGGACTGCTGGCTTAAAATTGCCTAGATTGAAAGTTTTCAGTGGTACATGCAGCATCACAATGAACAGCCTTTTAAACGTTAGCGTGAGTTTTGAGCAGCATTAGTCTTGACTAATGCACTTAAATAATTCATATCACTTTTTCAATTTCGCCATTTTGTCCGAAAGGTCAAATGGAATTGGGTCCCCGTCCAAATGGCTCATTTCTTCCCAACAATCTAGGGAACATACAGGTTGAATTGGTTTGGAGAGGTTAGGCAAGGCATTGTTGATGCTTATTATCGATCTCAAAAACTCTATTTCTAGCTTTTTATTTTTTTCCTCAAAACTCGATAAAAGGTAGTTTCCTTTTTCATCAGTTAAAAGTCTTTTCATTTGCAGATTAATCATGTAGCTACTAAGAGATTTTTTATAACTATTGATTAGGAGGAATAGCTTTTCTGCGGTTTGTTTGTTAGTAATTTTAGTTAGTTGTTCAGAAAGGATTCTTCGCCGCTCTCTAGGACCGTCAAACCACTCGCTTTTATATTCGTCTGTCCATATGAATGCAGTTTTATCATGTTTTTCTCTCTCATTATTCAAGTCTTCTTCAGTTTCGTAACTTATATTTATGTCATTATATTCAGTTGCAATTTTTAGACATAGATCATCCTTTTGGGTATTGGCAAGTTTTGTCTTAATTTTATCTGCTTCATTTAGAACTTGTTGCAAAGTCATTCCATGAAGCGAAATCCTAATTTCTGCACCTGGAGAATCTTTGCTTGCCAGCCCCCCACTCTTGTAGGCAATGATTAGATCAAGAGCCGATAAAAATGAATGTCTCTGCTTATCGTTAAGCGATAACGCAATAGATGAAACTGACTGTTGAAATGATTGGTCATCATGTCCATTAATACTGTTGAACTGAGAACAAGCGGTGAGCTGTGCATATGTAATGATTACAATAAAAAGCAATTGAATTCTCTGATTCATTATGGGCCTTCCTTGTTGGCAAATGGCATAGCTTATTTCATAGCAATAAGCATAGTAAAGATTGATGGATTTGCAGTTTATTACAATCGCCAATGATGTTGTTGAGTAAATCAAAGCCCCAGAGGCAAAGGAGTTGGTGCCTTTTGATTTAGCAAGTATTTTGCCTGATGGGCATTTTTATCGGCAGGCCGAAGCTTCGCTAGCCTAGGTCATACGTCTTTAAGGCGCAATTCCAGGCTTGTCAGTTACTTGTATAGGTGTTGAGATCTTGCTCATTCAAAAGTGGTTAGGTGACAGCACCATTAAAAGTTACCTAGTTTTACCTAGTTGTAACATCCAGATTTCACTACCTTTTGGCATCCATTTTGGTCCGATGACTGTGCTTGCTGTCCGTTTTTAGAGTGTCGAAAACTCCGGGGCAATTCCAGCATTGAGCATCCTGAATTCGACTTCATTTTGTACCTTAAAATTTCAAATTACTGGTGGCTTGGAAGATGAAAAAGGGCCACCAGCAGAGACCGTTATGAGAACAGCGCAGGTGAGCTGGGGGCATACTGCCATCCAAGCTTTGGTTTTATTCGGCTGCGGCCGTAGTTGTTGGTGTATGTCGGGTTACGGTCCTTGTCTTTGGCCTTTGCGAAGTAACTCAGCCGAAAAAGCAGTTTAGCCAGGGTATGCTGATCACTGCGTTTGATGTTGTAGTAGGGACTGTCTGGTACGTACAGCGTACCACTCATGTCCTGCCAAATTTGTCGACAAATTTCCGTTATTCTTTGAGGATGCTGGACCAATTTGCCATCCAACAGTAGCAGTAGGTGGTAGTGTTGCCCTTGGCCAGTAACCTGCTCCCGAACCCACACATAGCCAATATACTTAAAACCGTATCGTGTATTGAGCTGTTTGCTGAGTCTGCGTATGAAGGTCGTCATGCGCTGATTATCTGCGGTAAAGCTGGGCTGGTGGAGATCATAGCGCACTGCAAACAACCGGCTGTGATAACAGAGAAATGCAAACACCTGGTCAAACATGGCCCGCAATATATGTGGGTAAAAACCTGACGGCTTGTTGTTCACCTTCCAATACAGATCGCCACCAGGAAAATAGTCTGAATGTGAAATGCCCATTCTTGAATGCCTTCCATGCAGTGGCTATTTTGAGAAGGATCCTGGATCTCGATTGATAAAATACGATCTAAGATCTGCGGCCTAGATAATATCAATTACCCCCTTTGGCCTGAGGCACAATGCACTGCTAGAATTAATGCTCGTCAATGGGTTACATAGGATCTGTGGCACAATATTCGGGGTAAAAAACCAGTAGTTGTTTCCTTTGCTGTATGAGCAGGGGTTTTAATGACCATTGCTGTACGTCAGCTATGCCCATGACAGGGACTGTCCTTGTCCCCATTCATGGCTGATCATGGTCATTTGCGTAGTTCAGCCCATAACCTTTGACGTTCCTCCAGTAAGTATTGATTTAAATCCACCAGCAGTTCATCGCATATGCCTGCAGCCATTGCCACCATAAGCTGGAGAATTTCGCTTTCGAGCCAACCTACTGCGCGACACCCCAGTTGAAATGGTGGTAGCAGTAGGCCGGCGTTGATCCTTTCATGCACGGTGCTCTTACTGAGCCCTAGCAATGCCATCACTTCGGGCTTCCTAATGATTCGGTCGTTTTGAGACATTTTCATACGTTTTCCCCTCTTATTGGACCGTGAAAAAGTTCACACCTGGGATAATCGGAGAATGAGAACGCAGAATCACGGATAAAAAATCACAATTTTTCGCTGTTTTTACACTTGACTTGTCGGTGTGATTATGGGTGTTGGGTTCGGCGGGTTATTCAACAAGAGGCTGATGTTATTAACATCTTATTTCTGTTGGATACTGCAGTGCTTTCTCTACAGGCTAAATCCAAAGGCGTGAACTGTAACGGCTAATGGATTGCTGCTTTAAAAAGTTAAAATTATTGTGCTACTAAGCGGTACATCCTGATTTAGTAGCACTGCGCAAGATTTTTCAGACTTAAAAATCAAGACGTGACTGAAACTCCCAGTAAATGGGGGAACCATCTGCCGCATGGACCTTCAGGATGTTATCGGGCAAATTATCCGGGTCTTTTATTTTATGGGCTGGAATGGTCCGACAATAAGACATAGTGCCATCGGGGTGGTGGATGGTATTGACTGGAAACCGTATGCAATCACCAGTTTTCAAATCTTCACGGATGGCTTCCTTATACCACTGCTCCATTTTGTCAGGGTCAGGAGGTTGGCTACCCGGAGCATCTGAACTTTCCACCATGATTGCCACAAATTCAAAAAATTCATCTGGCAAAGAACCTTGGCCTTCAGGGTGTACCCTGTACCAGGCATCAATCAGTATGCCAAACATCCTTTCTTTTCCGCTGGTAATTTTTTTCTCCATGATGATGTCCCCAAGCTGCACTAGTGAGCGGCTGGTTCTTTGGGCATGGTATATCTCAATTGCCTTTATGTTTCTTAAGAGGCCGCTTGTTAAATTGCTCAATATCTGTGCAGATTCGTCATTTTCCAAACTTGGCCAATCTTGAGAAGTGGTACTTAGATACCCTGGATTGCCATCACGCTGTAGTTGTTGGTGAATGTGAGCCAGATCAGCTGCTATTCCTGGTTCATGTGTAAGAAGCCTGAGGTACAAATTTAATGTGTCTTCGAACTTTGATTTGATGTCATCAAGATATTTGTGCGCTTCGGACATTTCGCCCTTGGTCAAAGGATAGGCGCGCACCTTTGTTTTAAGCCGGTCATTTTCGACATCATCTGTGAATCCAAGGCTGTGCAGTCTTTCCCTGTCAACTGGTGCAATGTTATGTTTTCGCAATTTTTGCCGATTGTTCATATGGCCCTCAATTTGGCTTGTGGGTAAGGGATTGTCCGAGTTCCTCTGGCAACTTCCTGAATGAAATTACTCCACCAGCACATCATTTCTCGGCGCCTTTCAAGGTAAGACGCGCGATTGTAGGCGCTACGTACCTGATTCTTGTCTGTGTGGGCCAGTGCAGCTTCTACCACGTCCCAATCGAAGCCTTGTTCATTGAGTGTGGTACTGGCCAAAGCTCGCAATCCGTGGGCAGTGGTTCGGCCCTGCAGTCCCATACGCTTTAAGGCCATGTTGGCAGTTTGCACATGGGTGTGGGTTTTGGGATCTATATCGGATGGAAAGACGTATTCCCGATGACCGCTCAAGGGTTTGATCGTTGCCAAAATGGCCATGGCCTCATCGCTGAGCGGAATTACATGTTCGCGGCGCATCTTCATCCGTTCGGCCGGGATGGTCCAAAGCCTTGCTTCTTCATCAATCTCTGCCCATCTGGTGCCGGCAGCTTCGTTGGGGCGGGTCATGGTATGCAGTTGCCAGAAGATCAGGCCGCGGGTGACCTTTTTGATATTGGCTTCGCTGAGGGCGTGTAGCAGCAGAGGCAGTTCAGCAGGGGAAAGCGCGGCCATGTTTTGCTTCTTGGGCTTTTTGAACGCTGCTTTTATCCCGGACAAGGGGTTCGCGTGGATCAGCCCGGTGTTCACCGCATAGGTCATGATTTCATTGATACGCTGGGTGAGCCGCTTTACGGTTTCAAGGCTGCCCTTGGCCTCAATGGGTCGCAGCATTTTTACTACCTGAGGGGCACTGACTTGACTGACAGGCAGTTTGCCCAGTGCCGGCAATACATGCAGCGCCAATGAGTTCCAGGTGGAATTGGCGTGTGCTTCAGTGATGTCGTCTTTCTTTCGCTCAAACCAGTCTGCCGCGACCTTCTCAAAGGTATGTTCTTCAATGGCGGCTTTTGCTGCAGCGTCTTGGTCTCGCTGCTGTTTGGGGTCAATGCCTTCCGCTAGCAGTTCCTTGGCTTCCAGCACTTTTTTGCGTGCCTGTGCCAGAGAAACTTGGGGATAATTGCCAAGGCTGAGGTTTGATCGGGTTTTTGTGTGTGGTTTGGTGTAATTAAACAGCCAGAGCTTTGTGCCAGAGGGGGTGACCCTTAACCTGAGCCCATCCCCGTCGAACAGAAGATATTCACGCTCTTGAGGCTTCGCGTTCTTGACTGCTGTATCACTGAGCTTGGTTGTCATTCTGGCCATTTTAGGTACACGGCATTGGGTGAATTTTATCCAGTGTACCTATTCGTGTACCTTTGACAAGCGGTTTTCTTCGGACTAAAACGGACAGTAAAAGACGCTGATTTTCTGTAAGTTATTGATTTTATGTTTTTAAGGACAAGAAAAAAGACGTCCTAGGACGTCTTAGTTCTGGTTTTTGGTGGAGGCGGCGGGACTTGAACCCGCGTCCGAAAAACCTACGCTCAAGGCGCTACATGCTTAGTCTTTCTATTGTTTAACCGCTCGAACTCCGAAAGACAGGATTCCTAACGGTGAGCCTGGAACTGTTTCGCGGTTCACCCCCAGACAAGGTTCCCTCGCTAGCACTATGTAAGGTGACCATCAAATCCACTGCCCATGTGCGAGACCTGTGGTAGATGGCTGGCGCTAATTAAGCGGCCAGAGCGTAGTTATCGTCGTTTGCAACTATAACTGTGCGGCTTTTTACGAGGCCAACCGCCCCTCGGCATGCTCCCGGAGTTTCGCGAATCCCGTCGAATCCAGAATCGCCCCCAAGATGGTTTGATTGTACTCCCATGGCGCCCGGTTTACCAAGGCATTATTTGGCAGTACCAATCAACTGTTTGTTTTACGTTCGAAAATAAACAGCTTATTTGTTCTTCATGACACGGGCTTTTTCGATGGCCCACTCGCGCTGTTTGGTGTCTTCGCGCTTGTCGTGTTCTTTCTTACCTTTACCCAGACCTATCTCTACCTTGACCCAGGCGCCTTTGCGCCAGTACATGGAAATCGGCACTATGGCATAACCCTGGCGTTCCACCAGGCCGGCGAGGCGGTCGAGTTCCTTGCGATTGAGCAGCAGCTTGCGCGGCCGGGTCGGATCGCAGATCACATGGGTGGATGCCGTGTTCAGCGGGGTGATGTGGCAGTTGTGCAGGAAGGCTTCACCGTTTTTGAGCAGTACGAAGCTGTCCGACAGGTTTATCTTGCCGACACGGATGGATTTGACTTCCCAGCCCATCAGGGACAGGCCGGCCTCGAATTTTTCGTCGAAACGGTATTCAAAGGTCGCGCGTTTATTTTTCGCGATTTGCGCCGGAGTGGCGGATTTTTTGGAGTTTTTCTTTACCATAGGCCGGCTATTATACCCACGGGCCGCCAATTTGGAATTGCCAGACCGGGATTATTTAGTGGCTTTGCGAGGTGCGGTTGCTTGTTGTTGCATTTTTGTCCGCCGATAAACGGCTTTAATCTTGCAGGATCTTAGGGCTGGCGTGGTAAAATTCCGCACCTAAGTTTTAAGCGCAGAAGAGTGAAGTCAGGACGGATGCCGAAAATCTCCCGCAGTGTGCTGGTCAGGTTCAGCGCCAAACAGATGTACGAACTTATTAATGATGTTGAATCATATAAGGAATTTCTTCCAGGCTGTGTTGGTGGTCGGGTGCTGGAATTTGACGGTCAGACCATGTTGGCTTCGGTTGATGTCAGCAAGGCCGGCATAAGCAAAACCTTTACCACCCGCAATCAGGTCGTACCGGACAGGCAGATCAGTCTGCAGCTGGAAAATGGTCCCTTCAAACATTTGACCGGTCACTGGCGTTTTACCGAACTTGCGGAAGATGCCTGCAAGGTGGAGTTTGAACTGGATTTTGAGTTTTCCAACGGTCTGACCGAGTTGGCATTTGGCAAGGTTTTTAAAGATTTGGCCGCGTCCATGGTGACTGCGTTTACCAGTCGGGCAAAGGTGGTATATACCCCATGAGTAATGAACAAGAACAATTTCCGGTCGATGTAGTGTATGCCTTACCGCAACAGCAGAAAGTGGTGCATATCATGGTGACGCCGGGCACCACCTTTATTGAGGCTGTGCGCCAAAGTAATATCTGTGCTTTCTTTCCCGAGATAGAGCTGGAAACGGTAAAGCTCGGGGTATTCAGCCGAATAGCCAAACATGATGAGGTATTGCAACCGGGGCAAAGGGTGGAAATCTACCGGCCACTGATTGCCGATCCCAAGGATGTGCGGCGCAAGCGGGCGGAAAAGGCCAAGGACGAAGGCCGGGCCAGTAAGGTGACTGGCGGCCGGGTTTCCTGATACTTTTTTAGTTATTCCTCTACCCCAGGAACAGAATCCAAATAAAAAAGCGCCCTTGGGCGCTTTTTTATTTATTGATTTGACTAATCAGCTATCAGAATTTTTTCATTGGCTTAGGCGCATTATTTTTTTCTTGTACCAGGGGCTTTTCATCGCCTCGGGCGGCTGGTACCAGAGGCTCACCCACATCCTGACTAGTTGTAGGTAAGCTGCTTTTTTCCAGCGGCGTGTTAAATTCAGGGCTCAGCTCATAGTCACCATCGACCTTGGCCAACTTGCCATCAACGAAGCGCAGGATCAGCTCTTTGTGAATGATACTGGCGTCACGACCGCTCTTGAAGTGGTACACGTAATACCAGGTGTCATCGGAAAAACTGTCCCGCAACACAGGACGTCCGAGCACATATTCAGCCTGCTCTTTGGTCATGTCGATACGCAGCTTTTCAACCTGCTGGGTTTCCATATAGTTGCCTTGCGGCACATCCGGCTTGTACACCAGCCAGTCAAATGCACTGCAGGCGCTCAGGGACAGCGAGAGCGCAACGGCCCCCAACAGGGTCAGACTTTGCTTTTTAATCAACATTATTCAGGCTACTTCCATAAAAACTGCCGGCCATCATACCCAAGCTATGGGTTAACTGACAAGCGCCGGCATTATCTGGCGGTCAATTTAGGCATTCGACTCCCGTGAGGGCGCCGGGTTCCACTGTGGGGTGAAAAATAGTCTTCATACTAATGATGGATAAATGTGGTTCTACGAGGCCAAAGTACATTAAAGATTCAGAATTTGTGGAACTTGATTATTCATTGTGGCAGTTTGAAAATTTGTCCGCTTGGCCGATTGCTAACTGGGGTTAACATCGTATACATCTATGGCAATGTTTGCCTGAAGTTGGGAAGGATATCCAGGTGATTAAAAATGGCTCTTTGGTATGTGTGGGAACGGGATTGAAACTTGCGGGGCAGGTTAGTGTGATTGCCAGGAGCTATCTTGAACATGCTGATGTTGTATTTAGCTTAATGCCCGATGGTTTTCATCAGCGCTGGGTTGAAGGGCTTAATCCCAATGTCGTTAATCTGCAACAGTTTTATGGCAGGAATGGTGAGGTCAAGAATCGTCGTATCACATACCGACAAATGGTTGCAGCCATGCTTGAACAAGTCCGGAATGGCAAAAAAGTAGTGGGTGCATTTTACGGTCATCCCGGTGTATTTGCTTGCGTACCCCATATGGCAATTCAACAGGCTCGTGAAGAAGGTTTTGAAGCTTTGATGGAGCCCGGGATTTCAGCCGAGGCTTGCCTTTGGGCTGATCTCGGTATTGATCCCGGTACCTCTGGCCATCAAAGTTTTGAAGCCAGCCAGTTTATGTTTTTCAGACACGTTCCAGACCCAAGTTGCCATTTGTTGCTTTGGCAGATAGCTTTGGCAGGTGAGCATACGCTCACTCAGTTTCATACCTCGTCTGATAGGTTGCAGGTGCTGGTGGAGCAACTTCAGGAATGGTATCGCCCTGAACATGAAGTGATTATATATGAAGCTGCAAACTTGCCTGTTCAGGCGCCCAGAATTACTCGAGTGCCCTTGAGTCAGTTGCCTTGGGTAAAATTAACGCCGGCAAGTACCTTATTGATACCTCCGGCGAGAAAGCTGGAGTACAACATGGAAGTGCTGCAACGTCTTGGGTTAACCCCGGGGGATTTGGCCTGATAAATTGTGCTCCGAAGTGAAGCAGATTTTTTAAACCATGCTCTTATCAACATAAAAGGAACTGTATTATGTCAAAGTTAACGGACTTTCTAAAAAAGTTGGGTGAGGATGCTACCCTTTTAGAGGCGTACAAAAAAGATCCTGAAGGTGTCATGCGTCAGCATGGTCTGACGGATGAAGAGATCGCCGCCATTATGGCCGGAGACATGCAGAAACTAAAAAGTTTGACCGGCGATGCGGACTACCAGATGTTTGTGGTTATAAATCACGGGAATAATTAAAAATTGCACTCTTGATTAAGTATCTTTTTTTTATTGCGGCGCTCCTGGTATCGACCTGTGTCGCCGCTGAGAATTACGATCAGGCTTTGGATGAGCTTGAGGGGGCTTTGCAATCGCAACAGGGCAATGTGGACATACTGTTCGACAACTTGGCGGCTGATTACGCCAAAATGACTGCCGACCAAAAAGCGCGCTTTTTGATGTTCAGTGGTATGAAAGATTTGTTTGGTGGTGATTACCAACGCTCTCTCGAGAGCCTCAATAGTGCCCTTAATTTAACCAACTCCTTGCCTTTGGTATCACAAATTTTGGTGTATCAGGCAACCGGTTATATCCTTAAGCGCGAATTTTCAAGCGCTTTGGATAAGTTGCAGAAAAACTTGTCGTTGATAGAAAACCTGAAAGACAGAGGCATACAGACATCAACTTATGTGCGATTGGCAGGTCTGTACTATCAGATGGAGCTTTATGAAGATGTCGGTCTGTTTGCCAATAGGGCCTTGAAGCTGGTTTCCGAAGATGACACCAAGAATACGTGCTATGCCAAGCTGTATGTAGGCGCTTATGCGATAGAAACCAACCAATTGCAACAAGCACTGAGTGCTTTTGCTGATACCAGAGCCTATTGTGGGAGCCATGCACTGCCATTGGTCGTTGCGATGGCGTCAAAGGGCGAAGGCAGAGCAAGATCAGAACTTGGTGATTTTGATGAGGCTGAGAGATTATTGCTGCAAGCCTTGGCTGGGTACACCAAGTTTGGCTATCAAATGGAAATGGGCAGTGCCCACAGCCTATTGGCAAAGAATTACTGGAAAAGCGGAAATCTTGAAAAGGCCAAGTACCACGCCAACATGACCATTGAAACAAATGCCAGCGACGTCCGGGCTAAGCAAATGGCCTATGAAGTACTGGCGTCCCTTTACGCAGATTCGGGCGATTATGCCAAGGCCTATTCTGCTCAGACACTGGAGCAGAAATTTCGCCAGGAATTGCTTGATGGTACCAAGGCTAAGGCGCAGGCCTACGAGGCGGCGAAATTCAACGCCGTTGAGCAACAGCGAGAAATTGCCTTGCTCAATAAGGAACGTGAACAATATCTGGCCCAGCAGAACATCAATGAAAGAGAGCGTTCCAATTCGCTGATGTTCTCGATTATCTTTTTTGGCAGTAGCCTGTTTTTACTGATCATGCTGTTGGCGGGTGGTATACAGCGCAATAAGTACAAACGCTTGTCACAAAGAGACGGCCTGACAGGCGTCTTCAATCGCAGTACCGGCCAAGAGTTTGCCGAGAATCGGCTGATACAGCTGATGGCAAGGAACCAACCTTTCTCACTTATCCTCTTGGATCTGGATAGCTTCAAGCAAATCAATGATTCTTTTGGACACGGTACCGGCGATTGGGCCCTGAAGAAGGTGGTGGAAGTGTTAATTCCTCTGCTGCACCCAGACGATATTCTTGCGCGGTTTGGTGGCGAGGAGTTTTTTATCGCTTTACCCGGTGCTGGAGTGGACAAGGCTTTGGAAGTAGCGGAGCGATGCCGCCTTGCCATTGAAAGTATAGACACCCACTATTCAGGTCATACATTTGAGCTGACGGCCAGCTTTGGAGTGACCTCACTTATGGAAGATGATTTGAGTTTGGACCCGCTGCTGCACAGAGCCGATCTGGCACTGTACCAAGCCAAAAATAGTGGCAGAAACCAAATCTGTGTTGAATTGGGCAAGAAGGGAAGCCCCAAGTCTGCCCATACACCCAGTGCACAATCTTTGGCCCAAACCGGGCAATAATAACTCAATAATTCTTGTCACTTCTGAAAAGACACTGATATGCAAAACTCAGATCTGCTTCCTTCGGTGTTGTATTTCCTGTTGGCCGCTGTGCTTGTGATCCCTTTGGGTAAAAGGCTCGGACTGGGGCCTATTCTCTGCTATCTCGCCGCCGGCGTATTCCTCGGCCCAGGAGGTTTGGGGCTGATATCGGACCCTCAAGCTGTACTGCATTTTGCCGAGCTCGGGGTCATTCTGATGCTGTTTGTGCTCGGGCTTGAACTCCATCCCGCCAAATTATGGGAGCTTCGCAGTGCTATCTTTGGCTTGGGCAGCAGTCAGTTATTGCTGTGCTGGACATTGCTGGGGGCATTGGCCTGGCTCGTTGGCTTGTCTTGGCAAGCCGCCCTGGTGATTGGTGCCGCTTTGTCACTGTCCTCTACCGCGTTTGCGGTGCAATTAATGAATGAACATCGATTGCTGACCACCCCCTTGGGTCGTGATGTATTCGGTATCCTGTTGTTACAGGACTTGGCGGTAATCCCCATACTGTTACTTACCGGCTATCTGGCACCGGCTCAAGCGTCACAGGAGCAGGTGTTGCCTTGGTATGGGGTCTTGCTGGCTTTTGGGCTGTTTTTATTGGTCGGCAGATTCATTTTGCCGCTGTTTTTGCGCCTGGTTGCACAAAGCGGTGTTCGCGAAGTGCTTACCGCATTTGCCTTGCTGCTGGTTATCGGCAGCGCCGAACTCATGAATTGGCTCGGGTTATCTGCCGGACTGGGCGCCTTTGTTGCCGGCATTATGCTCGCCAACTCCAGCTATCGCCATCAGCTTGAAACGGATATCGAGCCCTTTAAAGGTCTGCTGCTTGGGCTGTTTTTTATGGCTGTCGGCATGAGTATGGAATTGGGGCTGCTGCTAAGTCAGCCCCTGTTGTTACTGGGATTGTTGTCAACTCTGCTGCTTTCCAAGGCCTTGGTGATAGGGCTGCTGGGCAAGCTGCGCCATCATGGCTGGCGTTCCAGCATTGCCATGGGCCTTATTCTTGCGGAAGGTGGTGAGTTTGCCTTTGTGCTCCTGACCCAGGCAAAGCTCGGCGGCTTGCTGGATGAAGACATAGTCAATGCTCTGGTGTTGGCCATTGGTCTGTCCATGGCCCTGACGCCATTGCTGTTTACTGCCTTCAGGGCCACCAGGCGCAAGCAACAGGATAACAGGCAGCCTGATGCCATAGAGGCCTCACAAAGCGAAGTGATCATCTGCGGTTTTGGCCGGGTAGGGCAAATCAGTGGCCGACTGCTGGCCTCTTCCGGTATACCCTTTGTGGCGCTGGATAAGGATCCCCGCCATGTGGATGTGGTGCGCCAGTTCGGTGGCGAAGTGTATTTTGGGGACGGGACCCGTTTGGATATGTTGATGGCCGCGGGCATCGCCAGGACGAGGGTCTTGTTGCTTGCGGTGGACGGCGTTGAGGATTCGTTGGCAATTGCTTCTCTGGTGCAACAGCATTTTCCCCATGTCACCCTGATAGCAAGGGCAAGGGACAGAAATCACGCCTATCGGTTATTGGCTCTGGGCGTAAAGCAAGTCTTCAGGGAAACTTTCGGTTCGGCATTGAACGCTGCCGAGCAGGTTTTACAGGGGCTTGGGTTATCCGAGGTTCAGGCCGCTGATATGGCGCGAACCTTTGCTGAACATGACCAGGCGCTGGTACTTGCCGGCGCTGCTCACCATCACGATCTTGATGCGCTTATCCGAATATCCAATGAGGGTAAGGCCGAATTGGCATCCCTGTTGAAGGGAGATAGAGAGAGAAATAAGCCCTGAATCCCCTTGCCGAATACTACCCTCCTGCGTACTTCTGCCAGTGCAATTGGATGCCCTGTGCCTGACAAGCATACCTGACAATATCTTTTAGTCTTTTCTCTGTCCTCCAGTTTCAGGTCTTTATCCTGTTTCTTTGGACGGCATTTCAGTTATTTCCCTGGCAGTAACGTCAAATTTTGCCTTTTTGTGAAAAAATTTTAAAAAATTTTTTAAAACCCAAGCTGTAAACCAAATCCCATCTGGCTGTTGATCGGGCAACGTAAAGCCATGATTGCATTTCTCCAAACGCGATATAGTTGACCATTACGTAAAGGTAAAAATTAAACGGCTGTTTGAATTCATCTTGTTGTGGCTGAGACTTAACTAAATGATTAATAAGTATATATCGCATTAACCCTTGGGTCAGTTCAAAACAAATAAGTAGAATTATACTAAAGTCAAATGGGTAAAATACCGTATTTAATAAGTAACGATATGTAAACAAATTACGTAATATATTTCTTTGGCTCACTCTTGGTTAACTGGTAAGACAAATTTTTCCATAAGTACTTACTCTTTACTGCGATCTCTTTAAAAGAGCTCTAAAAACAACAATTAAATTGGGTTTGTCGTTCTTGGTCAGACCAATTTTTATGTTTCTTTGGTACCTGTTTTCGACTAATTCTTAGACTTCCTGACTGTTGCAATTACAAAAGAACGTGGTTAATTTTTTGTTGAAAACGAACATTTGGTGGTCAAAATCGAGTTTGTAATGTTTTGGCATTACGCTCTCGAAGTAAGAGGTAAAATCATGGAGCAGAGCTTGGCTACAGAATCAAAACAGCAGTCACTGCAAATTACCGGACCTGATATTGCGGGTCAGGAAATTGTGTTCACCGAGGGGGCAGTCGCTTTCTTGCATACTCTGTGTGACTTATATGCAGACGAGGTGGAGCAACTGCTTGAGCAGCGCCGGGAGCGTCAATCACGCATTGACGCCGGAGAGCTTCCTGACTTTTTGCCGCAAACCCGTGCCATCAGAGATGGCCAGTGGACGATTCGCGGCATTCCGGCCGACCTTCAGGACCGACGGGTAGAAATCACCGGGCCGGTAGATCGCAAGATGATCATCAACGCCCTCAATGCCAATGTGAAAGTGTTTATGGCGGATTTTGAGGACTCGCTGGCCCCCAGTTGGGAAAAAGTGGTACAGGGCCAGCTGAATCTGCGTGATGCGGTGCGTGGCACCATCAGCTACACCGCACCGGATACCGGCAAAGAGTATCGCTTAAAGGAAGATCCGGCCGTGCTTATCGCCCGGGTCAGGGGACTGCACCTGAAAGACAAACACGTGTTGTTTAACGGCAAGCCCATTCCCGGTGCGCTGCTGGACTTCGCTCTTTACTTCTATCACAACCATCATCAGTTGCTGGCCAAGGGCAGTGGACCTTACTTCTATATTCCCAAGCTGGAGGGCCATCTGGAAGCCCGTTGGTGGGCCAAGGTGTTTGCCTTCACCGAAGAGCGTTTTTGTCTGGCGCCTGGCACCATCAAATGCACTTGCCTGATTGAAACCCTGCCTGCGGTGTTTGAGATGGATGAGATCCTGTTTGAGCTGCGCTCGAACATTGTGGCACTCAACTGCGGTCGTTGGGATTATATCTTCAGTTATATCAAAACGTTGAAAAACCATCCCGACAGAGTCTTGCCCGACCGCCAGCAGGTGACCATGGATAAGCCGTTCCTCAGTGCCTATTCCCGATTGCTGGTCAAAACATGCCATAAGCGTGGCGCACTGGCCATGGGCGGGATGGCAGCCTTTATTCCCGCCAAGGATGAAGAAGCCAACCGTCAGGTATTGGCCCGGGTGTGCCGTGACAAGGAACTGGAGGCCCGTAACGGCCATGACGGTACCTGGGTGGCGCATCCCGGTTTGGCCGACACCGCCATGAGCGTATTCAACGGCTTTATCGGGGAAGACCATGTCAATCAATTGCATATTACCCGGGATGTCGATGCGCCGATTCTGGCCAGTGAGTTGCTCAAGCCCTGCGATGGTGAGCGGACAGAAAGCGGTATGCGGCTCAACATACGGATCGCCCTGCAATATCTGGAAGCCTGGATCAGCGGCAATGGCTGCGTACCCATCTACGGTCTGATGGAGGATGCCGCGACAGCCGAGATCTCACGGGCTTCCATCTGGCAGTGGATCCACCATGGCAAGAGTTTGGCCAACGGCAAGGCCGTTACCAAAGGACTGTTCCGCGAGATGTTGGTGGAGGAACTCGCCAACGTCAAAGAGGAAGTCGGCAGCGAGCGCTTCAGCCACGGCCGATTTACCGAGGCGGCCGTGCTACTGGAAGAGATCACTACCGCCGATGAGCTGGTGGATTTTCTCACCTTACCCGGCTACGAACTGCTGACCCGCAGCGAACACTAAACACCAATAAATAAGGAACTCTCTCCCGCCACCCAAGTGGCGGGCTGGACCCCTACACCCCGAAAAAGGAGCCACACCATGAGCAGCAAATACATTAGCCGTCAGCAACAAATCGACGCCCTCAAAAAGGACTGGGCCGAAAACCCACGTTGGAAAGGGGTTCGCCGTCCCTACAGCGCCGAAGAAGTGGTGTCATTGCGCGGCTCATTCGTGCCCGAAAATACCGTTGCCCAGCGTGGAGCCGCCAAGTTATGGGAGCTGGTTAACGGTGGCGCCAAGAAAGGCTATGTCAATTCCCTTGGCGCTCTGACCGGCGGTCAGGCGGTGCAGCAGGCTAAGGCCGGTATTGAAGCCATTTACCTGTCCGGTTGGCAGGTGGCTGCCGACGCCAACCTGGCCGGCACCATGTATCCGGATCAGTCCCTATACCCAGCCAACTCTGTGCCTGCGGTCGTGGGGCGCATCAATAATTCCTTCCGCCGTGCCGATCAGATCCAGTGGAGCAATGGCGTGGGGCCCGAAGATGACAAATTTGTCGACTATTTCCTGCCGATCGTTGCCGATGCCGAAGCCGGTTTTGGTGGTGTGCTCAACGCCTACGAGCTGATGAAGGCCATGATCGACGCCGGTGCCGCCGGGGTGCATTTTGAAGACCAACTGGCCTCGGTGAAGAAATGTGGCCACATGGGCGGCAAGGTACTGGTGCCAACCCAGGAAGCGGTACAAAAACTGGTGGCCGCCCGTCTGGCAGCCGATGTGTCCGGTGTTGAAACCCTGGTGATCGCCCGTACCGATGCCAACGCCGCTGACTTGCTGACCTCGGATTGTGATCCCTATGACAGGGATTTCGTCACCGGAGAGCGAACCAGCGAAGGTTTCTACCGGGTTCGCGCCGGCCTTGACCAAGCCATCGCCCGCGGTTTGGCCTATGCGCCCTATGCGGATCTGATCTGGTGTGAAACCGCCAAACCGGATCTGGAGGAGGCCCGTCGCTTTGCCGAGGCAATCCACGCCAAGTACCCGGATCAGCTGCTGGCTTACAACTGCTCTCCCTCCTTCAACTGGAAGAAGAATCTGGATGACGCCACCATAGCGCGCTTCCAGCAGGAGCTGTCCGATATGGGCTACAAGTACCAGTTCATCACCCTGGCGGGCATCCATAACATGTGGTTCAACATGTTTGATCTGGCCTACGACTACGCCCGCGGTGAAGGGATGAAACACTATGTCGAGAAGGTGCAGGAAGCCGAATTTGCCGCCGCCGGCAAGGGGTACACCTTTGTGGCCCATCAGCAGGAAGTGGGCACAGGCTACTTCGACAAGATGACCAACATTATTCAGGGCGGCGAATCGTCGGTGACGGCCCTGACCGGTTCCACCGAGGAGGAACAGTTCCACTGAGTTGTCCCGCTGCTTCGGCAGCAGTTCCCCCGGACCCTGTTTCCTACGCAGGGTTCGGTTTTTTCTCCCTGTGCCGGGGAGCTTTCAACCAACGTGCTTGTGTTTGGCGGCCTTCGGGCCGCATTTTTTTTGATTTATTGATGATTTATGCAACAGATGTGTTTTAGGAGGTCGCCTGCGGGGCGCTCCCTTGTCTATAATCGCAACAGCCATCAATTACATCGGGTTAACTTTGAAAGCACAAGCGAGCAGCGCCAAAGGCGTCGACTATTGGACCCAGAGGATCAGTGAGCAGGAAATGCCGGCCCTCTGCTCCACGGTAAAAACTCTCGAAAGACTGGCCAAGGATGACGTCTCCTCCATGACTATCCTCGGTCGCAGCATCATGCACGACAATGCTTTGACTTCGAGAATTTTGCGGGTCGCCAACAGTGCCACCTACAACAAAGGGATCAGTCAGGTGACCACGGTCAGTCGAGCCGCTGTGGTGCTGGGGTTTGACACTATCCGCAATATTTGTATCACAGCCAAATTGCTCTCCAGCCTGTTGGAAAACAAAAACCTGACTCCTGCGGTTTATCAGCGCTTGCTCAAGCTTATGGCCAAGTCGTTCCAGGCTGCCATGCTGGCCCGGATGATGTTGTCGGGCTATGAGGAGGAAATACAGGAAGAAGCCTTTATTGCGGCCCTGCTATATCACCTGGGTGAAAGCGCCTTCTGGAGTATGGGCGGCGAGCTGGCCATTGAGCTGGACAGGCAGCTTGAAGGGGTTGACGATGGCTTGGTTGCCTTGTCGCGGGTGAGGGATTTGCTGGGCGCTTCTTTTACCCAATTGACCCAGGGACTGGCGCGCAACTGGGGACTGGGGGAGGTATTACTTAAATCCCTTAATAACCCCGATGAACGTACTCCGGAGATCCGGGCAATATTTCTTGCCAACAAGCTCAGCGAAGCCCTGGCGGAAGTGCGTCCCGATCCGGTTGAGATGGAAAAACGCATCAAGCAGGCGGCGGATCTGTTGGGGATAAAACCCGATGAATTCCGCAATCAGGCCTTTATGTGTGCCCGTTCGACCCACAAATTGGCAGAAGCCTATGGTGCCAAGGTGTTGGTGGATTTTCTGCCGGAGCCGGGCAAGTTTCTGCCACCGGAAGAGGAAGAGATCCAAATCACCATCCGCGAACCGGATTTGGTGTTACAACTGAAGAAGCTCAAGGAACTCACCGGTTTTGCCGTCAGCAAAACCGAAATCAATCAGGTGATGCTGACTGCGCTGGAAGGGATCCTCGATGGCGTTGGGGTGGACCGCTGCGCCGTGCTGCTGCTCTCTCCCAGTCGCAAGATGCTCCAACCCCGAATCGTCCTTGGGGACAATGCCGATGATATGAAGCGTGATTTTGTCATCGAACTGGATGAGGACAACCTGTTCCGCCAGGCGGTGGAGCTCAAAACTCCCATGTGGATTGATGCCCCGGACTCGGCCCGCTGGCGCATGAGTATTCCGGAATCAATGCGCAAGCGCCTGTCAAGCAAGGGGTTTCTGATGGCTCCCATGGTGGTGGAAAACAAGGTGATCGGCATGTTTTATGCGGACCGGGGCATTTCCGACCGCAGTTTTACTGGGGAAGAGTTTGACAGCTTCACCCATTTCACCCAATTGGCGAACGTCTGTTTCTCAACGTCAATGCGCCCCTGAATCCTTACCGGCCGCCGCCCGAATGCGGCCGGTGATCTCCTTGGCGATGTCGTTGGGGATGGGAAAGCTGAGATGGTATTGCAATATACGCCAGCCCCCGGCCGTTTTAACCAGGACTCCGCTGCCCCTGGACTGGCCGTAGGCCGGGCTGTCGAGCAGCTCGTCGAAGGCTATGATATCCCCGTGACGCAGCAGGTGCCTTTGGGTCGGCAGATAACGCCAGCCCTGGGTCGGCCTGGCATAGGACGCAAATTCGGCCATGGTCCAGCGTTCGCCGGCATCTGTCCCCAGAAACAGCGCATCTTCGGTGTACAGGGCAAAATACTTGTCCCAATCCGCGCTGGCCGCATACTCGTGCAGCTTATCCAATACGGCTTCGGGCGCTTCCTCGGCCTGCAGGGCGAAGTTAAGCAATAAACACAGCAGGGCTATAAATCGCATGGTCTTGATCTCGCTAAATTTGCACTCAGCATACGCTATCACTGCCAGCTTGCCGGATCCAGTTGGTAGAAGCGTTCCAGCTCGTGATACAGGGCCGGGTGCAGTAATTTGAATTCCGCTGCCCGGGTAAAAAAGACTTCACTGACAACGGCAAAAAATTCCGCCGGATTGCTGGCGCCATAGTAGTCAAACAAACTGGGAAGCCCCTCGGCGGCACAGCGTCTCAGAGCCGCATATTCTTCGCTTAACACCGCAGACCATGACGGATAGTCGGTAATTGACGACAGCAGCGGCGCCCCATCGGCAATGCCGTCTTCCTGATCCAACTGGTGGGCAAATTCATGGATCACCAGGTTGTGACCCGAGCCGGGCGCATCGGCGTCATTGAGCAGGGTTTGCCATGACAGCAATACCTGGCCCTGTTGCCAGGATTCACCCGCCAGCAGGTGGCGTTGTTCGCTCACCAGGCCAATGTCGTCCCTGTGCTCCCTGTCCACATAAAAAGCATCGGGATACACCAGTATTTGTCTCAGCCCGGGATAGAAATCCGTTTTGCGGTTCAGCAGCAGCAAGCAGGCCTGGGCGGCAATGGCCACCCGGATTTCATCTGTGATTTCCAATCCGCCACAACCGATAAACTGCTTTTCACTGAGGAATACCTGAATATGGCGCTTGAGTTGCAGCTGCAAATGGGGCGGCAATGTCTGGTACAGCGGCAGACGCCGCTTGAGTGTGGCGCGCCAGGCTTTGGGGAAGGGCCTGGCGGCAACGGCTGCCCGGCGCCTTGAGCTGCGCCAGCGACCGCTGACAATCCAGCCGATGGCGATGGCTCCCGCCAGACTTACCAAAATCAATGCCAGCATCCGCGCTCCCGTTGTGCTGTGTGTCGTTGTCTGTTCCCTGTATCAGGTAATGGGGGTAGGAGGGATGGATATCAAGCCGGGTCTTGAAAGAGGGGCAGAAAGAATGCCGGGCGAGTTGTAATTGGAGGCGGTGATAGATGCCGGCTTTGGGTTCAGTAACCTGGGTCAGTTGGAAATAAAAAAAGGCCGACAGCTGAAGTAAGGAGTATTAGCCGGTGCTGCCAGCCTGAAGGGTGGGAGATGATAAGTCTGTTAATCTATGTCTAACCCGGCCTCAATCAGGTGACGTTCCTTGGGGGTGAGCCTGTAATGGTGCTCTATCAACAGGCGCACCAGTTTGGATTTTGCCCAATCACAATTTCGGGCCATTTCGGCAAGATGACCGATGGCGTTCTCGCTCAGGGTAAAGGTCGCCTTGCGAAAAGGTTCGTGTCTTGTCTTGCCTATGTTCAGTTCTGTGTTTGCCACAACCTGGGGCTGACGTCTGCTGCTGAAATCGATGATCGTTGCCTTGCGGCCCGTCAGTCCCATGGCATACAGATTGGCGCCGTCGATAAAGTCATCCAGCGACAGTTGGGCTTGCAGCTCGGCAGCCCGGGTCAACTCAGATGGCGTAGAGTTTTTCTTGAGATCTGCCAGTCCCATAATTACCTCGCATTTTGCTCATATGTGCCTGTTGCAGTTGATTGCGGATCTCAACGGCATTTTTGACTTCCAGCATTTCGCAGGCAATGGCGCGGATCTCGCCGGCCGCCTTGCCCTTGGGTTCGATTTCTATGACAGACAAACCCGACTCTTCGCTGTCGTCATAAATGTTGCGGCTATAGGTGATGGCATCGAGCACATTGATATCGTAGGTGCGGCAGACCTCTTTGGCTTCGACAATGCGATTGGCTTGGCTCGGCAGGTTGGGGCACTGGGTAATAACAAAAGATGCCTTCATTTTGGGGTTAATCATCATACAGGTGGCGACTACGTCATCCATATGACTGACGGTTTTGAGATCCCGACGCTTGGGACGCAGTGGCATCAGAATGTGGGACGCAACCGACATGGTCGCCCGCAGTGCCAGGTTGTCCTGACCACCACAGTCCACTATGACGTAATCGTAATGTTGTTCCAGGCTGAGCAGATCGTTGCGGATCTTGCCATAGAGCTGCACGCAGTTGATGGCAGGAAGCTTGGGGTTATTGTTTCTGGCCTGGATCCAATCCGATGTGGTTCGCTGAGGATCACAGTCCACCATAATCACTGAGGCCCCGCATTCCTTGGTGAGGAATACCGCGATGTTTTGGGCCAGGCAGCTTTTGCCACTGCCACCTTTTTCACCACCAACCAAGATGATCATTGTTTGTACCCCTGTCCTTGCAGATGAGCTAAACGAGCCTGCTGTTTTCTTTGGAAATGCTCGACCGTGAACCTACTCTAGTAACTGTGCTTTGATAGGTCAATTACCTGATTTTTGACGTTTTTTTATATTCGACACCCTGACGGTAAATTGGCGTTTAAGGGGTAAATGACAAATTATTGACCCGGGGCGCGTTTGTTGGGTGTAAATGTAAAAAAATATTAATAATCAACAGTATGACTTACTGGTTTGTACAATTTGTCCCGCTAAAGTTGAGCCCGCGGCTGGGGAGCTTGGGTGCGGGCGGATACATGTGAAGCGGAAATGGAATATAAAAAAGATAATTAATGAAAAAATAGTATATGCGAGTGGGGAGTCGATATTTCGTCGGTTAAAGCGGCTGTCATTTTTTTGCCAAATGGCTCCACTAAGCTTGGACTTCAGCCAGCGTACCGCAAACCGAAGGGAAGCAAGGAATGGATCAAGTCATTATCGAAAGGCCCTGGTTCACCATAGAAAGAGTTGTGCCACAACAGCATGAATTAATTGCCATAAAGGAAAAAGCGGGCACCTTGATCGCCGATGATATTGCCACTCCGGCACTGGCCATGAGCATACGCCTGACGGCCGAAGATGCTGTGCCGGTGGCGACCGGCCTCAGATGCGGCCAGCTCATCGGTGTTGCCATGGTTGTCGAGGTGCCCGATTGGGGACTTTTGATTCAGGATTTCATTATCCGCCCGGAATTTGCTCACTATGGGCTCGCCCGGGTGCTGCTTGAGCAACTGCTGCAACATGTTTCGGCTCACTGTCCTAAAGGGACCAAACTGGGGATCCTGGCGGGCACTGAATATCGCAGGCTTTGCAGTGAGTTTGGCTTTGAACCCGAGCAGTGCGGTGCCTTTGGTCTGGACATGGTGTGGCGCGGCTGAATCCGGCTCCTTGCCACAGTGATCATGGAAGCTTGTCACTGTGATGGGCTTTAGGGACAATAGCCCATCAGATCTTTGCCGGAGTTCAGTTTGGATCCCGCCTTTCTCAAACTCGCCATCAATCAGAAAATGCCCTTTGGCAAATATGCCGGACGGCCGCTGCTGAATTTACCCGAGCCTTACCTGGTATGGTTCCATGGCCAGGGATTTCCTCCCGGGCTGCTGGGACAGCAGTTGGCCCTGATGTATGAGGTCAAACTCAATGGCCTGGAGCCCATGCTCAGGCCTTTGCTGGACGAGTGAGCAGGACCCCATGCCAGTCCCACAACCAGCTATCATGCCGCTGACGCCTGCCATGCTGCCGCAGCTGGCAGAGATTTACCATGCCGCTGTGCAGCAAAGCATGCACCCATCTTACAGCGCTATGCACAAACACATCTGGTCACCCAGGGTGCGGGATCGTCGTCACTGGCGTGCCCGGCTGCGGGGCTATCAGGTATTTGTCTGCTGTGAGCGCGATGCGGTACTGGGCTTTATCGCTTGTCAGACGCGATTTCCGCAGCGGGGCGAGCTGGACTATTTATATGTGGCGCCCGAGGCTCAGGGGCGGGGGATAGCCCGGGCACTGGTGCAGCACCTGCTGGCCTGGGCCCGAGAGCAGCATTGGAGTGAGCTGAGCACTCAGGCGTCCCATCATTCCCGTCCCCTGTTTGCCGCTTTGGGGTTTGAATATCAGGGACGCTGCTATCAACGCCGGGCCGGGCTGGTATTTGAGAGTTTCAATTTTTCACTGACTCTGCCCACGCAAAAGGCGCTGCCTACACAGAAAGCGCTGCCCACACAAAAGGTAACTGCCCCACATCTGGGGTAAAGCAACTAATTGAACACATCCATGACCATCAAAGTAATTGAGGCCGATGAGGAGCATCTCGGCCAGATAGCCGAGTTGTTTCACGCGGCTGCCGAGGGTGCCGGGGAACACTACAGTCAAGCCGAGCGCCAGGCCTGGTCTCCAGAGCTGCGCTCGCTGGCGGTATGGCAAGCCAGATTGGCACCAACCAAGGTATGGGTGGCTGTGGAAGATGAGGCCGTGCTTGGCTTTATCAACCTTTTACCCAGGGGGGCGGGCGAGGGCGAAATCGATTGCCTGTTCACCCACCCCGGCGCCGGACGGCGGGGAATTGCCTCGGCCCTGTATCAAGTGTTGGCGACCGAGGCCAGGGACAGAGGATTGCAGTGTCTCAGGGTTGAGGCCTCTTTTTACGCCAAGCCGTTTTTTGAAAAACAGGGTTTTAAGGTGTTAAGCCGCAACGAGCATTCCCGTGGCGGCGAAACCTTGGTGAATTTCAGTATGACGCTGGCGTTGGATTGAAAAGCCCCTTGCCTGAAAAGAGGCTTGAAAAGGATCAGGGTAAATCAAACAGCAGGCCGGATACCGGAGCGCTGGCACTGGCTATCAGCTGCTGTTCGTGGCTTATTCTGGCGCCATCTCCGGGCAACAGGGTCACATCACCCAGTTGCAGTTCACCCGATATGAGATGCAGGTAATAGTGCCGCTCCGCCGTTAAAGGCCAATTCAGCTCATCACCGATTGCCAGCGAAAGCTGATAGACGGTGGCGTCCTGTTTGATGCTCATGGTGCCGCTTCGGCCGTCAGAGGTGACCACGGGCGTCAGGGCGGCTGTCTGGACTATATTCTGCTGCTGGTACCCGGGAGTGCCGCCTTTGGCTGAGGGCTGGATCCAAATTTGCAAAAACCGTAACTCCTCCTCTTTCGATGCGTTGAATTCACTGTGGAAGATACCGCTGCCGGCGGACATCAGCTGAAACTCACCTGCGGGCAGGGCCTTGATGTTGCCCTGGCTGTCCTTGTGGTTGATTTGCCCCTTGAGCACATAGGTGAGGATTTCCATGTCCCTGTGGCCATGGGTGTCGAATCCGGCGCCCGGCGCCACCCAGTCATCATTGATAACCCTCAGGGCCGAAAAGCCCATATGCTCGGGATCGTAATAATTGCCGAATGAGAAGCTGTGTCTGCTGTCGAGCCAACCGAAAAAGCCGCGGCCACGCTCATTGGCCTTGCGTACCTGGATCATGTCTTTCTCCCGGCGCCGGGCGCTGGGCCCGGCGTTCATTGAATGGATTGCTTCTGCTTTACACCACAGCGGCTTACTTGAAACGGCGACTGATGAATTCATCCAGCGACAGCTTGCCGGCACCGCTGATGGCCAGGGACACGGAAGCCGCCAACAGGGCCAAACCAAATTCGTAGCCGTTGTTGGCCATGAACAGGCCATTGCCTATGTGAACCGCAAAAATGGCTACCAGCATGGTGACCGCCAGTACCGCGGCTGTGGGGCGCAGCAGCAGGCCAACGAGCAGCAGCAGACCGCCGAAAAACTCGCTGGAGCCGGCCAGCAGCGCCATCAGGTAACCCGGGCTCAAACCTATGGAATCCATCCACTGACCAGTACCCTCAAGGCCGTAACCTCCAAACCAGGCAAACAGCTTTTGTGCGCCGTGGGCCATAAAGGTGATGCCAATGGGAATACGCAGGGCCAAGGGGGCAAATCCGGCATCGCTGTGTATCAATTTGGTGACTAATGCTTTCATTTCAGTTTCCTCAATGTTTTTGATGATTGGCTCTAAGGGTAGATACCTTTTCGAGCGACTGATGATGAGTCTATGCTTGACCTTGGCAAATGAAAAACGGAACATTTTGAAATGAATGTTCAAATAATTTGAAGTTTGGAGGTGTCATGGCCCACGCCATCAGCCTGGATGCCCTGCGGGTATTGGATGCCATTGATCAAAAAGGCAGTTTCTCCGCTGCGGCCGAAGCCCTGCACCGGGTGCCTTCGGCTCTGAGCTACACAATGCAAAAGCTGGAAAGCGATCTTGGCAGCCAATTGTTTGACCGGCGCGGTCAGCGGGCGCGACTGACCGAGGCTGGTTTGCTGGTGCTGAATCAGGGGCGTGAGTTGCTGCTGGCCGCGGCACGCCTGGAAGAGGCGGTACAGCAGCTTGAATCCGGTTGGGAGCCGTCGCTGACCCTGGCACTGGATACTGTGATCCCGGAAGAGCCGCTGCTGGCTCTGATAGGCGAGTTTGTGGCCCTTGGCAAACAGGTGAAGATCAACCTCATTCAGGAGTCGCTTGGTGGCGGTTGGGATGCCCTGTATGCCGGACGGGCGGATCTGGCCATAGGTGTGTCCGGAGAGCTGCCCCGTGGTCATTACCATTTGCAGGCGCTGGGGGATTTGGAGTTTGTCTTTGCCCTGGCCCCCAGCCATCCTTTGGCGCTCTTGCCCGAGCCCATCGACATAGAGGCCCTGGCGGCCTGGCCGGCGGTGGTGGTGGCTGACAGTTCCCAGTCACTGGCACAGCGCTCCAGTGGCCTGTTTGACAGCCGTCAGCTTATTCGGGTGGCCAGCATGGCCACCAAGATAAAGGCCCAGCGCATGGGGCTCGGCACCGGCTTTTTGCCCAGACATCTGATCCGCCATGAGCTGGCCCACGGGGATCTGGTGGATCGCAGGGTGGAATTGCCAAGGCCGGCGCAGACCTTGTATCTGGCCTGGCGTAAAGGCGAGGTGGGCAAGGCGCTGAACTGGTTTGTCGAGCGCCTGCCCAATTTGGATTGGGGCCTCTAGTCAGTCGGTCAGTAACCGGCTGTGGCTAAGACCCTATCTGTGACTGATATAGTGCAGCTGAGGTGCCAGAGGTTCGTCGAGGTTGGCGTGGCGCCGGATAAAGCCCATAAAGGCGCCGGGCAGGGTGAGTTCCGCCACGGTTTCCTGCCAGGCGCAGGACTGCAGCGCCTGGTAACCCTCTTTACCGGAAGCGGTATAGGCAGTGGATACCCCAATCACCAATTCATGTGCTTCCAGGGGACGCCATTGGCCGTCATGCTGCAGATGCAGTGACAGAATTCGCTCCCCCAAGGGTTTGCGGCCGTCGTAATGGTATTTGAGTCCGTAGGTATAGGGAAAACTGCCGGCGCCCGTGCCTATCACGCTGTTGTTGGTGGCGGCATTGATGGCCGATTCCAGCGCCTGGTACAGAAAGCGGCCTTCGATAGCGTATTTGACCAGGGGCAACTCGAAGGGTAACAAGCGGCCGAGCACGTCGGCAACAGTCACCTGTCCCTGGGACAGGGACTGGCGCACCCCGCCGGCATTGTGCAGGGCAAACTGCACCCTGGCATCCAGTTGCCTGGATTCCTCGTACATGCTGCGACTGACCCAGGGAGCCAGCTCACTGCCGTGGGGCAGGACTTTACTGGGCAAGCGGCTGTGCACCAATTCCCGGGGGACGAATGCCAGCACCTGGTGTTCCATGGCATGGATGGCCGGGTGGTAGTTTTCCTCAATTGCGCGTTTGACCCCGGCATCTTCCTCTGACCAGAGGATCCCCGGATGGCGCTTGAGGTGGGCGAGCACATCGTGGTAGTCGAACTCACTGTCTCCAGCTTCGACGATCAATTGCTCATCCAGCATAAAGAAATTGTTGCCTTCAAGGAGCTCAACCCGGCCGTTGGCATCGAAACTGATGCTGGCCAATCCCAGGGTTTCGGCATACTTGCCTGCATGGACGATGGGGCAGCCATTAATGCGCTCACCATAGGTCATGTCTCCCAAGCCCAACTCACTGAAATCCCCCTGCAGGGTATGGCTGTGACCGCCCACTATCAGGCTGATGCCTGGCACGGCGGCGGCCAGCTCCCTGTCCTGATCCAGCCCCAGGTGACTCAGCACTATGATGTGGTCTATGCCCTTGGCCTTGAGCGCAGTGACGGTGCGGCGGCAACAGTCGATGGCATTGACAAACAGGGTGTCTGGATCGGGCCTGGCGATAATCGCCATCTGGTCGAGCGTGATGCCGAAAATAGCCAGGGTGCGATCGCCCAGTGGCTTAAGCAGCACCTTGGCACAACCGCTGGCATTGTCGTAATCAAGCAGTTGCGGGTGTCCCGCGAGGGCGGCTGCCTTACCGGGGACTTCCTGGCTTAAATCCATGTTGCCGGCCAGCAGTGGAAAGTCGATGCGGTCGAGAAAACTGCGCACCGGGCCATTGCCGGCATCAATTTCGTGGTTGCCCAGCACCATGGCGTCCGGCGCCAGCAGATTAAGCAGGTGGGCGTTGGCCTTGCCTTTGAACTGGCTGAAGTACAAGGTGCCCTGGAAACTGTCGCCGCCGTGCAAAAACAAAAATGACTCTTGGCGGGCGAGGGCGGCGTCCCTGGCTTGGTTTATCTGAAAGGCAATGCGGGCATAGCCGCCGCTGTGACTGCGCACGCGCAGTGACTTCCCCCCAAATTGCAGCTGAAATTGCTGCATGCTGGGGTCGAAATTGGAATGGGTGTCATTGATGTGGGCTAGGGTCAGCCGGTAACTGCTTGAATGCTGCAAATCTCAAATTCCTGGCCAGGTGGCCATGTGCTGTCTGAACGGGAGCCATTGTCTGCGGGCGAGGGCCAGTCCGGATGCTTTGCCATGGCGGTAAATAGGCCCAAGGCAGATAATATGAAAGGAAGGGCTGACCTGTGTCTTTGCCTTGCAGCAATGAGCGGCAGATGGTAACACAGTCTTGCTATCGCTGCTGGTCAAAATCCCGCTGGATCGGTATAATTCGCGGCCCCCGTTCCGGGGATGACTGTTTGAGGTTAGACGAATGAGTGAAAAGAAAATCAATCTACTGGACCTGGATCGCAAGGCGATGCGGGCGCTGTTTGCCGAACTGGGCGAGAAGCCATTTCGTGCCGATCAGTTGATGAAGTGGATTTATCACTTTGGCGTCAGTGACTTCGAACAGATGACCAATATTAACAAGGTGCTGCGGGGTAAACTTGCGGCCCGTTGCGAGATTGTGGCGCCGGAAATTTCCAGCTTCCAGAAGTCCAAGGATGGCACCATCAAGTTTGCCATTAACGTGGGTCAGGGGCAGGAAGTGGAAACCGTGTATATTCCGGAAGACGACCGCGCCACCCTGTGTGTCTCGTCCCAGGTGGGTTGCGCCCTGGAATGTACCTTCTGTTCCACGGCCCAGCAGGGCTTTAACCGTAACCTGACGGTATCTGAAATCGTTGGTCAAATCTGGCGCGTGTCCCACTTCCTCGGTTTCCAGAAGGAAACCGGCGAGCGCCCCGTCACCAACGTGGTGATGATGGGCATGGGTGAGCCGCTGCTGAACCTGGCCAATGTTATTCCCGCCATGGATATCATGCTGGACGATTTCGGTTTTGCCCTGTCCAAACGTCGGGTGACTGTGTCCACCTCGGGTGTGGTGCCGGCGCTGGATAAGCTGGGTGATGCCCTCGATGTGGCCCTGGCGGTGAGCATTCACGCCCCCAATGATGAGCTGCGCGATGTGCTGGTGCCAATCAACAAGAAGTACCCATTGCAGGAGTTCCTCGCCGGGATCCGCCGTTACCTGGAGAAATCCAATGCCAACCGTGGCCGGGTAACAGTGGAGTACGTGATGCTGGATCATATCAACGACAGCACCGAACAGGCCCATGAATTGGCCGAGTTGATGAAGGATACCCCTTGCAAAATCAACTTGATACCATTTAACCCCTATCCGGGTTCGCCCTATGGCCGCTCCTCCAATTCCCGCATCGACCGTTTCTCCAAGGTGCTGATGGACTATGGCCTGACCGTGATAGTGCGCAAAACCCGTGGTGACGACATTGATGCCGCCTGTGGTCAATTGGCCGGTGACATCAGGGATCGCACCAAGCGACTGGCAAAAAAACGCATGCAAGAATCCCAGATTTCAGTCACAATGGAATAACTCTTTGTTTGCACAGATTAATGGGCTTGCACATGAAGCAAGGATTGGCTGCGATTTCCCTGATGGCACTTCTGTCGGTTTCACTGACAGCTTGCGTGACCGAGCGTACCTATAGCGGGACCGATACTCCTGTCACCGAACGCCAGTTCGACAAACTGGCGGCGGCCCGTGAACGCATGCAATTGGGACTGACTTACCTTAAGCGCGGCAACACAGAACAAGCCAAATTCAATCTGGATAAAGCCATGGATTATGCCCCCGAACTGGAAGAGGTGCATATTGCCATGGCTTATTACTATCAGACCGTGGGCGATCTTATTCGCACTGCCGAGGCTTATCGCCGCGCCATCAATACCCGCGATGCCAGCGGCGATTCCATGAATAACTTTGGCGTGTTTTTGTGTCAGCAAAAAGAGTTTGATGAATCGGAAAAAATGTTCCTCAAGGCCATAGAGCAGCCCAAGTACACCCGTACCGCAGCAAGCTATGAAAACCTGGGAATTTGTAGCCGTGATGCCGGTCATATAGAAAAAGCGCGACACTATTTTGATATGGCGCTAAAGTATGACCCGCGCCGTGCCACCTCACTGTTGGAGTTGGCGGAAATGGAAGCCGAAGGTAAGGATTTTGCCGCGGCCAAGACCCAGTTGGCGCGTTATCACAATGTGGCTGCCGAATCGCCACAAAGTCTGGCGTTGGGAATAAAAATTGAGCGAGGCCTCAACGACAGTGAAGCGGCCAAGCATTTCGTAATTTTGCTGTTGGCCAAATTTCCCGCTTCCCCTGAAGCCAAGCAATACCGGGCAAGTTTACATTGATGAACGATGAAGAAAAGCAACTGCACACGGACGAACAGCAGATTGAAACACGCCCCAGTTTAGGGGCCATACTCCAGGCCGCACGCGAGGCCAGGGGACAAAGCGTGGCCGACGTGGCAACCGCATTACATTTACGGCCGTCCATTGTCAGCGACATAGAAGCGGACGATTTTTCCAATATTGCCTCGTCCACCTATGTGCGTGGCTATGTTAAAAACTATGCCCGTTTGGTGGAGGCCGATAGGGCCCTGATCGATGCCTGCCTTGAACAGCAGGTGCCGACGCCCGGCGCTCCCTTGATGCAGAGTTTTTCCCGCAAGACCACTCGCCAGGCACGGGACAGTCGCCTGACTCTGGTCACCTACCTGATAGTCATAGTGCTGCTGGCGCTGTTGGTGCTCTGGTGGGTGCAAAAGGCGACCTTGTTTACCGGTGTCGATTTCTCCAAGCCCACGGTGGAAGAGGTGGAAGCGCTGCGGGAGCAGGCAAGAATGCCGCAGCCAGAAGTGATTTCGCCACAAACCGACTTGGAACAAACCGACTTGGAACAAACGGGCCAGGAGCAAAGCGGCTCGATGCTAATGGGCTCGGAACAGCCAGGCGGAGAACAAGGTGCTCAGGCTGTTGACCAACAGAGCGCGGCAGACATGCTGGCCGCAGAAACCACCGCCGGCAGTGCCAGTACTTCCATGGAAGTGCTGGATGAGACTCAACCCGAGCCGCCGCTGCAGGATACCCAAATCAGCGCCACCGCCCAGGGGGTGGATCGCATCAGCTTTACCCTGAATGCCGATTGTTGGATCCAGGTGACAGATGCCAATGGCAAGGTGCTGCTGAGCGATGTTAAAAAGCCCGGTCAGGCCGTACTGGTGGAAGGCCAGGGGCCATTCAAGCTGATCCTCGGCGCCCCCCAGGCCGTGAGCCTGGAATATAACGGTGCCCACGTCAGCCTGGAACAGTATCCCAAAAACCGGGTGGCCAGGTTCAGCCTGCCCATGGCCGGTTAACGGCACAGGCCATTTTGTAGAGCACGTCTTTTGTAGAGCAGAGCTGAGATGTACAACGAAAACCCCATCAAACGTCGTCCCTCCACCCGTATTTATGTTGGTCAGGTGCCCATAGGCGATGGCGCGCCGATTGCTGTGCAGTCCATGACCAACACCCGCACCACAGATGTGGCCGCGACCGTGGCGCAAATTCGTGCCCTGGAAAAGGTGGGAGCCGACATAGTGCGGGTCTCTGTGCCGACCATGGATGCCGCCGAGGCGTTCAAATTGATCAAGCAGCAGGTGCAGGTGCCGCTGGTGGCCGACATTCACTTCGACTACCGCATTGCGCTCAAGGTGGCCGAATACGGCGCCGATTGCCTGCGTATCAACCCGGGCAACATAGGCAATGAAGAGCGTATTCGCGCCGTGGTCGAATCGGCCCGGGATCGCAATATCCCCATCCGCATCGGCGTCAACGGCGGCTCGCTGGAAAAAGACCTGATGGACAAGTACAAGGAACCGACCCCGGAAGCCTTGCTGGAGTCTGCCATGCGCCATGTGGACATACTCGACCGGCTCAACTTTGACCAGTTCAAGGTCAGCGTGAAGGCCTCGGACGTGTTCCTGGCGGTGGAGTCCTATCGCCTGCTGGCAAAACAAATTAAGCAGCCGCTGCACCTTGGGATCACCGAGGCCGGTGGTGCCCGTTCAGGTTCGGTCAAATCGGCCGTGGGTCTGGGCATGTTGCTGGCCGAGGGCATAGGTGACACCCTGCGGATCTCCCTGGCAGCCGATCCCGTGGAAGAGATCAAGGTCGGCTTTGATATCCTCAAATCTCTGCGTATTCGCTCCCGCGGCATCAACTTTATTGCCTGTCCTTCCTGCTCTCGGCAGGAGTTCGATGTGATAGGCACAGTCAATGAGCTGGAGCGCCGTCTGGAAGACGTCACCACCGCCATGGACGTGTCCATCATAGGCTGCGTGGTCAACGGTCCCGGCGAGGCGCTGGTGTCCCACCTGGGATTGGCCGGCGGCCACAACAAGAGCGGTTACTACGATGACGGCGTGCGGCAGAAGGAGCGTTTCGATAACGACAATCTGGTCGATGCCTTGGAAGCCAAGATCCGCGCCAAGGCGACCCTGATGGAGAGCCGCATCGACATCAAGGACACCACAGACTGAGGTGACCCGCGCCCGGAGAGCCGCTCTCCAGGCGCTGTTTTATTTTTGGTGCCCGATTGCCTATAATGCGGGACATTTTTTGAATTTACAGCTTATCCAACGAGTCAAATACCGTGGCAAAACAGATCCAAGCGATTCGCGGAATGAACGACATTCTGCCCACCCAGTCTCCCCTGTGGCAAAAGCTCGAAGGGGTTCTGCGTGACTGTGTAGCAGCCTATGGCTACAGCGAAATCCGTACTCCCATAGTGGAAAGTACCGATCTCTTTAAGCGCTCTATTGGTGAAGTCACTGATATCGTTGAAAAAGAAATGTACACCTTTGAGGACCGCAACGGCGACAGCCTGACGCTGCGTCCCGAGGGCACGGCCTCCACCGTGCGTGCCGGCAACGAGCACGGCCTGCTGTACAACCAGGAACAGCGCCTGTGGTACATGGGCCCCATGTTCCGCCACGAGCGTCCCCAAAAGGGCCGTTATCGTCAGTTCCACCAGTTTGGCGTGGAAGTCTATGGCATAGGCTCGGCCGACATTGATGCCGAAGTGCTGATGCTGTCGGCCCGTCTGTGGGAAAAGCTTGGCATCACCGAGCAGGTCACCCTGGAACTCAATACCCTGGGTGACAGCAACGAGCGCGCCGACTATCGTCAGGCCCTGGTGACCTTCCTTGAGCAACACAAGGATAAGCTGGACGAAGACAGCCAGCGCCGCATGTACACCAACCCGCTGCGGGTACTGGACTCCAAGGATCCCCAGGTGCAGGCGCTGCTGGCCGATGCCCCGGCCATGATGGACTACCTGGGCGATGAGTCCCGGGCACATTTTTCCCGTCTGTGTGAACTCCTGGAGGCCGTTGGCATCCAATACCGGGTTAACCCCCGTCTGGTTCGCGGTCTGGACTATTACAACCGCACAGTATTTGAGTGGGTCACCGACAGCCTGGGTGCCCAGGGCACTGTGCTTGCCGGCGGTCGTTACGACGGTCTGGTGGGCCAGCTGGGTGGCAAAGACACCCCTGCCGTGGGTTTTGCCATGGGCCTGGAGCGCATAGTGCTGCTGCTGGAAACCCTGGAGTTGACCAAGGACATTCCGGCGGCAGTGGATGTGTATGTGACCGCCATGGGAAGTGACTGTGAGGTTGAAGCCTTGCGCATAGCCCAGGAGCTGCGCAACGCGCTGCCGGGGGCTCGCATCATGAGCCACTGCGGCGGTGGAAACTTCAAGAAGCAAATCAAGCGCGCCGACAAGAGCGGCGCAGCGTTCGCCCTGATTGTCGGGGAGAGCGAACTGGCCCAGGGCCAGGTGGCGGTCAAACCGCTGCGCAATGACAACGAACAACAGCTGGTGGCCCGTGAAGCCCTGGCCGATTATCTGAAGAATTTGATCTAGCACTGCACAGGCAAGCGCTGATAACAACAAGAGGACGTGCGCGTGGATATTTATAGCACCGAAGAACAACAGGTCGAGGCGATAAAGCAGTTTTGGAAGGAATACGGTACCTCTATCCTGGTGGGCGCCGTGGTGGGCCTGGGTGGCCTCTATGGCTGGAATACTTATTCCGACATGAAACTGGCCAAGGCCGAGTCCGCCAGTCAGGCATTTGAAACCATCAGTCAGGCCGGTGATGAAGCCGCCATGCTCAAGGCCGCCGAAAACTTCAAGGCCGAGCACGATCAGGCCGGTTATGAAACCCTGCTGTCGCTGATGATGGCCAAGTCTGCTGTGGATGCCAAGGATTACACCAAGGCCGAAGAACTGCTCAAGCAAGTGATTGCCAACAAGGCCGCCGGTGAGCTGGCCATGGTGGCCACCCTGCGTTTGGCGCGGGTACAGGCCGAGCAAGGCCAGCTGGCCACGGCGCTGACCACTCTGGATGCGGTAACTGTGCCTGCCTTCGAAGCCCAGCGTGAAGAACTCAAGGGTGATTTCCTGGCTCGCCAGGGCGAGAACGACAAGGCCAAGGCCGCTTATCAGAGCGCGCTGGACAAGAGCGGTGTGGGTGCGTCACCCATGCTGCGTATGAAGCTCGACAACCTGAATCAGGCATAAGGAAGGGCCGATGAAGTCTTGGTGCAAAAACCTGCTCGTAGCCGGGCTGAGCCTGGCTGCCCTGTCGGCCTGTTCTTCCAACGATGTGGAAGAAGAGCCCGTCAGTGAGCTCAAGGAAATCAATGCCACCGTTTTCCCCCAGATCAACTGGGATGAAAAGGTCGGCAGTGGTGTTGGTGACTATTACTCCCGCCTGCGCCCTGCAGTGCGTTACGGCAAAATATTTGTTGCCGATCGCTACGGTGAGGTGACGGCCTTTGATGAGGCCAGCGGTGACAAGGTCTGGTCCCAGGATTTCAGCGAACTGTTCCGTGACAATGTGCTGGCCAAGAACAAGGGCGCCCGTCTGGCGGCCGGTGTCACTGTGGCCCAGAATAAGGTGTTCATTGGCGGCGAGAGCGGCCTTCTGGGTGCCCTGGATGCCAATACCGGCGAGGTGGTGTGGTATGCCCTGGCCGGAGGCGAGTTGTTGTCGGCACCGACCGTGGCCGAGGATCTGGTGGTGGTGAATACCGGCGCCGGTGCCCTTGAGGCCTTCAACATAGACACAGGCGCCAAGGTCTGGAGCTATGATAACGGTCTGCCGAATCTGACGTTGCGTGGCACAGGTGCCGCAGCCTATGAAGGTGGTGGCTTCTTTGTCGGCACCGCCGATGGCAAGGTGGCCGTGGTTATCAAGCAAAACGGTCAGCCCGCCTGGGAACAGGCCATCTACAGCCCCAGCGGTGGCAACGAATTCAGCCGCATGGCCGACGTGGATATGACCCCGCTGCTGATAGGTGATAACCTGTACGCTGTCAGCTATAACGGTAACCTGGTGTCCATGGAAGCCCGCACTGGCCGTGTGGTGTGGACCCGCAAGTATTCCAGCTTCAACGAGCTGGCAAGCTCCGGGGTGCAACTGTATCTGGTGGATGACCACAGCCGCATCTACGCCATCGACAGGCGCAACGGTCTGGAAATGTGGAGCAACTCAGAGCTCAGCAACCGTGCCGTGACATCACCTGAGGTGTTCGGTGATTACCTGGTGGTTGGTGATTTCGAAGGCTATCTGCACTTTATCGACCGTGCCGATGGCAAGTTGGTGGGTCGCATCGAGGTAGACAGCAGCGGCCTGTATGGCCAACCGCTGGTGGTGGACAACAAGATTTATGTCCAGGGCCGCAGCGGCAAGGTGGCCATAGTCACACTTCCTTAAGTCAAGGTTGAACCTTGCCAAGCCCCTGGAAGTGCTTCCGGGGGCTTTTTATTGAAAAGTTTGTAATAGAGGCAAAAACATGATCCCTGTAGTGGCCCTGGTGGGTCGTCCCAATGTGGGCAAATCGACCCTGTTCAATCGTCTCACCCGTACCCGGGATGCGCTGGTTGCTGACTATCCGGGCCTGACCCGCGACCGTAAGTACGGCCGCGCGTTTTTGTCCGGCTATGAATTTATCGTGGTGGACACCGGCGGTATCGACGGCACAGAAGAAGGCATTGAAACCAAGATGGCCGAGCAATCCCTCGCAGCCATCGAGGAAGCGGATGTGGTGCTGTTTATGACCGACGCCCGTGCCGGTCTGACCGCCGCCGATCTGGCCATTGCCCAGCATCTGCGCAGCCGCGAGAAAACCACCTTCGTGGTGGCCAACAAGGTTGATGGCATAGATGCCGACTCCGCCTGTGCCGAGTTCTGGTCTTTGGGCCTGGGTGAGGTGTATCAGATGGCTGCCGCCCAGGGCCGTGGCGTGACCAATATGATCGAATATGCCCTGGCGCCCTATGCCGAGGCTATGGGGATCAGCCGTGACGGTGAGGTCGAGGAAGAAGCCGACGAGCGTCAGTACACAGAGGAAGAGGCCGAGGCCGAGCAGCAGCGCCTGCAGGACCTGCCCATCAAGCTGGCCATCATAGGCAAGCCCAATGTGGGCAAATCGACCCTGACCAACCGTATTCTGGGTGAAGAGCGGGTGGTGGTATACGACGAGCCCGGCACCACCCGCGACTCCATCTATATCCCGATGCAGCGCGAGGGACGTGAGTACATCATCATCGACACCGCCGGTGTGCGTCGCCGTGCCAAGGTGCACGAGGTCATTGAGAAGTTCTCTGTGATCAAGACCCTCAAGGCGGTTGAAGATGCCAACGTGGTGCTGCTGGTTATCGATGCCCGCGAAGGTATTGCCGAGCAGGATCTGGGCCTCTTGGGCTTTGCCCTCAACGCCGGTCGCGCCCTGGTTATTGCGGTCAACAAGTGGGACGGCATAGACAACGATATCAAGGACAGGGTCAAGACCGAACTGGACCGCCGTCTGGGCTTTATCGACTTTGCCCGTATTCACTTTATCTCCGCCCTGCACGGCACCGGCGTGGGTCACCTGTTCGAGTCCATCGAAGAGGCCTACGACAGCGCTACCCGCCGCGTCAGCACCTCAATGCTGACCCGCATCATGCAGATGGCCCAGGACGATCACCAGCCACCGCTGGTCAACGGTCGCAGGGTGAAACTCAAGTACGCCCACGCCGGTGGTTACAACCCGCCGATCGTGGTGGTGCACGGCAACCAGGTGAGCAAGCTGCCGGACTCCTACAAGCGTTACATGATGAACTACTATCGCCGTTCGCTGAAGGTGATAGGTACGCCCATCCAGCTGCGCTTCCAGGAAGGGGACAACCCCTTCGAAGGCAAGGTGGAAAAGCTGACCCTGAGTCAGGAGCGTCGCCGCAAGCGCATGATGACCCACATTAAAAACAAAAAGGCCTGATCCGGGCCCCGCGCTTCGTACCACAAACAGTAAAACGCCAGGCAGTGCCTGGCGTTTTGTTTTCTGAAACCCGAAATTGTCCGTTTATGGGAAGTTTTAGCCGTTTGAGTTCGCCTCGGGGTCAATAGCCTCGATGCGGGATACCAGGGTCCCCTGTCTGAGCCGGCTGTGAATAAGCTCACCAACGGCACCGTCCTGCGCCTGCTCCAGCACCCGGCCCTCGCTGTCCTTGGTGATGGAATAACCCCGTGACAGGGTCGCCAGGGGGCTTACGCTCTCCAATCTGTGGGCATTGGCCGCCAGCCGCTGTTTGGCGTCTGCAAGGCCGTCCGCCATGGCATCATGCAAGCGGTTGTCGAGATAGCCAAGGCGCTGGCGTGCCAGGGCCAACTTTTGGGCGGGGGATTGACGGCTCAGACGGGCTCCGAGGCGCTCCAGTGTCAGGGTGGCATGGGCGAGTTTGCGCTCAAGGGCCGCTTCCAGCCGCAGTGCCAGCTCATCCACCCGCTGCATCTGCCGCTCCAGAGCCCGCTTGGGATCCTGTCTGTCGAGCCTTGCCTGAAGCCTTGCCAGGCGTTCGGCCTTTGACAAGCGGTAATGGCGCCAGCCCTGTCCCAGGCGCGCCAGCAGGGCGCTCAGGCGCTGGCGTTTGTAGTCCTGATCCTGGGACAGCAGCTCGGCACCGGCGGACGGGGTGGGGGCGCGCACATCGGCAACATAGTCGGCGATGGTGGTATCCACCTCATGACCAACGGCGCTGACGACTGTCAAAGCGCTGTTGTAGATGGCGTGTGCCAGCGCTTCGCTGTTGAAGCACCAGAGATCTTCCAGGCTGCCACCACCCCGGGTCAGCAGCAGTACGTCTACCTCGAGCCGCTGATTGGCCAGCTCTATGGCGCGGATAATCTCCTTGTCGGCACCTGTGCCCTGCACGGCTGTGGGATAAATGATCACCTCAAGAGACGGATCGCGCCGTTTCAGCACATTGAGCACATCGCGGATGGCGGCACCTGTGGGGGAGGTGATAACCCCTATGCGCTGCACATGGGCCGGCAGCGGCCTTTTGGTGGTGGCGGCAAACAGGCCCTCACTGGCCAGCTTTAATTTCAACGCCTCGTATTGCTGGGCCAACAGGCCATCACCGGCCGGTAACATGGCGTCCAGCAGCAGCTGATAGTCGCCCCTGGGTTCGTAGACGCTGATCCCGCCGTGAACTATCACCTGCTGGCCGTTTTGGGGCCGGAAGCTGACGGCGCCGTTGCGACCCTTGAACATGGCGCAGCGGATCTGCGACTGGCTGTCCTTCAATGTCAGATACCAGTGGCCGGAGGCGGGGGCGGAGAAATTGGAGATCTCGCCGCTGAGCCAGATCTTGCCCAGCTGTCCTTCCAGCAATTGCCGTACCTCGCCATTGAGGCGGGAAACGGTATAAATCGAGTTTTTAGGGACTTGCATGGATTTTTCCGGACAAACGCGAATTTTTATGTATTTTCCATTTACCAGTGCCAGCTTGCAAGGTATAATGCCGCCGCAATATTTCACCTCTTATATCCTACACATGGGGAGATGTTGCAATGCTACGTTTGATTAAAGAAGCGCTTACCTTTGACGATGTGTTATTGGTGCCAGCGCACTCCACCGTACTCCCTAATACCGCGATCCTCAAAACTCGTCTGACCAAAAAAATCGAGCTCAATATACCTCTGGTGTCTGCTGCCATGGACACTGTGACCGAGGCACGCCTGGCGATCGCCATGGCCCAGGAAGGTGGTATTGGCTTTATCCATAAAAACATGAGTATTGAGGCCCAGGCCGAAGAAGTCCGCAAGGTCAAAATCTACGAAGCCGGTGTGGTACAACAACCCGTGACAGTGACACCGGAAACTACCCTGGCCGAGCTCAAGGTACTGACAGAGCGCAACGGCTTTGCCGGTTATCCCGTGGTAAACCAGGCCAATGAACTGGTGGGCATAATCACAGGTCGTGACGTGCGTTTCGTGACCGACTGGAGCCTCCAGGTTGTTGAGGTCATGACACCGAAAGAGCGTCTGGTGACTGTGCCTGAAGGCACCAAGCTCGACGAAGTGCAGAAGCTGATGCACGCCAACCGCATCGAGAAGGTGCTGGTGGTGGATGACAATTTCCGTCTCAAGGGTCTCATCACAGTTAAAGATTTCGAAAAAGCCGAGCGCAAACCCAACGCCTGTAAGGACGAATTGGGTCGTCTGCGCGTCGGTGCTGCTGTCGGTGCCGGCGCCGGCAACGAAGAGCGTGTCGATGCCCTGGTCAAGGCCGGTGTGGACGTGCTGCTGATTGACTCCTCCCACGGCCATTCCGAAGGCGTGCTGCAGCGTATCCGTGATACCCGCGCAAGACATCCCAATCTGCAAATCATAGGTGGCAACGTGGCCACTGCCGAAGGTGCCTTGGCACTGGTGGAAGCCGGTGTTGATGCGGTGAAAGTGGGTATTGGCCCCGGCTCTATTTGTACCACCCGTATCGTGACCGGTGTGGGCGTACCGCAGATCACCGCCGTATCCGATGCCGCCGCTGCCGTTAAGCACCTGGACATCCCTGTGATTGCCGACGGCGGTATCCGCTTCTCCGGCGATCTGGCCAAGGCGCTGGCCGCCGGTGCCTCAGTGGTGATGGCCGGCTCCATGTTTGCCGGTACCGACGAAGCCCCGGGTGAAACCGAGCTGTATCAAGGCCGTGCCTACAAGTCATACCGTGGTATGGGATCCCTTGGCGCCATGAGCCAGGGCTCTTCCGACCGCTACTTCCAGAGCGATAACGCCGCCGACAAGCTGGTACCCGAAGGCATCGAAGGCCGTGTACCCTACAAGGGCAAGCTCAAGGAAATTATCCATCAGCACATGGGCGGCCTGCGTTCCTGCATGGGCCTGACCGGTTGCGCCACCATCAAGGAGCTGGGTGAGAAGGCCCAGTTCGTCAAGGTGACCTCCGCCGGCATGGGCGAGTCCCACGTGCACGACGTGACCATTACCAAGGAAGCCCCGAACTACCGTACCGGCGGCTGACAATAACAAGGGCGGCCCAGAGTCGCCCTTGCTGTACCTGTTGGTCTGGCCCATGCTTGTGGGTCCGGCCAAAAAATTCGCTTAACGATGAGATAAAGGTTACCCATGAGCAATATTCATGAGCACAAGATACTGATCCTCGACTTCGGCTCCCAGTACACCCAGCTGATCGCCCGCCGTGTCCGCGAAATCGGCGTGTACTGCGAACTCTGGGCCTGGGACGTGACCGAGGCCCAGATCCGTGAATTCGCCCCCAACGGTATCATTCTGGCCGGTGGCCCCGAGTCTGTGACCGCCGACAATTCCCCCCGCGCCCCCGAGTACGTGTTCAACGCCGGAGTGCCTGTGCTGGGGATCTGCTACGGCATGCAGACCATGAGCGAGCAGCTCGGTGGCAAGGTTATCCAGGGCGTGGGTGAGGGCGAGTTCGGTTATGCCCAGGTGGAAGTGCTGGCCGATTGCGCCCTGCTGCGCCACATCGAAGACGGCCTGTCCGACTCCGGCAAACCGCTGCTGGACGTGTGGATGAGCCACGGTGACAAGGTATCGGAAATCCCTGCGGGCTTCGTGGCCGTGGCCAAGACCGAAACCTGTCCTTTTGCCGTGATGGCTAACGAAGACAAGAAATTCTACGGCGTGCAGTTCCACCCCGAGGTGACCCACACCCGTCAGGGCAAGCGCATGCTGGAACACTTCACCCTGGATATCTGTGGCTGTGATGCCAAGTGGCAACCTGCCTCCATCATCGAAGATGCGGTCGAGCGCATCAAGGCCCAGGTGGGTGACGATGAAGTGATCCTCGGCCTGTCCGGTGGTGTGGATTCCTCCGTGACCGCCATGCTGCTGCACCGCGCCATCGGCAACAAGCTGACCTGCGTGTTTGTCGACAATGGCCTGTTGCGTCTCAACGAGGCCCATCAGGTGCTGGAGATGTTCGGTGACCACTTCGGTCTCAACATAGTCCATGTGGATGCCGAAGCCCGCTTCCTCGACGCGCTCAAGGGCGAAAATGACCCCGAAGCCAAGCGCAAGATCATCGGCCGCGTATTTGTGGAAATCTTCGACGAAGAAGCCTCAAAATGCGTCAATGCCAAGTGGCTGGCCCAGGGCACCATCTATCCGGACGTGATTGAATCCGCCGGCAGTGCCACAGGCAAGGCCCACGTGATCAAGTCTCACCACAACGTCGGCGGTCTGCCGGACGATATGGAGCTGGGTCTGGTGGAGCCGCTGCGTGAACTGTTCAAGGACGAAGTGCGCCGCATAGGTCTGGAACTGGGTCTGCCCTACGACATGCTCTACCGTCATCCATTCCCCGGCCCAGGCCTGGGTGTGCGGGTGCTGGGTGAAGTGAAGAAGGAATACTGCGACCTGCTGCGCCGCGCCGATGCCATCTTCATCGAAGAACTGCACAAGGCCGACTTGTACAACAAGGTCAGCCAGGCCTTCACCGTATTCCTGCCGGTACGCAGCGTGGGTGTGATGGGCGATGGTCGTAAGTACGACTGGGTTGTGTCCCTGCGTGCGGTGGAAACCATCGACTTTATGACCGCCCACTGGGCCCACCTGCCATACGATTTCCTCGGTCGGGTTTCCAACCGTATCATCAACGAAATCAACGGTATCTCCCGCGTGGTGTACGACATCTCCGGTAAGCCACCAGCGACCATTGAGTGGGAATAATTGCGGGTTATTCCATTGTCGCAATTAGCCTGAGTTAGATGAAATAAAGCCCATGAAATCATGGGCTTTATTTTTTATCAGGTCTATTTCCACCCTGCAATACCAGCATGTGACTACCTAGTCTGTTTAAGAACTTCAAAGTCGCGGCCTTCCAGCCCACCTCCGGGCAAGGGGTATTGCTTGTCCAATACCCCTTGCATCCCCAAGGACACCCCACCGATGCTGACAGCCCCTCGCCCTTATGCTGAAAATTGGCTAACGCGTCAGACGCTCATCCCTGATTCGACTGACGCTGCTTCGGCATCCATGCCTTGCCACGCCATTTTCAGCAACGTCCTCGGCAGCATCGGAACGGGGAAATCGGTGTATAGGTTTGGCAGATTTAATTAGTTTAAATTCAAGGGTGTTACCTGAGTAAAATGTGGCAGTGAGTACTTAATTTCTGGTTGCTCGTTTGGAGTTGGACAGATACGTATGACACCCTTTCTTTTTGCGGCTTGGCAGGGTGACTGGCTATAATGGGCGCCCCGTTTTTTGAATCGACAGAATCGACAGAATCGACAGGATTTAGCTTGAACCCAATAGATGATGATGAACACTGGATGCGTCAGGCGCTGGCTCAGGCCGCCTTGGCCGAGGCCGAGGGGGAGGTGCCTGTGGGGGCGGTGTTGGTGAAGGATGGTGAGCTGATTGCCACTGGCTTCAATCACAACATAGGCCTTAACGATCCCAGCGCCCACGCCGAGATGCAGTGTTTACGCCTGGGGGGCAGGTTACTGGATAACTACCGCCTGCTGGGCACCACGCTTTATGTGACCCTGGAACCCTGCGCCATGTGTGCCGGTGCCATGGTGCACAGTCGCATCCAAAGGTTGGTGTTTGGTGCCAGGGATGAGAAGACGGGGGCGGCGGGAACCGTGGTTAACCTGTTGCAGCACCCGGCGTTCAATCATCAGGTGGAGATCAGCGCCGGCGTCCTGGCCGAGCAATGCTCGGCGCAGCTGAGTGAGTTTTTTCGGCGTCGCCGGCAGGAGAAAAAAGCCTTGAAACAGGCGGCGAAACCGCAGGACTGATCAGTCCTCGGCCTGGATGAAGTTGAAGAACAGCTTTTGACGGTTGAGCAGTTGTTTGTGACGGGCCTTCAGCACTGTGCGGCGCCGCGCGGCGGCATTGTTGAATATCTTGCGTTTCATTTGGGGTACTCCTTTTTCCCGGGTCCCTGTGACCACTAGGGTGTTTTTCAGAATTCTCTGTTTTAAAAACATTAACAGCGACGGCCGTTACTGGCAATAGGGTGGCAAAGCGCTGCCTGGCTGTTTCTTGGGCAGATAAGCGGGAAATTTGATCTCTGAGGGTATTTGTCCCCAAAGGATTGTCTTTGGGGACTATTTGGGGGCCGTGACCTGGTCCGTTACGGTATCGCTGTCCGGGGGCGTTTCCTGGGCCAGCGGTTGCTCCGGGCTATTCTGGTTGTCGAGCCACACCAGGGTATCATAGTAGCGGCGGATGGAGTCCACGTAATGCACCGCTTCGCCGCCACGGGCGTAGCCGTAACGGGTGCCCTGATAGTATTTGCGTTTTTGCAGCAAGGGCAGGGTTTGTTTCACATCACGCCAGGCACTGGGGTTGAGTCCCTGGGCCTCGGCCAATTTGCGGGCATCCTCAAGGTGCCCCAAGCCTATGTTGTAGGCCGCCAGGGCAAACCACATCCGCTGATTCTCGGGAATCGACTCCGGCAGGCGGGTCAGCAGATCTTTAAGGTAGGCGGCACCGCCGCGAATGCTCTGCTCGGGATCCAATCGGTTGTCTATTCCCAGCTGTGCCGCGGTATTCAGGGTCAGCATCATCATGCCGCGCACGCCTGTGGGAGAGAGGGCATTGGGATTCCAGTGGGATTCCTGATAGCTGGTGGCGGCCAATTTGCGCCAATCCAGTTCGCCGGCGTAGGCCTCGAACAAGGGCCGATAGCGGGGCAGCTTGGCATCTATGGCGCGGATAAAGGCGCGGGTGTCCACATAGTCGAAGCGTTTGACGTGGCCAAAGTATTTCTCGTTCAGGTGATCCAGGGTGCCGGCCCGGCGCTCCTGGTGCCAGAAACTCAGCAGCTTGCTCATCAGCTCGTCTGTGCCTGTGGCTGACAGCAGCCAGACCACGGGCTGATGCTCGGCCAGCACCAGTCCGGCCCGCAGCTCAGGCAGGAAGCGACGGTTAATCTGTAAGCTGGTGGAATGACTGAGGGTGTATTTGAGATCCCCCTGGGCCACCTGGGCCAGCAGTTCGTCGTTGTCCTTGTCTGCGGCCTGTTCCCACTGCAGTTCGGGATGGCTCTGTTGCAAGCGGGTGAGGCTTTCGACAAAGGCGGAGTCGGCCACCACTGTGATCTGGCCGCTCAGTTCGTTGACGCTCAAGGGTTCCGGGCTGCCTTCGCGATAAACCACCACCTCGTTGACATAATACAGCGGTGGCCCCATACGGAAGCGATCGCGGCGAACGGGGGTTTCTGTCATTCCGGCGGCAATAATGTCCAGCTCGCCGCGGGCGAGGGCATCGAACAGCTCACTTCTGCTGGAATAGGCCTTCATATTGAGCGGCAGCGCCAGATAATCGGCAAAGCGGGTCGCCATTTCATAGTCAAAGCCGCTGAGGCCTTGACCCGAGCTCATGTAAATCTGCTGGGCATAGAGGGTGCCAACCCTGAGTTCCTGCCGGGGTTCGGGTTCCACCGGCATTGGCTCATGCTCCGCCGGCTGACAGGCACTCAGCATCAGCAGCAGGGATGAGATAAGCCAATATCTATGCATTTCAATAAAATAGCCTTGTTAATTAGCCAGTTCGGCAGAGACTGAACGGCAAGTTGAACCCGATTTTAAGCGTCCATGGCTGAGGTGTGGCTGAACAGCCTGCTAAAAGTCTTTCTCAGGTCCCAGCCGCCACAGGAGAAACACTGTTTTGTCACTCCTTTGCAGGTGATTTACGGGGCACATTTCCCTATAATAGCGCCACCTCTGACCCTGTAATTATAAAAAATAAGGTGAATAGACGTGATGGAGATCATCCGCGGAGCCCCTGCACTCTCGGCGTTTAGGGTGCAAAAGCTGATGGAGGCCTGTCAACAAGCAGCGCTTCCGGTACGCCAAATCTACGCTGAATACGTTCATTTGGCCGATCTTAGCGAGTCGCTCGACGCCAATGAAACCGAGCAGCTTGGCAAGATCCTGACCTACGGCCCTGCCATTGAAGCGCATGCCCCCACAGGTCAACTGCTGTTCGTGACTCCCCGCCCCGGTACCATATCCCCCTGGTCCTCCAAAGCAACAGATATCGCCCAAAATTGCGGTCTTGGCAAGATAAAACGCCTCGAGCGTGGTGTGGCCTATTACGTTGAGGCTGATGCGCTCAGCGCCGAGCAGCAAAAGCAGCTCAAGGGCCTGTTGCACGATCGCATGGTGGAAGTGGTGCTCGACAGCTTCGAGTCTGCCACAGTGCTGTTCGCCCGTACCGAACCCGCCCGCTTCACCAGCGTCAATATCCTGGGTGAGGGCCGCCGTGCCCTGGAAGTCGCCAACCGCGACATGGGTCTGGCCCTGGCGGAAGACGAAATCGATTACCTGGTGGAAAACTTTGTCCGCCTGGGACGCAACCCCAACGACGTCGAGCTGATGATGTTTGCCCAGGCAAATTCTGAGCATTGCCGTCACAAGATCTTCAACGCCGACTGGACCATAGACGGCGAAGTGCAGCCAAAATCGCTGTTCAAGATGATCAAAAACACCTTCGAGAAGACTCCGGATCACGTGCTGTCCGCCTACAAGGACAACGCCGCCGTGATGGAAGGTTCAGTGGCCGGTCGTTTCTTCCCCGACCCTGACGGTGTTTACAACTATCACACCGAACCCATGCACATCCTGATGAAGGTGGAAACCCACAACCACCCGACCGCCATCAGCCCTTATCCGGGTGCGGCCACAGGCTCAGGCGGTGAAATTCGTGACGAAGGCGCAACGGGTCGCGGCTCCAAGCCCAAGGCCGGTCTGACAGGCTTCAGCGTGTCCAACCTCAAGATCCCCGGTTTCGTGCAACCCTGGGAAGGCAACTACGGCAAGCCCGAGCGTATCGTCAGCGCCCTGGACATAATGATCGACGGCCCACTGGGTGGCGCCGCCTTCAACAACGAATTCGGCCGTCCCGCTCTGCTGGGTTACTTCCGCACCTATGAGCAGCAGGTCAGCAGCCATAACGGCGTCGAAGTGCGTGGTTACCACAAGCCCATCATGTTGGCCGGTGGTCTGGGTAACATACGTGAAGAGCATGTGCAGAAGGGCGAGATCTCCCTCGGCGCCAAGCTTATCGTCCTCGGTGGCCCGGCAATGAACATTGGTCTGGGTGGTGGCGCCGCCTCCTCCATGGCCTCGGGTCAATCCAGCGAAGATCTGGATTTTGCCTCAGTGCAGCGTGAAAACCCGGAAATGGAACGCCGCTGTCAGGAAGTGATCGACCGCTGCTGGCAGCTGGGCGACGAGAACCCAATCCAATTTATCCACGACGTGGGCGCCGGCGGTCTGTCAAACGCCTTCCCTGAGCTGGTGAACGATGCCGGTCGCGGTGGTCGCTTTGAGCTGCGCAACGTGCCTTCCGATGAGCCCGGCATGAGCCCGCTGGAGATCTGGTGTAACGAGTCCCAGGAACGCTATGTGCTGTCCGTGGCCGCCGAAGATCTGCCGCGCTTTGCCGCCATCTGTGAGCGCGAGCGCGCACCTTTTGCCGTGGTGGGTGAGGCGACCGAAGAACGTCACCTGAGCCTGTCCGATACCCATTTCGACAACAAGCCCATCGACCTGCCGCTGGAAGTGCTGCTGGGCAAGCCACCCAAGATGAGCCGTGACGTGGTCAGTAAGAAGGCGGTATCGCCCGCGCTGAACCAGGACGCCATCACGGTGGATGAAGCCGTCAAGCGGGTATTGAACCTGCCGACCGTGGCCGACAAGACCTTCCTGATCACCATTGGCGACCGCACCGTGACAGGTCTGGTGGCCCGGGATCAGCTGGTGGGTCCATGGCAGGTGCCCGTGGCCGACTGCGCCGTGACCGCCGCCACCTTCGACACCTATGCCGGTGAAGCCATGTCCATGGGCGAGCGTACTCCGCTGGCGTTGCTGGACTTCGGCGCCTCTGCCCGCATGGCGGTGGCTGAATCCATCATGAACATAGCCGGTGCCGATATTGGTTCCTTCAAGCGTATCAAGCTGTCAGCCAACTGGATGTCTGCCGCCGGTCACCCCGGTGAAGACGCGGGTCTTTACGAAGCGGTCAAGGCCGTGGGCGAAGAGCTGTGCCCAGAGCTGCAACTGACCATTCCCGTGGGCAAGGACTCAATGTCCATGAAGACCGCCTGGGAAGAGGCCGGTGAGCAGAAGACTGTAACCGCGCCCATGTCGCTGGTGATCTCCGCCTTCGGTGCGGTGCGCGATGTGCGCAATACAGTGACGCCCGAGCTGCGCAGCGACAAGGGTGAAACCGTGCTGCTGCTGGCCGATCTCGCCAAGGGCAAGGCCCGCCTCGGTGGCTCCTGCTTGGCCCAAGTCTACGGTGAGCTGGGTGATGTGGCACCGGATCTCGACGATGCCGCCAGCCTGCGCGGTTTCTTCGAAGTGACCCAGTCTTTGGTGGCAAGCCGTCAGCTGCTGGCCTACCACGACAAGAGTGACGGCGGTCTGTTCACCACCTTGGTGGAAATGGCCTTCGCCGGTAACACGGGTCTGGATATCGACCTGTCAGCACTGCCTGGCACGGTTCTGGAGCGCCTGTTCAACGAAGAGCTGGGTGGTGTTATCCAGGTGGCCAAGGCCGATGCCGATGCCATCATAGCTGCCTATGGCGCCGCCGGTGTGGCCTGCCATCAGGTTGCCGAGCTGGTCAACGAAGACAAGATCAGCATCCGTGACGGTGAGCGTGCCGTATACAGCAACAGCCGCGTGGCCCTGCGCACCCTGTGGTCCGAGACCACCTATCGCATGCAGGCCATGCGCGACAACCCTGAGTGTGCCCGCGAAGAGTTCGAACTCAAGCAGCGCGCCGATGAGCCGGGTCTGACAGTTAAGCTGGGCTTCGACCCCAGTGAAGATGTGGCTGCACCCTATATACTCAAGGGCGTGGCGCCCAAGATGGCTATCCTGCGTGAGCAGGGCGTGAACTCCCATGTGGAGATGGCGGCCGCCTTCGACCGCGCCGGCTTTGAAGCCCACGACGTGCACATGTCTGACATACTCTCGGGCCGCATCAGTCTGGAGCAGTTCCAGGGCCTGGTGGCCTGTGGTGGCTTCTCCTACGGTGACGTGCTGGGTGCCGGTGAGGGCTGGGCCAAGTCCATCCTGTTCAATGGCCGTGCCCGCGACGAGTTCAGCCGCTTCTTCGAGCGCGACAGCAGCTTTGCCCTCGGGGTCTGTAACGGCTGTCAGATGATGTCGAACCTCAAAGACATCATCCCTGGTGCAGAGCACTGGCCGCGCTTCGTGCGTAACCGCTCCGAGCGTTTTGAAGCCCGCTTCAGCCTGGTGGAAGTGCAGCAGAGCCCATCGCTGTTCTTCAGCGGCATGGAAGGCTCTCGCATGCCAATCGCCGTGTCCCACGGTGAAGGTTTTGCCGAGTTTGCCAATGCCGAGGCCCTGGCCCGCGCCGAAGCCACAGGCACCATAGCCCTGCGTTATGTGAATGGCCATGGCCAGGTAGCAACCCAGTATCCGCAGAACCCCAACGGCTCGCCAAACGGCTTGACCGGTATTACTACTCTGGACGGCCGTGTCACCATCATGATGCCGCACCCTGAGCGGGTATTCCGTACCGTGGCCAACTCCTGGCATCCGGACAACTGGGGTGAAGACAGCCCCTGGATGCGCATGTTCCGCAACGCCCGGGTCAAGATAGGCTAATCAAAAGCGGCTAATTGTCTTTAGCAATAAAAAAGGAGCGCCTCGGTGCTCCTTTTTTATTGCTTGCTGATCTGTAATTAGGTGGGCGGGAAGCTTGCTGCGCAAGCAAAAAAAAAGCCCCGGGGTGGGCCGGGGCGGTTTTGCGCTAACAAAACAATAAATCACTTCAAAAGGGAAAGTTTTACTCTTACAGCTCCTTGGCTGTGTAGAGTTCAACAAAGACACGCTTATAGCGGTTAACCAGACGATCGAGTAAGTTTTTCATTTGGGCTTCTCCACAAAAATTGTTGAATCACGCGGAGTTGGGTTGCGCCTACAGCACAGATGGCAATAAAAACCGTCTCCTTAACACTGGGCATATATTAGCCGCAGCCAATCTTCGCTTCAAACGAGAAAAACTTGAATTAAATATAAGAAAAACTAATCAATGATATGTGGTGTTTTTATGTGTACGAAAAAAAACCATTTAAAAATAACGCGTTGAGATTTTTTAGTGTTATTTGTCATTCTAAATGCTTATCTATTTTAATGAAGTTGTATCGAATTTAATGAAAATTCAGGGTTAGAGCATAATTAGTGAATAATCTGCTATTAATGCTGTAGTTCCTATGTTCCTCAACCGGCGTGGCCATGGCCAACAGCTGCGGTCAAGGCCTGTCTGCGCAAACGTGCTGTGGTCCGCAAATTTGGCATAAAAAATCACCTTACATTGATCTGGATCAATTTGCGGTGGTATAAACTCGCTGTCGCCAATGGGGCTTATTTAATTAAGAGATTGATAAATAAGCTAATGAGTCGGGTTGCCTTTCCAAGTAACGCAGGTTTCCAGGTATCACTCGGCGGCGCTGTGGCACTTATGCCCCCAATCCTGCACGGTATGACCTGATGTCTCCCGGGGAGATGTCATTAAAGGAGTCTCTGATGATAGTTGAAGAGGTTGTCGAGCTATCGCGCCTGCAATTCGCGCTGACGGCCATGTATCACTTCCTGTTTGTTCCCCTGACCCTCGGCATGGCATTTCTGCTGGCCATCATGGAATCCCTCTATGTGATGACGGATAACCCCATCTACAAGGACATGACCAAGTTCTGGGGCAAGCTGTTCGGCATTAACTTTGCCCTCGGGGTGACCACAGGATTGGCGATGGAATTCCAGTTTGGTACCAACTGGTCCTATTACTCCCATTATGTGGGCGATGTGTTCGGGGCGCCGCTGGCCATTGAGGGCCTGATGGCCTTCTTTATGGAGTCCACCTTTGTCGGCATGTTCTTTTTTGGCTGGGATCGTTTCAGCAAGCGCCAGCATCTGGCCGTGACCTGGCTGGTGGCCCTGGGCACCAATATGTCGGCCATGTGGATCCTGGTGGCCAATGGTTGGATGCAAAACCCCGTGGGCGCCGAGTTCAACTATGAAACCATGCGCATGGAGATGACCAGCTTCGCAGAGGTGCTGTTCAACCCTGTGGCTCAGGTGAAATTCGTCCATACAGTTGCATCAGGCTACGTGACCGGCGCCATGTTCGTACTGGCCATCAGTTCCTATTACATACTCAAGAAGCGCGATTTGCCTTTTGCCCGTCGCTCCTTCGCCATAGCTGCAAGTTTCGGTATGGCGTCCATCTTGTCTGTGATAGTGCTGGGTGACGAATCCGGTTACACCGTAGGTGAGGTGCAGAGAGTCAAACTGGCCACCATTGAGGCCGAGTGGCATACCGAGCCGGCACCGGCGGCCTTTACCCTGGCGGGTTTGCCCAACCAGGACACAATGCACACAGATTACGCCATCAAGATCCCCTATGCGATGGGCATTATCGCCACCCGCTCACTGGATGAAGAAGTGATTGGCCTTAAAGATCTTATCGCTGGCCACGAACTGCGCATTCGTAACGGTATGCAGGCCTACGCCATGCTGGAGCGCCTGCGCGGCGGTGATACTTCGCCGGAACTGCGCGAACAATTCGAGGCGTCCAAGGGCGATCTCGGCTATGGCCTGTTGCTCAAACGCTACACCGACAAGGTAGTCGATGCCAGTGAAGAGCAGATCAAGGCCGCGGCCCTGGACTCCATTCCCCGGGTAGCACCTGTATTCTGGAGTTTCCGCGTTATGGTGGGCTTTGGGATGATTATGTTGCTGGTGTTTGCCGCCGCCTTCTGGCAAAGCACCCGCCATCGGATTGAAGAAAACAAGTGGGTGCTGCGGGCGGCGCTGTTCAGCCTGCCGTTGCCCTGGTTGGCGATAGAGTGTGGCTGGTTTGTGGCCGAATACGGTCGCCAACCCTGGACCATTTCCGAGGTGCTGCCGACCTTTATGTCCGCTTCCAGCCTGACGCCGGGGAATATCTGGTTCAGCATTATCTCCATCAGTCTGTTTTACACTGTGCTGCTGGTGATAGAAGTGTTCCTGATGCAGAAGTTTGCCCGCCTGGGCCCCAGCAGCCTGAAAACCGGCCGCTACCATTTCGAGACCCACAAGGCCTGAGTTGAGGATTGACCTATGTTTGATTACGAGACATTAAGATTTATCTGGTGGGCGCTCATTGGCGTATTGTTCGTCGGCTTTGCCGTTACCGATGGCTTTGACATGGGCGTGGGTATGCTGCTGCCCGTGATTGGCAAAGATGACACAGAGCGGCGCATCATGATCAACTCGGTCGCCCCCCACTGGGACGGTAACCAGGTGTGGCTCATTACCGCAGGGGGCGCCCTGTTTGCCGCCTGGCCCATGGTGTATGCCGTGTCCTTCTCCGGTTTTTATCTCGCCATGGTGCTGGTGCTGCTGGCGTTGTTCCTGCGCCCCGTAGGCTTTGACTATCGCTCCAAAATTGAAGATCCCCGCTGGCGCAAGTCCTGGGACAAGGCGCTGTTTATCGGCTCCTTTGTGCCGCCGCTCATCATAGGCGTGGCCTTTGGCAACCTGTTGCAGGGCGTCCCTTTCGACTTCGATGAATACCTGCGCGCCACCTATCACGGCGGTTTGCTGGGGCTGCTCAATCCCTTTGGCCTGTTGTCAGGTGTTATCTGTGTTTCCATGTTCATGATGCAGGGCTCGGCCTGGTTGCAGATGAAGACCGAAGGGGAACTCAGGGTTCGCGCAGCCAAGGTTTCTGTGGCGGTAGCCCTGGTGCTTATGCTGTTGTTTGCCGCCGCCGGTTTCTGGGTGGCCAATGGTATAGACGGTTACGTGCTGACCTCTGTGCTTGATCACGGCGCCGCCTCCAATCCGCTCAACAAGACGGTGGCAACCGTGACCGGTGCCTGGATGGCCAACTACCAGAGCTGGCCGCTGACCCTGATATTTCCGGCCCTGGGACTCTTTATGCCGCTGTTGGTGGTTTTGGCGAGCCTGCTTAATCGCAGCGGTCTGGCTTTCCTGGCCAGTTCAATGGCCAGTAGCGGGGTGATCCTGACCTGCGGCGCCGCCATGTTCCCGTTTGTGATGCCCTCGTCACTGGTGCCCAACGCCAGCCTGACCATGTGGGATGCGACCGCCAGCGCCACCAGTCTGACAGTTATGACTCTGGCCGCCATGGTGTTTGTGCCCATAGTGCTGAGCTATACCACTTGGACCTATTTGAAAATGTATGGCCGGCTTAATCGCCAGTTTATCGATTCCAATAAGACATCACTTTACTAGGAGGCCCTATGTGGTATTTCACCTGGATTTTGGGCGTATTGCTGGCCTGTGCCTTTGGTATCATCAACGCCCTGTGGCTTGAGCATACCGAGAACATGGATCGCAAAACGGAAACCGACTGAGCCTGCGCTTCGCCATGACAGCCATAGTTGATTGTCGCAATCTGGGGCCCAAGTCGGCGGCCCTGCTGGCTGAGGTGGGTGTCTGCAATTTGGCACAGTTGCGGGAGTTGGGGGCCATTAATGTCATGCTGCGATTGCAGCGACTGGGGCACAAGCCCAATCTGAACCTGCTGTATGCCCTGGAAGGGGCCATCACGGATTGCCATTGGCAGCAGGTGGCCCGCAGCCGCAAGGGGGAACTGCTGTTGGCGCTGGATGCCGCCCTGGCCTTTGACAGGCTGTGACTCTTAAAAAAGGCCGCTCAAATGAAGCGGCTTTTTTGTGGCGCAATGGCGGCTAAAGTCGCCTTTTTAGACGGGAATTGCAGCAAGTTGCATGGGTGAATTTGCCAATGTGGCCGACAGGGATTATGGTTAATTTATGGCTGCAAATTAACCAAGGGAGGGCCATGCATGCTGGGTGAAAAGCATCTTCTGTCTACAGAGTTTCCTGAATACAGTGCGGTTATTCAGGATCTGAAATCCACCGATCCTGAATTTATGGGCATGTCAAAACGCTATCACCAACTGGACCACAAAATTCGTGGTCTGGAACTCAATAAGGTCCCCACCACAGATGAGCACTTCGGTACGCTCAAACTGGAACGGGCCGAGTTGAAAGACAAGCTGTATCGTATTTTGGTGTCCAAGGGGCACTGACATCCATGGTCGGGAAGCCGGAGTTTATCTCCGGCTTTTTGCTGCCCGCTGCCGGGGCCTGATCTGAAAGCCATACAATAGAAGCAAAGGCGCCATCGAGCGCCTTTTCCTTATCTTGAGCAGACTCAGGCCTCGGCGCACAACAGTGGCTGGGCCTTGGGGCGCATCCATAACCTGTACATTACCGGCACCCATAACAGTGACAGCAGGGTTGCCAGGGCCGTACCACCGGCGATGGCGATGGCGAAGGGCGGCCAGAAGCCACCTCCGGCAATGATCAGCGGCAGGAAGCCCCCCACTGTAGTGATGGTGGTGGAGCTGATATGGCGGGTGCAACTGGCGACGGTCCGTACTATCAGATCATTGTCGGCAGCGCGGCCTTCGGGCACATCCTCCAGTTCGGCGAGTATCACTATGGCGGCGTTAATGGCCAATCCCATCAGGCCCAGCAGGCCAATGATCACGGTAAAGCCGAAGGGATAGTCGAACAGGTACACAGCCAGCAACCCCAGCCCCGCCGATTGCACTGCGCTCAGCAAGATAATGCCGGTTAGGCGGAAGGAGTTGAACGATAACACCAGGGTCGCCAGCAGCAGGGTGATCACCAGCACTATGTTCGACAACAGGTTGCCGACCGCTTCGTTGCGTTTGGCGCTCTCACCGCCCACCTCAATGCGGTAGCCAGGTGGCAGGGGCAGGGCATCCACTTCGGCACGTATATCGGCCAGCACCTTGCCGGGCAGTACGCCGGCACGAATATAGGCTTCCAGGGTGGTGACCCGCTGACCGTTGCGTCTGGGGATGGCGCCGCGGCTGACGCTTAAATGGCTGCTGGACAGGGCGGACAGCGGAATACCGCCGGCGGCACCCGATACCAGTTGCAGCTCACCCAAGTCCTGTTGCTGCTGGCGGTGACTGTCATCCAAACGCACCCGCACCGGCAATGACTCGGTCTGCTCCACCAAACTGCCACCACTGCGGCCGCTGGTGGCCATCTGCACCTGATTGGCTATGTCCGACAGCGACAGGCCGCTGAGCAGCGCCGCGTCCTCATTCACTTCCAGCCAGACCTTGGGGGCACCTGCACTCAGGGTGCTGCGGGTATGGATCACATCCGGATGGCTGGCCAAAATCGCCCGTACCTGTTCGCCCAGTTCATTGAGCTGTTCCAGTGACGGACCGTAGACCAGCATTTCCACCGGAGCATTGAACGGCGGCCCCTGTTCCAGCTTGCGGACCAGGATCTGGGCCGCCGGGAATTCGCTGTCAAAGCGGCGCTGCAATTCGGGGATCAGGCGATTGGCGCTGCGAAAATCCCGGGTCTTGACCATGGCCTGGGCATAGTTGCTTGCCCCCTGCTGGCGCTGGGTAATGTTGTAGTAGAAGGAGGGAATATTGCCGCCCACAACCCAGTCTATGCGCTCTATGCCATCGGTTTCTTCCAGCACCTTGTCGAGCTTTTCCACTTCGGTCCGGGTGCGGGCCAGGCTGACCTGGGGGGCAAGATGCAGCTCAATCTGAAACATGTCCCGGTCCGATGGCGGGAAAAATTGCTCCGTCATGCGTCCGGCGGCAAGAAAGCCCAGCAGCGGCAGCAGGCCAATGACCAAAGCGCTGAAGACAGGGCGTTTCAGCGCCAGGACTAGGGTGGCGTTGAAGCGACTGGCGAGTTTGGGCATACGCACGCCGTGGGCCCATACCGAGTCGTGCTCGTGACTGGGACTGAAACGGCCGGCGAGGCCGGCGATAAGGCTGTGGGAAATCAGATATGAACCCAGCAGGGCAAACATCACCGAAATGGCGATACCGCTGACGAATTCACCGGCGGCGCCCGGCATCAAGACTATGGGGGCGAAGGCGAGTATGGTGGTAATGGTTGAGCCCGCCAGCGGCAACCAGAGGTGCTTGAGTGTTTCGGTTACGGCCTGCAGTTTCCCCTGTCCCGCCTGGCGGCGTTGGGAAATGGCATCGACTATCACAATGGCATTGTCCACCATGATCCCGAGCGCCACCACCAGACCCGTGACCGACATCTGATGTATGGGCAGACCTATATATTTCATGCAGGCCAGGGTAAACAGCGCCGTCAGCGGCAGGGACAGGGCCACTATGACTGCGTTGCGCAGACCCAGGGTCAGCATCAGTACCAGCAATATGATCGCGAAGCCCTGTAACAGGTTGACTGCCAGCTCCCCCAGTCGGGTACTGGTGTAACTTTCCTGCTCAAACAGCCATTGGATTTCCACGTTGGCCGGCATACCTGCCTCTAGGTTGGCCACGGTTTCCCGGACCTGGGCCATCCATTGGTCTACCCGGGTGTTGTTGAGCATGCGGGCGCTAACCATCACCCCCTGTTCACCCCGCAGCAGCGCTTCGGTTGCCGCAGGGCTCTTGGGTTGGCGGCTGATGCTGGCCACATCGCCCAGGCGCACGATTTCGCCCTGGGCATCGACCTTGAGCGGCACCTGGCGAATTCGGGTCTGGGAATCCAGCTCACCGGACACTTCCACCAGGGCGCGAAATTGATCATTGTGCAGCTCGCCGGCGGCAATCTTGCTGTCTGCCGCACTGAGGATTTGGGCTATGGCGCCCGGGGTTAGCTGCAATTGGCTGATTTTGCGCCCATCCAGTTCCACCAGAATTTCTTCGGCAGGCTCGCCATACAGGCGCACAAAGTCGGTGCCGGGCAAGAGGCGCAGCCGGCTTTGCAATTCCTTGGCATAACGGCCGAGAATATCCAGCCTGGGCTGCGAGTCTCCGCGCCAGGCAAGACCCAATATGGCGGTATTGGCGTAACCTATCTGATCGTCAAGCAAAGGGTTGTTGACGCCACCGGGTAGGGCCTGGCGGCTGTCGGCAAGCAGATCCCGGGCGCGGGACCAGACGGGATCGGTTTCCATCACATCGTCTTTCAGCTCCAGTTGGATAACCGAGATCCCCGGCCTGGAGGTGGACTGGATAAGCTTGAGTTCCTCGAGACGACGGAGCTGGTTTTCCAGTACCTCGGTCACCAGGGCTTCAACCCGTTCGGCGGGGGCGCCGGGATACTGGGTTATCACCGAGGCGAAGCGGTTGGTGATATGGGGATCCTCCATCCGTGGCAGGCTGTGGATGGCCCCCAGACCGGCCACGATCAACAAAGCGATCAGCAGGGCCGCCAGGCGGCCGTTTTCGACAAAGGCCTTGATCATGACTTACCTCGTCGCGAGTTGGCTGATGGGGGAGACTTGCTGGCCAACCACCAGTTTATGAAGGCCCTGGGGAATGTAGGCCTCTTTGTCGCCGAGGGCACCGGTCAGATAAGCCCTGTCCTTGTCTGTGTAGAGGATTTCCACGTCCCGGCGTTCGACCCGGTATTCCCCCTGGTCATTTCTGACCACCACGTACAGGTTCCACAGACCGCGCAGGCCATCGGTGAGGGCCGACATGGGCACCCAGTAGCCGGGGGTATTTATCTGTTGGCTGAGGTTGAGATAGAGAATTTCACCATTGAGCAGGGCCACATCGCCGGGCAGTGCCAGGCGCAGACCCACGGTGCGGGTCAGGGGATTGAGGGCGGCGCTGATCCCTTCAAGCCTGGCCTGGTAATGGGTGTTGCCAACGCGGACATCCAAAGCTGAACCGACACTCAGGCTGCGGGCCAGCTCCGCCGGTACCCCCACATGGGCCTGGGGATTGCCACTTTGGATCAGGGTAAATACCGGCTGCCCCTGTGGCAGGACTTCGCCCAGGTTAAAGTGACGAATGGAGATAGTGCCCTCAAAGGGGGCTATCAGACTGGACTTGTCGAGTTTGAGTTTGATGGCATCTCTGGCGGCTTGTAAACGGGCGCGACCGGCTTCGAGGCTGGCCAATTGGCCGCGCAATTCATCCAGCTGCTGGCCCGAGGCGTATCCCTTTTCATTCAGGGTTTCGCTGCGCTTCAAGGTTGCCTGCGCCAGGGCGAGATCGGCGCTGTTCTGGGCCAGGCTGGCTTCCAGTTCCCTGAGTTCCGCGTCCAACAGCTGGGTATCCAGCCTGGCCAATACCTGACCGGCCTGCACCTTGTCACCGGAGTCGGCCATCAGCTGGCTCAGTTTGCCGCCGAGCTCAAAACCGACCCCCGTGGTGTTACCAGCCCGAACAGTGCCGCTGAATTCCAGGGTCTGTTCATAATGGTTTTGGGCTTCAAGCACCTGGGTGGTTACGCTTGGGAGCTGTTTGGACTGTTTGCTGTCGGGGTCACCGTCGCAACCGGCAAGCAGGGCCAAACCCAGCAGCACTGAGATTGAGTGAATACGGCGGGAACGGCTGAGTCTATCCATGGGCGCTTATCCTGTTCGACAATCCTGAAAACGAGCCAACCCTGCCAGTATAAGGTCAGCCAACCCAGTCTATGGTGGTCAGACTGGACTGTCTAGTCTAATTTGTGGTTCAATGCAGAAATTACCACCCATACCGGAGTTGTGCATGGCAGCCAAAGAAGCCCCCATGAGTCGCAGCGAACAGAAGCGCGCCCAGATCCTTGAGGCGGCGATAGCCTTGTTTTGCGGCCAGGGATTTCCCAACACCAGCATGGACGAGGTGGCCAAAAAAGCCGGTGTATCCAAGCAAACCGTCTATGCTCATTTTGGCAGTAAAGATGATCTTTTTGTGGCTTCCATTGAATCCAAATGTGTGGTGTATCAGCTGACGGATGTGTTGCTTGCCGATGCGGCGCAGCCGGAAAAGGCCCTGACCCTGTTTGCGGTTCATTTTGGGGAACTGATAGTCAGCGACGACGCCATCACTGTCTATCGTGCCTGTGTTTCTCAGGTAGAAAGCCATCCCGACACGGCACAGTTGTATTTTGATGCCGGCCCGGAGCACATGTTGGGCCTGCTGGTGGAATTTTTTACCCGGGTTGAGACCCATGGACGTTATAGCTTTGGCAACAAGCGCCAGGCAGCCATCCGTTTCTGTTTAATGTTGTTCGGCGAACTGCGGCTCAGAAAGGAGCTGGGGCTGGATACCGGGGAGCTTGAACAGGAGCACAGGCAGTATTGCATTCAGAGTGCTGAGTTGTTTCTCCGGGCCCACCGCCTGGATTAAGCTGTGGTTATACTTGCGCTTTTGATGATGGCATTAAGGACATTGGATGAAAAAGTTCGCAGCATTGCTGGCACTCGGGTGTCTGTCTGCCAGTCACTGGGTGTTGGCCGGGGAAGGTCGGGGCGACAGTTATAGCCTGAGTTTGACCGCCATAGATACGGCCGATGCGGATCTGCAGGGCGGTGGCGAGCTTGGTCGCCAAAGCTATCTCCTGGGAGCCAGGGCCAATTGGCAACTGGACGACACTTGGGGGCTGGGACTGCGCCTGGGGGCCGATAAACTGGACTGGGATTTTTCCGGAGCGGCGGACAGTGTTGCCACAGACCCCGCATTGACTGCCGCCCAATTCGATTCAGCCACACGCTATGGTGCGGCTATCAGTCTGACTTATAACCTCAATCGCCACTGGAGTGTGATGCTGACTCCGCAACTGCAATACGCCTACAGCGATGAGGTATCTGCGGCTGATGCGGCCAGCTACGGAGTTGTCGGCGCCGCAGTACACAGATTTGATTCCGGTAACATCCTGGGTTTTGGTATTGCTTATCTCAATGATATCAACGAGGTGAGAACCATCCCTTATCTGGTTATCAATTGGCAATTAAGTGATAAATGGCGGGTGGCCAACCCATTCCAGACGGGATTCAGCGGTCCGGCGGGGATTGAATTCAGCTACCGCATGTCACCCGGGCTGGAATTGGGCCTGGGGGCAGCCTACCGTACCGAACGCTTTTTGGTGGGGGCCAATGAACAGACCTTGGAACTGACAGAAACCAGCAGCTTTGTCCGCCTGGGTTGGCAACTGGGTATGGGTTTCAATCTCAATGCCTATCTGGGGTATTTTATTAACCCCGAATTGGAGTTGAGTGAGCCCAACAGGGTCAGGGAACTGGACAGTTATCCGGCGGGCGCCTTGCATCTGGGCTATCGCTTCTAACACCCTAACGCGGCTGAGCCGCTATCGCTGCCAACATCCGTTCAATCTATTTAGCACCATGGCCGCGATGGGCATGGTGCTTGAGTGTCAGCGTCCCAGCATGGCCTTTTTAAGGCTGCCTTGGGCCGGTGCGTCACCCAGCCAAATGTTCAGCAAGGCCTGGCGAAAGGCCTCTCCGGCGATGGTGTCCTGCAGCTGGCCGTTTCTATAGGCACTGACCCCGGTTTCCTTACTGGTATAAAGCAGAAACTGATCCCCTTCCTTTATTTCTTCCTCAAACAAGCCCATAAAGCGGCTGATATCGGCCTGGATCGCCTCTGTGTTGCCAGCGGTTGCCTCATTGAATCCTTCGCTGATGGCGGCGCGCATTTTGTCGGCGGTGATAAGGCCGGAAATAATGTGCAAACTCACAGCCGCAACCGGTTGCTGTAAGGCATTGGCGGCGGTATCGGCCTTGTTTGGCAGGTAAAGGCCGCCCACATAAAGATCCATAAAGAACTTGCTGCGCACGCCGGCGCCGTTAAGTTGCAATGGGATGCCCTGTTGGGTCAGTTCGGTCGGAATTGAGATCCCGCCTATCTCGTAAGGGGTTGTGGTGGCCTGGGTCGGCAGCGACGCGCACAGCCCCAGAGCCAAGAGTATGGCAAAGCAAAATTTCATGAAATGTCCTTTCGGTGGCTCAGGTTCAAGCCGGATTCAGGGGCGGGTGCCCAGATGATACTTGCCCGATTGCTCGAACCACACCGCCTGTTTGGCGCTGTCACTCAGCAGCAGGGGACCATCATCGAAAAACAGGAAGCATTTCCAGTTGCGGCGGTATACGTCCCAGCAGGTCTCTATTACCTGATATTTTTCATAACAGAAATACACCCGGGTATCGTCCGGCCAATGGATAAACTCCGCCAGCATTGCTGGCAATTCGGCGGCTTCCGAATCCCAGGCAGACTGCCAGAAATCGGTTTTGACCCAGGTCTTGGCCCGTGTCTGCCAATCACCCTTGCCAAATTGTTCAGCATGGCTGCTTTGATTGCTGACCAGCTCCTTCCACACCACCATGGCGCTCTTGTCATCCAGGGGACGGATCCTGGCCTTGTCTTCATCGCTGACGGGCAGATCCTTGTGATTGAAGATCCATTTGCGGCGGTATTGGTCGAGCGGAATATAACTGTGCGTCGTATTCAAAAATTAGACCTTGGTACGTGTAATGCTTGAAAGTGAAATGAGAAAATACCATTTTTTATCTGACCTCGCATCTTTGGGGAATTACTTTAGCTGGCTTTGCGCTCATCTTTGGTCGTACTTAATGTAAGCTGGCGCGAAATTTGCTAAATTTTAACTTTATGAATAGCGTCAAAATTTAGTATTCCTGGTTTGCGCTGGATTGGATACCTCTACGAGGAGTTTACATGGACAACAGTTGGGAAAGATCTTTGATTTCGCCGCAACAGACCATTCTTGAGGCCATTGAAATACTCAACAATGAGGTCTTCCGATTGGTGCTGGTAGTCGATGAGAGCAAGCATCTGCTCGGCACTATTACAGACGGTGATATACGTCGTGGACTATTACGAAATGTACCATTAACTTCCCCCGTCAGTGAAATCATGTTCCGAAACCCGGTAACAGCATCTTGGGGTACATCGAAAAAGGCGCTGGCGGCCCTAATGGAGTCAAGAAGTATAGGCTCTGTTCCACTGTTGCGAGACAAGGTAGTAGTGGATTTGCGCACCCTCAAATCAGTAACGGAACATAACCATTATGACAATCCCGTTTTCCTGATGGCGGGGGGATTTGGCACACGACTCAGACCTTTGACCGACAACTATCCCAAGCCGATGTTGAGCGTTGGGGGCAGACCGATACTTGAAACAATTCTCCTCAGTTTCATTCGAGCTGGATTTACTAATTTTTATATCTCAGTTTTTTATAAACCGGAATTGATAAAAAATTATTTTGGTGATGGTAGTCGCTGGAACGTTAAGATTGAATATGTACAAGAAGACTCGCCTCTAGGCACGGCAGGTGCCTTGGGACTTCTTCCTGAGGATTTACCTAAGCTACCGCTTATCATGATGAACGGTGACATACTGACCAACGTCGATTTTGAGCGTCTACTGGCCTTTCACAATGAAAGCAACGCTACCGCCACCATGTGTGTACGTGAGTATGAGTATCAAGTGCCATTTGGTGTCATTAATGGCAAAGGTCACAAGATACTGTCCATGGAAGAAAAGCCAATACAGCGCTTCTTCGTAAATGCCGGTATTTATGTATTGTCCCCGGCGTTGGTTGAGACAGTGCTGCCTGGCACCCGCATAGATATGCCGACTTTGTTGGAACAGGCATTGGCTAAAGAGCAAGATGTACTCATGTTCCCCATACACGAATACTGGCTTGATATAGGGCGCTTGGATGATTTCGACCGTGCCCAGGCAGATATAGTCAGGTTGGGGATTTGAGCATGACAAATAAACCTCGGATCTTGGCGCTTATCCCCGCGAGGGGCGGAAGTAAGCGTTTACCGAATAAGAATATCCTACCTTTGGGAGAGAAGCCGCTGTTGGCATGGACCATAGATGCGGCGCTCGGCTCACAAAATGTGGATGACGTGGTGGTCAGTACCGATAGCGAGTCAATAGCCCAAGTAGCATTGAATCATGGGGCAAAAGTACCTTTTATGCGTCCAGAGAGACTCTCTGGAGATACCACTTCCTCAATGGAGGTGATATTGCATGCAATAGACTCATTAGCAACAGATGGCGAATATTACGATTGTCTTTTGTTATTGCAGCCCACTTCGCCCCTGCGTGGAGTGGCTGACATTGAAGGTGCGATTGAGCTGTTTATTGAAAAACAAGCCAAAGGGGTAGTTTCCATAAGCCCCTGTGAACATCCACCATTATGGGCAAACACCTTACCGGAGTCAGGCTCCCTTGAAGGTTTTCTTCGTCCGGAGATCGCAGGTTTGCGAAGCCAGGATTTGCCTCAGTACTATCGTTTCAATGGTGCTATCTATCTATATGACATCAAGTCGTTGCGTGAACGGCAGCAGTTGTTTCTGGAGCCAGACGTGTACGGCTTTCCAATGCACCAGGAAAACTCGGTAGACATAGATACCTGGATGGATTTTCAACTGGCCCAACTTATAGTTGCCAAAGGATAAACACTGCCTTGACACTGTTATTGAGACAGAAGGACAAATAATTAATGCAGCAAGCAACGCAAGAGGCGCAGTTGGAATTTTGCACCAATATTTATGGTGAAAGTTATCTGTTTGAAGTGAATCAGATTGCTTTTGATCGCTATGATTCGGCGTCCGTGTTTAAGGGGCATTTTGAGCAAGAGTTGTGGGATGAGGATTGTTTCAACGTCATAATAGGAACAGATTCTGGGCTACTGGTGGATTATGTGCTCAAACACCGTAAGAAAGATGATTCTGTATTCTTCTTCATCGAATTGCCCGAGTTAGTGGATGTTATCCGTGCCAAGGTGGATACTTCGACAGATCCTAAAGTAGTGATATTCAGCGCAGATGAGTGGCAAGAAAGGCTGGATGATTTCCAGCTGATGAAGTTTATCTACAAGAATAAACTGAAATTCTTTGAGTCACTCGGAGCTCGTTTCGAACATTTTCCAGCCTACCATAAGCTCAAGTATGACAGTCACGCAACTATGGAGCGTCTTTCATTTTACAATAAGGTGACTTTGGGCAGTGAGCATTTCGTGATCCGCCAGATGCAGAATGTATGTGAAAACCGCTTGCCAGCTCAAGGATTGGAAGGTATTTTCCGAGATTGTAGTTGCGTCATTCTCGCTGGCGGACCTTCTTTGGATAACTGCTTGGGTTGGGTGCAAACTCATCGGGAAAATCTGGTAGTGATTGCGGTATCTCGTATCGCCCGGCGTTTGCAACAAGTGGGACTGGTGCCTGATGTGGTGGTATCTGTCGATCCATTTGATGATAGTTTTGATGTCAGCAAAGAAATGTTGCTGTGGCCTTCCTCAGTGGTGTTTGTTAATTCCTATCATGTAGCACCTAAGTTGCTGGGTCAATGGCATGGCCCCAGCATGTATCTCGGAGTAAGGTTTCCTTGGCATAGCCAGCTCAACGTAACTAATTTCAACTCCGCAGGCCCCACTGTAACCAATACGGCATTGTCTTTTGCCATTGCAGCAGGCTTCTCACAGATTTTGTTGGCTGGGACGGATATGTGTTTTTCCAGTGATGGTTTCACCCATGCCAAGGGCAGCATAGAAGCGGCCCAGGGCCCCTTGCTTACTGCTGAGGGTATTTGGGTGGAGACCAATCAGGGGAAAATGGCTGAGACCTCATTACAACTGGCAACAGCCAGAGAGAGGTTGGAACAGTCCATTGAGGAAGAAGCGGAAACTGGCGTCAGTTTTATCAATTTGGCTCCAGAGGGAGCAAAGATTAGAGGGGTTCCTTACAGTCCACTTGAATCTGTTACGTTGCTTAAGCCTGTGACCCAGGGACTGGAGCGGATGCATGATTATTGCCAGAGCCTGTCCTTAGAGGAGCAGTTACGGCAGGATAAGGCAGTGCTTACAGAGCTAATCCGGGTGGAAAGGGATCTGGGGGATGTCATTGCACTGGCCAGAAAAGCAATCAAGATTAACCAGGATTTATACAATGCCAAGGGGAATCAAGCTAAAGCCAGTAATCAGCTCGACAAGTTGCAGAAGAAGCTCGACAAGGATTACGAGTACCTGACAAAGCTGCTCAAAATCTATGGGCTTAATTATTTTGTGTCTTTTATGAGCCCAGGGAATGTCGATGAATGGGACGACAGTCGTTTGGAGGAAAGCGGCCGTCTGTACTATGAAGCCTTCGTTAAAAGTGGAGAAAAATTGCAACTTTTGCTTAGAGCCGCCCGACTGCGTACCGAGAGCAGGGTGATGGAGAATGATTCATGCCCGTCGTTCGAAAAGCTTTTTGCTCAGTGGCGTATGGATAAACAATGCGGCCGTGCTGCGTTATGGATAGCGCGCCATGGTAGCGAAAAGCTTAATGCTCATCTGCAGTCTGAGTTCCACCTGTTACAACAAGAATATCTTCAGCAAATAGAGGCCAATGACACTCAACATGCGAAAAATATAATAAAGCAGACCAGCATTGATAACATAGATGCAAAGGTTGCTCAGTTGTTTGCTAAGCGTAACCTTGCCGCGCTGCAGAAGCTGGCCCATGCCCTTGGACTGCAATCGAATCAGGACGAGAACCATCGCTCCCTTTCGCATTTATTGGCAGGCTATATTCAGGTCATTCAGGGAAATAAGTCCGAGGCTCTTATCGAGTTTGAACAGACCAGTTTGGAGTCCCACAGATCTCTAGCCTTAACTCAAATAGTATCGTTGGCTTTGGGGCTAAAACTGTTTGCCCGGGCGCTGGCCGCAATGACGGAATTGTGTGACTTTTCTCCTCGCTTCTTGCCAAAACTTGCCCATTTGCAGTTTATCACTGGGGATCCTATGGCCGCAGTGGAAAGTTACAACCGTTATCTGGGTTTTTATCCCAAGGATTTAATGGTATGGCAGGCCCTGGCTAAGCTTTACATGGATTTGGGGGCTATGGATGCAGTGCGAATGGCCTGCGAACATATACTCAGTATGGACGCTGAAAATGTGGCTGCCCGGCAGATGTTAAACAGTGTAGCGTAACCCTTTGGACTCTAAGTTATTGTGACTGTCAAATAACCTGATAAAAAGCTGTTATCTTGTCAGCGATGCGGGACATGTGTCCGCCGTGATAACGGGAGTCCAAAGGAACTGATAACCATAGGGTGCAGTCAGAATTAAAACCTGGCTGCTCAGGCCAATGCACGGGTAAAAAGATTCGCTCAGTTGCCAACATTTGTCTGAGCTCATCTCTTTGCCCTGGTAGTCGCAGCAAAGCGAAGGAAAAGAAATCTACGTCCATAGGTAATACCAGCTCTGGTAATAGCTGCTGTAGGCGGAGGTAATTTAACTTCCTGTGAAGTCTTTCCTGCTCCAGATTGGCCATGAACTCTAGCGCCAGGTACTGGCTTTCCAAAGATATTGAAGGTACGCCTTCTATGTAGTCAAGCAATTGCTCTGCCTTGGAAAATCCCTCCAAAAAACGCCGCTCCATTGCCAATGCATTGTCTCCGGTAACTGTTTCGCTGAGGAACTCGTGCTTTATGCCTTTATTTAAGTATTTCTGGGCAGAAAACCCCCCATCATTTGCCTGTCCCAAAATATCCAACATGAGCGGGCGGTTTGCTACAAGTATGCTGCCATCCGCCAAGGGAGAAATTTTACGTAAACTATTGAAACTGTAACAGGGGTTAATGAGGACTGGCAGGCGTGGCAGGGGCGAAAATACATCGTCAATGATGACGATCAGATCCCTTGGCATCGTTTCGGGCAAGCTGCTCCTAAAATCCATGCCAAAATACTGGATAAGGTAAATGACTTCGTATTGAGCGAAATTCTCCGGCCAAATAGGCTCTAAGGTATCGCCAAGAGAATAAATACCAAAACTGATATTGTAGCGGGTTAACTCAGAGACTATTACCTGGCACAAGCACTCGGGCAGCAACACCTTCTTCCCCTGCAGTGCTGCACTATGAATTATCAGGCGAAGTGAGAAGCGTCCACTCAATGTCAGAGCTTGGAAGCGTTGGGGGGAAAAGGCCATTTCACCACCAATTTGTTCAAGGTCAGAGGTCATGGAAACGTTTTCCTGCAAGAGTTTCCAGTGGGTACTCCTTTATAATCTGCTTAATTTTGCATGAAGTTCCACCTTGATCATAGGGATTACTGACTTCTTTAAGAGTCGCGCGGAAGTTCTCATTGAGCACTTTGGCCAAAGCGGTGCGCAGTTCCTTTGGATCGAACGCGACATCCAACGTACTGGCAGCACGTATTCGTCCCTGTTGTCTGGTGCCAAGGTTAATGCTCGGGAGACCGAAGGAGGGGGTTTCTACTATACCACTGGAGGAGTTGCCTACTACCGCGTCCACATATTTCAGCAGGGACAGATAGCGCAGTTGCCCAAGACTGGTGAAACTAAGGGCTTTATCCTCATGTTTGGCAACATAGGCGTCTATCATGGCATTGATTTGGCGTCCTCCAATATCACTGTTCGCTTTGGTAAAAATCAGCAGGGTATCCTTGAGCTCATCCAGGGCCGTGAGCAGCAGGTGGAAGTTAGCCTCAATGGCGGCTAGGTTGTCGTGCTGATCAGGGTGATAAGTGATGATCAGATTGCGACTGAGCAGTGGCCGTCCCAGGCTTTGCTCCAGTTGTGGCCTGTCCATAAAATTCATGCGCCTGATATTATCCAGCCCGGCTTCGCCTACGGTAAATACCCGCTCGGGCGCTTCGCCCATTTGGATCACCCGGCGGCGATAGTCTTCTATGGCGGTGAAATGCAGCTGTGACAATTTGGTGATGGCATGGCGAAATATTTCATCCATGACGCCTTCCGTCAATTCGCCACCGTTTAGATGGGCTACCGGAATGCGGGCAATATTGGCCGCCAGCACTATGGGCAGCAGTTCATATCTGTCACCAAGCACAAGCAGTATCTCCGGCCTAAGCTCTTCAAATACATCGGCAAAGGCTATCTGGGTCAGGCCCATGCTCTTGCTGACGCCCACAGCCGAGTCAGAGGAGAGCAACATTTCCACTTTTTTGGTTATGGGGTAGCCATCGGCCACTATATCCTTGATGGTGTAGCCGAACTCGGGAGACAGATGAGTACCGGTCACCACCAGTTGTAAGCTCAGATCATTGTCGGCCAGGATTTCATCCAGTAAAGGTCGAAGCAAACCATATTCGGCCCGGGTGGCGGTAACCACGCAAATTCGACGGCTCATCGGATTATGTCTCCGCGTTTGAAGTCTTCTCTGGCAGGAGTGCCAATCACCTCGCTCCAGCGAGACGGTGGCAGCCCGGAACCCGGCCGCATGAGTGCCAGGTTGTCCGCACTGAGCAGTTCTCCTTTTTGAATATCCCTTGCGGCGACTATGCTCTTGCGCACTATTTGCCGGTTTTCCATCTCCGAGTGGCTGGGTTGTTTAATACCATTGCCCAGGGCCACCTCGATATTGCGTATGGCTGATACCATGGCTGCCAACTCGGCGGGTTCCAGGCTGGCTTTGTGATCGGGTCCTTCCATGGTGCGATCCAGGGTAAAGTGTTTTTCTATGACGCTGGCCCCCAAGGCCACCGCCGCCACCGGCACTTCGATGCCAAGGGTGTGATCCGAATAACCGACTTTTACCCCGGGGAAGGCATTGGCTATGGTGTTCATGGCCCTGAGATTGACCTCGGTCATGGGGGTCGGATATTGGGTGGTGGCATGCAGCACTGTTATTTGATCCAGCCTGAGGCCGTTAGCCGTCAACAGTGACAGGGCCTGCTCTATCTCGGCCAGATTGCTCATGCCGGTGGAGAGGATCACAGGTTTGCCAAAATGGGCAATATGGACTAGGAATGGCAAATTGGTCAGTTCACCCGAACCTATTTTAAACACGGGTTGCAGCCCATTGAGGAAGTCGGCACTCTGGGTTTCATCGGGGGTTGACATGAAATCTATGCCGGTGAGATCGCAATAGGCTTTAAGTTCCTGAAAATCCTCATAACTTAGCTCCAACGCCTTGAGCATCTGGAACTGTGAGGTCTGGCTTTGGGTGTTTTCCATTTGGTAGCGAGCCATTTCTGCTTGCTCTGTTACCAAGAGTTCGGTTTTCCAGGTCTGAAATTTAACGCAATCAACACCGGCACTCACTGCCGCATCGATAAGCGATTTGGCAAGGTTAATGTCACCGTTATGATTGACGCCGGCTTCGGCAATGATATAGGTCGTTTGAGCCATAAGATTCCTCACTCTGTGAGCCGGTATTTTTGAAAATGTCGCAGTTGTCGCTGTGGAAACTGAGCTTGCCATAGGGCATTAAGTCTGTTTCTTTGCCCGGGAATAAAGTCTATTCCTGAAATATAAAAAGGCAAAATATCTTTTGAAAACTTAGTCTTAAACTTAAAGAGCGAGTCATCTGTGGCCGCTGTACGCCCCCCGCCAAGCAACATCTGCTGACAGCCCGCGGCCTTGGCAAGCCTGAAGGCATGCTCAAGCAACAGATAGTTGCCATTTTCCCGCACTGCGTCAGGCAGATTGGCCGAAAGATGGTAATGGGCCAGCGGAGGACAGAAAAAGAAGAAACCGGCCGAGATCAACTGCCCCTGTGCGTTACGGATACCCAGCAGACGACAGCCGGGCAGGGAGGCCAAACCTTGAAAGTATTCCTGGTCAAAATAGAAAAAAGCGGCGGCGCGATTTTTGTCCATTGTCTGTCGATATAAGGGCAAAAAGTCTTCCAGTGGCAGCTGTTCATCTACTGTCAGGCATTCAAGGCTGCGGCGTAAAAGATTGCGACAGGTCTTTGAATAGCCTTGCCAGCGTGCGGTTTCATCCCCGCGCAGATCGACACTGACCACCTGCCGCTCCAGGGCATGAAAATCATACCAGCCGGCCTGGGCTCCCAGCTCATTGAGTGGATGAAAACGAATAAACTCACAGATGATCCTGTTGTTGGCACAGTGATGACGATAGGCGTCAAAAGCCCGGGCGAGGAAGTCAGGATCAGCACTGTTACTGAGTGGGCCGCCGTAACCGTAATGGGTTTCAAGATCATACCATTCTTCCTCGAGTGCCTGACCGGCCACCTGAAGAATGGGACGTTTAATGCTCATCACTTTAAACTGGAGCGGGCCTTCTTCATAACAATAATCGAAGGCCTGCGCCTCGGGTTCCAGGTACAGTTTCCGGTAGCCCTGCCGGTAATACATATCCTGATCCAGAACTTGGCTGAATGCACTCAAGGCTGTGTTCATGCTCATATCTTCATGTGTTGCTGCAAGCCAGCGGCGAGCTGGGCAGATTGATCAGGCGCAGGGCCAGCCACTCAGTGTTGCCTAGCTCGCCCCTGGGTGCGTTGGCAAACATGGGCAAGGTGTGCATGGGCTGCCAAACGGGGCGGGTCATGACACCGGCCTGGTTGGTCTGTTGCAGAAAGGGTTGCTTCAAGGCAGGATCCGGCAGCACTATGGCATTGAGCCAATAATTTGATCTGCTGTCACTGGGTTCACAGACAAACGCAAATTCCGTGTCGGCAAAAAACCGCCTGTAGGCCTCGGCAACCGCGCGCTTGCTTTGCACAAAGCCGTCAAGTTTGGTCATTTGGGCACAGCCGAGGGCGGCATTGAGATTGGGCATACGGTAGTTAAAGCCCGGCATATCATGAAAAAACTCCAAGGCATGGGGTTGCTTGGCCGTGGTGGTGATGTGTTTGGCCCGTTCTGCATCTTCATGAGAGGCACAAAGCAGCATACCGCCGCCACCCGTGGTCACTATTTTGTTGCCATTGAAACTTAAGGTACCAAATCGCCCCAGAGTGCCAGTGTGTTGTCCCCGATACCAGGAGCCCAGGCTTTCGGCGGCATCTTCAACCAGGCCAATATGCCAGCGTCCTGCCAGTTGCAGCAATTTTTCGAGTTCGGCAGGATGGCCGAAGGTGTGCATGGGGACCATGGCGCGGATAATGCGACCCGTAGGTCGGTGGCGACACAAGCCCTCATCGGTCAATTCGGCATGTTCGTCCAGGTATCGGGCCAGCGCCTCAGGGCACAGGCTCATTCTGTCTCTGGAAACATCGATAAACAGCGGGGTTGCCCCCAACTGAGTGATGGCATTACAGGTGGCTACAAAGGTCAGTGCTTGACTGATGACCAGATCGCCTGTTTTAACTCCGGCCAGATATAAGGCCGTGTGCAGTGCTGCAGTGCCATTGACTGTGGCGACGGCCCCCTTGGCCTGCGTATAGTGGCACAGCTGTTGTTCAAATTGGCTAACGTAACGGCCAACGCTGGAGACAAAGGTGCTTTTGATGGTGTCTGTCACCAAGTCCAGCTCCTGCTCATCGAAGCTGGGGGCATGCAGCGGCAGGAAATCCTGGCTTTGATACAGCTGGCGAATAAAGGCTATGGTGTCGAGGATGGCATTGCTCATTGATTCAGGCACTCTTACTGGCAATGATAATCCATTCGCTGACCTTGTCTCCGCCATCACTGTGACGGCTGATGCATTGCAGCTCATTTACCTTAAAGGGTTGCAGCAACTCTTCAAGGCATTCGCGGGTCGTAAAGCGGGTATATCCCTTGCCGGTCATTGGGCCTTCAGATACCAGAAAGGCGTGCTTACCCAGCGCTGTGCCACTGCCATAGCCCGTGGTCTGTTCGGTGAAGCAGCGGCTGAACATCAATGCGCCGGGTTTAAGCACCCGGTGGATTTCCTTGTACATCTGTACTGCGTTTTCAAAGCTGTTGGCGTAGATGGCTTCGTTGTCTATAACAGCATCGAAACTGTTGTCTTCGTAGGGGAGTTGCAAAATGTCTCCTTGCAATAATTCTCCCTGCCATTCAGGCACTTCCTGATCCAGTCTCTCTTTGGCCAGTTTGATGGCTGTGGCAGAGCCTTCGATACCATGAACAGGAAACCCTTCCCGGGCCATAAACCACAGATTGGCGCCAGTGCCAAACCCCACTTCCAGCAGTTTCAGGGCCGACTTGTCTGTCACCTTATAGAAGTTGCGGGCGATAAAGCGGATCAGATCCTCCCCCGGATATTTTCCCCAGGCCTGACGGCTGAAAACGTCTTCCCATACTGGATCCCATGCGTGTGCCATCGTCGCTGCTCCGGTTTATTTGTTGTAAATATTGGACTTGTACTTGGCCAGATTCGCCGGTTGGGTGAACCAGTGTACGGTCCGCTCCAATCCTTGCCGCAAGTCTATCTGACTGGTATGGCCCGTGAGGGCGAGCATCTTGCGGTTGTCTCCCCAGAGGCGAAAAACCTCTGACTTACCGGGCCTGAGTCTGGCATCTTCGGTGATGAATTCCACCTTGCTGCCCATGATGTCGCGGATAAGATCCAGGGTATCGGCCACGCTGATCTCGCTGTTGCTGGCAATATTCACTGTTTCTCCTATGCTGGCATCGCATTCGGCCAGGGACAGGAAGCCTCGACAGGTGTCGCTGACATAGTTGAAGTCACGGGTCGGGGTGAGGTCTCCCAGTTTAATCGCACTGGCGCCGGCGGCTATTTGGCTGATGATGTTGGGAATAACCGCCCTGGCCGATTGCCTGGGTCCATAGGTGTTGAAGGGACGGGCTATGGTCAGAGGTAATTGAAAACTGTTGTAAAAACTCATGGCCATGGCATCAGCCGCAATCTTGGAGGCGCTATAGGGAGACTGGGGCTGCAGTGGATGGGCCTCGTCTATGGGAACATATCGGGCCGTACCATAGACTTCGCTGGTGGAGGTATGTATTACTCGTCCAACTTGGTTCTCCAGCGCTGCCTGGCATATGTTGAGTGTCCCCTTGGCGTTGGTATCCAGATAGCTGTCCGGTGCCTGATAGGAGAAGGGGATAGCAATCAAGGCTGCCAGATGGAACACTAAGTCCATATCCTTGGTGATTTGCTTACAAAAATGTGGGTCCCTTACGTCACCACAGACGATTTCCACCGCATCGGCACATGCAATGTCTTCCAACCATCCCCAGTAGTTGAAGGAATTGTATTGGGCCAGGGCGCGGACTCGATAGCCTCGCTCAACCAGGAGTTCGACCAAATGGGAACCGATAAAGCCATCGGCGCCCGTGACTAAAACCTGTTTCATTCAGTTTCCTTATTTGTTGAGTCATGATTTTCCCGTTGGCACAGGAAATCCACCAGTTCAAATTCCAGATAGTCAGCTAATCCCAGCCAATCATGGCGGCGCTGGCAATCAAAAGCCTGAGTAATGATTTCGTTTAATTTGACAATTTTTTGCTCGGACCAACTCTGGCTCAAATGCAATAATTGCCCTGTCACAGTCGTTAGCAATTCTTGCGCCATGGATTCGCACCCTTTGCGCAGATATTGTGCAGTTAGCTGTAATTCATTTAAGACTGTTGTTATCGAAGTCTGCTCTGCTGGATTCATACCTGCTCCTTTTTGGGCCAGAGTGTTTCCGGGGCCAAGTAGCCACAACCTTGAATAGCTGCACCATTGAGACTGGTAGTGTAAAAGCGCTTGGCGGGACGGGCTTGTATATAATCTTGCAGCGCATCCAGATAACTCATAAAACTTAGACTGGTGATCACCTTGTCTCCGGCATTGCTCACTAACCACTGATGTTGCCCTTGGGCACCTATATGCATATTGAGTTCACCATCTTCCCAACCGGTATGAGTTCTATTTCCTGGAAAGGCCAGATCACAACCCAAGAGAATGATATCCGAAGCCCCCATCTTCACCGCTAAATCCACTGCGGGGTGCAACACGCTGCCTCCTGCATAGAGGCTGGAGTGCATTTTTATCTGTCTTGGGATATCGTAAAGGGATGACGCTGAGTAAGCCATGTATCTTGGGCCTTTCCACGCACGGATTACTTCATTTGCCAAACGAGGGAAATACACCAGAGAAATATCATTGGATGCCTCGATGTGCAGGTGATTCCGGTCTATAGCGGCATCTATGCTCACGACTATATCCGGACGTATGCCATGCTCAAAAAGCGCCTTGAACGCTGTATCCAGGGCAATAATTTTATAGGGTGTGGCAGATTGTTGTGCGAGGAGCAGTCCTGGTAAACAGTCAGAAAGACTGGGGCCAGGGCAGGCAATAATTAGCCTTTCTCCCTGGGTTTTATTGAACAACAAAGATACATCGGGTTCACTGCGGATAAGTTCGCCATTGTCGGTAAATCTTTGCAGTATCTCCTTGTCATCGGGTCTGTGATCGCGAGCGGAAAATTGTAATTGATTCTTTACCAACCATTTGTTTCTCAACTCAGCAGCACTATCTTCTGCGAGTACCATGTCTGCGATCAAAGCAATGGCCGGCTCGCGAAATTGAGACTGGTTACTTGGTAATATGAGTTCACACCTGGGGTCAATCAACCAGTCCTGTTGCTCTGTATAACTGAGTAACAATTTGAGCAGGGCCATGTTCAGCGGTATAAGAATAAGGTTCTTCAGCGCTGGCCGAGCCAATAATTCTCTGGGCAAATCACCCATACCCAGGCCATATAGGAAAATGCTGGGAGTGGTTTCCGGTAGCTGCGCAGCCAATAATTCAACTTCGCTCAACCGGTTATGACGGCTGCTGAGCTGAATGCCGTTGACACTGATGGTCTGTTCTGCCCCTGTGACCAACATGGCATCCAGACTGTCGGGATCTGCTGCATCCATGGCCTGGGCTACTTCCGGCCAGCGGCGGCGGATAATGGCCATGTTCTGTTGCAGCAAATCTGTCATGGGGCACATTCCTTGGAAAGGGCATTGATTCTGCCTCAATACTAGAGGTTTTGCCGGGTATGAAAAAGCTTTTTTACAGTCGTGGCAAGCCGTTAGCTCATTTTCATGGGGGCTGGGAAGGGCCTGACGGTCCTTCCCAGGTGGCGCTGCGGTGTGCTATCAGCTTTCCAGACGCACGTGTGGGGCGAGGAAGGCCATGAAGTCGGCCTTGCCGAGCGGTGCGCCCAGGTGGCGCAGTATGGCGTAGGCAGTGGTGATGTGGAAATACAGGTTTGGCAGCAGGTATTCGCTAAGGTACTGGCGTGCCGGCAGTTCGCAGTAGCGGCCGGGGCCCAGGCCGATGCGTTTGATGTTGTCGAGCTTGGCATCATCCACACTTATGGCGGCGACCAGCTCCTTGGTCTGGGCTATGATGTCGCGGGCCGTGGCCAGTGAATGCACTTCCTTGCTCAGGTTGTCTATGGGCTCATCGGCACACCACTGGGCAAAGCCCCTGGCCTGATTGCAGGCCACCGCCACCTGGGCGCCGAGGGTAAACATGTCCGGTGCCAGGCGCTCGTCCATCTTGCTGTCCAGCTCGCCGAAGTGCTTTTCGCCCTGGCTCAGCACATGGCCGAGGGTATCCAGGCGGCTGATGAAAAGGCGTTTGATTTCATTGATTTCATTGTGACTCATGTTATTTCCCTGTCATGTGATTGGTGGTTGCCGCAATTGCGGCCGCAGATGACCCGCTCATCTATACAAAGGCAAAAATCGCTGCCGCGCAAGTGACATTTGCACTGTGGTAAGCCGAGACCTTATTCGTGGGGGAGTGGGGCGATAACCGCCGATTCCCGGGACGTTGCCGCAGCCGGAAAACAGCAGCTGAGAACCTTATACGCCCTGGCCACCCAGGGGTAGGGTTTCAACCCGCTGGCCGAAACCGGCGATAAGTGGCCGCCCCTTTGCAATGGCCTGCCTGACCGAATCCAGTGACAGTGACGCCCCATGTTGCGACTTGCTCTGCCAGACCTCGGTGACCCAGAGGGCATTGTCGTCCTGCAGATCGTTGGAGACTATGTAGCTCAAACAACCCGGCATACCGGCTATGCCATTAATCAGAATCGAGGCAAGTTCATCCCGCTTTCCCGGGGCTGCAACCAACTGGCCTATGAGGCCATACATCTGCTCCCCGGTGTCACTTTTGGGGGCTTGCTGCTGGTTTTCTTCAGCGCCTGCCAGCAGCGGCGCCAAAGCGAGCCAACCAATAAGAGTTCTTCTGGAAATCATCCTGATTTACCTTTTGTTTGCGATGGGCCGGCTATCTTGGCCTGCCCGATGGAGTGAATGCCTATAGTGTCACCCTGTCCGCCCGATTGCACCTCCCATCTGTACAGTCCCGGGTTTGAGACCCTGTTTTCAAAGCATTTTCTGTTTTATTTCATGATATGAGTCTGGGTTTCCACCGACTAAAGTGCAGTATGCTGCGACTTCCACCACTATTACTATGATTAGATGACGGAGGCGTCATTGAGCCTGTAGAGCAGTGTGTCCTGCCCAAGGGCGATAGATGGGGGCCGCGGGCCTCGATGCTGATAGATGGGGGCATCCAGGCTGCCGCGGCTTGTATGGAAGGGTTAGCCCTTTGGCTCGGTCTTTGGGGACAGTCATTTGGCACTGCTTTTCGGTGCCGCCTTTTGGCAACAGAATAAAAAAACCAACGCTGGCGAATATCGAGGTGCTTATGCTTGGCAAATTCCTGAGAAACTACAAAATATCCCGCCGCATTTTGTTGATGCTGGTGCTGTCGTTGCTGGCTACCTTGCTGATGTTTGCCTATGCACTGCGCAGCATGGATTCCGTGCTGGTACAGGAAAAGGAAGCGCGGCTGCAGGCCTTGACCGATGTCGCCATCAGCATAGTCAGTGACTTCCACGCCAAGGCCCGCAGCGGGCAGCTCACCGAAGCCGATGCCAAGGCCAAGGCACTGGCGGAGCTCGACAGCATGAGATACGCGGGCAAGGAATACTACTTCACCATCGACCGGCAGGGGATGATGATCCAGCACCCTTTTGCCAAAAAGCTTGAGGGCACCAGCGTGCTGGCCATGGCCGATCCGAACGGCGTCAAGCTGTTCGCTGACATGATCCGTGTCACCGACCGCAGCGAATCGGGCCTGGTCAGCTATATGTGGAATAAACCCGACGCCGACGAACCCAGCCCGAAAATGACAGTGGTCAAACGCTTCAATGACTGGGATTGGATAGTCGGCACCGGCATCTACATCGATGACATTGCCGCCCAAAAGCGTGAATTTACCTGGCAATACCTGCTTATCTTCATTCTGGTGTGGGGCCCGGTACTGGCGCTGCTGCTGATGATAAGCCACAGCGTGACCGAGCCCTTAAGAGAAACCCTCAGCGCCTTTAAAAATATCGCCGAGGGCGAGGGCAACCTGACCCTGAGGCTGGCGGAGCGGGGCAATGATGAGCTGACTCAGGTGGCTCTGTACTTCAACGCCTTTATCGGCAGAATTCAAACCCTGGTCAGCTCGGTGCGTGACTCGGTTGACGACAGTAAAAACCTGGCCACCGACCTGTCCAAAGTCGCCCACGAAGCGGCAAGCGCGACCCACAAAATGCAGCAGGAAACCGAAAGCGTGGCTACCGCCATTAACCAAATGGCCGCCACCGCCTCGGAAGTGGCCTCCAATGCCCAGCTCGCCGCCCGCTCGGCCGCCGATGCCGACAATCAGGCCGACAGCACCAACCAAGTGGTGAACCATGCCATGGGCAACATACGCCAGCTTTCCGGTGAACTTGAGGTGACCTCGGATGTGGTCCAGGCGCTCAAGGTCAGCTCAGGCGAAATCGGCCAGATACTCGATGTTATCGTCGGCATTGCCGAGCAAACCAACCTGCTGGCACTCAATGCCGCCATCGAAGCCGCCAGGGCCGGCGAAGCCGGACGGGGCTTTGCGGTCGTTGCCGACGAAGTGAGAACCCTGGCCAGCCGCACCCAGGAATCCACCCGCGAAATCAACGCCATCATCGAAGCTATCCGCGGCTCGGTGGATAAGGTCAATGCCTCGGTAGCCCGGGCCCGGGAACAGTCCGACAAAACCGTCGCCGAAACCGCCCAGGCCATGGACGCCCTCGGCCTGATAAAACAGGCCATCGGCGAAATCAATGATATGAACGTCCACATCGCCACCGCCACCGATGAGCAAAGCGCCGTCATTGCCGAGCTCAACCTGAACATCACCCGGATCAACGACATCTCCCGCGACAATCAGTCCAAGAGCGAAACCGTCGGCCAAACCAGCGATCGGATCGCCGAAGACTCCCGGCAGATGGAGAGTCTTATCGCGGTGTTTAAGGTGTAATGGACCAATCATCCTGCTCCAGCGATGTGGTGGGAAGTAGGGCGCCCCATTGTCGGTACGTGCTATTGCCGATGGTGGTGGGCTGGTGAGGCAGCGTTGAAATTCAGGAAGGGAACTCTCGCCGCAAGAGCGGCGAGAGTAGATGAAACAGCAAAAATTAAAATACCTTTTTAACAAACCGCGCTAAAAACATGATTTGCATGCAAATTATGGAGGCTAGTTACAGCATATCTCCGAGATCATTTTCTAAATTGCTCATGCAAAGTCTGAAGTAAGAAAATTGTTCATCGGATATCACTTTAGCGTGAGCATCTCCACGAGATGAATTAATAAATTCTAATTGCTTGAATGTTTCTTGCTTTGTTTTATCAAATGAGTTTTTAAACACATCCCATTGCTTCGAAATAATTTTCCCTAAATCGAGAAAGTAGATCTCACTTTTATTTGCATCAAATAATTCATCGTATGATAGATTTGATAGTTTGGATTTTCTAGGCTCGCCAAAAATATTTAGAATAGTCTCTCTGGCTTCTTGAGCACCCATTTGGGCCTTTAGTAAAAATCTAACAAGTTTTCTAAGTTTTAACTCTGAAGCATTTCTTCTTTTGGATATTTCACTCCATTTTTCTTCCATAGTAAGTCCAATTTTCTTATATTTTGATTTGTCTAATATATATTCTCTTATTGAATCTATATTGAAATCAAAACCACATCTCTCTCTTCTTATCAAGCCATATCCTAAAAGATGTGCTGTATATGATGGATGTAGATCTGCAAAGTCATTAAATGTTGATATATCATCATTTGCTAACATTGATAGCATTTCGTATTCATCAGGATAATAGTCCTTGAGTACACTTATTATCATCTCAAGGTAGTTGGAGTGGTTGACAATGAATTCATCTTTAGCTTCCCTATATGAATTTCTGCCAATATCCACTGGTCTTTCTAGTTCCTTAACTTCCTTGGATATTAGGCTGCAAACATGCCTCATTAAAAATGGGTGTCCACCGAAGTCATCCGTGAGTTTAGAGTATACGTTTTCCTCGAATCTTAATCCCATTCTTTTTCCGAGCTTACGCACCATTTCTCTAGTGTCTTTTACTTGAAATCCAGGTATGTAAACTGGGTTGAAGTGATTAAAGATAGGGTTGTCAATGTTGTCTATTTTTGGCAATTCTATACAGGTTGGGTTGGTTCCTACAATTAAGTAAGAAATTAGATTTGTATTTCGTTGGAAAATTGATCTTAGCGTTTGCCAAAACAACGCAAAGTCCTTGCCATTACACCAGTGTTCAGCTGGGGCTGTTGTTCTCGAAATATTCTCTATTTCGTCAAATATAAGAAATATTGGCCCAGTTAAACCTTTTCTGCATTCCTTTAAGAAATTTTCTGTTAAGTGAGAGGCATCTTTCTCTGTGAATTTTGACTCGTCAGGTATTTCCAATTCAATGTTAATATATTCTTTTACTTTCAAACATAAATAAAATAATGCTTCATTCCAACGTCTCTGATTAAAAGAAGTTTCTTGGCAGTCAATAATGGCTGATCTTATTTTATCTTTTAAAAGATTTCTTTCTATACCATTTATCAGTGATGTCTTTCCTGTCTTTCTTAGTCCAAATAATCCAGAGTTTTCACCGCTTTTCAATCTATTAGTTAGTTCTTGTATGAGGTCATTTCGTCCAAAAAAGTATATATCTTTCTTCAGTGGAGCTTCAAACGCAAAAAGATCACGAGTGTAGAAATACTTCCTAAATCTATTTCTGAAGAAAAATGAGTCCTTTACTTTATCGAGTTCACTGTATGAAAACGGAATAATTACTTGAGTCTCTGGTTCATTTTTTACCAAGGTTTCCAAGGAGTTCTCTACATTAGAGTCAGCACTTACAAGTATGTTGCAAATTTTTTCTATTCTTAGTGATGAGTGTTTCTTTAAAATATATTCAAATACATCTAGTGTTCGTGCCTGGATGCTCTCATAGTTACTGAATACAACAATTATTTCCCTATCTAAGTTAAACATGTCAGTGTAGATTTCTGTAGGGTTTAGTATTATGTATTTATAAACGCTGTTATATCCAAGTTTTATTTCTTCACCTCCATTTGTTATAAAAAATTCTTTAGATAATGTATCTATTATTTTTTTCTCGACCTCATTAAAATGAGAGTCCTTAAATAATGGGTGAATCCCTGGGTATGTTTTTTCGCTCATTTTTAATTACTCATTTTTATATAATTTATTTTTTATATTTAATCTAAAGTTGACTGTATTTCTAGCTTGAATTGTCATTCAATGAACAACAGAAAGAATGCCTTTTGTAGAAGAAAAAAGAGCAATAATATGTGTGATCAGAAAAAGTTAGACCTAGAAATAAAGTAAGCGACTTGAAGACGCAATCCCTGCTAATCATATTAGTATCCCTAAACTGAGAATTGAAATAAGTTATCGATCTGCTTAGCGGGCCAGAAGTCCTTCAGCTCCTGCTAAGTGACAGAAACTGTACTATCGCTTGCCCTTCAGGCACGCCACCATCCTTGAATTTGGACTACAAGTTTCCTGCGTTCTGTAAAGTTTTGATTGTATGATACATGTGCTTCAATTAATCCGAACTTACCACAGCTCTTATTCGTCGTCTGTAGGATATTTGCCATTTATTACAAAAACTTGTGCGGGATCATAAGATATGTGCTGGCATGCTGTTTAAGCATGAAAATCCTTTCTTTCATATCTTGGATGCCAGGCTGGTTTGGCGGAATGTGTTGGCTTTAGATGTGAGCTTGGTTATTTGCTCTTTATCGGTGCTGGACGGTTGAGCAATGTCGGAGTGGAACACCTTTAGCTTGCACTGCTGCACCAGTGACCATCGGCGACAGGACGTCGCCGTTGAGCCTCCAGGGATGGATTCACGGCGTGTTACTGGGGTAGCAGTGCGAAGGCCCACCGCAGGTGATTAATTGCATTAAAAGGTGGATGCTGCATCACCTCAAGAGATTGCCGCTTTGCCAGCGGCACAAAGTCGTGGGTCTCCAACCCACACCCGGGCAAGGGGCTTTGCTCATCCAAAGCCCCTTGCAACCCAAAGGATGCCCCCGATCGGAGCCGAAGGCCCCTCGGATTTATGGGCGAAACGGCCAACGCGACAGACTCGCCTCCATGCTCGACTGTCGCTACCTCGGCTTCCTGCCTCGGTTGTTGCCGTTTCTTGCCCAACATCCTCGGCGGCTCCAAAGGGGGAATCGGTGCAACAGTCTGGCATTTGCTTTCATTCGGGCTCTTGGATGATAAGTCCACAGCTGGAGTGGAACACCCTGAGCTTGCACTGCTGCGCCAGTGACCGTCCGAGCCATGGATGGCGAGGGGAGGCTATAGGGACATATTCATGCCGTGTCACTGGAGTAGCAGTGCGAAGGCCCACGGCAGGTGATTAATGGCATCAGATGCCGGAAGTTGCAGTTGAAGCAAGATATTGCCACGGTGGTGGCGGCACATAGGCGGCACAGCCGATCAATACAGATACTGTCGCGGCAACAGAAACACAAAAATTGGCAGAAAAAGAGGAACTGAAAGAAAAGCTTGAAACTTGTGCAAGCAGTCACAAGCAGAAGTGACTGGTCTCCCCACAGGGACTCGAACCCCGATCGGTCGCTTAGGAGGCGACTGCTCTATCCTGTTGAGCTATAGGGAGACGCAGCTGATTATACTGGTTTTGGCTCCGATTAAAAGTCTTGAATTTTAATTGCTTAAATCTTAATCGCTATGTCGTTGAGCTGAATATTCAAGGTCGCCTGCTGGCCCTTGAGCACCGCAATGGCACTGTCTTCGGTCACTTGCTCTATCTTGATGTTTGTATGTGAATTATTGGCAAGGGTACGCATCCGCGACAGGCGGTCGCCGATATTGTGGGTCAAGACCAGCTGCAGCTCATCGCCATTTTTCAGGCCATGGCGGCGGCCGAGGTTGATGATCAGGGTTTCGCCTTCGCGGGCCACCACCTGGCCGAGTACGGGGCGACACATCAGCGCCTCATCCATGGCGCGGCCGGCGTCGGCCAGCAGCTTGTCTATGCCGCGGCCATAGGCGGAGCGCCAGAAGCGGTCGCTGTCGGGGTCGACGCTGGCCTGCAACTCAAATTCCCAGGGCGCCGAGGTGTCCAGTTCGTTCTGCCAGATCACTTCGCCGCTGATGCCGTGGTACAGGGTCAGCCGCAAACGGAACTGGCGCAGTGGATCGCTGTGCCACAGCCCCAGCATGGAGGATTCGGCAGGTTCGGTGGCTACGTCCATCAGCTCGGGCAGCAGCACATATTGGCTGTCGCTGCTGTCGGCAAGCCAGGACGGCAAACGATTGCCGCCACTGCCCATGGCCAGCACCTTGTCGGCGGCCAGATGAATAAAGCCGGTGCTGGAAGTGCGTTCCAATTGCGCCCCCAGCCGACGGGAAATGGCGGCGGGCAATTGGGTCAACTGGCCGTGGCGCAGCTGGGCGCGGTCGCGGATCTGCGCCTGGGGCAGAAAGATGGCGGCCTTGAGCTGGCCCTTGGCGCAGTTGGGCTCGACATCATCCAGGAGTTCAAGCTGCAGTTTGACCGTCAGCTTGTTGTGGCGGATCTCTTCGCTGATAAGCTCGATGCGGTTGGTCATCAGCATTTGTGCCAGGGTCAGGGTATTCTGGGTCAGGCGGCCATTGACCACCTGTTGCTCGGCATTAAAGCTGGCACCACTGGCAAGTCCGGCATAGCTGATGGCCTGGGCCACGGCTTGTTCACGGGCCTTGGCGACATCGCCGTCAACTATGATGGCTTCGCCCGTGGCCTGCTGCCATTGGGCGACGCCGGGGCCGGACACCAGGGCCAGCAGCAGCAATAGGGTACGCATGGGCGAATATCCTCCCGGAGTAAACAGGTTTGGCGGCGGACACCGGCGTCCGCTCACCTTCGACCTGAACTAAAGCAAGATGCGTGCCTGAATAATTGCATTGCGGCAACTAAGCGGGGTCAAGTTTTGCCGCCCCGGGCCGATAAGAGACTATCCCCAGTCGGGGGACATGGCATCGGACAGGAGTTCGACAGCAAATTTTCCCTCATTATCAGGTGGTTGGAAATGAATAAAAGCCTAATTATTGCCACAGTGCTGGCGCTGCTGACGCCCATGGCCGGTTTGGCCGAATCCCTGCCCAGAGAATCTCTTTACCAAGCCGAGGGCTATCCGACCCGAGGCCAGGTCAATGTATTGGCGCAGCAGATGGTCAACGAGCTGCTGCAGCAAAACGATGGCCTGTTGCCCGAGCAGCCCCTGCTGGTGGCGACCCCGGTTTCCGTGGCGGATTTTCGCGGCAGTAATGAATTGGCCCAACAGTTGCAGCAAGGTTTGATGGCTGCCCTCCATGCCCGTTATTTCAACGTGGTGGATTTGAATCTTGGAGAGGCGGTGCGGGTAACGGCCCAGGGCGACTTGTTGCTCAGCCGCGACTGGCAACAGTTGGGGCAGAATATCGATGTGGCCCATGTGCTGGTGTCCAGCATGAGCCTGGCCAAAGACGGCCTGGTGCTGAACAGCCGAATCGTTGACACAGGAAACAAGCGGGTGGTGGCGGCATCACAAGCCTTTGTGGCTCCGGCACAATTGACCGGCTACCTGGCACAATCGGAAAAAGTGGTGTCCCGCGATGGTCTGCTGTATCGCTATGAGCAGCGTGGCGAGGACAAGGTAAAGGTATTGGGAGACAGACCATGAAACATTTGATGCTGTGCCTAGTGGCGGCATTGGCTCTGGGCGGCTGCGCCGGCCGCGATCGCTATGTACAGTGGGAAACCGAAGCGCCGGAAAGCTTCCCCAAAATTACCGCCATAGGCTACGCGCCCCTGGACAGTCAACCGGCCAAGGAGCAATCCCAGAAGGTATTGCTGGCGATGCAGGCCTCCAAGATTGCCGCCTATCGGGAGTTGGCCGAGCAGGTTTATGGCCAGAACATCAGTGCCGGCACCAGTGTCAACGACTGGATGGTGGCCGATGACAAGGTCAAGGCCAGCGTCTCCGGGGTGATCCGCGGCGCCCGGGTGGTCAAGAGTTACCCCACAGGTGATCACTACGTCACCGAGCTGGAACTGGATTTTGCCTTGGTATGGGCCCTGTATCAGCAGACCCACAGGCCGCAGAAGGTGAAAGACGTCACCTATTTCTAGGGGAACTGACTTGCTGACAATAAACCCGGCCATGGCCGGGTTTTGTGTTATCTGGAAGACCGTTTAAGCGCTGAAATCATTGCCCAGGGTGGAGATGGTCGAGGTCTTGCCCTTGTCGTTATAGGTCAGGGAACTGGCATTGCGGCTGACCTGCAGTGCCTGGGCCAGGCGGTTGAGGCTGGCGAGGTTGTGCTCTATCAGTTGGCCATTGAGTTCATTGAGCTGTTGGCACTGTGCCAGACGCTCTTTGGCGTCCTCGACCCTGGCCTTGAGTTCTGCATCCTGACTGAGCTGCGCCCGATCCGGATGGGCTTCCAGTTGCTTGTCGTTGTGCTGAAGGGCCTGCAGTAACTCGGCCTTGGTGCCGCTTAAGCGCAACAGCTCTTCTGCCGCTTGTTGGATCAGTGCCTGCTTTTCGTCGGTGATCAGTTGCATCAGGCCATCAAGCAGGCGTTGCTGTTGCGTAAGCAGCGCGAGGAGTGTGTGTTCTGTCATTGCTGGGTCCCCTGATGTTAAACACAATATCAAAAGCAGGCGTCAAAAACATCGACGTTGCCCCTACTTTACAGGCAAATAAATGCAAAAGCCCGGCCAACTCTGTCGGCCGGGCTCGCGCTCAGTCTTTTCCGTTTCAGTCGGTCACACTGATTCAGGCATCCGAATCGAGATCCTGCATATCCTTTTCAAAGCGGGCTATGTTGGCGGCCAGTTTTTCCGGGTCCACCTTATAGCGGCCTTCTGCTATGGCCTGCTTGATTTCGGCAATCTTCTTTTGATCCACATCGGGCAGGGCGGCCATGCGCGACTGAATGCCTTGCAGTTGTTGGGCCTGGGAGGTGATGACCACAGAATCGTTCTTGTGGGCTGCCCCGTTACCCTGGGTTTGCTCGGTCTTGGCAGACTGTTGTTGTACCTGCTGTGCAGGGGTATTTGATGCGCGGACGCGGGCAGCGTTGGCCGCGTTGCTCTGTTTGATGTCCATTGCCATGATAGGCTCCAAAGTGACTGAAACGGATTACTTAAACTTGTATCGGCGCTGCTGCCAAAAGCTTTAGCTATTTTTACATTTTAACTTCAACTTCTCCAACACCCGTCACTTTTGCTTCCAACTCCTTGTTGGAACTGCTGTTTCTAACTCTAATTTTGTCACCGATATTACCATCGGCCAGGGCCTCGCCCAAGGTTTTTATCTGGAAGTGCTCGCTCCTGGCGATGATGGCCACCGAATCGCCGCGGCAAACGAAACACAGGTTGGCGGCGTATACCGGGGCATCCTGGGCAATACGGCGTTTTGCCCGGGTGCCTATCACTTCACTTTCGGCGGCAAACTGTTGCCCCCGCAGCAGGCTTTTATCGACAAACGCCAGGGTCACATCGCCTTCGCCAATCAGCTCACCTGCCCCCACCGGCCGGGTGGCCACCACCATAGGAAAAAGGATATCCACCCGTACCGAGAGAAATATCTGCCAGGGATAGTCGAGATCGGGACTGTGACACTGGACCTTGACCGTGTTGTTCTTGCCTATTTCGCGGTTGCTGGCAAGGGTGGCACTGATGCCGTCGCTGCAGCGTGGTGGGCTCATGCGGTTATCCAGGCTTTGGGCCTGGATTTCTATCCTGGCCTCGGCCGGCGCCTCGATTTTTTGTGCCACCGCCGCTTCAGCGGCTTCCCGTATGGCCGATAGGGTGGGGACAGTGGCAAGGTCGGCGGCCCAAACACGGGACGTCGAAACTGCGAGAAAGATCCAAATAAACTGTGCTAACTTTAGTTTCATAATGAAGAGACTAGCTTGTCACGCCAGAATACACCTATACTTTCAAAAAATTGGCCTCAATGGCAGTCATCCGTCGCGGTGGGCTGTCAAAAGTTTGACGGCAATGGAATGCGATGGGTCATAGCGGGATTAAAGCAAGTTATATGCCTATACTCTTCAGCATGACAAGGCACCCTCATTCAGAATCATAACTAAGGCGAACTTATGTCGAGCATTCTTGAGTCAGTCAATAAACGTACCCAGTTGGTGGGGCAAAACCGCTTGGAGCTGTTGCTGTTCAAGCTAAACGGCCGCCAACGGTATGGGATTAACGTTTTCAAGGTCAAGGAAGTATTGCAATGTCCACCCCTGACCGCATTGCCCAGACTCAATCCCTTTGTGCGTGGGGTCGCCCATATACGCGGCTCTACCATTTCCGTCATCGATTTGAGTGCCGCCACCGGTGGTCGTCCGATTGAGAACATCCAGAACTGTTTCATCATTATCTCAGAGTACAACCGATCGGTGCAGGGCTTTCTGGTCAGTTCGGTGGAGCGGATCATCAACATTAACTGGGAAGCCATCATGCCGCCTCCCAAGGGCGCCGGTCGTTATTCCTATCTGACTGCGGTGACCGAGATCGACGGCGAGCTGGTGGAAATCCTCGACGTGGAGAAGATCCTCGATGAGATCTCCCCGGTCAAAACGTCCATCAGCGAAGAGATGGATGCCAACCTGACCATAGACAGGGAACAGCACTTCCACATTATGGTCATCGACGATTCGGCCGTGGCCCGCAAGCAGATCATCCGCGCTCTGAGTTCGCTCAACCTGCAGATTGATACCGCTAAAGACGGTCGTGAGGCCCTGGATAAACTGAAATCCATTGCCACCGAAATGGACAATGTTGCCACCGAGATCCCTTTGATTATTTCGGATATCGAAATGCCGGAAATGGATGGCTATACCCTGACGGCGGAAATTCGCGACGATCCCAAGCTCAAGCACATCAAGGTGGTGCTGCATACCTCCCTGAGCGGCGTGTTCAACCAGGCCATGGTGCAAAAGGTCGGTGCCAATGATTTTATTGCCAAGTTCAACCCCGATGAATTGGCGGCTGCGGTCAACAAACACCTGAGCCTGTAGCAGGAAAGGGCAGTCGGGCTTGTGTTAGGGACTGTCATGCTGTATAAAGCGCCGCTTGTTTTATAGAAGTGTTTCAGAAGCTTGGCTCCGCGGGGCGGACTTCAACAGAGTGCAGGAAGTAAAGGGTGACTGATAAATCACTGGCTGAGGCTGAGTACAATCAATTCAGGTTGTTCCTGGAACAACACAGCGGCATAGTACTGGGTGAAAACAAGCAATACCTGGTACGCAGCCGTCTGGCCCCGCTGATGGGCAAGTACGGCTTGCCGTCCCTGAATGAAGTGGTCAAGCACGCCATGAAGCCCACGGAGCGGCAGTTGCGCACCGAAGTGATTGACGCCATGACCACCAATGAGACTCTGTGGTTCAGGGACAGATACCCCTTCGAGCTGTTGGCCAGCGCCCTGTTGCCCGAATTTGGCCGCCTCGGCCGCCCCCTGAAAATCTGGTCGGCGGCCTGTTCCTCAGGTCAGGAACCCTATTCCCTGGCCATGACCATTCTGGAATATCAGCAGAAACGCCCCGGGGCCTTGCCCATGGGGGCAGCCATTCAGGCCACGGATCTGTCGCCTTCCATGCTGGATCGTTGCCGCAACGCCGAATACGATAATCTGGCCCTCGGCAGGGGGCTGTCCGAGGAGCGCAAGCGTCAATTTTTTGAGGCTCTTCCCGGCGGCAATATGCGGGTCAGGGACAATGTCCGCCGTATGGTCAACTTCCGTGCCCACAATTTGCTGGAAAGTTATGCGCTGCTTGGCAAGTTTGACATTATCTTTTGCCGCAACGTGCTTATCTATTTTGCCCCCGAGGCAAAGGCAAAGATACTGCGGCAATTTGCTGCCGCCCTCAATCCCAAGGGCATACTCTTTCTCGGAGCCTCCGAATCCATTGCCGGCCTGACCGATGAGTTTGACATGATCCGCTGTAACCCGGGGATTTACTACCAGAAACGCACCTGAGTTAATAACTCACTGTTTTAAAATAACTAATCAGTAACCCCCTCATCGCTGGCAGGCATCTGTCAGCGCCCTCTGAATAAAATCTCCTTTCAATATTTTTTTGGCACGCGAGTTGCTTAATCTCAGTCCAAGTGACAGAGGAGGCAATTTTATGGCGATCAGTTTTGACAAGGCATTGGGAGTTCACCAGTACACCCTGGGGATCCGCGCCGAGCGTGCTGAAGTGCTTTCCAGCAACATTGCCAATGCCGATACCCCCCATTACAAGGCCCGGGATGTGGACTTCCAGGCGGCGCTGCAATCGGCCAAGAGCCAGCAACGCGGTTTGAGCATGAGCCAAACCAGCGAGCGCCACTTCGATCTGGCAGCCCTGACCCGGCAGCATATCCAGTTCCGGGTGCCCAACCAGCCGGATACGGGTGATGGCAACACTGTCGATATCCAACAGGAGCAGTCGGCCTTTATGCAGAATGCCCTCGAGTACCAGATGTCCCTGGGGTTTCTCGAAGGCAAGTTCAACGGCATGAAGAAGGCGATTAAAGGAGATTAACCATGAGCTTGTTTAATATCTTCAATGTGTCTGGCTCGGGTATGACGGCCCAATCGGTCCGGCTCAATACCACCGCCAGTAACATAGCCAACGCCGACTCTGTTTCCAGCAGCGTTGACAAGACATACAGGGCCAGACATCCGGTATTTGAGGCTGAAATGGCCAAGGCCGCCAGTCAGCAGCAGGCCTCCACCGCCGTATCGGTGCGCGGTATTGTCGAGAGCGATAAGCCGTTGCAAAAGGAATATGCCCCGGATCATCCCCTGGCGGACACCGATGGCTACATATACAAGCCCAATGTGAATGTGATGGAAGAGATGGCAGATATGATCTCCGCCTCCCGTTCCTACCAGATGAATGCCCAGGTGGCTGATGCGGCCAAATCCATGCTGCAACAGACACTCAGGATGGGAAAATAATATGACGCACAGCGCAGGAGGTCATAAGTGAGCCTCGTTAACTCAGTAGGTCAGACGCCGGCCAGGACCCAGTCCAGCACTCAGAGCAGTACCGGCAACCCGTTTCTGGACAATATCAGGCTGCAGGGAGAACCGGCAGCGCCTGAAAATAAAAACCAACAGCTGGACCAGGACGATTTTTTTGCCCTGCTCAGCCAGCAGTTGTCGATGCAGGATCCCTTTAAGCCGGTGGACAACGATCAGATGATCGCCCAGATGGCGTCCTTCTCGACCGTGGATGGGATCTCCAAGCTCAACGACGAGATACTCAACCTCAACGGCGTTATGTCTTCCAGTCAGGCGCTGCAGGCGTCGGGCCTGGTGGGGCAGAAGGTATTGATCCCGTCTTCGACCGGTTACCTGTCGGCCACGGATCCGGAAATTCGCGGCGTGATCAGCACCCCCGAGGTGATTAAGGACATCACGGTTCGAATCGAGGATGACAAAGGTCAGCTGGTGAAGTCTTACACAGTCGACGGCAGTGCCGGCGGCAACGTCGAACTGACCTGGGATGGCCTGGATAAGGATGGTAAACCGGCCCCCGATGGTGCTTATACCATCAAGGCCAGCGGCAAGGTGGATGGCAAGGCCCAGGAATTGCCCGTGTCTACCTATGCCCACGTATCGAGTGTGTCTCTGGGCACTGCAGCCACCGGCGCTATTCTGAACCTGCGCGGTATCGGCGGCATTAAATTGGCGGACGTCCTGGCGGTTTCTGAAACCTGAACGGACTTGGATTCGGGTCTCGGCCCGGGATGAACAGCTTAATAGAGGTGAATTATGTCTTTTAACATTGCACTCAGTGGTATCGCAGCGGCGCAAAAAGATCTCAATACCACGGCCAACAACATTGCCAACGTCAACACCACGGGCTTCAAGGAGTCCCGTGCCGAGTTTGCCGATGTGTACGCCAACTCGATTTTCTCCAACAGCAAAACCACAGTGGGCGGCGGTGTGACCACCACCCAGGTGGCCCAGCAATTCCATCAGGGCAGCTTGCTGTTTACCAGCAACGCGTTGGACATGGCCATCAGTGGCGGTGGTTTCTTTGTGACCGCTTCCACCGCCGGCTCCCAGGATTACTCCTTTACCCGTGCCGGTGCCTTTAAGGTGGACGCCAATAACTTTATGGTGGACTCCGCCGGTAACTTCCTGCAGACCTTCCCAGTGGACAAGGACGGAAACTCCACTTCCGTGAGTTTGACCACCACCCGTCCGGTGCAGATCCCCGATACCGCAGGCAGTCCTGTGATGACGGAAAACGTTGGCATCCAGATGAACCTCAATGCCGGCGAAAAAGCCAAGGATCCAGCGGCGTTCAATCCCAATGATTCGGATACCTACAACAACTCCACCTCGGTCACTATCTATGACTCCCTGGGTGAGCCCCATATTCTGACCACCTACTTCGTGCGCCCAGAGAATGGCGCCTATACAGGGGTGAACAACTGGGTGACTTTTTATGCCCTTGATGGCCAGCAGGTGGATTTGAATGGTGCTGCCGGTACCTATAACACCGACGCCGATGGCGACGGTGCTCCAGATGACCTCAATGGTGATGGTGTCCTTGATACCACCCTGGCCCAGACTGCCGGTGGTTGGCGCGGCGCGGTGATCAGCTTCGATTCCGCCGGCGCCTACATAGGCAGTAATCCGGCGGTGATCACCACCGAGGCCCTGGGGGTTTCGGGTGCCGCCGTACTTGGCCCCGGCGCCGATGGTGCCCAGGACCTGACCATCACCTATGGAAATCCAACCCAGTATGCCTCGGCGTTCGAGGTGACCGAACTGACCCAGGACGGTACCACTGTAGGACGTCTGACCAACGTGGAAGTGGGCGCCGATGGTTTGGTTAACGCCAGTTACTCCAACGGCTCCACCGTGCCTTTGGCGCGGGTAGCTCTGGTGCGTTTTGCCAACGAGCAGGGCCTGACCCAGGTGGGCAACACCTCCTGGAAAGAGAGCCTAGCCTCGGGTCCGGCCCTGGCCGGTGAAGCCAACAGCGGCACCTTCGGCAGCATTCGTTCCTCGGCCCTGGAGCAGTCCAACGTGGACCTGACCACGGAGCTGGTGGACCTGATTTCGGCCCAGCGTAACTTCCAGGCCAACTCCCGTACCCTGGAAGTGAACAATACCCTGCAGCAGACAGTACTGCAGATCCGCTAATCCCCGAGCCAAGCGTTGCCGCCCCGGCGGCAGCGCTTTTCCGCCCAGGTGGCATACCTGGAATATTCCCCAATCTTTTCCTTCGCTTAATATTAAACGCCACTGCTCAATTTTTTGGCATAACTTTTGCTTTTCTTTAGCTATGCAAAAAGTTTGACGGAGCAGCCGGTGGATAAACTTCTCTACATAGCCATGAGTGGTGCCAAGCAGAACATGAATGCGCTGGCATTGCGGGCCAACAATCTGGCCAACGCCAATACCGATGGCTTCAAGGCCGATCTGGAGCAATCCAGGGCCATGCAGGCCTTTGGTGAAGGTTTGCCGACACGGGTGTTTTCGATGACCGAAAGTCCCCAGGCCAATTTCAGTGCCGGCCCCCTCAAAACCACGGGTCGGGATCTGGACGTGGCGGTGAAGGGGGATGGCTGGATTGCGGTGCAGGCGGAGGATGGCAGCGAGGCCTATACCCGCTCCGGTAGCCTGAGTTTTGACGCCAACGGTCAGCTGCACAACGCCTCCGGTAACCCCATCATGGGTGACACGGGTCCCATAGTGTTGCCTCTGCCCATAGACAAGGTGGAGATAGCCCAAGATGGCACCATCACTGTCCGTCCCCAGGGGGCAACCGCCGAAGTCATTGAAGAGGTGGGCCGCATCAAGTTGGTCAACCCCGGCAACGGCCAATTAATGCGTGGCGCCGATGGTCTGTTCCGTCTGGTTTCGGGTAACAGTGCCGCGGCGGCGCCCGAGGTGACTCTGGAAAGTCGCGCCGTTGAAGGCAGCAACGTCAACGCAGTACACGAAATGGTATCTCTGATTGATATTCAACGTCAGTTTGAGATGCAGGTAAAAATGATGAAGACCGCGGAAGAGAACGACAAGGCCTCCGCGGCCCTGATGCGCATTAGCTAACAGGAGATTGGATTATGCATCCTGCGTTATGGATCAGTAAAACTGGCTTAGATGCCCAGCAAACCGATATCGCCGTGATATCCAACAACGTGGCTAACGCCAGTACCGTTGGTTACAAGAAGAGCCGTGCCGTTTTTGAGGACCTGCTCTATCAAACGGTTAACCAGGCCGGTGGTATCAGTGCCTCCAACAACAAGCTGCCCAACGGTTTGAACATAGGTGCCGGTACCAAGGTGGTATCGACCCAGAAAATGTTTACCCAGGGCAATATGCTGACCACGGACAACTCGCTGGACCTGATGATTGAAGGCCCGGGGTTTTTCGAGGTGCAAATGCCCGACGGCACCACGGCCTATACCCGTAACGGTCAGTTCACCCTGGACGATACCGGACAGATAGTGACCTCGGGTTCAGGTTATGTGCTGCAACCGGCCATCACCATCCCGGATGATGCCATCAGCATTACCGTGTCCCAGGAGGGCGAGGTGTCGGTGAAGACACCGGGCACCGCCGAAAACCAAGTGGTGGGTCAGCTGACCATGTCTGATTTTATCAACCCCTCGGGCCTCGACCCCATGGGCCAGAACCTGTACCTGGAAACCGGCGCCAGCGGTACCCCCATTCAGGGGACTGCATCTCTGGATGGCATGGGCGCCATTCGCCAGGGGGCACTGGAAACCTCCAACGTCAACGTGACCGAGGAACTGGTGAATCTGATCGAAAGCCAGCGGATTTATGAGATGAACTCAAAAGTGATTTCCGCCGTGGATCAAATGTTGGCCTACGTGAACCAGAACCTCTGAGGAGTCTGCATCATGGTTAAGTACCTGATTTTGGCTGCTGCCGTGCTGCTTGCCGGTTGTGCCAGCACAGACCAGAAACCAATACCGGACGATCCTTTCTATGCGCCCGTGTATCCGGAACCGCCGCTGACCCAGCTGGAGCCGACCGGGTCAATCTACCAGGATGCCCAGGCTGCCAGCCTGTATTCAGACATTCGTGCCCACAGGGTGGGCGACATCATCACTGTGGTGTTGACCGAATCGACCCAGGCCAAGAAAAGCGCAAACAATGAGATTAAAAAGAGTTCGGACATTTCGGTGAACCCGCTGTACGCCGGCGGCAAAAACGCCACCATCAACGGTATTCCATTGGATTTTGGTGCCAGTGACAGTGCCGACACCAGCCGTGAAGCGGGCGCTGATCAAAGCAACAGCCTCAAGGGCAATATCTCCGCCAACGTGATGCAGGTGCTCAATAACGGCAACCTGGTGATCCGCGGCGAGAAGTGGATCACCATCAACAACGGTGACGAGTTTATCCGGGTGACCGGCATAGTCAGGGCCCAGGATATTCGCCCGGACAACACCATTGATTCCACTCGCGTGGCCAATGCCCGCATCCAGTACAGTGGCACAGGGGCTTTTGCCGATTCCCAGAAAGTGGGCTGGCTCAGCCGCTTCTTCCTCAGTGACTGGTGGCCCTTCTAAGGAGAATCACTATGAAATTCAAGATGATTATGGCCACAGCCCTGTTGGTGTTATCACCTTTGTCACAGGCCGAGCGCATCAAGGACATAGCCAATGTCCAAGGGGTCCGCAGTAACCAGCTGATAGGTTATGGTTTGGTGGTGGGTTTGCCCGGAACGGGGGAGAAGACCAGCTACACAGAGCAGACCTTCAAGACCATGCTGAAAAACTTCGGCGTGAACCTGCCGGACAATGTGAAGCCCAAGATTAAAAACGTCGCCGTGGTCGCTGTGCACGCCGATATGCCCCCTTTTATCAAACCCGGCCAAACCTTGGATGTAACAGTGTCCAGCCTGGGGGAAGCCAAGAGTCTGCGCGGTGGCACCTTGCTGCAAACCTTCCTCAAGGGGGTAGACGGTAATGTGTACGCCATCGCCCAGGGCAGTTTGGTGGTTAGCGGCTTCAGCGCCGAGGGCCTTGACGGCTCCAAGGTGATCCAGAATACCCCCACGGTCGGTCGTATACCCAACGGAGCCCTGGTGGAACGCAGCGTGGTCAGCCCCTTTGCCACAGGTGATTACCTGACATTTAACCTGCGCAGCGCCGATTTCTCCACCGCCAAACGTCTGGCGGATGCAATCAATGATCTGCTGGGGCCCGATATGGCCCGCGCCCTCGATGGTTCCTCGGTACAGGTCAGTGCACCCCGGGATCCATCCCAGCGGGTGTCGTTTCTGGCGACCCTGGAAAACATCGAAGTGGAGCCTGCCGATGAGTCGGCCAAGGTAATAGTCAACTCCCGCACCGGCACCATAGTGGTGGGGCAGAATGTCAAACTATTGCCGGCGGCGGTAACCCATGGCGGGCTGACAGTGACCATTGCCGAGTCTGCCCAGGTGTCCCAACCCAATGCTCTGGCCGGCGGCGATACCGTGGTGACCGCCCAGAGCACCATAGATGCTGCCGAGTCCAATAACCGCATGTTTATGTTTGACCCTGGCACCACTCTGGATGAACTGGTGCGGGCGGTGAATCTGGTGGGGGCCGCGCCTTCGGATGTGCTGGCGATACTCGAAGCGTTAAAGATGGCAGGCGCTTTGCATGGTGAGCTTATCGTTATCTGATTTTTGGCACTGAGGCTGGCAGACGATTATGGAAAAGCTTGCAAACGCATCTCACTTTCTGGACCTGGGGGGCTTGGACTCCCTGCGCGCCAGCGCCCAGAAAGATGAGAAGGCCGCCCTGAAAGAGGTGGCCAAGCAATTTGAGGGCATCTTTGTACAGATGCTGCTCAAAAGCATGCGTGATGCCAATGCCGTATTCGAGTCTGACAATCCGATGAACAGCCAGTACACCAAGTTCTACGAGCAGATGCGTGATCAGCAGCTGTCGGTGGACTTGTCGAACAAGGGCATGTTGGGACTGGCCGATCTTATGGTGCAGCAATTGTCACCCAAAGACAGCCCCATTACCCCGGCGTCCATGGCGGCGGCCAAGGGAAGAACCGATGTCGTCGATGGAACTCCTGCAGCTGAAAGGCCGCTGCACAGCGACGCCCCCAATCTTAATGCGCCTGTTCGTCAGGCCCACAATGCCAATCCGCCTGTGCCTTTCACTGCGCTGGAATCGCTTCCCGATGAGGGCGTGTTGATGGGGCAGGCCCCACGTCTGGACAGCCCCTTTGAGCGGGTCTTGACCGGTAAGGTCACCGCCACCGAGCAACTGCAGGTTGAGCGTGAGATTGCCCGCGACATTGATCGTGACAATGTGCAGTTTGGTGAACGCAGTGAGTTTGTCAGCGTGCTTTATCCCCATGCGCAAAAAGCGGCCAAGGCCCTGGGAACCACCCCGGAAGTGCTGCTGGCACAATCGGCGCTGGAAACCGGCTGGGGGCAGAAAATGGCCCGCCGCGGTGATGGCTCCGGCAGCAACAACCTGTTCAATATCAAGGCGGGCAACCGTTGGCAGGGTGAGCGCACCAGTGTCAATACCCTGGAATTCGAACAGGGCGTGGCGGTAAGACAAAAAGCAGATTTCCGGGTCTACGACACCCTGGAGCAAAGTTTCAGCGACTTCGTCGCCTTTATTCAGGGCGGCGATCGTTATCAGGGCGCCCGGCAGCAGGCTGCACGGCCCCAGGAGTTTATCCAGGCGCTGCAAAACGCCGGTTATGCCACCGATCCCCAGTATGCCGATAAGGTCATGCGGGTGATGCAATCGGTCACCGCCGAACTCAAGGCCCTGGCCATAGGGGGCCGCAATGAATAACCACACCAGAGTCAACGCCGGGAGTAAGCCAGCATGACAATCGATCTTCTGAATATTGCCCGTACCGGTGTGATGGCATCCCAGTCACAGCTGGGGGTCACAGGCAACAACATAGCCAACGTCAATACCGAGGGCTATCACAGGCAGGTGGTGAATCAAACTACCTATGAATCACAGCGGCTGGGTAACAGTTTCTATGGCACAGGTGCCTACGTGGCCAGCGTCAAACGGGTTTATAACGAATATGCCGCCCGTGAATTGCGTCTGGGGGTGACAGCCCAGGCTGAGGCTCAAACCAGTTACAACAAGATGAGTGAGCTCGATCAGCTATTTTCCCAGGTTGGCCAGGCCATCCCCACCAGCCTGAACGACCTTTTTGCCGGCATTAACAACCTGGCGGATTTGCCCGCTGATTTGGGGATCCGCGGCTCAGTGTTGACCTCGGCCTCTCAAATGGCGGCCTCGGTCAACCAGATGCAGGCGCAACTGCACGGGCAGATGACCCAAACCAATGATCAGATTGAGGCCATCACCGACAGGATCAATGAGATCAGCAAGGAGCTGGCAAACATCAATCAGGAGTTGATGAAAACCGGCGGCGCCGATAACCAGTTGCTGGACAAGCAGGATGCACTGATCAACGAACTGAGCGAGTTCGCCCAGGTTAATGTGATCCCGCTGGATACCGGTGCCAAGAGCATCATGCTGGGCGGGGCCGTAATGTTGGTATCGGGCGAAGTGGCCATGACCATGGGCACCAGTGTCGGCGATCCTTATCCAGACGAACTCAAGCTCAGCGCCACCTCGGGATTCCAGTCTCTGAACGTCAATCCGTCACGCCTGGGCGGTCAGCTTGGTGCGCTCTATGATTTTCGGGACAACAACCTGATCCCCGCCCGCAATGAATTGGGCCAGCTGGCACTTGGCATCGCCGATGCTTTCAACACGGCCCAGGCCCAAGGCTTCGATATGAGCGGCAATGTGGGCCAGGATCTGTTTTTGGACATCAATGATCCGCTGATGTCCAACGGCAGGGTGGGGGAGTTCTCTACCAACGCCGGCAGTGCCAATTTGCGCGTCAATATCGATGATGTGCAGGCGCTGACCGGTGGCGCTTACGAGTTGACCTTCAGCGCGCCGGGAACCTATGAGCTGAAGGATTTGGACAGTGGCAACATCACGCCTCTGACCTTGAGTGGCACTGTGCTGTCCGGTGGTGCGGGTTTCAGTATCCATTTGGATTCGGGTGCCTTTGCCGATGGTGACAGGTTTGAAATCCGTCCCACAGCCGGTGCCGCTGCCGGGCTGCAGGTGGTGATGACAGATCCCAAGGGCATCGCCGCCGCGGCGCCCAAGATTACCGCTGCCAGCGGCAACTCGGGCAACACCCAAGTGCAGATCACTGCTATTACCGATCGCAGTGCCGCCAATTTTCCGGGATATGGCAGCGAGTTGACCTTCAGCATCAATACCGCTGCCAATACCTATGATGTTACCGCGGCCGATGGCACGGCGCTGGCGACCGGTGTGTCTTATACGCCCCCGTCCATCAGCGCCTTTGGCTTCACCATGGATGTGAGCTCCACTGCCGCAGCGACTGACAGTTTCACCCTGGATCTCAGCTTTGCCCCCGGTGACAACACCAACGCCATCGCCATGGCCAAGCTCAGTGACAGCAAATTGATGAACGGTGGCAAGTCTACCCTGGTGGACGTGTTCGAAAATACCAAGCAGGACGTGGGTTCCCATACCAAGGCTGCCGAGGTCAGGGTCGGTTCGGCCGATGCCATCTATCAGCAGGCATTCAGCCGGATGGAGAGCGAGTCAGGCGTCAACCTGGATGAAGAGGCGGCCAATTTGCTGCGCTTCCAGCAGTCCTATCAAGCCTCGGCGCGGATCATGCAAACCGCCCAGCAAATTTTTGACACCCTGTTCAGCTCGGTTCGTTAGGAGTAAATGGTCATGCGAATTTCTACAGCTCAGATGTTTTCCCAGACCACGACCAGCATTTTGCAAAAGCAGACTGCGGCGGCCAAGAGCCTTGATCAACTTTCCAGCGGCAAAAAGATCAGCTCCTCGGGAGAGGATCCCGTGGCGGCGCTGGCGATTGACAATTTAACTCAACAGCAAGCTCTGACAGACCAGTTTATGAGAAATATTGACTATGCAACCAATCACTTGAATATGGCGGAAAGCCAACTCGGTAATGCGGGTAATTTGGTGACATCTATGCGTGAACAAGTGCTGAGGGCTGTGAATGGCACCCTGGCGTCCGGAGAGCGGCAAATGATTGCCGATGAATTGCAAGGTTCCCTGGAGGAATTGTTAAAGGTGGCCAATACCCAGGATGAATCCGGTAATTACTTGTTTGCCGGCTTCCAGGTTGAAAGCCAGCCATTTGCTTTTGATGCCGCAGGTGCAATGGTTTACCAAGGTGATGATGGTATCCGCCAGGCAATTGTTGCCAGCAATGTTGGTTTGGGAATTAATATTCCTGGAGATATGGCCTTCATGAAGGGCCCAAATGGTTTAGGTGATTATGGTGTCAATTATTTGGCTTCTCAGGCCGGGGACTTCAGGGTGTTATCGGCTGCCGTTACAAACAGTACCACCCATGTGCCAGATATTTATACCTTTAATTTCATTGATAATGGTGCTGGAGGGGTCAATCTGGAAGTGCGTGACTCAAGTAGTGCATTAGTGGCAAACGTCAATAACTTCAATGCCAGTGTACCTGTGGCTTTCAATGGTATTGAGGTGCAGCTGGATGGAAAGCCATTGGCAGGCGATAGCTTCAGTATGTCTCCCCAGTCCGAAATCAGTATTTTCGATACAGTTACGCAGGCCATTAGCTTGATCAATGACGACACATTGATCAATTCCCCCGCAGGCAAAGCTCAATTGGCACAGTTATTGAATAACTTTGATAGCGGTCTGGAACAGCTGGCATCAGCCAGAGCAATAGCAGGTAACAATCTCAAAAGTCTTGAGAATTATACCGGAAGGCATGAGGAAGAGCAGGTTGTTAACAGTTCGGCCTTATCAATATTGCAGGATCTGGACTATGCGTCTGCGATCTCGGAATTTGAAAAGCAGCAGCTTGCATTGAACGCGGTTTCAAACGTATTTGGCAAAGTGAGCTCGACATCCCTGTTTGACTATATCTGACACTGGATGAAGGCTTAATATAAGCACCTGATTAATAAATGTTTAGCCAAGCTCCAAGCCTTGGCGGTAACACCTGAGAAGAGGAACTAAAAATGGCTATTACAGTTAATACCAACGTTACTGCAATGAAGGCGCAAAAAAACCTGAACAATTCAGGTAGCGCCCTCGCAACTTCAATGGAACGCTTGTCTTCCGGTATGCGCATCAATAGTGCCAAGGATGACGCAGCTGGTCTGGCAATCTCTAACCGTCTTAACAGCCAAGTACGAGGCCTGGAAGTGGGCATGAGAAATGCCAACGACGGTATTTCGGTTGCACAGGTTGCTGAGGGGGCAATGCAGGAACAGACCAACATGCTGCAGCGTATGCGTGATTTGGCTGTGCAATCGGTTAACGGTGCTAACTCAACTTCAGATCGTGAAGCGTTGCAGGCTGAAGTTGATCAACTTGTGCAGGAAATAGGCGCCATATCCAACTCAACGGCCTTTGGTAATACTAAATTGCTGAGTGGCGGTTTTACCGGCAGAAACTTTCAGGTAGGTCATCAGGGTGGAGAGAACATATCCATCTCTATCTCTGCAACTGATGCTACTACTCTTGGGGTAGATGCTTTGGCATTATCAACGGATGCTACTGCTTCGAGTGCTATAGTTGCCATTGATGCAGCCTTGTCGAGTATTGATTCCCAACGTGCACGTTTGGGGGCAATCCAAAACCGCATGGCTCACAATATCAGTAACAGTGCTAATACCCAAGCCAACGTAGCAGATGCTAAGAGCCGTATTGTTGATGTGGACTTTGCTAAGGAAACATCTCAAATGACTAAGAATCAAGTATTGCAACAAACTGGTTCTGCCATGTTAGCCCAGGCAAATCAATTGCCTCAGGTTGCACTTTCACTGCTAGGCTAAGCCTTAGAGGAATTGGCCGTTTCAGGTGTTTGCCTGTGCTCTGTTGGGCCAGGCAACCTGAGCCTGTTGTAGAATACTCTGTTCAAACAGGATAGTTAGATGCAAACCGGCTTCTGGGTAAAGCTATGAGACTGGCGTGTTATGCTAGGTTAACTTAAGTTACTAAATATAAAATGAAAAATGTCACTTTAAAAAGGTGTTGGCTAAAGTGTCAAAAAATTGCTCAAGTATTTTGAGATTTTGCCGTTAATAGATACGTGAACAGTACAGCTCCTGACATCCAATACCCTAGTTAGGTCAGGTTTTAAGAGGAAATCTAAAATGGCGATTACAGTAAATACAAACGTGACCTCCATGAAGGCGCAAAAAAACCTGAATAGTTCCGGTAATGCACTGGCAACCTCAATGGAGCGACTGTCTAGTGGTATGCGTATCAACAGCGCCAAAGATGACGCTGCCGGTTTGGCTATCTCCAACCGATTGAATAGCCAAGTTCGCGGTCTTGAGGTTGGTATGCGTAACGCCAACGACGCTATCTCTGTAGCCCAAATCGCTGAAGGTGCAATGCAAGAGCAAACCAACATGTTGCAGCGTATGCGAGATTTGGCTGCACAGTCTGTTAACGGTGCCAACTCAAGCTCAGACAGGGATGCGTTGCAGGCGGAAATCGATCAATTGGCGCTGGAAATTAATGCCATTTCCAACACTACAGCCTTCGGCAACACTAAACTACTTAGCGGTGGTTTCACTGGAAAGAGCTTTCAAGTGGGGCATCAGGGCGGTGAAAATGTATCCATTAGTATTTCGGCTACCGATGCAACCACTTTGAGTGTGCAGAGTTTGGATGTAACGGCCGACTCTACCGCATCGACAGCCATCGGCCTTATTGATACCGCTATCAAGAATATAGACTCCCAACGTGCGAAACTGGGCGCAACTCAAAATCGCCTCAGCCATAACATTAGTAATAGCGCTAATACACAAGCAAACGTTGCTGATGCCAAGAGCCGTATAGTGGATGTGGACTTTGCGAAAGAAACGTCCCAAATGACCAAACATCAAGTGCTCCAACAAACCGGCTCGGCCATGTTAGCCCAAGCGAATCAGTTGCCACAAGTGGCCTTGTCCTTGCTCTAACAATAAACATTGAATGTATAAACGGCGTTCTGATATGGACGCCGTTTTTTATTTCTCCTTTTGTATCAACTTGCTCAGAATTCAGAAATGCCGTAGCTCTTTGGAGGGTGGAATAGTCTTGACGCTCCAGCTGGACTCCGAGCCATTGTCAATGTAACGCTGAGCACACTAAGTAAAAATATTGCTGAAATGGCTAAAGATATTTCATTTAAGGCCGTAAACCTGTGTGAGCAGGTTTTATTCACCTGAGTCCCATAGAGTAGTAAGGTCCTAAGAGGATGTAACCATGGCAATAACAGTCAATACCAACGTGACCTCCATGAAGGCACAAAAGAACCTTAATAGCTCAGGAAGCGCTTTGGCGACATCCATGGAGCGTTTGTCCAGTGGTATGAGGATTAATAGCGCTAAAGATGATGCTGCCGGCTTGGCAATCTCCAACCGCCTTAACAGCCAGGTTCGAGGATTGGAAGTCGGCATGCGTAATGCCAATGATGCAATCTCAGTTGCCCAAATTGCCGAAGGGGCCATGCAAGAACAGACTAACATGCTGCAACGTATGCGCGATCTGTCTGTTCAGGCCGTGAACGGTGCGAACTCAACTTCGGATCGTGATGCTCTGCAGGCGGAAATTGATCAGTTGGCGTTAGAAATTACAGCTATTGCCACCACCACTGCCTTCGGCAATACCAAACTGCTGGATAGCAGTTTTAATGCCAAAAGTTTTCAGGTAGGTCATCAGGGGGGGGAAACCGTATCTGTAACCATTTCAGGTACAGATGCATCTTCACTGACTGTAAATGCATTAGCTCTGTCAACAGATTCGGCTGCGGCAAGTTCCATTGATAAGATTGATGCTGCTCTTAATAGTATTGATACCCAAAGAGCAAAATTGGGTGCGGTGCAAAACCGCTTGGCACACAACATCAGCAATAGTGCTAATACTCAGGCCAACGTGGCGGATGCCAAGAGCCGTATTGTTGATGTGGATTTTGCCAAAGAAACTTCTGCAATGACCAAGCATCAGGTCTTACAACAAACAGGTTCGGCCATGTTGGCACAGGCCAATCAGTTGCCTCAAGTCGCATTGTCCTTACTATAACTAGCTCGAATAAAAAGGCACCTAGGGGTGCCTTTTTAATGAGCGATAGTCTTTGATTTATTCCTTTGTGTGAGAAGAGTTAACAGCCGGCTTGGAAAAGCAGCTGGTTCCGCCTTCTTATTTAATTCATTAAAATCAGCGGCTTGACTTGTTTGGTGCTAACTATGTATGAATAAAGTAATTCTGCAAAAAGTGCTAAAGTTCTGATTAGTCGCGCCGCTATAGAGATGTAGAAAATTTTCGGCCTGGTTCATCTGCATCAGCCGAAGTAATCAGGCAAGCAAGAGGACTTTAATTATGGCGATAACAGTCAACACCAATGTGACTTCAATGAAGGCACAAAAGAACCTTAATGCGTCGGGTAGCGCACTGGCGACATCTATGGAGCGTTTGTCCAGTGGTATGAGAATTAACAGCGCTAAAGATGATGCTGCGGGCTTGGCGATCTCCAATCGTCTTAACAGCCAGGTTCGGGGCCTGGAAGTGGGCATGCGTAATGCCAACGATGCCATCTCCGTAGCACAGATTGCAGAAGGCGCCATGCAGGAGCAGACAAACATGCTGCAACGCATGCGAGATTTGTCTGTGCAAGCTGTTAACGGCGCAAACTCTACCTCAGATCGTGATGCTCTGCAGGCTGAAATTGATCAACTGGCGCTGGAAATCACCGCGATCTCAAACACTACTGCTTTTGGCAATACCAAATTGCTTAGTGGTGGATTCTCTGGTAAAAGCTTCCAGGTTGGGCATCAGGGCGGTGAAAATGTTTCAATTACAATAACAGGAACAGATGCTACAACTTTGGCAGTGGACGCTTTAGCTGTGTCAACTGATACGCTGGCAGGTTCCGCCATCGATAAGATTGATGCCGCACTTAAAACGATAGATACCCAACGTGCTTCCCTGGGCGCAGTGCAGAATCGTTTGGCGCACAACATCAGCAACAGTGCCAATACTCAGGCCAACGTGGCGGATGCAAAAAGTCGTATTGTGGATGTCGATTTTGCCAAGGAAACTTCGGCCATGACTAAGCACCAAGTATTGCAACAGACAGGTTCTGCCATGTTGGCGCAGGCCAATCAGTTGCCTCAGGTAGCGCTGTCATTACTGTAATGATGTAACTATGTAAGATGGTTAGAAGGCGGCACTAAAGTGCCGTCTTTTTTATTGCCGTCTTTAACAATTGGACTTAGCGTTGGGTTCGATTGTTCATAGGAGAGCATCATTTTGCTGGGTATCCTCCGAAGAATTAGGGTAACGGAACGCAATATTTAACTGATATTTAAAGATATTATCATCGCACTAATTCTGATTAAAAAATCTTCAATAAATCACTAAAGAAATCCAACACGCAGCCGTTATAGAGAGTGAACAAGATATTCGGCCTGACACACTCAGGCAATTAGTCGGGTAACCGTCAGGTAGTTAGAGGAAATTTATTATGGCCATTACAGTCAACACCAACGTAACCTCTTTGAAGGCACAGAAGAATTTGAACGCATCAGGAAGTGCATTGGCGACCTCAATGGAGCGTTTGTCCAGCGGCATGAGGATTAACAGTGCCAAGGATGACGCCGCCGGATTGGCAATTTCAAACCGCTTGAACAGCCAGGTTCGCGGATTGGAAGTAGGTATGCGTAATGCTAATGATGCAATCTCCGTGGCGCAAATTGCCGAAGGTGCGATGCAGGAACAGACCAACATGCTGCAACGCATGCGTGATCTTTCGGTGCAAGCTGTAAACGGCGCAAACTCTACCTCTGATCGTGATGCCCTGCAGGCTGAAATCGACCAGCTGGCTCTGGAGATTACCGCAATTTCCTCCACTACAGCATTCGGCAATACAAAATTGCTGGACAGCAGCTTCAATGCAAAGAGCTTCCAAGTTGGCCATCAGGGAGGCGAGACTGTATCTGTGACCATTTCTGCCACAGACGCAACTAACCTGGGGGTTGGCGCTCTGTTGGTATCTTCTGATACAGCGGCTTCTACTTCAATTGTTGCAATTGATGCAGCCCTCAAGAGCATTGATACCCAACGCGCCAAGCTCGGCGCTATTCAAAATCGTCTCTCACACAACATCAGCAACAGCGCCAATACACAGGCCAACGTAGCAGATGCCAAGAGTCGTATCGTTGATGTGGACTTTGCAAAAGAAACATCAGCAATGACCAAGCATCAGGTGTTGCAACAAACTGGGTCCGCGATGTTGGCTCAGGCAAACCAGTTACCGCAAGTTGCATTGTCGCTGCTGTAACCAAGGGACTTTGATACATCAGTGAATACAAAGGGAGGTTCGGTAACGAAGCTCCCTTTGATGCATTAAGCAAAGCTCTGGTAATCAAGATTAAATAGGGGTAAACATTAGGATTGTTTACTTCGGGTGATCGAACATAGGGGCTCCTGGAGGTGAAATATGGAAATGGATATCAGTAGTGTCAATTCATTTATACCTGCAACTGCTAAAATAGAGACAGGTAAAGTGGTTACGGTGCCTGGCGATAGCAATAGTCAAACTCTTCGATCAGAGAAGAGTGGGTCTGATGAAAAAGTTGCCCCTGAAAAGGTCTCTGAGCAGACAGCAATTGAATCTGACCAGCTTGAAAAAGTGGCATCAGATTTGAATGATATGATGTCTGTGATGCATAAAGGGCTTTCGTTTAAAGTTGATGAAAAGTCTGGTCAGCATGTAGTCAGTGTGATGGACATCGAATCAGGCGATCTGATCCGGCAAATCCCAACTGAAGAAGCGTTGGAATTGGCGGAGAAATTGTCTGTAGTAGCAGGCCTGTTAATGAAAACAGAAGCCTAAGGTAGTATGTGAAAACGGTTCTAGTCAGAGGTTGATATGGCATTAACAGCAACGGGTATCGGATCTGGTTTGGATATTAGTAATATTGTCCAAGTGTTGGTCGATTCGGAAAAGGTGCCGAAGGAGGCCATATTCAATAAGACGGAACAGACGATCAATGCCAAAGTATCAGCGATGGGCACTCTCAAAAGTGAGTTGTCCAAGTTTCAAGATGCCTTGAAGAAACTCATGTCTGGTGATGAGCTTAATCAACGTAAGATCAGCGCTAGTGACAGTACATATTTGTCTGCAGTCGCTGATAAGACTGCTCAGAAAGCCAGTTACGACATTAAGGTTGAATCCTTGGCCAGGCAACACAAGGTGGCAGGTGTTAACATTGCCGATCCAAACGCAGTTGTTGGAGATGGAAGTTTGGCGTTCACAGTGAATGGCGCCAATTTTAGCGTAGCTCTTGATGGTACAGAATCACTCTATCAAATTGCCAGCAAAATCAATGACGATGCCAATAATGTCGGAGTTACAGCATCCGTTGTCACAAGTGATGCCGGCAGTCGTTTGGTTTTCAGTTCTGATAAGTCTGGAACTGACAATCAGATTAGTGTGGTTGCAACGGATACATCTGGAACCGGATTGAATGATATGTTCGGTGTTGGCAACTTGTCTGAACTGCAGGCTGCGGACAATGCCATAATTTACATAGATGGGCAAAAAGTAACGTCGCAAAGTAATGAAATCAAAAGTGCCATAACTGGGGTAACCTTGAATTTGGCGGCTGCAGATGTCAACAAAGTAACGACCCTCAAGATTGAGCAGGACAATGACGCGGTTAAAACAAATGTGCAAGGGTTTGTTGACGCTTATAACACTTTGATCGGAGCGATTGACAAAGTATCTTCATACGATGCGGATAAGAAGACTGCAGCAGCCTTGCAGGGGGACTCTCTGATACGCTCTTTAGAGTCACAATTGCGTAATATGGCCAGTGAGCGGGTTACTGTAGGCGGTAAAGAAGTGGCGTTGTACGATATAGGTATTGAATCCGACCGCTATGGTAAATTGTCAGTTAATAGTTCAAAGCTGGATGCAGCCATTGATGGTGATATGGCAAAGATAGAGGGCTTGTTTAGCACTCCAACTACGGGGTTGGCCAATCGCTTTAATGAATTGGCCAAGTCCTATGTTAAGTCTGGAGGTGTGATTGACAGCCGCAACAATGCATATACAAATGATAAAAAAAGACTGTCAGATCAACGAGAAGCTTTCACATTGAAGATGGACCAATTGCGTGCCAGACTTCTAAAGCAATTCAATGCAATGGATTTGATTGTGGCTGGTTTAAACCAACAAAGTGCTGGATTATCAGACAGGCTGAATTCACTACCCGGGGTTGTCGGGTAGTGCAGACCTCTAAGGAGATATTGGAGTAGGATTTGATTGAGCTTGACGAACTGAATGTACATATTGCCGAATTGCTAAGTAAATTAGCTGAATTGCCAGCAGAAAGTGTAGAAGCTGATGAGTTGGTATCAAATTTGCAGGTGGTTATTGGGCAGCGTCAATTTTTACTTAGTAGCTTAATTGCAAGTGCTAGTGCCGAAGATAGAGGGCGGCTCCAACAACAATTGGAGATTACCCTTCAATTTGAGAAGCAGGCCGTAACCCTGATGGAGCAACGTCGGGAATTGTTGAGCTTAGAAAGTAAAAGTAAACGTCAAATCAATATTTACAAGACTATAGATGCAGATAGGTAGGTACTTATGAGAGGGTCACTGCAATCATATCGCAAAGTTTCGCTGGAAAGTGAAATTGCCGTTGCGTCCCCCCACAGGATTATTCAAATGATGTTTGCCGGGGCGCTGGAACGTTTGGCACAGAGCCGCTATGCGATTGAGAACAATGATATCGCCAATAAAGGGATATACATTGGCAAGGCGATTGGCATTATTACCGGACTCAGTAATAGCCTGAACATGGAGGCCGGCGGTCAAATTGCGACAAACCTGCATGATTTGTATGACTTCATGCTGCGCAGAGTATCCGAAGCCAATCTCAATAATGATGTGCAGGCCATTGATGATGTTATGGAAATACTGCGTACCATTAAGGAAGGCTGGGATGCTATTCCGCAGGATAAACATCACATTAGCTCACATTCTGAAGCGATTTGATCCCTGTGTGTTTTTTAATCAAAAAAAGGCGCCCTGAGAGCGCCTTTTTTGACTGGCGACAAAAAATTGACTAAATCGTCTAATTCAGCAAGAAATTTAGTCTAGAATCAGTGTTGGAACAGCTTATTGCGTAACATAAGCTTGCTTCTCGTGAGCCGATAATACAATATTCCCTCTTGGTAACTTTTCTTCATATTTTGTTACCGGATAATGAGACAGTTATCAGCAACGAACACCAATAATTAATGCGATTTTTCTGGTATTTGAGCGTTACGGCCGACTGAATGATGCAGACAGACCAACGAATTTTGCTTGTAGGAACCCAATCTGAGCGTATTAGTCGCCTTTCCTGCATTCTTGAGTTTTTAGGCGAGCAGCTGGAACTTGTGTCCCCTGTGCAGCTGAACGAAAAAGTACAAAATACCCGATACAGGGCCTTGATCGTTGAAACTGATGCTATCCCTTTGGATAAGCTGAGGCCCATTGCCGCCCAAATCCCCTGGCAACCCATACTCTTGTTGGGACCGGTCGATGCTTTGGGGGGGAGTCTTATCGGTCAGCTTGAAGAGCCTTTCAACTACCCTCAACTAACCGAGATGCTGCATTTTTGTCAGGTCTACGGTCAGGCAAAACGCACCGAAGTTCCCACCAGTGGTAACCAGACCAAGTTGTTCCGCAGCTTGGTGGGACGCAGCGAAGGCATTGCCCAGGTAAGACACCTGATAAGCCAGGTGGCGGGTTCAGATGCAACCGTTCTGGTGCTAGGTCAGTCAGGCACAGGCAAGGAAGTGGTGGCTCGTAATATTCATTATCTGTCTGATCGCCGCGATGGCCCCTTTATTCCTGTCAACTGTGGCGCTATCCCGCCCGAGTTGCTCGAAAGTGAGCTCTTTGGCCATGAAAAAGGCTCATTTACCGGCGCCATCAGCTCCCGCAAAGGTCGTTTCGAATTGGCCGAAGGCGGCACCTTGTTCCTCGACGAAATCGGTGACATGCCACTGCAGATGCAGGTCAAATTGCTCAGGGTGTTGCAGGAGCGCGTATTCGAACGTGTTGGTGGCAGCAAGCCCTTGCAAGCGAATGTGAGGGTGGTGGCCGCGACCCATAGAAATTTAGAACAGATGATAGAAAACAACGAGTTCCGTGAGGACCTCTTCTATCGTCTCAATGTTTTCCCCATTGAAATGCCGGCATTGGCCGATCGCAGCGACGATATTCCCTTGTTGCTGCAGGAGCTGGTCAGCAGGGTATTCAATGAAGGACGGGGCAAGGTGCGTTTCACCCAGAGAGCCATCGAATCCCTCAAGGAGCACGACTGGTCGGGCAACGTGCGTGAACTGTCGAATCTGGTGGAGCGTCTGACCATCCTTTACCCGGGCGGTTTGGTTGACGTCAACGATCTGCCCATGAAGTATCGCCATATCGACGTGCCTGAGTACAGTGTTGAAGTCAGTGAAGAAATGCTGGAGCGCGATGCGCTGGCATCCATCTTCAGTGATGATGAACCCGTCGAGATCCCTGAGACCCGTTTCCCCAGTGAACTGCCTCCGGAAGGGGTCAATCTGAAGGATTTGTTGGCTGAATTGGAAATCGACATGATCCGCCAGGCGCTGGAGCAACAGGATAACGTGGTGGCCCGCGCGGCTGAGATGCTGGGGATCCGCCGTACTACCCTGGTGGAAAAAATGCGCAAGTATGGCATGAGCAAGGAATAGTTCATCGCTCAGCAAATGTAGAAGGCCGGCTCTGCCGGCCTTTGTTGTTTTTGTCCCCCAATCATACCCGCTCTTACTTAGATATTTTCATATCTATCATGCAGATAATGTTTACTGCTGATTGGCACGCTTCGTGCAGTTACTGAGCCATGTTCATTTTTTGACGGGGGCAGTATGTCTGCCAAACCTCAGGCTCAGCTAAGCGAATTTCCGGCGCTGAATTTGTCTTCCCTCAGGGGAGCCAAAGCGGATGCCGTTGCCATTTCCATGGATGAAGTGCTGCATGCCATGCCATCGGGTGTGGTGATATTGGATGGCAATGGTGTAGTGCGACAGGCCAACCCCATGGCCGCCGAATTGCTGGGAATGCCTTTGGTTGCCGAACGCTGGCTCAGCATTATCAACCGGGCTTTTGCTCCCCGTGAGGATGATGGTCACGAAGTGTCCTTGCGCAATGGCCGCAGGGTCAAGTTGGCCATTACCCCTTTACTGCAAACCCAGGGGCAATTGATTGTACTGACGGATCTGACCGAGACCCGTTTGTTGCAAAAACACGTGGCACACCTGCAACGTTTGTCTGCCTTGGGAAAAATGGTAGCCACCCTGGCACACCAGATCCGTACCCCCCTGGCGGCGGCATTACTTTATGCGTCCAATCTTGGCAGTGCCAAGTTAACTGCCGAATCCTCATCCCGCTTTCGACAAAAATTGGTGGACAGGCTCAATGAGCTTGAGCGTCAGGTCAATGACATGCTGTTGATGGCCAAGGGGCGTCACGAAGCCATGGGTGAGCGTACCCAACTGGCACCCATACTGGCCACAGTGATGGATAACTGCGCTCCCCTGGCACAGCGCAGCCAAGCTCAATTGCAGCTTATCGATTCCAGTCAGGGACAAATCCTGGCCAATGCCAATGCCCTGGGGTCTGCGATAAATAATCTGTTGATGAATAGCCTTGAGGCAGGTGCTAGCCGGATAGAAGTAAGGGCCGAGGATACAGAGGGTAAGGTGCTGCTGACGGTCACGGATAACGGTAAAGGCCTTGAGCCAGATCTACAGCAAAAAGTGCTGGAACCTTTTTATACCACCAAAGCCCAGGGAACCGGGTTGGGATTGGCCGTGGTGCAGACTGTGGTTCGCAATCACGGCGGCGAGTTCAATATGCAATGTGCACCCGGGCAAGGATGCTGTGTGACATTGCGTTTTCCGCTGGTGGCCGAGTCCATCAAAGAGGAGGTCAACCATGGCTGAAGCAAGCATATTGCTGGTGGAGGATGATGCCGCGCTGCGTGAGGCGCTGGTGGATACCCTGATGCTGGCTCACTACGATTGTCAGGAGGTTGCCAGTGCCGAGGAGGCCATTCTGGCGCTCAAGCATCGCCGTTTTGATATGGTGATCAGCGACGTACAAATGGAAGGCATAGGTGGCATGGGCCTGCTTGGCTATCTCAGGCAACATCATCCCAAGATTCCCGTGTTGCTGATGACCGCCTTTGCCACCATAGGCAGCGCTGTCAGCGCCATTAAACTGGGGGCGGTTGATTATTTGGCCAAACCCTTTGCTCCCGAGGTGCTGCTCAATCAGGTCAGCCGTTATCTGCCGGTGGCTGCCGCGCCCGACAGGCCGGTGGTGGCCGATGACAAGAGCTTGGCACTGCTGTCTCTGGCTGAGCGGGTGGCAAAGTCGGACGCTTCCGTAATGATCCTGGGCCCCAGCGGTTCGGGAAAGGAAGTGCTGGCGCGGTATATTCATAACAACAGTCCAAGGGCCGAGGGGCCATTTGTGGCCATCAACTGTGCCGCCATTCCGGAGAACATGCTGGAGGCGACCCTGTTCGGTTATGAGAAGGGCGCCTTCACCGGTGCTTTCCAGGCTTGCCCCGGCAAGTTTGAGCAGGCCCAAGGCGGCACCTTGCTGTTGGACGAGATCTCCGAGATGGATCTTGCGCTGCAGGCCAAGTTACTGAGGGTATTGCAGGAGCGTGAAGTTGAACGGCTCGGCAGTCGCAAAACCATCAAGCTGGATGTCAGGGTATTGGCAACCTCCAACAGAGATCTTAAGTCCATGGCCGAGCAGGGGGATTTTAGGGAAGATCTTTATTACAGGATCAATGTGTTCCCTCTGACCTGGCCGGCGCTGAACCAAAGACCTGCAGATATACTGCCGCTGGCCCGTCATCTTCTGGCCCGCCATTGGAGTCGCAATGGTATTGGCGCGGCTCCCGAACTGGACGACGGTGCCTGCCGTCGTTTGCTGTCCTACCGTTGGCCCGGCAACGTGCGGGAGTTGGATAATGTCATCCAGCGCGCCATCATTCTGTGCCACGATGCGACGGTGACGGCCCAGGACATTATTCTGGATGCCCAGGAAGTGGCCTTTACCGAACATACAGGGGAAGGGCGCTGTGAGCCGGATGGCCTGGGGGATGAACTCAAGGCCCAGGAGCACGTCATCATTCTTGAAACCCTGTCCCAATGTAAAGGCAGCCGCAAACTGGTGGCCGAGCGTCTGGGGATCAGTGCCCGCACGCTCAGGTACAAGATGGCCAGGATGCGTGAAATGGGCATTCAATTACCGGCCTGACCGCTGATCCCCCCCATAAAAGCAGAGCTTGTCTCTGCTTTTCCTCGTTTCTGCTTTCTTGCCCTGATACAGTTGGCAAAGATTTTGCTTTATCTGGTTATCGCGTTTAATCGCCGTCAAATTAGTGACAAGGGAGCCGGATATGCAAATTGGAAATTCTTCACTGCTGCAGGAGATGCAAGCGCTGACGCGCGAAATCTCGCCGCAGATGGGCATAGAAGCCAATCCCCTGCGCCAGGTTAACAATACCGCCGGCACCGATTTTGGTGATCTGTTGGTCAATGCCCTGGGCAACGTCAATCAGCTGCAAGGTACCGCCAGCAATCTGGCCACCCGTCTTGAGATGGGTGACACCACAGTCACTCTGTCCGACACTGTCATTGCCCGGGAAAAGGCCAGTGTCGCCTTCGAGGCCACGGTACAGGTGCGCAACAAATTGGTGGAAGCGTACAAAGAAATCATGAGCATGCCTGTATAGGCCCGTAACGCATTTAAAGGGTGACTGACGTGAGCACAGATATGATAGTCGGAAGCGGTGCGGGAATGGGCGCCGAGGGGCTGGAAGGAATGGCACAGGAAAACAAGTCTGGTATGTTAGGCAGCCTGGGTGGCGTCGACATGATGCGCCAAATCACCATGATTTTGGCTCTGGCCATCTGTTTGGCCCTGGCAGTCTTTATCATGATGTGGGCTCAGGAACCGGAGTACCGCCCCTTGGGTAAGATGGAAACCCAGGAAATGGTGCAGGTGCTGGATGTGCTCGACAAGAACAAGATCCCCTATCAGATTGATGTGGATGTGGTGAAGGTGCCCGAGGACAAGTATCAGGACGTCAAGATGATGCTGAGCCGCGCCGGCGTCGACAGCTCACCGGCTGGCAGTGAGGACTTCCTCAGTCAGGACAGTGGTTTCGGCGTCAGTCAGCGCATGGAGCAGGCCCGTCTGAAACACAGTCAGGAGCAAAACCTGGCCCGCGCCATCGAAGAGCTGAAAAGTATCAGTCGCGCCAAGGTGATCCTGGCCCTGCCCAAAGAAAATGTGTTCGCCCGCAATAAATCCCAACCCAGCGCTACTGTGGTGGTCACCACCCGTCGTGGTGGTTTGGGTCAGGGTGAAGTGGATGCGATTGTGGACATTGTGGCCTCGGCCGTGCAGGGACTGGAACCCACCAAGGTGACAGTCACAGACTCAAATGGTCGTTTGCTCAACTCAGGCAGCCAGGATGGTGTCTCTGCCCGTGCTCGCCGTGAACTTGAACTGGTGCAGCAGAAAGAAGCCGAATACCGCAGCAAGATTGACGCGATTTTGATGCCGATATTGGGGCCGGAAAATTTCACCTCCCAGGTGGATGTCAGTATGGACTTTACCGCCGTGGAGCAGACCGCTAAAAGGTTCAATCCCGATCTGCCAGCGGTTCGCAGCGAGATGACAGTGGAGAACAGCAGCGGTGGCGCCGGTGTGATGGGGATCCCGGGCGCCCTGTCCAATCAGCCTCCCATGGAGTCCAACATCCCGCAAACCCTGGCGGCAGCAAACCAGTCTGCCTCGGAAAACAATGGTTCCAGCCACAGGGAAGCGACCCGTAATTATGAGCTCGACACCACTATCAGCCATACCCGTCAACAGGTTGGGGTATTGCGCCGGGTGAGTGTTTCCGTAGCGGTGGATTTCAAGAACGGCGGCGCCAACGGCGAAGGTCAGGTGGCCCGCGTGCCCAGAACCGAACAGGAACTGGCCAATATCCGCCGCCTGCTGGAAGGTGCCGTGGGCTTTGACAGCCAGCGTGGCGACATGCTGGAAGTGGTTACCGTGCCCTTTATGGACCAGCTTATCGAGGAAGTTCCCGAGCCCGAACTGTGGGAGCAACCCTGGTTCTGGCGTGCCCTCAAGTTGGGATTGGGTGCCTTCGTTATCCTGGTGCTGATCCTGTTCGTGGTCCGCCCTATGCTGAAGCGGCTGATTTATCCCGATGGTATCGCCATGCCAGATGAACCCCGTCTGGGTCATGAGCTGGCCGAGATTGAAGACCAATATGCAGCCGATACATTGGGCATGTTGTCGGCCCCCGATGCAGAGTACAGTTATGCGGATGACGGCTCAATTTTGATCCCAAATCTGCACAAAGATGATGATATGATTAAGGCCATACGCGCACTGGTGGCCAACGAGCCCGAACTATCCACCCAAGTGGTGAAGAACTGGTTACAAGACAATGGCTGAGACTAAAGAGAAAGTGACAACCGGCTTCAATGTCAAAGACTTGTCCGGTATTGATAAGACGGCCATCCTGCTGCTGAGCCTGAGCGAGGCCGATGCTGCCGCCATCCTCAAACATCTGGAACCCAAGCAGGTGCAGAAGGTGGGTATGGCCATGGCGGCGATGCAGGACTTCGGTCAGGAAAAGGTCATCGGGGTACACAAGCTGTTCCTGGATGATATCCAGAAGTTTTCCTCCATTGGCTTCAACAGCGAAGAGTTTGTGCGCAAGGCATTGACCGCAGCTCTGGGTGAAGACAAGGCCGGCAACCTTATCGAACAGATCATCATGGGTGGCGGTGCCAAGGGGCTCGATTCACTCAAGTGGATGGACGCCCGTCAGGTGGCCACCATCATCCAGAACGAACACCCACAAATTCAGACCATAGTGCTGTCCTATCTTGAGCCGGATCAGGCGGCGGAAATTTTTGCCCAGTTCCCGGAAAACACCCGTCTTGATTTGCTGATGCGGATTGCCAACCTTGAAGAAGTTCAGCCTGCAGCCTTGCAGGAACTGAACGACATCATGGAGAAACAGTTTGCCGGCCAGGGTGGCGCCCAAGCGGCAAAGATGGGCGGCCTGAAAGCGGCGGCCAACATCATGAACTACCTGGATACCGCCATCGAGAGCCAGCTGATGGAGACCATGCGCGAATCCGACGAGGAAATGGCGCAACAGATCCAGGATCTGATGTTTGTGTTCGAAAACCTTATCGACGTGGACGACCGTGGTATCCAGACGCTGCTGCGCGAAGTACAGCAGGATGTGTTGATGAAGGCCCTGAAGGGCACCGACGAACCGCTCAAGGACAAGATCCTTGGCAACATGTCCAAGCGTGCAGCCGAATTGCTGCGTGACGATCTTGAGGCCATGGGCCCGATCCGGGTCAGTGAAGTTGAGTTGGCCCAGAAAGAGATCCTGTCCATTGCCAGACGCCTGAGCGACGCCGGTGAGATTATGCTCGGCGGCGGTGGCGGTGAAGAGTTCATCTAACTATGACCTACAGCAAACCCGCCAAACACCTGCTGCGCCCCGAGAGCGACAAGGACTTCAGTCACTGGCAGTTGCCCGATGTGACCGAAGTCCAGCAATCGGTGGAGTCCAACCTGCTGGGGCGTAAACCCGGTGTTTACCAACCCGCGCCGGCCGAAGAAGTGGTGGCGCCGCCGACCATGGCGGAAATCGAAGCTATTCGTGAGGCCGCCGAACAGGAAGGCTTTGCCGCGGGTCAGGAACAGGGATATGGCGAGGGGCTGGAAAAGGGCCGTCTTACCGGCCTGGAACAGGGTCATAAGGAAGGCTTCGCCCAGGGGCACGAACAGGGACTGGCGGAGGGCTTGGCGCATGCCGGGCAGTTGGTTGAACGTTTTGAAGCCTTATTGGCACAGTTTGCCGCCCCCCTGTCACACCTGGATAGAGAAATTGAACTGTCACTGGTGGAGTTGGCCATGACCCTGGCGCGCCAGGTGTTGCTCCATGAGCTTAAGACTCACCCCGAACAGGTATTGGCCGCACTTCGAAAAGGGGTAGAGTGTTTGCCCATCAAGGAGCAGCGGATCAATCTGCGCCTCAATCCCGACGACGTTGAATTACTGTCAGGTCTTTATAGCCAGGCCCAGCTGGAGCGACAAAAGTGGGAAATTGAAGCGGATCCCACTCTAGCACGGGGCGACTGCATTATCGAAAGCCAACGCTCCAGCGTGGATCTGCGCATTGAACAAAGAATGGCTGCCGTGTTTGAAGGTCTGGAGCAGCAGACCGGTATTTTGAAGCAGCAGCTGGCAAATCATGAGCAGCATTCGGAACAAGCCGAGCAAACGCTTGCCGCGGCTGAAGAGGACCAAGCCGGGGTGCAGACCTCGGAACCGGGAGACGATGATGTCAGCTCGCAGCCAACACCTGCTCCATAACCTGACGCAATACACCCAGGGTATTGCCCCTTTCAGACCCGTAGCCTCCGGCCAACTGGTACGCGTAGTCGGCTTGACCCTGGAGGCCAGCGGTTGCCGTGCTCCAGTCGGCAGCTTGTGCGCCATCGAGACCATGCAGGGCGAACTGGTGGCCGAGGTCATAGGTTTTGACGACGAACTCCTGTACCTGATGCCCATAGATGAACTCAGGGGCGTGCTTCCCGGAGCCCGGGTTATCCCCTTGGGTGAACAGAGTGGCCTTAATGTCGGCATGTCGCTGCTGGGGCGGGTGCTGGACGGCAGTGGCCAGCCACTCGATGGTCTGGGACCGCTGAATACAGATCAAAAAGCCTCCCGCCACAGTCCTGCCATGAATCCTCTGGCCAGAAGGCCCATTCATGAACCCCTGGATGTGGGGGTGCGCGCCATCAATGCCATGCTCACCGTGGGTAAAGGTCAGCGTATGGGCCTGTTCGCCGGTTCGGGGGTGGGTAAGTCGGTGTTGCTTGGCATGATGACCCGGGGGACCACCGCCGACATTATTGTGGTAGGGCTGGTGGGCGAACGTGGCCGCGAAGTAAAAGAATTCATTGAGGAGATCCTCGGTCCCGAAGGCCGGGCCCGCTCCGTGGTGGTGGCGGCACCTGCCGATACCTCGCCCCTGATGCGTCTGCGGGCCTGTGAAACCTCGACCCGTATTGCCGAGTATTTCCGTGATTTGGGCTACGACGTGCTGCTGTTGATGGACAGCCTGACCCGTTATGCCCAGGCCCAGCGTGAAATTGCCTTGGCCGTGGGCGAGCCGCCCGCAACCAAGGGGTATCCGCCGTCGGTGTTTGCCAAGTTGCCCAGGTTGGTGGAACGCGCCGGTAACGGTGGTCCGGGGCAGGGCTCTATTACCGCTTTTTATACCGTGCTGACCGAGGGGGACGACCAACAGGATCCCATTGCCGACGCCAGCCGGGCGATTCTCGACGGTCACATAGTGCTTTCCCGGGCCCTTGCCGATTCGGGGCATTACCCTGCCATTGACATCGAAGCCTCCATCAGCCGGGTGGCGCCCATGGTGATTTCCGATCTGCATCTGGAGTGCATGCGTAAAGTTAAACAGGTGTATTCCCTGTACCAGCAAAATAAAGATCTGATTTCCATCGGGGCTTACGCCCAGGGCAGCGATCCCCGCATCGACAATGCCATTCGACTGCAGCCGGTGATGAACGCTTTTTTGCGCCAGACCATGCGTGATGCCATTTCCTTTGCTGACAGCGAACTGATGCTGACCCAGCTTGCCGCCCAGTGCAAGGTGTAATCCATGGCCGCCCGGGATCCACTGCTGACCGTGCTCAAACTCGCCTCCGAAGCAGAAGAGCAGGCGGCCTTGCGGCTTAAGGCTGCCCAGCTAGAAGCCCAGAAACGCAAGCAGCAGCTTGATGCCCTCAATCAGTATCGGCTGGACTATATGCAACAGCTGACCGGGCAGCAGGGCAAACAGATCAGTGCCAACTACTACCAGCAGTTTCACAAGTTCATCCAACAGATCGATCAGGCCATCAGCCAACAGTTACGCACCGTTGCCAGTGCCAACACCCAGGTGCAGCATCGGCAGCAACATTGGCTGGAAAAGCAGCAAAAGCGCAAGGCCGTGGAACTGCTGCTTGAGCACAAGGCGCAAAAGCGCGAGCGGGCAGAGGCCAAGCGCGAGCAAAAGCTTGCCGATGAGTTCGCCATTCAACAATTTATCCGCCGCTGAACAATTTATCCGTCACTGAAAGATATTTAGTATTTTTGGTTCGATTTTTGCTTAATCCCATTAAGGTATAAGCGCCAGTCATAATGCCGACGGCCGACTGGGACCCGGGCTGCGCTTTGGCGCAGCAGGTGAGGAGAACGCAATGCAACAAATGAGCAATGTGCTGCTGGGTGGTGGAGCCAAGGTGCAGGCCACAGCGGGAAAAGACAGCGTCGACAGCAATGAAAACGGTGATTTTTCAGCGTTTTTCGACAAGGCAACCGCCGGTGGCGAAGCACAGGAAACGGTCAGGGTTGAGCGTGCCAACCCCGGCGATAAGTCAGATGAACTTGACGCCAAAACGTCAGCCGACAATGAAGATAACGTCGCCCTGGTCTTCGCGCAAATTCAGTACTCCAGCATTATTCAGGAGCCGCAAAGTCAATCCGGGGTGACAGACTTTGCCGTCGATCTTGCCGCTGACGTTGCCGCCGTCGTTCCTGATGGAGACAGTTTGCCGCAGGATCTGGCCCTGCTTCCCAAATTGATTGATGGTGAGCCGGCTTCCGGCACCATATCGCCGTTGCAGGCCATGGACAGGTTAATGTCTGAACTGGAGTCGGGTAATCCGGAAATCCTCACCGAGTTGGCTGAGCTGCTTGATGTCGATCCCAAGATGTTGCAGCAAATGGCACCCGAAGAGTTGCAGCAATGGCTGAACCAAAAATTCAAAGACCCCTCCGCTATGGCCCAGTTGCAGCAGTTGATGGGCTCCCAGGGAATCAGCGACAGTCGTTTGGTCGATGGCGTAGATAGCCGGGGAGATGCGCTAAACATATCCAAAGGCCAGCAATTGGCCCCTGGATGGGGTGCGGGCAAGACTCCAGGTGCGGAAAGAGACCATATATTGCCGATTAAACAGCAGATCACCGGCAATGCTGACGGACAGGAGATCCCTGATGCCACACCTGTGGAGCCCCTGGCAAAAGACGCCAAGGTGGAGCAGGGACAACAGAACCTGGCCGAATTTAAGTTGCAGCCGGTGGTGGTGCCACAGGCTCAGGTTAATCCCGCAGCGCCAAACGCCGCTCAGGGCGTTTCGCCAACTGTCAATCCATTGGCGGCTGAGCCGCTGGGTTCCATGTCCGATGGGTTGGCTATGCCGGTGGCCGATGCAGCGAAACAATTGGCCAACAGTGAACTCATTCTGGTGGAAGGAAAAGAGCCCCAGGTGCAGCTGAAAGCGCAGGACACGTTATTGTTTACTGGCATTAATGGCGAGGGGCACAAGGACATCCAGGCCTTGTCACAGCACAGCCGAACCGAGATGCCACAGTTGCAGCTGTCATTACGACAGGGCATGGAGCAGAGCCAGAACATGCATGACATGATCCAGCGTTTTGCTCCCATGATGAAGCAGCAATTGGTCACCATGGTCAGCCAGGGGATCCAACAGGCGGAAATCCGTCTTGACCCGCCGGAGCTGGGGCAAATGATGGTGCGCATTCAGGTGCAGGGGCAGGAAACCCAGGTGCAATTCCACGTCACCCAGTCACAGACCCGGGATGTGATGGAGCAGGCACTGCCAAGACTCAGGGAAATGCTGGCCGAGCAGGGCATGCAGCTGACCGATGGTCAGGTGTCCCAGGGCGGTGGTGGCCGAGACTTCGGCAGTCGCGAAGGCAGCGGTGGCGCATCCCAGGAATCCATGGATGAAAAAGCAGCAGAAGAAACTTTGTTAAGCGTAAATCAGACAACAAGTTACGGCTCGGGTATAGATTATTACGCTTAACGAGGTAACCTATAGGCAATCGCAAGCATCGGGGTTGTCATTGGCAAGGACAAAGGCGGATACATGGCTGAAGAAGAAGATCTGAAACTGGAAGAAACGCAGCAGCCCAAAAAGCGCAACAAGTTATTGTTGTTTGGCATAGGTGGTGGTGTAGTACTGCTGCTGATTGTGCTGGGATTGTGGTTTTTCCTGTCTGGGGATGATGAGAGTGCCGGAGAGTCCGTAGCAACAGACACCACAGAAATGAGTACCAGTGCTGATCCTGCCACCAAGAGCGAAGCTTACTATGTGGGGATGCCGCGCCCGTTTCTGTTCAACCTGCCCGGTGCCAATCGTACCCGCTTGGTGGAAATCAAGGTGCAGTTGATGGTGCGTGGTTCGGAAGATGATGTTCTGGTCCGAAAGCACATTCCTTTGATTGAGGATGCCCTGCTGACCACCTTCAGCGGCGCCGACGAGCAGAAAATGACGACCCAGGCCGGGAAGGATGAACTCAGGCAACTGGCGTTGCTGAATGTACAGAACACGCTGCAACCGGTGACCGGCCATAAAGTGGTTGAAAAAGTGTTGTTTACCGGCTTTGTGATGCAATAGGCATACGGGCTTTGATGGATATAAGGCGGAATCGTGACTGATTTATTAAGCCAAGACGAAATTGACGCGCTACTTCACGGGGTCGATGATGTCGAAGAGGAAGATGTCGACGAGAGTGGCATAGAGGCGCGTGCCTACGACTTTTCTTCCCAGGACAGAATAGTCCGTGGCCGGATGCCGACGCTGGAAATAGTGAACGAGCGCTTTGCCCGTCATTTGCGGATCAGCATGTTCAATATGATGCGCCGGGCCGCCGAGGTATCCATCAACGGCGTTCAGATGCTCAAGTTCGGCGAATACGTCCATACCCTGTTCGTGCCCACCAGTCTTAACATGGTGCGTTTCCAGCCCCTTAAGGGCACGGCGTTGATCACCATGGAAGCCCGATTGGTGTTTATCCTGGTGGACAACTTCTTCGGTGGTGACGGTCGATTCCACGCCAAGATAGAAGGCCGTGAATTTACCCCGACGGAGCGACGCATTGTCCAGTTGCTGCTGAAAATCATTTTCGAGGATTACAAAGACGCCTGGGCTCCGGTGATGGACGTGGAGTTCGATTATCTGGACTCGGAAGTCAACCCGGCCATGGCCAACATAGTCAGCCCCACAGAGGTGGTGGTGGTGAACTCCTTCCATATTGAAGTGGACGGCGGTGGTGGTGACTTTCACATCACCATGCCCTATTCGATGATAGAACCCATAAGGGAATTGCTCGACGCCGGTGTGCAGAGCGATAAGCAGGACACGGACATGCGCTGGTCCCAGGCTCTGCGGGACGAGATCATGGATGTGGACGTGGGCTTTGAAGCCACCTTGGTCGAGCACGAGCTGACCCTGCGTGATGTCATGGAAATGAAGGCCGGCGATATTATCCCGGTGGAGTTGCCCGAATACGTCTTGATGAAGATTGAAGAGCTGCCGACCTACCGCTGTAAACTCGGTCGCTCGCGGGAGAATCTGGCGCTGAAGATTTGTGAGAAAATTCCACGTCCGGAAACGGTCAAGAGTGAATTGCAACTGGTGACCCGCAAAGGAAAATCCAGAGATATCTCTGATTTGTAAGGTGAACTGATATGAGTACAGAAGACGATTGGGCAGCGGCCATGGCCGAACAGGCTTTGGAAGAAGCCCAGATTGCTGAATATGAAGAGCTGAAAGATGAAAGCAAACCGCTGACCTCGGAAGACGCGGCCAAGCTGGATACCATTATGGATATTCCTGTGACCATTTCCATGGAAGTGGGTCGCAGCTTTATCAGCATCCGCAACCTGCTGCAGCTGAACCAGGGCTCTGTGGTTGAGCTGGACAGGGTTGCCGGTGAGCCTTTGGACGTCATGGTCAACGGCACCCTGATAGCCCACGGTGAAGTGGTGGTGGTGAACGATAAATTCGGTATCCGCCTGACCGATGTGATCAGCCAAACCGAACGGATTAAGAAACTCAAGTAAGAGGAAAGCGCCTGTGACAGGTACCCTGTTTGCCGCCTTGGCACCCGCCAGTACAGCCGCCGAAACACAGGCGCCTGCATCCAATCTGGCGCCTCTGGCCAGCATGCTCGGGGGCCTTATCCTGGTATTGCTGTTGATATTCGTACTGGCCTATCTGCTGCGGCGCCTCAATTTGGTGCCCGGCAGTGGCAGTCTGATGAAGACGCTGGCCGTGACCCCATTGGGACAAAAGGAAAAGTTGGTATTGGTGGATGTTGGCGGCGAGCAATATCTGCTGGGGGTGACGCCAAGCAGCGTCAATCTGATTGAAAAACTCGCCTCTCCCCTGGACATCCCACAAGACAATACGTTTGCGGCGCGCCTGAAGCAGGCTAAGGCAAAACAGGCATGAGCAATTATTTTTTCCGTATTCTGGCGCTGATGTGTTGTATCTTGGCCTTGCCTGCGGGCGCCGCCGATGGTGTATTGCCGGCCGTCACTGTAACCACCACCCCCGATGGTGGCAGCGAATACTCGGTTACCCTGCAAATTCTGCTGTTGATGACGGCGCTGAGCTTTCTGCCGGCCATGGTCATCATGCTCACCAGCTTTACCCGCATCATAGTGGTGCTGTCGATATTGCGACAGGCCATCGGCTTGCAGCAGACGCCATCGAATCAGGTGCTGGTGGGAATGGCAATGTTCATGACCTTCTTCATCATGGCGCCGGTGTTTGACAAGATTTACGAGCAGGGCGTTAAGCCTTATCTGGATGAGCAGCTTACGGTGACCCAGGCCTTTGATCAGGGCAAGGAACCGCTCAAGGCCTTTATGTTGTCCCAGGTGCGCACCACGGATCTGCAAACCTTTATCGATATTGCCGGCTACAAAGATATCGACAGTCCCGAAGCGGCGCCCATTACCGTTCTTATCCCGGCCTTCATTACCAGTGAACTCAAAACCGCGTTCCAGATAGGCTTTATGCTGTTTGTGCCCTTCCTGGTGATCGATTTGGTGGTGGCCAGTATCCTGATGGCCATGGGTATGATGATGCTGTCACCCATGATTGTGTCGCTGCCGTTCAAGATCATGTTGTTTGTGCTGGTGGATGGCTGGAGCCTGGTGCTCGGTACCCTAGCCAACAGCTTTGGGCCCTAGGGAGGCAGGACATGACTCCAGAAGCCCTGATTGATATCTTCCGTGACGCCCTGGCGGTCATAGTGATGGCGGTGTCCGTCATTGTGGTGCCCGGACTGGTGGTGGGTCTGATTGTCGCTGTATTCCAGGCCGCCACCTCCATCAACGAACAGACCTTAAGTTTCCTGCCGCGTTTGCTTATCACCTTGTTGGCACTGATGTACACAGGGCATTGGCTGGTGCAGACCCTGATGGACTTCTTTGTCGAGATGGTCAACATGATCCCTTCGGTCGTGGGCTGATATGGACTGGCTGCTGGCGACACTGATGGACAGTATCAAGGGCTATCTTTGGCCCCTGTTCCGGATCGCCGCCATGTTGATGGTGATGGCGGTATTTGGTGCCACCACTACGCCCGCCCGGGTCAGACTGCTGTTGTCCGTGGCCATGACCTTCGCTGTCGCTCCCATGTTGCCCCCGATGCCCTCTGGAGAACTCTTTGCACTGAGCTCGGTATTTATCAGTGCCCAGCAGGTGCTTATCGGTGCGGCCATGGGCTTTGTCAGCCTGATGATGATCCAGATTTTTGTGCTGACCGGACAGATAGTGGGTATGCAAACCAGTTTGGGTTTCGCCTCCATGGTGGACCCGGGGTCCGGGCAGCAAACCCCGGCAGTGGGCAACTTTTTCCTGCTGCTGGCAACCATGATATTCCTGGCGGTAGACGGGCATTTGCTGATGATCCGCATGTTAATCGCCAGCTTTGAGACGGTGCCTGTGTCAATGGAAGGCATCAATATCTCCAGCTATCGGGCCCTGGCCGAGTGGGGCAACTATATGTTCGGCGCTGCCCTGACCATGTCCCTGTCGGCCATTACGGCACTGTTGCTGATAAACCTCTCCTTCGGGGTCATGACCCGGGCCGCACCGCAGCTGAATATTTTTGCCATTGGCTTCCCGGTCATCATGATCTGTGGTCTGTTGATCCTCTGGCTGACCCTGGAGCCCATCATGGGCCATTTCGACGAAATCTGGCAGGCTGCCCAATTGCTTATGTGCGATATCAGCCGCGTTCAATGCAAGGTGAATTAGACCATGGCAGAGAACGATACCAGTCAGGAAAGGACAGAAGAACCCACGTCGAGGCGCCTTGAACAGGCGCGTGAGAAAGGTCAGGTTGCCCGCTCCAAGGAACTGGGCACAGCCGCCGTATTGCTGGCGGCAGCGGCCGGCTTTTTAATGATGGGCCCAATGCTTGCCCGCAGCATGTACCTGATGATGGGCAGTGTGTTTACCATGACCCGCGATCAGGTATACGACACCCAGAGTATGTTGCTGGTGTGGGGGGCCATTGGTAAGGAATTGGCCTTGCCCATGCTGGGATTTTTGCTGATGTTGGCGCTGATTGCCTTTATTGGCAATATAGTGCTGGGAGGGATCACCTTTTCCGCCAGCGCCTTTATGCCCAAGGGCAACAAACTCAACCCCATGAACGGCTTCAAGCGGATGTTCGGCGTCCAGGCCCTGGTGGAGCTGGTGAAGGGCATTGCCAAGTTTTCCGTGGTCGCGCTGGCGGCATACATGCTGCTTTCGGTGCATTTCAACGAAATCATGCAGCTATCCAGTGACCATCTGCCGGGCAATGTGTTCCATGCCCTCAAGCTGGTGATGTGGATGTTCCTGTGGATCAGTGCTTCCATGCTGCTCATTGCCGCCATAGATGTGCCGTTTCAGCTGTGGAATCACAACCGTCAGCTGAAAATGACCAAGCAGGAAGTCAAGGACGAATACAAGGACACCGAAGGTAAGCCCGAGGTCAAGGGCAGGATCCGCCAGATGCAGCGGGAATTGGCCATGCGCCGTATGATGGCAGAGGTGCCCAAGGCCGACGTGATAGTGGTCAACCCCGAGCACTATGCGGTGGCAATCAAATATGACGTCACCCGCTCGCCGGCACCCTTTGTGGTCGCCAAAGGGGTGGACGATGTGGCCTTCAAAATCCGCGAGATTGCCCGCGAACACCAGGTGGCGATAGTGTCGGCGCCGCCGCTGGCCCGCGCCATTTATCACACCACCAAGCTCGATCAGCAGGTGCCCGAAGGCCTGTTTACCGCCGTGGCCCAGGTGCTGGCCTATGTGTTCCAGCTGCGGCAATACCAGAAAGGTAAGGGCACCAGGCCCAAACCCATTCCGCTCAACCAGCCAATTCCGGACGATTTGAAATACTGAGTCATCTTGGCCTGCTCTTTGCTTTATCCCTGCCACAGCGTCAAATTTCTGGTTGAATGTGAATGGATCTGTTAGCGACTCTCGGGCAAATCAAGCAGGTTAAACCCCAAAATATCAAGGGACTGGGAACTCCCGTCCTGGTGTTGGCCGCCCTGGCCATGATAGTGCTGCCGATCCCGGCATTCCTGCTCGATATTCTGTTTTCCTTCAATATCGCCTTGGCTCTGGTGGTTCTGCTGGTGGCCATTTACACCGACAGGCCACTGGATTTTGCAGCCTTCCCCACAGTGCTGCTGGTTGCGACCTTATTGCGTCTGGCGCTGAACGTGGCATCGACCCGGGTGGTTCTGCTCGAAGGTCATAACGGTGGTGACGCCGCCGGTAAGGTGATTGAAGCCTTCGGCTCAGTGGTAATCGGCGGCAACTATGCCGTGGGTTTGGTGGTGTTCCTGATCCTCATCATTATCAACTTCGCCGTAGTCACCAAGGGTGCCGGCCGTATTTCCGAAGTCAGCGCCCGCTTTACTCTGGATGCCATGCCTGGCAAGCAAATGGCCATCGATGCCGATCTCAACGCCGGTATCATCAACCAGGATCAAGCCCGTACCCGCCGCGCCGAAGTGACCCGTGAGGCAGACTTTTACGGCGCCATGGACGGTGCATCAAAGTTCGTAAAAGGCGATGCCATCGCCGGTATGATGATCCTGGCCATTAACATTCTCGGTGGCTTCGTCATTGGTATGGTGCAACATGGCCTGGACTTCTCCACCGCGGTGGAAATCTACACCCTGTTGACCATAGGTGACGGCCTGGTGGCCCAGATCCCCGGCTTGCTGCTCTCTATAGCCGCCGCGTTGATGGTGACACGTCAAAATGAGTCCGGTGACATGGGCCAGATGGTGATGAGCCAGATGTTTGACAGTCCCAAGTCGCTGGCCATCGCTGCCGGGGTGCTGTTTATCATGGGCATAGTGCCCGGCATGCCGCACCTGGCTTTCCTGACCTTTGCGCTGCTGACTGCCGCGGCGGCCTATATGGTCAACAAACGCAATGAAGTGAAAAAGCAGAAGGCATTGGAAAAGGCTTCTCAAGGTACAGTGGAAAAACTCGACCATGAACCCAAGGAGCTGGGCTGGGATGATGTGCGTCATGTTGACACTATCGGTCTGGAAGTGGGTTATCGCCTCATTCCCTTGGTGGACAAGGGGCAGGGCGGTGAACTGCTCGGTCGGATCAAGGGCGTACGCAAGAAGCTGTCTCAGGAGTTGGGCTTCCTGGTGCCGGCGGTTCATATTCGTGACAACCTGGACTTGTCACCCAATGCCTATCGGATTTCCCTGATGGGTGTGGTGGTCGGAGAGGCGGATGTCCGCCATGACTGCGAGCTGGCCATCAACCCTGGTCAGGTATTCGGCAAGCTTGATGGTATTGAAACCCGCGATCCGGCCTTTGGTTTGGAAGCGGTCTGGATTGCGCCCGAGCTGAGGGAGCACGCCCAGACGCTGGGATACACTGTGGTGGACGCCGCGACTGTGGTGGCAACCCATATCAGTCAGCTGTTGACCAATAATGCCGCCAAGCTGCTCGGTTACGAGGAAGTACAGCAATTGATGGATATGCTGGCCAAGCGCTCACCCAAGTTGGTTGACGGCTTTATTCCGGATGTGATGTCACTTGGCAATGTGGTTAAGGTGATGCAGAACCTGCTCAATGAAGGCGTATCGGTACGGGATCTGCGCACTATAGTTCAGACCTTGCTGGAATACGGCACCAAGAGCAATGATACCGAGGTGCTGACCGCAGCGGTGCGTATCGCCCTCAAGCGGATGATAGTGCAGGAAATCGCCGGTCCCGAGGCGGAAATCCCTGTCATAACATTGGCGCCAGAGTTGGAACAAATGTTGCATCAATCTATGCAGGCGACCGGGGGAGAGGGACCCAATATCGAACCCGGCCTGGCAGAGCGGATGCAGCAATCACTGGCTGATGCCGCCCAGAGACAGGAAATGGTAGGACAACCTGCCATTCTGCTGACCTCGGGGATGTTGCGCTCCACCCTGTCGAGATTCGTGAAATACACCATTCCAAACCTGAGGGTCATATCCTATCAGGAGGTGCCGGATGAGAAGCAAATCCGCATCGTGTCGGCGGTGGGTCAGTAGGGGATAAATAATGAAAATTAAACGTTTTTTTGCCAAAGATATGCGTGCGGCACTGGCTCAGGTAAAAGAGACTCTGGGTTCCGACGCGGTCATCATGTCCAATAAAAAGGTGACCGGTGGCATAGAAATTGTTGCTGCCGTAGACTACGACGATCCCAAGCCGGTTGCTGCCAAGCCTCAGTCTATTTCCCCTTTTGATGAAGTGGCCGACGACAGGGTCTCGCTCGGTGCCAAACCCACGGTCAAAACCAGCCGTCAAAAAGTTGCCGCAGCCCCCGCCGATTCCCTGCAGGCCCTGCTGGAAAAACAACAAAGCCGTATGCAGCAGCTGACCGGACAACAGGAAAGTGAGCTGGACATGCCTGCCTGGGCCCGCGGACTTGAAGCACCTGCGCCCAAATCGGCGCCCCAGCCTGCGACTTTTACACCGTCCCCCGATAAGCAGCGCACCCAGCAAAAGCCCAGCGCAGAGCTGGATGCCATGCGTGAGGAACTGAGTTCCCTGCGTAACTTGCTGACCCACCAGGTTGCCGCCCTGATGTCGGAGCAAAAGAAACGTAACAATCCGGTAGGGGCCATGCTGGAGAGCCGTTTGATTGACGCGGAGTTTTCCCCTGCCGTGGCAGCCAAGCTGGCAGCTCTGTCCGAGCATTACTCACCTGTGGAGCTGGTAAGAGCCTTGCCCCAGAGTCTGGCCAACATGTTGGACAACCAGGGCGATGACATAGTGCGTCGCGGTGGCGTGGTGGCTTTTGTCGGTCCGACCGGTGTCGGCAAGACCACTTCCATCGCCAAATTGGCGGCGCGATTCGCTGCACAACATGGCCCAGATCAAGTTGCGCTCATTACCACGGATCATTATCGCATTGGAGCCTTTGAGCAATTGGCAACTTATGGCAAAATAATGGGCTGTCCGGTAAAGCAAGCTCATGATCTCAATGAGTTGGAACAAATACTTTATCAGTTCAGGAATCGCAAGCTAGTATTGATAGATACGGCAGGAATGGGGCAAAGGGACATGCGTCTGGTGGAACAACTGGATAACTTGACCGCTAACCGAGCCTTGCCGATCCGCAGTTATCTGGTATTGTCAGCGACATCACAACGGCGGGTGTTGCAGGATGCAGTGGAACACTTCAAAAGGATCCCCCTTTCCGGGGCTGTGTTGACCAAGTTGGATGAAGCCTGTTCTTTGGCAGGCGCCCTGAGTGTGCTGATCCAAAGCGGATTGCAGTTGAGTTATGTGACTGATGGTCAAAGGGTTCCTGAAGATATGCAAGTGGCTGATACCCTGGCGCTGGCCAAACAAGCGCTGGCAGCCATGAATGACAATGAACACAGACCCGTGAAAGAAAAGAAATGGGCAGAACAACCGACCTATGCATTTGAGTAAAGCTATGACCCGGGATCAAGCAAGCGGTTTACGTATGATGAATCAACCATATAACGAAAAAGTCAAAGTAATCGCCGTCAGCGGTGGCAAGGGCGGGGTCGGTAAGACCAGCGTTTCCATCAATACGGCGGTTGCGCTTGCCGAGAAGGGCAAGCGGGTGTTGGTACTGGATGCCGACCTGGGTCTGGCCAACGTGGATGTCATGTTGGGCCTGAGGGCCGAAAAGAACCTGTCCCATGTGCTGTCCGGCGAGGCGGAGCTCGATGACATCATTCTCCGGGGACCCAAGGGCATTGGTATTATCCCGGCGACCTCGGGCGCCCAGGCCATGGTGGAGCTGACCCCGGCGCAGCACGCCGGTCTCATTCGCGCTTTCAGCGAAATGCGCACCCAGTTTGATGTGCTGATTGTGGATACCGCCGCCGGTATCTCCGACATGGTGCTGAGTTTTTCCCGCGCCGCTCAGGATGTGCTGGTGGTGGTGTGTGATGAACCCACGTCCATCACAGATGCATATGCCCTGATTAAGATCCTCAGCCGTGAGCACGGAGTATTCAGATTCAAGATAGTGGCCAACATGGTCCGTAGTCTGCGTGAAGGTATGGAACTGTTTGCCAAGCTGAGTAAGGTCACCGACAGGTTCCTGGACGTGGCGCTGGAGCTGGTGGCGACTATCCCCTTCGATGAAAACCTGCGAAAGTCAGTGCGCAAGCAAAAGCTGATTGTTGAGGCTTATCCGAAATCACCGGCGGCCATTGCCTACCATGGTCTGGCGAATAAGGTTATGAGTTGGCCTATTCCGCAACAACCGGGTGGTCACCTGGAGTTCTTTGTTGAACGTTTGGTGCAGCGTCCTGAGTACCAAGAGGATAGATCGAGTGAATAAAGCCGCGGCGTATACCGCTTTGGATAATAAAACATCCATCGTTGAACAGTACGCACCGCTGGTTAAAAGAATCGCGCACCACATGTTGGCCCGGTTGCCGGCTTCCGTACAGTTGGATGATTTGCTGCAGGCAGGCATGATAGGCCTGCTTGAGGCGTCGACTAAGTTTGACGGCAGCAAGGGTGCCAAGTTTGAAACATTTGCCGGGATAAGGATCCGCGGCGCCATGTTGGATGAAATCCGTCGTGGCGACTGGGTTCCCCGCTCGGTGCATCGCAATCAGCGGCGGGTCGCCCAGGTCATAGATGAGTTGGAGCAGGAACTCGGCCGTGATGCACGGGACACAGAAATCGCAGAAAGACTTGATATGACGCTGGATGAGTACCATCATATCTTGAGCGATGTTTCTGTAGGTAAAATCATAGGGATAGAAGATTTAGGCATCTCTCAGGACGTATTGGTTCCAGAGGGTGAGCAGTCTGATGGCATCTTTGATTCTTTGGCCGACAGCCAATTTCATGGTGCTTTGGTCGAGGCCATCAAACAATTGCCAGAGAGAGATGCATTGGTATTATCGCTTTATTATGATGAAGCGCTGAACTTAAAAGAAATTGGTGCCATTCTTGATGTCAGTGAGTCCAGGGTGAGTCAAATACACAGCCAAGCTATGCTGCGACTCAAGGGCAAACTCAAGCATTGGACACACGTATAATTACTAATTGAGCATTTAGAGTGTCAGCTCACCGGAGGAAACCTTGGACAAGAATATGAAGATTCTCATTGTTGACGATTTTTCGACGATGAGGCGTATCATCAAGAACTTGTTGCGAGACCTGGGGTTCAACAATACCCAGGAGGCAGATGATGGCTCCACAGCGTTGCCCATGCTGCAAAAAGGCGATTTTGACTTCGTGGTCACGGATTGGAACATGCCCGGCATGCAGGGTATTGACCTGCTGAAGGCCATTCGCGCCGACGAAAACCTGAAGAATATCCCAGTGTTGATGGTAACTGCCGAAGCCAAGCGAGAGCAGATCATTGCCGCGGCACAGGCCGGGGTAAACGGCTATGTAGTTAAGCCATTTACCGCTGCCACCCTGAAAGAAAAGCTGGACAAGATATTCGAGCGCCTCAGTTAAGCAAGGACGGGCTATGCAGCTAAACACTTCAGGGCTCATCAGTCTCGAACAGGCGCAAATGCTTGTCGAACTCTTGTCCGCCGGTGAGCAGGATCAGGCCGATGCGCTGTTCCGTGATTTTGCCATGCCGTTGCAGCGTGAGTTGTTTGATGAAGTCGGAAAACTCACCCGCCAGCTTCACAGTGCCTTGATGGACTTTCAGGTTGATAACAGATTGTTGGAGTTGGCCAATACCGAAATTCCGGATGCCAAGGAAAGACTCAATTACGTTATCGATATGACGGAACAGGCGGCCAATAAGACCATGGACGCCGTTGAAGAATGTCTGCCGCTGGCCGATGCATTGATAAACAATATTCAGACTGTGACTCCTGCATGGGACAGACTGATGCGCCGTGATATAGAGTTGAATGAATTCAAAGCGCTTTGTCACGATGTACAGCAGTTGATGGTCCGCAGCGAGAACGATTCAAACCGCCTGCGAGAACTCTTGAATCAGATTCTGATGGCGCAGGATTTCCAGGATCTTACCGGGCAAATGATCCGTCGGGTAATAGAGTTGGTTCGGGAGGTGGAGAGCAGTCTGGTCTCCATGTTGACCGTGTTTGGTGAACATACTCCCCAGGAAACCACCGAGCCCCCAAAAAGCAGCATAGAAGCCGAAGGCCCCATCATGAACGCGGAGGCGCGTCAGGATGTGGTAACGGGCCAGGATGAAGTCGACGACTTACTTTCAAGCCTGGGTTTCTGATTAAGGAGTCAGTTTAATGGCATTTGACGTAGATGAAGAGATCCTGCAGGACTTTTTGATCGAAGCCGGTGAAATTTTAGAGCTGCTGCAGGAACAATTGGTAGCGCTGGAAAATAACCCCGGTGACACGGATCTGCTTAACGCGATTTTCCGTGGTTTCCACACAGTGAAAGGGGGGGCGGGCTTCCTGGGATTGGCTCCCATGGTTGACGTCTGCCACGAATCGGAAAACACCTTTGACCTGCTGCGTACCGGCAAGCGTCATGTCACCGCCGAATTGATGGATATTATTCTCCAGGCGGTCGATGCCATTAATACCATGTTTGCTCAAACCCAGGCCGGTCAGGAGCAAGACCCTGCCTCTCCTGAGTTGCTGGCCAAGCTTAAACTCCTGTCTTCAGGGGCGCCGCTTCCCTCCGAAGGTGGTGCGGCTGCACCCGCGCCTGAACCAGAGCCTGAACCTGAACCAGAACCCATTCCTGAACCCGTAGTGGCTGCGCCTGCTTCCAAAAACACCAGTGGCGGCGAATCCAGCATTGATGAAATTAACGAGGCTGAATTTGAGGCCTTGCTTGATGCACTCCACGGTTCAGGCAAGGGACCCGGCGTCAAGACTGGCGTCCCACAGGATGTAGCAGGCAAAGCTGCCGCCGCGAAACCCACTTCAGCACCGTCAGGTGACGATATTACCGATGATGAGTTTGAGGCCTTGCTCGATGAGCTCCATGGTGCCGGCAAATTCAAGAGCGCGGCCAAGGGTGAAGTGGCCAAAGTGGAAGTCAGTGCTGCCGACAAGGTCGATGCCGACGAGATTACCGATGAAGAATTTGAACGCCTGCTGGATGAATTGCATGGCAAGGGCACCGGGCCCGGCAAATCTGCCGCAGAGCCAGCTGCACCAAAGCCATCAGCGCCCAAGCAAGTAGCTGCGGTTACACCTGCAGCGCCTCAGCCCCAGATGGCTAAGGCTGCCGCAGTGCCCGAAGCACCGGCAGCCCAGGCAAAAGCTGCAGCGACCAACGTGCCCCAGGGTGAAACCACAGTGCGGGTGGATACCGCCCGTCTCGACCAGATCATGAACATGGTGGGTGAGCTGGTACTGGTGCGCAATCGACTCGTGAGTCTAGGTGTTACCCGTGAAGACGAGGAAATGTCCAAGGCGCTGGCAAACCTGGATTTGGTGACTGCCGATCTGCAGGGTGCGGTGATGAAAACCCGCATGCAGCCCATCAAGAAAGTCTTTGGTCGTTTCCCTCGGGTGGTCCGTGACCTTGCCCGCAGTCTGAACAAGGAAATCGACCTGATTTTGGTGGGTGAAGAGACTGATCTGGATAAAAACCTGGTGGAGGCCCTGGCCGATCCCTTGGTGCACCTGGTACGAAACTCGGTGGACCATGGCATTGAGATGCCCATCGAACGCGAAGCCGCAGGTAAACGACGCACAGGTACCATTACACTGTCTGCCAGTCAGGAAGGCGATCATATACTGCTGAAGATAGAAGATGACGGCGCCGGTATGGATCCCGAGAAGCTCAAGCAAATCGCCATCAAGCGCGGCGTGCTTGACGAGGATGCCGCTGCGCGGATGTCTGATAATGATGCTTACAATCTGATTTTTGCGCCGGGATTCTCCACCAAAACCGAAATTTCCGATATTTCCGGTCGTGGGGTGGGGATGGACGTGGTGAAAACCCGTATCACCCAGCTCAACGGTACTGTGCACATAGATTCCATGAAGGGCAAGGGTACTTGTCTGGAAATCAAAGTGCCCCTGACCCTGGCGATTATGCCAACCCTGATGGTGGAAGTGGCCAAGCAAGTGTTTGCCCTGCCGCTGTCCAGCGTCAATGAAATATTCCATCTGGATCTGACCAAAACCAACATAGTCGACGGCCAGCTGACGGTCATAGTGCGCGACAAGGCCGTGCCCTTGTTCTACCTGGAGCATTGGTTGCGGCGAAACAAAACCACCTTCAAACACGGTGACAAGAAGCACGGCCATGTGGTGATAGTGCAGCTGGGCACCATGCAGATAGGTTTTGTGGTGGATGCACTTATCGGTCAGGAAGAAGTGGTTATCAAGCCTCTGGGTGCCTTGTTGCACGGCACTCCCGGTATGGCCGGCGCGACTATCACCTCCGATGGTGGTATCGCTCTGATCCTCGATGTGCCAGGGCTGCTCAAGCACTATGCCCGCAAGAAGTAATGCAGTAATACGGGTACCCCAATGACAATTAAAGTACTGGTGGTTGACGATTCAAGCTTTTTCCGCAGACGGGTAAGCGAGATAGTCAACCAGGATCCTGAGCTGGAAGTGATCGGCGCCGCCGTTAATGGTGCCGAGGCAGTTAAAATGGCTCAGGAACTCCAGCCTCAAGTGATCACCATGGACATAGAGATGCCGGTCATGGACGGCATCACAGCCGTGCGTGAAATCATGGCCAAGGTGCCGACTCCGATTTTGATGTTTTCGTCCCTGACCCACGACGGCGCCAAGGCGACGCTGGATGCACTGGATGCGGGGGCGCTGGATTTTTTACCCAAGCGTTTCGAAGACATTGCTACCAATAAAGACGAAGCCATCAAGCTGTTACAGCAAAGGGTCAAGGCGCTGGGAAGACGCAGGGTTTATCGCCCTGTATCCAGACCTGCTGTGGCCGTCCCAGAGCCCACACGGCCAGCACTGGGCACTCGTCCGCCACTGTCGCAATCTTTTCCGCGGACAGCCTCGCCAAGTGCGCCGATCCGTGCCAGTGGAAAGAGCTATAAGCTGCTGGCCATTGGCACCTCTACCGGCGGTCCTGTGGCGCTGCAGAAGGTATTAACCCAGTTTCCGGCCAATTATCCTCATCCTATTTTGCTTATCCAGCATATGCCGGCAGCCTTCACTCCCGCCTTTGCGAGCCGGCTGAATGGTCTTTGCCGCATTTCGGTAAAAGAGGCCGCCAATGGCGATGTGTTACAGCCCGGCTGTGCCTATCTGGCACCGGGTGGAATGCAGATGATGGTGGAAAAAGCCGGCGCCACGGGGCGGATCAAGATAGTGGCCGGCAGTGCCGACATGAATTACAAGCCCTGTGTGGATATCACCTTTGCCTCGGCATCCAAGGCCTACGGCGGCGATGTCTTGGCTGTGGTGCTGACCGGCATGGGCGCAGATGGTCGAGAGGGCGCCCGCATGCTCAAGAGCGCCGGTGCGACCATTTGGGCTCAGGACGAGGCCAGCTGTGTTGTCTATGGCATGCCTCAGGCCGTGGCTGCAGCCGGTATTGCCACTCAGTCCATTGCCCTTGAAAGCATGGCCGATGCCATACTCAAAGAGTCGGGCCGTGTCTGAAAAGCAAACAGTGGGAAGACTGTGGCTGTTTTTGCTCGGTCTTGCCCTGGTGGCAGTCCTGGCGCTGTATCTGGATGTACAGCGCAAAAATCGTGTCTTGCAACAGGAAATACAGAGGTTGCAAAACAGCCAGGTGCTGCTGATGGTGCCCGATGCGCAGGCCGAGGCCATTGCCGAATGGCTGAGTCGGCATCCTGACGCTACCGATGTCATTATCCGCGATGCCCGTAAGCAGCAACAGCAAGATCCTGCCGCTGGGACTTCATCGCAACCCCAAGAACAATTACCCTTGTCGCCGTTGAAACCGGTCAGCGACTTGCCTCATACTGATGAGCCTGACGCCCCCTCATTGCAACCTGTGGTTGTCTCCGAGAGTGCCGATGGGGTGAAGGTGATCAATCTGCCCCATGGCGGGATCAGGGTCACCACCAGAGAAGAAAAACACTGATAATAAATGCGCGCATTTCGGGGGCCTGAGTCTTGAAAGTCTGGACCATCGCGAATCAAAAGGGTGGGGTCGGAAAGACCACCACAGTTGCCAGCCTGGCCGGAACCCTGGCCAAAAGGGGCAAGCGGGTATTGATGATTGATACCGATCCCCATGCTTCTCTGGGTTATTACCTGGGCATAGACTCGGAAGAGGTGCCCGGCTCGCTCTACGACGTATTTCTTGCGCACAAGCACCTGACACGGGAGCTGGTGCGGCAACACACAGTACCTACCCTGGTTGAAAATCTTGAGCTTTTGCCCGCCACCATGGCATTGGCGACCCTGGACAGGGCGCTTGGCCACCAGGAGGGCATGGGATTGGTGCTGCGCAACCTGCTGCAATTGGTTGATGATGATTATGATGTGGCCCTGATTGACTGTCCGCCCGTGTTGGGGGTGCTGATGGTCAATGCCCTGGCGGCGAGCCAGCACATAGTGATCCCGGTGCAAACTGAATTTTTGGCTATTAAAGGTCTCGACCGGATGATCAAGACCATGGAGCTGATGGGACGCTCGAAACAGACCCGTTACAGTTATACCGTGGTGCCGACCATGTACGACAGGCGCACCAAGGCCTCTCCGGCGGCACTGCAACAATTGGCAGAGGACTATGGGGATACCCTGTGGCCCGATGTGGTGCCGGTGGACACCAAGTTTCGCGATGCCAGCCTGGCACATCTACCTGCGTCACACTACGCTGCCCACAGCCGCGGTGTGAAGGCCTATGAGCGTTTGCTGGATTTTCTGATGGCCGGAGAGTTTGACCATGTCAAAATCGGTTGACGATACCGTAATCGATTATTTCCGGATACTGCTGGCGGAAACCGAGCCGTCACAGTCAACAGAGCCAGCATTAGCATCTTCACTGGACGTTTTGACGCGCGCTGCCGAAGTACCGCTGGCGAGACAGGCCGCAATAGTCGCTGCAGCCCCACAAGCGGCCGTTCAACAGCAGGAGCCTGCGCCGGTGACAGCCGGAGTCGCCGCGAAAGCGGTACCTGCGGATGTGCTGCAAAAACAAACCCTGGAAAAATTGCTGGCCCCTGTGCTGCAGCAGGTAAAAGTTGACGCAGCGCCTGCGCCACAGCTTGAAGTCGCAGTTGCTGCTCAAACTGAGGTCACCACTCAAGCGGTTGAGGCTCAGGTTGTGCCGCAGCGCCTTGAGCCCGAGATGGTGCCCGAGGTTATTCCCGAGACGCAAACCGGCAGCGAACCGCCAAGCCTGACCTATGACCTGCAGCAACAATTGGATGAAGAGTTTCAGGTACTCTTTTTTAAGGTTGCAGGTTTGACACTGGCGGTACCCCTGGTCAGCCTGGGTGGCATAGTTAAGGTTGAGCGTATCAATCAGATCTTCGGACGTCCGGATTGGTTCCTGGGAGTGCAAACCCACAGGGAGTCACAGCTGAATCTGGTGGACACTTGCGCCTGGGTCATGCCAGAAAAATACGATGAAGAGCTGGCGCAAACCGTAAATTATCAATATCTTGTACTATTGGAAGACAGTAATTGGGGCCTCGCCTGTGAATCACTGGTCAATTCAGTGAGAATAAAGCAATCCGAGGTCAATTGGCGCAGCAAGGCAGGAAAGCGGCCCTGGCTTGCCGGCGTGGTGAAAGAACAAATGTGTGGCATCTTGAATGTGCAGGCACTGGTCGAGATGCTCAACGCGGGATTAGGTTGTCAGGATCCTATTAACTGAGGTAGATATGGCAGATTCAAGAAACGTTGCGGCCGTTGCGGCCGGTAAAGACGATGCAGTATTGCAGTGGGTCACCTTCAGGCTCGATAACGAGACCTATGGCATCAACGTGATGCAGGTGCAGGAAGTGCTGCGTTACACCGAGATCGCTCCCGTGCCAGGTGCACCCCACTATGTGTTGGGTATCATCAACCTGCGTGGCAACGTGGTGACAGTCATAGATACCCGCTCTCGTTTTGGCCTGGCGCCGGCCGAAGTGGATGACTCTACCCGGATAGTGATTATTGAGGCCGAAAAGCAGGTGATTGGTATTTTGGTCGACAGTGTGGCGGAAGTGGTCTATCTGCGTCGCTCCGAAATCGACAACGCTCCCAATGTCGGCACCGAGGAAAGCGCCAAGTTTATTCAGGGCGTCAGCAACAGGGACAACGAGTTGTTGATCCTGGTGGATCTGGATAAATTGCTGTCAGATGAAGAGTGGGCCGAATTGGCTCAGATCTGACACTGAAGTCTTTGACCGGTGCCAGACCGGTCAATTTCTATGAATACAGGTGATAGATGGAAGGCAATGAATTATTGATCGCGGCCCTGGTCTATGTGATCGCCTGTCTTGGCTTGGTGTTGTACCTGCAAAAGCAATTGAATAAATTGCGTTCCAAGGTGGATGCCATGACCTTGCTGGTTAAGGACAGTGACAAGCAAAGGGATGCGGTCAAGCAGGAGCTGCATGAGCTTCGCAGTGGCACCATAGGCGTGGGCAGAAGGGTGCTGGAGCTGGAAAAGCGCCTGGCACAGCAGGCTGCCAAACTGGATGAATCCCGTGAGCAGGATCCCCAGGCTCGACTCTATACCCGGGCAATGAAAATGGTGTCTCTGGGGGCCGGCATCGAAGAACTGATGGCGGAGTGTGAACTGCCCAGAGCCGAGGCAGAATTGCTCATTCGCCTCCATGGCAGGCAGTCGGCGGGCTGAGGCGTTCAGGCCTCGGCGATAATTTTCTTGTGCAGGTTATTCCACTGTTCTGGAAACTTACCATCCAGCATATAAACAAAGGCCAGCAATTCTGCGATGAGCAAATATAGCTCCTTGGGGATGGCCTCTCCCAACTCCAACATATTGAGAAAGTTTGCCAGATGCGGATCCTCGTGTATGTGGATCCCATTGGCTTTGGCCAGGGCAATGATTTCTTCTGCCAGCAAATCCTGACCCTTGGCCGTAACCGTTGGGGTATTCTTGCCATCATAGCTGAGCGCAACCGCTGTTTTTCTCTCTGGGGTGTCCGTCATATGGGCTCCTAAGCTCTGGTGTGTACCAGATAATGGTCACCGGGCAGCAGGGTTGCCGGTATGGGGGCAGCTTTGGTGGTCAGCTTGTCCGGCTTCATTCCCAATTCATTGAGCTTGGTCGCCAGCGGCGGCAGGAAATTCTCTATCCTGTGTAGCAGGGATTCGGAAGAAGATTCAAAATGCAGGTTCAGACCTGTGTCGGTTTTCTGGGCCTTGATCAGCAAGGGCCCCTGGGTCAGCACAAACTTGAGTTGTAACTTCCAGCCTCCCCGGCCGAGCCCCCCTTCCTCTTCCTGCTCACGTTCAAAATAGCCTTCCATTTGCTCATTGCGCTGGCCCATCTGATAGGGCAAAGCGAAAAACCAGTGTACCGGTGTGGCGGGATTATCCAGACTGGCCTGCTGATATTGAGCCATTGATTGCCCCAACTGCACCAGGGATTCAAGGCTCTTGTGGCGCTCCAGCAGCGCCAGCAGCGGTTGGCTCAGGCCTGTTTGCTGCTGCAAAGAGCCAAGATACTCTTTCATGGTTGGGCTGAGTGGCTGCTTTTGTGTATCGGCTTTTACGCCGAGCAGTAATTGGAACAATATACTCAGGGGATTATTGCCTTGCAGCTGAGGTGCGGCAAATTGGGCCAGGTTTACCGTTGCGCCCTGTTTAAGGGTATCGGCCAGCAGTTGTGGCTGGGTAAGACTGGAAAGGGGCAGGGGGGCCAGCTCGGGAAGTAATCTTAGCACTTCGCTGGCGATGTTCTCATTGGTTGAGCGGGCCAATTGCACCAATGGCAGCGCCCCTGTGCGTGATAACACCTTGGACAATATTGCCTGAGGTGGTGGTGTATCAGGTGTCAGTCCTTTGCCTGTGCTCTTTTCTGCCGGCTCCTTGCCTGAGGTGAGTGTGGTGCCCTCGGGTGCTGTTTGCAGCAATTTTTCGCCGGCCTGTAATGTGCTGCCCTGGTTTCCTGAAACCGGGGTTTGGGCTTTGTCAGGTGCGGCAGGAGCACCTTGTGGGACATCAAGTCTTAAATTGGTCGCCTGGGTTTTCGCTGCTGTTGCCAACGCTGCCTGGTCTTTGCCGCCTTCGCTCACCTGTGATGATTGCTGGATTTCCTGCTGCTGGGGTTGCTGCAAGATTTGTTGCTGCAACGCTTGCTGCGCCGCTTTTACCTGAGGCGGTAATGGCTGTTGTTCCAGGTTTTTAAACAACTGATTGAGGATACCGGCAGCTTCCGGCTTGGTGATGATAATTTTGGCCTCGGGAGGCTGGGGAGCTAGCTCGGTTTGCGTCTTGATACCGGGCTCGGGGGCTGCTTTGAGCAGGGGAGCGGCGTTAACCTGCACTATGTCCAGGATTTGCACCAACCTTAACATTAACTGACGCCCCTGTTGCACCACAGCGACCTGATAATGCCCATCCCCCTGGCGTGCGGCCTGGGCGGAGTGGATACTTACTCCATTGTCGAAACTGATCTGACCGCCTTTGATTGTGGCGTTTGGTAAGGGATAGCCCTGTGGCCTGGATGCAAGGTTGACCAGTTGCTCGAAGGCAATTCCCTGTTGGCGTGACATTTCCACCAAGGCGCTCGGCAAGGGGAGCAGTCGAGTTTGCCCCAGTAATGCCAGCGCCACTCTGTCCGGCAAGCTGGTTAGCTTGCTGTCTTCAGCCAGAGGCAAGGCAAAGGCCTGGGCCTGAAGCAATAGCCTGGGATGAAACCTGTCCGGCAGAGTGAGTGTATACTGACGGTTATCGACCGTCAGGACTATACCGTCTGCGCCCAGGGTGACGGAAACAGGGACCTGTTTTGTTGCTGCAGCGGCACTGCCTGTCTGCAGGCTGCCCAAAGGTTCCATCGGAGTCATCTTTACATCCGGCGTCAATAGGGCCGACACCACAGCCAAAGAGTTATGATTTATCACAATTTACCGGTTGACCTTATTGTCCGGGCCGCTATCCTTAGCGCTCTGTGCGGGTAGACAAAATATTGACCCATACCGGTTTATCGACACCTGCACCTGGTTACTTTAACCCGATTCCAAAACGGCTGGCAGTACTTTTAGTCAAAGAGAGCGTTATGAAATTCAAATGGATGATGTTATGCGTGGGCATTCTGACCGCCACCAATGTGGTGGCCGAAGACGCAAAGGAAAGCGACGCCCAGGGAATCAAAGTTGAGTATGTAGATCCGCGCGACCCGTTCGAGGGCTTTAACCGTGCCATGTGGGATCTCAACTACAACGTGCTTGACCGACATATTTATCGCCCCATAGCCCATGGTTATAAGGATTATGTGCCTTTGCCGATCAAGAGTGGCCTGAATAACCTGGTGCTTAACCTGGAAGAACCCAGCTCGCTGGTCAACAACACCCTCCAGGGTAAGTGGGGCTGGGCTGCCAATGCCGGTGGTCGCTTCACCATCAACTCCACCATTGGTTTGCTGGGAATTTTTGATGTGGCGGACATGATGGGCATGTCACGTAAACAGGATGATTTCAATGAAGTTCTGGGTTACTACGGCGTACCCAATGGCCCATTTTTCATGGCGCCATTTTTTGGTCCCTACGTTACCCGTGAACTCGCATCCGATTGGGTGGATGGACTATACTTCCCATTGTCAGAGTTGACCATGTGGCAGTCAGTGGTTAAGTGGGGACTTAAAAGCCTGCACGCCCGTGCCGCAGCGATAGATCAGGAAAGGTTACTCGACAATGCGCTTGATCCATACACTTTCGTCAAGGACGCTTATATCCAGCATGTGGATTACAAAGTGTATGATGGCAACGTTCCGTCAAATCAGGATGATGATGAGTTGCTGGATGAATATATGCAGGAGCTTGAATAGCACATTCCAAGGTCATTTTTCCTTATCCCGGTATGGTGGTCAGAGCGAAAAATAACAGCCAACCGGTGGCAGTGCTGTGAGTTCCTTTTAAGGGGTAGTTATGGCGCTGAATGATGTCTCTGTATTACTGGTTGAGGACGATCCTGTCTTTCGCAAGATAGTGGCTTCCTTCCTCGACAGCCGAGGGGCTCTGGTCATAGAAGCGGATGACGGCGAAAAAGGTCTGGCCCGCTTTCGGCAACAATCTTTCGATATTGTTCTGGCTGACCTCAGCATGCCCAATCTGGGTGGATTGGACATGCTGCGGGAAATGTACCGTCTCGATCCCTCTCTGCCTTCCATTGTGATTTCCGGTAATAACGTCATGGCCGATGTGGTAGAAGCGCTGCGAATAGGTGCTTCCGACTTTTTGGTTAAACCGGTGTCCGATCTCTACACGATAGAACAGTCCATCAAGCAAAGTCTGGTTGGCAAGACCGAGCAGGTGAAGGAATTCGCCGAATTGGATGAGCTGTCACGGATGGAACTGGATGAACACTTGCGCTTACTGGAACAAAGCACCGAGGCTGCAAGGCATTTGCAACATCAGTTGTTCCCTGCATCAAGCGTGGTTTATCCCCAGGCCCAAATAGATTACAGCCTGTATCGTCGCGACAACATCAGCGCTTATTTTATCGATTCCACCATGGCCGACAGTGAGCACCTGCTGCTTTATATGGCGCATTTTCATCCCGAGAATAACAGCGCCGCATTTGCCGGCGTAATGCTACGCAGCTTCGTGAACCAAAAGCTAAAAGCGATGCGCAATGGTTTGGGTACCATGGTGCTCGAGCCCTTCAATATGCTGTGCTATTTGAATGAAAGGGTGGTTAAGTCAGGCCTGGATATCACAGTCGACATCATTTACATAGTGGTTGAACTCAAGCATTATCGGGCCGCGATTGCCCAGGCGGGGCATGGCCTGCGCTGTTATCTTCGCAACGAAAAAGGGCTCAGTCCTTTGGCATTGCCGGATGCCTTGCAACTTGGCGTTCTGGATTGGGGCAAGCCCAGTACCCAGTTCCGTACTTTGCTGCCGGGTGAAAAGCTGTGTATCTCCACAAGTGAACCTGAGCACAAATCTATGCTGCTGCAAGACCGCTTTGATGGATTGGCATTTGAACCGGATCTCGCCAGCGGTGGCTATGTACAGGTCAGTTTCTAATGCCAGTTGCAGATAATAAAAAACGCCTCAATTGAGGCGTTTTTTATTACTGATACATTCAGCCTATCAAGAGCGCTTCAGCGCTTCGTGATCGCCGGTCACCGCAATCTCTTCTTCCAGAGCTTCTTCCTCTGTGTGATGGATTTTGCTCTCGGCACCATGCATCCAGTCAACCAGTTTGTCGGCCATGAAATAGAGAATAACGCCCGACAATGCAGCCGTAATGGCAATACCGGAGAAGATGGACATGGCGTTCGCCAGTTGCTCTTCCGCTTCACCACCATGGCCAATGAATGAACCCACTACGCCGGCAATCTTGTTGGCGGCCGCGATAAACAGGAACCAGGCCCCCATCATCAGCGATACTATGCGCAGCGGAGCCAGTTTGGTCACCATGGACAGACCGATAGGGGACAGACACAGTTCACCCAGAGTGTGGAACAGGTAAGCACCCACCAACCACCACATACTGGATTTGGCAGAGGCATCGCCACCCATTTCCAATACGGCACCAATCATAAACAGGAAGCCTGTGGCCAGCAAAACCAGACCCAGGGCAAACTTCACCGGAGAGTTGGGCTCTTTAGCTCCCAGGCGTACCCAGATGGAAGCGACCACGGGGGCAAAAATCACGATGAACATGGCGTTCAGTGACTGGAACCAGGTAGTGGGCACTTCCCAACTGCCGATCATGCGATCGGTAAAGTCGTTGGTGAACAGGTTCATCAGACCACCGGCCTGTTCAAAACCGGCCCAGAAAATAATGGTGAACAGACCCATCACCATAATTACCTTGATGCGATCGCGCTCGACTTTGGTCAGGGGCTCTTTACGTTCCTGGCCACGGGCCATGTCTTTTTGTTTTTCCAGCTTGGCAGCAGGCACAGTGCCAATGTCACCCAGCAGCTTCTGAGCGAACACCAATTGAATTATCAGGGACAACACCATACCGATACCGGCACAGATAAAGCCTGCCTGGAAGTTGCCGTCAAAGGCGTTAACTACCGAACCAACAATGATACCTGACAGGAAGGCACCCACGTTGATACCCATGTAGAAGATGGTAAAGGCACCGTCACGTCTGTGATCGCCTTCCTGATACAGATCGCCCACCATGGTCGAAATATTGGGCTTAAACAGACCATTACCCAGAATAAGAACACCCAGGCCGAGGTAGAAGGCTTCCAGCTCCATGCCCTGAACCCAGGCGTGAGGGGTACCGAGAATAAACTGGCCGGCCGCCATCAGGGTGCCACCGATCATAATGGCTTTGCGCTGGCCGAGGATATTGTCGGCCAACCAACCACCAATAAGCGGCGTCAGATAAACCAAACCGGTGAAGGTACCATAGAGGGAGATAGCGTCTGCCTGAGACCAGCCCAGACCGTGGCCGCCATCTGTCTGTACCCGGTCAACCAGATACAGCACCAGAATGGCGCGCATTGCGTAATAGCTGAATCGTTCCCACAGTTCGGTTGTAAACAGCAGGAACAGTCCCTTGGGATGCCCGAGCATCGTTCCTTGGTTATTTGTTACGCTCATTAAGTCTTCCACCTTAAGCTTGTGATTGCCTGCAGGACCATTGTCTCCGCAGAAAGAGTATTCCATTCAAGGTTTCTGATTGTGGCAGTTGTTTGTAACTTTTTGATATTGATTCAAAAAATCACTCACCCCGCTCCTTGGCCACTATCAGTGTTTTCTTATTTATTATAATTTAGTTGCCAGTTTCGCATTCAAATACGAAAAAGCCCACCCTATATACCCTCTAAAGTGCGCCAAAGTCAATTTTGGCGCCAGCTGCAGGCCGATACTGTCGAACGGCTAACGGCAGAATTTCTCATTTTCATTGACGTCATGCTTTGCTATGATTGCCGACCGTGAACAGGATGTCACTCAGCCAAGATGAGAGTATGCATGAAGGCCTGGTATTTACTTTACTGTAAGCCTCGCAGCGAAGCGCGGGCACAACAAAACCTGATGTTACAGGAGGTCGAGACCTATCTGCCCAAGTGCAGGCAGCAGGTGCGGCAACCTGATGGCCAGATCCATGTATCGGAAGCGCCACTCTTTCCCAATTATCTGTTTATCTATTTCGACCCGCTCGAGACCAGTGTTCGCAGCATCCAGGCCACCCGCGGCGTATATCGTTTGGTGGATTGCCGCGAGGATATGACTCCCATAGATGATGCCATTATCAGGGCTATCAAGCGCAAGGAACAGAAGATCTTCAAGCTGCCGCAACTGCAGCGACTGAAGAAGGGCGACAGGGTCCGGTTCAAGGAAGGCCCCTTTGTGGATTTGGAGGCCGTCTTTCTGGAGCCCTGTGCCGATAAACGTTGCAGCGTATTGTTCAGCATCATGGGGCAACTCCAAAGTGTGGCTGTACCTGAATCCTGTATCGAATCCATTTGTGCGTAATGGCTTATTCAATTTGTAAGACATTTGCCATACTGGATCATTGTCCTGTCATATAAATGTCATTAAACTGACTTACTCTCCCAGCTTAACTGGTTGAGATGTAAGTATATTTGATGTTTTTTTGACGAATGCTATTTTTCTGACGGGTAGTCGGGTGTGTAAGTCGTTGCAAAAAGAGTGCTTGCCGGATAATTATACAACGTCTACGGCCACGACAAGGTACAATCCCTGCGCCGTATTGAAACTCTCCGAGTAATCATCTGCGGAAATGGGGCTTGAGGTTCTGGTGATCGCTGTGCTGACGGCGACACCAAAGCTGCGACTGTGCTGGGGGGCGACTTGTGATGTTCTTTGAATTCCCATGCAGTAAAGTGACACAAAATTCTTGCTATTCAACCTAAAGCATCCTTTGCAGGTCTATGTTTTGCAAGATAAAAAATTAAGATGGCACGTTGGAAGCCGAAATCCATGGGCGGTAGCGTGCCTGCAAGAATGCAGCCAGAGGCTGCTTAGAACGCCATTGCGTGGCTGCCAGAGCGCAGCGAAAGGCGTTGCTTATAGAACGCCCGCTAGCGGGCTTACAGAACGGCCTTCGTCCTACAGAGCGCAGCTATCCGAAAGCGAAGTGCTCAGCTTTTCAGTAGCGAAGCGTTCAGTAAGTGAGCTTGCGAACGTTCTGATGTCCGAAACCTAGTTCCTAGAAGTCGCACTGCGACGCTCTAGCAGGGCGAAGCCCGCTCTAATTTGATTTTTATTCAATCACCAATCACGGAGATTTCTGGTGCTACAACAAGTCAAACAATTCATTATCGCCGGTACAGCGATGCTGGTTTTTGTTGCGGGACAAGCCAATGCCTTGACTCCGTCACCACAAATGATTGAGCAGTTTAAGCAATTGCCAAAGGCAGAGCAGGAACGCATTGCCCGTCAATATGGTATAGATCCCGCGATTCTTTCCGGTGGTAGCAAAGCTGCTAAACCTGTTGTTAATCCAGAGGTGGTAACGCGCCGGGAGCTCTCTGATAAATCAGGAGAACCCTCAGATAAATCTGAGGGTGTAGTCAACCAGTCAGAAACCGACGACTTCAATCAGGCAACCAAAACAGAAGAGATTGTTGAAGCCTCGGAAGAAGAAAAAGAAAAGCAGTTGAAGCGATTCGGTTACGACTTATTTGCCGGTGAACCGTCCACTTTTGCTCCAGTGTCTGATGTTCCTGTACCAGCAGAATATCGTATGGGACCCGGTGATACCCTGAACATTCAGCTTTACGGCAAAGACAACAAGAGCTTTGCGCTGACCGTTGGCCGTGATGGCAGCATTCAGTTCCCTGATCTTGGCCCTATCAGCCTGGTTGGTCTCAGCTTTGCTGAGGCAAAGGAATTACTTGCCGATAAAATATCCCAATCGATGATTGGGATTCAGTCCAGCATCAGCATGGGCGAGCTGCGTTCCATACGTATTTTTGTGGCAGGTGATGCTTATAAACCCGGTTCTTACACAGTATCAAGCCTGTCGACTATTACCCAGGCACTGTTTGTATCCGGCGGCATCAATGAAATCGGGTCGCTACGCAACATACAGCTAAAGCGTAACGGCAAGTTGGTTGGTACCTTTGATTTGTATGACCTGCTGCTGCGTGGTGACGCCTCTGGTGATCTGCGTCTGCAATCTGGAGACGTTGTGTTTATTCCCTCTGTTGGGGGATTGGTAAGTGTTACAGGTGAAGTGCGTCGACCAGCTATTTATGAAGTCAAATCCGGCGAGACAATGGCTGATGTAATCAAGATGGCCAGCGGCGTGAAGCCCGGCGCTTATCCAAAGGCCAGCACCATTGAACGCTTTACTAATGAATCCAAAACCATTGTCAACATTGATCTTACCCAGGAGTCCGGGTTTGCCATCCAGGCAAAGGCCGGCGATTTGGTTCGGGTAAAGTCGGCAACTGCCCGGGTAGATAATGCAGTCACCCTGATAGGTGCTGTTGTTCGTCCAGGGAAGTATCAATATAGGCAAGGAATGCGGGTTGCCGATTTGTTGCCATCCATTTGGGGCGATCTGACGATAAATGCTGATCTGGACTACGGCCTATTGGTCAGGGAAGTGAATCAAAGAGGCGACATCAAGTTATTCCATCTCAATATTGGTAAGGCCATTGCAGATGGCAGCAGCTCTGACAACCTGACACTTAAGCCAAGGGACAGTGTCATTGTGTTTGATTATGCTGATCGTGAGACCTTGCTTGAGCCTGTTATAGAGCAGCTCAGGCAACAAAATCGTTATGGGGAAGCCATAAAACTGGCTGATATCAATGGCAATGTGCGTTTCCCCGGTAAGTATCCGATTACCGAAGGTGCAGGAATTCGCGATCTTTTGATTGCAGCCGGTGGTCTGGAAGAAGGCGCTTACACCCTGATTGCCGAATTGACCCGGCAGCAGATATCCGAGACAGATGGCGTATTGATTGAACATCAACAAGTCAATTTGGCAGACGTGCTCCAAGGTAAAGCCAGTATTGCTTTGCAGAGCCGTGATGTATTGACTGTACGCACTCTCCCTGACTGGCAAGAAACGCGCTGGGTTACGATAAAAGGGGAAGTGCGTTTCCCTGGCACTTACAGTATTCAACGCGGTGAATCACTTAAAGACGTGCTCGACAGAGCTGGCGGCCTGACACAGGACGCAGCTCCTCGCAGTGCGGTATTCCTGCGCGAATCGGTTAAGCAAAAAGAGCAAACCGAACTTGCCAAACTCTCAGATGAACTGCGTCGCGAGATAGCTGCAAAGGCGCTGACCAAAGATGGTGTGACTGTGGGTTATGCCGATGCGCAAAGCATGCTTAAAGAGCTTGAAAATGTGCAGGTACTGGGGCGATTGGTTGTCGATATCAACGCCATTGAACTCGGAATTGCTGAGGCCGATCTTAAGCTTGAGGATGGGGATGCACTTTATATCCCACCACAGAATCAAACGGTTTCAGTCATGGGGCAGGTGCAGCATCCAAGTACTCACAGATACAAGCTGGGATATACCTTTGACCAGTATCTACAACTTGCCGGCGGACCACGTAAGCGGGCCGATGATGACCGCGCCTATATTCTCCGCGCTGACGGCTCGGTGGCCATGCCGGACAGTTCATTGTGGTTCAATACCTCAGAGGACATACAGCCCGGCGATACTATAGTCGTTCCCTTGGATACAGAGTACAAAGATAACCTGACTCTTTGGAGCCAGGTGACTCAAATCGTTTACAACACAGCTGTGGCAATCGCCACAATTTCGAGGTTGTAAAGGAAGAGCGCATAAAATAGAGCACTTCTTACCCAGCCTGGAACCCGAAACCTTATAATATGACAAAGCAAATCCAAAACTCTACCGATGCTCAGTTCCCGCAATCTATCTCACAAGCTATGCGGGATGATGAAATCGATCTCCGTGAACTTTTTACAGTTATTTGGCAGGGAAAATGGCTTATTATTGCCATTACTACTGTGTTTGCCATTAGCTCAGTTATTTTCGCCATTATGCAACCCAATATCTACAAGTCTGAGGCGCTTTTAGCACCAGCAAGTGAAGAACAGGGAGGCAGCCTAAGCGCCTTAGCTTCTCAGTTTGGCGGTTTAGCGAGCATGGCTGGCATTAACTTTGGTCGTAAAGGTGGCGTTGACAAAACGCAGATGGCTATAGAGGTAATAAAGTCACGTCAGTTTGCTCGTGATTTTATTAAAAAGCACGATCTTTTACCTGATTTGATGGCCGCAGAAAAATGGAATATAGCTGATAACAGTATGCTTTATGACAGTGAGCTATATAATGCTGAGTCGAATAAATGGGTAAGAGAAGTAAAAGCGCCTTTCAAGCCAGAACCGTCAATGCAGGAAGCTTATAGAAAATTTAGCAAGATAGTTAGCGTGAATCCCTCAAAGGATACCGGAATGGTAACAATATCTGTCGAACATCTATCCCCATTTGTAGCACAGCAGTGGGTAAACTGGCTTGTTGAAGATATCAACAAGGTGATGAAAGAGCGTGATGTTGCAGAAGCTATTCGTAGTAGTGATTTCTTGAATAAACAGATAGCACAGACGAACGTAGCAGATATTAGGTCAATTCTATATAAACTAATTGAAGAACAAGCAAAGACAATTATGTTTGCCGAGGTGCGTGATGAGTATGTATTTAAGACAATCGATCCTGCATTGGTACCGGAAGAAAAGGCCAAACCAAAGCGGGCGCTGATCTGTGTGTTAGGCACCATGCTTGGTGGCATGCTCGCCGTAATGATTGTGCTGGTGAGGCATTTTGCTAGTAAAGAGTAGGGTATAAAAAGCTACTCGTTTAGAACTTTGCTGTGCGTGATGGGCGTGCAGTAACAATACTGTACAGTCAGTATTGACAGTATTCTGTAAACGAAGTGTTCGGTGAGTGCGCTTGTACACGTTCTGGTCGGCAAGAACCTAGAATATTTTGGATTAATTAATGATTTTTAGTCTGGAAGGGGTTAAATGATGGAATATGTTATCCCGCTGTTGGCAACATTCAGTATCTCATTTGTTGCAATTAAATTGGTTAAACCGCTCGCAGTAAAAGCGGGATTGGTTGACCTACCAAATGAACGGAAGCTTCATGTAGGTGCAATTCCGTTAATTGGTGGAATATCAATTTTTATCGGCGTGCTCATGGCGTCGATGTTTTTTATAAAGCAAAGCCAAGCATTTAATATCTATCTAATTTCATCTGCATTAATCCTATTTTTAGGAGTGCTTGATGATAAGTATGATTTGTCTGTAAAGTTGCGTATGACAGCGCAAGTTATTACTGCCTCTCTCATGATATTCGGTGCTGGTTTTTATCTTCAAAGTTTAGGCTACATTATCGGGCCCCTTGAAGTTGTACTAGGCCCAATTGGTGTTTTAGTTACAATAGTAGCGGTGATTGGAGCGATCAATGCCTTTAATATGGTCGATGGTATAGATGGTCTTGCTGGCATGCTAAGTTTGGTGACGTTTTCAGCGTTGGCATTTTTGCTTAGTCGAGTTAACAATGAATGGTATCTATTACCAGTGTTATTTATTGCAGCATTAATTGCCTATTTGATGTTTAACTTAAGTTGGCCCAAAAACTTCGGCAAAATCTTTATGGGCGATGCAGGCAGCATGTTGATTGGACTGACAGTAGTATGGTTGCTGGTGATTGGTACATCAGCAGAAGTGAGTGCATTTAGGCCGGTAACAGCGCTCTATTTGATAGCGATTCCTTTGATGGACATGGCGGCGATAATGTATCGTCGAATTCGTAAAGGTGTGTCTCCGTTTACAGCTGACAGAGAACATTTACACCATATTTTTGAGCGTGCAGGGTTCAATCGTAGGCAAACCTTGCTGATTATTACACTCATATCCACTTCGATCGCAATAATTGGCTGTGTTACCGAAATCTACCAAACTTCAGAATGGTTATTGTTCATCGGATTCATTGCAATGTTTGCCACCTACAGTTGGTTATTGATGCATGTTTGGCAAGTGGTGAGTTGGTTTAGAAGTAGATTTGGAGTTATAGAGTGAAGATCCTCGTTACCGGCGGTGCTGGATTTATTGGTTCAGCAGTAGTTCGCCACATCATTAATAGTACACAAGACAGTGTCATCAATCTTGATAAACTCACCTATGCGGGTAATCTCGAGTCGCTAGCTAGCGTGAGCAGCAGCGGGCGTTATGCTTTTGAACAAGTGGATATCTGCAACCGTGCCGAGTTGGATCGAGTGTTTGCCCTGTATCAGCCGGATGCGGTGATGCACTTAGCAGCAGAAAGTCACGTTGATCGCTCAATTAGCGGCCCAGCGGCGTTTATTGAAACAAACATCGTTGGCACCTACCAGTTATTAGAAGCCGTTCGCGCATACTGGAATGCTCTGCCTGAGCCGCGCAAGCCGGCGTTTCGATTTCATCATATTTCAACTGATGAGGTGTATGGTGATTTACCCCATCCGGAAGAGCTTGAGGCGGGCGCAACGGATCCAGACGGCTTGCCTTTGTTTACTGAAATTACCCCCTATGCGCCTAGCAGCCCTTATTCTGCGTCTAAGGCGTCGAGCGATCACTTGGTGCGCGCTTGGCGTCGCACTTATGGTTTACCGACGATAGTGACCAATTGCTCCAATAACTATGGCCCTTATCATTTTCCTGAAAAGCTTATTCCGTTGGTTATCCTGAACGCGTTGGAAGGCAAACCTTTACCTGTGTATGGAAAGGGAGATCAAATTAGAGATTGGCTGTATGTCGAAGACCACGCACGAGCTCTTTATAAGGTCGTGACCGAGGGTAAGGTAGGCGATACCTATAACATCGGCGGGCATAACGAAAAGCAAAATTTGGAAGTGGTTTATGCTATCTGTAATTTACTTGACGAGTTAGTACCCAAACCTCGGCCTTATCGAGATCAGATCACTTACGTGGCTGATCGTCCAGGCCATGACCGCCGTTATGCCATCGATGCCAATAAAATGAACGCTGAATTGGGCTGGAAGCCTGAAGAAAGCTTTGAAACTGGTATTCGTAAAACAGTTTTGTGGTATTTGGCCAACCAAGAATGGGTTTCCAACGTGAAAAGTGGTAGTTACAAAAACTGGCTGGCCCAGCAGTACGGAGAAATGGCTTAATGAAAGGAATTATTTTAGCGGGTGGATCGGGTACACGCCTTTATCCCATCACTATGGGGGTATCAAAGCAGTTGCTGCCAGTTTACGATAAGCCTATGATTTACTATCCTTTATCGGTATTAATGCTGGCTGGCATAAGAGACATTTTGATTATTACCACACCGGAAGAACAGGCGGCATTTCAACGTTTGTTGGGAGATGGCAGTCAATTTGGTATTTGTCTTGACTATGCTGTACAGCCAAGCCCCGATGGTTTGGCACAAGCCTTTATCATTGGTGAAGAGTTTATCGGTAACGATGCTGTATGTTTGGTGTTGGGTGACAATATTTTTTATGGCCAAAATTTCAGCGCCAAGTTAAAAAAGGCGGTGGCTAAAGCCCAAGCTGGGGAAGCTGCAACAGTGTTTGGATATCAAGTCAAAGATCCTGAGCGTTTCGGTGTGGTCGAATTTGATCGAGACCAAAAAGCAATCAGTATTGAGGAAAAACCATCAAAACCAAAGAGCCATTATGCAGTAACTGGTTTGTATTTTTACCCAAATGATGTGGTAAAGCAGGCCAATCAAGTAATACCTTCTCTACGCGGCGAGTTAGAAATTACTTGTTTGAATCAGATGTACCTTGAAAAAGGTAACTTGCAAGTGGAAATGCTCGGTCGTGGTTTTGCCTGGCTCGATACTGGTACCCATGAAAGCTTGCTCGAAGCGGCTCAGTTTGTTGAAACGCTGGAAAAACGCCAAGGCTATAAAATCGCCTGTTTAGAGGAGATTGGCTATTTGCAGGGTTGGCTAACTGAAGAGCAGTTAATTTCACGGGGTGAATTGATGAACAAAAACAGTTATGGCCAATATTTGTTAACGTTAGCCAAAGCTTAATCTTCATGGCCGAACTTCAAGCCAAAGCCAAAAAAGGCCTGCAGTGGAGCGCTATCGAGCGCATTGTGACTCAAGGTATTCAACTTGCCATAGCCTTATATTTGGCTCGATTGTTGGGACCAACTGATTTTGGTTTAGTGGGTATGTTGGCAGTGTTTATTGCCATAGCAAACGTGTTTATCGATAGCGGCTTTACCTCGGCATTAATTCGCAAAACCGATCGCAGTGAAAGCGATTTGGTGACCGCTTTTTATTACAACATTGCAGTTTCTGCATTGTGCTATTTAACCCTGTATATCAGCGCGCCGGTTGTGGCTGATTTTTATCAGCAAGCAGAACTGCAAAGTCTGCTTCGGGTATTGGGCTTGACGGTGCTTATCAACGCATTCACGTTAATCCCGCGGGTCAAGCTTAATGTGGCGATGGATTTTAAAACCCAAGCCAAGATATCGGTGCTTAGTGTTTTAATCAGTGGCCCAACCGCGATTGTATTGGCCATCAATGGCTATGGAGTGTGGGCCTTGGTGATGCAAGCATTACTCAATGCCAGCTGTACCACAGTGTTATTGATTTTATTTGCACCTTGGTTGCCTCGTGGTCGGTTTACCAAACAATCTTTTAATTACTTGTTTGGATACGGTAGTAAACTTCTGTTATCGGGTTTGTTAGATGTTACCTACAGCAACCTATATCAAATCATCATTGGCAAAAAATTCAGCCCGGCCTTAGTGGGGCAATTCACCCAAGCTAACCAGTTGGCCAGTGTGCCAGCGATAACGATAACCAGCATTATTCAGCGGGTTACCTTCCCGATGTTTAGCCAGCTTCAAGATGAACCGGCTAGAATGGTCAATGCTTATCGTAAAACCTTAAAATTGTCAGCGCTGTTGATTTTCCCATTGATTGTTGCATTGGGCTTAATCGCTAAGCCGTTGTTGACCAGCCTGTTGGGTTCGCAGTGGCAGGATGCGGCGATGTTGCTCAGTGTGCTTTGTTTGGGCTATATTTTATATCCCATCCACGCGGTTAATCTTAATTTGCTGCAAGTTACTGGCCGCAGCGATCTATTTTTAAAGCTTGAGGTAATTAAAAAAGGCATTGGCGGGACATTGTTGCTGCTGAGCATTCCTTATGGCGTGCTGGCGATGTGCATCGGTTTTACTATTACCTCCTATTTAGCCTTACTGCTTAACACCTATTACACTGCCAAGTTAACTGATTTAAGCCAATGGCAGCAGTGCAAAGATATTTTGCCAATTTGGCTTGCCGTGATGGTGGCAGCAGCTTTGGGCTATTTCGCAGGTTTATATGTTTTACAACCGTGGTTGCAAATAGCGGTTAACTTGAGCGCGGCCATATTGGCGTATGGCTTGTATTTAGTGTTGGCGCAAAAACCACTGCTGTTGCAACTGCGCAGCACTTTGCGCCGCTAACGATTTAATTATTTTCTTTGGATGTAGCATGAGTAATAAATTGATACCAGTCACTCAGCCATTTTTGCCAGAATTAAGCGAATTTGTACCTTATCTTGAAAAAATTTGGGATAACCGTTGGCTAACTAACAATGGCCCATTCCATCAAGAATTGGAATCCAAGCTGGCTGAATATCTGGGGGTTGAACATGTCTCGTTATTTAATAATGCCACCATTGCCTTAATCACCGCCTTGCAGGCCATGCGAATTCATGGTGAGGTGATCACTACCCCCTATTCGTTTGTGGCTACCAGCCATTCGATCATGTGGAATGGCTTGGCGCCTGTGTTCGTCGATATTGATCCCGCAACCTTCAATATTGATCCTGCTAAAATCGAGGCGGCGATTACTCCGCTCACTTCCGCCATTATGCCGGTACATTGCTATTCCAATCCTTGCGATGTAGAAGCCATTCAAAAAATCGCTGATAACTATGGACTGAAGGTGATTTATGATGCGGCCCATGCCTTTGGGGTGAGTTATAAAGGCGAGAGTATACTGAAATGGGGCGAACTGTCGATTTTGAGCTTTCATGCTACCAAGGTTTTTAATACCTTTGAAGGGGGCGCAATTATCAGCCAGGATGCCAAAACTAAGCAGCGTATAGATCGCTTGAAAAACTTTGGCATAGCCGATGAACTCACCGTAACCGCACCTGGTATTAACGGCAAAATGAGTGAAATTAATGCAGCCTTTGGTTTGGTGCAGCTTAAGCATATTGATGAAGCGATGTTACAGCGCCAAGCTGTCGATGCTCGTTATCGTGCAGAACTAGCGGATGTGAAAGGCATTGCTCTGTATCAACACGATGTACACGCCAACAGCAATTTCTCTTATTTCCCGATTTTGGTTGAAGCCGATTACCCACTGAGCCGCGATAAGTTATATGACAAACTGAAAGCCAATGGTATTTTATCCCGTCGTTATTTTTATCCCTTGATCAGCAATATGCCGATGTATCGGCGTTTTCCAAGTGCCAATACTGCGCATTTGCCCCAAGCAAATGCCTTAGCCGAAAAGGTATTGTGTTTGCCGATTTTTAATGAGTTAACCATTGAAGAACAGAATCATATTATTTCGTTAATAAAAGAGGGGTTTTAATTAATGGCGTTTCTTACAGAGCAACAATTAAGCACCATGGGGTTTGCTGAACTGGGTTCCAATGTATTGATCTCTGATAAGGTCTCAATTTATGGTGCTTGCCGCATCAAGATTGGTAGTAATGTTCGTATTGATGATTTTTGTGTGCTGTCTGCTGGCGAGGGGGGAATTGAAATTGGTAATTATGTACATATAGCGGTTTCTGCATTACTGATTGGAGCCGGTAAAATAATTGTTTCGGATTTTGCAGGTATTTCATCTCGTGTATGCGTATACTCCAGTAATGATGATTACTCCGGAGGTTTTCTTACAAATCCAATGATTCCATCTGAGTATACCAATGTGACTCATGCAGATGTCACCTTGGGTAAGCATGTGATTATTGGTTCTGGCTCAGTTGTATTACCAGGTGTGATACTTCATGACGGAGTAGCGGTTGGTTCATTATCTATGATCACCAAAGATTGTGAACCCTTTGGTATTTATATTGGCGCACCTGCAAAAAAAATAAAGAATCGCAATCGGGATTTGTTAGCTCTTGAAGAGAAGTTGATTAACGGTGAATTATAATCAATGTTGAAAATCGCACATATTGCAGCAGATGAAAAGTTTATAGAAAATGCTGTGGATATATTTGAGATAGCATTTCCTAACCAAAATACTTTTTATATTAATGCTCCCAAACCTTGGCGCTTTGTCAAAGATAGAGTAATTTACAAGAATTTCAGTTCGAAAAAATGGGTTGAATATTTCTTACTAAATCGCTCTGAGATGAAGAGTTATGATTTAATTATTCTGCATAGTTTGCCATCAACATTTCTAATTCCTCCGGTTCTGTTGAAACAGCGATATGTATGGTTAGGTTGGGGGTTTGACTATTACAGTCGGCCATTTGATAAAGATTTGCTGCCAAATCCTGTCGTACTAGAGAAAACTAAAAAAAGATATATTGGAGTTAATGATAATATCGGTCCCAGTGTTAAATGTTTATCTGTTTTAAAAAGTTTAGCTAAAAAAATTATAGAAAGTAAGACTTTTTATAATTTGGCTATGCGAAATGTTAAGGTTTTTTCGCCTGTACTTCCGCAAGAGTTTGATTTAGTAAAAAATTTCTATGGATTAGGCAAGGAAACAAAATACTCACCGTGGAATTATGGAATTTTAGAAAGGCATCTAATTAAGAATATTGAGTTAAATAATATTGATTCTGCAAATTCAATTTTATTAGGAAATAGTGCTACTCCAACTAATAACCACTTTGAGGCACTAGATATTATTTTACATTCTGATTTTATGCGTACAGTTTATGTGCCGCTAAGTTATGGCGACATGATATATGCTAAATCGGTTAAAGAATATATTTATAACAACCCTAAACTAGCATCTCAGTGTAAGGTGTTAGATACATTCCTTCCTTTGGATGAATATAATGCTATAATTAATAATTGTGGCTTTGTTATTATGAATCATGTTAGACAACAAGCGCTTGGTAATATAGTGGCAATGCTGTATCGCGGTTCTAAGGTTTTTTTGCGTGAGGAGTCTGTTCTATATAAGTTTTTCAAGGGTTTGAGTGCGCACATTTACTCTGTGCAAGAGTTAGAGATTAATCAGGATTTACTCGAACATCATTTAACAAGTGAACAGATACAGGATAATAGAACCTTATTAAAAAATATTTGGTCAGAATTGGTTGTTGTTGACAGAACTAAAAAATTAGTTTTTGCTGCTATTAGTTGAGTCAGTAATAACATGAAGATATATTATTTATAATATTCTTGAATTTAATCAAGATAAAAGATGTGATCTTATATGAAAGATATTGTTAAAGTCTCAATAGTTATTCCTGTTTGTGACCGCTTAGATAAATTAATTAAAACAATAGAAAGTGTTGATCAGCAGTCTTTTCAGGATTTTGAAGTAATTATAGTTGAAAACAATAGTGTAAATCCTGAACTCATTGCATCATTTGTGAATTCGTTAGATATGAATATAAAATACTATTCAATGGATATCTGTAGTAATACAAATGTTGCTAGGAATTTTGGAGCTGACAATTCTTCTGGAGAATTTATTGCTTTTTTAGATTCTGATGATATATGGGACTCAACTCATTTAGAGAGAGCTTTAAGTTTCCTTGAGTCAACTAAGGCTGAATTTGTCTATGGTGGTGCGAAAATATTTGACGGGAATGTTTATAAGATACGAAAGGCTAGGGACTTGAATAAGTTTGAGAGTCCTGTTGACTATATTCTTGGTTTTTGTGGTGGATATGCCCAAACTTCTTCTTATATTATACATAGGCAAGCTTTTAATTTGGTTCGTTGGGATGAAGAACTTAAGCGCTCACAAGATTTAGATTTTTTTATCCGTGCTGCTAGCGCTTTAAAATGTTGTTGCTTACCAGTGATTACTGTCACGATAGTTTGGCTTCGTAGTGAGCAGAGAAGTTTTAATATCCCTGCATCATTAAAGTTTTTTTCTAAATATAGAAATGCAATGAAGTTGTCAACAAAGTTAAGGTTTTTTTTGATTTTATTTAAAATTAGTATTATAACCAAGGACTCATATTTGTTGAATTATTTTTTCAGGCGGAGTTAATTTTTCGTTTTATGTATTCATGTCTAGATTTTAACCTTGGGAATTTTGAATGTTTTCTCTGATTAGTATCGTAATACTTGTTATTGTATTGATAGCATTCAACATTCCAAAGCTACCTGTTTTTCTATATTTTATTTCTTTTCTGCTTTTTTCTATTGCTTTAGATGGAAATGAGTTTGGATTATGGGACTATATGTATGTGCACAATGTTGCAATCAATACACTGAATGTTTATTTTTACTGGTTTTCATTTTTAGTATCGTTTTTGATTTTTTGTTTTTTTCTAAGGACAAATGGACGTAATAATTTTACTTTAGATATATATTCAAGAGGGGTAAATTTAGTTCTTCTCCGTAATATTGCACGTTCATTTGCGGCTGTAGCTATTATAGCCACTATTTTAAATGTTTACAGAGTTGGTGACATGCAACTCATATTTATATCTCCGAGAGTGTGGGAAAAAACTTTTGGTCGGTATGTTATTTTAAATTATCTTTATTTTTTACATCTTTGTGCTATCCCTTTATTTATTTGTTACTTTAAGCACCCATTAATAACTTCTCTTAAATTTAATAAAAAAATATTGGATGTTATTCTGTTTTTTTTATGTGTTATAGTATCCTTTTTTCACGGTATAAAATTTACCGTTCTTCATGCATTTGTTTTTGCTGGATTTTCCTTTTATATTTTTTCCGATTTCAAGTTCAATAAATACATATATATATTAGCTTGTACCTTCTTGTCCTTTATACTTTCGTTTTTTATTTTTATTAGAGGGGGAGGGGGCGGTGGTCTGTTAGGCTATATAACTAGCGCTAGCGTAAACTCTATATACTTAATAAATATTAATGAGTTTTATAACGTTGGAAAGTTTAGTTCTTTTTTTCCTTTTTTTGAACCAGACTTCATTTTTAAGATTGTTGACCGACTATCAGGTGAGTTTCAAAGTAAAGGAGTTGGTGATTCAAGTGGTTTCTTTTTGAATGATAAATTTAATTTATTTTCAGGTCTAACAATATTGTCATTTACAGGTCCTGTTGGATTTGTTTTTTGGTCAATGTTGCTTAGTATTTTAATAAAAAAAATGTATAACTTAAATAGTTTAAGTAGATGCTTTTTATTGTTGCATTTGCTTAACACTTGCCTAATGCTTTTTACTGCATGGGAGTTTTATAAGCTCAAGTTATTATACGTTCTTATTGTTGGGCATTTTGTATCTTTTTACGTTATGCGTTCAGGTAAGAACATCAATATATAATAGGTTTTTAGTTTGGTTATTTGTGGGTTTAAATGAAATTATTATTAGTGTCAAATACAGCTTGGTCTTTATACAATTTTAGGTTGGGGTTGATAAAACGTTTGATCGCAGATGGTTTTAAAGTCACCGTTGTCTGCCCATCTGATAGTTTTTCAAGTAAGCTCGTATCTATAGGTTGCGAGGTTGTTGATTTTTCGTTGTCTGCAAAAGGTGTTAGTCCAGTAGAAGATTTTTTTGTTTTTATTAGACTACTTTTTTTATACAAAAAACTGAAACCAGATTTGGTGATTCATTATACAATAAAGCCCAATATTTACGGTTCAATTGCAGCAAGGCTACTTTCAATTCCTTCACTTGCTGTTACAACAGGCTTGGGGTATACATTTATTAATAGTAATTTTGTTTCAAAAGTAGCTAGAGTTCTCTATAAATTTTCTTTTAAATTTCCCTTCCAAGTGTGGTTTTTAAACGAAGATGATAAAACAGTTTTTATCGAAAGCAAGCTTGTTTCTGCGCAAAAAGCTGTTGTTCTAAATGGTGAAGGTGTTAATTTAAACTATTTTTCTCCGGTTGTTAATGATAGGCGCGATGATAAAGTACGATTTCTTTTAATAGCTAGAATGCTTTGGGACAAAGGAATTCGTGAGTACGTAGATGCTGCTAAGTTAGTTAGAGAGTCAAATCCTGATGTGATTTTTCAACTTTTAGGTCCGTGTGACTCTAATAATCCTAGCGCTATTGGAAACGATATAATTGATTTATGGGTTAAATCTGGATTAGTTGAATATCTTGGTGTTACTGATGATGTACGTCCTTATATGGCAGCTGCAGATTGTGTAGTTCTACCGTCATATAGAGAGGGTATACCTAGAACTATGATCGAGGCTGCAGCTATGGAGAAACCTCTTATAGTCAGCAATGCTCCAGGTTGTCGCGAAGTTGTATTAGATAATTTGAATGGATTTATTTGCGATGTAAGAAGTGCAGAATCACTTGCTAGTTGTTTTGATAAAATTATTTATATGACAGGCGAACAACGTGCTCTAATGGGTAAGTTTAGTCGTGAGTTTATAAAGACAAAGTTCGATGAGAAATTGATTATTGATCAGTATTTAACAATGTTGAATTTTTTTAATAAAGCTTAGTTTGAGATAACTGTATTTTACTTTAAGGGCTTGTTGTAAAAATGAAAGTGTCGATTGCCGGTACGGGCTATGTAGGCCTCTCAAATGCTGTATTATTAGCCCTGAAACATCAAGTGTTTGCTTTTTGATATTGTCGCCGATAAGGTTTGACCTTTGCTGATAAGCGGCAATGATTATTGAGCACAGACATGAAGATTCTTGTCACGGGTGGCTGCAGCTTTATCGGTTCGGCATTGATGCGTTTGCTGATTGCAAAAGGGCATAAGGTGGTCAATGTCGACAAGCTCACCTATGCGGCTAACCCTGAGGCACTGGTGTATAGACCGGAGACATAGGTTACAAAACGTTCGGACACATAGGTAACACTTTAAAGTAAGTGGTATGTCAGATTTTGAGGATGCTGATATGCCCTGGAATGAGGTGTTAGTGATGACCCTAAGACAAGAGTTTACTGCCCTAGCGAGTAAACCAGATTCAAATGTCAGCGCTCTGTGTAGACGCTTTGGGATTAGCCGTAAGACAGGCTATAAGTGGCTTCACCGTGCCACTGATAATGACTCTATGGATGACCGCTCTAAGCGCCCGAAATCAAGCCCTGCGCAAACTGCGCATAATATCGAAGCACTTATCTTGGATGCTCGACTAATGCATCCTGAGTGGGGCGGTCGGAAGCTGAAAAGGCATCTGGAAAACCTTGGACATCGCAATCTTCCTGCTGCGAGCACGATTACTGAAATCCTGCGCCGTAATGATTTGCTGAAGCTAAGTTCTGCAGAATCAAAACCAAACTGGCAACGGTTTGAACATGAAAAGCCAAATGACCTGTGGCAAATAGACTTTAAAGGTCCACTATCCATTAGACAGGAGCAATGTCACGCCTTAACGGTACTGGATGACCATTCCCGCTTTTCCTTGGGTGTAAAGATAACTAAAAGACAGAGTTACGAAGAAACTCGATTCCATTTGTCAGACATATTTAGGCGCTACGGACTGCCGGATGCCATGACGATGGACAATGGGACTCCATGGGGAAATCCGTATGGTCGTTGGACACGTTTTACCTTGTGGCTACTGGATTTGGACATTGCTGTGAGTCATTCCAGGCCCCGTCATCCGCAAACTCAGGGTAAAGATGAACGATTTCATCGCACTTTGAAAGATGAGCTCTTAAATCGCAATGAGTTCAGTGACTTGGCCCACTTACAACGCAAATGCGATGAATGGCGTATTCAGTACAACCAGCTTAGGCCTCATTGCGCATTGAACTTGGATGTACCAGCGGCTCACTACGAAATCAGTAGAAGAGAATTTAAGGAACAAGTTCCTGAATATGAATACAGTTCAGAGCATGCAGTCCGTATCGTGAACCCCAATGGACGGGTCAAGTTCAAGGGAAAAGCTTATACCGTAGGTGAAGTGTTTGGGCAGTTGAAAGTTGGGATAAGACCCACGATAGAAGACGGGGTTTATGCTGTATTCTATCGACACAAACAAGTGGGAAACATACAACTAGAATGACTAGTAAATGTGTAACCCAAGTCTCCGAACAAAGTGTTTACCATGTCTCCGGTCTATACACACTGGCCTGCGTCGCGAATTCGCGGAATTATTATTTGGAGCAACTGGATATTTGTGATCCAGAATTATCGGCGATTTTTCAACGTTATAAGCCCAATGCGGTTATCCATACGGCGGCTGAAAGTCATGTGGACAGGTCCATAGATGGTCAGGCTGAGCTCATACAAATCAATTTACTGTGTACCTTTAAGGTGCTTGAAGTATTGCGAGAATATTGAATTGCACTCAATGGGAAGGCCAACTCGGGGTTCAGATTACTATTGATGATAATCGAGTGGTTGACATTGCGAAAACACTCAAGCCCTCGGGGCGAGGAGAGCTTGAAATCACCGATATCAATAATGCCTATCTCGCAAACAATGATCTGCACGTAAGCCTGTTTTGTCGTAGCTTTGCCTGGCTGGACACTGGTACCCATGACGCCCTGATGGAAGCTGGTCATTTTGTGCAGACGATTGAGAAACGTCAGGGACTCAAAATTGTTTGTTTGGAGGAAATCGCTTTCCGTCAAGGCTGGATAGATAAAACCACTTTGCTTAAACTGGCTGCCCGATATCAACAGTCCGGCTATGGCGACTATTTGAAAGTCGTGGCTTTAGAAGTGTCCGGTTCATAGGTTTATTTTGGGTATAAAGATGAAAGTGTTGATTACCGGTGGCAAAGGACTGGTGGCGAGGGCTTTGCAGCAAACATTGCCAGAGGGATGGCAGTGTGTTGCACCTGGGCATGCGGAGCTGGATATAAGCGATGCCGACGCTGTCACCGCTTATGTTGCCATGGTGAGACCTGATGTGGTGATTAACTGCGCGGCATACACGGCAGTGGATTTGGCCGAGCAGAATTCTGAGCATTGTTACGCAGTGAATCGCGATGGCGCTGCTATTATTGCCGAGACGACCGCTGAGGCAGGTATTCCTCTTATTCATCTTTCAACCGATTATGTGTTTGATGGTTTTAAGAACGGACTATACACCGAAGATGATCTGCCAGCGCCTTTGTCCGTGTACGGCAAAAGTAAGTTGGCGGGGGAACAAGCGGTTCTGGCGGCCAACCCCCGACATATCATTTTGCGAACTTCCTGGGTATTTGCCGCCGAGGGTAACAATTTTGTCAGTACCATGCTGCGGTTGGCTAGGGCTCAGCTCGCCGGCGAGGGTTCAGTCTTGAATATAGTGGCGGATCAGGTAGGTGGCCCAACCCCGGCAAAAGATCTCGCTATAGCGATTTGGACCATAGTCGCCAGCATTGCGATTGATAAGGTTCAATGGGGCATTTACCATTACAGTGGAACGCCCTGTGTGAGTTGGTTTGAGTTTGCGTCGCGGATTTTCATCGTCTTCACAGAGCAAGGTTTGTTGCCAGCAATGCCAATATTGCGCCCCGTCACTAGTACTGAATTTGGTGCCAAAGCTGCCAGACCGAGAAATTCCTGTCTGGATAACAGTAAAATTCACAATACATTCTTGCTGTCGTCACCTGATTGGCCCACGGCGTTGCGTGATGTGCTTAAGGCGCGCAAGAATTGATACACACTTAGCTGTGTCTGTTATGCAGTAGTAACGTGCTGATGCCAAACGTGACTCTTCATCTAGCTATCAAGATCTTATGAAACTTATTCCGACATCTATACCAGAAGTAGTGCTGTTCGAACCAAGAGTTTTCCATGATAACCGGGGTTTTTTCATGGAAAGCTGGAATCAGGCAACTTTTGATGCACTGATTGGGGAAACCCGTTTTGTGCAGGACAATTATTCTCGCTCTAAAAAAGGTACGCTCAGAGGTTTGCATCTTCAACTCAACCACCCTCAGGGGAAATTGATTTGGGTGTTGTCCGGCACTATTTTTGACGTAGCCGTGGATATGCGTCCTAAATCAGCTACTTTTGGGCACTGGACCGCACAAATTTTGTCAGTCGAGGAGCATCGGGCTCTGTGGATCCCCGAAGGTTTTGCACACGGTTTTTATGTGTTATCTGAATTTGCCGATGTGCTCTATAAGTGTACAGATTTTTATCATCCAGAAGATGAATTGACTCTGCACTGGCAGGATCCAACGACGGCCATTGACTGGCCCTTAGATGTTGATCCAATAGTATCCTGGAAAGATTCTCAAGGGGGCGATTTTGCTACTGTAGTCGAAAAAGTAAACGGTTAAGTTGGTGACTCGGCAGTATGTAAAAAGGTTTTGTTTCGTCGCCGGTAGAGCCGGGAGTATGATCGGCTGATGTTTACCGGATGTAAGTTCAATTTTTACCTGTAGTTTTTTAGGAGATAGGCAGATTTTATGAAGATTGCGGTAGCGGGTACAGGTTATGTAGGTTTGTCCAATGCAGTGCTCTTGGCGCAGCATAATGAGGTCATTGCGGTTGATATTGTCGCTGAGAAAGTCGAATTAATTAATGCGGGTAAATCACCCATAGTCGATACTGAAATTGAGCGATTTCTGGCTGAAAAGCCACTGCAATTGACAGCCACCCTGGATGCAGAACAGGCCTATCAAGATGCTGATTTTGTTGTTATTGCAACCCCTACCGATTACGACCCGGCGACCAACTATTTCAATACCAAGTCGGTCGAGGCTGTTATTGCGAAGGTTATAAAAGTGAACCCTCAGGCGGTGATGATCATCAAGTCCACTGTGCCTGTGGGTTATACCAAAGCGGTGAGTGAAAGGTTCGGCAGTGACAATATCCTCTTTTCACCGGAGTTCTTGCGGGAAGGGCGGGCTCTATACGACAACCTGCATCCCTCCAGAATAATTGTCGGTGAAGACTCTGAGCGGGCTCGGGTATTTGCGGGGTTGCTCCAGGCTGCGGCGGTTAAACAAGATATCCCTGTGCTCTTTACCGGCAGCACAGAGGCGGAAGCTATTAAGCTGTTTGCCAATACTTACCTGGCGATGCGGGTGGCCTATTTCAATGAGCTCGACACCTACGCCGAGACCCATGGCCTGGATACCAGGCAGATAATAGATGGTGTTTGCCTCGACCCTCGTATTGGTGGGCATTACAACAATCCCTCCTTTGGCTATGGCGGTTATTGTTTGCCCAAGGATACCAAGCAGTTACTGGCCAATTACAACGACGTGCCCAATAACCTGATTGCCGCTATTGTGGATGCCAATACCACCCGCAAGGACTTTATTGCCGACTCTATTATTCGCAAGCTGCCAAAAGTGGTTGGGGTATATCGCCTGATTATGAAGGCCGGCTCAGATAACTTCCGCGCCTCTGCGGTTCAGGGTGTGATGAAACGCATCAAGGCCAAGGGGATTGAGATGGTGGTTTATGAGCCGGTACTGAAAGAGGATGAGTTTTTCCGCTCACGGGTTATCCGCGATCTCAATGAATTTAAACAAATGTGCGATGTGATTATTTCCAATCGCATGGTTGATGAACTCGCCGATGTGGCTGATAAGGTCTATACCCGGGATCTGTTCGGTCAGGATTAAATCCTGTTGGCATGAAAGAATAAATGCCGCCGTTGGCGGCGTTTTACATTTGAGAGGTTGATATGAAGTATTTGGTGACAGGCGCAGCCGGTTTTATCGGTGCCCGGGTGGTTGAATTTCTCTGCCGTGATGGCCATCAGGTAGTGGGCATAGATAATCTCAACGACTATTACGAGGTCAGCCTGAAGCAGGATAGGCTTGGGAAGTTGGCAGACCAATCCAATTTTTCTTTCATTCAGATGGATCTTGCGGACAGAGAGGCGATGGCCGGGTTGTTCGCCAGGGAGCAATTCCAACGGGTCATTCACCTCGGTGCCCAAGCCGGTGTGCGTTACTCCATCGACAACCCAATGGCCTATGCGGATGCGAATCTGGTGGGCCACCTGACCGTGCTTGAAGGCTGTCGCCATCATAAGGTCGAACATCTGGTGTATGCCTCTTCCAGTTCCGTCTATGGGCTGAATCAAAAGCTGCCTTTTGCCACAGCCGACAGTGTTGATCACCCTGTGTCTCTGTATGCGGCGACCAAGAAGGCAAATGAGCTCATGTCTCACAGCTATTCCCATTTGTATGGTCTGCCGACCACGGGCCTGAGGTTCTTCACCGTGTATGGCCCTTGGGGACGCCCCGACATGGCCCCTATGCTGTTTGCCAAGGCAATTATGGCCGGTGAGCCCATCAAGGTATTTAACCAGGGGGAGATGAGTCGCGACTTCACCTTTGTCGATGATATTGTTGAAGGCATAGTACGGGTGGCGGATTTACCGCCGACAACCCAAGCTGACTGGACCGTGGAGCAGGGGACACCGGCAGAAAGTTCGGCCCCTTATCGGGTGCTCAATATCGGCCACGGCAGTCCGGTAAAACTGCTGGATTTCATTGAAACGCTTGAGAATGCACTGGGGCGTAAGGCTGAAAAAATCTTGATGCCTATGCAGCCCGGCGATGTGAAAGCCACCTGGGCTGATACCGAAGATCTGTTCAAGCTGACGGGTTACAGCCCCAAGGTGGGCATTAAAGAAGGCGTTGAGGCCTTTGCCAATTGGTATTTGGACTACTACAACTGCGCTCGTTAACTCCTCTATGGCCTGCGTTTTTACCTTCTCTTGGTAAAAGCGCAGGCTTCCTTGCTCACTGCCTTTCACCCTGACCTCAAGCCAACACTACCGTCCCGGCTTATCACCCTGTTTCCGGTATGCGCTGGAATGCTTTTGACCTGAATACGAATGCACAAGGGCCTGCGGGGCTTTCCTGCCCCGGCCTGCTGGCTTAGTATCATTTCTCGGGAATATGATGAATTTGTTATAAATCCGGGGATGCTGAAGTGGCATAATGGCCGGCAGTTTAGCCTCATGTATCCCGGAGAATCCAATGACAATCATCACCATAGGGCCTGAATTACTAGACAATTTGGCCGACATGGCGCGCCGTGCCGGTGATGCCATTTTGGCCATTTATGGCCGTGAGCAATTTGATGTGGCGCTCAAAAGTGACGACAGCCCGGTCACCGCGGCAGATTTAGCCAGCCATGCAGTCATTATGTCGGCCTTGTCGGAGCGCTATCCCGGTGTGCCCGTGTTGTCGGAAGAGGCGGAGGTGCCCTGGACGGTACGGCAAGGGTGGCAGGAGTACTGGCTGGTGGATCCCTTGGACGGTACCAAGGAATTCATCAAGCGCAATGGCGAGTTTACCGTCAATATTGCTCTGATACGTCAGGGGCAAGCGGTTGCCGGTGTGGTTTACGCCCCCTGTTTTGGAGGGGAAGAAGGTCAGGGCGCCTGTTACGTCGGTGCCAAAGGCCTGGGTGCTTGGTTGAGAGTGCCAGGTGAACAGGCAAGGCCACTGACAGGAGCTGAGCATGTCAGACCGGTACCCTTGGTGGTCGGCAGTCGCTCCCACGGCTCGCCCGGGCTCGAGGCTTATCTGGCCGAGTTGGGCGAGCATGAGCTGCTCAGCGTTGGCAGTTCGCTTAAGTTTTGCATGCTGGCCGAAGGGCGGGCCGATCTCTACCCGCGCCTTGGGCCCACCAGTGAGTGGGATACTGCGGCAGCCCAGGCCGTATTGGAAGCTGCCGGTGGCAAGGTGCTGGAATATGAAAGCCGTCAGCCCCTCAGGTATAACCAAAAAGAAAGCTTGCTCAACCCCTGGTTTCTCGCTTTGGCGCCAGGGCAGGGCACGGAATAACAGCACTATGTGAAAGTGCTGACAGAAAGAGGCAAGTTTCATTATGCGTATGGGTATTGATCTCGGTGGCACCAAAATAGAATTGGTTGCCCTTGGCGAAGAAGGTGAAGAGTTGTACCGCAAGCGGGTGCCAACGCCCCGTGAATATGAGGGGACCCTTCAAACTCTGACCGCCCTGGTGCAGGAGGCCGAGGCCGAGCTGGGCATGAGCGGCACCGTGGGTATTGGCATCCCGGGCGTGGTCTCACCCTTTACCGGCCTGGTAAAGAATGCCAACTCTACCTGGATCAACGGCCATCCGCTGGACCAGGACCTGGGGCAACGCCTTAACCGCGAAATACGGGTGGCCAACGATGCCAATTGTTTTGCCGTATCCGAAGCCGTTGACGGCGCCGCTGCCGGCAAGGGTGTGGTATTCGGCGTCATCATAGGCACAGGTTGCGGCGCCGGTGTTGCCATCAATGGTCGGGTGCACGCCGGTGGCAATGGCATTGGCGGCGAATGGGGTCATAACCCCTTGCCCTGGATGCGTGCCGATGAGTTCAATACCACCCAATGTTTCTGTGGCAATGCCGACTGTATTGAGACCTTTGTTTCCGGTACCGGCTTTGTCAGGGACTTCAATGCCCATGGTGGCAATGCCAAGACGGGCAATGAAATCATGGCCTTGGTTGAGCAGGGTGATGAGCTGGCCATTGCAGCCTTTGAACGCTATATGGACCGTCTGGCGCGCTCCCTGGCCCATGTGATCAATGTGCTCGACCCCGACGCCATAGTGCTCGGTGGCGGCATGTCCAATGTTGAGGCCATCTATCCCAAATTGCCGGCACTGCTGCGAAAATACGTGCTCGGCGGTGAATGTGATACTCCAGTGGTGCCAAACCGTTTCGGCTGCTCCTCCGGAGTTCGCGGCGCCGCTTGGCTGTGGAGTAAGTAACGCCACTGCGATGACCAAACGCCAGCCCCGGGGCTGGCGTTTTTGTCTCTGCAGCAGTTATCCTTATCCACCGGTCCGTATTCAAGAAAGGGCCAGCGGCTAACCTTGACCGATAAGGAGCTTGGTCCATGTTTTGGTTGAAAAAAATCCTCTCGCTGTTTGTTATGCCCTTGCCACTGGTGCTACTGCTGATACTGCTGGCATTTATCCTCATTCGCTCCCGCGCCAAGGCCAGGTTCCTGCTGGCCTGTGCCGCCGTTTTGCTGCTGGTGTTGTCCATGCCCTGGGGCAGCAAGTTGTTAACCGCTCCTTTAGAGGCGCAGTATGAGGTCAATCGCAGCCCCATTGAAGGAAGCTGCCAGGTGATGGTGCTGGGCTCGGGACACGATGACGGCATAGCCGGCAGTGTGGTGCAGCAGTTGTCGCCTACTGCTTTGGCGCGCCTGACCGAAGGATTGGCCCAGCTGCGCCTTGGCAAGGATTGTGTGTTGATTGTCAGTGGCTGGAATGGTGGCCGTGGTCGGGCACACGCGGACGTGATGGCGGAGGCGGCCGTCGAACTCGGTGTGGCACCCGACCGAATACTGCGTTTGCCCGAGGCTCGGGACACCTTGGAAGAGGCCGAGTACCTGAGCCAAATTCTTGGGGATGTGCCGGTGCGCCTGGTAACCTCCGCCACCCACATGCCCAGGGCCATGGCGATTTTCAAACTGCGCGGTATCAAGGCGGCTCCGGCGCCCACGGATTTTTATGGTCGCAGCGGCTACTGGTGGCGTCCCGATGGCAGCTTCCTGCTTGCATCCCAGCGGGCAATCCACGAATATGTGGGCCTTTTCTGGTTTTGGCTGAGGCATGCATGACATCTCCCCTGTTCACCGTTAAACCCCGCGCCAAGCACAATGGCCTGACCCTGAGTCTGGGAGGGCTGGTGCTGGCACTGTTGGGGCTGGGGATTTTTCTCAATTCTCAGTCCTTGTTTGCGCTGGGACTAACCTGTTTTTCTCTTGGGGTGCTCGCCATGGTGCTTGGCTGGGCTAAATTGGCCGAGCCCGACGAAAGCCTTATCGGTGATGAGCAGGGATTTACCTTTAAACACCGTCGTGGTCAGTTGTATGTACGCTGGGACAATATCCAGCGCATCGATATTCCGCGGGTGTCCCATGGCTTGGAGCAATTGGACTTACCCTTCATTGGCCTCAGGCTCTACGCCATCAATCCTGTGCTGGACTCCATTTCCCCCAGACTGGCTACGGGCCTGTTGTCGGAGCAAAGGCCGCTGATGATGACGGCTGTCGCCAATGAAGAGAGCCTGCAAACTCTGGAGGCTTATCTTGGGACCGAGTTTACCCCGCTTATTGTTAACGGTGAGCGCTACCGCGGGGTACTGGCGATGTTTGGCCATCGCAGTGAGCTGTTGGCCAAGCATTTGGGCTACCATCTGTATATTCCTGCCGATGCCCTGGATAGGGAACCAATGGAGGTGGCGCGGTTGCTGCGTCAGACCCGGCAGGCGCAGTTGGCGGACAACCCGCCTGAATAACCCGTCGTTGATTACCTTTCTGCCGGAGTAACCCTTCGACCTCAAACCTTCTTTTCATGGCCCGGGTAAACCTTATGGTGGAGTCATATCCGCCTATGATGATGAGGCAATTCTGTTTTTGGTGCCGGGTTAAAGCGGCAGGTTTTTCCGAGTATATAGACTGGCTCACTTCCGGTTATCAAGAGAGTTTTACTTGCCGTTATAGCAACTGGTCCGTCGCAATAAGCCCACAGAGTTGAAGCATAAGAAAGGGGACCCGCAGGTCCCCTTTTTTACGTCTAGCTTGAGCTATTAGTTGGCGTGCATCTTATCGACACCGAATTCCTTGCCTTCGGCGTGACAGGTTGCGCAGCTTTCAACCGGCAGGTCCTTACTGGTTGCTGCATCACTGGCAACTATGGCGCCCATGCTCTTGAAGTGGGCCAAGGCTGCGTCATCAGAGTGCTCGTGACAGGCGCGGCAGGCTTCGGCCACAGGTGTGACATAGTTACTGCCCACAAGTACGGCACGCTTGCCGGATGTCAGGCCACCATCGGCGGCGAAGAACTTGGCATTGTCCTGGTGACAGGCGCTACAGTCGTTCTCAACCCCAGGGAAACCATTCAGTTTCATGTCCTTGTCACGGTAGATTGCTGGAATACTGCGTCCTGCATCCCAGTTACCACTGTGGAAACGGTGGGCAACAGTCACCAGATCTCTCTGTCCAAAGGTCAAACCCGGTACAGTGGCGAATATCCTGTTGCCGTCAACGTCTACAGTTCCGGTGTCGTATTGCACTGTGGAGTGGAAAGACATTCCGGTGTTTTCGTTGTGACAGTTCATACACTGGGTGAACTCGGTTACACCATGGGTACCCTTGATATGGGTCAGGTTCTGGTGGCAACCGTTACACTTGGCTTCATCTATGGTGATCCTGCTTGGGTCATCCATACGGGCAACCACAGTGGCACCTGATGGGTCGTCCAGATTGAAGTAAGTGAGCGGGGCAGAGTTGGCCAGGCCGTGGTCCACACCAAACTCCAATCCTTCCAGCGCTGTTCCGGCGCCATCACGACATTTCACCACTGCACCTTTGTCTGCGCACACCTGTACTTCGGCAGTCACATAAACAGTACCTGTCAGTTTGGTTTCGTCAAATTCCTTGCTGTTGGTTAAGATGCCGCCCGCAAGGGTTGCGCCGCTGGTGATGCTGATAGCAGCAGATGTGCCGTTCAGCGCGGTTACACTGCCATTGGCATCAATATTACCGATCAGCATACCGCGAGTAGTGCTGGTCATGTAATCGCTCAGCACAGTGCCATCGGCCACTGGCGCACCGTTCATGGTGATTTTGGCAGTGACTGTCAGAGTCTTCTTACCATCGCCAGGAGTTGGGTCTGTGACTGTGGCTGTTTGAGCTTCAATTTTGAAGAGATTGGCGTACTCGGCGCGTTTACCCACATTGTGGACAACGGCAGGGCTCAAGCCTCCAGCACCATGACAGTTCTTACACTGGGTGTCATTTGTCTGCACCAGGCTGAACTCTGAGTGGCCTTCACCTGTGTCGTAGTTGACATTGATATGGCAACCTTTACAGGCTTGGCGATACAGATTTTGCTCCCAGCTGTCGCCATTATTGTGGCAGCTGGTACATTCACTCAGTTCACCTGGGAAGCCGATTTCACCAAAGTACTCCTTGGCTTCGCCTGACAGGTAATCACTGATGTGATGGCCGGCGTGGATACGGTGGATCATGGCACCAAAATCAAACACCCAGCCTTCGGCCAGTTGTTCTTCAGAGGGCTGATTGTCGGGGTTGTGGCAGGTGATACAGTTTTCCGGATTTTCATAGTTGCCGTGAGCACGGATCTTGGCAATATGACCATCCTGATTACCGTGACAATTCATACAAGCTTCCACTGTCACTGTGTCTTTGCCGGTATCGGCCACCAGTTCACCGGTTGCAGGGACAAAGTCCAGTCGATCCGACAGTACCTTGCCGGAGACGCTGTTGCCTTCGCTGTCTTTAATGTTGTAAGCGCGCATAAAGAAGCGGTGGGTGGCATTTAAGTCATCATTGGGATTCATGATGGGCGCGGCACCATCATGGGTCCAGGTGCCGGTATAGGTGCCTGGTTCGCTGGCGTCTTCCACCATGGTACAGGCATTTCCGGTACGGCCACGGGAAGTGTAGGTACCTGTCAGGGTACAGTACATGGAAGAGCCAAGGCCCTGGGTCATGGCATTGTTAACCCATTGCAATGGCGCACCGTCACCAGAGGTGTTTTCTTTAACTGTCACCGAGTACAGGGACACCATGTCAAGTCCGGTAAAGGGCACTGTCTTGCCCTGCGGGGTTTTACCCATTGCTTTGAACTTGATGGCAAAGGTGCCACTGCCGGCAACATTGATGTCGGCGGGTTGAATTTCAAAGGTCACATCGGCAGCCGAATCCACGTAAGAAACTGTAGATCCGGCAGGTGCGCCGGGTGTGCCTGGGGTTCCTGGAGTACCTGGGGTACCGGGTGCTCCATCTTGGCCATCTTTCCCGTCCCCGCAGGCGGAGAGGGTCAGGGCACTGAAAAGTGCCATGGCCATCAGAGATTTATTGTAGTTTTTCATCATCGCGTCCCTTTGTAGCCTTTCAGACTGCGTATGCAGTACCTTAACTATAAGGTGCTGCTCCTATACATAAAGAGGTAATTACTTCTTTGTTTTGTATTTGTGAACAAAGACTTAAACCTCAAGTATGTAAATTCCCTTTTTTAAAATGCGCAATTGCGATGTGTGAAATAAATGCTGTTTATGAAAGCAATCCGCGCAACAATTCAATGACTTCCACACGCTGTTGTTCGCTGTATCTGCGGTAGCGCATGGGCTTTTCAACCAGATAAAACACGGCGGGCTGAACCTGAGAGTTCAGGCGGCCGCTTTGTCCTTCATCCATGGCCTTCACTTTCAGCCGCGGTAGACAGGTCAGTAATTCCTGCTCGGCTGCGGTTACCAGCGCCAGACTATCCTGAGTCAACAGGTTGGCATACCATTCTTCCTTATCCTGGCTGATGATCTGGCTGGGGGCTGCTATGCCCTCGCGCTGGCAAAAGAGTGCCAGTGACGCCTGTGGCCCATTTGCATTGGGGTGGGCCGGGCTCAGCACGGGAAACTCACACAGCTGTTCCAAGGTCGGCATACTGGCTTGCCAAATAGGGTGGTCATCACGACCCACAAGACACAATTTCTGGGGGGTACCGAGCGCCTCGTAACTCAATTCCGGATGTTCATTGGGCGACAGGCAAATGCCCATATCCAGTTCGCCGCGATGAATCAAATCGGCAGACTGGTTTTGCCAGCTGTGCAGTTGAAAACGGCTCTGGTGTGGCCCTGTGGTAATGGCCAGGGCCAGTGGGGCCACAAAGCCTTCACACACGGCCAATTGCAGGCAAGGGCTGTGCTGCTCCTGAGTTGCGGTAAAGGCACAATGTCCCAGGGCAAACAAAGAATCGGTCAGCTGACAGACAATGGGGTAGAGCTGCTCTGCCAGTGGAGTGGCTCTGAGTCCCTGGGCGCGTCTGTAGAACAGCTCATCGGTGAATGCTTGTCTTAAGCTATTGAGACTGCGGCTTATTTTTGGTGGCGAAACATCCAGCTGTCTGGCCGCAATATTGGCGTGTCCGGATTCGAAAATGGCGCGAAAAACCTGCAAAGCAAACACATCCAGTTCGCCAATTTGCCGGATAAGCTGCTGTTGCATAGCTTAATGCCTGCTTAAGAAAGAGATGAATAACAGGGTAGCACAGGCAAATAACCTTACTATGATCGATGTCAAAATTTAACAGACTGCTTACTTTTGACTGAATCTTCGAGGGGAATATCAGGCTTGTTCCAACAACGGCTCGGGTGTTGGGCCGGGATGCAGCAGCTCGCCCTGGATGGCATCTCTTTGGCGAATGCCTACAAACTGGCCACCTTCGTAGATTTCCATGGCGTTGCATCTGACTTCACCTTCCACCAGGCCACCGGCGGCAATCACCAGCTTTTCACACTGCAGTTTACCGGAGAAGTGCCCCGAGACTTTCATTTCCTGACAATGGACTTCGCCATCCACCAGACCACCGGCTTCGATGGTAATTTTGGCTTCCGATTGCAACTTGCCTGAGACCGCGCCCCCTACCAGCAAGTTACTGCTGAATTGGCTGTTGCCCTTGAATGAACATCCCTTGGCCAGGTAGGTCAGTTCTGCGCCCGATTTGTTTTTTGCAAACATAATACTTTTGTCCAGCTACACAATTTTCAGCGATATTACCGTGCTTTTCGGGCCGGCAAAACCACTAAGTTTTGGCGCTTGGGAGTCAGAATTTTGGCTGTCCCACCGGTGGAAACTTGGATTGAAGTCCTTTAACCGCCAAGGCTTTAGATGAGCCATCGGGGCTTAAGTAGCATTTCCCGGTGGCAGACTGATGGCATGGCTGGGGCAGGGGGCGACGCAGGCGCCGCAACCGGTACAGGCGTCCAAATCCACATGGGGTGAGGGAGGTTTTCCCACCGCCGGGGTGAACTTGATTGCGCCGGGTTCACAGATATCCCGGCAACTCTGGCACCAGATCCCCTGCTGTGTGAGGCAGGCATCCGAGATCTGTGCCTTCAGTGTCCAGGGGGGACTTTTGAGTTTATCAAACAGAGGTTCGGGGCAGACATCAACACAGGCCTGACAGAAGGTGCATTCACCCTGGGTAAAATTGACCTCGGGAAAGCCGCCATCACCCCGGAACAGGATACCGGTTTCGCAGACCTTGATACATTTGTCGCAGCGGGTACAAATGTCGGTGAATTCTGTATCCTCGCGCACAAAAGGTGGGCGAATGGCGTTATCGGCTTTGCGCCCGAACAGACGTCTGCGGCCAAGATTAATGCTATCGCCCATGAATTATCCTACTGTCCGTAACCGTTGGGGTTATTTGACTGCCAACGCCAACTGCTGACAACCATTTCCTCAATGCCGTATTCGGCTTGCCAGCCCAGTTCCCGTTTCGCTTTGTCGGGATTGGCATAGCAGGCGGCTATATCACCGGGACGTCTGGGAGCTATCTGGTACTTGATGGGTTGCCCCGAGGCATGTTCAAAGGCCTTTACCATGTCGAGCACACTGTACCCCACACCTGTGCCCAGGTTATAGGTCACCAATCCCGGCTGTTGAGCAAGTTTTTCCAGGGCCTTGAGGTGGCCCCTGGCCAAATCAACCACATGGATATAATCGCGAACCCCGGTACCATCTTGGGTGGGATAGTCCTGACCGAACACACTCAGGCACTCGCGCTTGCCAACGGCAACCTGGCTGATGAAGGGCATCAGGTTATTGGGGATATCGTTGGGGTCTTCACCAATAAGGCCGCTTTCATGGGCGCCAACCGGGTTGAAGTAACGCAGTCTGGCAATGTTCCAACTGGGGTCGGCATGGTGCAGATCGGCGAGTATCTCTTCCACCATCAGTTTGGAGCGGCCATAGGGATTAGTGGCACCTGTGGGAAAGTCTTCGGTAATGGGCAAACTGGCCGGATCGCCATAGACAGTGGCCGAAGAGGAGAATACCAGCTGTTTGACGCCGAAATCGGCCATCACTTGGCACAGGACTAAGGTACCTGTGACATTGTTCTCGTAGTATTTCAGCGGCTTGGCAACGGACTCTCCGACGGCCTTGAGTCCGGCGAAGTGTACGACAGCGTCAATCTTGTAGTCGGAGAACAGTTTTTGCAGCAGCGGCCTGTTGAGTATGTCTCCCTCAATAAAGTCGACCGACTTGCCGGTGATCTGACCAACCCGCTCAAGCGCCGTGATGCTGGAGTTGGACAGGTTGTCCAGCACCAGCACCTCAGCACCCGCCTGCAGCAATTCGACTACCGTGTGGCTGCCGATATATCCGGCGCCGCCGGTAACCAAAATCGTCATTACTTCAATCCTTTGACCAAACTCTTGAGGTAAGAGGTAAATTCCTCTGCCAATTCGGGATGACGCAGGGCATATTCCACATTGGCGCGCATATAGCCTTGCTTGTTGCCGCAATCGTGGCTGCGACCCTGCATGTAATAGGCGTTGACTGTCTGGCTCTCCATCAACATGGCAATGGCATCGGTCAGCTGGATTTCATCGCCTGCACCGGCCGGGGTTTTGGCCAGCAGGGGCCAAATTTCCGCAGGCAGCACATAGCGGCCTACCACCGCCAGGTTGGAAGGAGCCTCTTCCAGCTCGGGTTTTTCCACCAATTCAATCAGGGGTTCGGACTCGCCGGGCTTGAGATCGTGGCCATTAACGTCGGCTATGCCGTATTGGTGTACCAGCTCGTGCGGTACGCCTTCAACCATGATTTGGCCTACATCTGTGTCGTTAAACAGTTGCACCATGGCGGCCAGGTTGTCATGGGTCAGGTCACAACTGCCCTCATCAATCAGGACATCCGGCAGCAGCACGGCGAAGGGCTCGTTGCCGACCACGGGACGGGCACAGAGAATGGCATGACCCAAGCCCTTGGCCTGGGATTGACGCACACTGATGACGGTCACGTCTTTGGGGCATATGGATTGCACCGCATCCAGCAGTTGACGCTTAACCCGGCGCTCCAATTGCGCTTCCAGCTCGAAGCTGGTGTCGAAATGGTTTTCGATGGAGTTTTTACTGGCGTGGGTGACCAGTACGATTTCCTTGATCCCCGCGGCGATGGCCTCGCTGACCACATATTGGATCAACGGCTTGTCCACGACGGGCAGCATTTCCTTGGGAATGGCCTTGGTGGCGGGCAACATACGGGTACCCAGTCCGGCAACCGGGATCACAGCCTTACGGATCTTGCTTGGCTTCATACCTTTCCTTTTTTGAAAACCACAGTAGTTAACGTCCCAAGCGGTTCGACCGGGATTGGGCGTCGTATGACCTGCACCGGCAGGTTCGGATATGCCTATTGTAATGGACTCGGAGGCAAAAACCATTGGCTGGTACCCGGTTATGCGAAATTTTCCGGTTTGTGGGATTTCGGGAACCATCTGTTACGGTTCCGATAGCGGTAGGGATAAAAAAGGCTGTAAATACAACATTCATGTAGTGCTTTTGTAATAAAAGCTTTACAAAAATCCCTAGCGGATCCCGCGGGAATAAAACGTGAAGGAGTTAACAAAAAACATCCGTTGGAACACTATTGGGGGGTTGCAGTTGACGTGAAGTGAAACACCATGACGAAAGGAACCCAATACGTTGCCCGCCAGGCGGATGCCCAAGGCTTTATCGCCTATCCGGATGATGAGCACCAGATCTGGAGCGAGCTTTATGCCCGTCAGGCAGTGAATCTGCCCGGCCGCGCCTGCCAGCAATATCTTGATGGATTGGATGCGCTGGATTTACCCAAGGACAGGATCCCCCAGCTGCCTGAGCTGGATAAGGTATTGATGGCTGCTACGGGCTGGAAAACAGCCGCTGTACCGGCATTGATCTCCTTTGGACGCTTTTTTGAACTCCTGGCCAGCAAACAGTTTCCGGTGGCGACCTTTATTCGCAGTCGCGAAGAGTTTGACTACCTGCAGGAGCCGGACATTTTCCATGAGATCTTCGGTCACTGCCCGCTGCTGACCAACCCTTCCTTTGCCAACTTTTCCGCAATGTATGGCAAGTTGGGTCTGGCCGCCAGCAAGGAAGAACGGGTGTATCTGGCCCGGCTCTACTGGTTCACTGTGGAATTTGGCCTGTTACAGCACAAGGACGATGAGCTGAGGATATACGGTGGTGGCATCCTGAGTTCACCCGGCGAAACCATGTACGCCCTGGGCGATGTACCCCAGCGTAAGCCCTTCGAACTTATGGATGTGCTGCGTACCCCTTATCGCATAGATATAATGCAGCCCATCTATTATGTAATTGAACATATTGATTTTCTTGATGAGATTGCCCGTATGGATATTATGCAGTCCATCACCCGTGCCAGGCAGCTTGGGTTGTTTGCCCCCCTGTTTGAACCCAAGGCCAAGGCCGTTTGACCCCAGAACAACAATAAGGAGCAGTAATGAGCGATTTAGCTACCATGAAGTGTGAGGCCTGCCAGGCCGATGCGCCCAAAGTGTCCGATGCCGAGCTGGCAGAACTTATCCGCATGATCCCCGATTGGGCCGTGGAAGTCCGTGACGGCATCATGCAGCTGGAACGGGTATACAAATTCAAAAATTTCAAACTGGCCATGGAATTCACCAATAAGCTGGCGGATCTGGCCGAGGCTGAATTTCACCATCCCGGTATCCTGACCGAGTGGGGCAAGGTGACAGTGACCTGGTGGTCCCACTCCATCAAGGGGCTGCACCGCAATGACTTCATCATGGCAGCCAAGACTGACCAGTTGCTCGGCTGATAATGAGTCAGTAAAAATCAGTGTGTTAACTAAGGTTGCACACTGATTTTTTTCATCCGTCGTTTATTCCTCTGTAAACATCGCTTGCCACTTTTCATGTTAAGCTCTACCGTATTAGGCCAAGTACGCTACGCCTCCGCAGCGCCTTGTCACTTGTCGCCGCGGTCACAGACGTTCCCATAAAAATGAACAAGCTAAAGGGACAATCAACCATATGCGCTTGGAAGTGAGTTGCCAGGACCGGGTGGGTCTGGCCAAGGACATCCTGGTCGTACTGGAGAAATACGGCATCAATTTGATTGCCATCGACGCCAGTAACCTCGGATTTCTGTATTTGCAGTTTGCCGAAATCAGTTTTGAAACCCTGAGCGCCTTGATGCCGCAGATCCGCAAGGTTGAGAGCGTCTATGATGTGCGCACCGTTGCCTTTATGCCTTCCGAGCAGGAGCATTACGCCCTCAAAACCCTGCTGCGCACCTTGCCCGACTCGGTATTTTCCATCGACGTTAAGGGGCGCATTCGTATCGTCAACGAGTCTGCCCTGATGACTTTGGGAATGGCCGAACATGAAGTGATGGATGAGTCCCTTAATCACTGGGTGCAGGGCTTCAGTTTCGGCCGTTGGCTCAGTGAACCCCAGGTGTTGGCCCAGGCCACCCGGGTTAATATTGGCCCCAACGAATATCTGGCGGAAATGCTGCCCATTTACCTGCCCGATGAGAATGACAAGAGCATACTCGCCGGTGCCGTGGTCTCCCTCAAGTCGCCGGCCCGTGTCGGCAAGCAGTTCAATGCGCTGCAAAGCCAGACCAAGGGCTTTGAGAACGTACTTGCCATCAGCGACAAGATGAAAGAGGTGCTCAAACAGGCCAGACGTATGGCCCAGCTCGATGCGCCTTTGCTTATCACAGGTGAAACCGGTACCGGCAAGGAGCTGATGGCCAGGGCTTGTCACGATGCCAGCATGCGCCGTGAACATCCCTTTGTCGCCATCAACTGCGCCGCGCTGCCGGACAGTGCCGCCGAGGAAGAGCTGTTTGGCTTTGTCCGCGACGGGGTCATAGTCAAGCGGGGCCTGTTTGAAGAAGCCAAGGGCGGCACGGTATTTCTCGATGAAATAGCCGAGATGTCCAAGGCGGCCCAGGTCAAACTGCTCAGGCTGTTAACCGAGGGCTCTTTCAGACGTATCGGCGGCGATGACGAGGTGAGGGTAGATGTGCGCATTATCTGCTCCAGCCAGAAAAACCTCGCCGAGCTGTGCCAGTTGGGCGAGTTCCGCGAAGATCTCTATTACCGCATCCATGTGCTCAGCTTCCATATGCCATCTCTTCGGGAGCGGCGGGTGGACATCATCCCGTTGACGGAAATGTTCCTCGAGCATTACAGCCAGCAGCTATCCAGCCCCATGCGCAGGATTTCGGCCCAGTGCCGGGATCATCTGCTGACCTATGCCTGGCCCGGCAACGTGCGCCAATTAAAGAATGCGGTGTTTCGCGCCGTGTCCATGTGGGATGGCTCCACCGAGTTGACAGTGGAGCAGCTGAAGCTGCCGTCCTACGCCGAAGGTTTTGGCTATTTCGATCACCAGTTTGATGGCAGCCTCGACGATGCCATGAAGCAGTTTGAGGCCAGTTTGCTCAGGCGCCTCTATCCCGCGTATCCCAGCACCAGACAACTGGCGAAAAAGCTCGGGGTCAGCCACACGGCCATCGCCAACAAGCTCAGGGAATATAAGATAAGCAAGAAGCGCTGACGCCCGGCGTCAGCGCTGTAAAAAGAAACTGCCATGTTGGCGCGGCCCAAATGCCCGCCAATGTCGCACCGCCGCCATGGGGCCACAGGGAACTCTGGCGTGTATCAATAAATTTACAAACCCCGGGGAAGTCGCGTGAAATGTGATTTTGCTCACGCTATTCTCTTATTCGGCCCCTTGGGGTATTTGTATCGCCAATTTCAACGTCGTTCCGACGACGGGATAACAGGACAGGAGCAGATATGAAGTTAGCAAGTTATCACAATGGACGCCGTGACGGTCAGCTGATGCTGGTAAGCCGCGATTTGACCAAGGCCGTTGCCGTGCCCGCCATCGCCCACACCATGCAGCAACTGCTCGATGGTTGGGATCTGCTCAGCCCACAGCTGAACGAGCTGTACGATGCACTCAATGCCGGCCAGTTGGAAAACACAGTGGCATTTGACGAGACCAAGTGTCTGTCACCTTTCCCCCGTGCTTTCCAGTGGGCCGATGGCAGCGCCTACGTGAACCACGTTGAGCTGGTGCGCAAGGCCCGCGGCGCCGACATGCCGGAGACCTTCTGGACCGATCCCCTGTTCTACCAGGGCGGTTCCGACAGCTTCATTCCACCGCGCAGCAATATCGAGCTGGCCAGCGAAGACTGGGGCATAGACTTCGAGTCAGAGATTGCCGTGGTGACCGACGATGTGCCCATGGGCGTTAGCAGCGAAGAAGCCTCTCAGCACATCAAGCTGCTGATGCTGGTCAACGATGTGTCGCTGCGTAACCTGATCCCGGCCGAACTGGCCAAGGGTTTTGGTTTCTTCCAGTCCAAGCCATCCAGCAGTTTCTCGCCCGTGGCCATCACCCCGGATGAGCTGGGTGAGCGCTGGCAGGACAGCAAGGTGCACCTGCCGCTGGTGACTCATCTCAACGGTGAGCTGTTCGGCAAGCCCAATGCCGGTGTCGACATGACCTTCAACTTCAGCCAACTGGTGTCACATGTGGCCAAGACCCGCCCCATTGGCGCCGGTGCCATCATAGGCTCTGGTACCATCTCCAACTACGATCGCAGCGCCGGCTCAAGCTGTCTGGCCGAGAAGCGCATGCTGGAAGTGATTGCCGATGGCAAGCCGAGCACGCCTTTTATGCAGTTTGGTGACAGGGTGCGTATCGAGATGTTTGACGATGCCGGCAACAGCATCTTCGGCGCCATCGATCAGCAAGTGGTGCAATACCAGCGCTGAGCGCGCTGTCTTTAATGTCAAGTTGAATAAAACGGGGCACTGGCCCCGTTTTCTGTATGGAGGCAAACATGAAATTATACGGTTACTGGCGCTCCAGCGCGGCCTACAGAGTGCGTATCGCCCTCAACCTCAAGGGACTGAGCTGTGAGCAGCAGTCTGTGCATCTGGTGAAAGACGGTGGTCAGCAGCATCAGGATGACTATGTGGCGCTCAATGCCCAGCATCTGGTACCGACCCTGGTGTTGGACGATGGTACAGCCCTGACTCAATCCCTGGCCATCATGGATTACCTGGATGGTCTAAACGACGACAATCCCTTGCTCCCCAAAGACGCAGTTGCCCGGGCGCAGGTACAGGCCATGGCCTTGTCCATTGCCTGCGACATACATCCACTGAACAACCTGCGGGTGCTGCAATACTTAAGCAAGGATTTGGCCCTGTCCGATGAGGCCAAGAATGCCTGGTATCACCACTGGATCCACACGGGTTTTGCCGCCATTGAACAGCAATTGCAGCAGCACGCTGGTCGGTTTTGCTTCGGCGATAAACCCACCCTGGCCGATGTCTGCCTAGTGCCCCAGGTATACAATGCCGAGCGTTTCAAGGTGCCGATGGACAGGTATCCCAACATAGTCCGCATTTGCGCCAACTGTAATGCCCTGCCGGCATTCATCGATGCGTTGCCGGAGAACCAGCCGGATGCCCAGTAGGCAGACAGAAAAAAGCGACCCCAGGGTCGCTTTTCTTTTATCTACTTCATTTAAAATACGGTATTTCATCCCGCCATGTTGTAGTCACTTTGACTGATTAATTTTCGGAGGTTTTATTTCTTATAAATAAATTTATTAAATTGGCGAAAAATATTATTGAGAATTTTTCAAGCTATTTTGCCGTATTCAATCCGCAATAAAGTATGCGGCATTACCGAAATTCAAATACTTGACACATAAAAAAGTGCTGACTCATTCAGTTAGCATTCAGCTTTAACATTCAATATGTTACAAGCTGTGAGTTTATGGGTTAATACCGTTTTTTGTTCTGTTAACCTTCTGTTTTCAACTTAACTTTCCTGTGCTAAAAATCTGCCGCCGATAGAGCACACATTAATAAGTAATCGCAACACATTCATGGTCACCAAATTAATTGGAATGGCGTTCCATGGATGATTCAATTAACAAGAAGGAATGTTCAGAATGCGTAAGTCTGTTATTGCCTTAAGTATCACGGCAGCCCTGCTCACCGGCTGTGGCAGTGACAAGGCCCCGGCTCCCAAACCCAAACCCAATACCGCGCCCACCAGCCAGGATGTGGCCTACAGCATAAGCCAATCGCTGACCCTTAATGGTCAACTTGAAGGTGCTGATGCCGAGGGCAGTGTCAGCTTCTCCCTGGTGGATCCGGCCGAAGTGACTTTGGGCACCCTGACCATCACCAATGCCGCGACCGGCGCCTTTACCTATGTGACCGAGGCCGAAAGCGGTACCGAAGTGGTGCGTTTCAAGGTCAGCGACGGCAAGGCAGAATCCATTTCTACCCTGACCATCAAGATTGATGGATTCGATCCCCTGTATGCCGAGCAATGGCACCTGAAAAACACCGGCCAGAATGCCTTTGCCAAAATGCGCGGCAAGGCCGGTGAAGATATGAATGTCGCCGGTGCCGTTGCCCAGGGCGCCATGGGCCAGGGCATCACGGTTGCCGTGGTGGATGACGGTCTGGAGATAAGCCATCCTGATCTGCGTGCCAACGTGGTCGCAGGGGGCTCCCATAATCTGATCACTGGCACTATCGATCCCACTCCCTTTGACGACGAGTCTGCCCACGGTACCGCTGTGGGTGGCATTATTGCAGCAGAAGGTTGGAACGGTATTGGTGGCCGGGGTGTCTCACCCAAGGCCAAGCTTATTGGCTTTAACTATCTGGATGATGACCCAACAGGTGAAGTGAAGAGTGTGCAAACCTTTGAAAACTTTGCCCTGAGCCACGGCGCCAGCGCTTACAGCGACAGCGCCCGGGTATTCAACCAAAGCTATGGTTACTCAGTGCCTTTCCCCCATGGTTTCGATGAAGATGAAAACGATCTCTATCAGGAAGTGACTACCGAGAGTGCCGATGGCAAGGGCAGTATCTTTGTGAAGTCTGCCGGCAACGGATACAACTACTTCCGTTCCATGGGCTATTACTGGATGCCAATTGATTACTTTGATGCCCGTAAGGCAGGCATAGCGGCCAATAATGGCCTGCCATTCCACAACTCCAACATGTCCACCGATAACGGCAACGTCTATAACCTGGTGGTCAGTGCCATCAATGCCGATGGGGTGCGCTCAAGCTACTCTTCGGTAGGAGCCAACATCTTTGTAACCGCACCGGGCGGTGAGTACGGCGAAGATCATCCTGCCATAGTGACCACAGACAGAGCCGGTTGTGACAAGGGCTGGGCAGTGACCGAAGACAGGCCTTCCACACCTTTCCATGGCGGCTTGCATCCAATGAACCTGGAGTGTGATTACACCTCGGTGATGAACGGCACTTCTTCCGCTGCGCCGAACACCTCGGGTTCCATCGCCGCAATATTGAGCGCCAATCCCAACCTGAGCTGGCGTGATGTGCGTCATATCCTGGCTTCCACAGCGACCCAGGTAGACGCAGAGATAGCCCCTGTAACTGTGGCGGTCGGTAAGAGTGAAGACGCGCCTCAGTACGATGCCATTCCAAGCTGGATTACCAATGCTGCCGGCTACCATTTCCACACCGAATATGGTTTTGGTCGGATCGACCTGGGCGCCGCAGTTAAGATGGCCAAGGAGTATAAGGCCAATCTGGGCGAATACCAGGTGACCGAATGGCAAGGCAATGACGAGCTGGATAAGGCCATTCCCGATGCCGAGGTGGCCGGTGTGACCGATGCCATCAGCGTGGAGGAAGACTTGGTTATTGAAGCGGTACAAATTGAACTGACCGCCGACCATCTGCGTCTGCCGGATGTGGCGGTGGAGCTGATTTCTCCCGCCGGCACCCGCAGCGTGCTGATGACGCCCTACAACGGCATGGTCTACCAGGGCGTCATGGATCCTACCGATCCAACAGATCTGGTAACGGGTTACGATGCCACGCCCATGTTGTCCAACGCCTTCTATGGTGAGAGCAGCAAGGGTGAATGGACACTGAAGGTGATAGACGTTAACAGCGGTGAATATAGCTTCAAGATTTACAAAGTAGCTGACGTTGAGATCCCCAACGAAGCCAACGGTAAACTTAAGGGTTGGTCAATCCGTTTCCACGGCCACAAGGCCTGAGCCGTAAGATAAGGAGAATAGATTATGAAATTGTCTAAATTAGTACTGGCTTCAACCCTGACCGGCCTGATGTGTTGCGGTGCCGCCAATGCTTCTGCTCATGAAAAGCTGCCGGCAGCCGATGGCAACACGCTGGTGAAATCATTTAGCCGTGCTGACTTCCTTGGGCTTAAGGATCAATACCTGGTCAAAACAGATAAGGGTGTCCAACCTGCCAAGTCGTTGAAAAAGGGCAATGAGTTGGTGACTCAGGGCGGCGAGCCTTTTGCAGTGCTGACCGGTAAGCTGGTGGTCAAGTTGGCTGAAGGGGTTTCCGCCGATGAATTTGCCAAGTCCATGGATCTGCGCCTTGACTGGCAGAGCAGCAACCAATTGGTGCTCTTGTCCGCAGCCGCCGACGCCGATCTGCTGGGCTTGCTGGAACGGCTGAAGGCCAATCCCCAGGTACTGCGCGCCAAGCTTGACCGGGCTGCCAACAAGCAAGAACCCATGTAATCTGATGGGGCATGATTGAAGAGCAGGGCTTAGGCCCTGCTTTTTTATCTGCTCTCCAGCAGAAAATCCACAAAGGCGCGGTCGGCCAGGCTCACGGGCCGGTCTTTTTTCCAGCTGATATGCAGGTCCAGATAGACAGGTGGGGAAAAGGGGCGGGCCACTATGTTATCGCGCTCGTTGATCACCATTTCCAACACGCTGGTGATGGCAAAGCCCTGGCTGACCACCTGCTTTATCAGATTGATAAGGTTGGTCTCAAAGGCAATATTGGGTTGTTTGTTAAGCTCTTTTGCCCGCCCCAGGATCCATTCGCGGTGAAAATAGCCGGGCTTGAACATCACCAGCTCGTGCTCGAAGAAATCCTCCAGACTGACGCTGCTTTGCTGAACAAGCGGATGTTCCTGGCCCATGGCCACCACCATCTGCTGGCGCACCAGCAGGCAGGAATCAAATTCCGGCTTCAGATCCTGGGCGGTGATCACCGCAATATCCACTTCTTCCTGCTCCAACATTCGCAGCGCATCGCGGGTACCGCCTTCGAACAGACTGAGCTTGAGATCCGGATAACGATGGCGGAACGCCATTAAGCGCGAAGGCAGGTAAAAGGAGCCCAACATGCCGGGAACGGCAATGCGTACCTCGCCCCGGGTCAGATTGGCCATGGCGCGGATTTGCTGTTTTGCCTGCTCCAGCTGCTGCACTATGCTTCTGGCATGCCCCAGCAGCAATTGTCCCTCTGCCGTCAGCGTCAGCTGCCTGTCAGCCATGCCCTGGCTGCGGTTGACCAGGGTGACCCCCAGTTCCGATTCCAGGCGCTTGATGCTTTGACTCAGTGCCGGCTGTGCCAGATTGAGGCGTTTGGCGGCCCGGGTGAAGCTGCCGGCTTCACTCAATTGCAGCAGATGATTCAGCTGTTTGATATCCATGGGGCCCCCAATGATTCAAATATAAAATGCAGTAATCAATCGTATAACAAACATCTATTATGGTTATGTTATTGGGCTTGATATCCTGTGTCCATTGCCAACTATCAGGGGCGCAAGATGGCCGATTCTCAGACTCACTCTCTCTCCGGAACAGATGGCCGACGTTTGATTTACGGTTTGTCGCTGGCTTCTGTGGCTATCTTCATCAACCTCTATCTGACCCAGGGCATGCTGCCCATGTTGGCCGAACGTTTCGATGTCAGTGCCGGTCACAGTACCCTGGTGGTATCGGTAACCAGCTTTTCGCTGGCGCTTTCTCTGCTGGGCTATGCCTTGTTGTCTGACAGAATTGGCCGCCGCCGTCCGTTAATCGCCAGCCTGTGGCTGCTGGCTCTGTCCAATCTCTTGCTGTTTTGGGTGCCTGACTTTGATGCACTGCTGTGGTTGCGCCTGGGGCAGGGCATGCTGCTGGCCTCGGTACCGGCCATCGCCATGGCCTATCTTAAGGACAGACTACCGACCGTGATGCTGATGACGGCCGCGGCGTTCTACATTGCTGCCAACAGTTTCGGCGGCATAGCCGGTCGTTTGCTGGGGGGCGTGATGGCCCAATATCTGGACTGGAACCAGGCCGTGTTGCTACTGACCTTGTTGACCCTGCTGCTGGTGGCCTCGGCGCAATGGCTGCTCGGCATAGACAGGGGCGCCGACGGACGCCATGAACGCCAGGGGCAGGGGGCTTTGGGGGGATTTGTGCTGCACCTTGGCAATCCGTATCTGCGTGGTCTCTATCTTCTGGGGGGACTGGCTTTTATGGTGATGGTGAACCAGTTCAGCTTTATTCAGCTGCACCTGATGGCCGAACCCTTTGGCTGGAACCGGTTTCAGGCCACCTTGATATTTTTGTGTTATCTGAGCGGTACCCTGAGCTCTGGTCAGTCGGCGAGGTTGATGACCAAGCTGGGCACTGTGCCCCTGCTTATTCTGTCCATTGGCCTGATGGCGCTGGGCAGCATTTTGACCCTTGCCAATACCGAGTTGGCCATTTGCCTGGGATTCCTTTGCAGCGCCTGTGGTTTCTTTCTGATCCATGCCTGCTGTAACAGCCTGGTGGCTCTGGGCGCCGAGCAGCACAGGGCCAAGGCGACGGCGCTTTACCTGTGCAGCTATTATCTCGGTGCGGCCCTGGGCGGCCCCTTTTTAATGCCCTTCTGGCAGACCTGGCATTGGCAGGGCGTGGTGGCGGGATCCTTGCTGTTGATTGCCGCCAATGCCCTGGCTCTGTGGCGCTGGCAGCACCTGGCGAAAGCCCGTCAGCAGGAGGCTTCGCTCAATCTTCGCCGCTGTCGAAATTGAGATAGTGTTTGCGGTCGAGTTCATACTTGCGCATCTTGTCGTACAGGGTTTTACGGGGCAGCTCCAACTGCTCCATGGTCAACTTGATGGATCCCTTGTTGTGACTGAGGGCCTCTTCCAGCAACATCTTCTCGAAAAACTCCACCCTTTGGGTTAATGACATACTCGAATGCAGCTGGCTGCTTGTTCCCAGATTGCCGGCAAAGGCCGCTTCGGCCCCCAGCAGCACGTAGCGTTCGGCCAGATTGCGCAGCTCGCGGACGTTGCCGGGCCAGTCGTGTGAACTCATCAGTGCCTGCTGGGCGCTGCTTGGCGCTATGAGTTCCCTGTGATAACGGGCCGACGCCAGGCGGGCGAAATGCAGGAACAACAACGGAATGTCTTCACGGCGCTCCCGCAGCGGCGGGATGGGCACAGTCACCAGGTTGAGGCGGTAGAGCAGATCCTGGCGAAATTCACCTTTGTCGGACAAGGCTTTGAGATCCACCTTGGTGGCCGCAACCACCCGAATGTCCAGGGGGATGCTTTTGTTTGACCCCAGGCGTTCCACCCGTCTGTCCTCCAATACCCGCAGCAGCTTGACCTGCAAGGACATTGGGGTGCTTTCGATTTCGTCGAGAAACAGGGTGCCGCCATTGGCGTACTCGAACTTGCCGATACGGGTTTTGTCGACCCCGGTAAAGGCCCCGGCCTCGGCGCCGAACAGTTCGCTCTCAATCAGATTTTCCGGAATGGCGCCGCAGTTGATGGCGACAAAGTTGGCTCCCTGGCGATTACTGTGATCGTGCAGGTAGCGGGCCACCAGTTCCTTGCCGGTGCCGGTTTCGCCCTCGATAAGCACATCCGCCGGGGTATCCAGCACCCTGTCGATGATATGACGCATGTGCACTATGCCGGGGCTGTGGCCGAGGATCCTTGGCCCGGGCACCTTGTGGGATTCCAGTTCCCGTTTCAGGTTTCGGTTCTCCAGCGTCAGGGCCCGTTTCTCCAGCGCCCGTTTGACCACATCCAGCATATGCTCGTTATTGAAGGGTTTTTCCAGGAAATCGTAGGCGCCTTGTTTCAGCGCATTGACCGCCATGGCGATATCGCCGAAGCCGGTGAGCAGCACCACAGGCAGATCCGCATCGATGGCGCGAATTTTGGAGAGCAGGCTGATACCGTCAAGGGCCGGCATGTTGACGTCCGATACTATGACGCCGGGCCAATCGCGGCTCAGGGCGGCGCTCACGGTGCGCGGATCCGTGGTGTGAACCGCACTCAAGCCTTCCAGCTCAAACAACTGCACCAACACTGTGCCTATATGATGCTCATCATCGACGATAAGTACCTGGATATTTTCAAGTTGCGGACTGCTCATGACGCGTGGGATCCTTCGTGCCGATATAGCGGCAAAATAATGTCAAAAACGGCACCGCCAGTATCGGCATTGGACACCTGGATGCTGCCCTGCATGGATTCGATAATCCTTTGGGAGATGGACAGCCCCAGGCCAAGTCCCTGGCGTTCATTGGTGGTGTAATAGGGTTCAAATATTTTCTGCATCTGGCTTTCACGCACCCCGGGACCGTTGTCCTGAATGCGGATCCGCAGTTTTTCATCGACGATGGCGCTGAGTTGCAGTCTCTTGTGAGGGCATTGGGCCATGGCCACTATGGCGTTGCTCATCAGGTTCACCAACACCTGCTGCAATCGTACCTTATCGCCCCAGACTTCAATTTTTTGTTCCGGCAGTGCCAACTTGAGCTCCACCCCTTGCTTGTCGATTTCCGGCTGCACTATGGTCAGGGCCTGACGTATGCATTCACCTATGTCGGTGGCCGTGTCCGTGCCCTGACTCTTGCGGTTAAAGCTTTTAAATTGGCCGACGATTTCAGCCAGCCTGTCGGTGAGCTCCACTATGATGCGGATATTGTCGCCAGCCCGTTCACGCATGTCTCTGGCCAGGAAGGTCTGGGTATTTTGCGCATAGCTGCGGATTGCTGCCAGCGGCTGGTTGAGCTCATGGTTGATGCTGGCTGACAGGCTGCCGATGACGGTGAGCTTGGCCGCCTGAATAAGCTCATCCTGGGTGTCTTTTAATTTGGTATTGGCGGCTTCCAGATCCCGGGTGCGTTCCCGCACCCTTTGTTCCAACTGATCCCTGGCCTGCTGCATGCGGGCCAGGCTGCGTTTGCGCTCGTTATGCAGCAGCAGCCCCACCACCAGCAAGCCATAACAACTGGCGGCCAGCAACAGCAGCATGGGCAATTCATCATGGAGTGGCTTCATGGGCGATAACACGTGCACTCGCCAACCAGCCTTGGCCATCTCCTGCTCAGTATCCATGTAGTAGAGACGCTTTCCATCCGTTGGGATCTGGTAGCGTTGGGGTGTCTGCTCCTTGCCTGCTCGACTGTATGGCGGGCGGATCAGCAGCTCATTGATGGCGCGATTGGCGTAGCGCTTGCTGGCATTGAGGGCAAAACGTTTACTTTGGGTCAGAGGTGTCAGTGAGCTCAAGCGCCATTCGGCCCGGCTGGATAAAAACACTATGTCGTCGGGATCGGTTATCAAATATTCATACTGGCCGGCTTCGGCAATGCCGGTAGCCTGCTGCTCTATATCGGCAATATCAACCTTGACCACTATGGCACCCAATATGGTGCCCCGGTCGTAAATGGGGTAGGAAAAATAAAAACCCCGTTTATCGCTTGAGGTGCCCACGGCATAGTAGCTGCCAAGTCGCCCTGAAATAGCCTCGATAAAGTAGGGTCTGAAAGAGTAATCCTGGCCGATGAAGGAGATGCTTTGTTTCCAGTTGCTGGCGGCCACAGCGACCCCGAGGGCATCAACCAGGTAGATATCCGACGCTTCGGTAACGTGTTGCAGTTCTTCCAGATACAGGTTCAGCTCACGGCGCTTCTGGTCATTTTGTTGGTCGAGCAGGGCACTTGCCAGGGTAGGGTTGGTTGACAGTACATGGGGTATGGTTTCGAATCGGGACAGCAAGCCGTCGAGCAGGCTGATCAATTGTGACAGCTGCTGCCGTGACTCCTGAGCCAGCACTTTTTCACCCTGGTGCACATGGTACCAGGCTGTCAGTCTTAACGTCAGGAACAGGCCGGCTGCAATGAGCAGTGCCAATAGCATTTTTCTGCGGATTTTTGCCGTCACAGGCAGCATCTATGTCTCCCGAAAAACCTTAAACCATGCACTTGGCATGGTCTAAGGCTCGCTTAAAAATCAACGAGAATCAAGGCTGTTGCCCGGTACTTACTTATAACCTTGCAGTGCATCAAGGTATTCGGGCAAGAACAGTGAAATTTGCGGCACGTAAGTGATAAGCACCAGGAAGCCCAGCAGTAATAACAACCAGGGCAGGCAGGAATGGATTACCCAGCCTATGCTGCGTCCGGTAATGCCTGCGGTCACGAACAGGTTCAGCCCCACCGGTGGTGTCAGCATGCCTATTTCCATGTTGACCACCATGATGATGCCAAGGTGTATTGGGTCTATCCCCAGCTGGGTGGCAATGGGGAACAGAATCGGGGCCATGATGAGCAAAATGGCGGAAGGTTCCATAAAGTTACCCGCTGCCAGCAACAGCAGGTTGACTATGATGAGGAATCCCCAGGCCGGCAAGCCCCAGCCCACTATGGTTTCGGCAATGACGTGAGGGATACGTTCCGTGGTCAACACGTGGGCAAACAGCATGGCGTTGGCAATGATAAACAGCAGCATGATGCTGACCTTGGCACCATCACGCACCACCTGGCGGATCTCCCTGTCCACCGGCGTTTTGATCAGGGTCAGCAGACTGAACCACACATTTCGGCCACAGGCTTTGAGCAGGTTTTCACCTGGATTACGCCAGGCAATGCCTTTCATCGGCCCAATATCACGGTAGCCATAGACGGCGATTAGGTAGGCGTAAACGCAGGCCACCGCCGCCGCTTCTGTGGGGCTGGCGACACCGCCATAGATGGAGCCCAACACGATGAAAATCAGCGCCAATCCGCCCATGGCCTTGGCACTGGATTTCAGTAATAGCTTCACTCCGGGAAAGGGCCGTGAAGGCAGGTTTTTCCAGCGGGCGACTATGTAGATGGCCAGCATCAACAAAAAGCCCATCAGCAGACCGGGGATTAAACCGGCCATAAACATACGGGCCGCCGAGACTTCGGTGGCGGCGGCATAGACCAGCATCACAATGGACGGCGGGATGAGAATGCCCAGGGTTCCAGAGGTGGTGATAACACCGGCGGCAAATTTTTCAGGGTAACCGGCGCGCACCATACCGACGATAACGATTGAACCAATGGCAGCTACGGTCGCGGGGGAAGAGCCGGATACTGCGGCAAACAGCATACAGGCCATGACAGAGGCCATGGCCAGACCGCCGCGAATATGGCCGACACTGTCCATGGCAAAATCGATGATCCGCCGCGCCACCCCGCCGGTGGACAAAAAGGCGGAGGACAGAATGAAAAAGGGGATGGCCAACAGGGTGTAGTGTTCGGCGGTCGAGGCATAGAGTTTCAGCGCTACCGATGCCAGGGAATCATTGGAAAAGAGCAAAATGGTTAACATGCTCGAGAAGCCCAGCGCAATGGCGATGGGCATGCCCAGCAGCATGCACAGAAACAGGGATAAAAACAGGGTGGCGACTGTCATGGCTGGGCCTCGTTATCTTTCTTATCGGTATCAGCGTCAATCAGGTGCATGCTTTCTTTGGCTTCATCGTGGAAACTGAATCCCACGGATTGATTGCGCAGTATGGCAATGAACAGCTCGATAAAGCGCCAGGTGAGCATGGAAAAACCGAGCAGCAGAATGCTCTGGGAAATCCACAGTGGAACAGCGGGGTCTTCCGGGTCGATTCGAAGTGTGTCCCAGGTAAAATCGGGATCCATTTTGGCAATCAGCCAGTGGGGAAAATCTATGTCTTCCATGGGCACGCCTATCTGGTACATCTGACCCAGATAATCCCAGCTACCCACCAGAAACATGCCGCAATACACCAGGCACACCAGGGCGGCAATTACTGCGGTTATCTTGCGGGGGCCGGGTGACAGGGTGCGCACAAAGGCGTCCACCCCAATGTGGGCCCCGACTTTAACGCCATAGGACATTCCAAATAGTACAAACCAGCCGCAGATGGTCAGCGTCAGCTCTTCAATCCACAGGAAACCGGTATTGAAGAAAAAACGGGCGATAACTTCGCCGAACACCAACAAGGTCATGAGGGTGATCAGCAGGTTCAGAAACCCTTCTTCAAAATAACCCAAAATACGAGATATCACTTTGTATTCCCCAACTTAGCCACAGCCTCCTGGCATTTGGAACCATCCCTGGTGCGCTTGCGCGTGTCCGGCCCCGGGTATGGGGCCGGACGGTTTCGTCATTGCTTGTTGGCTGCCAAAGCGGCCTCAATCATGTCTTTGCCAATCTGATCTTCGAACTTGGCCCACACGGGTTTCATGGCATTGACCCACTGCTGGCGCTGGGCGGGTGTCAGGGTAACCAAGGTGCTGCGACCGGATGCCAGGATAGCCTGCTTGTCTTCTTCATCCTTGGCTGCAGCGATTTCATTGCCGAATGCGATAGCTTCGTCGAGGGACTTTTTAATGACATCGCGCTTGTCTTTTGGCAGGCCTTTCCAGAAGGTATCGCTGGTGACCACCATGTAATCCAGCACACCGTGATTACTTTCGGTGATGTGGCTTTGGACTTCATAAAACTTCTTGGAGTAAGTGTTTGACCAAGTGTTTTCCTGACCGTCGATGGCGCGGGTTTGCAGCAGGGTAAACACTTCGGAGAAGGGTTTCTTCACCGGTATTGCACCTATGGCATCAAACTGGGCGGCAATCACATCGGAGGCCATGATGCGGAATTTTTCGCCTTCAGCGTCCTTTGGCAGGTGCAGTGGGTTGTTGGCAGAAAATTGCTTCATGCCGTTGTGCAGATAACCCAGGCCGACAATGCCTTTACGGTTCATAGAGTTCAGCAGCTTCTGGCCGGCTTCGCTTTGCTGGAAGCGATCAACGGCGGCCATATCGTCGAACAGGAAGGGCAGATCAAAAATTTGCAATTTCTTGGTGTAACGTTCGAACTTGGACAGAGAAGGGGCAACCAACTGCACATCGTTCAAAAGCAGGGCCGCCAGCTCGTTGTTGTCACCAAACAGTTGTGAGTTGGGAAACACACTGACCTTGTACTCGCCGGGAAGACGCTCTTCCACCAGCGACTTGAATTTGAGTGCCATCTGACCCTTGGGGGTGTTTTCTGCCACCACATGGGAAAACTTGATCTCTACCGGCTCCGCCAAAGCACCAAAGCTGGCGCCGAGCAGTGCCGCGAGTGCGGTAACCTTGGTCAGGGCAAAGAGTTTATTGCGAAAGCCTTGTTGATAGCTGTGTTTCATTTTGGTTTCCCTTTTGTTGTCGTGGGTATTGTCCTCGGCGGGACAGCTGTCCTGCCTTGGGGGATCTACTGCCTTGAAATCCCTCGAGGTATGAAACAGTATAGGCAAAAGCCAAGCCAACTCGATTTACAATTGGTTAACTCATTTAACATCAGGGTGTTATGAATATGATCTGGGTCACGAACCTGGCTGGTTTGGGTGAGATATCGCTCACGCCAATGTGGGGTATGGGTGGGTTTCCACCCATTTATTTGGAGGCACCCAGACGGCGCAGTACCGCATCGCTGGGCAGGAGTTCCAGGTGGCCCTGTTCATCAAAGTACCAGCCATCAATAAATCCCTTCTGACGCATGGTGACCAGATTGTGCATGACTTCCCGGGCTTCCCTGAGGGCGGTTTGCTCATCGTAATTGTGTGCCAGTTTAAGATAGGCCGCGATACTGGTAAGCGAAGCTGATTGACTGACGTGTGCCATGGTCGTGTCCTGTGCTGTACCTAAGGCAAAGCATAGTTCAGCGGGGGATGATTTACTAAAAAACGGCGCTGTAGATGCGGGTTTTGCGGTGCCCAATGCGAGGGACCAATATGGCGTCTTGGGGCAGGGCACATCAGACTTTCCCGGGACTGTGCCGGTGGCGGGAAGGGCTGACTGGCGTGGATGGTTTTCCAATCCTTGATTTGGCTGGTAGAATACCGCCACTTTTTATCTGTGTCCGGCTCAAGGGCCGTTTCTTCTATATAGGTTAATGTCCGCTTATGACAATCAAAACCCGCTTTGCTCCCAGCCCAACAGGATTCCTGCATGTGGGCGGTGCCCGTACCGCGCTTTATTCCTGGCTCCACGCCCGCGCCAATCAAGGCGAATTTGTGCTGCGCATTGAAGACACCGATATTGAACGTTCTACCCAGGAAGCCTGTGACGCCATTCTGGAAGGTATGCAGTGGCTGAACCTGAACTGGGATGAAGGCCCTTACTACCAAACCAAGCGCTTTGATCGTTACAACGAGATCATCGCCCAGATGCTGCAAGCAGGCACCGCCTATAAATGTTATTGCTCCCGCGAGCGTATCGAAGCACTGCGTGAAGAGCAGGCCGCCAAGGGCGAACGCCAGAAGTACGATGGCTGCTGTCGCAATGCTGCTCCGCGCACTACCGACGAGCCGTTTGTGGTGCGCTTCAAGAACCCGCAAGAGGGCAGTGTGGTATTTGATGACCACGTGCGTGGTCGTATCGAGATTGCCAACGAAGAGCTGGACGATCTGATCATTTCCCGCAGCGACGGTACCCCCACCTATAACTTCTGTGTGGTGGTGGATGACTGGGATATGCATATTACCCATGTGGTGCGCGGTGAAGACCATATCAACAACACCCCCCGTCAGATCAATATTCTCAAGGCCCTGGGTGCCCCTATCCCTGAGTATGCCCACGTCTCAATGATTTTGGGTGATGATGGCGCCAAGCTGTCCAAGCGTCACGGTGCCGTAAGTGTGATGCAGTACCGGGACGATGGTTTCCTGCCTGAGGCGCTGCTGAACTACCTGGTGCGTCTGGGCTGGTCCCATGGCGATCAGGAGGTGTTCTCCATCGAGGAAATGAAGCAATACTTCAGCCTGGATGATATTAACAAGGCGGCCTCAGCTTTCAACACCGAAAAACTCTTGTGGCTGAACCAGCACTATATCAAGAGCCTGGATCCCGTTTACGTGGCCAGTCACCTTGAGTGGCACATGAAGGACCAGGGTATAGACACAAGTAATGGTCCTGCCTTGGCTGAAGTGGTATCGGCCCTGGCCGAACGCAGCAAGACCCTCAAGGAACTGGCCGCTTCCAGCCGCTACTTCTATGAAGATTTCGAAGAGTTCGATGCCGAGCAAGCCAAGAAACATTTGCGCGGCGTGGCACTGGAACCATTGAAGCTGGTACAGCAGAAATTGGCGGCATTGCCTGAGTGGACCCAGGAAGCAATTCATCAGGCTATTGAGGCCACGGCTACCGAACTGGACGTGGGTATGGGCAAGGTGGGAATGCCTCTGCGTGTGGCCGTCACAGGTGCCGGTCAATCGCCTGCGTTGGATCTCACTTTGTTATTGATTGGAAAGGCCCGTTCTGAGCAAAGAATCTCCAAAGCGGTTGATTTTGTAGCAGATAGAATAAATGCCTAAAAAAGGCGTTGACACATTTGGGTGTGCTGCATAGAATGCGCCTCGCAGTTGAGACAAGGGGCCGCTAACGCTGGCAACGCACTCAAATGCGAGGTGAGATAGCTTGGGGCTATAGCTCAGCTGGGAGAGCGCTTGCATGGCATGCAAGAGGTCGACGGTTCGATCCCGTCTAGCTCCACCAAGTTATCTTTGCCTTGGTCAACCTACCTAGACGGTAGGTTGAATGCTCTTGGAGACCTGAGTTTAATCGGTTTTCGTCCAGGGTCCCCTTCGTCTAGAGGCCTAGGACACCGCCCTTTCACGGCGGTAACAGGGGTTCGAATCCCCTAGGGGATGCCACAAATTCTGAAATGTTTGCCATTCAGCGAAGATTTCGGGGCTATAGCTCAGCTGGGAGAGCGCTTGCATGGCATGCAAGAGGTCGACGGTTCGATCCCGTCTAGCTCCACCAAATACTCTTCACAGAGTTTAACTGTGAGTCCAGGGTCCCCTTCGTCTAGAGGCCTGGGACACCGCCCACTTTCTCTGGTAGAGAGTCGGTGGTAACAGTGGTTTGAATCCCCCCGGGGATGCCACACTCCTTGAAGCCGGAGTCAAAGCAGGTTTCGTCCAGGGTCCCCTTCGTCTAGAGGCCTAGGACACCGCCCTTTCACGGCGGTAACAGGGGTTCGAATCCCCTAGGGGATGCCACACTCTTCTAAGCGAGTCTAAACACTTAGGTCCAGGGTCCCCTTCGTCTAGAGGCCTAGGACACCGCCCTTTCACGGCGGTAACAGGGGTTCGAATCCCCTAGGGGATGCCACAAATTCTGAAATGTTTGCCATTCAGCGAAGATTTCGGGGCTATAGCTCAGCTGGGAGAGCGCTTGCATGGCATGCAAGAGGTCGACGGTTCGATCCCGTCTAGCTCCACCAAATACTCTTCACAGAGTTTAACTGTGAGTCCAGGGTCCCCTTCGTCTAGAGGCCTGGGACAACGCCAACTTTCTCTGGTAGAAAGTCGGCGGTAACAGTGGTTTGAATCCCCCCGGGGATGCCACACTCCTTGAAGCCGGAGTCAAAACAGGTTTCGTCCAGGGTCCCCTTCGTCTAGAGGCCTAGGACACCGCCCTTTCACGGCGGTAACAGGGGTTCGAATCCCCTAGGGGATGCCACACTCCTTGAAGCCGGAGTCAAAACAGGTTTCGTCCAGGGTCCCCTTCGTCTAGAGGCCTAGGACACCGCCCTTTCACGGCGGTAACAGGGGTTCGAATCCCCTAGGGGATGCCACACTCCTTGAAACCGGAGTCAAAATAGGTTTCGTCCAGGGTCCCCTTCGTCTAGAGGCCTGGGACACCGCCCACTTTCTCTGGTAGAGAGTCGGCGGTAACAGTGGTTTGAATCCCCTCGGGGATGCCACACTCCTTTAAGCCGGAGTCAAAACAGGTTTTCGTTCAGGGTCCTCTACGTCTAGAGGCCTGGGACACCGCCCACTTTCTCTGGTAGAGAGTCGGCGGTAACGGTGGTTCGAATCCCCCCCAGGGATGCCACACTCCTTGAAGCCGGAGTCAAAACAGGTTTCGTCCAGGGTCCCCTTCGTCTAGAGGCCTAGGACACCGCCCTTTCACGGCGGTAACAGGGGTTCGAATCCCCTAGGGGATGCCACACTCTTCTAAGCGAGTCTAAACACTTAGGTCCAGGGTCCCCTTCGTCTAGAGGCCTAGGACACCGCCCTTTCACGGCGGTAACAGGGGTTCGAATCCCCTAGGGGATGCCACAAATTCTGAAATGTTTGCCATTCAGCGAAGATTTCGGGGCTATAGCTCAGCTGGGAGAGCGCTTGCATGGCATGCAAGAGGTCGACGGTTCGATCCCGTCTAGCTCCACCAAATACTGCTCAGGCAGAAAAAGCCACCTTAGGGTGGCTTTCTTGTTTTCAATGTTTTCTTTCCCAATCAGCTAATTAAATCAAGCCAAAAAAAGTTCTGCCATAGCTCATCGGCCAGCTATCTTCGAGCCCGGGAACTGGTGCGTTTATGGTGTTGAATGACGTGGCTTACAAAGCCATGTGTCTTTGTCTTGGTAGCGGAAAAACAAAGAGGCTGCCGGCGAACCGGCAAGCCGCTGTTATCGCGATCATTCTACGCCGAGGAAGCCACCAGTCTGATGTGCCCAAAGCTGGGCATAGATACCGCCGCTTTTCACCAGTTGCTGGTGGCTGCCCTGTTCAACAATTCTGCCTTCATCGAGCACTATCAGGCGATCCATGGCCGCTATGGTCGACAGGCGGTGGGCAATGGCTATCACAGTCTTGCCTTCCATCAGTTGATACAGACTTTCCTGGATGGCCGCTTCCACTTCGGAATCCAGTGCCGAGGTGGCCTCGTCCAGGATCAATATCGGCGCATCCTTGAGCAGCACCCTGGCGATGGCAATACGTTGCCTTTGGCCGCCCGAGAGTTTGACCCCGCGCTCTCCCACCTTGGCGTCCAGTCCCTGATGACCATCGGGATCGGACAACTCGGCAATAAAGTCTGCTGCCTGGGCCTTGCGGATCGCCTGCAGCAATTCTTCTTCAGTGGCATCGGGACGACCATAAAGAATGTTCTCCCGAATGGAACGATGCAGCAACGAGGTATCCTGGGTCACCATGCCTATGTGGGCCCGCAGTGAATCCTGATTGACCTGGGTGATATTTTGGCCATCGATGCAGATGTCACCGCGCTCCACATCGTGGAAGCGCATCAGCAGATTCACCAGGGTTGACTTGCCGGCGCCGGAGCGGCCCACCAAGCCGACCTTTTCGCCGGCGGCGATGGATAAATCCAGTCCCTCTATGACGCCGTGTGATTCGCCATAGTGAAAGCTGACATTACGTATGTCTATCTGGCCGTGATTGACGGTCAGCGGCGGTGCATCCGGCGCATCTTGGATCTGGGTTGGCTTCGACAGGGTATTCATGCCATCGGCCACTGTGCCTATATTTTCAAACAGCGAGCTGACTTCCCACATGATCCACTGGGACATGCCGTTGAGTCGCAGCGCCAAGCTGACGGCAATGGCGATGGCGCCTATGGTGATGGCACTCTCGCTCCACAGCCAAATGGACATGGCGGCGACGCAAAAAACCAGCAGGTAGTTTAGGATCTGCACGCTGACGTTGATGCCGGTCACCAGGCGCATCTGCCGGTACACAGTCTGCAAAAAGCCCTCCATGGAGGATTGGGCATAATCTGCTTCTCTCTGGGTATGGGCGAACAGTTTAACCGTGGTGATATTGGTGTAGCTGTCGACAATGCGGCCTGTCATGGTGGAGCGGGCGTCGGCCTGCTCAGTGGCAACACGCTTGAGTCTGGGAACGAAATACCATTGCAGACCGATATAGCAGCATAGCCACAGCAACATGGGCAGCACCAGGCGCAGATCGGCCTTGGCTATCATCACCACCATGGTGGAGAAATACACCAGTATGTAGACCAGCACGTCCAGCAGTTTCATGACGGTTTCCCGTACGGCGAGCGCCGTCTGCATGACTTTGGTGGCAATGCGACCAGCAAAATCATTGTGATAGAAAGATACGCTCTGGCGCAGTAAATATCTGTGGGCGAGCCAACGTATGGCCATGGGGTAGTTGCCGAGCAGGCTCTGATAGACAATTAACGCATGCAGTAATACCAGTACTGGAATGGCGACCAGCAGCAACAGCGTCATCCACAGCAGGGTACTGCCTTCCTCGGCGAACAGGGTGCTGGGATCCTTGTCCACCAGCCAATCCACCAGCTGCCCCATAAAACCAAACAGCGACACTTCCAGCATGGCCAGCATGGCGGTGAGCACCGACATGATAATTAACTGCAGCTCAAAGCCGCGGGTGTAATGGCGGCAAAAGGCATAAAGGCCGCGGGGCGGCTGCGTGGCCTCGTCGGCCGGCAGCGGATTGGTCCAGCGCTCGAAGCGGGAAAAAAGTTTATCCATTTTATGTTCTTCATTATCCAACCAGTGCTTAGCATATCCGCTTTTCAATCCGGATGCCTCATGTGCACCTGTGCTTTCGGTTCGGTTCCGATTATCGCTGGTGGGGGCCAGCGGTTTTGGTTACTCTGGTTACAGAAATCCAAGCCAGACCGCCATTGAGGCTGATTGCCATGTCCAACTTACCTACGCCCCAGGCTTGCCGCGAAGCCAGACTCAGTCGCGATGCCCGCTTTGACGGCCTGTTCTTTGTCGGGGTGCTGACAACGGGCATTTATTGCCGCCCCGTGTGTCCGGCCGTAGCCCCCAAGGAAGAAAACGTGCGTTATTTTGCCAGTGCCCAGGCCGCGGCCCATGCGGGGCTGCGTCCTTGCCTGAGGTGCCGTCCCGAGTCGGCTCCGGGCTCCTTTGCCTGGAAGGGCACGGGCACCACGCTGGAGCGGGCGCTGAAGTTGATTGACCAGGGGCTGCTCAATGACAGCGGCGACAACCAGGCCATGGAACATCTGGCTGAGCGGCTTGGGATCAGCAGTCGCTATTTACGGCGCCTGTTTCAGGAGCAACTGGGGCTGTCGCCAAAGCAATACGCGGATTACCAACGGCTGCTGTTTGCCAAGCAGCTGTTGCATCAAACGGACATGAAAATCACAGACGTGGCCATGGCCGCCGGTTTTGGCAGTCTGCGGCGCTTTAACGAAGTATTCCGTGACACCCTGCAACTGACACCGAGTCAGCTGAGGCAGAAACGCAGTGTGCAGGCACAGACCTGCCTCTTGCTCAACTACCGCCCGCCCTATGATGCGCAGGCCATGCTGGCATTTTTCCGGCTGCGGGCGGTCGATGGCATGGAGTGGTTCACCAGTCAGGAAGGCGAACCCTGTTACGGGCGAACCCTGAGACTCAACGGCCTGTTGGCTTGGTTTGAGGCCTGCCATGAGCCCGAGCAGCACAGATTCAGGGTACGTATCGGCCTTGCCGATGGCAGCGATATGAGTCAGCTGCGCCCCTTTGTCATGGCCATTCGCCGTATCCTGGATCTCGACGCCGATATGGACAGCGTCGCCCGTTGCCTGCCGCTTGGGCTGGTCACCGAAGGCAAGGCGCTGCCGCGTCTGCCGGGGGCCGGCAGCATGTTTGAGGCGGCCTGCCGCGCCATATTGGGGCAACAGGTCAGTGTCAAACAGGCCACCCAATTGCTGGGCAAGCTGGTTCGGGAATGCGGCGAGAGGTGTACCGTGGCCGGGCGTGAACTGTGGTTTTTCCCGGCAGCCGGCGCCCTGGCGCAAGCCACCCTGGATGAGCTGCGGATGCCCGGCAGTCGCAAGGAGGCGCTGCGGGCCCTGGGGGCCAAGTTGGACGCGGAACCCGATATGGGCGCCGATGCCATGCTGGCCATCAAGGGCATAGGCCCCTGGACCGTCAATTACGCCAGAATGCGCGGCGAGGGCGATCCCAATGTGTTGCTGGTGGGCGATCTTGTGGTGCGTAAACGCCTGCAGGCCGTGTCGCATCGCCAGGGGGAGGCCATAGACACGGATGCCCTGGCCAAACAGGTGGCCCCCTGGGGCAGCTACCTGACGTTGGCGCTGTGGGCCATGGAAGACTCGCCGTCATGAGCATGAATATGAGCATGGGCATGAGCAGGCATTTAATTTGGAAGAATGTAGGAGACGTGCAATGAAACCACTCAGCAGCAACCGCATTTGCTGGCAGGCCGCGGCCGAGGTGCTGGCCACCGCCGAGTATCAGTCTCCCGTGGGGTGGCTGTATTTGGCGGCAGGTGCCGCAGGATTAACCCATTTGACGGCGGCCCCCTTGACCGGGATTGCGTTGGGGCAGGGGGACGAAGCGGCCCTGGCAAGTGCCAAAGGACACCTTGCTGAGGCGAAAGTGCAACTCGATGAGTATTTTGCCGGCCAGCGCCTTGGCTTTGAGTTGATGCTGGCTCCCAAGGGCACCGCCTTTCAGCGCCGGGTCTGGCAAGCCTTGGTGGCCATAGCCCCCGGCGCCACCTGCAGTTACAGCGAACTGGCCGATGAGATAGGCAATCCCAAGGCGGTGCGGGCCGTGGGCAGCGCCAACGGCGCCAATCCGATAGCCATTATCGTGCCCTGCCACAGGGTGTTAGGCAAAAGCGGCAAGCTGGTGGGCTATGCCTGGGGTCTGACGATGAAGCAGGCGCTGCTGGATCTGGAAACTCCGGCAGCTGGATAAAAGGGCCTGGCTGGTTCGCGTTGCTGAATTTACGGGCCTTTGGGGCCCGTTTCTTTTAGAATACCCGGTCATTTGAATTTAACGGTGTTGCCATGATTGAAGTTTCAGCCCCGGACGCGGGTTTTGCTGCCTTAACCTTATCTGCTGCCCTGCAGGAAAGGCTTGTCGCCTTGGGATTCAAGACCCCAACGGCGGTGCAATGGCAGGCCATCCCCAAGCTGGCGGCAGGTGAAGACCTGCTGGCGGTCGCAGACACGGGCCAGGGCAAGACTGCCGCCTTCGCCTTGCCGCTGCTGGATCTGCTGGCCAAGGGCGCCCGTCGCCGCGGCCAGGGTAATCAGGTACGTCTGTTGGTGTTGGTGCCGACCCGGGAATTGGCGCAGCAGGTTGCCAGCGCGTTCGAAAGTTTCTGCGAAACCGCCAAGGGCCACAGCGCCAAAATCCTTGCCGTCTATGGTGGTGTCTCGGTCAACAGCCAGATGCTGGCACTGCGTGGCGGCGCCGATGTGCTGGTGGCGACGCCTGGACGTTTGCTGGATTTGCACGGCAGCAATGCCGTGCGCTTCGATGCCCTGGAAGCCCTAGTGCTGGATGAGGCAGATCGCATGTTGAGCCTGGGCTTTGCCGAGGAGCTGGCGTCCATCCGTGAACTCCTGCCCGTCAAACGCCAGACGGCGCTGTTTTCCGCCACTTTCGGTGAGGAGCTGCAATCCCTGTTGCCCCAGTGGCTGAAACCGGGATTTCAGGAGCTGCAACTGAGCCAACCCAAGGCCTCCACCCTGGTGCAGCGGGTGATCACAGTCAACAAGGAAAACAAGGCGGCGCTGCTGGCGTCCCTTATCAAACAATACGACTGGCGCCAGGTGCTGGTGTTTGCCAGTGCCAAGAGCAGCTGTCAGCACCTGTGTACCAAGCTCGCCAAGGCCGGCATAGAGGCCCAGGTCTTTCACGGTGACAAGAGCCAGGGCAGTCGTGATCGTACCCTGGAGGATTTTCGCAGCGGCCATACCCGGGTGCTGATCGCCACCGATCTCGCCGGTCGCGGTATCGATATAGATGACCTGCCTGTTGTCATCAATTTTGAGCTGCCCCGCAGTCCGGCGGACTATATGCACCGCATCGGCCGCAGCGGCCGGGCAGGGCGCGAGGGACTGGCGCTGTCGCTGATTTGCCACGGGGAGTATCACCACTTCCGGGTGATAGAAAAGAAACACAAGCTGAGGCTTGAGCGGGAGCAGATCCCGGGCTTTGAGGCCAGCGCCGATGCGCCAGAGGGAGTCGATATCGCCAAACCCCAAGCCAAACCCGAAGGCACCGGCAAGAAAAAGCGTAAAAACTTGCCCCCGGTCAATGCCGGGATCTGGCGCAAACCCTCATAGTGTGAGTGTCTGGCTTGTTTGAGGAGTGCCGCTGATGCAACAGGTATTCTGGTTGATTGAAGGTGTGTTGGCCGGTCGCAGTGGTCCCAACAAGGATGCTTGGGATCCCCGTGCCCTGAGGGCGTCCGGCATAGGTGCCGTGCTGTCGGTCAATGGTGGGGAAGGTTGCGATCCAAAGGTGCTGGCGGAGGCCGGTCTGGACTATGCCTGCTTCCCATTTTCCACCAATGTGCCGCCCTTGCCGGGCGATGACGCGCTGTGTGCCGAACAGGCCGAAAAGGCGCTCGCTTGGCTGCTGGAGCATGAAGCGCGCGGTGTACCTGTGCTGGTGCATTGTCGCAACGGCCGGGACAGAACCGGGATCCTGATGGCCTGTTATCTGATGCACAAGGGCGCAGCCCCTGTGCATGCCGTCAGTCAGGTGCGCAGTATCCGCGAGACGGCCTTCAGTTCCGAGGGTTGGGATCAATTGGTTTACGACGTGCTCTACCGGATGCAAAATTAACCAAGGTCAGTAACAGGGCAGGAGAGCAGCGATGGTTCGCCGGGGCAGCAAACGCTTGGCACGACTGCGCAATCGACTGCTGACGCTGCTCGGGTATGTGCCCTTGCGGGATCTGGCCAAGGCGCGAAGTGCCCGTGAGGCGCAGACTGTCGAATCACCGGTAATGGCCGGGCCCGAAACTTCCCCCCTGGATTTAACCTTACTCGGCGCCTCTCGACCGGATCAATGCGGCGCACTACCGCTGTACGATGGTGTCGATGCCATGGTGGCCCGCCTGGCGCTGATCCGCAGCGCCAAACATTGTATCGATGTGCAATATTATCTGTTCCGCCACGATGAGGTGGGTAAATTGCTCATCTGGCAACTGCTTGAAGCTGCCGATCGCGGCGTCAGGATCCGTTTGTTGCTCGATGACACCACGGGTATGCGTCAGGATGCCGAGCTGCGCGCCTTGTCCAGTCACCCTCAAATCAGCGTCAGATTGTTCAATCCCGCCCGCCTGCGCCGTTGGCGCTCGCTGTCTTTATTGTCTGATTTCGCCCGCCTCAACCACAGAATGCACAATAAATCGCTGACGGTGGATGGCCTGTTGGCCATAGTCGGTGGCCGTAACATAGGTCGGGAATACTTTGGCGCCGATACCGAACTGGAGTTTGGCGATCTTGATTGCCTGTTGACCGGGCCCGTGGTGCAGCAAGTGTCTACCCAATTCAATGCCTTCTGGGATGGACCCGATACCTTTGGTATAGAGACCATCAGGCCCGAAGATGATTTGGGATTGGCCGCTTTGCAGGACGACATCGAGCGGGCGCGGCCAAGGCTGGACCATTCCCCCTATCTGGAACGCTTGGCAAGCAGCAGTCTGTTACATGCCCTCTCAAATAGAGATTTGGGCTGGTATTGGGGCCCGGCAAGTGTACTCAGTGACCCGGCACACAAGGCAAGGCAGGACAGTCAAAGGGATTGGCTGATAATGGCCCTGGCGCAGCGTATGCGGATGGTCAAAAAGCAACTTGTCATTATTTCTCCCTATTTTGTGCCTTCCCGCGCCGGTCTGGAATTATTGACCTCTCTGCGAAACCGGGGCGTGGCCATCAGGGTGATCACCAACAGCCTGGCGGCAACCGACGTGCCCCTGGTGCATGGCAAGTACCGAGGTTACCGGCGGGCGTTGCTGCAGGCCGGTGTCGAGATTTATGAGCTTAAAAGTCAGGTGCGGCGCCGTCGCCGTGTCTGGCGGGGCTCCCGTGCCAGTCTGCATGCCAAGAGCTTTGTGTTTGATGATGCAGGCTTGTTCGTCGGTTCATTCAATTTCGATCCCCGTTCAGCCTGGCTCAACACAGAAATGGGCGTGATGCTGGAAACCCCGGCCTTGGTGGCTAATCTGGATCAGGTACTGTCAGGGATACTCGCCAGGCAGGCTTATCAGCTGATTTGGGATGCTGAGGGCATGGGCTGGCGGGATCCACAAACCGCTAGGGTGTGGCGCCGGGAGCCCGAGGCCGGTGTCTGGCGCCGCCTGCTGGTGACTTTGCTGGCCTGGTTGCCCATCGAAAAACTTTTATAATTGGGTGCTTTGCCCCCTTTCTGCCGGGCCATAAACTGTTAGGATAGAGATTGAGGTTTCATCAAGGTTAACTGAATGAAAAGCAAGGCTAATCAATCGCAAGGACTATTGCTCTTCCATTTGAGCAAGACCCAGCTGTTCGCCATTGGCACCCTGAAGATCCGCGAACTTGTACCCTACAGCCAGCTGAACGCTTTGCCCCAGTCCCATCCTGCCGTGATGGGAACGGCGACGGTAAGGGGCCAAACCATCGCCGTGGTGGACATGGCTGCGGCAGTGGGTTATCCCCCGGTCACAGAGGATGAGCGCGCCAGTTGCTACATCATCATCACCGACTGTCAGCGGATGCTGATAGGTTTTCTGGTGCGGGGCATAGACAAGATCATCGAATGCAACTGGCGTGACATAGAATCGCCACCGGATAACCTCGGCAAACAGGCCTTTCTGACCGGGGTGACCCGCTATCAGGACCGCCTGGTGCAGTTACTGGATGTGGAACTGCTGTTGTCCAAGGTGTTCCCCATTCGGGACGACAAGCGCATCGCCATTTTGACCGATGTGCAGCGGGAACAGATAAAGCCGCTCAACATACTGCTGGTGGACGATTCCAAGGTGGCCCGCAAGCAACTCAGCGACGCACTGGATGCGATCAACATTCCCTATCAGGTTGCCAGTAACGGCAAGGACGCACTGGCCATCATGGAGCAAAATGCCCGGGATCACAGGCCGGTGCAACTCTTGGTCAGTGACATTGAAATGCCCGGCCTGGATGGCTATGAACTGGCCTTTGAGGTTAAGGATAATCCCGCTTTGTCAAAGGCTTATATTATTCTTCATACCTCGCTTTCCAGCGAGATCAGCGTCAGTCAGGCCCATCAGGTGGGGGCCGATGAGGCGCTCACCAAATTTGACGCCCAGGAGCTTATCGCTGCCATGTTGCGTGGTGCACACAAGGTCAGCGGTAATTGATCCTCTGGACAAGGCGTTCGAGTCCCTGTAAAACCGCCATGGGACCAAGTCTTGCGCGACCCGCCCGGGAGGCGGGCGTGACCATTATAATAACTGCATAAAAGCTACGGGTTAAAACATGGATAATAACAACTCTTTGCTGGCCAGACTCGCCAGCGGCAGCCTGGTGCTGCAAATTCTTGTGGGGATCATCATTGGTGTCGCCCTGGCCAGTATCAGCCCTGAGTGGGCCCATCAGCTGGCATTTCTGGGCGATCTTTTTGTTGGCGCGCTCAAGGCCATAGCCCCTGTGCTGGTATTTGTGCTGGTGGCTTCCTCCATCGCCAATCAGAATCACCACAGCCACACCCATATGCGTCCCATTCTGGTGTTGTACCTGGTGGGGACCTTCGCCGCGGCCCTAACCGCCGTGTCACTGAGCTTTCTGTTTCCCACCACTCTGGTATTGCAGGATGCGGCCGCAGGTGCCACTCCGCCCCAGGGCATAGGCCAGGTGTTGCATACCCTGCTGTTTAAGGTGGTGGATAACCCGATCAATGCCCTGATGACGGGCAACTACATAGGGATCCTTGCCTGGGGCGCGGGTCTGGGATTGGCACTGCACAAGGCAAGCACAACCACCAAGACTGTGTTGTCAGATGTCAGCCACGGTGTTTCGCAAATGGTGCGGGTGGTGATCCGTCTGGCGCCGCTGGGGATCTTTGGTCTGGTGACCGAGACCATAGCCCAGACAGGTTTTGCCGCTATCGGTGGATATCTGCGCTTGTTGGCGGTATTGCTCGGCGCCATGCTGATAATTGCTCTGTTGGTGAACCCGCTGATTGTGTTCCTCAAGATCCGCCGCAATCCTTATCCACTGGTGCTGACCTGCCTGCGCGAGAGTGGTGTGACGGCCTTCTTTACCCGCTCATCGGCCGCCAACATCCCGGTCAACATGGCCCTGTGTGAGCGTTTGAAGTTGCATGAGGACACCTATTCAGTGTCCATTCCTCTGGGCGCCACCATCAACATGGCCGGGGCGGCCATCACCATCACAGTGCTGACACTGGCGGCGGTGAATACCCTGGGGATCCAGGTCGACCTGCCCACTGCGCTGTTGCTCAGCGTCATCGCCTCTGTGTCTGCCTGTGGTGCCTCTGGCGTGGCGGGCGGTTCGCTGCTGCTGATCCCGCTGGCCTGCAGCCTGTTCAATATTCCCAATGATGTGGCCATGCAGGTTGTCGCCGTGGGCTTCACCATAGGCGTTATCCAGGATTCGGCCGAGACAGCGTTGAACAGTTCCACCGATGTGCTCTTTACCGCTGCCGCCTGTGAGGCTGCCGAGCAGCGAGGCTGATAGCAGAAACGTCCCTCAGTAAATGGCAGCCCGGGCTGCCATTTTTATTGCCCCTTTTCCAAAATGCGCCGTCCGTCGGCTTTTACCAACCCCCTTTGCATGTTCCAGCAGAAAAAGTGAATTTGATCGCGTTTTTGTCCGCAAATTAGGCTACACTTTCCGCCGTAGGTAAGGGGCATGGCGAACCGAGTGGCCAACCGGGTGTTTTGTCCTTGCATGTTACTGTTTTGTAACCCGTGATTAACACTTGGGGTATTTTTGGAGTGATGACGCCAATGGCTTCCATGCTTAACGCTTCCTCATATTCTGGATTGAATGAGACGGCATTCGAACTGCATAGGAATGCAAATGTATCCGCGATAGAAAAACGCAAACGCCTGCATTGGCGGGAGGCAACAATGAGCGCACGAGAAATTGTGGGATCCTGGTTGGATGAAAGGCCCGAATTGGGGGACAGGATCACCCTGTACCGCGAGGGTGAGCGTTACCTGCTGGAAACCTGGTTTAACGATGGTTGTCACAGCCTGGATGACATGCTGGCGACTGAAACCGAGTCGGGACTCAAACTGGAAGACAAGGGTGGCAACTTCTTCGGTGAGTACTTCATCGTGGTCGAAGCTGGACTGCAGTTTTGCAACTTCAAAGGCTGCTATTACACAGCACCGGTGGCACCGGCTGTGATGGTGGCCTGAAAATCGGGCGACATACGCAATTAAGCCGACAGCATTTGACTGTTCGGTTCCAGGTATCCAAAGAGATGCCGCTGATAAAGAAATAGAAAAATTCGGGCGCCAAAAACGGCGTGGCAAAAGATGTGACTAAAAAGCCAAGGTGCACTGTGCCTTGGCTTTTTAATTTTCCAGCGTTAGCTTCCGCTGAAGGGATGGCGGCTGACAAACTGCAAGGGCTTGCCGTTGTAAGGATGGCTGAGGCTCAGGCTCTGGGCGTGCAGACAAAGGCGTGGGCGTGCCAATTCAACCGTGGTATCGGCGAAAGGCGTGTCCTGGCCGTAAAAGTCATCACCCAGTATGGGATGGCCCAGGGCCAGCATGTGTACCCGCAGCTGGTGGGTGCGTCCGGTTAACGGCATCAGCTGCAGCAGGGTCGAATCCTGGCGTCGCTCCAGTACCTTGAACCGGGTCAGGGCACTCTTCCCCTCAATGTCCACTTGCTGCCAGGGCGGGTTCAATTTATCCGCCCCCAGTGGTAAATCGATTTCGCCCTCATCCGGCACCACAATACCGGCCACTTCGGCGATGTACAGCTTCTCTGTGTGCCTGTCCTGAAACTGGGTCTTGAGATTGGACTCGGCCTTTTTGTTACGGGCAAACACCATTATCCCCGACGTGGCGCAGTCGAGCCTGTGTACCAGCAAGGTGTCGGGATAGAGCCGTTGCAGCCGGGTCAGGGCGCAGTCGTGGGTTTCCGGAGCGCGCCCCGGATTGGACAATAGCCCCGAGGGTTTGCTTATCACAATCAGGTCGCGATCGCGGTATCGAATGTCGAGCCAGGGCAGGGCCGGTGGCTGGTAGTGGAAAATTTGCATCTGGAACTCCTTTGGCGCGGCATTCTACCTTAAAGTCGGACCCTTGTGAGCCCGCTTCGGTCCGCCATCAAAGAAATTCGGCCGGTGTGGTACGTGCCAGGCGCCGACTGTAGGCCATCAGTTGGGGATAGAGGGTGCGAAAGGCAATCTCGATTTCCACATCCATTTTTTCCACCACTTTTTCGGCATTGTCCAGCAGCTCGGGGCGACTGAGGCGTTTACGCACGCCACTGATGGCCTGGTTCAAGCCCTGACGACCGGCATAGGCCATCAGCCAGTCTTCCTGCTCCATGCGTGGTAACACTGCCCGCAGTGATTCGGGTAAATCGGCGCTGGCCTTGAGACTGGCGTAGGCACGCTGACTGAACTCGGCCAGTGGCTGATGATGGTATTCATCCCAGTAGCGGGCCAGCATGTGATCAAATGCCAAATCCATCAGAATGCCGGCGCCGCGGGTGAGGCCTTTTGGAAACTTGGCCAGTAATTCCCGGCTCAGTTCATGCTCGTCGGTAATTTTGTCTATCTGGCGGTGTAGCCAGATCCCCTGGCGCAGTGATTGCGGATGACCGGCGATGGCACCTTTGGAAAAGTCCCCGGCAAGGTTGGCTGCAAGGCTGGTATTGCTGATGTCTGCAAGATGCAAGTGAGCGAGAAAGTTCATAATTTACACTTGGTGAATATCCGGGTTTCACGGTATCATGCGCGCCGGTACGAAGGAACCCCCGCAATGCGGCAAGGGAACCTTGAGGATGTCGTGCCAGGATAGCAATTGAGTAATCCATCATGAAACGGTTTGAGGATCATGGATGATGTGGAACTGGTTCACTAAAATGTTGGGGATACGTCCGCAGCCGCAGCGAAAACGGGTGCAGGTGGAGATCCCCATGGAACTGCACGAATACCGCGCCGAAAATCAGCGGCAGCCCATAAATAATGGGCCCAAGCCCGACAACGAGGGGTCCTGACCTGCCTGGTGAATGGATCCCTTACCAAGCCAAGCAGAGTAACTTGCCCATGCGTTTAGCCGATTTTTCCTTTGAATTGCCCGATGAGCTTATTGCCCGCTACCCCATGCCGGAACGCAGTGCCTCCAGGCTTTTGACCCTGGATGGCAACAGCGGCGCCCTGGCAGACAGGCAGTTTGTTGAGCTGCTCGAGTTGATCGAGCCGGGCGATCTGATGATATTCAACAACACCCGGGTGATCCCGGCCCGCCTGTTCGGCCAAAAGGCCAGCGGCGGCAAGCTGGAAATCCTGGTGGAGCGTATGCTGGATGACAAACGCATCCTGGCCCATGTGCGCAGCTCCAAGTCCCCCAAACCCGGCACCGAGATCCTGCTCGACGGTGGTTACCGCATGACCATGCTGGCCCGCCACGATGCCCTGTTTGAATTGGCGCTGGAAGATGAGCTCAGCATTCTCGATGTGTTGGAGGCCGTAGGCCATATGCCGCTGCCACCCTATATCGACAGACCCGATGAGGATGCCGACAAGGAACGCTACCAGACCGTTTATAACCAGAAGCCCGGTGCCGTGGCGGCGCCAACCGCCGGACTGCACTTTGACCAGCAAATGCTGGCCGATCTCAGGGCCAAGGGCATCGACATGGCGTTTGTCACCTTGCATGTGGGTGCCGGCACCTTCCAGCCGGTACGGGTCGACAATGTGCTGGAACACAAGATGCACTCCGAGTGGGCCGATGTACCCGAAGAGGTGGTGGCCAAAATTCTCGCCACCAAGGCCGCAGGTAAAAGAGTCATCGCCGTGGGCACTACCTCGGTACGTTCACTGGAAAGTGCGGCCCGTGCCAGCGAGGGTGAGCTGAAGGCTTTCCGTGGTGATACCGACATCTTTATTTACCCAGGATTCCGCTTTAGGGTGGTGGATGCCATGGTGACCAATTTCCACTTGCCCGAGTCCACTCTCATCATGCTGGTGAGTGCCTTTGCCGGCCATGCCGAAGTGATGCGGGCCTACGAGCACGCGGTTGCGCAAAAATACCGCTTTTTCAGTTATGGCGACGCCATGTTTGTAACTAAAAAAGCCCCCTGACAGGGAATTTTGTTTTAAAATGCCTGCCCAACCTGACGGTTGGGCATTTTTTTGGCCGCGCCGGCTTGAAGCCGGATGGCGGTGTCCCCATGTGTAAACAACGGCTTGATGCCATTTGAAGAGTCAGACTGTTTCTCTGACGAGGTCATTATGAAATTTGAATTGGATACTACCCAGGGTCGTGCCCGTCGTGGCCGCCTGATATTTGAACGCGGTGTGGTGGAAACTCCGGCCTTTATGCCCGTGGGTACCTATGGCACGGTCAAGGGTATGACGCCCGAGGAAGTGCGTGCCACCGGAGCCGACATACTGCTCGGCAACACCTTCCATCTGTGGCTGCGTCCCGGGGAAGAGATCATGCGCAAGCACGGTGATTTGCACGACTTTATGAACTGGCAGCGGCCAATCCTTACCGATTCGGGTGGTTTCCAGGTGTTCAGTCTCGGCGATATCCGCAAGATCACCGAGGAAGGGGTACATTTCCGCTCGCCCATCAACGGCGAAAAAATCTTTATGGATGCGGAAAAGTCGATGCAGATCCAGCACGCCCTTGGCAGTGACGTGGTGATGATTTTTGACGAGTGCACCCCGTATCCAGCCACCGAGGACGAGGCCCGCAAGTCGATGCAGATGTCGCTGCGCTGGGCCCAGCGTTCCCGTGACGAGTTCGACCGGCTGGAGAACCCCAATTCATTGTTCGGCATTATACAGGGCAGCGTTTATGAGGACCTGCGGGATGAGAGCCTCAAGGGGCTGCTGGAAATCGGCTTCGACGGTTATGCCATTGGTGGTCTGGCCGTGGGTGAACCCAAGGAAGACATGCACAGAGTTCTTGAGCACGTCTGCCCGCAGATCCCCGCTGACAAGCCCCGTTATCTGATGGGCGTTGGTAAGCCGGAAGACCTGGTGGAGGGCGTACGCCGCGGTGTCGACATGTTCGACTGCGTTATGCCGACCCGTAATGCCCGAAATGGCCATTTGTTTACCAGTGAAGGGGTGATCAAGATCCGCAATGCCCGTCATCGCGATGACACTTCACCGCTGGATGCCAAGTGTGACTGCTACACCTGCAAAAACTATTCGCGGGCGTATCTGTACCACCTGGATCGTTGCAACGAGATACTCGGTGCCCGCCTGAACACCATACACAACCTGCGTTATTACCAAAGGTTGATGGAGGGTTTGCGCACCGCCATAGAGACGGGTACATTAGACGCCTTTGTTGAGGACTTCTATACCAGTCAAGGGCGCGAAGTTCCCGAGTTAAAAGACTGATTAACTAGCTAAAAAGAAGAGAAAAACTATGTTCATTGCAAACGCATATGCGGCAGGCCCGGCTCCCCAGGGCGGTGGTACCATGGAACTGGTACTGATGTTGGCGATTTTCGGCCTGATTTTCTATTTCATGATTTTCCGTCCCCAGTCCAAGCGGGTCAAAGAGCATAAGAACCTGATGTCCTCCCTGTCCAAGGGTGACGAAGTGCTCACCAGTGGTGGCATTGTTGGCAAGATTGCCAAGATAGGCGACGACAATGACTACATACTGCTGGCCCTGAATGACAGCACCCAGATCACCATTAAAAAGGACTACATAGCGGCGGTATTGCCTAAAGGCTCTATCCAGTCCCTGTAAGCCAAGAGGGCTAAGGCGTGTTAAATAAATACCCAATGTGGAAAAACCTGATGGTGGTGCTCATCATCGCCGTTGGTTTTTTCTATGCAATACCGAACCTGTTCGGTGAAGACTATGCGGTGCAGGTGGTGGCAACCCGCGGCGCTGAAGTGACTGTGTCTACCCAGACCCAGGTCAGCGAACTGCTGGCCGGCAAGGGCATAGCGGTTAAACGCAGTGAATTGGAAAAAGGCCAGTTGCTGGTGCGCGTGAACAATGCCGAGGATCAACTGCAGGCCCGCGAAGCCATCAGTGACACCCTGGGTGACAAGTTCACCGTGGCGCTGAACCTGGCCCCGGCGACCCCTGAATGGCTGGAATCTGTGGGTGGTTCACCCATGAAGCTGGGTCTTGACCTGCGCGGCGGCGTGCATTTCCTGATGGAAGTGGACATGGGCGAGGCCATCCGCAAGATGGAAGAAGCCAAGATTGCCGATTTCCGCACCCAGTTGCGGGACGAGAAAATCCGCTACGCCGGTGTAAACCGCACGGTCAAGGGCATAGAAATCAAGTTCCGTGATGCCGACACCCTGAACCAGGCGGAGGCTTTTCTCAAGTCCCGCGGCAATGACATGCTGTTCAGCGAGCAAACCGGTGGCGGTAACTTTGTGCTGCTGGCCACCATGAGCGAAACCTACCTGCGTCAGGTGAAGGAAGAGGCCCTGAACCAGAACATCACCACTATCCGTAACAGGGTGAATGAGCTGGGTGTGGCCGAGCCCGTGGTACAGCGTCAAGGTGCCGAGCGCATTATAGTCGAATTGCCCGGGGTGCAGGACACTGCCCGCGCCAAGGAAATCCTCGGCGCCACGGCCTCCATTGAATTCCACATGGTGGATGAAAAGGCCGACGTGGCCGCCGCCGTTGCCGGTCGTGTGCCGGCAGGCTCCGAGCTGTATCAGCAACGCGAGGGCGGCCCTGTGGTGCTGAAGAAGGAAGTGATGCTGACCGGCGATCATATAACCGGTGCCCAGCCTTCCTTCGATCAATACAGCCGTCCCCAGGTATCCATTCAGCTGGATGCCAAGGGGGGCAGCATCTTCTCCGATGTCACCAAGGACAATATTCACAAGCGAATGGCGACCCTGTTCATCGAGTACAAGGACAGTGGTGAGCGCAATGCCGACGGCAGCGTGAAGATGAAGAAGATAGAGGAAGTGATTTCGGTTGCCATCATTCAGTCGCGCCTGGGTCGTAACTTCGTGATCTCAGGTCTTGGCCATGCCGAGTCCCAGAACCTGGCGCTGTTGCTGCGTGCCGGTGCCCTGATTGCCCCGGTCTCCATTGTTGAAGAACGTACCATAGGCCCAAGCCTGGGTGCCGAGAACATCAATAATGGTCTGCAGGCAATGATCTGGGGTATGGCAGTGGTATTGCTGTTCATGATGGTCTACTACCGCGCCTTTGGTGTGATAGCCAACCTGGCCCTGTCCGCTAACCTCATCATGGTGGTCGGTGTGATGTCGATGATCCCGGGGGCGGTGCTGACCCTGCCGGGCATTGCCGGTATGGTGTTGACCGTCGGTATGGCGGTTGACGGCAACGTGCTGATTTACGAGCGGATCCGTGAGGAATTACGCGCCGGTCGCAGCGTGCAGCAGGCCATTCACGAGGGTTACGGTAACGCCTTCTCGACCATTGCCGATGCCAACATCACCACCTTCATCACGGCGTTGATTCTGTTCGCCGTGGGTACCGGGGCCGTTAAAGGCTTCGCCGTGACCCTGATGATAGGTATTTTGACTTCCATGTTCACCGCAATTGTGGGTACCCGTGCGATAGTTAACGCGCTCTGGGGCGGCAAACGCGTGAAGAAACTGTCAATCTGAGGGAGCGACTATAATGTTTCAGATTTTAACCCTCAAAGGCTCGGTAGATTTTCTCAAGCACGCGCTGCCGATCAGCATCATGTCAGGCATCCTGGTGCTGGCCTCTCTGGTGTCGCTGGCCACAGTTGGTATCAACTGGGGTCTGGACTTTACCGGTGGTACCGTGGTGGAGATGGAGTTCTCCCAACCGCAGGATCTCAACAAGCTGCGTGTGGCCCTCGACCGGCCGGAAACCAGTGGCTCAGTGGTGCAGAACTTTGGTTCCAGCCGCGATATTCTGGTGCGTTTGCAGGTACGTGAAGGCATCAAAAGCGATGATCAGGTCAAGCTGGTCTTGGCCGAAGCCACCAAGCTGGATGCCGCCGTGGTGCAAAAGCGTGTCGAGTTCGTTGGCCCCCAAGTGGGTGAGGAACTGGCAGAGCAGGGCGGCCTGGCGGTCGTGGTCGCACTGATCTGTATCCTGATCTACGTGTCTTTCCGCTTCGAATGGCGCCTGGCGGCGGGTTCGGTGGCGGCACTGGCCCACGACGTGATTGTGACCCTGGGCGTGTTTTCCGTGCTGCAGTTGGAGTTCGACCTGACGGTACTGGCCGGTGTGCTGACCGTGGTTGGTTACTCGCTCAACGATACCATAGTGGTGTACGACCGCATTCGTGAGAACTTCCTCAAGATGCGCAAATCCACACCACGGGAAGTGGTGAATGCCTCCATCACCCAGACCATGAGCCGGACCATTATCACCACGGGTACCACGCTTATCACAGTAGTTGCCCTGTTCCTCAAGGGCGGCACCCTGATCCACGGTTTTGCGACCTCACTGCTGCTGGGGATCTTTGTTGGTACCTATTCTTCCATCTATATCGCAAGTTATCTGGCGATTCGCCTGGGCGTGTGCCGCGAGCACATGATGCCGGTGGAAGTGGAGAAAGAAGGCGCCGATCAGCCATCCATGATGCCCTGATAGCCAAATTTCACGCTTCACAGTTAAAAGCCACCTCAGGGTGGCTTTTTTATCGGCGGAAACTGTGGAATATATGCTCGATTTTGTCACATTTTCCCGTTAGCATGGGCCCGTACCCCGCCCGGAAAAAACTCTGGAACTGAAAATTCACAGCAGAGGATTTTCCCGGCCCATAACAAAAATAAACTCCATAGACAGGTAGTAGCATGGAAGAGCGCAAATGTTTGCTGACCGGCGGTAATCTGCTGCAGGCCCACACCTGGAAAGGGCTGTTGCAGATCAGTGGCATTGAGGTAGAACTCAGGGGAGAGGCCCTCTTGGGTGGCATAGGTGAATTGCCAGTGGATCTGCAAAACGTCGAGCTGTGGGTGAGCCAGTCGCAATTGCCCCAGGCCCAGGCGCAACTCGACAGCCTGCAATGCGATCTGCCCAAGTGGCAGTGTGTTCAGTGTCACGAATTCAATGAGGGCAGTTTTGAGCTCTGTTGGCACTGCAGTGCCGAACGCAGCGAGGCCCACAACTGAACACTTGTTTCCCTTTTGGCACGGCACTACACTTGAGCCAAAGGTTGGGATAAGGAGTTCAAAATGCAACATAATCCGGGATTTATCGCCTTGGTCGAGTCTATTTTGCCCAAGGTCACCGAAGTCAGCGTCGAGGCCTATCAGGCCGACGACAGCTGGCAATTGCTGGATGTGCGTGAAGATCATGAATGGCTCAAGGATCACCTGCCGGGAGCCCGTCATTTGGGCCGTGGCATTCTTGAGCGCGATATCGAAACCCGCTATCCGGATAAAAGCACCCCCTTGTTGCTCTACTGCGGTGGCGGCTATCGCTCGGCTCTGGCGGCCTACAATCTGCAGCTGATGGGTTATACCCGGGTCGCTTCCCTGACCGGTGGTTATAAGGCCTGGGTGGCTCGGGATCTGCCCCTGGTCAACGACTGAGAGTCAGATGCAATATTTTCCCCTGTTTGTCGACACCCATAATCTCAAGGTGTTACTGGTGGGTGCCGGTGATGTAGCCGCCCGTAAACTGGCGCTGCTGAGCCGCACTTTTGCGCAGATAACCGTTATTGCGCCGGACGTTTGCGATGAAGTGCATGCCCTGGCCGCCAGCGGTCATGTGCAGCTGTTGCAACGCCCTATCTGCGAAGCGGACATCAGCGATTGGGATTTACTCTATCTTGCTACCGCCGATAACGAGCTTAATCGCCATTACGCCAATCTCGCCCGGCAAAAGGGCATTTGGGTCAATGTGGTCGACAGTCCCGCCGAATGCCGTTTTATCACCCCCTCCATAGTCGACCGTGGCCGTTTGGTGGTGGCCATCAGCACGGCCGGAGCCGCGCCGGTGTTTGCCCGTGACATCAGGGCCCGGCTGGAAACCTGGCTGCCGTCCTCCCTGGCACCGCTGTTTGATTTTATTGCTGACAAGCGTCCGCAGGTACAGCAAAGATTGGCCTCAGTGCCCCAGCGGCGCCGCTTCTGGGAGCGTTTCTTTGCCCTCAATGGCGACAGGTTCGATGACAGCACTTTGGATCATTTCGAGCAGGCCTTTGGCTGTGAGAATTGGGGCGGTGAAGGACGGGATGGCGAACTGTGGCTTATCGACGATGCCACCCGAGCCGACCTGTTGCCTATTGCGGCATTGGCCCCCTTGCAGCGTATTGACTGTATCTGCAGCGATATATCGCTGCCACTGGAGCTGAGCGAGCTGCTGCGCCGGGACGCCGACCGCAAGGTCCTGCCAGCTTCAAGCGAGTTGAGCCACGCCCTGGAGGCCGGCCAGCGGCTGCTGGTTTATGGCAGTGCCGACGACATAGACAGGCTCAAGGCGCAGTTTCCCATGGCCAGGCATTTACGCCCCGGCGCCCTCTGAGGCATTTTTGCTGGGCCTGGCCCTTTTGATCGGCTAGACTGCCGCCTATTTGGATGCGGGAGTTCCCATGGCACTCAAGGCCACTGTGTTCAAGGTCGAGCTGGATATCGCCGACATGGACAGACATTATTATCAACAGCATGCGCTGACCCTGGCGCAACATCCCTCCGAAACCGACGAGCGCATGATGGTGCGCTTGCTGGCCTTTGCTTTGAACGCCAGCGACAGCCTGGCCTTCAGCAAGGGGCTGTGCGTCGATGACGAGCCCGAGCTGTGGGACAGGGAGCCGAGCGGTGAGATTAGGCTGTGGATTGAATTTGGCCAGGCCGATGAGAAGTGGCTGCGCAAAGCCGCCGGCCGCGCCCAAGAGGTGCAGCTGTTCGCCTACGGCGGTCGCAGTGTGCCCATCTGGTGGCAGCAAAATGCCCAGGCCCTTGAGCGCTACCGCAACCTGAAGGTGATTGAGATCCCCGAGGCCCAGGTCAAGGCCATGGCCACCCTGGTTGGCCGCAGCATGAAGCTCAATTGCTCCATCAATGAAGGGCAGATATGGTTGTCCAACGACAGTGACTCGGTGCTGATTGAGCCCGTGGTGCTCAAGCCGCTGTAAGCAAGTGCCTACAATAGAATAAAAAAAACGGGAGCCAGTGGCTCCCGTTTCGTTTAAAGCAAAATCGATTATTGGAAGCTCAGAGACCAGGAATCGATATAGCCTGTGTCCTGGCTGGCGCTGTCAACCACTTTCAGCTTCCAGGTACCGCTGGACTCAACACCTGACATGTCGGCAGTGTATGTCTTGTTGATGTTGTCTGTGCCTGAACCTGTGTTGCTGTGCAGGGTCGCTACCTGACCGGTTGGGCTCACCAGTTGAACCTTCAGATCACCAATGTAGGTGTGAACAATGTTCACTGCTACGGTCACAGTGCCTGAATCGCCGGTACGGGTCACGCTGATTGGGCTGGTGATACCTGTGGCGTTGTTGTCAGGGATGCTGTAGTTGCTGTCATTGGTGTAGGTCACAGGACCTGTGCTACCACCAGTGCTGCCTTCGGTGTAGCTGCCTACCAGGCTCACGCCGCTGAAGGCGCTGTAGCCACGCAACATCACATAGTAGGTACCGGCCTGAACGTTGCTGATTGGGCAAGACTCGGCATTACCACCCTTGTATGGACGGCAATCGTAGTCAGTGGTGGTTGGGGCTGCACCGAAGTTCACGTACAGATCCGCATCACCACTGCCACCGCTCATGGCAAAGCTGAGGTTGGTGGCGCCGGCTGGCACATCCATGGAGAAGTGAACTTCTTCAGCCTTGGCACCGCTCAGGTTGGTCTTGGCAACACCGTTTTCCAGCACGTTGCCACCAACAGGACCGGTAGGACCGTTACAGGAGGCGTCCAGGAATTCCTTGGCAGCAACCGCGTTGACCAGACCATAACCAGTCATATCATCACGACCGGCTGTGCCCAGATCTTCTGCAGTGGCTTTCAGGGCCTGACGTACCTGGGCTGCGGTACACTCTGGGTGGTAGCTCCACACCAGGGTAGCAACGCCGGACACGTGTGGGGTGGCCATGGAAGTACCGTTATAGTACTCATAGTCCTGGCCGCCGGTGTTGGATACGGTCACGCTGGAACCTACCAGATTACGCAGCTCCAGACCGGTAGCACGGTCAACAGATACCGACACCTTGGTCAGCTCGCTGTTGGTGTCCACCAGGAAGGGGTTTTGCAGACCGGGCAGGGCAGTGTTTGAGTAAACGATGGTGGCCGCGGCGCCGGCGGTTTGACAGGCCTTGGCAGCATCGATTTCTGGGTAGCTGGTGCCCTGATTACCCACACGCTCAACCAGACACACCTTGTTGGTCATGTTGCCACAGCTGAAGGTGCCGTTGGTCACGGTACATTCGGCCAGGGTGCCGGTGGCGGTGCCGTTGATGGGCGCGCCAACGTAGCTGGTGCCTGATTTGACGAAACGGTGATGGGGGACCACACCTTTGTCAAAGTAAGACTGACCATTGATCACTATGTCAGCCAGACGACCTTCACCGCGGGTAACGGTTGACAGAATCGCTTCACCCGGACCTGAAATTTCTACCTGGTTGGTGTACTGGGAGAAAGCAGAGTGATCTTTGTGGTTGTCAACGGAAGCCACAGACATTACCGCATCGTAAGAGGCTGGGTAGCTGTGGGTGTTGTCACCGGCGTTACCAGCGGCGGCGATCAACAGTACACCATTGTTGTAGTGGGCAGCCAGAGCGTTACGCTCTGTGGTGCTGGAACCTGAACCACCCAGGCTCATGGTCACTACGTTGGCACCGTTTTGCACGCAAGTGTCTACCGCGCCCACCAGATCAGAGGAGTAACCCCAACCTGAAGAGTTGAATACCTTGATCACGTGAATGTTGGCGTTTTGGTTGGGCATCACACCCACAACGCCGTCACCGTTGGCGATAGCGGCAATGGTACCGGCAACGTGAGTACCGTGGGCGTTATCCACGCCTGGCTCATACCAGTTGCCTGTGCCTGAATTGTTGGTACCTGTCACGTTGTTGCCGGACAGATCGGAGTGACTGCGATCGTAACCAGCATCGATGATACAGATGGTGCGGTTGCCGGCCATGCTGTCTGACAGCTGAGTGGCGCCAACGAAGTTCTGACCCCAAGGGGTGGTTTCAGACATCAGGTGGCGTGGCATATCTTCTTCAACGTATTCCACGTCGGCGCGGGCACGCAGAGCCTTGATACCTTTGGCATCAAGCTTGGCGCTGTAGGCGTTGCTGCGGCCAATACGCTTCATTTCTTTGGCTGCTACGGCGTTCAGGGCCTTGTGATGACCAGAGACTTCCAGAGCAGCTGGTTCATAGGACATGCTTTGGGCAGCTGAAGCGGCGTTGGCGGCAGCCATTTCATTCTTGAATTTCACCACGTAGCGCTTTGGCAGCGGTGATACCTGTTCCTTGGCGGGTAAAAGGCCACCGGCAGCAGGAGCTGCCTGCACGCTGGCGGATATGGCGAGGGCGAGGGTGGATAAACCCAACACCATTTTGGCTTTATTATTGATTGTCATACTTATCTTCCGTGTTGCAAGAGTCAGAACTAATCGTTGTTATTGGATGCTTTGCCAGCAAAAGCCGCACAAAGCCGTTACTCCGGCAGTGAATTTAACTACTGATGCTACACATGTAAAACAAATGTTAACGGAATGTCGTGTGGTTTTTCAGGCTGGCAGGAATGCTTTTTGTGACTGAATATGCACGAGTGTGATTGTTTTATTCACTAAATTGGCTGAAACCGCATCAATATTCGTTGTGGGTAGTTGGACGGCATACGGACGTTTGTGCGTCTGTTATGCGCCTAAATCGGGTTTTACTGTTATATCGTTATGAAAATACGTAAGTATTTTTTCTTATTCTAATATGGAATAAGTTATCCCTATATTCGTGGTGATGTGCAAGCAACAGGTATTCTGTTCAGCCGTGGTTCAGTTTCGATGCCGACAAGCGCGCCAAAAATGTTGATGTGCACATTCGGCGTGGAGAGAAGATTCAACAATGTCGCCTCTGTGAAAAGGACGTTGCGGCAATAAAAAAGGCACCCAAGGGTGCCTTTTCAATGTAGCTGAAATCAGGGGTAGCTGAAATCAGGGTTTGGCTGCCGCCAGGGATTCAAAGCCGCCACCGTTATAGGTGTGCTCGTACCCTTCGGCCACCAGGCTGTCCTGGGCAATGCCGCTGCGACGACCGCTGCGGCAGTAAAGCACCACTTCTGCATCCTTGGCGATACCGCGCTTGGCAAACTCGGCCGCAATCTGCTCGAAGGGGATGTTGATGGCACCGTCGATATGTCCGGCAGCGTATTCCTCGGCGGTGCGTACATCCACCACCATGGCGCCGGCCTGGATTTTTTGCCAGGCGACGGCTGGATCTTTGCCCTCTCCGGCCCAAGATGCTATTGGCAACAGCAGGGTCAGGCACAGCACCAAGCCGCGCCAAAGTGTCAGTAATTTCACAGTCTCTCCTTGTGTGAGTGGATTATTTCTTCGCCAACTCGGCCTCTGACTTGATCCCCATCTTTTTCATCAGCATGGCGGCGGGGCAGAAGCCGGTAAAGGCGCTTTGAAACAGGTTAGCGCCAACAAAAGCCGTTAGCCAGACAAAATTATGATGTACAAAGGCGGTCAGCAGCAGTGACAGCAGCACCATAAAACCGGCAAATGCCATAACAGAACGTTCAAGTGACATAATGACTCCTCGCGCCTGGGCGCATTGGGTTATGACTCCATACGGTGGCGCATCAGTGCATAGTAAAGCACGGGTATCACCACCAGAGTCAGCAGGGTTGATATAAAGATACCGAAGATCAGGCTGATGGCCAGACCGTTGAATATGGGATCATCGAGTATAAACAGGGCCCCAATCATGGCGGCCAGCGCCGTCAGCATGATGGGCTTGGCCCGCACGGCGCCCGAGTGGATCACCGCCCGTTCAAAGGGCACACCGGAGGCGGACTCCTGATTGATAAAATCCACCAACAATATGGAGTTGCGCACTATGATCCCCGCCAGGGCAATCATGCCTATCATGGAGGTAGCGGTGAACTGGGCCCCGAGCAGGGCATGCCCCGGCATCACGCCTATGACTGTCAGTGGGATAGGCGCCATGATTATCAGCGGCACCAGGTAGGAACGGAACTGGGCCACCACCAGCAGGTAAATGGCTATCATGCCCACAGCATAGGCCAGACCCATGTCGCGGAAGGTTTCATAGGTGATCTTCCACTCACCGTCCCAGAGTATGCCCGGCATGGTCAATCCGGATGGCTGCTGGATGTAGTTCTGCTCAATACCGCCCCTGGCATCAATGTCCGCCGCCATCTCAAACATGCCATATAGCGGGCTGTCCAAAGGCCCGGCCATATCGGCCACCACCATCACCATGGGATTGAGGTTCTTATGGATAATGGGCGCATCCATCACCTCGGTTCGGATAGCCACCACTGCCGCCAGGGGAAAGCTTTGCCCCTGGGCACCACTGATGTTCATCGCCAGCAACTCTGACAGGTCCAGTTTGCTGCCTTCTTCCAGCTGCAAACGGATGGGCACGCTCTTGCTTTGTCCCTTGAGGTGCAATACGCCCACGTCCTTGCCACCGACGGCGCTGCTGATGAGATCCACTATGGTGTCATAGCGGATGCCAAGCAGGGCAGCCTTGCTGCGGTCTATCTGCACCTGCCATTTTTGCTGGGGATCGGGCAGAAAGATATCTATATCGACCACATCCGTCGTGGCAGCAAACAGGGACTGAATTTCCCGGGCCGTGTTCTCACGAGTTTGCTGATCCGGGCCATAGATCTCGGCCACTATCGGTGACCAGACCGGAGGGCCGGGTGGCACTTCCACCACTTTGACATTGGCGCCATAACGCTCGGCGACCGGACGCAGGGCTTCCCGGGCGGCCAGTGCTATGCTGTGGCTGTCTCTGTGTCTGTGACGCTTATCCAGCAGGTTGACCTGAATGTCGCCAAGCTCAGGACTGGAGCGCAGATAATAGTGGCGTACCAGACCGTTGAAGTTCATCGGCGCCGCCGTTCCCGCATAAAGCTGCAGGTGTTCAACTTCTTCCAGCTTCACCAACTCGGCTGACAAGGCTTTCAGCACCTTCTGGGTTTGCTCAAGGGGCGTGCCCTCGGGCATGTCCAGCATCACCTGAAATTCGGACTTGTTGTCAAAGGGCAACATCTTGAGCACCACCAGTTGCACCGCCGGCAGCACCAGGGCCACCAGGATAAGTCCGGCTATCCCCAATCCCAGTCCCAGTCTGGCTTTGCGACCCTCGCTCCCCTTGAGGAAGGGACCTATCAGGCGCGTGAACAGTGTCAGCAGGCGGGGATCGGCACCGGCGTGCTCGCTGGCTCCTGTTTCGGTCTCGGACTCGGCATTGGGCTCATGGTGCTGGTGGCGGATAAACTTGCGGCTCAGCCAAGGGGTCAGCACAAAGGCCACTGCCAGGGAAATCAGCATCCCCATGCTGGCATTGATGGGAATTGGGCTCATGTAGGGGCCCATGAGGCCCGAAACAAAGGCCATGGGCAACAGGGCCGCGATAACCGTCAGGGTTGCCAATATGGTGGGACCGCCTACTTCATCGACGGCCACCGGAATTAATTCCAGCAGGCTGCGTTTGCCGAGCGCCATATGGCGATGGATGTTTTCCACCACCACAATGGCGTCGTCCACCAGAATGCCAATGGAAAATATCAGCGCAAACAGGGATACCCGGTTCAGGGTAAATCCCCAGGCCCAGGAGGCAAACAGGGTCAGGGCCAGGGTGATAATGATGGCCACGCCCACCACCAGGGCTTCACGGGCACCCATGGTAAACAGCACCAATACCACTACGGCGGCGGTTGCAAAAATGAGTTTGAAAATCAGCGTATTGGATTTATCTGCCGCAGTAACCCCATAGTTGCGGGTGACGGTCAGCTGCACATTGTCAGGCACCAGTTGGCCCTTGAGTTGCTCAATGCGGGTCAGTACCGCATCGGCAATATCGACCGCGTTGCTGCCGTTTTGCTTACCTATGGCTATGGTTACGGCCGGAACCGTGCCTTCACGGTCCGCATGGAACACCTGTTGCCTGGGAGCATCTGCCTTGAGGCTGATGGTCGCCACGTCCTGCAGGTATACGGGAGTTTGGCTGCCGTCGTTTTCCTGGAATACACCAACCACAAGTAAACCCACATCGTCGGCGGAGCGCAAAAACTCGCCGGTTTGCACCCGGATTTCCTGGTTGTCCTGTACCAGGGGCACGCTGGCCGCCATCAGGTTATTACCGCGAATGGCACTTTCCAACTGGGTCAGGCTCAGACCGTAGGCCGACAGTGCCTGGGGATCGATGCGCACATTGAGCACCAGTTGCTGCTGGCCCATGGCGGAAATCTCCCGGGTGCCGGGAATGCGCTTGAGCTCGGCTTCCAGGGTTCTGGCCACGTCGGTAAGCTGCTGGGCCGATACCTTGGGGTCATTGCTGTGCAGGGTCAGGCTGACGATGGGCACATCGTCGATACCGCGGGGTTTGATCAGTGGCTCACCGACACCGGCCAGGCGTGGCACCTTATCCAGGTTGGAATAGATCTGGTTGTAAAGTTTGACTATGGCGTCATGGCGTTTTACCCCCACCTCGAAGATGACGATGATCAGGGCACCATCGGGTTGGGAAAAGGAATACAGGGTATCAATACCCTTGATTTCCGATATCACCCGCTCCGCCGGCAGGGTCACCAATTGCTCGACTTCCGCCGGTGTGGCGCCGGGGAAGGGGATAAAGACGTCGGCAAAAGTCACATCTATCTGTGGCTCTTCTTCCTTGGGGGTGATCAGCACTGCGAACAGGCCCAACAACAGGGCCAACAGGGCCAGCAAGGGAGTTATGGCACTGTGCTGGAAGCTGGCGGCGATGCGGCCCGAAATACCCAGGCCCTGGGATTGCTTGGTCATTTTGCCTCCCTTACCTGGCCGTAACCTGGTGTGCATTGAGGGCGATTTCGTCCCCTTCTGCAAGTCCTGAAAGCACGGTCAGCTCATCACCTTGCTCTTGACCCAGGCGCACCTGAGTCAGCACAAAAGTGTCGGCCTGTTTGAGGTAAACGGCATTGAGTTCGTTGCGCACTATCAGGGCACTTTTGGGGATCCGCAGCTGTGAGCGCATTTCCTTGATAAAGCGCACCTTGGCCCAGGAGCCGGGCGTCACGGCGGCATGCTCGGGCAACGCGACCCGCACTCTTTGGCTGTGACCACCGGCGGAGGCAAAGTCGAACAGTTCGATGCGGTCACTGTCTATCTTGCTGCCATCGGCCAATTGCAGTTCCACCTTGGCGTTGCCGCGAAAGGCGCTGATCCATTGCTGCGGCAGGCTGAACACGGCGCGCATCGCATCACTGCCATAACCGGACAGCAATGGCTGACCGGGATTGACGGTTTCACCGACTTCCACATGGCGCGCAGTCAGGACACCGCCAAAGGGGGCGTACACCACAGTGTAATTGAGTGATTCCCTCGCCCGGGTCAGACCGGCCTTGGCGGCCGTCACGGCTTGTTCGGTGCTGCGGGCTCGGGCGATGGCTTCATCCATGGAGTTGCGCGATACCGCGCCCTTGGGAAAGAGTTCGCTGACTCGTTTAAGCTGGGCCTGAGCCTCAATATTCACCGCCTGTGCCTTGGCAAGCTCGGCTTCGGCGGCCTCGAGGCCCGCGCCCTGTTCCTTGCTGGTGATTTCCAGCAGGGCAGCGCCGGCCGGAACCTTGTCATTGACATCGAAATTGAGTTTGATGATCCGTCCCGAGGTTTGCGCCGACACGGTTGCAGCGCGCACCGGCTCGATGACCGCATCCAGTGTCAGGTACTGGGGGTGCACCTCGGCCTTCAGGACCTGAGTTTGAGGTTCGGCCGCGTAGGCAGCCATACTTGTGGGCAATGCGCTCAGGGTCCAGGCACCCAGGGTTAAGGTGCTTTGTGCCAGCAGGGTCAGCAAGAGTGAATTAGCCTTCATGGGGAACTCCAATTAAATCCATGAGAAAATTCTAATGGAATGTGGTGTATCCAGCAATCCATTTCATTAGAAAAAATTAATGGATTGTGGCCCAGCGCAAAAAAATGAAGGCGCATCAGCGCCTTCTTTTCAGTCCGTCAGGTAGTAGGTGACAGTGGAAACCACCCTGATACGCTTTATTTGGGGGCTGTTGCTGTCACGGTCACTGATGGTGAATTGTCCCTGGCTGGCACTCTTTATCTTGCCCAGATGGGAGCCCGAATCATGGGCGAACTTGTCCGCCACTTCGCGGGCATTCTCTGTGGCCAGCTGAACCATGGCCGGCTTGACTGCGTTCAGATCCGTGTACAGGAATTCGGTGCGGTTTTCGTAATCATTGCCGCCAATGGCTATGCCTTCCCGGGCCAGGGTTGCCAGTTGTCTGCGGGTTTCCAGGACCCTGGCCACCTGGCTGCTGTAGAGGGAGATGGTGACCTTGGCGGTGTAACGGTACTTGAGGTTGGGATCGGCATAACCCTGGGCCTGTCTGTCCTCTATGGCGGGCAAGCCCAAACTGATCTCGCTGTCATCAAACCCCTGTTGTTTGAGAAAGTCGAGCACCTTGGCACTTTTCTGCTCCAGGGTGTCATACAGGCGGGGCAAATCGTTTTCGACTTCGGTAAAGCGAATAGGCCAGATGGCGATATTGGCGTCGACGTCCTGTTCGGCCAGACCCTTGACTGTCACGGTCCGCTCACTGGCCTTGAGTTCCAGTGCGGTTTGCTTGAGATATAAGCCGGTGGCCAACAGACCTGCGCTGAGACTAAGACCCAGTGCAAGGGCCGGCAAGGTAAGGGACTTTTCCATGTAAACTCCTGTAAGCAACAAAGCTTCAGCATAACCTGTTGCCGCCTGGCCGGCATCAGTCCTGTTTCCTATTACCGGGCGCTTGCCAGAGTTCCACCTTGTTGCCGTCGGGGTCGATAAACCAGCCAAAACGCCCCAACTCTGAGTCCTCGGTATTATTCATCACCTGGGCTCCGGCCGCACGCAGCTGCGCCAGGGCACCGGCCAGGTCATCCACCATCAGGTTGAACATGAACCCCTTGTTTGAGGGGGCAAAATAGTCGCTGTCGGCGTTAAATGGACTCCAGACATGGTAGCTGCCACTTGGCAATTGCGCGGTATGAAAAGCGCAGCCGCCCCAGTGTTCTATATCCATACCCAGATGTTGTTGATACCAGTTTGCCAGCGCTGCCGGATCGGGGCTTTTGAAGAAGATCCCCCCAAGACCTATGACTCGTGCCATTTCCATTATCGCAATGTGATTATTGTTCGCTTAAATGTAGGCAAGAAATTGAGCGGATACAAAAAAGCCGCCCCGGAGCAGGGGAGCCCCGGGGCGGCATTGTTGTCGGCAGGCTATCAGAAACTGCGACTGTACTGCATGGAGTAGTAAACGGCGTTGGAGCGGGTGTGGGCTATGACCTCACCAATCAGGGCGCTCATTTCGTGCACTTCCACATCTTCGCCGCGGACAAAGGCCAGGCCAAAGTCGACGCTGGACTGCTTGTCCAGAGCAAAGGTGGTGCCGACCGTGTACCAGTTGCGGTCAGAATCAGGAATTGACAGTGAGCTCAATTGATCCACCACACCCTGATCGTGCATGTAACCGGCACGCAGGCTCCAGTCGGCGTTCAGTTTGTAGGTGCCGCCGATGCTGAACAACCAGGAATTGTCCCAGGCGTAGTGCTTGAGTTGGGCGTTGCCAACGGCCATGCCGTTTGGCAATGAGCCGTCCTTGACCGTGATTTCTTTAAAGTCGCCCCAGCTGGTGTACTGGGCCGTGTAGTGCAGGGCAAAGCTGTCGCTCAGCTGATGGAAGCCGGCAACCTGGAAGATATCGGGCATGGGGATGGCAATTTCATCGAAGCTGACATTGGCCATGGCCTGGGTATTGAACACATTGATGTCACCTGAGGCGGTGAACTCGGGGCTGAGGCGGTAACTGGCGCCGATGCGGTGCTCGGCATTGAACTCGTACACCAGGCCGACAATCCCGCCCAGGGCCCAGCCATCGGCATCCACGTCAACCAGCTTGGCGTTCACCAGGGCGCCATTGGGACCCAGCGGCAGGGTACCTTCGCGGCTCAGTTTGCCCTGACCATAAATAATGTCGATACCGGCACCGATACTCAGGTGCTCGTCGAAACGGTAGGACAGGCTGGTGTTGAGGTTGACCGTGGTGACTTCGGTGTTGCCGAGCAAATCAACGGGTGCCGGCACAGTGCCCAGACCCGGGATGGTCACCGCGTTGTTGGCCAGGGCCGTAGTGTCGGTGCCGGTGCCGAAGTTGCTGAAAGCGGCCATGCCAAAGGTCAGCTTGTCGCTGAGTGGGCGAATGTAATAAAAGTTGGGAATAAATTTGGCGTCGGCGGCATCATGTTCGCTGCCAAAGTCCAGCGGCATGCCGGCTGCCTGTACGTCTTTGACCTTGACGTCGATATCGGCGTAGGTCATGCCCAGTGACAGGGCGGCCTTGTCAAACATGGCCATGGCGGCAGGGTTGCGGGCCAGTACCGAGGCATTGTCGGCGATAACGGCATCACCGGCGAAGGCGCGGCCGATACCCGTGGCGGATTGGCTGTTCAGTTGAAATCCGGCAGCCATTGTCTGGCCACAGGCCAGGGCGAGGGCAGAAACCAATAGTGTCTTGTTGAAATACGTCATTATTTTCATCTCTTGCTGGTTGTCCCGGCCCAAGCGGCGCAGGAAGTTGCTGCGGCATCTTAGGGAGTACAGTTGTACGCAACAAGTCCGACCAGAGCTAAAGCTCCATCGCAAGTGGTGAAAAGATAAACGGATTTTTGTACGGTATCTGGGCGCGTTTATTGCGGAGCGCTTGAATTCTGCGCCCGGGTGCCCGTGGCCAGGGTGTTTGCCGCGCGACAGTCATTTGAATTTGCCATTTGAATCCGGCAGGGCACCTTGGAGGTTTTAGGAGCGGACAAGCGGATAAATAAAAAGCGTACATATGTACGCTTTTTCTCTGGCTATTTTCAGCCGTGGTTAGAGGCTGTTGTGGAAGCGATCAAACTCCTGTTCCACCCGCTCACAGGGCTTGGCAAGCTTGCTGGCCAGCATACCGGCGAGGGTGGCCAGCACAAAGCCCGGCAAGATTTCATACAGATCAAACAGGCCGCCGCTCAGCTGTTTCCAGACTACCACGGTCAGGGCACCGCTGATGATGGTAACCACGGCGCCGGTGCGGCTGTAACCGCGCCAGAACAGGGACAAGAGCACCACGGGACCAAAGGCGGCGCCAAAACCGGCCCAGGCGTAGCTCACCAGCCCCAGCACGCTGCTCTGGGGATTGAGGGCTATCACTCCGGCGATAATGGCTATGGTCAGCACGCCAATGCGACCCACCATCATCAGTTCGCGATCGTCGGCCTTGGGTCTGAGCCACTTGCGATAGAAGTCTTCGGTGATGACAGATGAGCACACCAGCAGTTGCGAGTCTATGGTGCTCATGATGGCCGAGAGAATGGCGGCGATCAGCAGACCACCAATCCAGGGATTGAAGGCCACCTGGGACAGGTGAATAAACACGGTTTCAGGATTGTCCAGGGGCTTGCCGGCAAAGTACAGACTGCCGGCAATGCCGGTGGCGAGGGCGCCCAAAAGTGACAGTATCATCCAGCCCATGGCAATGCGGCGGGAGAGCGGCAGATCTTCCACCTTTCCTATGGCCATAAAGCGCGACAGTATGTGGGGCTGACCGAAATAACCCAGGCCCCAGGCGAGCAGGGACAGCAGACCTATGACAGTGGTGTCGCTGCTGACCAGGCTCAACATTTGCGGTGGCAGGGTATCCAGATTGGCATGGCTTTCGGGATGAGAGAAGATGGTCACAGGCACGATCAGCAGGGCAATCAGCATTAAGCAGCCCTGGAAAAAGTCGGTCCAGCACACGGCAAAGAAACCGCCGATAAAGGTATAGCCGACAATAATGGCCGAACCTATGACCAGGGCGGCGTTATAGTCGAGGCCAAAGACCTTCTCGAACAGAATGGCACCGCCGACCATGCCGGAAGAGGCATAGAAGGTGAAAAACACCAAAATGGTGACGGCAGATACCAGCTTGAGCGAGCCCTTGTCATCGTGGAAGCGTTTTTCGAAAAAGTCCGGCAAGGTCAGGGCATTGTCTGCTTGCTGTGTGTAGACCCTGAGCCTTTTGGCTACCAGCAGCCAATTGAGCCAGGCACCGACCACCAGGCCGATGCCTATCCAGGCCTCGCCAAGACCGCCCAGGTATACGGCGCCGGGCAATCCCAGCAGCAGCCAACCGGACATGTCCGAGGCTCCGACGCTGAGCGCCGTGACGCCTGGCCCCATTTTGCGGCCACCGAGAATATAGTCATCGACCGTATCCGTTGAGCGGTAGGCCCAAAATCCCAGGCCCATCATCAGGGCCAAATAGCCCGCAAAGGTGATTAAAACCGGTGTCGCTATCATTATGCTTTATCCGTTGTCATTTAGTTATCAGTGATATGCATTGGTTTGGCATGCTAGCAGAAGTCAATGCAGGATCCCAATAGCCGGGATGCTGGCCCGTCAGCTCAGACCAGTCAAATGGCCACTATCGGCCGGCAAATTAAAAAGGCCGCAGGTATTGCCCCGCGGCCTTTTTGCCATTGTCTTGTCAGATCTAGATGAAATCCTGACGTATGGTTTGTTGCAGTGCAGTCAGCGATTGCTGCTCATCGCCCACCAACATCAGGAAGGCATCTCGGGTGCGGAATCCCAGACCTTTCAGGGTGCTGTCGGCAAATCGCTCGCTCAATTGCATCCGCTCTTCCAAGGGGACGATAAACAGGGTGGTTTTGCCGTTTTCACCTTCCAGCACCAGATGTATGCTCTGCACTCCCCGAAAATCGCAGAAGGCCTTGAATACCACTTTGCCGGGGAGGGCATTGAAATGCGCTCCCTTAAGGCCGGAGATGCTGGCCAGGCTGGCATTGAGGGTGGGCAGGTCTACCGCCTGTTCCATGGTCAGTGCCATGGGCTCATGGTGTACGTGGGCCAGGGCATGCTCACCCAGATCCACCGGCCCCAGACGCAGCCAACTGAATCCCAGTCCAATGACAAAGGCGATTGATGCCGCCATGGCCATCAACCAGGTGGTGCGGCGTTTGCTTTGTCTGTGCGCCAGCAATTGCTGGCGCAGCAGCAGACGCGCCGCGAGGGTTTCGGGAACGTCCACGTTCATGGCCCGGGCCAATTTGGCATCGAGCTGCTTCAGTTCCCTGACAAAGGCGCCACGGTTTTCTTCTTCGGCCATGGCCGCCAAAAATTCGGGATCCTGGCTTTGGGGGTCGCTATAGGCACGGCGGCGAAACTCAAGTTCATCCATTTGACTGACCTCGGATAGATGGATGTTCCAACAATTCTCTTAGCTGATTACGGGCCCGGAACAGCCGGGTCATGACGGTATTGCGGTTCAGCTCCAGCATCTCGGCGATTTCCTCACCACTGAAGCCGCCGATAACCTGCAGCAGCAGGGGTTCCCGGTATTCGGGCTCCAGGGTCGCAATTTGCCGCCTGAGCCAATACTGCTCGGCGGCATCCTCGGTGGTGTGAGCGGCAGCATCGCTTAAGTGCTCCTGATCCACATCGGAATAATCAAACTGCTTGCGCTCAAAACGGCGGGCATTTTCGCGCCGCAAAATGGTGATCAGCCACGCCTTGGCCGCCTTTTCATCCTTGAGGGAGTCGAGGGAGCGCCAGGCCCGGAGAAAGGTCTCCTGGGTGATGTCTTCTGCCACCTGTCTGTCACCGCAAAGCCAGAAGGCATAGCGGAACACGTCGGTGTGCAGTGCCCGGACCAGGGCATCGTATCGTCGTTGTTTACTCAGCATGTCAGACATGACCGAGTCGGATTTGGATTTATTGCGCCCTTTGGCAAACATAATTTATTGCCCCTCAGGGATTCAACGGGCCAAGGGCCGGAGCCTGCCTGGCGGATGCGGCTTTTGGCAGGGCCAGTACCGCCTGCAGCAGCGCATCACCGTTAACGCCATGGGCACCTCGGGCGTAGGCGGCTTGCTGGATTTGCGCTATGGCCTTGGCAAGCTCCGGCGACAGCCCGGCGATATCGACCAGCCGACCGCTGTAGCCCTCGGCGGCCATATAACTGCAGAGGGCATTGAGCATGGCACCGCCATCCGTTCCGGCGCAGGCGCGGCGCAGTCCGGTTAAATCCGTGCTCAAAACCTCTGATGTGCTCTGCTGAAGTTCAGGCTCTGAGGTTGTTTTACGGTTTTGCCACCAAAGCCCCAGGGTCAGCAGCCAGGCTATTGCAAACAACCCGGTCAGATAGGGCCAATAGCCGGCAGCGCCACCGGTTTGCACTGCCGGGGTTGTGGTCGCGGCGACCGCAACGGGGGCGGGTACCGCGCCCGTGACCTCAATGGTGCGCGCCGGCAGTACCGCCAGTTCCTGGCGCCTGAGTCTTGGATTCCACCAGGGCACTTCCACCTTGGGCAGGGTGTAGGTGCCGGGCGCGGTCGGCACTATGGCCTGGGTCAGGCTTATCTGGCTCACCAGCCTGCCGTTGCGCATAAAGGTCTGGCGCTGCGGCTTTTCAGGATAGGATTTGAGTGATGCCGGCAGGGGCAATTCCAGTTCCGGCAAGCTGGTTTCATCGGTATTGGATGCCACCAGGGTAACGGTTCGGGAAATGGGGGCCCCCACCTCAAATTCCTGCTTCTCCTCGGTGAAGTTATCTTTCAGCAGCGCCAGATCGCTGACAAAGCCTTTGGGATCGAATCCCGCCGGCAGCGGCAGTACCTTGAGACTGCTGTCTTCGGCCTTGGCCTGGATGGGGCGGCTTTCGTTGAAACTGAACATACCGCCACGGCGCGGGGCTTCCACCAGCACGTCGCCCTCGAAGCGGGCGCCGCGGAGCGCTTGCTCTCCGGCCTTGTCGGCAATGATGCCATAGGTGCGCTCTATAACCCGCAGGCGGCGACCGTCAACAATCTCAGTGCCGTCCTTGTCTTCACCCAGCTGTTTGATTTGGGCCCCCTCCAGCACAGGGGCGCTGAGCACCCCACGCTGCAGCTCCTGGGCCAGGAACAGCTTGACCTTGTAGGTGATAAGCTGGCCCACATAGGCTTCGCTGGTGGACAGGCTGGTCTCCAAATACAGGTTTTTCATCTTGACCGGCTCGGCATCGGCGGCCAATACCGTGAGCTTGATGGGCTCGGACGATATACCGTCGAGGCTGAAGGCGGGAATGGTCAGCTCGCCGGGCTGTTTGGCGGCCAGCAGGATCTGCCAGCGGGTTTCCCTGTGGGTGTCGAAATTGAGCATCTGGGTGGAGCGACTGATGCTGGTTCGGCCGACGATAAAGTCCTTCAGCAGGGCTGACGTATCGAGTTTGCCGGCGTCAATTTCATCATCGGCACTGATGCTCAGCACCAGGTATTCGTCCTGGGCGACAGGGTTTTTGTCCACTGTGGCTTCCAGTTTGCTGAGTGCCCAGGCGGGGCCAGTTACAAGTGTGGTCAGCAGGAGAGCAAATGCGATTCTTACCACTGTTCCTTTTCCTTCCTGTGTTCGCCGCGCGCCCGGCGCAGCTGATATTCAAGTTGCATCTTGTTACGCAGCAGCACCGAGGGGTCGTCGTTGATGACCCGCAGGGCACGCTCAGTCTGGGGTGACATTTGTCCTGGTTGCTCGGTGGCCGTCAGGGCGGTGGCTTCTTCCCCATCCTCAGGTGCCTTGTCAGCGCCAGCCATGGCTTGTGTGGCCGACTGTGCCTTTTCCGGCTCTCCTTCGTCGACCCCGGCTTGAGTCCCGGCGGCCTGCGTGCCTGCTTGCTGCTGTTTGTCAGCGGCCTTGGGGTCAGCCTGCATTTGCGCGTCGTTGTTCTGACTGCTGCCGGAGTTGCCTTGCCCACTGTTCTGCTCGGACTCGGCTTGCTGCTGGCCTTCTTGCCCATCCTGCGGTGGGTTGTCATTTGCCGCAGCATCATCCCCGGCGCCTTGGTTGTCGGATGAGGATTCCTGCTGCTCAGGGTTTTGGTTTCCCGAACCCTGACCGTTTTGCTGACTTCCCTGAGACTCTTGTCCCTGTTGATCATCATTGGCGCTGTTATCACCCGACTGACCCTGTTGGCCATTGGCGTCATTATCGCCCGATTGGCCCTGGTCCGAGCCCGAGCCGGATTGCTGCTGGGGGGGCTGCTTGGCGAGTTGTTCCGCCAGCTTGGCATTGGCCTTGGCCGCGTCCAAATCCGGTTGTTTTTCCAATGCCTGTTGGTAGCGTTTTTCCGCCTCCTGATATTGCCCCAGCTGCATCAGGCTGTTGCCCTGGTTATAGAGGCCCATGGCGGAGTCGTCCTGCTCAAAATCCTTGAGGGCGGACTCGTAATCACCGGCCCGATAATGGGCAGCCCCGCGCCAGGTGGGCAGGGTAAAGCTGTTCGCCGCCTGCTGGAATTCGCCCTGTTTAAATGCCTCCATGGCCTGTTGATCCCGGGTCTGAAACAGTGCGGCCTGGCTCTTGCCCAGTGGCAAGATACAGGCAAGCAGCACGGCGGCTGGCATGCCGAAGCGGAAACTGAGCAGCACCGGCAGCAACAGCAGCAGGGCAATGTAGGGGCCGAGATCCTGCCAGCTGTCACCGGTCAGTTCTGTGGCCTTGGCATCTGTGCCGCGCTCAAGCCAGTTAAGCAGCAGTGGCAATTCGCTGCCGTCATTTCTCGCCGCCAGCGCCATGCCGTCGCCTTTGCGGGCAAGATCGGCGAGCCTGGCCAAATCGGTTTTCACTATGATCAGCTCATTGCCTGAGTCGCGCAGCAAATTGCCATCGGGCAACCTGATGGGGGCCCCCTGCGGGGTGCCAAATGCCAGGATGGACAGTCGATATTGACCGCCATCGAGCAATTCGCTGGTGTCGCGATATTCTGTATCGCTGATCCCATCGGTCAGCAGCAGTATGTCGCCCTTGAGGTGACCGCCCTGTTTAAGCAAGTCCATGGCCCGGCGCACACCCTGGCTCAAACTGGAGCCGCGCACCGGCATGATGTCCGGTGACAGGGTTGGCAACAAATTCAGCAGGGTATTGCTGTCGCGGGTCAGGGGCGCAATGGTAAAGGCGTCCCCGGCATAGGCCACCAGACCGGTTTCCCCCTCTGACAGGGAACGGATAAGGTCGGTGGCGCGAAATTTTGCCTGGGTCAGGCGATTGGGCGCGAGATCCGTGGCATACATGGACAGGCTCATGTCCATCAGCAGCACCCGCCCGGCATCGGTGGCAAACACCGGCAGGGCCTGCTTTTGCACCGCGGGGCCGGACAGGGCCAGCACGGCCACCAACCAGGCGGCACCCAAGATGCCTATGCCCTTTGGACGGGCGCTGTTTGTGCCGCTCAGCAGCACGGCGGCCAGATGTGGTGCAATGTAAGCATTCCAGGCGCCACGGCTGCTGCGGTGGCGGTAGAGCCACCAAAGCAGCGCCAGCAAGGGCAGCAGCGCCAACAGCCACCAGGGGCGGATAAAATGCAGGCTCATGGTTGCGCCTCCGCAAAACGGTGCCGGCCGCGCAGTGCCAGCCAAAGACTGAGCAGCAGCGCCAGGGACAGTGGCAGGTAAAAGAGATCGGCACTGGGCCTGAAGCTTTGCTGATCCCGGCTCACGGGCTCAAGTTCGTCTATGGCCTGATAGATTTGCTCCAGCTCTTCGGTATTACGGGCGCGGAAGTATTTTCCGCCCGTGGTGTTGGCCAGGGATTGCAGCTGGGCTTCGTCCAGATCCATGGAGGGATTGACCCGCTCGCGGCCAAACAGGGTGCGACGCTCCATGGCTTCGGCACCCACCCCGATACTGTAGATCTTGACCTTGCGCTCGGCGGCAATGGCGGCAGCCTGGTCCGGGGCCATGTCGCCGGCATTGTTGGAGCCGTCGGTGAGCAGCACCAGGATGCGGTTGCTGTCTTCGAGGTTGTCAAAGCGCTTCACTGCCAGGGCAATGGCTTCGCCTATGGCGGTTTGTTTGCCCACCAGACCAATTTGAGCCTCGCGCAGGTATTGCGCCACCGAGCGCCGGTCCTGGGTTAAGGGCGCCTGCAGGTAGGCGTGATCGGCAAACAGGATAAGGCCCAGACGGTCGCCTTTACGGCGTTCAATAAAGTCGCTGACCACTTGCTGGATAAGGGTAAAGCGGTCGACGGTGGCGCCGTTCAGCACCATGTCTTCAATCTGCATTGAGCCGGACAGGTCCACCGCCAGCATCAGATCCCGCCCCTTGCTTGGCAGTTCAATGGGATCGCCAAGCCATTGGGGCCGGGACAATGCCAGTAACAACAGGGCCCAGAGCAACAGCAGGGTTTTGCGGCCAGCGGCCGATGTGCGCTGCAGCTTGGGCCGCGCCAGGCCTGCCACTCCGGGCAGATGCAGCCGGGCATCGCTGTCCCGGGAAGCGTTGTTTTTTATCAGCAGCGGCAGGGGTAACAGCATCAGCAGCCAGGGCCAGGCCAGGGTCAGCATGGGAACCTCCCGGCAAGCCATCTGGGCGCCTGTTTAAGCCAGAGTTCGGCCAGAGACAGCAGGGTTTGGGCCTGCTCAGGGCTTAATGTTTGAGGTGTGTAACGACTGCCAAGCAGGACGGCAAAACCGGCATCGCCCGGGGGCAGTGCCTCGTCGAGCAAGGCGCTCCAGGCATCGCCGCCCAGAGCCGCTATTTTTTCCCTTGGGCCATAATGCAGGGCGACGCGCTTGAGCAGGGTGCTGACCTGCCAGGCCAGCTCCGGGGTGTGGGCATTCAAGTGGGACAATTCCTGCAGCGCAGCTCTCTGGGGCGCCAAATGGCGTTGCCTTTTACGTATGTACCAGGCCAGAGTCAGGCACAACAACAGGACCAGTGCCAGTATGAGATACCAGCCCGGAGCCAGGGGCCAGAGGCTGATGTCGGGCGGCAGCTGTATGTCCTGCATCTGGGCCAGCATGGGATTGCCGGCCTGGGGCTGAGTTGGGAGTGATTGAGTCAACGCAAAACTTCCAGTTGAGATTGCAAGGTGTTACCGGCGCTGATGCTGCGGGTCTGGACCCCAAGGCTTGTCATCAGGCGACAGAATTCGTCACGCCGCTGCGCTTCCCGTGCCAGCCAGTTGTGGTATCCGGCTCGGTCCAGCATTGTGTCAACGCCGGCTTCGCGTACCGGCAGCTGAATATCCGCCGGCAGCGGCAACTCACCAGTGCGCAGGGGATCGGTCATCAGGAAAGCCCCCAGTTCACAATGACGTTTCAGGGCCGACAGGGGCGCCAGACAATCGGCGTTGACGGCGCTGCCATCCGTGATAAGCCACACCAGACTGCCGGGTTTGGCGATTCTGGCCAGACGCTGGCAGGCTCGCAGCCAATGCTGACCATCGCCACTGCCCTTGCTGAAGTTGTTCAGCTGATGGCTGTGGGTTCGGCAAATGCCCTGAATAAGTTGCAATATGCCGGTGTGGCGGCTGCGGGGTTTGAGTTCCAGATGTTCGTGCTCACAGGCGATAAGGGCACCGAGGCGATCACCGTGGCGCACCGCCTGCCAGCCCAGGGTGCTGGCCAAATGCGCCGCCTGCACCGCCTGCAGCAGCAGGCTGGAGCCAAAATACAGGCTGTGGCTCAGATCCAGCAGTATGATCACCGGCCGTTCACGTTCTTCCACAAACAGCTTGGTGTGGGCCTTGCCGGTGCGCGCCGTCACCCGCCAGTCTATGGTGCGGATATCATCACCCTGCTGGTAGTGGCGCACTTCGGCAAACTCCATGCCTCGGCCCTTGATTATGCTGGCTCTGTGACCGGCCTGGGCCGCACGGGCGCGGCTGGGGCGGTCGGGCAGGGCGCGGGCCAGATCCTGGGTCGCCAATAATTCCTTTTCACTCAGATGGATGCCATCAGCAAACAAAGGCAGCTTGTTCAAGGCACGGCCACCTGGGACAGAATGTGGGCAATGACGGCGTCGGCATTGATGCCTTCGGCCTGGGCCTGGTAGCTGAGCAGCATTCTGTGCCTGAGCACATTGGGCGCCACCGCCTGGATGTCTTCCGGCGCAACAAAGTCACGCTCATTGAGCCAGGCGCGGGCACGGGCGCAGCGCTCCAGCGCCTGGGTGGCGCGGGGGCTGACACCATAGGAGAGCCAGTTGCCCAGCTCTTCGCTGTACTTGTGGCCTTCGCGGGTAGCCATGACTATGTCGACTATATATTGCTCAAGGGGTTCGGCCAGGTAGAGTTCCAGCGCCTCGGTGCGGGCTTCAAATATGTCGGCCTGGGCTATGGGATCCATCTGCGGCGGCGCCTGGTGCAGCGCCTCGCTGCGGGACAGACGCATAATTTCCCGTTCCGTTTGCGCATCAGGATAGTCCAGGTTCAGGTGCATCAGGAAACGGTCCAGCTGGGCCTCTGGCAGGGGATAGGTGCCTTCGTTTTCCAGCGGGTTCTGGGTTGCCATTACCAGGAAGAAGGGCGGCAGCTTGTAGCTCTTCTTACCAACCGTTACCTGTCCCTCGGCCATGGCTTCCAGCAGGGCCGATTGCACCTTGGCCGGGGCACGGTTGATTTCATCGGCCAGGATCAGGTTGTGAAAAATCGGACCGGACTCAAATTCAAAGGTGCCGGTCTGGGCGCGGTAAATGTCGGTGCCGGTCAAATCCGCCGGCAGCAGATCCGGGGTGAACTGAATGCGGTGAAAATCTCCCTCAACCCCATCGCACAGCGCCTTGACGGCGCGGGTCTTGGCCAGGCCCGGCGGGCCCTCTACCAAGAGGTGTCCATTGGCCACCAGGGCAATCAACAGATTTTCAGTGAGTGTTGGCTGCCCCAGGATCAGGGTGTTGAGATAGTTCCGCAATGCATGAAATCGGCTCAAAGGCATGATGCTACTCGTTTTATTCTGATTGTGAGCTATAGACCTTACCTATGGTAAAAAATTCCCGTTGTGCTTGGCTAGTGTTAAAAAAGCAAACAAGTGTTTAAAACCTGATAAAAAGAAATTAGAATCGAATCACACTTTAATGGTCCGACCTGTTGTAAGCGGTTCAGGTCAGAAAGGAATAACCAGCCGGTGGCTTTGGGCCAACAGGCATATAAAGAGGGTGGAAGATGAGTGACAGACAACAGGTAACCAACGCCCGCGGTGAGCGGATTGCCATAGTGGCAGGTCTGCGGACGCCATTTGCCAAGCAGGCGACTGCATTTCACGGGGTGTCGGCCCTGGACATGGGTAAGATGGTGGTCAATGAATTGTTGGCCCGCAGCGAATTGGATCCCAAGCTGGTGGAACAGCTGGTGTACGGCCAGGTGGTGCAGATGCCCGCCGCTCCCAACATCGCCCGTGAAATTGTGCTCGGTACCGGCATGAATGTGGCCACCGATGCCTACAGTGTTACCCGCGCCTGTGCCACCAGTTTCCAATCCACAGTGAATATTGCCGAGAGCATCATGACCGGCAATATCGAGATTGGTATTGCCGGTGGTGCCGATTCATCTTCCGTGTTGCCCATAGGTGTGTCGAAAAAGCTGGCACACGCCCTGGTGGATTTAAGCAAGGCCAGAACTCTTGGTCAGAAACTGGCCATTTTCCGCCGCTTGGGCCTCAGGGACCTGCTGCCGGTGCCACCGGCGGTGGCTGAATACTCCACCGGCCTGTCCATGGGCCAAACCGCTGAACAGATGGCCAAGAGCCATGGCATCAGCCGCGCCGATCAGGACGCCCTGGCTCACCGCTCACACACACTGGCAGCCCAAACCTGGGATTCCGGCGTGCTCCGTGACGAGGTGATGGTGGCCCACGTACCGCCCTACAAGCAATTTATCGACCGTGACAATAACATACGTGAAAACTCGGAATTGGCATCCTATGCCAAGCTGAGACCGGTGTTTGATCGCAAACACGGCAGCGTGACTGCCGCCAACAGCACTCCACTGACCGATGGTGCTTCCGCCATCCTGTTGATGAGCGAAGGTCGCGCCAAGGCCCTGGGTTACACCCCCATTGGTTACATCAAAAGCTATGCCTTTGCCGCCATTGATGTCTGGGAAGATATGCTGATGGGACCGTCCTATGCCACGCCGCTGGCATTGAAGCGTGCCGGTATGCAGCTGGAAGACCTGACCTTGGTTGAAATGCACGAGGCCTTCGCCGCCCAGGCACTGGCCAACATGAAGATGTTTGCCTCGAAAAAATTTGCCGAAGAAAAGCTCGGTCAGAGTCGCGCCATTGGCGAGATAGACATGGGCAAATTCAACGTGCTCGGCGGCTCACTGGCCTATGGCCATCCTTTTGCGGCCACGGGTGCCCGCCTGATCACTCAGGTATGTAATGAACTTAAGCGCCGCGGTGGCGGTGTCGGCCTGACCACTGCCTGTGCGGCCGGCGGTTTGGGTGCGGCCATGATAGTGGAAGTGGAGTAACAGAATATGGATAAGACTTTTAACCTGAGCCGCCGCGAAGACGGTATTGCCCTGCTGACCATGGATGTGCCGGGCGAGACCATGAATACCCTCAAGGCCCAGTTTGCCCCCGAGATCACCGCCATTTTGCAGGAGATCAAGAATGATACCAGCATCAAGGGTCTGGTGCTGATCTCCGGCAAAGCGGATTCTTTTGTCGCCGGTGCCGATATTTCCATGTTAGATGCCTGCCAAAGCGCCGAAGATGCGCGATTGCTGTCGCGTCAGGGCCACCATGTGTTTGCCGAGCTCGAAGGGTTGAATATCCCCGTGGTGGCCGCCATTCATGGTGCTTGCCTGGGGGGCGGTCTGGAACTGGCCCTGGCCTGTCATAGTCGCGTTTGCAGTGACAGCGCCAAAACCATGCTGGGTGTGCCCGAAGTGCAGTTGGGACTCTTGCCCGGCGGTGGTGGTACCCAGAGGCTGCCTCGGCTGGTGGGTATTGCCAAGGCACTGGATCTGATGTTGACCGGCAAACAGATTCGTCCCAAACAGGCTCTGAAAATGGGCTTGGTGGATGATGTGGTTCCCCAGAGCATTTTGCTGGACAGTGCCATTGAATTGGCCAAAGCAGGCAAAAAGGCGCGCAAACCTGTGAAGCAGTCTTTGGTGACCAGGTTGCTGGAAGGCACACCCGTGGGGCGCAACATCATGTTTGATCAAGCCGGCAAACAGGTACTGAAGAAGACCCAGGGCAATTATCCCGCCCCGATGAAAATCATTGACTGTGTTCGCCAGGGTATGGCCAAGGGCATGGAGAAAGGATTGGAAGTTGAAGCCAGTCATTTTGGTGAGCTGGTAGCGACAGCTGAATCTGCGGCTCTGCGCTCCATCTTTTTTGCCACCACGGAAATGAAGAAGGAAACCGGTGCCGGCGATGCAACCGCAAGACCGCTGAACAAGGCAGTGATCCTCGGCGGTGGCCTGATGGGCGGCGGCATTGCTTCTGTGACCACCACCAAGGCCAAGATCCCGGCCAGGGTCAAGGACATCAACGAGAAAGGTCTGTCCAACGCGTTGGGATATGCTTACAAGTTGCTCGACAAGGGCGTGAAACGCAGATACATGTCGGCGGCCGAACGAGACAAGTTGATGGCCTTGATGACCACTACCACCGAGTACAAAGGCGTCAAGGATGCCGACATAGTGGTTGAGGCGGTATTTGAGGATCTCAAACTCAAGCACCAGATGGTGCAGGATATTGAACGCGAGTGCAGCGAGCACACCATATTCGCGTCAAATACCTCGTCTTTGCCTATCACTCAGATAGCTGAAGTTGCCAGTCGGCCGGAAAACGTGATTGGCCTGCATTATTTCTCTCCGGTGGAGAAAATGCCGCTGGTTGAAGTGATTGCCCATGAGAAAACGTCGCCTGAGACCATAGCCACCACAGTGGCCTTTGCCCGCAAGCAGGGTAAGACCCCTATTGTGGTGAAGGACGGTGCCGGTTTCTACGTCAACCGTATTCTTGCCCTCTATATGAATGAAGCTGCGCAGTTGCTGCTGGAAGGTCAAAGTGTTGACCATTTGGACAAGGCGTTGGTGAAGTTCGGCTTCCCTGTGGGACCAATGACCTTGCTCGATGAAGTTGGCATAGATGTCGGGGCCAAGATTTCCCCTATCCTGGAAAAGGAGTTGGGTGAGCGTTTCAAGGCGCCTGCCGCCTTTGACAAGTTGCTTGCCGATGACCGCAAAGGGCGCAAAAACGGCAAGGGATTCTATGTGTATGGCAAAGCCAGCAAAAAAGGTAAGCAGGTGGATGAAAGCGTCTATGCTGTGCTTGGACTGAAACCGGCAACCGCCAGAGAGCCCAAAGAAATTGCCCAGCGCTGTGTGGTGCAGATGCTCAACGAAGCCGTGCGCTGTTTGGAGGCCGGGATCATTGCTTCCCCCCGTGACGGCGATATAGGCGCCATATTTGGTATCGGCTTCCCGCCGTTCCTGGGGGGGCCATTCCGCTATATGGACACTTTGGGGGCCGGCCAATTGGTATCAATCCTTGAAGGTTACCAAGACAAGTATGGTGACAGGTTTGCGCCAGCGCCCTTGCTCAAGACCATGGCAGCAGAAAACAAACGTTTTTATTGAAACAATTCTGCAATAAACCAATAAAAAGGCGGCAACATTTTGCCGCTTTTTTATTGCCGGCGGCAGCAAATTGCCTGAAAAAGCATCGCCGATGTTGGGGTTTTAATGTACAATTCCGGCTCATTTTTGCCGCTTGGGCTGTTAAGCAAAGTGCCGGGGAGAAGTCATGGCTCTGTTATTGATGGTGTTGGCGAGTGTCGGCTCAGCCTGGTATTTGGGAATAACGGCCTTCCATTCAGGCATGCCTGTCAGGCGTTGGATCTGCGCCGGTTTCCTGATGGGACCTGCTGCCTATCCGCTGTTCTCGACCCATAAACACTTGGCGGAACGAAAGCGCTTGCTTGGTGAAACAGCAGAAATATTGCTTTAAGCACAAATGATAAGGGAGCCTATGGCTCCCTTATCACTAGTCGTGAAACCTCAGTTCCACCAACCCTTGGCGGTCACTACCTGCAGTTCGGTAATACCTTTGGGCAGTTTGACTTTCTTACGTTCTGGCTTGGTCAGGCCCAGTACTTTCAGCATTGAATTCAACATAAGTAATCTCCCGGTTCCAACTTTAAACAATTAGGCAATTTCGCTGTCAAGCCAGCGGACGTTGGGAGCCCCGGCGACATGGGTGTCGAGCCAACGAACGTTAGGAGCTCCGGCGACTTGGGTGTCGAGCCAACGAACGTTGGGCGCCCCGGCGACTTGAGTATCGAGCCAACGAACGTTAGGAGCACCGGCGACTTTGGTGTCGAGCCAACGAACGTTGGGAGCACCGGCGACTTGAGTATCGAGCCAACGAACGTTGGGAGCCCCGGCGACTTGGGTATCGAGCCAACGAACGTTAGGAGCCCCGGCGACTTGGGTGTCGAGCCAACGAACGTTAGGAGCACCGGCGACTTGGGTGTCGAGCCAACGAACATTAGGAGCACCGGCGACTTGGGTGTCGAGCCAACGAACATTAGGAGCCCCGGCGACTTGGGTGTCGAGCCAACGAACATTAGGAGCCCCGGCGACTTGGGTGTCGAGCCAGCGAACATTAGGGGCCCCAGCGACTTGGGTGTCGAGCCAGCGAACGTTGGGAGCACCAGTCAGTTCACTTTTATCGGTAGAGATGGATGCGGCAGCAGTTAAAGACACCAGGGCTATAGAGGTCACAATTCCTTTGATCATTTTCTTCTCTCTCAACAATTAGTTTTTTGACACTGAGAGAATTAATGCAGGTGTTATGCCAATATTGCTATGAATTTGAATTTATCTTGAGTTGGCGCTCAGACGTTGACTGAGAAACTCGGCCATGTCTTGCTCCAGCAGGGCACCGAACTCTGCCTCGGGTAATGCTTTGCTGTAGATGTAGCCTTGGATCTCTTCACAGTTCAGCGCCCGCAGTATATTAAGCTGCGAGGGGACTTCGACGCCTTCACCGACCACTGTCAGGCCCATGTTGTGAGCTATGGTTATGATGGAGTCGACCATCTTGAGATCACGGTCTGATTTATCAATGTCATCGACGAACGCCTTGTCAATTTTCAGACTGTGGATGGGGAAGCGCTTAAGGTAAGACAGCGATGAATAACCGGTCCCGAAATCATCCAGCGCCAGGTGTACCCCCATCTTGGATAGCTGTTGCATAACCTTGATGGCCTTCTCAGGCTGCTTAATCACTGTGCCTTCGGTGATTTCCAGTTCAAGATTGGCTGCCGGCAGCTGCGTCAGCTGTAAAATAGACTCAATGCGTTGTTGCAGATCGGGGAGGGCGAATTGCCTTGATGACAAATTGATGGCTACCCGGCCATTAAACAGGCCCTTTTCACGCCATTTTTGGGCGGCAAAACATGCCTTGCGCATCACCAGCTCACCAATTTCAATGATAAGGCCGGTGTCCTCAGCCAAAGGAATAAAATCCGAGGGCGGGATCAGACCATGCACAGGGTGATTCAGTCTTACCAAGGCTTCCATACCGGCAAGGCAGGATCGCTTCAGGTCGACCTTGGGTTGGTAATAGACCTCAAACAAATCGTCGCGTAAGCCTTCCCGGATCAGGTTCTCTATTTCCAGCTGCCGGATGGCGTTGCGGTTCAAAGACTCTGAGTAAAATTGATAGCGATTACCACCCGCGGACTTGGCATGGTACATGGCAATATCTGCTTTGCGCAGCAATGCCTGTTCGTTCTGTTCATCTTCAGGGTAGAACACTATGCCAATACTGCAGCCCACCACCAATTTCTCATCGGCCAATTCAAAGGGCAATTTAAAGGCATCGATAACCCTGTGGGCAATGGCCGCACTGGAACCTATGTCTGGGTTTTTATCGATCAATATAGCGAACTCATCGCCGCCGAGACGGTACAAACTTGTGTGGTCGGGAACTGTCGCCAGGATCCGCTCCGAGACCATTAACAGCAGGTCATCGCCGACCTTGTGGCCCAACGAGTCGTTAATCTTCTTGAAATTATCGAGATCAAGCACCATCAGGGTATGATGGGTGTCCTTTTTTACCAGGTTACCCAAAGTCACCTGCAAGTTGGAGCGGTTGGGCAGGCCCGTTAACAGGTCATTGTTGGTGAGCTTTCGAAGCTCTTCTTCCTGCTGTTTTCGACGGGAAATGTCGGAGAATACCCCTACATAGTGGGACAAATCACCCTGTTCGTCGTAAATGGCGTCTACCGTGAGTTCCATCAGAAAGAAGCTGCCGTCTCCACGCGCAGCTTCCACTTCAGCGGTCCAGCGTCCTTGCTGCTTGAGCATGGCACGGATCTGAGTCGAAAAAGATTCAGGATAGCGCTGGAAATTGAACTGGCTGCCAATAAATTGCTCTCTGTCCTGTTGACATAGATTACAACAGGCATCGTTGACCTCCACAAATCGAAAATCACTGTCGAGAATAAACATGCCTTCAGAGATATTTTCGATGGCGCGTTCAAACAGCCTTAATTGTTCTTCTGCCAATTTGAACTGGTTGATATTTTTAATGGTCCCAGTCATCCGCAGAGCCTGATCTTTATCATCCCGCTCTACTATCTTGGCGCGGTCAAGGATCCATAACCAATGATCGTCCTTACTCTTGACCCGATACGCGGCCTCAAAGTGATCGGTTTCGCCATAGAAGTGGCGATTCAGAGCCTCGCGGACCCTTTCCTGATCCAATGGATGTATATTGCTCTCTTCATCAGTTGCGCCCGAACGCTGGCCGTCACGGGGGAATTCCAACGAACCCCAGATGTTGGAACGATAAATCTTGCCGGTTTCTATGTCCCAGTCCCACATTTCGTCGCCGCTGCCCCACAAGGACAGTTTCAGTCGTTCCTCACTGATGGCAATTTGGCGCTGTACTTCACGACGGCGCATCACAGCTTTAAAGATTATGCTGATGATCATCAAAATGACGAAAGTGTATGCAGTCTTTGCGGTAGCAGACAACCACCAAGGTGGTGTAACTATTATATTTAATGATTTAATGGGGCCATTTTTATTTGATAATTTGTCTGTTGTATAAACTTGAAATTGGTAATTTCCTGGGGAGAGGTTTGTGTAGGTCGCGATATTGTTACCTTTAGCAGGAACCCAATCTTCAGATAGTCCGTTCATTCTATAGCTGTAATCTACTCCAACAGAGGATGATTCTGGAGAGGAATAATAAATTGCAAAAGGGTAATCAGAGTAACCTATCTTTATGGAAGGAGCGTTATTTAATGATGTCGGAAGTAAATCGGAACCTGTAGGAATTTCTGAGTTAAATATAAAAAGCTTTGAAAGTATAGTTTTATCTTGATATTCATTTTTCAGATAACCCTTTAAATCATTAATATTCAGGACAGATAATCCTGATACACCACCGAATATTATGGAATCATCAATTATAACACCGCTTTGAGTATTGTACTCTTCTTGAGCACCAAAATCTGTAGTAATAACATGTGTTCCACTATTGTCTTTGTGATATATTTTTCCTATTGACGCCGCGTATATTTCACTGTCGCTATACACTAAAGAGTAAATAGGGCTTTCGGTACTGATTTCTGTCTCTGTACTTTTAGTCTTTTGGTTATATCTGTATACAGACTTCTCAGTTCCAAAAATAATATCGCCATCATCAGTTGACGCTAGGGAATAAACTGGGCCAGCATCAAAAATTGTAAACTCATCATCGCCTATTAAGTAAGTTAGTCCATTTTGGTGTGCTATAAAAATACCATTTAAAGGAGCGGGGAGCAAAGCAAATACAGAAACATTAGAATGTAATGAGTGCTTATATGTAATATCATTTTTTTCTAAGTCGTACCTCATAATTTCAGCGTTATCTGATGATAGCCAAAATGAGTTATCTTTTTCAGAATATTCAATAGAATACACAGATTCATTAATCAATTTAATGCTATCGCTATTGGAGCTTGCTTTTCTATATACACCGGATTCAGATGCGTAAACAATAGAGTTGTCATTAAGTAGGGTAGCGGTCTTGAATCCTTTTTCCCCTATATTAAATTTATCAATAACATTAAGGTTTTTATCTAATATGTTGACATGAACATCGTTGTCACTAACAATAATTTTTTCTTTATTGTAATTAATTGACCATATATTACTCTGATTAAAAGTTTTCACTCTCCTGACTAGATTACTTTTTTCTTTAATTATTATTAATCCATTATTTATTGGTGATAGTGCAATATAATTGTTGAATTGATATATAGATGAATTTTGTATGTTTAAATTTGCAGGTATTTCCCCAAATTCTTTTCCTATACCGTTACTTTGGTGTAAATATATTTTCCTGCCGTTTAGTGTAAGCTTGCCTTTATTGCTGTAAAATACAGAGTCGAATGAATTATTACTTATATTGTCAACTGTTTCTTGCTTGACAACCCACTCTCCGCTGTCAGTGTCAATAATTATATTTCCACCAGATTTATTAATATCTAGTGACGTATTTGCGATTAGTTTGGTTGTATTTGTCTTTGGGTAAAACCTAAAAACTTGCCCGCTATAATTCCTGACAATTAAATGTTCTGCCAAAACTATAACTTTTTTAATTAGAGAGAATGAGTTGTTTTTGTATTGACTGATAATGGATAGCTTATTATCGAGTATAAATATTTCATCTTTACTTCCGATTAAGAATCCATCATTATACTCAGAGATTGCCGATATAGGACTGTTTATTTCATTTGTATCAGTGAATACATCACGCTCAGGATCATAAATAGATAGGCCTTTGTCGGTACCAATCAATAGTTTGTTATTTCTATAAAAAAGTACTTGAATGAAAGAACTTTTAAGTCCAACAGTATTCCCTTTAGAGTATGTTTTAAACACATCCCCATCAAATCTATTAAGACCGCTCAAAGTACCAATCCATAGAAAACCGTTAGAATCCTGTACCATCGAAGTGACAGTGCTTTGAGTTAGTCCATCTGGAACACCAAATACTTCAGCTTGAAGCAAAAAAGGAGATTCAACATTCATTTCGCTACTAACTGATTGGGCGTGATCTTGGGCAATCGCAAAATTTGCGATTGCAAAAAGGCATAGAAGGAAACAAGTTTTCAGCGCAGTGGGCATAATGGTTGTCTTAGTTATTATCAGCTGATGCAATGATACTTTGGTGTAAGCTAACTTTTTCAGAAAGTGTGTGATTTGTCAAAATTCGTAAGAAAAAAGTCTTTTCATAGCAGACGGATGGGTGAAATTTCTGCAAATGCTTAGACCTTTGGGCCGTGGCCCTCTCAGCATTATCTGTTCAATCATCGAGTCAAAGGTCTTTTGGCAAAAGCATGGGGTTATTATTTGGCCAAAGTCAGATGGAAAGTTAGAAAGTGAACTTGTCAGCCTGAAGTTTGAAGCTGCGGAGGTCTGTGATCATCTTGTCCGAGGTCAGGGGTTGCTGGTGCCTGTGTTGTTCGCCGCAACTGAACAGTACCAGGCGGTCGCAATGCTTGGTGCGCATTTTTTGCATCATAAAGCGGATCAAATCGGCACGGGTCAGTTGTTCGATTTCCTCAACCACCAATTCCCTTTGATTAAATCCGTAGTCCTTGTTGCCTATGCTGGACCAATACCTCTGGCTGCGAGTCTTGAGGTTGGCATCGTGTTCCATGATTTGGTTGATGAGCCCCGACTTGGTGTCTTCCCACTGTTCCTTGGTTATCTGCATGATGGCGTAACTGAAGTCGGCAATGAATTCGTCTATGGCTTCCAGTAACTGTAGTGGTCCGGCGGTGGGGGACTGGATATAAAAGATCATCCCCGGATGCCTGTTTAGCGGCAAATACCCCGTGCCTACCATGTAACCCAGCTGCTGTTTAGTACGCAGCTCGTGGAAGAAAGTGGATGACATGGCATGGTTAAGCAGGCTGAACAGGGCCATTTTTGTGGGATTGGCCACAGGTGATTGGTAGTAAACCAAGATGGCACTGTCCTGATGGGCAATGCTGAGTTCGCGAAGCAGGGTGCCATTGCCGCGTAAATCAATGAGCTCCCGCGCTGATTCGCCGCTGGGGCTGGACACCAGGGACAGCAGATGGCTCAGGCGTTTGCCCAGCGCCTTGGCTTCTTCCTCAAGCCAGTCACCGTAGACCAATCCTTCCAGATAGATGCGTTCATAAAAGCTTCTGACATGTTCGTGCAGATCTTCCAGGGTGATGTCTTCGAGCATCTCCGCCATTCGTCTTGGCTCATAACTGCGACGCTGCAAGGTCACCGTCAGGCTGGTGAACAACTGGGAAATGGGTTTGGCCTGGGCAGAGTTGTACCAACTGCGCAGCAATTGCCGCTTGATTATGTTGAACCGCTCTTGGGTGAAGTTGCGTTCCCTGGCCTTGTCTATCAACAGTGCCAGCAGGGTCTCCTGGTTACCCGTAAACCCCGTGAGGTGCAGCGTCAAGCCTCCCTGATGGGGATAAATGTTGTAGCTGAGTCCGGCAACCTCCGCCTGATAGGTGGGCTCAGTCAGATAGTCCAGCAACATCTCCACATAGAGGCGGGTGAGGGCAGCGTGGCGTGGTGTCGGGCTGGCCTGCTCCGAATCCAATGACAGATACAGGTGTCCCTTGGGCACGTTGAACTCATCATCTTTTTTGTGCCAGATCCGGTAACCCGGCGCTTCCGCAACTGTAATGGGCACAGGTGAACTGGCCTTGTCTGGACGGGCCTGAGAGTCACTGACAATGAAGGGATTGGGCTCAGGCAATTTCAGTTCTGCTCTGATGCCGTCCACCTGCCAGCGCGCAATTTCCCCGGCACTGAAGGCCTTAACCTCGTATGGGGTGTGGTACCATGCGGCCCTGTTTGAGGTATCAACCTCCTGGCTGACCAACTGCAGACGCATGTTGTCCGCTGTCATCATATCCAGGAGTGTCAGTACCTCTGCTTTATCCAAACCATCCATACGGTAATCACCGAATACCAGATCTTCACGGTGGTAATGGTGCATGTTGATGCTGAGGTGACTGGCCAAATCCAGCACCTTGATTTGTTCCTGGTACCGAAACGCCAACGCCAGCAGATTGCTGCGCTCTTGATAGCGCCAATCTTCCAGCCCCTGCTCACGCACCAGACTGATGTATTCAAAGCTGGCGAGAATAATGTCATCCAGGTGCTGCAGGCCACGATCAGTCAATTGAAAACTGATGTTGTAATCCTTGAAGTTGTAGCCATTAATGCCGCCACCGGCCGACAGTTGATTTACCCATCCCTGCTCCTTGAGGTATGACAACAGACTGCCGGGACTTTCATTTCCCAGCAGATGGCTCACATAGGTGAGGGGTTTGTGGCGGTAATAGCGGTCAATTCCGGGCAGGGCGAAACTCATGGTCAGGCGTTTTTGCTCCTTAAGCGGCACTATCTGTACCCATTGGCAAAGCTGTTCCTTCCTGTACAGAGGTTCGTCAGGATAAGACTTGCTGAGGTTGTGGTTGGGTATAGCGGCAAAAAACTGCCTGGCCAGGCTTTCCTGGCGCTCCAGACTCAAGGGGGCCACCAGACACAAGGTCATCAGGTTGGCGCTGTAATGAGCTCGGTAAAAGGCCAGCAGTTCTTCCCTCAGATCCGCTTGCTCACCGCCCAGGGTTTCCAGATTACCCACCGAGAATTTGCTGAAAGGGTGGGCCGGATTGATAGTTTCCTTGTGCACCTGGTAGATGCGGCGCACATCATCCTTGAGTTTGAGGCTGAACTCTGACTCTATGGCCCGGCGCTCCCGGTCCACCAGTTCCAGATTGAAACTCGGGGCAATGAAAAACTGGCTGAATCTGTCCAGGGATTCTTCAAAGGCATCGGCATGAATGCTGAAAAAGAAGTTGGTGTGCTCGGTGCCCGTCCAGGCGTTGTTGCTGCCACCATGCTGATTGATAAAGGCGTGATACTCACCGGGATCGGGAAATTTTTCCGTGCCCAGAAACAGCATGTGCTCCAGGAAATGGGCCATACCAAAGCGGGAGGCAGGATCGTCGAAGTGACCCACATTGACCGCCATGGAGGCGGCGGCTTCACTGCTGTGTTTGTCTTCCACCAAGAGCACCCGCAGGGCATTGTCCAGCGTCAGATACAGGTAGCGGCGGTGATCGTTGGGACTGGCAATGAGCGAATTGCTGCTGGACAAGTGGGTGTCTCCCCGGGTGTTTTTGCTCGTTATATATTGAGCGGCGAAGCCCTTTTTAGCAAACATCTCTTGTGCTTATCGACCAAAGATTAAGACAAATGCAGTTTGTTCAATCAGGAATTCGGGCTACAATTGGCGCGAACACTGAGATATCCGGGTGACAATAATAAGCATGCAACTATTTTTGATGAGACACGGCGAAGCCAGCTACCAGGCTCAGACGGACAGAGACAGGATCCTGACCGACACCGGACGTTATCACACCCGCTTGATGAGCAATTTTCTTAACGGTCTGGTGACTGAATTTGATCTGGTGCTGGTCAGCCCGTATTTGCGGGCACAGCAGACCTGGCAGGAAGTCAGCAGTCATTTTCCTGAGCCGCGCAAGTGGCTGGTGCTCGATGAGCTGGTGCCCTCTGCCGATCCAACGCTTGCGGCCGATCTGGTCAGGGCCTACGCCGAGCAATTCAAGGCCGACAAGGTGTTGGTGATTGCCCATATGCCGCTCTTGGGGTATATGGTGAGCGAATTGGTCCGCGGCACAGAGCCGCCGCTGTTTGCCACCTCCGGCGTGTGTCTTATCGATGTGCATATGGAGCAGGCACATCAGGTGTGGATGAAAGCGCCCCATAACATCAGCTGATTAACAGCATTAAGCCGATAAAAAAGCAGCCCCGGGCTGCTTTTTTGCTTTCTCATCTAACGCGGCATCAGCGCCTGAAGGGCTGATCGCCTATATCCACCAGTACCAGTAAGGCGGCATCGCCCCCCCATTCCTTTGGCGCCTGATGGAAAGCCTTAACCTTGGGATGCTGCGCCAGCCACAGGGGTAACTGCTGCTTGAGAATGCCGGTGCCATAGCCGTGCATCACGCAGCAGCATTGGCACTGTTCCCTGATACAGGCTTCCAGCAGGGCGGCGAGTTCCAGCTTGGCCTCGGTCTGACGCATACCGTGCAGGTCCAGGATCAGATCCGGCGGATAATCGCCGCGGCGCAGCCGCTTGAGTTCCTGCTTGTCCGCATGTTCGGCGCGCCAACGCATGGGGCCGTCGCTTGGCAGCAACGGCTGAAAGGTATCGGAAAAATAATGCTGCACCGCCAATTTGGGGGCCAGTTCCTGGCGTACCACCTTGGCTGGCAGCGGCGTACCGAAATGTTGTTTGTCCTGGGTCAGGGGTTTAACGCCCTTCACCAGTTCCTGGAAGGCCTCCAGGCCCTCGTGATTCAATGCTTTGTTCATCGGGCTATTTTATTGAATCCTGTGTCAACTGAACAGACTTCAGTTACAATGGCGGCAATTTTGGATTGCGGGAGCCTCCCTTGGATAAGATTTTTGTAGACGAAGCCGTCACCGAGCTGAGAACCATAGGCGACATGCTGCGCTGGGCCGTCAGCCGTTTCAACGACGCCAACATTTATTACGGTCACGGTACAGATAACGCCTGGGATGAAGCCGTCTCTTTGGTGTTTCACGCCCTGCACCTGCCGGACAACCTGGGCACCACGGTTATCAACGCCAATCTCACCAGCAGTGAAAAGCACAAAATTGTTGAGCTGATCATCCGCCGGGTGCGCGAGCGTATTCCCGTACCTTACCTGACCAACAAGGCCTGGTTTGCCGGACTGGAATTCTATGTGGATGAGCGGGTATTGGTTCCCCGTTCGCCCATCGCCGAGATGATAGAGCAGCGTTTCAGCCCCTGGTTGTACAACAAGCCGGTCAACCGTATCCTCGACCTGTGCACCGGCAGCGGCTGTATCGCCATCGCCTGTGCCCACGCCTTTGAAGAGGCCGAGGTCGATGCCCTCGACATCAGCGAAGATGCCCTGAACGTGGCGCAGATTAACGTCGAGACTCTGGGCGTAATGGAGCGGGTGTTCCCCATGGCCTCGGATCTGTTCTCCGCCATTCCAAGGGCGCCGCAGTACGATCTTATCGTCTCCAACCCTCCCTATGTGGATGCCGAAGATCTGGGCGATATGCCGGAAGAGTATCATCACGAGCCGGCACTGGGTCTGGCCTCGGGCCGAGACGGTTTGGACCTGACCAAGCGTATCCTCGCCAATGCCGCCGACTACCTGACCCCCAATGGGTTGCTGGTGGTGGAAGTGGGCAATTCCATGGTGCACCTGATTGAGCAGTTCCCCGAAGTGCCGTTCACCTGGGTCAGCTTTGAGCGTGGCGGTGACGGGGTCTTTGTTCTGACCCGGGATCAGCTTGTTGAAAATGAATCACTGTTCGCCATCTACAAAGATAGGGAATAATGTGTTGCAGCCGTCGGGCCCATAAGGCCCGGCGCTAACCCTTAAACGGGTTACTCCATCTCCTTTCGGTCAATCAAGAGGTACAGCAGGCGCATGGCGGGTAACAGCATAGGTCAGAATTTTGTCGTCACGACTTTCGGTGAAAGCCATGGCAAGGCACTGGGTTGCATTATTGATGGCTGTCCTCCCGGCCTGGAATTGACCGAGGCGGATATGCAGCTCGACCTTGACCGTCGTCGTCCCGGCACCTCAAGGTATACCACAGCCAGACGCGAGGCCGACGAGGTCAAAATTCTTTCCGGTGTGTTCGAAGGCAAAACCACGGGCACTTCCATAGGTCTGTTGATTGAAAACACCGATCAGCGCAGCCAGGACTATTCCAATATCAAGGATCTGTTCCGTCCCGGCCATGCCGACTACACCTACCAGCAAAAATACGGCCTGCGGGATTATCGCGGCGGTGGCCGTTCCTCGGCCCGGGAAACCGCCATGCGGGTGGCGGCCGGTGCCGTTGCCAAAAAATACCTCAAGCAGGTGCATGGCATAGAAATCTATGGCTTTTTGTCACAGCTGGGTCCCATAGGCTATGAGGCGTTTGACCGGGAGCAGATTGAGCAGAATCCGTTTTTCTTCCCCGATGCCGGCAAGCTCGACGCCCTGGATGAATTCATGCGCGAGCTGAAAAAATCCGGCGACTCCATCGGCGCCAAGGTGTCCGTGGTGGCCACCAATGTGCCCGTGGGCCTGGGTGAGCCTGTATTTGACCGCCTGGATGCCGACATAGCCCACGCGCTGATGGGCATCAACGCGGTCAAGGGCGTGGAGATCGGAGACGGTTTTGCCGTGGTGAACCAGAAGGGCTCCGAGCATCGGGATCTTATGTCACCTCAGGGTTTTGCCAGTAACCATGCCGGCGGTGTGCTCGGCGGCATTTCCTCGGGTCAGCCCGTCATCGCCCATATGGCGCTTAAGCCCACATCCAGCATCAGCATTCCCGGCGAGAGCATGACGGTGCAGGGCACCACGGCCGAGGTGGTAACCAAGGGCCGTCACGACCCTTGCGTTGGCATTCGCGCCGTACCCATTGCCGAAGCCATGCTTGCCATAGTGCTGATGGATCATCTGCTGCGCCACCGCGCCCAAAATCTGGACGTTCACAGCCAGACCCCCGCCATCGGAATGCGTTGATGACCCGAACCATGAGCACTGAGGCACAATTGCGCTGGCTCAGTGCCTGTTACTTTTTCTTTTTCGCCATTCTCGGGGTCATGGTGCCCTACCTTGGGGTCTTCTTTGACGCCAGGGGCTTCAATGCCAGTGAAATCGGTTTACTGCTGGCGATCCTGATGGCCACCCGCATTCTGGCCCCCAACCTGTGGGCCATGGTCGCCGATCGCACCGGCATGCGCGCCGAACTTATCAAGCTTGGGGCCGGGGCAGGGGCCCTGACCTATGTCAGCTTCTTTTATCCCGGCAGCTTTGGCTATATGGCCCTGAGCCTGGCCATCTACACCTTTTTCTGGAATGCCATCCTGGCGCAACTGGAAGTGATCACCCTGGAAACCCTGGGAGACAGGGCCCACAGGTACGGCATCATCCGCAGCTACGGCAGCCTGGGCTATATCTGCCTGGTGGTAGGGGCAGGCTTTGCCATAGGCCAATGGGGCCCGGAAATTCTGCCCTACATTGGCATGACGCTGTTTGTCGGCATGTTGGCCAGTTGTTTGCCCTTGCCGGCCAACCGGGTCAAGGTAGAGGCTGAAGCCGCTGGCGGCTTCAGCCTGCGGGGGCCCATCGCCTGGTTTTTACTGTCGGCCATCTTGCTGCAAATGAGCGCCGGGCCCTTTTACGGCTTTTTCGTGCTCTACCTCAAGCAGGCAGGTTATACCGAGTTTGCCGCGGGCCTGGCTGTGGCCCTCGGGGTAGTGGCCGAGATCCTGATGTTTATGCTGGCACCACGTCTGCTGGGCCGCTATGGCAGCAAACCGCTGATGTTTATCAGTATCCTGCTGACCAGCGCCCGCTGGTTGATGATGGCCTTTGGTGTCGATAGCCTGTTTTGGCTGGCACTAAGTCAATCGCTGCATGCCTTTACCTTTGGTCTGGTGCACGCGGCATCCATTCAGTTTATTCACCAACAGTTTGACAGCCGTCGCCGCAGCCAAGGCCAGGCCCTGTATGCCAGTCTGAGTTTCGGCGTGGGCGGCGCCATAGGCACCTGGCTCTGTGGCCATATCTGGGGCATAGATCCTTCTTTGTGCTGGGTTTTCGCCGCCGTGTGCGCCTTGCTGGCCGCCTTGGCTGTGCTCCCCCTGCCGGGACGGGTTAAACCTAACTGATTTTTTGTTGGAGGCATTCCATGGGCAAATTTCGCCTGGGACTCATTATCAATCCATTGGCCGGACTGGGCGGCAGCGTTGCCCTCAAGGGCAGTGACGGTGTGGCGGCCGAGGCGTTGGCGCTCGGCGCACAGCCCAAGGCCGGGTTGCGGATGCACACAGCCCTGGAGGAGTTGCTGGAATTCAAGGACAGGATCATTGTCTATACCGCCTCCGGTGCCATGGGCGAAGATGTGTGCCGTGCCATGGGCTTTGAAACTGAGATCTGCTACCAGGCGCCTTTGAATACCGAGGCCGGCGACACCAAGTCAGCAGTTGCCGAGCTTTGCAAGCTGCAGCCGGACCTGTTGCTGTTCGCAGGCGGTGATGGCACAGCCCGGGATGTGTACGCTGTGGTCGATGAGCAGCAGGTGGTACTCGGCGTGCCTGCCGGGGTCAAGATCCACTCCGGCGTCTATGGCATCACCCCCAAGGCCGCGGGCATAGTGGTACGCCTGCTGCTGCAAGGTGAACTGGTGTCCCTGATGGAAGCCGATGTGATGGACATAGACGAAGCCGCATTCCGCGAGGGCACAGTCCGTGCCCGCCGTTTTGGTGAGATGCGGGTCCCAGCGGAGCCCCGCTATGTGCAGGCGGTGAAAATGGGCGGCAAGGAAGTGGATGAGCTGGTGCTTGCCGATATCGCCGCCGAGCTTATCGATGAGATGGATGACAGCCTCTATATCATGGGCTCGGGCTCAACCGTGGCCGCTGTGATGCAGGAGCTGGGACTCGACAACACCCTGCTGGGGGTCGACCTGGTGCAGGACCGTCAATTAATGGCGTCTGATCTCACCGCGGCACAATTGCTTGAAGCCACTGAAAATCAAAAGGTTAAACTGGTTATCACTCTGATAGGTGGCCAGGGACACATTCTGGGGCGTGGCAATCAGCAGCTGTCACCGGCCCTTATTCGCCGCATCGGCAAGGACAATATTGTGATCCTGGCAACCAAAACCAAGTTGAAAGCCCTTGAAGGAAGGCCGCTGATCGTGGATAGTGGCGACCCGGAACTGGACAAGGCCCTGAGTGGCTATTACCGAATTGTCACCGGCTATCGGGATTATGTGATGTACCAGGTGGCCAACCCGTCGGAGTAAGAGATGTTTGAGAAGTATGAAAACGCCCTGGATCAGTGGATCGCGGGCATAGTGGCCAACGGCGATGACGATGCTATGTTTGCCAGCGGTTATCTGCAGGGCCATTTTGCTGTGGCGCTGGCCGAACTGGAAGCCGAGGGGGATGTGGACAGCGAGCGCCTCGACACCAAGATGGCTGCCTGCCTTGACATCGCCAGGGGCGAGTTGGCCCCTGCAGATTTCGCCCTGGTGGCCAATGCCTGGGACGAGCTGAGAGCCAGTATCGCGGCCTAAGTGCTTGCCGGGCTGCGGCTGTCAGTCCAGTGATTTACCCTTGAGCAGTTTGCGCTGCCACATTCTGCCCGGGGCCATGGCATCGAGTAATGCCTGGCTCAGGGGCGGCACTTCGCCCTGCATCATATCTGCGAGGCACTCGGCCGCCAGTGGCGCCGAGCTGATGCCTCGGGAACCCAAGCCCGCCAGCGTATAGAGTCCCGGCAGTTCCGGCAGAGCCCTGTGCTGCCAAAAGCGCGCCGCCGCCGGGCCCACGCCCTGGGCCTGATACATGTCCATCAGGGCTTGAGTATCGGGCACGGCACCCATCATGGGGAAATGATCCCGGGTGACCATGCGCACTCCAACCCTGGCGCTTTGCGCCGAAATATCCAGATCCTCAAGCCACTGCTGCTGCGGGTAGCTGTCCCGCATCTTGTCCAGATTCCCCCGCTGCTCGGCTTCGCTGTAATGGCCATCCTGAGCCCCCTTAACGTAGCTTGCCCCCATGCAATGACTGCCCATGTGCCCCGGCGTGAAGTAACCCTGGGAACAAAGCACGGTTTTCAGCTGCGGCAGCGCGCCCTGACTCGGTACATGGGATACCTGACCGCGAAAAGGACTCACCGGCAGGCTGCGGGTCTGGGTAAACTGCATTATGCCTTCACCGCAGGCCAGCACCAGTTGGTCGAACTCCCCAAGGACGCCGTCCGGGCCCTCAAGCTGCCAACCGTGTTCAAGCTGCTTAAGTTGCTCCAGTTGCTTAAACGCCGTCACCCGGGTGCCCAGGTGCAAGTCCAACAGGCCGCTTTGTTGGGCCTGGGCCACCGCAGCGCGGCAAAACTCAGCGGGGCTGACCCAGCCGCCGAGGGGATAGAAAATGCCCGGACTGTCTATGCCGAGCCCGGCAAGCCTTGCGCCTTTGGCCGCATCGACCCGTCTGGCTATCCTGTCCGGCCAATGGCTGGCTTGGATGATTTTTTCCAGTCGCTCCGCCGAGCGTTGATCGTGGCCGGTTTGCAGTACGCCGCAAAAATCATGGGCAATGGCGTGACCGGCAGACTGCAACTGCTCTATTACCCTGCGACTGTAAAGGAAGGCCTGGATAAAGAAGCGGCACAGCTCGCCATCCTCAGGGGTCAGCAAGGGGTAAATGGCGCCCTGGCGATTGCCGGAGGCGGCCCCCGCCAACTCAGCTGTTGCGCAAAACAGGCTGACCCTTTGGCCCCTCATGGTCAGCGCCAGCGCCATGCAGGCACCGGCGATACCTCCACCGATAATGGCCGTGGTTTTGGGCTCTACTGTTCCGACCGTCAGCGGCAACCTGTGCTTGCGGCGGTATTCGTGCCACAGCGCCAGGCGCTCGGACAGATCCAGCTCATGCCTTGTACCTTCTGCCAGGCAAAGAGCCCCATCCCGGGACAGGCGCAGCAGTTCCCGGCCGGGTAACAGTTCCAACCAGGCATCGACCGCACCCTGCGGGCCGCAGGGCAGGGCGGCGAGGGTGGTGGCAACATCGCCCAAATGCAGATCCAGCCACAAGCGACCGTCCTCTAGCTGCAACCTTTGTCCTTCTTTGAGTGCCAGCGGTTCACTTTCGAGCAATTGCTTGAATACAGAATGATCTTTTTCAAATTTTGTGTTGCTATAGAGCGCATTCAGCTCAGGCATACTGTCGCAGCACAGCAGCAGCTTGAGGCTTAGTCCCTCGGTCAGCAGCGCTCGTAACAGGCTGTCGGCACCGGCCAGATGTTCTGGCTTGCTGGCATGCAGCACCAGGGTTGCGCGCCTGTCCAGGGCTTGGTTTTTCAAGGGCAGAAGCAGCGCGTGATAGGAGAGGAAGCTGGGCTCGGTCGGGGTCAAAGCATTTACTCTGTGTTGCATAATAGGCATTATTTTACCTGCCTTTATGGAAAGCTGACCACTTAAAAGCGCCAAAGGGGATACTATTGGCGCACTAAAATTGGTACTGATTGTACGGAATGGATAGTAGAACATGAAAAGAGTCGTGATCACCGGCATTGGCGTTGTGTCAAGCATAGGTAACAACAAGCAGGAAGTGACCGAGTCACTGAAGGCCGGACGCAGTGGTATTACTCACTCTGCGCAATTTGAAGAAATGCAGCTGCGCAGCCATGTGTGGGGCAACATCAAACTGGATCCCGCTGAGCTTATTGATCGCAAAGCCATGCGCTTCATGGGCAACGCCGCCGCCTACGCTTACCTGTCAATGCAGGAAGCCATTGAAGATGCGGGTCTGACCGAAGAGCAATATTCCAACCCCCGCGTAGGTTTGATCGCCGGTACCGGTGGGGCTTCATCCTCCAACCAGGTGCAGGCTGCCGACATTCTGCGTGAAAAGGGCGTCAAGCGCGTAGGTCCATACATTGTGCCGCGCATCATGTCCTCCACCGCCAGTGCCTGTCTGGCGACACCCTTTAAAATCAAGGGTATGAACTATTCCATCAGCTCTGCCTGTGCCACCAGTGCTCACTGTATCGGTCACGCGGTTGAACTGATCCAAATGGGTAAGCAGGACATGGTCTTTGCCGGCGGTGCCGAAGAGATCGATTGGACCCTGACCATGGGCTTTGACGCCATGGGCGCCCTGTCAACCAAGTACAACGACACCCCAGAGAAAGCCTCCCGTACCTATGATGCGGATCGCGATGGTTTCGTGATCTCCGGTGGCGGCGGCATAGTGATTGTCGAAGAGCTGGAACACGCTCTGGCCCGTGGCGCCAAGATCTACGCCGAAATCATCGGCTACGGTGCATCTTCCGACGGCTATGACATGGTGGCCCCAAGCGGTGAAGGCGCGGTGCGCTGCATGCAAATGGCCCTGGCCGATGTGGATACCCCTATCGACTACATCAACACCCACGGTACTTCTACTCCGGTAGGTGACGTGCGTGAGCTGGAAGCCATCCGCGAAGTATTCAAGGACAAGGTGCCGCCAATTGCGTCCACCAAGTCTCTGACTGGTCACGCCCTGGGCGCAGCCGGTGTCCATGAAGCCATCTACAGCCTGCTGATGATGAAGGACGGCTTTATCGCCCCTTCAATCAACATCGACAATCTGGACGAAGCCGCCAAGGATATGCCGATTGTGCGTGAATACCGCGATGCCGAGCTCAATACCATCATGAGCAACAGCTTCGGCTTCGGTGGCACCAACGCGACGCTGGTAATGCGCAAGTACAAGTAAGCGGCAACGCTACACAAATACACAAAAAAGGGGAGCTATGCTTCCCTTTTTTATTGTTACAATGCACCCACTTAGTCCTTGGGAGTCTCAGCTGGTAATGAAAATCCTGGTCGATGAAAACATGCCCTATGTTGACGAGCTGTTCGGTGAACTGGGACAGGTGGTCAAGGTGTCCGGTCGTACTTTGGATGCCGCGACAGTGGCCGATGCCGATGTGCTGCTGGTGCGCTCCGTAACCAAGGTCAATGAGGCCCTGCTGCAGACCAATCAACAACTGCATTTTGTCGGCAGTGCCACCATAGGCACGGACCACGTGGACCGGGATTATTTGGCGAGCCGCAGTATTCCCTTTGCCAATGCCCCCGGCTGTAACGCCATCGCCGTCGGTGAATTCGCCTTTATTGCCATGCTGGAATTGGCACAGCGCTATGGCGGGCGTCTCAAGGATAAAAGGGTCGCCATAGTAGGCGCCGGCAACACAGGCACGGCTCTGGCCAACTGTCTGGCGGCTTACGGGGTCGACTACCGACTGTGCGATCCCTTGTTGGCGCAAAGCGGCGATAAGCGGGAATTTTATGCCCTCGACGAGCTGCTGGGCTGGGCTGATGTCATCAGCCTGCATGTACCATTAACCCGCGAAGGCCCGCACCCCACCTGGTATCTGTTCGATGAGCAGAGGCTGGATAAGCTGCCACAGAATGCCTGGTTGCTTAACTGTTGCCGCGGCGAGGTGATAGACAACAGGGCGCTTATCCGGGTCAAGAGTCGGCGGGCGGACCTGCGCCTGGTGCTGGATGTCTGGGAAGGGGAGCCCAATCCCATGGCCGAGTTGGTTCCGCTGGTGGATCTCGCCACTCCCCATATCGCCGGTTACAGCCTCGAAGGCAAGGCCCGCGGTACTTATATGCTCTACCAGGCCCTGTGCCGGGAGCTTGGCATTACCCCGAGTGCCGGCCTCAACAGCCTGTTGCCGCCCTTCCATCTGGCCGGTGTGACCCTGGCGCAAAACATCGACGAACGACAGCTGCTGGGTCTGTGTCGCAGTGTCTACGACCTCCGTGATGATGACTGGGTCTTTCGCCGTGAAGGCCTTGATGGGCGCGGTTTTGACAATATGAGAAAAAATCACCGCCATCGCCGGGAATTCAGTGCCCTGGCGCTGGCACACACGGGGGCATCTGAGGTAGATTGGTTGTCCCAATTAGGTTTCACTGGAATCGGTTCATAAACATGTCGCAGCAATTTAACGTAGTCGTATTGGGTGCATCGGGCGCCGTGGGTCAAACCATGATAGAGATCCTTGAGGAGCGCAATTTCCCCGTTGCCAAACTTTTTCCCCTGGCCAGTGCCCGCAGTGCCGGCGACACCGTGACCTTCCATGGGAAACAGGTGGAAATTCTGGACGTTGAGAGCTTTGATTGGTCCCAGGCACAGATTGGTTTCTTCTCTGCCGGTGGCGATGTGTCGGCCCGTTGGGCCCCCATAGCCGCCGAGCATGGTTGTGTGGTGATAGACAACACCTCACACTTCCGTTACGACATCGACATTCCGCTGGTGGTCCCCGAGGTGAATCCCGAGGCCATTGCCGATTTCCGTAACCGCAACATCATAGCCAACCCCAACTGCTCCACTATTCAGATGCTGGTGGCCCTAAAGCCTATCCACGATGCCTTTGGCATCAGTCGCATCAATGTGGCCACTTACCAGTCCGTGTCCGGTACCGGTAAAAAGGCCATCGAAGAGCTGGCCGGCCAGTGTGCCAAGCTGCTGCAGGGGCTGCCGGTTGAGCCCAGCGTTTACAAAAAGCAGATTGCTTTTAACGTATTGCCGCACATAGATAAATTCATGGATAACGGCTACACCAAGGAAGAAATGAAAATGGTGTGGGAGACCCGCAAGATCCTCGGTGACGATGAGATAGTGGTTAACCCTACGGCCGTGCGTGTGCCCGTGTTCTATGGTCACTCCGAAGCCGTGCATATCGAGACCCGCGCCCAGGTGGATGCCGAGGACGTGAAGGCCGTACTGCGTGATGCTCCGGGTGTGGTGCTGTTCGAGGATGATGACGATTATCCAACCGCTGTAACCGACGGTGCCGGTCAGGATCCCGTGTATGTGGGTCGGGTGCGCAAGGATATCTCCCATTCCCATGGTATTAACCTTTGGGTAGTGTCGGACAATATCCGCAAAGGCGCGGCACTGAACAGTGTGCAAATCGGTGAGATCCTGATCCGCGATTATTTGTAAAAAGTAAGAAAAGTCAGTGAGTTTGTAGAAAAAGCCCGCATGCAGCGGGCTTTTTTTGTTTTACAAATGTGAACAGTAGCAGGGCATGAATTTCTGGTTTATAGTAATCTGAATAAATACAATTGCCTAAAGCCTGTCGCCGCCCGGTGAACATGCGCGCTTGAAAGGGAAGGATTGATGAACTTTCGCACTTCTTATCTTGGTGGCCTGGTCGCTGCCGTTTTTATTACCCTTGCTGCCCCCCAATTTCCCGCTGTACAAGCCGCAGAGCCGCTGAAAATCACCGGCCCAGATGGTCAAACCCGTGAGAGCCAACGTCAGTATGGCCCAACGACCACCTCAGATACTTTCTGGAGCATAGCGCAGAAAGTCCGTCCCGATACCGATGTCACCATCTACCAGGTGATGGCGGCTATATACGATGCCAACCCCCATGCCTTCGCCACGGCCAATTACAACAGTCTTGAAAAGGGCATGATACTGCTGATCCCATCCCGGGAGGCCATGCTGGCCATTCCCAAGTCATTGGCAAAGGAGCGGGCAGAATCCCAGGACAAGGCATGGCGCAGTGGCACAGTCACAGCCAAACCTGAGCCGGCAAAGCCTGCTGTGACCGAAGTTGTGCCTGAGCCAGAGGCCAAGATGCCGCCCAAACCTGTGCTGCCAAAGCAGGATGAGACGGTCAAGCAGTTGAGCGCTAAGCTCGAGGAAGCCCAGGGGCAGAATTTGGCCCTGACCGACGAGCTGGGGCGGGTGAAAGATCAGCTGGAAGTGCGTAACAACGATGTTGAAGGCTTACAGGTCAAGGTTGAGGAACTCAATACCCGCATCGCCACCCTGGAAGAAGCCCTGGCTGCGGCAAGGGAGCAAAACGCAGCTTTGCAGACCGACAATGAGTCATTGAAGCAAGCCCAGGCGCTGGCTCAGATAGAGTCCACTAAAGCCGGAGAACAATGGCGTAGCCTGGTGGACAGCCCCTTGCTGTTGATCTTGGGCGCATCCATTCCTGCCGTGTTGATATTGGCGCTGGTGTGGATGTTTATGCGTCGTCGCCGTGGTGCTCAGGAATTGAGGACCGAGCCCAAGGCTATGGCGGAAGCCGCAGTGGCAGCACCTGTTGCAGCAGCCGTGGCAACCTCACAGCAGGATGCCAAAGACGAAATGGCCGTGCATCTGGATGAAGATGCCGACGACAGCATAGATTCGCTGCTGGACATGAGCAATGTCACAGTGGCGCCGGAGCCGTCTGAAGAGGCCGAAGTATACGTTGATACCGGCGCCGATGAGGAAGGTCAGAGTTTGGACGACCTCTGGGCCGAAGCCATGGGTGAGCAAGACGGTGAGGTCAGCGATGAGGATCTTGATGCCTTGATGGCGGGGCTGGAGACCACAGAAGATAAACCAGTCAAGGCAAGTGAAGCCGAACCAGAGGTTGAGGCAGAGGAAGATTTGGACGCCTTGTTGGCCGATATGGAAATTCCGGCCGACGACAATATCGAGCAGGACACCCGGGACTCAATTGCTGCTGAATTGGATGAGGAGCTGGGTGAAGGGCCTGATGTTGGCGAAGAGGATCTGGATGCCCTGTTGGCCGGTTTTGATGCCCCGGCCGAGCCTGAGCAAGACGCGGAACAGGAAGATCTGAGCGCTGAAATTGCGGCAGAACTGGAAGAAGAACTGGGCAGCCAGGACATGGAGGACGATCTCGATGCTCTGCTGGCCGAGTTCAACCTGCCACCGGAAACCGATGAGCCGGTAAAAGGTCCGAAGGCCCTCAGTCAGGAGGAGTTGGATCAACTCAAGCGGGAAATGACCAAGGCCGATGAGCCTGAAGAGGTTGAGAGCGCTGATTTTGACCTGGACAGCCTCATTGAAGATTCGCTTGCTGAAAGCGAGCCCACATTGGACGAGGTTGAGACCAAGGAAGATAAAAACGCGCCGCTGGAGTTCACTCTCGATAAGGAAGACAGACCCAAAGTAAATAAGGAAAGGGATTCTGGTTTCTTCAACGATCTCAAGGCCGGCAAGCCAGGGGCTAAGACGCTGGAGTGGGATAGCCCGGATGAGGCAGAGGAGCCAAGTGAAGATCCCAAGGCCATATCAGCCAAAGATATCAGCGATGATGATTTGCTGGCAGCATTTGCCGAGCAGGAACAAGAAGGTTTCAGCCTTGAAGATGATGACTTGTCGATGGATGAAGCTCTGGCGGCCTTGACCGCGACAGAAAAGAAAAAGAAACCGGCGCGCAAGGTGGAAGAAGAAGAGCTCAGCTCCTTCCAAAAAGAAAATGGTTTTATCGATATAGACCGTCTGCTCAATGAAGCAAGCGAGAGTGAAGCGGAACTCGAGCCTTATCCTGCACTGGATGTGGATATGGATTTGGGGGAAATGGACAGTCTGCTCGGTAACACCTCCATGATTGATGTGGATGACGAGGAAAACTCGGTCAATGCCAAGCTGGATCTGGCCCGTGCCTATATCGAAATTGACGATAAAGACAGTGCCAGGGCGCTGCTGCGGGAAGTGGAAATCGACGGCAACGCCCGCCAAAAAGATGAGGCTGCAGCCTTGCTGGCGGAAATTGACTAAGTTCTGACAACAGCGAAAAACGGCGCCCCGGGCGCCGTTTTTTTTCGGGACTGGCGCCGTGACTATGCTAAAATCCGCCGCCTTGTTCGAGATATGTGAGAATAGACATGCGCATTGCCCTGGGAATTGAATACGACGGCAGCAAATTTTATGGCTGGCAGCGCCAGGCCGAGGTGGACTCGGTGCAGGCGCAATTGGAGCGGGCCCTGTCCATTGTGGCCAATGAACCCATAGAAGTGCAGTGCGCCGGTCGCACCGATGCCGGTGTCCATGCCACGGGCCAGGTGGTGCATTTTGATACTCAGGCCATACGCAAGGACGGGGCCTGGACCTTGGGGGTGAATGTGCATCTCCCCGATGCCGTGGCCGTGCGCTGGGCCAGACCCGTGAGCGAGGACTTCCATGCCCGCTTCTCAGCCACAGCCAGACGCTATCGCTATGTCATATACAACCACAATTTCCGCCCCGGGATCCTGCGTCACGGGGTCAGTCATTATCATGGCGACATAGACGAGCAAAAGATGCATTTGGCGGCTCAGGCGCTGCTGGGGGAGCGGGATTTCACCAGCTTTCGCGCCATAGGCTGTCAGTCGAAGACCCCGTTTCGCAACGTGCACAAGGTCAGTGTCAGCCGCCAGGGGATGTACATCATAGTGGACATCCAGGCCAATGCCTTCCTGCACCATATGGTGCGCAATATTGTCGGCTCCCTGTTGGAGATAGGTCTTGGCAATCAGCCCCTGGACTGGATGGCGACCCTGCTTGAGGCCAAGGACAGAACCCTGGCTGCAGCCACGGCCAAACCCCATGGTCTCTATCTGGTTGATGTGACTTATCCCGAAGAATTTCAAATACCTAAATTGGCTTTGGGCCCCTTGTTCATGCTGGACTGAATCTTGGCCCTGTGCTAATTTTTGAGCCATCCGGGCGCGGCTTACGTTGTTAACTACATACCTTGTTATCCAACACGCGCCTTATTCAACCGAGTTGTCTTTTATGGAAATGCGCCCCGGCAGGGATTCAACCCTGCAACAATGGCTGGATTACCAGCTGTCCATCCATCCCACCGAAATTGAAATGGGCCTTGGCCGGGTGACCGACGTGGCCAGGCGACTGGGCGTCGACAGCTTACCCAAGAGCCTGGTGGTTACCGTCGCCGGCACCAATGGCAAGGGCAGCACCTGTGCCATGCTGGAATCTGTGCTCGCCGGAGCCGGCTACAGTGTCGGGGTATACAGCTCGCCCCATATGCTGAAGTACAACGAGCGGGTGCGTATCGGGGGCAAAGATGCCGCCGATGCCGATCTCATTGCCGCCTTTGACGCCATAGAAACGGCTCGCGGTGAGATTTCCCTGACCTTTTTCGAATACGCCACCCTGGCGGGGCTGATGCTGTTTGCTGCCGCCGAGCCGGATGTGGTGATCCTCGAGGTGGGCCTGGGGGGGCGTTTGGATGCCACCAACCTGATTAATGCCGATGTGGCGGTGATCACCGCGGTGGATTTGGACCATCAGGCGTTCCTTGGCAACACCCGCGAGGCCGTTGGCCGGGAAAAGGCAGGCATATTCCGCGAGAACAAGGCTGCCGTGGTGGGGGAGGCGGATCTGCCCCATACAGTACTCGAGGTTGCCGCAGAAAAAGGCGCCAGGCTTTACCGTGTCGGTCAGGAGTTTTCCTATGGTGACGATGGCAAGCTGTGGCACTTCCAGGGGCAGTTGCGCAGCCTGAAGAATCTACCCTTGCCGCAGTTGCCACTGCCCAATGCCGCAACCGTGATTGCGGTGCTTGAGCAATTGCCACTGAACATAAGTGATGAGCAGATTGCCAGGGGCATTGCCGCGGCGCGGCTCACAGGCAGGATGGAGCAGATAGCCAGTGCGCCTGACATCATCCTTGATGTGGCCCACAATCCCCATGCGGCCCGTTTCCTGGTAAAACAACTTGCCGCCTATGACGGCAAGCGCATCCGCGCCGTATGCGGCATGCTCAAAGACAAGGATATCGCCGGCGTGATGCAGATTATGACGCCCGTTATCAGCGACTGGTATCTGGTGAGCCTGGGGGGGGAGCGCGGGGCAAGTGCCGACACCTTGCGCGACTGTTTGCCGGCAAGCGCCAATGTGCGCTGTTTTGCCGGGATGGACGAGGCCAGGGATGCCGTGCTTGCCGACGCCGGCAAGGATGAGGTGGTAATTGTGTTTGGCTCCTTTTACACTGTGTCCGGGTTCAAGTCATTGATGGGTGGTAACTAGGTTTGTCGAGTCAGTTTCATAACCGTTTGGTCGGTACCGTGGTGTTGGTGGCCCTGGGGGTTATCTTCCTGCCCGATATTCTTGATGGCAAAAAGGCGCGGGTGGAAGAGCAGTTCGCCGAGATCCCCCTGCGTCCGGAGGCCAGTGCCGAGCTGTTGCCCGCCAGTCAGTTTGAACCCGAGAGTCTGGTTGAGGATGAGGATGCAGGTGCGTCGTCTGCGGCCGAAGAGCTGCCGGCAGAAACCGCCACTGCCGAGCCTGAGCCCGAGCGCAAACCAAGTGAACCTGAGCGCAAGCCCAGTGGTTCTGAGACTAAACCAACAGAGGCCGAGGTCAAGCAAACTGCGAAGGCTCAGCCCCAAACTCAGGCCAAGCCGGTACAGACCCAAACCCAGCGCAGCGCCAAGCAGGCGGCCTGGACTGTGCAATTGGGCGCCTTCAGCAACGCTGCCAATGTGCAGGCTCTGGTGAAGAAGCTGCGCAAGGCTGGTTTCAGCGCCTATACCCTGCCGGCCAAGCCCGTGGATGGCAAGTTAACCAAGGTGTATATCGGCCCCGATGTATCCCAGGAGAAGCTCACGCGCCTGCTTGCCGATGTGGAGAAATTGACCCAGCTCAAGGGCAAGGTCGTGGCTTACGATCCACTGGAAAGCTGAGTGTTGCCACTTGCGAACAATTTATTTGCCGTCGCGGGGGTGAGAATCTCCCGCTTCTCTGTTAGAATCGCGCCGTCCTGAAGCCTGTGCCGGAAAGCCCATTCCATGGTCTGGATTGACTACGCCATCATTTTTGTCATCGGATTGTCGACCTTAATCAGTCTGATCCGCGGTTTTGCCAAAGAAGCCATGTCTCTGGTGGTATGGTTTGCGGCCTTTTTCATTGCCAGCCAGTTTTACCTGGATCTCGCACAGCAACTGACCCAAGTCGCCGACGAAATGCTGCGCAATGGCATTGCCATTGCCATACTCTTTGTCACCACCCTCATCCTCGGCGCGCTCATCAATTACTTGCTTGGCCAATTGGTGGCCAAAACCGGATTATCGGGTACCGACAGGCTGCTTGGCCTGTGCTTCGGTGCCCTGCGCGGCGCATTGATCGTCAGCGCCATGCTGTTTTTCCTGGATGCCTTTACCGGCGCGCCCAATACCCCATGGTGGAAGGCATCGCGTTTGGTCCCCGAGTTTGGGGTGGTCATCCAGTGGTTTTTCCATTACCTGGAAAATACCTCTAGCTTTGTACCCAAAATATAAAAAATACAATCACATCTTAAATACGAGGAAACTCTCACATGTGTGGTATCGTCGGAATTGTTGGCCATTCAGCGGTTAACCAAACCATCTATGATGCCTTGACCGTGCTTCAGCACAGAGGTCAAGACGCGGCCGGCATAGTCACTGTTGATGGTGGCGCCTTCAGATTGCGCAAGGCCAACGGCCTGGTACGCGATGTGTTCGAGCCCAAGCATATGCAACGTCTCCAGGGTAACGCCGGCATCGGCCATGTGCGTTACCCTACCGCCGGCAGCTCCAGTGCCTCCGAAGCCCAGCCCTTCTACGTCAACTCCCCCTACGGTATATCACTGGCCCATAACGGTAACCTGACCAATACCCTGGAGTTGGCCGAACGTCTGAAGCAGCAACGCCGTCACGTAAACACCACCTCGGATTCCGAAGTGTTGTTGAACCTGCTGGCCGATGAACTGCAACAGTTGCAGACCCAGCACCTCTCAAGCGAGCAGGTGTTCGAGGCCGTTACCAAGGTGCATGCCCAGACCCGCGGCGCCTATGCCGTGGTGGCCATGATAGTGGGTGAAGGCCTGGTGGCTTTCCGCGATCCTTACGGTATTCGCCCTCTGGTGCTCGGCAAGCACGAAACTGCCAAAGGTACCGAGTACATGGTGGCTTCCGAAAGTGTTGCCCTGGACGCGGTCGGCTTTGAGGTGATGCGCGATGTGGCCCCCGGTGAGGCCGTGTACATCACCCTCGATGGTCAGTTGTTTACCCGCCAGTGCGCCGCGACGCCGAGCTACTCACCCTGTATCTTCGAATTCGTATATTTTGCCCGTCCGGACTCCACCATAGACAAGGTGTCTGTGTATGCCAGCCGGGTCAACATGGGCGCCAAGCTGGGTGAGAAGATCAAGAAAGAATGGTATGACCATGACATTGACGTGGTGATCCCTATTCCCGAAACTTCCTGTGATATCGCACTGGAAATCGCCCGTTGCATGGATCTGCCATATCGCCAGGGTTTCGTGAAGAACCGCTATATTGGCCGGACCTTTATCATGCCCGGTCAGCAGGAGCGCAAGAAGTCGGTGCGCCGCAAGCTCAATGCCATCAACGCCGAATTCAAGGGCAAGAATGTGCTGCTGGTGGATGACTCCATAGTGCGCGGTACCACCTCAGAGCAGATTATCGAAATGGCCCGTGAAGCCGGCGCCAAGAAGGTGTACTTTGCCTCTGCGGCCCCGGAAATCCGTTTCCCGAACGTGTACGGTATCGATATGCCCACTTCCAACGAGCTGATAGCTCATGGTCGTGATGCCGATGAGATTGCCAAGCTTATTGGTGCCGATGGCATCATTTTCCAGAATCTGAGCGATCTGGTGGAAGCCGTACGTATGGAGAATCCGGAGATCAAGCGCTTTGAGACCTCGGTATTCGATGGTCACTACATCACCAACGATGTGGATCAGGCCTACCTGGATCATTTGACCCAGCTGCGCAACGATGACGCCAAGGCCAATCGCAACAAGGATATTGGCACCAACCTTGAGCTGCACAACGTCTGCCATCCCTGATAGATGTTGGCTTGAGCAACGCCGGTCCAAGTGACCGGCGTTGTTGTTTTTGCGGCCGGATCCCTGGGGCCAACTTGCCTTGTCAGCGCAGCTGGTTTACATTTTACTGTAAATTCATCCAGTATTTTAAACGCCATGATCCTCTATATTGCCGAGAAGCCCAGCCTGGGGCGGGCCATTGCCGATGTGTTGCCCAGGCCACACACCAAGGGTGACGGCTATATCCAGCTCGGTAACGGCGATTGCGTCACCTGGTGCATAGGCCACCTGCTGGAGCAGGCCGAGCCCGATGCCTACGATCCCGCCTTCAAATCCTGGCAGTTTGAGCACTTGCCCATAGTGCCCGAGCGCTGGCAACTGGTGCCCAAAGCCAGTGCCAAGGGGCAATTGGCCGTGGTCAAGCGCCTGCTGAAACAGGCAAGCACCATAGTGCATGCCGGCGATCCCGACCGGGAAGGGCAGTTGTTGGTGGACGAGGTGCTGTCCTTCGCCGGAGTTGATGCGGCGAGGCTCGCCAACACCCGCAGGCTGCTGATCAGCGATCTCAACCCCGAAGCGGTGAAACGGGCCCTGGCGCAGCAAAGGTCCAACAAGGAATTTGTGCCGCTCGCCACCTCGGCCCTGGCGCGCAGTCGCGCCGACTGGCTCTATGGCATGAACATGACCCGGGCCTATACCCTGGCCGGGCGCAAGGTGGGCTATCAGGGGGTATTGTCCGTGGGCCGGGTGCAGACACCTCTGCTGGGACTGGTGGTGCGCCGCGATGCCGAGATAGCCAATTTCCTGCCCAGGGATTATTACGAGGTAATGGCCCATATCATCACCACCCGGGGCGAGCGCTTTTGTGCCAAGTGGCAACCGAGTGACGCCTGTCAGCCTTACATGGATGAGGAAGGACGGGTCTTGTCCCAGCGCCTGGCGCAAAAGGTGGTGGACAGCATAGGCAATCAGCCGGCGCAGTTGTTAACTCTGGAAACCAAGCCCAAAAGACAGGCGCCGCCCTTGCCCTACAGTTTGTCGGCACTGCAGATTGATTGCGGCAAACGTTTTGGTATGAGTGCCAAGGAGGTGCTGGATACCGCCCAGGCCCTCTATGAAAAGCACAAACTTATCACCTATCCGCGCTCGGACAGTCGCCATCTGCCGAAGGCGCAGCTGGCACAGGTGCCGACCACCTTGGCTGCGATAGCCCAGGGCGCCGCCGAGCTGACTGCGGGTTTGGATGCGCCGGATCCCAAGCGGGTGTCCAAGGCCTGGGACGATAGCAAGGTCGATGCCCACCATGCTATAGTGCCGACAGAGAAGGTTGCCAACCTGGGAAGTCTGGCGCTCAGGGAGCGGCAACTGTACCTCCAGATTGCCCGCCAGTACCTGGCACAGTTTTATCCCCACCATGAATATGATGAGACCGAGGTGCTGCTGCAAATCGCCGGTGGCCGCTTTGGCTGCAAGGCCAAACGGATAACCCGCCCCGGTTGGAAGCCGCTCTTCGGCCAGCAGCTGGAAGAGGATGAGGGACAGTCAAATCTGCCGGCCCTCAATGCCAATGAACCGCTGCACTGTGAGCGCGGTGAACTGCTCAGCAAGCAAACTCAGCCCCCCAAGCATTTTACCGATGCTACACTGCTGGCGGCCATGACGGGCATAGCCCGCTATGTGCAATCGGCCGACATCAAGAAAATCCTCAAAGAAACAGATGGTCTGGGCACAGAGGCGACCCGGGCGGGGATTATCGAATTGCTGTTCAAGCGGGGCTTTCTGGTGCGTCAGGGTAAGCAGATATTGGCCACCGACGCCGGCAAGGGGCTTATCGCCAGTCTGCCCGAGGTGGCCACCACGGCCGATATGACGGCGCTGTGGGAAAGCCGGCTCAATGGCATCAGCCACAGGGAACTGGCCTATCAGGCCTTTATGGCACCTTTGACCGAGCAGTTGCAGGGGCTGATTGCCGAGGCGGCCGCCAGTGTGCCGACGGCGCTTGCCGGCGTGAGCGCCAAACCCGCCTGGAAAAAGGGCCGGGCTGGACGCAAAGGCTATTCATCCAAAGGCAATTCTTCTAAAAGCAACTCTTCTAAAAGCTATTCTCGCAAAGGAACCACTGCGAAAGGTAATAGTGCCAAACCCAAGACAGGCGCTACAGCAGGCAGCAGCACAAGGAGAAGTGCTGTCAAAGGGACTGGGGCAGGCAAAAGTCGTAGCAGTGCCATTGCCTGAGCTAAGTTATTTGGCTCGATATTGGTTGCTGATCGGATCGTAACGATAGCCGCAGCGGGCCAGACGCCTGTCCAGCTCGGCGCCATCCATATCCAGCTCGTACAGGAGTTCGGCCTTATCCTTGCACTGCAGCCGCAATTTCTCATTGACTATACCCAGCAAAATTTCCGGCGACAGGGCTTGGGGATTGTGAATATCCATCTGTTTGGGTCTCCTTGTGAAAGGCTCTTTCACAGTATCGGTCAGGGTACCGGCCCGGGCAAGCCACAGGCGAGGGCAGAAGGCCTGGCAGTGCGCAACAAGCAAAAAAAAAGAGCAAGCCAAAGCGGGCTTGCTCTAAAAGCAATGATCAATTCACGGAACGGTTGGAACACTGTTGATTGTGCCCCACGAGCCTTAACCGAGACTGAATCAGCTCGGTTTATCGCCAAGTCATGCGCTTTATCATCTGCTTACGCCATTGGCTCAGCGCAGCAGCTTGCCACGGTTAAGGGCGATTAGCCTGTTCAGCACCCGCTCACCATCCATGCGGATGCCATTGTGCTCATATTCAGAAGTCAGCCAGTAGCGCAGTCCCTTGACCTTGGCCGCCGTGGCCAGGCTGTATTCCATCTCGACAAACATGTCTTCGCTGTAGATGGCCGCTGCGACGGGTACCTGGTTTTGCCCCAGTTGCTGCTCGTCATAGAGCGCAGGCCAGTCCTGCTTGGCTGCCAGCAGGTGTGCGGCATCGCGCAGGGGGCGAAGGCTGGCAAATTGCTCAAACATCCAGGGGTAAATCATTTCTCCGGTCAGCAATAAAGGCTTGTCGGCATCGTAGTGAAACTCGGGATAGTCGTTCCTTACCCTGTGGGCGGCCCAGTCGGACGCCTGGCCCTGGCAATAGATGGCCTCGTGCAGCACGGCAAACAGTGGATTGCTGTTGTAATCCAGCATCTGACTGAATTGCACCGCGAAAAAGGGATTGAGCACAGTGCCCTGGGTGGTTTGCAACAGTGCCTGTTCCAGCAGGTAATACACGGCTTCGGGGCCGCCTTCCATACCCAATTGGATCCCGAGCAGCTGCAGCATTTCCACCGTCAGGGTTTCACCACTGGCAAGCCTGGGCTTGTGCTGTGTTATATGGGCGGCAAGTTTGTCGAGCAGCGCCTGGGCATCGGGGAAGCGGTGGTGAAAGTCGCGGTTTTTCTGCAGTACCCGCTTATAGGTGGCGCGGTATACGGCATCGGCATTGAGGCTCAGAGGCGGTATGCCGCCGGTGATATAGGCTTCTTTGAGTCCCTGTGGTGCAAAGCTTAAGTAGTTGAGCACACAAAAGCCGCCGAAACTTTGCCCCAATATGGTCCAGGGCGTGTCTGGGCTCAGTTTGCCCCGAACCCATTCTGCATCCCTGACAATGTTGTCGGCGCGAAAATGGCTCAGGTATTCGGCCTGTTCATTGGGATTCAGGCCGGCGAGGCTTTGGTAATTGATGGGCGACGACAGCCCGGTACCACGCTGGTCGAGCAGCAGCACCCGGTATTCATCCAATGCCCTTTTAATCCAGCCTGAATCGCCCATGGGCCTTTGGGCCGCGAATCCCGGGCCGCCCTGGAAATACACCAGGAAGGGCAGTTCGGCGTTTTCCTTGCCGCAACGGACCAGTTCGCGCACGAAAAGATCAATCTTGGCCCCATTGGGCTGACTGTGATCCAGAGGGACCTGGAATTGGTGTTTGTGGGCAATAACGCCGGCGAGTTTTTGGGTGCTGTGCATTTCTGACTCCGAAAGACATGTGCGTCGAATTGTATACAAAAATACCGGCCTGTGGCAGCCATTAGCCTTTTTCAGCGCAAAATCGGTCGACGCGGACAGATCGCAGTTTGCAGGTTTTATCCGCTGCAGGCTGGCAATTTATCATTCGGCTGGCGTACTCTAGGGCCAGTTTTTCCACGCACTGGTTGTTATCAAAAGTTTTTATGAAGTATCTCATTATTCCTGTGACGCCCTTTCAGCAAAATTGCACCTTGCTCTGGTGTGAAAGCAGCCTCAAGGCCGCTGTGGTCGATCCCGGTGGTAACCCGGAGCGGATCCGCGCCGAAATATCCCGCCTTGGTCTGAGTCTGGAAAAAGTGCTGCTAACCCACGGGCACCTGGACCATGTGGGCGCCGCGGTTGAAATGGCCGAAAGCTTTGGGGTAGAGATCCTCGGGCCCCATGAAGATGACAGTTTCTGGTTGCAGATGCTGCCGCAGCAGAGTCAACGTTTTGGTTTTCCCCTTTGTGCCGCGTTTGAGCCCAGTCGTTACCTGGTGGAAGGGGATGTCATCAGCATAGGGGAAGAGCGCCTGGAAGTGTTGCATTGCCCGGGCCACACGCCGGGCCACCTGGTGTTTTTCCATCGTGCCGACATGCTGGCGCTGGTGGGGGATGTGCTGTTCAATGGCTCCATAGGTCGCACCGATTTTCCACGCTCCAATCATGAGCAGTTGCTGCACTCCATCAAAAACAAGTTATGGCCGCTCGGTGACGTCAGCTTCATACCCGGCCATGGCCCCATGTCGACCTTTGCCAGAGAGCGCCTCAGCAACCCCTTCGTGGCGGATCCCCGATTTGGCTGATGCCGGTTTTGGTGTTTTATTTCATAAACTTTGCCCCAAGTCCGGTTTTTGCAGCCTTGATTGACGTATTTTTACCAAACTAAAAATACAAAATCCGGGGTTAATCATGTGGAACCGTATGCCGGCGGCGATCGCTGCCGGGCTATTGGCGGCCGTTTGGGCCGCGTTTGCCGATCACTTCGGCCTGCTGACAGTGGCAGGCTTTCTCGGTTGCAGCGCCTTCTTCGCCCAAGGCCGGCTTGATGCCAAGGGCTGGTTATATTGCAACCTGACCTTAATATCGGGCCTGTTCTGGGCCTGGCTGATACTCAAGGGCGGTGGCGCTATGCCGACTCCCTGGCTCGGTTATCTGCTGACCGGTGTGGCTACCTCCGCCATGTGCCTGCAGGCTTGCCACAGGGCCCTGTCTTTTATTCCTGCCGCTTTTATCGGCTGCTGCGGCCTGTTTGTGGCCGGTGGCGAGCCTGTGGTGGCTTTGCTCCCCCTTATGTTGGGCGCGGCCTTGGGGCTGGCCATGGCCAAGCTGACCTCGGCCATAGAGCAACTGCTGCAATATCTGGGTATTGAAGGGCTTAAGGCATAGGACTTGGGAACATAGCCACACTGTGTTCCGGTTGCGGCCAACTATACTTGGCAATGCAGCCGCGCAACGGTGAAGGAAGCATAAGATGAAACAAATCACCTTTCGTAAAATTGACGCTCTACTGATCAAGCTGAGCCTTAATGGCAAGTTCTGGGTCGTGTGCTCCATGGTGGCGGCCATCACGGCCGCTGTGGCGCTGGCCAATTACCGTCTTGAGCTGAAACTGATTGAAGATGGCAGTGCCAGGGCCGTGCAGGCTGCCCTGGATGCCAAATTGGCAGCCCTGGATTCGGTATCCGAAGATGCCAGACCGGCGTTGATGACGGCACTTGGGCTTGAACCCCAATCCAGAGCCGGGCGGCGCGGTGATACGGTCACGGCCACCGGGCAATGGCAGGGGCAAAGCCTGGGCTACAGCGAGCAGGTAAGAAGTCGTGAGGCCGAGGCCCGCGGTGATGCCAGCTTGATGCTGTGGCTCGCTGCCCTGGGTTTGTTGCCCTTGTTTCAGCTCAGCTACTGGATTTCCACTTCCCTTGGGGGTGGTTTATGGGACATGTACATGGCCATCAAGCGTCTGGCAGACGGAGATTTGACCCAAAGACTCAACTTTTTCGGTACCGATGATTTCAGTTTGATTGCCAGGGAAATCGATCGCTGCGCGGATAACATGAGCGATATGGTGGCCGCCATCGGCGGCAACGCCGAAACCCTGTCGAAGGCGGCCAGGGAGTTCAATCAGCAGGCCAAGGCCAGCGATGACCTTATCCGCAACCAACATCATTTTCTTGATTCGGTGACGGTGGCCATGTCTGAAATGGCCAATGCCATCGAAGAGGTTTCGGCCAATGCCAGTCTGACGTCAAGCCAAACCAAGTCCAACGCCGGCGCCGTTAACGCCAGTCAGCAGCGGATTGCGGCAACCGTGCAGGGCATTGCGACCCTGTCGGGCAAGATTGGCAGCGCCTCGGACTCGGTCAGTGCCCTGTCCCGTGAAGCGACCGAAATCAATGCGGTGGTGACCACAATCAACAGTATTTCCGAGCAGACCAATTTGCTGGCGCTGAATGCCGCCATTGAGGCGGCCCGCGCCGGCGAGCAGGGTCGGGGTTTTGCCGTGGTGGCTGACGAGGTGCGTACCCTGGCCGGGCGCACCCAGCAGGCAACGGTGGAAATTCAGGGCATGATAGAGAGTCTGCAATCCGGTACCCGGGGACTGGCGAACATTACCGGGGAGATAGTGACAGAGGCCGATACCCGCCGTGAGGCCATTGCCTTGGTGGGGGATGATGTGGCGCAAATGGCCGACTCGGTCAATCAGGTGTTTGACATGGCCAGTCAGATAGCCGCTTCGGCTGAGCAGCAAAGTGTGGCCTGTCGGGAGATAAGCCATCAGCTCAATGAGATCCGCAGTCAATCCGGAGTGATAAGCGACAACGCCCACAGGGCCCTGGCCCTGTCACAGGATCTCGACAAGGCGTCGGCTGGTCTGGATGACATACTGCACAGGTACCGTGTCTGATTAAGTGTTTGAATGAACCTGTCTGAATAGAAAAGGGGCGCCGTGAGCGCCCCTTTTTAGCTGTGTCATGTTAGCCGTGTCAGGCCGGGCTGAACTCGCTCCACACCGGGGCATGGTCCGAGGGCTTTTCCATGGCCCTCAACTCGTAGTCCACACCTGAGGCCTTGAGCCTTTGGCTCAGGCTGGCTGTGGTCAGGATCACATCGATGCGCAGGCCACGATTGTCATCGAAACCCTTGCTGCGGTAATCGAACCAGGAGTAAACCCCATCCTGCTCCGGATGCAGCAGACGGAAGCTGTCATCAAAGCCCCAGGATTTCAGGGTTGCCAGCCACTCGCGCTCTTCCGGCAGGAAGCTGCACTTGCCGGTCTTGAGCCAGCGTTTGGCATTCACTTCGCCTATGCCTATGTCGAGATCGATTGGCGAGATATTGATATCACCTATGACGGCAATATCCTGATCCGGACTGAAGGACTCGCTGAGCAGGCGCTGCAGATCGGCGTAGAACTTGCGCTTGGCGGGGAACTTGGTTTCGTGGTCACGGCTTTCACCCTGGGGGAAATAGCCGTTGATCACTGTCAACAGTCGGCCATTGGCCTGACGGAATTGGCCCATGATCAGTCGGCGCTGGGCGTCCTCTTCATCCCAGGGGAAACCCTTGGACACAGATTCAGGCTCTTCTTTGGACAGCAGGGCAACCCCGTAATGGGCCTTGCCACCGTGGTAATGCACCTTGTAGCCCATGGCCAGCACGTCTTCCAGAGGGAAGGCCTCATCGTGGACCTTGGTTTCCTGCAGGCCTATGATATCCGGCCGCTGGGTATCGATAAGCGCCTGCAACTGGTGCAGGCGAGAGCGCAGGCCATTGATATTGAAGGAGACAATCTTCATCAGGGCAGCACTCGCTTGAAGGGTTTGACTATCACGCTGGCGTAGACACCGGCGGCGATATAAGGATCGGCATCGGCCCAGGCCTTGGCCGCTTCCAGGGATTCAAACTCGGCAACCACCAGGGAGCCGGAGAAACCCGCTTCGCCGGGATTCTCGCTGTCGATGGCCGGATGTGGGCCCGCGGTCAACAGGCGACCTTCATCGGCCAGCTCCTGTAATCTGGCCAAATGGGCGGGACGGGCTGCCAGACGTTTTTCCAGGCTGTTTTCAACGTCCTGGGAAGAGATCATGTACCACATCATTTAAGTTCCTTCTGTTGCTCTTCGGGTAAATGCTTGTAGAGATAAAATACTGTGCCAAACAGGTTGATTAAGGTCAGAGCCGTGAGGCCAAACACCTTGAAATTCACCCAGACTTCCAGTGGCAGCTCAAAGGCCACATAGATATTGCCAAGGCCGCAGCTGACAAAGAATGCCACCCAGTACCAGCTGACCCTGGCCCAATATTTGTCTGCCACCCTCAGTTCCTGCCCCAGCAGTGACTTGAGTACGGGGCGGCCCATCAGCTGGGTCACGGCGAAGATAGTGGCAAACACGCCATAAATGATGGTGACCTTCCATTTGATAAAGGCGTCATTGTGGAAAATCAGCGTCATGCTGCCGAACAGCAAGACCAGGGTGAAGGTGAACCAGAGCATCTTTTCGATTTTACGGTAGATAACAAAGGTCGCTATCAATTGCAGCACACTGGCGGCGATAAGTGCGCCGGTGGCTGCATAGATATCAAAAAATTTATAGACGATGAAAAAGACCAGCAGCGGCAGAAAGTCCAGCAGTTGTTTCATGGAAATCCCAAACAAGACGGCAAAGCAGCGAGTGTAGCACGCCCGGGCAGGCCGTTAAACAGGCTCCCGGGCGGCTTGGCGGCCCATTATTCCGCTAGCCAATCGTTAGTGCTGACGCCGGTGGCAACCACACCGAAGCTTTTGATACTGCACAGGGTGGCGTTGTGGTGGGCGATTATGCTGGCGGCATCCAAATGGGGCTTGTTGGCTGTGGTGTGCGCATCCGTTACCAGGGTCACGGGATAACCCAGGGCCAGGGCGCGGCGCACCGTGGTGTCAACGCAGAACTCGCTGGCATAGCCGCAGATCACCAGTTCGGTCACATCGAGCTCGTCCAGCAGGGATTTGAGCCCTGTGCCATTGAAGGAGTCCGGGGTGCTTTTGCCAACCCGAAAGTCATCTTCTTCGGCCACAAGGCCCGTGGCCAGTTGCCAGCCGTCGCTGTCACGGGCGATGGGTGTACCTTCCTGTTCATGCTGGATAAAGATAACCGGCATGTCGGAATCCCGCGCCTGCTGGCTCAGGCTGTTGATCCTGTCGATGACGGCGTGTGCCTCATGGGGGGGATTGCCGTTCTCAAACAGCAGCTTCTGTACATCGATAACCAATAATGCCTTGGTCATAAGACCGCTCCTTAGCTGATCCTGCTTCCAATACCGGATCTGGGATTAAGCCTCTTTTGTAGGGCAAGAATCAAAGAGAGTCAATCTTTTCAAACTGTTGGCCAGCTTCCAGGGCCGGATATAAAAAGGGCCACCCGGTTTGTGGGTGGCCCTCAATGTCATCAGCGATTCTCTATGTGCCTTGGAAGGCAAAATAAGGGCTTGCCGGGAGCGCTTAAGTCGCGGCCTTCATGGCTTGGCTAAAGCTCTTTAGCTCGGCGATAAGGGCGGCTGGATTATCCCTGTGGGTCTCAATCAGCTTGACCACGGCCGACCCCGAAATCGCCCCGGCGGCGCCGGCGGCAATGGCGTCCCGGACCTGTTGTGGCTGGGCAATACCAAAGCCCAGCAGTGGCGGCGGGGCATCGAATTCGGCCAGGGTGCGGAGTATGGTCTCCACAGGTGTGCCGGCCTTGGTATCTGTGCCCGTGACTCCGGCCCGGGACAAAAGATAGGTGTAGCCTTCACCCAGCTCGGCCACCTGCTTCAAGGTGTCGGCATCGGCATTGGGCGGGGCGATAAATATCGGCGCTATGCCGTGGGCCTTGGCTGAGGCCACAAAGGGGGCAGACTCTTCCACCGGCACATCGGCTATCAGCACCGAATCCACACCGGCGGCCTTGGCCCGGGCGTAGAAATTATCTATGCCGTTGGCATACACCAGATTGGCGTACAGCAGCAGGCCTATGGGCAGCTCGGGGTATTTGGCACGAATTTCAGCAATCATGGCAAAACAGGTGTCCGGGGTGGTGCCCGACTGCAACGCCCGCAGGTTGGCGCCCTGAATAACCGGGCCATCGGCCAGGGGATCGGAGAAGGGGAAGCCGAGCTCCAGGCAATCAGCGCCGCCCGCCACCAGGGCATCGACAATGGCCAGGCTGAGGTCTGGTGTTGGGTCACCGAGGGTCACGAAGGGCACAAAGGCGCCGCGACCTTCGGCCGCTAAGCGGGCAAAGCTGGTTTGATAACGGTTCATTGGGGCTCTCCCTCGCTGTTGTTTGCTTTGCTGCTTTCGTTTACCTGGCTGCTTTCTTTTGCTTGGCTGGCGCTTGCCGACTCGCGGGCCTCCAGTATGTCTGACACTGTGAAAATGTCCTTGTCACCGCGACCGGACAGGTTGACCACCAATATCTTGTCCTCGGTGCATTCACGGGCAAATTTCAGGGCATAGGCCAGGGCGTGGGCCGATTCCAGCGCCGGGATTATCCCTTCGCTGCGGGCCAGCAGCTGGAAGGCATCGAGCGCCTCATCATCGGTGGCCGACTCATACCTGGCGCGGCCGGTGGCATTGAGATAGGCGTGCTGGGGGCCCACCGAGGGGAAGTCGAGGCCGGCGGAAATGGAGTAGGACTCCTCAATCTGACCGTGGCAGTCCTGCATCAGGGGGGCCTTCATGCCGAAAAAAATCCCTGTCTTGCCGTGCTTGAGCGGTGCGCCGTGCATCGGCGTGTCTATGCCCTTACCGGCAGGTTCCACCCCGATAAGCTCCACCGAGGGCTCATCGATAAAGTCGGCGAACATGCCGATGGCGTTGGAGCCACCGCCGACACAGGCAATGACGGCATCGGGCAGGCGACCTTCTTTTTCCAGCATCTGCGCCTTGGTTTCTTCGCCTATCATGCGCTGGAACTCACGCACTATGGTGGGGAAGGGATGGGGACCGGCGGCGGTGCCAAGCAGGTAGTGGGCCCTGTCATAGCTGCCTGACCAGTCGCGCATGGCTTCGTTACAGGCATCCTTGAGGGTGGCGGAGCCCGAGGTGACCGGAATGACTTCGGCGCCCATCAGGCGCATGCGGAATACGTTTGGACTCTGACGGGCCACGTCCTTGGCACCCATGTAGACCTTGCACTTAAGCCCCAGCAGGGCACAGGCCAAGGCGGTGGCGACCCCGTGCTGACCGGCACCGGTCTCGGCGATGATCTCCTTCTTGCCCATGCGTTTGGCCAGCAGCGCCTGGCCCAGCACCTGATTGGTCTTGTGGGCGCCGCCGTGAAGCAGATCCTCGCGCTTGAGGTAAATTTTCACCTTGGGGTTGGGAGACAGGTTGCGGGTTAGGGTCAGCGCCGTGGGGCGCCCGGCATAGTTTTTCAGCAGATCGGTGAATTCGGCGGCGAAGGCCGGATCCTGCTGGGCCTCAACAAAGGCGCTTTCCAGCTGCTTGAGGGCCGGCACCAAAATTTGCGGCACATACATGCCGCCGTATTCGCCGAAGTAGGGGTTGAGCTTCAAGTCACCCATGTGCTTGTCTCCGTTGATAATTAAACTTTCCAATCATATTCAAATTCTGTTGTTGCGCGCAGGGCTGTTGGCCGTTTGCTAGTAGCGGCGCAGGGCGGCAAAGGCCGCGGCTATCAGGGCCGGATCTTTGACCCCGGGGGCGCTTTCCAGCCCTGAGTTGAAATCCAGTCCCAGGAAACCGGCCCCGGCGGCGTCAAAGGCGTTGGCTGGGCTCAGGCCTCCGGCCAACATGGCCTCACTGCGGTCCGGCAGGTCCAGTTGCCAGTCAAAACTGATACCTGTGCCACCGAATTGCCCTGCGCTCTGGCTGTCGTACAGCAAGCGGTCGGCATTGCCGGGGATAGCGCTTGGTATGCTGCTGGGTATGGCGCCGGGTTTGCCCTGCTGCACGGCCACCGCTTTCCAAATCTCAGTCCCAGCCGGTAGCAAGTCTCGCAGGGTATTGATATCAGCCTCGGACTCGTTGCCGTGCAGTTGCACAGCGGCCAGTTTCAGTTCAGCCGCAATGGCGGCAATTTCCGCTGGCGCCGTATCCACAAAGACCCCGACCATGGCGAGCCGCTGCTGCGCTTCATCGTTGGCGGCGCAAAGCGCCCTGGCCTTGGGCAAGTCCACCGCCCGGGGGGATTTGGCGGCAAAAATCAATCCGCCATAGACGCCACCGGCTTTGGCCACAGTCTCAAGGTCTGCCTCCCGGCCAAGGCCGCACACCTTGTTGGCGCCGAAAATCAGCCTGCGACAGGCAAGATCCAAATCCTGCTCCGCCATCAGTGAGCTGCCCACCAGGAAACCATCCACCAGGGGTGCCAAACGGCGCACCTGCGCCTGGGTGTAGATCCCCGACTCGCTGATAATCAGCGTCCCTTCCGGGATGCGTGGCGCCAGCGCCTCTGTGGTGGCGAGATTTGTGGACAAGTCCCGCAAATTGCGATTGTTGATACCTATGATGGGGGCGCCCAAGGCAATAGCGCGCGCAAGTTCCTCATCATTGCTGACCTCGGTCAGGGTGTCGAGCCGATATTTGGCCGCCTCAGCCGCCAGCTCCCGATATTGGGTGTCATCCAGCACGCTCAGCATCAGCAATATGGCATCGGCGCCCTGATGGGCAGCCAGCCGCACCTGATAGGTGGAGATAAAAAAGTCCTTGCACAGCACGGGTTGACTGATGGCCGCCCGCACCTTGGGGATATAGTCCATATCGCCCTGAAAATACTGCTCGTCGGTCAGCACAGACACGGCGGCGGCATAGCGGTCATACACCTTTGCTATGGCCACAGGGTCGAAGTCGGCGCGAATAAGCCCCTTGGAGGGGCTGGCCTTTTTACACTCCAGAATAAATCCGGCGCTTTCGCCCGAGAGCGCGTCTTTCAGGCTGCGGTCTGATACCTTGGGTTGCAAAGAGGCTTCCGTAAAACGGGCCTTGAGCGAAGCTATATGGGCCTGCTTGCTGTCGATGATGCGGGTCAATACGTTGCTCATTGGGCTTTTCCCTCTTTTTTTGCTTCATCTTCCAGCCCAACAGTGGCTGGTTCACAGGTCGCTGCCAGTGACTGGAGTTTGTCATAGCCTTTGCCCGATGCCAGCACAGTTTTTGCGAGCTCAAAGCCCTGTTTGGGGGATGCGGCGAGCCCCGCCAGGTAAATGCCACAACCGGCATTCACGGCCACCGCATTGGCGTGGGCGCTTTGGCCGCGGCCCTGCAATATGGCCTTGGTGATGGCGGCATTATGGGCCGGATCGCCGCCTTCCAGCTCGGTGACGGCAATGGGGGCGAGACCGAAATCCGCCGGACTCAGTTGATAGTCCTGCAGCTCACCATCTTTGAGTTCACACACCAGGGTGTCGCCGTGGAGTGCCACCTCATCGAGGCCGGCACCGTGGACCACCATGGCTCTGGACACCCCCAGACCGCGCAGCGCCTCGGCTATGGGGCGGACCAAATCCGGGCTGTAGACACCGAGCAGCATATACTCGGGACGACAGGGATTAATCAGGGGCCCCAGCAGGTTGAACAGGGTGCGGGTTTTGAGCTTGGCACGCACAGGCACAGCGTGCCTGACGCCCCCATGGTAGTGGGGAGCGAACAGGAAACACAGGCCGAAGTTTTTAAGGCACTGGGCCGCAAGTGTCGGACTCATGGTGAGATCTATGCCGAACTGGCCCAGCAGATCCGAAGAGCCTGACTTGCTGGAGACGCTGCGATTGCCGTGCTTGGCCACCTTGGCGCCGGCGGCTGCGGCCACAAAGGCGGCGGTGGTGGAGATATTGATGGTATTGAAGCCATCGCCGCCGGTACCCACTATGTCGAGTATGCCACTGTCAAACTGCGGCCGGGGAAAGGGATTGGCAGCCTCGCGCATTGCCTCGGCGGCGCCGCAGATTTCTTCAATGGTTTCGCCCCTGACTTTGAGGGCGATAAGCAGGGCGGCTATGGTGACCTCGTCCAGCTCACCGGCAATGAGAGCCGCGAACAGGGTCTTGGTTTGATGGCGATCCAATTGCTCGCCCCGATAGAGCCGCTCCAACAAGGGGCTGACGTCGGCTGTGCTCTTGGCATTGGTCATAGGGCTTGCTCCCTTGTCTGGGTCACTTCCTGCTTCATTTTTTGTTTCGTATCTTGCATAAGATAATCCAGGCTCTGCACCAGCAGGGTGCTGCCCTGGGTGGTCAGGATTGACTCGGGATGGAATTGAAAACCCAGGGCCCGATGCTGGGGGTGCAGCACGGCCATGGGCATACCCTCGGTTTGGGCTATCACCTGCAGGCACTCAGGCACCCGGGTCGCCACCAGGCTGTGGTAGCGGGCCACGGGCAGCGGACTTGGCAGATTGGCGAAGATCCCCTGGCCATTGTGCTCTGTGGGGCTGGCCTTGCCGTGCACCACGCTCGGAGCCCGGGCCACCTTGCCGCCATAGTGTTCCACCAGAGCCTGGTGGCCCAGGCAGATCCCCAGTATCGGCCGTTTGCCGGCGATGAGCTCTATCAGTGCCATCATGCAGCCCGCCTCGTGGGGAGCGCCGGGGCCCGGTGACAGCACCAGGGCCGAGGTTTCATCGGCGAGGATTTTGGCAGCGAGATCATTGGGGGCCACATCATTGCGGTAGATGAGCACCTGATAACCCAGGCTGCGGAACTGGTCCACCAGGTTGTAGGTAAAGGAATCGAAGTTATCGAGCAGGTAAAGTTTCACAGGCCACCTCCCATCTTGATGGCGGCAATCACTGCCTGGGCTTTTTGACTGGTTTCTTCGGCCTCGGCCCTGGGATCTGAGTCATAGACCACCCCGGCGCCGGCCTGAATATGGGCCAGGCCGTCTTTGACAAAGGCCGAGCGAATAACAATACAGGTATCCATGTCGCCCAGACCGTTAAGGTAACCCACGGCGCCGCCGTAGCTGCCGCGCCTTTGCTGCTCCACCTCGCGGATAAGTTGCGAGGCCCGCACCTTGGGGGCTCCCGTGAGTGTGCCCATGTTCATGCAGGCCTGGTAGGCATGCAGGGCATCGAGATCGTTTCGTAATGAGCCCGTGACCCGGCTCACCAGGTGCATCACATGGCTGTATCTGTCGACCTTGAGCAGCTCAGCCACCTTGCGGGTGCCGCTTTCGCTGATGCGGGCTATGTCGTTGCGGGCCAAGTCCACCAACATTAAATGCTCGGACAGCTCCTTTTTGTCGAGTCTAAGCTCCAGCTCGATGCGGCTGTCGAGATCGAAATCAATCTCGCCATCGGCTTTTTTACCGCGCTTGCGGGTACCGGCGATGGGATAGATTTCCACTTGATTGTTATGGGCCTGGTACTTGAGGGCGCTCTCGGGGGAGGCGCCGAACAGGGTAAAGTCGGGACCCCGGAAGTAAAACATATAGGGGCTGGGGTTGCTGCGTTTCAGTGCCCGGTAGGCACCAAGGGGATTGGGGCAGGGCAGGCTGAAGCTGCGGGACGGCACCACCTGGAATATGTCCCCGGCAATGATGTGCTGCTTGAGAGCGTCCACCTTGGCCATAAAGGCCTCGTCGCTGACATCCACCCTGACGTCGGCCTGTACGGGTTTGAGTTCCGCCAGCTTCACAGGTTCGGCGCATTGTTGCAGTATGGCCTGACACTGGGTCTCAAGCTCTGCGGCAATCTTGGTATCCGCGGCCGTGTCGCAGGCATATTGGGCGCTGATAAGCTCGGCCTTGCGACTTTGGTGATCCACCAAAATCAGGGTTTCGGCCAGGTAGAACAGGAAATCGGGACAGGTGTTGGCGCTGGCTTTTACCTGGGGGAGCGGCTCCACCGCGTCGATAAGATCGTAGGCCAATACGCCACCGAGAAACAAATCTTCAAAGGCGGGGGCCACGTTAACATCAGCGCCGCAATCTATGCCGGACAGCAAGGTGCGCAGGGCATCCAGGGGGGAACCTGCCTTGAGGCGGCTGTCTTCATCCAGTCCGGCGGCGGGTCTTGCCAGGGTCACTGTCAGGCATTGCCCCAACAGGTGCGATTGGGCACCGAAATGGGCTTGCAGGCGGGGCAACAGCTGGGCGCCGTTATTGCTCAGGGCCTCGAAAGTAATGTCGTATCCTCGGGCTGTTATCCTCAGCGCCGCGGCGGTCATTATGATGCTCTTGAGATGATCTTTGCTGTCGATTTCCGCCGATTCCAGCAGCAGGGTGTCGGCACCATCCCCCGTGAGGCTTTGGTACAGGGTGAGCGGATCATCGCTGTAATCCAGCATCCGGTGCTGCTTGACCAGTCTGGCGAGGGTTTTCCCTGGCACTGTCTGTTTCAGCACTGTCTGTTGCGGCGACATTGTCTGTTTCTGCATTGCTTATCCCTTTGGCAGCCAGGGCTGCGATACTTGATGCCTGTTGCAGACCCAAATGAAAAAGGCCCGCAATCTGCGGGCCTTTTGTCGAATCCTGTTACTTTTCACACAAGCACAGAGAGTCACACCACCCGCGAGTTGGGGAAGTGCCACCACCAGTTAATCAGAAGTGCGTTGCCCAAAAGGGCTGGAAAAATCCGGTTCATGTGAAATCGATACCTTACTTGTGTTGGCTTATAGAAAAACCCAGCACCGGATAATTGTCAATTGAATATTTGTCATGAACGGCGGGTTGGCAGGATAAACTGTGATATGACCAAGCTTTTGCAAGTAAATTCAAGTACAATGGCGCCATGATAACAGAATCCATTCTGGCAGATCTGCACTGCCACACCACAGCATCCGATGGCCAATTGGCGCCGGCCGATGTCGTTGCCCGAGCCCAGGCCATGGGCGTGCAAATGCTGGCCATCACAGATCATGACACTGTTGCCGGACTGGACGAGGCCCATGGCTTCAATGATGCCAGCGAGCGACCGCTGGTGCTGATAGATGGAGTGGAGATCTCTACCCGCTGGCACAGCTATGATATTCATATAGTGGCGCTGAATCTTGACCGGCAGGACTCACGACTGCTGGCCTTCCTGGAGCAGCAACGCATGTTGCGTGAGGTGCGGGCCCGAGAAATAGGTGAGCGTCTTGCCAAGGCCGGCATCGAGGGCTGTTACGACAGGGCAAGGGAGCTGGCCGGCAACGCCGCCATCAGCCGGGGCCACTACGCCAGGGTGCTGGTGGAAAAAGGCATTGCGCCGGATATGGCCTCGGTGTTCAAGCGTTTTCTGGCCCGCAACAAGACGGGCTATGTGCCGAACAACTGGGGTGATATGGCCTCGGCCATCGCCGTTATTCACGCCGCCGGTGGGGTGGCTGTGCTGGCCCATCCCAGCGGTTACAAACTCTCGGCCAAGTGGCTTAAAAAGCTGGTGCGGGAATTCAAGGAAGCCGGTGGCGATGCCATGGAAGTGGTGCTGGGGCAGCAGACCCTGGAAGACAGGGCCAACCTGGTTGCCCTCAGCCATCTCAATGGCCTGTTGGGGTCCATTGGCAGCGATTTTCATTTTCCCGGCAGTTTTGTGGAGCTGGGGAAAAATTTATTTCAGCCTCAAGGCGTTAACTGGATCTGGGGATCAGACCGGTGGAGAACAATATCATGAGTCAGTTTTTTTATGTGCATGAGGTTAACCCTCAGGTGCGCCTTATCAGCCAAGCGGTTGCGATTCTGAAAAGCGGCGGCGTTATCGTCTATCCCACGGACTCGGGCTACGCCCTGGGTTGTCTCTTGGGTGACAAGGATGCCATGACCCGCATAGTGCGCATTCGCCAGATGGAGAACGATCATCATTTCTCGCTGATGTGCCGTGACCTGTCGGAAATTGCCACCTACGCCAGGGTCGACAACCAGGCCTATCGCCTGGTCAAACACTGCACTCCGGGCCCTTACACCTTCATCTTCAAGGCCACCAAGGAAGTGCCGCGGCGGCTGCAAAACGAAAAGAAGAAAACCATAGGCATCCGGGTGCCGGACAATGTCATAGCCCGTGCCCTGCTCGATGCCCTGGATGAACCCCTGATGTCCACCAGTCTGGTGATGCCGGGGGAAGAGTTTGCCGAGTCCGATCCCGAGCATATCCGCGATCTGCTGGAGCATCAGGTGGATGCCATTCTCCACGGCGGCTATCTGGGTGAAAAACCCACCAGCATCATCGACATGTCGGAAGATGCGGTGGAGATCATCCGTGAAGGCGCAGGTGACCTGACGCCATTCCTTTAAAGGTGCTGAATACTCAGGTATAATCGCGCGTTTGGCGAAAAGCCCGGTTTGCCGGAGCCATTTCGCGGGTTCATTGGCGGGGGAATTGAGTGCAGGGCGTGCAGCAAAGTTTGCCATTGGCCTTGGTGCGCGGCGAGCCCGTCAGGGAATTGCCGGCGGATCTCTTTATTCCTCCGGAGGCGCTGGAGGTTTTTCTCGAGGCCTTTGAAGGACCGCTGGATTTGCTGCTGTACCTGATCCGCAAACAAAAGCTCGACGTGGTGGATTTGCCACTGACAGAAATCACCGCCCAATACCTGGAATACATCAACCTGTTGACCGAGGCCCGCATTGAATTGGCGGCGGACTACCTGGTGATGGCGGCGACCCTGGCGGAAATAAAATCCCGTTTGTTGTTACCCAAGATGGTGCAGGATGACGAGGAAGAAGAAGACCCCAGGGTACGGCTGATTAAGCAGCTCAAGGCCTATGAAGTGATCCGCGAAGCGGCCTTCTCCCTTGACGCCTTGCCAAGGCTGGAGCGGGATCTGCATCAGGCCAAGGCCCAGCCGGCACCTGGCATCAAGCCTGAGCTGATTGCGCCGGATGTGTCGCTGAAAGAGTTGGCCTATGCGCTGGCATCTGTGATGCAGCGGATCCAGGCCAGCGAACATCACCATGTGCGCAAGGAAATGCTGTCGACCCGGGAGCGCATGAGTGAGATTCTGGCCAAGCTCAATCACGAGACCTTTGTGCCCTTTGCTCAGCTGTTCAGCATTGAAGAGGGCCGGGCCGGGGTGGTGGTGAGTTTTCTGGCGCTGATGGAACTGGTCAAGGAGATGCTGGTGAAGCTGTATCAGGCTGAACCCTTGTCCGGCATTTATGTGAAGGCGGCATGAGGCGACGAGAGGTGGCGAGAAGTTGTGTGAGGTGGCTTACTAGTGCAGATCAATAACCTGCAGCTGAAACAACTTATCGAGGCCTGTCTGTTTGTCCAAAGCAAGCCCATGACGGTCAAGGCGCTGCGTGAAACTGTGTTGGCGCCCTTTGCCGTGTCCCGGGAACGGGTCAGTGCCGCCATCGCCGAGCTGACAATCGATTATCAGGAGCGCGGGGTCAATCTGGTACGGGTAGCCGGTGGTTACCGCTTCCAGACACTGGAAACCCTGAGCCCATACCTGCAAACCCTGTGGCAGGAAAAAGCGCCCAAATATTCACGGGCCACCCTGGAAACCCTGGCGGTGATTGCCTACCGTCAACCTGTGACCCGGGGGGATATTGAGCAAGTCAGGGGCGTGGCCTTAAGCAGTCACACCCTGAAAACATTGACTGACCGGAAATGGGTCAGAGTGGTGGGGCATAAGGAAGTACCGGGGAGACCGGCGCTATATGCCACTACTTCAGAATTTTTAGCGTATTTTGGCTTGGACAGTCTGGCAGCTTTGCCTGCATTGGCCGATACCGAGTCATTGGAGGCACTCTTTGGTCAGAGGACCGAAGTGCCATCAGAGTCAGAAGAGTTAACTCATGAGTGAAAAATTGCAGAAAGTCTTGGCCCGTGCAGGCCATGGCTCCCGTCGTGAGATGGAGGCATGGATTGCTGCAGGCCGAGTGAGTATTGACGGTGAAATTGCCAATCTGGGTGACAGGATAGAAGCCGATGCCAAGGTGCGTATCGACGGTCGTGCCGTGTCGCTCAAATCTGCCGATGACATTATCTGCCGGGTGCTGGCTTACCATAAGCCGGAAGGTGAGATCTGTTCCCGTAAAGACCCCGAAGGGCGTCCAACCGTGTTCGATCGCCTGCCCAAGGTGCGTGATGCCCGCTGGGTGGCTGTGGGTCGTCTGGACATCAACACCTCAGGTTTGTTGCTGTTCACCTCCGACGGTGAGCTGGCCAACCGCCTGATGCACCCCTCAAACGAGGTGGAGCGTGAATACGCGGTGCGCACCTTTGGTGAAGTGTCCGATGCCACCATCCAAAAACTGCGTACCGGCGTAATGCTGGAAGACGGTCCGGCCCAGTTTGACTATATCAAGGCCGCCGGTGGTGAAGGCATTAACCAGTGGTGGCACGTGGGTTTGAAAGAAGGCCGTAACCGCGAAGTGCGCCGCCTGTGGGAATCCCAGGAAGTGCAGGTCAGCCGCCTGATCCGTGTGCGATACGGCATGGTGGAACTGCCCAAATCCCTGCCTCGCGGCGGTTGGATTGAACTGCCGCTGGAGCAGGTCAACTACCTGCGTCAACTGGCAGGTTTGGAGCCGGAAACCCGCTCCATGCTGGGTACCGACAAGCACAGCGTGGCCCGCGCCCAGGTGCGCAGCGCCAAGATCCGCCGTGCGGTACGCAAGCACAAGGTGACAGGTGCTTCCGGCAAGCCCAAGCCAACCCGCACCCGCAGCTAACAGCTTCTTCTTCCAGTTAATTGTCACTGTCAAAAGGCCGCGCTCGCGGCCTTTTGTGTTATATAAAGCCTTATAGCGTTTCAGGAACAAACTGTTATCACAGTGGGGCTGCGATGAAGATTCTGTCAGTGCAAAAGATTTGGGACAAGGCGGAGCATAACGCCTTTACCGATCTGGTTCGTTTTCGCGGTCAGCTCTATTGCGTGCTGCGCGAAGGCGACACCCATGTGTCACCCGATGGAGCCTTGCGGTTGCTGTGCTCCAGTGACGAAGGACAAAATTGGCACAGCGTCGCCCGGCTGACCTTTGAAGGTGGTGATTTACGGGATGGCAAGTTGCTTGTGGCCTGTGACAGGCTATACATCTTCAGTGCGGTATTACGGAGTGAGCAGCCATGCAGATCTTTATTCTGGTCTTCTGCCGATGCTATCCATTGGGGCGAGGCGGAATTGCTGGCTGATGACGGCTACTGGCTGTGGCGGGTAAGCCGTGGGGCGGATGGTTATTATGGCGTCGGTTACAGACCCGGCCCGGATGGAGATGTGCGATTGTACCGGGCTCCGCTTGGGGAAGGGCAGCCCCTTAGAGCCCAGGAGTTCTCCGTTTGGGTCGAGTGCTTGTCGAACCAGGGCTACGTCAACGAGTCATCCATGCTGTTTGAAGATAATGCGGCCCTGTGCCTGCTCAGGCGGGATCCCGTGTGGGATGAGCGGAAACTCGGGCTGCTCGGCAAATCCACTGCGCCCTACAAGGATTGGCAATGGCTGGAGCTGGATTGTCGCATCGGCGGTCCGGTTGCTTTTCGTTGGCGGGGGCAATTGATGGCGGTCGTGCGGCTTTATGATGACAAAGTGCGCACGGCGCTGGTGGAGATCTGCGAGACCACGGGTCATGTGTGCGAATTGCTGAGTCTGCCTTCCGGCGGCGATACCAGCTATGCCGGTGTGGTATTGGAGCAGGATTCCCTGCTGGTCAGCTACTACTCCACCCACGAAGGCAAAACTTCGGTCTATTTTGCCCGCTTGAAATTGGAATAATTCAAAATAAATCGTGCGCCAATAAAAACGGCAGCCTCAGGCTGCCGTTACTTTTTCCTGGTGTATCAGTTCTGGGTTAACAGATAATCCAGGGCGGCGCAGATGGCTGCCACCTGAGCGGCATTACACTCCTCGGCCGTGGCCTTGGGGCTGTCCGGGTACACTTCCGTGGTGGTGGTCAGCTTGGCACCTGTGATGCTTGCACACAAACCCAGCTTGTGCAGCGGGTAGTTTATCACCCCGTGCTGCACCACTTCCGAGCCGATGATCTTGCCATCGCTATCCGGTGGCGCTATATGGGTGACTTTTTCCACCGCGGCAATCACGAAGCGCTGGAATTCCGGCTGTGGATTTTCCGTGTCTCCCACCAGGTAAAAACCGTCGGGAATGCCATCGGGTTCATAGTCCTTGCCGTCACGGGCGGCCAGCGCCGGACGGAACTCGGTTTCGTCACTGTCAGTGGTTTCGTGCAGATCAATGTGCAGACCGAATTGGACGCCCTGCGAGGCTACCAGCGCCATCAGCGCGGCGGATTCCTCCGCTGGGCTGTTCTCTACAAAGGAGCGGTTGGGATCCACGGCCTTGGGATTCCAACGATGGATCATTTCATAGGCCCAGGGGCTGACGCAGGGGGCTACCAAGAGGTTGACCTTGCCCTGATAGTCCTTGGCACTGTGCTCGAGGAAGTCCAGGGCACCCTGAACACCACTGGTTTCATAACCGTGAACCCCACCTGTCACCAGGGCACAGGGCAGGCCGGGCTGCCAGTTATTTTTGGCGGCCCACAGTGGAAATTTTGCGGCATCCAGACTGAGAGCGCCGTATTGTTGCCAGTTAAATTGCGCCTTGAGCGCATCAATACGGTTCAGCACTTCCCCGGCATAGCTGCGCTTAATGTCGCGGCTGTTGAACCAGGCCAACTTTTCGGCATCGCCCCATGGGGTGCCCGGGGTACCTATGGGATAGCTCATAGTCTGTCCTCAGTTATTTGTGTCCATCTGGGGTATTGGTCCATCACTGGGCGTTGAAGGCCTTGCCATTTTCCTGTGCGCTGTCATCGCTCATCAGGTAGAGGTAGGTTGGCATCAGATCTTCTGCGGTCTTCAGTGTCATAGGATCTTCAGCCGGATAGGCGTTGGCGCGCATCTTGGTGCGGGTGGCACCGGGGTTGATACTGTTGACCCTGACGCTGGTGCCTTCACATTCGTGGGCCAGTACCTGCATCATGCCCTCGGTAGCAAACTTGGACAGGGCATAGGGGCCCCAGTAGGCGCGACCCTGGCGGCCAACGCCGCTGGAGGTAAAGAGAATGGAAGCCTTGGGGGCCTTGCGCAGTACCTTGAGCAGGGCCTTGGTCATGATGGCCGGGGCGGTCAGGTTAACCTTCATGACCTCGTCCAGTGACGATTGGGACATGTGCTCCCAGGGACCCAGTACACCCAGAAGGCTGGCATTGTGCAGCACGCCATCAAGATGACCGAATTGTTCTTCAATGGTCTCAGCCATGTCGATGTAGTTCTGCTCTGTGGCGCCCTTGAGATCCAAAGGAATGATTGCGGGTGTCGGATAACCGGCCGCCTCTATGGCATCGTACACTGCCTCAAGCTTCCTGACGGTTTTTCCCAACAGGATAACAGTGGCACCGTGGGCGGCGTAGGTCATGGCGGCGACCTTGCCAATGCCATCTCCGGCACCGGTGACCAGTATTGTTTTGCCCTTCAGGGCATCTTTAGCAGCTTGATATTCCAACATGGATAGTTACTTCCTCATGGCACAACAGCCCGCCGTGACTGGCGGTCAATAGAGCTTAAACGGTTGTTTGAAACAAATGACTGATTATTGGCCCGGAGAGGCTCAATTCTTTGTGACAAATTTGTAGCTAACTCACTATTTTTACGTTAACTTGAGACGAGTTACGGGCTGGGAAAAGCCCGGATTGGTCTGCAATTTTGCTATTGTGACCAATTTCTTGGGGAAAACAAAATTATTAAAACAAGATTTGGGGAAAAAAGATGAAAAGACTCATTTTGGGTGTTGCTATCGCATCTGCTTTGGGGCTCACAGGATGTGGTGAAGACAGTGTCAACGAGCTTAAGGACAAGACCGAAGCCTTGATCCCTGAGTCCCATCTGGTATATGACCCTGGTAACGCCCTCTTGCCTCTGCCAAACGATTTGCTGTTCAGCGGCACCCTGGACGGCACCTTGAATATTCCTTCTTCAGCCACAGAACCCGGCGAAAACATAGAACCGGGAGTACATTCGGACAGCGGTAATTACACCAATCCCCGTGTTGCCATGGGCTCATTGGATGGTTGGTCAACCACAATGCCCATCAGCATAGATGTTGCTCCGGCCAAAGATCATCAAGGTAACAGCCTGAGTCTGATGGCCGCCTCCGTTGCCCAACCCGGCGCGGTCAGACTGTTCGAGGCCACCACGGGCGGCGCCCTGTCTTCTGATCCCGAGTGTAAAACCGCCGCTTCGGTTTCCGCCTGTAAAATAGGTGATGAGCTGCAATTTGGCGTCGATTTCGTTTCCATGGCGTCCGGAAACAAAATAGTGATAGTGCCACTGAAGCCGCTCAAGGCCGGCCAGTCCTATATTTATGCCACCACAGATAAAATCATGGATTCCGAGTCTCGTCCGGTGAAGGCCTCGACCACCTACGCCACGGTTAAGATGGACATAAACACCCTGCCGCTGGAAACCCCGGAGCAATTGTTGCTGCAGGGTCTGGTGAACAGCTATGAAAAGGCCCTGGAATCCAAGGGTGTGGACAGTGCCGGCATCACCTTGTCAGGTCTGTTTACTACCCAATCGGTTAATCCCGTCTATGAAACCACCAAGTTGCTGATGGCCAGCCCTGCTCCCGAGCATGCGCCCTATAAACCGTCTTTAGTAATGCAGCCCACCTTTACCGGCATGACGGTAGCGCAGGCGGCAGGATTGACACCTGCAGCAGGTGCCGCTTATGTAGTGGCCGATATGGCTGACCTCTATATAGCCAAAATCAAGCTGCCCATATACGGTGATTGCTCCTCTGCTGCCTGTTTGACCGAAGACGGTGAAGCGGCCATCAATGGTCGTTGGGCTGCCTTTGGTGACAGTCCTGTATCCGTGTTGCTGGCATTGCAAAACGGAACCTTGAGTCAGCAGAACTATGGCATCCAGGCCGTTGCCCAGGGCATTGAAGATCCTGCAGCAGCGCTGGCCAACCCTTCTTTGCTGGCGGGTAAGCACTTTAACCTGGACGATGACACTCCGGCAGACAAGACCCGCCACCTGACCAAGTTCAACCCCATACCCCAGATCAAAGGGTATGAGACTGTGACCGCTTATATCACTCTGCCCAACGAGGCCAAGACGGGTAAAGTTAAGCCAGCCACAGGTTGGCCCACCAACATAGCCATGCATGGTCTGGGTGGCGCCAAGGAAACCGTGTTTACCTACGCCGGCACCTACGCCGCGGCAGGGGTGGCAAGTGTAGCGATTGATATGCCGCTGCACGGCGAACGTTCCTTCGACGCCAACAAAGACGGTGTTTATGAAGTATCTGCAACCGATCCAAGGTTTGGTGCCGCCATCGGCAAGGCTGCTGAATATGCCAACGGTAATCCGCTGGTATTCGTGAACATTGCAAGCTCCCTGAGCGTGCAGGGTAACTTCCGTCAGGGGGTTATGGACCAACTGGCGCTGCGTTTGGTTTTGACGGGTTACGCCCAGGCTCTGGCTCAGGCCAATGCTCCACAGGTGTTTGATGTCAGCAAGATTAGTGCCCAGGGCCTGAGTCTGGGGGGCATTATTGGCACCGACTTTGCCACTTATGCCTCTACCGGTTTGTTTGACCCGGCCACTGGCACATCGCTCGGCAACCCCTATGCACTGGATGCCGTATCTCTGGTGGCTCCAAGCGGTGGCTTGGCGGGCAGCTTTGTGGGCTCTGCCACCTTTGGTCCTTTGCTGTTTGACAATATCATGACCAATGAAACCTTCCTGGCCGCTGTTGCTAAAGCCAATACCGCTGGCTATGAACCAGGCAGCCCTGAGTACGCGGCCCTGGTACAGGCGGTATATGCCGAATTCATACCGACATTCGCTTTTGCGATCCAGACTGCGGTGGACAGCATAGATCCTGTTAACCATGCTGCCACACTGAAGGCCACGCAATTGCCGGTGCATTTGATTGAGGTTGTTGGTGATGGTAACGGTAACCTGCCGGATCAAACTCTGCCCAATACTGTGGCAGGTTTCCCAACCTCAGGCACAGAACCTCTGATCGCCAACCTGGGACTGGAATGCCGAGACAGCACTTTAGCGGGCTCGGGCGCGGTGCGTTTTGCCAAGGGACATCACAGTTCCATCATCAGTGCCAGTGAAACCGATGCCACAGATGGCAGGGCTGCCGAAGCTACGGTAGAGATGCAAAGGCAAGTGGCAGGCTTTGCTGCTACCGCTGCTGCCGGTCAAGCGACCATAATGGTGAATGATGCAACCCTGCTGGCGCCTTGTAGCTAACAGGCTTGTCTGAATTGAAAAACCGGCCTTTAGGGCCGGTTTTTTATTGGTTTTCGTTGCCACCTTGTTAGAATAGGCGCCACTTTTCCCGGGGCCAGAGGCCGCCGGCAGACAGATTGGAGCAGAGTTTGGAATTTCTATACGAATACGGATTGTTTCTTGCCAAGGCGATAACCCTGGTGGCGGCCTTGGGCGCGGTGCTGGTGCTGATCATGTTGACCACAACCCGCCACAGACCCGAGCGCGGTGAACTCAGACTGACCCACATGTCTGAGGAGCTGGATGCGCTTAAGCATCACCTCAAAGAGGAACTGCTGGATAAGGCTGCCTTCAAGGCCTATGAAAAAGCGCAAAAGGCCGAAGCCAAGGCCCGTGACAAGGGCGATGTGCCGCCCAAGCCGCGCACCTTTGTGGTCAATTTCCACGGCAGCCTGGATGCCCATGAGGTGGCCTCCTTGCGGGAGGAAATCACCGCAATATTGACCGTGGCAGAAAAAGAAGACGAAGTGCTGCTGATGGTGGAAAGCGGCGGTGGCATGGTGCACGGCTATGGGCTGGCTTCCAGCCAGTTGGACAGGTTGCGTCAGGCCGGTATCCCCCTGAGCGTCTGTATTGACAAGGTGGCTGCCAGCGGTGGTTACATGATGGCCTGTGTTGCCGAGCGCATCTACGCGGCACCTTTTGCCATTGTCGGCTCCATTGGGGTGGTGGCTCAGTTGCCCAACTTCAATCGTTTGCTGAAAAAGCATGACATAGATTACGAGCAGCACACTGCAGGTGACTTCAAACGTACTTTGACCCTGTTCGGTGAAAACACCGAGGAAGGGCGGCAGAAATTCCGTCAGGAATTGGAAGAAACCCATGAGTTGTTCAAGGCCTTTGTTGGCAAGTACCGTCCCGAATTGGATTTGACCAAGGTGGCCACGGGCGAACATTGGTATGGACAGCAGGCGCTGGCGCTGGGCTTGGTTGATGAGATTGCCACCAGCGATGATCTTATCCTGAAAAAATCAGCCGATCGCAATCTGATTAAGGTGCAATACCAGATGCGCAAGAAGTTGACCGATAAGATAGCCCACAGCGCTTCAACCACTGTCAGTGCCTTGATTAATCGCTTGGTGGAAAAAGACCGGGGTCTGTGAGTGTGAGTCAAAGCTGAAAGGGCCCGCCATTGCGGGCCTTTTTTATGCCCTTTTTGTCATAAAAAAGGGCATAAAAATCCCGGCCGGGCTCATGAACGCCGGCCGGGGAGAGGGTAAAGGTTATTTGATGCTGATTTGTCTTGCCTCAGGGGCCTTGTGGGCCAGTTTGGGCACTGTCAGCTTCAGTACCCCATCACTGAATTGGGCGACAATATCGTGTTCGCCTATATTGGGTCCCAGATTAAACTGACGGCTGAAATGGCCGCTGTAACGCTCCTTGCGGATGACCTTGTCCTGTTCCGTGGTTTTTTCACTCTGGGTTTGGGCTTCAATGCTCAATACACCGTTGTAAACCTGCACCCGGACATCTTCTTTTTTCACACCGGGGAGATCGGCGATTATCTCCAGGGCGTCCCCCTTGTCGGTAATATCGACCCGGGGGCTGAGCATATTGCCCTTATCTTCCAGGCTTGCAGGGGTAAAAAATTGATCAAAGAACCGTTCTATGCTCGGCCATTGATGTTGGGAAGGCAGGCTCATATGGGGCTCCTTTTGTTCGAGGTTGCACAAATTTGACCCGTCGCCAAGCCGACGACATATAGTATAGGCCGCTGTGCAACCGCCATTGGCTATATGTCAGGCGACTTTGACCGGCGTCAAAACCGGGGTGAATTTGGGGCAGGCAAACAAAATTGGGCGCGTTTTAAGCATGGCTAAGCCCGGGGTGGGAGCGTAAAAAATAGCGCCGGCATTGCCGGCGCTATCTTGAGGTGGTCTTCGCGGATCTTATCGTTTGTAGCTGATGTGCTGATGGAAACGCACAATCAGATCGTCGCGCTCACCGTCCAGTTCTATGGCGCGGGCAAAGTGCTTCAGTGTGTCTTCCACCTGATTCATAAAGCGTCCGAAGCCACTGTCGCTATGATCTTCCTGACCGGCCACTATCATAAAGTGCGCCGACTCCACCAGATTGTCGGCTTGCCAATGGGCCACAAATTGCGGCTCGCTGGCGTTGGGGTCGAAGCCGAGATACTGCACGCCCTTATTGGTTTCCAGCTGCTCAAACTTGCTGTTGCGCACCAGGGGAATAAGGCCGTTGGCCACCATGGCACTGCGACTGAAGGCTCCGGTGGTGACGGCACTGTGGAACCTGTCCTGCAACTGCTGATACAGGGCACTGTAATCGCCGTGGGTCATTTCGGCACCCAGCAACTTTTGTTTCAGCCTCCGCCCCAGGGGCAGGGTAACGGTCACATAGCTCAGGGCGCTGACATCGTCGGGCAACTGACACTGACGGGCCTTGTAACGCTGGGGCAGGCCGCGCAGTTTATAGCCATAGGTCTTTTTGTTGCCTTTGGCCCTGGCAAAAAGGTCATAGGTCAGGTGTTGATGATCGCGGATTTTGATGGGGTGCTCCAGAGCCAGCTTGGGCTGCAGCTCTTCCATCAGTCTGACTACCTGGGCGTGGAAACTTGCGGAGTTGGCGCGTATGTCTTCGCCGACCGCCAGGAACAGAAAGCGGATTTTGCGGGCCCGGTAATCGGGGCGGGCAAACAGGTTCTGAGCTTCATGGTACTTGGGATTGTAAAAAAACAGCACCTGATGTTCGGTTTCCAGGCTGTAGGCCTCAGTATGAAAACGCACCAGCGGTAACTTGTCGTTGGCAATGACATGCACATTGCGCAGGCCATGCTTATCGGCGGCTTCAAACACCTGGCGGGAAAGATCCCGGTAACAGCTCATCAGATCGGGATACTGGCTCAGCAGGGCGTCCGTGACTTTGATTTCTGCCGTGATGTACTGATTGGTGCGTGCATCCAGTGGCAAATAGACTTTTTGCTGATGGGTAACAGACATAGACACTCCTTGGTTTATTCACCCTGTCCGGGGCTTGGCGCTATCCTAACGTGGATTTGCTGCACTAATGTTGCATCGGCTCTAATAAATTAGCAATTGAATGACAAAAATGTGACCGACTTCGCCACCTGTCACCCCCGGTGGGGACATCAGTGACTTCCGGTGGCGGGCACTGCACTGCCTTTGGCCGATGACGGTGTCAGCCAGGGCAGCATAAAGTCGCTGATTTGTTCCTGGGCGGCCTCGTTGGGGTGCAGCCCATCTGCCTGCATCAATTCGGGATGCGGTGCAATGTCGGTCATAAAGAAGGGCACCAGGGGCACATTCTGCTCTTTGGCCAGGGTTTGGAATACCTGATTGAATGCCTTCGCATAACGGGGACCATAATTGGGGGGCACCATGACCTCGGACAGCAGTACCCTGGCACCACTTTCCTTCGCCAGGGTGATGATTTTTGTAAGATTATTTTTCAATTGTTCAATGGGAAATCCGCGCAGACCATCGTTGGCTCCCAGTTCCACAAACACCAGTTGAGGCTTGTCAGAGTCAAGCAGGGCGGGCAATCGCCGCAATCCGCCGGCACTGGTTTCACCGCTGATGGCCGCATTGATTATCTTGTGTTCGGGCATTTTGGCCCGCAGCAGGTTCACCCAGCCTATGTCTTCATTCATGCCATAACTTGCACTCAAGCTGTCACCGAGGATTAATATGGTATCGGCCCGCAGGGGCATCACCCAACAGGTCAACAGCAAGAGCATGCCCCGCAGTAACCTGGGCACAGAGAAGGACAAGATGTCAGATTTCAGCGTAATCAAAGTGGAAAACCTCAGTAAACAGGTCTCAACCCAGGAGGGGGAGCTTTCTATCCTGAGTGGCATCAATTTGGATGTCAAGCCGGGTCAAAGCCTGGCGATAGTGGGGCCGTCAGGCTCCGGCAAGTCGACTCTGCTGGGACTATTGGCGGCCCTGGATACCCCAAGTTCGGGGGAAATTTGGCTCGATGGGGAAGCTCTGTCGGTATTGGATGAAGAACAGCGTGCCAGCCTGCGTAAGGAAAAGGTCAGCTTTATTTTTCAAACCTTTATGTTGGTTGACACCCTTACGGCCCTGGAAAACGTCATGTTGCCGGCGGAGCTGGCCGGACGCGCCGACGCCAGGGAGCGGGCCATGGGGCTGTTGCAGCGGGTGGGACTGGGTCACAGACTGAATCACTTGCCCAAGCAGTTGTCCGGCGGCGAGCAGCAGCGGGTGGCCATAGCCCGGGCTTTTATCAGCGAACCCAAGGTACTGTTTGCCGATGAGCCCACCGGCAATCTGGATGCCGCCAATGCCCATAAGATTGCCGACATGCTGTTTGCCATGAACCGTGAGAGTCACACGACCCTGGTGTTGGTGACCCACGATCTGACTCTGGCGCAGCGCTGTCAGCGGCAGCTGTTGATGCAGGCCGGCGAACTGTCCGAGGCAGCTGCAACCCCAAGGACAAAGGAGACCGGCACATGGGATTGACGCTGGCACTGAGATTATTGCGCCGGGAACTGCGTCAGGGGCAATTGCTGCTGATTGTACTGGCCATCGCCCTGGCGGTCCTGGCCGTGACCGGCCTTGCCCGGGTCAGCGAGCGCCTGCAGTTGGCCATCAATGGGCAGGCGAGCCGTTTTATTGCTGCCGATCGCATCATTGAATCCCCCCAGCCCATAGCGGAAACCATACTGGCGTTGGCCGATAAGTTGCAGTTGCGGCGGGTAGACAGCCTGCAATTCAACTCCATGGTGTATGCCGGCGAGGCGTTCCAATTGGTGACTGTGCGGGCCGTGGCCGACGGCTATCCGCTCAAGGGGCATATTGCCATGATTGACGGGCCGGCAGATGGATTACCCGCAGTCGGCAGCCTCTGGTACGAAAGTCGCCTGGGGGGCCTGCTTGGCTACCCGCAACACATTGAACTGGGTGAGCGCAACTTCAATATGGCCGGGGAAATCGCGCAGCTGCCCGATGCCGGTTTCAATCCCTTTGCCTCGGCGCCTGTGGTGCTGATGCGCCTGGAGGATGTGGCTTCCACGGGGGTCATAAGTCCCGGCAGCCGGGTAACCTACCGATACCAGTTTGCGGGAGATCCCGCAGCATTGGCAGACTTTGAAGCCAAGGTTAAAGCTGAACTCAGTAGCAGTCAGCGCTGGATAGACCCCACCTCGGGAGACTCCCCTGTGGCCCAGGCCGTGGTCAGGGCGGAGCGCTTTTTATTGCTGGCGAGTTTGCTCGGCATAGCGCTCGCCTGTGCCGCCATAGGCATTGCCGCCCAGCGTTATTGCCAGCGTCACTACGATGTGGTGGCCATGCTCAAGACCTTCGGTGCCAGTGCGGTGCAAATTCGCACCATCTTCGGCCTGCACCTGTTGCTGGTGACCCTGACCGGAGTGTGTTTGGGGTTGCTGGGGGGCTTGGCGCTGGATGCGGCCGTCAGTGCTTTTTTACCCCCCTCAATCAGGGTCTACGACGCCCCTTTACTCAGGCCATTGCTGCTTGGTTGCACCACTGGCCTTATCAGCGCCCTGATGTTTTCGGCTTATCCCATGCTCAGGTTGCTGCGCATTCCACCGCTGCGGGTGCTTAATGGCCAGCTGGAAGGCTTGACGCCGGGCATGTGGTTGCATCTGCTGCTGAGTCTGAGCGCCATGACGGCCCTTGGCTGGATTTATTCCCGTTCCTGGGCCCTGACCCTGTCTGTTGTCGCCGGCGTGTTATTGCTGGCCTTGCTCTTGGTGGTGCTGGGACTGACCATGATCCGTCTTGGCCATGGCCTGGGGATGCGGACCACCAATCCGATGCAATTGGCGCTGGCGGGCCTCAGGCGCCGTGCCAGGCAAAACGCCCTGCAGCTGGTGGGTTTTTCCACGGCGCTGGTGTTGCTGCTGACCATTTTGGCGCTGCGCCAGGACCTGTTGCAGGAATGGCGCCAGCAGTTACCCGAAGGGGCGCCCAATTATTTCCTGGTCAATATCGCGCCCGAGGATGAAGTGCCGCTGAAAGCCTTCTTCGATGAGAGGGGTATCGAAGCCACTGCCATCTATCCCGTGGTGCGCGGACGTTTGGCGGCCATTAACGGTGAGCCCCTGGTGAGCCAGGAGCAGGCAGAGGCCGAGGGCGGCAGGGTAGGGATAGGGCGTGAGCTCAATCTCACCTGGCAGGAGCGTATTCCGGCCAATAATGAACTCCTGTCCGGAAAGTTTACCCCGGACGCCGACACTGTGTCGGTGGAATCCGGCGTCGCGGAGCGTTTGGGTATAGGGCTCGGGGATAAGCTGGAGTTCGTGATAGACAACAGACCCGTCAGCGTCAGGGTCACCAGTGTGCGTCAGGTACATTGGGAAACCCTGCAGCCGAATTTCTTTATGATCTTTCCGCCAGCAGCACTGCAGGGCTTTGCCTACACCTCCATGGCAAGTTTCCACCTGCCGGCGGAGCGCCGGGAGCTGATCCTTTCCCTTATCAAGGGCTTCCCGACCATTTCGGTGATAGACGTGGACGCCATGGTGGGCCAGCTCAGGGACATAGTGGCCCAGGTGTCCATGGCTCTGTCTCTGGTGCTGGCTTTGGTGCTCTGTGCCAGCGCCCTGGTGCTGTTCGCCCAAACCGAAGCGGGTATGGTGCTCAGACAAAGGGAATTGGCGGTGCTCAGAACCTTCGGTGCTCCCGGGCGCTTGTTGCGTCTGGCTACCGCCATGGAATTTGCCCTGCTCGGCGGTATTGCCGGCTTGTTGGCCGTGTTGGTGTCTGAGTTTTCCCTGTACCTGCTCAAGACCCAGGTATTCGAACTCAAAGCCTTTTTGCATCCGCAGTGGTGGCCGCTCGCCTGTGGCGGAGGAGCCATATTGGTGGCGAGCCTGGGCTATTGGCGTTGTCGGCAATTGCTGCAGCGCACCGCGGCCAGTTTGCTGAGGGCCGATTGAGCCTGCGACTGTCAGGAAAACAGTTATCAGTCGGGGAAGATGGCTTCCATGGCCTGATCAATTTTGGGGAACAGGAAGCGAAAGCCGGCTTCCTCTACCCGCTGTGGCAGCACATATTGCCCCCCGGTGACCATGGTGCTGGCTTCCCCGAGCAAGAGTTTCAATGCCAACTCAGGTACCGGCAGCAGGGCGGGCCTGTGCAGTGCCCTTCCCAGGGCGCCGGCAAAGTCACGGTTGCTGACGGGATTTGGGGCGCAGGCATTGTAGATGCCGCGACAACCGGGATTACTCAGTAAAAAGTGGATCAGACGGATCATGTCATCCATGTGGATCCAGCTGATCCCCTGATTGCCGCTGCCGATGGGACCACCCAAACCCAAGCGGAAAGGTGGCAGCATTTTGGCCAGGGCGCCGCCGCCCAGGGCCAATACCACGCCGGTGCGGATGATGCACACCCGGGTTTGGGGCGAGGCGGCTTCCAGGGCCAGTTGTTCCCAGGTGGCACAGATTTCATGGGCAAAGTCGTCCACCGGCAGGCTGGCTTCGGTGACTACCTGATTGCCCTGATTGCCGTAGAAGCCGACGGCAGAGCCGCTGATAAATACCGCGGGGGGATTGTCGCTCTGCTGAATGAGACCTGTGAGTGTGCTGGTGATATCCCAACGGCTGTGCTTGAGCACATGCTTTTGGGCGTCACTCCAACGTCGGCCCACAATGGGTTCACCGGCGAGGTTGATCACCGCATCGACGTCATTGAAATTTTCCAACCGGTTAAGGTCCGTCAGGTATTGGATGCCTTCACCGAGAAGGTCCCTTGCCCGGCCCACATCGCGGGTTAAAACCCGCAACTCATGCTCGGCCAGGGTGGCCACCAATTGCCGCCCGATAAAACCCGTGGCACCGGTGATGAAGATCTTCATGGATTTGTCTCCTTTGCCCCTCTTGTATCAAGCATATACCCTGGCGGACACGCTGTTGGCCCCAGGTGAATTTATTCGCCGCGGGTGTACCTGAGTTCCATGGATACCGAGTCAGCGAAACGCAGGGCATGGGGTTTGTCCACTTCGACATTGGCCGATTCAACCCAATCGTGCTCGCAGGCAATGTCGAGCACCTTACGGGTCAGGTGTTCCAACAGTGAAAAGCGGTTATTCTCCACCAAGGCGATGATTTTTTTGGTAATGGTGCGATAATTGAGCGCGTCATCCATTTGGTCGCTTTGCATGGCACGGCTGGCCCGGTAATCGATGCGGACGTTGATAATCACATCCTGTTTGTTGTTTATCTCGTCTTCCTTGATGCCTATGTGGGTACGCAGGCGCAGGTTCTTGATCCTGATGGTGGCTGTATCTGATGTCATCTTTGTCAGCTGCAATCTATGTATGGTGGGGCACAAGAGTAGCAATTCAGGCCCCGGGAAAAAAAGGAATTTCTGGAATGTTTCCAATCGAGCGGCCTTCCATGGCCTTCAAGGGCTTTGCCATCATGGCGTTTTTAATAGTGATCCTGGCCGGGATCAAGGCGGCGAGCCCCATAGTGGTGCCCTTTGTGCTGTCGGTGTTTATTGCGGTGATCTGTAATCCCGTCATTGTTTACCTGATGCGCTTTCGGGTCCCCAAGTGGTTGGCGGTCATGCTACTGATGCTGGTGATAGTGTTGGCGGGCTTGTGGCTGGCAACCCTGGTGGGCAGTTCGGTAAACGAGTTTTCCAAGCAATTGCCCCATTACCGGGGGCAACTGGTGCAGCAATTTGCCTGGGTGCTGGAAAAGTTGCAGGCTTTGAATGTGCAGATCTCCAAGGATCAGGTGCTGGCCTATTTTGACCCCGGCATGGCCTTGTCCATGACCACCAACATGCTCTCCGGCGTGGGCAATGTGATGGCCAATTTGTTCCTGATTATCCTGACCATAGTTTTTATGCTGTTCGAGGCCCAGCAGTTGCCGAAGAAGTTGCACCTGGCGCTGGACGATCCGGATATGCGCCTCAAGCAAATCGACCGTTTCCTGCAGTCGGTCAATGAATACATGGTGATAAAGACCCTGGTCAGCCTGGCCACAGGTGCCGTGGTGGGTATAGGCCTGTCGCTTATCGGTGTGGATTACGCCCTGCTGTGGGGCGTCATCGCTTTCCTGTTCAATTACATTCCCAATATAGGCTCGATTATTGCCGCCATTCCGGCTATTCTCCTCGCCTTTATTCAGCTGGGCCCCGGCGCGGCCGGCGGTACGGCGCTGCTGTACCTGGGTACCAACATGGTGATGGGCAATGTCATTGAACCCAGATTCATGGGGCGTGGCCTGGGCCTGTCGACCCTGGTGGTGTTCCTGTCTTTGATCTTCTGGGGCTGGCTGCTGGGCTCGGTCGGTATGTTGTTATCCGTGCCCCTGACCATGATTGTCAAGATAGCGCTGGAGTCCAGTTCCAGCGGTAACTGGCTGGCGATTTTGCTGGCAGATCAGGTTGATGACAAGCATGTAGCGCCCAAGGTTGAGGCCCCATCGAAAGAGCAGTAACAGCATGGATTTATTCGTTGAATTTTTGCAGCAGGTAGAGTTCCCCGCAGACAGCGGCCGTATGTTCCATGGCCGCGGTGGCCTGTATCCCGGTGTCGAACACCTGTGTCTGGACTGGTATGAGCCGGTATTGCTGCTGACCAGCTTCAGCGAACTGGGTGAAACCGAGCTTGCTCTTTATCAGCGGGCCATCAGCGAATTCTGGCTCCGTCATGGCAGATCTGGAGAGCCTAATCTGGTCTATCAGTTGCGTGCCGGTGTCGACAGCCAAACCCTTATCCTCAGCGGCGCCGTGCCCGAGCCCCATAATATCACTGAGCAGGGGCTTAAATTTCAGGTGCACCTGCTCAGGGGCCAGAACCATGGACTCTTCCTCGATATGCGCGCCGGTCGTCAGTGGGTGAGGGAACAGGCGGCGGGCAAAAACGTGCTTAATCTCTTTGCCTATACCTGTGGGTTTTCGGTGGCGGCGCTCGCCGGTGGTGCCGATAACGTGGTGAATATGGACATGGCTAAAGGGGCGCTTGCCATAGGCAAACAGAACCATTTGCTCAATGGTTTTGCCGCCGGGGCTCGTTTTCTTGGCCATGACATTTTCAAGTCCTGGGGCAAGCTCAGCAAATTGGGGCCTTATGATCTCATCATTGCCGATCCGCCGAGCAACCAGAAGGGCAGCTTTATTGCCACCAAGGATTATGTGCGCCTGCTCAGGCGTTTGCCCGAGTTGCTGACGCCGGGCGGCGACTTGTTGCTGTGCCTCAACGCACCGGAATTGGGGTGTGATTTTTTGGCAGCCCAGGTGCAGGAAGTCGCGCCCCAACTGGAGTTTATTGAGCGCCTCGCCAATCCGGCCATCTATGCCGACATGGACGAGCAGAAATCCCTCAAGGTGTTAAGGTACAGCTTACCCGCAGAACAATAAGCCAAGGCTGGCGGCGGGCGGCCACCACTCTTGGTTTACTGGCCCAATGCTTGCGCCGGGCCATTAAATTCTGGTGAATGCAGGAAGGGTCAGTTGCCGAGTCGCTCCGGCATGGTGGATTGGCCATGGGTTTCCAGCCAGCTGGCTATCCGTGAGGTATCGCCATCCAAGGTGGCCATTTCGGCAAACAACCTGTCCTGCACATCCAGAGGGATGTGCATGTGTTCCATAAACAGACGGATCCCTAAAGTATCCCCATGGAGCATGAGGTTGGCGAGCCTGCCGGCTTCATATTCAATCAGCGCATTCATAGTACAGTCTCCTGCTGTTGATGCTTTAACAAATAGCACCAGCCAAACCGGCTCCCTATAACATTTTCTTGTAACCAGCAAGCGCTAATACTTTTGACTGCTAACAAGTCGGATAAAGGCGAATTTTGAGGTGGCAGCATGAAAGACTTTCAGTTTTATGGAGCTGAAATCGGCTGATTTCGGCATTTAAACTTTCAACTCGAAACATTTCTGAAAGTTTTCTGTAATTCTTCTTTGTAATTGTAGGGGGCGTGCTGGTATACTCCGCAACCATGAAATCCCGTTCTCACCGAATGGATTTCTCCAGGATACGATGTCTGCAAAGAATAGACCGACCTGTGTACCCGACCTCAACCAATCCGGAGCCAGTTATGGATATGCATGATTACGAAAGCGCCTACTACCAGGTACAGGATGAAGTGATTGCTTCTCTGCCTGTGAAACATGACGAAGAAGCGTTTTTGGACTAACGGATTGTGCTGTCCAAGGACAGCTGGACCATAAAAAAGCGCCCCGGTCGGGGCGCTTTTTTTTATCTTGGGTTTTGCAGCACTGCAAAACGCTCCGGCAGCGGTTAGCCGTTTACAATCCGTTTTTCTTTCATGACTTCAACAATGATCCATTCATTGCCGCGCTTGTGCAGCCTCAGGGTTCTGTCGTCTATCCAGGGCTCTCCGGCCTTGATGCCCTTGAGCTTGACTATCACAGTGACGTCCTTGGTGAATTTGCGGAAAAAGTCGATGTCAATTTCATCAATTTCCATCTCCACATCCGTCATCGACAGATTCAACATATGGCGTTGAACCGAGGCGGCGATGTAATAGTGCCGCAACACTTCCTTGAGTGGTGCATCCACAAACTGGGTGGCTTTTTCCACGTCCCGGTCCACATAGATGGCACGGAAAAAGCCCAGTGAAACCTGTTCCGGGGTCAGGTTGGTAGCAGAGTCGTCCTGTTGGCGGCATCCGCTTAACAAGAGTAAAGCAATCAGAATGATACGTAACATCGGCGCCATGGGGTCTGATCTTTTGGAATGGGATCCAGTATCCCGATTTTTCGCCCCAGGGACAAGCATTGCCATAACTGCCTGCTTAAGTCTTGCTCTGGTGGGGATATCGTGTCATATATAAAAAGATAACCTGGCATGGTTATCCACAGAATCTGTGGAAAACTGTGTTGAAGACTCGGGGTGAATTAGTTAAGTTGCTGAATTAAGTGGCTTATTGTTGCTGTTCAAAAAGTGACGCTATCTGCACCATCTGCTGCTGGGGTCCTGAAAATAGACCCCGGAAGCATAAAAAAGCACTGCCAAGGCAGTGCTTTTTTCGTTTTCGGACCGCAAACCCGCGCGAGCTTAATCTTCTGCTGTGCCCTGGTTTTGGGTGGCCTGAATGGCGGTCAGGGCTATGGTGTAGACTATATCGTCCACCAGAGCGCCCCGGGACAGGTCATTCACCGGCTTGCGCATACCCTGCAGCATGGGGCCGATACTGATGAGATCGGCGCTGCGCTGTACCGCCTTGTAGGTGGTATTACCCGTGTTCAGATCCGGGAACACAAACACGGTTGCCTTACCGGCCACCGGACTGTCGGGGGCCTTGGAGCGGGCCACGTTCGGCATGACCGCCGCGTCGTATTGCAGCGGGCCGTCGATGACCAGGTCGGGCCGTTTCTGTTTGGCGATACGGGTCGCTTCACGCACCTTGTCCACGTCTGAACCCGTGCCCGAGTCACCTGTGGAGTAACTTATCATCGCCACCCTGGGCTCAATGCCAAAGGCCTTGGCCGATTCTGCCGATTGGATGGCGATGTCCGCCAACTGCTCGGCATCGGGATCCGGGTTAATGGCGCAGTCACCGTAGACCAGCACCTGATCCGGCATCAGCATAAAGAAGATGGAAGACACCAGACTGGAACCGGGGGCGGTTTTAATCAGCTGCAGCGGCGGCCTGATGGTATTGGCCGTGGTATGCACGGCGCCCGAGACTATGCCGTCGACTTCGTCTTCGGCCAGCATCATGGTACCGAGCACCATATTGTCTTCCAGTTGTTCGCGGGCAACCACTTCGGTCAGGCCCTTGTGGCGCCTCAGATCCAGCATGGGCTCCACATAGCGCTCGCGCACCTCGTCGGGATCCACTATCACCACATCTTCACCCAGCACCACTTCCTGCTGGGCGGCAATGCGTTGGATTTCCTCCGGCTTGCCGAGCAGCACACAGCGGGCGATACCGCGCTCGGCGCAGATCGCGGCGGCCTTGATGGTGCGCGGCTCATCGCCTTCGGGCAGCACCACGGTTTTCTTGGCGGCGCGGGCCAGCTCGGTGAGCTTGTAGCGGAATGCCGGCGGTGACAGCCTGTGTTCCCGCGGCGAGTGTTCAGTGACGCTCTCAATCCAGCTTTGATCTATGTGACCGGCCACGTATTCCTGCACCAGTTCGATGCGCACCGCATCATCCACCGGCACTTCGTGGTCGAAGCGTTGGATATTGAGCGAGGTTTGCCAGGTATTGGTGTCCACCAAAAATACCGGCAGGCCGGTTTCGAAGGCTTGCTCACAGAGTTTCAGCACTTCGGGCTCGGGTGTATAGGAGCCGGTCAGCAGCAGGGCGCCGATTTTGACCCCGTTCATGGCCGCAAGGCAGGCGGACACTATCACGTCCGATCTGTCCCCCGAGGTTACCAGCAGGGAGTCGGCACGGAAGTGTTGCAGCATGTTGGGGATGGAGCGGGCGCAGAAGGTCACCTTGCGCAGGCGGCGGCTGTTCATTTCACCGGCGTTGAGGATCCTGGCGCGCAAATGCTTGGCCAGATCCGAAGCCCGTGGTGATACCAGGTCGAGGTTATAGGGCACGCTGCCGAGGATACGCAGTGGGCTCTTGCCCGGCAGTTGGAACATGGCCTTGGTGTCGCTGCGCTGGTTTTCCTGGTGGTCAAACACCTCCGACAGATCAGGGCGGGCGCGACCTTCGTCGTCCACCGGTGCGCCAATCTTGTTGATAATGGCGCCGATAAGGCGTTTGTTCTTGTTACCGCCCCAGGACTTGAAGGCGATTTCTAGACGGTTTTTCAGTCCATTGGCGCTGTCGTTGCCCGGGGTGGCGACAAAGATCACGTCCGCATCCAGGGCCTTGGCGATGGCATAGTTAAGGTCATCGGCGAAGGTGTGGCTGCGGGTTGGCACCAGGCCTTCGATGATCAGGGTTTCGGTATTGCTGGCGCACTCGGCCGCCCGGGCAATGATCTGCTCCATCAGCACATCGGTCTGATCGGTTCGGACCAGTGCCTCGGCATGGCTCATCTCAAAGGGTTCCAGCGGATTGACGGTCGGTGATTTGGCCAGAATAGTGGTAGAACGCTCGGGACCGTGATCGTGGGGGCGCAGCTGGCTGATGGGTTTGAAGAATTGCACCTTGACGCCGTGGCGTTCCAGGGCGCGCACCATGCCCAGGCTGAGGGAGGTCAGGCCAACGCCCGTGCCTATGGGAACCAACATGATGTTGCGGGACATAAAGTACCTCTGTCTTTTACTGTACCTGGGGTGTTGCTGTGGCAGTTCTCACCGCCGTGTATTAATTGGGGCCGCCATTGGGCGGCCCGGCTGACGTCAGTTGTTGCCCACCAGACGCAGCGAGTCTTCGGCAATCACCCACTCTTCGTTGGTGGGGATAACCATAGCGATGGGGCTGCCATCGGCGGTGATAAGCCCGCGGTTACCGAAACGGGCTGCCTGGTTGCGCTCGCTATCGACCCTGAAGTTAAAAATTTGCAGCAGGTTGAGCACTTTTTCGCGAATGAGGTCAGAATTTTCGCCAATGCCGCCGGTAAAGATCAGCGCATCCAGACGTCCCAGAGGCACGGTATAGGAGGCGATGTACTTGGCCAGGCGATAGCAGAAAATCTCCAGCGCCAGGGTCGCCCCCTTGTGGCCCTTGGCATAACCTTCCTCAATGCCGCGGCAGTCGTTGGTCAGCTCGGAGATGCCGAGCAGACCGCTTTGCTTATTCAACAGGGAGTTGACCTCATCCAGGGTGTAACCCAGTTGCTGCACCAGATGGAAGATGATGGAGGGGTCAAGATCGCCGCAGCGGGTACCCATCACCAGCCCTTCCAGCGGTGTCATGCCCATGGAGGTATCGACGCTCTTGCCACCCTTGACCGCGGTCACCGAGGCGCCGTTGCCCAGGTGGGCGCAAATCACATTGGTGTCCTCAGGGGCCTTGCCGAGCAACTTGGCGGCCTCGCGGCTGACATACAAATGACTGGTGCCGTGCATGCCGTAGCGGCGAATGCCGTGCTCGCGGTACAGCTTGTAGGGCAGGGCATAGATATAGGCCTCGGGCGGCATGCTCTGGTGGAAGGCGGTATCAAATACGGCCACCTGGGGCAGGTTTGGGAAAGACGCCATGGCGGCACGGATGCCGATAAGGTGGGCAGGATTATGCAACGGCGCCAGGGAGGCGCAGTCTTCAATGCCCTTGATCACCGCCTCATCAATCAATACCGAATCGGTAAAACGCTCGCCGCCGTGGACCACCCTGTGGCCTATGGCCTTGAGCTGGGCCTGCAGTTCCGGCGCCTGGGCCAGAATGTTACGCACGATAAACTCCACCGCCTCACGGTGGGCACTGAAGGCGCCGAGGGCGGCTTCCTGCTTGTTACCCGCCAGTTTCCACTTGATTCGGGCATTTTCCAGGCCAAAGCATTCGGCCAGGCCAGAGAGTTTCTCATCGCCGCTGACCGCGTCCAGAATGGCAAACTTCAGCGAAGAGCTGCCGCAATTGAGTACCAAAACCAGTTTATCGGACATGTAATAACCTTTTGAAGCAATTGAATCTAGTTTGTTCCCGCCTGCGGCGGGGCCTGAATGACCGGTTCACTGACCGGTCGGGCTGTTACCTTGGCCTCCGGCTGTGCTAAGGTAAAAGCGTATGTCTTATGCAGCAGGTACCCGGGTCGATGTTTTCCTTGTTCACCACCTTGAGAGATGGCCGCGCTTATATGAAAACCTGGCCCATGGTCAGGCAGCTGGGCTATTTCTTTCCCGAATACCGGGTGGTAAAGGCGACCTCGCTGGCCATCAAATGGATGCCTGCGCTGGCGCTGCCTGCCGCCGCCAGTCAGCTCTATCTGCACGGCTGGGACTTTTTGCCCCAGGCCATCACCATAGCGCTGTTTTTCATCAGCCTGCCGCTGCAGGGCCTGCTGTGGCTTGGCAAACGCGCCCGTCATCCCTTGCCGCTGTCCCTGCTCAGTTGGGGTAATCAACTGGGAGAGAAGCTGAACGCCATGGGCGTTGATTGCACTCTCCTCGGAGCCAAGGCCTGTTATCTGGACATGGCCCGCCTGCTGAAGATAGCCTTTGAGCGCCTCGATGCAAGTTACTGGGACGCGCTTTAAGCCTCAGTAACTGGCGTTAATCCCTCTGCTGACAAATACCGCCTTGATTTTTTCCATGGTCTCCCGTGATGGTGGCCTGATGTCCTTCAACGGATAATCCTCGCCCAGGGCCTCCCATTTGTGGCGCCCCAACTCGTGGTAGGGCAGTAACTCCACTTTTTCCACATTGGCCATGGGCCCGACAAATTCCGCCAGGCGGATGGCGCTGTCTTCATCGTCGGTAAAGCCGTCCACCACCACGTAGCGGATCCAGGTGAGCTGACCCCGTTTGGCCAGGTAGTCGGCAAATTGCAGTGTTCGCTGATTGCTGACCGAGGTCAGATCCTGATGGCGCTTGTCATCCATCTGCTTGATGTCCAGCAGCACCAGATCCGTGTTGTCCAGCAGTTCGTCGATCACTGGGCTGTACTTGCGCACAAAGCCGTTGGTGTCGAGACAGGTGTGGATCCCTTCCCGGCGACAGGCCTTGAACAGTTCGGCCACGAAGGGCGCCTGCAGTATGGCTTCCCCCCCGCTGGCGGTGACGCCACCGCCGCTGGCCTCAAGGAAGGGTCGGTAGCTTTGGATTTGCGCCATCAGCTCATCAACCCCAACTTCGCGGCCGCCGTGGAGATCCCAGGTGTCGCGGTTGTGACAGTACTGGCAGCGCATCAGGCAACCCTGCATAAACACGATAAAGCGTATGCCGGGGCCATCCACCGTGCCGAAGGATTCCACCGAATGGATCCTGCCTGTAACTGTCATTGCCTCTCCTGAAAACTGACCGGCAGATAGTGGGAATTGAAGACCCATCTGAACATAGGGGCTGAAGAACAAGGAGCGCATTGTCCTTCAGCCTCGGTTGCATTACCAGTCCCTGAACTACATACCTTTGGTAAAGGTGCGGGCGATCACATCCTGTTGCTGCTCCGGCGTCAGGGCGTTGAAGCGAACCGCATAGCCCGACACCCTGATGGTCAGTTGCGGGTATTTTTCCGGATGCGCTATGGCATCTTCCAGCATCTCGCGATTCATCACGTTGACGTTGAGATGCTGACCACCCTCACGTACCGGACTGTGACGGAAATAGCCGTCCATCAGCGCCGCCAGGTTACGGCGTCTGGCGCCATCCTCTTTGCCCAGCGCGTTCGGCACTATGGAGAAGGTATAGGAAATACCGTCCTGGGCGTGGGCGAAGGGCAGCTTGGCCACCGAAGTCAGGGAGGCAATAGCGCCTTTCTCGTCACGACCGTGCATGGGGTTGGCACCGGGGGCAAAGGGGGCGCCGGCGCGGCGGCCGTCCGGGGTGTTGCCGGTTTTCTTGCCATACACCACATTGGAGGTGATGGTCAGAATAGACTGGGTCGGAATGGCATTGCGGTACATCTTCTTGTTGCGGATCTTGCCCATAAAGCGCTCGACCAGTTCGCAGGCGATGTCGTCTACCCTGGCATCGTTGTTGCCGAATTTGGGGTAGTCCCCTTCGATGTCGAAGTCCACGGCAATGCCATTTTCATCACGTACCGGTTTCACTTTGGCGTACTTGATGGCCGACAGCGAGTCGGCGGCAATGGACAGGCCGGCGATACCGCAGGCCATGGTGCGGCGCACGTCGCGGTCGTGCAGCGCCATCAGCGCCGCTTCATAGGAATACTTGTCGTGCATGAAGTGAATGGCGTTCAGGGCGCTGACGTACTGGGTTGCCAGCCATTCCATAACTTCATCCAGTCGGCCCATGACCTCGTCATAGTCCAGTACCTCACCCTTGATGGGTTCGGCCTTGGGAGCCACCTGAATTTTCAGCTTTTCGTCGATACCGCCGTTGATGGCATAGAGCATGGTCTTGGCCAGGTTGGCGCGGGCGCCGAAGAACTGCATGTGCTTGCCAACCACCATGGGGCTGACGCAGCAGGCGATGGCATAGTCGTCGGACTCAAAATCCGGACGCATCAGGTCATCGTTTTCATACTGGATAGAGCTGGTGTCAATGGAGACCTTGGCGCAGAAGTGCTTGAAGTTTTCCGGCAGTTTCTCGGACCAGAGTACGGTAATGTTGGGCTCTGGGCTGGGACCCATGTTGTACAGGGTGTGCAGGAATCGGAAGCTGGACTTGGTCACCAGGGTGCGGCCGTCAAGGCCCATACCGGCCACGGACTCTGTGGCCCAAATGGGATCGCCGGAGAACAGTTCGTCATATTCCGGGGTCCGCAGGAAGCGCACCATGCGCAGCTTCATTACGAAGTGGTCGATCATCTCCTGGGCTTGCTGCTCATTGATCAGGCCACGCTTGAGATCACGTTCGATATAGATGTCGAGGAAGCTGGAGGTGCGGCCCAGCGACATGGCGGCGCCGTTCTGGCTCTTGATGGCGGCCAGGTAGCCGAAATAGGTCCATTGGATGGCTTCGCGGGCATTGGTGGCGGGGCCGGAAATATCGCAGCCGTACTTGGCCGCCATTTGTTTCATTTGTCCCAGGGCGCGGTGCTGCTCGGCGATTTCTTCCCGCAGTTGCATGGTGGTCTGCAGATCCTCACCGGTTTCGAAGGCCTGCTGCAGCGATTCAAACTGCGTGAGTTTGTCGGCCATCAGGAAGTCGATGCCGTAAAGGGCGATGCGGCGATAGTCGCCTATGATGCGGCCGCGACCGTAAGCATCAGGCAGGCCGGTCAGCACCCCTGACTTACGGCAGGCCATGATTTCCGGGGTATAGATGTCAAAGACACCCTGGTTGTGGGTCTTGCGCAGTTCGCTGTAGACATACTTGATTTCTGGATCCAGCTCACGGCCATAGGCGGCGCAGGAGCTTTCCACCATGCGAATGCCACCATTGGGCAGCATGGCGCGTTTAAGTGGTGCATCGGTTTGCAGGCCCACTATGGTTTCCAGTGACTTTTCGATATAACCGGCATCATGGGAGACGATAGTGGAAACCTTGTCGGTATCGAAGTCCACCGGTGCATGGGTGCGGTTTTCCTGCTTGATGCCTTCCATCACCTTGGCCCACAGTGTCGTGGTGGCCTCTGTGGGGCCGGCGAGGAAGCTGTCATCCCCCTCATAGGGACTGTAGTTGCGCTGGATAAAGTCGCGCACCTTAACTTCTGAGCTCCATTCTCCGGGAATGAAACCTTCCCAGGCCTTGGCAAACTGCATTTGTTTGTCTGTCATATCGGGCTACCTTCTCATTTACCTGGCTCTGTGCTGCCTGGCCAGGTGTAAGTTTTACAATTCTGTCCTCTGACGTGCCCCGATTGTTGGGCTTGCCCCGGCCACTTGTTCTGAATTCACTGTAGCGGAAAAGTGTGGCAATTATGGGCTTGAGTCAGTTTATTTTTTAAAATGGTAATACCAATTGTCCATGGTGATAGTAGCACGACTGCGAACAACTGACATCTGCTTATCAGGCTTTCATCTTGTCTGAGTGTGAATTTTGCTGGCAGCTTAACATTTTTATCTTTCAGGCTTGGATTGGGAGCGGCGAAACTTTGCGCTGGCAGCAGTTTTACTGCCGGGGTTGGTCCGCCAGTCTTCTGCAATGAATACAAGGTGAGCGATTTAAGATTGGTAAGACCAATTTACATTAGTGTGCTCGACTTCAAAGAAATGCACTTGGGGTTGTGATGGCGGTCACGCTTTGGCGGGCCCTCTCTGTCCAGTCATTTTCAGGGCGGGATAATGCCTGCGAACCGGGGCACATCAAGGTTTATGTGTGAAGGCAATCAACAGCAAGCAGCAGTGAGCAGGCAATGACGACAAAGCAGGCAGTGGCAAGCAAAGCGCCGATGGCAGCCAATCAAGAGGTCGGGATATTTCATGGTCCAGAACAGAATGATGCGCCGCAACGCGGCACAGGGGCGTCGACGGCAAATCAACAGCCAAACCCGGCGCCAATGGGTCTGGTGGCACAGGCAGAGCAGTACGGCGCCGGAAAAGTTGCCAAATCCGCCACAGCGCTGACGGGGCTGGGGGTGTTTGCCGGCATCTTTATCTCCATTGCCTTTGTGTTTTACCTGACGGTCACCACGGGCGCCGGGGCTGCCCCCTGGGGCCTGGTACGCCTGGTTGGCGGCATTGCCTTCAGTCTGGGATTGATTTTGGTGGTGGTCAGTGGCGGAGAACTGTTCACCAGTTCGGTACTCACCAGCGTCGCCTGGGCCGCTAAGCGTATCAATACCGCCCAGATGCTCACTTGCTGGGGCCGGGTGTTTGGTGGTAATGCCCTGGGGGCTGGGTTTATGGTGGCGCTTGTCATGGGCGCCGGACTGTATCAATTGGATGGCGGCCAGTGGGGACTCGGTGCCTTGAAACTGGCGCAGCACAAGCTACACCACAGCTGGAGCCAGGCCTTTTGCCTTGGGGTCTTGTGTAACATGCTGGTATGCCTTGGGGTGTGGATGACCTTTGCCTGCCGCGATACCCTGAGTAAGGCCTTGCTGCTGGTGTTGCCCGTGGCCATGTTTGTCAGCAGCGGCTTTGAGCACAGCATTGCCAACCTGTTTATGGTGCCTTTGGGGATTGCCATTCACAGTTTTGCCGGCAGTGAGTTTTTCAGCGTCATAGGTGTTGATCCTGCAACCTTTGCCGACCTGACCTTAAGTAACTTCATCCTGCATAATCTCATCCCCGTAACCTTGGGCAACATTGTCGGCGGCGCCTTGGTGGTTGGTCTGGGCTACTGGTGGATTGAGCAAAACACTGACCACTGAGGTGAGATTAAGTGGATGCAAACGCCCGGCCTTGACCGGGCGTTTTTCTGAACTCCTGGATCCAATATCAACATTCGGGAACGCAGCTGTTCCCTTGGCTTTCGGGCAGAGGTGTATCGCCATTCAAGGGAGTGACTTTGATTCTGTATTGCACCGCGGGGAAGTAGCTGCCCATTTCTTCGGCGTGCCACCAGTCTCCGGTCTTCGCATGTTCTTGCCGGGAGGTGAAGCGATATTCGAAAAGCCGGGCGCGCACCATTTTAGGCGCTTCACCCTCGAAGGGATTGTGTTGCAGCAGCGCCAACACTTCGGGGCTGTTGAACAAAAGCCGCAGTATCAGCATACGAAACCAGGGCGGCGGATAGTCGCTGTCCAGTGCCGCAAACCACAGCTGCCAGTCGAGTCTGGGTTGGAAAGGGATGTTCCACTGCGGTGGCCGCGTGGTGTCCCCGGGTTTGTAGGGCAGGCCATAGGCTTGCCAGTGTTCTCCGTCCGTCGAACCCTCGATAAGGATTTCGGGGCGGGTTGTGGTCATTACCGCAAAGACACCGTAGGGACTGGCAAGCTGCCAGGGTCTGAGGAGGCTCTGTAACGTCAGCATGCCCTGTGGGGTAAGCCCCAGGCCTATGGCTATTTGCATCAGTCCCAATGCACCGAGAAACCATCCCGCCAGGTAACGCCCTCCCTTAAGCCAGATTGGCCGTGTTTCCCTCGGCGAAGCCTCAGCCCCCGGCGCGTCTTCTTGCAAAGTATTGTCCCCTGTGGCGCTGCTTTGTCTGCCAAACCCCAACTTCGTCGGAACGCTGGAGAGCAGACTTTTCAGCGCCCTGTCGTCAAACAGGGAAAGACACAGCACCAGGGTCAGAAGGTTGAAGAAGTTGTAGTTGCCGGTCAGCAGTATGCCGAGTTGCAGCAGAATTATGCCCCAGGCGGCGAGGTGCCGCGGACGTCTGCCAAGGAAAATAAACCAGGGCAACAGCAGCTCTATGACCAATACCAAGGCCGTGCAGGCCTGCAGACTCCAAGCAGGCAATTGCTCGGCATACCAGGCAAGCGGTGTTGGCAGTGGTTGGGTGTGCAGATGATATTGCAGCGCCGTGAGATTGCGCCAGCTGGGATCGCCGCTGAACAATTTGACTGCACCCGACATCAGAATGAAGCGAAACAGCAGCAGGCGTAACAGCCAGATCCCAAGGCTCCTGCGATGATACTCAGTACCTTGTGTGGCCCGTTGCCTGGACAAAGGTTTGGAAAAAAATGGATTGGAAAACGGTTCGAGAAACAGTGCCAACAGTCCGGTTTCCAGCAGCAGGAGATCCCATTGGAAAGACATGAAGACCTGACCGCCGTACAGCAGTGACAGGTACAAGAGATACAGCAGTATGAGGCATGCTCTGGATAGGATATTAAAAAACAGCAGCAGGCTCAGTGCTATGCCGGACAGGGTTACGGCCCGGATAGCACCATCCGTATTTACCCACCAGAAGAGGGTCGGCATGCGCCAATAACCCTGGGGTCCGAGATACTCCCGGCTGGCGTCAATAAAGTCCGCCAGGGGCAGTAGGCCGTTATGGCCTATAAGACCAGGTGCCTGCCAGTGGAAAGATGCAAAGGCACAAAGGTATATCAGTGCCAGCAAACGCAGAAACAGCCAGCTTGTCAGGCGATAGTCACCCGGATACAAGTGCTCCCCCAGCAGCAGTTTCTGCAGTGAAAAACACAAGCCCCTGTGGTTTGCCACCCAGTCGTAGACAGCTTCGCTGCAGCGCCCCACGCCGGGCAGATGCAAATAGGCCCAGGCATAGAAGCCCTTGCCCGGTATGCGTTTAAGTAGCTGGCAGGCGGCCGCGGCGCCCCGATATTGCCGCCCCTGCTCATCGAAGAAATACATGTGTTTGGCAAAGGCGGCACTGTCCAACTGCTGATACGGCTCGGTCTGGCGGCCCTGGGCTGGCTCTTGGGGAACGATTTCCTGGAAGGGAAGAAAGTACACGCACGCCCCCGTCTGGCGAGACCAGTAGTCTACCCAGCGTTGACAGAAGCGGCAGTCGCCGTCGTAGATGAGCAGGGGAAGGGCATTCATAGCGCAAATATAGATCAGAAATGAAAAGGGGCGGCGCTGTTTATCAAATCCAACCGGGACCACTGGTGATGAGGTGGCTGGGTTATCCCCGCTCCCTTTGACTCGTGGGAATTGGGTTCATTTGGGCCGGGCATGATTTTGGTTTATATTGCCTGCCCACATGCTAAAGCCACCGTTTCCTGCGAGAACTGCCTTAATGACGACCGCAACATCCACGGGCAAAAAGCCCCTTGCCATGCCCGATACCCTGGTGCTTATCTTCTTTGTGGCCCTGTTTGCCGCCGCCCTGACCTATTTGGTGCCTACGGGGGCCTTTGATACCCAGGAAGTGCATTTCAGCCAGAATGGCGAGACCAAGAGCCGCACAGTGGTGGATCCGGGCTCTTTCCGCTATGACCTGGACGAGGACGGGGAACCCAGGCTGGCACCTGTGGCCCTGTTTGATGCTTCCGGTCGCGGTTTGCTGAACTTCATGTTCGAGGGACTGGTGTCCGGGGACAAGTGGGGCAGTGCGGTCGGCGTCATCATGTTTATGCTGGTGATAGGTGGCTCCTTTGGTGTGGTGATGGCTACGGGCACGGTGGATAACGCCATCCTGCGCCTTATTGCACACACCCAGGGGCGGGAGCAACTCTTTATCCCCTTGTTGTTCGGTTTGTTTTCCTTGGGCGGCGCAGTGTTCGGTATGGGGGAGGAGGCCATCGCCTTTGCCATTATTCTCTGCCCACTAATGATACGTCTGGGCTACGACGGCATTACCACTGTGATGGTGACCTATGTGGCCACCCAGGTGGGTTTCGGTGCCAGTTGGATGAACCCCTTCAGCGTCGCTATAGCCCAGGGGATCGCCGGCATTCCCGTGCTGTCGGGTGCCCTGGTGCGCATGCCCATGTGGTTCGGCTTCACCCTGCTGGGCACCCTGTTCACCATGCACTACGCCAAGCGCATCAAGCGGGATCCCACGCTGTCTTACAGCTACGCCACCGATGCCCATTTCCGTGATGCCCAGAGTGACCAGGACCATAAGGGGCGATTTAATCTCGGTGATACCCTGGTGCTGCTGACGCTATTGGCAACCATGGTATGGGTGATTTGGGGTGTGTTGGTCAAGGCCTGGTTTATCCCTGAAATTGCCAGTCAGTTCTTTACCATGGGGCTGGTGACAGGGTTAATTGCCTGCATTTTTGGGCTTAACGGCATGACCCCAAGCCTGGTTGCCAGACAGTTCAAACAGGGGGCCGCCACCATGCTGGAGCCCTGTTTGCTGGTGGGAGGTGCGGCCGGGGTGCTTATTATGCTTGGCAACGGCGGTCCTACTCAGCCGAGTGTGCTCAACACCATTTTGGCGGCAGCGGGTGAACTCATTGGACAGCTGCCAACTGCGCTGTCGGCCTGGTTTATGCTGTTGTTCCAATCGGTATTCAATTTCTTTGTGACTTCGGGATCGGGACAGGCAGCCCTGACCATGCCCCTAATGGCACCCTTGTCCGACATAGTCGGTGTCAGCCGTCAGGTGGCCGTGCTTGCGTTTCAGTTGGGGGATGGTTTTACCAATGTGATAGTGCCGACCTCGGCGTCCCTGATGGCCACCCTGGGTGTGTGCCGGGTGGAATTCGGTGCCTGGCTGAGATTCATCTGGCGCTTTCTGGTGCTGTTAATGGTCGCGGCGAGCCTGATGGTGCTGGGTTGCCATTATCTTGGGTTTGTCTGACAGCTTAGTGCGAAATAAAAACGGCACCCTGGGGTGCCGTTTTAGTTTAATTAATCTGCTATCAGAACTTCACTTCACCTTCGATGAACCATTCACGGCCACGGGCATTGTATACAGACCGTGGGTAGTGAGGCCAGGAGGTATCAGTGGGGTCGAAGTTTGGACCCACATTGAACAGGTTGACCACACCGGCCTTGACTGTGATTGACTCGGTTGCGTGGTAGCTGGTGCTCAGATTCCACTTGGTTTGAGAAGCCACTTCATGGGCACTCTCATCAAATTCCAAACCTTTTTTCTCGGCAGATGCTTTAAATGACTTGTAAGACACTCCGTGCATGCGGGCGGTATGGTACGCACCCAGGGTGGTCTCAAAGTCATCAAAAATCCAGGTCGCGAGCAGGTTGGCACGATACTGTGGCAGGCCGCCATCTTCCAGATCATCATCAATGTCTGCGGTAGGGTCAGTTTGTCCCTCAGACAGCAGGATGTAAGAACCATTGAAGTTCAGCTTCAGCTCACCCATGGCATCCAGATCCCAACCGTAGCCGGCGGTCATATCGATACCACGGACTTTTTGGAATGCCAGGTTTTGAGCCACAGCGTTCACATGGGTAATGGTACCGGTGGCGTCACGGGTGATCATGTCGGCATAGGTGGTGTATTCACGAGCAGCTTTATCTGCGCTGATATCACTCACCATGTCATCCAGCTTCCATTGCCATACGTCGATAGAAGCGTTCAGTGAATCACCACCCCATACAGCGCCAATGTTGGCTGTATAGCCTTTCTCTGCATTCAGGTCTTTGTTGGCACCTGTGGTGGTATCTATGTGCAGCTCATTACAGACGGTGTGGGTGGTGGCATCGGCACTTGGTTTGCCAGGCGTGCCGCCCAGAGCTTCGCACTTCTGGAAGTCGATAACTGTATCAAAGCCTTTGGTGGCATCACCGTAAACCCTGTGCATATCAGGGGCACGGAAAACTTTACCTACAGTTGCGCGGACCAGCAGTTCGTCCATTGGACGGTATTCAAGGGCGATTTGTGGTGTCAAGTTGCCACCGAAATCACTGTATCTGTCGTAACGTACGGCTGTATCTACCACCAATTCTTCGGTAACAGGTACGCGCATTTCAACATAGGAAGCCCAGTACGAGCGATCGCCCTGGCCTGAAGAACCGCCGCGGCTCAGGATGTTGCCTTTCTTGGATTCTGAATCCGTATCGGTTTCATAATCCTGCTTGGTCCATTCGGCACCGAAAGCAAAGTCAACACTGCCGGCTGGCAGGTCGAAAGCAGCACCAGAGATGTTGGCCTGGATGTTCTTTTGGGTCGATTGGGCACGCTCAAACGGTGAATAGGCAATGTTTTCCACATCGGCGGCAGTGATTGGATTCAGCAGTGAACGACCAAATTCACCTTCGGACAGGTAGGCAAACATGCTGCCAGCACTGGCATAGCCGCTGCTGTAGATGTCCAGATTTGTGCGACCGTAGTTTACCGAGGCATCCCAGTTGTACTCGTCGGCAATAACGCCTTCCAGGCCCGCAGTGAAGAAGTAATTGCGGGTATTGGTTTCACCGGCGCGGTTACTGAATTCGTGCAGACGGCGAACGTAATAGTAGTCACCGTCTTCGGCATTGGCAAAATCACCGCCAAGACCAGTGGCCTTGTCAAAGGACTTGGTCAGACTGTCGTCCAGATCCACTCCCAATGTGATCACATCACCGGCAACATTGACCGTATAGTTGTCAATGGCCATAGGCTCAATGCGAGTAGTTGAGCTGGCTTGGGCGTAGTCGAAGCGACCCACGAAGCTCAGATTATCATTGAGCTCGTAATTGTAGTTGGTGGAACTGATGAAACGAGTGCTTTCGGGAGCCAGATCGCGCCATTGAGAGCGATCGAAACCACAGAGGTTCTTTTCAGGGATCCACAGAAATCCTTGGGCTGTACACTCGGCTGCTGGCAAACTGCCGGCTACAGAGTTTCCTTTTGGACCGCCTGCAATACGAGCACCATAAGAGCTGTACGCGGCAAATGGGCTATAAGGAACCAAATCGGTGTGCACACCAAAAACTTCCCTTTCGGACGCTTTCAGCTCTTCAGTATCGGTGAATTCCATGAAGGTAGATACGTTGGAGCGATCGGAAGAGGCACCCAAAGACAGGGCGATACGGTCAGAAGCGCCGCCACCTTCAGTAGTGTCACCATGGCGATATTTTACTGCGGCGCCTTCAAAATCTTTTTTGAGAATGATGTTAACTACACCACCCACGGCATCAGCACCGTATACGGCAGAAGCACCAGACTGCAGAACTTCAATTCTGGCGACGGCTTCCATTGGCAGGTTAGCAGTGTCAACAAAATTGTCAGTGCCGCCGGCTGGCTTGGGGTATTGGTTCAGGCGCTTACCATTTATCAACGTCAAGGTACGGCTGGCACCGGCGTTACGCAGACTAATGGAAGAGGCTGCAGGAGTGAAACCATGGACAGACTGAGTGGTCATGGCTCCAGTGGTAGAGCTGAGGCTTTCAAGAGCGTCCTGGATATTGGTAAAGCCTTGTTTGGCCATATCTTCAGCGCTCATCACTGTGACAGGAGTGGCGTTCTCCATATCGGTGCGCTTGATGCGGGAACCGGTCACTTCTATGCGTTCTACTTTTACACCTTCTTCGGCAGCGAAAGCAGTCGTTGTTTGGGTGGCAGCAATCGCAGCGCCGCCAATCAGCGCAAAGCGAATGGCTTTGGCCAATGTATTATTGGTTTGCATGTTTTTCTCCCTGACACTTTATTGTGTTTTTATGCGTAATAAATTCGGTTGCTCATGTTTTTTAGCATCAGAATTTATTTCGGGGAAAGATATAAGCACAGGGAAATAACAAGTTCAATACAAGGTAAATTCTTGTAAAAAACAACAAACAATGAGCCTTATGGCAACAATAAATTAAAGAGTGTCAGATGGAAATTTCACACGGATCAATAAATAAGCGGAAATATTACTGCAATGCTTATATTGTATTAAAATGGTTAATGGTGTGTGCTTTCGATTGATATTTATTAGATTTATCTATGTTTAAAGTCTGTGATAGGTAAGCAATTTCGCAACATTTTGTTGTCGGGTAATTATTGGTTTGTTCAGAAACTGAATGCTAAATATACAATGTAAAAAGGTTGTCATTCTGTATAACGAGGTTTTGGTTGTTATTTTTGCTTTGATATATGTTTTCCTCTGACCTATATAACAACATGCCATTTCGTTAATGCTTGATTGAATATTCAGTTTTATTGCGTTTATATCGGGCTTGGACGCATCTTATTAAAATGCCAACTACATGATGAAATCAGTGATAGCTAATTTATGAACTGATAAAGCTTTGAGACTGGTGGAAATGTGTCGGGGTTAGCTGAAGCCATCAGCTGCCGATGGAGCAGATTCTGCGTTTGGGCCATTGCAGATCTTCAGCCTGTCAAACGCCTTTTATGTGGATAAGGTCGGTTGCCGGGTTTTGGCAAACGCAGTTGGAAAGAAATACTTGAAGAAGCAGATACTGACCCAGAGCACGGTCAGACAGGCAATCAGCAGCTCAACCAGTGCCAAATCATGCACAGTCACGCTTAATTCCTTCATGCCGTTGGCACTCATCCAGGCGCTGACCTTGAACAGGGCCGTTGCCCCTATCACCATGGGAAAGGTAAATGCCGCATAGCCCGGACTGAACGGCAGGCGCAATAAGGTTGGAGCCGCCAGGTACACCACAGAGGTCATCAACAGGGCCAGCGGCAGCAGCAGGGCTATCACTATGGGATTGACTTGCTGGGTAATGCTGAGGTAACCGGCCAACGACAGGCTGGCGGGTGCCGCGAGGATGGCAAGTGAGGGCATGGCGGCGGTGGCAAGCGGAGCACACACAATTAAGCGATACAGCATCAAGGGCAGCAGCAGGCCATAGGAAATCAGGCCAAATCCGAGCAACCCCTGGGCGAGCGCCAGGTAGGCACCTGTGGGCATGGCAAATGCCGCGACTATGATGCCCACCGGTGGCACAAACCAACTGGGGGCCATATCTGTCAGTTTAAAGCGGCGGAGCCTGTGGCCGGCAAACAGGGTAAAGAAGCAGATATGTACCAGCACGGCAAAGGTCCACACTCCGGAAGCGACCCGGGGGGCATACTGACCCAGGCAGTTGGACACAGTCATCAATCCCATGGCAAAGGTGGGCAGTACGCTGCCAAGCAGAGGGTGACTCAATTCCTGCCACAATACCCTGGGATGCAACACAAACTTGGCCATCAGCAACAGCAGCAAGGGCGTGGCCAACAGGGCGCCCATTAATTGGGCCTGACCATTGAATCCTGGCCCCAGGTTTTCCAGGCTCCAACCCAAACCGGCGATGGCCAGGGCCAGGCCCCCAAGCGGACTTGGTAGGTGCGCGATTCGGCTGACCAGAGCTGGAATGGAATTCATGGCAGGGTTCCTGAAGCATTAAAGGCTGCCATAGTATGCCCAAGGGGCGATTAAGAAAATTTGATATATCTTAATGGTTGAGTAATTAAAATTTACTGCAGCAATGAAAATGGCCCCGGAAGCAGAGCATCCGGGGCCATGGGCGTTTGACCGGCAAGGGAACCCGGTTAGCCCAGGGCGTAGCCGCCGTTCACGTGGGCCACGTTGTGATAACCCAGGCGTTTGAGCGCCCTGGCGGCCACCAGAGAGCGACTGCCACTGCGACAGATAAGTATCAGCATCCTGTCGTAGTCGGCTGCGTTTTCAGCCACAAAGCCCGCAAGTCGGCTCAGGGGCACATTGATGCAGCGCTCCTGTCTGTGGGACAACTGGTACTCATGGGGCTCGCGGATATCCAGCAGCAAGGCTTCGGGGTCGCGCGCCAGCAAGTCATCCAGGTTCTGACCACGGTATTCCACCACGGACTGGGCCTGTTGGCACTGATCATAGGCACCGCACATCAGCACTTCGCCCACCTGATCTTCAAGGCGGCTATCCAGGTTATCCTTACGCAGGATAAATTCCTCCCGGCTTATCCGGCCAGCCAGCAGCCCGGCAAGCAGCGGGTTTTGTTGGATCTCGGCAGCAAAATTGGTGAAAAAGTCGTTGTGATAGTCATGGGAAGACAGGAGCACAGAGGTTTCGCCCAGCGTCGAGTGCAACTGTTTAAGGCTGTCATACAGCAGGCCGGTATCTGAGCAGGCAAAATTACTGCGTCCCAGGCTGCCGGGCAGCACGGTATCGCCGACGAAGGCAAATTGCTGTGCACCGCCACCATCTTTGAGCAGATAGGCGCGGCTGTCGGCGGTATGCCCCGGCGTATCAAGGCGTATCAGGCTGGCATCGCCAAGGGGCAAGCTGGCGCCTTTATCCTGGGGCCAGCCCAGGTGATCGCAATCGAATTCCAATCCCAGGGCCTGGCACAGGGCAGTGCGGCAGCTTTGATGATCGCCGTGCCCGTGTGTGTCGAGCACCGCCACCACCGGCAACTGCTGACAATTGACAATCTGCAGCAACCTGTCCATCAGCTCCGGCAGGGGATCGACAATCACTGTGGCGCGGCTGCCGGGTTCCACATACAACCAGCAGCAGGCACCATCGGATTTGAGCTGCAGCAGTCCCTGCAAAGGGGCCTTGGTTAGATTGCTGTCGCTGGATTCGGCGCTCAGCAGGCAGGAATGTTGCAACGCACCGGCGGCCGCTTTGATTGCCGCGCAGGCCTCGACCAGTTGCGCTTCCGTCATGGCCGGACCAAAGGACAGGCGAATGGCGGACTCACTTTGCCAACGGGGTAATCCCATGGCATCGAGCACGAAACTGCCGGTGACCTTGGAGCTGCAGGCCGAGCCTGAGCTGACCCTGATATTGGCCGCATCAAACAGGTCCATGATTTCTTTGCTGGAAAATCCGGGGACGGCAAAGTTGAGTGTGGTTGGCACACTGTTTTCCAGGCTGTGGTTGAGCACTATCCTGCCAAACGCCTGTTCCAGCGCGGCGATAAGGCGCAACCGGTATGCGCTCAGGGTGGCTTTATCGGCAAATTGGGTATCCCCCTTGCCGTTGAGCATGTCCAGCACCACTTTCAGCGCGGCCATGGCCGGCAGGTTTTCGGTTCCTGAGCGCAGACCGCCTTCCTGGCCACCGCCGGCAATAAAAGGCGTGAACGGGGCCGACTCGCGGATATAGAGCATGCCTATGCCCTTGGGCGCGTAAAGCTTGTGGCCGCTGAAGGGGGCATAGTCAATGCTGGTGTGGGCCAGGTCCAAATCGATTTTTCCGAGCGCCTGCACGCAATCCACCATCCAAAACACACCTGGATTATGGCTGCGGATGGCATGCTCCAGCGCTTTCAGATCCTGGAACACCCCGGTCTCGTTGTTCACCGCCATGGTACAGATCATCAGGGCATCGGCGGCCTTGTCGGCGATAAAGGCCAGATCCAGTCGTCCTTCTTTGTCCACAGGGATCGCCATGACTTCGGCATTGAGCCCCAACACCTGATTCCAATGTTTCAGGGATTCGGGCACCGCCTTGTGTTCGGTCGCGCCATAGAGCAGCAGTCCTCCCGCCGCACCACCCTGATTTCGTGCGGCCACCAGGGCCGAGAGTATGGCGGTTTGAATGCCTTCGGTGGCGCCGCTGGTGAACACCAGGCGACCGTTGCCACTGCCCAGGCATTGTTTGGCTGCTTTGCGGGTGTCTTCCATCAGGGCTTTGGCCTGCAGTCCGGTGATGTGACTGCTGCTGGGATTACCGTACATATCCTGCATCGCCAACATGGCGGCCTGCGCGGCTTGTGGCAGTACCTGAGTGGTGGCATTGGCATCAAGATAGATGGCTTGGGGGCGAGACGTCATGGGGAAAAAACCTTCTTATTATTATTAGGAATAACTTATGCAAAACGACATGCTAGCAGTTTTTTTCGGCATTACAAGAGGGGAGATTTTATCCGGCGTCATTGAATGGTTTGGCCGAAAAGAGTATGTTGTTGGGCCAATTTGGAAGGGGTCATTGCCCTTTGCCCCTTGGGGCGGGACAAGTCACTGTTACAGTGCCTTTGTAAGGAAGATTCTCATGTCAGGCTCGCAGTCATATGTTGGACGCCAGACCAGTCGCAGCGACGGTCACGCCAGACGCGCCGCCATTCTGGAGGCTACCCTGGCGCTGATTGCCAGCGATGGTATCCGCGGTGTCAGACACAGGGCCGTTGCCAACATGGCCGGGGTGCCATTGGCATCAACAACCTACTACTTCAAAGACATCAAGGCGCTCATTCATGATGCGTTGGTGTATTTCGCCGAACGTTCCATGGAGCACAACATTGAGCTCAAGGAGCGTGCCTTTGCCGCCGTCCGCAGCTACACACCTGAGAGTCTGAGAGACAAAAAGAGCCGGGATATGTTGACCAACATTCTTGCCCGGTTGATTTGTGAGCATATTCAGCGTCAGGTGTTCAATATCGAGAACCGGCTGTTACAGCTGGCCTTTCAGGAGGAAGCCCTGCGAAATCCGCAGTTGGCCAAGGTGATGATCCCCATGGATGATGCGGTGCTGGGGTCACTGGAAAGCTTCTTTGCGCAACTGGGCTCCAAAGCGCCCATGAACGAGGCTTGCCAGGTACTGGGGCTGATCCGTTTGCTTGAATATCGCTATTCGGTGCGCCGGGCCCGGGTGGATATGGCCGAATGCGAGACGCTGATCCGCGGTATGTTGGAAGGATTGTTACTGGGGCTGGCACGTTAGCCTTGCAAACAAATAAAACGCCCGGCAAGCCGGGCGTTTTTAATGCAGAACTACTGCAAAGTTACTGCAGGTTTTCCAAATCGCTGAACTGGCCCTGGAACAGTACAGAGGACAGGTAACGTTCGGCTGCGGAAGGCAATACCACCACTATGTTTTTGTCGGCGAATTCGGGCAGGGCGGCGATGCGATTGGCGGCCACCACGGCGGCACCGGAAGAGATGCCCACCAAAATGCCTTCTTCTTTCATCAGTCGGTGCGCCATTTCAATGGCTTCGTCATTGGTGACTGTTTCGACCCTGTCCACCAGTTCCAGATCCAGGTTACCGGGAATAAAACCGGCACCTATACCCTGAATTTTGTGCGGTCCAGGTTGCAGTGGCTGACCGGCGAGGGTCTGGCTGATCACAGGCGAGTCTGCCGGTTCCACGGCCACCGAAGTGATGGCCTTGCCCTGGGTCTTCTTGATGTAGCGGCTGACACCCGTGATGGTGCCACCTGTGCCAACACCGGCCACCAGAACATCAACCTGGCCGTCGGTATCATTCCAGATCTCTGGACCCGTGGTCTTCTCGTGAATTTCAGGGTTGGCAGGGTTATCAAATTGCTGCAGCAGCAGGTATTTGTCCGGAGCAGATTGGCGGATCTCCTCAGCCTTTTCAATGGCACCCTTCATACCCTTGGCACCTTCGGTCAGCACCAGATTGGCGCCCAACGCCTTGAGCAGCTTACGACGTTCCAGACTCATGGTGTTTGGCATGGTCAGGGTCAGTTTGTAGCCGCGGGCCGCCGCCACATAAGCCAGTGCGATCCCTGTGTTACCTGAGGTGGGCTCGATCAGTTCTTTGTCCTTGTTCAGCAGACCTTTCTTTTCTGCATCCCATATCATGTTGGCACCGATACGGCACTTGACGCTGAAGCTGGGGTTACGGGCCTCGACCTTGGCCAACACTTTGCCATTGCTGACACGATTGAGGCGCACCAGAGGGGTGTTGCCGATAGTATATGAATTGTCTTCGAAAATTTTACTCATGGATCGCGTGCTCCTATGGCGTTATCCACTAAAGCATAAACGTGAATCGTTCATTTAGAAGTGAATCTTTGTTCTTCTTTATTCTTTTTGGTTATTACGACCAAATCTATTATTCATAATGCCTAATTTGTCTGTCAGACGAATATGTTAGGCTCTTTGCAACAGCAGGATAACAGTGGCATCGGCATCGGGGCCGTAACAGGGAGATATATGCTTAAACGTCTTCAACTCTTTGGCAGTAAAGAGAATAACCAGGTCAAAGATCCTAAAACCATGGTCACCCCCTATGCCTTTAAGGTGGCCGATGAATTGCTGTACATTCCCCTCGCCAGTCCCATGCGCCGTGGCGTTGCCATGGCCATCGATGGTCTGGTCGTCTCTGTGCTTGCCGAACATGCCGGGCCCTTGTTTATGCTGTTGCTGCTGGCGGCGGTTTTCTACGTCAGCAAGCATCAGGACAAATTGGGGTTGTGGGCCAAGCGCATCATTTACGCGATTTTATTGGTGGGCTTGCTCTGGTCCACGGGCAATGTGTTCAGTCCGGACTCTCCCAAGACCCAAGCCGGTAAGGGAATAGCGGCCCTGGCGACCGCACCGGCCCTGATTCGTCTGGCGAATTGTGAGGACATGGTTTGCGCCAGGGAAAAGGGCGCCATGTTGACCGACCTGCTGCAGGAGCAGCAAATCAACCGTCCCGAAGCCGAAGCCATGTTGTATGAGGTTCTCGATGAGCTGCCGCTGACGGATACCGACAAGGCGCTGCTGCGAGCTGAATTAACGCCGAAATTGTCCGGGTTGCTGACAAGCGAACCGGCCGCGGGTAAGGATGACACCGCCGGCATGCCCGCAGTTGCAGGCACTGAGGCCGGTGACGAGGAGTCCGCCAAGTCCGCCAAGTCGCGGGTAGTGGCGGGGGATATAGAGCAGAAGGATCCCTACAGTGTGTTAGGCTGGTTAAAGGGCGCCATGAACGATCTGGGCCTGGGTTTTGGTTGGGCGGCATTTTATTTCACCGTCTTTACCGCTTGGTTCGATGGCCAGACCCTGGGCAAGAAACTGACCGGGATCCGGGTGATTTCCCTGGCCGGCAAAAAACTCGGATTCTGGGATGCCTTCGGCCGCTACGGTGGTTATGGTGCCGGTTTTGCCACGGGGTTAATGGGCTTTTTGCAGATTTTTTGGGATGCCAATCGCCAGGCCATCCAGGACAAGATAGCCGGTACCGTGGTGATAGATTTGCTGCGCCCCAGGTATACCCCTGATGGGGTGGATTCCGGCACACCGGCCTCGGCTAATGCAGGCAATGGCGGCAAAGCTTCTGCCGATCGAATAGCAGACAAGAGTGACAACTAACCAAGGTGGCTCAAATGGATAGCATAGTGATTTCCGGCAGTGGCCTGTTTACGCCGCCCAATGGCATCAGCAATGAAGAGTTGGTCGCCAGTTATAACGCCTATGTGGATCAGTACAACGCCGAACACGCAGGTGAAATCGCCATGGGACACCTGGGGGCGCTGGCTTACTCCTCCAGCGAATTCATCGAAAAAGCATCGGGCATCAAACACAGGTACGTGATGGTCAAGGATGGCATATTGGATCCCGAGATCATGATGCCGCTGATCCCGGAGCGCAGCCCCGAAAGCCTGTCATTGCAGGCGGAGATGGGACTGGCGGCGGCGCGGATGGCTCTGGAAAGCGCTTCGCTGGCCGCCCATGAAATAGATTTGGTCATAGTCGCCTGTGCCTATACCCAAAGAGCTTACCCCGCCATTGCCATTGAAATTCAGCGGGAGCTGGGATGTGCCGGCTTTGCCTACGATATGCAGGTGGCCTGCTCCTCTGCGACCTTTGCCCTGGCCGCAGCCAGGGGCGCCATCCTTGGCGGCAGCGCCTTGCGGGTACTGGTGATCTGCCCCGAAATTTGCTCGGCGCAAATCAACTATCGCGACCGTGACAGCCATTTTATCTTTGGTGATGTGGCCACGGCACTGGTGGTTGAGAGTGCCGCCCAATGCCGTGCGCCCCAGGCTTTTGAGATCCTGGGTCACAAGTGCAAAACCGAGTTTTCCGGTAATATCCGCAGCAATTTTGGTTTTCTCAATCGCTGCGATCCCGCCAGCGCCCATGCCCCCGACAAGCTGTTTCACCAACAGGGGAGAAAGGTGTTCAAGGAATTATTGCCTATGATTTACCAGCATCTGGATGGGCAGCTGGACGAGCTGGGGTTGACCGCCAATGCCTTCAAGCGCCTGTGGTTGCACCAGGCCAACATCAATATGAACCAGTTTGTGGTGAAAAAACTGCTGGGCGAAGAGGTGAGCCCGCTGACCGCGCCCGTGGTGCTCGATCAGTACGCCAATACCGCGTCTGCCGGCTCAGTTATCGCCTTTCACAAGTATCGCGCCGATATGCAGGCGGGCGATCTGGGTCTGCTGTGCTCCTTCGGTGCCGGTTATTCCATTGGCAGTTTGGTTTTAAAAGCAATTTAGTAGGCAACAAAATGCGCATATTAATTATCGAAGACAGTAACGTACTTGCACGCGTGCTTCAATTTATGTTGAAGAAGCAACACGATTGTATTATCGACATAGCGCCAGATCTTGCAACAGCTAAAACGTTGTTTGAAATAAATGATTATTTTGTTGCAATTACAGATTTAAGATTGCCAGATGCGGAAAACGGCGAAAGTGTCGAGTTGGTATTGGGAAACGGAATTCCTTGTATAGTGCTAACCGGTTCACTTGATCATAAACAAAGGCAACGCCTTCTTCAGATGGGTATAGTTGACTATGTATATAAAGAAAATAAGTTTAGTTATGAGTATGTAGTAAAACTGGTTAGTACATTACAGAGAAATATAGATACAAAAGTATTGGTGGTTGATGATTCGATTGTCAGTAGGAAAATTTTGAAAAACTTGCTTAAACAACAGCTTTTTGATGTTGTTGATGTTGATAGTGGTGAGAAAGCATTGACGCTATTGCAGGACTTGTCTGGGATAAGATTGTTAATTACCGATTATAATATGCCCGGAATGGACGGTTTTGAGTTAATTCTAAGAGTGAGAGAAAAATTCAGTAGGGAAGAACTGGCTATTATTGGTCTTTCAAACGAAGGAAATGAGTCTCTGACGGCCAGGTTTATTAAGAATGGTGCTAATGACTTTTTGCAGAAGCCGGTAGTGCATGAAGAATTTTTGTGTCGAGTTAACAACACGCTTGACTCGCTGGATATGATTAAAAAACTCTGGGAGTTGGCAAATTTAGATTACCTCACTGGAATATTTAATCGTCGCTATTTCTTGAGCAAACTAAAAGAGTTGTGGGGAACTGAAAGCTACCAGGGCGTTGATATGATTTCCTTTGTCAAATAGATAATAGTGTCCTTACCGGAGGGCCAAAAACGCTCCGGTAAGGACACTCTGGCAGACGGGCTTGGGCGAGTAAGTGTCGGCGGTTGACCTTGCTGATATCCGCGAGTTTGGTTATTCGCATTACTTGTGTTCGCCGTTGGAGCCTTGCCTCAGTCTAGGAGCGCGGATGTGACCGCTTAACGCCCTCGAGGGTTGCTCGCACCGCTGCCGCAGCCCGGTACTGCCAGAGTGATTGCTTAAATCAGCTTCAGAACGCTTGTATTGGTTTCTCGGCGTCAAAGCCCTGCGCCAGGTCCCAGATGTAACCGGTCAGCTCCCGTGCCACCGCAGTGACCACCTTGTTGTACTCTTTGCCCCGCGCCTTCAGGGCATGGAACCGTCGGCACAGGCGTTGCTGCACTTCCCAGGAGCGGGTTTGCAACTTGATGGAATGCGCCTGCTGACGACTTTCCAGCTCCCGCGAGACCCGGGCTGGAAATCGATAGGCCCACGCCGATTCGATTAAGATGCGCCTGGCATGACCATTGCCACATTTGGTGATACCACCCCTTCGTTCCCGCTGGCCACTGGAGCGTTCACTGGGTGTCAGGCCGACAAAGTTCATTAAGGAACGCGGCGAGGCAAAGCGCCGCAGGTCACCCAGCTCGGCCAACAAGGTCATGGCGGACAGAAAACGCACGCCCCGCAGCACCGTCAGGCGCTGCACCAGCGGATACCAGCGCCAGCTTTCAGCCAGGCTTTGCAGTTCTAACTCCAGCCGCTGCAAGCGCTCATAGCGCTCGGTCACGGTGTGGATGTAATGCTGGAAGGTAATTTTGCTGGCACTTTCCGGGAAGCTGATATCCGCCAGATGACGCCGATAGGCTTCGGTCCAGTGTTGGCGACCGCTGCAGGGGTGGCCATGACGCAGCAGGAAGGATTTCAGCCGTTGCCGCGCCTGACGCAAGTCGAGCATGGCATCCTCCCGGCAGCGGATAAGGTCGCGGATGGCCTCGTCCCGTTCGTCCGGAACATAGATAGACTTCAAGTCACCACTGCGGGCCAGTCTGGCCAAGGTCATGGCATCGCGTTTATCGGTTTTGACCCGGTCTCCCGGGGCCTTGGGGATGAGCGCCGGCGCTACCACCCAGCATTCAATGCCACGGCGCAACAGATGACGATAGAGCCAGAAACCGCAGGGACCGGCTTCATAAATGACGCACAGCTTGCTGGCTTTGGCTGTTTGGTTTTTAAAGAGTTTATCAAGTGAACGCAGGTTGGTTGGAACAGTGCCATGGTAGTGCACTGTGTCAGCCGGCTTATCAGAAACCCAGGCCACGTCAGTGGTCTCCTTGTGCACGTCCAAACCGATAAAAAGTGTGTTAGCTTTAGACATGTCGGCCTCCTGTGATTGTTTGCCTATTGGATCAACAAACAGTGTGGCTCTGGTTTAACTAACCCACGAGAAAACACGGAGGCCGACACCTGCACAGGGAATCATTATGTCTATTATTTCTGTTGCAATGCTGGATATAGACTTCTTTAAACGCGTGAATGACACCCATGGTCACGACATTGGAGATATTGTTTTAAAAGAGTTTGCTCATCGTCTTAGCAATAAATTTAAACAAGATTGTATAGTAGCGCGTCTGGGGGGAGAAGAGTTTGTTGTTGCGATGCCCGGGGTTGAATGTGATACGGCGACTTCATTAATGGAAGAGTTTAGAGAGTCATTACTAACGTTGCCATTTATTATTGATGATATGCAATTGGATATCAGTTCCAGTATTGGTTTGGCAGTGACTGAAGTTGGTAAATCTGCTTCTATGATTGAGGATTTATTAAAGAGTGCTGATCTTGCATTGTATCGAGCTAAATCAGAGGGGCGAAATAAGGTATGTGTTGCCTCTTAAAAATTGGTAATCAATTGATATAAAAGTGGAAGGGGAATTATATTCCCCATCACAAATATTTTATTTTAGTTTCGTATCACTGATATTACTTCAAAGTGCCCAGGCGTAGCTCAGCTTCATAAACACTGTCTGATCGGTACGGCTTAAGCCCGGGAAACTGTCATCGGCGGACATGGCATCCGAGTATCCCAGGTAGAAGACACTGAAGGGATTGAGCTTGTAACCGTACAGGAGTTCTGTGCCAAGTTGCTGCGACAGGCGGTCGGGTGTGAAGTACAGATAACGCGAGGGTTCCCGTTTGACATGGGTATAGATGGCCGACAGCCGGATAAAGCTCTCTATACTCAGTTGCCAGTTGAGACGCAGATCGCTCAGATTGGCGGTAAACAGGCGGCCCTCATCCACATCCAGAGTCTGGAAGGTGTGAGCGATTTTCAGTGACAGCCCTTCGGTCAAACGCAGTGTCAGGGTGGGATTAAGGTACAGCTTGCGCCCCAAACGATTATTGGCCTGGTCAATTTCATCGCCAAAGGCGCTGTCCAGCTGGGCAGTGAACCAGGTGAGGGGGCTCATGTTGCCGTAGAACCAATACTGGGTTTCATTGAATTCACGGGTATTGCCCTCAATGGCGAGTTTACTGCCATCCAGACGGGGGCCGACCCGGTCGCGGTTGACCCAGCCCATAGCCAGATAGCTTTGCCAGCCGCCCTGCAGCTCCAGAAAGCCTTCCAGCTCCTGCTCCAGTTGCTCTCCGGCCTGGTTCAGGGTTCTGTCCCAGTCACCGCCGAGTTTTATCTTATTGAAGGGACCGGATTCGGGATACCAGACGTAGTTGCCACCGGTGGTGAATTTGCGAAAGTCCACCTTGTCGACAAAGCCCAGATCGGCACGGAAATCCTCACCTATGTCGATATAGTCGGCAAACAGGTAATAGTTGCGATCGTTGTGTTCGTACTTGATGTTAAACAGGCGGTCGCCAAAACTGTCCTGTTTGCGGCTGCGCAGCACCCGCTCGTTGAGGGCGCAGTTCCCCGGAGCGCAGGCCGAGTCCGGTTCACTGCAATCTTCGCCACGGCAAAACTGTTGGAAAAAATCCTCGGGATAACGGGTATCCGATGCCACCACCTGGGCGATCACAGCATCCTGCTCTGTAAGCTGATACTTGAGATCCACACTTGCCACAGTATTGTGATAATCGCCGGCGGATTTGGTCGTCACCAGGCCACCCAGGGCAAAATGATTGCCGGCGTCAAAGCGGTAACGCCCCGCCAGATTGATGCTTTCCTTATCTATGCTGCCAATTCCCGAACCCAGGTTGCCCGGTACCAGGAAATGGGTCTGGGTGTCATTGCTGCCCAGCAGGGCAAAGGTGTGTTGATCCGTCTTGCTGGTCAGCTTGAGACCGTAATCGGGATCGGCAATGTTGCGGGTGTGCAGCAAGTTAATGCGGGTATCGAAATAGTCCTTGTTGTCGAGAAAGAAGGCGCGCTTCTCATCGTAAAACAGAGCAAAGGTAGTATTCACATCCAGTTGGCCGGCATCGGCCTCCACCTGGGAGAAGTCCGGATTGAGGGTGGCGTTGACCAGGGTCGACGGGGTAACTGCCCAGCGCATATCGAGTCCCGGATCCAGGTCTTTTTCGTCCTGCCACTTGGCGCCATCCTCGGGACCGCGGCTGCGATGCCCCTTGGCCACCAGGGAGGGCGTCAGCTGAATACCTTTACCTTGTTCGGCTTGCTCCAATCCCCGGGCAACACCCAGCTGGCATAACTGGCAGTTGTTGTCTCTGGCTATTTTGTGGGTTGAAAAGCGCATATCCTCGTTGCGGGGATAAAAACGGATCAGCTCTATGCCCCATTCCTGCTCGTCCTTGTCGCTGTCAAAGCTGAACAGCGTCAGCGGCAGTGCCATCTCCACTCGATAGCCGGTGGCCGTGCGTGTGCCGGCGCTGTACCAAATGCCGTCCCAGGCGGCGCTTTCCTGTTTGGTCAGTTCATTCTCTATGGAGTCCAACTGGACCCCGAGCGGGTTGACGAAAAACTGGTACGCCAGCTTGGCGCTGTTGAAGGTGTCGAGCTTGATGCCGATGAGGTCATCGCCCCAGACATCGTCCCTGGCCCGCAGGTGGGCCCGCATTTCGTCGGGGTTGGGGTCTTTGGCCTCAAATGCCACGTAGAGGGTATCTTTACTGGCATAAATAAAGGCTTCGGTGGCCACCGGCGCCGGACCATTTTCGGATGGACGGGTTTCATAGGTAAGCGAGGCGCGTCCGGCCTTGGCCCAGACGGCATCATCCAATTCGCCATCAATATTGGCCGCGGTCTCTATCGTGGGGATCTGGATACTGAACTGGCTGTCGAGGCCTGCATGGGCGCTTGAGGCCGCCAGCGGTAGCAGGCCTGCCAGCAGCGTGCGCCGCCACAGTGAAGTCTTTTTATGAGTCATGTGTTTGATTGTTATCGTTGATTTTATGGCGCTTCAGGAGGAAAGCCATGAGCGCAAAAGTGGGCCCAGTTTAGCGAAAGTGAATCAAGCTGACAGGGGCAATTTGTTACATAAGGTTAATGGCCTGTGTTAGACCGGCCTGTGTCAGTAACACTCTGGCTATTAAATGGATTGCAAAAAAAAGCCGGCAGTGTTGCCGGCATGGTGTGTTATTCGGGGGCTATCACCGGATGGCGATAGGCCTCGCGGTACTTGTCGACCCACATGGCGGTGGCGCCGCAGATGGCCACCGGCATGACGATAAAGTTCACTATCGGGATCATGGAAAACAGTGTCACTGTGGCGCCGAAACTCATGGCGCTGCCCTTGGTGTTGCCCAGGGCAAAGCGCATGTCCTTGAAGGGCACCTTGTGGTTATCAAAGGGGTAGTCGCAGTACTGGATGGCCATCATCCAGGCACTGAACAGGAACCATAAAATGGGGGCAACTGTCTGACCCAAAATGGGGATCCAGAACAGCAGCAGGAACAGCAGGGCCCGCGGCAGGTAATACTTCAGCTTCAGCCATTCGCGGCCCAGGATCCGTGGCAGGTCCTTGATAAGGTCCACAGTGGTCCCTGAATTGAGCGCCTTGCCGGTGAGCTTCTGCTCGACCTTTTCCGCCAGCAGGCCGTTGAAGGGCGCCGACAGCCAGTTCATCACCGAGCTGAACACAAAGGCCATCACCACCAACAGGGTGATAATAGCCAGCGGCCACAGCAGCACATCGAGCCAGCCAAGATAATCCGGCAATTGGGCATCCATCCAGTTAAACAGGGCCTGCAATTCGCCGACGGCAAACCACAGGGCGCCGGCAAACAGCACCAGGTTGATGGTCAAAGGCACAAATACGAAGGTGCGGATCCCCGGCTGGCGAATGAGGCGGAAACCATCCATGAAATAATTGACGCCACTCTTGGCGCCGCGCAGTGTTGCTGTGGGCATGGGACTCACTTTTTATCTACACAAAATCCTGACTGGCATTGTGAGCAAGGGGCGACCGTGAGGCAAGGACCAATTTAGCGCTAAGCCGATAAAAAACGTTACAAAATGCTGGCCGCTTTGGTACAGTTGCCCTCAGTTGAACCATGGGCTTTATTGCTGTAACGCCCCATAAGAACATTCCTAAAAAACAATAGGCAATACCTGCGGGCGACCTGACTGGCACTATGAGACTCAAACAAATCAAACTTGCTGGATTCAAGTCGTTCGTCGATCCGACCAAAATTCCCTTTCCCAATCCCCTGACCGCCATCATAGGCCCCAACGGCTGCGGCAAATCCAACGTCATTGACGCCGTGCGCTGGGTCATGGGGGAAAGCTCTGCCAAGCACCTGCGCGGCGATGCCATGACGGATGTGATCTTTAACGGCTCCAGTGCCCGCAGGCCGGTGTCGGTGGCCGGGGTCGAACTGGTGTTCGACAACAGTGAAGGCCGCCTCGGTGGCCAGTATGCCAGCTATCAGGAACTGGCCATCAAGCGCCAGGTCAGCCGTGACGGGGAGTCCCTGTATTTTCTCAATGGCCAGAAGTGCCGCCGCAAGGACATTACCGATCTTTTTATGGGCACAGGTCTTGGCCCCCGCAGCTACGCCATCATAGAACAGGGCACCATCTCGCGGCTGATTGAGTCCAAGCCCCAGGAACTGCGGGTCTTTATCGAGGAAGCGGCGGGGATCTCCCGTTACAAGGAGCGGCGCCGTGACACCGAAAATCGCATTCGGCACACCCGCGATAACCTGGAACGGCTGGGGGATATCCGCCTCGAACTCGGCAAACAGTTGGAAAAACTCGCCATCCAGGCGGAAGCCGCAAGGCGCTACCGGGAATACAAGCACAGCGAGCGGGAGACCCATGCCCAGTTGCTGGTGATGCGCTATCGGGAGTTGCTGGACAGTGCCGAGCACCTGGGACGGGAACTGGAGCAGATACAATTTCAACTGGATCTGGCCCAGGGCAACAGTACGGCCCTGGAAGCTGAGCTGGCCACCCGTCAGCTGGCGCTGGGCTCTCTGGTGGAAGACGAGCAGCAGACCCTGGAAAGCTTTTATCAGCATGGCACCGAAGTGGCGCGGCTTGAGCAGCAACTGAGCCACCTGGATGAACGCAGTGCCAGCATCAAGGCCGAGCTCGAACGCCTCACCCAGGATGCCAAGGCCCTGGCTGAAAGTCAGCAGCAGGCCAAGGTTGTCCTCGACAATTTGCAGGCCCGCCTGGCCGAAGGTGAGGCCCAACTGGCCCTGGCCACCGAGGCACAGGAAGAATGGCAGGCAAGGCTCGATGAACTGCAGGACAAACTGCATGCCGGCCAGCAGGAGCAATTGGCGGTGCAGCGCCGGGCGGCGGATGCCGCCATGGCCCAGTCCCAGTGCAGCAACCAGCAACAGATGATACGCCAGCGCCTGGAGCAATCGCGCCAGCGCTGTGAGGAATATCGCCAGCAACAAGCTGCATTGCGTCACGGCGGGCACGCCGTGGCCGACAATAACGGCCTTATGGCACTTGAGACCGAACAGCAATTGTTGCTGGAGAAAAAAGCCCTCGCCGCCGAGGCCCTGGAGGATGCGCAATTGGCGCTCAGCCGCCATGAGCAAGCCTTGGCTGAGTCCAATGAGGCCGTCAGCGGCGTCTCGGCGCGCCTGACCCTGCTGCAATCCTTGCAGGCCCCTGAGCCGGCCGAGGGCCTTGATGCCCTGTGGCAAGTCCTGGAGGTTGAGTCCGGCTGGGAACGGGCGGTGGAGGCCTTGCTGGCACCCTTGCTCTCCAAGGCCGTGACGGAACAGCATGATGACGGTTTCATGCTGGGGCCAATTGTTCACTTTGGGCCCGTCAGCGCTCCGGTTAATCTCGCGCCCTGGTTGGCACGGGTTGAATTTGTTGAGGATGCGTCGGCGGCGCAGGCCAGATTGTCCTCGCTCCCCAAGGATGCCCTGCTGGTGACCCGCAGCGGTGAATTGCTGGGGCAGGGGTTTTGCCTGCAGCCAGGAGGCAAGGGCAGTGTATCCCTAAAGGCCGAAGCCGAGGCCCTGTCCCGGGAGCTGGAAGAACTGGAGGCCAGGCGCCAACAGCAAAGGCAGGTCCGTGAGCAGGCCATAACAGAGCGGGAGGCGTGCCGCGCGGCAGTGGCATCCACCCAGGGACAACTGGATGAAGCACAGCGCCGCTTGCTGGCCGAGCAGGCAAGGCTCAGTGCCATCAGTGCCCAACAGGAAAGGGACAGTCGGCAGCTGGAATTTCTGGGCAATGCCCTGGCGACCCAGGCCTCGGAGGCCGAGGCGCTGGCATTGGAGCTGGAGCTGCTGGAGGAAAAAGCCCAGTTGCTGGAGGAAGCGCGTGACGGGGCCGAGGCCGAGCGCCACCAGTGCGAGTTGGCTCAAACCGGACTCACGCAGCAGTTTGCCACCCTCAAGGGTCGCGGCGCTGAGCTTGAGCGTCAATGTGCCACCCTGTCGGCCCAGTGCCGTCAATGGCAGACAGAGGCCGCGCTGGCGAGGCAGCAACTGAGCCATGGCGAGCAACGCCAAAGCGAGCTTGTGACCAAGATACACACCCTGGAGCTTGAGCTTGAGCGCGCATCCATGTCGGTAACCACAGAGGGGCGGGCCGCGCTGGAGGATAAGCTTAAGCTGCTACTGGCCGCCCAGCAGCAGCGGCAAACAGCACTGGCCCAGAACCGCGCCGAGCAGGCCGGTATTCAGGAACAGATCGACTCCTTGGTATTGAAGCAAAAACAAGAAGTTGGCAAGATAGAGCAACTTGGTCGGCAATTGGAATCCCTGAAGCTGCGCCGCGAGGGCCTGCGGGGTCAGGCGGACAGCCAACTGGGTTTGATGACAGACGCCGGGGTGCAGCTGGCGGACACGGCACCGGATATTCCCGCTCACGCCACGGTTGACGAATGGCAGGGGCGACTGGAAAAGCTTAGACAGAAAATCAGTCGCCTTGGTGCCATCAACCTGGCCGCCATCGACGAGTTTGACGAGCAGCAGAGCCGCAAGAATTACCTGGATGAGCAGGACAGGGATCTGAACCAGGCACTTGAGAGCCTGGAAGAAGCCATCCGCAAGATAGACAGGGAGACCCGCACGCGTTTTAGGGCCACCTTCGATCAGGTCAATGCGGATCTGGGGCTCTTGTTCCCCAAGGTGTTCGGCGGCGGCAGTGCCTATCTGGCACTGACAGATGATGATTTACTTGAGACCGGTGTCACCATCATGGCGCGGCCACCGGGGAAAAAGAATAGTACGATACATCTGTTATCGGGTGGTGAAAAAGCGCTGACCGCTTTATCATTGGTGTTTGCTATTTTCAGGCTCAATCCGGCGCCTTTCTGTATGCTGGATGAGGTCGATGCACCGCTGGATGACGCCAACGTCGACAGGTTCTGTCGTCTGTTGCAGGAAATGTCCGCCACGGTGCAATTTATTTATATCAGCCACAATAAAATTACTATGGAAATGGCTGATCAACTGGTTGGAGTAACGATGCATGAACCCGGGGTTTCACGCATCGTAGCCGTAGATATTGAAGAGGCGGTGGCCTTGGCCGACGCCGGATAATTTTGGGAATCACAGGGTAACCAATGGAAGATTTGCAACTGGTATTGTTTGTGTTGGGTGCGATCGCAATTATCGCCGTACTCGTGCATGGTTTTTGGTCTATCAGGAAGCAGCAACCCAGATCTATCAAAGAAAGTAGGCCACAGGCCTTTGTGGCGCCGCAGCGCCGGGATGCCGAGGGTTTTGATGCCGATGGCATTGGCGAAGTGCGGGTGCGCAAGGTCAAGCCAGCCGAAGCCCCTGCAGATATTGCAGAACCTGAGTTTGCCCTTGATGCCCAGGCCAGGGTCACCAAGGCGCGCAACCGTCAGGAACCTATGCTCGGTGGCCACAAGGCCGCAACTGGGCCCGAGGTGAAACGTACTGAGCCTGCCATCAGCCAGATGGAGTTGGGGCTTGGCAGCGAACAGCCGCAGCAGGATAGCCTGTTTGCCGAAACCGATGATTGGGATGAGGCAGAAGATGCTCAGGTGGCATTCAGTACCAACGCCACGGCGGCTCAACCTCAGGGCGAAGCAAAGCCAAAGCCAAAGCCGGAGCCTGAACCTGAACCTGAGCTGGGCGAGCCCCGTGACGTGCTGGTACTGCATGTGGTGGCGAGGGAAGGGCAGTCACTCATGGGCGCCGAGCTGCTGCCGAGCCTGCTGACCCTGAACTTCAAGTTCGGCGACATGGACATATTCCATCGCCATGAAGATAACGCCGGCACCGGCAAGGTGCTGTTTTCCATGGCCAACATGCTTAAACCAGGCACCTTCGATCCCGACAATATGGAGCAGTTCACCACCCAGGGTGTGGTATTGTTCATGACCTTGCCCTGCCACGGTGAGGCCTTGATGAACTTCTCCATCATGCTCAACTCGGCCCAGCAACTGGCGGACGATCTCGATGCTCTGGTGCTTGACGGCCAACGCCGTCCCTGGGATGAGCATACCAAGGCCGACTATCTGCGCCGTATCCGGGCTCAAGCCTAATCTAACTTTTTGTTTTATAAATAATTGATTTGTAAACGGGGCCGCGGGAGCGGCCTCATTCATTTGCAATGGAAATTTCTGCCATGTCCGAGTCCAAGACTGTGCTTGACGAGATACTGTCCCTCACCGATACACTTAACCGCCACAATCACGCCTACTACAATCTGGATGCCCCCACCATTCCGGATGCCGAATACGACCGTCTGATGCAAAGGCTCAAGGCGCTGGAGGCCGAACACCCCCAGTGGCAGCAGCCGGATTCACCGACTCAAAGGGTGGGCGGTGAGGCGCTGGACAAGTTTGAGCAGGTCAGCCACCTCAAGCCCATGCTGAGCCTGGACAATGCCTTCAGCGAAGAAGACTTCCTGGCGTTTCACAAGCGGGTGGGCGATCGCATCGGCAGCCCTGTGTACTGCGCCGAGCCCAAGCTCGATGGCCTGGCCGTGAGCCTGCTGTACCGCAACGGCGTGCTGGAGCGGGCCGCCACCCGCGGCGATGGCAGCACGGGCGAAGACATCACCCAGAACGTCAAAACCATTAAATCAATCCCACTGCGCCTATACGGAGACGCGTTGCCTGCTTTGGTGGAAGTGCGCGGTGAGGTGTTTATGCCCAAGGCGGCCTTTGATGCCCTCAACGAGCGCGCCCTTAAGAGCGGCGACAAGCAGTTCGTCAATCCCCGCAACGCTGCCGCCGGCAGCCTGAGGCAACTGGACAGCCGGATCACGGCCCAGCGGGCACTGGCCTTTTACGCCTATGCCCTGGGGGTGGTGCAGGATGAGGCCGGAGCCGCGCTGGAGGTGGCGGACAACCATAAGGGCCAGCTGGAGATCCTCGCCTCCTGGGGCCTGCCGGTCAGCTCAGAGGTGAAACTGTGCCCCACGCCCGAGGCCGTATTTGACTATTACCGCGACATATTGGCGCGCCGTGCCGAGCTGGCGTTCGAAATCGATGGCGTGGTGATCAAGGTTAACGACATGGCGCAGCAGCAGGAGTTGGGCTTTATTGCCAAGGCGCCGCGCTGGGCCATCGCCTTTAAATTTCCGGCCCAGGAAGAAGTGACTGTGCTGGAAGAAGTGGATTTCCAGGTGGGCCGCACCGGTGCCGTCACCCCCGTGGCCAGATTGAAGCCTGTGTTTGTCGGCGGCGTGACAGTGTCCAACGCCACACTGCACAACGCCGATGAAATCGCCCGTCTGGGAGTCAAGATAGGCGACAGCGTGATTATTCGCCGTGCCGGTGACGTTATCCCGCAAATTGTGGCCATAGTACCTGAACGCCGCCCCGATGATGCCCGCGATATCGAATTTCCGAGCCAGTGTCCGGTCTGCGGCTCCTTGGTGGAGCGCCTGGAAGGTGAAGCCGTGGCCCGTTGCAGCGGTGGTCTGTTCTGCGAGGCCCAGCGCAAGGAGGCCATCAAGCATTTTGCCTCCCGCAAGGCCATGGACATAGACGGCATGGGCGACAAGATAGTGGAGCAGCTTATCGACAAGGAACTGGTGCAGAGTCCGGCCGATCTGTTCCGCCTCAACGCCTCCATGCTGACCATGCTGGAGCGCATGGGGATGAAGTCGGCCACCAAGCTGGTGGAGGCCATTGGCCAAGCGCGCCAGACCAGCCTGCCACGTTTTCTCTATGCCCTGGGGATCCGCGAAGTGGGTGAGGCCACGGCCGCCAACCTGGCGCGGCACTTCCTGACCCTGGAGGCCATCCAAGCCGCCGATGTGGACGCCCTGATGCAGGTGGAGGATGTGGGCGAGGTGGTGGCCCGCCATGTGGCCCACTTCTTTGCCCAGCCCCACAACCTGGAAGTCATAGACAAGTTGCTGGCCGCCGGCGTTAACTGGCCCGCCATTGAAGCACCTTCGGCCGATGCCCAGCCGCTCAAGGGCCAAACCTGGGTACTGACCGGCACCTTGACCAGCCTGGGCCGCACCGAGGCCAAGGCAAGGTTGGAGGCGCTCGGTGCCAAGGTGGCGGGCAGCGTGTCGAAAAACACCGATTGCCTGGTGGCCGGCGAAGCCGCCGGTTCCAAACTGGCCAAGGCCCAGGAGCTGGGGGTTAAGGTGCTGGACGAGGATGGCCTGTTGGCGCTGCTGGGCGCCTGAATCCCGGCTACTTGAGATGGGCCGACTGAAAAAAGGGCACTGTAAAAGCGCCACATAAATAGCTGCATGAAAAAACGTCAACCTTAAGTTGGCGTTTTTTTATTGCCAAAGCAAAGATAATAAAATATACAATATCCCGTTAACAATAACATAACAATGGAAGCAAGCCATGTTTAAACATACCTTAGTCTTTTCTACCCTGATGCTGGCACTGGCAAGCAGTGCCCCAGTGGCGGCCAAGGGCCGTCCCGGCAGCGGCGGGGGCACTACGCCGCCGGACGTGAACCAGATCTTGCCGATACGGTTTGAATGCAGTCCTACCATCAAGGTTTGGGCCCAGGACATGACTCAACAACAGCTCATCGACAGCTGCGCTCAGTTGGCGGTGCAGGAGCAGGACTTTCACCAGCGTCTGGCGACCGGTAACCAACCCGTGGCCGATGACTATAACGACAGCCTGAGGGTAGTGGTGTTTGATGACTACAACCAGTACAACACCTATGGCTATGATTTGTTTGGCATCAATACCAACAATGGCGGCATGTATATCGAGGGTAATCCAGCGGATCCGGCCAACCAGGCCAGCTTCTATGCCCACGAGGCCGATTGGCTCAGACCCGAGTTTCAGATCTGGAACCTGCGCCACGAATATATCCATTACCTGGATGGCCGCTTTGTCAGCTACGGCGGATTCAATCATTTCCCATCCAACATGGTGTGGTGGGCCGAAGGTTTGGCCGAATACCTGTCTCTGGGCACAGACAATGGCGAGGCCGTGAGTCTGGCCCAGAATACCCGCCCGTCACGTCGTCCGTCACTGGCGGAAATTTTCCTGACCGATTACCGTGACAGCACAGACCGCATTTATCGCTGGAGCTATCTGGCGGTACGGTTCCTGTTTGAGCAGCATTATACCGAGGTGCTGGCGATGACAGACAAGCTTAAGCAGGACGATTTCAATGGCTACAGTGCCGCCCTTAACCAGATGTCCAGCAACTACGGCACTGCGTTCAGCCAGTGGATTGATGGACTGAGTCCGGCGCTGGCACCCAAGTCCAGTTCACCACAGCGGGAACAGATGTTGCTGCGTCACAGTGAGAGCCATAGACAGGGCCACAATCAGAACCAATAGAGTTCCCCTCGACCCGGCAAGTGCCGGGTTTTTTCTGCTCATGGTGGCCCGGGGGTTGAAATTCAGGGTCACGGCATCCATCTCCTGATAACAAGTGATTTACTTAGGATCTGCAGTGTTCAAATTTGAACATGTCCCCTGGCTGGACGATAAGGGCCACGTCCGGCCACCGCTGATGCTGTACCTGCTGCTCGCTTTTCTTGGCCGCGGCTGGCTGGTGTTTATTGCATCCCTGACCCAGGCCGATGACAGGGCAGGGTTGGTTCGCCTGTTTTATCCGCTCAAAGATGACTTTCTGTTGGCGCTGCTGACGGGACTGGGTGCTGTACTCTTGTATTTGCTGGTCATCGCCGAACGCAAACGTGCTTGGCGCTGGCCCATGGCAGTTTTCCGGCGCATGAAATGGGGCCTGTGGTCTTTGCTGACCCTTGATGGCATGTTGCTCGGTCAGCGTTTGCTGCACAGTGATTTTATGTTCAGTCCCGCCGCCGCCTTCGATGCCCTGATGCTGTTCTGGGGCGCGCTCTACCTGCTTAAATCCCTGCATCTGAAACTTTACCTGAGCGACTGGCAAGCTGACGCCGAAGACTGAGCCAGAGTTATCCCTGGCGCTCAATATTGTCATTGCTGCTGAAGGGACAAGGTCTGACCGGAAAGGGCAAAAAAAAAAGACGCGATGAACATCGCGTCTGAATCGCAACCTGAATTGCCCAAGGGCAATTTTTTGGCCACACAAGAAGGAAATACACTGAAGGGTTCCAGCGTGAGAACCACTCCAGGGCAATTGACAGCAACACCGTCAGTGACCTGGCTCGGGGTGCACTCGGTCACTGACATCATCAGCTTAAAAGTAATGAATAAAATATACAATATAAAAATATTCAGGTTGTCGGTCGAAATAATGAGCTTAAACGCTAAGTGTCCGTGATTTCAGGATAAAATTGTGCGCCAGTACCGTAAAAATGTTTGCGCAAAACTACTTATGGATTTACGCTTTATTTTCAGGTAATTGGCATTAATCCATGATGTAGCCAGTTTTCACTTCTCAGACTCAGGAGGCGCCCGGTGGCCAAGGCTGAACCCATACAGCTCCCTGTTTCGGCCTTACGGCTGGGCCTGACAATCAAGTTGCCTTTGTCTTGGGCCGATCACCCCTTTCTGCGAAACCGTATAGAGATCAAAGAGCCGGCGCAGATTGAGATGATCCGTGGTCTCAATGTGCCCTATGTCATACTGCTGGACGGCCAGGAGTTGCTGGAGGCCGATAACCAGGAGGCGCCGCTGGAGGTGCCCGAAGAAATCGAACCCCAGCTGCAGGAGCCCGATGTCCGCAAGGAAACCCGCAAGGCCATTCGCCTCAGTCAGAAACGTTTTATTGAGTGCGTCAATAACAGCCGCAGTCTGTTTTCCAAGATCACCTCCGATCCCGAGGGGGCCTACCGCCTGGCCGCCACCCTGGTGGAAGATATGTTGGTGCATTTGCTGGAAGTGGAAACCCCTTATTTGGCCCTGGTGAGTCTGGGCGAGCAGGATGGCTCGGTCACCCAGCACGGTATCAGCGTGGCGGTATTGTCGCTGATGATAGCCAAGGCCCTGGATCTGCCCAAAAAGGAAATGCGTGATATGGCACTGGGTGCCCTGTTGCATGACATTGGCAAACTCAAGGTGCCGGACATCATCCGCCGTAAGCGCACCGGGCTGACACCAACCGAAACCCGTTTTATGCAGCAGCATCCCAATTTTGGCTATGAAATGCTCAGCCGCAGTGGTCTGTTCCCGCCCGAAGTTCTGCACGTGGTCAAGCATCACCATGAGTACATAGATGGCAGCGGTTTTCCCGATGGGCTCAAGGGCAAGAAGATCCCCATCATTACCCAGATAGTGAGCCTGGCCAATGATTTCGACAGCCAGTTGTCGAGTCAGAAGCTGATTTCGCCCCAGTTGGCCTTGGGCTATCTGTTTAAAAATCATTCCGACAAGCACGCCGAGACCCTGATCTCAGTACTGGTCAAGGTGCTGGGTATCTATCCGCCGGGGACCCTGGTGCGTTTATCCGATGGCTCTGTCGGCAAGGTGATGATGACCACCAAGGAAGTGCGCCAACCTCAGGTTTGGGCCTGCGAGCCCAACGGTGCCAATCCTGCGCTGCGACTGCTCAGTGAAGAACCTGTTACCGTGGATCAGGTCATCAAGGCCGAAGAGTTGCATGAGGCCGCCCTGCGGGTGCTGCAGGCCGACTCGGCCATCAATTTCTATTTCAGCGCCATGCAGGGCTGAGTCCGCTGTTTTCCGGAGTCACGATGAATAAAATTAACACAGTTGCCATTGTTGGCTGTGGCTGGTTTGGTTTGCCTTTGGCACGCCATCTGATGCAAAAAGGTTTCTCGGTAAAAGGCTGTAAACGCAGTCCGGAAGGTGCGGCAGAATTAACCCGGGAGGGGATTGATGCCTTTGTGCTGGATCTTGAGCAGCCTGTGCCCGAGGCGACACAGGCATTGCTTGATGCCGATGCCCTGGTGATCAATATACCGCCGGGACTCAGACGCGGTGACAGCGGTTATTTACAGCGACTTGCCCATCTTGTCTGCGCCCTCGGCGACAGGTGGTATCAACGCTTGGTATTTATCAGTACCACAGGAGTGTATCCCGAGTTGGCGCAACCTATGACCGAGAAGGATGCCGAGGCACACAGTGATACCGCCAGAACCCTGTTGACGGCCGAGGCCATGTTCGGTCAGCAGCCCAATGCTACCTTGATGCGTTTTGCTGGCCTGGTGGGACCCGGGCGGCACCCGGGACGTTTCTTTGCCGGTCGCCAGGGCGTGGCTGCTGGTGGGGCACCGGTCAACCTGGTGCATTTGGATGACTGTGTCGCTGCGGTCACCTTGGTGCTTGAAAGTGCCAATCCCGATAGCTGTTACAATATTTGTGCGCCACTGCATCCAACCAAGGCCGAGTTTTACCGGGCCGCCGCCGAAGCCTTGCAGTTGCCGCCACCACAATTTGCCGAGGATGTAGCGGGAGGCAAAGCCATTGACGGCGAGCATATTTGCGCTAATCTGGGCTTCCATTATCGCTATCCGGATCCGCTTGCAATGTTGCAAAGTCCGGACGCTTTTTAATCACCAGAGACAAGAGGATTGTTGGGAATGGCATATGTTTCCCGTGTATTGGCCCTGACCCTGTTGGCCATGATGTTGCAGGTCATAGGCATCACGGCCCAGGCGGCCAATTTTATTGAGGGCAGGGATTATCTGAAGGTGGCCGGGATCCCGGAGGCGCAGCAGCCGGTGCTACGGGAGTTTTTTTCCTATAACTGCCCCCACTGCTATCGCAAGGATCCGGCGGTGGAGGCTCTGACCCAAGCCCTTGGCAAGCAGGTGGAATTCACCCGTACCCCGGTGGCAGGCGGTCGTGCCGCCTGGGTCTTCAGCCAGAAGGCCTACTTCCTGGCGCAGCAGTTCAAGTTGACCGAGGTGAGCCATAAGCCTTTGTTTGACAGAATTCAGACGGCGCCTTTTCGCAGCGATGCCGAGCTGAAAGACTTCTTCGTTGGGCTCGGTGTTAAGGCTGAGGATCTGGATAAGGCGCTGGCGTCGGCGGATCTCACCTTGGCTCTCAGCAATTACGACACTCTGGCGCAACTGGCCGAAATCAAGGGCGTTCCGTCCTTGCTGGTCAACGGTAAATACTTGATCCGGGACCACGGTCAGAGCACGGAGGAAATGGCCCAACTGGTGCGTTTCCTCAGCGAAAAATGACAACGCATTGTTAACAAAACGCCCGGCTTGCCGGGCGTTTTTCATTTTATGGCTTGGTGACAGCCGCTGAAACTGCAAATATTTGCATTTGCAGCATTACGAAAAATATTTTATGTGACTGATATTAAAGATGTAAGTGTGTATTGGTTGCATGTCGCAATCCATGCTTAGACTAAGGTGTGATTGTGGTCACACTCCTGCTTGCTAGATTAACCAGGACTTAACAATAAAATGCACAGGGGAGTCACTATGGCTTTTGAAAGCAACGACAAGGCACAAGGGTACTGGCGCGAGAATCTTCGTCTGGTGCTGGGGCTGCTGGCAATCTGGTTCGCCGTTTCCTACGGCTGCGGGATCCTGCTGGTGGATGTTCTCAATCAAGTAAGCTTTATGGGATTCAAGTTGGGTTTCTGGTTTGCCCAGCAGGGTTCCATGTATGTGTTCGTGGTACTGATCTTTGTCTACGCGGCAAAGGCCAATGCGCTCGATAAAAAATATAACGTGCACGAAGACTGAGGAGCCCGGCAATGGATGTTCAAACCTTAACGTATTTAATTGTGGGCCTGTCATTTGCCCTCTATATCGGCATCGCGATTTGGTCCAGAGCGGGCTCCACCAAGGAGTTCTATGTGGCCGGTGGCGGTGTGCCTCCAGTCATGAACGGTATGGCGACGGCGGCGGACTGGATGTCGGCGGCGTCTTTTATTTCGCTCGCCGGTATTGTGTCCTTCGTCGGTTATGACGGCTCTGTGTACCTGATGGGTTGGACCGGTGGTTATGTGCTGCTGGCTCTGTGTATGGCACCCTACCTGCGCAAGTTTGGCAAATTTACCGTGCCTGACTTTATTGGTGAACGCTATTACTCCCAGGCAGCCCGTACCGTGGCCGTTATCTGCGCCATCTTCATCTGCTTTACTTACATCGCCGGTCAGATGCGCGGCGTAGGTGTAGTGTTCTCCCGCTTCCTGGAAGTGGAAGTGGATACAGGTGTGTACATTGGTATGGCCGTGGTGTTTTTCTATGCCGTGCTCGGCGGTATGAAGGGCATTACCTATACCCAGGTGGCCCAATACTGCGTATTGATTTTCGCCTTCATGGTACCGGCAATTTTCCTGTCGGTGATGATGACAGGTCATGTGCTGCCACAGCTGGGCTTCGGTGCGCAATTGCTTGATGCCGCCGGTAATGGCTCAGGTGTTTACTTGCTGGATAAGCTTGATGGCCTGCAAACCGAACTGGGCTTTGCCCAGTACACCGAGGGCGCCAAGAGCACCATCGACGTGTTTGCCATTACCGCGGCACTGATGGTGGGTACAGCAGGTTTGCCACACGTGATTGTGCGTTTCTTCACCGTGCCCAAGGTGAAGCATGCCCGCTCCAGCGCCGGTTGGGCCCTGGTGTTTATCGCCATCATGTATACCACTATTCCTGCTCTGGCTGCCTTCTCCCGGGTGAACATGATTGAGACCATCAATGGTCCCGACTCTGCCGGTGTGGCTTACGAGACAGCGCCCCAGTGGATCAAAAACTGGGAAAAAACCGGTCTTATCAAGTGGGATGACAAGAACGGCGACGGCAAGATGTACTATGCCAAGGGTGATGCCAACGAGATGAATATCGACCGCGATATCATGGTGTTGGCGACCCCTGAAATTGCCAACCTGCCTGCCTGGGTGATTGCCCTGGTGGCTGCCGGTGGCTTGGCAGCAGCCCTGTCGACCTCCGCCGGTCTGCTGCTGGTAATCTCCACTTCGGTTTCACACGATCTGCTGAAGAAAAACCTGATGCCGAACATTTCCGATAAGCAGGAACTGCTGTATGCCCGTATCGCTTCGGCCGTGGGCATAGTGATCGCCGGTTACTTCGGTATTAATCCGCCCGGATTCGTGGCAGCTGTGGTGGCCTTTGCCTTCGGTCTGGCAGCAGCTTCGCTGTTCCCGGCCATCGTCATGGGGATTTTCTCCAAGAAGATGAACAAGGAAGGTGCCATCGCCGGTATGGTGGTGGGTCTGGCCTTTACCGCAGGTTATATCGTCTACTTCAAGCTGATTGACCCCAGCGCCAACGTCGCTGATAACTGGTTGTTCGGTATTTCCCCCGAAGGCATTGGCATGATTGGCATGCTGCTGAACTTCGGTGTGGCCCTGGCGGTAAGCAAGGTAACAGCGCAAGTACCTATGGCAGTGCAGGAGATGGTCGAGTCGATCCGCTTCCCCAAGGGAGCCGGAGCGGCCGGGGATCATTGATCCTTGTCACAAGGTATTGATAAAAAAGGCGCTTCGGCGCCTTTTTTCATTCTCTTTGGCCTTTGGTCCTATGGTTCTATGTTGGTTACGGGGCTATAGTGATGGCAGACCTTTTTGTGGAGTCTTGTATGGATGCCAGCGAAATCCAGCCTCTGATGCAATTTCTTGGGCAACTGGTGCCCTTTGACAGCCTCAGTGCCACCACCTTGTGTCACTGTGCCCGGCGGCTGAAGATCTGCTACTACAGCCGGGCCGATGGACAGGTGCACTTGAGCCCCGATAACCCCATGCTTTATATAGTGCGCAGTGGTGCTTTTGAAGTGCGCGACAGTGACAACGAACTCCTGGACAGGTTGGGGGAGGGCGATTTCTTCGGCTTCCCTTCGCTGTTGTCGGGCGAGACCATCACCAATAAGGTGGTGATCCTCGAAGATGGTTTGGTGTATCAGCTGGATCTCGACAGTTTCAACGCCCTGCGGCAGGAAAGTCGCGAGTTTGACCGCTTCTTTAACCGCGCCTTTGCCAAAAGGCTGCGGCATCAGGGGCGCTTCAAGGCCAGGGAGTTGACCACCACCAGCCGTATCAGCAGCCTGATGTCCCGCAGCCCCAAGACCCTGGATTGCCACCTGAGTGTGGCCGAGGCGGCTGTTTGTATGCGACAGGCCCGGGTTTCATCTGTACTGGTGACGGATAATGGCCGCTTGTGTGGCATTCTGACCGACCGGGATCTGCGTAACAGGGTACTGGCGGAGGGACTTGATGGCACCCTGCCGATACATCAGGCCATGACGCCGCAGCCGGTGTTCATCGGCCCCCAGGCGCTGGTCTTCGAAGCCATGCTGCTGATGAGTGAACACAATATTCATCATCTTCCTGTGGTGGACGAAGGCGAGGCCGTCGGTGTGGTTACCAGCACCGACATACTGCGTAGCCAATCATCGCAGCCGCTGCTGCTGATTGGTGAAATAGAGCGTCAGCAGGACCTGCCGAGTTTGATCTCTGTCAGTCGGCAGATCCCCTTGCTGCTGCAAAACCTTATCAGTGCCGATGCCCGGGCCGAGGAAATCGGGCGGGTGTTGACCTCGGTCACCGATGCCCTGACCCGGCGCCTGATTGTGCTCAACCAACAGCTGCTGGGTGAGGCACCCATGGCCTTTTGCTGGCTGGCCTTTGGTTCCCAGGGACGCCAGGATCAGGCGGCCTGCTCGGATCAGGACAATGGCCTGCTGCTGGCCCACGAACCCGATGAACAGGCCCAGGGCTATTTTGCGGCCCTGACCGAGAGAGTATGTGAGGGGCTGGATCAATGCGGCTATCGCTTCTGCCCCGGCGACATCATGGCGCGCAATCCCACCTGGCGCATGTCGCTGGCCCAGTGGCAGCAAAAGTTCTCCGATTGGGTACTGGCGCCCGAACCCAAGGCACTGATGCACGCCAGTATCTTTTTCGATATGCGGCCTGTGTTTGGCCCCATGAGCCTGTTTGATAACCTGCAGGATAAGGTGCTGGAGCAAACCCGTCACAATGATATCTTCCTGGCGGCCATGACAGGCAACAGCCTGGATCAGGCACCGCCACTGGGTTTTTTCCGCAAATTTGTCCTTGAGCGTGATGGCACCGAGGTTAAAGGCATAGATCTCAAGCACAGGGGCAGCGCCCTTATCAATGACATTGCCAGGGTGTATGCCCTGTCGGCGGGGATCAAGGAAGTCAACACCGCCAGGCGGATCCGCGCCTTGATGGAGCAGGGCATACTCAACCGTAAAGATGCCCTGAATCTGGCCGATGCCCATGAGTTTATTGCCCATATGCGCCTGGCCAACCAAGGGGCGCAATATGGCCGCGGCGAGGCAAGCAGCAACTTCCTCAAGCCCCAGGAGTTGTCATCCCTGGTGCGGCACCAGTTGCGGGATGCCTTTAAGGTGGTCCATGACGCCCAGTCGGGATTGAGACTCAGTTTTTTACGGAGTTTTTAGCCTTGTTCAGACTGAATGAACTGGCACTCAATGCCAGAATGAGTTGGCGAGCGCGGAGATTGCACTCACAAAGGTTAAGGCATTTCTTCGACAGCCAGCGGCAGTTGTTGTCACGGCCTTTGGAGCAGGTACCTATATTGGCGCTGGATATGGAAATGACCGGCCTGGATCCGGCCAAAGATCAGATCCTTGCCATGGGTCTGGTACCGGTTTTTGAGCGGCAAATTCATCTTGAGGATGCTGCCTCTGTGCTGGTGAGCATTGACGGCAGCGTGGGGCACAGCGCCACCATTCATGGGATCACCGACCTTGATCTCACCGGCGGTCTGACGCCGGCGGTGGCGTTGGACTGGCTGCTGGAGCGGGCCGAAGGGCATATATTGCTGGCCCACCATGCGCCACTGGATCTGGCTTTTCTTCAGCAAGCGGCGCAGCGGCTGTTGGGGGAAAGGTTACCATTGCTGGCCATAGATACCCTGGCGCTGGAAAGGCAAAGATTGCTGCGCAGCGAAGATGTGCTTAAGGAAGGCAGCTTGCGCCTTGACGCCTGTCGCAGCCGTTATGGCCTACCGCGCTATGCGGCCCACAACGCCCTGACCGATGCGCTGGCCTGTGCGGAACTGTTTTTGGCCCAGAGTGCCTGTCTTGGAAAGTCCCTCCACTGTCATGAGCTGGCCAGACTCTACAGGTAGGCGGCTCAGGCTCTGCAGGTGAGTCGGTTACACACCAGGTTACAGAATTTTCCTCCCGAAATCAGCGCAGTGCATCTACCTTAGCTCAATAGCACAAGGCGTTTTTAACGGAGGATGCCATGGCTTTACCCTTGATTTGGCTTGGTGGTGCAGCCCTCGGGGCGCTGGCGCTTGCCGAGCGCGAGCACAGACGCAAGCTGCTGTTGGAACGCAGCCTGGGACGCAGCGCCCGCGAACCTAGCGAGGCCACCACAGTGTTGGCGCCCAGTGTCTGGCAGTTTGATGGCCCGAGTGTCCGGCCCGTGCCCGGCGCCATAGTCTGTTGCCATGTTTATGGTCTGGTGGAGCATACAGGTATTTGGCTCGGGGACAGCATAGCCGAGCTGCATGGCAGCGGTCTTATCCGAGCCGTGTCAGCCAAGCGTTTTCTTCACGGTCGCACCGGCAGCCGCATTTTCGTTGCCTGCGATCATGATAATCAGCCTCTTGCCACTCAAGCCTGTGCCGACCGGGCCAGCGAGGCGCTGTTTCAGTTTCGGGATTACGATCTCTTTGCCAATAATTGTCACCGTTTCGTATGGCAGTGCCTGAGCGGCGAGGACCGTGAGGTCAAGAGCTTCGAGGCCTTCAATCAATTGCTGGCCAGCTTCTACAGTCGCGCCCTGTATTGGGATCCTGTGCCTGTTTAATGGGCAAAGAAAAAGCCACCCTAAGGTGGCTTTTTACGCTGTCATTCTGTTCTACTTACAATGACTTACTTGCAAAAGCTTACTTGCAAAAATAGTCCACGGCGCGTTTAACCAGCTCCAGACCCGTCTTGTCGCAGGGTGGCAGCTCGGCGTCGGACCTATTGATAGGTGTCACGCGCTCGCCCCACTTGAACAGCACTGCGGCTGATGTCAGACCGGCACCGAAGGCGCAGGACAAAATGGTCTGGTTCGGCTTAATCAGGCCCTTGTCCAGGGCATCGCAGATGGCGATGGGAATCGTGGCCGCCGAGGTATTGCCGTAGTTGGCGATGTTGACGAAGGCCTTTTCCTTGGGAATACGCATCCGGCTCACCAGGGTATCGATAATACGTTCATTGGCCTGATGGGGGATTACCAGATCCACTTCGTCTTTATCAACACCGCACTTTTCCAGCACCTGTGCACTGAGTTTGCCCATGCCGTTGATGGCGCGCTTGAAGATTTCCTGGCCGTCGAACTGGATGTAGAAATCCAGTGACTCGGCGCTGAATCTGTCCATGGCGGTACCAAAGCCGGCCTTGAGTATGTCGCGGCCTTCGGGATCGTTATTCAGTTCATATCCCAGCACACCGCCGGGAATCTCGCTGGCTTCCACAACCACGGCACCGGCACCGTCACCGAACAGCACGGCGGTTTCGCGGCGGGACCAGTCCAGGTAGAAACTCAAACGTTCGGCACCTATCACCAGTACCTTCTTGCACTGGCCACTCTTGATCTGTGAGCTGGCGAGCCCCAGACCGAAAAGGAAGCCACTGCAGGCGGCATTGATGTCAAAGGCGGCACACCTGGCGCCTATGTTGGCCTGAACCGTGGAGGCGATATTGGGGATCAGGGTATCCGGACTGGCACTGGCCAGGATGATCATGTCCAATTCGCTGCCGTCGATGCCGGCGGCGGCCAGGGCATGCTTGGCGGCCACCGAGGCCATTTCCGAAGTGTTGACGTGGCTTATATGGCGCTGACTGATGCCGGTTCTGGGTTTAATCCATTCATCCGAGGTATCGATGAAGGTGGCCAGATCGTGGTTGGTCAACACGGCGGGAGGAACGCATTTCCCCCAGCCAGTAATAGTGGCGTACTGCATGTGGTTATCTCTCAAAATAAAAAAGGCAGAACCTTTGGCCTGCCTCAAATCATGACAATCATGCCTTTGGCATCGGCAATTTGTCGCTGATTATTTTACCTGTTCTGCGACCAGAGTGCGAATGGCTTCCGCGGCATGCAAAATATGCTGACGCAGCAGGGCCACGGCCTTATCGGTTTGTCGCTGACGGCACAGGGTCAACAGGTCCCTGTGGTCCTGCTCTGCCTGGGGGATCCCGCCGGCAAGCAGTAATTGCAAGCGAATATAACGATCGCAATTGGTATTCAAACCGTGAACCACTTCCAGGGTATGGGGGCGGTTGGCCGGTTTGTACAGACAGGTATGGAACTGGGTGTTGAGTTCGGCCCAGCTGCCCACCGCATCTTCTTGTTTGAAGGCGGATTCCAGCTGCTCAAGCACTTTTTCAGCTTGAATTAAGTCTTCATCTTGCAGATTCGGGATGGCTTTTGCAAGCAAATCGGTTTCAATCAGCGCCCTGAGCTCAAATAATTCTTTCACCTGTTCAACGGACAACTCGGTGGCGGTGGCACCCTTGTGGGCTTCGAATTTCACCAGGCCTTCGGCTTCCAGTTGCAACAGGGCTTCACGGACCGGGATCCGGCTGACGTTGAGTTCTTCTGCCAGGGCACTTTGACGCAGTGGTTCACCGGCGGCGATGTCGCCTGAAAGGATCTTCTCCCGCAGTACTTCGACCACAACCTGAGTGCGCGTTTTATGAACGATAGGCGTGTTTCGACTCATAATTTCCGTCTGTTAAATCGTTGTTTCGTTAATCCGACCAAGATTACCGCCAACGCGGGTATAAATAAAGGGAAACCATGGGTTCCCCTTTATTATTTATGCCTTTACCGCACCGATATCATAGGGTTTCCATCCTTAAGCGGTTCGGGCAAAAGTGCCTGGGGCATATTCTGATAACAGATGGGGCGCAGGAAGCGCTTCATGGCAGCGCTGCCCACCGAGGTGCTGCGGCTGTCTGTGCTTGCCGGGTAGGGGCCGCCGTGCTGCATGGCATGACACACCTCAACCCCGGTCGGTGCCTGATTGAAGATAAGCCTGCCCACCTTGAATGCCAGCCGCTGGATATGGGGACCAAAGTCAGCGAGTTCTTCCTCCAACCCATGGACCGAGGCACTCAGCTGTCCCTCCAATGCACTAATAACGTCCAGTAACTCATCGGCACTGTCACACACGGCCAGCAGGGCAAAGGGACCGAAAATTTCCTGGCGCAGCGCCGGATTGGCGAGCAATGCCTTACCGCTGACTTTTGCCAGTGTGGGACGGGTTTGATGGCTTGCTTCGATAGCCTGACCCTGGGCCAGCAACTCCAGTTGTGGCAGCAGTGACTCCACCCCCTCTCTATAGGCATTGGCTATGCCGGCGGTCAGCATGGCGCCGGCGCCTTGCTCCGCCAGTGCGTTGCTGGCGGTGGCGATAAAGCGCTCCAGCCCCGGCCCCTTAATGGCCAGCAGCAGCCCCGGGTTGGTGCAGAACTGTCCCTGACCCAGCAGCATGGCCGTAACCTGATTTTGGGCCAATTGCTCGGCATGGGCTTCCAGCATTCCCGGCAGCAGTAACTGGGGATTGATTGAGCCCAGCTCACCATAGAAGGGGATGGGCTCGGCACGGGCGGCGCAGCAATCGGCCAATATCCGGCCGACCTTGAGGGAGCCGGTAAAACCGACGGCCTTGATGGCGCCGTGACTGACCAGCGCCGTCGACAAACCGGGGCTGTGGCCCTGCAACAGCGAGAACAGGCCCTGTGGCATATCGCACTTTTCAATGGCGCGGGCAATGGCACGGGTGCAAAGCTCACTGGTGCCCGGATGGGCCGGATGGCCCTTGACCACCACGCTGCAACCGGCGGCGAGCGCCGAGGCGGTATCGCCCCCCGGGGTGGAGAAGGCCAGTGGGAAGTTGGAGGCGCCGAACACGGCCACAGGTCCCAGTGGCAACTGCCCCAGACGCATATCCGGCTTGGGCAGCGGTGTGCGCTCCGGCTGGGCTCTGTCGACTATTACCGGCTCCATGGGGTCGCGCAGCGCGGCAGCAAACAGCCTGAGCTGGTTGCAGGTGCGGCCCAGTTCTCCCTGAAGCCTGGCCTGTGGCAGTGCCGATTCCAGCATGGCCATGGCCACTATCTCTGCGCCATCGGCCAGCAATTCTTCGGCCATGGTGTCCAGCAGAGTGGCACGTTCGACAGCGGTCTTTTGCTGATACAGCCAGAAGGCCGATTCGGCGGCGGTTACCGCGGCGTCCACATCGGTGTCGTTGGCATCATAAAAGGGCTCCGGCAAGGCCTGATTGCTCGCCGCCGCCATGCGATGAAAATGCTCGCCGCTTTGGTGCCAGCGGCCCTGAATGTAGTGACCGCCGTTGAGTTCAATTGTCATGCATGTTCCTTAGGGGGATCAGATCAAAGTGGGGTCAGATCACCTGAAAGCCGAAGGCATAGGGATCGGCATCATCGACCGTTATGGCGTTGTGACCATAGATCCGCGCCCAGCCCTGAATGCTGGGGCGAATGGCCGCAAAATCACCGACCCGGGTTTCGGACTCGATACGGCCGATAAACTGACTGCCTATGATGCTCTCGTGGGTATAGCTGTCGCCCACCTTGAGTTTGCCGCGAGCGTGCAGCTGCGCCAGGCGGGCGCTGGTGCCTGTGCCGCAGGGGGATCTGTCTATGGCCTTGTCGCCGTAGAATACGGCGTTGGCACCGTCTGAGCCGTCGGTGATGGCGTCGCCGGTCCAGAGCACATGGGACACGCCGCAAACCGTGGGATCGTCCGGATGTACACAGCTCAAGGTTTCGTGTGCCACCTGGCGCACTATGGGACTCCAGCGCAGGATCTCGGCGGCGCTCCAGTGGCGCAGACCGGGGAAGTTTTGCTGGGGATCGACAATCACGTAAAAGTTGCCGCCGTAGGACACGTCGACCTTGAGTGTGCCCAGACCCGGAATATCCAAAACCGCGTCCTTGTGTGCCAGGAAGGCGGGCACGTTATAGATGCGCACCCAGTCCACCTTGGCACCCGTCTGCTGAAAGTCGATTTCTATCTGGCCGGCGGGCACATCCAGCACCAACTTGCCGGGAGTGCGCGGTTGCAGCAGCCCCGACTCTATGGCCGCTGTCACTGTGCCTATGGTGCCGTGGCCGCACATGGGCAGGCAGCCGCTGGTCTCGATAAACAGAATCGAAGCATCGGCATTGGCGGAGCAGGGCGGATACAGGAAGGAGCCCGACATCATGTCATGGCCGCGGGGCTCGAACATCAGCGCCTTGCGGATCCAGTCGTGGTGGGCCAGGAAATCCTGGCGCTTCTCGCTCATATTGCTGCCCTTGAGCTGCGGATGGCCGCTGGTGACCAGCCGCACCGGGTTGCCGCAGGTGTGGGCATCGACGCAAAAAAAGGTTCCTTTGATCATAGTGTTCGGGCTCCGCGAAGACACTCAGTCGAGGTTGTACTTGGACAAATCCAAACGATTGGTGACGGATTTGTTCACCAGTTGCTCCACATAGGCGCGTTCTTCACCTATCAGCGTCATGCGTGGCATGCGCACCTGCTCGCTGCCGCGGCCCACCAGTTGCTCGGCAAACTTGATGCACTGCACCAGGGTTGGAATGGTGTCCAGACGCAGCAGTGGCATAAACCAGCGGTAAATCTCGCGGGCTTCTTCGATACGACCGGCACGGGCCAGCTTATACAGGGCCACGGATTCGCGGGGGAACACGTTGGTCAGACCGGAGATCCAGCCGGTGGCACCCAGCAGCAGGGATTCCAGCGCTATATCATCCACGCCGCAGAACAGGGTGAAGCGCTCACCGAAGCGGCTCTGCAGCTCGGTCAGGCGGCGGGTGTCCGTGGTGGATTCCTTGATGGCCACAATATTGGGTTCGTCGGCCAGTATGGCGGTCATTTCCAGATTGACATCAACGCCATAACCCACGGGGTTGTTGTAGATCATGATTGGCAATTTTGTGGCGCGGGCGACCATCTGGTAATGGGTCACCACTTCGCGGTCGGTGCCGCGGTAGACCACGGCGGGCAGCAGCATCACACCATCAACCCCAATGGCTTCCACATCACAGACATAGCTCATGGCCAATTGGGCGGTGTTTTCGGTGCAGCCGGCGATGACCGGGATACGTCCGGCCACTGTCTCAACCGTGTGCTTGAGGAAGGCACGTTTTTCCTCCGCACTCAGGGAGGCGTTTTCCCCTATGGTACCCAGGGCAATGATGCCATCGATACCGTCGCGGATAAGGTCTTCCAACATGCGAGCATTGGACTCGTAATTAATGCTGCCATCGTTGTTGAATTGGGTGGAGATTGCCGGAAACACGCCTTGCCAGTTAACTTTCATGTTCTAACCTCTTGAAAAATGTCTTTTATCTGCATCGTTGGCCCACCCATTAAGCTGAACATGTGTGATATAACGCCAAGTGTGACCTGAAGCATTGTGCAAAGTTATAGTATATTGTATACAATAGTGCAAGCATTACTCGGAGCGACGGACGCATTTTACATGGATGCAACAACAAAAGTATATTGGATACATTATCTATAAAGGAAGACATGATGGGACCCTTGACACTCAACAGTGAATTATTGTCGCAATTCAGGCAGTTCACCTGTATCGATGCCCACACCGAAGGGGAACCGCTGAGGATTATCACCTCGGGTTATCCCGACATTCCGGGCAACACCATGCTGGCCAAGCGGCGCTATGTGAAAGAAAAGCTTGATGATTGTCGCCGGGTGCTCATGTTCGAGCCCAGGGGCCATGCCGACATGTACGGTGCCCTGTTGACCGGGCCGGTGACACCGGGGGCGGATTTCGGCGTCTTGTTCCTGCATAACGAAGGTTATTCCAGCATGTGCGGCCATGCGGTGCTGGCCCTGACCAAGATTGTCTGTGAGACAGGCGCCCTTCCTCTTGGGACCGAGCCGCGGGAAATCCGCATCGACGCGCCCGCAGGACTCATTCGGGCCCAGGCGGTGCGAAATGCCGATGGCAGTATTGGGGCGAGCTTTCTCAATGTGCCATCCTGGGCCGAGGCGCTGGATCTGTGTGTCGGAGTGCCAGGCATAGGCCAGGTCAATTTTGATATAGGCTTTGGCGGCGCCTACTACGCCTATGTTAATGCCGATGAACTCGATCTGGACTGTTCGCCCGACAATAGCGCCAGGCTTATCGATTGGGGACGGCGCATCAAGCAGGCTGTCATGGGATCTTTTGACCTGGAACATCCGTTGGAGCCGGACCTGGGCTTTCTTTATGGCACCATCTTTTACTCATCCAGGGTCAGTGATGGCAACAATCATTCCCGCCATGTGTGCATCTTCGCCGACGGTGAACTGGATCGTTCGCCCACTGGCACAGGGGTTGCCGGTCGCATTGCCCTGCTGCGGGCCAGGGGTGAGGTGGCGCTGGGCGAGACCTTGCATATCGAGAGCATAGTGGGCGGTTGCATGGGTGTCAGCGCCAGCGACAGCTGTGACTTTTATGGCAAGCAGGCGGTGATCCCCAGGGTCAGCGGCCGGGCCTTTATCACCGGTGAGCACAGGTTTTTGTTGCACCCGGATGACATTTTTCCACGTGGATTTTTGCTGAGGTAAGTCATGGAAGAGAACAGTTGCTTCCAAGAGAACAGGCGCGTCCAAGAAAACAGACGCGTAATAGTTGTCGGCGCCGGCATAGTGGGCTTGTGCTGCGCCCTGGATTTGCGGCGCAAGGGCTTTGAGGTCACAGTGTTGGACAGGGAAGGGGTGGCCGCCGGGGCATCGAGCGGCAACGCCGGACACTTTGCCACCGAGCAGGTATTCCCCCTGGCCGATCCCGCCATGTTGCCCAAGTTGCCGGGCATGTTGCTTGACCCCCTGGGGCCATTTCGGATAAAGCCCGCCTATTTCCATCGGGCCTTGCCTTGGTTTATGCGTTTTCTGGTCAATATGTTGCCATCAAGAAGGAAGCGCAATGGCGAGGCCATAGCCGACCTCAATCGCCGCTCAATTGCCGCCACCCAGGCTCTGGTGGACTTTTGTGGCTGCCAGGAATTGCTGGTGCTCAAGGGCTCGTTGCTGGTGTTCGAAACCCGGGATAAAGCTGTGATGGAGGCCGAATACCACAAGTACGCCGATGCCGGGGTGGCGGTCAGGCTGCTCGGCGGCGATGAGGTGCGGCAATTGGAGCCGAGCCTATCCCCGGCCATCACCGGCGCCTTGTATTTTACCGAGGTGGGCCATACGCCGGATCCCAAGGCCCTGTGCCAGGCGGTGGCCGCCAAGCTGCTCGCCCTGGGGGGCAAGATAGAACAACAAGGCGTTGCCACACTGCTGCCGGGGGACAGACTTGGGCTTGTCTGTGACTCGGGTGAATTACTGGCAACCGACAAGCTGCTGATTGCCACCGGCGCCTGGTCCAAGCCGCTGGCAAAGGCGGCCGGGAACACTGTACCCCTGGATACCGAGCGCGGTTACCATCTGATGCTGCCACAGCAAAGTGGCCTCGGTCGTCCTGTGGCCTCGTTCGATCGCAAGTTCATCATTACCCCAATGACAGGGGGCACCCGCCTCGCGGGCACGGTGGAATTTGGTGGCCTTGAGGCTCCCATGTCGCCGGAGCGGGCCGATTGCCTGCTGCCACACGCCAAGGCGCTGCTGCCGCAGGTATTGGGCGACGCCAGGGTAGAGCAGGGGGAACGCTGGATGGGCTTCAGACCTTCTTTGCCCGACAGTTTGCCGGTGCTGGGACCGAGCGGCAAAGCGGGGGTGTTTTTTGCCTTTGGCCATCAGCATCTGGGCCTGACCTGGGCGGCTGTCACGGGGGAGCTGATATCGACCCTGATGGCCGGTGATGAACCCGAGCTGGATCTTGGGCCCTACAGCGCCAATCGTTTCGATTAACAGGGGCTTCAATAACAGTCAGCTCAGGAGCAAACGCTTCAATAATAAAGGCTGCCAGTGGCAGCCTTTTCTATTTACTGGTGCTTAAGGTTTGCTGGTGCTTAAGGTTTACTGTTGCTCAGGAATCGCTGTTGCTCCAGCTCAATCTGCTTGTGCCATAAAGGCCTCGATCTCGGCGGCGCTGCGTGGTGCACCCCGCGACAGGTTTTCATGGCCATCCTCAGTGACCAGGATATCATCCTCAATCCGCACCCCAATGCCGCGGTATTTAGCGGGGATATCCTCGGCATCGGCTGGAAAGTAAAGCCCGGGTTCCAGGGTAAACACCATGCCGGCTTCCAGTGTGCGCCACTTGCCTTCGCTGTCGTGATAGGGACCCACATCGTGGACATCCATACCGAGCCAATGACCCGTCTTGTGAACTGTGAAGCGGTGGTAACTCTCGCTGTGCATGACCTCATCTATGCTGCCAGTGAGCAAACCCAGCTCGATGAGTCCCTCGGCCAGCACCCGCATGCAGGTCTGATACAGGCTGTCCCAGGGCAGGCCTGGGCGAACCAGGGCGATGGCGGCATCCAGCGCCTTGAGTACCAGGTCATGAATTTGCCGTTGGGCCGGGGCGAAGCGGCCATTAATCGGAAAAGTGCGGGTGATGTCGGCGCAATAGTGGTGATACTCGGCCCCGGCATCGACCAGCAGCAATTCACCGTCCTTAAGTTCACAGCAATTGTCCTCATAGTGCAGACAACAGGCGTTGTTGCCGCCGGCAACTATGTTGGGGTAAGCCACGTCGAGACACTGGTTGTCGGCAATGGTTGCCATAAAGTGTGCCGCCAGTTGCGCTTCATTGAGGCCTGGCCGCACCTTACGCAGCAGCGCCTTATGTCCTTCCACCGAGGCCTTTACGGCGTGACGGATAAGGCCAAGCTCATGATCGGTTTTGATAACCCGCAGCGGATGCAACACCTTGGCCAGGGGCGTCAGAATGGGATAAGACTTTATCGCATCGAAGGGGCTGGTGTGGCGCTGCCGGTTGAGCAGCGGCCACAGTTTATCGTTGAGCCGCCCCAGTTCATCACCGAGGAATATGTCACATTTGCCGGCCAGTTTTTGCAGCAGCACCTCATCAAAATCCGCTATGGCATACGCCTCATCGGCACCGAAATGCTCTATTGCCCCTTCGGGACCGCTGCGACGGCCAAAGCTGACCTCGGCCGCCGGATCCCGCGGGCGGCAAAAAAGCACCAGTTTGTCCTCGTGGTCTTCACGCCACATAAGTGCCAGGGCATCGGGCTCGTTGAATCCCGTCAGATAAAGGAAATCATTGTCCTGGCGAAAATGATATTTGATGTTTTTGCTGCGTACCCGCTGGGGGTAGCCGGCCAGGATCGCCAGTGAGTCCGTTGGCAGACGGTTCAGCAGTTGCTGGCGTCGCTCGGCATACATGGTCTTATCCCGGGATCCAAAGTGTGTTGGGGGCTGCATCTTGATTGAACCCTTGCGGTGAATGAACTGTGAAAGTTCAGAATATTTGCATGCAATATACAAATCAAGGGTGGTTGCACTAAATACTTAGGCCGCACTTTGGCCGCAAGTTCGCGGTGCATTTCCCCAAAAGGAGTGGAATAATAGCGCCAGTGGCAATTTCGGAGTAACAAAGTGAATCGAGCGGTATTTTTGGACAGGGATGGGGTGATCAATAAAGATCACGGCTATGTGCACACTGTTGATGAGTTTGAATATATCGAAGGGGTGTTCGAGGCCTGCCTGGCGCTCAAGTCCATGGGCTACAAGCTGGTGGTGGTCACCAACCAGTCCGGCATCGCCCGCGGCATGTACACCGAAGATGAGTTCCACAGCCTGACAGAATGGATGGACTGGAACTTTGCCGATAAAGGGGTGGATCTCGACGGCATCTATTATTGCCCCCACCATCCCGACAAAGGTATAGGCGAATACAAGCAGGACTGCGATTGCCGCAAGCCCAAACCCGGAATGTTTGTTTCCGCTGCCAAGTTTCTGAAACTGGATCTGGCCAATTCTGTCATGGTGGGCGACAAGGCCGATGATATGCGAGCAGCCGAGGCTGCCGGGATCCCCACCAAAATCCTGGTGCGTACGGGTAAAAAGCTGGATGCCGAGGGCGAAACCCTGGCGACCGTGGTACTCGACAGTATCAAAGATGTGCCGGCTTATCTTAAATCCAAGGCCTGAGCATTCAGGCCAATAGCAAGGTGTTAACCCGCCGTTGCGCAGCTGTTTGCAAGAATGTGGCTTTATAAAGCCTGAGTGTTGAATCTTACATATTTAGGCGAATTTATGCGCACTCGGGCCAAAGGGGAGCACATTTCCCGATAAAGCCCTTGCAAGAAAGTTCAGGCTCCCTATAATGCGCATCCGTTGACCCAAGCGGGTCCGGCAGCCAAGGTTGCCGACAGTTCTTTAACAATTTATCAAGCAATCTGTGTGGACACTCGCAGAGCTGATGACATCGACAACGATATTCATCAGTGAATGATGTCCATGCAAACATGCAGTTTGCGACTGTTTACAGTTGCAAAATCGACAGAATTCATTGAGCAGTTTGGCGCAAGCCAAACACCAAAACTTTTAATTGAAGAGTTTGATCATGGCTCAGATTGAACGCTGGCGGCAGGCCTAACACATGCAAGTCGAGCGGTAACACAAGGGAGCTTGCTCCTGAGGTGACGAGCGGCGGACGGGTGAGTAATGCCTGGGAACTTGCCCATTCGAGGGGGATAACAGTTGGAAACGACTGCTAATACCGCATACGCCCTACGGGGGAAAGCAGGGGAACTTCGGTCCTTGCGCGAATGGATAGGCCCAGGTGGGATTAGCTAGTTGGTGAGGTAAAGGCTCACCAAGGCGACGATCCCTAGCTGTTCTGAGAGGATGATCAGCCACACTGGGACTGAGACACGGCCCAGACTCCTACGGGAGGCAGCAGTGGGGAATATTGGACAATGGGGGAAACCCTGATCCAGCCATGCCGCGTGTGTGAAGAAGGCCTTCGGGTTGTAAAGCACTTTCAGTGGGGAGGAAAGGTTTGTGGTTAATACCCGCTAGCTGTGACGTTACCCACAGAAGAAGCACCGGCTAACTCCGTGCCAGCAGCCGCGGTAATACGGAGGGTGCAAGCGTTAATCGGAATTACTGGGCGTAAAGCGTGCGCAGGCGGTTTGTTAAGCGAGATGTGAAAGCCCCGGGCTCAACCTGGGAATTGCATTTCGAACTGGCAAACTAGAGTCTTGTAGAGGGGGGTAGAATTCCAGGTGTAGCGGTGAAATGCGTAGAGATCTGGAGGAATACCGGTGGCGAAGGCGGCCCCCTGGACAAAGACTGACGCTCAGGCACGAAAGCGTGGGGAGCAAACAGGATTAGATACCCTGGTAGTCCACGCCGTAAACGATGTCTACTCGGAGTTTGGTGTCTTGAACACTGGGCTCTCAAGCTAACGCATTAAGTAGACCGCCTGGGGAGTACGGCCGCAAGGTTAAAACTCAAATGAATTGACGGGGGCCCGCACAAGCGGTGGAGCATGTGGTTTAATTCGATGCAACGCGAAGAACCTTACCTACTCTTGACATCCAGAGAACTTGGCAGAGATGCCTTGGTGCCTTCGGGAACTCTGAGACAGGTGCTGCATGGCTGTCGTCAGCTCGTGTTGTGAAATGTTGGGTTAAGTCCCGCAACGAGCGCAACCCTTATCCTTACTTGCCAGCGGGTCATGCCGGGAACTTTAGGGAGACTGCCGGTGATAAACCGGAGGAAGGTGGGGACGACGTCAAGTCATCATGGCCCTTACGAGTAGGGCTACACACGTGCTACAATGGTCAGTACAGAGGGTTGCGAAGCCGCGAGGTGGAGCTAATCCCATAAAGCTGGTCGTAGTCCGGATTGGAGTCTGCAACTCGACTCCATGAAGTCGGAATCGCTAGTAATCGTGGATCAGAATGCCACGGTGAATACGTTCCCGGGCCTTGTACACACCGCCCGTCACACCATGGGAGTGGGCTGCAAAAGAAGTGGGTAGCTTAACCTTCGGGGGGGCGCTCACCACTTTGTGGTTCATGACTGGGGTGAAGTCGTAACAAGGTAGCCCTAGGGGAACCTGGGGCTGGATCACCTCCTTACCTAAGCGATGCGTCGCTGTGCTGAGTGTTCACACAGATTGCTTGATAGATGAAAAGAGACAAATGCGTGAGAGTTTCATTGCGCAGTTAATTTGCGTCAGGCCAAGACGCTGTAGTGATGAGGAAGGCAGTGTAGCAGCGCTACATAACGACCGAAGAACGACAGTAACGACGGCATGACACAAAGAAACAAGCAAGTGGGTCTGTAGCTCAGGTGGTTAGAGCGTACGCCTGATAAGCGTAAGGTCGGTAGTTCGAGTCTACTCAGACCCACCAAATCTCCGCTTCTGCTTTGTTGTAAAGCGCGTCGTTTAGGCAACTAAACTTCCTTGCTCTACGCCGCGCATAAGCGCAGATTGATTTCTCGCATTGTTTCGGACTGTGATGACGGCGGATGCTGTCTGAAATGGGGCTATAGCTCAGCTGGGAGAGCGCCTGCCTTGCACGCAGGAGGTCTGCGGTTCGATCCCGCATAGCTCCACCACTTCGCTGCCACAGCGACAGTCTCAGGAATAGAGACGCCAAAGATAAGTGATGAATTTATCTTTGGCTTTTTTAAGCCCGCTCTTTAACAATTTGGAAAGCTGATAGTAGAAACTGGACCTTCTCTTTGAGATGGGATTCAGTTAATACAAAAATTGAGTTCTCAAACACTTCAATCAAGTGTTTTGGGTATTCTTCAAGGCGGGTCCATTTCCAACCCTGGAAATGAGACCAAGTAAAACCAGCTGGTCGCAACAGCTCAAGTGAAACTCATTTGGGTTGTATGGTTAAGCGACTAAGCGTATACGGTGGATGCCTTGGCAGTCAGAGGCGATGAAGGACGTAGTAACTTGCGAAAAGCGTTGGTGAGGTAGTAACAACCGTTATAGCCAGCGATGTCCGAATGGGGGAACCCGGCAGCATAAGCTGTCATCACTACATGAATACATAGTGTAGTGAGGCGAACGAGGGGAACTGAAACATCTAAGTACCCTTAGGAAAAGAAATCAACCGAGATTCCCTAAGTAGCGGCGAGCGAACGGGGATTAGCCCTTAAGTCTTTGGGGTGTTAGTGGAATGAGTTGGAAAGCTCAACGGTACAGGGTGATAGTCCCGTACACGACAACTAACCAGAGATGAAAACGAGTAAGGCGGCACACGTGATATGTTGTCTGAACATGGGGGGACCATCCTCCAAGGCTAAATACTCCTGACTGACCGATAGTGAACCAGTACCGTGAGGGAAAGGCGAAAAGAACCCCTGTGAGGGGAGTGAAATAGAACCTGAAACCGTATACGTACAAGCAGTGGGAGCGGTTCTTGAGACCGTGACTGCGTACCTTTTGTATAATGGGTCAGCGACTTACATTTAGTAGCGAGGTTAAGCGAATAGCGGAGCCGTAGGGAAACCGAGTGTTAACTGCGCGTTTAGTTGCTAGGTGTAGACCCGAAACCCGGTGATCTAGCCATGGGCAGGTTGAAGGTTGAGTAACATCAACTGGAGGACCGAACCGACTAATGTTGAAAAATTAGCGGATGACTTGTGGCTGGGGGTGAAAGGCCAATCAAACCGGGAGATATCTGGTTCTCCTCGAAAGCTATTTAGGTAGCGCCTCGGACGAACACCTTTGGGGGTAGAGCACTGTTAAGGCTAGGGGGTCATCCCGACTTACCAACCCTTTGCAAACTCCGAATACCAAAGAGTGCTATCCGGGAGACAGACGGCGGGTGCTAACGTCCGTCGTCAAAAGGGAAACAACCCAGACCGTCAGCTAAGGTCCCAAAGTAATTGCTAAGTGGGAAACGATGTGGGAAGGCTTAGACAGCTAGGATGTTGGCTTAGAAGCAGCCATCATTTAAAGAAAGCGTAATAGCTCACTAGTCGAGTCGGCCTGCGCGGAAGATGTAACGGGGCTAAGCAATTCACCGAAGCTACGGGTGTGCACGATAACGTGTACGCGGTAGAGGAGCGTTCTGTAAGCCGTTGAAGGTGAAGGGGTAACCCACACTGGAGGTATCAGAAGTGCGAATGCTGACATGAGTAACGATAAAGGGGGTGAAAAACCCCCTCGCCGAAAGACCAAGGGTTCCTGTCCAACGTTAATCGGGGCAGGGTGAGTCGACCCCTAAGGCGAGGCCGAAAGGCGTAGTCGATGGGAAACGGGTTAATATTCCCGTACTTCTGCTAACTGCGATGGAGAGACGGAGAAGGCTAGGCCAGCACGGCGTTGGTTGTCCGTGTTTAAGGTGGTAGGTGGTGTGCTTAGGCAAATCCGGGCACACATACACCGAGAGCTGATGACGAGGTGCTACGGCACTGAAGTGGTTGATGCCAGGCTTCCAGGAAAATCTTCTAAGCTTCAGGTTAGCAGGAATCGTACCCCAAACCGACACAGGTGGTCGGGTAGAGAATACCAAGGCGCTTGAGAGAACTCGGCTGAAGGAACTAGGCAAAATGGTACCGTAACTTCGGGAGAAGGTACGCTGCTGTTGGTGGAGGGACTTGCTCCCCGAGCTGACGGCAGTCGCAGATACCAGGTGGCTGCAACTGTTTATCAAAAACACAGCACTGTGCAAACTCGCAAGAGGAAGTATACGGTGTGACGCCTGCCCGGTGCCGGAAGGTTAATTGATTGGGTTATCGCAAGAGAAGCTCATGATCGAAGCCCCGGTAAACGGCGGCCGTAACTATAACGGTCCTAAGGTAGCGAAATTCCTTGTCGGGTAAGTTCCGACCTGCACGAATGGCGTAATGATGGCCACGCTGTCTCCAGCCGAGACTCAGTGAAGTTGAAATTGCGGTGAAGATGCCGTATACCCGCGGCTAGACGGAAAGACCCCGTGAACCTTTACTATAGCTTGGCACTGAACATTGACCCTACATGTGTAGGATAGGTGGGAGACTTTGAAGCGGGAACGCCAGTTCTCGTGGAGTCGTCCTTGAAATACCACCCTTGTAGTGTTGATGTTCTAACCTGGGCCCCTAATCGGGGTTAGGGACAGTGCCTGGTGGGTAGTTTGACTGGGGCGGTCTCCTCCCAAAGAGTAACGGAGGAGCACGAAGGTTGGCTAAGTACGGTCGGACATCGTACGGTTAGTGTAATGGCATAAGCCAGCTTAACTGCGAGACAGACACGTCGAGCAGGTACGAAAGTAGGTCATAGTGATCCGGTGGTTCTGAATGGAAGGGCCATCGCTCAACGGATAAAAGGTACTCCGGGGATAACAGGCTGATACCGCCCAAGAGTTCATATCGACGGCGGTGTTTGGCACCTCGATGTCGGCTCATCACATCCTGGGGCTGAAGTCGGTCCCAAGGGTATGGCTGTTCGCCATTTAAAGTGGTACGCGAGCTGGGTTCAGAACGTCGTGAGACAGTTCGGTCCCTATCTGCCGTGGGCGTTGGATGATTGAGGGGAGTTGCTCCTAGTACGAGAGGACCGGAGTGAACGAACCGCTGGTGTTCGGGTTGTCATGCCAATGGCATTGCCCGGTAGCTACGTTCGGAATCGATAACCGCTGAAAGCATCTAAGCGGGAAGCGAGCCCCAAGATGAGTCATCCCTTGGACCTAGAGTCCACATAAGAGCCGTTCGAGACCAGGACGTTGATAGGTCAGGTGTGTAAGCGTTGTGAGGCGTTGAGCTAACTGATACTAATGACTCGAGAGGCTTAACCATACAACCCAGATGGGTTTTACTGAAAATGTTCCAGACATTTTCCAGCACTTCCTCCTTCCCTGGAGGTCGTACGAAGAATATCCAGTACTTGATTGAAGTCGAGACTCAAGCTCGTAAGAGCAGCAGCTTTCCAGATTCAGGAATGAATTTATCAAATACATCCTTGTATTTGACCCTGACGGGCCGCGCTAAAGCGCGTTTAAAATTTGTTCCATACAATTTTATGTCTGGTGACAATAGCATTGTGGTCCCACCTGATCCCATTCCGAACTCAGAAGTGAAACGCAATCGCGCCGATGGTAGTGTGGGGTCTCCCCATGTGAGAGTAGGTCATCGCCAGACGCCTAATTCTGGTTTCCACTTTGAAAAGTGAAATCAAACAGAGTCGAAAAGCCACCTGAATAAGGTGGCTTTTTTGCGTTTTGGGAGGGTCTATGCGTCTTGCTGATATGCTAATGACTGAAAGATGTTCCAGACGCCTGATTCTGGTTTCCCGCTGAAAAGTGAAATCAAACCAATCCGAAAGAGATGTAAAAAGGCCATCCAAGCGAGAGTCCCTTTTGCTATTCTGAAAGGGTAATTCCAATAAGTCCCGACCATGCACGCCGGCGATAATCCTGAGCCAGATCTGACCAGTAATTAATTCAGTAGCTTTGAATCTTTACGCTTTTCATTGACATATTATCGGGTAAACTAGCGGCATTTTTATTCCCGGCCCTTTGGCCACCTCAGTTTCAGGGAGGTTGTATGATCACTGCCTATGTATATGAGCAGCGTCGCTTGACGGTAACCGAGCTCAGTGTCCATGACAACATGCCTCCCAATACCCTGTGGTTGGATCTTTATAAGCCAGAAGATGATGAGCGCGAGTGGCTGGCAAAGTTTTCGGTGGAAGAGTTGCCCGACGAAGAGGACATCAACGAGATTGAGGCTTCGGCACGTTTTTACCAAAACAGCGACGGTTTGCACATTAACTCCCTTTTCCCGCAGCGTGTCGGCCAGGATGTGCGCGGTGTCAACGTATCATTCAACCTGCGCACCAACTTCCTGTTGACCATCAGGGAAGAGGATGTGGGCCTTATCCGTCTGTTGCGCAATTATTTGCGTCTCGGCCGGCTGGAGGTCTCCACGCCCCAGGAGCTGTTTCTGGAGCTGTTCAATCTGAAGGTGGATTACCTGTCGGATCTTATTGAAGACGTTTATACCGTGTTGGAAAATGTCGGAGAGGAAGTCTTCGCCAATGAAGAGCTCGACGAAGTGTTCAAGCTCATCACCATGCAGGAAGATGCCAACGGTAAGGTGCGTCTGAGTTTGCTCGATACCCAGCGCTCTCTGCGGTACATGCAGCGCTACTACCGTGGTCAGCTTTCGGATGAAAACCTCAAAGATTTACGTGAGATGCTGTCGGACATTGAGTCGCTTATCCCCCATAGTCAGTTTATTTTCGACAAGCTTAACTTTTTGTTGGATGCCGCCATGGGTTTCAGCGGCTTGCAGCAAAACAAGATCATCAAGATTTTCTCGGTTGCTGCAGTTGTTTTCCTGCCCCCAACTCTTATCGCCAGTATTTACGGGATGAACTTTGCCCGTATGCCTGAACTGTCTTGGCAATACGGCTACCCCATGGCAATTCTGATGATGCTGGCCAGTGCCGGTGGTACTTACTTCTTCTTTAAGCGCAAACGCTGGCTCTGAATCCTACTGAAGCTCTGGTTATCGGGGTTTCTGCGCAGGCCGGCGAAAAGGAATGATCTTCGCGGTTTCCAGAAATTCTTCCGGTTCGTTGATTATGGTGGAGAGGGTATAGAGCTTGCTGCGCATCATCCCCATGGCAACCACGCATCTGTGGTAGGGATTGTCGCAGCGCGCCAGTTGTTGTTCCAGATTGAATACCAGACAGGTAAGTTGTTCCTGGTTACCATCGGAGGCGGCAATGGCTTCCTGATTGAGCTGATGCTGCAATTGCTCAAGCCTGTCGGGCTCGTGGTCGGCGAGCCAGCGCAAGGTGTCAAAGTCAGGCAGTGGTGTCATCTTGCCTCCCCACCCGCATTGGATTGTCGGGTGCTCTTACTTCAAGCTAGCCAAGTGGCGTCGGGGTGGCAAGATTTGTTGTGACTAAAAAAGCAGCAGGGTTTCCCTTTGGGTTATAAGGCTCAAGACTTGGATTCAGAACCAAAGAAATAGCTGACCCTTTCCCTGGGATTGAGGTAATTAAATACCTTTTCCGGCAGCGCCGACGGTGGCAGGCAGCGTAAAATACTCAGTCCTTCGGCTTCGAGATCCACAATCGGGGCCTGATCCTTGGGTACCAGGGGGTCATAGACCATGATCCTCGGAAACAGCAGCTTGGACACGTTGACCGACATCACCATGCCATATTGCCCGCTGGACAGTTCCACTACGCTTCCCGGTGGGTAGATGCCGAGCATCTTGATAAGCATGCCAACGTATTCCTGATTCAGCTTGGTCCTGAAGTTTTTATACAGGTAACCCAAGGCAGCATAAGGGGTTTTGGCATGGGTCATCACATCCGGATGGCACAGGGAGTCATACTGGTTGATGGCGGCAACCAACTGGGCCATCTTATCGAGATCTTTTTCCTTAAGGCCCTTGGGGCTGCCACTGCCATCGAGAAACTCATGGTGCTGGGTAATGGCGGGCAGGGCGGCTTCGGGAAAGTTGTCCGCCAGCTTGATCATTTCCGCCCCGAACAACGGATGTTGCTTGATAAAGTTGATCTCGGGCGTGGTCAGCGGGCCTTGTTTCTTGAGGATTTGCTGCGGGACCTTGAGCTTGCCTATGTCATGGAACAACGCTCCCAGGCCTATGGCTTCAATCTCGCCCCGGCCCCAGCCCAGTTCTTTCGCAATCAACATACACAGCACGGCGACGTTCAGGGAATGGAAATAGATGCCATCTTCCTTCTTGGCATCATTCATCAGATGCAGCACCAGGTTATCGCTTTCGAGCAACTGTTTGGTGATGTCCTGCACCAGATCCTTGGCATCATTGACCGCATTCAGCGGCCGACTGCGCAACTTGTTAATCAGATTGCGCATCATGGAGATGGAGCGATTGAAACTCTGCTCCGTCTTGTGCAGCTCTCGGCGCATTTTTTTCAGCTGCTCAATCTTTTCCAGCTTGTCCTTGTCCATGGCTTCCCTGAGGGAGTCCAGCTTGTGCAGCGGCTGCGGCTCGGGCAAGGTATCGGGTGGCAAGGGCGGCACGTCGCTGCGTTCCAAATCGACAAAAACGTGGTTGATGCCCAGATTACGGATAAGCTGGATCTGCGCCTCTTGTTTAAGGCGAAAACTGTTGAACAGAAATGGATGATCCTTCCAGGCGACCGGCAGACGGATGAAATTACCGACCTGTAGCTGGTTGACCGTGACTTTACAGCTTTTTTTCATATTATGTCAGTCAGTTAACTCTCTTGTTAGTTTAACTCAATCACCCGACTTTACAATTACTTAAGTCACGTGTCAGCATAGCAGGCTAAAAGAGCGACAGCAGCGAGCGAGAATGCTATGGATTTTATCGAAATCTATCCCAATGCGATACCGGATGATCTCTGTGATCGTCTGATTGCCACTTTTGAGTCCCACAAGGGAGTCACAGACGGTCACACAGGCAACGGCGTGGACAAGGAGAAGAAGCTCAGTCGTGATCTGATGCTTGATGCCCATGCCGATCTTCAGCCTATCCGCAATGAACTGTTGGGGTACACCCTTAAGGGGGCCACAGATTACTTCAACAAATACGCCATGGCATTAATGGGGGCCGTGGCTGTCACAGTGGCCGACGCCAATGGCCAGCCGGTCACACTCAATCCGGACAACTACACCGAGCTGGGCGCTCCCCGTGCCGAGGCACTGGTGAAGTATCTTTACCGCAGCGGCACGGTCAATGTCCAGAAGTACCCACAAAAATTGGGTGGCTATCCACACTGGCATTCGGAACAGTTCCCTCAGCCCGGGCACAATGAGGCGTTGCACCGGGTGGTGCTGTACATGTATTACCTCAATGATGTGGCCGAAGGCGGCGAAACCGAATTTTATTATCAGCAGCGCAAATTCAAGCCCACCAAGGGCACCCTGGTGATAGCCCCGGCGGGCTTTACCCATTCACACCGGGGCAATATGCCGCTGAGCAATGATAAATATATCGCCACGTCCTGGATCATGTTCAACCGCGCCGAGCAATTGTACGGCCAGCCGCGCTGATTCAGACCGGGATCCGGATCCGGAACAGGGCGCCCTCAAGGGCCGACTCTTCTATCGTCAGGCTGCCGTTGTAACTTTCGACTATTTCATGGCACACGGCCAGCCCTATGCCCTGACCGGGACTTTGACTGTCGGCACGGACGCCGCGCTCAAGAATCTTATACCTCAGGCTTTCAGCCACACCCGGGCCATCGTCTTCCACCCTGAGTTCAAATTCACCCTCATCCGTGATTGCCGCCGTCACCCGAACCTGACTGATACAAAGCCTGAAGGCATTTTCCATCAGGTTGCCACACAGCTCCATCAAATCGCCCTTGTCACCGGGAAACAGGATCAGCGGTGGGATGTTGGCGGTAAATTTTACCGACTTGTCACGGTGGATCTTGTACAACATCTGTGCCAGCTGTTCCACCAGAGGCGCGACCTGGGTCTGCTCCTGCTTCAGGCCTTTGCGGCCAAGCATGGCGCGCTTGAGCTGGTATTTCACCAGATGATCCATCTGGCTGACCTGCTCCATGATTTTTTCGTTGCTGCTTGTTTTATCGAGTGCTGAATCGTCGGTGATGGCATGTACGGCCGCCAGCCTGGTCTTTAGGCTGTGGGCCAGATCGTTCATGGCATTCTGATAGCGTTCCTGCTGGGATTTGGTTTGCTGCAGCAACTGGTTGAGCGCCTGGGTGATACCTTCCACTTCCACCGGATAGCCACCGGACAGGGAACTGGCCTTGCCATCACTGATGGCTTGCAGTTCGGCCTGCATCCGCGTCAGGGGTCTCAATCCCCAGTAGGCGGCGCTGACCAGCAGCAGCAGCGCCAACGCCAGCACCAATGCCAGACGCAAATAGGTGGTGCGCGCATATTTGCTGGACTCCTGCTCCAGCCGGGCGGCATCTTTCATCATCAGCAGGTTGTAATGAACGCCGCTGATCTCTACCGACAACAGATAGATAAAATAACCCCGCTCATCGGCCAGGGTCAGGTAGTAGGGGGGAGAATCGCCGCGGATTTCATTGAAACGTTCGCAGGTGTCGAACAAGCCCTTGTCCACTGCCAGCGCCGAGGTCCACACCTGCTTGAACCTGTCATCGCAGGACACCACCACAAAGCCGCCGGGTTTTTTGTTTTCATCCAGCCAGGCTGAGGTATCCGGGATCAGATCATGCTCCCTCAGCTCGGCTGCCACCTGGGGGATTTCGGCAATCAGTTGCGCGGTTTCCTCGTTGTAGCTGTTCTGGGCATGAAGCATGTTGACCATCCAGGCGAGGCCGAAGCCCACCAGGGTAATGATCGACAGCGAGGTCAGATACATGCGCGTCAACAGACGCTTTTTTGGTTTTAATTGCATGGCAGATTGAACTTATAACCCTGGCCACGGATGGTGACTATGGGGGTATCCATGCCTTCCTTGGTGAGCTTTTTGCGCAAGCGGCTGACCATGACCTCTATGGTGTTGGGATCGCCTTCCTTGTCACCGTAAATCACATCCAGCAGACGCTGCTTGGCGACAACCTCGTGACAGTGGCGCATCAGGTATTCGAGGATCAGGTATTCAAAGGCCGTGACTTCCATGCGCTCGCCATTGAGTGTCACCTGTTTGGCGGCAAGATCCAGCTCCAGATCACCGCTGCTGATCCTGGGCTTAACAAAGCCGGCGCTGCGGCGCACCAGGGCATCGAGCCGTGCCACCAATTCCTCTTTCTGGAATGGCTTGACCAGGTAGTCATCGGCACCGGCATTGAGGCCCTCGACCTTGTCCTGCCAATTGACCCGGGCGGTGAGGATAAGGATAGGCGCCTTCAGCCCTTCGTTGCGTAATTGGGTAATAAGGCTGATGCCATCCCCGTCGGGCAAGCCCAGATCCACTATGGCCACATCTATGGGATAGTTGGTTGCCTGATAGAAACCATCACCTGCGGTGCGGGCGACCTGGACCTGATTGCCAAGCTCTGTGAGTTGCACCTTGAGATGGTGGGACAGCAGGGGATCATCTTCAACGACAAGAATTCGCATACCGGGTTTCCTGAATCAAACTGGACCCAGTGTACGCAAGTCACTGGTCACTGTAAAAACTTTGCCGCATTCTACGGCAAAAATGCTTAACCCGGGCTGACATGGCTGCATTCAGCCCTTGTGCCAGTATTTTAATGCTTTAAAATGCCAAAAATTTTAGGAGTATGTCCCCATGAAACGTCTGTCGGCCCTGTTTGGTCTTTGTTTTTCCCTGCTTGCCCCGCTGGCAAGTGCAACTACTTTTACCTTTACCGCCATTCCCGATGAAGATGAATTGGCGCTGCGCAGCCGTTTTGATAAGGTGGCTGCCTATCTTGAGGCTCAGCTCGGGGTTGAGGTCAAGTATGTGCCGGTGAAATCCTATTCCGCAGCGGTAACCGCATTTCGCAACAACCAGGTGCAATTGGCCTGGTTCGGCGGCTTGTCCGGTGTACAGGCCCGTCGTTTGGTGCCTGGTTCAGAAGCCATAGCCCAGGGCTATGAAGATCAGTTCTTCAAGAGCTTTTTGATTGCCCACCACAGCACAGGTCTGGCCAAGGGTGACGGTTTCCCCGCCATTGAAGGCTATACCTTTACCTTCGGCTCCAAGGATTCCACTTCCGGCCGCCTGATGCCCCAGTTCTATGTGGAGCAGCACCTGGGCAAGAAACCCGAAGAGTTGTTCAAGCGTGTGGGTTTCTCCGGTGATCACAGCCGTACCATAGCCCAGGTGGAAGCCGGCGTGTATCAGGTCGGTGCCGTGAACTACAAGGTATGGGAATCCGCTGTGGCCCAGGGCAAGGTGGATACCAGCAAGGTCGCCGTCATCTGGGAAAGCCCTGAGTACCCTGACTACCAGTGGACCGCCCGTGCCGGTCTGGATGCCAGCTTCGGTGCAGGCTTCAAAGACAAGCTCACCAAGGCGCTGCTGGAGATGAAAGACCCGGATCTGCTGGCCAGCTTCCCGCGCCAGTCCTTTGTGCCTGCCTCCAATCAGGATTATGTGCCGGTGGAAACCGTGGCCAAGGCCATAGGTCTGCTGGACTGAACATGCTGCATCTGCAACACCTGTCGCTCGGCTATCAGGGGCGACAGGTCTTTGGTTGTGACTCGCTCAGTTTCCATAGGGGAGAGCGGGTCGCCATTGTCGGTGCCTCGGGCGCCGGCAAGTCCACTTTGCTCGGTCATATCCATCAACAGCTCGCGGCCGAGGCAGCCCTCTGTGCCCAGGCCCAGGGTTTGGTGGATGGCCTGAGCGTGTTTCATAACGTGTATATGGGCGCCCTGGCCCGTCATCACTGGTCCTATAACCTTTTGAATCTGGCATGGCCCCTGGCCGGTCACAAAAGCGCTATCCGTGCCCTGTGTGATGAGCTGGAATTGGACTGTCCCCTGACCACTGCGGTGGGGCGACTGTCCGGCGGCCAAAGACAGCGGGTTGCGCTCGCGCGGGCCCTGTATCAGAACAAAGACATTTTTATCGGTGACGAACCTTTGTCGGCTCTGGATCCACTTATGGCCCAGCGCCTGCTGAGCCGCATTCAGGCAAGGCACCACAGCACGATAATGGTGCTGCACAACAGGCAACAGGCACTGAATTATTTTGATCGTATTATCGGCATAGCCGAGGGCCGGGTGATACTCGACAGTCCCACCGCCAATCTGGATGCCTCGGCCCTGGACAGCTTCTACCTGGACACCGCGGCCGACGCCACATCATGAACAAGCTGTTGTTTGAGTCATCTTCCCAACCCCCGGGGTCCTGGACCTTTGCCGGTCGCTGGACCCGCTTGACCTTGGCCCTGTGGCTGCTGTCGGCGCTGGCGTTTCTGGTGGCCGACACCGAGGTTATCGCCCTTGAGCCCTGGAACGAACTGAGGCGCATGCTCGCTGGCCTGCTGGCGCCGGATTTTTTCGCCACCGAGCAGTTGCTTGATGCCCTGTGGCAAACGGTGAGTTTTGCCCTGCTCGGGGTGAGTGGCGGCTTGCTGCTGGGCTCTGGCTTGGCGCTGGTGTATCACCATCCCTTGATAGCCGCGGCTTGCGCCTTTGTGCGCGCCATCCATGAGCTGTTCTGGGCCCTGCTGTTCTTGCAGATTTTCGGCCTGTCGCCGCTCACCGGGGTGATGGCCTTGATCTTGCCCTACGCCGGCACATTCGCCCGGGTGTTCCACGATATGTTGTGCCGGGCGCCCAGAGTCACCGACAGTACCTTGCCGGCGGGCGTGGACGGCATCAGTCGCTACGTGTTCGGCAAGGTGGTGCATGTGCTGCCGGAAATGCGTGCTTATGTACGATACCGCTTTGAGTGCGGACTGCGCAGCAGTGCCGTACTGGGTTTTATCGGTATGCCGACCCTGGGATTCCATCTGGAAAGCGCCTTCCGCCAGGGCCATTATCCGGAGGGGATGGCGCTGTTGCTGCTGTTTGTGCTGATGATTGGCACTATTACCCTCTGGTGCCGCCGTTGGTTGGTGCCGCTTTACCTGCTGCTGGCCGTCTATACGCTGCCGCCACTGGCCCAGGTTGATGGCAGTCTGCTGTGGCGATTTGTCAGTCAGGATATCTGGCCCGCGAGCGTGCAACAGTGGCTGCTGGCGGGCGCGTCCTTGAGTCAAGTGCCCGCTGCACTGTGGCAGACCTGCGACTGGCTCTGGCGCTTGCTGCAGCAACAGGCGTTGCCGGGCATTGGAGCGACACTGGTGTTGGCTCTGGCGGCGTTGGGCATGACCCATGTGCTGGTGATGTTGCTGCTGCCCTGGGGACGGAAAACCCGTGAGCCAAGGCGCTGGGACAGAGTGCCAAGAGCGCTGCGCTGGCTGGGACTGCTGCTGATGCGCGCCATTCCCGAATACGTGTTTGCCTTTGTGTTTATGCTGCTGCTCGGCCCTTCCATGCTGCCGGCCATGCTGGCGCTGGCGCTGCATAACGGCGGCCTGATTGCTTTTTTAACCGCCAGGGCGGTGGACAGGGAAGGTAAAGGCTTGCCGGCCGGCCTTGACGGCTTCGGCTATCGGATCTTGCCGGTAATTTACCCTGGGTTTATGGCCCTGCTGTTTTACCGTTTTGAGGTCATTTTGCGTGAAACCGCGATTTTGGGCATGCTCGGCATTGCCACCCTGGGTTTCTATATCGACAGCAATTTTGCCGAAATCCGCTTTGCCGGCGCCCTGGTGCTGATGATTTGCACCGCGCTGCTCAACATTGGGGTGGATATTCTGGCCAGAAGGCTGCTGACGCCGGGCCGCAGCCTGCTGCCGGAGCGCTGCTGAGGCGTCAGTCGTTTGCTTCCTGTGGTCTGAGGTTATCGAGGCCGAAGCTGGCCCACAGCGCCAGACTCATGTAGGTCATGACCGCCCCCATAATGAGCAACAAACGCATCCAGGGCACGCCGGCTGCCATGCGTAGCTGCACATAGTCGAAGGTGCTTATGCCCCACACCAGGATCAGCATGGACAAGAGTGCCAGTTGCAGCAGTCTCAAGGCCGGTTTGGGCCCAAAGCACAGCAACGGCAGCAGGGCACAACCCAAAGTCAGTAAAAGATTGTCATATCGGAGGAAGTGAGCCCCGGTCAGGAGGCAGGCCAAGGCAATGATAAAGGTACGCCACCACATGATAATTTCCCTTTTGCTAATCCAGTTGAGGTCAGCATAGTCCCCTTGACGGGCACGTAAATGAAGCTGCATCACAGAATGGATTTTCCTGGGTGATCCGGATCGCGCTTTTGCCGTTTCGTTTACGGTTAGGGAAATTCACGGGTTGATCTGAAGCAGAATGCGGGCACGGGGCCCGCATCCGTGACTCTGAGGATCAGTTCAGTGCCTCACGCAGCTTGGCTTTCTGCTCCTCGGTCAGCTTGTTGTGTTTGAGCATATCCAGCAGCGCCTCGGTGACATCGTGATGTCTGATCTGGAATACCCGCCTGCCATCCTGTTTGTCACCGCGGGTGATTTCCAGCTCCATGCCGTCTTCATCGTCCCATTCCAATACCTCATCGGGCATATGAGCCTGTACCAGGAGTTCGATTTCATGGCCGCGCTCCTCGAGTTCCCTGGCCTTGGATTCGATGCGTTGTTCAAACTCTTTGGTATGAAATTCAATGACCTTTTGTCTCTCTTCCATTTCGGCTTGCAATGTTTCCAATTTTTTATCGAACTCGGGATCCATCCCCGGCATCTTGCCTTCGCCCATGCGTTTGAGCAGCCTGCCGACCTTTTGCCTTTGCTCATCGGGCAGGGCACCGAGCTTATTGTCTATGACGGCGCTGTCCTTGAGTTCGTCGTCACTGAAATCGACTTCGGTAACATTGCCATCGAGTACTACCCGCACGTGGGTTTGTTCTTGCTGACTCCCATCCGGGACCTGGCTGGGGGCGGCGCAGCTGGCCTGACTGAGTAAAAGGCCTGCACTGAGCAATGAGGCCAGCAACATGTTCAGGCGACGTGGGATGTTGAACCTTGTATTCATTTGAGCTTTCCTTGTGTTGGTAGATGGTGTTGCTTGTATCGCCAGGTCGTTCCTGGTGTTGCCAGGGATAAGGCGCAAATCGTGCCAACTTTGTAACTGAGTGAATTTATTGAAATATTTCTTGTTAGCTTGGGGTGGCAACACAGCCTTATGCCGCAAATGGGCAGATACATTTCCCCAAATGAGTAAATTCCGCCGTTATCCCATGTTACAGGCCCTGAGCCTGCCCGGTACTGCCATGGGATAACCCTTTATTATTCAGTGAATTGATTGCATGATAGTGGGAAACTGGCTGCCGACGCCTTGCTGGCACCTTAATTGAATAATGCCGGTAAGCTGAGTCATTTTCCGGCCAGCCATGGCCTGCGAGAGGTTCCAATGTCGATTAAGCGTTACCTGTTTATCCTGTTTGCCACCCTCATCCTGATGCTGGGGCTTAGCCAGATGTTGCTCACCGGCTATGTCAAGGGCCAGCTGGATGAAGAGCTGCAGCAAAGTTCGTTGTCCTTGTCCAGGCAGCTGGTCAGTGTGGTGGTTAACAGCGTGGACGATACCGAACCCTCGGCCGAAGAGGTGGCGGCATTTGAGGCCGAAGTGGAGTGGTTGGACAAATCCACTGTGCCAGAGCCAGAGCCAGAGCCGGAGCCAGAGCCGGAGCCGGAGCCAATTGCCACCCACAATGAGAGGCAAAGGGTAGAGCTGGACAGACAAAGTGCCGATGAGGAAAAACAAAATGCTCTCCAGGAGCGAGAAAGTGCCGAACTGGACAAGGCCATAGCGACACTGGAGCAAACTCTGTCACAGTGGCAGGCAGACAGCGGCAAACAGCATGAGCTTCCCGCCCATATCAAGCAGGAGTTACAGCGCCAGTATGAGCAGTTGCAGCAAGAGCGAGAGCATTTGCGTCATGCCCGTGAAGTCATGGGCCGTGAATATCGCCAGAAAGTCGAACGGGCCCTGGATAATCTGGAACTGGATACCCGCCAATGGCTTGATAGGGGCCAGGTGCAATTGATTGAAAGTGGCAAGATCCCGCAATTCCACAGGATAAATGTCAGCCAGGACGGCGCCACCTCGGCTCTGACCCGTTTCCGCGAATGGACCTTGCTGTTAATCCTGGCGTCCTGCGGTGTTGGCATATTGCTGGCGTATTGGCTCAGTCACCATGTCAGCCGTCCCCTGTCCGAGCTGGCAAAGGGACACAAATTGCTGGGTGAGGGGCAACTGGGGGTACAACTTGAGCCCCGTGGGGTTGAGGAGCTTAAACAGATGCTGGCGGGCTTCAATGCCATGAGCGCCAAGCTGGCGGAGCTGAGCCGCAAGGAACAACAGATGCGCGGTCAGCAGCATCTGGTGGAACTGGGGGAAATCACCCGCGGCATAGCCCACAGCCTGCGCAATCCGCTGCATACCCTGGGGCTCCTATCCGAGTCGTTGGCGAGCCGGGAAGACGCCCGGGAGCGGGAACGGCTCGCGGCGCAAATTCAGCAAAAAATTGCCATGATGGATAAACATATACAATCCCTGCTGGTGCTGAGCGGCAGTGGCGTGTCCGGGCGCAACTGGGTGCCGTTGGCGGCCGTGGTGCAGGATATACTGCTGGAACTGTCGGTCAGTGGCCTGTCCCCACAAGTTAACGTCAGCGGTCGTGAGTTGGGATTACGGGTGCGCGGACTGGAGTCCGAGGTGCGCAGCATTCTCCATGCTGTGATGGTTAATGCCTGCGAGGCCTATGGGACTTTGACGACCGACATGCCGCTGCGTTTGGATGTGGCGCTGGAGCAGGATGACAGTGAAATACGGGTGAGGGTGTGCGATTGGGGCGCCGGACTGCCGCAGGCCATTCGCACTCAGTTGGGCCAGCCCCATATCAGCAGTAAACCCGAAGGCACGGGCATGGGCCTGTATATTGCCATGCGCTTGCTGGACAGCCATTACGGGGGCCGTTTGAGTTTTGAGGACAATCCCGAAGGCGGCACCCAGGTCACAGTGCATTTCGCCCGCACTGATGAACAAGCCGCTACAGCCCAGGCCGACGCTCAGGCGGGGGATGTCAAATGAGCCGTGCACCGGAGCAAGGAATAAATAAGGAGTGGTCATGGCTGATGCATTGAAAATCCTGGTGGTGGAAGATGAGCCCGGGCAAAGAGAGCTGATAGTGGCCATGTTGGCCGAAGCGGGCCATAGCCTGAGCGCTGCCGGCAGTGTCGAAGAGGCAATTGTCGCCATCAAGGCCGACATGCCGGATCTGGTGTTCTCCGACTGGAAACTGGGGCAGCTGTCGGGCATGGATCTGCTCAATTACGTCAAGCGCGAGCACCCGGATCTGGGTTTTATCATTGCCACGGCCTACGGCACCATCAGCCATGCGGTGGACGCGGTGCAGGCCGGTGCCGACGATTACCTCACCAAGCCTTACCAGCGTCAGACCCTGCTGCTGGCCATCAACAAGGTTGCCAGGGCTCAGGCGCTCAAGCGCCAGAACCGTGAACTGTCCAGCGCCCTGTCGGAGCAGCGGGCCCTGGTGGGGCTGGTGGGCAAGGCGCCCTGCATGCAACAGGTGTTTGAGCGGCTGCGGCGCATCAGCGCCACCGATGCCACTGTGCTGATTGGCGGCGAAAGCGGTACCGGCAAGGAGCTGGCGGCCAGAGCTCTGCACCAGCTGTCGGCCCGGCAGCATGGGCCCTTTGTGGCCATCAACTGCGGTGCCATTCCCGAAAGTCTGGCGGAGGCCGAGTTGTTCGGGGCCGAGAAGGGGGCCTTCACCGGCGCCAACAGCCTCAAGCTGGGAAAGCTGGAAGCGGCCAATGGCGGTACAGTGTTTCTCGATGAAATCGGTGAGCTGCCCTTGCTGCAACAGACCAAGCTGCTGCGCTTTTTGCAGGAAGGGGTGATCACCCGCCTAGGTGCCCAGCAGGAAATGACCCTGGATGTGCGGGTCATAGCCGCCACCCACAGAAACCTGCAGCAGGAGGTGGCCGAGGGCCGTTTTCGGGAAGATCTCTTCTATCGCCTCAACGTGGTGCCCATCCGCATGCCGCCGCTGCGGGAACGGCGTGAGGACATAGGCCGGCTGATCGAGCACTTTTTGAAATTACACGCCCGTCAGTACGGTTTTGACGCGCCCGTGCTCGACAAGAGTACCCTCAAGCAGTTGCTGGATTATGCCTGGCCCGGCAATGTGCGTGAGCTGTCCAATCGCATTGAGCGCTTTGTGCTGCTGGGGGACGAAGAGGAACTCAGGGCCGAGACACGCCCGGGGGCCGTTACCGTCAAGGGCGGCATGCAGCTGCCCGAGGAGGGGCTGGATTGGGATGCCTTTGAGCGCCAGTGTCTGGCGCAGGCAATGGCGCGCTTCGAGGGCAATCGCACCAAGGCAGCCAAGTGGCTCGGCATGAGCTACAAGGCCTTCCTTTACCGACTGGAAAAGCACGGCCTGGTATGAATTAGGTCAGCAGCCCCAGAAGCAGATTGCCGAGAATACCGACAGACACCAAGAGGAACAGGCCGCCGGTCAGGGCATCAATCGGCAGTTGCATCCGCTTGAGCCAGGCCTGAAATCCAGGCTTGGTCAAAAGCAGTGCCAACAGGCAGAACCAGGCCAGCGACAGCAGCAGCAACAGCACCGCCGCGGCACTTTTGGTGGCCAGGTTGACCTGTGGGGTGATCAGGGCCGAAAACAGGGTCAGGAAAAACACCAGTGCCTTGGGATTGAGCAAATTGGTAGCCAGGCCCAGGGTGAAGCCCTTGAAGGGACTGAGCGGCAGCGGGGCTGCCCGGGAAAAAGCGCCATCGCTGCGGGCGCGCCACTGGGCCAGGGCGCCGCGCAGGGCTCCCAATCCCATCCAGCCTAAATATGAGGCGCCGGCCAATTGCACCAGGCCAAAGAGCCAGGGGGAACTCTGGATGATCAGGCTAAGGCCGGTGAGGCTGGCGAGGGTGTGCAGCAGTATCGCCAGGCTGATCCCGGTGGCGGTCAGCAGGGCTACCCTGGGGGGATTGCTGCTGGCAACCCGCAGCACCATGGCGACATCGGGCCCGGGGCTCATCAGGGCCACGCTGTGAATAACCCCCAGAGTGGCAAGCAGCGACAGGTCCAGCATCTTGTTCTCCTACTATTGGTGATGGGCATTATGCACCCGGATTTCAGGCCTTTGGCTGTGGCTTGCCAACAAGGCTCAGTACAGGGCATTTTCCAGTTGCATCTGTGGCCCGATATGAAACAATTCAGTCCATCTTATAGGGTGGCCAAGGCGCTCGGCCAGCACTTTATTGCCGGGACCCTATGGCGATTTCAGACAAAGACAGTCAGCGGAGCACACAGTGAAAGGACAGATTCTGCGTGAGATGAAAGTACTCACCTCCATTACCCCCGACTTTGAGGTTCAGCGCCGGGTGGCCTTCATCAAGGCCAGGTTGAAAGCGGCCCACAGCAAGACTTTGGTGCTCGGGATCAGCGGCGGGGTGGACTCCTCGGTTGCCGGTCGCCTGTGCCAGTTGGCGGTCGATGAACTCAATGCCGAGCATGACAGCCAGGAATACCGTTTTATCGCTGTGCGCCTGCCATACCATATTCAGCAGGATGAACACGAAGCCCAGATGGCCTGCCAGTTTATCCGGCCCAGCAAGCTGGTGACAGTCAATGTCCACAGCGGCGTCGACGGCGTGCATTTTACCGCCCTGGCGGCCATGGAAGAAGCCGGCATAGCCCTGCCGGATGACGCCAAGGTGGACTTCGTAAAAGGTAACGTCAAGGCCAGGATGCGCATGATAGCCCAGTATGAAATTGCCGGCCTCACCGGCGGCCTGGTGGTGGGCACTGACCACAGCGCCGAGAACATCACCGGTTTTTACACCAAGTGGGGTGATGGTGCCTGCGATCTGGCGCCGCTCTTTGGTCTCAACAAGCGTCAGGTGCGCCAGTTGGCCGCCTTCCTCGGTGCTCCCGAGGTGCTGGTGAAGAAAGCGCCGACAGCAGACCTGGAATGCAACAAGCCCGGGTTGGAGGACGAAGTGGCCCTGGGGTTGAGCTACGACCAGATTGATGACTTCCTCGAAGGCAAGGCCGTCAGTCAGGAGGTGGAGGGCAAGCTGGTGGCCATTTATAAGGCGACCCAGCACAAGCGCCAGCCGATCCCGACCATTTACGATTAAACACCGACAAAGGGGCCACTGGCCCCTTTGTGTTATTCCGGCAGTGCATTACCTGGCTGTTGGCCGGGCTCTCCTTGCGGATCCTTTAAAATACTGCAGATAACCCTGTCGCGGCCGGCGTTTTTGGCGCGGTACAGATTGTCGTCGGCAAGCTTAATCCAGGGATCCAACTCTCCGGCGTAGCTGGCATTGGCCACCAGGGCCCCCATGCTGACACTGATGCTGAATTCACGGCCATCGCTGGGACTGGTCATTGTGGTGTCCTTGAGCCGGGCGCGAAAGCTGTTGAGGTGATCTTCAATCTTGAGCGCATTGGTCATGGGCAGCAATAACAGGAACTCTTCACCGCCGTAGCGGGCCACCACGTCCGAATCACGTTTGAACTCCTGTCCGAGCAGGGCGGCCACCTGACGCAGGCATTCATCACCGGCCAGGTGGCCATAGGTGTCGTTGACCTTTTTGAACCAGTCGATGTCAAGAATGGCGACGGTAATGGCTTCGCCACTGCGCTCACACATGGCTTGCAGGGTTTCAAATTGGGAAACCGCATAGTGGCGGTTGTATAGCCCGGTGAGACCGTCGCGCTCGGCCAGTCGCTGCAGTTCGGTGTTGGCAAGCTCCAGCTCATGGGTGCGCTCGGCGACCTTTTCTTCCAACTCCAGCTGGTAACCCAGCAGTTGCTGTTGGCTGTGCCTGAGGCGGTTGAACAGGGACTGCACTTCTATGGTGACATTGCTGTCATTGAGTTGGTCCAGCTCGTCAAACCGTCCCACATGGTTGGCAATTTGCTCCAGCGGCTCAGTCAACAGGCGGCTTATCCGCATCGCCATCCACAGCGCCGCCAGAATCGCCAGTACCATCAGTAAACCTGTGCGCAGGTACTGCAACTCAGCCAGTTTCAGCAAAGGTTCAAAGGGTTGCAATACATACACTTGCCAGCCAAATTCGGTGGCAGCAGTTTCATAGATGTACTCGGGGTGAGTGTTATCCGGCTCGCTGAGGTTCACCATGGGCAGGAAAATCCGGTAACCGCCGCCACTGGGTTTCAAGGGGAGTTCGGCGAGGGATTTGAGCCCCAGCTTCGGCGATGCATAGATGACCTTGCGCTGCTCATCGGTGATGATGATGAAGTGTGTGCTCTCTTTGCTGCTTAACTTATCCAGCTGGCCAAATCGGCCAAGATCCAGCGACCCTTCTATTATGCCCCTGGGCTTTAGCTGATTTCCCGGCAAAAAAAGTGGCGCACTGATGGCAACTATGGGATCGGTGCCGAAACCGCGCCCCAAAAACACCGGTGACAGGAATTGGCGCTGGTTGTAAAAGGCCTCAATAAAATAATGGCGGTCGGCCACGCTGTAATCGCCGGATTGGATCAGGGGATCAAGCAGCCGCGCCGCCGGACTGGCCGCTACTATGTTGGCCCTGTCGTTGGTCAGCAACATGGTGAGGAATGCCGGGTAGTGGCGGTGCAGACGGGTCAACATTTCCTGTTGTTGTTCGGGTTCAGGTACCTCAAGGCTCAGCCAATCCGCCGCCTGGGCTATGGCCGTTCTATGTTCGGAAATGTAGTCGTCTGTGGCCTGCACCAGATACTGGGTTTTATTCTGCAGATTTTCATCTATCAGGGCCTGTTGGGCTTTGAGAAAGAACTCGTTGAAGGCCAGGGTGCTGCCCATCAGCGTCAGGGTCAGGAACAGGGTAAACACATAGGCCAGGCGGTTGCTGAAGCGGGCATGCCGGGTGCCATGAACCCGGTTGCCCATGGCTGCCAGTTTGGGTATAAAAATCAGCAGCAGGGCGCCGAGACTGGTATAGAGCAGGCCATTGACCGCCTGTTTGCTGACCGCAAACAGCAAATGGGCGCTGGGCAGTTCGGTGGCCAGCAGGCCGTACAGGTAGATAAGCGGAATACCCAGCAGCAGCCAATAGGCCAGATCCGCATGTAGGGCATAATGGCCGCGGCGTCTCGCCAGCGCCAGCCACAGGGCCTCCAGCGGAAACAGCATGAATACATAGAGTTCGTGCCAGTGCCAGTAAAGCCCCAGGGTGCACAGCAGCGCCGTGATCAAAGCAAGGCCGGGAGTCAGGCACAGAGCCGCCAACACATACAGGGTATTACCAAAAATCAGCTGCACTGCCGCAAACAGTGGCAGTGGGAACAGGTTCAGCAGCAGGCCGGTCAGGCCAAAGGCCAACGCCAGACCGAGTTGGCGCAGCGAAATTCCGATGTGTGGCACCCAGTCTCCCTTTGGCAAGGCAATGATGTCGGCATTTCTATGCTAGCCGTGAGCGTGGGACGGCACAAGTAAATAAATCGGTAATTCAGTGGCTTGGTGGAGCGAAAACTCAGGTCTTTGAGCGGCGTCTGTGCAGTTGGGGTGCAAGGGCGAAGGCGTTGTTTTACTGGCAAGTCAACCGGGAATCGACAAAGCTGCCAGGTCGCATGCCTGAGCTGTAGTACAAGTTTATTTCGCGACGTGCATGGCAGCCGCAGGCTTTGCCTTTCTCTCAGACCCGATTCAAGCGCAACCCAAGCTAACTTGGTGTTACACAAGGAATATCCCTTAATCCGGACTACACTTGAGTAAAAGCGCAGCCAGGGAATTGCGCCCGTGAACACTGCATCTTTACCCATCTACCGTATCTCGGCCCTGACCAAAATCTATGGCGAGGGTGAGGCGGCGGTGCACGCGCTGCGGGGCGTCGATCTCGACATTCCCGGCGGTGAAATCCTGGTGTTGCTGGGACCATCCGGCAGCGGCAAGTCCACCTTGCTCAACATACTCGGTGGCCTCGACCGGCCGAGCGCTGGCGAGGCCTGCTTCAATGATACTTCCCTGGTCGCCATGGACGAGGCGGCGCTCACTGAATATCGCCGTCGCCACGTGGGTTTCGTGTTCCAGTTCTATAACCTGATGCCGGCGCTGACCGCCAGCGAAAACGTGGAGCTGGTCAGTGACATTGCCGATAATCCCATGACGCCGGAGGACGCCCTGGCGCTGGTGGGCCTGTCGGAGCGGGCCGATCATTTTCCCAGCCAATTGTCCGGCGGCGAGCAGCAGCGCGTTGCCATAGCCCGGGCCATCGCCAAGCAGCCCACGGTATTGCTGTGCGATGAGCCCACAGGGGCGCTCGACAGCGTCACGGGCAGGTCCGTACTCAAGGTGCTGCAGGAGATCAATCACCGTCTTGGCACCACGGTCATCATCATCACCCACGCGGCGGCCACACAAGCCATGGCCGACAGGGTGATCCGCTTCGGTGACGGCCGCATCCAGGAGGTGTTTGTCAATGACACCCAGCTCGATGCCGACCAACTGGTGTGGTAAGCGGCCATGAGTCCCCTCAATCGCAAGCTGCTCAGGGATCTGTGGCGCATCAAGGGCCAGGCGCTGGCCATTATGCTGGTCATCGCCCTGGGGGTCATGGTCATGGTGATGATGACCAGCCTTATCAACACCCTGGAGCAAACCCGCGATGCCTATTACGCCCGCTTCCGCTTTGCCGATGTGTTTGTGGATCTGGTGCGGGCACCCAAGGCGCTTGCCGAGCGGGTGCGGGAACTTGAAGGCGTGGCCCGGGCGGAAACCCGCGTCAGCGGCGGCGCGCTCATCGACCTGCCGCAATTTGCCACCCCGGTCTACGGCCAGATGATTTCCCTGCCGGATTTCAGCGAGCCGGCGCTCAACCGGCTGTATCTCAGTGGCGGGCGCTTGCCCGCGCCCCACAGCGGTGATGAGGTGGTGCTGCTCAAGGGCTTTGCCGATGCCTGGCATCTGCTGCCGGGCGACAGCCTGCCGGTCACCATCCGTGGCAAACGCCGGACACTGCACGTGGTAGGTATCGCCCTGGCACCCGAGTACGTTTACACCACGCCACCGGGGGAACTGGCGCCGGACGATGGCCGTTTTGCCGTGCTGTGGATGCGCGAGAAGGCGCTGTCCCAGGCCCTTGAGCTGGAAGGGGCATTTAACCAACTCTTGGTGCGGCTCACCCCGGGCATGCAGGATGAGGGGGTGATCCTGGCGCTCAACACCCTGTTTGAACGCTACGGCGGCCGCGGCGCCTTTAACCGCGACAGCCATTTTTCCAACCGCTTTGTGCGGGACGAAATTGCCGGCCTGAAGACCTCGGCGGCGGTCGTGCCGCCGATATTTCTCGCGGTGGCGGCCTTTTTGCTGTTTATCGTGGTATCCAGGATGCTGGCCGCCGAGCGCGAGCAAATCGGTCTGCTGAAGGCCTTTGGCTACAGCCGCATCCAGGTCACAATGCATTACGTCAAGTTTTTGCTGCTGATTGCCTGTGGCGGCGCGGCTTTGGGTTGCCTGTTCGGCATTTTGGAAGGCACCCGCATCAGCCATATGTATCAGTTGTACTTCAAGTTTCCGTTTCTGTTGTTTCAAACCGAACCCAAGGCCTTTGTTATCGCCGCCCTGGTCAGCATAGGCTCGGCTTTGGCCGGGGCGTCACTGGTGCTGTGGCAGGTGTTTGCCCTGATGCCCGCCGAGGCCATGCGCCCGCCGACCCCGCCCGATCACAGTCGCACCCTCGATCTGGGGGCCTGGCTCAAACACCGGCTCGATCCTGCCGCCAAGATGGTGCTGCGCAATTTGCTCAGGCGCCCGAAACGCTACCTGAGTTCTGTGCTGGGCATAGCGGCCGGCATGGCCCTGTGTGTGGCCATGCTGAGTACCCTGAGTGGCTTCGATGGCGCCATAGACGACTATTTCAACCTCAACGATCGCAGCGATGTCACAGTCTCCTTTGTTGAGCCCGCGCCCTATGCTGCCCTGTTTGAACTCGCCCATTTGCCCGGGGTGCTGGCGGTGGAGCCGGTGCGGCAATTGCCCGTGGTGTTCAGGGCCGGGCTCAGGGAGTATCGCGGTGTTCTCACCGGGCTGGATAATAAGGGCCGGGGCGCCTTTTACCGGGCCCTGGATGCGGAAGGGGCACCCGTGTATATCCGTGACGAGGGGGTGGTGCTGGGCCAGTCGCTGGCCCGGGTGCTGGGGCTGGCCGCAGGTGACTTTGTCCGGGTGGAACTGACGTCAGAGGCACGCCGGGAGCTGGTGCTGCCGGTTATCCGCATCGCCGATACCATGCTGGGCGCACCGGCCTACCTGTCATTGAAAGGGATGGAGACCAAGCTGCGGGACAGGCAAAGGGTGAGCGGCGCCTTCTTGCGGGTCGATGCCCTTGAGGTTGATGCCCTGTACCGTCGCCTCAAGGCGATGCCGGCGGTGGCGGGGGTCAGTGTCAGGGCCCAGACCCGCGCGGCTTTCGAGCGCATGATGAACGAGGGCGCCGGCGCGGTGCGCTACATCATGGCCCTTATCGCCGCTATCATTAGTTTCGGTGTGGTTTACAACAGCGCCAGGATAAGTTTCGCCGAACACGTGCGCGAGCTTGCCTGCCTGCGGGTGCTGGGCTACAGCCGCGGCCAGGCAGCCTATGTGTTGCTGGGGGACATGGGCTTGGCAACCCTGCTGGCGCTACCGCTCGGCGCCTGGGGCGGATTTTATCTGACCAAGCTTATCGCCGTACGCTTCAGCACCGAGCTGTATACCATACGCGCCGTGGTCGATCCCCACAGCTACGGCATTGCGGCCCTGGCCGTGCTGCTGGCCGCAGCCGTGTCGGCCTGGGTGGTTCGGCGCGATCTCGACCGCACCGATCTGGTCATTGCCTTGAAAACCTGGGAGTGACTCTTGTTAAAACCACAGTGGTTAAAACTTAAGTTGAAAATGCATCTGTCTTTGCAACAAGTCATTAAATGGGTCGCACTCCTGGCGGTGCTGGCGGCACTGCTGTTTGCCTTTTGGCCGCGGCCTGTACCGGTCGATGTGGCCCGCGTCGGCTATCGGGCGCTGGCTGAAACCGTGAGCGAGCAGGGCCGCACCCGGGTGCGCAATCGCTTTCAGGTGTCGGCGCCGGTGGCCGGGCACCTGCAGCGACTTGAGCTGGAGGCGGGCGATAAGGTGCAGCAGGGCCAGCTGCTGGCGATGATCGCTCCGGGAACCGCCAGGCTGCTGGACAGCCGGGAATACAGCGAGGCGGCAGCGGCCCTGGACGGCGCCCATGCGGCGAAATCCATCAGCCTCGCCCGTCTGTCCCAGGCCCGGGAAAACGTCCGCCTCGCAGAACAAGACAGCGCGCGTATCGAATCTCTGTATGCCGGCCACAGTGTCGGTTTGGCCGAGCTGCAAAGAGCGCAGCGGGATCTTGCCAACGCCCGGGCCGAGGTCACTGCGGCGCAATCGGAATTGGCGCTGCGTGAGGCTGAGATCAAGGCCGCCGCCAGTCGCCTCGCCGGGCAGCAGACTCTTACCAATGCAAGTGCCCATGTCGGTGGCAGCGATATGGGCGCCAAAACAAACACTGAGGCCGCTGTGCCCGTGCTGGCACCGATTTCAGGCACTGTGCTGCAGGTGCTGCAAAAAAGTGCCCAGGAGGTGCTGCCCGGCACCCTGTTGCTGGAGCTTGCGGATCTCGACCGTGAACTGGAAGTGCTGGTGGAGCTCTTAACCTCTGATGCGGTGCGGGTGTCTCCCGGTGATGCGGTGGAGATCAATGACTGGGGCGGCGCGCCGCTCCGGGGGACTGTAGATCGCGTCGAACCCGGCGGATTTATCAAGTTTTCGGCACTTGGGGTCGAGGAGCAGCGGGTCAATACCCTCATTCGCTTTAGCGGCAGCGCCGTCGAGCGGGCGCGGCTCGGCGATGGCTTCCGGGTTGATTGCACCATCACCACCTGGTCCGCCGAGCAGGTACTCAGTGTGCCGATAAGTGCCCTGTTTCGCCAGGGCGACGCCTGGGCGGTATTTAAGGTCGTTAACGACCGTCTGGAATTGGTACCACTGGAGATTGGGCATAAGAATGCCAGTTATGCCGAGGTGCTGGCAGGACTTTCGGAGGATGACATTGTGGTCCTGTATCCGGATCCCCAGTTGGCACCAGGGGTGAAGGTCATCCAACGGGACGAGTAGTATTCTCGGATTGATGGCATCCGATGCCACATGAGATAGCCGCTGTGCCAGCGGCAGAAAATCGCGGCCTTCCAGCCCGCCTCCGGGCAAGGGGTATAGCTTGTCCAATACCCCTTGCATCCCCAAGGACACCCCACCGACGCTGACAACTCCTCGGCCTTATGCTGAAAATTGGCTAACGCGTCAGACGCTCGGATTTACATCCGTGTAAATCCATCCCGGTTCGGCGTCAGTGCCTCGCGCTCGTGAACTTGTCACTGCGTGACTCTCGCCCCTGATATGGCTGACGCTGCTTCGGTATCTGCCGGACAGGAGTCCCAATGCCGTGGAGGGCAGGACGCCCGAGAATGGCCATGCCTCGCCACGCCATTTTCAGCAACGTCCTCGGCAGCGTCGGAACGGGGAGTCTGGTGCAACATTTCGGCTTCTGCTTTTGCGGTTTATCGGGCGTGCTGGTTCAGCCAATGCCTGAGCGGAACACCCTGATTAGGCACTGCCGCACCAGTGACCGTCCGAGCCATGGATGGCGAGGGGAGGCTACAAGGACGTATTCACGCCGTGTCACTGGGGTGGCAGTGCGAAAGCCCACTGCAAGTGATTAATGGCATCTGATGCCGGATGGTGTGGATGCAGCACAAGATAGCCGCTGTGCCAGCGGCAGAAAATCGCGGCCTTCCAGCCCGCCTCCGGGCAAGGGGTATAGCTTGTCCAATACCCCTTGCATCCCCAAGGACACCCCACCGACGCTGACAACTCCTCGGCCTTATGCTGAAAATTGGCTAACGCGTCAGACGCTCGGATTTACGTCCATGTAAATCAATCCCGGCTCGGCTCCATGCCTCGCGCTCGTGAGCTTGTCACTGTGTGACACTCGCCCCTGATTAACTGGCGCTGATAAGTCATCTGCCGGACAGGAGTCCCAATGCCGTGGAGGGCAGGACGCCCGAGAATGGCCATGCCTCGCCACGCCATTTTCAGCAACGTCCTCGGCAGCGTCGGAACGGGGAATCCGGTGCATTAGTTCGGCATCGTCTTCTGCTGGAAATACTTTGTCTGTTCCACCTGGGCGAGAGAGGAACACCAATTATCAGCACTGCCGCACCAGTGACCATCGGCGACAAGGACGTCGCCGGTGAGCGCCCAGGGATGGGTTCACAGCGGGTCATAGGTGTGGCAGTGCGAAAGCGCACCGCAGGTGATTAATTGCACTTGATGTTGGAAGTTGCTGAAGAAGCAATAGATAGCCGCTACGACAGCGGTAAAAAATTATGATTCTCAATCCAGGGACTCAAGTCTCTACCCATGTATCGGGCGTGCCTAGTCAGGAAATGTGGCTTTCCATCGCCGGAGATATATCACCCAATATTAAGAGGCTAAAACTCAGCCTCCGGAAGTTGTACTGTCGGAACTGGTGGAGATTGCCAAGTCAGAAGTGGTGGACGATCTTAACAACCGCTGCGAAGTGCGGAGGGCGGGGGAATCAAGGAGTATTTACTGCATCTTTAAACCATCTTAAAGTGTAACCTCATGTATCACTTGAAATAAGGGATTATGCTTTGCGCAAAGAATTATTTAATACTTTGGTTGGAACAGTAAAAGGTGTGCAAAGACGAGGAGTTTCATCTATTGAGACAGATAAATTAATTGCATTATTGGAGTTATATCAAGAAGCATCGGAGAGATCGGAGAGAACGGAGGAATCGGAACAACCGGGTAAAAAAAATGAAGAAGTTAGCCATGGTATAGCAGCCAATGCCAGTCAGTTAAAATTTAGACTTAGTTCGGAAGATGATACTCACAAAGACAAGATTAAGGTCGACCCTGACTCTAAAGATGGCACAAATCAATCTATAGAATTTTTGCTCGAAGACAAAAAACACCACAATGCAACTAAACAAGAACTTTTTAAGGCAGCAATTCAAGCCGGTCAAAATGCTTTGAAAACAGCTTTTTTGCTAAACGGTGGTGCTTCAATTGCGCTACTGGCATTTATCAGCAAGTTAGCTGAATCGCAATATCACTCTAACCAAGTGCCATTGTTCGCTGATTGCTTGGTCAAATTTGTAATAGGGGTGTTTTTGATAGCATTTGCCACCGGAACTAATTACTTATCACAGTGGTTGTATGCGGCTAATACGACAAATGGAAACGCTTGGGGAAATCGGGTGAACATAATGTCACTGTTGCTCGGCTTGGGTTCCTACACCTTTTTCTGTTTAGGCAGTTATAAAGCCTATTTGGTTTTCATGGCCAATTACTGAAATACCCTGAAACCTTTCCAATCCGCTGGCAGCAGCAAATTCCACTCAATGGGCACTCAAATGGAGTGCCATTTTTTATGGGTATGTTTGAGTTGCCTTACTCAAACAAGGAGGTTGGTTGTGAGTCATCGACATAGGGTTTGTCGATGAAGCTGGCTATCTTTTGGGCCAGTTCTCGCAGGGCGCTGCGGTGGCTATTATTTGACCGCAAGATGGCAGTTGCGCTTGGCAAAATGCCGACTGTAGTATGTAAAACAATTGCGCGAACCGATGCCAACCCGGCTACGGAACTCAATTAAATCTAAATCGGACGGAATCAGCCAATCTTAGATCCCAGGAATAACCGACACAAGGAGAGAAGGATGCAGCTAAAGCAAGCTCAAAGTGACATGCGATATGCCTATTATGGTGGGGCACCTGGGGTATTTATCTCCTCATTGGTATGGGGATTGGCCGCGGTATGTTCAATTTGGTTGCCCCCCATGCAGGTGATACTGGTTTTCTTTGTTGGGGGTATGTTTATTTATCCAGTAGCCGTGCTGTTAACAAAATTAATTGGACGTAGCGGAAGCGTGTCGGCCGATAATCCTTTGCGACTATTGGCATTTGAGAACACGGCCTTGCTGATCTTTGGTTTTCCACTGGTGTATGCAGCGGCCTTGGTACACCTTGAATGGTTTTTTCCGGCCATGATGTTGTTGATTGGTGGTCGATACATGACCTTTGGCACCATGTATGGCTCACAACTGTACCGATTGCTGGGATGTGTGCTTGCGCTGTCAGCCTATGCGATGTACCAGTTTGCTGCGGGTTTTACCCTGGGAGCGATTGTCGGCGCGGCAATAGAGGTGGCTTTCGCTATATTGCTTACATTTATTACCGCTAAGGAACCTCCCATGGAGGTCAGTCCGGCAATGCCGTCCGATGCATAGCTTAAAGCACATTGCTTAAAGTACGGGCTGTCATAAGCCGCTGCCGGAAGTGACAAAATCCAGATAAACAAAAAGCCCAATCTTTCGATTGGGCTTTTTGTTTGAATGTGGTCGGTATGAGAGGATTCGAACCTCCGACCCCTGACACCCCATGACAGTGCGCTACCGGGCTGCGCTACATACCGAATGTTTTGAGCGGCTTGCGCAGTTCTCAGTGCCGTCTCAACGAGGCGAACTTTACCAAGAGCGCCGGGGCAGTGCAAGCCTTGCTTTAAGCAAAATTGCCTGACTGCCTAGTTTCTCGCCTAAGATGCGAATTTTGCATCAATTTAGCGTCAGCTGCGGCGTCAACGAATCAATGTTTATACAGCCGCCGACCTTCGCGCATCACTTGGATAAGCTCGGGAGCGCTCATTTTCTTCTTCAGGCGCTGATTGAATTCGCCGTCGTAGATGCGGTACTTGCCGTGGCGGTCGATGACTGTCACTTCGTCATTCTGGTAGATGGCGAAATAACGGTTGTCACCCACATAGACCCACTGCTGTTCGCTCGGCGTCTCCAGCTGGCGACCGGCGCTGTAGTCTGTGATGGCATTGCTGCAACCCAGCAGGCGGGTCATCAGCAGCGGCACCAGGCCGTGATGGCTGGTGCGGTGGGTTATCCTGGCGGCCGGTTCGCCGGGCCAATGGATCACCAGAGGCACCCGCACCGACTGGGGCGACAGATCGCGCCTGGCTTCGGTCTGGTTACTGGTGAACAGCTTGCCGTTCAGGCCTGTGATGATCACCACAATGTCGTCATCCAGGGAGGTCAGCAGCGACTGCAGGCTGGCGTCGATAAAGCGCAGTGATTGGCGGTACTGATTGAACAGCACCCGCTGGGCCGGTTTCAGCTCCTCGGGCGCGCTGATGGTGGCCGTGCCGGAAAAACCGACCGGGGTATCGTAATTTTCCGGCGCCGACAGGTTCAGCAGCGCGAACCAGGGGCCGGTCTGATCGGCCTGCCAGGTACGGAATGACTGGATGCTGGCCAGATCGGCGGCGGCACTGGAGCGGCTGTCATCGCTGATAAAGGCGCTGAAGTCGTCATAGATGCCGAGCTTTTGCGGCAACTGATCATTGGTCTCGCCCATAAAGCGCGCCAGGCTATAGCCCTGGCGGGCCAGTTCCCGGGTCAGCAGCGGGCTTTGGCCGGCAAAGGCATTGTTGCCAAGGTAGCTGCCCTGCAGGCCGTAGAGCAGGGAAAACAGCCCGCTGTAGGCCTGGTTGCCGCCACTGTAATGTTGGCTGAACTGTTGATTGTCCCGGGCATAGATGCTGAGGAAGGGCATGGTTTCTTCTGTCACCATGTCGGCCCGCAGGCTGTCGATGGTCAGCAGCAGTACCTTGGCACCTTGCTCCTTTTGGCATTGCAGCGGATTGACCGGATACTGCAGCTGCTGCTGTTGTTCATGGGGCAAATCTTCCGCCAGCGCGTCCAGACCGTGGTTTTCCATAAAACGTTTGGCTGTGGCCGGGTAAAACAGCGGGTACACATCGTCAAAGCGGGTGATGTCTTTCACATCGGCGGCATCGGCCCAGATATGGACAAGGTGGCTGCTGATAAAGCAGACGGCAATAAAGCCCGCCACCTTGGGACCGATTTTGCGCTTCTGCAGCTTGTCGATGCGCTTCCACAGGAAGTTGGCGGCGGTCAGCTCCAGGCCAATGATGGCGAGCGGCGTGATGATGTAGGAGGTACCATGCAGCAGGGCATTGAGATCGGCCCAGGCGAGATCGAAGGCAAAGGGCGACAGGTGCATGCCATAGTCGTCGTAGACTATGGTGTCGTACAGCATCAGGCACAGGGCCAGGGTGGCGACTGTGGCCGCCAGGCCGCGCAAAATCTTGGAATAGGGCAGCAGCAGGGTGACGGGAAACACCAGCAGCAGGTAGACCATAAAGGCCAGGAAGCTGAATTGGCCGATGGAACTCAGGCTCAGGTAACCCCAACCGATAAGGGTTTCGGGGTAACCCACAGTGTCGAGGTAGCGGCTGCCGACTATGATGGCCAGCAGGCCGTTGAAGGCGGCAAACCAGTGCCCCCAATTCACCAGGCGCGATACCTTGTCACGCACCAATTGCTGTTTGCGTTCGGCCATATTGATCCGCTGTTATCTCAAGTACTGAACTATATTAAGTTTTTTTCCCCTGTCGCCGCCAGCCTTTATTAACCCTTGACCGACTGGGCCAGGGCCTTGGCAAATTGTTCCGCCACGGCGCCACGGGATGCGGCAGACACCTGGGTGTTCAGCAGGTGGCTGGTGCAGTTACCCAGTACCATCAGGCTCAGATCGGTCGGGGCCTGATGCTTGTCCAGCACAGCCAGCAGTTCGGCGATCAGGGATTCAACTTGGGTATTGGTGTATTTGGATTGGATAGCCATAAGTAAAAATTGGTTCACAAAGGAATGGATTAGCGGCATATAATACCGGATTTCCACCGCTATCACTATCAGGGCATATGACTATTAACATCGAACAGGCCATCATCCACGAGATAGCCCAGGATAACGAGGGCCAGCTGCGCTGTCGCCTGCGTCCGCAACCCTTGCTCAATGGTCAGGCTGTGTCGCTGATGCTGGAAGAGCTGCACCAATCCTACACCAGCAAATCCGGCAAGGGCTTCGGCTTTTTTGGCACCCATGGCGATGACGGCGAGGCCAATCCCGCCTTTGCCAACGCACTGGAAGAATACCGCAGCGGCAGCCTCGGCTTTGTGGAATTCTCGGCGCTGGCAAGCAAGTTGCTGCAGGACGAGCTGGGCAAATACGACTTCAGCCAGGGCGGCTTTTTGCTGATGGCCAGCTATACCCACATGGCCAGCGACTATCTGTTTGTGGCCCTGCTCAGTGCCAAGTCCTCCATGACGGTACTGGACGACATGGAGCTGACCCAGATTAACCATTTGGATCTGGGCAACATCCAGCTGGCGGCCCGTATCGATTTGACCGAGTGGCAGGCCGACAAGGACTCCCGCAAATACATTTCCTTTATCCGTGGCCGCGCCGGGCGCAAGGTGGCAGACTTCTTCCTCGATTTCATGGGCTGTGTCGAAGGGGTCAACCCCAAGGCGCAGAACAAGAGCCTGATGAATGCGGTGGAGGACTTTGTTGCCGGTTCCGAGCTGACCAAGGACGAGCGCCAAAGTTGCCGTGACAAGGTGTTTGAGTTTTGCACCGAGCGCTTCGACGCCGGTCGCGACATTGACATCAAGGACCTGGCAGATGAGCTGGCCGACAGCGGCATGGACTCCTTCTACGACTTTGCCAAGGGCGGCGACTACGACCTCGATGAAGAATTCCCGGTGGACAAGTCGACCTTAAGGCAGCTTAAGAAATTCTCCGGCACAGGTGGCGGCGTCACCGTCAGTTTCGACGGCGGTCATCTGGGCGAACGGGTGATCTACGATCCCATCTCCGACACCCTGTTGATCAAAGGCGTGCCGGCGAACCTCAAGGATCAGCTGGACAGGCGTCTCAAGGGCGAATAAGTCCCGAAACATACTGATAAGGCGGCCCCTTGCTTAATGGCAGGGGCCGCTTTTTTTATGGGGGTTTTATAACAGCCAGTCGAAGGAGCGGCGCAGAAAGTGACTGCCGTCCTTCTCAATGCACAGGCCGTGTGCCAGCACGATTTTCTCAGGCGCCCAGGCGAGCATTTGCCCCAGGCAATCCCGGGCTTCGGACTTGCCGCCGCTGAAACTCAAACGCCAGTCCAGCGGGGTGCGGCCGTTGGGGGCCAGAATGCCGGTGATCCTTGCCAGCGGTCTCTGCCAGGACTTGAAATGCTCGGGCGGGAAGTTTTCGATAAGGTCGGTCAAAATCAGCGTCTTCGAAGGACGGTGGAAAAACACCGCTTCCTGCATCACGGGGGAGCCGCTGAAAATAAGCTGCTCTATGTCGCCGTTCCAGGGGCTGGTGGCACTTTCCATCTCGGCCAGCTGCCGGCTTGTCACCGGCGGCGGTTGCAGCCTGGTCAGCTTGTGTTCCACTCTGGCCAGCTTGTGTTCCACTCCGGGGGCCACATAGAGGCGTGACTCGGGAAATGCTGCCTGCCACTGGGCAAGGAATAAATAGTGCAGTTTATTGGGGGCGATGAGATAAGTCACAGCGCCAAGCCCGGACACCTGCTGTTGCAACTCAGGTGTCAGTGCTATGGGGGAGTGGACCCACAGCTTGTCATCATTGAGGCGCACCACAGTCATGCGGGTGCTGTAGGGCAGGCCGAAAAAGGGCACGCTCGGGCCATCAAACAACCAGATGTTTTCGCCGAAGGGTTTCATCAAGGACTCCTGTCCAGAGAATGGTGGTCCAGCCTAGCCTGTTTTTTCGGCAGATTTAAACCATCAATTGATTGATTTTTGTGTTGAATGCCTGCTTTATTAACCTTCAGCGACAGCGTTGGCTATGCTCTGGATGCAAGTTATTTCGCCAAAGGGCCATTAATTGCGCCCAGGGCGGGATCTCTGCTCGCCCACGGCCGGTGAATTGATTAGAATTGTCCGGAATGCCGTGGCCCTTGCCGCGGCGCTTCATCTCCGGCCATTGCCGGGTGGGTGAAAGGTGGCGACCCAGGGTCGCCAGGGATTTAGGCAGACTGTTTATCTGCCCGGGAGTTTTAATGCAACTTTTTGTTAAAGATTTGACTGTACTGGATTTTTCTTATTTGTGCCCCGAGCGCGGCATGGTGGGGGAAAGCTGGATAGTGGATGTGCTGCTGGACGGCGGCCTCGATGAGCAGAACATGGTGCTGGACTTTGCCAAGGTCAAACGCACCATCAAGCAGACCATAGATGCGGTGGCCGATCACCGCCTGCTGGTACCCACCGCCTGCAACCAGATCCGCTGGCAGCAGCAGGGCGACAGGGTGTGGATGGATTTCGACAGTCAGGTGGGCGACATGCACCTGGCCTGCCCCAGCCAGGCCTTTGCCCTGGTTCCCAGCGAAGTGATAGACACAGAATCCGTGACCCGTTTCCTGCAAAAGGCCCTGCGTGAGGCGTTGCCGGAGAACGTTGAGGGTATCCAACTGACGCTGCGCAACGAGCAGCTCGACACCCCTTACTACCACTACAGCCATGGCCTGAAGAAGCACGACGGCAACTGCCAGCGCATTGCCCACGGTCATCGCAGCCCGGTGCAGGTATTCGAGAACGGCATGGCCGCCCCCAAGTGGGACGAATACTGGGCCCGCCGTTGGCACGATATTTATTTGGGCACGGAGGAAGATCTGGTTTCCGTGTCCGAACTCAGCCTGTCGGCCCAGACTCGCATCAATGACGAGAGTCACTGGGGTTTTTGTTATCAGGCGCCCCAGGGCGAGTTCCAACTGGCCATGCCCAAGGGCAGTTGCGATATCATTCCACACGACACCACTGTGGAACTGTTGGCGGAATTCATGGCCAAGAGCCTGGCGGAAAAGGTTCCCGGCAGCCATTTCCGCGTCATCGCCTATGAGGGCATAGGCAAGGGCGCCATAGCCTCCGCCGGGCCTCTCCCCGAATAAGGACTGAATAAGGATCCAAGATGCTATACCCAGCTGTACACTCAAGCCCATCCCGTTCCCTGTACAAAGGAGTGCTGGGCGCAATGCTGTGCCTTGGCGTTTCGGGCATAGCTCAGACGAATGCTTCGGCTGCGGACCTGCAGTTGCAAGGCAAGCTGGAGCAGGGTGCTTTGGTGCGCGGCACTGTGCCCGCAGGCAGCAAGGTCAGCCTCAATGGCAAGGCGCTCAGGGTCACGCCCGAGGGGCGTTTTGCCTTTGGTCTGGACCGGGAAGCCGAGCTTGAGCAGCACCTGGAGCTGGTGTACCCAGATGGTTTGACCGAGATTAAGCCACTTAAAATCGCCAAGCGTGACTACCAGATCCAAAAGGTGACCGGCATCAGCAAGAAAATCATGGAGCCGAGCGAAGCCGACCGTGCCCGCGCCGCCAAGGATGCTGCCATGGTCAAGGCCGCCCGCGGCACGGATTCGGATTTGACAGCCTTTGGCAGTGAGTTTATCTGGCCCTTGACCGGGCGCATTTCCGGTGTCTACGGCAGTCAGCGGGTCTATAACGGCGTGCCCGGCAATCCGCACTATGGCGTGGATGTGGCCGCCAAGACCGGCACTGTGGTGGTGGCGCCGGCCGATGGGGTGATAAGCCTGTCGGTGCCCGACATGTTCTATTCCGGCGGCACCCTCATCATAGATCACGGCTATGGGGTCAGCTCCAGCTTCCTGCACCTGTCAAAGCTGTACGTTAAGCCCGGCGACAAGGTCAAGCAGGGTGACATGGTGGCCGAAGTGGGCGCCACCGGCCGCGCCTCCGGCCCGCACCTGGACTGGCGCCTCAACTGGTACCAGATGCGCCTCGATGCGTCTTCCCTGGTGCCACCCATGGAGCAGGTGCTGGATGCGCCGAAAAAGCCCGCGGTCCAAGGTCAGCCAAGGCAGCAGGGCAAATAAGCCAGCCTTTTCAACTGAGTAAAAAAGCGCAGTAAAAAATAAAGGAGCCCTGAGGCTCCTTTATTTTTTTCAGTGTGGTTTGAACTCTTAGTTCACCAGACCGCGGCGTTTCAGCAGGGCATCCACAGTGGGTTTCTGACCGCGGAAGTTGATGTAATCCTGCATCAGATCCTGGCTGTTACCCATGGACAGTACCGTCTTGCGGTAGATGTCACCGTTTTCACGCTTCAGACCGCCCTGGGCCATGGAGTGGGCGAAGGCATCGGCAGCGAACACTTCGGTCCACAGGTAGGCGTAGTAACCGGCCGAATAGCCACCGGCAAAGGCATGGCTGAAGTAGGTGGACTGGTAACGTGGCAGCACTGGAGCGAAGTCCAGACCGTGCTTGGCGCGTACCTGGGCCTCGAAGGCCTTGACGTCATCAACCTTGGCATCGGCGGGCAGTGAGTGCCATTCCATGTCCAACAGGGCTGCGGCCAGGTATTCAGTGGTGTCATAACCCTGGTTGAAGGTACTGGCGGCCTGGATTTTCTCCAGCAGCTCGGCCGGAATGGTTTCACCTGTCTGATAGTGCTTGGCATAGTGGCTCAGCACTTCCGGCAGGGTGGCCCAGTCTTCGTTGGCCTGTGACGGGAATTCCACGAAGTCACGGGCGGTGGAGGTACCGGCCAGGCTTGGGTATTTCACCTGGGAGAACAGACCGTGGATGCCATGACCGAATTCATGGAACATGGTGGTCACTTCATCGAAGGTCATCAGGGTAGGTTGGCCTTCGGCAGGCTTGGGAATGTTCAGCGCGTTGTAGACCACGGGCTTGTTGCCTTCCAGGAAGCTCTGGGTCACCAGTTCATCCATCCAGGCGCCGCCGTTCTTACCCACGCGGGCATAGGGGTCGAGATAGAAGAGGCCAACCGGGCTGTCATCTTCGTTGAACACTTCAAAGGCCAGCACGTCTGCATTCCAAACCGGCAGATCCTTGCGCTCTTTCATAGTGATGCCGTACAGCTTCTGCATCGCGAAGAACAGGCCGTCTTTCAGTACTGTGTTGAATTCGAAGTAAGGCTTGATTGCGCTTTCATCCAGATCGTACTTGGCCTTGCGTACCTGTTCGGCATAGAAGGCCCAATCCCAGGGTTGCAGCTCAAAGTCGCCACCTGTGGCCTTGATTTGTGCCTGGATGTCGGCGGCTTCGGCACGGGCGCGGGCCACGGCCTTGGGCGCCAGGTCGTCGAGAATGCCATACACGGCTTCAGGCTTGGCGGCCATTTGATCGCCCAGGGCATAATCGGCCCAGGACTTAAAGCCCAGCAGTTGAGCCTTTTCGGCGCGCAGCTTGGCCAGCTGGATTGCCAGGGGACCATTGGTGTCCATGGCGCGGTTGGCTGAGGTTTCCCACAGTTTCTGGCGCAGCTCGCGGTTTTCCAGGCTGGTCAGCAGAGGCTGGCGGGTGGTGTTCACCAGGCTTATCAAATAGCCTTCCTTGCCGGCGGCCTTGGCGGCAGCGGCCAGACCGTCGATTTGGCCATCGCTCAGACCGGCCAGTTGGGCGCGGTCGGTCACCAGCAACACGTCATCCTTGAAGGACTTGAGAATGTTCTGACCGAATTCGGTGGCCAGTTTGGCCAGCTCGCCATTCAGTTCACGCATCTTGTTCTTGTCGGCGTCGCTCAGTTTGGCACCGGCGCGGACAAACTGGTTGTAATAATGGTCAACCAGACGCTGATCTTCGGCGTTCAAGGCATCTTTCTGGGCATAGACGGCGGCGACACGGGCAAACAGCTTGTCATTGAGGTAGATGTTGTCTGTGTGCTCGGTGAGCTTGGGGACAATCTTGCCTTCAATGTCCTGGATTTCATCGTTGGACATCAGGGCTGACATGCTGAAGAAGGCTTTCAGGGTGCGGGTCAGAGTGGCACCTGTCTTTTCCATGGCCACCATGGTGTTGTCAAAGCTTGGGGCATCAGCATTGTTGATGATGCTGTCTATCTGCTGCTTGTGCTCTTCAAGGCCGGTCTCGAAGGCGGGCAGGAAGTCTTTGTTGTTGATCTTGTCGAACTGAGGCGCGTGGTAGTCCAGTGGACTTGGGCTCAGCAGCACGTTGGCGGCGGTTTGCTCGGCAACGGGGGCGGCTTGGGTGGCTTCCTGCTTGGCAGGGGCTGGGGTTTCTTTGGCTTGATCCTGACAGGCACTCAGAACCAGGGTGGCACCAATGGCGGTGGCTAAAAGTGATTTACGCATCTTGACTCCATTTATTCCGGCTGCCGTCGAAGTTATAGGTTTACATCCACGGGATGTTGGCAGCCGCTGTTAATTCCCGGCGCTTACCTTAGCAAGGCCAGGCACCGGCTAACAAGGTTTATGCCGCCGGGGAGGGGAATTTATTGTAAAAATTTACTGTATTGGCGCCATTCAATAAAAATGCCCCGTAAACCGGGGCATTTTTGGCGTTAAACGCTGATGTCAATCCATCAGGCCGCGGCTGCGCAGCAGCGGCTCAATGCCTGCCTCTTTGCCGCGGAACTGCTGATACAGTTTCATCGGATCGTCACTGCCACCCTTGGACAGCACATTGTCCCGGAAAGCCTTGGCGGTGGCGGGATCAAATATGCCGTTCTCGCGGAAGGCCTCAAAGGCATCGGCACCGAGAATATCGGACCAGATATAGCTGTAGTAGCCGGCCGAATAGCCACCGGAGAAGATGTGGCTGAAATAGGTGGAGCGGTAGCGGGGCGCTATCTCGGGAATAAGGCCCATGCGCGCCAGGGAGTCCGCTTCAAACTTGGCGGCATCGCGCTCTTTGGTGTCGGTCAGGCTGTGCCAGTCCAGATCCAGCAGGGTGGCGGCCATGTATTCCACAGTGGCAAAGCCCTGGTTGAATTTGCTGGCGGCCTGGATTTTTTCAACCAAGGCTTGAGGGATCACTTCACCTGTCTTGTAGTGGCGGGCAAATTGCGCCAGCACCTCGGGTTGGGTCATCCAGTTCTCGTTAACCTGGGATGGGAATTCCACATAGTCGCGGGGCACGGCGGTACCACCCTGAGAGCGGTATTCCACCTTGGACAGCATGCCGTGCAGGGCATGGCCGAACTCGTGGAACAGGGTGCTGGCTTCGTCAAAGGTCAGCAGGGTAGGTTCGTTACCGGCCGGGCGCGGGAAGTTGAGCACGTTGACTATGATGGGCTTGGAGTCTTCGCCATTCATCTGGTATTGCTTGCGGTAGGAGTTCATCCAGGCACCGCCGCGCTTGGAGTCGCGTACCCAGTAATCGCCCATGAAGACCGCCATCAGCTGGCCATCTTTGTCATAGACCTCAAAGGTGCGCACGTCCGGATGATACTTGGGCAGATCTGTGCGTTCCTTGACAGTAATGCCGTACAGGCGATTGGCGGTGTAGAACACGCCCTTGAGGGTGTTTTCCAGCGAGAAATAGGGGCGGGTGTCCTGCTCGTTAAAGCTGTACTTGGCGGTACGGATCTTGTCGGCATAGTACCACCAATCCCAGGCCTGCAGCTTGAAGTTGCCGCCCTCGGCGTCGATAAGCTGCTGCATCTCGGCCACTTCGGCCTTGGCCTGCTTGATGGCGGCAGGCCACACCTTGTTCAGCAGACCATAGACATTTTCCGGGGTCTTGGCGGTGCGCTCTTCCAACACATAGTGGGCATGGCTGGCATAGCCCAGCAGCTGGGCGCGCTCGGCACGCAGGGAGGCCATCTTGGCCAGGATTTTTTTATTGTCGTTGGCATCGTTATTGTTGCCACGCTCAATATAGCCCTTGAACAGCTTTTCCCTCAGCTCGCGATTGTCGGCATAGGTGAGGAAGGGGGTGATGGAGGGACGCTGGGTGGTAAAGACCCATTTGCCGGGATGACCTCGTTTGGCAGCGGTTTCGGCGGCACCGTCGATAACGTCCTTGGGCAAACCGCTCAGATCGGCTTCATTGTCTACCACCAGCTCAAAGGCGTTGGTTTCCGCCAGCAGATGATCGCCGAATTCCAGTCCCAGCTTGGCAATCTCACCGTTGAGTTCCCGCAGTTTGGCCTTGTCGTTTTCGCTCAGATTGGCACCGCCACGACTGAAACCCTTATAGGTGTCTTCCAAAAGCTTGGCCTGGGCCAGGTTCAGTCCCAGCTTGTCCTTTTGCCCATAGACGGCCTTGACCTTTTGGAACAGCTGGTCGTTCAGCAGTATGTCATCCTCTGCCGATGACAGCAGGGGGGATACTTCCTTGGAGATGGCCTGCAGCTCGGGCGTGGTATCGGCACCGGTCAGGTTAAAGAATACATTGGATACCCGGGTCAGCAGATCGCCGGAAAATTCCATGGCTTCTATGGTATTGGCGAAGGTTGGCGCTTGCGGATTGTCTATGATGGCCTGGATTTCGGCCTTCTGGCGCTTTATGCCTTCCTTGAAGGCGGGCAGGAAATGTTCGGCCTTGATACGGTCGAATGCCGGGATTTCCATAAAGGTGTTATAGGGAGCCATAAAGGGATTGCCCGCAAGGGCATCGCTGGTGGCCTGAACCTGGCTGGTGGCCTGTGATTGCGCGGTATCCGTTGCGCTGCAGGCGCCAAGGCCCAGAGTCAGTGCCATGGCGGCAAACAGGGGGGTGAGGGTCATTCCCTTCATAATGTGCTCCCGATTAATGTGCTTGGGGGAAAACCGGTCTCGTTTGGAGGCTCCGGCAGTCAAAACCCCTTGTTTATCATGGGGCACTATTCCAGTGCCACAGCTTTGTCAGCTGCTTTGTAACAATTATTGTGGGGCGGCGTATTTTTCATCCGGCTGTGGCACACTGGCGCTTTGCGGATATCCTTGTTGGAACAAGATGAAAAATAACCTGAAGATCTTCCGTCAGGGGGTAAGTGCCCTGCTTGCCTCCGCCATTTGTCTGCCGCTGGCAGCAAAGGAGCCAATCCCTGTGTCCCCCCTGGCTGACAAGGCGGCCGCCCATGCGGTCAGTCATTACCAAGCGGCCATGGCGCCGACCCTGGCCAGGTTGGTGCGCTTTGATACCCGCGCCCGTGAGGGACAAACACCCCTGACCGATCCCGCCTTTATCGGCTTCAAGGCCGAGATGAAGGCCCTGGCCGGGGAGTTGGGTCTGAGCTTCGAAGACAGGGGCTATGTGTTGCTGCTGGGGCTGGGCGAGGCCGATGCCAAGCTCGGGGTTATCACCCACGGCGATGTGCAGCCCGCCGATCCCAGTCAGTGGCTGAAAAGTCCCTGGGAACTGGACACTCAGTCGGAGCCGGGGCACCTGATAGGTCGCGGCACCGAGGATGACAAGGGCCCCATAGTCACGGCCCTCTATGCCATGAAGAGCATCAAGGATCTGAACTTGCCCCTTGATCGCCGCATCGAGCTCTTGGTGTATCTGGCCGAGGAATCGGACTGGGATCCACTGCGGGAGTTTCTCAAAACCTATACCCCGGCAGACATCAATATCACCCTGGATGCGGAATACCCTGTGGTGACGGCGGAGAAGGGCTGGAGTCAAATCCAGTTCACCATCCCCCGCGCCATGGCCAAGGTGGGACCCAATACCCCGGTACTGAAAGTGTTTGAGGGCGGCTCTTTCGCCAGTCAGGTGCCGCAACTGGCCCACGCCAGCATACAGAATGCCGATGAGGCCCTGCTGCAGCGGCTCAAGGCCCGGGCGGAAGCGCAAAAAAACATGCGTTACCAGTTTGAACTGCAACAGGGCACCCTGGACATCCGGGCCCTTGGGAGGGCGGCACACTCCTCTACCCCAGAGGCGGGTGTCAATGCCGTGGCCCATCTCGCCGAAGTGCTCAAGGCCGAGGATTGGCCGCAAACCCACGGTGCCCTGACGGCGCAGTTTGTTGCCGAGATGGTGGGCCTTGGCCTCTATGGTGACAAATTTGGCAAGCTGGCCTACAGCGATGCGTTTATGGGGCCCATGTCATTGGCCGTGACCCTGGTAAAGCCAACGGAAAACGGGGTGGAAGTGACCATCAACCTGCGCCGTCCCGAGGGGCGCACGCCAGAGCAACTGGAAGACGCAACCCGGGAAGCGCTCGCCGCCTGGTCCGAGCGTCATGGGGTGCAGCTGGAAGGGCTGGATACCTATTGGGGTGCTCCCCATGTGGTCAAGGATGCGCCGCACCTGGGGACCTTGCTTGGGGTGTTCAGCCACTTCACCGGCATCACCAATCCCAAGCCGGTGGCCATAGGCGGTTCCACCAACGCCAAGTTGTTCCCCAATGCCCTGAGTTTTGGCCCCGCCATGCCGGACGTGGAATACACGGGCCACAGCGAACACGAGTTCATCACCAAAGAGCAGCTTAACCTGAACCTGGAGATGTACACAGCCGCCATGGTGGAGCTGGCCGTTAAAGGCGCCGCCCAGAAGTAACTGGCGCCCCAGCGGCAAGAAGCGTGCGGCCCAACAGTAAGGTAGCGGCCCGGCTTTGAGAATAAATCCAGCTCAATAAAAAACACCCCGCCATGCGGGGTGTTTTTTTGTCAGCTTGGAACCGACGTCGTGGCAGGTAATTTCCACAGCAAATTGTTATGTTGATACATGTTCGATAAGCCCTGTAACTCCGACATACAAGAAAAACAAACAAAAAAATAGCCCAAGCAAGCGTATTGATTTTGGCGCGCCTTTCTTAATCCTGACCTGATTTGCTATGCCAAAGTCATCGCCAATGTACCATAAAAATACCTTGTCTATGCTCCACAAAACTATGAATGCATAGACGCTTAGAAGTCCGTAAAATTCAACATCCATCAGTAGCAATGCAAACATAATGAGCAATGCTGTTACTTGTGTCCCGAAACTGATTATCTTAATGCGAGAGAGCAATTTCTTATTCCAATCTAATGCCGCGAGCAGCGAATAAAGAAGACGCCGAAGGTGCGTTACAGCGACAGGAAGGAGCGAACTTAAGCGGGGTGTTAGGTATTACCAGACTTTCCACCATGGCTTGGACTTGAGTTGTTCCTTTGTTAGAACGCCACTTTTCAGCCTGGCATCCAAAATGGCCGAGAACTTCACAAAGTCATGTGTTGCCTCTGGCTTTACGTACATGAGTTCATCAAAGTTATTTGCATAATCAGCTAAATATAGGCCGTCGTCACCGTAGTAAAGCTTGGCGAATGCATTACCTGTTTCGCTCAACATCTCATCTATGAGTTTGCCATCGCAGTACTGAAACAAAAAATCAGTTGCTGACATAGTGCCATCAATTACAGCTTGTACTGCCTCTGGCTCGTTTTGCATATGGAGTTCGCCAGCCCAACCTTTGATGAAGCACCACTTAAGAAAAAGTGCTATATGTGTGCCCCCGTGCTCTTCTGGCTGCCCCTCTGGGTAATCACCGCCATAATGCCAACTTGCGTCATCAAATTTCATGTTCCCTCCATGGATAAATTACGCCCCTTTAATGGGCTTGTTTGCTTTCGCATACACTATAATCGGGATTTTTTATTTCTTGAGGCATTTTATCAACTTGGAAATAGCCCCAAATGGAAAATAATATCAAGAATATAGGAATCGATACATGCGCGCCTGACTTAAGATTGGCACGCCATCCTGTGAGGATCTTTGTAGGACGCAGTACTTTTACTCCCCTGGGGGGGAACTGTCCATGCACAAAACCTTTAATACCTATTGGTAAAGTAAATAAGCCGATGAAAACAGCACCGAATAAAGGCATACCTACAAACATCGAGTACCACAGAACAGAAATTCCAGAATAACCAAAAGGAGTGTGACAATGAACTGTGTCCACATACCATCCTATAAATGGAAAAAGCCATTTGATGCCAACAATCACAACCAAAGCGCTGGCTAAAACTAGTAATGCCGTTACTCTGATTTTTTCAGGATTTGAATATTCATCAGCGTATTTGATAGGCTATCTCCTTGAGTGGATATTAAATCCGCCAGCAGCGGCCGAGTGAAATGATGTCCTGCGACCAACGGGATCTATGCTGGCTTAATCATGTTACTTTATCTCAATTGTTTGAGACAAACATGAACCGTAAGTTATTTGTATAAACTTGCGTTCATTAAATAGTGATGAAGTAGATACGAATATAAAGTCATTCTCATCATTTGCGAAATCAGGTGTAATCTCTAACGATGCCAGTAATTTAGAGCCATTTTTATCACCTATCAATAGCAAACCACTGCTTACCTCTTTATCCTTAAACTTTCTAGGAAACGTAACGCTATAGCCTATTTGATCTTTAATATTCTCATTCAATCTTACTTCGACTATTTGATGATCTTTTTTTGATAATTCGAATTCATCTTTAGAGCAAGAAATGTCCAAAGCCGTAGCGGAAAGCGAGAAAAACAATAAAGCGACAATTAATAAGTTTTCCATGAATTACCTTGTCACTTAACGTAACGCAAAGGGGATGCCACACACCAGTCCCACGAACTTAGCTTGGGTGATCCTAACCAGTGCCTAGTTATGCATGGTTTTCCTTAATGCTTACATACCTTCCGGGTGAAACTGTAATTGGTTCAGGAAAACCCTTGCCGAGAACTTTATATCCATCAGAGTTTTGACCATCTTCGTTGTAAAATCCAGCATTTACTACACGATTAAATGCCTCAATGGACTCCCAAACAACAATGTTTACGTATTTAATGCTGCCGTTATCTTCTCTTTCAATAGACTTATATAATACAGACTCGACAAAACCTTCTTGTTTTGAAAAATACTCAACATATATTTCGCGAATTTCTTCCGCGTCACGTTCCATGCCCTCTGGGACAGTAATAGTATTTATTACACTGACTTTATTCATGCGACGATTTCCTTACATGCGTAACGCCATAACAAAGGGAAGTAACACGTAGGATAAATTTAGGTGCGAAGCGACAGAGCCTACGGGTTACTGTCCATGTGAACTTGCGTGCGGTTTAATGTGTTTGTTACAAGCCACCAAAATAGTCACCTAACCAACCTCGATAGTCATACCCTTTAGACCGATAAAAGGCTAACTCAACATTTTTAAAAGAATCAAAATACGCAGCAACCAGCGGCACAAAGGAAATAGCCGCAAAATATTGCTTCACCTCTCCATCAGGTATGTAACCGACCTCATGTATTAGCCAATGGTTGATGTCAAAGAATCTTAAGAATGTGACAGCCAACAAACCAAAAATCAGAGAACCAAACAATTTTGTCCACGTTAAACGGTCAAACCTCCATAGGATTTTAGAAACTTTGGATAAAAGCAATACGTAGAGATAAAAAAGACAAACGAAAATGACTGCTTCAATATTTAGCTCAACCGGCGTCAAAAAGTACGCAAAAGCTGGCGAAGCAAGACCTAACATTTTTCGCTTGTATGTTCCTACGAAAATTGTTCCTTCGTATATCACATCATCCGGTAGTGAGGTTACTGTTTTCATAATAGTTGGTACCGCCCGCCACAAATGCGAGCAATGTGTTTCGTTTCGAGCCGCGAAGCGGCGTTTTGGAGGCATTTTTTATGCGCTGTCACCTTAGTTTGACCCCGCAATTAGTACAATTCTTGGGTGAAATCTGAACGCCAGCCTTTCCTAACGCTCTTGGTGCTGAATTGCATTCAGGGCAACGATAAACTTTGTATAGGCCATAAAACATCAGCACAAAGCCAACTAAAAACGGAAATGTTGGGTTTATATATGCGTCAGCGAGTGCATTGAATAAAAGTGTAAAGCCAAAAACAGCAAAGGATAGTGCAAGAATTACAGTTAACTTTCGCTCTCTTTTCGCAAACTCATTTATAACTTCACTCTCGGTCATTACTCTGTCACCGTACAACGCCGCCATATGGGGTGCATAAATGCTTGGCTAAAATTCGCGACGAAGGAGCGCAAGCCAAGCGTTTTGCGTCCATGCCATGATGGCTTTGTTATACGCCAGAATACACAAAGTATTTCTCGCCAACCTGCTCACTCAGGATATTACCATCAAGAATTCGAGCCTGTTTTAGTTGAGCTTCACTAAGTATGTTCTTTCCAAATACAGTTCTTAAATCACCAGATTCATAGTTTACGATCCATTTTAGGCGGTCATATGTAATGTGAGTAGAAGCGCCTCCAAAAAAGCCTTTCTTGATTTTGGATTCAGAAAAAGTGTCATATGAATCATCGGACTGCAATTCAAAGCCACTACTTATAGGGTAAAACGGCGAGACAGCCTTCACTACATCTTCAAACGATGGAGCGTAACAATCTGCGTACCACCATAGAATTAATTCACTGTAAGTTTGATTTTCCAATATCGCGTCTAATAAGAGATTAAAACCTAGCTTACCTTCAGTTTTACCTGTAAGTGCGTAGTATTTCTCGTGGCCTTTAGCATTCAATTTGCTTTTAAATGCTTTGATACCAACAGAAGCACCTTTCCTTATCCCATATGGTCCATGAATAACGTAACTCTCAGGTATTTCACTGAATTGCTCTTCAAAAGCTTTAAAAACACTATCAATAAGTTCTGGTCTCGCAATGCCAACTTGATCATCCCCGATAGAGTACAGTTTTATTGCTGTGACTTTATTCTTCTTTCTAAAAAACATATCGAAAACTCAATTGGCGTATAACAGCTGTATAGTGCGCATGCGCGTTTTAGTCCTCGGAGGAGTGTAAACGCGCAACGCTAAATTCTTGTATTAAAGACTGAAATAGAAATTGGTTCAAATATACCTGGCAGCAAAACGCGCATGCGCGGTTTCTAAACCTACTAATTCTATCTCTGAAATATTAAGTAATTAATTTGCGTGGGTTTTTCTGAAGTGTTTCAAATTTAACGCGCAAGGTTTATGCGCTTTTTCGGTGCCTTTTTCCCAAAAATTAAATACGACTGTACAAAAGCACTGTACACACTCAGTCATTCAGAGTTTGGAAAATCCGACGGTTGCACTCTCTATTGCATGACATAGTTACAGGTCCTAGGCCCTGCTATGCGCCTTGAAACGGCATGGCTACCGCACGGGCTGAAGTGCTTTGCTTCGTCCCTGAATCTCGCTTTTATCTCCTTGAGTCAGCATCTTGGCAGAGGGTGTAGTTGTTCTGCAAGCGATAATTTGATGTGCATTGAGCCTTTTGCTAAAGGCAACTCGATTGCGAGAGGGGAACACCAATAGATTGGCACTGCCGCACCAGTGACCATCCGAGCCATGGATGGCGAGGGGAGGCTATAGGGACATATTCACGCCGTGTCACGGGAGTGGCAGTGCAAAAGCCCACTGCAAGTGATTAATTGCACCCGATGCTTGATGTCAGGACAAAGCACAAGATAGCCGCTGTACCAGCGGCAGAAAATCGCGGCCTTCCAGCCCGCCTCCGGGCAAGGGGCATTGCTTGTCCAATGCCCCTTGCAACCCCAAGGACACCCCACCGACGCTGACAGCTCCTCGGCCTTATGCTGAAAATTGGCTGGCGCGCCAGACGCTCATCCTTGATTCGACTGGCGCTGCTTTGGCATCCATGCCTCGCCACGCCATTTTCAGCAACATCCTCGGCAGCGTCGGAACGGGGAGAGTGCAATATTCCGACTTCCGGGGTGCTGTTAAACAAATCCAATGATTCCGTCGTGCTAAAGCGTCACTCCTTCGTATCCATGCGACTGCGACATTGGTACATGCGTGCACGGCAACCACCGCAGGGGGATAAGCGTGTCGTCAGACTGCGAGATGAACAGTTTCATCTCGCAAGCGTTCCCCGAAGGCCTCTGGCCGCCACGTGGGTATTGATAGCATCAAGTGGTTGACGAAAAACAAGAACAAGAGATGCCTATTGAGCTTGGGAACTCCACCAGAAAGACAGGTGGAGTCCATCAGTGAGCCAGGGGTTGCCCCCAGAAAACAACCCCGCTCAGAACCCCAGGGTTTCTGAGCCCGTCTGTCTGGGGTCCGAGGCACCGAACATGCCTTCGTCGGTGATCATAATCGACTGGGTTGAGCCCATGGCACTCTGGACGCTGACCTTGTGGCCCATGGATTCCAGCAGTTGGCGGGTGTCTATGTTGAGGCTGCGCTCCACCCGCAACACGTCCGGCTGCCATTGGTGATGGATACGGGCCGCGGCGCTGGCCTCGGCAATGTTCAGATCGTGATCTATCACGTTCATGATGATCTGCAGCGTGGTGTTGATGATCCTTGAGCCGCCGGGGCTGCCGGTGACCAGGAAGGGTTTGTTGTCCTTCATCACCAGGGTCGGGCTCATGGAGCTCAGTGGCCGCTTGTGGGCCTCAACCGCGTTGGCGTCACCGCCCACCAGACCATAGCCGTTGGGGCTGCCGGGCTTGGCGGAGAAATCATCCATCTCATTGTTGAGCAAAATACCTGTGCCGGCGGCCACCAGACCCGAGCCATAGCTGAAGTTGAGGGTATAGGTGTTGGAGACGGCGTTGCCCCACTTGTCGACCACGGAATAGTGGGTGGTTTGCTCGCTCTCGTAGGGCGCCAGCTTGCCGGGTTTGATTTCGGCCGAAGGGGTGGCCTTGTTGGCGGCAATGCTCTTGGCCAGCTCATCGGCATAGGCCTTGCTGATCAGGGCCTTAACCGGCACCTTGACGAAGTCCGGATCCCCCAGGTATTCGCTGCGATCGGCATAGGCCCGCTTCATGGTTTCGGTCATCAGGTGCAGGGTTTGGGCGCTGTTATGACCAAGCTTGGCGATGGGATAACGCTCCAGCACGTTAAGCATTTCGATAATGTGCACCCCACCTGAGCTTGGTGGCGGCATGGAGATCACCTCATAGCCGCGGTAATGACCGCGCACCGGCTGCCGCTCCACCACCTTGTAGCCCTTGAGATCGTCAAGGCTCATCACGCCACCGGCCTCGCGGATGGCGGCCACCAGTTTCTCTGCCGTTTCACCTTCGTAGAAGCCCTTGCTGCCCTTGGCGGCAATCAGTTTCAGGCTGTGGGCCAGCTCAGGTTGCTTGAGTATTTCCCCGGGCAGAAAGTTGCTGCCGTCCTGGTGATAAAAAATCGCGGCGGAACTGGGCCACTGGGCAATACGCTGCTTGAGTCCTGCAAGGGAGCCGGAGAGATCGGCGCTGATTGCAAACCCCTCTTCGGCCAGGCGGATGGCCGGCGCCATCACCTTGTCCAGCGGCAGGGTGCCATACTTGGCCAGGGCCAGTTCCAACCCCATGACTGTGCCGGGAACGCCCACCGCCAGACCGTGTTCGCGGCTGAGTTTATCCACTGCGTTGCCCTGTTCATCAAGGAACATGTCCTTATGGGCCTTGGCAGGCGCTGTCTCACGGTAATCAATGGCTATGGTCTGCTTGCCTTCGTTCAGGTGCACCAGCATAAAGCCGCCACCGCCGAGATTACCGGCCCGGGGCAGGGTGACCGCCAGGGCAAAGCCCACGGCCACTGCCGCATCGACCGCATTGCCGCCCTGTTTGAGCATTTCCACCCCGGCCTGGGTTGCCAGGGATTCCTGGCTGGCCACCATACCCTTGGTAGCGTAGATGGGCTGGGCCGTGGCCATCTGGCTGAAAATGGAGCTCTCGTCGGCGCGCACCTCGGGACTGTACAGCTGTGACAGGGGCAGGGCAGCGCCCATGGCAAGGCCAAGGGCCAGCATAAAGGCCCGGCGCAGCGGGGTATGGGATGGGGAAAAAGGCACAGGTGACTCCCGAAGATAAATTGGCATTGCCTTGCAATGTGCCGCGATTTAAGCTCCATTGCAAGGCCCAAAAGGGGAAGCGTCGGTGGAACTTGAGTTTGTATTTGTCAGTTCTGTCAGAGAGATAGCCAAGGCTGACTGGGACGGTTTATTCGGTGTCGATCATCCCTTCAGCCGCTCGGACTTTCTGGCGGCGTTGGAGGACAGTGGTGCCGTCGGCGGTGGCAGCGGCTGGCAGCCGTTACACCTCAAGGTCATGGCTCAGGGCCGGTTGCTGGCACTGATGCCGGGCTATCTCAAGCTGCATTCCTTCGGTGAATACGTGTTCGACTGGCGTTGGGCCGAGGCCTATGGGCGCCAGGGGCTCGACTATTATCCCAAGTGGATCAATGCCATTCCCTTCACCCCTGTTACCGGCCCCCGGCTGGCGTTTACGCCGGGTTTGTCAGCCGAGCAGCAAACCGGCCTGGAAGAGGCCATACAGGCCTTTCTGGATGCCTGTCTGGAGCAGGGCCTGTTCCATTCCTGGCACCGGCTGTTTATCGACCAGGGCAGCGCCTTGGCCTGGCAAAGTCGTGGTGCCATTGGCCGGGTCGATGGTCAGTTTCACTGGTTCAACCGCGATTACGGCAGTTTCGAGGATTTTCTCGCGCAATTGCGCAGCCAAAAGCGCAAGAGTATCCGCAAGGAGCGGGCGCGGTTCGGTGAGCTTGAGTTTGACTGGCAGGGCGGCAGTGGCCTGCAAGAGGCGGATTGGACCGAGTTTTATCTCTGTTATCGGCGTACCTACGCCAAACGCTCGGGCCATGGCGGCTATTTGAACCAGGCGTTTTTCGTCTTGCTCGGCAACGCCCTCGGGGATGCGGTGCAGCTGCTCAGGGTCCGTGACAAGGAGGGAAACTTGGTGGCTTCGGCGCTGTTTCTTCGGGACAGCAGCAGTCTTTACGGTCGCTATTGGGGCGCCCTGCGGCACATTGACGGGCTGCATTTCGAGGTCTGTTATTACCGCGGTATCGACTATGCCATTACCCACGGACTCAAACGCTTTCATGCCGGCGCCCAGGGGGAGCACAAGGTGCCGCGTGGCTTTGAACCTGTAGAGACCTTCTCCTGTCACCGCCTGGCCCATGGTGGTTTTCAGGCGGCCATAGCCCGGGCCTGCGCCGCCGAAAAGCCCTTTGTCGAGGATTGGCTTGCGGAGCTGAAGGCCAAACTGCCGTTCAGCCGCCGGGACTGGTAGTTTTTCGCCGGCAGGATCAACTCCTTTAATCCACCAGGATCAACTCCTTATTCCACCAGGATCAACTCCTTATTCCACCAGATTCACTCTAGGGCCAGCCACAGGCCCACCGCCAGCATCAGGCTGCCGGCGATGCGGTTGAGCCAGCGGACATTGTTGCCGCGGCTCAGAAACAGTCTCAGGCTCTTGCCGCCGCTGGCATAGGCCAGCATGGACACAAACTCACTCACCATGATGATGCCCACCAGAGAGGCGAGCTGGGGCGTCAGCGGCCGCTCGACATTGATAAAGGGCGGCAGCAGCGACACCATAAAGGCCCAGCCCTTGGGGTTGGCGATGGCGGTGACAAAGCCCTGGGTGATAAGGTGCAGGCGTTCACTTTTGACCTGACCCAGAGGGTCAAAAGCCATGGCACCGCGGGCGCGCCACATGTTGATCCCAAGATAGGCCAGGTAGGCGCCGCCCAGGTACTTCAAACCGCTGAACAGGGTGGGGTAGTTGAGCATCAAGCCTGCCACGCCAACCACGGCAGCAACGGCCACCAGGGCGACCCCGGCCATCTCGCCCCACATCATCCACAGGGTGCGGCGCACCCCGACACTCATGCCCAAGGTCATCGCCAGGGTCATGCACATGCCGGGGGTGATGGAGACAAAAAAGAAGGTGGGAATAAACACGGCAAGCAGGGCGAAATCTGGCATAGGGAATGGCGTTCTGAATTAAGGAGACGGCAGTGTAGCCAAAATCTGCGAGCGCGGAAAGGGGATAAAAAAGACCGCCTTACGGCGGTCTTTGCAGGCTATCCAATAGGGGTTACTGGATCACAATACGCTTGTGAGTCAGGCCCTGATGGCAGTCAACGCAGGTTTCGCCACGTTCGGCAATGCGCTCGTGGTTGAGCCTGGCCCTTTGGGGCTGGGCTGCCAGGTCAAAGTTGGCCCCCTGATGGCAGTGGCGACAACTTTGGGAGTCATTGGCCTTGAAGGTATCCCAGACGCTCTGGGCCATGGCGGGCCTGTGCTCCTCAAAGTTTTCCTTGGTAATGGTGCCGGCCAGCATATGGTAGATGTCCTTGGTGGCCATGATCTTGACCTTCATCTTGTCCACAAAGGTGTGCGGCACATGACAGTCGGCGCAGGTGGCCGCTATCTTGGTACCGTCGCCATGGTGGGACGACGCCTGATACTCCTGGACTATGGTGTCTATGCTCAGGTGACAACTGAAGCAGAAGGCATTCTGGTTTGACAACACCATCACCCCCTGAAACGATGCCCCCATGGCCACCAGCACGAAGATCCCTATGGGGATCCCCAGTGCCAGGGGCCGTTTGAGCCAGCGCCACAACCGCTGCCCGCGGCCGGGTTTATCACTGTTACTCACTGGAAAGTCCTCCCTAAGCAGGCGGCAAGCCGCCTGCATCCTGCGTTAATGACTTTCGCCGAGATAGCGGGCCTTGAACGCCTTTTGGGCTTCGAGTCGGGCTTTCTTGATTTCCTCTGGCTCATTGCCGGTAAACCAGGCGTGTTCGGGTTTGGCCAATATCTCGTCCAACACCTTGCGGGCGCGGTCGGCGCCTTCCTTGTTACCCTTGTGCTCGGCTTCGTCTACTTTTTCCAGGTACTGGGGCACCATCTGTACGTAGAAGCGCTCGGCCACTTCGAACATACCGTGCCACTGGGCGTAATCCGGTGCCATCATGGCGGCGCCGTGACGGGCGCGACGACCCTCATGGTGCCAGAGGTAGAACCAGGTCCACTCGATTTCCTCATCGAATCCCACGTCGGTCAGCATGCCTTCCTTCTTCAGGGTGGCCATCAAGGTTTTGCCCGGAGTGGCGAACTTGTCGTTGTACAGGTTCACCAGGGAGTCGAACTGCTGATAGAAGCTGTCGGTCATGGACTTGGTGTGGCAGGCCTGACACACATCCTGCATGTCTTTACGCCTGTCTTCCCAGGACTTGACCTGCTTACCGCTGGCCTTGTCTTTGGCATCTATCTTCTCGGACACTGCGGGGCGCAGGGTCCAGCTGATACGGCTGCCCACATCGTGGGTCACTGCCTGTTCGCGGGTGGCGGACATGTGACAGGTGGCACAGGTGGGGGCCGCGTCATAGTCTTCGCCGACAATCCACTTGGCAGAGTCCAGGTTCATCCTGTCGACGTTGGCGTAGAAGTTAATGCCGTGCTTGGACTCCTCGTAAATCTCTTTCTGAGGATGGTCGGGGCCCAAATGGCACTTGCCGCAAGCTTCGGGGCGGCGGGCCTGAACCATGGAGAACTCATGGCGTTGGTGACAGGCGGTACAGGCACCGATGGAGCCATCGGGGTTAATCCGGCCAATGCCGGTGTTGGGCCAGGTGGTGGGGTCGAGATCGCCGTTTGCCAGCACCTTGACCTCCGAGCCGTGGCACTGCCAGCAACCGTTAATGGCGGCTGGAGACTGGCCGTTGAAGGTTCCGGCACCTTCCACCACTTCGGCGAGGAAGTTATCCAGTGAACCCAGGATCTTGCCGGCATTGGCATGGTGACTCTTGCCGAATTCTTCCACTTCCTGGTTATGACATTGGGAACAATCTTTGGGTGAAACTATGACCGAAATGCTGAAACCTTCGTGCTTGATGGCGTCCTTGTCACCTGGCTCGGCCTTATGGCACTCGTAGCAGCCGACGTTGGCGCCATAATGCTTGGAGCGGCCCCACTGGGCATAGAGAGAGGGATTCTTTTCCTTGTGGCAGCCGGCGCACTTGGCGCTTTCTTCGCTCATGCTCTTGAACGGCTTGAGCATCAGGGCTTTGGGTTCGGCCTGGCTGGGAGTAGCAACCGTCAGGCTCAGTGCTGCGGCAAGCGGCAGCAACAGCGACATAAAGCGCCGCAATGTTCGGGATGATTCCATAGTTTGTTCCTCAATTGCATTCCTGTTAACTCACTGATTTCGATTTATTTATTAGAAGGTGCTAAAAAAATGTATCAACAATGTTGCCATTGTTATCGGCAGCATAGGCCCCTTAAGTTACAAGGCAAGGAAGACCTGAAGCGGAGTCGAGTTAGATCACACAATTTTTATCAGGTTATAGGTCAAAAGTTGTACTCTGGGTGTGCGCGGCTCCATCGCCCAGTGTTGTTATGGGCAACGGCTGCGCGGGTTTTTTCAGATGGTTTCTTTGAACATCTGGCCGAGGGGGATGATTGACGGAGATAACTTGATGTCGCGATGTTTTGGCGGGCTATGAGAATAACTCTTTGAACATAATGAATTTATCAGCAATACTAGCCATCACTTCCCTGCGTTTAATCGAAAAGGAATTCAGCATGCGTCCTCTGCTAACCGGCATTTGTTCCTTGCCTCTGCTTGCGTCTCTTGGGGCCTGTGTGCAGCAACAGCCACAGCAATCACAACAGCCACAGCAATCACAACAGCCACAGCAATCACAACAGCCACAGCAATCACAACAGCCACAGCAATCACAACAGCCACAGCAATCACAACAGCCACAGCAATCACAGCAATCACAGCAATCAGAGCAACCACAGGAACCACAGCAGCCCGGGGTCTATGCTGCATACAGCATGCTGGCTCCGGCCGCCGATGGCAGTACTCTGGTGTATGGGCGGGTGATCTTGGCCGGTGCCCATCAGGAGCAGAGCCAATGCCCGGTACTGGAAGCCGATGATGGTGCCCTGGTGTTGACCCGGGTGCGCGACAGGGCGCCGGCCGCGGCGAATTTTCCTGTCACTGTGTGCGAGGCCAAAATTCGCCCCGGCACAGGCTACAGGGTGGCTATGACCGAGCTGAAACTGGCTCCCGTTACCCTCGACCCGCAGACAGTGCTGGTCTTTGGCGATACCGGCTGCAAGACCCATGATTGTCCGGCAGGCTCGGCGGCGGAGCCCTTCGCCACCCTGGCACAGCAAGGAACCAGCAGAAAGGGGCAGTTGATCCTGCACATGGGGGATTACAACTACCGGGGCACCGGCGGCAGCCTGGCAAAGGGCATTTATGCCTATGATGCCGGTGATGATGACTACGGCGGTCCCTCCTGCGGCCTCGAGGAAACCTATTACAGTCAGAATGCCGAGCACAGTCCCAAGCCCGATAATTGGCAAACCTGGTATGAAGACTTCTTTCTGCCGGCGGGCGAACTCTTGTCTTCGGCCCCCTGGGTGTTTGCCCGCGGCAACCACGAGCTGTGCAGCCGCGCCGGTGTTGGTTGGTTTTATTTCTTTGGCCCGGGTTCCGGGCTTGCCGGTGGTATAGCCCAGGAGTCCTGCCCGGCCCAGGGGGATTTCAATGCGCCGCCGGCCACCGCCAGCGCTCACATCAAGCTGCTGCCACCCTATATGTTGGATCTTCACAGGCTGAGATTGTGGGTAATGGATTCGGCCAATGCCTGTGACGACAGGGACACCAATACCCTGACGGCACAATATCAGGCCCAGTTTGAGCAATTGCAGCAGCGCACCGGCAGAGAGGGCGAAAAGCCCATATGGATGCTGGGCCACAGACCACTGTGGGGTGTCTTGGATGAAGGCGGGACCCAGACCCTCAACAAGATGATGCAAACGGCGCTGGCACAAACCACAGCGGGGCAACTGCCGGCCCAGGTGAAATTGCTGCTCTCGGGCCACATGCACAGCTACCAATCGCTCGACTTTGGAGCGGATAGCACCCGGCCACCACAGCTGGTGATTGGCAACAGCGGTGTCAGCCTAAGCAACAAGGCGCCGCTGCAGGACTTCAGTGCCGAGGTGGATGGCCAGCAGGCCAAAGGCAGCGCCGAGGGCAAGTTTGGTTTCCTGGTCATCCAAACCGGGGAGGGTGACGCCTGGGCGGCGCAGATGATAAGCGAGCAGGGCGAGGCGTATCTTGCATGTGATTCAGGCAACCCTGCCCATGGCAATGAATTGTGCCGGGGGGCAGATGCCAAACCTTAGCGCTTGTCTTGAGTGACAATATGCGGCTGCCAAGCTGTACCTTTCAGCATTGAATGGAAGGACAGAATTAGCCGCTGTTTTTCTGTAAATATTTTTCGGCCAGGGTATCAGGTGGGATAGGTTTACTGAACTTATATCCCTGATACTCGTGACAGCCATTTTCACGCAAAAAGTCCAACTGCGAGCTGGTCTCAACACCCTCGGCAATGGTATTGAACCCGAGTATGGTGGCCATTTGAATGATAGTGGTGACAATTGCCCTGTCACCGGCATCCGTGGCTATGTCCCGGACAAAGGACTGGTCAATTTTCAGTTTGTCGATATTGAATTTCTTCAGGTAACTGAGAGAGGAATAACCGGTGCCGAAGTCATCTATGGCGATGCGCACTCCCTGTGCATGCAGTTTGTCCAGAACCCCAATCACTTTTTCAGGATCTGTCATGGCCATGCTTTCGGTTAATTCCAGTTCCAAATATTCCGGCGGCAACTGCACTTCGTGCAGCACCTGAGACACCATATTGTTCAGGTTTTCGTGGCGGAATTGAGCGGTTGATAAATTGATTGCCATGACTATGGGTTCATAGCCATCGTCTATCCATTGTCTTAATTGATTGAGGGCCGTTTTCAATACCCATTCGCCAATGGGAATAATCAAACCATTGGCCTCCGCCTGAGGAATAAATTCCGCAGGCGAAATCATGCCCAACTCAGGATGTTCCCAACGTAACAGGGCTTCGACACCTATGAGTTTTTGATGTTCTATGTTCACCTGCGGCTGGTAATGTAAGTACAGCTGTTGTTTTTGCAGCGCTTCTCTGAGGGCCGAGTCTATTTTCAAGGCCCTGCTGGTTCTGATCTGCATGTCTTTTGAAAAGAACAAATAGCTGTTGCGGCCGATTTCCTTCACTTTTTCCATCGCCGTATCCGCATGCTGCAGCAAGCTGATATAGTCTTTGCTGTCTTCGGGATAGACGGCAATACCGATAGAGGCGGTAATAGTGACTGAATCCGACTGAATATTGCATGGTTTGGCGACCGCATCCATTATGCGTACGGACAACCTGGCCATGTCTTCTTCTGAGACATTGGTCATGATAATGGCAAATTCATCGCCGACGATCCGGGCAAAAATGTCCGTTGGTTTGATGAGGGGTTTAATCCGGGCAACCAGCTCAATCAACACTGCGTCGCCTGCCAGATGGCCAAAAGAGTCATTTAGATATTTAAACCTGTCCAGACCGATGTAAATCATACCCACTTTATGGCGCATTTGACCGGCTTGGTTAATGATGAACTCACCTTTAACCTTCAGCAGTTCCCGATTGGGCAGTTCGGTCAGGGCATCGTAGTTGGTGAGTTGTTCAATCTTTCTTTGGGACTCAATGCGTTCGGTGATATCAACCAAAGACGCCAAAACGTATTTACCATCCTCGGTTTCAATTGGTGTCAGACCGACTTCAATACGAAATTCCTGACCATTTTTCCGTTTGGCAAACAGGAAGCGGCCTTCCCCCATCTGGCGTTCCTCCGGAGCGCTCATATAGGCCTCAACGTGCGCCTGGTGATGTTTGGCGCTCGACTCCGGCATCAACTTGGTAATTGGCGTGCCGATAAGGGCATTTTCCGGATAACCAAACAGCTCATTGGCCCTTGAATTGGTCAATACAATATTGCCGTGAATATCAATCATCAACATGGCATTGGGCGCTGCCTGTAGCGCAGACTTGAATTTTTCTTCTTTAAATTTGCGCTCGGTAATATCTGTGTGTGTTCCGATTAACTCAATGGCTTCACCCTTCTTGTTGAATACTATTTTCCCACGTGAATATATCCATCTGTAATTACCCTTTTTATGTTTCAATCGGAACTCGTCTTCATAAACATCGTCGCTGTTGTTCAGGATGTGGTGTTTCAAGTGCCGGAGAAATCGCTCTGAATCTTCGGGATGCATTAAGGCAGAAAGCGCCGGGTATGTACTTGGAAGTTCTTGATCCTGATAGCCCAATTGCGCTTTAAGTACAGGCGACATATAGGAATAACCACCATTAATTTCCCAACGCCACAGGCCGGTGTTTGATGCGGTTATCGCCAAATCGAGAGTCTGCTGTGATTGTTCGAGTTTTCGATAGGGGTTTTCGAGTGACTCAACCACAATCGCCCTATAAATCATAAAGTAAGCTATAACTTTATAAAAATGCCCCAGGACATTGTAGGTGCCTGTCATGGTCGTGTACCAGGTGAAATACAATTCACTCAAGGCCATCACAATGACTGCCCCCATGAGCATGGGAGAACTCCAGGTTTGTGGTTTTTTTAACTGCAGGAACAGCACTGCGGCTGTGATAAAGTGAGTTAATATGAAGATGTATTCAAGATTCTTTTTTAACGAAGTGAGTCCCTGTCCGGGAATAAACCAGTTTGGCATCCAGTCCTGGTGATTTACCGTTACCCATAAAATGCTGAAGGTAAAGATCAAAAAGGGCAAGAGTAAGGCGTATTTGTTAATCTTACTGCTTTTTCTGCTGGAGAGAGATAATACTACCCAGAGCAAACCAAATGCCGCAAGGAAACGTGCAGACATCCAAAAATTCAAGTGTTTTTGAACGTCATTCTGAGTGAAAAAATCGGGCATGCCAACGTAGGCGAAGATGTGAAAAGAGTCGAATAATCCTACACAAAGAAAAATGATCGACAGCACGGCAAATCCGGTCGGCAACTGATGTGTCTGGGCATTCCAACCAATAATAAACACCATCATACAAATGACGACAGATGCCATCTCCATAAAAGAGTGCACCAGCAGGTAGTGTTTTACATGATTCAGTTGGTCAGGTATCGAAATGCTGCCGACAATTATTTGCAGTATGACCAATGCCATTACCATGGCGGCGACTTTAAACAGTGACTCTCTATGGGTTTGATGAATAATAACTGTCGTCATGGCTATAGACACATTTTCCAATGTTAACTTCGCTGGCACCTGTTATACACCTGTGATATCAGGGGCTTCAAGCCGGTTGCTGAAGATTAGACTTAACCTCGGGAAAGGTCCAATATCAACGGTCAATGCACTGCTTGCCCTGTTGTTTTTAACACACCCCAGAGAATTCTACCGCATAGGTCTTTTGGACCTCCCTGCGGCGACCTGGACCCGGAAAAACAGCGTTTTCTGTCGGCCTTACCCTGATGGAGGCAATTCTCATTGGCCGTTCATGCGCCGCACCTGTCAAGTCCTGAACCCCATGTGATCCACTCAACAACCCGGCGCAAAGGAAAGTTGTTGGTTCATAACTGAGTCAATAACAGTGTCAGATCCCAGGTTAAATCACGTAATAGAAGCAATTTCAACAGCTGATACAAAAATTAACAACTTGCTGGCTGGCACTGAATTAAAATATTCATGGCTATTGTAAGTAGTCTGCATTTAAAGTTTGCTTTTATGTAATAGGTGCTGCTTGATGTTTTTCATCGCACTGTATCTGTAGGGAAACAGGTTTAAGCAAAAAATAATTAATATAAACTTGTTATTGGTGTTGATAAAATGAAAAACCTTAAAATTAGTCAGTTGTTATTCGCAGCTTTTTTCTTTCCTGTTATAGCTATTGTTATCCTGGTCTTGGTTTCAGTTAATAATATGGCAATTATTAATCAGCAGTCCACCGTGATTTCTGAAAACTGGTTACCCTCTGTCAGGCTGGTGGAGAATATTAATACAAAGACCGCTGATTTACGTATTAAGGAATTCAGACATATTATGTTCACCGATGAAAGTGAAATAAGTGAGGTGGAAGATAATATACATAAAATGAAGATGGATATCGAATATACCATCCGTGAATACCAACTCTTGATCGCTAGCGAACAAGAGAAATCCTTATTTAGCGCATTTCGCCAGCAATATGATGAGTACCTGGATATCCAAAGTAAATTGTTGGCGCTTTCAAGAAAAAATGACAAGGCTGCTGCGAAAGCAATGCTGCTTGGTGAGTCGTTTAAGGCCTATGAAGAATACTCAGATGTGCTGTTGAAACTGTCTGAGTTAAATAAACGCGGTGCCGATGAGGCCAGCCGTTACGGCGATAAAGTCTACGATGACGCCGTGAGGCTTATGTGGATCCTGGTCGTGGTGATTTCCGTGATTGTGGTTGTGGTCTCGATAATGATATCCAAACACATTATATCGACCCTGAAAACAGTGCAGGATGCCATGGCCAGAATGGCCGACGGTGATCTGTCCGGTCGTATCCTGGGATTGGGCCGTAGCGAAATGGGGGAGCTGGCACAGAGCTATAATCAGTCGGCCGCCAAGATTGCCGATATTACGGTGCAACTGACCAATGTTGCCGATAATACCGCCTCATCGGCAAATGATCTCTCCGCCACCATGAGTCAGGTTGAATCCAACTCCAGATTGATGTTGGAGCAGGTGGAGCAGGTGGCGACGGCCTTGAATGAAATGGCCAGCACAGCGCAGGAAATGAGCCAGAATGCCGTTCAGGCCGATGCCAGTACCGATGCGGCCATGTCAAATGTGGCAACAGGCAATCAGTCACTTTCAGAATCAGATGAGATTGCAGTGAAAATCGGCAAGGCGATTGATGAATCTGCGCAGATTGTTAACCAATTAAAAGATTACTCAACCGAGATTGGTTCTGTCATTGACGTCATTAATACCATCTCTGAACAAACCAATCTGTTGGCGTTAAATGCGGCAATTGAAGCGGCCAGAGCCGGTGAGGCGGGCAGGGGATTTGCCGTGGTAGCCGACGAAGTCAGGGCGCTGGCCGCCAAAACTCAACAATCAACCATAGACATCCAAAGCATTATTTCCAATTTGCAGGCACAGGCTCAAAAGGCTGATCGTTATATGAAGTCCAACGCGGAATTGACCATAGAGTCGCAACGTGTTGCGGAAAATGTTCGCAGTGCCTTTGTGGGCATATCCAATTCGGTCAAAGCCATCGCAGAGATTAATTCCATGGTGGCCACGGCGGCCACTGAACAATCCAGTGTGACAGAGGAAATTTCCAGGAACATTACCGCCACTGTGGAAATGGTGAATCAGAATGTCCACGGTGTCACCAACAGCAGCCAATCCAGTCGTGACCTATTGCGGGAAGCCGAGCAACAAAAGCAATTGTTGGCCTTTTTCAAGTGTTAACCCATGCTTTGCTGAGTGGCTGCAGTATCTGTAACTGGTATAGGCCGTGGTAGTGGTATAGGAAGTGACATAGGCAGCGGCATAGCAAGCGACCTCTTAGTTGAAGAGCATGCCCGTCCTCTGATGATACTGCCGATTATCAGGGGGCGGGAATCGCCTTGCCTTTCAGGCCGCGAGTCGGGCGAAGCTTTCACTTGTGGCCCCGCCAAGCCAGCAAGCCAAAACACCATCGGTGGAGCCTTTCTCATGGTCACTTTTTTAATGATTTGCACCCAAGGTTGAACCACACCCGGCATCAAATTTTTATCTGTCTTACTTTTCTATCTGCCTTACTTTGCAGCATTTTGTCCGTCCTTTGGCTCAAGCAGCAGATCTAAAGAGTCACAATTTATAAGCAGTGATTTTACCTGGCGGTTACAAAGTGTAACCACTTGACCTTGCCGCATCCTTTACCCTGTGTTGCCGAATACCCTACGTGAGCCTGTTTGCGTCACGTATCCAAATCATTACAACAAAAATATTAACCAGGAGAGATTCTTTTGAAAATTAACTCCTTAAGCATCGCCGTTCTCAGCGCCTTGTATGCCGCCGGGATCAGCGCTGCGGCAACCGGGGTTGCAGCAAGGGAAACCTCGCTCAAACCCGTACCTTTATCGATGACCGACATACGCAAGCAACAGCAGCCGCGGTTACAGCGCGATCCCCTCAGTGCCAGAAGCCGTGGCAGCGCGCTTAATCGTCAGATAGAGCACAAGAAGCCGGAAGGCAAGTTCAAACCCGAAGCGGGTCTGAGCGGTGAGCACGTCTATATCATCCAGCTCAAGGACAGCCCGGTGGCCACCTATGCCGGTGGCGTGCAAGGACTCAACAGCACTGTGCTGCAACCGCAGGCTCAAGTTCAAGCCAGTGGCAGCCCATCGGTCAAAGGCGCGCAAAGCCTGACGGCTGCGCCGGCCAACAGCCAAAAACTGTTTTTGAACTCAGTGTCTTCCAACAGGAACATAGATTCTTATCAGCAGTTTCTGAGCCAGAAACAGGACAAACTGGTACAAAGCGCAGCGGCCATGGGCGTCAACCTTGAGGTGCAGAGTCGTTTTACCGTGACGCTGAACGCCGTGACCGCGAGGCTGACCCAGGAGCAAGCCATGAAGCTTGCCCGTCTGGGCGAGGTGGAAAGTATCCAGCGCTCGGTGATCCACAAGCTGGAGACCGATGTCGGTCCGCAGGTCATCAAGGCTGACTCGGCCTGGAACAACACCACCATCAACCCTTCTTACCCCCATGGTTTGAAAGGTGAAGGCCAGATCATCGGTGTGATAGACACAGGTATCAACACCGACCACGTGTCCTTTGCCGCTGTGGGTGATGATGGTTATGCACACACCAACCCGCTGGGCTCAGGCAATTATCTGGGTCAGTGCCAGGAAGCCGAGTTTGCCGATCGTTGTAACGACAAGCTTATTGGTGTGTACACCTGGGATGTGATAGCCAAACAATACAGTTCGGGAATTTATACCGAGCACCGTCCCTACTTTGGTGAGGATTACGGCGGACACGGTTCACACACCTCCAGTACCGCGGCCGGCAACGTTATCAATAATGCGCCGTTCCAATTTGCCAGCTATGAGCGTTTTGCCGGTGATCCGGGCATGGGCGCCTATGGCGATGGCCGTGATACCGGCATCACCCGCAAGGTGTCGGGTGTTGCGCCACACGCCAACGTGATCATGTACCAGGGCTGCTTCAACGGTGATCAGGATACCCCTTTCATCGGTTGTCCGACCGAAGCGACTTTGATGTCCATTGAACAGGCGGTATTGGATGGTGTAGACGTCATCAACTACTCCATCAGTGGCTCCAATTTCCCCTGGGACGGCGTGATTGAACAGGCCTTCTATTCGGCCTTTGCCGCCGGCATTTCCGTGGCGGCCGCTGCCGGCAACGGTGGCCCGCAAGCACCCACCAACCATCCGTCCCCCTGGTTGATGAACGTGGCGGCTACCGAACATGCCCGTATGTTCGGCTTTGAAACCAAGTATCTGCAGGATATGAGCGGCGGCAGTACCACACCTCCGGCCGATATGGATGGCGCCAGCCTTTCCGGCGGTATTACCGGCCCAATCGTGCTGGCAGAAAGCTATGGCAACAAGTTCTGTGACAATGCCTTCCCGGCCAATACCTTCACCTCAGATCAGATAGTGGTGTGTGCCCGCTCCAACAACGCCCGTATGACCAAGGCGGAAAATCTGCTGGCAGCAGGTGCAGGTGGCTTTGTGCTGTACAACACCAGCTCCTTTGGCGCTGCCGGTACCGAAGTGGATGACATGTACCCCTTGCCGTCGATTCACATTAACAACATCGAAGGATATAACCTGAGAAAATGGCTGCTCAGTGGCACGGGTCATAGGGCGACCATCACTGCCGGCAGCGCGTTGGTTGATATGGATGAGAGTCGTAACGACAAGTTGGCCGAGTTCAACTCCACCGCCATTAACAACGACTTTGACGGTACCCTGTCGCCCAACATTTCGGCGCCCGGTGTGGACATTCTGGCGGCTTACTCAGATGACCAGCCCTTTACCAGATATCCATCTGCAATGGACTGGAACGTGATCAGTGGTACCTCCATGGCTACACCACACGTGGCCGGTGCCCTGGCGCTGGTACGTCAGGCCCATCCCGAATGGTCCGTGGCCGAGGTGCAGTCGGCTATCCAGCTCACCGCGGGTAACCAGCTCTACACTCAAGTTCAGCCCAACTCGGGTGACAAGATTGTCGAAAAAGACATTTACTTCCACGGTGGTTCTGGATTGGTAAATGTTGAAGCGGCGATCGATGCCGGTTTCGTGATGGATGAGACCGCGGAAAACATGCGTCTTGCCAATCCGCACAACGGTGGCGATCCGGCCGATCTGAACGTACCCAACCTGGTGGATACCAGCTGTGCAATCAACTGCAGCTGGGTTCGCACCATCAAGGCGACCCGTGATGGCAGCTGGAAGGTCAGCGCGGCACCAAACCATGATGCGGTCAGCATCCAGTTTGATGTCTATCCGTCTGAATTTACCCTCAAAGCCGGTGAAACCAAGACCATCATAGTCAAGGCGCGCGTGTTGGAAGCCACCACAGTGCAGGACAGACTGGAAAATACCTACCTTTGGGGCGATGTGAAATTTACCCCGGTAGAAACCTCTCTGCCCGAGGCACACTGGCCGGTGAAAATGAAGGTGAGCCGCAACAACATGCCCAAGATGTTGAGCGCCACTGCACACCGCAATGCCGATAAGTTGATGGTCAACAATGTGCCTGTCAGCAAGGCTACCGAGCTGCACGGCCGTGCCTTCCTGGCGGATACCCAGTACTTTACCGGGGAGTTCCCTGAGGATCTGGACTTTACCGGCGTGTATTTCGACCACGATTTCACCCCGACCAAGACCCACTGGGTGAATGTGCCGGCCGGCAGCAAACGTCTGTTTGCCGAAGCGCTGGAGACCATATCGACCACAGCGGAAAGCATCTGGTGGGCGGGCGACCTTGACGTACTGGTTGGTCGCGATCTGAACGGCAACCACCAAGTTGACTTTGACGAAGAGACCATCTGTTGGTCATCTTCCGAACGTGTGGTGCAGGATTACTGTTCTATCAATAATCCTGATGCGGGTGATTATTGGGTTGTGTTCTACAACTACCGCAATGATTTCCGTAATGAAGGTCTGTCAGATGTTTATCGCTATGCCATAGGTGTGGTTTCCGGTGAAGAAACCAGTGAAGTGTCGGTGAGCACCAGCACAGAGCTGAACGCTGCCACAACTATGGTGGACCTGGCGCTGAACTGGAACTTCGACAGCTTCGAACCCGGTGAGCTGAAATACGGTGCCATCGATCTGGGAACGTCCGCAGCCGATGCCGGCAATTTGGGCACAGTACCCTTTGTGATCAAACGCGGTGCCAACGACATCAGCATCAAGGCCTCTCAGGATCAGGCCCGTCCCGGCGATGTGGTGGATTTCAAGGTGTCTGTGTTGCCCAACATGTTGGGTTACGACCGTCATTTTGACATCAAAGCCAACCTGCCACAGGGCATGACCCTGGTGGGTGAGCCCCATATCGGCAACCCGCGCGTCAGCGCTGAGCTGAACGTGGATGGGAATAGCTTTACCCTGACAGGTATGCAGGCGGATGCAAGCGATCGTGCCCGCAGTTATAAGATCACCACCAACGAAACCGACGCCATGTGTCGCGTGCCCTACACCTCAGATGGCAAATATATGCCTATCTATGAGAGTCTGGGCATTAAGCCACAAATGGGCGGTTACTGGGGGGCTCAAGATGATCCCGGCGAGGATTATCAAGCCTTCAGCCTGCGTTATAAGGATCTTTGGGATTACGAAGACACCAACTTTGCCCTGTATAATAACCAGGACAATGTGTCTTACCCGCAGTTCACCGTATCGCCAATGGGTTATGTGAAGTTGGGCGGCGACCCATGGTTGATTGCTGAGTTTGATCTGCCATTTGATAAGCACTTCCTTAATTCAATGTACGGCGCGATCCCAGATTCCATGATTGCACCTCTGTACCGCACCACGGAGTTTTATGGTTCATTGGGCACGCCACTGGTCGATACCTGGGATAGCCATACGGGTATGACAGTCTTGTATGACGAAAGCCCCAAAATGCTGCTGGTTGATTGGCGCGGTGCTGAAACCGAGGTACCTGTTCTTAACTGGGATACCTGGGAATTGGAGTGGCAATCCTGGGGGGACAACTATGACTTCCAAACCTATATCTACATGGATTACAACCATGAGGCTAACCATCCTGAAGTGATCATGGCCTACGATAATCTGGTATTTGACGCAGATGGTCATCCGGAATATCCGCTTTATCCTGGCGATGAATCTCGGGCTTATAACGGCTCTGTAGGTATGTACGGTTATCATGGTCAGCGTGGTACTTACGCGCCGATTGATGGTGTATTGGCCGATTCCTTCACCCATGGCAGCATCAACGAGAAGCTGAAAAACGGTCTGGTGATCTGTTACGACTACGATGGTCCTGAGGCCACCGCATTCGATATCGAATTCCAGGCCAAGGTTGGCTTTGACAGCCTGGCTCGCAATCTGGCCGTTGAAGTGAACAGTGAAATCGAAGGTATCGAAACCATGACGGCCACCTACAAGCTGTCTGTACCGGGTAATATCACCCTGGCAGCCATGGCTGATCTGACCACAATGGAAAATACCGCCATCGAAGGCATCGAAGTGGTTTACCACGACAAGGATGCCGTCTCCAATACCATCAGCGTCAGCGGTGAGCATATTACTGCGGTGGTGCATGGTCATGGTTCCGGTGCCGGCTTCGACCTGATCCCTGAGGCCAACTGGTATGGTGAGACCAGGGTAACAGTGACAGTGGCTGACAATGCCTTCCCGAACGATGCCATGTCCACCAGCTTTATGCTGACCGTGACATCAGACGGTATCGAGTATGGTTGTACCGACAGCTCGGCAACCAACTTCGATGGCAATGCCAATACCGATGACGGTTCCTGTACCTATCCGGCACCACCCGCTTCAGAGCCGGCAAAGGACACCTCAGGCGGTACCACCTCAGTGCCCGCACTGCTGCTGGGCCTGTTGATGCTGGCTTATCGAAACATGAGCCGCAATATGAGCCGCCCCATGAGCCGCCCCATGAGCAGCAAGATGAACAAGCAGGGCTGATATTAAGCAATTGGAAAGGCCACCTCAGGGTGGCCTTTTTTATTGTGCCGTATTTATCACCGCCAACCCAATATTTCGCGTACAACTCAGAAAACGCGCCCTAAAATAAAACATTATTTTGACAAATGTATCTTGGATTATTGAGCTTGGAATATGCCTTGGTATTAATTTTGATAAGTTTGCTGCTATATTTAATCTTGTGCAAATCTATTACTGTTTTAACTGTTGGCGTTCCTGTAGGTCACAGTGTTCTCAATGTATTTGTGAATGTGCCATATGATTCAATCTTATATATTTGCATAGGTGATTGATAATAGGGTTATTTGTTTGAATTGCGCTTGCAGTTATTTATTTCTGACTCAAAATGTTGTCTGGAATAGAGTCCTGTTGCCCGGTGGATGCGGCGGTGATATCTCAATTTATGTGTATTTGCGTTATAGTTTTTTCCTTTTTTATGCCAAAGAGATTGTTGTACAAGTTGGCACCTCAATAAAACACTTCGGTAACAAATTGTCACATGGGTAATACATTGATGACACATGGCTGTAAGCGTTTGAAAGTAAAGGTTAATGGTGGTTTTTTGTGTGTATTATCAAGGATTTTGGTGTGTTGACTCGTTACCTGGTATTTGCCAGAGTTTCGCCACTGATGCACTGTGACTGAAGCTTGATTTATCGACCGCAGAGTTTATTGTCCGCTTACATATTTTATTGGAAAGAATATTAACGGGCAGAAGGATGCGATGTGGTTACAGTTATTTTGTGCATTGGCAAATATGAAGGAATAACAAAACTAATCACACCGATCGTGTTTATCTCATTTATGCAGGTGAACCGACACGGGAGGCAACGTGAAATTAAAGACTCTCACCCTCGCTACGCTGTCCGCCATTTACGGCGCGGGGATGGCGACCGCAGTACTGGCTACCCCTGGTACTACAACTGAAGCCAAGCTAAATCCTATTAAGCTGCCCAGCGCTGAATTTATGGAGCAGCAACGCCAACGAATTAATAAAAACGGCAATGCCGTTAAACGTAATAATGGCGTTAACGTTCAGCTGAAACGTAATTCTCCCGACCAAAAATTCATGGCGAAAGCCGAGGATGCCCAAGGCGAATTTGATTACATTGTTGAATTGTACGGCGACACTGTCATCGAGCAACAACGCGCTCTGGCAAGCAGCCAAAACGTGCGTACCGGTGCCACTGCCAATACCAAGGCAACAGGCACAAAACGCCTGGGTGCAGCGGCATTCAAGTCTCCGACCGCATCCAGCCAGGAATACAAGCTGATGCAGGCTCAGGACAAACTCCTGTCCAGTGCCAGCAGTGTGGTGGGTCGTCAACTCACACCCAAGATGCGTTACAGCAAGGTATTGAATGGCTTCAGTGTGAAAATGAGCCAGGCCGAAGCGGTAAAACTGTCGACACTGCCTCAAGTCAAAAAAATCACCAAGAGCCAGATGTACCATCTGCAAACGGACTACGGTCCGACCCACATTGGTGCCGACAAGGTTTGGAGCGGTGAGAACGTCAACAATACGCCTTACCAGGGTGAGGGCATTGTAGTCGGTATCGTTGATACAGGTATCAACACCGACCATCGCAGCTTCAAGGCCACCGGCGATGACGGTTACACCGTCAGCAACCCTCTGGGCGCTGGTAACTATCTGGGTGATTGTGCCAAGAGCGAGTTTGCCGACCGCTGTAACGACAAGCTGATCGGCGTCTTCAGCTACGAGAAGATCACCGATGTGTACTCAGCTGAAGAGTTCCAGGCTCCGGATCATTTGCCCTGGGACCCATTGGAAGAAATCCGCCCGCGTTTTGGTGAGGATTATGCGGGCCACGGTTCACATACCGCCAGCACTGCCGCGGGTAACGTGGTATTAAACGCGCCTTACCAGCAATCCGGTGGTGCCATGAGCCATGGTATCGACACCGGCTTTACCTTTGACCGCGTATCCGGTGTGGCGCCCCATGCCAACATAGTCGCCTTCCAGGTTTGTTACCCCGGTGGCGCTGGAGATGTCTATGTCGGTTGTCCAGGCGATGTGCTGGTGCAGGGCATTGAAGACGCCATCACAGCAGGTGTAGATGTCATTAACTTTTCCATTGGTGGTCAGGAGAATTCTCCCTGGGAAAGTCCACTGGAGCAGGCATTCCTGAACGCCCATGAAGCGGGCGTATTGGTTGCCGTGGCTGCCGGCAACAATGGCTCTAATGGCCATAATGAAATTTTCAGCTATATCGACCACAGTTCCCCCTGGCTGCTTAACGTGGCAGCGGCAACTTCAGGCCGTACCATTGAAGTCGTTGGCAAGAGCCTGACCAACTTCAACAGTGACAGCACCAGCTGGATGCCTTCCACAATACAGGGCAAGAGCCTGAGCGGTGGCATTGTGGGTAACGTGGTATATGCCGCCAATTACCCCGATCCGGACACCAGCGACGCCTACAGTGCTGCCAGTTGTAACGTGCCGTTCCCGGCGGGAACCTTCCAGGCCGACGACATAGTCATTTGTGATCGCGGTGATATTGCCCGGGTCGCCAAGGCTGACAACGTCAAGGCCGGTGGTGCCGGCGGGTTCATTCTGGCCAATACCAACTGGGATACCTCTGTGCCCGAAGGCATGACCTTCAATGACATCTATTCAGTTCCGGGCATTCACATAGGCTACAACGATGCCTATTACCTGAAACAGTGGGTGGGCACGGGTACTTTCCACACAGCTGAGATCACCGCATCCCATATTGAACGTACCATAGATGAGAGCCAGGCCGACATTCTGGCGGACTTCTCGTCCCGTGGTCCGAGCAACTATGTCGAGGAGCATCTGATCCCCATGATCACGGCTCCCGGCGTCAACATCTTCGCCGCGAACAGTGATGACCAACCGTTCAACGTATCACCCACAGCCAGTGACTGGACCATGATGAGTGGTACCTCCATGGCGAGCCCTCATGTGGCCGGTGCCATGGCGCTGGTACGTCAGGCGCATCCTGATTGGACCGCATCTGAATTGCAAAATGCCATGCAGATGACCGCAGTACAGGATGTCCGTTTCCGTCCCTATTCCTGGGCTGAATTGGAAGATGCCGGTACCTATCGTGCGGGTTCAGGTCGGGTAGATGTTTTGGCCGCCATCAACAGCGGTCTGTTGCTCGATGAAACCATAGACAATTTCCGCAATGCCGATCCTGCCAACGGCGGCATGGTGCGTCAATTGAACATGCCTGAGCTGGTGAACATGCACTGCGGTGAGACCTGTACCTGGGTGCGTACCTTCAAGGCCGTCCGCGACGGTGATTGGAGTGTGGAAGCCCAGGGTGATGAGGTCAGCCTGAGTATTGAGGCCAAGCCGGCTAATTTCAGTCTGAAGGCCGGTCAAACCCAGTCTGTGGTCTTTACCGCCAAGATCCTCAACAGCCAAAGCCGAGTGTCCAATTCTGAGGCTGAAGTCTGGGGTTCCGTACGCCTGGTGCCGCGTCAGATGGATATTCCATCTGTGTATTTGCCGGTCGCGGTCAAGTATGACAATCGTAATATGCCCGATGCGGTTGGTTTTGTGGTGAATCGTGACCAGGGCGAGCATCAAATCAGTAACCTGATGCTGCCGGAAGTCTCCACGCCTGTTTACGCTGCAGCAGCGCCGGTTAAGGCCGAAGTACGTGACGTCACACTGCCACAGAAAGATCCCGAAGGCGACCCATGGTATGTCTGTGGTTATTATTGCAGCCATGAAGTGGATGCCACCTCGGATGTCAGCCTGGTCACTGTGCCCGAGGGAACATCACGCCTGATGGTGGAAGTGTTGGCCCGCAGCGCGACCACAGCCCCCCAGGATAAGTTGTATTATGCCGGTGATGCCGATGTGTTCATCGGGTTTGACGCCAACGGTGATGGCCAGCCCCAGTGGGACGAAGAAGCCATCTGTGCCTCCAGCTCAGAAGCCATTGTGGATTACTGTAATATCAACAATCCACAGCCAGGCCAATACTGGGTGGTTGTGAACAACTTCCAGCACAGTTATGAAGACCCGAAGGCGACTTTCGATACTTACAAGGTGGCAACGGCCATAGTAGGTAAAGACGGCTCCAATCAGCTCACAGCCACCGGACCTGCACAACTGGATGGTCTGAACGCGGCCGATATATCACTGCGTTGGGATCTTGAGGGTGCGGTCAAGGGCGATGTTTATTACTCCATGCTGCAGGTGGGTACCGACGCCACCCAGCCCGATAACATAGCGCAAATTCCACTGCGCATGGTGCGGGGTGACAATGAGGTCTCCCTCATGGGCTCGCAAACCCAAGCCCGTGCCGGCGATGTGGTCAATATGCGTTTGCATGTGATGGAAAACCTCGATGGTTACGATCATGAGATAGGTATCAGCAGCATGCTGCCCGACAACCTGGCTCTGGTACCGGGTTCGGTTAAGGTGTCCAAAGCGATTAACGCTGAGGGTCTGACCGTGACCGATAACGGTTTCAGCCTGACGTCAATGCAACCTCACAGCGAAGATTGGGCCAAGGAGTATAAGGTCACCACCAGTGACAATGACGCTATGTGTCATATGCCTAACTACGGCCAATCCAAGCCCAATGGCTATATGGATCTGTGGGAACTCGGCCTGAACCCTATCTGGGGTGGTAATTGGAATGAAACCCTGCAGTTGCCTTTGTCTTGGTACTACGGTAACGGTGCCTATGCCAATTTGTACAACAACCAGGATCCTGATGGTCAATTCACCACTTTGACCGTGAGCCCCATAGGTCTGATGCAGCTGGATGACATGCCACTGTTCTGGCCTGATCAATATCCGATGAACTTCCAGGGCTTCCCGGACGCCTTGATAGCTCCGCTGTGGCGCGGTATCACGTTCAACAGTCAGGGTGATTTGGATTGGCGCTATTTCCGCACGCCCTATAACGTGGATCTGTGGTCGCCCAAGAACAACTCGGGTATTACCATGGGCTTTACCGGCGATGGTCGCATCTTCACCGAGTGGGACAATGCCCGCACCACCTATCAGGATTATGACTGGTTGACCGGTCAGACTTCCTACAGTGATGCAGGTGACTCCTATGACTTCGAGATGATGCTGAACCTGAATTATGACTTCAGTGATGGTGGCTATGAGGTCATCATGGCCTACGACAACATCGACTTTGCCAATGAAGAAGGTTTGGGCGCCATTGGTATCCATGGTTTCGATGGCTTCCGCGGTGTCTTCGGTCCTGAAAAGGGCTGGCTCGGCACTGAGTTTGGCTTCAACGATCTGAAGGGCAAACTGAAGAACGATCTGGTGGTCTGTTATGACTATGTGGGTCCAGAGAGCAGCCAATTCGACATCGAGTTCCAGGTCAAGGTGAAGAATGATGCCGCCGGTAATCAGGCACCTATCGAAGTCAGCATTGAGCGCAGTGGTCTGCCTTCCGAAATGGTGGCGCATTACCTGAACGTACCAAGCAACATCAAGGTCGGTGCCATCGGTAGCCAGACAATCGCCGAAGATACCAAGCTTGAAGGTATTGTGGTGGCTTACTCCGATGACAACACTGTTGCCAATACCATCAGTGTGTCGGGTGAGCATGTGACTGGTTTCGCCAGCGGTAATGAGCCGGGCGCGACCGTGACCGTGGTTCCTGAAGCTAACTTCACCGGTAAAACCACTGTGACTATTACTGTTGCTGACAGTAAGAATCCAAGTGATGCCGCCAGCACCAGCTTCGAACTGACGGTCACACCGGTAGCCGATGCTCCCATTGCCAAGGCAGCCAACATGGTTGACATCACCGAAGGCCAAACTGCGACTCTGGATGGCTCTGCCTCTATGGATCCCGATGGCGATTCAATGACCTATAGCTGGTCAGGCAGTGACGGCAGCATCAGCAACGCCAATGCCGCGGTAGCAACAGTCTCGGGTCTGGCTGTGGGTGAACATCAATTTACCCTGACAGTCAGCGACGGCACTATGAGCAACTCAGTGACTACGACTGTTAAGGTCAGCGCTGCTCCGGTAGCTGTGGAACCTGCAAAAGACAGCAGTGGTGGTGCCGCCGGCATGCTGCTCCTGTTGACTGCGCCTCTGGCCTGGTTGCGTCGCCGTAAAGTGGCATAATCCATCAGGATAAATTGCTGCAGCAGCAATTCGACAGCAAAAGAACCTTCTTCGGAAGGTTCTTTTTTTTGCCCTGTTAACCCGTGCCTGTCAGGTATACAGATCTGTATACCTATGCCGGGATCCGGTCGGATTGAAGCGCCTGAGCCTGTAGCGTTATCGGGCGGGTGCTATCAGTTGCCCACGGCAGCGCTGATGGTGAAACTGAGGCCGAGACTGAACAGGAAACTGCTCAGCAACAGGCCAATCAGCCAGGCTTTCTGCTTGAGGTTGCTGCCCTTGTACACCAAAAAGGATTTGCTCAGGGCATTGCCACAGAGAATGAGAATAAACTGCGTCAGCAGCCCCGTCTGCTGCGTATATAGCGACTGCTCCGTCATCACTGACGCCAAGACGGCATGGGCTTCGAACAGGGAAATCAACAGGGTGCTGATATTGCGGGACAGCTCCAGTTCGCTGCCAATGAAATGCATGCCATAGACCAGGATAAAGATCAGCGCCGACAGCTTGATGACGTTTTTCCACAGTATCGGATGGTCGTTCAGCAGCTCAATCTCCGCCATGCCGGCGTTGTCATGTTCCAGCGCCTCGGGATAGTGCCCCTTCCGGGCATTGAGGAAAACAATCACGCAGACAATCAGCAGCAGCTGAATCAAAAAGGGCAGGTAGTATGTCCAGGCCAGTGAGCCCGACAGAAACCAGACAATCATCAGGCATTCAAGCAACATGGCACAGAGCGCAAACAGCAGGGTCAGGCGTAAATCCCGCTCCCGGCTGGCAGCAAATTTCTTGTCATTCAGCACCTGTAAATATACAGCCGTGCTGGAGATAAAGCCCCCCAAAAAGCCCTGCAGCTGAAAGCGGCTGCGCTCCGGAGCCAGATGAAAACAAAAGAAGCTGAACAGCTCCAGTCCCGCCACCAAGGGCACGATTTTCAAAATGGGAATGAAGGCTGCCACCACACACAAGAGCGCCAACAAGCCCATATCCAGCCAGATGTGCTTGTCACGAAAGTGGGCGGAAAGCGGTGTGGTATGCCTCATCTTGGCTGCTATCCCCAAAAGAAAAAAGGGTTTATCAGATCATAGCCCGTCTTCAACAGTTGCAACGGGGGCAGCATTGCCCAGTCAGGATAATCCACTTTGTCATGGTGTCACCACTGGGGTAAGTGACTGCACCAGGGGCGATAAATCAGTAAGTCTCTGGTGTTTCTCAGGAAAATAAATATCATATGGCCGCAAATAAGTTCATGACCAGTGATAAGGAAATTAAGATGCAAGAGACAGTGGAAATCAGCTTGGATAACAAATTACGTAAACAAAATGGCATTCTGGCGAGCCTGATGCTGGGCTTCTGGAGCTTGCCATTTCTCGCCGCCTGGTTTGTGTTTCATGCAATGATCCCAAATGCCTCGCTGGTAATCATTCCCGTGGCTGGTTTTTGGTGTTCACTGATAATTCGTATCCATGGCCGGGGATTGAGCAGTTCCTTCAAAATCATCAGCTATCTGGGTTATCTGTTGTTGGTTATGTCGGCCATAGCTCTGGGCGCGGTTGCGACCAGAGGAGCCGTTCCCTTGGTCATAGTCCTGGGGTTGATTTTGGCCGGCTTTATCGGTGTCAGTGATTACAGTCGGGTTAAACTGCCTCCGGAAGAAGATGCGCTGTATCTGAAACGCAAATTCGGCACCGAAAAAACACTGAAAAGATATTGGCGCAATAACATCTTGCTGATGATACCCGCATTGGTGCTCGCGCAAGCGGCGGCCTTCGTTGCCATGGTATTTATTACCGAAAATGTCCTGCCCGGCACCTTCAGTAATTAGTCGCCTCTCGCTGTTTTTCTGCAGGATTTCAGCACGGGTCATTCTGCTTTAAGCCATAAAAAAACGCCGCATACTGCGGCGTTTTTTCTTTGTCATCTTAAGCTTGGTGGCATACAGTAATGCAATGATTTAAATGGCCAATTTTGTTTGAGACTTAGCAGGCAAAGTATCGAGGCAAGTCTTCGATGCGGGAAAGAGGGGCTTCCCGTTGCGTCAGCGTAGATAGTCCGAGTCCCAAAGTGTAATAAGCGGCTCTGACTCCTTGGCCTTTATCAAATTTGAAACTGATAGATGGACAGTTGGCACAAGACCTTAAAGGGAAAGTTTATGAGATTTTACGTTTTGCTTTTGACTACGCTGGTGAATTCAGTGTTGGCCGATGAATGTTCTGAAAATAAATGGCTTGCACAAAAAGATCCCATCGCTGAACTTAATTTAAATTTGGGGCCTATTAATAAATTACAAGTGTCAGAGTTTTGGTTTACTTCCAATGAGTGCATTCGAATGCCAACGGAAGATTTTTATGTTATTCAATACAATACAAATGGTTATCCAGCTATCATTGACAGAGAAACTGGTCATGGTCCAAAATTGCAAACTGTTGATTTAGATTCTGACGGCATAGAGGAAGTGGTGCTCGCCTTTAAATCTGGTGGAAATCAGACCTTGATGAATATCTACAGGTTATCAGACTTCAATTTATCAAAGTTGGATACAACAAAACTCTCTTCAAATATGGCTTCTATCGAAATAGTTGAGAACAGTAACAGCCCAGTTTTCATCAAAGTCTCGAATGCAGAAGTTGCCCCTTCTAATCAGCAGATTGTAGTGGTGGAAAATTATTTTTTGAGTAACGGAAAGTTAAAAATTATCCAGAAATAATCCTTATATAGAAGGGGATGGCCGTTTTAATTGCCCTGTGCCGCCAGGTGGAATGCCAGAGCATGCGAAGTATCGAAGCAAATCTGCGATGCGTGAAAGAGGGGCTTCCAGTTCGGTGGCGGAAGCAATCCGGGACCGAAATTAATAAGATACACTGATTCACTTTATTTAAAGAGGTTACCGGTTAATTATGAATGTAGAGGAACTTAGAAGAGAGTTTATTCGGAGACGTTTCAAGGCTCATGGGTACAGATTGAATATTAAGCCATCAAATTTGTTTGAGGGGCATTGTATAGAGAAGATTAATGAAACTTGGTATGTTTATTATTTTGAAAGAGGCCAGAAGTTTGAAGTTGAAGCATTTGACTCGGAAAGCTTCGCTTGTGAAAGAATCTTAAATAAAATTAAATCTGATCCGTTTATGAAATAACGAAAGACAGGGGGATCAGATCTTTTTGGAAAAAAAGGCGGATAATTTTTATACCTTGCCAATCAGTCCCATTTTCTAGGGACTTTTTTGCCTGTAATGGGACAATTTGATCTGCTGTACGGGGGCTAAAGATCGTTTGTAGCGGCCTGCAGAGCGGGCAGTGTCACTATGCGCCGTCAAATTTCAATCAAGCTCGTAATCCCAATAAAAAACGCCGCATTAAGCGGCGTTTTACTATGTCAAATTCGCACGTTAGCGGCTTACAGCACGCCGCGGCGCATTTGATCGCGCTCGATGGACTCGAACAGGGCCTTGAAGTTACCTTCGCCGAAGCCCAGGTTATTCTTGCGCTGGATGATTTCGATGAAGATGGGGCCGAACAGATTCTTGGTGAAGATCTGCAGCAGGTAGCCTGACTCGTCGCCGTCCACCAGGATTTGGTGGTGCTTGATGCGCTCGCGATCTTCGGTGACCTGGGGCAGCTTGTCGAAGATGGTGTCATAGTACTCTGGGATAATGTCCAGGGTCTGGATGGAGGTTCCTTCCATGGCATCCAGGGACGCCACTATGTCACGGCTGCGGAACGCCAGGTGTTGTACGCCAGGGCCGTTGTATTCGCGCAGGTATTCGTCGATCTGGTTCTTGTCGTCGCCTTTGCCTTCGTTGATGGGGATGCAGAAGCTGCCATCGGGTGAACGCAAGGCATAGGAGATCAGCGCAGTCTGTGAGCCCTTGATGTCGAAGTAACGCACTTCGGTGAAGCCGAACACGTTCTTATAGAAGTTGGACCATTGCTCCATGGTGCCCTTGTAGACGTTGTTGGTCAGGTGATCCACTTCCATGAAACCTTTTTCCTGTACCAGCACGGGCTCGGCCAGATCGTCAAAATCGCTGGCGTAGATATTGTCTTCGCCGAAACGGTCGATGAAGTAGATCAGGCTGTCACCAATGCCATAGATTGCGGGATAGGGCAGATCTTTCACTTCATCCGGAGCGGCCTTGGCACCACGCTCGACGGCGGTCTTGAAGGCAAAGTCGGCATCTTCCACGCGCCAGCCCATGGAGGTGATGGCAGGACCGTGTGACTTGGCGAAGCCGGCGCTGAAGCCTTCGCGACCACGGTTCATCAGGAAGTTGATGTCATTTTGCTTGTAGTAATAGATGTCCTTGACCTTGTGCTTTTTCAGCATGGAGAAGCCGAAGTCCAGGAATACCTGGTGCATAAAGTCATTGTCGGGCGTGGCAAATTCGGTGAATTCGATGCCGAGCAGGCCCAGTGGATTGGTTTCGCTTGCCATTGTCATTTCCTCTTTCAAAGTATTGTCCGTCTGGCGCTTATTGTTGTCAGTCTTCCAGCCAGGAACGGTTGTAATCGGCTGCCATGCAGTGCTTCACGTGTTCGGTGAGCTTGAGCGGGGCAAAGGTGTCGACCATCACGGCATATTCATAGGTGTCTTTCTTGCCTATGGAGGCCTCGGTGCGGCCGGGTTGCGGGCCGTGGGCCACGCCTTTCTGGTGCAGTGTGATGTAACCTGCTTCAATGCCGGTGCGGCTCATAAAGTCGCCATCGACGTAGTACAGCACTTCGTCGCTGTCGATGTTGTTGTGGTAGTAAGGGGCCGGGATTGCCTGCGGATGGAAATCGTAGGGGCGCGGCACGAAGTTGCAGATCACGAAGTTGTGGGCCACAAACAGCAGGTGATCCGAGGGTGGCAGGTGAATTTTGCCAACCTTGGGCGCGTATTCTGTGATGTTGAAGGCCCAGGGATAGACGCAGCCGTCCCAACCCACCAGGTCGAAGGGGTGCCATTCCAGCTGATTCAGCTGATACTTGTCACCGAACTTGGTCACCATGGGGAAGTTACCGCGCTCAACCACGGCGTCTTTCAGCTCGGGCACGCGGATATCGCGTTCGCAGTAAGGGGCAGATTCCAGCAACTGGCCGTATTCGTTACGGAAATGCTTGGGCACTTCCACCATGGAGAAGGATTCGATAACGAACAGGCGCACGTTGTCAAAGCTGTTGAACTTGAGCTGGTAGGTGGTGCCGCGGGGGATCACCAGGTAATCCCACTTGCGCACTTCCAATTCGCCGTACTCGGACAGCAACACGCCTTCACCTTCGTGTACGAAGATCACTTCGTCGGCATAGGCGTTGCGGTAGAACTCGTCCGTGTCACGGGTTACCTTGGCGGTGTACAGGGCCAGGTCATTGTTGTAGAACATCTTGTTGCGGGCCGAGAAGAAGTTGCCCTCGTTGTCCGCCAAGCGCGTATCCAACTTGTAGTTCTGTACCAGCGAATCTTCCCAGTTGCCGCCGTGGCTCAGTGTCATGGGCGACACTTCCAGGGTCTTGGTGGGCATATTGTGGTGGTACTTGTTGGAATAAATGTTGGAAAAGCCATGGGTGGAGAACAGCTCTTCACGGTAGAGTTCGCCGTTTTCCTTGGCAAAAGCGATATGGCGCTTGTTGGGTACCTGGCCTTGTTTCACGTAGAAGGGCATGGGTTTCTATCCTCTCGGGGCTAAATGCCTGTGAACTGTATGTGAACTATGTGATCTGGCTATCAATTTAGTTGTGCGGATGAACAAAAAAAAGAATAATAAATCCGTCATCATCATCTAAAAATTAGATGGTAATCTTCCCTTTACAATATTGACCGCCCAAGGTGGCAGGAGTGGTGCGATGCGCATCGATGTGGATGCCTTCAAGGTGTTGCAGGTGTTGGTGGAAGAGGGCAGCTTTGCCAAGGCGGCAGAGCGGCTGCACAAGGCCCAGTCGGCGGTGAGCTACCAGGTTAAAAAACTGGAGCAACACCTGGGAGTGAGCCTGTTCAGCCGTGATCAATACCGCGCCGAATTGACCCCCGAGGGACGGGTGATCCTGGCCGAAGGCCAGCGACTGCTGGCGCACCTGGCCAACATTGAACATCTGGCCAGCCGTTTCAGTGAGGGCTGGGAGCCCAAGCTGGAGCTGGTGATCGACGGCGCCCTGCCGATGGAGCCGATCATGACCGCGCTGAAACGCATGGCCGAGCACCAGATCCCCACCAAAATCCAGCTCAATATGGAGTTCCTTGGCGGGGTGCAGCACAGGTTCGAGCGCGACAATGCCGATCTGATGCTGGTGAAAGACTATCGCACCGGCCCCTATTACTCGGCTCAGGCGCTGCCTGCCATCACCAGCGTGCTGGTAACCGCAGCCCATCATCCGCTGGCGGGTGGCAAAAAACTGAGCCTGACCGAACTGCAGCAGCACGTGGAGCTGACCATTGAGGATTCATCCCCGGTGAAAACCTACCGCGACGAATTGCAATTTGGCGGCGACAAGGTGTTTTACCTGTCGGGCTTTATCATGAAGAAGAACGCCCTGCTCAAGGGGCTGGGCTTTGGCTGGATGCCGGACTTCCTTATTCATCAGGAACTCCAGGACGGCAGCCTCAAGGAAATCGACTTTGTTGGCGGCAGCCGCTATACCTTTACTCCGCAACTGGTGTCGACCCTGGAGCGCCCCCTGGGGAGGGCCGGCAGGCTGTTTACCGAACTCATTCTGGAAGAATTTGCCAGAAACGAAGGCGTCACCGGCGGTTTGGGCTGACACAGGTATCATGTGCCAACACAAACAGTTACATTTGGGTTCATGACGCAATGACATTTTATGTCATAAGCTGAGCCACAGCTGTTACGCAAACATTACACCCAGTATCAAGAAGCGATTCAATTTAAGGTCAGATAACGGAGGGAGACCATGACCAGACGTTGCCACGAGGTGGACTACGAGATTAAAGGCAGCAGCATGCAGCTGGTGGAGGTGGAGCTGGATCCGGGCGAAACCGTCATCGCCGAGGCCGGTGCCATGACCTATATGGAAGAGGGCATCAGCTTTGAGGCCCGCATGGGGGATGGCTCCGAACCCGAGTCGGGCTTTTTCGGCAAGCTGATGGGTGCCGGCAAGCGCATGTTGACCGGTGAAAGCCTGTTTATGACCCATTTCAGCAACCAGGGCCACGGCAAGCGCCGGGTGGCCTTTTCGGCGCCTTACCCCGGCACCCTGCTGGCCATAGATTTGGACGAGGTGGGCGGCGAACTTATCCTGCAAAAGGACAGTTTCCTCGCTGCGGCGCTCGGCACCCAGGTCAGCATGAAATTCAACCGCCGTCTCGGCGCCGGTTTTTTCGGCGGCGAAGGCTTTATTCTGCAATGCCTCAAGGGTGATGGCATGGCCTTTATCCACGCGGGCGGCACCCTGATAAAGAAAGAGCTGCGCGGCGAGACCCTGAGAGTAGACACAGGTTGTCTGGTGGGCTTTACCTCGGGTATTGATTACGACATTCAGCGCGCCGGTTCGCTCAAGTCCATGGTGTTCGGTGGTGAAGGTCTGTTCCTGGCGACCCTGTCCGGTCACGGTACCGTTTGGCTGCAAAGCCTGCCGTTCTCGAGGATGGCGGACAGGATCCTGGCGCACGCCCCCTCGGCCGGTGGCAGCGATCGCGGAGAAGGCTCGGTGCTCGGTGGCTTGGGCCGTATGCTGGACGGCGACAGATAGGCCTGATCGTAAATGTGAAAAAGGAGCCTAATGGCTCCTTTTTTAATCCGGCACCGACCGTCAATGGGTCAGGATATCGAGGATCTGGCGGGTTTTTTCGTGGACCCGGAACAGGGTGTCATCTACGCGTATGGTGACTTCTCCATCGCGGCCAATGGGCACCACCACTTCACCCCGCTGGTAGATTTCCTGCTCCAGGATATCGCCCCTGTGGTATTTCTTTTGCCAGCCGGGAGGCAGGGGCTCGCCACGGGCGACTTTTTTCTGCAGTCCGGGTGGCAAACCGCCATCGACTACCGCAGGCTGCACCTTTTCATGGTGCTCATTCTCGCCATGGCTTTTCTCTGCCTTGTCATTGTGTTCTTTTTCGCCGTGGCTTTTCTCTGCCTTGGCCTTATGGGACTGGTGTTCCTTGTTGTCCTTGTCATGTTTGGCCATGACAGGCAGAGCCAGACAAGCGCCGAGAACAAGGATTATTCCTGTGTGTTTCATGGGGTTTCTCCCGCCATTTGATGGATCAGTTGCCATTGGATTTCTGTGACCGGCTGTATGCTCAGGCGCGAGCCTTTTTGCACCAGCATCATGTCAGCGAGTCCGGGATGGGACTTAATATCGCAAAGGGGTACGGCACTGGCAAATTTTTTCAGAAAATGAATGTCCAGCTTGAGCCAGCGTGGTGCTTCGGGTGTCGACTTGGGATCGAAATAGGGGGATTCGGGATCCCAGGCACACTCATCGGGGTAGATGCCACTGACCACTTCGGCAACCCCGACCACGGCGGGCACCTTGCAGCTGGAGTGATAAAAAAACACCCGATCACCTATTTGCATGGCATCGCGCATAAAGTTGCGGGCCTGGTAATTACGAATGCCGTTCCAACCCTCTGTTTGGTTGGGTCTGGCCGCCAAATCGTCGATGCTGAACTCATCGGGTTCAGACTTCATCAGCCAATAATTCATCCGGTTCTCCTTAAGGGACCTATTGCCGCGCGGTTTTTATTATCGGAAACGCGTTAAGCCTGTGTTCATCCTGCGGGCGTCAGACTCTGTTTCAGACGCAGATATAAAGCCAGGCGCTGGCATAAAAAATGCCTCGTGAGAATGTGGCGCCCGCGCCGGTCAATAGATTGTCGGTCTGTGGCGGCGATTATGCATCAGGGGACGGTCTGTGACCACCCGGGAGGTATGTATGCAAGCATCAGTATCCTGTCAGAATCATATTCGGGACGCGTTGGCCGCAGGCGAGCACGGCTGTGAACCCGGCCTGCTGCGGCAAGTCGTTGAACTCCTTGAGCGCACCGGGATCCTGATTGAGGAGTTTGATTGGCAGGATTGGTATCGCAACCAGCACCTGTTGGATTGCCCGGAGCGCATTGCCGATGCCAATGCCCAGCAGTGCCGCCAGTTGCTCAGTGCCCTGGCAAGGCTGGAGCGTTTCAGTCACGGTGTGTTGGCGCACATGCGTCGCCGCGGTGTGCTGCTGGCGCTGTTGGAACGCCTGTGGCAACTGGAGGCCATGCCCCAGCTTGCGCCGGCGGTGGAAGCGCCCGATCCCGTCAGCCTCTAGTCATTAGCCTTTAGTCTAGATTTGCGATTTTGCCCTTGTGGCCCCAATGCCGCTTTGGCTAGAGTCGAGTTCTGACTCACCCGGGGCTGCCACATTTTCCTGCATACTTTGCCCCAGGTGAATTCCCCATCGCATTTTTCGCAAGGAGGCGCTATGTCTGCCATTCAATATTTTCCCTTGAGCCAGAGCCGGTACCAGGGCCGCACCGACACTGAACTCACCGAGCTCACCATAGGCCAATACCTGGAGCATATCTGTGACCGTTTTGGCGACAATCCGGCGGTGGTCGTGCATCATCAGCAGATCCGCTGGGACTATCGCCGCTACCTTGCTGAAATTGACCGTTTGGCCACAGGTTTGCTGGCGCTGGGCGTCAGGCCCGGCGACCGGGTGGGGATCTGGTCACCCAACAACATCGAATGGTGCCTGACCCAGTTTGCCACCGCCCGTATCGGCGCCATCATGGTGTGCATCAACCCGGCCTATCGTCCCGAGGAGCTGGAATACGCCCTCAATAACGTCGGCTGTAAGGCCCTTATCACAGCCGACAGCTTTAAACACAGTCAATACCTGGACATGCTCGCCGAACTGGCTCCCGAACTGGCGCACTGCCCGCCGGGGCAACTCAAGGCCGAGCGTTTGCCGGCGCTGCGATGGGTGATCCGTACCGGCACGGCAACCACCCCCGGGATGTTCAATTTTCCCGAGGTGTGTGCGCTTGGCGCCGATGAACACTATAGTGAGCTCAAGACAATCGGGACCGGGCTGTCATGCCACGACCCCATCAATATCCAGTTCACTTCCGGCACCACGGGCCAACCCAAGGGCGCGACCCTGACTCACCACAATATTCTCAACAATGGCTTGCTGGTGGCCGAGGCCATGGCTTTCAGCCACAGGGACAAGCTGTGCATCCCCGTGCCCCTGTATCACTGTTTTGGCATGGTGCTCGGCAATCTGGTGTGTCTGGCCAAGGGCGCCACGGCTGTGTTTCCGGGGGATGCCTTCGATCCCGCCACCACGTTGCAACTGGTGCAGGATGAGCGTTGCACCGCACTGCACGGGGTGCCAACCATGTTTATCGCCGAGCTGGAGCTGGCCAATTTTGCCGACTATGACCTCTCCAGTCTGCGCACCGGGGTGATGGCCGGCGCTACCTGTCCCGAGCCTGTGATGAAGCGGGTACAGCAGCTGATGCACATGGAAGAGGTGCTGATTGGCTACGGCCAGACAGAGTGCAGTCCCATCAACAATATGACGGAAATCGGTTCCAGCCTGGAAAAACGGGTCACCACGGTTGGCCGGGCCCTGGCCCACACCGAAGTGAAAATCATCAATGAATTCGGGGAAATACAGGCCATAGGCCAACCGGGCGAGGTGTGCAGCCGCGGCTATTGCGTGATGCAGGGCTACTGGAACGACCCGGCTAAAACGGCGGCAACCATAGACAGCGAAGGCTGGCTGCATTCCGGCGATCTCGGGGTGATGGACAGTGACGGCTATGTGCAGATAGTGGGACGGATCAAGGACATGATCATCCGCGGCGGCGAGAACATCTATCCCCGCGAGATAGAAGAGAAGCTCTATACCCACTCGGAAATTCAGGATGCGGCGGTGTTCGGGGTGCAGAGCCAGAAGTACGGCGAGGAAGTTTGTGCCTGGATCAAGGTGCGTCCCGGCAGCGGCTTGACCGAGGATGAGGTGCGGCACTTTCTGACCGAGAAGGTGGCCTATTTCAAGGTGCCCAGATACATCAAGTTTGTTGAGCACTATCCCATGACAGTCACGGGCAAGATCCAGAAGTTTCGCATGCGTGAGCTGATGTATGAGGAGCTGCAGCGGGACATCAATGCCGTGAGCGCATAAAACCAGTGCCGAGAGCGGATAAAACCAGTGCCGGGATCAGAAACTGATGCGGCGCCAGAGTTTATCGAGCCAATTAAGGCCTGCGGTCATGGCCTTTTGACTGCGTGCCAGGTAAGGCCTGGCCCAGGGATACTCCATGGCCAGCAGCGTCAGTCCCAGTGGCAGTAACAGCCAGGCCGGACCAGGCATCAGCAGCAGGATAAGGCCCGTCAGGGTCAGCAGACCGCCTATCAGGGTCAGCAATGTTTTGCGCACCGGCTTGTGCATGCCTTTGTTCATCGGTTTCTCCACGCCAATAAGCTGTGTCCCCAGTCTAGTGCCGACCGGGTGACACAGGTGTGTCCCTTTGTAACCAAACACGTCAAGCAGGCCAAAAAGGCAGGTTAAACAGGACCGTCAAATCTCCTTGCTATACTGAGCCTTATCGTTACCCGGGAAGAATTGGCTGTCATGAACCTGTCGCATCTTGGCGCTAGTTTGCTGGGTCATGGCTGACGGTTGTGTTGGGGAGAGGAAAGGTGTTTGCTGCCGGTTATGAATTGGCGCAGCTGGAGCGCTTAATCCAGATCCAGGGCCAACGCCTGCGCGCGCAGATCCTGGCGCAGTTGCCGGGTCCGGCAAGCCCTTTGCCGCTGCACGCCATAGAGCTTGGTACGGATAAACCGGGCCTGCCCACTGTGCTGTTTGTCGGTGGTGTGCACGGCCTTGAGCGCATCGGCACCCAGATCTTACTGACCTTTTTGGGATCCCTGATGCAGCGTCTTGGCTGGGATCCGCACCTGCAGGCCATGCTATCCGGACTCAGGTTGGCCTTCGTGCCCCTGGTCAATCCGCAGGGGATGGCCATGGGACGGCGCGCCAATGCCAACGGGGTAGATCTGATGCGCAATGCACCGCTGGAAGGTGACAGGGTGACGCCCTGGGTGGGTGGCCAGCGCCTGTCTGCCAGACTGCCCTGGTTTCGTGGCCATGGCCAGTTGGAAATTGAGACCCGCGCGCTGACCGACTATTGCCGTGAGCTGCGAAATAAATCGAGTTTGCTGCTGGTGCTCGATGCCCATTCCGGCTTTGGCCTTGAGGATCACCTCTGGTTTCCCTATGCCTGCCATCACCGACCCGGCAGGGAGATAGCCCGCATCTTTCGCTTCTGGCAGCTGTTTGAGGACAGCTATTCCCATCATTGCCATTACCACTGCGGCCCCCAGAGCGCCGTGTACCGCACCCATGGGGATATCTGGGATTGGCTCAGTCAGGATGACAGTCCGGTACCCCTGTTGCCCTTTACCCTGGAAATGGGCTCCTGGGCCTGGGTCAGAAAAAATCCCCGCCAACTGTTCAACTTTGCCGGCCTGTTCAACCCGCAAAAACAGCACAGGCACCATAGGATTTTGCGCCGCCATACCATCTTGATGCAGTTTATGCTGGAGCTGGCCCATTCCAGGCTGCTGGAGCAACTGTCGCCGGCCGAGTTGACGGGCTTCAGGGAGCAGGGTGTCAAACTCTGGTACCCGGAGTTGCTGCCATGACAACCCTTGTCATGCTGCGGGGCCTTGGCCGTGACAGGCGCCACTGGGAAGGCTTTGACGATAAGCTGAGGGCACTGGGCGCTAAGGTACTGTGCCTGGACTTGCCCGGTAATGGTAGCCTGGCGGAGCGTAAAAGCCCCCTGCGGGTGGAAGACTACGCCGACGAGCTGAGTCACAGACTCGACACTCTCGGTGTTGGTGCCTGTGTTGTGCTGGGGATTTCGTTTGGCGGCATGGTGGCGCTGAGTCTGGCAGCCCGCGACAAGCGGGTGCGCGCCGTGTGGGTTTTGGGCTCAAGCGACCGGCACTCGCCCTGGTTCCGGCGCTTTTCGCTGCCGGCGGTGGTGTTTGCTGGCCTATCTGCCGCCGCATCCGTGCTCAGGCAGCGGGTGCTTCCTGACCCACGACCTGAAATTGGCCTGGTTGAAACTGCGATAGTGAAACTTGTCAGCCATCAAAGAGGTGAGGATTGGGAACTGATAGCCCGCTGGAGCCGCCTGCATCAAGTGGCCTGCACCAGCCTTGGCAATATGCTGCGCCAGCTTTGGGCTGCCTGGCGCTTTGAGGCGTCGCCGGTAAACTGCCCAAGTTACTTTATCCATGGCAGGAACGACCGCCTGGTGCATCCCTGTTGCAGTGAGTCGCTGGCGGGGCGTTACGGAGCATCGGTGAATTACTTGCCCAATGGTGGCCATGATCTGGCCCTGGATGTGCAGCCACAGTTGCTGGCGCTGCTGACTGACGTGGTAGCCGACTGATCAACGTATGGTCTGGCACACCACAGTGTCGCTGGGCTCGGGGCATTCTCTCCTCAAACGCTCAAGCTCCCGACTCAGCTGAGTAGTCAGCTCGGTTTGGCTGTCTGCCAGCATATGGAAATAGTAATTGACCAGAGGCGGCAACGGCAGCGGCACTATGTCTTCCATAGCCTTGTCATCCATAGCCTTGTCATCCACAGCCTTGCCATCAACGCCCTGCTGACGAGCGAATTCTTCCACTACTGAGGGCAGCATCAACATAATATCGCCGCGCCCCTTGCGCAGCATGTCGACCGCACCGGGAAGGGATTTGGCGTAGGTGATATTGCTGATTTTCAGGGCCTTGGCCTGATATTCGAGCACCCGGATGGCGTGTACGCTGATAAGCGTCAGGGGTTGCAGATCTTCGAAGGAGTCCACCTTGAGCGAACGGTGGCCGTATAACCGCAACTCGGTTTTGAATATGGCCGGTTTGACCAGATGCATATGTTGCCATTGGGAAACCACTTCCGGCTCCATCACCATGATGCCGTCGAGGTGGCCCTGTTGCAGCACCAGGGGCAGGCGGGCTGCGGGCATATCCACCAATTGCGTTGCCAGACCCAGATTGGCGTATGCCTCCAGCACTTTTTGTTGCACCCCGGGCAATTTGGACATCACCTCCTCATTGGTGCCTATGCGCAGCGTAGCGGCATCCTGGGCCGCAGCGAAGAGGAAGGGCTGTAAACACAACAGGCCCATCAGCCAGCGTATCATCGGGGACTCCTGCATGGCCGGCCTGTTGGCCGGAACATGCTAAGCATAGCCGCTAAAGCGCCGGCCTTCCCGGCGCTTAGGCTCTGTAGCTTAGCTCTGGTGCTGTGGTTAATCCCGCACAGGCACCACGGTACGGCCTATGGGGGTCAGGCTCAGCAGTGCCAGCTTCAGGTGCTGGATGCCGAAGGGGATACCTATGATGGTGATAAAGCAGCCCAGGGCATGGGCCAGATGGCCTATGGCGAGCCAGATCCCGAACAGAAAGAACCATACCAGATTGCCGACAAATCCCAGTGGACCTGTGCCCAGATCTTCATGACCGTGGAGCACCCGGCGGTTAACATGTTCCTGACCGAAGGGCCAAAAGGCCAGTTCGCCTATGACAAAACAGGCTCGGCCAAAGGGGATGCCTATGATGCTGATAAAACACAGTAATCCTGCCAGCCACCATGCCAGCCCCATGACAAATCCCCCGAGGACAAACCAGGCAATGTTAAACAGCAGTCGCAGCAGTGACATATAGCTCTCCTTGATTTCGCTGACGGCGGGACTTCTGTCCCGCGTGATTTGCCAATGTCCTAGCCAATACTGTGCCAAATTACTAATGTCATTTAATAACAATGTATTATACGCATTTTTGCCGCCAAAGGGGGGAAGCCTGTTGGTCTGTTTCACCATAAGCCGGTGATTTTCACCAAGGCTCCACTGACGTACAATGGCCCGGCAATTCAGTACAGGAGCCCTATGTGTCGAGCCTTTTTCCACTGTCACCGTCACCGGTCGAGGAGTTCAACTTTGCCGGACACAGGCTGCTGGTCAAACGGGATGACTTGTTGCATCCCCAATTCAGTGGCAACAAGGCGCGCAAATTTGCCTGGTTCCTGGAGCATGACTTTCCCGGGGTCAAACGGCTTATCGGCCACGGTTCGGCCCAGGCCAACTCCCTTTACTCAATGGCGGCACTGGCCAGGCTCAAGGGCTGGCACTTGCAGTTTTATGTTGACCATATCAGCGAGCATTTGCGTCTCAATCCCTGCGGTAACTTCAAGGCGGCCCTGGCACTGGGGGCCGAACTGATTGAAGTGGGGGCTCAGGCCCGCAGGGAAGGGATGAATCTTGAGAGCTATTTGCAGCAGCACCTGGTCTCAACCCTGGAGCAAGACTGCCTGTTTGTCCCCGAGGGGGGGCGCTGTGGCTACGCCGAGTATGGGGTTGCTGCCCTGGCACGGGAAATTGCCGAGTATGCCGCGACCAATGGAATTGCCGAACTTAAATTGATGCTGCCTTCCGGGACCGGCACCACTGCGCTGTTCCTGAGCAAGTATTTTGTGGAGCAGGGCCTGGATATCCAGGTGCTGACCTGTGCCCTGGTGGGGGATGACAACTACCTAAAGGCGCAGTTCGCCGGGCTCGGTGCCCAGGAAAGGCACTTTCCGACCATTCTCTCTCCCGGACGCAAATACCATTTCGGCAAATGTTATCGGGAGTTTTTTGAGATCTGGTCGGCATTGGAAAAGACCGGCACGCAGTTTGAGCTGCTGTACGATCCGCTGGCCTGGATCCTGCTGCTTGACTACATGGATGCCCACCCAGATGCCCGGGTACTATACCTGCATCAGGGGGGATTGCTTGGCAACGAATCCATGCTGCCCAGGTATGTGCGAAAATTCCCCGAACTGGCGCACGCCGCCGGTCTTTCGCTTGAACGCTAAGCCTTTGGCCATTCAGCGATTACTGCTGAGCAGCCACTTCACAAAATTTTGCGCCTCACTGCGCCGGGCAAAGGTCTGACGATTTTTGCCCTTGCCGTCCGTGTAAGCGATGGAGTTTTTGTTTACTGAAATCGCATCAACCGGAAATGCCACCTTAATATCATGACCGTCAGCCTTGTATGACATGGCCACTCTCCTTTTACATTGGGTTGCCTTGGCGATGGTTGGCATCGCACTTTCCGCAGGGCTCAGGCCATTGGCCCGGCATCCTTGTCGGGGTTGTGCACCAGAGTCCCACAGACAGATGACAGATTAATGAAAGGGGATTCCTCTTTAATTTCCAGTCAGTTGCCGGACCAGTGTTGGCTGTATTGGTGCCATTTCGGTGCTAGACTGGGCCAAAAGCGCAAACACATAAGGACACAAGATGCAAAAGTCGCTTGGGGCAGTGATGCTGCTGTGGCTGCTGGCCATGGGGACGGCAACAGCGGCCGAATCGCCATCGAATGCCACTGCCAATGCCGCCCAATCGGACCTGATAACAGCCGTGGCAAAGGAAGAGCAAATCGACCAGGAAATTGCCGGGGACATGGGGGCCGACGCCCACTTCGATTACCGCGATCCCTTGCATCGGGATACACCCAGGGGCGCCTTGCAGGGCTTTTTTCATGCGGCCGACGCTGAAGATTTTAACCGGGCGGCCAGATACCTGGACTTACGTTATCTGCCCCGCGGCATGAATATCCAGCAGGCACCGGAATACGCCATGATGCTGCTGGCCATTATCGACAGGAATTTGTGGGTCGATCTGGCCCGGATCAGCGACAGTCCCGAAGGGGCGGTCAACGATGGTCAGACGGCGGAACGTGACAGTTTTGCGTCCCTGACCGTGGCAGGCCGGGAGGTTGAGCTGCTGCTGCAACGTGTACCCGGCAGTAAGTCATCATGGGTGTGGAAGGTTTCCAGTGCCACGGTCGCCCAATTGCCCGAACTGTATCGCACCCTGGGCTACAGTCCGCTGGTGGAGTGGTATATCAGGCATGCGCCCGCCGGGCGCCTGCTGATGCTCGACCTGTGGGAGTGGGCGCTGATCCTCAGCCTGCTTGGCGGTGCATTTGTGGTGGTACTTCCCCTGACCTGGCTGCTGCGGGCATGGCTGCTGCGAAGCCGCTGGCCATTGCGTTATGAGCTGGCCCGTCTCAGCAGTGGTGCGCTGCGTTTTTTGCTGGCTGTGCTGCTGTACAAGCTGGCGCTTGGCAATACCACCTTGCCGGCGCCAACCCGGGACATTGCCGATAACGGATTATTGCTCGCCCTGACTTCGGTGTGGATGCTGTGGAGCCTGACCGGCCTGGTTCAAAGCCACTGGCGTGAGCGTTTGATGGCCCGCGGCAATAAACAGGCTGCAGCCCTGTTGCGGCCTCTGAGTAACCTTGTCCGTACCACTGTGCTGGCACTGGCGACCCTGATGTGGTTGCAGCATATGGGCTTCAATGCCGGAGCGATATTGGCCGGTATGGGTATTGGCGGTATTGCTGTGGCCCTGGCCTCCAAACAGTCCATCGAAAATTTCATTGGAGCCGTCACCCTGTATGCCTCGGCGCCGGTGAAGGTGGGACAGCGCTGCAGAATGGGCGAGTTGGAAGGGCGGGTGGAGGAAATCGGTCTGCGTTTGACCCGTATTCGCACCCTCGACCGCAGTGTGCTGCATATACCCAATGCCAAGCTGGCGGAAATGGAAATTGAAAACCTGTCGGAGCGGGAGAAGATCCGCTTCAATCCGGCCATCAGGCTCGATTACTCCACCGGCGGTGAACAAATCCAGGCCATAGTCACAGACATCAAAGCCCTGTTGGCGAGACACCCCATGGTGGAAAAGCAACCGCTTGAGGTCACCCTGGGAGGCTTTGGCCAATTTGGTCTGGAGCTCAAGGTGCTTGCGTATCTCGCCACCACCAGTGTTGCCACCTATCATCAACTGGCCCACGAGCTGCATTTGGGCATCATGACCATCATAGAGCACCATGGCTCCTCCCTTGTGCCGGCGGCCATGGTTATGGGTGCAGATGAAAAGGGTTCCGGTCGTGAATGGCCCAATCCCAGGGTGGTACAAGCGGAATGAAATTAAATGATTTTGAACGTTCCGTGGTGCGTTCCCGCGCCAGGCGTATTTTGCAGGACAGGGTCGAGGCCCCCTTGTTGTTGTCACTGTATGACAAGGGCCCGGGGCCCTGCGCAGCGGCGCTGGAAATAGGCTGCGGTTTTGGCAACGGGGTCGACTTTATCCGCCGCCGGCTCGGGGCCGAGCGGGTCACAGCGGTGGATTTGGACCAGGCCATGGTGCAAAGCACCCGCGACCGGTATGCCCATGAGCCCTGGTTTAATGCCATGACTGCGGATGCCACCGACTTGCCCTTTGCCGATGGCTCATTTGATCTGGTATGCAACTTTGCCGTTTTTCATCACATTCCCAACTGGCAGGGTGCCGTGGCCGAGGTATATAGGGTACTGACACCCGGTGGCTATTTTCTGCTGACGGATCTCTATCGCAGTGCCATCTGCAATCCCATCGCCAGGCGGCTGTTTGACCATCCGCAGCAAAACCGTTTCGACCACAAGCAATTTTTGGCCGAGGCCAGACGCTGTGGCTTTGAGCCGGTGGGGCAGCGTAATTTCTGTAACCTCGCGGGACAAATGCTGCTGCAAAAGGTTGTGACTCAGGTTCGCCCGTAAGGTCCAGCGATGCTCTGGAATGGGGGATATCCAGGCTTGCCGTTGGCAGGGGCAGACAGTATTTGAAAATGGGATCTGCACCACACTGACAGCGCCCAAACCCGGGTAACGGCCATATAATGCCCCGGGCTTTGCCGCTATAATCCATTGCAGTTCAATTTTTTAGCCCGGGCTTATGTACCGGGAAAAGAGACAGGGTTATGGCGAAAATTCTTGATTCAGTGGACTCACGCACTCAGCTGGTAGGTGAGAACCGACTTGAACTGCTGCTGTTTCGGCTCAGCAGTACCCAACTGTTCGCAATCAATGTGTTCAAGGTCAAGGAAGTGGTCAAGCTGCCGGCGCTCAGCGCCATGCCCGGCAGTCACCCCCATGTGAAAGGCGTTGCCAATATCCGCGGTACCTCGATTCCTGTCATCGATTTGCGGCGGGCCATAGGTTTCAGCCCGTCACCGGCAGGGGGCGACGCCAACCTTATCATCACCGAATACAACCGCAGCGTGCAGGGCTTTCTGGTGGGCAAGGTGGAGCATATTGTCAACATGACTTGGGGTGACATATTGCCGCCACCCAAGTCAGCGGGGCGCAACAACTACCTGACGGCCATTACCCGTCTGGATTACCAGGGCATGTCGCAGCTGGTGTCCATCATAGATGTGGAGAAGGTGCTGGCGGAGATCATTCATTACAACGTGCGTATAAGTGACGGGGTATTGGATCAATCCCTGCTGCAGGCCATGCCCGGCAGGCAGGTGCTGATAGTGGACGACTCGGCCACGGCCAGGCGTCAGGTGCGTGATACCCTGGCGCAACTGGGGTTGGAAATTATCGAAGTCAACGATGGTTTGCAGGCCTTGCAGTTGCTCCAATCCTGGTGTGATGAAGGCATCAATGTGGCCGATGCGCTGCTGATGATGATCACAGATGCCGAAATGCCGGAAATGGACGGCTATAAATTGACCCACGAGGTGCGCAGCGATCCCAGAATGCGCGATCTCTACATTACCCTTAACACCTCACTCAGTGGCAGCTTCAACAATGCCATGGTGGAAAAAGTAGGTTGCGATAAGTTTATTTCCAAGTTCCAGCCCGACAGGCTGGTGGAAGTGGTGCAGGACAGGTTGAGGGACTTACTCGGCTGAGGTCTCTCAGGGCTTATGGGGTGGGAATTATGCCTGCCCCAACTCGGCGCGCACATCGCGGATAAGCATCTGCTTCATGGCCGGAGTCGACCCCAGATGCAAGCGGCACAGCCGCAGGGCATAGCCGAAGCGTTCATGCCCCACCAGGCCGAGCAAGGTTTCCAGTAACTGCTTATCCAGGCTCCAAATCCCCACGTAATGGCGCACCGCTGCCAGTACCGAAGCAAATTCCAGCCCATCAAAACAGAAGCGGGTGTCGGCTCCCGACTCATCCAGGGGGATGCCATTGAGCGCCAGCGGCCAACCGCGGGCGTTGACCCTGTCCCTGGCCACCTCAAACATGAACCAGGCGCTTTTTTTAAAGCCGCCAAAGATCTTGCACTCAAATTCCGACTGCTCCAGCTCTTCCCTGGTCCAGTTGCTGCCGATGGCCAGATGTTTTGCATAGCGGGCCATCAGTGCATCCTTGACCGCCAGGCGGCACTCGTAAATCGAGGTTAAAGGTTGCTGACGGGCCAACTTCAGGCACTCGTCACAGGCGGGCACGGCAAGGGAGGGATGGGGGCAAAACGGCGGGGCCGGATAGTCGAAGAGCCCACGACAGGGCTCTTCACAAAACCAGCACTTGTACCGCTTGTCAAAAGGGATATCGACCGCGGGACTCGCCATGGGCTTATTCGGCTTCAACCTCGGCCAGCGCCTTGGCGACATCAACCGGATCCAGCTCCAGACAATCTTCGTTGGCTTTCCAGTCAACACCGATCAGCACGCCGTCATTGTTCAGATCTTCCACCCAGTATTCGAGGAATTCTACCAGGCTGATGGAGGCCACCAGGTAATTGGCCCACTCCTCGGTGCAGTGGCTCTTGGCCAGCGCTTCGCTGGACCACAGTGGCATGACGTCGGTGTCTTCGTATTCGCTTGAATCACACACAACCCAGCCTTCACCGCCCGCATCCTGCAGTCCCCAAAGCAACTGGCTTTCTTGTACATTGCTGACAAACTGGCCCAGCTCGGTGTTCATTTCGCTCATCTTGGACTCTCTCATTCCGAAAATTGCTGTTGATTATACGGCAAAAACAAGCAACACCAAGGAATTTTACCGCCTTAATTTGCCTGCCAAGCATTGCCTTTGCAGCCCCGCTATTGCAGGATGGGGCTCAAACACAAGTCTCACCGCCTTTTGGCGTAGCGAACCTTCATTTTCCCGTTCGCAGCCTGGCAGGAGCAAGCAAGGAGTCCCGAGTGAAATTCAGCCGTATTTTTTCCGCGCTCTTTTTAGTGGCGACGAGCGCCCAGACACTGGCCAACACCCAGGCCGGTGATATCCCACCCCATGATCCACAGGCTTTTGCCGCCTGTTTGCAGGCCTTGCACACCAAGGCGCAGCAGCAGGGACTTGGTGACCAGAGTCTGGCCGCCATCGACAAACTCAGCTACGTCCCCAGGGTGATTGAGCTGGACCGCAACCAGCCGGAATTCACCCAGACCTTCGAAGGCTATTTCAGCAAACGCATCAACGACTGGCGGGTGCAGCAGGGCCGTAAAATGTTCAAGGAACAGGGCCCGCTGCTGAAAAAATTGCAGAGGGAATACGGCATTCCGCCCCAGTATCTGTTGGCGTTCTGGGGCCTGGAAACCAACTTCGGCGCCTATAAGGGCAAGATGCCGGTGCTGGATTCACTGGCGACCCTGGCCTGTGATGCCCGCCGCAGTGAGTACTTTACCAGTGAATTGCTGACGGCCCTGGCGCTGGCGGAGCGCAACAAGTTGCAACCCGATGCCTTGATTGGCTCCTGGGCCGGCGCCATGGGACACACCCAGTTTATGCCCTCGGCTTACAGCAAGTATGCCAAGGACGGAGATGGTGACGGCCGGGCCGATCTTATTGGCAGCGTGCCCGACGCCCTGACCTCGGCGGCCAACTTTCTGATGCACCTGGGTTGGCAGCGCAACGAACGCTGGGGCAGGGAAGTGGCCCTGCCGAAAAAATTCGATTTCAGCCAGGTGGGGCGGGACCATAAACTGCCTCTCGCCGACTGGGCGGCCAAGGGCGTGACCCTGCCCTCGGGTAAGCCATTACCCGTGGCGGACATGAAGGCGGCGCTCTATCTACCGGCAGGACACAAGGGGCCGGCCTTTATCGGTTACAGCAATTTTGATGTGATCATGCGCTGGAACCGTTCAGAATTTTATGCCATTGCCGTGGGTCATTTGGCTGACAGGATCAATGGCGCAGTGGCACTGACGGTGGCACCGCCGGTGCAGCCGGTACGCAGCCGCGCCAGCCTCAAAGCCCTGCAGGATAAGCTCAATACCCTGGGTTTTGATGCCGGCAAGGCAGACGGGGTCTTGGGGGCCAAGTCCTTGGCCGCGATCCGCGCCTTCCAGCAAAGCAAGGGGCTTATCGCCGACGGTTTTGCCGATGATGCGACCTTTGAAGCCTTGGGGCTCTTGCATACCGAATAGGTGCATACAGAATAGGTGCATACCGAAGAGGTGCTTTTCGAATAGTGAAGTTTTTCCGTAACTTGCTCGATTTTTAACGGATGCACTCAAATTGATTGCCTGTTGCCAAAAGAGCTTGTAACTTCGGGCCATGCGTTATTAACCCAAGCGTGAACGGATGTGCCCCATGTCACTGGATGAACTCAATCACGGCCAGAAACAACGTCTGGCCTTTATCGATTTCAGTTTGCAATACTTCGGCGAAGTGAGTCGCCAGGATCTTATCGCCAAGTTTGCCACCGGCCTGGCGGCGGCCACCCGGGATCTGGCCTGCTATCGCGAGCTGGCACCGGCCAATATGCAGCTGGTACACCAGACCAAAAGTTACCATCGTTTACCCGGCTTCAAGGCCCTGTTTCCACACGATCCCGAAAGCATATTGCACGGCCTGGCAAGGGGCTTCGGTGATGGCCTGTCACACCCTGTGCGTCCGAGCGCCGTGTGCCTTGATGCCGTGTCCCTTATTCATCCCTCACCGGAAATCATTGCCGCCCTGATGCGTGCCATTCAGGCTGGCGCTTCGCTGAAACTCCACTATGTGTCCACCTCGTCCGGCGAGCGCCAGCGGGAAATCGTGCCCCATGCCCTGGTCAACAATGGCCAGCGCTGGCATGTGCGCGGTTATGACCGCTTGGGCGGCAAGTTCAGTGATTTCGTGGTGACCCGCATCAAGGGGATCAGCGGCCAGGGGCCGGAACCCGAGCAGCATGAGCTCGCCGCGGCCGATGATTATTGGCAGCGACTGGTGACCCTGGTGCTGGTGCCGCATCCATCGCTGGCACACCCGGAGGCCATAGCCCTGGATTTCAACATGGTGAAGGGCAAACTTGAGATCCCCTGCCGGGCGGCCCTGGCGGGTTACTTGCTGCGCCAGTGGAGTGTGGATTGCAGTCCGAAACAGCAGATCCGCTCCGGTGTCTGCCAACTGGCGCTGGCCAACCCGGAAGTCTTGACCGATATTGAACATCTGACCATAGTGCCGGGCGCCCAGGTAAAAGCCTGAGCCCCGATAGCGCTGGAGGCGCGGCCGCAGATTTGCTAAGCTGCCGCCCTTTCAGGCTCCAACAGGAAGAATCCCATGAGCATTAAAGACGATATGGTAGTGCAGTTTTTCTATACCCTGCGCGACGAAAAAGGTGAGGTACTGGAAAGCAACGAGGGCCATGAGCCCGTGGCTTACCTGCACGGCCATCACAACATGATGCCCGGCGTGGAAAAGGCCATTGAAGGCAAGGCCGTGGGTGACAAGTTCAGCGTGACCCTGCCTGCCAGCGAAACCTACGGTGAGCGCATTGAAGGCGCCGAGCAACGCGTTTCCGTGAAACACCTGCTGGGTGCCAACAACTGGAAACCGGGCATGCGCGCCGTGGTGCACACGGATCAGGGCCAGCGCCAGGTAACAGTACTCAAGGTCGGCAAGTTCATGGCCACAGTGGACATCAACCACCCACTGGCCGGTCGCGAGTTGACCTTTGATCTGCACATCAGCGATGCCCGCGACGCCACTGCCGAGGAAATCGCCCATGGTCACGCCCATGGCGTGGGTGGTCATCACCACTGATCTTTGGTGTCATTTCAGTAAAAAAGCCCGGCATTGCCGGGCTTTTTGTGTTTTGTATTCGAGCTGTTGTGATTAACGCAGCAGCTTCTCTATGCTTGCCACTGTCACCGGGTGATAACCGGGCTTGGCTTTGGCGAAGATGTCCCGGGCCCAGGCCTTTTCGCTGGACGCCGCCAGCGCTTCGTACAGTGGCACCACCAGGCGGCGCCGTCCTATGTGCTCCAGATAGGCACCCAGCTCGGGTTTGACCTCATAATAGCCGCAGGCAAGTGCCAGCTTGAACCAGGAAAAGGCGATTTCACTGTTGCCCTGTTGGCTGAGCCCGAAGTGAGTGTCCAGCTCCGCCAGCTGCGGATGGCTGAGATCCCGCGGCAGGTTATTCAGCAGGTGCAGCCAGTGGTGCACTGTCCAGCCCGCGGTATCTATGTCACTGGCCTTGAGCTTGCCGTTTTGCCATAGCTTGGCATCCCTATCGACCCTATCGAAGGCATGGCTGCCGGGGTTGGGCAAGACGGGTCCCGGGCCTTCGCCCTGGAGCCAGGTTTCGATTTCGGATGCTGTTACCCGGCCCGGAAAGCGTGACAACAGTTCAGCGTTCAGATAGCGGCGGAATTCCCGCCTGTCGATGCTTGCAAAGGCATGGTGCTCGAAATAGCCTTTGAGAAAAGTATCGAATGGCTCGCGGCCAAAGGTCTGCTCCAGAAATACCAGGAACTGTTGCCCCTTGGTGTAGGGCACGCTGCTGAAGGCATCGTCCGGATCCCGCTGCCCCAGATCTATCTCCAGCCGGGTATCGGCGCCATCTAGGCTGCTGACCTCGTCGCGCAATTCACCCACGGCGATGCTTTGCTCCATCAGCGCCCGCTCCCTGCCGTAGAGATCTTCCATGATGCGGTTTTCCACATAACTGGTGAAGCCCTCGTTGAGCCAGAGGTCATCCCAACTGGCGTTGGTGACCAGATTGCCTGACCAGGAGTGGGCCAGCTCATGGGCAATCAGGCTCACCAGGCTTTTGTCGCCGGCGATAACCGTCGGGGTGATAAAAGACAGCCTGGGGTTTTCCATGCCGCCAAAGGGGAAGCTGGGGGGCAGGATTAACAAGTCGTATCGACCCCAGCGGTAGTCGCCATAGCGCTTGGAAGCGATAGTAATCATCTCCGGGGTCTGCTCAAATTCCGCCTTGGCTTTGGCCAGCATGGCGGGCTCGGCCCAAACACCACTGCGCTCATCAAATGCCGCATAGTGCAGATCGCCGGCGGCCAGGGCAATAAGGTAAGAGGGAATGGCCTGGGGCATGTTAAACACAGTTACGCCATCCACAGCCTCGGTGCGCTCGGCGCCCATGACCACGGTAATGCCTTCGGGGGCGCTGATACGGGCGCTGAAGGTGCTGCGCACCGCTGGGGTGTCCTGCAGTGGCAGCCAGCTACGCGCATGGATGGCCTGATTCTGGCTGAACATAAAGGGTTGGCTTTTACCCTGGGTCTGGGCTGCGCTCAGCCACTGCAGCCCCGAGGCCACCTCGGCGGAGCGGTAGTTGATCCGTACCTTGGTCTCCCGGGCGTTGAGCCGGATTTCCACTGGCTCGCCCATGACCCCATGGTGGGCGCCGAGACTGAATTGAGCCTGATGCCATTGGCCATCGCTGTTCAGTGCCTGCACCGAGTGGATGTCTAGGCCACGGCTGTCGAGCAGCAGATGCCGACTGTCGCTGTGCCAATCAAGGCTCAGTTCCACCTGGCCTTCGATGCGCTGCTGTTCAAAATCGAGGCTGAGATCCATGTCGATATGGCTGACACTCACCTCGTGGTAGTTGGCAAAGGTGAGCCTGTCATTGGCTGATATTGAGGTTGAGGCAGGCGCTGAGGCCTGGGATTCAGAGGCTGTCGGCGTAGCCGAGGGCAGGGCGGGAGTGGCACTGACCGATAAGGGCAGGGACAGGGCCAGCAGTGCTGCCAGGCAGCCGGTGATGGTTTTGAAATTATTCATATTATTCTTTTGGTCGTGAAATCACTTTTTAAATGGACGCTATTTGCTGAACTTAGCCCAGGATTGCACGCGGCCCCGGACCGGCAAACCTGCAATCGTCTATGGCGCGGCATTATACCCTCTGGGGCCGGTGCGGGGCAGAACTCAGACACAGGGCGATGCTGAATTTTGTTCAGCCTCTGCTAAAGCTGCTCCTGAAAAAGTCCTGGCTACCCTGACTGTGAAAGCCATATTTGTCGCCATACCAGAGCACGAACAGCGCCTTGCGCCGTGCTTGGAACTCGCAGCGATCAAACAGGCTGGCGGGCTCCAAAGCCTGCCAAGCTGTCTCGCCGAGATGTTGCCGGTAACTGGCCAACAGCTGCTGACCAAAGACCTTGCCGGCACGGCGCAGCAGGGGCGCAAAATCCAGCGCCGGATCCTGCAGACAGCAATCACTGAAATCCAGCACAGCCCCAAGCCGTGGGGGGCTTTGCGAACAGGCCTCTTTCAGCAGCAAGTTGGCCGGACCGAAGTCGCCATGACAGAGCACCGGCTTGAGCTGACGGCCGTCGAGCCCGCGCTCATGGGCATCGCGGAAATAGTGCTCGGCAAGCTTGAGCGCCTCCTGTGATAGCTGCCGGATTGCCATGGGCCAGAGGCTGGTCCAAAAATCCCCATCGCCGTAGGGATAGGCCTCAAGTCCCTGAAATTGGGGCCGGGTGCCGTGAATGGCGGCAAGTACCCGGCCCAGATCCCGGGCAAGCTCAAGGTTGTCATCGGTCAGCTGAGCCGGGCTCATTCCCATGCCGGGCAGGCGCGGGTACAGGAGTCCGGGCTGGGGTGACGGCGCAGATGCTTTATCCGGGGCCACGGGCATGGCCAGAGAATTGGCCAGCGGCTGTGGCAGCGCAACACCCGCCAACCTTGGTCCCAGTGCCTGGAGTATTCCCAGTTCAAGAGCGCTTTCCGCCAGCCAGGGTGTTTCCGAGTGCCTGTCCGATAGGGCCTTGGGCAGGCGCAGCACCCAGGCGCGGTTAATCTCGATGACCAGATTGCTCCAACCGCTGTCATTGATCCGGGTTTCGGTTATCGGGGCACCGATTTGGGCTTCAACCCAGGCGCCAAGCGTTGCAGATAGCTGATACAATAGCGTTTTCGAAATTAGAGTGAAGTAGTGAGCTATGGTAATCCCAGTCCCGGGTGGAAAGCTAATCATAACGCCCCATGAAGTGCAGGCCCGCCTGGCAGAGGGTGCCGTTGCCCTGTCGGCCCTGGTGGAAGATGTGCGCTTGCTGGACAAGGCCGGTTTGATCATCGCCGATGCCGGCGCCGTGCGCTGGCAACTGAAGTTGAGTGCGGAGCAGCTTCAGGAGATCCGCGAATTTCTCGGCTTGCCCGAGACCGAATGAGCGTCAGGCACCTTGCCGTCCTGAAAGGGCTGTGGCTTAGGGGCTGTCGCTTAGAGGCAGTCGCTTAGGAGCTGTCGCTTAAGGGCAGGGCCTGTAACGGTTCGGTGAATTGGCCTGCAACTTGTCACCATGGCTGCTATCATGGCCGCCGCAAAGAATCTCAATAATGGAAGTTTTCTATGTCAGCCAACAGCTATTCCCTGCTGAATAATGCCATCGTTATCGAACCCAAGGTCGAAGCCCGTTACTCGGTGATCTGGCTCCATGGCCTGGGCGACTCAGGTGCCGGTTTTGCCCCTGTGGTTCCTGCACTGGGGTTACCTGCAGATCACGCCATTCGTTTCATCTTTCCCCACGCGCCGGAGCAGCCGGTCACCATCAACGGTGGCTATGTCATGCGCTCCTGGTATGACATCAAGAGCATGGATTTGCACGACAGGGCGGACATGGAAGGGGTGTTGGCCTCCGAATCCCTGGTAAAGGCGCTGCTTGAGGCCGAAATCGCCAAGGGCATTCCGGCCGGGCGCATTGTTCTGGCGGGATTCAGCCAGGGTGGGGTCATGAGCCTGTTTACCGGATTGCGCTTTCCAGAGCGTCTGGCGGGTATTATGGCGCTGTCCTGCTATTTGCCCCAGGGTGATGCTTTGCCGGAGCAATTGAGTGCGGCCAATGCGGGCACCCGAATATTGCAACAACATGGAACCGAGGACGATGTGGTGCCCTTGTTTGCCGGTGAAATGGCGGCATCGGCCCTGAAAAAAGCCGGTTATCCGTTGCAGTGGCAGACCTACACCATGCCGCACAGCGTACTGCCCAACCAGTTGACAGATATAGCAAACTGGTTGCTGGAAACCTTTGCCAAGGCCGAATAAAACCGGCTCCAATACGGTATCAAAAAGAACGCACCCACTGGGTGCGTTCTTTTTATGAAACAATGCGCCAGAACGGCATGCCTTTAAAAAATGCAGGTTTTACCGAGTGTTCTGTTGCTGACTCGGAAAATAACCAACTTGCAACATGATATTAACCTCATCACCCGCAGCCTCTTGTTCTTTTAAATGCATAAAGGGCGAAATTAAATGCTTTTAAAATATGCACATAGCTCACGTTTGTTCATATTTCTGCCACATTCGCATGTCAATGTTGCTATTATTGCGCCCGGAACAAGAATAATGTTCCAGCCAAAACATAAGATGATGGTAAAAACATAATATTCAAGGGGTTGATTATATGTCTGCGAAATTGGTAAAAGGCCTGCTGGCCACGGCCGTATTGGCCGCCCTGGCCGGTTGTAACGGCAGTGACAATGAGGTTAAGGTGCCTGCCAGTTGTGCCGAAGCCGGCGATGCCTGCAAGGTATTCACTGTATTGCACACCAACGACAACCATGGCCGTTTCTGGGAAAACAAAGACGGTGAATATGGTATGGCGGCCCGCAAGGCTCTGGTTGATGCTATTCGCGCCGAAGTAGAGAGCAATGGCGGTGAAGTACTGCTGCTGTCCGGCGGTGACATCAACACAGGTGTGCCCGAGTCTGACTTGCAGGACGCGGTTCCCGATTTCATCGGCATGAACAAAATAGGCTACGATGCCATGGCCGTGGGTAACCACGAGTTCGACAACCCACTGTCTATCCTCGATATGCAGCGCACTTTGGCCGACTTCCCCTTCCTGGCGGCCAACATCTATAAAGCCGACGGCAGCCGTTACTTCGATGCCTACAAGGTATTCGAGCTCAATGGTGTGAAAGTGGCCGTGATCGGTCTGACCACCGAAGACACTGCCAAGATTGGCAACCCTGAATTTATCAGCGAGCTGGAATTCCGCGATCCCAAAGAAGAAGTGGCCAAGGTCATCAAGGAAATCAAAGACGGCAAGCTGGCCGATATCATCATAGCCACTACCCACATGGGTCACTATGCCGATGGCCAGAACGGCAGCAATGCCCCAGGTGATGTGGCCATGGCCCGTGCCCTGAACCAGGGCGACCTGCAGCTGATCGTTGGCGGTCACTCTCAAAACCCTGTGTGTATGGAAGCCGGCAACACGGCTTACGCCGAGTTCCAAGCCGGTGACGACTGTACCCCGGATCAACAAAACGGCACCTGGATCATGCAGGCCCACGAATGGGGCAAGTATGTGGGTCGCGCCGATTTCGAATACTACAACGGTGAACTGCACCTGGCTTCTTACAAGTTGATCCCGGTGAACCTGGTCAAGACAGTGGTCGATGAGTCCGGCAACAAGAGCAAGGTGCTGGTTGCCGACAAGATTGAGCCCGATACCGAGCTGAAAGAGCTGCTGCAGTACTATCAAGACCGCGGTCAGGGCAAACTGGACGAAGTGATTGGCACAACCGATGCCAAACTGGAAGGTGACCGCGCCGTGGTTCGTGGCCAGCAAACCAACCTGGGCCGTCTGATCGCCATGGCTCAGGCCACTCAAGTCAACGCCGACTTCGGTGTAATGAACTCAGGTGGTGTGCGTGCCTCTATCGCCGCCGGTGACATTTCTTACCGCGACGTGTTGACAGTACAGCCATTTGGCAACACTGTGACCCTGAGCACTATGACAGGTGCCGAAGTGGCCGATTACCTGGGTGTGGTTGCCAGCATGCAACGCAATTCAGGTGCCTATGCCCAGATCACCGGCGTTAAGATGACAGTGGATTGTACCGCCAAGTCTGTGGCCATCAGCGAAATCAACGGTAAGGACTTCAGCGCAACCGATAGCTACACCTTCACTGTGCCCAGCTTCAACGCCGCCGGCGGTGACGGTTACCCGGCTCTGGCGCCTATCCAAACAGGTTATGTGGATGCCGACGTGCTGTACAACTTCTTCAAGGCCAAAGAAGCCATTGTGGCTGCCGACTATGAGCCGATGGGCGACATAGTTTACACCAACTCCAATAGTCCTCTGGGTTGCGAAGTGACCGCTCAGTAATAGCAGTAAAAAGCTCAAACCGAAAAAGCCACCCTTGGGTGGCTTTTTTACTTTTGACGCTTGAAAACATTTACCCCAGCCCCATATCAGTACCAGAGTCGCTCGAAGAGGACTCGGGCATCGCCTTCGGGGATGCCGCTTGTGGGCCCAATGGGCCCGATACCGGCGCGACATTGTCGGCCAACTGATTATATTGCTTAAACATTAAGGATATAGACTATGCGTAACTATGATTTGACCCCACTTTACCGCAGTGCCATTGGTTTTGACCGTCTGGCACAACTGGCAGAGCATGCCGCCGCCAACAACGGCAACAACGGTTATCCTCCCTACAACATCGAACTCCTGGGCGAGAACCGCTACCGCATCACCATGGCGGTCGCCGGCTTTGCCATGGAAGAGCTGGAGATCAGCAGTGAAGGTGACAAGCTGCTGGTGAAGGGTAACAAGCAGGACAAGGCAAGTGAACGCAAATATCTGTATCAGGGCATAGCCGAGCGCGGCTTTGAACGCACCTTCCAGCTGGCCGATTATGTGACAGTGACAGGTGCCTACCTGGAACACGGCCTGCTCAACATCGATTTGGTGCGGGAAATTCCCGAAGCCCTCAAACCCCGCCGGATTGAAATCGGCAACAGGCCTTTGATTGAGTCAGACGCTCATTAAGTCATTCAGGCTTAAACAGCCCTGACTTTAAAAAGTAAACGCCGGCCACTTGGCCGGCGTAATTTTTGCCGTTTAACACAGCCTCATACCGCGCAATTCATGCTGCCAAACCAGGCGGGTTCGACGCCGACGATTGACCTTCAAGCAGGCACAAGATTGGTTCATTGAGGTACTTGATTTTCCAAAACGATGAGATGGCTATTGTAGAGCAGCTCATCTAAAGCGTCAGGCTGACTTGGTACTGCTGCTGATCGCTTCGCACTGTGATGGGCCAATCCAGTTCGGCCGCAATGCGCCGAATAAGACTGGTGCCATGGCCAAAGCCCTGATAACGGCTGTTGACTGTGGTGGTGCCGTTGGGCAAGCGGGCGATTTGATTGGAAAATTGCAAAGTCCTGCCCCGACAATCTATGTGCAGCGCTGCGCCACCACCGTGGTAACAGGCGTTGCCTATGATGTTGAGCAACAACAGTTGGATCAACTGCGGATTGCCTGTCACCGACAGTTGCTCCGGCAAATCAAGGCTTATCTGGCTGACAAATTCAGGCTCGGTTTGATAAAGGGTAAACATCGATTGCTCGAGTTGTGGCAGCAGTGGCAACTGTTCCGCGGGAGTTTGTTGCTTTCTGGCCAGCGCCAGTAACACACTGAGTTGTTGACTCAAGGCCGCGCTGGCATCTTTCACCAGGTTCAGCTGTTCACCCGCCAATGGCGTTTTACCGGCGAGGGTCAGGGCGTTCTGGATCAGCGTGAGCGGCGTGCGCAATTCGTGACTGATATCGTTCACAAAATCCTGTTCGCGTTGCAACGCTGCCTGCAGCCTACGCCGTGCCCGGCTCAGCCGGTACAGCAACCACAGTCCCGTGCCGGCAAAGAGTAATAGCAAACCGGCGGTTAGACCTCGAAACAACAGCATAAAGTCGGCCAGCGGCAGGGCTGCGGCCAGATCCAGCTCCAGCCACAGAGCAGGCTTTGCCGTGGCTGACTGTGCGAATGCTCTGGTTGGCGGTGTGAAGGCAACTGCATAGCGGGGCTCCCCGGTTTCCTGCACTACAAACACGGCCTGATCGTGTTGCAGTGCTTCTGCGCTCGGCGGTAATTGGCCTTCTCGCAGTCGGAAATAGTGCCGAGATGGCATCAGGATGTCGGATGTCGGATGAGCCTGTAAATAGACTTGCTCCTGCTCCAGAAGCTGGCTGGCGATAAGTTGCTGCAACGTGTCACCGAAAGCAACTACCAACCACATACTCAGCCCAGCCCCCACAATAATAAGGCCGCCCAGCAGGGCGTGGGTACCATGTTTAAGCATCGGTCAGCCCCTGGAGCTGGTAGCCAATAGTGCTGATGGTATGGATCAATGGGTGTCCTACCGCGGGCTCAAGACTTTTGCGCAAGGTGTAAATGTGCGCCTTCAGCGCATTACTTTCCGGCTCTTCCTCTGGCCAGACATGCTCAATCAACTCGCGACGTGAGCTGGGATAGGGGTGATTTTCCATCAGCTTTTGCAATATGGCGAAACCCGTGGCCGTCAGCGCTATGGGCTGACCTTGCCACCAGACCTGGCGTTGCCTGCGGCATATTTTCAACTGGCCAATTTCCAGACTCTGTTGCTGAAACAGCTCCCGGCGCCGGGCCAGTGCCTCACAGCGCAACGCCAGTTCACGCAGATCAAATGGTTTGGTCAGATAATCATCCGCGCCAGCGGCAAAGCCGCTGGCTTTATCCTGATAAGCGTCCCGGGCGGTCAGCATAAGGATCGGCGGTTTGATGTTGGCACTGGCCAAAATGGCCTGGCAGATCTGCAGGCCATCGGTATCCGGCAGGTTTAAATCCAGCAGCACCACATCAAAAGCATACTGATTGGCCAGTTGCAAACCCAGCTTGCCTTCAGCGGCATAATCCACCTGCCAACCAAGCCCTTCCAGAAAACTGACCAACTGGCCGGCCAGCGCCAAATTGTCTTCGATCAACAGAATTTTCAGAGTCTTTCGCAAAGTGCACTCCATGGCTCACAACAAGGTTTTTAATGCATCCAGTACCAGGGGCGCATCTTCCTGCATCATGTTATGGCCGAGCTTATCCAGGCGCAGATGGCTGCCATTGCGGACATCGGCAAATAAAGCTTGATGCAGCCGCAACCACTGGACTTTACCCTCGGCCGTTTCGACAAATGCCAGAGGATCAGATTCGACCCGGGTTGATGTTAACAAAACGGTATTCAAATCAGAAGGTAAAGGCGTGACCTGCTGACCGGCTTGGTCCAGTTCACTATTGAGTTGTTGGAGTTGGGCCTGCAGGCGCGGTGGCAGCATCTGATCCAGCATCGCATCTTCCGTAGCGACAGCTTTGGTATCAACCGCTTTAAACCAGACTCTTTGCTGCATGACCGCCGGGTCGATTAACATCAGGCCGCTCAGATTGGCATGATGATGACGGGCATACTCGCTCACCAGCAAGCCCCCATATGAGTGCCCCACTAAAATTAGCCGCTTTCCCTGGCCATATCGCTGGGCCAGGGCAGTTAAATCCTGCAGATGCTGTTGGATCCCCGAGGTTTGAGCGCGCTCGCCGGATCGGCCGATACCGGCGCGGGCGTAACGCACCGCCATGACATTGTCCGGCAGTTGCGCTACCAGTTTGTCCCAGACTTCCGGCCCTTGGCCAAACCCAGACTCAAACAGCATTACGGTATCGCCATGACCGGATACCACCACCTGCAGATCCAGCCCGTTCACAGGCAGCGCCGTTGACTCAATACTATAAATGCAGCTCAGAGTTATCAGGGTATATTTAACAATATTCAGTAAGTTACGCATGGTAAAGCTCCTTTGTGGCGATAGATTTTGTATCAGTCCACTCAGGCTAACTGGCGCGTGGTAAAGACAGGGTAAAGAAAGGGGAAAAATGAAGAAAGTTTGCATTCAGATGACAGGAGGCACCTTGGCGCAGCTGGCCAGCTATTTTGCGAATACCGGGAGTTCAATATGGCGTGGGGATCGTTGTCGCTGGTAAGGCTGATCTCCGCGTGCGTGGGCAAACCAAAGCCCGGCTTCTGATTTGAGACAGATGACAAATATGCGCACCTCTGAAGTCTTGGTCTGAATACGGGGCAGGGGGAACATTTATCTGAATCAGGGCTTGATTATGGCAAAAGAGTACAAGACCGAGTCACTCTTGTTGAACCTTTAGAGCGAATTTGTTTATGGTCACAAAGTCTGCCATCTGGTGTATTCGGCTTTCAAAGGCACTGAAGACTGGCGAATGTTGCCAAAAGTGGCTTTTGGCACCATATGCACAAACTCCAGCTCCCCCGGGTATCATTGCTGAACAATGACACTCGGAGGGTGAGCCATTTACCTTTGGGTCCTACAAACACTTGCCGTTGCTGTCTGGCAACCGGAGGCTGAACTCTTCCGTCATTTGCCGGAAGAACCGGATGAATTCTGGCTCTTATTCAAAAACATTGTGGGAATGGGATGATTGGGGGATTCCGACATCCACATCACGCTGCTTATCCACCAGCGGGTGCCGTCAAAGTAGGCTTCGATGCTGTTGACGCCTCTGAAGCGTTCAAGCTTACCATCATCTATCGCCTCACCTGCGTACGTTGAATCTATATGGGCTATGTTGCCGTATTCCTGGGTTCTTCTTGATATTTCCCATTCTTTAAATCCACCCGTTACCAGGGGTTCGGTCGCCTCGACATACTCCTGATGTGTCCAACTGCTTGCCTTCACCTTTCCGTGCGCGTCGATTGAGGTACCCACGAACCGGATCCATGGCACGTACAGGGTTCTGTCCCTGTCCCATTGCCGCGCTTCCTGTGGGGCTATATTCACTACGTCGTAGAAGGCGCCCATCAGCCCATCCAGCGTGCTCACATCGCCAGGCCTGGCGGGTATGTCTTTTACCTGTACGCTTTGAGCGAAACTCATTTGGGCGTGCAATGCAAAAACGGCAGTCACTATTGACTTTAACAGCATAGATGCGGGTTTCATAAATAGTCTCTTTGGTGTGTGAAGGGGGCCATCCAAGGCCTGTGTCAATCGATTCGCGGACTTCTAGTCCGCGCTTTATCAACTGGCTTAACGACTACTTTATTTTGGCGGCGCTCAGACGAGCCTGGAGCTCAGTGGACAGGTCCTGTGGCGGTGTTGTGCTGGGTGTGGCGTGCTCACATTGTGACTCGCCCAAGCCACCAATCCACTGCTCATACGGATCGGTTTTAATTGTCGCGAAATGCGTCCACTCCGCGCCTGGACCGGCAGTACTTGTGCGAAATTCACCGCAAAGCAGGTAACCGGTCTCTCCGTTGGCTAGGGTTAGTACGCGCACGTGGACATTTTGAACACCGGCAACAGACGGACCATGCTCTGAGAAGTCCGAGGCTGCCCACTCAATGAGCGTGTCCTGAATCGTCTGGGGAACTGTGCTCGGCGTGTCTGCATTGGCAAATGCGGAACCACTGAGGATGAGGCTGGCCAAGATGGCTTTTAACGCGCTGCGACTGATCATGAACATTTCCTTTGTGTTGGGATTGACGAAAAAGACATGGGGGCAGAGAAGGTATTTTCGACGCTGTCTAACGCCAAAATAATTGTGAAATGTCAGCTATTTTAAATGAGTGCCGCTTTAGCAAAAACGATTGAGAGAATGCCGACGTCTATTGTTGGGCAGCGGCACCAAGCCAAGTGGAGTGCCTTGCTACGACCTGCCACCGGCCGTCACGGTAGTGCCAGACGTCTGTCATTCTGAACTCACCGCTCCAGTCGCTGCCACGAGCAGTAGCCCTTTGGTGATACCAAGCAATCGAAACAACAGTATCCCCATAGCCCTTAACCTGCAGCCGATCAAAATGAAATGACTGGCAAACTATTGGCCCCATCGCGCCATCAAGCCATTGGGCCTTTGAGAATATTTCGCCGTTGAGCGAACTAACCAAGGTGAACTCGTCAGCAAGAATGGAATCTGCTAGAGCGCGATCCCGTTTTAGCCAGGCTCCCATCCACTCGTTCTCGCGAGCGAGGATGATGTCGTGCAGAGATTTTTCCTGATTGCCAGCCATGAAAGTTACTCCGGTGTTTAACGCCCAAAGCCGGGGCGGCTTACCTTATGCGTGCATAAGATGAGAAGTCCCGCGGAAGCCCGAAGGGCTGTAGCATATTTGGCTGGGTTGCTAGGCGTACTTACCCTCGACAAAGCAGGTTGCCAACAGTGTGCTACCAATAAAAAGTATATTTATTGCTGCGCGAACAAACCACGGATATGAGCGGTAAGAAATAGAAAAATACTTTGACAGTACAACTGCAATACCCATAAGGAAAAACCATGGTGTAAAAAATATAACTACTTTCCATTTAACGAGAGAAACGGCTAAATCATGGAGCGCACCACTAACAAGAAAGGTAAAAATGACCGCTTGCCAACTCGGCAGCAACAAACCGAGCGGTTTCATGATGTAGCGCGACAAATAGTAGCCCCATATTGGGTTCCAATAATGCCAAAATACCGGGAATGAACCTGCCCCAAAAGAGCGGGATAGCATATTCCTCATGGAATGGCTTGCCCCCAGGGCAACGCCGTTTCGCTTCCTAACATACTGCGATAATGAAACCGTATTTTGCATGATAATTTTCGAATGCCTAACGCCTGAATTAAGCCGACACCAAGCGCGTAGCAATTGGTGTTCGGCTTGAATGAATTGTTAGGTGCCAGTCGGCCGAACCGGCTCGCGGGCACCGGATTTTGGGGCGAATGCTACTTTCTTGCCGCTCACGAGTTCAACAATGAACTTGTTTGAGCTATTGAAGCCGATGTTATGCACCCAAGCAAGGTGGGAGACAGTGCGCAGAAGCTGCGACTTGCTCTCATAGAGTTGGTCAAGCTGGATGGTGCGAACGAGCCGGCCGCGGTTATAGAAGAACAGAACAGGCTCGTTTAGCGTCACATCCAGTGGAACGAGGTTCATGCCGTCGTAGCCAACTACCACCGACTCTCCGTCATCTGATAGAAACAGCCAGCGATGCCATCCGGGTATTGGCCATGGTTTTTGCCCAGAGGCCTGCGGAGACACAAGCGTCACGTTTGTGGCAGGGTCTGAAGTCGCACAAAGCTTCCGAGAGGGGGAGCAAGCTGTCAGCTTTTCGGGCGGAGGCAGCGGAGTATCGGCAAGCGCTGGACTTGCAAGAAAAGCAACTATGAGTGCGATAGAACTTTTCATGGCACCTAGACATAATGATTCCCTGTGCAGGTGTCGGCCTCCGTGTTTTCTCGTGGGTTAGTTAAACCAGAGCCACACTGTTTGTTGATCCAATAGGCAAACAATCACAGGAGGCCGACATGTCTAAAGCTAACACACTTTTTATCGGTTTGGACGTGCACAAGGAGACCACTGACGTGGCCTGGGTTTCTGATAAGCCGGCTGACACAGTGCACTACCATGGCACTGTTCCAACCAACCTGCGTTCACTTGATAAACTCTTTAAAAACCAAACAGCCAAAGCCAGCAAGCTGTGCGTCATTTATGAAGCCGGTCCCTGCGGTTTCTGGCTCTATCGTCATCTGTTGCGCCGTGGCATTGAATGCTGGGTGGTAGCGCCGGCGCTCATCCCCAAGGCCCCGGGAGACCGGGTCAAAACCGATAAACGCGATGCCATGACCTTGGCCAGACTGGCCCGCAGTGGTGACTTGAAGTCTATCTATGTTCCGGACGAACGGGACGAGGCCATCCGCGACCTTATCCGCTGCCGGGAGGATGCCATGCTCGACTTGCGTCAGGCGCGGCAACGGCTGAAATCCTTCCTGCTGCGTCATGGCCACCCCTGCAGCGGTCGCCAACACTGGACCGAAGCCTATCGGCGTCATCTGGCGGATATCAGCTTCCCGGAAAGTGCCAGCAAAATTACCTTCCAGCATTACATCCACACCGTGACCGAGCGCTATGAGCGCTTGCAGCGGCTGGAGTTAGAACTGCAAAGCCTGGCTGAAAGCTGGCGCTGGTATCCGCTGGTGCAGCGCCTGACGGTGCTGCGGGGCGTGCGTTTTCTGTCCGCCATGACCTTGTTGGCCGAGCTGGGTGACCTGCGGCGCTTTGCCTCGCCGCGTTCCTTAATGAACTTTGTCGGCCTGACACCCAGTGAACGCTCCAGTGGCCAGCGGGAACGAAGGGGTGGTATCACCAAATGTGGCAATGGTCATGCCAGGCGCATCTTAATCGAATCGGCGTGGGCCTATCGATTTCCAGCCCGGGTCTCGCGGGAGCTGGAAAGTCGTCAGCAGGCGCATTCCATCAAGTTGCAAACCCGCTCCTGGGAAGTGCAGCAACGCCTGTGCCGACGGTTCCATGCCCTGAAGGCGCGGGGCAAAGAGTACAACAAGGTGGTCACTGCGGTGGCACGGGAGCTGACCGGTTACATCTGGGACCTGGCGCAGGGCTTTGACGCCGAGAAACCAATACAAGCGTTCTGAAGCTGATTTAAGCAATCACTCTGGCAGTACCGGGCTGCGGCAGCGGTGCGAGCAACCCTCGAGGGCGTTAAGCGGTCACATCCGCGCTCCTAGACTGAGGCAAGGCTCCAACGGCGAACACAAGTAATGCGAATAACCAAACTCGCGGATATCAGCAAGGTCAACCGCCGACACTTACTCGCCCAAGCCCGTCTGCCAGAGTGTCCTTACCGGAGCGTTTTTGGCCCTCCGGTAAGGACACTATTATCTATTTGACAAAGGAAATCATATCAACGCCGTGGTTTGGGGCCGAAGTGGAGCGCCAGCGGAACGGAGGTCCCAGCCGCAGGCGACAACACCACCTTGTTATGGCTTTGATTCAAGCTCAATGTTTTCACCATCGATATAAGCAGTTGCTGGCGGCTGACTACCACTAAAGTTAATAACGTAGCCATATTCTGACACTGGGAATACCAGAGATGTACCGACTACTTTTACCGGCATTTCTTGAAAGCCTGAATAGACACCAAGATACTCCCCAGAACCCGAAAAGACAGCCAATCTCCGCATGCCTTTATTGGTTTCGGTCACATATGATACGGCAACCAAATTGAAACATGTGTTTTCGTTACACAAGTTTGGGAAGCTCACATATTCCCCTTCTTGCGGAAAGTAGCCGCCGGGATTATTCACCTTAAGCCAATCAGAAGCGCTTCCAGCATAGGAGGAACTAGAAACTAAAATGCTTAAAATCAAAGTAAGAAACTTCATACTTGCTTAGCCATAACGCCGCCAGCAACTGCCGGAGTGAATTGGCTGCTTTTTTGCGTCTTTTTGCAAAAAAGAAGACAGTTTACGGAGGTCAGATTGACTGGCCTTGTTATGCATCTATATATCCGCCGATTTCTTTATCACATTCGAAGAGTGCTAAGTAAGTATTTATAAACCAATCTTTTGCACCGTCCTGAGCCAAAACTTGCTCTCTAGTTACTGGGAAGCAATCAAAGACCTCTTCAGCGTCGAAGGGAGAGGAAGAGCTATCTTCTATTCTCATAATTCGATTATCTGGAGTTAACCATACATGTGATGTTACAAAACAATCTTCTTCATTTGTTCCTGGCCATTCGCCAGTGATAAAAGAAACCCATACATGCCTATCGTCTTGGTGTTCAATTAAGCCAACACAAAATATAGTGTTTGAACCGTCAGCATAATTGAATACGCCACGAATTATCTTCATGTCATGATCTCGGCCGCAATTACAAGGCCGATAACTTTCTTTCCTTTTCTCAATGTATGGCTCGAAGCTCATTACTTACCTAGTGCATAACAGCTGTATAGTGCGCATGCGCGTTTTAGTCCTCGGAGGAGTGTAAACGCGCAACGCTAAGTTTTTGTATTTAATAATGAAATAGAAATTTATTCAAATATACCTGGCAGCAAAACGCGCATGCGCGGTTTCTAAACCTATTAACACTATCTCTGAAAGCGTAAGTCATTAATTTAAATTGGTTTATATAAGGCGCTTCAAAATTAACGCGCAAGGTTTATGCGCCTTTTCGGTGCCTTTTTCCCAAAAATTAAATACGACTGTACAAAAGTACTGTACACACTCAGCCATTCAGAGTTTTGAAAATCCGACGGTTGCACTTTCTATTGCATGACCTAGATACAGGCCATAGGCCCTGCTATGTGCGTTGAAACGGCATGGCTACCGCACGGGCTGAAGTGCTCTGCTTCGTCCCTTAGCTTAGTTTTATCTCCTTAGATCAGCATCTTGTCAGAGGTTGCAGCCATTCGGCAAGCGATAATTTCATGCTTTGGGGTCTTTTGACTGAGACAACCATTAGCCGGAGAGGAACACCATTGAACAAGCACTGACGCACCAGTGACCGTCCGAGCCATGGATGGCGAGGGGAGGCTATAGGGACATATGCACGCCGTGTCACGGGTGTGGCAGTGCGAAAGCCCACTGCAAGTGATTAATGGCATCTGATGCCGGAAGATGCTGTAGAAGCGAGTGGTAGCCGCTGTGGCAGCAGCAGAATGTAGTGTGTCTGCCAGGCTCACAACTGGGTAAGGCATGGCCCTCTTACCTGCTGCCCGGCTTTTCAGCAAAAAAAAAGCCCCTCAATGAGGGGCAAGAGAGGAGAAAGACCGGGTGATGGTCATTAAGGTACTCAGTTGTTGCGATTGAGACGGCTCTCGATGAGGGTATCAATCACTGCCGGATCGGCCAGGGTGGAGGCATCGCCCAGGTTGGTGACTTCGTTGGCGGCAATCTTGCGCAGGAAGCGGCGCATGATCTTGCCGGAACGGGTCTTGGGCAGACCGGTTGCCCACTGGATGAGATCCGGTGTGGCCAGGGCGCCGATTTCCTTGCGCACCCATTGGCGCAGTTCCTGACGCAACTCTTCGGTGGCTTCGGTTCCCTTGGTCAGGGTCACATAGGCATAGATACCCTGGCCCTTGATGTCGTGGGGATAACCCACCACGGCGGCTTCGGCAACCAGCTCATGGGACACCAGGGCACTTTCCACTTCGGCGGTGCCGAGGCGGTGACCGGAAACGTTGATCACGTCGTCCACCCGACCTGTTATCCAGTAATAGCCGTCTTCGTCACGACGGGCACCGTCGCCGGTGAAATACATACCGCGGAAGGTTTTGAAGTAGGTGAGGGCGAAGCGTTCATGGTCACCATAAACGGTGCGCATCTGTCCCGGCCAGGAGTCCAGCATCACCAGATTACCTTCGGTGGCACCTTCGAGGATATTGCCCTCGTTGTCCACCAGGGCCGGTTTCACGCCGAAGAAGGGACGGGTGGCCGAGCCGGGCTTGGTGTCTGTGGCACCCGGCAGCGGGGTGATCAGTATGCCGCCGGTTTCGGTTTGCCACCAGGTATCCACTATCGGGCAATGGCCGTGGCCTATCACCTCGTGGTACCAGCGCCAGGCTTCGGGGTTGATGGGTTCACCCACAGAGCCCATGATCCGCAGCGACTTGCCGCTGAAGCTGTCGAAATGCTCCTTGCCTTCGGCCATCAGGGCGCGGATAAGGGTAGGGGCTGTGTACAGGGTATTGACCTGATGTCTGTCTATCATTTCGCCCAGACGTTTGGGGCTGGGATAATTGGGCACACCTTCGTGGATCAAAATGGTGGCACCGTTGGCGAGCGGACCATAGACCATGTAGCTGTGGCCGGTGATCCAACCCACGTCGGCGGTACACCAGTAGATTTCACCTGGCTTGTAGTCAAACACGTATTCATGGGTCATGGCGGCATACACCAGGTAGCCACCTGTGGTGTGCAGTACGCCCTTGGGATTGCCTGTGGAGCCTGAGGTGTACAGCAGGAACAGCGGATCTTCGGCGCCCATTTCCTCCGCCGGGCACTGATCGGCCATACCTTCGCAGGCCTCGTGCCACCAGAGATCGCGACCCGCTTGCCAGTTGACGTTGCCACCGGTGCGTTTCAGCACCAGCACACGCTCCACAGTGGTGACATCGGGATTGATCAGGGCCTGGTCTATATTGGCCTTGAGCGGAATTTTACGGCCGCCACGCACGCCTTCATCGGCGGTGATCACCAGTTTGGACTTGCCGTCAATGATGCGTGAAGCGATGGAGTCCGGTGAGAAACCACCGAACACCACTGAATGCACGGCGCCAATACGGGCGCAGGCCAGCATGGCCACGGCGGCTTCGGGCACCATGGGCATGTAAATGGTGACCACATCGCCACGGGCTACGCCCTGGGCCTTGAGGGCATTGGCAAAGCGGCACACTTCGGCATGCAGTTCGCGATAGGTCAGGGTGCGCTGCTCGCTGGCGTCATCCCCTTCCCAAATAATGGCCTTGGTGTCGCCCTTGGTTTCCAGATGGCGATCGAGGCAGTTGGCGGAGGCGTTGAGGGTACCGTCATAGAACCAGTTGATGGATAGGTCCCTGTCGTCGAAGGAGGTTTTCTTGATTTGGGTATATGGCTTTATCCAATCAATGCGCTGGCCGTGCTTGCGCCAGAAGCCATCGGGATCGGTAATGGATTCCTGATACATCACCTGATATTGCTCGTTGTTTACAAGTGCCTTGGCGGCAAAGTCGGCATCGACCTTGTAGAGAGACTGCGTGCTCATGGGACTTCCCTTTTTATCTATAGCGTGGAATGAGTATGGTCATGGGGACTTCTCTACTCCATTAGACCTTGGTCTAGTTTATAAATTCCTTTATTTTTCAGTCTAGTGCATCATGTTTCTTGGCTGGATTTTGACCGCTTTCCGGTGCACAATAGACCAAAAAAATGAGCTTACTATGAATCTGACCCTGTTTGTTGCCGTTATTGCGGTTTTTTACGTCTTTCTGCTGTTCCTGCTGGCCTGGGGGGCGGAGCGCTGGTTCAGCGGCGTCACCAAAAAGCTGCAGGTGTGGATCTATGGCCTGAGCCTGGCGGTCTATTGTTCCTCCTGGAGCTTCCTCGGCACCGTGGGTCAGGCGGCATCGGACATGTGGTCCTTCCTGCCGATTTTTATCGGCCCCATTCTGGTGTTCACCCTCGGCTTTGGCCTGCTGCGCAAGATGGTGCTGGTGTCCAAGGCCCAGAATATCACCTCAGTGGCCGACTTTATCGCCGCCCGTTACGGCAAGTCACAGTTGCTGGCGGCCCTGGTGACCCTGATAGCCCTGTTCGGCATCATGCCCTATATAGCCTTGCAGCTTAAGGCAATGATCGCCAGTCTGGATTTGTTCCAGCACCCGGATGATCCCCTGGACGCCGGCAATGTGGGACTGATGATCTCCGCTGTGCTGGCGGTGTTTGCTATTCTGTTCGGTACCCGCAAGCTCGATGCCACCGAACACAATCCGGGCATGATGCTGGCCATTGCCTTTGAATCCCTCGTGAAACTGGCGGCCTTTTTGCTGGTGGGTGCCGTGATAAGTTTTGGGGTTTTTGATGGTTTCGGCGATATCTGGCAGCAAGCCGTGGCCCGGGATCTGGTGGCCAATCCCACCGTCAGGCTGGAGGCCATATTGCCGGATCTGCTGGTGGGAATAGCTGCGTTTCTCTGTATGCCCAGACAATTTCACGTGATGGTGGTGGAGTGCGCCGGTGAGCAGACCTTGAGCCGTGGCCGCTGGCTGTTTCCCGTTTATATCGCCTTGTTTGGCCTGTTTGTGGCGCCCTTGGCGCTGGCGGGCAAGGTGCTGCTCGGTGACAGCGTGCCCGCCGACAGTTATGTGATTAACCTGCCGCTGGCGCTGGAGCAACCGGCCCTGGCTGTAGTGGCGCTGCTCGGTACCCTGTCCGCCGCCACCGGCATGGTGATAGTGGCGGTGGTGACCATATCTGTGATGGTCAGTAACGAGTGGCTGGTGCCGCTGATGCTCAAAACCGGCCGCATCCGTGAGAAGAATTTCAGCCAGTTTTCCACCTTTTTGCTCAATGCCCGCCGCCTGACCATAGTGCTTATTCTGGCCATGGGCTATTTGTCCTACCTGAATTTGTCCAACAGCGACTCACTTTCGCACCTGGGCATGCTGTCCTTCGGGGCCTTTGCCCAATTGGCGCCGGCGCTGGTGGGTGGCCTGTATTGGAAATACGGCAACCGCAGCGGCGTGTTCCTGGGCCTGGTGGCGGGCTTTGGCCTCTGGGGCTATGTGCTTATCAAGGGCGCCATGGGGGAGGCTGGAGGCGCCGGGGAAGGCCTGCGGCTGCTGGCCTATATCAGCCCCAATGTCAGTGATACCCTGCTGGCACTGCTGGTGAACAGTGTGGCCTATGTACTCGGTTCACTTTGGTTTCGCGCCGGGGTGGTGGAACGTATTCAGGCCAGCGCCTTTGTGTTGCCAGGTGAGCTTAAGGGCAGTGGCAATCGCAAGACAGTACCCATCAGTCAGCAGGATTTGCTCATTCTTGCCAGCCGTTTTGTCAGCCCCACCCGGGCCTATGAAAGCTTTTCCCGTTTCTCTCCCGAAACCGTCAATCGCGACAACTGGAACAAGGCGGCGCCCCCTGAGTTGATTGCCCACACAGAGCACATGCTGGCCGGTGTGCTGGGGGCCTCCAGTGCGGCACTGGTGATGGATTCGGTACTGCAGGGCCGGGATCTGGCCCTCGATGAGGTGTTCAGCCTGGTGGATGAGGCCTCAAGCAAGGTCATGCTGAGCCAGGAGATCCTCCGCGGCGCCATTGAACACGCCTATGAAGGGATCAGTGTGGTCGACAAGGATCTGAACCTGGTGGCCTGGAATTTCCGCTATGCCGAGCTGTATCAGTATCCGAGCAATTTTTTGCAGGCGGGTATGCCCATCAGTGAAGTGATCCGCTTTAACGCCGCCCGCGGCTATTGCGGTGAGGGCGATATTGAGGAGCAGGTGGCGCGCCGGGTGCAACATATGCGCGATGGCACGCCCCACACCTCGGAGCGGCAACGCAGCGACGGCAAGGTGATCAAAATTCAGGGTAACCCCATGCCGGACGGCGGTTTCGTGATGACCTTTACCGATATTACCCAGTACCGGCAACAGGAAAAGGCGCTGCTGGAAATCAACGAAACCCTGGAAAGTCGGGTGCGGGAGCGTACCTATGAACTGGCGCTGCTCAACAGCCAACTGCTGGAGGCCAAGGCCCAGGAGGAAATGGCCAATGCCTCCAAGAGCCGCTTCCTTGCCGCCGTGGGTCACGATTTGATGCAGCCCCTCAATGCCGCGCGGCTGTTTACCGCCAGCCTGTCCCAGTACCCCAAGCTCGATCAGGAAGCGCGCACCACCTTGTCCCATGTGAACAGTTCGCTGCGAAATGCCGGTGAGTTGCTGACGGATCTGTTGGATATTTCCAAACTGGATTCGGGGATGGTGGAAGTCAATCGCCGTGATTTTGCCGTGGCCGATCTGCTCAATGGCCTGGCGGTGGAGTTTGACGCCATGGCGACCGACCATGGTATCCGTTTTGCCATGGTGCCGAGTACGGCAACCATCAATTCCGATCCTGCGCTGCTCAGGCGGGTGCTGCAAAACTTCCTCACCAACGCCTACCGCTATGCCAAGGGGGGCAGGGTGCTCCTCGGTTGCCGCCACAGGGACAAGGCCCTGGAAATTCAGGTGCTGGATACCGGCTGCGGCATAGATGAAAAAGAGCTTTATGAAATATTCAAGGAATTCAAACGGCTGAACAATCCAAACAGTCAGGGGGTCAGCGGATTGGGACTGGGACTAGCCATTGCCGACAGGATAAGCAAGGTGCTGAACCATGAAATCCGGGTCACTTCGGTGCTGGGTAAAGGGTCCTTGTTTTCCATCCTGGTGCCGCTCGGAGAAACCGTCAGCCAGGTACAGCCCAGGGCCACTCCAGCTGTGCTTAAGCCACTTGCCGGCGTCAAGGTGCTGTGCATAGATAACGAGGAGGCCATTTTGGCGGGGCTGGAGAGTCTGCTCAGCCGCTGGCACTGCGAGGTGATCTGTGCCCGGGATCTGGGGGATGCGCGCATCAAGCTCGGTCTCAAGGGCGTGGCGCCGGACATAGTGCTGGCCGACTACCATTTGGATGATGGCCAGAACGGCGTGGACGCCATGGACGGGATCCGAGCCCTCTACGGTCAGCAACTGCCGGGGATCCTTATCACCGCCAACACCCGCAAGGAATTGGTGGAGGATGTGCAACGCCGTGGCTATCACTACATGGCCAAGATGATCAAACCGGCCTCCCTGCGGGCACTGATCTCCAGCCTGGTGAAGGCGGCCTGAGGCTTGCTCCCTGCGTAACGGCAAGGTATAAAGGCGCGCCGGATGTGTCCGGCGCCTGAACTGGAATAAGGATTAAGATGACAGTGGTGGACAACCCTACCCCCAAAGCCGATGGCCAAGAACACCGTACTCAGGAAGCTCATACCCAAGAAGCCCATGAGCCGGTGCAAATTTGGGTCGATGCCGATGCCTGCCCCGTGGTTATCCGCGAGATGCTGGTGCGCGCGGCCTTTCGCAGCGGCATAGTGGTGACCTTTGTCGCCAATCAGGCGCTGCGGATCACAGGTGCCGCCTCCATTCGTTGCCTGCAGGTGCCCAAGGGCTTTGATGTGGCCGACAATGAGATAGTCAGGCGCGTAAATGCCGGTGATCTGGTGATAAGCAACGATATTCCGCTGGCGGCGGAGGTAATAGACAAGGGCGCTTTTGCCCTAAACAGCCGCGGTGAGCTCTTGACCCGGGACAACGTCCGCGCCCGGCTGAATATGCGGGATTTTCTCGATACCATGCGGGCCAGCGGCGTCGATACCGGCGGCAGCCCCAAGTTGAGCCAGGCCGACAGGCAGGCCTTCGCCAATGAGTTGGACAAGTTTGTGCTTAAGTTTCAGCGCAGTCGCTGAGCAGATAAGAACACGCCTGCATTTGCAGGCGCGGGTTTCAATTTAATTCGACCTTATCCATTTCCAGCTGCTGCAGGGCGATGACCGCCTGGGTGCGGTTGCGAACCCCGAGCTTTCTGAAAATGGCGGTGGCGTGGGCCTTGATGGTGGCTTCGGACACGCCCAAATCATAGGCTATCTGTTTGTTCAGCAAGCCTTCGGCAAACATCTGCAGCACCTTGTACTGCTGGGGCGTCAGCTCAGCCAGCTTACCTGCGGTTTGATCCGTGCCACTCTCATCCAGGGCTATCAGTTCTATGCCCTCCGGCAGCCAGATATCACCGTACAGCACTGAGGTCATGGCCTCGGTGAGGGTATCCATGGAGGCTGATTTGGGAATAAAACCGGCGCTGCCATAGTGGATGGCACGGCTGATGGTCTGAACATCCTCATGGGCAGAAATCACCACCACAGGCAATTCGGGATAGTGGGCCCGCAGATGGATCAGGGTGGAATAGCCGTGGGCCCCCGGCATTTGCAGGTCCAGCAGCACCAAATCGTAGGACTCGGCGTCCTGGTCCAGCAAGGTTTGCAGCGCCTCGGCGCTGTCGGCTTCAAACCAACGGGTGTCGGCAAAGGCACTTGAGAGTGCCTGGCGCAGGGCGTTGCGGAACAGCGGGTGGTCGTCGGCTATGATGACATTCAGATTTTCGAGCTTCATGGCGTTTATGGTTATCTTGGTTGCACGTGAAGATAAGCCAATGTAGCAGAAAAGTAATGCCGGTTCCTACCGCTTTATTACCCCGCCAATCGACAAATACCCTTGATTAGCGGGGGATTAGACTAAAGTCTAACTGGCTTGGGGCTCCAGCCACACCCGGGTAGGTTGCCGCTGGTCATCAATGGCCACAAAGGTAAAGACGCCGCGGATGGCATGCTCGCGTCTGTCCTGATACATGTCCTCAATATAGATATTCACTTCCACCTTGAGTGAGGTATTGCCCACGTGGATCACCCGGGCTACCAGTTCCGCCAGGCTGCCGGCCGGAATGGCCTTGTTGAAGTCGATGCGGTCGGAACTCACAGTGACCAGGGTTTTGCGGCAAAAGCGGGTGGCGGCAATAAAGGCAGTTTCATCCATCCAGGCGAGGGCTTCACCACCGAACAGGGTGTTGTGATGATTGGTGATGGACGGAAATACCGCCTTGATCACCCGGGCTTCGGATTGTTCGATGCGTGCGAGCATGGCGTCGGACAGGGTGGAGACGGTTTCTGTGGGGGACATGGGCAACCTGCGGCTTGAGCTGAAAAAGGAGCCGGATTATAGCCATCCGGGTGGCCAATAAATAGCGATTCTGGCCGAAATTTGCCCGCTTGGCGCAGGTTTTACATCGCCATGGTTATTCTGTTACACCCGGGTCATTGTCGGGTTACAGGCTGTTAACTTTACCTCCGATAAGGGGAACAAAGCGGAAAACAAAAAAGCCCCGAATGTCGGAGCCTTTTCAAGGAAACCCGGCGCTGAAAGCCGGGTTCGGAAAACACGGTACTCAGCGTTTGGCCAACAGGGCGCGGCGATCGCGCACCGCAGCTGCCAACTCCCGCAACAACTGTTCGGAATCTTCCCAGTGCAGACAGGCATCGGTGATGCTCTTGCCATAGCACAGGGGCTCACCGGCTTTGACCGCCTGATTACCTTCTTCCAGGAAACTTTCGGCCATGATGCCGGCGATGGCCGTGGAGCCACTGCGCAGCTGTGCCATTATGTCCTTGGCCACGTCCAGCTGGCGCTTGTGCTGTTTCTGACTGTTGCCGTGGCTGAAATCCACCACCAGACCTGTGTTGATGCCAACGGACTCCAGCTTTTGCTTGGCGTCATTCACATGCTCGGCACTGTAGTTGGGGGCCTTGCCACCGCGCAGAATGATGTGGCCGTATGGGTTACCATGGGTGCGGTACACCGCCATGGCGCCATCCTTGTCCGGCGAGTAGAAGATGTGCGGCACCTTGGCAGCACGCACTGCGTCCACGGCGATACTGATGTTGCCGTCGGTACCGTTCTTGAAGCCCACGGGGCAGGAGAGGGCCGAAGCCATTTCCCTGTGTACCTGACTTTCGGTGGTGCGGGCACCGATGGCGCCCCAGGTGATGAGATCGGCAATATACTGACCGTTGACCATGTCGAGGAACTCGGTGGCGATGGGCAGCTTGAGTTCGGTTATCTGCTGCAGCAACTGCCGCGCCAGACGCAGGCCCTTGTTGGGACTGAAACTGCCGTCGAGATCCGGATCTGAAATCAATCCCTTCCAGCCCACTATGGTCCGCGGCTTTTCAAAATACACCCGCATCAGGATGCACAGATCCTCTTTAAGCTCATGGTGCAGCTTCGCCAGACGACCGGCGTATTCCAGTGCCGCCTTGGTGTCATGGATGGAGCAGGGGCCGATAACCACCAACAGGCGCTGATCTTCACCTGTCAGTATGGCTTCCACCTCGCGGCGCTGGGCCACCAGATAATCGGCCGCTTCCTGGGTCAGAGGATATTCAGACGCCAATTGGGCGGGTGAAATAACTTTACAAAGAAGGGATGTTCGCAGTTCGTCTGTTTTAATGGTCATTCATCATACCGGTATTCGTGCGGGCTTATCGCTGGATTGAACCGGATTATAACCAATAGTGTTTCGCTGCACAGCGGCAATTGCTGCATTTATCGACAACCGTGCAATGAAATTGATTTAAGTTAGATCTGAAATGGAAATCCCTTGCACTATCAGAACATATGCCGTTCGAGTCCGGTGACATCGATGATCTTGGTGGAGATCTCTTCCACCGAGTGGTTGGTGGTGTCGATATAGGGGATGCGTTCACGTTTGAACAGCATTTCCACTTCCTTAACCTCAAGTCGACACTGGCGCAGGGAAGAATAGCGGCTGTTTTCCATCCGGCTCTGGCGGATTTCATGCAAGCGCACCGGATCTATGGTCAGGCCAAACAGCTTGTGCTTGTTGCGCTTAAGCGCCTCGGGCAACTTGAGGTTATCCATATCATCTTCGGTAAAGGGGTAGTTGGCCGCCTTGATACCGAATTGCATTGACAGATACAGGCTCGACGGGGTTTTACCGCAGCGGGATACGCCGAGCAGGATAAGGTCGGCCTTGTCCATGTGTTTGAGGGTCTGGCCATCATCATTTTCCATGGCGAAGTTGATGGCATCTATCCTGGCTTCGTAGCTGTGATTGGCCTTACCGTGGGTTCTGTGTGTGACCGGCTTGGCGCTGACCCCCAGTTGTTGCTCCAGCGGTGCCACGAAGGTGTTGAGAAAGTCGTAATCCAGGCCTTCACTGGAATAGATGATGTCGCGGATATCGGCGTTAACTATGGAATGAAATACCAGAGGGCGTTCCCCTGTCGTAATAAAACTATCATTGATCTGCTTTTTTACCGCCTCGGCCCTGTTGATAGTTTCGACAAATGGGATGGTAAGCGCTTCAAATTCCATCGGAAATTGTGAAAGTACCGCGTGACCGAACACCTCGGCCGTGATCGCGGTTCCGTCGGAAATGTAGAAAACTTTACGAGCCATACTTACCCCATGTAGTAATAAAATTACAAAGAAAATTATAGATTTACGCTAACCCTGCCGAAGTGTAAAATGCCGCTGCCCTCGTGTGAAGGGGCCACTTAAATAAACTTGCGGAGATAGAACAGTGCAGCAATATGTACTCTGGTATCAGGAATTAGGCATGGGCGACGTCAACAAGGTTGGCGGTAAAAATGCCTCTCTTGGCGAGATGATAAGCAATCTGGCCAATGCCGGCGTTCAAGTACCTGGCGGCTTTGCGACCACGGCTCATGCGTTCAATGAGTTTCTTGAGCAAAGTGGAGTTAACCAGAAGATTTATGACATTCTTGACACTCTGGACGTCGACGATGTCAATGCACTGGCAAAAGTGGGTGCACAGATCAGACAATGGGTGATTGAAACCCCATTCCAACCCGAACTCGAGCAGGCCATCCATGAGGCCTACAACAAGCTGTCAGCCGAGACCACAGACGCGTCCTTTGCGGTACGTTCTTCCGCAACCGCCGAAGACATGCCCGATGCCTCTTTCGCCGGTCAGCAGGAAACCTTCCTGAACGTTAAGGGTTACGATGCCGTGCTGGTGGCCATCAAGCACGTGTTTGCTTCACTGTTTAACGATCGCGCCATCTCCTACCGCGTGCACCAGGGCTACGATCACCGCGGTGTTGCCCTGTCTGCCGGCGTGCAGCGCATGGTACGCTCCGACAAGGCCGCTTCAGGCGTAATGTTCACCATAGACACCGAATCCGGTAACGACGATGTGGTGTTTGTGACTTCTTCCTACGGTCTGGGTGAAATGGTGGTGCAAGGCGCCGTTAACCCTGACGAATTCTACGTTCACAAGCCAACCCTGACCTCAGGCCATCAGGCCGTGGTGCGTCGCAACATTGGTTCCAAGCTTATCCAGATGGTCTACTCAGACGATCTTTCACACGGTAAGCAGGTCAAGATTGAAGACGTTGAGCTGGCCAACCGCCGCCAGTTCTCCATCAGCGATGCCGAAGTGATGGAACTGGCCAAGCAGGCCATGATCATCGAGAAGCACTACGGTCGTCCCATGGACATCGAGTGGGCCAAAGATGGCAACGACGGCAAGCTGTATATAGTACAGGCCCGTCCCGAGACTGTGCGTTCACGTGAAGACGTACAATTGATTGAGCGCTATCACCTCAAGAGCCGTGGCGCCGTGATCTGTGAAGGTCGCGCCATTGGTCACAAGGTCGGCAGCGGTGTTGCCAAGGTACTGAAGTCCATCGACGAGATGGACAAGATCCAACCCGGCGACGTGCTGGTGACCGACATGACCGACCCTGATTGGGAACCCATCATGAAGCGCGCCAGCGCCATCGTCACCAACCGTGGCGGTCGTACCTGCCACGCGGCCATCATCGCCCGTGAACTGGGCGTGCCAGCCGTTGTGGGGTGTGGTGATGTGACCGACCGTATTCAAAACGGCCAGATGGTGACCGTATCCTGCGCCGAAGGCGACACAGGCTACATCTACGATGGTAAGCAGGAGTTTGAAGTGGTTTCCAGCCGTGTGGATGCCATGCCCGCACTGCCGATGAAGATAATGATGAACGTGGGTAACCCCGACCGCGCCTTTGACTTCGCCCGTCTGCCAAACGAGGGCGTGGGTCTGGCCCGTCTGGAATTCATCATCAACCGCATGATAGGTATTCATCCCAAGGCGTTGCTGGAATTCAATCAGCAGGATGCGGCGCTGCAGGAAGAAATCAACGAGATGATCGCCGGTTACGAATCACCCGTTGAATACTATATCGCCCGTCTGGTGGAAGGTATTGCCACCATAGCCGCCGCCTTCCATCCGAAAAAGGTGATTGTGCGTATGTCTGACTTCAAGTCAAACGAGTACGCCAACCTGGTGGGTGGTGATCGCTACGAGCCCGAGGAAGAGAACCCCATGTTGGGCTTCCGCGGTGCCAGCCGTTATATCTCCGAGTCTTTCCGTGACTGTTTCGCCCTGGAATGTGAAGCCATCAAGCGCGTTCGCAACGAAATGGGTCTGAAAAACGTTGAGATCATGATCCCCTTCGTCCGCACCCTGGGTGAGGCCGAGCAGGTGATTGAACTGCTGAAGGAAGAAGGTCTGGAGCGTGGTAAAGACGGTCTGCGCGTCATTATGATGTGCGAACTGCCATCCAACGCCCTGTTGGCAGACAAGTTCCTGGAGCACTTCGATGGTTTCTCCATCGGCTCCAACGACCTGACTCAGCTGACCCTGGGTCTGGACCGCGACTCCGGCATCATCAGCCACCTGTTCGATGAGCGTAACGAAGCGGTTAAAGCGCTGCTGGCCATGGCCATCAAGGCCGCCAAGGCCAAGGGTGCCTACGTGGGTATCTGTGGTCAGGGCCCATCGGATCATGCCGACTTCGCCGCCTGGCTGGTGGAGCAGGGCATAGACACTGTGTCTTTGAACCCAGACACTGTAATCGACACCTGGCTGTACCTGGCTGAAGCCCACGGCTAAGCAATTTACCTTTGTGTCACAAAAGCCGCTTTTTAGCGGCTTTTTTTTGTTTATAATGCCGAAACTAGAATAATCGACCAGAAGCCCTTCATGTTACCCCAGCTTTCACATCAACAAACCCTGGAACCCGTCTATCTTGCGTTTCTCGATGCCTTGTCCCATTGCGGTTTTCAGGGCGACATAGACAAACGCTACAGTGCCCGTCTGGTGCAGGCCACTGACAATTCGGTATACCAATTTTTGCCCCAGGCAGTGTTGTATCCCAGGAGCACGGCCGATGTGCAAAAGGTGATGCAGCTGGCGGCACAGGAGCAATTCCGAGAAGTGGTATTCAGCCCCCGGGGCGGCGGTACTGGTACCAATGGCCAGTCCTTGACCCATGGGCTTATCCTGGATTTGTCCCGTTACATGAACCGGGTGCTGGAAATCAATGCCGAGGAAGGTTGGGCCCGGGTTGAGGCCGGTTTGGTGAAAGATGCCTTCAACGACGCCTTAAGACCCCACGGCTTCTTTTTCAGCCCGGATCTTTCCACCTCTAACCGCGCCACAGTGGGCGGCATGATCAATACCGACGCCTCCGGTGCCGGCTCCCTGGTGTATGGCAAGACTTCCGATCATGTGCTGGGTCTTAAAAGCGTGCTGGTGGACGGCACTGTGCTCGATACCATGCCCCTGTCTGCCGAGGCGATTGATTCAGCAGGCCTGCACTCCAAGGTGGCGGCGGTATGCCGTGACAAACGTGAGCTTATCCTGAAGCGTTTTCCGCGCCTTAACCGGTTTCTGACCGGTTACGATCTTGAGCATGTCTGGGACGATAACTTAAGCAAGTTTGACCTGAGCCGCATTCTTACCGGCTCAGAAGGCACCCTGGCGGTGATCACCGAGGCCAAACTCAACCTGACTCCGCTGCCAAAGCGCCGTGCCATGGTCAATATCAAGTACGACTCCTTCGAGTCGGCGCTGCGGCACGCCCCGGCTTTGGTGCAGGCCAAGGCAACCGTGGTGGAGACAGTGGATTCCAAGGTATTGAACCTGGCCCGCGAAGACATAGTCTGGCACTCGGTGAAAGATCTTATCCAGGATGTGCCGGGCAAGATTATCGAAGGCCTCAACATGGTGGAGTTCGCCGGTGGAGACCATGAGGTCAGCGCCAAGGTGGCGGCGTTGGAAGCTGTGCTCAGCGCTCAGATAGCATCTAACGAGTGTGGGCTGATGGGTTTTCAGACCACCCATGACAAGGACAGCATAGAGAAAATTTACGCCATGCGTAAAAAGGCCGTGGGCCTGCTGGGCGCCACCAAGGGCAGTCGCAAGCCCATCGCCTTTGCCGAAGACACTGCGGTACCGCCCGAGCAGCTGGCCGACTTCATCATGGAGTTTCGCGCCCTGCTCGACAGCCACAAGTTGCAGTACGGCATGTTTGGCCATGTGGATGCCGGTGTGCTGCATGTGCGCCCGGCGCTGGACATGTGCGATCCCGCCGATGAAAAGTTGCTCCGCACCGTGTCGGATCAAGTGGCCGCCCTGACCCTGAAGTACGGCGGCCTGATGTGGGGCGAGCATGGCAAGGGCGTGCGCGGTGAATATGGTCCGGCGGTGTTTGGTGAAGAACTTTACGGCGTGCTGCAGGACATCAAGAGCTGGTTTGATCCCGACAATCGCCTCAATCCAGGCAAGCTGGTGGCCCCAAGGGACAAGGGCCCACTCTGTTATGACGTTGACAGCACCAAGCGCGGCAGTTTTGACCGGCAAATCCCCGTCAAGGTACGGGAGTCCTTCCCCGATGTGATGAACTGTAACGGCAATGGCTTGTGCTTTAACTACAGCACGGCATCGCCCATGTGTCCGTCGTTCAAGGTGACCGGCGATCGCATCATGTCGCCCAAGGGCCGCTCATCCTTGATGCGCGAGTGGCTGAGGTTGCTGGAGGCCGAAGGGGTCGATGTGCTTGAACTGGCCAAAGCCAAGCCACTGGGCTTGCTGCAACGGGCCCAGAACAGCCTCAAGGCCAAGGACGAGTACGACTATTCCCACGAGGTGATGGAATCGCTCCAGGGCTGTCTTGCGTGCAAGGCCTGCTCCAGTCAGTGTCCGGTGAAGGTGGATGTGCCGAAATTCCGCGCCCAGTTCTTCAATATTTACTACCAACGTTACCTGAGGCCGCCAAAAGACTATCTGGTGGCCGGTATCGAGGATTCGGTGCAGTTGCTGGCCAGGGCACCAAGGCTTGCCAATGCCGTGACCCACAACGGCCTGAGCAAGTGGGTGATTAAAAAGGCCCTGGGTTATGTGGACTCCCCCAAGCTGTCGGTGCCGACGCTGAAAGAGCGCCTCGATGGCCATGCCAGCCGGGGTTATGATTTACAAGCGCTCAAGGCCATACCCCAAGAGGAGCGCAGTCGCTATGTGCTTCTGGTACAGGATCCTTTCAACAGCTTCTATGATGCCAAGGTCGTTTACCGCATGGTGCAGCTGGTGGAGCAGTTGGGACTGAAACCCGTGTTGCTGCCCTTCAAGCCTAATGGTAAACCGGCACACATCAAGGGCTTCCTCGATAAATTTGCCGCCCAGGCGGCGGACAGTGCAGCCTTCTTAAACGAGTTGCATCAATTGGCTATGCCCATGGTGGGGATAGATCCCGCCCTGGTACTGGTATACCGGGATGAATACCGTGAGGCCCTGGGTGACAGGCGCGGTGACTTTAATGTCCTGCTGGTGAATGAGTGGTTGGTTAAAGTGTTGCCGTCACTTCCTTCACGAACCGGGTGCAAGCACAGTTACACCTGGTTCAGCCATTGCACCGAGGCGACCGCCAGACCCGGCACCGCCAAGGAGTGGCAGCAGATATTTGCCCAGCTCGGCGCCAAGCTGGAGGCTGTCAACCTGGGTTGCTGTGGTATGGCGGGCACCTATGGCCACGAACTGGACAATCAGCAGGGCTCTCGTATGCTTTATGGTATGTCCTGGGAAGCGCAGGTGGCTCAGCGGCCACAGATGCAGATCCTGGTGTCCGGCTATTCCTGCCGCACCCAGGTGCAACGCTTCTCGGGTTTCAAGCCGCGCCATCCTCTGGAGGCGGTGCTGGAGCTGTTGCAAACACAGGAGTGAGGGCCATGAGTGACAATGAATTGGAACGCCTGCTGGGAGAACTGCATCTGGGTTCGGACATGGATGAAGCAAAGGCGCTTTGTCAGGACGAGCCCTTGTTTCATATCGATTCCGAGGGTATGTGGCATTATCGCGATGCACCCTTGCCGGAGAAGTTCGCCCGGTTGTTCGCCACTGTGCTGGTGAAAACCCCCGACGGCTATGAGTTGCGAACACCGGCGGAAAGGCTCCCGGTCAGTGTTGCTCTGTATCCTGTGCTGGTGTTTGATTTTTGCCTGTTGGCTGATGGTCATTATTTGCTTAATTCGGTGGTGGGTGAGGATTATAAAGTGCCGGAGACAGCCATACAGATGAAGGATAAAGGGGTTGAAATTCATCTGGAAAACGGTGTGGTTGCCGGTATGACCCGGGCTTGCTTCTACCGTTATGCGGATATGATACTGGTCGATTAAGCCGCCTCGGGCGGCTTTTTTATGGACAGGCCTGCTAGTTTATTGTGCTTTAGGTGGTAGTATTAAAAGGACAGGAAGTTGCCCGAAGCCAGGATGGCGGAAGTTGCAGTTGTCAGTGGGGGTGACGTTTGAATCGTCAGGAAAGCCTGGGCTATCTTATCTCGCATCTGAATGTAGCCATAGCCAATGATCTGGATGCACGCCTTAAGCGCTACGACTTGGATATAAAGTTGTGGCCTGTGTTGTTTGCACTTTGGCAGGAAGAGGGCATCACCCAGACCGAGCTTTCCCGGCGTTGTGACGTGGCCAATTACACCATGACCCGCTTGCTGGATCAGTTGCAGGTGGCCGGACTTATCACCCGACATCAGGAAGCGGATAATCGCCGCGCATTCCAAATCTTTTTGACCGATAACGCCAAGGCGCTGGAGCAGGACCTTATCCGGGAAGCCGAGCGGGTCAATGAAGCCTTTCTCTCTATTCTCGATACCGATGAGCAGCAGCAGCTGATGGCACTGCTGTGCAAGATAAACCGCTTTTAAGTCTTATAGGCCTCCGCGGGTTGGCTCATGGTTCACATCTGAACCGTGATAGCCTCAGTTCAGAAAAACCTCAGTTCAGAACAACAGCAGGTCAGAACAACAGCAGGTCAGAACTGCGGTCAGAACAATAGCAGGTCAGAATAACAGCAGGGCCACCAACACCAGGCTGCAGCACATGATCATGCCTTGCTGGACCATGCGCTGGCTCTGGATCAGGTTTTGTTTGCCTTGTTTCAGGCTGGCAACCAATTCATTGCGCTTGTAGATGCGGCACATGAGCTCTTCGGTTTGTGGGTCAATAAGTAGTTGAAATTTGCAGGGATTACCGTCACCCAAAGGCACGGCATGTTCGCTTTGTTGGCCAAAGTTGAGTTTGCTGGACACCATTTGACCGTCAACAAAAACCCGTTCCAGTCCACACCAGTTGCTGGCCTGCAACTCGACCCTGTGCTGATTCAGATCATATTTGAAACTGACCATGGCTCTGTCCTTGAAAGGGGAACGAGTGACTAATTCAAGCAGAGTGAGGGGGGCTTTTCCACGTCAAATTGATGAAATTTGTGTGTCGGTAAGCTATCTGACTGTTGACGTTGGGAATAAATTTTTTCGTCTAAAAAATGGAAAAAGGGAAGTGTTTGGACACTTCCCTTTTTGCTGCAATCCGACTATGACAGCGGACTAAACTCAGGCTTTGGCGCCGTCAATGATGGCTTTGGCCATCTCATCGGCCACTTCACCCGTGGTGCGATTTTGCTCGTCAGCCTTGGCAAAAATGGTCAGCAGGGTGTTGTAGATCTGCTCAACCTTGGCGGTGGACTTGGCCGCATCGTAATCTTTTTCGAAAGAGACGTTGATGATGCCGCCGGCGTTAATCACATAGTCAGGCGCATAGAGTATGCCCATCTCTTTCAGTTGTTTGCCATGACGTGGCTCTGCCAGCTGGTTGTTGGCACAACCGGCGACTATGGAAGCTTTCAGCAACGGCAGGGTGGCATCGTTCAGAGTGGCACCCAAGGCGCAAGGTGCATAAACGTCAACGTCCTGAACATAGATATCCTGAGGGGCAACGACCGTGGCGCCAAATTCGCTGGCAACGCGATCCAAAGAAGCCTGATGGATATCGGTCACCACCAGTTCGGCACCTTCTTCATGCAGGTGCTTGCACAGGTAGTAGCCCACATGGCCAACACCCTGTACGGCAATTTTCAGGCCCTTGAGGCTGTCCAGACCACGCTGATGCTTAACGGCAGCCTTGATACCCAGATAAGTGCCCAGAGCGGTGAATGGAGAAGGATCGCCACTCTTGCCTTCAAGACCGGCCATGTAAGGCGTTTCCTGATGGGCAATCATGATGTCGGCTGTGGTGGTGCCCACATCTTCGGCTGAGTAGTATTTGCCACCCAGGGTATTGATGAAACGGCCGAAGGCGCGGAACAGTTTTTCCCTGTCCTGGGTCTTGGGATCGGCAATGATCACTGACTTTCCACCACCCATTTCCAGACCGGCCAGGGCGTTTTTGTAGGTCATGCCACGGGACAGGCGCAGAACGTCGGTCAGTGCTTCATCATCCGAGTGGTAATTCCACATACGGCAGCCACCGACGGCTGGACCGAGGTTGGTGTTGTGGATGGCGATAATGGCCTTTAAGCCACTTTCTTTGTCATGACAGAAAACAACCTGTTCATGTTCGTCATAAGATACATGATTGAATACAGCCACGTGGAGATCTCCGCTATGCGCTTAAAAATACCGCAGGCCAGGGGCCCGCGGTCGACTTGTTATATTTATTGCAGAACGATAGCATTTAGCGCTACTCTCGACCAAGCCTGAATGCGGATTAATTGTGATCGACATGGCAATTTTGCTTTCCACTTTACGTCAACGTAAGCTTTGGCTGGAGTGAGGATGAAACTGTCAGCAAGACAATGAACAGATAGTAGATATAATCCGCAGCATAACAATAAGATAGGAAAGAAGTATGACTGAACAAGCTGTAGAGCCACAAGTCAATAACACTCAGATGGATGCTGAAGCCATGCGTCAGGAGTGGGTCCGGGCTCATTTTCAAAAGGCCAACCGTTTCCTGGCCGAGAAGGGCATATTGCCCGGCAAGGTGCTGGTGGATGAATGCCGTTACCTGCCTCCCTACGTTGCAGTGTGGAAGATGGAAGCCCAAAAGCCTGCCAAACAGACCTTCTGGGTCATGTCGGGCGATCTGCCCACCGATTATGTGGATGTCAAAGTCGCGGGCACCGCGCGCGAGGCCATGCGTCATTTCTCCATGATGTGGCAGCTGAAGGCTGAAAATCTCATTAAGTCAGGTGCGGTTAAAGACCCCACCCAGGCCAAGTTTGCCAATCTGTTGATCTCCCGAGCCCAAAGCCTGTATCAGATGCAGGCCGACGAGAAACTCTGGGGCTAAGTGTGGCTTGAGCCCAGTCGATTAAGGCTTGCTCAAATAGAAAAGGCACCTCAGGGTGCCTTTTTTAATGGGTGTGGCCTGGGCTTATTCACCCAGGTACCAGTAGCCTTTTTCCAGCATGGTCAACCAGAAGTTTTGCCAGCAGGGCTTGGCCAGCAGGGGGGCCACAGCGCCGGCATCCAGGCAAGTGGCATTGGCAACCAGAGATAACTCGTCAGGGCTGGCCTCGGTTATTGGCAAGCTTTCACCGGCAATAAACAGACGGGCCTCGGGATCCGCTTCCATTCGCAACACTTTCAAGCCGCCAATGCGCACCAGATTGGCGCCATCGTCGAGCGCGTCGGTCAGCTCGGTCAGATCCATCGCCGATTCGTTTTCGCAGATATCGAGTTCAAAGCGGTTTTGACTGAGCAACTTGCCAAGCACAGGTATGTACTGGGACGGCGTATTTGCCAGCTCGGCCAACAGGGCCATGATCCCAGTCTGTTCGCTGCAGGATACCAGGCCTTGGCTGCCGGCTTCACTGCTGCTGATAAAACGCTGCTGCCCCTGATTGGTATCGATAAGGAAATCTGCCAATTCACTTACCAGCTCCTGCTGACTCGGTGCCCGAAATCCCATGGAATAGGACAGGGCCAGACTCAGGGTTTCGCCCTGATGAGGGAATCCCGGAGGAATATAGAGCACATCCCCGGCCTCCAGCACCACGTCAATGATGGGTTCAAAGTCTTCAATCAGCGGTGATTCGGGATTATTGCCACGGCGCGCGTACTGGCCTTTGGGACCCACGGTCCAGCGACGGCGGCCTTCACCCTGGATAATGAACACATCGTAGTTGTCTATATGGGGACCTACGCCGCCCTGGGGCGTGGCAAAGGACACCATCAGATCATCAAAACGCCAGTCGGGCAGAAAGCGAAAGGCTTCCACCAGCGGCTGGGCGTCGGGGTACCAGTGATTTACCGCCTGTACCAGCAGTTGCCAGTGGCTCTCACCGTAGGCGTCGTAGTCTTCAAAGGGGCCGGATATCACTTCCCAGTCATTGCCCTTGGTGACCACTATGCGTGAAGAAACTTCCTCTTCGCAGGCCAGACCCGCCAGTTCATCGGCGGCGATGGGGTCGACGAAGTCCACAAAGGCGCGGGGGAAAACCTTGGGTTGCTGTTGCCAGACATCCCGCAGGAATTCGGCTTTATCTATATTCAACTGATACATGGTGGAAGGTCCATAAGCGGGTAATGACAGGGTGAAAAAAGGCGGTACTGGAAACCAGTGCCGCCTCTTGTGACCGGAACTCGTGTTACTTGAGGTCGTCTACGAAGGCTTCGGCGCGGCCGATATAGTTGGCCGGGGTCAGCAGTTTCAACTCTGCCTTGACCGCTTGTGGCAGTTCCAGGTTATCGATGAACTGGGCCAATTGGGCTGCATCGATGCGCTTACCACGGGTCAACTCCTTGAGCTTCTCGTAGGGCTTTTCGATACCATAGCGACGCATCACCGTCTGTACCGGCTCGGCCAGCACTTCCCAGTTGTTATCCAGTTCCTTGGCCAGGCTGGCTTCGTTGACTTCCAGCTTGCTGATCCCCTTAAGGGTTGCCTGGAAGGCGATGATGCTGTGGGCAATACCCACACCCAGGGTGCGCAGTACTGTGGAGTCGGTCAGGTCGCGCTGCCAGCGGGAAACCGGCAGTTTGGACGCCAGATGCTGCATCAGAGCGTTGGCAATCCCCAGGTTGCCTTCGGAGTTTTCGAAGTCGATGGGGTTAACCTTGTGCGGCATGGTGGACGAACCTATTTCACCGGCCACTGTCTTTTGCTTGAAGTGACCCAGTGCTATGTAGCCCCAGATATCACGATCGAAGTCGATGATGATGGTGTTGAAGCGGGCCAGGGCATCAAACAGCTCGGCAATGTAATCGTGGGGTTCGATCTGGGTGGTGTAGGGGTTCCAATTCAGGCCCAGGCTGGTGACAAAGCGCTGTGACAGCGCGTGCCAATCCACTTCGGGATAGGCCGACAGGTGAGCGTTGTAGTTACCCACGGCACCGTTGATCTTGCCCATGATTTCCACGGCCTGGATCTGCTTGAGCTGGCGCTCAAGGCGCACCACCACGTTGGCCATCTCTTTACCGAGCGTGGTAGGGGAGGCTGGCTGACCATGGGTACGTGACATCATGGGCACGCTCTTGTTGGCCTTGGCCAGCGCCTTGATGGCATCAATCAGCTTTTGGCAATAAGGCACTATAACCTGCTCACGGGCTTCCTTGAGCATCAGACCGTGGGACAGGTTGTTGATGTCTTCGGAGGTACAGGCAAAGTGTACGAATTCATCAATGGCGACCAGCTCGGCATTGCCGGCAATCTTTTCCTTGATGAAGTACTCGACCGCCTTCACATCGTGGTTGGTGGTGCTTTCAATGGTTTTCACCCGCAGGGCATCGGCTTCGTTGAACTTGTCCTTGATGCCATCGAGCAGCGCCAGGGCGTCCTCGCTGAAGGGCGGGACTTCTTCAATTTCTGGACAGCTGGAAAGCAGCTTGAGCCAGTTGATTTCGACCTGAACACGATACTTGGTAAGACCGTACTCGCTGAAAATCCCACGGAGTTCGACAGTTTTGCTGCCATAACGGCCGTCTACCGGAGAGATAGCAGTCAGTGCGGAAAGATCCATTGTAAGCTCCTTGATGAACTTGCTTTATTGTTTATAGGGTAAGCTGTTTAAAAATTTAGATTTTTTCTGGCGACATCCACTATTGCCTTACGGGCAAACACCAGATGACGGCGTTTGCCGCCGAGCTGGCGCCACAACACGGCGCTGCGCATGGCAGCCAATAACAGGGCGCGGATTTTCTGCTGCACCTGGGGCCGTTGCAATACCAAGGGGTTGCCTGTGATCTGCAGTTTGGGCCCAAGATTGCTGATGATGTCGCTGTAAATACTGGCCAGATTGGCGATGACCTGCTCATCGGTAATGGCAAAGTGATTGAGCTGGCGATGAATTTGATTGATGCGCTCCGCAAGCATGCCCAGGGCCTGACGATTGCGGCTCAGCTTGCGCTCCAGGGCCAGCAAGCCCACCAGGTAGCGGGTAATTTCCACGTCTTTGTCGCTGCCGTCACCGAGCTGATTGATAATCCACTTATAGCCGCTGTGCAGCTGCTGCTTATCCTGATACACATCGTCCGGCTGATCCGGATTGGTCACCAGGATGGTGTTCAGACTGGCGGCCATGGCGTCTTTGTCGCCGTCACCATGGCGGGCCAGGTATTGTACCTGGGCCAGTGCCTGCAATATGCCGGCAAAGGCCATGGTTCTTGCTTCCAAAGCTGCTGCAGACACGGCGTTACTCCTTGATAAGACTGTCGATAATGCCGCCACCGAGGCACACTTCGCCGTCGTAAAAGACCGCGGATTGCCCCGGGGTAACCGCAGCTACGGCTTCATCAAAGATGACGCGGATAAGGCCGTCGGCAACATGTTCGACACGGCAACCTATGTCCTGCTGGCGATAACGGGTCTTGACCGTGATGGCCGCGCCATCGGCGGGACCGACTCTGTCTACCCAGTGCAACTGATTGACCATCATGCCGACCGACATCAGCCTTGGGTGGTGACCGCCCTGGGCGACCACCAGTACATTGCGCTCTATGTCCTTGTCGACCACATACCAGGGATCGTCATTGGCGTTTTTCATGCCGCCTATGCCCAGACCCTTGCGTTGACCCAGGGTGTGATACATCAGACCTTCGTGACGGCCGACCACTTCACCCTCGGGAGTTTCAATGTCACCGGGCTGCGCTGGCAGGTAGGTGGCGAGAAAATCCTTGAACTTGCGTTCGCCGATAAAACAGATGCCTGTGCTGTCTTTCTTGTCATGGGTGATCAGTCCCTGTTCCTCCGCGATGCGGCGCACCTCGGGTTTTTCCAGTTCGCCGACCGGAAACAGGCTGCGGGCCACCTGCTCGTGACTCAGGGTATAAAGGAAGTAACTCTGATCTTTGTTGCCATCGATACCGCGCAGCATTTCGGTCTTGTCACCTGTGTCGCGGCGGCGCACGTAGTGGCCCATGGCGATGTAATCGGCGTCGAGGATCTCGTCCGCGAATTCCAGGAAGGCTTTGAACTTGATTTCCTTGTTGCACATGATGTCCGGATTCGGGGTCCGGCCGGCCTTGTATTCGGCGAGGAAATACTCGAACACATTGTCCCAGTACTCGGCGGCAAAGTTGACCGTGTGCAGTTTGATCCCCAGTTTGTCGCACACCGCCTGGGCATCTTTGAGATCCTCGGCGGCGGCACAGTATTCGTTGGTATCGTCTTCTTCCCAGTTTTTCATGAACAAGCCTTCCACCTGGTAACCCTGCTGCAGCAGCAGGTAAGCGGATACGGAGGAGTCCACGCCGCCGGACATGCCGACGATGACTTTTTTGGCAGAAGAAGGGCTAGTTGACGTCATACTTTCCTGAAAACCATAAAAACTGTTGGATGGTGCACGGCCCCAGAGGCGCTATCGGCATTAATCTGCCGGCTCTGAGCTTAGCTCTTAACTTTAGCTCTTAACCTTATCTCAACTTAGTGGCCGTTTGTGCGGGGCCGTATTCTAGCACGCCTTGGCCTCAGCGGCTATCGCCAGCATGCTGCTGTCCAGCAGATCAAGGCTGAAGCGTTTGCCGGCCAGGTAATCCTCAATACATTTGCGAACCAAGGGGCTGCGAAGGGCGAGGGGGCTGTTATCCAGCTGCGCCGGACTCAGCCAGTGCAGGTCCTTGATGACCTTATCCTGGGGGCGGCCCGTAAGGGGCGCCGGCAATTGGCAATAAAAGGTGAATCGCAGAAACGCCAGCTCAGGTGAGGCGCTGAACTGATAAATACCCACCAATCCCTGCGGCATTAATTGCAGACCGGTTTCTTCCAGTACCTCGCGGCTGCAGGCCTGCAACAGGCTTTCACCGGCTTCCAGATGCCCCGCCGGTTGGTTGAGGGTGGCGTGACCGTCGATAGTTTCTTCCACGAACAAAAACTGTCCCGCAGCCTCGATAACGCAGGCCACTGTGACATTGGGTCTGTATCTGTCCATTAGCTGTTCCTCCCGCCTGTGGCAGCCTTTTCCAAGCGGGCCAATTCTTCCGGGCTCAGCAGTCGGTATTCGCCGCTGGCCAAATCCCCCAGACAAAATTCGCCTATTTGCCAGCGGATTAACCTCAGGGTTGGGTAACCCACATGGGCTGTCATGCGTCTGACCTGACGGTTGCGACCTTCACAGATCTGAATTTCCAGCCAGCTGTCGGGCACAGATTGCCGCTCCCGTATGGGCGGATTACGGGGCCAGACATCGGGGGCCGCCATGGGGCGCACCCTGGCGGGCGCCGTCATGCCATCTTTAAGCTCCACCCCCTGTTGCAGGGCGTTAATGGCGGCGGCATCGGGAATGCCTTCCACCTGCACCCAGTAGGTTTTCCAGGTTTTGCGCTTGGGCTCGGTCAGCCTGGATTGCAGGGCGCCATTGTTGGTCAGCAGCAACAAGCCTTCGCTGTCCCTGTCGAGCCGACCGGCGGCATAGACATCGCTGATGGGGATAAAGTCCTTCAGGGTTTGACGACCATCTTCATCGGTAAACTGGCACAGCACATCGAAAGGCTTATTGAACAGTACCACCTGGGTCGGCCCCTTTGGTTTGGACTTAGGCTTTTGCGTAGGTGTGGCCCGGGGGTTGGCCTTGGGCACAGCTTTGGGCTTTGACCGCCCGGAAAGGGGGCGGGGAGCGGTGGCGGTACTTTTATTGCCGCGGGTGCTGCGGTCACTTCTGGCCCTTGGGGTGGAAGTCGGCTTTGGCACTGAAATTTCCGGTTTGTTTGCAGATCTGTACAGTCTACTTGGCATTCGCCGTTAGTGGAATTTGAATATTGGCGTGGATGCACTATGATGTCCGCCATTAAAATGCCGTGGCCCAAGGGGAAGCGGGGACGATTATCGGGCCTCGAATACCGCAAGGTTTGGCGGCGATGGGACTGGCAGCCCACCAGGAAAATGCGGCGCCGTTCCGGACAGAATAAAAATAATAATTCTTATTTTACAATAATGTAGGAAATAAAATGAAAGATAATTCTCCAACGATTATTTACACCGAAACCGATGAAGCACCGGCACTGGCAACCCTGTCACTGCTGCCCATCATTCAGGCGTTTGCCAAGCCTGCGGGAGTGAAAATCGAGACCCGTGATATCTCTCTGTCCGGCCGCGTTATCGCTGCATTTCCCGAAAAGCTGACCGATGCCCAGCGCATTGGTGATCACCTGGCTGAGCTGGGTGAGCTGGCGACCCAACCCGAAGCCAACATCATCAAGCTGCCCAATATTTCGGCTTCCATTCCACAGCTCAAGGCCTGTATCAAGGAATTGCAGGCCAAGGGTTACGATATTCCCAATTATCCTGATGAGCCGAAGAATGACGAAGAAAAAGCCATTCAGGCCCGTTATGACAAGATCAAAGGCAGTGCGGTAAACCCCGTGTTGCGTGAAGGCAACTCTGACCGCCGTGCGCCTCTGTCCGTTAAAAACTATGCCCGCAAGAATCCACACTCCATGGGTAAGTGGAGCAAGGATTCCCAATCCCATGTGTCTCACATGAGCGAAGGTGATTTCTACGGCTCAGAGCAATCTGTCACCCTGGACGCGGCCGATGCGGTTAATATAGTGCTGACCAACAAGGCCGGCGAAGCCAAGGTGCTCAAGCAAGGTCTGAAACTGCAGGCCGGTGAAATTATCGACTCTGCTGTGATGAGCAAGAAGGCTCTGGTGGCCTTCTATGAGCGCGAAATCAACGCGGCCAAAGATCAAAACGTACTGCTGTCATTGCACCTCAAGGCCACCATGATGAAGGTATCTGACCCCATCATGTTCGGTCACGCGGTTAAGGCCTTCTTCAAACCTCTGTTTGACAAGCACGGCGAGCTGTTTGCCCGCCTGGGCGTGGACGTGAACAACGGTTTCGGTGACGTGGTTGCCAAGCTGCAATCCCTGCCTGAAGCCGAGCGCGCCGCCATTGAAGCCGACATCAAGGCCATCTATGCCGAGCGTCCTGCCATGGCCATGGTGAACTCCGACAAGGGCATCACCAACCTGCACGTGCCAAGCGATGTGATCATCGACGCCTCCATGCCTGCCGCCATCCGTTCTTCAGGCCAGATGTGGGGCCCTGACGGTCAACTGCACGACACCAAGTTTATGATCCCCGATCGTTGCTATGCCGGTGTTTACAACGAAACCATCAATTTCTGTAAAGAGCATGGTGCGTTCGATCCTACCACCATGGGCAGCGTGCCAAACGTGGGTCTGATGGCCCAGAAAGCCGAAGAATACGGCAGCCATGACAAGACCTTTGAAGTGGCCGAAGAAGGCGAAATCACTGTGGTCAACAGCGCAGGTACAGTGCTGATGCGCCATCAGGTGGAAGCCGGTGACATCTTCCGTATGTGTCAGGTGAAAGATGCCCCTATCCAGGATTGGGTCAAGCTGGCCGTCAAGCGTGCCCGTCTGTCCAATACTCCAGCGGTATTCTGGCTCGACAAGAACCGTGCCCACGATGCCCAGCTGATCAAGAAGGTGGAAGCCTACCTGCCGCAGCATGACACCAGTGGTCTGGAAATCCATATTATGTCTCCCGAAGAAGCGACCCGTTTCTCTCTGGCGCGCATGAAAGACGGTAAAGACACCATCTCGGTAACAGGTAACGTACTGCGTGATTACCTGACCGATCTGTTCCCTATTCTGGAACTGGGCACCAGTGCCAAGATGCTGTCAATTGTGCCGCTGATGAACGGTGGCGGTCTGTTTGAGACAGGTGCCGGTGGCAGTGCGCCCAAGCACGTGGAGCAAGTAGAGCAGGAAAACTACCTGCGTTGGGATTCACTGGGTGAATTCCTGGCCCTGGCGGCTTCCTTTGAGCATTTGGCGCAAACCGCCGGCGTGCCCAAGGCGCAGGTACTGGCCGATACCCTGGATGCTGCCATTGGCAAGTTCCTCGACGAGAACAAGTCACCGGCCCGCCGTGTGGGTCAGATTGACAACCGTGGTTCGCACTTCTATCTGGCCATGTACTGGGCCCAGGCTCTGGCTGCCCAGACCCAGGACGCCGAACTGGCGGCTTACTTCAAGACCCTGGCCGATGGCCTCAGCGCCAACGAAGCCAAGATAGTGTCCGAGCTGAACGGTGCCCAGGGTGTGGCAGTGGATCTGGGCGGTTACTATCGTCTGGATGCCGACAAGGCCAGCCAGGTGATGCGCCCAAGCGCCACCCTCAATCAATTCATCAATGCTTGATGTTGACTGAATAAAAAACGGGAGCTCAGGCTCCCGTTTTTTATGGGTTCAGGTAAAGGCTGGGCAAATAAAAAGGCAGCTTTTAGCTGCCTTTTTGGTTTCCTGTCAGCAAAATATCATTTTGCCGGCGAAATCGCTGAAGCGTGCATCCCTTTAGGGCCCTGTTCCACTTCGAACTGGACTGGTTGGCCTGCTTTTAGAGTTCGATAGCCTTCCATTTCGATAGTTGAATAGTGCGCAAAAACGTCCTCACCACCTTCATCAGGGCAGATAAACCCGAATCCTTTGGCGTTGTTGAACCATTTAACAGTTCCGCTTGCCATACTTCCACTTCCTTCTGTTGTCTACTTCCCAGTAAGATAGTAAAACCTGATTGAGCAGGGTCCGTATCTCCGCTCGATGAACAGAATGAAAGCAGCACTTGTGGATGTCAAGCGAAAATTAACAAAGAAGCAACATCTGCGTAAATTCGCGGTATCATTTGGTACTGCCAAATCCGAGAGGCTAAAATTGCTATTATGGCGAAAGCAGGAAATATCGAGCGCGTGGTCGAACGCGCTGACACCGAACTGATGCCACCCCCCATGTATAAGGTAATCCTCAATAATGACGATTACACCCCCATGGATTTTGTGGTAGAAGTACTTCAACTGTTCTTCAGAATGAATGAGCATCAAGCCACGGAAGTCATGTTGCAAATCCATCATCAGGGGAAAGCGGTGTGTGGTGTGTTTCCCTTTGGCATAGCTGAAACCAAGGTAGTGCAGGTGAACCAGTTTGCCAGACAAAATCAACATCCATTGCTGTGTTCACTGGAAAAAGCCTAACCCGAGTAGCTAGTTATTGCGCATGTGTCGTATTTTGAGGGGGTGCCTATGCTGAACAAAGATCTCGAAGTGACCTTAAATCTGGCGTTTCAGCAAGCCAGGGACGCCCGTCATGAGTACATGACGGTTGAACACCTGCTGTTGGCGTTGATAGACAACCCTGCCGCCCAGGCAGCATTGCTGGCCTGTGGTGCCGATATAGATAAACTCAGGGATGAAGTGGCGAGCTTCATCCAACAGACCACCCCACTAATCACAGATCCCGACGATGACAGGGAAACCCAGCCAACCCTGGGTTTTCAACGGGTATTGCAGCGGGCCGTATTCCATGTGCAGTCATCCGGTCGCAATGAGGTGACGGGGGCCAACGTCCTGGTGGCGATTTTCAGTGAACAGGAATCCCAGGCCGTGTACTTGCTCAGGCGCAGTGACATCACTCGCCTGGACGTGGTGAATTATATCTCCCATGGCTTCTCCAAGAACGAGGATGCGCCGGCACCTCAGGAGCAGGAGCGCATTGAAGATCACAGCGAAGGCGAAGAGCAGAGCAGTATGCTGTCGCAATTTGCCAGCAATCTCAATCTGTTGGCAAGTCAGGGCAATATTGATCCCCTGATAGGACGACATGATGAGATAGAGCGCTCCATTCAGATCCTTTGCCGTCGTCGCAAAAACAATCCCCTGTTGGTGGGGGAGGCGGGCGTAGGTAAAACCGCCATTGCCGAAGGCCTGGCCTACCGGATAGTCAACAACGATGTGCCCGAGGTGATGCAGGAAGCCACTGTATATTCTCTGGATCTTGGCGCCCTGTTGGCCGGTACCAAGTATCGGGGGGATTTTGAAAAACGCTTCAAGAATTTGCTGAAAGAGCTGAGCAGCGACAAGCACGCGATACTGTTCATCGATGAAATTCATACCATCATAGGTGCCGGTGCGGCCTCAGGTGGTGTAATGGATGCATCCAATCTGCTTAAGCCCTTGTTATCCAGTGGCAATCTGCGCTGCATGGGCTCAACCACCTTCCAGGAATATCAGAGCATATTCGAGAAGGACAGAGCGCTGGCGCGCCGCTTCCAGAAAATCGATATCAACGAGCCCAGCGTGGCTGAAACCACCAAGATTTTGCAGGGCCTCAAGAGCAAGTACGAAGAGCACCATGGGGTGCGGTACACCCTGGCGGCCCTGAGTGCTGCCGCGGAGCTCAGTGCCAAGCACATCAATGACAGACACCTGCCGGACAAGGCCATAGACGTCATCGATGAAGCCGGCGCCAGAATGGCAATGCAGCCCCTGAGTAAGCGCAAGAAAACCATAGGTCAGGCGGAAATCGAGTCGATCATCGCCAAGATAGCCAGGATCCCGGAAAAATCGGTTTCCAGCAGTGACAGGGAAATGCTCAAGAACCTGGAACGTAACCTCAAGATGGTGGTTTTCGGCCAGGACAAGGCCATAGAAAGCCTGAGTGCCGCCATTCGCCTGTCCCGCAGTGGTTTGGGCACCGAAACCAAACCCGTCGGCAGCTTCCTGTTTGCCGGCCCCACAGGGGTGGGTAAAACCGAAGTCACCAATCAGTTGGCCAAGTGCCTGGGGCTTAAGCTGACCCGCTTCGATATGTCCGAGTACATGGAATCCCATACAGTGTCGCGCCTGATCGGTGCGCCTCCGGGATACGTGGGTTATGACCAGGGCGGTCTGCTGACCGATGCCGTCATCAAGCATCCACACAGTGTGGTATTGCTCGATGAGATAGAAAAGGCGCACCCGGATGTCTATAACCTGCTGCTGCAGGTGATGGATCACGGTACCCTGACCGACAACAATGGCCGCAAGGCGGACTTTCGCAATGTGACCCTGGTGATGACCACCAATGCCGGGGTACAGGAAACAGTGCGTAAATCCATTGGCTTCAAACAGCAGGATCACAGCCACGATGCCATGTCGGAAATCAACCGGGTCTTTTCACCCGAGTTCCGTAACCGGCTCGATTCCATCATCTGGTTCAACCATTTGGATATGACCATCATAGCCAAGGTGGTGGACAAGTTCCTGGTGGAATTGCAGGCACAATTGGACACCAAGCGCGTGACTCTGCATGTCAGCGACGAAGCCCGCACCCTGCTCGCCGAGAAGGGTTACGACAAGGCAATGGGTGCCAGACCCATGGCCCGGGTGGTGACCGAGCTTATCAAGCGGCCCCTGGCCGATGAGATACTGTTTGGTACCCTGGAGCAGGGCGGTATTGCCCATGTGGATGCCAAAGACGGTGAGATAGTGATCAGCACTGAGTGTGCCGAGAAGGTGACCTGACCCCGCTGTTTCAGGTAATTAAAAACCCGGCTCAGGCCGGGTTTTTGCATAATTGAAGCGGGATTAGCGGGCGCGGAAGACGATGCGACCCTTGGTCAAGTCGTACGGGGTCAGCTGAACGGTTACCTTGTCGCCGGTCAGGATCCGGATGTAGTTTTTGCGCATCTTGCCGGAGATGTGGGCAATCACCACATGACCGTTTTCAAGCTCTACGCGAAACATTGTGTTTGGCAAGGTCTCCAGAATGGTGCCTTGCATCTCAATGTTGTCTTCTTTCGCCATTAATTAATTGTCCCATTAGCCTTCAAATATGAAAAACGGGCGTATCATGCCGCAATTTACCCGGACTGTAAAGGGGAGCGGCTAAATGATTACCGGCCCGGCGAGGGGAAATTCAACTTCTGGCTTCGCCGTATTCCCACCCCATGGGACCAAGAATTTGATAGGGGTGATAGAGGCGCTTGTAGTTCATCTTGCGATTTTCATCTATTTGATATCCAAGGTAGAGAAAGTCCTTTCCCCAATCTCTGGCTATCTGTATCTGGGTCAGGATCAGCTGGCTGCCAAGGGAGCGTTTGTCATAATCGGGATGGAAAAAGCTGTAAATGGCAGAAAGGCTGTTGGGCAGCACATCTGTGACCGCCACAGCCACTAAATTGCCCTCAAGCCGGAGTTCGAGGAATTGCGGTGGCAGCCAATGGCAGCGGATAAAATGGTCAAATTGTTCGCGAGTCGGAGGAAACATGGGGCCATCATGGTGCCTTTGACGAATATAAGCATCGTACAGGGCATAATGCTCGTCACTGCTTTGGCTCACCATATACCAACTCAAATCCCTGTTACCCGCCAGGGTGCGCTTTTGACGCTTTGATGCCCTGAACTCATTAACGGGTAAACGCAGGGGTTTGCAGGCATCACAGTGGGGACAGCGGGGCTTGTAAATGGCATCGCCGCTACGCCTGAAACCCAGCGCCAGCAGCCGCTCGAACAGGCTGCTGTCAAGGCTGCTTTCCTGAATGATCAGCAACTGCTCCTGCTGTCCCTCAATATAGCTACAGGGGAACAGGCGGCTGATACCGACGCTGATACGGGTATTAACAGGCTCCAAGTTGTACCTCCCTCGGGCGCCAGCAATCAGGACTGACCTCCAAGTCCCGCAGTTGCTTCAATCGCGCCAGAAATTCCGTTCTGCTGATGCTCCGGGCTCCCAAACTTTCCAGATGTGGATTCATAACCTGGGCATCGAGTAACTTGAACCCCTGGGTGGATAGGTGCTGATGCAGGGCCAGCATGGCTATTTTGGAGGCATCTGTGTGGCGATGAAACATGGATTCACCACAGAACACCTGGCCGACAGCCAGGCCATAGAGGCCACCCACCAGGCGCTCGCCGAGCCAGACCTCCACCGAATGGGCCCTTTGCTGCACATGCAATTCCCGGTAGGCCATTTGTATTGTGGTGGTGATCCAGGTGCCATCCTGCTTGGCCCTTGGCTGGGCGCAACCGGCCATCACATCGGAAAAGGCCTGATTGATGGTGATGCGCCAGGGGTGGCGTCGCAGTGATTTTTTCAGGCTCTTGCTGATGTAAAGCTCGCCCGGGATAAAGACCGCCCTGGGATCCGGCGACCACCAGAGTATGGGGTCATCGGCGTTGAACCAGGGGAATATGCCCTCGTAGTAGGCGGCCAACAGGCGGTTGGGGTGCAGCGAACCCCCTATGGCAAGCAAACCATTGGGATCGGCCAATGCCAGTTCCGGCGAAGGAAATTGCACCAGCTCATCATCGATAAAAGACAGAGAGTTCACAATTGCATATTATTTAAGAGAGCCTCTTTATAAGTTAGCGGAAAATATCTTATGTGGAAACCTGTACTCTTTGGGCTATTGCTGGTGCTGATGCCTGTTACCTCCGCCCTGGCGGAGTACGAACGCAACCAGGCCGTACCGGTGGAAAAAGTGCTATACGGCGAAGTGCTGTCGGTTCGCCAGATCAGCGAGAGCCAATTGGTGGAAGACAGAAACCGGGGTTGGCGCACCTTCGGCGGGGCCTTGCTCGGTGGCGTCATTGGCCATCAATTCGGCAGTGGCACTGGCCGGGATGTGGCAACCGTACTCGGCGCCCTGATAGGCGGTGGTGTGGCCAATCAAAGCGGTGGCGCCTATTACCGGCAATATCGCTTGCTGGAGCTGATGATCCGCCTGGAGGACGACAGTCAGATTATGGTGATCCAGGATGTGGATCCCGGTATGCCGCTCAAGGCTGGTGATCAGGTGCGGGTGGTCTATCTGGTGGGCTCGGTGCGGGTCGATTTGGCCATGTAATGCATCGCCAAAGATGGTTGGCAAACAGCAAGGCCGCCATGGGCAGCCCTGTTGCTATGGGGGTTTAAAAGCCCCGAGGCAATTGGTTCTTTCGCTGGGCCTGCAGTTTTTGGCGCCATAATTCTTTGGGCGTCAGGCCGCCTGTATTGCCATCTGTCTTAACGGCCGGCTTCTTTGTCGGCGCTGCTTTGGCGGCTGTTGGCTTGGCCGTTGTGGGCTTGGCTGGAGCTGCTTTTTTGGCCGCCACGGGCTTGGCGGCGCCACTCAGCTCTGCCAGCATGGCTTCCAGCTCGCCGAAGCGCAGAGACTTGCCATCATCAATCTTGTACCAGCTGCCTTTTTGCTCAATTACCACCTTACGGCCTTGTTGTTGTTCCAACGCCGCTTCCAGGGCTGCAATCACCTCTTCTTTGGTCAGTTTTGACATAGAATCAACCTATCGCTGTTATTGTTTACATTTCAGGTATGGCGGCAATTTTAAAAGTCTGGGACGCCTATGTCCAATTTCGAGGGCAAATTTTCGCCAACGGCGATGGATCTGGCTGCTAATCGCCTTGAGTATCAGCGAGCTAAGGGTACACTGGGAACCAAATGGTCACTATGGAGGAGGGCGCAATGAAGCGCACTGAGTTAGACGCATACCTGGCAGATTTTCTGCAAATCAACAGATTCAAAGACTATGCCCCCAATGGCTTGCAGGTTGAAGGCAAGGAGGAGATCCGCACCCTGGTGACCGGTGTGACCGCCTGTCAGGCCCTGATAGACAAGGCCATAGCGCTGAATGCCGATGCACTGCTGGTGCACCACGGCTTTTTCTGGAAAAACGAGCCTGAGGTCATTACCGGCATGAAGCAGCGGCGCATCAAGGCGCTGCTGCAACACGATATCAGCCTCTTCGGTTATCATCTGCCGCTCGATGCCCATCCCGTGGTCGGTAACAATGCGACCCTGGCCGACAAGCTGGGACTGATTGAGGCCGAAGCCCACGAGAGTTTGGGCGATGGATTGCTGTGGTGGGGTCATACCGAGCTGTCACAGACTGCCGCAGAGTTCGGTGCCACCCTGGAGCGAGCCCTTGGCCGCACACCGCTGCACATTGGCGATCCCAAGGGGACCATCCACAGTGTGGCCTGGTGTACCGGCGGTGCCCAGGATTATATCGATATGGCGGTGCAGATGGGTGTGGATGCCTTTATCAGCGGCGAAGTGTCTGAGCGTACCTTCCACAGTGCCCAGGAGCAGGGGATCCACTATTTCGCTGCCGGGCATCACGCCACCGAGCGCTTCGGCATTGAGGCTCTGGGGCAGCATTTGGCGCGCAAGTTTGGCCTTGAGCACCATTTTGTGGATATCAGCAATCCCGTCTGATCTTTGCCGGATGACAGCAATAAAAAAGGCCGCAATCGCGGCCTTTTTTACTTGGGTCTTATTTGACCCAATTATTTAACCCGCATACCGGGCTTGGCACCTTCGTGCGGCTCAAGTACCCAAAGATCCTTGCCGCCGGGACCGGCTGCCAGCACCATGCCTTCTGACATGCCAAAGCGCATCTTGCGTGGTGCCAGGTTGGCCACCATCACGGTCAGCTTGCCTTCCAGATCTTCCGGATTGTAGGCAGATTTAATACCGGCAAACACCTGGCGCACTTCACCGCCGATATCCAGCTGCAGTTTCAGCAGTTTGTCGGCTTCGGGCACGGCTTCGGCCTTCTTGATGAGGGCGATGCGCAGGTCAACCTTGGCAAAGTCTTCGTAGTTGATGGTCTCGCTGATGGGATCGTCCACCAGGGGCCCTGTGGGCTTGGCTTCGGTAGCCTGCAGGTTTTCCTTGGAGGCCTCCACCATGGCGGCGACCTTGTCCAGTTCCACACGCTGCATCATGGGCTTGAATACGGCAATTTCGTGGCCGGCGAGATCCAATTCCAGCTTGTCCCAGCACAATTCCAGCTGCAGGAAGTCTTCCACATCCTTGGCCAGGCGTGGCAGCACGGGCTTGAGGTAGGTCACCAGAATACGGAACAGGTTCAGGGCATTGGAGCATACCTGATGGGCCTCTTCCTGTTTGTCGTCCTGCTTAACCAGCTGCCAGGGGGCGGCATCAGCCACATAACCGTTGGCCAGGTCCGCCAGCGCCATGATTTCCCGCATCGCCTTGCCGTATTCGCGGCTCTCGTAATACTCGGCGATAAGATCCTGCTTGAGGAGGAAGGTGTCAGCCAGGCTGGTGTCCTTGATTTTTGCCAATCGGCCATCGAAGCGCTTGCTGATAAAGCCGGCGGTACGGGAGGCCAGGTTCACCAGTTTACCCACCAGATCCGAGTTAACCCGCTGGGCGAAGTCTTCCAGGTTCAGGTCCAGATCGTCGATGCGGGCGCTGAGCTTGGCGGCATAGTAGTAACGCAGGTACTCAGGATCCAGATGATCCAGATAGGTGCGGGCCTTGATAAAGGTACCCTTGGACTTGGACATCTTGGCACCGTTAACCGTCACGTAGCCGTGGGCATAAACGCTGCTGGGCTGGCGAAACCCGGCGCCGTGCAGCATGGCGGGCCAGAACAGGCTGTGGAAGTAGACAATGTCCTTGCCGATGAAGTGGTACACCTCGGCCTTGGAGTCCTTGTTCCAGAACTCGTCGAAATTAATGTCGCCGCGCTTGTCACAGAAGTTCTTGAACGAGCCCATGTAACCTATGGGCGCGTCGAGCCAGACGTAGAAATACTTGCCGGGCGCATCCGGAATTTCAAAGCCGAAATAAGGCGCATCGCGGGTGATGTCCCACTGTTGCAGTCCTTGCTCGAACCACTCATCGAGCTTGTTGGCCATTTCAGATTGCAGCGCACCGGAGCGGGTCCACTCTTTGAGCATGCCCTCGAAGGCGGGCAGATCAAAGAAGAAGTGTTCGGTCTCCTTCATCACCGGGGTGGCGCCGCTGACCGCCGAGCGTGGATTGATAAGCTCTGTGGGGCTGTAGGTGGCACCGCAGGCGTCACAGTTGTCACCGTACTGATCTTCGGACTTGCACTTGGGGCAGGTGCCCTTGACGAAGCGATCCGGCAGGAACATGGACTTTTCGGGGTCAAACAGCTGGGAGATGGTCTTGCTCTTGATGAAACCATTGTCCCTGAGCTTCAGATAGATATCGCTCGCCAGCTGACGGTTTTCGTCGCTGTGGGTGCTGTGATAGTTATCAAAGGCAACGTTGAAATCGGCAAAATCCTGCTGATGCTCGACGTTGACTTGGGCAATCATGTCCTCGGGGGCCATGCCGAGCTGCTGGGCCTTGAGCATGATGGGGGTACCGTGGGCATCGTCGGCACAGATATAGTGACACTCGTGGCCACGCAGCTTCTGATAGCGCGACCAGATGTCGGTCTGAATGTATTCCAGCATGTGCCCCAGGTGGATTGGGCCATTGGCATAGGGCAGGGCGCTGGTGACAAGGATCTTGCGTTGTGAATTTGCCATTTTTCTCAAAATCATGTTAGTCCCGGAATAATTGGCCTAGATACTAACCGATAGCTCACGGTTTTTCATCAAAAGCCTGTGCGACTGTGCTATTTATGCACGCATCTTTTCGTCAATATCTGATACACTTGGCCAAATTTTTGTCCGGGGGAAATTGCCTTGTCTCAAATTGCCGCTGACTATCGTCTGGATGGTGCCTTGCTCGGCCCTGTGCTCGCCCTGCTCGATGCCCACATTGACCCTTATTTGGGGCGCGGATTGGTCAGCGCCGGCTGCGTGACCAGTCTGGCAATGCAAGGCGACAGGCTGCAACTGGGGCTGAGTTATCCCTATCCCTGTAGCGGCATCCAGGCGGAAACAGCCGGGCAGTTGGCGACCGCCTTAACCCGCTTGCCCGCTATTAAGTCGGTGGATTGTGAGTTCAGTTTCGTGGTACCAAAGACCTCTGCCGACAGGCAAGGCACTCTGGCCAGGGTTGCCCATATTATCGCCGTGGCTTCCGGCAAGGGCGGCGTGGGAAAATCCACCACGGCGGTGAATCTGGCGTTGGCCCTGGCAGTAGAAGGCGCCAGGGTCGGGATCCTCGATGCCGATATCTACGGCCCCTCAATTCCTTTGATGCTGGGCATTGCCGATTTCCAACCCCAGTCAGACGATGGGGTGCACATGAACCCGGCCAGGGCCCACGGTATCTGCGCCCAGAGCATAGGCTTTATCATTAACGAAGAGCAGGCCGCGGTTTGGCGTGGCCCCATGGCGGCCGGTGCCCTGGCGCAGCTTATCAACGAAACCGCCTGGCCCGAGCTGGATTATCTGGTGGTGGACATGCCACCGGGAACCGGCGATATCCAGCTGACCCTGTCACAAAAGGTGGCGGTCAGTGGCGCAGTAGTGGTGACCACCCCCCAGGATATTGCGCTGCTGGATGCCAAAAAGGGCGTCAATCTGTTCCAGAAAGTGAATATTCCCGTGCTCGGGATAGTGGAAAATATGAGTTATCACCTGTGTCCCGCCTGTGGACACAAGGAACATCCCTTCGGTGCCCATGGCGGTGACAAAATTGCCCAGCGTTATGGCGTGCCCATGCTGGGTGCCTTGCCACTGAATATCCGCATCAGGGAAGGCATGGATGTAGGGCAACCTTCAGTGGTGGCCGAACCTTCGGGTGAACTTGCCGCAATCTACCGGGAGATTGCCCGCAAGGTGGGAGCGCAATTGGCGCTGTCACACAGTCAATCCGGTGTTTCTATCAGTCTTTCAGATGACGAGTAAGGTCCAAAAGTATGAATTCGCAGCAATGTGTCATTATCGGAATTGCCGGAGCCTCCGCCTCGGGCAAGAGCCTCATTGCCAAAACCATATATGAAGAGTTGTGCCACGATCTGGGCACAGATCAAATAGGCGTAATCGCCGAAGACGCCTATTACAGAGATCAGAGTCATCTGTCGATGGAAGAGCGGGTGCAGACCAATTATGACCATCCCAAGGCCATGGACCATCAGTTGCTGGGGCAGCACCTGAAGGCGCTCAAGGAAGGTCAGCCGGTGGAGATCCCCGTATACAGCTACACAGAGCACACCAGGATGAAAGAGACCCGCACCATGACCCCGAAAAAGGTCATCATCCTGGAAGGGATACTGCTGCTCACCGATCCCGAACTCAGGGAGCAAATGGATGCCAGCGTCTTTATGGATACACCGCTGGATATTTGCTTCCTGCGCCGCCTGACCCGCGATGTGGCCGAACGTGGCCGGACCATGGAGTCCGTCATCAGCCAGTACAAGAAGACGGTCAGACCCATGTTCTTGCAATTTATCGAGCCTTCAAAGCAATATGCAGACATCATAGTTCCACGTGGCGGCAAAAATCGCATTGCCACCGACATATTGAAGGCCAGAATCCAACACCTGTTGGCAAAATAATTACGACTCAGGGAGTAACAGGCAAGATGCGCTTGACCGACATTGAAATTGAACAGGCCCTTGATGAAGGCACCATATTGATTGAACCACGGCCCGGCAGCGATGCCATCAGTGGTGTCAGTGTGGATGTGCGCCTGGGCAACCAATTCCGCGTGTTTCAGGATCATACCGCGCCTTTTATCGACCTGAGTGGTCCGTCCCGTGAGGTACAGGAAGCCCTCGACCGGGTGATGAGTGACAAGATAGAGATTGCTGACGGCAATGCTTTCTTCCTGCATCCCGGGGAGTTGGCGCTGGCGGTGACCCACGAGAGCGTGACCCTGCCCGCCGACATAGTGGGCTGGCTTGATGGTCGTTCCTCCCTGGCCCGTCTGGGCCTGATGGTGCATGTGACGGCCCACCGTATCGATCCGGGCTGGCAGGGCAAGATAGTGCTGGAGTTCTATAACAGCGGCAAACTGCCCTTGGCATTGCGCCCGGGTATGACCATTGGTGCACTCAATTTTGAACGCCTCAGCGGCCCGGTTGCCCGGCCCTACAACACCCGTAAAAACGCCAAGTACAAAGATCAACAGGAAGCGGTAGCGAGCCGCATCAGCCAGGACAGCTGACCATGGCGGTGTGGGTCAATGGTGTGCAAACGGACCAGATCTCGGCCCTGGACCGCGGTCTGGCCTATGGTGATGGTCTGTTCGCCACCATGAGGGTTTCCGGCTCCGGAACCATACTGATGCTGGAACAGCACCTGCTGCGCTTGAGCCAGGGCGCGGCGCGTATCGGCATAAAGTGGTCCCCCTCGGACATGCTGCAAGCACAGCTGCAACATCTTGCCGCATTGCATCCCGGTCAATGCCTTAAATTGGTGCTGACCCGGGGCTGTGGTGGTCGCGGTTATCAGCCGCCGCAAGAGGCCAAGGCCTCCGAAATCATCAGTTTCAGTCCTGTCCCGGCCCATTATCCAAGGTGGCAACAGCAAGGTGTCGCCCTGGCAAGCAGCGAAGTGCGGCTCGGCCGTCAACCTTTGCTTGCCGGCATTAAGCACCTTAATCGTCTTGAGCAGGTACTGATCCGCAGCCAAGCCTTGCCCGAGTGGGCCCAGGATTGGCTGGTGCGCGACAGTGATGAATTGATCATTGAAACCTCCATGGCCAATTTGTTTTTTGTCACGGAAGAAGAAGTGTTAACGCCTGCTATCACCCGTGCCGGTGTGGCCGGTGTCACCCGGGAGCAAGTGATCAAGGCCCTGTTGGCGCTTGGCTATCGGGTGCGTTGCTGCGATCTTGATGACAGCGTGCTGGCCCAAAGCCGGCATGTATTCCTTTGTAATAGTTTGCTGGGTCCTGTGAATGTGCTGCGCATAGACCAATACTCTTATCCGCCTTTTGAACATACGGATAGCATGAGGCACATGATGGATATGAGCCTATGACGCGGCTGTTAAAAACCATAGTTACTGCGCTGTTGAGCCTGTCATTGCTGGCTGCGCTGGCCGCTTACTGGGGGTGGCAGCAGGTACAAGGGTTTGCCGATGCACCACTGTCGCTCGATTCCCCAATTGAATTCAAGGTAGAACGTGGCACCTCCGCCAAGGCCCTGGGCAGGCAACTGGTGGCCCAAAAGCTGTTAGCGGATAATTGGCAGTACCCCTGGCTGTTGCGACTGCAGCCCGAACTTGGTGCTATTCGCAGTGGTTTGTACCAGGTGGAACCCGGCACCAAGCTCAGGCAATTGCTGGCGCTCTTGGTCTCAGGAAAGACCAAGGTGTTCAGTGTGACCCTGGTGGAAGGGTTAACGGTAAAGGAATGGCAAAGCCAGTTGCAGACGGCCGCCCACCTTAGCTGGGTGGAACAACCATTTTTGAAAACCTTGCAGGATAATGGCGATACCAGTGGCTTGCCTGAGGGTAAGTTTTTTCCTGACACCTACAGCTATCATGCCGATGACAGTGTGCTCGACCTGCTCGGACAGAGTCACAGGAAAATGCTGCAGGAGCTAAACAGTGCCTGGGCCCAGCGCGCTGCCGGACTGCCACTGAAAGATCCCTATGAGCTGCTGATCCTGGCCTCCATCATTGAAAAGGAAACCGGCCGCGCCGATGAAAGGCCTTTGATAGCCGCAGTATTTATCAATCGGCTACAGCGCAAGATGCGTCTGCAGACAGATCCTACTGTGATTTACGGCATGGGCGAACGTTTCAAGGGTAACATCAGTCGAAAAGATCTGCTCGAAGCGACGCCCTTCAACACCTATCGTATTGATGGTCTGCCGCCGACACCCATAGCGGCGCCGGGCCGGGCCGCCTTGATGGCCGCCGCCCAACCTGCCGCGGCTGATTATTTGTATTTTGTGTCCCGCAATGACGGCAGTCACGTATTTTCAGTTAGCCTGGCCGAGCACAACAGGGCAGTTAACCAGTTTCAGAGAAAAGCACAATGAGCCAGAATTCAGCCCGTTTTATTGTTATTGAAGGCCTGGAAGGTGCAGGCAAGTCCAGTGCGGTGAGCCTGGTACGTGATTTTATTGAAAAATACACAGGCCATGCGCCCCTGTGCACCCGTGAACCCGGTGGCACACCTCTGGCAGAGAAAATCCGTACCCTGGTGAAGACAACCGAGCCCGGCGATCCCCTGTGTGATGAGGCCGAGTGCCTGTTGATATACGCAGCCCGTGCCCAGTTGGTGGCGAACGTGATTAAACCCGCGCTGGCCAGGGGCCAATGGGTGCTGGGTGACCGGCACAATTTATCTTCTTTGGCCTATCAGGGCGGTGGTCGGGGCCTAATGTCCCTGGTGGAGACTGTCAGTCGCGCCACCCTTGGGGACTTCAAGCCGGATTTAACCCTGTACCTTGATATAGAGCCGGCCCTGGGCCTGCGGCGGGCTGCCCGTCGGGGGGAGTTGGATCGCATTGAGCAGCAGGAGCTGGCATTCTTTGAGCGTGCCCGCGCCACCTATCTTGCCAAGGCGCAGGAAGATGACAGCATAGTGGTCATAGATGCCGGTCAGGATATGGCCGAAGTACATAAAGATATTTTAGCCATGCTGCAACAGCGTCTTTGATTGCCGGGAAACCAACCATGATACAGATGCCCTGGCTCAGTGCTCCCCTTGGCAGCTTCATGCAATTGCTGATGACCGGCCGTTTGCCCCACGCCATTCTGGTGGGGATGGACAGGGGATTGGGCGCTGAACACTTGCTAGGCGATATTGCCAGGGCGGCGTTGTGCCTGGCGCCGACCGCAAAAGGGGCCTGTGGTTATTGTAAGGGCTGTCAATTGATTGCGGCGGGCAACCATCCGGATCTGTACCAGGTGCAGGCCGATGGTCACCAAATCAAGATCGACCAAATCCGGAACCTGTGTCAGGATCTGACCAGTACCTCTCAGCAGGGGGGCAGACGGGTCGCCATTATCTACGAGGCAGAGCGCATGAACATCGCCGCTGCCAACGCGCTGCTGAAAACCCTGGAAGAACCGGGACGAGACACCTTGTTGCTGCTCCAAAGTAACCAGCCAGCGCGCTTACTGCCGACTTTGGTCAGCCGCTGTCAGCGCTTGCCATGTCAGGAACCTTCGCCCGATGTTGTTTCTGCCTGGTTGCGGGGCTTGAGCCCGGAAGGGGAAGATGTCAGCTGGTGTCTGCCGGTATGTGGCGGCCCGGTAAAACTGGCTGAGTTATTGCAAGATGATGGCTACAAACAACTGTCACAACTGAGAAAAGATTGGCGCCAAAGTTTGTCGAGCGGACATCTCTATGCTAGTTTGATATCTATAACTGAAGAACAAATTACTGATGCACTTAAAGTTTTATATATCGAACTGAAATCCGATCTAGAACGGGGCTGGCCTCAGGATGCGTTTCAGCGTAATAATATCGCCCGGCTTGCCGCCGAAATTATGCATGTTTGTCAGGGATTAACTGCAATGCCGAATGTGAATTGTCAGGCATTGTGTCAAAAAGTCGTTTTGGATTATCAGCGAATTGTAAGCAGCTAATATGGTAGATCTTGTGGTTAACTTTGACACTTTACACCAGTTGTATCGTGCCTATATGCCTTTTATTAAACCGGCCGGGTTGTTTATTGCCACCAGTGAAGCCCATTACCTGGGGCAGGAGCTGACCATAGGCTACCGCTTACCCGGCGCAACCACGGCCCACGAGTTCAGTGGTGTGGTGGTGTGGATTAATCCGATTGGCGCCTCCGGTGGTCGTCCCGCCGGCATAGGGATCAAGATCCTCACCGATGCCGACACTCACAAACATCACATAGAGACCCTGTTGTCACGGGAGCTGGCCTCCGGTGATTTGACCTGCACCATGTAGCTCTGTATCCTTGCCGTCCCCTTAGTCAGCCGGATATTTTACTGTGCTTATCGATTCCCATTGCCATCTTGACAGGCTTAAAGCTGCCCCCACCCAGGTAGAACTGACACAACTGCTCAGTGATGCCAAGGCCAGAGGGGTGGACTACATGCTGTGCGTCAATGTGCGGCAGAAGGGATTCCAGTCGATGCTGGACAAGGTGGCTGGCTTTGAGCAGGTATTCCTTTCCAGCGGCGTCCATCCCCTGGATGTCAAAGAAGGTCTGGATGTGGATGAGCTGCGCACTTTTGCCGCCCATCCCCGGGTGGTTGCCATTGGCGAAACCGGGCTGGACTATTTTTACGCCGATGATTCCCGCGAACTGCAGCAGCAGTGTTTTGCAGATCAGATAGCCCTGGCCCGTGAAGTCAACAAACCTTTGATTGTGCATACCCGCGATGCCCGCGAAGACACCATAGCCCTGTTAACTCAGGGTGGGGCAGATCAGGTAGGCGGTGTGCTGCACTGTTTTACCGAGACCTGGGAAATGGCCAAGGCTGCCATGGATCTGGGTTTTTATATCTCGGTCTCCGGGATAGTGACCTTCAAAAATGCCGCCGAGTTGCGTAATGTGATCCGCAAGGTGCCCAAAGACAGGCTGCTGGTGGAAACTGACTCACCCTATCTGGCGCCGGTGCCGCACCGGGGGCAGGAAAATCAACCCGCCTATGTCCGAGACGTGGCCGAGTTTGTTGCCCAGTTACGTGGTGAAAAGTATGAAGACTTGGCCGCGTATACCAGCGAGAACTTCTTCACCTTGTTCAAGGACGCTGCACGGCTGATTGGCCGCTGATTGGATGCTTATTGGCGGAGCCCCAAGTTTCTTTCCTTGAAAAATCGCCCATAAAAAAAGGCCCAAAACTATTCCAATTGTTTTGGGCCCAGGGGAATGGCTCAATAAATGAGCCGTGCGCTACTGGTTAAAAGCCGCCTTGGCAGCTTTTGCAAAAATCTGCCCCTGACGTTCAGGGTCACTGCCACTAAGTGTAGACACAGCTATCAGGCGTTGCTTAATTAATGTGCAATTATTTTTGCTTCAGCTGTAAGAAAATGTGACTTGGTTCGCAACTCATGGTGGTAGCAAGGGCCAATCTGCCCACTAACTCTGCACCTTATCCCTGACCAAATCCCTCGGAAGGCCGTTTTTCAGCCTGTTCCCCAGGTGCTTCACCACACCAAGCGGAGCCCCCTGGCACCAGACCAGTTTCTCCCCTGAGGCCTTGGCGGGGACATCCAAGGCGATGTCCCGTCCCATCAGGTATTGGCACGCCTGCTCCTCATCCAACACCAATGCCTTGTTTTGGGTACCGAACGCGATCACCGCTTCGTGGCGTATTTTCAAACCGTGTTTGGCGTCATCGGCCAGTTTGATGCCGATACGCTGAAAACGCATTTTGCCCTGCAGTGCTTCGAAGCCGTCCGGGAACCACCAGAACTCGTCATCTCTGGCCATAAGTTGCCCTTCGGCGGGCCAGTTCAGTCCCAAGTCTGCAAAGGCCTGTTGTAGCCTGAGCGCATCCTTGTTGCTCGCTTTCTGAAATGGGAACTGCTTTTGCAGCCTGGGTTCTGGATGCTCCCTGGGGACCGAGGCGGTTTTGCGCAGTCTGGCAACGAAGAAGCCCTCACTGTCGTATATTTGGGGCCAAATATGCAGGAATCCTTCGCTGGTCAACGCCTTGTGGGCGCCGTCGAACAAGTTTTCCAGGGACTCGAATTCGACCGCATCGCCGTATTTTTGCTTGAGGTGGAGGCAGACTTCCTGGTTTTCCCGCCGGTTCAGGGTGCAGGTGGAGTAGACCAGCACACCGCCCGGCTTCAGGGCCAGAAAGGCGGAGTTTATCAGCGCCTTCTGGGTATCGGCTATGGCACCGATTTCGCTTTCATCCCAGTGCTTCAGGGCATCGGCATCCTTGCGCACCGTACCTTCACCGCCGCAGGGAGCGTCGAGCAGCACGGCATCAAAGGTTTCATACAGGTATTCGCCGAATACCCGACCGTCAAAATGGGTCAGGGCGCAGTTGTATACCCCCATGCGCAGCAGGTTGGCATGTAATACCTTAACCCGACTGGAGGAATATTCATTGGCAACCAGCAGCCCCCGGTTGGCCATCAGGGCCGCCATCTGGGTGGTTTTGGAGCCGGGGGCCGAGGCGACGTCCAGCACTGTATTCGGTTCATTGTCCTTGAACAGTGCCGTTGGCGGCAGCATGGAGCTGGCTTCCTGAATGTAAAACAGGCCCTGCAGATGAGCGCTGAGATTTCCGGGTTGGCACTCCTGTGGGTATTGCACCCAAAAACCATCCCGGCACCAGGGAATGGGCTCGAACTGCCAGCCCTTGGGCTCCAGCAGAGCCTTCAACTTTGTCGCATCTGTTTTCAGGGTGTTGACCCGAATCGCGGGGCGCAAAGGCAGGCCGCAGTAATGAATAAAGTCGTCCAGCGACAGATGGGCAGGCAAATCTTTGGCGATGCTATTGATAAATTTTTGATTTAACTGAACCATAGTAGGCCATAGCGGTAAAAAACTGGCGCGATTATAGCAAACAAAGGCGCCTCTGTGGCATGGGAGTGCGATGTGCTGAATCGGGTTTGGCTGGGCTTTTTCTTGATCTCCATGGCGGCGGTGGTCATTCGTCTGCTGCAAGGAGAATTGGCGGTATTGTCCCAGACGGTGGAGGCGCTGTTCGCCAGCGCCAAGCTGGCCGCGGAAATCGCCATAGGCCTGGTGGGCGTGCTGGCCCTGTGGATGGGGCTGATGCGCATAGGTGAGCGGGCCGGCATGGTGGCCTGGTTGGCCCGGATAACTGAACCGCTGCTCAGTAAATTAATGCCCGAGATCCCCCGGGGACATCCTGCATACGGCAGCGTGACCATGAACCTGACCGCCAATCTGCTTGGACTGGACAATGCCGCTACCCCTCTGGGCCTTAAGGCCATGCACGATTTACAAAGCGTCAATCCCAGCGCTGCCGTGGCCAGCAATGCCCAGATCCTGTTTCTGGTGCTCAATACCTCCTCCGTGACCCTGGTGCCCGTGACAGTGTTCCTGTTTCGAGCCCAGCAGGGGGCCGTGGCGCCGGCGGATGTGTTTTTGCCTATTTTGCTCGCCACCACCAGTTCCAGCCTGGTGGGATTATTGGCCGTTGCCTGGGTGCAGCGTCTGCCCTTGCTCAATACTCTGGTACTGGGTTATGGCGCAGTGCTGTTTGCAGGATTGGGCGCCTTGGTGTGGTACCTGATGGGCCTGGGCTCCGATGCCATTGGCGACTTTTCCACCAACCTGGGGAATGGGGTTTTGCTGGCCCTGGTGTTTGCCTTTGTACTGCTGGCGGCGCTGAAACGGGTGGCGATTTACGATGAGTTTGTTGATGGCGCCAAGGAGGGATTTGCCCAGGCGGTGGCCCTGATCCCTTATTTGTTGGCTATGCTGCTGGCCATTGGTCTGCTGCGGGCATCCGGGGCGTTGGACGTTGTGCTGGGCTTGCTGGCTACCATGGTGCAGGCCTTGGGACTGGATGGGCGCTTTATCGATGCCATGCCAACGGCGTTGATGAAACCCTTCAGCGGCAGCGGCGCCCGGGCCATGATGCTGGAAACCATGAATCATTTTGGCGTGGACTCTTTTGCCGGTCGGCTTGCCGCCGTGGTGCAGGGCAGCACAGAAACCACATTCTACGTATTGGCCGTGTATTTCGGGGCTGTGGGCATAAGGTACAGCCGCCACGCCGTTCCCTGTGCCTTGCTTGCCGATCTGAGCGGGATACTGACCGCCATCGGGGTGTGCTATTGGTTTTACGGCTGATGGTTTTACGGCAAAGGCCAAGCGCTATGCGCCAATAAAAAAGCCGGAATTATCCGGCTTTTTTATTCTATGTGGCACAGGTATCAGCGCTTATTGCAGCCAAGCCTCTTCGGCCTTGGTCAACAAGGGTAGCAGACTGCCCTCGACCATGGCGGGAGCATTTCGGTCCAGGGTGGATACCCCAATACCGCCGGCCAAAATGGTTTCCAGGGAGCCGGTTTGCACCCTGGCTCCGGAGAACAGGCCTATGTCCACCGAGATCCCGGACAAATCATAAAATACGCTGCTCTGGTTGATGAGCTCGCGATAGCGGCCATCAATGTGGACAAACAACTGCACCTTGTCGCCCTGAAGGTTCAGGGCATAACCATCCACCTGTCCCACGGCAATGCCACGGTAGAAAATCTGACTGCCACGCTTGATGGAGCCGAGATTGGGCCGTTCAAGGGTCAGCGCCAGCGCATCCTTTGGCAGGGCGGCATAGGGGCTGATGCTGGAGTCGACTTCGAAATGGTCGACATGGGTGTCGCTGCGGCCGGGCAGCACCGAAATAAAGGGGCCGGTGAGCAGCGTTTCCGGAGCTTCGATTCCGCGCAGCGAAATTTGTGCATCCACCAACAGGAATTGGGCGTCGTCACGGTTAAAGTGATCGGCATAATCTCCGTATAAGTAGCCTTTGGCATTGAGATGGGTCAGATCTTTATCGAGCCTGACTTCGGTGATTTCACCGACCTGATGCCCCTGATAGCGAATGGCGGCACCTGCGCTGATCCTGGCATCGGCCTTAAGGGTCAGCGACAGGGCACTGGCTTTGGCCATGGCCAGTGCCTCGGTATCATATAGGTGCTTGCCGTTAACCTTGCTCTGCTCCGGCAAGATCCCCAGGCTGATGCTGCCGCCAAGCATACCCTTGAGTGGGGCGACATCGACCTTGATACCTGTGAGGCCCGCATCCAGGTGCACAGCGCTGTTGCGCCAGAATACGGTATTGGCACCCAGCAAGGAGTGGAAAGCTTTGTCTATGGCCAGTTTGATGGCGAAACTGTCATCACTGGCGCGCCAGTCGAGAGAGACCACTTCGCCCACTTGCATTTTTTTGTAGTAAACCGGTGAGCCCTGGGATAAATCTGCACCATCGTGACTGCTGAGGGTGAGGTATTTGCGACCGGCCAATGCCTGCTGCTTGTCAGCCTCGTCCACCGAAGCGTACAGGTTCAGTACCGTTCCCGGTGGCAGGGGTTGCCCCTTGCCCTGGATCAGACTGAGCGCGCCGCTGACCAGGGTTTTGGCGTCACCCAGTGACATCTTGACGCCGCTCAGGCTGGCATCGATGGACAGCGCCGATTCGGGCACAAAGTAACTGCCCTGGGTCAGCAGCGGTGCAAACTCGGGCAAAATTTCCAGGCGGTATTCCACCGAGTCCAGATCCCGCGCCAAAGACACCGATTTGACCGTGCCTATGGCAACATTGCGGTAGCGTACCTCGGCACCTTCGCTGATATTTTCGTTGCGATCGGCCCGCAGCAGCAGTTCATGTCGGGCCATATTCATGGGGTCGGGAGCGTTGGCCTCCAGTGGAAAGCTGTCCCGGGCCATACCCAGGCCCGGCATAAAGGCAATCACATCGCCGGTTACCAGACGGGCGGCATGCTTGATGCCTGAGAGCGACAATTCGGCTCCTTCGCGCCAGAAGCGGGCGCTGTCACCCAGTAACTGTACGTAATCATCGTCAATTTTGACCTCAAGTTCGACACCGTCCTGACTCAAATGGCTGTCAAGCACCTTGCCTATGACAAGGCCCCGGTACAGTACCTGGGTACCTGCACCTATACCGTCGGCGTCTTTGGCGTTCAGACGGATAACTCTGCCGCCGAGGGCATTGGCTTCGCTCTCGTAGAGCATAAAGCTGTCACCGTGTTTGGCTGAACGGTCACTGTCGGAGGAGCTGAAACTGATCCCGCCGGCCAGCAGTGACGAAATGCTTTCGCTTTTTATCTGTACCCCAGCCAGGGAGGCATCGATGGCAATGCCCGATACGTTCCAGAAACGTGAATCGGCTTTAACCAGGTGTGCGTATTGCTCCTGGATAAAGGCGCTGATAATGACGCGCCTGTTACCCTCGAGACGGTAGCTGACCACCCGGCCCACGGGGAGTTGGCGAAAGAGTACGGAAGAGCCCACATCCAGTGAGCCCAGACGGTCGCTGGCCAGTTCCACCACTATGCCTTCATTGCCGGGAAGCAGCGGCGGCGCTTCACGCTCGGCCTCAAACTGGGTGCGGGAGTCACCATCGCCCGGTTGCACCGCAATATAATTACCGGAAAACAGCGCGTCGAGGCCTGAGACACCTGTGATGGATGCCTTGGGGGTCACCAGCCAAAACTTGGTGTCATCCTTTAAGTAGGGGCCGGCGCGGTAGTCCATTTTGACCCTGACGTTCACGCCCTCAAGGTTGTCGTCGATGGCTATGTCGGTTACTTTTCCCACGGTCAGGCCCTGATATTTGACCAGGGTTTTGGCCACGTCTATGCCTGTGGCACTGGGGAAGTGGATCACAATTTCCACACCTGACTCGCGGATGCTTTTGATCCCGAGCCAGGCGCCCAGAGCCAAAGCCACCAAGGGTAAGAGCCAGACAGGTGAAAACAGCTTTTTCTTCACAACTTTCGGGGCTTCAATTTGCGTCATGTTCGAGTTCCAGTCGATCCCAAAGTAAACGAGTATCCAACACCTTGGCGGCCAGCTGGGTCAGCAGGATAACCAAGGCAAAAGCAGTAGCGGCCGGCGCGGGTTTGGCGTCCAGCAGTTGTCCCATATTGACCAGTGCCACAGTCAGGGAAATAACAAATAAATCCAGCATGGACCAGCGACCAATCCATTCAATGATATGAAAGCCCCCCATCAGTAAACGCTTGGGAATGGGCAGGTGAAAGCTGATGGCGGTCAGGTAAATGGCCAGACCGATAATTTTGAGCCAAGGCACCAGTATGCTGGCGGTAAAGACTATGATGGCTATCGGCAGCATATCCGAATCCACCAGGTGCTTAATGCCGGAGAAAATGGTGTCCTGGGTGACCACCCCCTGATTCACCAGAGTGGTGATGGGATAAATGTTGGCCGGTATAAGCAGGATGGCGGCGGTGAGCAGCAGGGCCCAGCTTTTATGCAAACTGCTGTAGTCCCGCTCGGATATCGCCTCGCCACAGCGACAACAATGGCTGAGATGGGCTGAGTTAACCTTGTGGCAGACATTGCACAGCAGCAAGCCTAAATCCTTACCCTGGGTGCCGGCTTCAGACATCGAGGTAGCTCCACATATGTTCAAGGTTGTATTCACGCTGCAGAAACAGGGTCACCAGAAACAGCATGGTGAAACAAAAGGTACCGACACCGAAATAGATGTCGGAAAAATCTGCCAGCTGAAATGCCGAGACCAGAAAGCTGATCACATAGATTTCCAGCATGGTTAACTGGCTCAGCAGGCCGTGTTGCTCCAGTAACCATTCGTAGGTGGTGCGTTGCCATCCTTGCTTGAGTCCGGCCTTGATGAGCAGGATCTGACCCAGTATGGACAACAGCAGGATACCGGGGGCAACGACGGCGGCGGTTAATACGGCCACTCCGACTACCCAGTAACCCAATGACATCACCGCCATGGCGCCTTCCACCACGCTGGCGGTACGCACACTGCCGAGAAAATGCAGCTCCAGCACAGGGAACAGGTTGGCGGGCAGGTAGAAAGCGAGGGCGGCCACACACAAAGCCAGCATGCCGTTGATGGAGCAGTATGGCGTATCGTACAGTGCCGTATGACAGCGCGGACACAGGGCTCGAACCCCCGAGGGCAGGGCTCGCTTGCGCACCGCCATGTCGCAGGCACGGCAGAGAATGACTGTCTGGTCTACGGCATCGTCTTGCATAATGGCTAAACTGACTTCCTCTTTGGCAGCGGCGGACATTTTTGCGCGTAAGTTTCCGTAATCACGTGAAAAGAATTCAATTATTGCCGCTTTTAATGCCATGATACTAGCAGATCCCGTTCCGGACTTGCATCATTAGTTGCACCTGTGACACTCTATGCACTGTATAAATAACCAGTAAGAGGGCAATCATGGCAGTTATCACTCAATATGTCGTGGTCAGAGAAGGGGTGGAGAAGATGACATTCACATCGAAAAAAGAGGCCGATGCCTATGACAAGATGCTGGATATCGCCGACAGTCTTATCCCGTTTATCCAAGGTGCCGGGCTGGATTTGGACGATGGCAGGACAGAAAAGTTGGCCTTCTATTTAGCCACCCACAAAGATGATCTATCATCCCTGCTCAAGGGCGCTCCGCTTGCCAAAGCAGAACCCGCGCCCAGGAAAAACACCAGGAAAGACGCCGCTGATTAATCAGACGGTATTGGCATAAGGTACTTGCATGAAGTCTGAATTTTACCAATCACTGAACCGACAACTGGCGGCCCTGCTTGAGGGCGACGACGATATGGTGTCGGCCATGGCCAATTTCTCTGCCATGCTTAACAGCCAGCTGACCGAATTGAACTGGGTCGGTTTTTATATCCGTCGTGGCGATGAGCTGGTGCTCGGCCCCTTCCAGGGTAAGGTCGCCTGCAACCGCATTCCCTGGGGCAAAGGTGTCTGCGGCACAGCAGCTGCGCTGGACAGCACCCAGAGAGTCGCCGACGTGCACCAGTTCGATGGTCATATCGCCTGCGATTCAGCCAGCAACTCCGAAATCGTGATCCCGGTTCGCAAGCAGGGGCAGGTCGTTGCCGTGCTGGATATTGACAGTCCGGTGTTCGACCGCTTCGACGAAGCGGATCAATTGGGCCTGGAACAGGCTGTCCGGGTGCTGGAAAACACCCTGTTTGGTTGAAATCCCACCAATTTAGCGTAAATCCCGGTCGCATTCGCTCAAGGCCGCCTTATAATAGGCGGCTGCTTCCTGCCGTGCGGGGGGCGGATTAACGGAAATTTGTTAATCAATGTTTATAAGCACTTTGGCATCCGTCGATATAATGCTAACGTGTGCGATGGCTCCGGGTGGCCATAACCTTACATAACCGATGCCGGCATCAGAACGCCGCATCCCTGTGAACTGTGGAAGTAGAAATGGAATCAACAGAAAAGTTGACCGACACCAACGCCATTCTGGCGTATTTGTATGAAACATTCCCCCTGTGCTTTATCGCCGAGGGTGAGGCTAAACCTCTGAAAATAGGTTTGTTTCAAGATCTGGCAGAAAGGTTGGCTGATGATTCCAAAGTCAGTAAAACACAGCTTCGTGTTGCCCTGCGCCGTTATACCAGCAGCTGGCGTTACCTCAAGTGCATCAAAGAAGGTGCGGTAAGGGTTGACCTTGATGGCAATCCCTGCGGTGAGTTGGAGCAAGAGCACATAGATCACGCCCAGGCGACCCTGAAAGAAAGTCAGGAGAAAGCCAAGGCCAAGCGTGCCGAGCGCGCCCCCAAGGCCGAGGCAACAGATAAGCCTGCCCGTAAACCACAGGCCAAGCGCCCCCGTCAGGAGCGTCCAGGTCAAGATCGTCCGCGCCAGGACCGTCCACGTCAGGAACGTGCCGCCAAACCATCACAGGCTGAACCCAAGGCTAAACCCGCCGTGGATGTTTCCAATTTGGTGCAGGCAAAACTGGCCGATCTGAAACCAAAACAGCGTGTGAATGTCAAATTGGGTATGTCCCCCGTGGCAGGCACAGTCGTGGATATCAACAAGGAAGATGTACATGTCCAGTTGGATAGCGGCTTGACTGTCAAGGTAAGGGCTGACTATATACTGCTGTAACCCAATCAAGTACAAAGGAGTAACTTGTTGATGCGAAAACTCACTTTAGCCGCGTCAGTCGCTTCAGCTCTGGCTGCTTTTTCAGCTTGGGCAATTCCGCCGGCAATTCAAGTCAGCGAGTTACCCTCCCTTGAACAGGAGCCACAGCACAAGGTGGCCAGCAAGCGGGTGGCCGATCTGTTCACCCGTTCTCATTACCACAGATTCAATCTGGATGATGGTTTTTCCGCGAGTATCTTCGATCGCTATTTGGAGCAATTGGACTATCGTCGCAATGTGCTGACCCAAGCCGATATCGCCGGATTTAATAGCTACGCGACGCAGTTTGATGACATGCTCAAAAACGGCGATTTGAGCGGAGCTTACACCATGTTTGACTTGGCGCAGCGTCGTCGCTATGAGCGCTTCGCTTATGCACTGAGTCTGCTTGATGCCAAGATGAATTTCGATGAGCCCGGCGATGCCTACGAGTACGATCGTGAGGATGCTCCCTGGCCAAAAGATGAAGCTGAGCTCAATGAGCTGTGGCGTCAACGGGTCAAGTATGATGCGCTGAATCTGAAACTGACCGGCAAAAACTGGGACGAGATAGTTGAAGTGCTGCAAAAGCGCTACAACAACGCCATCAAGCGTTTGGGGCAAACCCAGAGTGAAGATGTATTCCAGACAGTAATGAATGCGTTTTCCCGCAGCATTGAACCCCATACCAGCTATTTGTCACCGCGCAATGCCGAGCGTTTCCAGATGGAAATGAACCTGAGCCTTGAAGGCATTGGTGCCGTGCTGCAGCTTGATGACGATTACACAGTCATTAAGAGCATGGTGGCCGGTGGCCCCGCAGCTCTGAGTGAAAAGCTGTCGCCGGAAGACAGAATCGTCGGTGTCGGCCAGGAAGATGGTCCCATAGTCGACGTTATCGGCTGGCGCCTGGATGATGTAGTAGACCTGATCAAAGGCCCCAAGGGCAGCAAGGTTCGGTTGCAAATCCTGCCCAAGAAGGGCGGCTCCAACGCCAAGTTGTTTGAAGTCACCATAGTGCGTGACAAAATCCGTCTGGAAGACAGAGCGGCGACGTCCAAGGTGATTGAACCTAAGGAAGGCGCCTACGCCAACCGTAAGGTCGGTGTTATCCAGATCCCCGGCTTCTACATGAACCTGTCCCAGGACGTGGCCAGGGAGCTGGTTAAGCTCAATGAAGCCAAAGTCGAAGGTATTGTTATCGATCTGCGTGGCAACGGCGGTGGCGCACTTACCGAGGCCGTGTTGTTGACCGGTCTTTTCATCGACATGGGCCCAGTGGTGCAGGTGCGTGATGCCAATGGCCGTGTTTCCCAGCACAGGGATAACGATGGCAAGGTCAGTTACTCCGGTCCCTTGACCGTGTTGGTGGACCGTTACAGCGCGTCAGCATCGGAAATATTTGCAGCAGCGCTGCAGGACTATCAGCGTGCGTTGATAGTGGGTGAATCAACCTTTGGCAAGGGAACTGTGCAGCAGCACAAGAGCCTGGGACGTATCTACGATCTGTATGACAAACCCATAGGTCATGTGCAATACACGATACAGAAGTTCTACCGGATCAACGGTGGCAGTACTCAGCTCAAGGGTGTGACACCTGATATTCCGTTCCCAAGTGCACTGGCACAAGGGGAATACGGTGAGGCGGAAGAAGATAACGCTCTGCCTTGGGATCAGGTTCCCGTGGCCCAGTATGGTGTGGTGGGAGAGATCTCCCCGCAACTGGTGAGCAGCCTGGAAGCCAAGCACGAGCAACGCATCAAGCAGGACGTGGAGTTCGGCTATATCTATCAGGATATACTCGAGTACAAAAAGCATCACGACGAAAAAACTGTGTCTCTGGTTGAAAAAGACCGCCTGGCACAACGTGAAGCCGATGATAAGAAGCAATTGGACCGCGCCAACGAGCGCCGGGTACATCAAGGCCTGCCTCCGGTGAAGAGCCTCGATGAGCTGGAGAACACTCCGGAAGCGCCGGATCCATTCCTCGACGAAACGGCCTTTATCACCCTGGATATGGTCGATGCCGGTCAATTGGCGAAAAATGCCGGTTGATTTGCCGGTCAACCCATTAAAAAAACGCGCCCCGGCGCGTTTTTTTTCACAAGCACAGCAATAAGGGAAAACCATGACAGAGCCAACAGCCAAACACCTGGATGACTACCGTGTCAGCGACTTTCTAATCAGTGATATCGAGTTGCGATTCGAGCTGGCACCTGCAGCCACTCGGGTCACCGCCATCAGCCAAATCCAAAGACAGCAGACTGGTGCGACCGAACTGGTGCTTGATGGAGAGCAACTCGAGCTTGAGCGGGTGGCGGTTGATGGCAGGGACGTAGCGTATCGTCTGGAGCCCGGCAAGCTCATCATCGCCGACGTGCCGGAACGCTTCAGTTTGGAGCTGGTGACCCTGATAGACCCCGCGGCCAACTCCAGTCTTGAAGGTCTGTACATGTCCGATGGGGCTTACTGTACCCAATGCGAGGCCGAAGGTTTCAGGCGCATCACCTATTTCCTGGACCGCCCCGATGTGCTGGCCCGCTATAAGGTGCGTATTGAGGCACCCAAGGCGGAATTTCCCTTTCTGCTGAGCAATGGCAACAAGGTGGATGCCGGTGAGTTGGAGGGAGGCCGTCATTTCGTGTGCTGGGAGGATCCCTTCCCGAAACCCAGCTATCTTTTTGCCCTGGTGGCGGGGGATTTTGACCTGTTGCAGGACAGTTTTATCACCCGCAGTGGCCGCAATGTGGCGTTGCAGGTGTTTGTTGACAAGGGCAATCTGCATAAGGCCCACCACGCCATGGCGTCACTGAAAAAGTCCATGGCCTGGGATGAAAGCCGCTTTGGGCTCGAATACGATCTCGATATCTACATGATAGTGGCGGTGGACTTCTTCAACATGGGCGCCATGGAGAACAAAGGCCTGAATATCTTCAATACCAAGTATGTGCTGGCCGACACCGCCAGTGCCACAGACGAAGATTATCATGGCATAGAATCTGTCGTGGGCCATGAGTACTTTCATAACTGGACCGGTAACCGGGTGACCTGCCGCGACTGGTTTCAACTCAGTCTCAAGGAAGGTTTGACCGTATTTAGAGATCAGGAATTCAGCTCCGATCTCGGCTCTCGGGCGGTCAACCGTATTCATGCCATCAAGGTAATAAAGAATCAGCAATTTGCCGAGGATGCCGGCCCCATGGCGCATCCCATTCGCCCCCAAAGTGTCATCGAGATGAACAACTTCTATACGGTTACCGTATACAACAAGGGAGCGGAAGTGATCCGTATGCTGCACACCTTGTTGGGCGAGGCCGGGTTTCAGGCCGGTATGAAGCTGTACTTTGAGCGCCACGATGGTCAGGCCGTGACTTGCGATGATTTTGTTGCCGCCATGGAAGATGCCAGCGGTATAGATCTGCGCCAATTCCGTCGCTGGTACAGTCAGGCTGGTACTCCAGTGGTCACTGTCAGTGACAGCTTTGACAATGGCTGTTATCGCCTGAAGTTGAGTCAGCAACAGCCCAGGATAAAGGGACTGAGCGATCCTTTGCCCTTGCATATTCCATTTGATGTTGAGTTGCTCGGTGAGGGCGGACAATCCCTGATCAATCGGGTACTGGATCTGACCGGTGAAGAGCAGGTGTTTGAATTCCCCAATTTGGCGCAAAGGCCGGTGCCGTCGCTGTTGCAGAACTTCTCCGCACCGGTCAAATTGAAATACGATTTTTCCACCGAGCAATTGGTGACCCTGATGCGCCATGCCGGCAGTGAAGTGGCCCGTTGGGAAGCCTCGGTGGAACTCTTCAGCCGTGCCATTTGGGGCAACGTTTCCAAGTTGGCAGCCGGTGACGCCATGGGCGTCGACAGTCGGGTGGCGGATGCGCTGCGGGCCGTACTGTTGGATCCGCAGCTTGATCGGGAGCTGGTAGCCGAAGTTCTGGCGCTTCCATCCATTAATTCCCTTATCGAACAAGTGGAAACCGTTGAGCTGGATGCCTTGCTGGCCGCCCGCCGCTTTGTGGTGGAGGAACTGGCGAGCGAGTTGGCGGATGAATTGCAGGCCCGTTACCGCGAGCAAAGTGTACTGGATGATGCTCCCGCCCGGGCCTTGAAAAATGCCTGTTTGGCGCTGCTGTGTCAGGCCAGCGCCGAGGCCGAGAGTTTGGCATTGGCTCAGTATCATGGCAGCAACAATATGACCGATACCCTCGGGGCCTTGAAGGCTGTTATGGCGGCAGAGTTGGAGTGTGCCGAACCACTGATGGCCGATTTTGAACGTAAATGGAATGCTACCCCACTGGTGATGGATAAATGGTTTACGCTTCATGCGATGGCAGAGGATGATGCCGTGCTGACACGCATAGACGCACTCAGTCAGCACCCGGCCTTCAGTTTGTCCAACCCCAATCGGGTGCGCTCGCTCATTGGCAGCTTTGCCGCCGGCAATCCGGCCCAATTTCACCGTCCCGATGGCAGGGGATATGAATTGCTGACCGGGTATCTGATAAAGCTTAACAGTGCCAACCCCCAGCTGGCGGCGCGCATAGTCACGCCGCTTATTCAGTTTGCCAAGTTTGATGCTGTGAGGCAGGAAAAAATGAAGGCCTGTCTGGGACAATTGTTGGCTATGCCTGATTTGTCGCGCGATCTGTTTGAAAAGGTCTCCAAGGCCCTGGCCACAGATTGATATCAGCAGCGGGGGCAAGTTTCATTTGCCCCCGTTTATGAGGAAAAGATGCAGCTATTTTTTCGAATCAATCTCAGCTTTGATGATTTTCTCCCATACTATCAAGGGACTGCGGAGATGATCCAGGTAAAGGATGATGCCGGTCGACTGTTGTGGATCCATGGCAGGCATCTGCGCCGTTATTTGACCAGAGAGGGGATAAGAGGGCATTTCAGGCTGGAGTTGGATCAACAGGGTAAATTTGTTTCCATAGAAAAATTAGAGTAAAGACTTAAAACGTTTAATTGGATTTTACCTTCGGCTAAAAATTTTTATGAAGGCTCTAAGCTCTTGATAAAAACCGACTAATCCGACCAGTCATTTTCCCCCTTCCCACCCAGGGTCGAAAGATTTAAATCAGGCATCTGAAACGGGTGATTGAATTTCGACTAAGTGCCCAATTCTTTAGAAAATTTTCTCAATCAGCGCCTTGCTCAACCGCAGCAATTGCTGTAACAATGGTGTTACCTGTAGGCTAACCATATGTTGGTTGCAATTCCTATAACAAAGAATCCAGCAGGTTACGGAGAGAATCTAACATGAAAGTTGTTAAGAACGGTTTTAACAAGTCGGCGCTTGCTTTGGGGGTGGCGTCGGCACTCAGTTTGGGGATGGCGTCAAGTGCCAGCGCCGTGTCGTTTGATTGGGGAGCGGTCAAGGGGACATTTGACTCAACCTTTACTGCCGGTGCCAGTTGGCGGGTTGAAGAGCGTGATTGGGATGGCCAGATAGGCAAGGTCAATCACCCGCGCTTTGACTGGTCCAATTACACCGCCTTCGGTAACACCAAGTACACTTCCGCCGAGATCTGGGCCCAGCCCGGCTCTTATTCCAGCAACAACGACTTGAGCAATCTGTTGTATTCCAAGGGTGATACCACCTCGGAAATCGTTAAGGGATTGCACGAGCTGTCGCTGAAGTACGAAAACTACGGCGTATTTGCCCGTGGTATGTGGTTTTACGATCGCAAGCTCAATGATGGTGATTTCGGCTTCAGCGATCCGCTGACCGGCAAGGAATATGACCCCTGTGCCGATAAAAAAGCCCGTGAAGTTCAGTGTAAAGATGTGCGTCTGCTCGACGCCTTTGTCTATGCCAACTTCGACCTGAATGATGGCAATAACCCGCTGTCCATCCGCGTTGGTGATCAGGTGGTGTCATGGGGCGAAAGTACCTTGATAGCCCATGGTATCGGGGTCATTAACCCTGTCGATCTCAATATTCTTAATGCCCCGGGGGCTGAGCTGAAAGAAGCTTTCCGTCCCCAGGGTATGGTGTGGGCCTCTTTGGGCCTGACCGAAAACCTGAGCCTTGAGGCCTTCTATCAATATGATTGGCAGCCAATCTGGATCCCGACCCCGGGCTCTATTTTCGCCACCAACGATTTCGCAGGCTACGGCGGTTACAATCAGAATGCTCAGCTTGGCTTCAACGCCAACCCTGACATCAATCTGGAATTCCTGCTGGCAGAATACAACAAGCTGAGTGGCATGTTGGCCTCAGGTCAAAGCATTCCCACCGAAACCCTGATTGGCCTTGCCCTGGCGTATCCCACCAAGGTAACCCTGGTGGAAGACGAGGCCAAGGCCAGTGATGACGGCCAATACGGCTTCAAACTGGGCTATTACGCCCCAGAGCTGGGTGAAACCGAGTTCGGTCTGTACTTTATGAACTACCACAGCCGCCGTCCGCTTATAAGCGGTACCACGGCCGATTTCAGTGCTGGCGCTCTGATGCTGGATATGCACACCTTGGGTGTGAATGCCGGCAACATAGACAGGGAAACGCTCCTGGGTCTGAAGAGTTTCTCCAAGGCACAGATAGTGTATCCCGAAGACATCAAGCTCTATGGTTTCAGCTTCAATACTCTGATTGGTGATACCTCGGTGGCCGGTGAAATCGCCCATCGTCAGGATGAGCCGCTGCAAATTGACGACGTGGAACTGCTGTTTGCCGCCATGCCGCAACAGCTGGCCAATGCCGGCTGGCGTCCGGATCTTGACGGTTTGTCCCAGTACAGTTCTTATGTCAATGATGTGGGGCTTGGTGAGTATGCCGAAGGCTTTATCCGCCGCGATACCACCCAGGCTCAGATGACCTTTACCCACCTGTTTGGCCCAACCCTGGGTACAGACAACCTCACCATGCTGGCCGAGGTGGGTGGTGTGTGGATCCACGATATGCCAGGTTTCGACGAGCTGCGCCTAAATGGCCCAGGCACTGCCCGCTCCGGCGGTAATCCCGATATGCCGGGCATCATCCAAGCGCTGCATAACGGTCCGGAAACCAATCCGTTCCCCACCGATTTCTCCTGGGGTTATCGCATTGTGGCCAAGGCCGATTACAACAACCTGTTTGCCGGCATCAACGTGTCCCCAAGGCTGATTTGGTCCCATGACGTCGATGGTATTACGCCCGATCCCATGTTCCTCTTCACCGAGGGACGTAAGTCGGTAGCCTTTGGTATCAACTTCGATTACCAAAGCCGTTGGGGAGCCGATATCTCCTATAACAGCTTCTTTGGCGGGGTGGGTACCACCAATGCCATGGCTGATCGTGACTACGTCTCGTTCAACCTCAAGTATTCGATATAAGGACAATAACAATGAAGAAACTTGCGATATTGTCTGCAGCGGTAATTTTGGCCCTGGGTGGTCCCGTTGCTATGGCCAAGGTCTCGGATAGCGATGCCGCCAAGCTCAGCAGTACCCTGACACCCCTGGGGGCCGAGAAGGGCGCCAATGCCGATGGTTCCATCCCGGCTTGGGATGGTGGTATCACTGCTGCGCCTGCCGGTTATAAAAAGGGCGATCATCATCCCGATCCCTTTGCCGGTGACAAGGTGATGTACACTGTCACCAAGGCTAATATGGCCCAGTACAAGGATCTGCTGACACCCGGTGAGATAAAGCTGTTTGAGCTGTATCCCGATACCTTCAAGATGAACGTGTATCAGACCCGCCGTTCGGCCTCTGTCCCCCAGTTCGTTTATGACGCTACCAAGGTCAACGCCACCCACGCAGAACTGGCTGCCGACGGTAACGGAGTGCTCAATGCCGCCATAGGTATTCCGTTCCCCATTCCACAGAACGGTCTGGAGGCCATCTGGAACCATATTCTCCGCTTCCGTGGCGTGGATGTGGAAACCCAGCGTAACCAGGCCGCTCCGGCGAAAGACGGTGGTTACACCCTGGTGGAACTGTCTGAACAATTGCGTTTTGAGTACTCCCGTCCCGATATGACGGCGGACAAGCTGAAGGCGAGCAATACCCTGGCGCTGTTCAAGCAGGTGGTGACCCAACCGGCCCGTCTGGCAGGTACCGCGCTGCTGGTAAAGGAAACCCTGGATCAGGAAGCGCTGCCACGTCAGGCCTGGACCTATAACACAGGTCAACGTCGGGTGCGCAAGGCCCCCAACGTGGCCTTCGATACACCAGGCACAGTGTCTGACGGTCTGCGTACCACAGACGATTACGATATGTTCAACGGTTCACCCAGCCGTTATAACTGGGAACTGGTGGGCAAGAAGGAAATCCTGATCCCGTACAACGACTATAAGTTGCACTCGGACAAGGTTAAGTACGATCAGGTGCTGACTCCAGGTCACATCAATCCCGAGTTGGTGCGCTGGGAAAAGCACAGGGTATGGGAAGTCAAGGCCACCCTTAAGGACGGTATGCGCCATATCTACAAGAGTCGCGTATTCTTCCTCGATGAGGACTCCTGGCAGGTATCTGCAACCGACATGTACGACAACCGCGATGAGTTGTACCGGGTCGCATTTGCCCATGGTCTGAACTACTACGAGGTGCCGACCCACTGGAGTACCCTGGAAGTGTTCCACGATCTGCAGTCCCGTCGCTACCTGGCCATTGGCCTGGATAATGAAGGCAGTATGTATAACTTTGATGCCAAGTTGTCAGATGCTGACTTCACCCCGGACGCATTGCGCCGTGAAGGCATCCGCTAATCCAGCCAACATGGGGGGCGCAGTGCGCCCCCTGTTTCTTCAGTAGGTAATGTATGTCGTTTCGCATTCTCTTCACTTGTCTCTCTCTCGGATTAATCACTGCCGCGGCCCATGCCGAGCCCCTGTCACAACTGCAACCCCTGTCTCGTGCTTCTTTGTTGTTGGATATCGGCCATGCGGGAAAGCATCTCATTGCCGTGGGCGAAAGGGGGCATGTGCTTATCAAACAACAGGATTGGCAACAGGTGGCAACACCGACGAATGCGCAATTAACCAAGGTTTTCTTTTTTAACGATAAACTGGGCTGGGCAGTGGGCCATGATGCCACCATATTGCATAGCAGCGATGGTGGATTGAGCTGGCAGGTACAGTATCAGGATCCCAAGCGTGAAAAGCCCTTCTTTGATGTTTTTTTCAGCACTGAACAAGAGGGTGTGGCTATAGGTGCCTATGGTCTGTTTTTCCGCACCCATGACGGCGGTGCCAGCTGGCAGGAAGAATTTCATCAGGAATTGTTGTTTGAAGAGGATGTCAGTTACCTCAATGAACTCAAGGACAGCGATCCCGAGGCCTACCTGATTGAGCGCGGTTCGCTGTTGCCCCATTTCAATCGCATTATTCCCTTGCCGGACAATCGTCTGTTGTTGGTGGGCGAACTGGGCCTGGTAGCCGTCTCCAGCGATAACGGCGTGACCTTCAATCGCACTGAATTCGACTATGATGGTTCCATGTTCTCGGCTCTGGTCGGTGGCGACAAGGTTTATGTACTTGGTCTGCGCGGTCACGTATTCAGCGCTTCCCTGTCCCTTAATGACTGGCAAGAACTGCAATTGCCGGTGGAATCGTCCATCAATGGCGGGCTAGCCAATGACGATGGCAGCCTGTACTTGGTTGGCAACGCCGGCGTGATACTGCGACAGGATCCCCATGGCGACATAGCCTTGCTGGCAAGACGCCAGGGCGAGAACATAGTTGCCATCGACAAGGATGATGCAGGTACAGTGTGGATGGTGGGTACCAAGGGGGTGTTTTCCCTTGATGATATTGCCAAGAAATAATCCCGATACTTATAAACATAAAGAAAAACATAAAGAAAAACAGGGCCGAATAGATGTTAGAAAAAATGGTCAACGGATTTGAATCCTTTTTGTTCCGCCGCCGGGGCTATGTGATAGCCCTGTTTGTGTTGGCGACGCTCTTCCTTGGGATCCGGGCCGGACAACTGAAGATGGATGCGGCATTCGTGAAGAATATCCCGCTGGCCCACAGTTACATGCAAACCTATCTCAAGCACCAGAAGGATTTTGGTGGTGCCAACAGCATCATGGTGGCGGTGGAAGACACCAGCGGCAATATCTTCAACCCGGTGTTTTTTGACGCGCTGAAGAACATTCATGATCAGTTGTTCTTTATCCCCGGTGTCGAACGTGCCAACGTAAAATCGCTGTTTTCGCCCTCGACCCGTTTTACCGAAGTGGTGGAAGATGGCTTCGCCGGCGGCCCCGTGATCCCGGCCGACTATGTCAATGACGCTCAGGGCTTGGCGGTTGTCCGGGACAACATAGAGAAGGCCGGCATAGTCGGGCGGCTCATCGCGGAGGATTACAGTGCCGCCATGGTCTCGGCCCAGTTGATGGACTTTGACCCGCAAACCGGCGCGCCGCTGGATACCATTGCCTTTGCCAAGCAGTTGGAAACCGAACTCAGGGGCAAGTTTGAAACGGATCAGATCAAGGTTCACATCATAGGCTTTGCCAAGATGGCCGGCGATGTGGCCGAAGGGGCCAAAGGAGTCGTGCTGTTCTTCCTTATCGCCATCCTGGTGACGGCGGTCATGGTGTATCTCTTCTCCCGCTCCATCATGTTGACCCTGTTGCCTCTGGTGTGCAGTTTGATTGCCGTGGTGTGGCAGTTGGGACTGTTAACCGTGATTGGTTTTGGTCTGGATCCCATGTCGATTTTGGTGCCGTTTTTGGTATTTGCCATAGGTGTCAGCCACGGGGTGCAGATGATTAACGCCGTGCGGCGCCGGGTTATCGACGGCCAGAACAGTAAGGCCGCAGCGGCGTCGGCATTTCGCAGCCTGCTGGTACCCGGTGGTATCGCCCTGTTGTCCGACACAGTTGGCTTTATGACCCTGCTGGCAATCGACATTGGCATCATCCGCGAGCTGGCTATTTCCGCGTCACTCGGGGTGGCCGTGATTATTCTGACCAACCTTATCCTGTTGCCGGTGGTGATTTCCTTCTTTGATCTCAAGGTCAAGGGTGAAGCTCTGGGTAAGGGCAGCGCCGAAAAAATCTGGCAATTCCTGGCCCGTTTCGCCAACCCCAAATTTGCGCTGGTGATCCTGGCTCTGAGTGCGGCCCTCTACGGCTTTGGCCTGCAGTATGCCAATAACATGAAGATTGGTGATTTGCAGGGCGGGGCACCGGCGCTGCATCAGGACTCGCGCTATAACCAGGACACCTTCTTTATTACGGATCACTTCTCCATCACCACGGACGTGATGACTGTGATAGTGGAGGGTTTCCCGGAAGCCTGTACCTATAACGAGGTTTTGACCCGCATCGGTGATTTTGAATGGCAAATGGCCAATACCCCGGGTGTGGAGTCAACAGCCAGCCTGGCGTCCATTGCCCGTAAGGTTAACGCCGGCTTTAACGAAGGTAATCCGAAATGGCAGGTGTTGCCGCGCAATACCGCCAGCCTGGTTCAGGCCATTGGCCAGATCCCAACCAGCTCCGGATTGCTCAACGGCGACTGCTCTGTGATGCCTGTGTACCTGTTCCTCAAAGATCACAAGGCGGAAACCATTGAAGTGGTGGTGGACAAGGTTAAAAAGATTGCAGCGGTATTGGACAATGACAAAATCCAGTTCAAGCTGGCATCAGGCCCCGTGGGCGTAATGGCGGCAACCAACGAAGCGGTTTCCGAGGCTCAATTGCCCATGATGCTCTATGTCTACGGTGCCGTGTTCCTGCTGTGTTTGGTCAGCTTCCGTTCGCTCAGAGCCACAATAGCTGTGATCCTGCCGCTGTACGTGGTGTCGACCCTGGCCCAGGCCCTGATGACCAAGCTCAATATTGGCTTGGCGGTCAGTACCTTGCCTGTGATTGCCCTCGGGGTGGGTATAGGTGTGGATTACGGTATCTATATCCTCTCCACCATGGCTCAAAAGCTGCGCCAGGGCATGGCGGTACAACAGGCTTATCTGGAAGCGCTGGAAGAGCGGGGCAGTGCGGTGATCTTCACCGGTTTGACCCTGGCCATAGGTGTCAGCACCTGGTTCTTCTCGGCACTGAAATTTCAGATGGATATGGGCATATTGCTGACCTTTATGTTCCTGGTAAATATGCTGGGGGCGATAATTATTTTGCCGGCGCTGACGTCGGTGTTTTGGCCCAAACGCAGGTAATTAACGGGATCGGGGAGCATGGCTCCCCGATTGTTTTTAAATCCGCCATGAATAGTTACTCTGCCCGATTGCGTGTTTGTTCACGAATAGCTAACAAATGCCCGTCGCGGCTGGCTTTGCACAGGATCTACCACTAAAATTTTCCTCGAAAATAGCAAAGTTTAGTAATAAACTGCGCGCCATGACCTTGGTCACATGCCTATTTTCGCCCTGGGTCATACGTCGAAGCATCCATAAAATGAAAAAGCGCTGCCATAGACGCTTAAGGAAACAGCAACATGGCCTTGAAAGATGCAATGCCTTCAGTACTACTTGAAAACGTAGTCAGTTTGATTCACTCCAAAGTCCCTAATTCACAAGCAAAGCAAGTTGAACAGTTCGCCACCTGCCTTTACACCCACATGTCGAAAGATGACTTGCAGGCCCGTAACGACAGTGATCTCTACGGTGCCGTTCTGAGTCTGTGGAACGCCCTCAACAAGACCCTGATCGGCGACACCCATATCCGGGTATTCAACCCGAGCCAGTCCAAACATGGCTGGCAATCCGCCCATACCATCATCGAAGTTATTCAGCCAGACATGCCTTTCTTGGTTGATTCCCTGAGTATGGCCCTGAACCGCATGGGTGTGACCGCCCATATGATGCTGCACACGCCACTGGCCATCAGCCGCAGCGGTAGTGACGTGACCGCAGTGAGTCATGTGAACAACAGTCCCGCCGACAGCGATAAGGTCGCGGTATTTTTGATTGAAATCGACCGTCAAAGCAGTGAGGCCGATCTCAAGCTGCTGCTGAAAGAAATGCAGTCGGTTTTGGGGGATGTGGCTGCCTCTGTCAATGACTGGCAAGCCATGTCAGACAAGTTGGCCGAGACCATTAAGGAACTGCCAAACCGTCCTTTCCCCGGCAGCAAGCAGGATATGGAAGAAGCCATTGCCTTCCTGACTTACCTGAATAACCACCATTTCACCCTGCTGGGTTATCGCCAATATGACCTCAAGCGCATCGAAGGTGACATGGAATTGGTGCCCAACCTGGAAACGGGTCTTGGCCTGATGAATAAGCCAGGCAAGGTCCACAGCGACAAGGCGCTCAAACTCTCTACCCTGTCGGACAGTGCCCGTAAGGAAGCCCTGGACGAATCTCTGTTGATCCTGACCAAGAGCAGCAGCAAGAGCCGGGTACACAGACCTGCCTATGTCGATTACATCGGCATCAAGCGTTTTGATAAGCAAGGCAACGTGGTGGGTGAAGACAGATTCATCGGCCTGTACGCCTCCAACGTGTACAACCGCAGCCCAAGGGAAATCCCGCTGCTGGCCGAGAAGGTACAGCGCGTGCTGGACAACTCAGGTCTGGTACCCCGTTCACACGACTACAAGGCGCTGGTGAACATTCTTGAAAACCTGCCACGTGATGAGCTAATCCAGGGCAGTGTTGAAGAATTGGCCCATGTGGCCCACGGCGTGCTGGAAATGCAGGACAGGGACAAGCTCAAGCTGTTCGTGCGCAAAGACGGTTTCGGCCGTTTCCTGTCATGTCTGGTCTACGTTTCCAAAGACAGATACAACACCAAGCTGCGTCAGGATACCCAACGCATTCTGGCCAAGCATTTCAACAGCCAGGACGAAGTGGAATTCACCACTTATTTCTCTGAATCCAGCCTGGCCAGAACCCACTACATAGTCAAAGTCGATAATAACAATATGGAAGTAGATGTGGCCGCCATTGAAAATAACCTGATTGAAGCCGCCCGCAGCTGGGAAGACAAACTTTACAGCGCGCTTAACCACAGCCAGGGTGAGGAGGCAGGCAATCACCTGTCCAAGCGCTACCTGACCGCATTCCCCCGTTCTTACAAAGAAGACGTGCTGCCAAGTGCCGCCGTGGTGGATATTCAGCAGCTGGAATCACTCAACGAAGAACACAAGCTCGGCATGTTGTTCTACCAGCCACAGGAAGCCGCGCTGAACAGCAACAAGGTGCGCCTGAAGCTGTTCCACAAGGACGAGCCTATCCATCTGTCCGATGTATTGCCCATGCTGGAAAACTTCGGCCTGCGCGTTATCAACGAGCGTCCCTACGAGGTCAAGACCCCCGATGGTGCCACTTTCTGGATCCTCGACTTCCTGATGATGGTCACAGGTGGCAGCACCGAAAACCTGGCCGACAGTCAGGACAGGTTCCAAAGTGCTCTGGCCCAGGTGTGGAACAAGCAACTGGAAGATGACGGTTTCAACCGTATCGTGCTGGCCACCGGCCTGAGCGGTCGTGAAGTGTCCATCCTGCGTGCCTATGCCAAGTACATGCGTCAAATCGACGCCACCTTCAGCCAGGCTTACATTGAGCAGACTTTTGCCCGCTATCCACAGATTGCCGACTTGCTGGTGAAGATGTTCATCCGTAAGTTCAATCCCAAGCTGAAGACCCGCACCCTGGACAAGTTCCTGGAGCAGCTGAACCTGCGCCTGGAAGAAGTGGCGAGCTTGGATGACGACCGCATCATTCGTCGTTACCTGGATCTGATCAAGGCCACAGTGCGTACCAACTTCTACCAGACCAAGGCCGACGGTGAGTCGAAGGATTATATCTCCTTCAAGTACATCCCCAGCCTGATCCCCGAGATGCCAAAGCCGCTGCCGAAGTTTGAAATCTTCGTCTACAGCCCAAGGGTTGAGGGTGTGCATCTGCGCGGTGGTAAGGTGGCCCGTGGTGGTCTGCGCTGGTCAGACAGACGCGAAGACTTCCGTACCGAGGTACTGGGTCTGGTGAAAGCCCAAAACGTGAAGAACACGGTTATCGTGCCCGTGGGCGCCAAAGGTGGTTTCGTCTGCAAACAAATGCCGGTCGATGCCAGCCGTGAAGCCGTGTTCACCGAAGGTCAGGAATGCTACCGCATCTTTATCCGTGGTCTGCTGGATATCACAGACAACATCATCAATGGTGCCATAGTGCCACCTGCCGATGTGGTCCGTCATGACGAAGACGATCCATACCTGGTGGTGGCTGCCGACAAGGGCACTGCGACCTTCTCGGATATCGCCAACGCCATCTCCATCGAATACAACCATTGGCTGGGTGACGCCTTCGCGTCAGGTGGTTCAAACGGTTACGATCACAAGAAGATGGGTATCACAGCCAAAGGTGGTTGGGAATCCGTTAAGCGTCACTTCCGCGAAATCGGTATCGATTGCCAAACCACAGACTTCACCTGTCTGGGTATAGGTGACATGGCCGGTGACGTATTCGGTAACGGCATGTTGTTGTCCGAGCACACCTGTCTGGTGGCGGCGTTCAACCACATGCACATCTTTATCGACCCGAATCCGGATGCGGCTGCCACCTTCAAGGAACGTGAGCGTCTGTTCAACCTGCCACGCTCCAGCTGGGACGACTACAACCGCGAGCTGATCTCCAAGGGCGGCGGTATCTTCCTGCGCAGCGCCAAGTCCATCACCCTGAGCCCAGAGATGAAGCAAATGCTGGGCACGGACAAGGCTTCCATGAACCCAACCGAGCTGCTCAAAGAGCTGCTGAAGATGGAAGTGGACCTGATCTGGAACGGTGGTATCGGTACCTACGTTAAGTCTTCCCGCGAAACCAACGCCGAAGTGGGCGATCGCGCCAACGATGGCCTGCGTGTCAACGGCCGTGACGTGCGTGCCAAGATCATAGGCGAGGGCGGTAACCTGGGTTGTACCCAGTTGGGCCGTATCGAATACGCCATGAACGGCGGCCGTATGAACACCGACTTCGTTGACAACGTGGGTGGTGTGGACTGTTCCGACAACGAAGTGAACATCAAGATCCTGCTGAACGCCATGGTGGCCGAAGGCGAGATGACCCTCAAGCAGCGTAACCGTCTGCTGGAAGAGATGACCGGCGAAGTCAGTGACATAGTGCTGCAGGACTGTAAGGATCAAACCCGTACCATCTCCGTGACCCAGGTGCGTGGTGCCGAGCAGCTCAAGGAACAGATCCGCTTCATCCATTATCTGGAGAAGGAAGGCAAGCTGGACCGCGCGCTGGAATTCCTGCCAAACGACGACGAACTGGCCGAGCGCCTGGCCAATGGCCGTCCGCTGACCCGTCCCGAGCTGTCTGTGCTGGTGGCCTACGCCAAGATGGTGCTGAAAGAGCAACTGGTTACCGCTGAGATCACCGAGGATGAATTCCTGTCGAAGATGCTGATCTCCTACTTCCCCAAGAAGTTGCAGGAGCAGTTTGCCGACAAGATGACCAGCCACCCGCTGCGCGGCGAGATCATTGCCACTTCACTGGCCAACGAGCTGGTGAACGACATGGGTCTGAACTTTGTGCAACGCATGCAGGATGAGACCGGCGCCAGCGTGGCCGAAGCGGCCATCTGCTATACCATGGCCCGCGAGGTCTTTGGTCTGGCTGACTTGACCAAGGCGATCACCGATCTCAACGGTATAGTGCCAGCCGTGGTGCAACTGGAAATGCTGCATCAGCTGCGTCGCAACATGCGCCGTGCCTGCCGCTGGTTCCTGCGTCATCGCAACCGCACCATGAACATCCAACAAACCGTGGCCTTCTTCAAGCCAGTGTTCGACGAGCTGCGTGCCGACGTTCACAACTACATGGTGGAAGAGGAAGTGGTTGGTATTCAGGCCGAAACCGATGCACTGATCAAGGAACAGGTTCCTGAGTCTGTGGCTCGCCTGGTGGCTTACATGAGCACCCTGTTCTCGGCCCTGGACATAGCCCAGATTGCCCAAAATGAAAGCAAGCCTGTGGCTCTGGTGGCCGAGGCTTACTTCAAGCTGGGTGCCAAGGTTGAACTGCACTGGTTCCTGGAGCAGATCAGCGCCCAGCCTGTGGGCAACCATTGGCAAGCGCTGGCCCGTGCCGCCTTCCGCGAAGAGCTGGATTGGCAGCAACGTGCACTCAGCTCAGTGGTACTGCGTACCTGCAGCGAAACCTGTGATGCCGATACCATCATCACCCAGTGGATCGACACCAATCGCTCACTGCTGGAGCGTTGGTTCCACATGCTGGCCGACTTCAAGACATCGCAAAGCCATGAGTTTGCGAAGTTCTCTGTTGCCCTGCGTGAACTGAACCTGATGATCCTGCACTGCGAAGGTCACCAGTAAGATCCAGGTCAAAAATACCAGCCCCGGCAATTGCCGGGGCTTTTTTTGACCAAGACGTCGGCCCAAGCCTGGTGTAAACTTGGCGCCGTACCCGCCTGGTGCGCCAGGAACTGTGAAAAGCCCATAACAGAAAAGAGTCCAGGAGACCCAATGTTTTATAAAATCGCACAGAAGATCATGTTCCAAATGGACGCTGAGCGAGCCCACCATCTGGCCATTGACGGCCTCAAGCGCAGCGCCAATACGCCCTTGAGCTGTATCTACAGCCAGCAATTGCCGAACAAACCCGTCTCCTGCATGGGACTGACGTTTCCCAATCCCGTGGGCCTTGCCGCCGGTCTGGACAAGGACGGAGAATCCATAGATGCGTTTCATGCCATGGGTTTTGGTCATGTGGAAGTGGGCACTGTGACCCCAAGACCCCAGCCGGGCAATGACAAGCCACGCCTGTTCCGCCTTAAGGCAGCCAAGGGCATCATCAACCGCATGGGTTTCAACAACAAGGGTGTCGATAACCTGGTGGCCAATCTCAAGGCCAGAAAAAGCGATATTCTGGTTGGGGTGAACATTGGCAAGAATAAAGATACGCCGGTGGAAGAGGGCAAGAATGACTATTTGATCTGTATGGACAAGGTCTATCCCTACGCCTCCTATATTACGGTCAATATCTCTTCCCCCAATACCCCGGGCCTGCGTGCCCTGCAGTACGGTGAGCTGCTGGACGATCTGTTGGCCTCGCTCAAGGCAAAACAGCAGGAGCTGGCCGACAAACATGGTAAGTACGTGCCGCTGGCACTGAAGATAGCGCCGGACTTAAGTGATGATGAGATAGCCGACATCGGCCGTTCGCTGCTTAAAAACCGCTTTGATGCCGCCATCGCCACCAACACCACCCTGAGCCGTGATGGTGTGTCTGGCCTGGAACACGCCAATGAGAGCGGTGGCCTGTCCGGTAAGCCGCTGACCGAGTTGTCCACCCAGGTGATCCGCAAGCTTGCCGCTGAACTCAAGGGCGAAATTCCGATCATAGGTGTAGGCGGGATCTGCTCGGCCACGGATGCACTGGCCAAATTTGATGCGGGTGCCACCTTGGTACAGATCTATTCCGGTTTTATTTATCAGGGGCCGGAATTAATTAAAGATATTATTGCTGCTTATTCCGGCAAATAAATATAAAAACAGATCAATAAACAGACAAAAGGATCGCTGAGGTGATCCTTTTTATTTTCCAGATCTGAAACGATCTGGTTGAGATCGAAATATGATCTTTTAGATCTGCATAACGTCTTGTTAACTGGATTAATTTCTATTAAAAAGATTTTGATATTGAGTAAAATATCAACTATTATCGGCCTGTTAATCTAATTATGGGTAGACGTTATGTTATTAATGCCAAACAGGGATTGGCAATGGACATATAACGATGCTTACGGTGTATTAAGCGTTTCGTTAGGCGCGGAAATGGAATTTCTGACCCCTTACAAAGCCAAATCCTTAATTCCGGATGCATTGCATGAGCACGAATTTAGCGTCGAGCACGCCAGGTTCTATATTGAGCTGCTCGATCGTCTGCAAAAGAATTTGAAATTAACCGATGCAGCCCTGGTGCAAATAGCACTCAATGCCACAGCGGCGCATTTTATGCTCAAGCCCCAGATGCCCAAGTCCTGGTTTTTTGATACCACAGATGTTTGTGTTTATGCGGAAGTGGGCAAGGTATTTGAGCTTAAATGCAACCGGGAAAAATATCTGGTGCTGGTGGTGGAAAATACCCTGCAAGCTGCTCTGGTCATGATGCTTTCAAGTGAATGTTGCTTAAGTGATGCCAAGAGTTTGCAGCAGTTTGATACCATCAAAGTCATGCACAATCGCCTGCACGAAATCAGAGTAAAACGTCACACTGTTGCCGCTTGAACTGCGGGCACTCTATTAATAAAAGGCGCTTCAGCGCCTTTTTTCATGGTTATTTTCAGCCCAATAGGCAAGGCAAAAATAAGTTCTGGCAACGCCGACGGCCCATTTTGTTTTCAACTGGAATTTGCTAGATTTGCGCCACCGCGGGTAGCGGCCGTTCGCTGCCCCAAAGCCGTCCGGAGGCGTTCTGCCATGTTTGCCAAAGTCGCAGCCTTGATGCTGCCCGCCATCACCCTATGCCAGTCGGCCATGGCCGTCGCCGGCAATGATATCCAATTCAGCAGTGACTTTGAGCTGGGCACCGGCAGTGAGTGGTCCTTTGTCTATGGCTGTGAGCGTCAAAACGCCGTGCCTCGCTCCGGTGAAGGCGCGCTGCATTGTGGTCCAGGCACTGCCGTGCTTATCAGCAGTCAGGGATTGGCGGAGCTGGGTATGTTGGAACTGTGGCTTAAGCCCGACAGTGTCCACAGCCGCTTTAAACTCAGTCTGTACAGTTCCGAGTCCGGTGGACTCAACAGCATCTGGACTCCGGTGGCCGTGCTTGAAGGCGAGGGGGATGACAGCTATCAAGCCCAGCGTATCGCTATAGACGAAGCCGGTCAGCGCTTTTTGCGCCTGGATATTGAAACCCAGAATGGCGGCGTCAGCCTCGACGATATCCGCATAGATAAAATTCAGCTCAATGCGGCGCTGGCCAAAAACGAGCGCCGCATCATTGGTGGTCTGCTGGAGAAAATCAAGGAAGATCAGGATTACAAGCTGCAGTCGGATTCCATTGCCACCATGGCCCGCAGTTTTGCCGGCCAGCTCGAGAGCCAGCGCCAGTATTTGGAATATGCCAACGGTATCTATTCCTCCATCACCTTTGTGCTGGCCACCTCCGAGCGTAACAAGATGGCCAACCCCCTGGTGTACAAAACCTTTAAGGGCATTTTGAACGACACCAAGCGGGTGGCCACACCGCTGCAGGAAGCCAGGCTCAATTCCATGATAAAGCCCTTCGGCGATCTGGTTGGCGCCACGCTCAAGCTGGTCAGTGCCGGCACCTATGCGGTGTTTGCCGAGCCGTTCAAATCCTTCCTGGCGGCGACCTTTGACAAGTCCAATATAGATAATTCGGATCTCAGTCGCAGCGACAAGAAATTTGCCCGAGAGAACGGTCTGGCCATCTATGAACGGGCCGAGAAATTCATGACCGAGCTGGAGCGGGAGCTGGGACAGACCACGGCGTTGGATAACGATTTGAGCCAGATCCTGAAAAACATCGACAGCTTCCGCAAGGATCTGGAACGCTTTATGGGCGACACCATGCAATATGCCGATCTGGGGCGTAATCAGGAAAACCGCAGTGCCCTGATGAGCAAGGATGAAGCCAGCCGTGCCGCCATTCAGCAAAAAGCCCAGGATAATATTGCCAGGCGGGCCAACGCCCTGGCCGATGCCAGGCGCCAGACGGATCTGGTGCAATACCTGCTGCGAACCTCGGGATACATAGAAACGACCCAGGGTTATAAAGAACGTTTCAACCAGATCACCGCTCAGGTGCTGTCATTTTACGATCGCTTTGAACGCTCGGTGGCGCCGGAGGCCAACCCCTTCAGCGAGGGGGAAGATCGCAAATTGTGGGAACAACACGCCGTGCGCGCCCGGGCCTATATCAAGGATTCCAGGGATGCGTTCCAGAAGGCCTATATGTGATTCAGGGCAGAGTGGAAGATTAAACCGCGCCGGCCATTATTGGCCGGCGCTTTGTTGTTGCAGGAGTTCGGCTTCTGCCTGGGTCTGCTGCTGCATGGCCAGCAGGGCTGCGATTTTGGCGCGGGCAAAGGCAATCTCGGCCGGCGGCAGACCTTCGGCCTCGGCTTTGGCTATGGCGGCCTCTAGCATGCTCACCTTGGCGGGCACAGCGGCGGCAAAGCTTTGCAGGAGTTCGGTCCGGCTCCGCCCGCTATAGGCCTGATAGGCAGCGGGGCTGGCCAGATCTTCCTGTGTCGGCAATTGCGGCTCAGCACTCTTGCCTATCTTGGGAGCTCGGGGATCGCCACCAATCAGGGCACCGCGCAGACTAATGGCATCCTGCTCGCTGACCCGGGGCAGTGCCTCTTGGTCAAGCAGCTGTTGCGGGCCTGTGTCGTCGGTGGCAGCGGGCTCCTCGCCCGTGACTGCCGTTATGGCAGGTGCTGGAGGATACGCAGCGCCGGTTGTTAGCGGCACATCCTTGACCGCGACTTCCTCGACTGCCACGTTCTCGACCGCCACTTTCTCGACCGCCGCGTCCTTGGCCGGGCTGTGCCCGGCGGCCTGCGGTGGGGCATGGTCGCTTGCCAGCAGCCAGGCCGTGGCCAATACCAGCGAGGTCAACACCAGGGAGACCAACACCAAGGACGTATGGGGCATCAGGGCAAAAGCGGATCTGGCTTTCATGTGCGTTTCTCCTTATCCCTTGGCTTTCGCTTTAGCATTGGCATTGGCATTGGCATTGGCATTGGCATTGGCATTGGCTTGGGCTTGAGCATCATGGACATCAGCCGCGCGTTGGGCAGGAGGCAGGCCCAGCTGCTTTCGCAATGCTTGCCACTTTTGCCAGGCCTTGTCTGCTGCCAGCGCGTTGCGGGCAATGAAGGCCGTGGTTTCGCTGTCTTCCGGGTACAAATCATAGGTCTTGTCCCCGGTTTGCAGCAGCAGCCACAGTCCCTCGGGACTGCGCACCGGCTGGCTCAAGCTTCGCGCCGGTAAGGCCGCCGCGAGACTTCTGAGCCAGGTGCCATCAACACCAGCTTTGATGTCATTGCCTTTCCGGCAGGGCAATTCCACCAACCTTGTTGCGTCATCTGCAAGCCTGACCCTGGTGGGGTCCTGATCACGATTGCGTTCAGCCGCGTTTTTGCGTCTTGCCTGCTCGGCTTCTGACTGAGCCCCGTAGCACCAGACCTCGGCTTCGGCCTGCTTTAACCGCTGAAACCTTTGTGGGTATTGGCGATAGAAGGCACGAATTTCGTCCCCAGTTACCTCAGCCGCCAATGCTTGCAACGCCGGGTTGTCGCCATGCTGCTCGGCACCGACGCCAAAATGCGCCAGCAATTTGGGGTAGAGCAGTCTGGCGCGGGTAAGGTAGCGCAGAATGTCGAGTTCTGCACCGCTCAGCATGCCATTGGCAAGCAGCCACTGCGTCTGTCGCTCCTGCATAGCGCGGCGGGCTATCAATTGCTGCCAATAGTCCGTATCCGCTTGCAACAGTTTTTGCCTGCCCTGCACAGATTGCTCGGTGAAGATCTTCGCCAGGGATATCTGCTCACTCTCACCCAATTCTATGGCTATCCGTTCGCCGAGGGCTTGCTGCTGGACGCCGGAAAGCTCATAACCCAGGGGATTAGGAGCTTTTAGCAGCGCCTGCAGCTCTGCCATATCCGGCATAGCGACCCAGGGACTATCGCGGGAGGCCTGGACCCGACTGGCTGCCTCCTTTACCGGCAGTTGCCGCAATTGGGGAAACAATTGCTCCAGGGTGTGCGACAGATTGGCCCGCAGCAGGTAATCCATGTCATAGCCGGCGCGTCCCTGTTGCCACAGGCTCTCGGGCATGTCCCGGTCGTGGTAACGGGCCAGACGCCACTGCTCAAGCAGCATGGCATCGAATGCCTCGCGGCTGATGCTGCCATCACCCAGGCGGAACAAGCTATCGGCAAGACCCTGGCTCAGTCCCGGGGTATCTGCTTGCGCGGTTAAAGCCGTCGTGTCGGCGTTCATGTCAGGCCCTGCGGCCATCGTTGCCCACAGGGGCAGCAACGACAGCAGGGCTATAGCGTACCGGCCAGGGTTCATGGTGCAACCCTGTTGCCGGCATGGTTCAGCAGCCGAACCACCATGGCGATGGCGTGGGGGATCACCTGACGGCCCACATCACGGCGCATGGCGTGATCTTCACTGTAAAGCACCTGACCGCCAGCGGCATAAGCCAGGTTTCCGCCCTGGGTAAGCAGGCCACGGATCTCGGAGCTGGCCGGATCCAGCGGGCTGAAGTCCGCCAGCGCAGCGGTCACCAGATTGGCGTCGTTAAGCTGCTCGGCATCGTAATAGTCACGCACCCAGGACTCCCAACTGGAGTGATTCAGATCCGAAGTGGTCCAGACATGGTGTGGCTGCAGCAGATCCGTGGTGTGAAAGACAAAACCCAGCGACTGCACAGTGGGTTGGACCCAGAACTGCTGGTACCAATATTGTCCCAGGTTATCTATCGGCTGGAACGGTATGGTCTCAAAGTCCTTATACATGCTGTAACTGGAGCTGCTGCCCTGGCGGTAGTGGGCTTCGGTTACGCCGTAGCTGTTGTATTCACTGTCCTCGGCACCGAACCAGCCGGTCTGTCCGCCGGCACCATCGTCCAGGTGATCGCCCTTGAGCCAGGTGGCGGCCATGGTATCTACCGTGCCCCACACCGTCAGCTTGGCGTAGTTGTAGCCGCCAAAGTCATTGCCGTGGGCATCGCTGCCCTGGGTATGGTTCTGGAAATGCCAGTAGGAGGTGTACTTGACTATGCTTTCCGCCGAGCCCCATACGGGGGCCTGCACACAGTCGCCGGTGACAGCACCGCAGATAAAGGTGTCTTCAAAATCGTCCACATCATAGGCAGCCTGGCCCAAGCGTTCGGCCAACTCATCAATGCTGATCCCCGCCGCTGCGGCCATGGCCTGCAGCTTGCTGTAGTTGGTGCTGTCCGGATGGTTTTTCATATAGTTGACCGCGTCTATCACTATGCGTTTATGGGTGATTTGACTGAAGGCATTGGCCTGGCCGGACAGCAGCACTGCGCCGGCTGCAGCAGCAATAAGGAGTTTGTTCATCATGGTAAAACCTTTTTTATATTATTGAATGATATAGGGTAAAACCCCTGACACCCGTCAGGTGCAGCCGAGTCTAGGGTAAGAAAATGACAGTTCGGCGTCGTTTGGGTTAAAACTCTAATGCAGCGTGTGACAGTCACCTGGGCGAACATTTCCGCTGACATTTGTCACTGGAGAAAAGCCTTGGATCTTTACATAATGGGAAATACCAAAATAAAGGAGTTCATCCAATGAATGCAGGGACACTCGCATTACTTATCCCCCTCGTCGCCATCGTTGGCGCCTATTTGATTTCCATGATGAAAATTCGTGAACGGCAGCAGTTGGCCAGCCGGGAGCACCAGGAAGAGATGCTGTTGATGCGAGAGGAAATCGGTAAATTGAAAGCGCGGATCGAGGTGCTGGAGAAAGTGGTGACCGACGATGACTGGCAACTGAAACGTGAAATCGACCGCGCCTGAATCCGTCGCCCTCGGTCTCCAGACATCTGATAAATATGAGAGGGATGGTTAATCACCATCCCTCTTTCATATTCGCCGTCGGTTGAGGTACTTCAGCCCGCCTCGGCCGTCTATCGTTAGCAGATTGGGCTGACCATCGAGGCCGACATGCATGGTTCTGCCCCTTCTTACCTGCCGCATCGACGCCGATAAGCTTAGACGGAGAGCACCCGGGTTAGCCCGTAAGATCATATGAGTGTCATGCAGCCTTCCGGTGACGGCGCGGCTCAAATGTCGGGGGGTAGTCTCCCGGAGATGCCTATTTGGCTGCCTTGGTTTTCGCGGCCTTGACCGAGGCGGTGTCCGTGGTCAACACCTTACCCGGCAGACTCAAATCTCCTGAAGCCACGTCCATCACATTCACCACACAGAAGAGGGGCGCGTGAATATTGGCATTGACCCTGAGGCCGGCGGTCACGCCGTCGTAGCTGGCATTTTTGATAATGTCGGCATTGGCAAAGGGCACCTTGATTTCCACTGTGTCGCCATTGAGCACGGGATCCCAGCCTGGACTGTCGATAAGCAGCGGCAGGCCGGGCCAGGTGGCCGGTAAACGCGGCTTGCCACCCTCGGGGATATCCTTCACCGTCAGCGCGCCGGGGCCGCACTTTTCATCGGGTACCAGCACCACCCAATGGCTGTGCCAACTGGCGCCGTCGTTGCCGGTATTGGCATCGCGGTTCTCATCAAACAGTGGCGTGTCGTCGAAATCCGGATGACTGGCCACAGCCAATGCCAGTATACCGGCATCCTTGTCAAAGCCGAGTTCGTAACTGTTGATGGAAGTGGGCCAGACATAGGCGAAGGCGTCGGCGCCGGCCAGTTTGCCACCGGCCCTGGGTTGCTGTGTGCCGATGGCACCGCTGACCGCCATATGGAAGGTGGCCACATTGTTTTCGACACTGACCTTGGCGTGGACTATGTCAAAGGGGGTGGGCTTTGGCTGGGCCGTGGCTGTGATGCCGCCGCTGTGGTCATGGGCATAGGCCTGGGCGCTGCCGAGTAGTGCCAGTATGAGGGCGCTTGGTATGAGGGCGCTTGGAAGGGACGGTTTCATGTTTCACTCCTTGATAATGGTGTCATGACTCACAAATCAATGTAGTTTCGAGTCAACACCTATATCAACAGCTTGAAATCGGATTGTCAATATAGTTTTGATTCGATACTATTGCAGCATGAAAACCGAATCCCAAAATCTGCAATACCTGTTGGAGCGCGTCGCTGCCTTGTTGCGTGGTGAGCGGCGCAACCTCCTGGGTGAACATGGACTGCTGCCCATTCAGTTCGAGGCGCTCTATTTCCTTGGCGTCTGCAATCGCTATTCCGACACGCCGATGGCGGTGACCGAATATTTGGGCCAAACCAAGGGCACGGTGTCCCAGACCCTGAAAGTGTTGGAGAAAAAGGGCCTGATCGCCAAACAAAAGGATGAGACGGACAAACGCCTTATTCATTTGAATTTGACCGACGCCGGCAGGGGACTGCTGGAGCAGCACAGCCACTCGGCCTTGCTGCAACATCTGCCCGATACCCAATTGGCACCACTTTGCGAAGGATTGGCGCAGTTGCTTATTCAGATGCAGCGAGCCAACGGCTCGCGTCCCTTTGGTCAGTGTCGCCAGTGCCGTTTCAATCAACACCTGGGTGGAGAGGCGTATTTCTGTAATCTGACCAAGGAACCACTGAGCGAGTCCGATACCGGTCTTATCTGCCGCGAGTTTGAAAGCTGGTGACAGGGTGCTGACACAAAGCCACAGGTATAAACGCCAGGGGCCGGATCACCGCGAGGGTGAGCAGGTGACCTTTCTTGAGGTCAAACAGCACTTTGGTCTGGGTCATGTGCGGGTCGGCAGCTGGGTCAGTAGGGAGGAGTCACTGCTGGCCGCCAATCTGGTGTTTGATGCCCTGGCGGATCTGGCGCTGATATTGGGATTGCCACCAAAGGCACTGGGGCTTAGGGAAAGTTTGAATCTGGCCTTTGGCCACGGCGGCCGCGAAGGCGTAATGGCCCATTATTCTCCCCAGGAACGGACCCTGGCGCTGGCAAAAAATGCCGGTGCCGGAGCGCTGGCCCACGAGTTCTGGCATGCCTTCGACCACTTTATTGCCCCCAAAGCCTTCGACCTGGACACAGGAGCCTTGAACTTGGCCAGGTTCAGCCCAGGTATGCTGTGTGCCAGCGATCTCTGGCTCAAGGATGTGCCCATTTTGAGCCATCCCCTCAATGAACGTTTGAGTGAGCTGTTCCGGATCACTATGCTCAGTGAAGACAATCAGCAACCCAGCGACTTTGTTAACCGGGCCGTACAGCTGGATAGGGGGAGTGGTTACTGCTATTTTTCCCGGCCTTCGGAGCTGATGGCCAGAGCCTTTGAGGCCTGTATTGAGACTTATGGAAGTTATGAGCGCCTGGATCAAGACACCGGCGAGCTTTACCCGCAGCCACTGGTAAACCCTTATCTGGTTACGGGAACCAGGGCCAAATCCGGGACCGGGCGTTCCGGTTGGGGCACCATGCCAGATGGCGCCTTCCCTGAAGAATCACACAGAAAGCTCATCCACGGGGCGCTGTGCTGCTACTTTCACCCATTGGGACGGGCGTTGATGTCTCGGCAGTAGCCGGGGGCATAAGCCTGCACGTAAGGAGAACTGCTTTATGCATCATTCAGTGTTGATTACCGGTGCCAACCGGGGGATAGGGCTGGCGTTAACCCGGGTCTATCTTGAGGCGGGAAGCGATGTCATCGCCTGCTGCCGTCATCCCTATGACGCCAAAGAATTGCAATCATTATTGGATGAACACGAGGGCCTGGAGGTTTTTGAACTGGATGTGACCTCGGCTGAGTCCATTGCCGCACTCGCGGAGGACCTGGTGGGTCGACCACTGAACCTGATTATCAATAATGCCGGTGTCTATGGCCCCAACGGTGTTTGTATCGGTAATACGCCTGCGGCTGAGTGGCTTAAGGTTTTTGAAGTCAACAGCATAGCGCCGATGAAAATGGTGGAGGCCTTGCTGCCTAACCTGATGGCAGCCAGGGGCACGGTCGCCAACATGTCATCCAAGATGGGCAGTATGGCCGATAATGACAGTGGCAGGGCCTACATATATCGCTCTTCCAAGGCGGCCCTCAATGCGGTGACCAAGAGTCTGGCAATCGATCTGACTGACAAGGGCATTATAGCGGTAGCGCTGCACCCGGGCTGGGTGCAGACCGAGATGGGAGGCCCCAATGCACCGCTGGAAAGCAAGGCCAGTGCTGCCGGCCTCAAACGGTTGCTCGATGGCCTGAGTCTTGTCGACAGTGGCGGCTTCTATGACTTTCAGGGAAACAAGGTTCCCTGGTGAGAATGACACTTTTTTAGATTCGTGTGCTAAATCAAATACCTCCGAGACATCATGCTTGAGTATCAGGCCTGTTTTATGTAAGACTCGTCTTGATAACAAAAATATAACCGGAGGCATGATGCAAGGTAAATTATTGGGTATGGCGGCAATAGTGGCCGCACTGCTGGCACCGGGCGCCGCGGCGGATGGTTTTCGCTCAGGACCTGTCATAGAAGGTTTTGGCAAGGTGGCATACGTGAAGCAAACCTTTCCTGTTGCCAAAGATCAGCACTTCAAGGTGGTATTCGATACCGGTGAGCAGGGTAAAGAAGGGGACGTAAACCGCACCCTGGACAGTATGGCCCGTTTTCTGAATATGCATGGGGCGGCCGGCGTACCGTTGGAAAACATCCAGTTGGCGCTGGTGCTGCACGGTAAGGCGGCTTGGGACGCGCTGACCGACGATGCCCACCAGAGGAAGTTGGCCAAGCCTAATCCAAACAGTGTGTTGCTGCAGGCCCTTTTAGACAAAGGTGCCAGGATCATAGTGTGCGGTCAGACTGCGGCGTATCTGGGGATAGACAATAATATGTTGGCTCCCGGAGTGGAAATGTCACTGTCTGCCATGACGGCCCATGCGCAGCTGGCTCAGCAAGGCTACAGTCTCAATCCTTTTTAATGGCATCTTTATGCTTAATTAGGGAACCCCGGCACTGAGTCGGGGTTTTCTTTTTCTCCCCCATTTTCACCAGGGCAATGCCCATAGCGGTAAGGTTCACAAGAGCAAGGATCACTACAATAGATTAGGAGCCTGATCTCCGGCCAAGCGGCAGCTTTTGGCTGTGACCGTGAAAATCACTTGAGTATAAGAGATGAGTAGACTGCGGCAGCCGGATTGCTTATTTAAAGGAGAGGGCGACGACCTTTGCTGCGGTTAACGGAAAGCTGAGCCCGACGAGCTACTGCTCCATCCCGCGTTCGGATGTGACTATTCCGGATGTGGCTATGAAGTCGATTGATACACAAAAGAATTGGTTGCGGGAGCCGGATTTGCATCTCGACCTTCGCTGGCTGTTTATGAAGAGCCGAGCCCGATGTGCTTTCTTTTTGTAACTGCCTGACGAAAATTGGTTGCGGGAGCCGGATTTGAACCGACGACCTTCGGGTTATGAGCCCGACGAGCTACCATGCTGCTCCATCCCGCGTCCGGATGTGACTGTGAAGTCGATTGAATACACAAAAGAATTGGTTGCGGGAGCCGGATTTGAACCGACGACCTTCGGGTTATGAGCCCGACGAGCTACCATGCTGCTCCATCCCGCGCCATTTTGTGCTTTGCGTTGAATTATGATTGGTTGCGGGAGCCGGATTTGCATCTCGACCTTCGCTGGCTGTTATGAAGAGCTGAGCCCGATAAGCTTTCTCTTGATAACGGCTTGACCAAAATTGGTTGCGGGAGCCGGATTTGAACCGACGACCTTCGGGTTATGAGCCCGACGAGCTACCATGCTGCTCCATCCCGCGTCCGAATAATCAACGCTGCTTTTGTGACCGCCAATCTGTGCGTTCCAGTTAACCTGTACCTGCCATCTTGGCTGCGTCCTTCAAAGCGGGGCGAACTATAACGAGCCTGTAAGCCAATTACAAGAAGCAATTTCAAATTCCTGTGTGAATGCTCAAATATGAACCGTTATCCGCTATGGGCAGGGTAAAGTGCTGACCTTATCGGTAGTGGCCTTACAAAATTCGGGGCCATGGGATGGCTTTTATCCACTGGCAATAGTGCCTTTGTGGCTAACTTTGCTTATCTTTTGCGGTATTCCACGGGTATAATGTGCGCTTCGATTTTCTGTTGGCGCTTATTTACATGTTTAATTTTTTCGCGGCGGCCCCCAAGGGCTTTGAATATGCATTGGCAAATGAACTCACGGCCCTTGGTGCGACCGAGGTGCGTGAGAGTGTCGCCGGGGTATATTTCAGTGGCTCATTGGAATTGGGTTACCGTGTCACCCTGTGGAGCCGCTTGGCCAGCCGCATTATTTTGTTGGTGTTCAGCGGTGAGTGCACCAGCGCCGAGCAGCTGTATAACGCCGCCTATTGCATCGACTGGCCGGCGCATTTCTCCAATAAGGCCAGTTTCAGCGTCGATTTTCACGGCAGCGGCGGCTTTATCAACAATACCCAGTTCGGCGCGCTGCGTATCAAGGACGCCATAGTTGACCGTTTCCGTGACGATGGCGTCAATCGCCCCAATGTGGGCCGCAGTGACGCGGACTTCAGGGTGGATGCCCACTATCGCAATGGCAAGATCAGCATAGGGCTGAACTTCTCCGGTCCGGCGCTGCACCAGCGCGGTTACCGCGGTAATACCGGCGAAGCCCCGCTGAAAGAAAATCTGGCGGCCAATATGTTGGTGCGCAGTGGTTGGCAGGCGGAGCCTGTGACCCTGATGGATCCCTTCTGCGGCAGTGGCACTGTGCTGATTGAGGCCGCCATGATGGCCTGCGATATGGCGCCGGGATTGCTGCGTGACAAATTTGGTTTTGAGCACTGGCGCCGTCACGATCCCAAGTTGTGGCAAAGCATAGTGGAAGAGGCCCGAGCCCGCGCCAGCCTGGGTAAAAGCCGCTGCGAGCTGAAGTTCTACGGCTCCGACATAGACTCCAGGGTGGTGGCGCTGGCCAAGCGCAACGCCAACAACGCCGGCGTATTTGAATTTATCGACTTCAAGGTGGCCAATGTCCTCAATGTGACGCCGCCGGTCGAAACCGGCATGGTGGTCACCAACCCGCCTTACGGCGAGCGCCTTGGCAATGTCACCAGCCTGTTGCAGCTGTATTTCCAGCTGGGGGAAAAATTCAAGCAGGATTTTGGTGGCTGGAAGTTGGCCATGCTGTGCAGCGATATTGAGCTGGTGTCTTCGCTCAAGCTTAAGGCTGACAAGCAGATGAAGATGTTTAACGGTGCCCTGGAATGCGCCTTTAACCTCTATACCCTGCATGCCAGCAGCACCCGCCGTGAGATCCCCATTGCGCAGGAAGGACAGGGCGGCGAGATAGCGCCGGCCTTTGCCAACCGCATCAAGAAAAATGCCAAGCAACTGGATAAGTGGGCAAAACGCGAGGGCATAGACAGTTACCGCCTTTACGATGCCGACATTCCGGAATACAACGTGGCGGTGGACAGGTATCTGGACCACCTGGTGGTGCAGGAATATGCCGCCCCGGCCGCAATTCCCGAAGCCGTCAGTAAAAGACGCGTGACGGATGTTTTGCTGGCCCTGCCACGGGCCCTTGGGGTGGATCCGGAAAACATTATTCTCAAGACCCGAGAACGCCAAAAAGGGACCAGTCAGTATCAGAAGCTGGACATGGAAAAGCTGGAACGGGTGACCACAGAATACGGCTGCCGTTTCAAGCTTAACCTCAGTGATTATCTGGATACCGGTCTGTTCCTTGACCACCGTCTGACCCGCAAGCTGGTGGGCGAGAAGGCCAAAGACCGCGATGTTCTGAACCTGTTTGCTTACACTGGGTCGGCCTCTGTGCACGCCGCCAAGGGCGGCGCCAAATCGGTCACCACTGTGGACATGTCCAATACTTACCTGAATTGGGCGAAAGACAACTTTATGCTCAATGGTTTGGTGGGGCGACAGTACCAGTTTATTCAGGCCGATTGTCTGCAGTGGCTGGCCGAATGCGAGCAGAATTTTGATCTGATCTTCATCGATCCGCCCACCTTCTCCAATTCCAAGCGCATGGAAGATTCCTTCGATGTGCAACGGGACCATGTGAAGTTGCTGTCGGCGCTGAAAAAGCTGCTCAATCCGGGCGGCGAAATCCTGTTTTCCAACAACAAGCGCAAGTTCAAGATGGATATGGACGCCATGGCCGCCGCGGGCCTGCAGGTGGTCAACATCGACGATAAGGTGTTGCCCATGGATTATCAGCGCAATCCGCAAATCCACAATTGCTGGCTGGTGACCCATGCCTGAGGCCTTGCAGTCCCCTGATTTCATTTTGTATCACACCGAAGGCTGTCACCTGTGCCACGAGGCGCAGGCCTTGCTGGAGCAGGCAGGTATAGCCTACCGTCTGCAGGATATTTGTGACGACGAGCAATTGGCCGAGCGCTACGGTATTCGTATTCCCGTGTTGCGCTGCAATCACAGCGGCGCAGAATTGGGCTGGCCCTTCGATTTGACCCTATTACTGGATTTTGCAGGAGCATGATTTGAGTCTGGTCCGTATCAATAATGGCTCTTTGGCCTATGGTTATACCCCACTGCTGAAAAATGCCGATTTCAGCATTGAACCCGGTGAGCGGGTTTGTATCGTCGGCCGCAATGGCGCCGGCAAGTCCAGTTTGCTGAAGATCCTCGATGGTGAAGTGGTGCTGGACGATGGTGAGCTTAATATCGCTGGCGATCTGAAAATCAGTCGCTTGCAGCAAGACCCACCCAAGGCCGAGTCCGGCTCTGTCTACAGCTATATCGCTATGGGGCTTAAAGACGCGGGGGAAGCGCTGGAACGTTATCATCAGCTGTCCCACGACGTTGCCACCGCCAGCGGCAACGAGATGGAGCGCATGCTCAAGGAAATGGAGCGGTTGCAGGCGCAGTTGGATCACTTGAACGGCTGGCAACTGGACAGCCGCATTCAGGCACACTGCATACGCCTGGGCCTGGATCCCGATACCCCCTTGTCTGCACTGTCCGGTGGCTGGCAGCGCAAGGTGGCACTGGCCCGGGCGCTGGTGAGCGAGCCGGATCTGCTGCTGCTTGACGAACCGACCAACCATCTGGACATTGACACCATTGAATGGCTGGAACAATTTCTGCTCGGCTTTGCCGGCGCCATAGTGTTTATCAGCCATGACCGCGGTTTTATCTCGCGCATGGCCACTCGCATTGTCGATCTTGACCGTGGAGTGGTGACCTCCTGGCCAGGTAACTATCAAAGTTACCTTGATGGCAAGGCCGAATGGCTGCGCCTGGAAACTGAAGCCAATGCCCAATTCGATAAGAAACTGGCGGAAGAAGAAGTGTGGATCCGCCAGGGGATCAAGGCCCGCCGCACCCGTAACGAGGGCAGGGTAAGAGCCCTTAAAGCGCTCAGAATGGAACGCAAAGAAAGGATCAATCGGCAGGGCGGCGTCAGAATGGCGGTGTCCGATGGTGAGCGCAGCGGCAAACTGGTGTTTGACGTTAACGCACTGAACTTCAATTTGCCGGACAAAGATCTGGTGAAACAGTTTTCCGTGTCCGTTATGCGTGGCGATCGCATCGCGCTGATTGGCCCCAACGGTTGTGGCAAGTCGACGTTGATCAAGCTGCTGCTTGGCCAGCTGGCGCCCCAGTCCGGGGAGATCAAGGTCGGAACCAAGCTCGATGTGGCCTACTTTGACCAGTACCGGGAAAACCTGGATCCGGAAAAGACGGTGGAAGAAAACGTCGGCGAAGGCAAACAGACGGTCACAGTCAACGGCAAGGACAGGCATATTCTCAGCTATTTGCAGGATTTTTTGTTCTCGCCGATGCGGGCCAGAACGCCGGTGAAGGCCCTTTCGGGGGGAGAAAAGAATCGCTTGCTGCTGGCGCGTTTATTGCTCAAGCCTGCGAACCTTATCATCCTCGACGAGCCTACCAACGATCTGGATATTGAAACCCTGGAGCTGCTGGAATCCATGCTGGCGGACTACGATGGCACCCTGCTTATCGTCAGTCACGACAGGGCCTTTATTGATAACGTGGTCACCAGCAGTTGGTGGTTCGCCGGTAACGGCCGCTGGAGCGAATATGTAGGGGGCTACCAGGATGCCCTGGAGCAGGGCGCAAGATTCTATCGAGAGCCAGAGGAACCCGCAGAGCAAAAGAGTGTCCAACCTGAGGCCGCTGTGGTAAAACAGCAAGTCGGTGTAAAACCTGCGAAAAAATTGTCGTACAAGTTGCAGCGTGAGCTTGAGGAATTACCGGCTCTGATGGAAAGTTTGGAAGCGGAAATCTCCGCGCTGCAGGCCGAAGTGAATCAGGCCGATTTTTATGCCCAGGGGCAGGACAAGGTAAACGCACGGCTCGCAGAGCTGGCGGACAAAGAGCAGCAATTGGAAGTTTGCTTCGAGCGATGGGAAGAGCTCGAGTCCATGAAGTAAACCCATAATAAAAAACGGGAAAAAGTGAATGAAGTTGAAGCTGGATAAAGCATTGACCCTGGTGGCACTGAGTGTTGCCGGAGTATTGGGAACCGCCCAGGCAGCACCTGTTTATGAAGTCGTCAATATCGAAGATTTTGATCTCAATGGCACCATAGAAGGTACCCGCAACGGTTATGCCATGGGCATTAATGCCAACAATGAGCTGGTGGGTGTGGCCCAGGGCCGCAAGAAGCTCAACAGCAGCGATGTTGAAGGTGGCATTATTGATGCTGACGATGGGGTGGCCGATGCCGAAAAAATCACCTATTCGGTGAATTCTCCCATAGTAGCCAACAACTTCAGCTTTGTTGCCGGTGCCAATGGCGAAGCCGGGGCCTGGATCCCGACCTTTGAAAGCCTGGGGGGCACCACAGATCCTGCCTTGACCGATACCGATGTGCCGGAAAGCATTAACTCTGTTGATACCTATTACTACGACATCAATGATGCCGGTATCAAGGTAGGGGCTCTCACAGCACCAGAGAAAAAGGTTGATTATACCGGCAGCAGCACCACCCAGGAATTTTGGTATTACCGTGATTTTGAGCAGCGCGCGGTCGTGAAGACGCCAGGTGGTGAGATTGAGCTGCCGCCTCCATACACCACCTATACCAATGAAGGCAAGACGGTGGAGTTGGGTGGCATGTCGCTGGCTTCTGCTATCAACAACAATAATCAAGTCACCGGCTATGCCAGTACTGCCCTGAGCAGCTTCAGCTCTGATCGGGTTGCCGCCTGTATTACAGCCGATGAAGCTGGCACTGGCTTGCCATTGGATATTTGTGTCCAGCAAGAACAATATCCCTCCGGCAGCCAGAACACTCGCAACATCCAATACCAGAACCGTGCCTTTGTCTGGCAGTTGGGCGAAGATACAGTGACCGAGATGGAACTGCCGCTGGGCCTGGAGCCGCCAGCAGATTCCAAGGTGGTATATTCGGCCCAGGGCCTTGGCATTAACAATGAAGGTGATGTTGCCGGTCGTTCTCACATCTTTCGCGACAACGACACTAAAAAGTTACGTTTGGACGCTGCTTATTGGCGTAAAAATGCCGATGGCCAGTATGAATATCACTGGGTACCGGTAATCAATAAGGATGTCACATCATCGATTGCCTTTGATATCAACGACAACGGCATTTTGGTGGGCAGTTATCGCAGTTATATCCAGGGTGTACTGCGGGACAAGTTTTTCTACTTTGACACCAAGGCAGATGCTGGCAGCGTGGTGGTGCCGAACGATTTCTCCACCAGCCTGACGGATCTGAGCAGCAAGCCCAGAGACATCAACAATCAGGGGCAGGTGGTTGGTTTTATCGAAACCGAGTATGACAAGGACAAGCCAAGACCAAAGGCCGGTTTCCTGTTTGATATGAACTCGGCCGAGTTCGTCAACCTCAACGCCCAGTTGACCTGTCAATCCAAGGGATTCGAGCAGGGCACCGATGGCAACTGGCAACGCCACAAAGTAGAGGTGCAGGACGGTACCGGCAAGACCCTGAGTTACGAAACCGATATTCAGATTGTTGAAGCCAACAGCATCAACGAGGCCGGGCTTATCGTGGGTACTGCGTTTGTGCGTAAACCGGTATATCAGACCGATCTCTACGGCATCCCTGTGGTGGGTGAGAATGGCTTGCCGCTGTTCTCCCTCGATGGCAATGGCAATCCCGTGACCTCTTATCTGCCGCGCATGGTGGTGCTGGCACCGGCCGCCTCAGGCGCCGAGGCCTGTGATGCGGTCGATGGCGGTACGGAAACCAAGTACGAGCGCAAAGGTGCCGCCGGCGGATTATTGGCCTTGTTGTTGCTGCCGTTTGCCTGGATCAGACGCCGTATTCGCTGATCCCCCTCAAAATACCGAAACGGGACAAAAATATTTGTCCCGTTTTTTATTACGATCTCAAAAGCTTAAAAATTGAGCGCTATAATCGGTGATTTTTTGATTGATCTTGGATCTGAAAAGTTCTATTTCTACTTGGGAAGCTGTTGCTTCTTCTTTATGTAGAACAGAGGACGCTTGCATGAAAAGACAAAAACGAGATCGTTTAGATAGGGCTTTTTCAAAAGGATTCCAGGCTGGGGTCGGTGGCCGTTCAAAAGAACTTTGTCCCTATGCCAATCTTGATTCGCGTTCCCAGTGGCTGGGGGGATGGCGGGAAGGAGTCGATGGTAGACTCAACGGGCTGTTCAACAAATAGTGCAAACCTAAGCAACAACAAAAACGCCCTCCATTGAGGGCGTTTCTGTGTCCGGGCCTAAGCTCAGAAGGTTGAGGTGTCGGTGAATACACCCACTTTCAGATCCGTGGCGCTGTAGATCTGGCGGCCATCCACTTCGAGAATGGCATCGGCGATACCCATCACCAGTTTGCGGTGAATGGTGCGCTTAATGTTCAGGCGGTATGTCACCTTCTTGGCTCCGGGCAATACCTGACCGGTAAATTTCACTTCACCCACACCCAGGGCACGACCTTTGCCTTCTGCGCCTTCCCAGGCGAGGAAGAAGCCCACCAGCTGCCACATGGCATCCAGACCGAGACAGCCTGGCATCACTGGGTCATCAACGAAATGGCAACCGAAAAACCAAAGATCCGGATTGATATCCAGTTCAGCAACAATCTCACCTTTACCAAACTCGCCGCCGTGATCATTGATTGTGGTTACCCTGTCGATCATCAACATGTTGTCGATGGGCAGGCGAGGAGAATTCTTGCCAAATATGTCCCCGTAACCGCAGGCGATGAGTTCTTCTTTGTTGAAACTGTTTGCTTTATTCATTGTAATAGTTACCACTCCAGCATATAGAGTGGCCAAGATTAGCGAACAGGTGTAAGCCAGACAACTCCGATCAGCTGTTTAGTTGCCTCTGGATGTCCATTTTGCGAGCAGTCTGGCAAAAAAGCCCAGCGGTTCTTCGTCGTCATGTCCGGCAAGCTTGTCCAGGCGCTGCTGCACCATGCCGTAGAGGGTGCCCTCGGGGAAGTTATCATCCTCATCGGCGACTCCGGCTGGCAAATCCATCAGCAGTTCCACTGCTTCATCCATATGGGCCACCTGGTACAGTTGGAATCGACCGGCCTTGACCGCCTCTATGACCTTGGGATCCAGATTCAGTTGCAACAGGTTGGCCTTGGGAATGATCACCCCTTGTTCACCGGTAAGTCCACGGCGTTCACAGAGGCTGAAGAAACCTTCAATCTTTTCATTGACCCCGCCAATGGCCTGCACATTGCCGAATTGATCGAGGGCGCCGGTCACCGCGAGGGATTGACGTATGGGCTGTTCGGCAATGGCCGACATCAGGGCGCAGTACTCGGCAAGGGAGGCGCTGTCGCCGTCGATTTCCTGATAGGACTGCTCGAACACTATATTGGCGTTAAGGTGCAGTGGTGCATCGCGGCCGAAAATGCGGTACAGACAGGCTGACAAAATCATCATGCCCTTGGCGTGTATGTTGCCGCCGAGTTCTGACTTGCGCTCGATGTCAGCCACTTCACCGTCACCGTAATGCACGGTCGCCGTAATCCGTGCAGGCTCACCGTAACTGTAATCTATGCTGTCAATTACGGTCAGGCCGTTAATCTGACCCACCTTTTCGCCGTCTGTCAGCAGATTGATAAAACTGTCGTCGAAACTTTGTGCGGAAAAGCGTTCCGAAATGTTGTGTCTGTGTTCGGCCTGCTGCAATGCCTTGGTAATGGCCTTGCCATCAAGGTGGCTGGTGCCGCGATAGGCGGCGGCCTGAGCGAACAGCTGTACCATATCCTGTCCCGCCAGGGCCAGACGCTGCTGATGTTCACTGAGGCGTGAGCCATGTAAAAACAATGGCAGCAGTGCCGACTCGTCCAGCGTCACCCCCGCTTCCTGGGCCAGAGCCACCAACCAGGAACCGTATTCCAGCTCATGGTGGCGGGTTAAATCCATTTCGTTGTTAACTTCGCCCAGCAGGGGGAAGCATTCGTTGAACTGGGGCTCGTGGGTCTTGAGTTCGCTATAGATGCCGGCGTGGCCCACCAGCACCAGGGTGGTGTGCAGCGGGACCTTGGGCAATTCATCGCTGACCCGGTAAAACCCCTGACTCAGTACCTGCAGCAAAAAATCCCACAGGCTTTCACGGCGGCACAGGCTGTCGGCGCTGAGAAACAGCCAATTATGTTTGGCGAGCAGCCCGGGTTGATATTGGCGCTTGCCGCCGATTGTGGTCATCTTGCCTATCAGATCCGCCCGGCGCAGGGGGCCATTAACGTAGGCATAGGCGGACTCCTGTTTGGCCAGGGAACCCACGTTGTCTCCGCTTGGCTCGCGCCATTGCAGCTCGGGTTCTCCTTCCTGCTTCAGGGCAACCAGGTTCCTGGGTTGCCACCCTTGGGTGTCACACAGGGCCTTGAACAGCGGTTCCCGGGCGACACCGGGGTAATCGGCAATAAACAAGTGCTGATCACGGATGCGGCTCGCCAGCTGAAAGGCATCCTGCAGCCTTTCCTGGGCAAGCAACAAGGCCCGGGATCCTGGGGTGAGTTTATCAATAGCAGGTAAGGTAAAACTGGGTGCCAGGGCTGACACAGGAATATGGGATAGAGTCATGACGATTGCTGAATGCATTGAATAAGCCGATTCTAGCATAAGCCGCAGCCAGTTCTTCAATCCCGGATGCTTTTCATGACAAAGGACAGATTTGTTTGTCGTCAATAATAAAAAGAAGCAGTTGCCGCAGGCGACCAGACATTGAGCAGTTGCGCTGGCCGAGAGCGAAAAGGAGTTTACAGCGGACCCAGGGGGCGCTAGTATCCGCACTGTTCGGAGGGGTGGCAGAGTGGTTTAATGCACCGGTCTTGAAAACCGGCGTGGGTTTATAGCCCACCCAGGGTTCAAATCCCTGCTCCTCCGCCATATTCAAAAAGCCCGCTTATATAAGCGGGCTTTTTACTTTAGCGGCATCGAAAAGTCGTTGATTGCAGCACAAATGAGCAATCGAGTCCGTAGCGTAAAAATTCAGTTTACAGTGACGTGACAGGCCGTTATTATGTCGCTCGTTCCGGAGGGGTGGCAGAGTGGTTTAATGCACCGGTCTTGAAAACCGGCGTGGGTTTATAGCCCACCCAGGGTTCAAATCCCTGCTCCTCCGCCATATTCGAAAAGCCCGCTTATTTAAGCGGGCTTTTTACTTTTCAGCCTTGAATAACCTTTTGATTTCCCTGCTTTTTTCTTACACGCGGCGACAAAATTTTGTCATTTGGCCCGCTGGAATCCGCGCTATTTCCCGGGGAAAGGTCAGAAGTTATCTCTTTTTATAAGTAAATTAGTTGTTTAGTATCAATGCAATCATTATGGCCACAATGATTTAGTGCTTTGCATGCATTGGTAGATGGGCTAAATTAGCTCACATGGGCGACAAGGGATTGGCGCCGAATGCTGCCTATCCCCGCAAAGCAAGATCAAATAGGGTGGAAAGACGTTGATTTCAGTATATTTGGTTGACGATCACGAGTTGGTTCGTACCGGTATCCGGCGGATCCTGGAAGATGAGCGTGGTATCAAGGTCGTTGGCGAGGCCGCCGACGGTGAGTCAGCGGTGCAGTGGGCCAGGCAAAACGAAGCCGATGTGATCCTGATGGACATGAATATGCCCGGGATCGGTGGTCTGGAAGCCACCCGTAAAATCCTGCGCTATCAACCCCATGCCAGGATCATCGTCCTGACAGTGCACACCGAAGATCCTTTCCCCACCAAGGTGATGCAAGCGGGTGCCTTTGGCTATCTGACCAAGGGGGCCAAGCCGCCCGAGGTTTTGCAGGCTATTCGCCAGGTGGCGGCAGGGCAGCGATATCTTTCGCCGGAAATCGCCCAGCAGATGGCGCTCAATCAGTTTAACCAGAGCGAAGAAAGCCCGTTCAAGTCCCTGTCAGAGCGCGAATTGCAGATCATGATGATGATCACCAATGGCGACAAGGTGAACGATATTTCCGAGCAGCTCAACCTCAGCCCCAAGACGGTCAACAGCTACAGGTACCGCTTGTTTGCCAAGCTGGGGATTAACGGCGATGTGGAGCTGACCCGTCTGGCAATCCGTTATAAGATGCTCGATACCGGTCAGTTTTAATGGCGTAAACGCCTTTTCCGAATGACAAGCCCGTTTAATTCCAAGCAGTTTCTCAAAACCGTTTCATCCGGCGCCGGCGTGTATCGTATGTACGATGCCGGCGGTGCCGTTATCTATGTGGGTAAGGCTAAAGATCTCAAGAAGCGCCTGTCATCTTATTTCCGCAGCAATCTGCCCAACGTCAAGACCCAGGCGCTGGTGTCCCATATCGCCAACATAGATGTCACCCTGACCCACAGCGAGACCGAGGCGCTGATCCTCGAGAACGATTACATCAAGCAGTACATGCCCAAATACAATGTGCTGCTGCGGGATGACAAGTCCTACCCCTATATTTTCTTAAGTGGCCACAAGCATCCCAGACTGGCCTATCACAGGGGCGCCCAGCGGGAAAAGGGCCAGTATTTCGGACCTTACCCCAATGGCGGTGCGGTGCGCGAAAGCCTGAACCTGATGCAAAGGCTGTTTCCCATCCGCCAGTGTGAAGACCTTTATTACAAGTCCCGCTCCCGTCCCTGCCTGCAATACCAGATAGGCCGCTGCAGCGCTCCCTGTGTCGGCAAGGTCAGTGATGAGGATTACCAGGAACAGGTACGCCTGGCGACCTTGTTCCTTAAGGGCAAGGATCAGCAGGTGATTGCTGCCCTGGTGGACAAGATGGAACAGGCCGCCATTGACATGAAATATGAGCTGGCGGCCCGTTACCGGGACCAGATTCAGGCGCTGCGCAAGGTCGCCGAGCAGCAGGAGGTGTCAGGTCACAAGGGCGATATGGACGTGATTGGCGCCCATTACGCCTCGGGTCTGGCCTGTTTCCATATCCTGTTTATCCGCAACGGCAAAATCTTCGGCAGCCGCAGTTATTTCCCGACCGTGCCGGCGGAAACCGAACTGCCGGAGCTACTGCGAGCCTTTATGTTGCAGTTCTATCTCAACGAGGATGCCAAGCGCACCTTGCCCAAGGAAGTGATCATCGGCGAGGAGTTTGAGGATCTGCACGAGCTGGAGCAGGCACTGCTGCAATCCCTCGGCACCCGGGTGGAGATAAAAATGCGGGTGAGGGGGGACAGGGCGGGTTTCCTGCGTCTAGCCACCACCAACGCCAGCAACGCTGTCAGCAGCCGTCTGGCCCACAAGAGCACCATAGAGCAGCGTTTTGAGCTGCTGGAGGATGTGCTGGCGCTGAACTTCCCCATAGGTCGGATGGAGTGCTATGACATCAGTCACACCATGGGCGAGAGCACAGTGGCTTCCTGCGTGGTGTTCAATCGCGAAGGGCCACAAAAGTCCGAATATCGCCGCTATAACATCACAGGTATCACTCCAGGCGATGACTATGCCGCCATGGCCCAGGCGCTTAGTCGCCGTTTTGACAAAATTGAACGGGGCGGAAAGGTGCCGGATCTGCTGTTCATCGACGGTGGTCTGGGGCAGCTGCGGGCGGCGATGAAGATAGTCATGCCCAAGGTCGCCGAACTCGACAAGCAACCGATACTTATCGGTATTGCCAAGGGCGAGAGCCGCAAACCCGGGCTGGAAACCCTGATCATGGGGGATACCGAGCAGGCCTTTGCTCTGGAAGGGGATAACCCGGCGCTGCATCTTATCCAGCACATTCGCGATGAGTCGCACAGGTTTGCCATCACAGGCCACAGGGCCAAGCGGCAGAAGACCCGCAACAGTTCAACCCTGGAGTCCATTCCCGGCATTGGGCCCAAAAGACGCAAGGCGCTGCTGCAGTACCTCGGTGGTTTACAACAGGTAAAAAGCGCCAGCGCAGCAGAACTTGCCAAAGTGCCCGGGATCAGCCCAGAAATGGCGCAAACGATCTTCGACTCATTGCGGGGGTGACAAAAATCAGGCAAGATTGGCGCTGCTTTTTGACTATCCGGTTGCCTTTACATGCCATTTAACTTGCCAATAGCATTGACCTTTTTCCGGCTGTTCCTGTTGCCGGTATTCGTGGTGATGTTTTATTTACCCTACAGCTGGGCAGCCTTTGCCGCAGCTTTTGTCTATTGGCTGGCTGCCATTACCGATGCGCTGGATGGTTATGCAGCGCGCAAACTCAAGCAATCCACCCGCTTTGGTGCCTTCCTAGATCCTGTTGCCGACAAGGTCATGGTAGTTACGGCCCTGGTGTTGCTGGTGGCCGACTACGACAATGTCTGGCTGACCCTGCCGGCACTGTTGATGATAGGTCGGGAAATCGTTATTTCGGCTCTGCGGGAGTGGATGGCGGAAATCGGCAAGCGCGGCGCCGTGGCCGTGTCCTGGATGGGCAAGTTCAAGACTGCGGTGCAGATGGTGGCCATCATTGGCCTTATCTGGAAGCCCAATGACTTGTTGATTGGTCTTGCCTGGGTACTGTTTTACATTGCCGCAGTGCTGACTTTCTGGTCGATGATGAGCTACATTCTGGCCGCCTGGAAAGATCTCACCGCCGAATAGACATGTGGATCCGCACATTAAAAGATCAATGAGTTTAATTAGTGCGCAAGCAGTTCAAAGGCCCACAATAAGCAATTGACACTCAGGGTTAAATAGGTAGAATGCCAATCCGCAGTCAGGGCAAACCTGCTGTAAATGTTGACCAGTAAATTACTGTGAAGACAATGCGATATTAGCTCAGTTCATAAAACGCGGGATACCTCGCGGATATTAAGAAAAGCGCTGATTAGCAAACAGTGATGCGACATTAGCTCAGTTGGTAGAGCGATACCTTGCCAAGGTATAGGTCATCGGTTCGAACCCGATATGTCGCTCCAATCACTGCCCAGGCAGTGACAAATCTTAAGATGGCGCGATGGCAGAATGGCTATGCTGCGGATTGCAAATCCGTCGATCTCGGTTCGACTCCGGGTCGCGCCTCCATCTTAAATGAGAACCCATCTGGGTAATCATGCTAAGCCCGAGTGGTGGAATCGGTAGACACAAGGGATTTAAAATCCCTCGGCGGTAACGCCGTGACGGTTCAAGTCCGTCCTCGGGTACCATTCAAATCAAGCAGTTACAATCAAAAAAATCCATATCAAGCACATATAACACTCCCAAATCTTATTAGGCTCGGGCATTTTTGTCATAAATTAATTGGCATTACTTGTGGCCAAGGTCCAATTTAACATCAGTCAACTTTAACATCAGCCCACTTTAACATCAGGCAACTGAGCCTCAGCCAACCAAGCATCGGTTAACTCAGCAAAGCCAATTCAGTTAAAGTAAATCCAGTTGCCCGGGGCTGTGTTGTCGGCACCCAAGGCTTGAGTGGGAATGATGCAATCTCCACTGTCAGATGATAAGGGAAGGAGTGCAGATGTCAGAAATAATATTGGTTTCTGAAATTACCTGCCCTGCATGTGGCTTTAAAAAAGTGGAAATCATGCCCACCGACTGCTGTGTGTATTTTTACGAGTGCACTTCATGTCATAAGCTGTTAAAGCCAAATCCCGGGGACTGTTGTGTATTCTGCTCTTTCGCGGCGGTGAAGTGTCCGCCGGTGCAGCAAGGGAATAGATGCTGTGGCTGAATAACAGATCAAGTTGAGTGTGGCACAGCCGCCTATGGGAAGCGGTGAGGGGGAAGTGCATAGATCTTGGACCTAAGATTTTGCTCGCACGGCATCCTTGCTCCGCAAATCAATAAGATAAATGTTTATCGCTAACCAAACTACGTATTAATCCCTCAGGTCTTTTCTACATTATCCCTCTGCTCATTTATGGAATGAGTCGACGTCACAGCCGGCCAGCTCAGGCATGGCCTCAGGTCAGCGGTTAAGGGCTTTTTTCAGTGCCGGTGAGGGTCTGAAGCTCGGCTGGTTGTAACCGGCAATCTCTATGGGCTCGCCGGTTTGGGGATGCCGGCCGTTTTTGGGCAGAAAGTATCTGAGTTCAAAGGTGCCCAGCGGCGGCAGGTAGACTTTTTCGCCCTCCATCAGGGCGCCGCGGATGGCGCCGAGCAGCTGCTTGATGATCTCGTTGGCATCATTAGGGGATAGTTGCAGTTCAAGGGCAAGGCGTTTGCTTATATCGCTTTGTTTCATGGGAACTTCATTTGGAAACCGGGCCCGGCGTTATAACAATTTCTGTTTTCCAATGACACCCAAACGCCCGCGTTTGCTCGATTTAAGCACTATTCCCGTGCCGATTGCAGACTTTTCCAACAGTCTCAGGGGGATGGCGTTTAACCGCCCCGGAGAGGGTGAATTAAGGCCCCCAAGGGCGTGCACCGATGCCATAATCAAAGTCAGGCGAGTAGAGGGAGCAGGCGAATGTGTTTGAGGTTACTGTCTCCGGGAATAGGGTTGGCGGGGGCATTTTTTCTGGGGTATTTGTGCCTGTCCGCAGGATCTGTGTGGGCCGACAGCAATACTGTGGCCGCAGGAAAGGTATTAGCCGAGCATGCACGTCTGCTGGCTCTGGCCAGTCAGGATCCACTGCTTGAACGCTATGCCAGGGAACTGGAATCGGAATCCCTGTCAGCCCAGCTGGAATACTTTGATGTGGCGGCCGAGGCCATTGCCGATTTCTGGCGTGTCAGGCAGGTTGGACTCCCGGCCAATGGGGCCGCCGGGGATAAACTTAGCCAGGCAACAGGGTTGGAGCCGTTCCCCAATCAATTTATGTTGACGGTAAACCGGGTAAGGCAACTGCTTTGGCTCGACAGCCATGCGGAATGGCCATTGATATCCCCCCAGGGGTTGCTGAGGCCCGGCGACAGCCATGGCAGTATTCCGCAGATTGGCCAACGTTTGTGGCTGCTGGGAGACATGAAAGCCAAGCCCGACAGCAGCCAGATCTATGAGGAGAGGCTAAAGCTCGCGGTTTTGCGATTTCAGGCCCGCCATGGTCTCAAGCAGGATGCCATTGTCGGCCCGCTGACGCTGCAATGGCTGAATCGCTCACCACTGGAGCGGGCGCAAATTCTCGCCCGCAACTTCGTGCAGTTCGTGATGGACAGCAGTGCGTTGGGTAAGCGCTATCTGTTGGTCAACATCCCGGCTTTTGAACTGGTGTTGGTGGATGGCGGTGAAGAAATTCTCCGCTCTCGGGTCATAGTGGGTCGCACCTACCGGCAGACGCCCTTGCTGAGCGGTGAGATCTCCAATGTGGTGCTCAATCCCAGCTGGCGGGTGCCCAAAAAACTGATGCGCAAGGATGTGCTTCCCAAGGTCCGCAAGGACGGCAGCTACCTGCGCGAGAAGCAATTTGATGTCTTTGATAGCCAGGGCCAATTGGTTGAACACTCAGATGCTGATTGGCAGCAGCTAGCCGCCAGTCAATTTCCCTTTAACCTGGAGCAGCGACCCGGTGTCCACAATGCCCTGGGACAATTCAAGTTTCACTTTGCCAATGAAGCCAGTGTTTATTTGCACGATACCCCGGAAAAAGAGCTGTTTGAACACAGCGACAGGGCCCTGTCGTCTGGGTGTATCCGGGTGGATAAGGTGCGCGAATTGGCCAACTGGTTTGCCGACAACCTGATCAGGGACAGACGCACATGGGACAGCATGTTGGGGGGCAGGGAGAGAACCCAATGGTTTTCCCTGACAGAAAAAGTACCTGTACATCTGGTGTACTGGACGGCCTGGATGGACGGCGAGCAACAGGCACAATTTCGTAATGACATTTACAACTTACGTCAAAACACCCCCATGCTTACGGCAGCACAACCCTGAAGCCCGGACGCGGCGCGACTCACAGCCATAGCACAGAAAGCTTGATTCTGGTGCAAAATCAGGATACTTTGCGGTCGAAGTGTTCAAAAATAGTACTATGGTGGTATGAGTGTCTGATTTCTGTCCTGCCCGTCGGCAGTTGTTATTAGGGTTGGGGGGAGCCGCATTGGCTTCCATGGTGCCATCAAAAGCGATGGCCAGCCGCTCAACCAAGGGCAGCAGGATGCTGAGTTTGTACAATCGTCACACAGGGGAAACCCATAAGGGTGTCTACTGGGTTGATGGCAAGTACCAAAAGGAAGCTTTAGAGGACTTCAGTTACCTTTTGCGTGATCACAGGCAAAATGTGGCTGCGCCCATGGATAAGCGGGTGTTTGACTTGCTGTTTCAGTTACAGAATCGACTGGATACCAGCAAGACCATTCACGTGATCTCGGGTTACCGTTCGCCCCAGACCAATGCCATGTTGGCCTCAAAGAGCCATGGGGTGGCCAAGAAGAGCTTGCACATGAAAGGCATGGCCATAGATATAGCCATACCCGGTGTGCCGCTGAACAAGTTGCGTGATGCAGCCTGTGCGCTCAAGCTTGGTGGTGTGGGTTATTATCCCGAATCGGGTTTTGTCCATGTGGACTGCGGCGCGGTGCGTCGTTGGTAAACGCCTGACTCTCCAGTATCGCCGAGAGCTTGTGGCGAAAGTCCACAATCTCCCGGCGTTGCTGCCAATCGGCCAGCAAGGCTGACAGTTGTTGATAGAATTGGCCGACACTGATGGGGCAGGCGATGGCTTGCATGGGGGCCAGCTTTGACAGCTTTTGCTCCAGGCGGAACTTTTCTTCACACAGCGCCATCAATTCAGCCAGGCGCACATCCATCTGCAGGGGATCAATTCCCAGGCTGTCGAGATTATTGGCAGTATCACGCAGGAGTTGCTGCAGCAGCTTAAGGTTGCCATGCCATTGGCAGCACAGTTCGGCCGATAGCCGCGGAAATTGCTTGTCCATGCGATACCTTCCTTAGTTGATTCCGCACAGCATACCAGCGCGGCAGTGACGAAATTGTGATCCTGCTCTTGCCGGCATCAACACAGATCAAAGGTGCAACCATTGATCACAATTGGCTAACACAGACTATCTTTGAGCGGGGAGTTGTTAAGGGGCTGGACTTGTGTGTCGGAGCCTTGCGTGCTAGTATTCGCGCTCCCTGATCTCAGGGACCTGCGGCTGGCATTGGTCGAGAATGGCGTCGCAGTTTACTCTAATGACTTAAGTGAGAAAATCATGTCTTACACTATCAAAGCACAAACCCGCACTGAAATAGGGAAAGGTTCGAGCCGCCGCCTGCGTCATGCCGGTAAAGTGCCTGCCGTAATCTATGGCGCCGGCAAAGAAGCCGTATCTATCGTGTTCGAACACAAAGATATCATCAATATCCAAACCAACAATGATTTCTACACCAGCGAGCTGACTATTGTTCTCGATGGCAAAGAAGTGAAAGTACGTGCCCAGGCTATGCAGCGTCACGTATTCAAGCCAATGATCGAGCACGTAGACTTCGTTTACGCTTAATCATTGAGCAACAAAAAAAGCGCCCCGGGGCGCTTTTTTTGTGCCTGCGTTTTGCCTAGAGGTCAAAGCTGTAATAGATGTCCAGTGATTGCCCCAGGGTTCCGGACACAGTCTCCAGGTACAGTTGTCGCAGCAGGTAATAACGTACCGTCATTTCATAGCCGGGATTGAACACCCCGACCCCGTACTTGACCATCAGATCCTCGCCTATATAACCACTGATGGCCACCTTGCCTTCATCATTGGTGTCCAGGCTGACATTGGAGAAGCCGAACTCCTCCATCAGCGAGGCAGCGGTATTACCTATGTTGCCAATGGCACTGCCTCCCAGTTGCGAACCCAGGGTGAGGGCGGCTCCCATCATCAGGGCATTGGTATCTGTGTTGCCCAAATTGGAAAAACCCTTGCCCTTGAGAATGTAGGACAGGATTTCCGCCTGCTCCTTGACCGGATTGGAAAAGAGGGTGACCACGGGGCGGGCAGGGGTGCCGGTGATCTTCACCCCGGCTATCAGTTCTTCTTCCTTGATTTCCCTGATGGCGTCCACATCCAGGTTCGGCAGTTTGGGTGGACCGACAAATTGCAGCTCACCCTGACGGATTTTCAGGGTCTGCCCCATGAACTTATAGAAGCCGTTGCTGATCCCTACATTGCCGAACAGCAGCGGCGGCTTGAATGCCTGTTGTCTCAGCCTCAGGTTGCCCCCTAAACGTCCCATCAGCCCCAGGCCTTCGATACGCACATCCCTGCCGAGATCTATGGCCAAGTCGGCCTCGATGGCATAGGGGTTACTGCGTTGCTCGCCAAGGGATACCGAGTCTTCAAACACCACATCATCGGACAGGGGCACACCGCCCTCGCTCAGTTGCACCAGGGTAATTTGCCCCGAGGGGATCTGTACCTGGCCTGTGAGCGCCACCTTGCGGGCATCGAACCGAATTTGCAGGTCCGGCGACACATTCAACAGCGCCAAGGGCGGGACAATCACCGCCAGATTGTTCCCGGCCAGTTGCAGATCACCGTTGAACCTGCCGTCATCCCAGGCAAGCTTGCCCTTGAGGTTGGCGGGGCCCTGGCCCATTTTCCATTGTCCCGTCACATCTGCCTGCTGTCCTTCCAGGGTCAGCAGCAGCTGGATTTCTTCAAGCAAGGTGGGGTTGTTGCTGCTGGCAACGGCACCCTCGGTCAGAGCAATGCTGCCTGTGATCTCCGGATCGTTCAGGCTGCCGCCTAATTGCAGTTGGCTGTCCAATTTGCCTTCCAGTGTTTCCAGCTGTGGCAAAAACTCCTTAATGGCGGTCAGGTTAACCTGAGTCAGACTGATATTTCCCGACAGGGCCCGATCCGGACTGACATTGACCCTGAGATCTGCATTCAAACTGGCCAGTTGCTCTGACTGGAGCCCTAATGTGGCGACCAGCTGCCTGGGATCCAGGCTGGCATCAAGATCCAATGCCCGGTAGCCAAACTCCAGCCATTGGCCCTTTGGCCGCCTGAGCTTGAGCAGTCCCGGTGGCAGCGCTAGCTTGAGTTCGCTGCTGGGCTTCTGTCCCTTGGTCCAGCCAAGGCGACCGTCCAGGCTGGCCTGACCCTGCCAGCTGAGATTGGCGGGCAACAACGGTGCCAGAATTTGTCCGGGATCGCCACGAAATTGCACTGCAAATCGCCCCTCGGCTCCGAATCGCCCTTCGTCAATCAAACACAGTTTTCCGGCAGCATGGCCAAGACAGAAGGGGTTGAGACGTCCATTCTCCTTGGCCTGCTGCCAATCAAACACCAGTGGCCGGTCCAATTGCCAGGGCCCCAGGGGCGTTCCGAGATTGAGTTGGCTTATCTCCAGCCTGTCATTGCCATTCATGGCCGAATACCGGTTGCCGGCCTTGGCGCTGATGGCAAGATCGCCCTCGGTCAGCAGCGCCAGACTTTGCTGTTGCAGATCCCCCTGAAGTTGCAGCTGCAGCTGCTTTTGTCGCATATTGCCAAGGTCAAGATCCTTGCCATGGGCCGACAACTCAAATCGCTGGCCACCAAAGGGATGAGCCTGACCTTCGACAGCCAGGGCCGCCAGCCGCAGGCTTTGGTACTTCAGGTTGCTGCCCTGGGCGCTGAAATCGAGCACGGGATCGCGCCGCTCACCGGTGACATTGAAATCGAGCGCCAGGGTGGCGTCCAGTTCCGGCCACAACAGGGCTGCATCCGCAACCGCCAATTTGCCGGTAAATTGCCAGTTGTTGGTCAGACCGCCATCCAAATCCAACTGAGCCCCAAGGGCCTTCAGATGAAAATTTCCTGCCTCGACCTGCCAGTTGTGACTGGCAGAAATGGCGCCACTCAGGCTAAAGGGGAGTTCATTAAGCATTCCCTGAACGTCTGCTTCACTCAGTGCCAGGCGCCAGTGACCGTCGATAAGCTGACCTTCGCTGGCAAACTTGCCATTGAGCTCACCCTGCAGCGGCATACCCGGGATGGCGGGCAGGGTCTGGGGCCGCAACTTGGAGAGGGCCACCCTGGTTTGCCAGGCAAGTCCCCGGGTGTAATCGAGAGTGCCCGAGAGTTTGAGATTGCCCGCTGCGCCATCGGCCTCAAATTCGCTCAGGGTGAGTTTTCCGGCGGAGTGGTTAAGCCGACTGTCAAAGGCTAGCGACTCTGCGCCAGGCAGTTGCAGCTCGGTCTTGAGCCGGCCCTGCTGGTTTTTTAGATCGCCGCTTAACTGCAGCTCGGTGTGATTGAATCTGTAGTCGGGATTGGCTAGCGGCCAACCAAAATGTCCTTCGCTTATCGTGGCGCTGAATGGCAGCAGTTCGTGGGTTAAATCCACCCGGCCATTGAGTTGCAGCGCCAGATCGCCCGCCGATTGCAGCGTCAACTGCAGCGCTTGCAGATCGCCATCAAGATTGGCATCGGCGGTCAAGGCCAGCGGCAACCAGTGGGGATGGCGCAGTTCACTGCTCAGCTTCAGCTGCAGCGGATAGGCCTGGGCCAGGGCAAATTGGCCGTCGACGGCCAGGTCTATATCAGGGGCCTTGAGGTCAAGCCGATAAACGCTGAACTGGTTGCCGCTGACTGCGGCCGCCAGCGTCACGCGGTCGAGTCGTTGTCCAAAGCCTGCAATATCCAGGCGACTGTCGCTGAACTCACCGCTGTCGAGCCGGATGGCCATGGGCAGTATGATTTCGGGTAAGGCTGGTTCTGTCTGCTCTGTAGCCTCAGTGTTTGCCGTTTGGGTGGAAGCCTGATCGCTTTCCTTGGCCGGGATAAACACCTTGAGTCCCTGGCTTGAAAGCCTGCGGGCATGGATCCCCTGTTTATCCCAGTGTGCACCCAGCGCAAGTTCGGCGGCCGAGAATTGCATCTCGTTCACCTCAACCCGCACCTGCTTGAGTGCACTCTTTTGCAGTTCGATGGCAAGGGGCAGTTGCAGCTCGGTATGCGGCGCTGACACCGCTTCGTCATCCTCAAGCGATACCAGGGCCTTCGTGTCCACCTTGACCTCAATGCCCGAGGCGTCAAGGCGATTGACGCAGATCCGCCTTGCCAGCAGGCAAGTGGGTTGCCAGTCAAGGGTCAGATCGGTCAGGGATACATCGACACCCGCCATGGACCAGCGACCTTTCCCCAGTTGCAGTTCACCGTTGAGGGTGCCGGAGCGATATTCGACAGCGAGTCCGGGTACCAGGGCGTTGGCAATGCGGACAGACAGGGCACTGCCAACTGGGGTGCCCACCAGCAGGGCCAGCAGTACCAGTGGCACCAGGGGCACATAAAGCAGCAGTCGCACCCCAAGCTTCAGCCAGCGGAACCGCCTTGGCTGGCTTTTGTCCGGCTTGGGGTCATCGGCTTTGGGCGCCATGGCTTGGGACAAGTCTGTCATAACTCGGCCCCCATGGTCAGGTGGATACGCCAGGAGGAGGGAATGGTGTCGGTTTCGCGCACACCGAACCCCAGATCGAGTTTGATTGGGCCTATGGGGGATATCCAGTGTACACCGCCGCCCACCGACATGGCGGGCTCAAATTGGCGCAGGTCAAAGGCGTTGCCGCCGTCCACAAAGGTGGCCAGACGCCACTCCGGAGTCAGGTAATATTGGTATTCCAGGCTGGCCACCGTCAGGAAACGTCCGCCCACCACCTGGCGGGCCGGCAGGCCATCGTCGGCCGTGTACTTGATAAATGGCCCCAGCTCCTGGTAGCCATAACCGCGGATGCTCTGATCGCCACCGGCGAAATAGCGCAGCGATGGCGGCACCAAGGGCTCGTCTCCCTGTGGCACCCAGTTGGCGCCCAGATCCAGCCTGGCCACCAGGCGGTGCTTATCGAAGAAGGTGTCGATCCATTTGAATTTGGCCATGGCCCTCGCCAGACGCACAGTGGAACCCAGCATGGGATCGGCATATTCCAGGCTGTAAAACTGCCGCAAGCCGCCCTTGGGATCCAAACTGGTGTCGTTGCGGCGGCTGTGTTGCAGACTGACACCGGCGAGAAAGTAGCGCGGATCATAATGAATGTCCGACTGGGTATAGAATTCCCGCATGAAATCCAGCGAGTAGCTGTAGTACCAACGACTCGGCAGCCGTTGTTGGCGCCGGATCCCCAGCAGCCGGGTACTGGACTCCAGCTGTCCCGTATTGTTGTAGCTGTCGTCCGCCGCGTTGTATTCCTGGGTGACGCCGTATTTGTCCCGCAGCACACCCAGGCGCAATATCAACTGGTCATTGAGTGGATGGCTCAGCGGCAGCGTATAGGTGGTCAGGAATTTTGGCCGGTCCGGTGACCATTCCACCGAGGTTTCCTGGGAGTGTCCGTAACGGTTTATTTGCGGCGTTCGCCAGGTCACCCTGACCCTGGGTTCTATGGTGGCATCGCTGCTGGAGCCGATATCGGCACCCAGACCCAACTCTATCGAGTGATCGGGCTTGGGCGTCAGTTCCACCCGGATGGGCACATGCTGCTCAGTGGCATGGGCCAGTTCCGGCAACACCTTGATCCCGGAAAAATAGCCGGTTTCCTGCAGGGCGCCGTTGAATTGCCCCAGTTCCCGGGTGCCATAGGGGCTGTCAGTGTCAAAGGGGATCAGCTGCTCCAACAATTGCGGCTCGAGACTGTGGCCATTAAAGCTGACCTCACCGAAATGGTATCTGGTTCCGGAATTGAAATGCAGGCTGATAAAGGCCAGGTTAAGGTCACGGTTGACCTTGATCTCCGCCTTGTTGAAGTCGGCGTCGAAATAGCCCCGGGACAGCGCCAGGGTGGAGAGTTCCGACTTGACCTCTTCATAGCGACCGTGATCAAGCTGATCACCCGGTTTCAGCGGCTGACCCAGAAGCCAGTTATCGAAGGCCTGATCCTGCAGCATGTCGCCCAGAAAGCGAATATCCACCCAGGCAAGGCGTACCGGCTGCCCGGGGCTGAGTTTCAACGCCAGGTGCCAGGGCTTCTTGTCTTTTTGTTGCAGTTGCTGTTCAAGCTCACCATGGTAATAGCCCATGGATTGTAGCGCCGCGAAGACGGCGTCTTCCACATTGAACAGAAATGCCCGCCGCTGCACTTCGGTCTGGGGCAGGTCGCCAAGATGGGCCAGGATATTTTTGCCCAGGCGTTCATCTGCGCCCTGAATATCCAACTCAAGATTGGTGTCGGCAGCCATGCCTTGCTGCCACGATAAAGCGGCCGCCAATCCCAAGCCCAAACCACGCATGCCGACCAAGCGCAAATTCCCTGTTCCAATCCAAAACGTCTGAGGAAGACATTGTCGCCATTTAGCTCTGGGCAGGCAAGGATATCATTGAATTCCCAGCGGGAAATGGTTACAACAAATGTCCGTTTACCGGAGATACAATAATGAAAATAAACTCAGCACTGTTGGTACTTTCGATGACATTCGCAGCCCTGGCCCAGGGGGCCGACAATCCACCCTTCGGCATCGCCATCCACGGCGGCGCCGGCACCATTTCCAAGGCCAAACTGACACCGGAGCAGGAGCAGGCCTATCGCGACAAACTGGAGGAGGCGGTCAATGCCGGCCATAAGATCCTCGCCAAGGGCGGTGACAGCCTGAGTGCGGTGCAGGCGGCCATCAAGGTGCTGGAAGACAGTCCGCTGTTCAATGCAGGCAAGGGCGCTGTCTACACCTTCGACGGCACCCACGAACTGGACGCCGCCATTATGGACGGCGCCAGCCTCAATGCCGGCGCCGTGGCCGGGGTCAGGCACATCAAGAACCCAATAGATCTGGCGCTGGCGGTGATGCAAAAGTCTCCCCATGTGATGCTCTCGGGCCAGGGGGCGGAAGAATTTGCCCTGACCCAGGGTTTCAGCCTGGTTCCTGCTGACTATTTCGATACCGAGGGTCGCTACCAGCAGTTGCTCGATGCCAAGGACAAGATCAAAAAAGCCGAGGCCGAAGCCAAGGATTACCAGGCATCAAACGAGCAGCTGGATCTGGATTATAAATTCGGCACTGTGGGCGCCGTGGCGCTCGACAAGAAAGGCAATCTGGCGGCCGGCACCTCCACCGGCGGCATGACCGCCAAACGCTTTGGCCGTGTCGGTGATTCCCCTGTGATAGGCGCCGGTACCTATGCCGAAAACGGCGCTTGCGCCGTGTCCGCCACTGGGCACGGTGAGTATTTCATCCGCTATCAGGTGGCAGGCGATATTTGTGCCCGGGTGAAGTATCAGAATAAATCCGTGTTGCAGGCGGCCGATGAGGTGATAAACCAGCGCCTGGTCGAGGCCGGCGGCACGGGCGGGGTGATAGCCATAGATCAGCGCGGCAATATCGCCACGCCGTTCAATACCGAGGGTATGTACCGCGCCAGCCGTGCCAATGATGACGAGCCCCTGGTGATGATCTGGCGCGACAAGTAAAGCCAGATTGACACAATCGATTTCACAGGCAGGCGAAGAACCGTGTTTTTTCCTACACTTGTTAAAGGAACAACCAACTGGGGAATGCTATGGACTCGATTAAAATCAGGGACTACATGGACAGGCATGCCGTGTTGCTGCACGCAGAGATGTCACTGGCCGCCGCTGTGGACAAGTTGCTGGAAAACAAAAAAAATGGCGCTCCTGTAGTGGATGATGAAGGCCATCTGGTGGGTTTTTTGTCACAGCAGGATTGCATGTCGGTGATGCTTAAAAGCAGTTACCACTGCGATATGACGGCCACTGTAGCCGACTGCATGCACACAGAGGTGTTGTCTGTTGGCCCCGATGACAGCATGCTGAAACTGGCGGAGCAGATGCTGGGACCCAAACCCAAGATCTATCCCGTGGTGGAGGAGGGTAAGGTCATAGGCACAATCAACCGTACCGCTGTGCTCAACGCCATGAATACCTACATGCAGCAGTGTTATCTGAAACAGGCCTGAAGTAGTAATTGTAATAAGATAAGAAAGCCAAGCCCCGCATCTTGCGGGGCTTTTGCCAATTTAGGCATACCCAAAAGGGCGCCGACTTGCTAGGATCGCTTTTTTTCAAGCGAGTGGGTTCCGGTTTTGGCAACGCAGCAACATCCTCTGTCTCAGGCCTTTCTCAATCAATGTTTTCAAAAAGATGCCGTCAGGATCAGGCGTGGACTCAAACAACTGAGCGCCATTAAAGCGCCCGAGGCCCGCGCGGCAGCCGAGGCCGAGTTGGTGCAGGCCGCCGAGGCCGCCTTTGCCAAGGTCAAACAACGGCTGGACAGCAGGCCAAAGTGTCAGTTCCCAGAGGCACTGCCGGTATCGCAAAAACGCGATGAGATAGCCAGTGCCATCGCCGCCAATCAGGTGGTGATAGTGGCCGGTGAAACCGGTTCGGGCAAAACCACCCAGTTACCCAAGATCTGTCTGGAGCTGGGGCGTGGCAGTCGCGGCCTGATAGGCCACACTCAGCCCAGACGTCTTGCGGCCCGAAGCGTGGCGACCAGGGTGGCGGAAGAGCTGCAATCGCCGCTGGGTGAGGCCGTCGGCTTCAAGGTGCGCTTTGCCGATGCCATCAATGACAACAGCTATATCAAGCTGATGACAGACGGTATCTTGCTGGCGGAGCTGACCTCGGATCGTTTTCTCAATCAGTACGACACCCTGATCATCGACGAGGCCCACGAGCGCAGCCTCAACATCGACTTTATTCTCGGCTACCTGAAGCAGCTGCTGCCGAAGCGGCCGGATCTCAAGCTTATCATCACCTCGGCCACCATAGACGTGGCCAGATTCTCCAAGCATTTCAACAATGCGCCGGTAATTGAGGTGTCGGGTCGCACCTTCCCGGTGGAAACCCGCTACCGGCCGCTGGTGAAGGATGACGAGCCGGATCTGGACCTGATGGACGGCATTTTTGCCGCCGTCGATGAGCTGATAACCGAAGGCCCCGGCGACATACTGATCTTTATGAACGGCGAGCGCGAAATTCGCGATACCGCCGAGCAGCTCAATCGCCGCAACTATCGCGATACCGAGGTCTTGCCCCTGTACGCCCGCCTGTCCTATGGCGAGCAATCCAAGGTGTTCAAGTCCCACACCGGCCGCCGTATTGTGCTGGCCACCAACGTGGCGGAAACCTCACTGACAGTGCCGGGTATCCGTTATGTGATCGATCCCGGTACCGCCCGCATCAGTCGCTACAGTTACCGCACCAAGGTGCAGCGCCTGCCCATAGAGCCGATTTCCCAGGCCAGCGCCAACCAGCGCCAGGGCCGTTGCGGCCGGGTAGGGCCGGGGATCTGTATCCGCCTGTACGAGGAAAGCGATTTCCTGTCGCGGCCCGAGTTTACCGATCCCGAAATTCTGCGTACCAACCTGGCGTCGGTCATATTGCAGATGCTGGCCATCGGCCTTGGTGATATTCAGGGTTTTCCCTTTATCCAGCCCCCCGATGAGCGCCATATCAAGGACGGCTTCCTGCTGCTGGAAGAGTTGCAGGCGGTCAAGTCCCGTAACGGCGAGCTGGGGCTGACGCCCCTTGGAAAGCAACTGGCGCACATACCGCTGGACCCCCGTTTGGCCCGCATGGTGATCGAGGCCAATGGCCGTGGCGCCCTGCATGAAGCCATGGTGATCACCTCGGCACTGTCAATTCAGGACCCCCGCGAGCGGCCGCTGGAGAAAAAGCAGGCTGCCGACGAGGCCCACAAGCGCTTTGCCGACAAGGATTCGGACTTTGTTGCCCTGCTGAACCTGTGGAACTACCTCAAGGAGCAGCAAAAAGCCCTGTCCGCCAGCCAGTTCCGCAAGCAGTGCAAGAGCGAATACCTGGCTTACCTGCGGGTGCGCGAGTGGCAGGATCTCTATGCCCAGCTGCGCCAAAGCGTGCACGAACTCAAATGGCGACTGAACAGCACTACGGCGGACTATGACTCGCTGCACCGCTCCCTGCTGTCCGGCCTGCTGAGTCACATAGGTTTTAAAGACAACAACAACGAATACCTGGGGGCCCGCAACCGCCGCTTCTTCGTATTTCCCGGCTCGCCCTTGGCCAAAAAGGGCCCCAAGTGGATAGTGGCTGCCGAGCTGACCGAAACCAGCCGCTTGTTTGCAAGGGGCTGCGCCAAAATCGAGCCCGAGTGGCTGGAGGAGCTGGCGGCGCACCTTATCAAGAAGCAGCACAATGAGCCTCATTTCGAGGCCAATCAGGGCGCGGTTATCGCCTTTGAAAACCAGGTGTTGTACGGCCTGACCGTGGTTAACCGCCGCAAGGTGCAATACGGCGGCATCAACCCGGTGGAAGCGCGGGAGATTTTTATTCGCAGTGCCCTGGCCGAAGGGCAGCTCAAGAGCCGCGAGGCCTTTTTCGTCAACAACCAGAAGTTGTTGGAAGAAGTCGAAGCCCTGGAGCACAAGTCCCGCCGCCGAGACATTCTGGTGGACGAGCAAGTGCTGTTCGACTTTTATGACGCCCGTCTGCCGGAGGGCATTTACAACGCCCCCAGATTGATGAGCTGGTGGAAGGAGGCTCGCAAAAAGACCCCGAATTTACTCGATTTCAACGAGGAAATGCTGCTGGCCCGCAGTGCCGGTCACGTGTCGGCGCTGGACTTCCCTGACAAGTGGCATCAGGGCAATTTAAGCTTTGCCCTGAGCTATCATTTTGAACCCGGCAGCGAGGATGACGGCGTCAGCGTCCACATTCCGGTGGCGCTGCTGAACCAGGTAGAGGACGTGGGCTTCGATTACCTGGTGCCAGGCCTGCTCGAAGAGAAATGCACCGCCCTTATCAAGAGCCTGCCCAAGCAGCTCAGACGCAACTTTGTGCCGGCACCGGATTATGCCCGCGCCGCGGTGGCTTCCCTGCAGCAGGATGCGCCGCTGCTCGATGCCCTGTGCAAGCAGCTGCTGCGCATGAGCGGTGTGCGGGTCTCTCCCGAGGACTTCGTGGTTGCCGAGTTGCCAGCGCATCTGTTGATGCACTTCAAGATTGAAGACGACAAGGGCAAGTTGGTGGGGCAAAGCCGGGATCTCGACAGCCTCAAGGCCGGATTGCAGGGCGTAGTGGCCAAGGCCATTCGCCAGGTGGCCAAGAGCGGCATAGAGCAGAGCGGGCTGACCGAGTGGAGTATCGAGGCGCTGCCGGAGCAATTCCAGCGCCGCAAGGGTAACTACGAGGTCAAGGCATTCCCGGCGCTGGTGGATGAAAAAGACAGCGTTGCGGTGAAATTATTTGATGATGAGCATCAGGCGCAAAAGGCCCACGCGGCTGGTGTCCGGCGTTTGCTGCTTATCAATATTCCATCGCCAGTCAAACACTTGCAGCAGGCCTTGCCCAATAAGGCCAAGTTGGCCATGTACTTCAACCCCTTTGGTCAGGTGCAGTTGCTGATTGATGACATTATTTTTGCAGCGGTCGAGCAAATTATTGCAACGAAAAATCTGCGTATCAGGAGCGCCGAAGAGTTTGATGCGGCCCGGGATGCGGTGCGCATGGATCTCAACGAGACCGCCGAGGCCATTGCCCTCAAGGTGGAGCAGATTTTGACCCTGCACAATGCCATCCGCAAACGGCTCAAGGGCAAGATCAGCCTCGAGATAGCCTTTGCCATGAGCGATATCCAGCAGCAACTGGACAACCTGGTGTACCGCGGCTTTGTGGCCGATTGTGGTTATGGCCGACTTTCGGACATTATCCGCTACCTCAAGGCCATAGAATACCGGCTGGAAAAACTGCCGGTGGATCCTGTGCGCGACAAGCTGCAATTGCTCACCATCCACAGGGTGCAGGAGGCGTTGGCGGCCCAAAGGGCCAAGGTGCCGAAAAGCCAACCCGAACCCGCCCAGCTGCTGGAGGCCCGCTGGCTGATTGAGGAGCTGAGGGTGTCGCTGTTTGCCCAGGTGCTCGGTACCAGCTGTCCCATTTCAGAAAAACGGGTACTGGCCCACATCAGTCAGGCCTGATCTTCACCCCGGGCGAAGTATCTATCGCCCGGGGTACTACCTCTTAAGGGATGACGCCTATCCCTGTCCAATTCATTTCTGACGGCTTTTGCGCCGCTTATCCACCATACTCTGTTGTCATCTCGTTAAATTGTTGAAAAATGCGTTCGTCGCTATGCCCGTTACGTGATCCGCTTAACATCAGGAAAAATTTGATGATCTGGATCAAAGGTCGCTCCTTTTACCGATTTAGAGGTATACAAGTTGTTAACGGGCAAGGATTATTATTAAACCCGTATAAAATTACCGTGTATTGCCCACGGGCGGGACGCGGTTAAAAGGCAAAACCACGCGGGAATTGCCAAACGGAGGAGCCATGAGTGCCACACCCAATACCGAAAAAAGCCTGGAATTGAAGATCTTCATCTTTCTCACCGTGTTCCTCGCCCCTGTACTGGCGGTCGCGCTGGTCGCCAGTCTGGGCTTCAGCATCTGGATCGGCCAGATTTTTACCGGGCCACCGGGAGCAGGTTGACAGTCGAAAGAACAACGTAACAACGGATAATAATCAATGAGCAATGAACTTCATGTAACCAGCCTGATAGTCCAGGTAAAGCCAGGTGAAATGGCTGCAGTACGCAGTCAGATCATGGCGATGGACAATGCCGAGTTGTCGGTAAACAACGAGGCCAAGCTGGTGGTGGTAGTGGAAGGGCCCCATCAGAAGGTGTTATTGCAAACCATTGACGCCATCAATGCCTTGCCGGGCGTGCTGACGGCCACCATGGTTTATCACCAAAGCGAAGTGCTGGAGGAAGGTGAGTAATGAAAATGAACAGACGTGAATTTATGAAGGCCAATGCCGCCATGGCTGCGGCAAGTGTCGCAGGCCTGGCCTTGCCGGCCGGTGCCAGCAACCTGATCACCAGCTCTGAGCAAACCAAGCTGGAATGGAACAAGGCGCCTTGCCGTTTTTGTGGTACCGGCTGCTCTGTGATTGTGGCGACCCGCGATGGCAAAGTGGTGGCAACCCATGGTGACGCCAACAGCGAGGTCAACCGTGGTCTCAACTGTATCAAGGGTTACTTCCTGTCCAAGATCATGTACGGCCGCGACCGTATACAAACCCCCATGCTGCGCATGACCAACGGCAAGTACGACAAGCACGGTGACTTCACCCCCATCAGCTGGGATCAGGCCTTCGACATCATGGCCGAAAAGTGGAAAGCTACCCTCAAGGCCAAGGGCCCAACCGCCATTGGCATGTTCGGTTCAGGCCAGTGGACCGTGTGGGAAGGTTATGCCGCGGTTAAGCTGATGAAGGCCGGTTTCGGTTCCAACAACATCGACCCCAACGCCCGTCACTGTATGGCTTCCGCCGTGGGTGGCTTTATGCGTACCTTCGGTATGGACGAGCCCATGGGCTGCTACAACGACATGGAAGCGGCCGATGCCTTCGTACTCTGGGGCTCCAACATGGCCGAGATGCACCCCATTCTCTGGACCCGGGTAACCGATCGTCGTCTGAGTGCGCCCCACGTCAAGGTAGCCGTGCTGTCGACCTTTGAACACAGATCCTTTGAGCTGGCAGACCTGCCCATGGTGTTCACGCCCCAGACAGATCTGGCGATCCTCAACTTCATCGCTCACTACATCATTGAAAACGGTGCAGTAAACAAGGACTTCATCAGCAAGCACGTTAACTTCCGTCAGGGCACCACAGACATAGGCTATGGCCTGCGTCCAACCCATCCGCTGGAGCAGAAGGCCAAGAACGTGGCCACCGCCGGTGACTCAACTCCGATTGATTTCGACACCTTTGCCAAGTTTGTATCTGAATACACTGTCGACAAGGTCAGCAAGATGTCCGGCGTACCGGAAGACAAGCTGATTGCCCTGGCCAAGCTGTATGCCGACCCTGACACCAAGGTGACTTCTTTCTGGACCATGGGGGTCAACCAGCATACCCGCGGTGTTTGGTGTAACAACCTGCTGTATAACATCCATTTGTTGACCGGTAAGATTGCCACTCCGGGTAACAGCCCATTCTCGCTCACCGGCCAACCCTCAGCCTGTGGTACCGCCCGTGAAGTGGGTACCTTCGCCCACCGTCTGCCCGCAGACATGGTGGTGAAGAACCCTGAGCACCGCGCCAAGGCCGAGCATATCTGGAAGATCCCTGCCGGTATCATCCCCGCCAAGCCAGGCTACCACGCGGTTGAGCAGAACCGTCGCCTGAAGGACGGCGATATGAACGTCTACTGGGTGCAGGTGAACAACAACATCCAGGCCGGCCCCAACCTGAACGAGGAAGGTCTGCCCGGTTATCGCAATCCCGATAACTTTATCGTGGTGTCCGATGCCTATCCGACGGTTACCACCCAGGCCGCCGATCTGGTGCTGCCCGCCGCCATGTGGGTTGAGAAAGAGGGCGCCTACGGTAACGCCGAGCGTCGTACCCAGTTCTGGCACCAGTTGGTAAAGGCACCGGGTGAATCCCGCTCCGATTTGTGGCAGCTGATGGAATTCTCCAAGCGTTTCACCACAGATGAGGTGTGGACCAAAGAAATCCTCGACGCCAATCCGTCCTACAAGGGCAAGACCCTGTTCCAGGTGCTGTTCCAAAACGGCAGCGTCGACAAGTTCCCGCTGAGCGATCACGACAGCAAGTATCTGAACGACGAGTCCCAGCACTTCGGTTTCTACGTGCAGAAGGGCCTGTTTGAAGAATACGCCGAGTTCGGTCGCGGCCATGGTCACGATTTGGCACCCTTCGACATGTACCACGAAGCCCACGGCCTGCGCTGGCCCGTGGTCAACGGTAAGGAAACCCTGTGGCGTTACCGCGAAGGCACCGATCCCTATGTCAAACCCGGCAAGGGCTTCGAGTTCTACGGTAAGCCCGACGGCAAAGCGGTGATTTTCGCGCTGCCCTACGAGCCGCCAGCAGAGTCACCCGATGCTGAATACGACATGTGGCTGTCCACCGGCCGGGTACTGGAACACTGGCACTCAGGTTCCATGACTCAAAGGGTGCCCGAGCTGTACCGCGCCTTCCCGGATGCCGTCTGCTTTATGCACCCTGAAGATGCCAACAAGCGCGGTCTGCGCCGCGGTGACGAGGTCAAGGTGATATCCCGCCGCGGTGAGATCCGCACCCGGGTAGAAACCCGAGGCCGCAACAAGCCGCCGGTGGGCCTGGTGTTCGTACCTTGGTTTGATGCCAGCCAGTTGATCAACAAGGTGACCCTGGATGCCACGGATCCTCTGTCCAAACAGACAGACTTCAAGAAGTGCGCCGTTAAAGTGGTCAAGGCCTAAGGAGTAACAGCATGAAAACAATAATGACAATCTCTGCGCTGGCCTTGCTTGGCATGTCATTTGTGTCGGTTGCAGCCGAACCTGTGCAGGATGAAAAGTTGGCAACACTGCGTCAGGCGCCACTGAATGTGGAGCCCAAGCCGCCGGTAATGCAAAAGGTGGTCAACTCGGATGTGCGCCAGGTGCGTAACTACCCGATGCAGCCGCCCGTCATTCCCCACAAGGTTGACGGTTACCAGCTGGATCTCAAGGTAAACAAGTGCATGTCCTGCCATGCCCGTGGTCGGATAGGGGATTCCCAGGCGCCCATGGTGAGCGTGACTCACTTTATGGACCGGGATAACAACTTCCTGGCAGAACTGTCACCCAGACGTTATTTCTGCTTGCAGTGCCACGTGCCGCAACTGGATGCCAAACCTTTGGTGGAAAACGACTTCGTTGACCTTGAGCACCTGCTCAAGGCCAATGCCAACACCGAAGGCAAGCACTAGGAGTCCGCTATGTTGGATAAGCTGAAAAAAATCTGGCGGGTGCTCAATAAGCCCAGCGTGCACTTCAGTCTGGGGTTCCTGACCCTGGGGGGCTTTGTGGCCGGGATCATCTTCTGGGGGGGCTTCAACACCGCCCTGGAAGCCACCAACCGCGAAGCCTTCTGTATCGGTTGTCACGAGATGCAGAACAACGTGTACCAGGAACTGAAGACCACTATCCACTTCACCAACCGCTCGGGTGTGAGGGCGACCTGTCCTGACTGCCACGTGCCGCACAACTGGACCGATAAGATTGCCCGCAAGATGCAGGCATCGAAGGAAGTGTGGGGCAAGATCTTCGGCACCATCAACACCCGTGAGAAGTTCGAGGCCAAGCGCCGGGAACTGGCGGAGCATGAGTGGAAACGTCTCAAGGCCAACGACTCACTGGAATGCCGTAACTGCCATAACTTCGATTACATGGACTTTACCCGTCAGTCAGAGCGTGCCGCCAAGCAGCACTCCACTTCGCTGGCCAGCGGTGAAAAGACCTGTATCGACTGCCACAAGGGCATAGCGCACCACCTGCCAGATATGGAAGGGGTACCAGGTTGGTAACAACCGCTTGTTAAGCATAAAAAACCGTGGCTTGCCACGGTTTTTCTTTTTCCCCGGGTTTGATGTCGCGGAAAGGGGAGAGTCGCGACCCGCAATAGAGGTAGGTGAGGGGGGAGATGGTTAATTTCCACCAAAAAACTGAACAAATACAACATGGTGAATCAATCGACGAGCCCTTGAGTTCTGTTGCTTAGGTGAAGATTGGGGCCATCAAGGTTTGATAACATGACTGTCTAATTCAGAGTTGCCATCCCAGAGTAAACCCGCTGTGTCGTTGGCAGTGCGGCCCCATACTGCGGGGCTCAATTGATTGGTTTTACTCGCTGTAGCCTTTTCTAACCAGGGAGAAACCAACAACACACTTTGATATCCCCTGACCGTCTTGATACCTGAATGCCACCTTTACATTCGGGTTATCCAGTGCTCCCTGCAACGCAGCAAGTTGCTGATCGTTTAATACCCGGCTTCCGCAAGAGGCTCCTCCCCAGCGGTATTCCTCATAAACACCCGAAGAAATCTTTGTGAGGGCTTTACCATGATACTGCAAGTAGGTATCTGCACTGCTGGTGTTTATCTCTAGAAAAACCAAGGGAAACTCCTCGGTATCAACATCTGCTTGCACGCTTGTGGCTAGCAGTCCCGATATAAACGCCATCGACAAGCCAATCATTTTTGCCTGTTTCATCTTTGACCTCCATTTTATCGACTTCTAATAAACCTGATCAAAGATAAGTCTGAAGTGGCAGGTTTGCCAGTTCAGGCCCCTATGAACCATTAACATTGCTGGATAGCCTATTCAAATGATTTCCCCACACACCACACAGGACGTTAATGCCGCCTGTTAAGTCAGCCAAGCAGGCAGCATAAGCTGGAAAATCTCATTAAGGGATTGGTACTGAGCTCGGGCAAAGTTCCCTGGGAAAGGTCAGTTGGCGAAGTAATTTGAGCAACTTGTTAGGAGGCATTACCAAAATGCTTCAACTTGCTTTACCAGTAGTGATGCGGGCATATCAATGCCCGTAAGGTTTTTTCCACTGAGATTGACGCCGACGACTTTTTGTTCAGACGTAAGGATAGGTAAAAAGAGTTCCTTGAATTGTTGCCAGTTCACACTTCTAGGCTCAACGTCACCGAGCAGTTCTGGATTGATTTTCTTGAGGCGCTCTATTCGAGTTTTAGAAGACCACATAGGAAAAGATACCTTTTTATCCTTCAAATCAAACTCTAGTAAGATTTCACCGGGCAATACCCCAAACCAAACTACCTTGGTTTCGGCAACTTCTTCATAAAACATGTTTGCTTGCGGTACTCCAGATGACACTTTGAGTCTCCTAACGCCGCCAGCAGCAGCTGAGTGAAACGAGGTCCAGTGACCAAAGGGAACGGCGCTGGCTGGCTTGGTCAGATACATTTGTCATAAGCCACAACTTGATAGTTAACTATTTGATTGTCATTAACAAGCTCAGCGATACAGATCTTGTCATCTACATCAAAGGGAGAATTACTCCCGGCTACACCTCTAAGCCTGTTTTCTGGTCCGCTGAAATGAATCGCATGAGAGTAGAAGGGAGCGATTCTTTTGTTTGCTTCCGGGATATAAACAGACCTCTCAACTGAGGCAATAAAATGTTTGCGGACTGAAACAGGTGTTGATGCCATAAACTGGCTGGAGATTACGACCAGCAAGCTTACAACCGCAGTAAACAAGACAAAGACTGCCGTTATCCTATAGTTTGCCTCAACCATTCAGCCGCCCTGTTTGCATCCTATGTGTACTTAGACATAATGATTCCCTGTGCAGGTGTCGGCCTCCGTGTTTTCTCGTGGGTTAGTTAAACCAGAGCCACACTGTTTGTTGATCCAATAGGCAAACAATCACAGGAGGCCGACATGTCTAAAGCTAACACACTTTTTATCGGTTTGGACGTGCACAAGGAGACCACTGACGTGGCCTGGGTTTCTGATAAGCCGGCTGACACAGTGCACTACCATGGCACTGTTCCAACCAACCTGCGTTCACTTGATAAACTCTTTAAAAACCAAACAGCCAAAGCCAGCAAGCTGTGCGTCATTTATGAAGCCGGTCCCTGCGGTTTCTGGCTCTATCGTCATCTGTTGCGCCGTGGCATTGAATGCTGGGTGGTAGCGCCGGCGCTCATCCCCAAGGCCCCGGGAGACCGGGTCAAAACCGATAAACGCGATGCCATGACCTTGGCCAGACTGGCCCGCAGTGGTGACTTGAAGTCTATCTATGTTCCGGACGAACGGGACGAGGCCATCCGCGACCTTATCCGCTGCCGGGAGGATGCCATGCTCGACTTGCGTCAGGCGCGGCAACGGCTGAAATCCTTCCTGCTGCGTCATGGCCACCCCTGCAGCGGTCGCCAACACTGGACCGAAGCCTATCGGCGTCATCTGGCGGATATCAGCTTCCCGGAAAGTGCCAGCAAAATTACCTTCCAGCATTACATCCACACCGTGACCGAGCGCTATGAGCGCTTGCAGCGGCTGGAGTTAGAACTGCAAAGCCTGGCTGAAAGCTGGCGCTGGTATCCGCTGGTGCAGCGCCTGACGGTGCTGCGGGGCGTGCGTTTTCTGTCCGCCATGACCTTGTTGGCCGAGCTGGGTGACCTGCGGCGCTTTGCCTCGCCGCGTTCCTTAATGAACTTTGTCGGCCTGACACCCAGTGAACGCTCCAGTGGCCAGCGGGAACGAAGGGGTGGTATCACCAAATGTGGCAATGGTCATGCCAGGCGCATCTTAATCGAATCGGCGTGGGCCTATCGATTTCCAGCCCGGGTCTCGCGGGAGCTGGAAAGTCGTCAGCAGGCGCATTCCATCAAGTTGCAAACCCGCTCCTGGGAAGTGCAGCAACGCCTGTGCCGACGGTTCCATGCCCTGAAGGCGCGGGGCAAAGAGTACAACAAGGTGGTCACTGCGGTGGCACGGGAGCTGACCGGTTACATCTGGGACCTGGCGCAGGGCTTTGACGCCGAGAAACCAATACAAGCGTTCTGAAGCTGATTTAAGCAATCACTCTGGCAGTACCGGGCTGCGGCAGCGGTGCGAGCAACCCTCGAGGGCGTTAAGCGGTCACATCCGCGCTCCTAGACTGAGGCAAGGCTCCAACGGCGAACACAAGTAATGCGAATAACCAAACTCGCGGATATCAGCAAGGTCAACCGCCGACACTTACTCGCCCAAGCCCGTCTGCCAGAGTGTCCTTACCGGAGCGTTTTTGGCCCTCCGGTAAGGACACTATTATCTATTTGACAAAGGAAATCATATCAACGCCCACATAAATGGCCGACTGGAGCGCAGCGTAAGGAGGTCCAGCGGAACGTAGTGGAGCGATTTTTGATGTGTTTGTTAGGCATTTTTGTTTATGGCCTGAATTAAGGGAAGCAATTGTAATTTTATATGCTCTAGCTCCCGTTCATGATCATTTTGTAAAGCCCGATTAGGGCTAATATTAATTAAGGATGAAAACCCCCACCATACAATAGTGCCTTCTCTTTCAGTATCAATCGTAGTGTTCAGAGAGCACCGCGTACAAGTTGCCTCGAACCTATAACCAAAGTTATCGGACCACCAAAATGGTATTGCAAACGCAAGCAAAGCAAATGCTGGATTGTGAGCTGGAGTAGTATAGTATGGACGCCGATTTGGAAGGCCAAAGGTAATTACCAGATCAGCGTTTTCAGGCGAGGCCTCAAAATTCGAAATCCAGCCCGTTTTACCAAGTAGTTCTTCCATCTCCTTTGTGGCATAGTCGCAAGCTTCCTTAGGATAATCCGCCGGCTGATTGCATACCAACGCAGCGTTGACGTTTGCGTGTACATTTATACTATTCTGCTCTTCAACACTAAGTTTCTCGGCCAAAGGAATAGATGAACACGCTTGCAATAATATGCTGCCGAGAAGTAGAAGTTGAAATCTGATGCTCATTGGTTTTGATGCCTAACATTTGTATAGTGTGCCGGCTCATTTATCTCCGCGTGGCAGGCCGGAGGCCTTTCGGCTTCAACTAACGGAATGAAGCCGTTCATTCCGTTACCTTACAGGTACGTTTTCGCCCTCAGACCAGTGAAAAGCGTGCCGGATGATTCACCGATTATTCATCTGGTTCGTGGATTTTGTCCACATCAATTTACAAGCAAAGCGTGCCGGCACGCTTTGCACTTTTTAACGGCCTGTTATCTGAATTTGGTTTTCACTGAAATCGTTGATTTATTTCAATAATAGCCGTGTTAACTTTATGAAACCGTGCCATGAAATGCAGAAAACCGTGCTTGCGCTTTTACCATTGGCAATAATACTGTGAATCTTTCCTGAACAGTGGAAAACCGGTTGGCATTCAGACATCAAAGGAGTCGGAAAGCGGCATGGCTACCGCACGGGCTGAAGTGATTTTCTTCATCCCTGAACCTTGTTTTATCTCCTTGAATCAGCATCTTGGCAGAGAATGACTCGCTTAGGCAAGTGGTATAACGACGTGCGTTAGGCCTTTATGGATAAGATCACGCAATTGCCAAAGGGGAACACCCAGAATTAGCACTGCCGCACCAGTGACCGTCCGAGCCATCGATGGCGAGGGGAGGCTATAGGGACCGATTATAAGCCGAGAGTACGCCGTGTCACGGGTGTGGCAGTGCGAAGGCTCACCGCAGGTGATTAATTACACCTGATGTCGGAAGTTGTTTTGAGAGCAATTCATAACCTATGTGCCAACAGCAAAGAGTCTTTCGAGCACTACCATCGACGCTCAGTCTTAACTGCGGGGGCATATGCAAAAACCGTGGCCATCGGCCACAAAAAATAAAACCCGCTTTAAGCGGGTTTTATTTTTAACGGGCAGGTAGAGCAGGGCCGCAGGCCCTGCGAAGGGGTTACCTGGCGTTGGTGCTCTCGAAAATCTTGTCGGCCGAGGCCGCCACGAATCCCGGGTAGAGCTTGCCGTCTTCCAGCGGGAAGCGGCGGGCGAATTCGTAGAAGCAGCTGGGGATCATCTTGCTGCCGTCGGTGAATTCCACCATGGCTTCGTCGGCGAGGGTTGAGGACTGCTTCAGCTTAACCTCTTCGCTGCCCTTGATTTCGCCGCCCGAGGTGTTGAGCACGAAGCCCGCAGCCTTGAGGGCATCGTTAACCGAAGCCAGGGTATCGAAGTTTTTCAGGGCGTTGACAGACACTGTGAAGTGGTTGGCGCGGAAACCCCAGACAGATACCCAGGCGGCGTATTCGCTTTCCACCAACAGGGCTTCGTAGGTGGCTTGATCGATAGCCCAGTGACGGCCGGAGTAGAGGAAGTTATCCGCGGTCACGGCGGACTCTTCTACCTGGTCTACCAGCTTGTGCACTATGGCCTGCAGCTCGGGGGAGCATTTTTCCAGCAGCAGCTCGGAGATGAACACCTTGGGCTGGGTGGCATCCGGATGCTCGAAATGCTTGGCATAGAGTTTCTTGGCTTCGAAGTGGTACTCGCCACACTCCACATAACCCAGGGCCAGGAAGTGGGCGGCCAGTTTTTCCAGGTTAATCTTCTCTATGTTGAAGGTACGCAGTGCAATGTGATCGTTTTGCACGTCGTCCTGCTGGGAAGAACCCAGCAGGGCGTGGATTTTCTGGGCCGAGGGCGTTACCGCCACATAGTCTTGCCAAAGTTTTGAGAAGAGTTCGTTAATCTGGGTGTGCATACTACTTATCCTACAAATATCAAATTATTAATGTGTAAATGTTAATAAAATCAATCAAATTCAATCAGATGCTCAGGCCTGGGCTCAGGGTCGCCGGCAGGCTGACGCTGCTGGCTTCCACCGAGGATACCGGGTAAGCACAGTAATCCGCCGCATAGTAGGCGCTGGCCCTGTGGTTACCGCTGGCGCCAATGCCACCGAAGGGGGCGGCACTGGAAGCACCCGTGATGGGCTTGTTCCAGTTGACTATCCCGGCGCGGATCCGGCCGAAGAAGTGCTGGTAATCCGCTTCGTTATCACCGAGCAGACCCGCAGACAGACCAAAGGCTGTGTTGTTGGCTTCGTCGATGGCGGCATCGAAGTCTTCATAGCGATAGACCTTCAGCAGCGGGCCGAAGTGTTCCTCGTCCGCCAAAGGCGCGGCATTGGTGACATCGATGATCCCGGGGGTGACAAAGCCCAAGGCAGGATCCACCTGGGTCAGTTCCAGCAGGGACACGCCACCGGCGGCCTGTATGTCGGCCTGGGCCTTGACCATGGCCGCGGCGGCCTTGGCGCTTATCATGGCGCCGTAAAAGGGTTGCTCTTCGGCAAAGGGTTGACCCACCTTGATCTTGCTCGTCGCTTCGACAAGTTTGGCCAGGATGGCATCACCCTTGGCGCCCTGTTGCAGGAACAGGCGACGGGCGCAGGTACAACGTTGACCGCTGCTGATAAAGGCCGACTGAATGATGTCGTGCACGGCGGCGTCGATGTTTTCCACATCCTTAACCAGCAGGGGGTTGTTGCCGCCCATTTCCAGCGCCAGGATCTTGCCCGGTTGACCGGCATACTGCTGGTGCAGCAGATGGCCCGTGTTGGAGCTGCCGGTAAAGAACAGACCGTCGATGCCGGGGTGGCCCGCCAATGCCTTGCCGGTGGCGATTTCGCCCTGCAGCAGACTGATAACGCCAGCGGGCAGGCCCGCCTGTTGCCACAGCTGCACCGTGTATTCGGCGACCTTGGGGGTCAGCTCAGATGGCTTGAACAGCACCACGTTACCGGCGATCAGCGCCGGCACTATGTGACCGTTGGGCAGGTGGCCGGGGAAGTTATAGGGACCGAATACCGCCACCACGCCGTGTGGCTTGTGACGGATAAAGGCCCGGGCGCCCGGCATGGGGTTTTCCACAGTGCCGGTACGCTCATTGTGGGCGCGGATGGAAATGGCAATCTTGCCTGTCATGGCAGCCACTTCGGTTCGGCTCTCCCACAGGGCCTTGCCGGTTTCCTCGGCAATCAGGCGCGCCATGGTCTCGCTGTTGGCAGTCAACTGGGCGGCAAAGGCCTCCACCACCTGCAGACGTTCTTCAAGGGGCTTGGCCGACCAGAGATAAAAGGCGATTCTCGCGGCTTTGACTGCGCCGTCCACCTGGGCGGCGTCGGCGCCCTGGCCGCGCCAGATGACCTCGCCATTGGCGGGGTTAACGGATTCAAAGGCGGTGCCCTTGCCGGCCTGCCACTCGCCCTGGATAAACTGGCAGGCATGGGTATTGTCAATCACTGAGCTCATTTGGCCCCCTTGTCGAGATTTAAGTAACGGACCAGCTCGTCCTCGTTAACCTTGAGCAGATCGGCCATGGCCGGGCTCATGTACAGGCTGTGGGTGTCGGGGTCGAAGCGGCAATCGTCTGTGACCGTGGCACGGAATTCGCGGCTCTCACTGTTACACACTGCCAGTTGGAACTGACCTTTACGCAGCGCTTCATCGCTGGTGATGACCACCTTGGCCCTGTGGCTCTGGCGCACGGATTTAATCTGCTTGAGCTGGGCTTCCACCGTCGGACCGGCATCGAACAAGTCCACATAGCCGCGGTGCATAAAGCCTTCGTTCTCCAAAAGCTTGAGTGCAGGAACCGTGTTTTCATGGACCTGACCTATGACCTTGCGGGCGGCTTCCGGCAACAGATCCACATAGATGGGGTAACGCGGCATCAAGTCGGCGATAAAGCCCTTGTTACCGACACCTATCAGATAGTCAGCCTTGGAAAATTCCATGTTGAAGAAGCTGTTACGCAGCCAGTTCCAGAAGGGTGGCTGACCCTGCTCATCGGCGGCACCGCGCATCTCGGCGATCACCAGCTTGGAGAAGCGTTGTGGCTGCTCGGCCATGAACATGAAACGCACCTTGGACAGGAAGCGGCCATTGAGGCCGACCCGGAAGGGTTCCCGCAGGAACAGGGTGCAGATCTCGGTGGCGCCTGTGTAGTCGTTACCGACTGTCAGTACTTCCACAGGATTGAAGATATCCAGTTCCTTGCACTGATGCACGACCGTGCTCTTGTGGAAATGATACAGGGGATTGGACAGACCCACGGCGGCTTCGATGCCTGAGGCACCGAGGATTTCGCCCGTGTCCGTGTCTTCCAGTACAAACAGGTAACCCTGATTGCCCGGCTTTTGAATGTCGGCGGCGAAGCTTTGCTCCGAATGCACAATCTTGTGGGCCAACTTCTGCTCATCAAGTGGCAGAGAGGTAAAGCCAGCACCGGATTCCCGTGCCATAGTCATCAGCGCAGGAAAGTCCGTGCCCGAAATTGGACGGATCAATAACATAATGGTGTTCTCTGAGCTTGAGAGCGGCCAGAACCGAGATCTGGCCGCTGTTTGGCTTAAAGCTTTGGTTTAAGCGCTCCGGCTTAAACGGCTTCCGGCTTAAGCTGCCTTGGCGGCGGCAACCAGTTTGGCGATGGCGGCCTCGAAGCGCACCAGACCTTCCTGGATATCTTGCTCAGGAATGATAAGAGAGGGGGCAAAACGCACCACGTTTTGACCGGCCATCAGCACCAACAGACCTTGTTCGGCGGCGGCGAGCATAAAGTCGCGGGCCTTGCCGGCGTAATCGGCGTTCAAGGCGGCACCGAGCAGCAGACCCTTGCCACGGACTTCGGTGAACACCTGATACTTGGCGTTGATAGCCATCAGGCCATCGCGGAACAGCTGTTCACGGGCCTTGACGCCGTTGAGTACCTCAGGGGTGTTAACTGTGTTGAAGGCCGCCAGACCCACGGCACAGGCCAGAGGGTTACCGCCGTAGGTGCTGCCATGGGTACCGACAACCAGGTGCTTGGCCAGCTCGGTGGTGGTCAGCATGGCACCTATGGGGAAACCGCCGCCCAGGGCCTTGGCCGTGGTCAGCACGTCCGGGGTGACACCCAGACCCATGTAGGCATAGAGATCGCCGGTACGGCCGACACCGGTTTGCACTTCGTCGAATACCAGCAGCGCCTGGTGCTTGTCACACAGCTCGCGTACGCCCTTGATGAATTCGGGAGTGGGGTTGATGATACCGCCTTCGCCCTGCAGCGGCTCAAGTACCACGGCGCAGGTGCGATCGGAGATCAGCGCCTTGAGGCTGTCGAGGTTATTGTATTCGGCGTGCACTATGTCGGCAGGCTTGGGGCCGAAACCGTCGGAGTAGGCAGGCTGGCCACCCACGGATACGGTAAACAGGGTACGGCCGTGGAAGCCTTGTTTAAAGGCGATGATCTGTGACTTGTCGGCGCCATGGTTATTCAGGGCCACACGACGCACCAGCTTCAGTGCAGCTTCGTTGGCTTCGGCGCCGGAGTTGGCGAAATACACTTTCTCGGCAAAGGTGTTGTCAACCAGTTGCTTGGCCAGCATCAGTGCCGGCTCGTTGGTCATGGTGTTGGACAGGTGCCACAGCTTGTGGGCCTGTTCGGTCAGGGCATTGACCAGGGCAGGGTGACAGTGACCCAGGCAGTTTACTGCGATACCGCCGGCGAAATCGATAAACTCACGGCCTTCCTGATCCCAGATGCGCGAGCCTTCGCCCTTGACCGGAATGATTGGAGACGGGGCGTAGTTGGGTACCATCACTTCATCGAATAAGCTTCTGTTGACTTGCATGCAAACCTCTGTTTTATCTGGTCGAACGACCTGTTATTTAGTTATTTCTGTATTATATTGAGCAGAAGTAGCAAATTGCAGCGGCATTATTAACACTTTGCATGTTATAAATGTCATTTTAACGGACGGATTTAGCAAATTGATAAGCAAAGAAGACGAACGCCTGCTGGCGCTGCTGAAAAATAACGCCCGCACCAGCGTCTCGGATCTGGCCCGGGCGCTCAATCTGTCGCGCTCGACTGTGCAGACCCGCATCGCCAGGCTGGAAGAAACCGGCATCATCAAGGGTTACGGGGTGGAGTACGGCGAGGCCTATATCAGCAACCTGGTGTCGGCCCACGTGTCCATCAAGGTGAAGCAGAAATTCACCACCAAGACCAATATCGAGCTGAAAAAGATGCACATGATAAGCGAGCTCTACGCCATCAGCGGTGAATACGATCTGATAGCCGTGGTGCAGGCTCAGACCACAGAGCAGCTGAGCCACCTTCTGGATGACATTGGCAATTTGGACGGGGTGGAGCGCACCACCTCGTCGGTTATTCTGGAAACCAAATTCAAGCGGTAAAACGAAATAGAGAGCAAAGCGCTAACGCGGAATAAAAAGCAGAGCGCTAGGCGTTAAGAGAGCTGGAAGTTAACAGCTGGAAGTGAAGCGCAAGACGCGAGGCAGGACATCACTCCACCCCGTGGCAGCGTTTGATTTCCTTGATAAGCGCCTTGGCCAAGGGCGTGGCGGAATTGTTTTTCGAGGTGATCAATACCACGGGGATTTGGTAGGAGTATTTCTCCGGCAATATTGCCCTGAACAGGCCCTTGTCGACCCAGTAGCTGGCGTAGTGCTCCGGCAGGTAACCGATGAACTTCCCCGACAGGATTAAATGGGCTATGCCTTCGTCATGGTAGGCGGTGGCGCTGTTTTGGTAATTCAAGTCGTCGTTGCGACTTTCCTTATCGCGGGTGTAGTTACTGGTGATGACTTCGGCATTTTGCAGCAGCTTCTGGCTTGCCCCGGGGTCGCAGTCGAACAGCGGGTGCCCGATGCCGCAATATAAATAGTTGGTTTCGTTGTGCAGCGGCTCGTAATCGAGGCCGCGCAAATGATGGCGACTGACGCCTATACCCGCAAGGGAGCGGCCGTTCACCACAGAAGTTTCCACTTCGCGGGCCTCACAGACGTTGATATCGAACTGGATGTTGTTGCTCCTGGCCTTGAGCGAGGCTATGGCCCGGGCCACACCGCAGCGGGGATCGCTTACCAGGGTATCGATGATGGCTATGGTTACCCGGCCCGACAGCTGCTGCTTGGAGCTGGCGACCGTGCTGGCAAAGGCCTCACATTGCTGCAAGAGCTCCAGCGACGCCTGATAGGTCACGCGTCCGGATTCGGTCAGTTCAAAGCCGCTGCGACCGCGTTTACACAGTTTCAGCCCCAGGCGCACCTCCAGATCCGACAGGTGGGAGCTGATGGTGGAGCGACCAATATTGAGCCGGGATTCCGCCGCCGACAGGCCGCCACATTCCACTATGGCCACGAAAATCCGCAGCAGCCTCAGATCTACATCATGTACCTGCACTCAGTATTCCCCTTTTCGCTCAAGACATTGGCTTGAGACGTTAGCGCCATGCATAGGCTCGATACGCGTTATTCGGTCGAACATAGCTCGATTTATTAGTTCGGCAAAACCGGAATGAATTACGAATATTATGCATTTATAAAACATCTGCAGCAAGCTAGCATGGGGGTAACAAAGGCAATTGCTGCCAACTAAAACAGAAAGATAGCACTGGCTTTTACAGTGATAGAACCGCTACTCAGGAGCATAAGATGAGCTTTAGATATGGTGTTGACCATCTCACTCTCGAAATCGTAAACGGCATTGCCGATGGCAGTATCCAGGCCGAGCTGTGCCAACAGGCCGTTGACAAGATCAATGCCAGCCGCCACAACGTCGATATCATGGCCAATTCAGACAAGGCCATTTACGGCATCAACACCGGCTTTGGTCCCCTGTGTGACACCCAGATTTCTCCCGCTGAAACCGCGCTGCTGCAGAAAAACCTGCTGATCACCCATGCGGTCGGCGTGGGCGAGCCCATTGCCAAGGCCATCTCCAAGCTGATGCTGATCACCAAGGTTCACGCCCTGAGCCAGGGTTTCTCAGGTATTCGCCTGGAAGTGGTCGAGCGCATGCTGGCCTTTCTGAAACTGGACCTGATCCCCGTGGTGCCAGAGCAAGGCTCTGTTGGCGCCTCCGGCGATTTGGCGCCTCTGTCACACCTGTTCCTGCCGCTGATTGGCGAAGGTGAATTCTGGCAGGGTGAACGTGCCGTGCCCGCCATCGAATTGCTGCGAGAACATGGTCTGGAGCCATTGGAGCTGCAGGCCAAAGAAGGTCTGGCACTCATCAACGGCACCCAGTTTATCCTGTCCCACGCCATCACAGCCTTGACCAAGATGCGTTATCTGCTGGACTTGGCCGATCTCGCCGGTGCCATGAGCATCGAAGGTATGCAGGGCAGCCAGTCTCCCTTCCGCGCCGAACTGCATGAAATCCGTCCCTTTGCCGGCAACATCGAAGTGGCAGCGCGCATGCGCAAGTTCTTCGAAGGCTCGCAAAACATGGCCGCCCATGTGGATTGTGATCGAGTGCAGGATCCCTACTCGCTGCGCTGTATCCCCCAGGTGCATGGCGCCTCACGCAACGCCTTTAATCATCTGAAAGATCTCGCCGAAATCGAAATGAATTCGGTGACCGATAACCCGATTGTTATCAGTGCTGAAGAAGCCATTTCCGGCGGTGGTTTCCACGGCCAGCCTTTGGCCATGGTGCTGGATTACACCTCCATTGCTGCGGCCGAGCTTGGCAATATCGCCGACCGTCGCTGCTATCTGCTGCTGGAGGGCCTGCATGGTCTGCCGCGCCTGCTGACCAGTTCAGGAGGTCTCAATTCCGGCATGATGATCCCCCAATACGTGACTGCGGCCCTGGTAACGGAAAACAAGTCCCTGTGCTTCCCGCCATCCGCCGACAGCGTGCCCACCTCCATGGGCCAGGAAGATCACGTGTCCATGGGCAGTATCTCAGGCCGTAAGCTCAATCAAATCCTCGGTAACCTGGAGAAGATCTTCGCCATTGAGCTGATGTATGCGGCCCAGGCCATAGATTTCCGCCGCCCTAACACTTGCTCAGAGATTATTGAGAAAAACTATCAACTTATCCGCGCCAAGGTGGCCAAGCTGGAAGAAGACCGTCTGCTCAAGCCGGACATCGACGCCATCATAGCTTTGGTGAAGGCCCAGGCCTTTATTGTTAACTGAGTGCGGCTGACAGGATGGAGACAGCAATGAATTTTCAGGACCAAATCAAACAAGGGATCCCAAGCGTATTGCCGGCGCCGAGGCCATATCCTGCGGACGCCAACCGCGCGCCCAAGCGTAAGGACATCTTGAGCCCGGCGGAAAAGCAGCTGGCGGTGCGTAACGCCCTGCGTTATTTCCCCGCCGAGTGGCACCCGGAGCTGGCGGCGGAATTTGCCCAGGAGCTGCAGGACTTTGGCCGTATCTATATGTACCGCTTCAAGCCCGAATACGCCATGAAGGCCCGTTCCATCTCCGACTATCCGGCGAGATGCGAGCAGGCGGCAGCCATTATGCTGATGGTGGATAACAACCTCGACCCGGCTGTGGCCCAGCATCCCGAGGAGCTGATCACCTACGGCGGCAACGGCGCCGTGTTCCAGAACTGGGCCCAGTACCTGCTGACCATGAAGTACCTGAGCGAGATGGAAAGTGACCAGACTCTGCACCTGTATTCAGGTCACCCCATGGGCCTGTTCCCCTCGTCCAAGGATGCGCCGCGGGTAGTGGTTACCAATGGCATGATGATCCCCAATTACTCCAAGCCGGACGATTGGGAAAGGTTCAATGCCCTGGGCGTGACCCAGTACGGCCAGATGACCGCCGGTTCCTTTATGTACATTGGTCCCCAGGGCATAGTTCACGGCACCACCATTACCGTGATGAATGCCTTCCGCAAGGTGTTGGAGAAGGGCCAAAGCCCCAAGGGCAAAATATTTCTCACCGCCGGTCTTGGCGGCATGAGCGGTGCCCAGCCCAAGGCCGGCAACATTGCCAACTGCATTACCGTGTGCGCTGAGGTGAACCCCAAGGCTGCCATCAAGCGCCATCAGCAGGGCTGGGTGGATGAGCTTATCGACAACATGGATGCGCTGATTGCCCGGGTCAAACTGGCCCAGGCCAACGAGGAAGTAGTGTCCATTGCCTTTATCGGCAACGTGGTTAACGTGTGGGAAGCCTTTGATGAGCAGGGCATTTTTGTGCATCTGGGCTCGGATCAAACCTCCCTGCACAACCCCTGGTCCGGTGGCTACTATCCGGTGGATATCAGCTATGAAGAATCGAACCGCCTGATTCGTGAAGAGCCTGAGCTGTTCAAGACCAAGGTGCAGGCGACCCTCAAGCGTCACGCTGCCGCGGTCAACAGACACACAGCCAAGGGCACCTACTTCTTCGACTACGGCAACGCCTTCCTGCTGGAAGCGTCCCGCGCCGGTGGCGATGTGATGGCCCCCAACGGTATCGACTTCAAGTACCCGTCCTACGTGCAGGATATCCTGGGCCCCATGTGCTTTGACTACGGTTTCGGCCCGTTCCGCTGGGTCTGTACCTCGGGCAAGAGCGAAGACTTGGACAAAACCGACGCCATCGCCGCCGAGGTGCTGATGAAGATCATGGCCGAGTCGCCAGAGGAAATTCAGCAGCAGATGCAGGACAACATCACCTGGATCAAAGATGCCAAGCAGAACAAGCTGGTGGTGGGTTCCCAGGCACGTATCCTCTATGCCGACGCCCAGGGCCGGATGGAAATCGCCAAGGCCTTCAACGACGCTATTGCCCGCGGTGAGATTGGCCCGGTGGTGCTCGGCCGTGACCATCACGATGTGAGCGGTACCGACTCGCCATTCCGCGAAACCTCCAACATCTATGATGGCAGCCGCTTCACAGCCGACATGGCCATTCACAACGTGATCGGTGACAGCTTCCGCGGCGCCACCTGGGTCTCCATCCACAACGGCGGCGGGGTAGGTTGGGGCGAAGTGATCAACGGCGGCTTCGGCATGCTGCTCGACGGCACAGACGACGCCGAGCGTCGCCTCAAGTCCATGCTGCTGTTTGACGTCAACAACGGCATCGCCCGCCGCAGCTGGGCCCGCAACGCCGAAGCCAACTTCGCCATCAAACGTGAAATGGCCAGAACTCCCAAGCTCAAGATCACCCTGGCCAACTTGGTTGATGATGACATCATCAACAAACTGAGTTTCTAAGGCTGGAGTGTCAGGGCTGAATAGCCCGGGTAGCCAGAGGCAAGTGCGCCACAAGCCAAATAAAAAAACGCCCCTCAAAGGGGCGTTTTTTTATGCCAATCCGGCATCAGCAAAAATAGTAAGCCTACTTGGCAACAATACAATAGCTGGAATGTTGCACCATTTTCCATTCCGCCGCTGGCACAGCGATTGTCTTTGATGATGGCAATAGCATCAACCTATTGATGCAACCAATCACCTGCGGTGCGCTTTCGCACTGGCACACCCGTGACACGCCACGAGTCCATCCTTGGAGGCTCAGCGGCGACGTCCATGTCGCCGATGGTCACTGGTGCGGCAGTGCAAATATTTGGTGTTCCACTTCGATATTGGCGGAACCATCAAGCCTACAAAATGGCGACTCATAAGCTAGACTTGTACGCCATTTCCCTTTCCGACGCTGCCGACGACTGCATTGATGCAGGAGTTAGGACGAAGCAGGAGCCAGAGCCGAGGGTGTTGCTGAAAATGGCGTGGCAAGGCATGGCCGTTCTCGGGTATCCAGCCCTCCTCCGCATAGGGATTCCTGTCCGGCAGATGCCATTTCAGCGCCAGTTAATCAGGGGCGAGTGTCACACTGCGACAAGCTCACTAGCGCGAGGCATGGAGTCGAGCTGGGAAAGATTTGCATGGACGTAAATCCGAGCGTCTGGCGCGTTAGCCAAATTTCAGCATAAAACCGAGGGGCAGTCAGCGTCGGTGGGGCATCCTTTGGGATGCAAGGGGGAAGCTCGTAAGAGCTTTATGAACGAGAGCCATGGAGGGCGAGCTGGTACTTAAACAGGGAAGTTGTTCATGGATGAGCAAAGTCCCTTGCCCGGAGGCGGGATGGAAGGCCGCGATTTTCTGCCGCTGGAACAGCGGCTATCTTTCGAGTCTATCGGAGCATCCTCCTCTGGATGCAACTAATCACCTGCGGTGCGCTTTCGCACTGCCACACCCGTGACCCGCTGTGAACCCATCCTTGGGCGCTCAGCGGCGACGTCCCTGTCGCCGATGGTCACCAGTGCGGCAGTGCTAATTCTGGGAGTTTCTCTCCGGCAATTGTGTTGTTGATGAGAGAGCATTGATGCACGTCATTTTTTCATTTGCGTAACGGTAGTAACCTCTGACAAGATGCTGATTCAAGGAGATAAAACAATATTCAGGGATGAAGCCCACCACTTCAGCCCGTGCGGTAGCCATGCCGCTCGTTGACCCCTTTGCTGCCTGAATGTCAACCAGTTTTCCTCTGCATCGCAAAGATCCGCAGTGTTATTGCCAATGGCAAAAGCGCAAGCACGGTTTTCTGCATCTCATGGCACGGTTTTATAGACTTAGTCAAGTTATTATTAAAATAAATCAAAGCCTTAGGCTGGTATCGAGTTTAGATAACAGGCCGTTAAAGTGTGCAAAGCGTGCTGGCACGCTTTGCTTGTAATTTGATGTGGACAAAATCCGCTAACCCGAGGACTAATCGGTGAATTCTCCGGCACGCTTTTCACTGGTCTGAGGGCGAAAACGTACCTGCAAGGTAACGGAATGAACTGCTTCATTCCGTTAGTTGAAGCCGAAAGGCCTCCGGCCTGCCACGCGGAGATAAATGAGCCGGCACACTATACAAATGTTAGGCCACTACAGCAAATATTGTGCAACACAAAGGAAGTAAAATGATTAGTAATATTTCATCAATATTAGACAACAAAGAATGGAACTGGAACTATGAGAAAATGTACATAAAACCAAACATTCCTGCTAAAAAGCTGAATGCAGCAATTAACTCATATGCCTCTACAGTAAATCCAGATCGCGTACTAGTTCTTTTAGATGACACTGTTTTTGGCGGTTCAAAAGAGGGGTTATTACTTACTGAAGATGGAATTTACAGTAAAGAGCTTTTTCAAGAGCCAAAATCATTCTCGTTTGACCAAATAAAAAGCATTGCACCTGGCACAAAAAGTAGAATCTTCATTAATAATTCAGAGTTCTTTAAAGCAACAGTTGTTGAACACTTTGCAGTCTTAGCACTTGCGTCAAGGATCGCCACGACACTTGGAATTAATGATGATAAAGAAAGAAAGCCAGCTGAAGCAAAAACAGAATCGAGCATTAAGAATGCCAATAAAGGTAAATTTGAAACCCTACATGATAGTTCTTTATTAAATTTAAAAAATGAGTTCGATGAAGGCTGCTTTCTATTTGATGAACTAATAGATAAGCAAATGAGAATATTATTATCTCAAAGCCAAGATGTTGAGAGCGCTCTGATTAAAAATTCAACAGCGACCGTTTCTAAGGAAGATATCGAAGCACAAAGTGCTGAATTTTGCCTTTTGTTATTTCTAACGATGCATTTCTATTCGCTTTCAAACATTTCAGATGATTTCAAAAACGGTATGGGTGAGAGTTTTCAGCTACTTCATACTCTATCTCTAATGTATGCTGAATCGTTTAAATCTAATTTTGAACACATATATAACAAAAAATTTAGCATAGATGATGAAACCCTACATATAGTTCCCATTATGTTTATGAATAAAGATGGAGAAAGTAATTTCGATCTTAAAATGCCACGGGAACAGGTTCTAACAATGCTATTGGAAAAGCTTGAGCTTCCAAAATACACAGCTCAAAAATCCATTGGGCAGTTTGAAACTGCTGTAAACTGGTGGATCAATGCATTGGTTAGAGAAATGATGAAAGAAGAAATGTTAACGTAGCCTAACAAGTAAATCCAGGTGACGCCTACGGCGCACCTGATTTAGGCGTTATGTGCCAAGGAGGAATGTTTGAAGCGTTACAAGGTGTTCAACTTCGATTTTGATGGTAGAGCAGAAATCTTGAACCAAGAGATACCTGATACTTGGGAGCAAAGTGTCAGAGCGAATTGGCTGGAAAATAAACAGAAAATCCAGGAAGGGTTAATCTCCGAGTTTGGCTCCATTAACTGTTTTCAGAAAATTAAGGATTTCTCTGAAATTGGTTCCGACCAACCCTCGCTTATTGCATTCCATAACAACTTTATGAAGCAGGTAAGTTATGCATACTCATTTGGTTCTTATTATCCAGCGTTGACCGGTGCATGTTCTCTCGGAGAGAGGATATTGAATCATCTTGTCCTCAGACTTCGTGACTACTTTAAAGATACAGCAGAGTATCAAAAGGTTTATCGAAAAAAATCTTTTGACAACTGGGATCTTGCGATAAACACGTTAGAAGCATGGGATATCCTTCTTCCTGAAGCTGCTGAGCAATTCAGGGAGCTGAAAGACATCAGAAACAAGTCGATTCATTTTAATCCTGAAGTTGATTTGAATTACAAAGATTCTGCTCTGCAAGCGATTTTGCAGATAAAAAAGATAATTAAGATTCAATTTTCTGGATTTGGAACTCAGCCATGGTATATAGATGGAACCAAAGGTGCATGTTTTGTTAGGAAGTCTTTCGAAGATAACCCATTTGTAAAAGAAATTGTTCTGCCTAATTGTTATAAAGTAGGGCACCTACACAAATTGGAACGTGAAAGAAATGGTTGGCGAGTATTTGATGAGCATGAATATGCAGATATAGAGATAACGGACGACCAATTTAGAGAGTTAATAGAGAACCCAACCAAATATGATGCTTCTAATAATTTAATAGAATAGGTTGGCACATAACAAGTGACTGTGACTTTCTGGCAATAATTTTAGCCAGCAGTACTAAATAAAAACGCCCCTTTCGGGGCGTTTTTATTTAGTACTGCTTGTCACCAGACGAGCCTTTGGGACTCTCATCCTTAGGTGCTTCATTCTGAGTTTCTGCATCTACAGCGGCGCTATTTTCACCCGAATCCTCTGCCGGATGCATGTCTGGCTGCCCCTCCTGGGGTTTGGCATTCTTCTTGGGATCGCCGAACTGGGGCATCTTGAACTTGGCGCTGTACTTGAGTACCGCCAGGTTGCTGGCGATAACCCCGACAACCAGCAGGATGATCAGCCAGACTTCGAGGGATGACATGCCGGAGCCGTTCATCATTCAACCTTCAGGCGGGCTTCACAGCGACGGATATCTTCCGGGGTGTCGACCTCGGGGGAGTCGAAGGCGCTGATGGCGACCTTGATCTTGTGACCAAATTCCAGGGCCCGCAATTGCTCGAGCTTTTCAAGATCTTCCAGGCGGCCCAGCGGCAGGCTGTTGAAGGTGTGCACGAAACGGCGGGTGTAGGCGTAAACGCCCAAGTGCTTGTAAACCGGATACTCGCTCACATCGCGGCCGAAGGGGATACGGGCGCGGGAGAAGTACAGGGCGTTCATCTCGTTGTCGAACACCATTTTGACGTGCTTGGGATCGTCCAGCTCTTCCTTGTCGGTGATCTGATAGCCCAAGGTGGCCATCTCGAACTCGCCGGGATGACGACGGAACAGTTCGATGATCTGCTCGATGGAAATGGGGTCAATCAGGGGCTGATCGCCCTGGAGGTTGATCACCAGGTCGTCATCTCCCAGGCCCAGTTGGGTGATGGCATCTTCAATCCTGTCGGTGCCCGAGGCGGCGTGGGTGCCGGTCATGACCACCTTGCCGCCGAAGGCTTCAACCGCATCCTTGATGCGTTCATCGTCGGTGGCCACGTAGATGGCACTGAGGCCCTTGGCCAGGGCGGCACGCTCGTATACGTGCTGGATCATGGGCTTGCCGTTAATCGGTGCCAAAGGTTTGCCGGGAAAACGGCTGGAACCGTAGCGGGCCGGGATCAACAGGGTGACATTCATTCAAAAATTCCTGTGCTTAAAGAGGACAGGGCCCAAGTGGGCCCTGAAACAGTGACGCCTGGGTAGAGCTTAGATGCGACGGAAAAGCGCAGTCAACATCTCGTCGGTGACTTTTTCCTGCCAGCCTTCGCCATAGACGTTGGCCCACAGGGGACCCATGCTCTTGGTCACCTTGACCATGGCGGCGATGGTGTCGTCCGGCAGATCTTTACAGATGTTCTTCGGCAGGGTGATGTTGTGCTTCTTCAGCATTTGGCGGAATTCGGCCACACCTTCGGGGTAGAACTCGTCCAGCACGTCAAAGGCGATACAGTTGCCTATGCCGTGGTGGTAACCCAGCACATAGGACAGACCGTAGGACACGGCGTGGCAGGCACCGACCTGGCTGTAGGCAATGCTCATACCGCCCATGAAAGAGGCCATCATCAGCTTGTCGTCTTTTTCGGGGTGATCGCCCAGGTAGACTTCGCGGCACAGATCCATGGCCTTTTCGGCGTAGGCACGGGCGAATTCATTGAGGAAGGTACCTTCCAGCGATTCAACGCAGTGGATGTAGCAATCCATACCTGTGTAGAACCATTGATCTGTAGGTACACCGTCAATCAGCTCGGAGTCCATGATGATCTGATCGAACACTGTGTAGTCAGAGTTCAGACCCAGTTTGCGCTCGGGGCCACAAAGTACCGCGGTGCGTGAGGCTTCAGCGCCGGTACCGGACACTGTGGGGATACCCACGTGATGCACGGCAGGGTTTTTGATGAGATCCCAGCCCTGGTACATGGCGGAGCCGCCGGGGTTGGTCAGCATCAGGGATACTGCCTTGGCCAGGTCCATGGTGGAACCGCCACCCAGACCGATAACGCTCACCGGCAGTTTGCCGTTGAAGGCCTGTACTTCGGCGGTCAGGCTGTCCACTTGCTCAGTGGTGGGCTCATCATCCACGTTGACCCACAGCAGCAGATCCTGGGACTTCAGGGGAATGCGGCTTTCCAGTGGCTTGCCACGGTGCACATCGTCCACCACAAACACTACGAAATCGTCGGCGCTCTTGCGTTGGGCGGCCAGCACTTCGTCCAGTTGGTTGAAGGACCCACGGCCGAAAATCAGCTTCTCAACGACTTTGAAATTCTTGAAACTCATGAAACACACTCCCTCGAATTATTGGGCAAATGCCTTCTTGATGTTGGCTATACGTTGCTGGATCTGTTCTTCGGTCCAGCTGAGTTTGATCAGCATGGAGATGGTCCGGCTCATGATGGCATCGGACTTGGGCACAGATACCTGGGTGTAATCGGGTTTGTCGGCCACCAGGCTGATGGGCAGGGCGGCTGGGGCCTGCAGATTGTGGATGTGGTGCCAGTTTTTCAGGTAATGCCAGTTGTTGACGTACCAGTAGAAGCAACCGTCGACGCCATTGGCAGCCAGGGCCTTGTTGATTTCCTGGGCGCGCTCTTCACTTGGCAGCATAAAGCTGAGGAAGCCGGCGTTGTCGCCTTCAGGGTCCGGGATCACGCGGAAGCTGACCTCGGGGATTTCCGCCATGGCATCCTTGATCATCTGCTTGTTTTTGCGCTGGATATCCAAAATGGTGTCCAGCTTGCGCAGCTGGGCCAGACCCAGGGCGGCGTTCATTTCGCTGATGCGGAAGTTCAGGCCCATGATGGGGTGCTTTTCGGCGCCGCGGTCGTTGCCTATGTGGTCGTGACCGTGGTCGGAGAACATGTGGCTGTGGTTGTAGATGGTTTCATCGTTGGTGATTACCGCTCCGCCTTCACCGCAGGAGATGGTCTTCACAGAATCGAATGAGAAGCAACCCACATGGCCGATAGAGCCGAGGAACTTGCCCTTGTAGCTGGCACCTATTGCCTGACAGGCATCTTCCAGCAGGATCAGGTTGTGCTCATCGCAGATGGCCATGATTTCGTCCATATGACCCATGGAACCGCACATGTGCACAAAGTTAACGGCCTTGGTGCGTGGGGTGATGGCGGCGCGGATGCCTTCGGGTGACAGACACAGGGTCTCGTCGATTTCGGCAAACACGGGGACGGCACCGGCCATCATGATGGCTTCAATGGAGGCCACAAAGGTAAAGGGAGGTACTATGATTTCATCACCGGCACCGATACCGGCGGCCATCAGGGCTGTGGTCAGGGCACAGGTACCGCTGGAGAGCAGATGGGCGTGTTTGACATTGAGCTTCTCACACAGCAGCTCTTCCATTTCACGGCTCTTCCAACGACCATTGCGCATGCCATCAAAGTTGTAACGGAAGGTAAAACCGTTCTCCATTACATCTGCGACTTCCTGCTTCTCTTCAGGACCAAATATTTCAAAACCGGGCATGGAAGTGGATCTCCTAAATAGGGCATAGCGCCTGGGCGCAAAGATAAAAAAACTTAGGGATTATAACTGGCTTGCCAAGGGGCTGCGATGGTTTGCGGTGAAAAAATTGCGGAATTTGCCGGTCCCGGGAACGGAACCGGCGGGGGAAGGATTAATTGCCCTGGTTTTGGGCCGTTTGCCTGTCTGTGGTGACATCCAAATCCGTCAGCAGACCATTGTCTATGCCATAGATCCAGCCGTGGACGGCGACGTCCTGACCGCGCAGCCAGGCTTCCTGGATAACGGTGGAGCTGACCACGTTGGCCACCTGTTCAATCACGTTCAGTTCGCAGAAGCGATTGAAACGGGCCTGGTCATCCATGCCGGCCAGCTCCTGCTGGTGAATACGGTAGATATCGCGCAGATGACCGAGCCAGTTATCTATCAGGCCCAGGCGCTGTTTGCCCATGGCGGCGCGCACACCGCCACAGCCGTAATGACCGACCACCATCACGTGCTTGACCTTGAGTACTTCCACCGCGTATTGCAGTACCGACAGGCAGTTGAGATCGGTGTGGATCACCATGTTGGCGATATTGCGGTGAACAAAGACTTCACCGGGCAAAAGATCGATGATCTGGTTGGAGGGCACCCGGCTGTCGGAGCAGCCAATCCACAGATACTCAGGGTTTTGCTGTTTGGCCAATTGCTCGAAAAAAGATGGGTTTTCATGGCGGATGCGCTCGGCCCAGCGGCGGTTGTTATCAAACAAGGGCTTAAGTAGTTTCATTGTTTTCATTTTCGCAAAATTGGCTGATGTCGGCGCTAGTGTATCAGGAAATTTTTCCTGTCTGGTCTATCCAAGACAAAATCAGCATAAAGATATGAAAACTCAGAGGTTGGCAGATAAAACAGTCCTTGCTGAATAACAAGGCCGGCGGGTGCCGGCCTTGGTTTGTGTTACCGCCAGGAGCAGTGATTTTTGAGCTTGGGGCTCAGAAGCGGGCCACCACCTTGACACTGGCGTCGACCGCGGCCGCATCCATAAAGCCAATCATGTTGGGGTTGGCGGCGATAAGGCCCAGCACTTCGGCGTTTTCAACGACCTTGGGGGGTTGTCCCTGGCCGGAAAACACCAATTTCGACCAATAGGCCTTAAGCTGGCTCTCGGATTTGTTCAGCACCTTGTCGACAAACTGGCTGCGGATATCGCTGCCTTCCTTGAGATCCAAGGGCACCACAGGGCTGCCACCGGGAAAGGATTTGAGTTTGCCAAGATAGATGCGCGAGATATCGGCGCTGGTCAGGGTGTCGTTGTTGCTGGGGTGCACCACCACAGCCACTTCGGCAAAGGCCAGTGGTGCCAACAGCGTCAGTGAGGCGGCCAGTAATTTAATGCTTTTCATTGTCTGTCTCCTCTTAGAACACCAGATCCACGCCCATCATCAGGGCCTGACCATCGGCCGTGGGGCCCTTGTCATTGGTGAAGTCGGTGTATTCCACCTTGAAGGCGGCCGACGGATGGAAGTCCCAGCGCAGGCCCACAGTGTAGTAGTTGCTGTCCTGTTGCTGGGTTTCCAGCGCCTGCTTGGTCAGCGCCAGCAGCGGCAGCAATTGGGCCTGATTTTGTGCCGGCAGGCCGGCTATCACGGGGGCCATGGCGTTATAGGAATCGTACTGGGGTTTGTTTTCATCCTGGCCATAGGTCAGGTGAAAGGTCAGTTGGTTCCAGCGGATCCCGGCCGAGACATAAATTGAGTCCTGGTTGGTAAAGGCGTTGGCATCCTGATAGTCAGATGTGGTGTATTCGGCGAGGATAAACCAGTTGCCCGGATCGTATTTGCCGTGCACCCCCACCAGGCTGACGGCATCATCAATGGCCAGGAAATCATTCAGGGTGGACTCGTCAAACAGACCGGTTTGGGCCCAGGCCAGTGCCAGCAAGGCCAGATCCGGATTGAGGTAGGTCACTTCCGGGGCGTAACCCAGATTGAGGCCGTATTCAAAGTCGCCGGTGGTGAAGTTCAGGTTCAGCACATGGGCCTTGGCTGAGAAGGGCGCAGGCTGCACGTCGGTTCCCGAGGGCACATAGTCGTCGATGGAGGAGGTGATGTACTTGTAGGTGACCCCCACATCGGTATCGCCCCATTGGGTGGTATACAGCAGGCCCACGCCCTCACCTGAGCTGAAGGGCAGGGAATAGACCCCTTGGGGCGGTTGGATCCAGTGGTAGGCATAACCCACGTCTATGTAGTCCGAGTATTTGTAGAGGTTAAAGCGCTGGCGCCCGGCCATCAGCATCAGGTTGTCACTGATGTCATAGGACAGATAGGCCCACTCGAACTCGGCGCTGTAATCCTCGCTGCCGCGGGCCAGCACCTGGGCTGTGGCTTTCAGGCCCTGGCCGAGATCCGCTGCCACCTGCACGGCAAATTTGGTGTGTTCGTTGAAATCAATATCTTTATCATAACCATACAGAGGTTCATCATCATCCAGGCTACTGCCGGCCACTATGGAGGCAAAGCCGTTGATCTGCACCTCTGCCAACAGCGCTGGGCTGTGCAGCAGTGGCAGCAGGGCGAGAGCTATTGTTGTTTTTCTCATGTTTTTCAGTCCTGTATTGGGAAATACAGGTTAAAAGTAGCTGATGGTGGCGGTTTTGCTTTGATTTTAAGCAACAAATGTGCAACGAAGGTGAAACAATGTTGGGTATTTGAGCGATTGCGCGGGCCGGAAGGTCTGACCCGCGTTGAAGGCTCGGAGGGGAGGATTAATGACCCAGATGACGGGCGAGGAAGGCCAGCAGGGCTTTGTTGACCTCTTCGGGCTGTTCCAGGCAGCTGATGTGGCCGGCTTGGGGTATATGTACCAGCTGGCTGCCGGCAATGGTTTCGTGCATCAGGTAACTTTCCAGCACAGTTCTGGCCTTGTCTTCGGTACCCACCATGATAAGGCAGGGCTGGGTCAGTTGCTCGGCATCCTCACAGGTATCACGGCGGCCAAAGATCATCCTGCCCAAGCGCACCAGACTGTCTATCCTGGCGGCGGGTATGGCCAGCAGCTCGGCGCGGAATTCGGCTATCAGGGCATCGCGCCGTGGTGATTGTGTGGTGGCGAAAAACAGCGGCACTATGGCGTCGGCCAATGAGTCCGGAATGGCTTGCTGCTGCTTGATGATATCCAGCATGCCGAAATACTTGTCACGGGTGACTTCGGGTTCAAAGCCGATAAAGCTGTCGAGCATCACCAGGGTTTGCACCCGACCCGGCGCCAGCAGCGCCAACTCGGCGCCCCACATGGCCCCCACAGACAGGCCGATAATGCTGAACCTGTCGATGGCCAGGCTGTCCAGCAGTGCCAGCATGTCTCTGGCTATGTCTATCAGGCTGTGATGGTTGGCGGGCAGGGGACCGGACTCGCCGTGGCCATAAAGGTCCACGGCTATGACCCTGTATCTTTGGCTCAGCAACTCAAGCTGTTCCCGCCACATGTGGTTGTCCCACAAATAACTGTGACCGAGCAGTAAAACCGGGCCGTCGCCCAAATCAAGATAACTGAGGTGGCTGCCGTGCAGGCCAAAGCGCTTGGGGGTGATGTTTTCCATCTGAAATTCCACTAACTGTTTGGGTGAGCCGCCGGGCCCGGCGGCGCGATAAAGTGAACATAATGTCGCACCAGGGCATCAAGGCGCGGCAACACCTGGGCCTTGAGTGCCAGGGGAGCCTGCTCCAGTACCAGGGCGAGGTCATGACTGTCAAATTTAGCCAGCATGGGCACGGCAAGCGGCGCATAGCTCAGGTGCCATGGCTCGGCGCTGACCCCGCTCAGGCCCGCCTGATAGGGAAAGAAAAAACCGTATTCGTGGGCATGGGCGTTAAGCCAGTCATGCAAAGCGCCACAGGGACCGGTTTGCTGATATTCCGCTGGCACCAGTTGCAATTCGGCCTTGGTAATGCGATTGCAATCAAAGACATCGAGATCCGTACCCCAATGATGCCGCGAGGTGCCGGGCAATGCCGACCAGAGCAAAATAGCTTCCATCAACTGCTGCGGATCCAGACTGGCTGGGTCAATGGCTGTGCCATTACGGTCCAGCAGGGGACGCTTGCCCCCGGCCTTGGCATTCCAGATTGCCAGCTGGCGCTCGAAACTGCGATAGCCGGAGGCAATGGCTATGGCTATGCCTTCGTTACGGGCCGCGATTGCCATGGCCTCAAAGGCCAGGGCAACCTGTGGTAACAGGCCGGCGCCGCCAATCTCGGTCAGCGCCGGGGTACCCAGGCCGTAAAGCTCAGGCTGACTCAGGGGCACAGCAGTTTTTCCAATATGCGCTGGTAGCAGCCCACCAGCAGTTCCAGATCCGCCACCTTCACGCACTCGTTTATCTTGTGAATGGTGGCATTGACCGGCCCCAGTTCTATAACCTGGGCGCCGGTTGGCGCGATAAAGCGCCCATCTGAGGTGCCGCCTGTGGTTTGGGGATCTGTATGGCTGCCGGTGACTTCGAAGATGGCGTCCCGGGTGGCTTCCAGCAGTGGGCCATCACCGGTGAGGAACGGCAGGCCGTTGAAGGTCCAATGCAAATCATAGTCCAGGCCATGGGCATCGAGAATGCTTTGTACCCGGCTGATAAGCTCCTCGGCGGTCACTTCGGTGGAGTAGCGGAAGTTGAACATCACCTTGAGTTCGCCGGGGATCACGTTGGAGGCGCCGGTGCCGCCATGGATGTTGGCAATTTGGAAACTGGTTGGCGGGAAGAATTCGTTGCCGTTGTCCCAGTGCATGGCGGCAAGCTCAGCCAGGGCAGGCGCGGCCCGGTGCACCGGGTTGTCCGCCAGGTGCGGGTAAGCCACGTGGCCCTGAATGCCCTTGACCGTCAGATTGCCTGTGAGGCTGCCGCGGCGGCCGTTTTTCACCACATCCCCCAGCTTGTGGGTGCTGGAAGGCTCGCCCACCAAAGCCCAGGTGATCTTTTCGTTACGGGCCTCCAGGGTGTCTATCACCCGGGTGGTACCGTTGATAAAGGGACCTTCCTCATCACTGGTGATCAGAAACGCAATGGAGCCCTGATGATCGGGATGCTCGGCCACAAAGCGCTCGGTGGCCACCACCATGGCGGCGAGGGAGCCCTTCATGTCGGCGGCGCCACGGCCGTGGAGATAGCCATCTATTATGGTGGGCTCGAACGGCGGTGTGTGCCAGCGGGCCAGATCGCCTGTGGGCACCACATCTGTGTGACCGGCAAAGCAGAATACCGGCCCCTCGGTACCGCGGCGGGCCCACAGGTTGGTGGTGTCTTCAAATACCATGGGCTCCAGTTCAAAGCCAATGGCGGCCAGGCGCTGCCCCATCAGGGTTTGGCAACCTTCATCCAGCGGGGTCACGGAGGGGCGCGCAATCAGCGCCTGGGTCAATTCAACAACTGGGCTGCTCATTTGCCGAAAATCTCACGATATTGGGCCTCGGAAAAACCGCAGGCTATTTGGGAGCCGTGCACCAGCACGGGCCTTTTGATCAGTGTGGGGTTGGCCAGCATCAATGTCTGGGCCTTGACAGCATTCAGATTGGCTTTGTCGGCATCGCTCAGGGCGCGAAAACTGGTGGAGCGCTTGTTGAACAAGGCTTCCCATCCCAGGTCGTCAACCCAGGCTTCCAGGGTAGCGCTGTCCAGACCATCATCGCGGAAATCGTGGAAGTCCACGGCCAGCTGGTTGGTTTCCAGCCATTTGCGGGCCTTTTTTACCGTATCGCAGTTCTTGATGCCAAAAAGTTTGATGCCAAAAGGTGTCACTGGCTGTACTCCCGGGGATATTCCAAAAAAGTTCAGCCGCATTGTTACATTCGGGGTGAATGACGACAAGCGGCTGCGAAAGGGTTGAATGTTTTTCAGGCTCCCTGCTAAGGGGGCAGATCACAGCTCGACGGTGAAGATCACGTCCTTGCCGGCAACGACCTTGCCCTGGGCCTTTTCCAGATACTTGATGTCTTCCATATTGGCCAGCACCACAGGGGTCAGCAGGCTGTCGGCATGCTCACGCAGGTAGTCGAGGTCGAAAGACAGTATGGGATCGCCGGCTCTGACCTGCTGGCCTTCCTCCGCCAGGCGGGTAAAGCCATTGCCCCTGAGTTCCACTGTGCCGACGCCAAAATGGACGAACAGCTCAAGGCCCTGGGGGGATTCAATGCTGAAGGCGTGGTTGGTTTCGAAGATCTTGCCTATGGTGCCGTCGATGGGGGCGAGGATCTGATCGCCCTGGGGCAGGATGGCAATGCCGTCACCGACGATCTTTTCGGCAAACACCACATCGGGCACCTTTTCTATGGGAAAAATTTCGCCCGAGACGGGGGCCAGTATGGCTATGCCACCTTCAAGGTTTGGCTGGCCGGAAATGAGGCGCCGGATGCGGCTGAAAAATCCCATGTATGTGCCCCCTTGGTTGTTATTGGCTTTGCCTGTGAGTATGAGGTTTATCATACTGAATTAGTAGTGCTATTTGTAATTTGTTATGCATTGGTTGAGCTGCTCCAGACGGTCGGCCATCAGGGCCTGGCCCGCCAGCAGCAGGCAGCGCTGGTAATCGGCCTCACAGATGGCTGCTTTGACCTCCAGCGCCATGCCGGTGTTGACGCTGAGTTCGTCAAGGCCAAGGCCAATCAGCAATGGCACCAGGCGCGGATCGCTGCCCAATTCGCCGCACAGAGAGACCCGCACATTCTGGGCCCTTGCGCTTTGCAATATCATGCTGATAAGCCGCAGTATCGCCGGCGATAAGGTGGGGTAATCCCGGGTCAGTTGCGGGTTGGCGCGGTCAGCGGCCATGGCGTACTGGGTCAGGTCGTTGGTGCCTATGCTGACAAAATCCAGCATGGGTAACATGGAGGGCAGGTTCATCACTGCCGCCGGGGTTTCTATCACTATGCCAAGACTCAGCTCTCCGAAACCGCGTTCTTCCTCGATAAGCTCCTGTTTGCACTCCTCCAGCAGGGCAAAGACCCGATCCAGTTCTTCCACCTGATTGACCATGGGGAACATCAGCCGGATATGGCCGTGGTTGGCGGCCCGCAGTACCGCCCTAAGCTGGGTTTTGAGCATCTCGGGGTGGGCCAGACTATAGCGCAGTCCCCGCAGGCCCAAAGCAGGATTGTCTTCGCTGGTAAGCGGCAGGCAGGGCAGTTCCTTGTCGGCACCTATGTCCATGGTGCGTATGGTGAACACCTGGCCTTCAAGGGCATGGAGGGCATCGCAATACAGACGGTACTGGCTGCGCTCATCGGGCAGCTCGCTGCAATGCATCAACATGAATTCGGTGCGGAACAAACCAATGCCATCTACCCCGGTCTTGGCGAGATGGGTAATGTCGTTGAGATTGCCGACGTTGGCCAGCAGGCTGACCTCATGGCCATCTTTGGTCATGGCGGCCCGCTCGCGGTATTTCTCCAACCGGACTCGGCGCTCGGCCTCAGCCTTGGCACGGGCGTTGAGCTGCTCCAGCAGCTCGGCATCCGGTTGATGGTGCAGACAACCCTGTTCGGCATCAAGCACCAGGGCATCGCCGTTGGCAATGTTCAGGCTGTCGAAGTTGCAGGAGAGCAGGGCCGGCAGACCGGCGGCACGAGCCAAAATGGCGGTATGACTGGTATAACCGCCGCTTTTGAGCACCAGACCACTGATATTGTCCAGCGGTAGTACGGCGAATTCGGCGGGGGTCAGATCCGGCGCCAGTATGATGGTGGGGCGGGTGAGCTTGCCGGGCTCCAGTGCTGCCTTGCCATCCACTGCGGCAATAAGGCGCCGCCCCAGGCAGCGCACATCCTGGGCCCGGTGGGCCAGGTAGGGATCGTCCATGGCCTCCAGCTCGCTCGCCTGGTGGGCAAACACCCTCTCTATGGCCACTGCAGCGGAAAATTGCAGCCCACGGATGGAATTGCGGATTTGGCCGGCCATTTCGGGGTCTTCCAGCAACAGCAGATCGGCTTCAATCAATTGATAATTGTCGCTGTGCTCGTCGAGTCCCTGCAGGCTGTCTGCCAGTTGCTGGGTCAGGCGTTTGAGTCCGGCATCAAAGCGATTCAGTTGCTGGGGAATGCGGCTGAGCGGCAGTAACCGGTAATCCAGATTACGCTGCTCTGTGGCCAGATGCAGGGCCTCGCCGAAGCTGATGCCCGATGATACCGCGATACCCTTAACGTCCATGGCCTGTTCCCGTCAGCTTAAGGTGATGAGCAGTTCGGCCACTTCCTCGACCGCCCGCTCGGCCTCATCGCCCTGGGCAAAAACCCGCACGCTGACGCCATTGTAAAGACCCAGGGTCTGCAGCTTGAACAGGCTTTTGGCGCTGGCCTGTTTGCCATTGCATTCCACTATTACATCGCAATCAAAAGACTTGGCCGCCTTGACCAGCAGGGCGGCAGGCCGGGTGTGTATGCCATGTTTGGCTGTGATGGTGACTGTTTTTTCGTACATAGTATTTCTGGGTAGCCAAATAGGATGCGCTTATTGTCTGCAAGGTGACACTGTACTGCAAGTTCAGGGTGTCATTCGGTTTGTGCCGGATACTCGATTATCTGATAGCCGCTGCGTTTAAGGGCGCCTATGGCCTGCTTGAGCTTGTCGCGTTTGACCAGAATATAGTCGGTATCAAAGGTGGATATGGCAAAGATACTGATGCTGGCGTCGGCCAGGGTGCCGGACACCCGTGACAGTATGCCGGTCATGGAAAAGCCGAGCGGCCCCAAAATCTCGAAACAGCGCCAATCGGTTTCGGTTTCCAGGCTGTCCAATTCCAGTTCTGCCGGGACCACCACGGACAATTCTTCGCGGGTTTTACCGATAAAAAACATCGGCTGGCAGAACACTGCGGCCGGCAAAGGGGTCTCCGGGCTGAAACTGTGAATGCTGTAGAGCTGCGGATGCACCGCCAAAGTCATGCGCACCTGAAATCCCTCTTGGAATGACCCGAGAACTGTGGCTGTTTGGACTAGGTTAACATAAATGTTACCAATAAAAAGAGGGACTTTAGTGTCCCTCCCGCTGGTTTAAATTTTAAAGTGTCCCAGACAACTCGACATCTGGGTACTTATTTGTTGCAGGTGTTCCGCGGCCTTGGCGTTGCCCTCGTTACCCGCCGCCAGCACCTCCATCAGCTCGGAAATATTGCTGATGTTGCGATTGATTTCCTCGGTCACCAGGCTTTGCTCCTCGGTGGCACTGGCCAACTGGGTATTCATGCCATTGATATGATCGATAAGGCTCAAAATGGCATTCAGCGCATCACCGGCCTGTTCGGCCTGGGCCTGCAGCTCCACCGACTGTGCCTGGTTGTCGGCGTTCGATTGCATCACCGAGGTGATGCCCGATTGAATATCACTGATGATGGCCTGGATTTCATTGGTGGAATCCTGGGTGCGGTTGGCCAGGGCGCGCACTTCATCGGCGACCACGGCAAAGCCGCGGCCATGGCTGCCGGCGCGGGCCGCCTCAATGGCTGCGTTTAGGGCCAGCAGGTTGGTTTGGTCGGCAATGGCGCGGATCACATCCACTATGCTGCCCACCTTGGCCGAAGCGGCACCCAGTTGTTCCGTGGTGACTTCGGCGGCCTTGAGATCGGCCACCAGGGTTTGGGTCTGGGTTACCGTGTTGCCCATCAGGGTTTGGGTTTTTTGGGCCTGCTGCTGCACACTGGTGGCGGCATCGGCAGCCTGCTGGGTGTTACCGGCCATTTCGTGGCTGGTGGCCAGCATCTGGTTGATGGCGGTGGCCACGCTGGCGGTTTCCCGGTGAATATGTTCGCTGCTCTGGCCCGATTCCTCCACGGCCACCATCAATTGGCGGGCGTCCTGGTCAAGCTCGCGTCCCAGTGGTTGCATCTGCTCTACCAGTGCGGCAATTTTGGCCACGAACAGGTTGAACGCCCGTGCCAGCTCACTGATTTCGTCACGGCCATGGGTATCAAGCCGGGCCCTGAGATCCCCTTCACCCTGGGCTATGTCTTCCATGGCGAGGATGGCGTCCTTCAAAGGTGCTGTGATGGAGATGTTCAGCATCACAAACATGGCCAGCAGCGGAATGGAAATGCCCAGCATGATCAGAAAGTAATGCCATATTGCCGTTTCCATCACGCTGTGGATGTCTTCAATATAGGCACCTGTAATTAAGGTCCAGCCCCAGGGGGCAAATTGGCGTGATTCGGTGAGCTTGTCTTCCGCGCGTCCCGTGGCCGGGTTGGTAATTTCGTAGGTGCGCATGCCTTTGCCCTTGGCCCTGGCCTGCTGTACCAGATCGGCCACCGGATTGTCACCGTCGGCGAGGCGGAATTCCCGGATGGAACGCCCAAGCCACTGCTGGCCGGCACCGTGGGCAATGATGTTATCGTCGGGGCCCACCACAATGAAGTAGCCGCCATTGCCGTAATGGCTGTCACCGAGTATTTCCAGTACCGCATCCTTGGCCTGTTGCTCGTTCAGGGCGCCTGCTGTCACCCGGTCTTCAAATCCCTTGGCGATGGACAAGACTGTATCCAGCTGGCCGTCATTTTGCAGCCACTTCTGGGCTTCCAGATTGTTGTATTGTTCACGGATGGATAAGCCGCCGAATACCAGGGTGCCCAGGGCGGCGAGCAGCAACATCAGTATGAGGCGTTGCAGGACGGACAGTTTTCTCAGCAGTACAATCATTATCACAAACCCTATGTGTTCACCGGCCCGGAAGGCCAAGAAGACCCGGCATTCCTTGCCTGAAGCAGTCGTTGCTGTTTTATGGATAAATAAAGTGGAGATAAGCGGTGGCCGAAGGGCTCTTGGCCCCACGCTCAATGGTCCCGAATGGTCCCGGCGCCCGCCGGGGTCATGATAACCCTGATATCACAGAAAGCTGTGAGCTGGATCACGGCCTGCGGCCAAAAAATCAATTGCTTAGCGCATATCCCTTGCCGGTTGGCGAATAAATGGACTAATTGGTTGTTTTGGCTTTGATTTTAAATTCGATTGCGCGCACTATTAAGTATTATTTTTCTAAGGGTTTACGCCATGAATACGCCTCCGTCTATTGTGACCTCGGACGACATACTGCTGAAGTTGTGCCACTCGGTTTCCCACGTGCTGAGCAGTACCAGCGCCAGCAGGGTGACGCATGCGGCAATGGTGCAGAACATCAGCCGTACCCGACTCAAGCCGGATCTCGGCTGTTTTTCCATTTTTGACGGCGGTTTCTCCGGCCTGGTGGTGATCAACTTTTCCGCCGCAGCAGCGGTGGAAATTTACCGCCGGTACATGATTAACATGGGCATGCCGGAAAGCGAATTGGCCGTGGCGCACACCTCCGATGAGGTGGGTAACGTGATGGGCGAACTGATGAACCAGATCCTGGGGGATTTCATCGGCAAGGTGTCCAAGGAATTGCAAACCTCCATCAGCCAAAGCCAGCCCAAGATGTTGACCATCAATAAGGAAATTACCATTTCCATTGATGCCAACCTCGATGAACCCGTCACCCGCAGGGTCTCTTTCCGTACCGAAAGCAATCACATCTTCTATCTTGAATTTGCCATGGACAGTACCGAATTTATCAAACTGGATGAATTTGAACTGGATGAAGAGTTTGATCCCGACCGCTTGCTGGAACAGCACGGCGGCAGCCAGAGTTCCCCCTGGTCGCAGATGGCGAGCAAGGGCGTGGTGGTTGGGGATGCCGACGATCTGCTTGATGAACTCGGGATCTGATCCTGGCTGGAAAAGCGATAAGATAAGTGTGTGACCGGCGGGTATGGCTCCCGCCGGGTGTCCTTTGTTGAGTGAAAGTGTTGAGTGTGAGTCTTGCCTATGGCTGCCAAAGCAACTTCCATTGATATTGCCTATCGTGCCGGAGTATCCCAGTCCACCGTGTCGCGGGCACTGCGCAACAGCCCCTTGGTGAGCCCGGAAACCCGTGAACGCATCAAGGCCATAGCCAGGGAACTGAATTACAAGGTGGACAAGAATGCCAGCAACCTGCGCACCCAGAACAGCCATACCCTGGCGTTGCTGCTCTGTGAAGATCCCACCAATGATGATTCGCTGATCAATCCCTTTTTCCTGTCGATGCTGGGGTCCATTACCCGCGCCACCGCCCGCCAGGGCTATGATCTGCTGGTGTCTTTCCAGCAGCTGTCCGAAGATTGGCATGCCGATTATGAGGACAGCAACAAGGCCGACGGCATTATTTTGCTCGGTTATGGCGACTACATGGACTACGAGCAGAAGCTGGAAAAACTGCTGGCCCAGAACACCCATTTTGTTATCTGGGGCGCCGAGCACAACAACAAATCCGTGCTGTCCATAGGCTGCGACAATGTTCAAGGGGGCGTGATCGCCACAGAGCACCTGATTGGACTTGGGCGCAAGGAGTTTGCCTTTCTCGGTGGCGCCTCCAGTCACTGCCCGGAGTTCAGGGACAGGTATCTGGGGCATTGCAAGGCGCTGAAGGCCGCGGGTCTGGTGGTGGACAAACGCCGCCAGATAGATGCCATCAGCACCGAAGCCTCGGGCTATGAAGCGGCCCAGCAATTACTGAAAAAAGGCATGGTGTTCGATGCCCTGTTTGCCGCCAGTGACCTGATAGCCATTGGCGCCATCCGGGCCCTGAAAGAGCAGGGGATAGCGGTGCCGGAAGATGTGGCCGTGGTGGGGTATGACGATATTCCCGTGGCCAGCTTTGCCAATCCGCCGCTAACCACGGTCAAACAAAATACCCAGTTGGCGGGCGAAATTCTGGTGGAGAGTCTGTTGAAGTTGATCCTTGGTAAGGAGGTGTCGACCCAACTTATCCCCACCAGCCTGGTGGTACGCCGCTCCTGCGGGGCAGGAGCGGCCTGAATCCACTTTCCCGGTGGCTTAATTGCCCATACGGGTGAGAGCTTCCCTGGCGTCGGTGTTTTCGGGCTCGAGTGACAGAGACTGCTGATAGCAGCTACGGGCCTGGTTTTTATCACCCAGTTGCTCATAGGCGTTGCCCTTGCGCCACCATGCAGCGGCAATGGAAGGACGCGCGTCTGCACCTGCCAGAGCTATGTAGCTGTTCAACGCCGGCAGCGCTTTTTCAACATCACGCTTCTCGACTATACGTAACCGCGCGGCTCGATAGAGTGAATCCACATGGGGTGATGCATCGCTGCCGAGGCGGTCAAGAATTGTCAGCGCCGCATCTATCTCACCATTCTGTTCAAAGTTTGCCGCACGATTTACCTCGGCATCGACCTTGGTCGGCAATTGGAAGGGGATGTTGAACAACGCCTTTTCAAGATCTTCGGCCAGGGGTGAAGCAACATTGTCATAGTTGGACAGGATCACCAGGGTATATCCGTCATCGGCATAACGGCGGTACTCAGAACTGACACCCGGTGCGCCACCGCTGTGGCCAACGACCTTCTTGTCTCCGACCATTTTCACGAACCATCCGCTGGCGTAGAAAGGCACAGGGCCCACAGGCGTCAGCATCTTGTCAATACTGTCCTGGCGCAGCAACTTGTTGTGGGTTAACGCCTGATCGAACTTCAGCAGGTCGAGTGCCGTGGTTCTGAGCCCACCGTCGGCCGAGGCCGGCATTATGCTGCGAACGTTGGAGCTGTATCCGCCCTTGGGCGAAGCTATATAACCAATGGCGCGCTCGGCCAAAATCTGATCTTCCTGCGCCAGCTCACTGGCATGCATGTCGGCCGGTTCAAAAACATAGCGGCGCAGATAGTCCGGATAGCTGAGTCCGCTCACCTTTTCTATGATGGCGCCGAGCAACACCATGCCGGAGTTCGAGTAGTTGAAATCAGCTCCGGGAGGCGACAGGGGCGGTTGCTGATAGATCAGTGGCAAGATGTCCCCAATAGTATGAAGATCCGCCATCTGCTGCTTGTAGGCGTCCAGCTCCATATAGTCGCCCAAACCGGAGGAGTGATTCAGCAGTTGCTGAATGCTAATGGTGTCTTTCTCCGGAAATGGAAAATCCGGCAGGTACTTTGCCAGTTTGTCATCGAGCCCCAGTTTTCCTGACTCGACCAATTGCATTATGGCCACAGAGGTCAGCGTTTTTCCGATAGAGCCGATATTAAAACGCGTATTCATCCCGTTGGGGATGTGATAGTCCCGGTTGGCTTCACCGTAAGCTGCGGAAAAAACAACTTCCCCCTGTTTGGCGAGTACGACAGTACCGGAAAACATATCCAGCTCGGCATAGCGACTGACTATGCTGTCAACGGCAGAGGCCGTTGTGGGGGGGATATCCTTGGCCATGGCCGCAGCGGGAAGTAACAGCAATGCCAGTGTCCATTTTGCAAATTTGTGCATGAGCGTCTCCATACAAGTTTTATTGATAGTGGCAGGCCTTCTCTTCACGCCAAAAGCTGATATAGGCAGCGCAAGGCGGTAACCGGAATAGGCCAGCGACGGTCAATAGCAAACCCCATGCCAGCGATGATAATGTTCGTATCGCATTGTATTTTAATAAAATATTTGTTGTCTTTGTTGGTTGGGGCGAGCGTTTTTGCCAATGGTTGGTAAAACTCACCACAGGCTAAGTTAGCTTGCTCACTTTGAGTGAGAAGTGTGCTGCCGGTGATGAAAGAGACCAATAAAAAAGCCAGTCAATGACTGGCTTTTACATTTTGTGACGGTTAAGGCTGCTGTGGATATTTATCCCAGACGGTTCCGTCTGTGATGGAGCGCACCAGCTTGACGTACTCGGCATGGGTCCAGGCCAGCGGCGTGGCGGAGTTGGTTCCCTGTCCGGTTTTATACTGGAAGCGGGTGCTGTTGCCAACACCGTCCCATACCTGCTCGGGCAACATCAGCCCCTCGTTGGCGAAGCTTTCCATGCCCTGCACATAGGTGGATACCAGGGCGGCCCTGTCTTGGGCACTGAGCTGTGCCTGCTCGGTCAGGGCCGCCAACTCAAAGTGGCCACGCTCACCGGTGAAGAAGGGCCACACCCGGCCACGCTGATTGGCACTGTTGCTGCCGGATTCGGCGTAGTTGGCCCCGCTCTGGGTATCTTCGCCGTAACCGTCATTGCCGTAACGGCGGAAACCCGGGAAGCTGCTGCCGTCTTTGGCGGTGAACTCGTACCTGAGGCGCAAGCTATCTTCCAGGGTGTTGGAGTCCATCAGGGCGAGGGTGTTGTTGATCACGGGATCGGACGCCGGGGTTACCCCGTAACGCACCAGCTCCAGAAAACCGCCATCGAGAATTTGACGTTGATCCAATCCCGGACGGCCGTTGTTGTCGGCTAGCTTGTCGGCCGCATCGGGTTGGCCGTTGGGGCTCAGGCGCACGTAATATGGCTTGTCGGACAGGGTGCCCTTACGGGTGACCATGGTGAGTTCCAGGTTATTCCGATAGCCTTGGGCGGCTTTGCTGTAGTGCTCTGCCGAAGTACTGTCACCGGCAAACTCGGCAATGGCCGCAGCGGCATGGAGGCCTGTGATGACCGCCGCCGTGGTAGAAGGTGAGAAGCCGGCTTGCTCTTCCCAGCGTTCCTGCTGGGTCTTGGGTGGCACTATGTTTATGTGGTTCCAGTCAATATTGACTTCACCACCAGTCACCAGGAAATCCGCCGCGCTCTTGAGCATATCCTTGTACCAGGAGCGGATCTCGTCGTCGCTGAGTACGCCTGCCTGCCACAGTTTCCAGCCCAACATGATGGGCATGGCGGTCTGGTCAAGCTGCACACCCACCCATTCTGTCTGACCATCCACGTGGGTCTTTTGCAGGAACCAACCCGGGGTGCCTTGGTAACCTGGCGTGTTTGCGCCGGCCTGAACCTGTTTCAGGTACTCAAAGGCGACCTTGGCGGTGGCGGTGTCTCCCATGGCCAGGAACGCCATGGCGCACTGGTAAAAGTCCCGCGGCCACACCGCCTTGTATCCTGTGCTTGGCTGCGCGGCCGACACTGTATCGCCCCAGGGATTGGACAAAGAGGCTATCAGGGCGCCCGCATGGGTCTTGTCTTCCTGGGCCTTGAGCACCATGGCACTGGCGGTCAGCAACTTGCCATTATCGGCGGTGTTGGTCACCATGGCGGGCAGCCCCTGGAGACTGGCCAGGTAATCCTGCCAACCGATCGCGGCGCCTTCACCCTTGAAGTTTGCCAGCAGCTGATCGTAGCCCTGTGCCAGGGTCGCTGCGGCAGTGGCGCTGCTGCTTTGTTCGTCATCAGCAAAGCCCAGCACCAGATCCAGGGTCAGGGTCTCGCCCGGTTTGATACTGGGGTATTGGCCTGTCATGGCGACGTTGCCGCCATTTTGGCTGCCATCGGCCGAAGTGGTTTGAAAGCGGTTTTTCAGTTGACCGTACTGACGGATTTCGTCGAGACCGTCACTGCTGCCGACAAATCCCACCTGCTGCGCAGCAAAGGGCAGGGAAGACTTCAGGGTCATGACACTGGACTCTTGTGCCGTCTTGCGGGCCATAAAGCCACCGTCCACCACCCGGGCCAGATCCCCGTTGCCGCTGTTGTCTATATGCGGGTTGGCATAGAGGAAGGGGGTGATCTCTTCAGTCAACGCACTGATGTGGGTACGCATGATGAGACTGTTGCGGTCGGGATCGGTAAAAATATGTTTTTCAATGCGATAGGCACCGTCTTTGTCCAGGTTCACCACCCGGTATGCCAAAGACTGGGGGCGGCCTTCCGCATCGGTATCGAGATAGCTGATACTGCTGTCGGTATCCTGGCTTTCAAGGTCGGTAAAGCCCTGGCCCTTGATAACAAACTGCAGTTCCTTGAGCTGGGCATTGTGAATAAGGCCATACATGGTTTCGGTCAGGACGCCATTGGCGATGGAAAACCACACCTTGCTGATGGACTTGGGGGCAGCACCGTAGGGTTCATAGCTGGTGCCTATACCCGTCTTGCCGGCGAAAGCCCAGGTGGGGGCGGCGCCCGGGGCACCCGGGGCTACCTTGATGGCTGACGGTTCTGATTGTGTTTGTGTCTGATCAGGTGCCTGTTCGCAGCCACCGAGCGTCAGCGCTGCCGCGACAGCCAGGGACAGCGCGGCCAAAGATGGCCTGAAGAGGGCGCCGTGGCTGACGTTCTTGGTTTGTTTCATCTGTAATAACTCCTTTATTGGCTGACGGTCCGGGTCTCTGCATCATCGGTTTTCACAAACCACACACTGATCCCCGCCAGCAACATCAAACTGCCACCCGTGACCAGGGCATAGATGGGTTCGCCACCGAAGCCGACTTTCAGGATTAATCCCAGTACGCTGGCGGCCAGCAACTGTGGGATCACGATAAAGAAATTGAATATGCCCATGTAGACCCCCATTTTGCCGGCCGGCAACACGGACGAGAGCATGGCATAGGGAATCGACAGTATGGAGGCCCAGGCGAAGCCGACACCAATCATGGGCAGCCACAGCAGGGCGGGGTCCTTGATAAAGAGGAAGCTGATAAGACCGGCGCCGCCGAGCCACAGGTTCATCATATGGGCACCCTTGTTGCCAAGATAGCGTGCCTGCAGCGGGATCAGCATGGCCGCCAGTGCCGCGAAGCCGTTATAGGCGGCAAACAGTACACCGACCCAATCGGCGCCATCGTTATAGGCCTTGGACAGTACATCCTGGCTGCCAAAGTGATAACCGGTCACCGCCGCCGTGGTATAGATCCACATGGCAAACAGGGCGAACCAGGAAAAGAATTGTACCAGGGCCAGTTGATGCATGGCCTTTGGCATATGGAACAAGTCATCGACCACGTTGAACACCAACCCCAGACCGCGGCGCGATTGGTTATTGCCCAGCTTGATGGCACAGTAAAATTGCAACGGACCAAAGGCGAAAATGCCGATACCCAGGATATAAAGTTGCTTATCGAGATTGCCCAGATAGATGGCGCCGGTAAGCAGGGCGCCCAGCACCATCCAGATAACGCCGGCCAGCTGATAGTCCTTGTGGGTGCGATGACGCTCCAAAGTCCCGGTACTGCCCTGGGGATGATCGCCGGCTTCAAAGGCCGCCAATTGCTCGGGAGAGTATTCCGGGGTGCTGATGACGGTCCACAGTACCGCCAGCAACAGCACACCACCACCGAAGTAGAAGGCATAACGCACCGAGTCGGCAATTTCACCTTCAGGCGCCGTATTGCTGATCCCGAAGAACTGGGTTAGCAGGTAGGGTAATGCCGATGCCACCACAGCTCCGACACCGATGAAAAAGCTTTGCATGGCGTAGCCCAGGGTACGCTGCTGCTTGGGCAGATTGTCGCCCACAAAGGCGCGGAAGGGCTCCATGGCGATGTTGATGGAGGCGTCCATGATCCACAGCATGCCGGCAGCCACCCACAGGTAGGGCGAGTGCGGCATAACAAAAATGGCCAGGGTCGTGAATATGGCGCCAATCAGAAAATAGGGGCGGCGACGGCCGAAGCGATTCCAGGTGTGATCGCTCAGGTAGCCGATAATGGGTTGCACCAGTAAGCCGGTGAGTGGCGCGGCAATCCAGAGTATGGGGATCTCATCAATGGAGGCGCCCAGGGTTTGGAAGATGCGGCTGACGTTGGCGTTCTGCAGCGCAAATCCAAATTGGATGCCTAGAAAGCCGAAACACATGTTGAAAATCTGCCAGAAGGACAGTGCGGGTCTGGCTTGCACCAGTGGGGAGCTGAATTTGGTCATAAGGCTTCCTGATTTATGGCGCTGTGCGCCTTATAGTTATCGGCTCAAGGCTGGCTTAAACGCATGGCCGGCTGAAACACTCGGCGGGGGCCTTCACCCGTCGGTGCCCGGTTTCCGGAAAGGGTGATGGAAAAAAGGCGGCTACCGTCTCCCTCAGACATTCGCCGCCAAACACCTTGAATTCCTTTGCCGGACCTATGCGGCAAGGGAAGGTACTCCAAACCCATCAGAGGCAGCCTGAGCCACCTGAGATGGAAACGACCCCACCTCGGACCGAGGTTGAAAATCAGCGGATTGATAGTACCCCCGCCTAAGTTTGACGGACAACTGCATACATACGTATTCATGGGTGCCATGCAACCTGGCGCTAACATCGAGGCCGCCATTGCAATTGGCTATGAAACTGTAAATATTTCTATTAAACAGGCAATTGCGTAGATTGCAATGGGTGAGCATGTTAGCCTCAGGTTAAAATTTTCAGCAGTGGAGGCAGCATGTATATACCACCGGCCATGGCCATGACAGACGAATCACAGGTGTTTGATTTTATAGAACGCTATCCTTTTGGCTTGTTGATTTCCAATGGTGAGCAGCTTGTACCTCAGGCAAGTCATCTGCCGTTTTTGTTGGACCGGGAGGCACGGGCGGTACATTGCCATTTGGCCAGGGCCAATGATCATTGGCGTTTATTGGACGGTCAACAGGTGAGACTGGTGTTCAGTGGTCCACATGCTTATATCAGTCCACTTTGGTACCGGAATCAACCCTCGGTCCCCACCTGGAATTACAGTGCCGTACATGTACTGGGGCGGGCTCGCTGTTTGCCGGCCACGGAAAGCATCCCATTACTGATGCGTATGTGCGACCGGTTTGACCCCGAACTCACTGGCCGGACTGAGGTATTGGCGCCAGAATACGTTGAACGCCTGTCCAAAGCCATTGTGGCCGTGACCATTGAGATAGAATCCCTGGAGGCCAAGGTTAAGTATGGTCAGCATAAAAAGACGGCCGATCAACAGGGTGTCTTTGATGGTCTCAGCTCCAGCAGCAGTGCTGAAGCCCAAGGGCTGGCTGCGGATATGGTGCGTCTGGATATAGGTACCGGCAGGGACTGAATTCCCTTGTTCTGCATGGTCTCTTGCATGTTCCCCCGCATGGTCTATTACACAGTCTCTTGCATGGTGTAGGTCGCTGTCCAGGGCGCCTTGGCCATGACTTGGCCAATAGCTATGATTCTTGGATTCCCGGTTGTCTCAGCGCCGGGTTTTGCTTTTCTGTACCTAATCTGTACCTAAGGCTGATTTTTCGTCCAGCTCTACAATTTTTCACTGCATTTCAATCTATTGACTATTCTTAATTCAGATTAGGGGACTATTGCTCCCGTCAATTGGCCATGTTCAAAGGGATTTCCATGGAAATGCTCAAGGATGTACCGCCAGCCAAGTTTTCAGCAGTTTCCGCAGCGGCGGGTAGTTTGCACGGGCAAAGGGTTCAGGTGCGCACTGAGCAGCGGAGGCCCGTCCGATGAAATGGTTTAGATATCATCTGCTTGCTGCTGCCCTGGTGCTGACATTTGCGGCCCTTGCGCTGCAATCCTTTTCCATGGTCTTTCGTAACAACTTGCTCCATTCTGAGCAGCAGCACCTGCAGGCTGAACTGACAGCCACGCTGGCGGCCATTGAGCAGCATCTGCATGAGCGTTTGCTGGATGCCAAGGTGTTGCCACTGACAATGGCCGAGTTGTTTCAGCAGCAATCTTCGGAGGTTATGACCCAAAGGCTGGACCAATTGGTGCTGCTGAAGGGGGAGTACAGCAAGATCTTGCTGCTTGGCGCCGATGGCAGTCTTGTGGCTCAAAACAGTATCGATCCCTTTGGCCGTCCGGTTTATGCCATGAGTATTGAAGCGGATTACCTGGCTGGGCTGGATTGGTTCGAGCAAATGAGCATGGGAAAACGCTTGGAGCCCGGTAACAGAAGCGGCACCCTGGTGGTGGGACCGGAGCAGTTTCTGCTTAATGAAGATCCGCTGCGCTTCGATATGCTGTTTGCGTCGCAGATCCAGGCCTCCGGCGGTGAGCTGCTGGGCTACTGGGTGGGGGTGATGGATTTTGCCCGGATTGAGGCCATACTGACCGACACCCTAAGGGGGATGTCGGCACGTGGGCTGGGCGATTCCCGACTGCTGTTGCTGGACAGCAAAAATAAGCTGCTTGCCGAATTTGCTCAGGATAACAACCGACACTGGCAACTCAATCGTGACTACACCAAGCTGAACCGCACCTGGGAGACCCGATCGCAGCAGGATAAAAGCGCCGATGTGATGTCTATGGGAGCCGCTTGGCTGTCCTTGAACGAGCCAGCGGATGCCCTGCAAGTTGTCGCCAGCCCCATCAATCTGTTCAATGAGCTGAACACCGGCTGGAGCCTGGCACTGGAAGTGCCTGAGACGGCACTGCTAAGCCGTTTCGGTTCCTTTAACCAACCCGGATTCATTGTATTGGCACTCCTGTGCTTGAGCCTGGTCGCCTGGCTGGCATTCCTGTATCAGACTGTGCTGTTACCCCTGACCCGGATTGAGGCCAGTTTGCCGTCGCTGGCACGACTGCTGAATCACAATGACAAGCTCAATACCGACGCCTTGCCGCCCTTGTTGAGGATCACCGCCTGGCTTGCCCGGGCCATTGATGCCTTGGAGACCCAATCCGGCCAGTGGCAGGAGTTTCAGCGTGAATTACAACTGCTGCGGGCGGTCAGTCACAGCCTGGATGCCCTGCCAAGGGCCGTGCTCTTGATGTCGGTGGAAGATCATGGCCGCATACTGTACGCCAGCAAGTGGCTTGAGGTCCTGACCGGTTACTCGCCCCATGAACTCAAGGGAAAGCCTTTGATGCAGCTGCTGGAGGACGGCAGTAACAGCCGCATCGAAAAGCTGCTCAGCAGCGGCATCAGCTATGGCCGCAGTTGCAACGGCATAGTCAAACAATTGCGCAAGGATGGTCATGGGTTTTACAGCCAACTGTCGGCATTTCCGGTTTGGGATCAGAACGGTGAGGTCAGCCATTATGTGGTGGCGCTGGATGACATACATGAAGAAACCGACAAGCACGAGCCTTTACCCAGTTATGAAACCCACACCCTGTCGCCTTATATCCATGGCGATCTGTTCCTGCTGCTCGACCAGGAAGGGGAAATCCTCGATGCCAGTGACGCTTTGGCCCTGTTGCTGGGCTATGAGCACAGTTTGTTACTGCAGCAGGATTTTGCCGAACTCTCGCCCTATTGGGACCTCAGCAGCAACTTCCCCGAGCAGCTCTCCCTGCTGAACCATGAGGGACGGGTGCTCGATTTCAGTCTGTCCGGACAGTTCAGCAACCTCGATGGTCGGGAACTGTGTTGGCTGTGGCTGAGCACTGGGCGTGTTGAGGACTCAGCGTCCGACTCGCCGGTGCGGGAGACGGGATATCGCGCCGCATTTCTGCAGGCTCCGGTGGGTTTTGCCCGTATCGGTATTGATGGCACCTGGCTGGAGGTTAACGACAAGTTTTGCGGCATTCTTGGCTGCAGCCGTGAACAAATCACCCTGATGGACAGCAGTTTGGCCATCAACCTGGAACAATTTGAGGATTGCCTGAGGTTCAGCGATCTGATGTTGACCAACGAACTTAAGTTTCATACCGACGAGAAGCGCTTCCTGCGTTTGGATGACAACATTGTCTGGCTCAATGTGTCCGTTTGTCTTATCCGCGACAAGAACGGTCAACCGCGATATTTCCTGATGGCCTGCGAAGACATCAGTCAACGTAAGCAGTTTGAACTGGTACTGACCGAAGCCAAGTTCCAGCGTGAGGAACTGATTAAGGGGCGGGATCTGGCTTCGGAAGCGGGGGGCATAGGTAACTGGTCCATGGACATAGAGACGGGTGAGCTGCACTGGGACAGCCGCATGTACCAGACCTACGGGCTGGATAATGACGGCCGGGCGCTGACTTATGAGGACTGGAGCAATCAGGTACATCCGGAAGATATTGAAGAAGCGGAGCTCAGGGTGCGCACCGCCATCGAAGAGCGCAGGGCCTATCACGCCGAATTCAGGGTTATCAATCGCAAGACAGGTAATATTCATTGGATTAAAGCCGCCGGGGACACCATCACTCGCAATGGCGTGGCGGTAAAGCTCTTTGGTATCAACCTTGATGTGACCGATGTGAAGCTGGTGCAGCAGACCCTGGAGCGTGAAAGTGCCGAGGCGAACCAGGCGAGCCAGGCCAAGTCGCGGTTCCTGGCGGTAATGAGCCATGAAATCCGTACCCCGATGAATGGGGTCGTCGGCATGATAGATCTGCTGCGGGATACCGGGCTCAGTTCAGAGCAGCAGCGGATGGCCAATACCATCCGGGATTCAGCCTTTTCACTGCTGGAAATCATCAACGACATCCTCGACTTTTCCAAGATTGAAGCCGGCAAGATGGAGCTGGAAATTGAACCCACCTCCCTGTTGTCTATTCTGGAAAAAACCGTTGAAGTGCTCTGGTTCAATGCGGCCAGCAAGAATGTGTTCCTGAATATACTGCCGGATCTGAGTTTGCCGCGAGAGGTGCTGCTGGATCCGGTGCGCATCCGCCAGATAGTGCTCAACCTGCTCGGCAACGCCATCAAGTTCTCCCACAACCAGCACCAACAGGGGCTGGTGATGCTGCGCACCGAATTTAGGCGCAATCATACCCAGGAGCATGAAGTGGTGCTGGAGGTGATAGATAACGGAGTCGGCATGACCCGGGAGCAGATGAACCAGTTGTTTGAACCCTTTACCCAGGCCGATTCCTCCACCACCCGCAAATATGGTGGCACTGGTCTTGGATTGACCATTACCAAATCCTTTATCGATTTGATGGGTGGCAAGATTGAAGTAGAGAGCGAGCCCAACGTTGGCAGCACCTTCAGAATAAGGCTGCCCTGCAGGACTGCGGATCCCTACGGTGAGTCAGAGCAGGAGTTGTATCAGGGGCTCAACCCGGGCCTGATTATTTGTATTGAAAACAAACAGTATCTGGTCTCAGTGTTGCACCTGCTTGATCAACTGGAACTGGAATATCGGTGCATCAACCCCCGCAATATCAGTGGCAACCTGTTTGACGCCAATTTACTGGATGATTTCAGCGGCTTGCTGATAAGCGATTATTACCAGGCCTATAAAGCTCACAAGGCGGAACATCCGCGGACACATCTGCCCTATAAGTTGTTAATGATGGATGAGGATTCCATCTCTTCCAAGGGCGAAGAAAGTGAAGGTGTCTGTGTGCTCAGTTGTCATCCGTTGAAACCCTCGGATTTGTTGGCCGGCATGGCCATGCTCAATGGTCAGCCCAATAGCCTGTGGACGCCCTTTGCCGGAACCGAGCGGGGCAAAATGGGTCGCAGCGCCTCAGAAACCGACATTGCCAAGGACAGCGAATTCCGCATTCTGGTGGCCGAGGATCATGAGACCAACAGGGAAGTGATCTCGCTGCAGCTGAAAAAAATCGGCTGCCGTTTCGAACTGGCGGAGGATGGTGCCAAAGCGTTGGAATTGTGGAAGACGGGCCGCTTCCGGGTGCTGCTGACCGACTGCCACATGCCCAATATGGATGGCTTTGAACTCACAGCAGAAGTGCGGCGACTGGAAAAAGAGCAGCAGCTTGAGCCCACACTGATCATCGCCATTACCGCCAATGCCATGTCCGGAGAAGCCGAAAATTGCCTGGCCGCGGGTATGGATGACTATCTGGCCAAGCCGGTGGAATTCAAGCTGCTCAAAAGTAAGCTGTTGGCCTGGCACGGCCGCAATAGCCTTAAACAGCGCCAGCAGCAGGTGGTCACGGCACAGGAAACGGTGGGGGAAGATAGCCCTATCGACTATCGCAAGCTGGCGGAAATCCTGGGTACCGATGATGAAGAAGTGTTGAATTCCATAGTGCAGTATTTCCTCGACGCTTTGGCCAGGGATATAGAACCCCTGTATAAGGCGATGGATGAGGGGGAGGCGGAAGAGATCCGGCGCTTGGCCCATGCGCTCAAGGGGGCCGCCAATTCCTCAGGCGCCAGCCGCTTGGGCCAGATATTCAGTGAATTGGAGCAACAGGCTGCGGCCAAGGATTTGCACCTGGTGCATGAATTCAAGACGCGGATTGAGGAGCAGGTCAGCTTGTTGGCGGCCAAGGCCCAGCCTCAGGGCGATACCCTGCAAGAATGATAAGGCCGGCCTATGGCCGGATGTGATTCACAGCGCATAGGCAGTGATGGGAGAAAGCGATGAAGGATTCAACGACGACCTTGGTACTGTTTTTTGATGATCTCGACCTGGTGGAGCCGGTAGAAGCCATAGTGGGCGTTTATTTTGAGCGCGTTATCAAGGTCGATATCCGGGTTGAAAACAAAAAGCTCAGCAGCCTGTGTCAGGCGGCACATAAACGCATGTTGCTGGTCTACTGTTTTCAGGAAGTGTCCCATGCCGAGAGTCTGAAAAATTTTCTGCAGGCCAACGAGCATTTCAATACCTTGAGAACCGTGCCGCACGCGTCCATGTTGCTGTGCGAAAAGAACAACAGAAACGATGCCTTTCAGCTGTGCTGTAACGAGACCTTTGACAGCTACGACACCATTCGTCCCGTGTATGACAATCACAAGATCATACTGACACTGTACAAGCTGATAGAGATCATCGAACTGAAGGCCGAACTGAAACGTTTTGATCAGGCCGGGCTGGATATGCAGTACGAAATGCAAAATACCGCCAGCCAACTGCAGGGATTGCATGAGTCGGTCAAGGTGGCCAGTAAACAACAGTCTTCCCTGATCACCAATATCATGCAGGATGTGGATGGGATCTTAAGTTCCATTTCCGAAAGTGCCTTTATGAAATCCTTCCGTAAGGTGTTCCATGCCTTGCCTGACGAGGAGATCAACAAGTTTATTCATGAACTGAGGAAGCACTCCATTAATCCCCAACTCAACCGACTCAAGGAAAAGAGTGAGTCTTTGTTCAATGAGTTGTCGACCCAACTGTTGGCGCAAAAGGCTGCCTTGGAGAAAAAGGATAACCTGCGAAAGGCCACCGTGGTGGTGGCGGACGATCAGGACGTGGTACTTAAAATCATAGCCACCATATTGGAGCAGCATGGTTACAAGGTGGAAAAGGCATCGAACGGGGTGGAGGTGCTGCTTAAGGCCAAGGTGCTGAAGCCGGATCTTATTCTGCTGGACATAGACATGCCGATATTGGATGGCATAGAAACCCTCAAGGTATGTAAAAAGACCCCGGTGCTGCAGGACATTCCACTTATCATGCTGACCAGCTATGCCGATGTGGAGCATTTTCAGAATGCATTGCTGCTCGGGGCCGAAGATTACATTATCAAGCCAACCAATGCCGAAACCCTGTTGAAGAAGATACGCAGCGTGCTCAACTGAGCCGCTGCCCATACTACTCATCCGGCTTGGTAAAGCTCCAGCGGTAAGCCATCGGGATCGGCAAAGAAGCAGAAGCGTCTTCCCGTGACTTCATCGACCCGGACTGCCTCGGTGGCAACGCCCCTGGATTGCAGATGGTCCAGCGCCTTATCCAGATCGCTGACCTCAAATGCCAGATGTCTCAGGCCACAGGCCTCTGGATAGCTCAGCCTGGCCGGCGCTGAAGGGAAGGAAAACAACTCCAGCCGGGCGCCACAGGGCAGACTTAGGTCCAGCTTCCAGGAGTGGCGTTCGGCCCTGAAGTGTTCAGCGAGCACTGGCAACCCCAGCACCTGGGTATAAAAGGCCTTCGAGGTCTGATAGTCAGATACGATAAGGGCAACGTGATGAAGGCCCTTCAAGCCAGGCAGCATGGGGTATCTCCTTAATTATTGCGACGCGCCGACTTCCACATGTAATCTGAAAACCGCTGAGCTGTAGGGCGGAAGCTTGAGCCTGAGTTTTCCCTGCAAGAGTTCGGCCTGGATTGGCTTGCCATCTACGTCCGTCAGCAGGGACGACAATAGCATGCGCTGTTGCCCATGACCTTCCGGGACGAACTCCGGACTAAGCTGCTGCTCCAACGCCAGGGGTTCGGCGCCAAAATGGCTCAAGACCAACAGCCTGTCGGGGCCGGATTGGCGGATAAAGCCAAACAGGCTGTTGCCGGGCAGTGGTACCAGTCGCAGTTCACCCCGCAATGCAGGCTCACTCAGCGACAGTGTCAGAAGTTGCTGATAGTAGCGTCTGAGGCCGGCAATATCCGCAGGCAAGGCTACGCCTGTGCGCTTGGCCTGCCGGTAACGCTGCAGGGTGGGGACGCCCACATAGTCGAAGATACTTGTGCGGCTGGGTTTGCCAAATCCTGCATCTTCACTGCCGTCTTCGCCCAATTCCTGGGCAAAATAGACCAGTGTCGGTGCCTGGGTCAGCAAACTGGAGACCACCATGGCCGGCAGGGCCTTGCGGGGATCGCCGGCAAACTCAGGACTGGCAATGCGCTGCTCATCATGGTTTTCCAGAAAGTGCAGCATATGGGGGGCGATGTCGGCTACCGCCTCATGGGCGAGACCGATACTGTCGGTCTCCTGACGACCCTGAATAACCGCCTTAAGGGTGTCGTACATGCCCACCTTGTCGTAGAGAAAGTCCATCTTGCCAAGGTGCAGATAGTCCCGGTAGCGGGACGGGTCATACACCTCAGCCAGCAGCATGGCGTCCGGCTTGATGCGTTTGATGTCGCTGTTGAGGTAACTCCAGAACTCCACCGGCACCATCTCGGCCATATCGTAGCGGAAACCATCAACGCCTTTGACCAGCCAGAAACGGGCAATATCGCGCATCTTGGCCCAGCTTGATGGCAGCTGCTGGGGATCCTGTTGCTGCCAAAAGGCACCATGCTTGGTCGTATTCCAGGTGGCAGCGTCGGCAGGCAGGGAAGGGAAGTCATGGCTGCCGTCGGGGCGCAATCCATAGTTTATCTTGACCGTTTCATACCAGTCATCGACCCGGGGTTGATGACTGCGACTGCCGTTGCCGGTCCACTTGGCCGGGGACTCGGCAAATTGACCGTCAAGGCCGGGGGCCTTAGCGCCGCCAAGGGGCAGGTCCTTGGGGCCGAAGTCCGGCACCTGGAAATCCGCGCCGGGCACATAGTAAAAATCATTGTGCTTGCTGTAGGCCAGTTGGCTGTTGTCATCGGCCCCGAGGCTCTTCACCCCGTCGGGGGCCGTGACCGAGTCATAGCCCCTGGCAACGTGGTTGGGCACTATGTCCATGATAACCTTGAGGCCATGGTTGTGACTGCGCTTTATCAGCGCCTCAAATTCCTGCAGGCGTTTATCGGGATCGCGCGCCAGATCCGGATCCACATTGTAATAATCCCTGATGGCATAGGGGGAACCGGCGCGGCCCTTGACTACATCCGGATCGTCCATCCCAATACCATAGGCACTGTAATCCGTCACCGAGGCATGGTGTAGTACCCCGGTATACCAGACATGGGTGATCCCGAGGGCCTTGATGTCCGCCAGTGCCTTGTCGTCAATATCGGCAAATTTGCCAACCCCATTTTCGGCTACCGTGCCCCAGGGTTTGTTCACTTGCTTATCGTTGCCATAGAGGCGGGTAAAAATCTGGTAGATCGCCGCTTTTTCGGGGGCTGCGGCAATAGCCGGCGCAATGAAGCAGCACAAGGCCAAAGCTGTCATTGCCATCTTGCAGTTCGGGCCGCTCTTGGCTTTGACCTTCGTGTGGGTCTTGTTCATCTTATTCTTTTCCGTCATCACAGTTTTCGGTTCAGGGCTTACCAGCTCAGCAGCGTCACCGGCGCGCTAAGTTGCAATTGCGCGGGCAGATTGAAGCTCTTGCCTTCAAACAGACTGTTAACCCTAGTTCCTGGGGGCAGGTATTGGGCGAAGCGCCCCATATCAATGGCTGTGGTCCCCGGGTTTTTATTCAGCAACAGCAGCACATGCTCGGCCGCCTTGCCTTCATTGGCCGGGGCTTCACGGTAGAGCACATAAACGCCTTTTTGGGGCACGAAGTGTTTCAGCTGTCCCTCGGCAAGTGCCCGCGATTGTTTACGGAATTGCGCCAGGGTGCGGACAAAGGCCTGTGCTTGCTTTTGCTCTGTGCTCAACCCCTTACCGGTAAAGGCATTGACCCTGTCATCGCCGTTGAAACCCGGCATATCCCCGCGCACCAGGCCATCATGGCGCCCTTCAACCGGGCTGGTCAGCAGCACTTCGGTACCATAAAACAACTGTGGGATGCGTTTGACACAAAACACATAGGCCAGCGCCAGTTTGTACTTATCCAGATCTTCACCCAGCACACTGTAGAGTCTGTTGGTATCGTGGTTGCCCTCAAACAGCACCAGGTTATGGGGCACGGGATAGAGATTATCGTTGACCAGTGCCTCATACAGCTCTATCCAGCCCTTGCCCCAATCTTCCTTGGTGTTGATGGCCCTGAGCAGGGTGTCATTGAGGGGGAAGTCCATCAAGGCAGGCAGTTCGGAGACATAGCCGTCGGGATTGATTTTACCCTTTTGCCAGTAGCTGACTATGTTGGGATTGGTGCTCCACTCTTCGCCGACAATATTAAGGCCGGGATATTCCCCCCGCACCTGGGCTGCCCAGCGGGTGAGGAACGCCTTGTCGGAGTAGGACCAGGTATCGGTTCTCAGCCCCGAAAGCCCGGCAAATTCAATCCACCAGATACTGTTTTGAATCAGATAAGTGGCCAGCTGCGGGTTACGTTGGTTGAGATCCGGCATGGAATCAACAAACCAGCCGCTGGCAAAGTCCTGCTGGTCTGCATCGGTGGCGTAGGGGTCCTGCGCTGTGGTACGCCTGTGACTTGTATATACAGGTTTATTGGCATAGTTAATCCAATCGGGGAAGGGCAGATCCTGCATCCACCAGTGGCCTGAGCCTATGTGGTTGAGCACCACGTCCTTGATCACCCCCATGCCCTTTTGGTCTGCGGCCTGGACCAGCTCCCGGTACTGCTGATTGGTACCAAATCGCTGATCTACGTTATAAAAATCTGTTATTGAATAACCGTGATAGGAATAGGCTTGCTGGCGGTTTTCCATCACCGGATTAATCCACAGTTGAGTGACGCCAAGGTCCGCCAGGTAATCCAGATGCTGGGTTATGCCCTTGAGATCGCCGCCATGACGACCATCCTTGTTGTCCGGATCGGCGGCATCGCCCAGTGCGGCAACATTGTCATTGCTGCTGTCACCGTTGGCAAAACGATCTGGGGTAATGAGATAGATCAAATCGCTGCCATCAAAACTGGCGCGCTCAGCCGAGCCGGACCGGCGCTCCAGCAGCGAATAGTTAAAGCGCTGCTCTTTACCGTTCAATGTCAGCACCAGGGTGATGTCTCCCGGGCTGGCCTGGCCCAGATCCAGATCTGCGAACAGATAATTGGCACTGCTGCCACTGAATGTTTTTTCAAGTTCAGCCCCATGTGCATTTTCCAGCCGCAGCTCGGCCTGGCCAATGCCCTTGCCGTGCAGCATCAATTCCAGCTTGGGGTTATGCATGCCGGCCCACCAATTACTGGGCTCGATTTTAAGTTCGGCAATATCGGGCGCTGCGATTGCCCCAAGGGACCAGCACAGGGGGAACAGGGTGAAAAGGAGTGGCTTCTTGGTCATCGGGCTAGGCTCCTGAGAAAATCTGTGTGAGAAGGCATGGCAGCGACGGTGGCATCGACTACCTTGCCCATGTCTTTGAGGTACTGGGAGAGATCGGCGGCTGCGGGAGTGTCGGCCATAGGATGATAATGAGCCGGCAACAGTCCCTGACCCAGGAACACCTGCTGCCAGGCCGCTTCACTGAAGAGCTCATCCTGATGACGGAATACCTGGCCACCTTGGGCAAACAAGTCCAGCTTGTGCTTCAGGCTTGCGGGGATATCCATGGTGGCGCAGTGTTGCCAAAAGGCAGAGCTATGGCCATGACGGCTACGGTTAAGATGGTAATGCAAAATGATAAAGTCACGAATTTGTTCAAACTCGGCCCGGGATTGACGGTTATATTCTTCGCGGCAGGCACCGCCATCCATATCCGTTGGAAACAGCCGGATAAAGCGCACCAGTCCGGAATGGATCAGGTGAATGCTGGTGGACTCCAGTGGCTCCAGGAAACCGCTGGCCAGACCCAATGCCAGGCAGTTTTGTTGCCATTGCTGTTGCCTGCGACCGGTGCGGAATTTGATGAGCCTGGGTTCGGCCAATATGGGGGCATCCAAATTGGCCAATAGACGCGCCGTGGCTTCATCCTCACTCCAATACTCGCTGCAATAGACCATGCCGTTGCCGGTTCTGTGCTGCAGTGGAATGCGCCACTGCCAGCCTGCTTCATGGGCGATGGACCGTGTATAGGGCTGCAGAGGTTCGGTGCGCTGGGTCGGTACCGCAATGGCGCGATCGCAGGGCAAGAAATGGCCCCAATCCTCGAATTCGGTGGCCAGTGTCTTGCCGATAAGCAAGGCGGCAAGGCCGGTGCAATCAATAAAAAAGTCTGCACTGAGTGTTTGACCCGAATCCAGCACCACAGAGGCGATGCGGCCATCCTGCTGCATGACCTGGGTGATATGGCCTTCAATCCGGTTGACGCCCTTGTTCTCACTGTAACGGCGCAGCATTTGAGCGTACAGACCGGCGTCAAAATGATAGGCGTGTACCAAAGGTGCCAGGGGGGAGCCCTGCAGCTGGGCGTTGGGTGAGAATCGGTTGGCCTTGGCGGCCTGATAATTCAGAGAATAACGCCAGAAATCCGTGCTGTCGCCTGCGGCTTGTTGTCTGAGCCACAGCTGGTGGAAGTCGGTGGCGCCGAGGGATTTTCCGATACTGCCAAAGGCATGCATGTAGCGCTCGCCCTTGGCACCCCAATTTTCAAACTCGATCCCCAGTTTGTAACTTCCCTGGGTCGCGGCAATGAACTCGGCCTCAGAGATCCCAAGCAACTGATTGAAGTGGGTCAGGGGAGGTATACTGGCTTCGCCTACACCTATGGTGCCCACCAAAGGTGACTCCACCAGGGAAATGCTCAGCTTTGGCAGCATGCGACTGAGCAATGCCGCCGCCATCCAACCGGCGCTGCCACCACCGACGATCAGCAGCTTGTGAATGCCATTGTTCATGATCCGGTTCCTTGTAGCTGGTTCTGTTAAAAAAATGCCCCTGTCACTGAAGTACAAGGGCATTTTTCAGTCTAGCAAGCCTGGGGATTAGAACTTGTAGTTCACACCCAGCATGTAGTTACGACCATAGTTCTGGTAGTCTCGAACGAAACGCTGATCATCACCTGTGTAGGAGATGAAAGGCTCGTTGGTCAGGTTGTTCACCTGGAACAGAACCGACAAGCCATACAGGGCTTCGATGCCACTTTCAGAGAAGTCATAACCCACCTGTGCGTCCACTACGGTTTCGGCTTTGATGTTGACGTTCTCACGCTGCAGACTGATCTTGGTCACTTCGCCGAGGAAGTCTGAGCGGTAGCGTGAGCTGATACGTGCCTGGAAGCCACTGTTTTCGTAGTAAACCGTGGCATTGAAGGTCTTCTCAGACAGGCCTGGCAGTGTAGTGGGTTCACTGTCGGCAGTTTCTTTGACTTCGCTTTCATTGTAAGTACCGCTCAGGTACATACCGAAACCTTCCATCTCGGGTACGAAATAACCGAAGTCCAGCTGAACTGTGGCCTCGACACCACGAACGTAACCACCGTTACCATTTTGTGGCAGTGTCACATCACCGATTGGATTCCCTGATTTTTCAGGGAACAGCTCACCGAAGTTAAAATCGCTGTGTTGATCGAAGACGAAGTTTTCCAGGTCTTTGTAGAACAGGGCGACAGAGAAATAACCCTGATCGGCAAAGTAGTTTTCATAGCTGATATCATACTGGCGTGCCAGCCAGGGGCGCAGCTGCGGGTTACCGCCGCCACCGCTCCAGTTCGGATTCCCCGCTGATGGCGTTTCGGTGTAGCTGAAGTTAACGTTGGCATTCATCTTGTCCATGCGGGCACGGGTCAGGGTGCGGGCCGCGGCCAGGCGTACCACCTGATCTTCTGCCACTTCGAATGCCAGGTTCATGCTGGGCAGCCATTCCAGATAGCTGTCACCGGCGGTAACTGGAGTTTTCTCTACTTTGCCAAGGGCGTTAACTGTCGCTGCTGTGCCGTCGGAACTTTGGTCTGTGTGTACCGCCTGCAGGCCGATATTGCCTGACATGGGCAGACCGAAGACTTCGGTTTCCAGGTTGGCTTTGACAAAACCGGTGGTCACTTCCTCGTTAACCAACCAGGAGTTGGTAGCGCGGCTCAGATCCACAGAGTCAGCATTGGTCTCTATGTAGTTGCCGTCGTTGTAGAAAGCCAGGGAGTCATAGCTCAGCATGTCACCCATGCCAAAGAAAGCCAGGGAAGTAGGATCAAGCAGGTACTTCGCCGGCACCGTCAGCATTTCAGGGTAGTCTTTCAGGGTCAGGTAGAAACCCTGGTCCAGCTTGGACTTTTCGCGCTCGGTGTAGTTTACACCGAATTGCACGCTGCGCACGGCACCGCTGTCGAGCACATACTCGGCGGCAAGACGCATGGACTTGAGTTCATCGTCGATTTCGGGTTTGTTGATAAAACCGTCCTGGCTGCTTGGTCCAACCGGATCTCCCCAACTGAAAGCTCCACCCAGTTTGATCACGTTGGGATCGGCATAGTTCAGATCATGGGTGAACTGATAGCGACCATCACCCTGGTAAGCAAAGCCCAGGGTGTCGGTGGCGCCATTGCCATTGCCACGGCCGGTGCCGCTGTAGCTTTCCATACCTATGTCGGTACGGTTGGCCTTGGACAGGGCGATATCCGCCTCCAGACTCCAGTTGTCATTGACTATGTACTTGTTATTCCAGCCAATGGACAGGGCGTCTGCATCACGGGTATTGACGTCGTTACGAACGATAACGCCGGCATTGTTGATAACGCCCTGAGTGACCAGACCGTTATCCACTGCGACAGCGGTAATGCCGTCGTTAGCCCAACCGCCAGCATTATTGTCATCGTTAGCGCCCCAACGACCTGGCATTTCAATACCACGTAATTGCTGTTGATCTTTGAACTGGGAGTAATACACATCCAGTAAGCTGTGGAATTGATCGTTTGGCTGATATTCCAGCACCATCAGGAAACCATCCCGCTCCAGTTCACTGGATCGTACAAAGGGTTTGGCTCCACCCAGCACATAAGGTGAATTATCATCTTTGTAGTCGATACGGGGATAGCCCCAGGCCTGCCAACGCTCTTCCTGGTTGGGCGATTGCATGCGGGCATAACCGAAGGCAAAACCCAGGGTGTCGTCGAGGAACTGATCCACATAGGAGACACTGGCGCGATAACCCTTATCAGTGCTGTCGCTGTTAAGCGCGCCCAGATCGTTCAGTTCACCGCGGGCAGAAACGGCAATGGTTTGCTCGCCGTGGGCCAGGGGGCTGATGGTGCGCATGTCCACGGTACCACCGATGGATTGAGCCATCAGGGATGCATCGGGCGTCTTGTACACCACAACCTGATTCAGGAGTTCAGATGGGTATTGGTCAAACTCAACACCGCGGTTGTCGTTGACCGAAGCCTGTTCACGGCCATTGAGAGTGGCTGTGGTAAAGTCCGGGCCCAGACCACGGATAGAGATTACGTTGGCGCGACCGTCAAGACGTTGCGCAGCAACACCGGGCAAACGTGCCAGAGATTCAGCAATACTGACGTCGGGCAACTTGCCAATATCTTCGGCCGAAATGGCCTCAACCACCGAAGAGTTGGACATCTTGGTGGCTTGGGATTCTTGCAGTGAACGGCGGATACCGGTCACCTGAATAACTTCAATGGACTCGTCTTCAGCTTTTTGGTTGGCAGCATCTTCTGCGGCGAGCGCGCCGTAGGAATACATGCTGGCACCGGCGGCTACCAGTGCCAACGTCAGTAGGCTCGGTTTATATTGGAACATTCATCTTTCCCCTTTGTCGCTATAGCTCATGTCTTAGCTTATAAGTGTTGGGACAACAGTCATTTGTAGTAGTGTATTTGGCGTTAACGCGCTTACCTGACTGCATAAGTGCCGTTTTTATAACCAAATTGTTGCACAACGGTGAAGATACTACTCCCGCCATTTGGGCTTGCTCAATCGTGTGCATACGTATTCAAAAGGCCCATGGAGCAGGATTGTGACGCCGTTATGGTTAAAAAGAGGGCTTTTTCATACGAACAAATGCTTGTTACTCATTGTTTAATATAGGAATAGAACATTCTGTCCGCCAGCTGCGATGAGGAATGATCTCTGCATACGTATGCAGCCGTATTGAAGGCGGTTTCCCAGTTCACGTATCCTCGTTTCAATCCTAAAAGGCGTCAAACCGCTTACCTCGGGGCAACAAAGTTGTAACCCTGACATCAGTGCAGATGCCGGCCATAAAAGTAAAAAAGAGGCGAGAATGAATGAGTTAGCCTGGTGGCGCGGTGGCGTCATCTACCAGATCTATCCGCGCAGTATGCTGGATACCAACGGCGATGGCGTCGGCGATCTCAAGGGCATCATTGCCAAGCTGGATTATATCGCCAGCCTGAACGTGGATGCGATCTGGATCTCGCCCTTTTTCAAGTCTCCGATGAAAGACTTCGGTTATGACATCAGTGACTATCTGGCCATCGACCCATTGTTTGGCACCATGGAAGACTTTGATGAATTGATTGCCAAGGCCCATAGCCTGGGACTCAAGGTCATCATAGATCAGGTGCTGAGTCACACCTCCGATGCCCATGCCTGGTTTGAAGAGAGCCGCCAAAGCCGGGATAACCCCAAGGCTGACTGGTATGTATGGGCCGATCCCCGCGAAGACGGTACCCCGCCCAACAACTGGCTGGCCATTTTCGGCGGCTGTGCCTGGGAATGGGAACCCCGTCGCCAGCAGTACTACCTGCACAACTTCCTGAAAAGCCAGCCGGATCTCAATTTCCACTGTGAAGACGTGCGTCGTGCCGTGCTGAGCAATGTGGAGTTCTGGCTGAAAAAAGGCGTTGATGGTTTCCGCCTCGATGCCATTACCTTCTGCTTCCATGATGCGGAGCTCAGGGATAATCCGGCCAAGCCCAAGGATCAACGTCAGGGCAGGGGCTTCTCGGAAGACAACCCCTACGCCTATCAATATCACTATTACAACAACACCCGTCCCGAGACCGTCGGTTTTATCGAGGAGTTGCGGGCGCTGATCGACCGCTACCCAGGTACCGTGACCCTGGGGGAGGTGTCTTCTGAAGACTCTCTGGCCACCATGGCCGAATACACCCAGGGTGATGGCCGCCTGCACATGGCCTACAGCTTCGAACTGTTGACCAAGGATTACAGTGCCGGTTATATCCGCAGCACGGTGGAAGCCCTGGAAGCCAGCATTGGTGACGGTTGGCCCTGTTGGGCCATAGGCAATCATGATGTGGAGCGGGTACTGAGCCGTTGGGGTGGTGCCGATGCGCCTGCTGATATGGCCAAGATGCTGAGCGCCATGCTCGCCAGTTTGCGCGGCAGTATTTGCAGCTATCAGGGTGAAGAGCTGGGGCTCACCGAAGCCGACATTCCTTTTGAGGCCCTGCAGGATCCCTTTGGCATTGCTTTCTGGCCCAACTTCAAGGGCCGTGACGGCTGCCGCACCCCCATGCCCTGGCAGGCGCAGGCAAAGGAAGCCGGGTTCAGCAACGGCAAACCCTGGCTGCCATTGGCTCCCGAGCACCTGCCCAAAGCAGTGGATGTGCAGGAAAGCGCAGAAGATTCAGTGCTGAACCAATTCCGCCGCTTTATGGCCTGGCGTAAACAACACCCGGCTTTGGTGGTGGGTGATATCAAATTTATCGACAGCAAAGAGCCTTTGCTGCTGTTCATCAGACAATGGCAAAATGAGCAATACCTGGTGGCCTTTAACCTCGGTAGCTCCGAAGAAAGCCACGATTTGCATGGCTTAAAGGTGTCAGAAGGTCTCCAGGGCCATGGGCTGGTCGCGGGGCAACTTGTGGGGGATAGCCTGAGCCTGCCGCCCTATGGCAGCTTTTTTGCCAAGCTGAGCTGATTAAATCAAATTATTGGATGAAAAAATCTGATGCATGATTAAGCCTGGAGACGGGCTTAATCGTTGACCAGGCGCCGGGTTTTCATCAGTATCAGTCGAAGATGGAATATTTTATACATAGCGACAGCGGTCGAGGTTGACCCTTGGGGCCGGCCTGGCGTCGCAAATAACGATAACAACAGAAAGAGAGGAAGCTATGGCAAGCAGTATCAACACCGGGGCTACGGTCCAAGTGGCGGCAACAGAGGGCAAATACGGTTTTGCCCTGACGTCGCTCACGTCGCTGTTCTTTATGTGGGGTTTTATTACCTGCCTGAATGATATTTTGATCCCGCACCTCAAGGGCGTGTTCTCACTGAACTATACCCAGGCGATGCTGATCCAGTTCTGCTTCTTCGGCGCTTACTTCCTGGTGTCGGTACCGGCAGGGCAGTTGGTGAAAAAACTCGGCTATCAGCGCGGTATAGTGACAGGTTTGGTGGTTGCGGCCATAGGTTGCCTGTTGTTTTACCCCGCGGCAGCGGCCATATCCTATGGCTTGTTCCTCGGTGCCTTGTTTGTGTTGGCGTCCGGCATCACTGTACTGCAGGTGGCTGCCAACCCCTATGTGACGGCACTCGGCAATCCGGAAACCGCCTCAAGCCGACTGACCCTGACCCAGGCCTTCAACTCTCTTGGCACCACAGTGGCGCCTTTTTTCGGTGCCGTATTGATCCTGTCAGTGGCCAGTGGCGCAGCCCTGGACGCCCAGGCCGAGGCCGATGTGGTCAAGCTGCCTTATCTGTTGCTGGCAGGCATGCTGGGCCTGCTGGCACTGGTGTTTTCCAAGTTGTCATTGCCCGTCATCCACAGCCAGGAAGACGCGGTTGCTGAACCTGTCCGCAGCGCCCTGAGCTACCGTCACCTGGTGCTCGGCGCCGTGGCTATTTTCGTTTATGTGGGCGGTGAAGTGGCCATCGGCAGCTTGCTGGTGAACTTCCTTGGCGATGACAAGGTCGCCGGACTGGCTGAAGCCGACGCGGCCCATTACATCGCCTATTACTGGGGTGGTGCCATGGTGGGGCGCTTTATCGGCTCTGCCGTAATGCAAAAAGTGGCTGCCGGTAAGGTGCTGGCGTTCAACGCTCTGATGGCGGCGGCGCTGGTGATGGTTGCCATGGGCAGCGAAGGTCAGCTGGCCATGTGGTCCATCCTGGCCGTGGGCCTGTTCAATTCCATCATGTTTCCAACCATTTTCAGCCTGGCACTGCGGGATCTTGGTCCTGCCACTTCACAGGGTTCCGGTGTGCTGTGTCTGGCCATTGTCGGTGGCGCCATCATCCCGCTGTTTCAGGGCATGCTGGCCGATGGGGTCGGGCTGCATCTGTCCTTCGTGCTGCCGGTCCTTTGCTATGGTTACATACTGTTTTATGGCCTGCGCGGTTCACGCCTGGACTGATATTGCAGGCACTATTGCCGAGTTTGAAAGGGGCCCTGCGGGGCCTCTTTTTATTTTGGCGGATTTTTCACGCCGTTTGTGGCTTTCGGGGCAGGTTCGCCTTGCGCCCGCCGGCGTTAACGCCTAAGATCCGGCGGTTTTCTTCACCCGGATCCTGCCATTATGTTATCTCCCTTGTCTGCGTCTTCCTGCGAATTGGTGCTCGGTGTCCTCAATCAGGTTTTGATTGAAGGTGCGCCCCTGGACAGAGCCTATTCAAAACACTTCTCAGGACTGCAACTGGCACCTGCCGAGCAGGCCAGGATAGCTCTGGTCACGGGGGATCTGCTGCGGCGTCTGAATCTGTTTTGCTATCTGGCCGACATAGAGCCGGCAAGGGTGGAGCGTGAAGGTTCGCGGCTTATCAATGCCTGGCATCTGTTCCATGAATTGCCACTGCCGAAAATGAAGTACGCCTTGCCGGTGGATGCGGCCGAATTCGCAGGTCGTCTGACACAGGCCCGCAACCAAGGTCCACTGTGGGACGGTTGTCCCGCCTGGTTGGATACCCTGGGCCAAGCGGAGCTGGGCGAGGCCTGGCCGGCAGAGCGCGCGGCACTGGCGCTGGCACCCAAGCGCTATCTGCGCAGCAACGGTCTCAAGTGCGATCCGCAGGCGCTGATGGCCCGTCTCAAGGGCGAAGGCGTTGATACCCAGCCGGTGGCCGGTGTGCCCTCGGCGCTGGAAGTGACCTCGGATGCGGCGCTGTTTCGCACCCAGAGTTTCGCCGATGGTTGGTTTGAGCAGCAGGATGCTGGTTCGCAGCTGGTGGCCGATGCCCTGGATGTGGCGCCCGGCATGCGGGTGATCGATGCCTGTGCCGGAGCCGGCGGCAAGACCCTGCATCTGGCTGCCAAGATGCAGGGCCGTGGTCGTCTGCTGGCCATGGATGTGGAGCAATGGAAGCTGGATAACCTGAAGCAGCGTGCCCGCCGCGCCGGTGCCCACAATGTTGAAACCCGCCTCATTGCCGGCAGCAAGACCATCAAGCGCCTCAAGCTGTCCGCCGATCGGCTGCTGCTCGATGTACCCTGTTCTGGCCTTGGGGTACTCAAACGTAACCCCGATGCCAAGTGGCGAGACACCGAAGAGCGTTTGCCGGTGCTGATGGAGTTGCAGGAACATATTCTCGGCAGCTACAGCCGGATGTTGAAGGTCGGCGGCATACTGGTTTACGCAACCTGCTCGATACTGCCATCCGAAAACCGCCGTCAGGTGGACAAATTTCTTGCGGCGCAAAGCAACTTCCGCCTGCTGGATGATGAGTGTATTACGCCCGCAAATCAGGGTTTTGACGGCTTTTATCTCGCCCGCATAGAGAGAATCGCGGAGTAGCAACCAAGGGGCCGCTGGTTTATCCCGGCTGCCCCTGCAGGGTTAGCAAAAGGCGCCGCGATCCCCCCGCATCCCTGTGCTCCCCCAGATACACGCCTTGCCAGGTACCCAGTGCCAGTTGTTGCCGGTTAACAGGCAGCAGCAGGCTGGTACCAAGGATACTGGACTTGATATGGGCCGGCATGTCATCCGGGCCTTCATCCAGGTGTCTGAAGTAAGGCGTGTTTTCAGGGACCAGGCGATTAAAGAAACGTTCGAAATCACCCCGGACATCGGGATCGGCATTCTCATTGAGGCTGAGGGAGGCCGAGGTGTGCAAGAGTTGCAGATGCAGCAGGCCACAGCTAACCGCAGGCATGCCTTGCAGCGCGGCATTGATTTCCGCGGTGATCAGATGAAAGCCCCTGGCTCGCGCTTTGAGATTAAGAGTGTGTTGCTGCCACATTGAAAACTCCTTTTGCTGTCAACGAGGTGCCAGTGTAGGCGCTGTCCCCGGTGACGGCAAGACTGACGCCGCCGCGCTTTTGCGGTAAGATCGCCCCAGATTTTTCCAGTTAAGTGCCCCCAGACGGGGCGCAGCAAAAGAGGTAAACCATGGCCCGCGCCTGTGCACGACATATTCTGGTCAAAACCCGCGAAGAGGCAGAAAAGCTTAAGGCCCGTATCGCCAAGGGCGAGGATTTCGGCAAGTTGGCCAAGCAATATTCCCTTTGTCCATCAAAGCGTCGCGGCGGCGATCTGGGGGAGTTCGGCCCCGGACAGATGGTCAAGGCATTCGATGATGTGGTGTTTAAAAAGCCGGTGCTGGAAGTACATGGTCCGGTCAAAACCCAATTCGGCTTTCACCTGATCCAAACCATTTACCGCAGTTGATCCCATGGCCGACGTGCCATCTCTCGCTCCGGACTACTATCTGGGCAATTTTCTCAGCCTGTTGGGGGGACTCGACAGGTATCGCGATCTGCTGAGTGACAGCGAGCTGGGGTTTCTTGCACGCTTCGACCAACTTGGCCATGACGCCCGCTGCCTGCTGGTCAGACTGTTGTTGCGCAAGGGCCAATGGTTCAGGATAAGCAAACTTCACTATCCGGAACTGGATGATTTGCCCTCGGCACTGAATGAGCTGCGCCTGGCGGGCTTTATCGAAACCGGGCTGGCCGCGCCCCATTCTGAGCTCAATTCTTTACTGACCCTGGCCGAGTGGCGCACGGCGCTGGTCTCTGAGGACCCCAAGGCCGCGCCCCTGGGCGTAAGCAAGGGCGCAACCAAAACCCAATTGGCAGCACTGATTGAGCAGAAAGGCCTGTGGTCGAGCCTGGCCGAATATTGGCGCAGCGATTGTCTCTGGCTGCGGGACGATCCCATGGCCCTGTTCAAGTTGCTCTATTTTGGCAACAGCTATCAGGATCTCAGCGAATTTGTGCTTGGTGATATGGGCCTGCGGCGCTATGAAAACTATGCCGTAGACAAGGCCCTGCGCAGGTTCGACACCCGGGCCGACATAGACGCGGCGCTTTTGCTGAGCCAGCTCAGTGAGCAGCTTGAGCTGAGCGGCCGTATTCTGGAGCGCGATGAACTAGAGCTTATGCTGGCCCGGTGCCCCCATCCCTTGGCTACTGGGGGCGGGCTGGAGGATAAACGCCAGCAGCTAAGGGGCCGCATTGCCCGGGAGCTGGAGCGCAGGGGGGATGATGACCTTGCCCTGACAATTTACGGGGAACTGGCGCAGACGCCGGCTCGGGAGCGCTCGGCACGTTGTCTGGAGAAACTGGCACGCTTTGAAGAGGCCCTGGCTGTGGTGGAGGCCATGATTGCCAATCCCTGGGACGAGCAGGAGTTGGCGGCGGCAAGGCGCATGGGGCCGCGATTGGCCAGGCTGCTTGGTAGGCCTTGGCTTAGGGCGCCGGCTTCGACTATTCCAGGGCAGCAACTGGCGCTTCCTCCCTTTGAAGGCAAGGTTGAGCAGGCCGCCGTCGCCTGGTTCGAGTCACGGGGGCTGCGGGCCTGGCATTTGGAAAATGCCTTCGTCTGCGGCCTTTTTGGCCTGGCGCTGTGGGATATTATCTTCATGCCGGTCAAGGGCGCCTTTGACAATCCGTTTCAATCCCGGCCAAGGGACATGTACCGTCCCGGATTTGTGGCGGCCCGGCAAGTTGCCCTGGACGAGCGCCTGCAGCGCCTGCGGGAAGGGGAACTGTCGATATTGACCCGGCATTTTGAAACCAAGCAGGGCCTGGTTAACGATTGGGTCAACTGGAAGCTGTTTGACGGCGAGGTGCTTGAGGCTGTGCTTAGCCACCTGGATGGGGCGCTGCTGACGGACTTGCTCGAACGTATGCTTAAGGATCCGCAATTTTACCGCAGCGGTTGGCCGGATCTGCTGGTGCTGAAACAGGATGGGCTGGCCTTTGTGGAAATCAAGGGCCCGGGTGACAGGCTACAGGACAGCCAGCGTCGCTGGTTTGACTGGTTCAAGTCGCGGCAACTTGACGCTTCGGTACTGCATATCAGCTGGCTGACAGGGGACTAGTATCGCCGGGCAGCTCCAGCTCCAGGCGGGCCAGAAGCAGCTCTTCACCTGTCAGAGTGCGGGTATTGGTACCCTGACATTGGGGACAGATCATGCTGCGGTTGTGGGCGGGTCCGCTGGCACCGCAGTCATTGCAGCTCAGGGTCAGGGGCACTATCTCCAGTTCAAGCTCGGCCCGTTCACAGAGACTGCCCAACTTGAAGCCGTCAAAGGCGGTGGCGAGCAGCGCCGGTTCGACGCCGCTGAGTTCCCCCAGCTGAACCTTCACCTGGGTGACACCAATGGCGCCTTGCTCCCGCGCCAGGCGTTCACACTGCTCCAGCAGCGCCTCCACTATGGAGAACTCGTGCATCAGCAGATCCTCGGCAGCAATTCACCCTGGGGCAGGTCGAGGTAGCGTCGTCCCCCCCAGGCGGTGGTCAACACCACCCGGCCGGCGTGATCCTCGCACACTTCACCTATGATGGCGGCCTTGCTGCCGCCGTCAAAACGGCGCAACACTTCCAGGGCGCCTTCGGCATCGCGCTTGGGCAGCGCCAATACGAAGGTGCCTTCGTTGGCGAGATCTGTGGCCTCAAAGCCATAGAGTTCACACAGTCCCTGCACCTCGTCGCTGATCGGCAGACGGGCTTCTTCAAGGGCTATGCCGACACCCGAGCGAACGGCCCATTCGTTGAGCACGGCAGCGATGCCGCCGCGGGTGGCATCGCGCATGGCGTGCAGCTCAAAGGGAAGGGCCAGCAGTTGCTCGACCACTTGCCACAGGCTGGCGCAATCGCTTATCAGATCCGACTCCAATTGCAGACCTTCGCGGGCCATCAGAATGGCGGCGCCGTGCCTGCCTATGTCGCCGGACACCAGGATGGCATCTCCCGGCTGCAGTTTTGCTGCCGACAGGCCCGGACGCAGCACCCGGCCGACACCTGTGGTATTGACAAACAGGCCATCGGCGCAGCCCTTGGGCACCACCTTGGTATCGCCGCAAACGATGCGGGCACCGCTTTTCGCCAGTTCCGCTGCCATGCTTTGGATAATGGTTTTCAGTTTGGCCAGTTCAAAGCCTTCTTCTATCACCAGGGCCAGGCTCAGGTACTGGGGTTCGGCGCCCATCATGGCCAGATCATTGACCGTGCCGGCAATGGCGAGTTTGCCTATATCACCACCGGCAAAAAACAGCGGCGATACGGTAAATGAGTCGGTGGTGAAGGCGCAGGGGCCGCTCAGGTTGAGCACGGCGGCATCCTCTTCGGCTGCCAGAATGGGATTGTCAAAGGCGGTAAAAAACAGCTCACGGATCAGTTTGGCCATCTCCAGGCCGCCGCCACCGTGGGCCAGTTGGATCTGTTTAAGGGACGTGCTCTGTTTAAAGGACATTCGGCCCTCCGCTGTATCTGTAATAGGCATTGCAGGCACCCTCAGAGCTGACCATGCAGCTGCCAAGTGGCGTCTGGGGGGTGCAGCCACGACCGAAAACCCGGCAATCCGTGGGATCGGCAAGACCGCGCAGTATGTCGCCGCACTGGCAGGCCTTGTGATCGTCAATTTCCACTATGGGCAGGCGCTCACCGTAAACCCGCTCCGCGTCCCGGTGTTGATATTCGTCTCTGAGTTTCAAGGCAGACTTGGGTATGGGGCCCAGACCACGCCAGCGAAACTCGTCCCGCACTTCCATCACCTGATTGACCTTGGCCTGAGCCGTGCGGTTACCTTCGGCCGTGACCGCGCGGCTGTACTGGATTTCCACTTCGCTGCGGCCGTCGTTTTTCTGCCGCACCAGGCGCAGAATGGATTCCATCAAATCCACGGGCTCAAAGCCGCTGACCACCACAGGGGTGTGATATTTGTCTGCGGCAGGCCGATAAATGTCGGCACCGGCAATCACACTGACATGGGCCGGTCCGATAAAGGCATTCACCTTGGTGGCGGGCTCTGCCATTACGGCGTCCATGGCCGGCGGCACCAGCACGTGGTTGATGTGGAACAGCAGGTTATCCAGCCCCAGACGTTCGGCCTGTTCCAGCAGCACTGCGGTCATGGGGGTGGAGGTTTCAAAACCAATGGCAAAATAGATAACGGTTTTGCCGGGATTGTCACGGGCAATGGCAAGGGCATCGAGTGGATCATAGAGGGCGCGGATATCCAGCCCCTTGGCCCTTTGCTGCGCCAGGCTGCCATGGGAACCGGGCACCCGCATCATGTCGCCCAGGGTCAGCAATATCACTCCCGGTTGGGCTGCAAGAATCGCGGCTTGATCGATGCGCTCCTTTGGCATAATGCACACAGGACAACCGGGTCCATGGATAAAACGTATGTTGCTTGGCAGCAGGCCAGGCAGACCATATTTCATTATGGTGTGGGTATGGCCGCCACAGACCTCCATAATGTTCAGTGGCTCGCTCAAGTGGGCTGCGTCCTTGGCAATGGACGCGGCCAAGGCCGCCATGGTGTCCGGATCACGGAACACCCGGTACAAACTCTTGAGTTCAAGCATTTTCATCGCTCTCCATGCTTGAGACTATATCCTTGTATATTTCTATACTTTTCAGTGCATCTTCTTTATCAATTCTATTCATGACAAAACCGATGTGGATCAGCACGTAGTCGCCGATGGTCAATTCATCGGCCAGCAAATGACAACTGACTTTGCGCCGTACGCCTAGGGTATCTACCGTGACCGCGGCTTCTTCGGGATGCAGTGCCACCACCTGTGACGGGACCGAAAGACACATCAGCGCTCTCCCTGCCGTTGTCGGCTGTGGGGCTGGTCAGCGAATCTTTGACCGTGATCCTGTGCCAACCAGTCGGCCAGTTCGGCCATACCGCGGCCATCCTTGATGGAGATCTGGATAACCTTAACCTTGGGATTAATGGCGTGAAGCGACGTCAGCGCCTCATCCAGACTGAAATCGAAATAGGGCAGCAGGTCGCACTTGCTGATCAGCACCAAATCGGCGCGGCGGAACATGACCGGATACTTGGCTATCTTGTCATCACCTTCGGGTACCGACACCAGCACTATGTTGCGATGGCAGCCTATGTCGTAGCTGGCGGGGCACACCAGATTGCCGACGTTTTCCACAAAGGTGATATCGACCCGGTTGCCATCAAGGTGGTGGAGGGCGCCATGCACCATAAAAGCGTCCAAATGGCAGGCGCTGCCGGTTTGAATTTGCACCGCTTTGATCCCGCGAGCCAGCAGGCGGTCGGCATCGCGACTGGTTTCCAAATCCCCTTCAATGACCTGAAAACTCAGGGGCGTGAACTGACCAAGGTATTCCAGCAAACTGGTTTTGCCGCTTCCCGGGCTGCTCATCAGGTTATAGGCGCTCATGGCACCGGCTTCGAAGTGGCGGCGGTTATGAACGGCCTCACTGTCGTTGCGTGCCAGGATCCTGTGGATACTACTGAGGGTCTTGGGATCCTGCAGTTGGGGGTTCTGTCGCAGCGTGTCCTTCATGCTGTCCTGTGTCAGGCTGCAGCCGCAATCTTTACACATTTGGCTTTGTCTCCTTGCTCTGGGGCGTGCCCCGGATATTCAGTGTCTGTCTTTCGGCACCCGAGTGCCTTGATTCAGGTCAGGCTTTCGCCCTTATTGCCGTGTAATGCCGCCCACAGTTGCCCCAGGGCGATACCGCCATCATTCACGGGCACCTGGCCCCAGGGCAGCAGGGTTCGACCCCTTTGCTGCAAACCGGCCACACAGGCGTCGGCCAGGGTTCGGTTCTGGAACACGCCGCCACTGAGGACCACGGGCAGGTCCGGATAGTGGTCAGCCAATTCGAGCACGGCCCGTGACAGGGCCAGAATAAACTGCCGGGCTAGATCGGCCTTCAACTGCTCTGCACTGGCATCTGTACCGGCGCAAAGGGCATCTATCATTGCCAGGATCAGTCCATGGCCGTCGAGCACAAAGCCTTTGTCATCGGGGGTTATCGCCAGGCGCAGACAATTGGACGACCCATTCTTGGGCTGTGACTTGGCGGCCAGGGCTTCGAGAAACAATCCTGCCTGGCCTTCAAACAGTATGGGCCCTTCGAAGCCGAGCAGGGCCGCTGCCGCATCGAACAATCGCCCCATGGAACTGCATTTGAGTCTACTGGAGCGGGTCAGGCGCAGCAGGTTGGCCCGCTGCAGCTCCCCGAGCCTTTCCAGCGCCGGCAGTTTGAGGGCGTGAATGCTGTCATCAATCAGCTCGTCGGCAAGCAGGCCAAGCAAGACGCGCCAAGGCTCGGTGGCGACCTTGTCACCGCCGGTGACGGCGAAACTGCGCACATGGGCCAAACGCCGGTAGCCCGACGGCCGACACAGCAGGACCTCACCGCCCCATATTTCCCCCTCATCTCCCAGGCCGCTGCCGTCGAAACAAAATCCCAGCACCGGGGAGCTGATATCGTTTGCCGCCATGGTGGCCAGCACATGGGCGTGGTGGTGTTGCACCGGCAACAGGCCTTGCCCCGCTTGTGCCCTGGCATGGGCCCAGCGACTGGAGCTGTAATCGGGATGGCGATCGCAGGCGATGCCCGCGGGGGCTATGCTGTACAAGCGCTGAAAGGTCGCCAGGGTACGTTCGAAATAGGCCTCGGCTTCGACGCTGAACAAGTCGCCAATGTGGGGGCTCAGAAACAGGTGCGAGCCCAGATTCAGCGCCAGGGTATTTTTTTGCTGCGGTCCCACGGCCAACCAGTCGCCGTCGGTTTCCCGCTGACTGTCAAGCTGACTCTCAAGGCACAGGGGGGCATAGCCTCGGGCGAGGCGGATCACCTGCATCTGCCCGCCGGCCCATTGCACCACGCTGTCATCGCAGCCATTGACTATGGGGCGGTTGTGATCGAGCACAGCGTTCACCACCTTGCCCAGACGCGCCAGCACCTGCTCTGAGTCCGTGATGATGGGATCTCCGCTATGGTTGGCGCTGGTGGCCACCAGGGGAAAGCCACAGCGTGCCAACAGCAGCTGGTGCAGCGGTGTGTAGGGCAGAAACAATCCCAGTCTGTCGATGCCGGGGGCCACGGCCTCACAGACAAGCGACTGTTGTGGCTGTTTATTCAGCAGCACTATGGGTTTTTCACGGCTGCACAGCAGTTGCCATTCCTCCTGCGACCCGATAGCGAGCTGTTTGGCGCAGTCAAGATCGGGCACCATCACGGCAAGGGGCTTGGCTGGCCGGTGTTTTCTTTGCCGCAGCAGGGCAACCGCATCTGCATTGCGGGCGTCACAGACCAGATGGAAGCCGCCAAGGCCCTTGATGGCCAGTATGTTTCCGGATGCCAGCATATCTGCCGTGAGATCCATGGCGCGGCTGCTGTCATCACACAACACTTCTCCCGAGACACTGAGCAGGCTCAGGTGCGGTCCGCATTGGGGACAGCTGACGGGCTGGGCGTGGTAGCGGCGGTCCATGGGATCCCGATATTCAGCTTCACACTCGGGGCACATGGCAAACGCAGCCATGGAGGTATTGACCCTGTCATAGGGCAAGCACCGTATCAGGCTGTAGCGGGGGCCGCAGTGGGTGCAGTTGGTGAAAGGGTAGTCAAAGTGGCGATCTTCAGGATCGCGAATTTCCGCCAGGCAGGCATCGCAACTGCTCTTGTCCGCCGACACCAGCACAGTGGCCTTGTCATCCGCCTGACTGGAGCGGATCTCAAAATCCTGGGGCGGCCATGGAGGCATGGGCAGTGGGCTTTCATGGATAAAATCAATTCGCGCCAGGGGCGGGGGGCAATGCCTGAGTTGCTCAATAAACCGCGCCAGCTGGGTGGGCTCACCATAAAGGTCGATATGTACCCCACTGGCGTCATTGAGCACATGCCCCCGGAGGGCCAGTTCTCTGGCCAGGCGGTAGACATGGGGTCTGAAACCCACCCCCTGAACTATGCCGCCCACATGCAGGCTTATGGCTTTCATGGCGCGGTTTCCCGCTGCTGGCTTGAGCGGCGGGCAGGGCGGTCAAATAAGGCGCCCACCGCCAGCAGACTGCCGTCGAGATCCAGCGCCGGATTGACCCTGAGCCTGACGTTTTTTCCCAGACGCAAGGTCAGCCGCTGGGCCAACACAGGATTATTGAGATCCTGTCCGGCCAGTACCAGCTGTTCTATCCCCAGCTGCTGATCCAGGTGCTCCACCCAGTTGGCCAAATAATCCGCCAGTGAGTCCAATACCCCAAAGGCCAGACGACTGCTGTCCTTGTCCCCTGCAAGGCGGAAGCTTATCAGGGTGCCGAGCATGCGGCGCCAGTCTATGGTGCGGCCCTCGCTGCCCCACACCAGGGGGTAATCGACTCTGGGGGCATTGTGTCCCCTGTGGTGGGTGGCGCTGGCGGCCAGGGCGGCGGCCAATTGCTGCTTGCTTTGGCGGTAGCCCAGCCCCAGCACACAGGCGGCCGTGGCAAGCAGGCTTTGCAGCGAATCAGTGCGGGAACTGGCACCATTGCTGAGGTTCAGCTCAGACAATGCCAGACATTCGTAAGGAAACTGTTCACGGAATTTCTGTATCAGCTCGGGAGCGCCGCTTAGCAGGGCCTGATAAAGCTGTAATCCCGTCGCCGGCAACGGGCTTAGGGACAAAAAGACCTGTTGCTCTGCCTGGGCGTCATAACCCTGCAGCTGCATGGGGCCTTGATGACCAAGGTAAAGCACTGCGCTATTGGCAAGAGCCTTGCCCCGGCGCAGCAGTGTCCCCTGCAGCGCCAGCCGGGCGGGATCCTTAATTTCGGCCCCATGGGTAAGGGGTTCAAGTTGCAGTTGCTCCGGGCCGCACGAACGGGCGCGCCAGGCCCCGGTAGCCGACTCGGTTTGGGCAAACAGGGATTCACTGAGCGTCAGCTTGAAGCTTTGGCTGCGCTGCACCGGCATCCAGGTTCCCGCCAGCTGACAGACCTCATCCCGGGCCCCATCCTGTGACACATGCACCCAATCCATACCGGCCCGGGCCAGCGCGGCCGTCAGCAGCAGCTCCAGACGACTGGCGGCGAAGCGGCAACGATACCAGTGTAGGTTCAGTAACTCGTGTCCGGGCAGGGGCGTGAGCCGAACCCAGGGTTTCTCCAGGGCCGACAGCGCCAGTTGCTGCTCTGTATCGGCCAGAAGGTGTTTTGTCAGCACCTTGGGATCGCAAATAAGCAAGCTGGTGCAGTCAGCGTTTTCCGGCGCCGCCCGGTAAGCGTACGTCACACCGCCAAGGACTGCGCTTTTGCCATCCGCCAGCACGGCCACGGCTGTTGCCAATTCATCCGCTGTGATGGCCCGGGCCCCCGGCGTCAGTTGTTGCTCGCCATGGCAGCAGGGGCAGCTCAGCGATAATTGCCGGGGCAAATCATCTTGCACCTGACTGAACCAGGGCAGGCAGTGGCTGCAAAATCCAAGACCTGCCCCCATGTCTTCCATGGGTGGGATAGGCACGGTTGCTGTCAAGCTGTCGGGCGTTTCGATAAGCTCCAGCCCCGGCTTACCCAGCGCCAGCGAGACCGGTAGCTCCCTGGCCAGGAGATCGGCCAACTGCTCCAGTTGTGCCTGGCTACCACTGGCATCCAGCAGGTAATGAGACTGGCCGCTCGTATTGTGATACCCGATCGCCAAATCCAGTTCCTCCGTCGCCAGCAGTTGGTTGAAATAGCTGTGATAGAAAGGGACCGGCCTGTGGCAGGGAAAGTAAAATCTAAGAGTTTTCATGAATTGGGATCTGCCCTTGCCAGGCGCTTGGGATCAGCTCTTCTATGGGGCGGTGTTGGCGGCGCTCCACCTCAAAACCAAGGCTTCGAAGGTGCTTGAGCACCACCTCTTCCATCAGGGGTACCACGCTGAGCAGCTCGGGACTCAGGCCCAGACGCATGGGCTCGAGGCGGGTAGGGGTCACGCCCAGTACCCAGGTTTTTGGTCTGTCCCCGAGCATTTCCATCATGGTCAGGGTTTGCAACATCTCCACTTCGTGGGCGCTGCCCTGCCAGTCAATTTCGGCCGGTGCTTTGTCGAAATCAAAGAAATACACCTGACCCGGATTGGCTCCGGCGGCGTTGACCGTATCCACCAGCAGCATTTCATCAAATTGGCTGATGATGGGGGTCAGCCCCTGGGCCAGGGTGCCGCCATCCAACAGGGTCAGACTGTGGAGAGGGTGGCTGAAGCGATAGTTTTCTTCCATGTAATGGAGGAAATGGACGCCAATACCTTCATCGGCGAACAGCACATTGCCTATTCCCAGCAACAATAACTTCATGGTGCCTCCCCGCTGCGCCTTGGCTTTTAACCACTCAGTGCCTGTGATAGTCGTAACCGCTGACTATGACTTCCACCGAATTGTGCTTGAAGCGGATGCCTGTCCACACCGCCATGTAAATGTGTAACACCAGAAAAACGATGAATACCCAAGCGACATAGTGGTGCCAAAGTCGGACGCTCGCCAATCCGCCCATCACACTTGTGATCCAGGCGGCAAAATCCGACAGCATACCGCCCATTCCCAGGTGATAAACCTGGGCATAGAGGGTCAGACCCGTGATGCAGATGAAGATCGACGCCACCGCTATGCCGGTGTACACCAGCAGTTGCAATGGGCCGTAGACACCGGCTTTTTTCAACTGTCCAATCCAGAAATAGGACTTCAGCTGGGCTATCCAGCTCTTAAGCGAAAAAAGATCACGGACACTGCGTCGCTCAACGTCGTATTTACTGAAGAAAAACAGGTAGGTACGCACAGCTGTAACAGCGCACAGCAGGAAGCCGGCGATAAGGTGGCCAAAGCGGATCCATCCCTGAACCAATACATCCGAATTCTCCGGCGCCACCAAAAACGGCCAGGCGAGATAAAAGCCGCTGATGAGCAGTACAGTGATGGCTGCGGCCCTTAACCAGTGGGCAGCTCTCAGGGCACCGGTAAATACCAGGGTACGTTTGAATTCTCTGACTTCCTGAATGTGCTTGTCCATGTGCAAAGCCTCCTAGATTGCGTTGGCCGCGACCCTGAATTCACCCAGATCTGTGCCCTTGAAATCCATCACGTGCACCGAGCAGGCCATGCAGGGATCGAAAGAGTGAATGACCCGGATCACTTCCAGGGGTTTGGTCGGATCTTCCAGCTTCAGGCCTATGAGCGAGGTCTCATAAGGTCCTTGTTTGCCCTGGCTGTCCATTGGACCCGCATTCCAGGTGGTCGGCACCACCGCCTGGTAGTTCTCAATCTTGCCACCCTTGATCCGCACCCAGTGGCTGAGCATGCCCCGTGGTGCTTCTATCATGGCGTGGCCGCGGTATTCCTTGTCCGGATCTATCTCGGGCTTGGCGTAGGTACTTTCGTCAGACACCAGGTTGGTCAGCAGGGCATCAAAGGTGCGCAGACCCTCATGGGCCACCAGCTGGGTTTGCAACATACGGGCAGCGGTACGGCCCAGGGTGGTAAACAGGGCACCAATTGGCAGACCTGTACGTGCCAGCAGGCCGTTAACGGCCTCGACCACGGCGGTGTTGCCGCGGGCGTAGCTCACCAGCAGGCTTGCCAGTGGTCCCACTTCCATGGGCTCGCCCTGATATCTGGGGGATTTGACCCAGGAGTATTTACCGTCACCATCCAGAGTCGGCAGCTTGCCGTAGACAGTGTCCCGCTCCACAAAGCCTGTGTACTGGGGCACTGTGGTGCCATCGAAGGGATGTTGGCTTGCCGGGGCGCTGTACCAGGCATGGGTGACATCTTCGGCGATCAGGCTGGGATCCAGATCCTGTACACCATTGATATCACCATTGAGGATCACCCCGGCATTGAACAGGTATTCACCGTCCGCCAGCAGGAAATCATCCGTGGCCAGGAAGTTTGTCAGTGCCACACCTCCAAGCACGCTGGGCTCAGCGCCATAGGCTTCGGCGGCCATGATGATGTCGGCCTGATAGGCCCGGTCAATAAAATCGGCCACTATGGCGTGTTTTTGTTTCCATTCCTGCAAGCGCGCCGGGCTGAGCATATCGCGCACCGAAGTGACGCCACCGACCACCAGCGACTGGGGATGGGGCTGCTTGCCACCGAAGATTGCCAGCATTTCTGCCGCCACCCGCTGCACTTCCAACGCCTTGAGGTAATGTGACAGGGCAATCAGGTTTTGCTCGGGGCTGAATTTATAGGTGCCATTACCCCAATAGGCGTTGGCAAAAGGCCCCAGCTTGCCGGTGGCAACAAAACCGGCCACCTTGTCCTGCACCGCTTTGAGATCGCCTTCACCGGCGGCAATGGGATGGGGACTGTATTTCATCGCTTCCCTGGCCGCTTTGGCCGGATCCGCACTCAGGGCGGATACCACGTCGACCCAATCCAATCCGTGCAGATGGTAGAAATGCACCAGATGATCGTGCATATACAGGGAAACCTGCATCAGAGTACGCAAGAGTTTGGCGTTGAGCGGGATCTTGGTGCCCAGGGCGTTTTCCACCGCCTCGGTGGCACAGCGGTAATGGGAGTAGGTGCAGACACCGCAGATCCTTTGGGTTATCAGACCCGCATCGAGGGGACTGCGCCCCTTGAGGATCACTTCGATGCCGCGCCACAGGGTCGATGATGACCAGGCCTTTTGAATAACATTGTTTTCATCCACCTCCACTTCGATGCGCAAATGGCCCTCGATGCGGGTGATGGGATCTATGACTACGCGCTTGTTCATGATTATTCCTCAATACCACGGGCGAATATGCTGGCAACGGCATGGGCACCAATGCCAACCGCTGCCGCGCCTAATATCACGCTGCCTATGGTGTCAGCGGTGGCATCCAATCCGTGCAGTGTTTGTCTTCCCAGTGGTCGCTCAAAGTCAGCCATCTCATCCCAGAAATTGGGTTCGGAACAGCCCATGCAGCCATGACCCGCCTGAATGGGCCAACTGGTGTGGTGATTGAATCTTTCGGTGGGGCAATTGTTATAGGTGTAGGGGCCCTTGCAGCCAACCTTGTACAGGCAAAAGCCCTGTTTGGCATTGTTGTCACCAAACTGCTCGACAAATTCACCGGCATCGAAGTGACCGCGACGGTCGCAATTGTCATGGACCCTGGCACCGTAAGCCCATTTGGGCCGGTTGTAGATATCGAGCGCCGGCAATTTGCCGAACATGATGAAGTACATCAGGGTGCCGACGATATTCTTCTCGCTGGGGGGACAGCCACCGAGATTGATCACTGTCTTATCCACCACCTGATGCACGCCCTTGGCCCCCGTAGGGTTGGGGTAGGCTGCCTGAACGCCGCCGAAGGAGGCGCAGGTACCGACGGAAACTATGGCTGCCGCTCCAGCGGCGGCCTTGCGGACCGACTCAAGGCCGGTGCGGCCCTTGCAGCCCAGGGTCAGGAAGGCACCGTTGTTGGCGGTGGGCACGGCGCCTTCTATGGCCAACAGGTAATTGCCCTTGTAGGTTTCCAGGGCCTGGTCGAGGTTCTCCTCGGCCTGCCAACCGGCGGCAGCCATCAGGGTTTCATGGTACTCAAGGGAGATCTGATCGAAGATCAACGAGTCCAGATTCGGGGTGTCGGCGCGCACCAGTGATTCGGAGCAGCCGGTACACTCGGCCATGTGCAGCCAAATCAAGGGCACCCTGTCGGCCAGCTCTGCGGCTTCGGCCACCAGGTTGGAAAAAGGCAGTGGCAGTGCCAACATACTGCTGACACCGGCAGTCCACTTGAGAAAGTCGCGTCGGCTGAGTCCAAATTCGGCCATCTTGTCGGCGAGACTGTGTGGGTGACGTTTTGGCAGGTTGCGCAGGCTTTGCAGCCGACGTCTTCCCAGTTCGTACAAGGCTGAATGTGTGTCCATGATGTGACCTTTTTATTCCTTTTGGGGTATAGAGGACGGTAACTTCCCTGAGTGTAGGCAGCGAAGGCAAAGGGGATCTTGACCCAGGTCAAGCTTTTGCAATTGATTTTTGACACCGGCAAGGGATTCTGAAGCCCTGCGGAAACGCCCAACCCCTGTTATGGCCAAGGAAAAAGGCTTAAGCTAGATAAAGGACAGCAATATTAGGGACTTCATTATGTTCAAAACTCTGTTTGCGGCGCTGTTACTGCTGCTGGCCGGCGGAGCACAGGCAGAACCCGGGCTGGATGCCGTTATTCAGGATGCCAATGGCCAGCCGATGGCGCTGACTCAATACGCAGGCAAGGTTGTGTACCTGGATTTTTGGGCGTCCTGGTGTGGTCCTTGCCGTAAATCCTTCCCCTGGATGAACGATCTTTCCAAGCGCCATGGCGATGACCTGGTGGTACTGGCGGTGAATCTGGACCCGGATCCCGCCGATGCCGAGGCCTTTATCGAGGAATTCAAACCCAGGTTCACCATAGGCTATGATCCCGAGGGCAAGCTGGCGCGCCGTTTTGACCTGCTCGGCATGCCGTCAAGCTTCCTGTTTGACCGCCAGGGACAGCTTATCTCAACGCACGTGGGCTTTTTTACCGAAAAGGCCAGGGATTACGAGGCCGAAATTGAGGCCTTGGTGTCTGCAGCGGGAGTGAAAAAACCATGAAGACCAAGCTGCTTTCGCTGTTGCTGCTGTGTGCCTTGGGCGGCTGTACCAATTTAGGGGTGCAACCCTGGGAACGTGGCGTGTTGGCCAAACCCGAGATGGCGCTTGATCATGAGCAGCTGGATCTGGCGCTCGACGATCATATTTTCTTCAGCAAGGAAGGGGTCAGCGGTGGCCGCGCCTTTGCCGGCGGAGGTTGCGGATGCAATTGAGCGGCAAGGGAGTGGCGGCGGCCCTGACCGTGGCCAGCGTGCAGATGTTGAGCCTGGATGCAGTGGCACAGGAGCAATTGACCGGGCAATCCCTTTCAGGAAAAAGCAGCTCTGGAAAAGACGCCGACAGCACCGGACTCGACTGGTTACCCGACTGGATTGCCAAACCCCTGGCCCCCTGGCGTTTTGATGGCGCCATTCTCTGGTATCGGGAGCAGGACAGGGTTCAGGCCATAGAGGGCATAGTTCAGGGAAGGTACGATTATAGCGACAGCCTCAGCGTGACCGCCAAGATGCTGCTGGACAGTCTCAGCGGCGCCTCTGCCACGGGTGCCTTGCCGCAACCGACAGCTCAGACCTTTACCCGGCCATCGGGTGGTGGCGAATACAGCGTCGCCACCGGACAGACACCCCTGGATGACACCTTCAAAGACACCCGGCTGCAGCTGTCGGCGGATTGGAGTGAAATAATTTCAACGGAAAAACGCATTCACGGCGGGGTCTATGGCTCGAAAGAGTTTGATTATGCCTCCATTGGTGTGAATGGCGGTGCTGAGTGGGGATTCAATAAAGATAACACCACCTTGTCCCTGTCCACGGCTCTGGGGATGGATGTGGTGGACCCGGTCGGTGCCGTGCCCGTTGCCGGAGCGCCCATGGCCATCCGCAGGGATTTCAGCGGTGAGGACGCCTTTTTGGCCGCCTTTGCCACCACCCGCATTCCCGGGGTCAGGCGCAAGTACACCTCGGAAATGCTCTTTGGCCTCAATCAGGTAATCAATCGCAGCACCCTGGTGCAACTCAATTATGGTGTGGCCCTGAGTCAGGGCTATTTGACCGATCCCTATAAAATCCTGTCTGTGGTCAACGAACAGGGGCTGGCACAGGAATACAGGTATGAGAGCCGGCCGGATTCGCGGCTGCGCCATAGCCTGTTTGCCCTGCTGAAGTACGCGATGGATAAGGGCGTTTGGGAAGCTTCCTACCGTTTTACCCTCGATGACTGGGGCATGCAGTCCCATACCCTGGAAACCCGCTTAAGACGTCAGTTCGGTGATATTTGGGGCTTTAAAGGACTTTACGGCCAATTGCACTTGCGTTGGCTGCATCAGGGGGAGACGGATTTTTATCGCAGCTTTCTGATGGAAGGCGAGGCCTTGCCGCGCTATATGAGCGCCGATTATCGCCTCGGCGACCTGGACACTTACACCCTGGGAGTCAAGCTGGGATACCGCCTCTCGGGTGGGCGCGAGCTGGCCTGGCGTTTGGGCTGGTATCACCAGGTACCCAGGGGAAGTCAGCCGGCCTTGCCGGCACTGGCGGGGTTGGATCTGTATCCCGTGGTCGATGCCGCGATGTTACAGCTAAACTATCAATGGTAAGCATATCGCTTTCAAATTGAAGGCGTCGCACTTTGGTAAAAGAGCGAAATTGGACCTGGGACAGGGTGCTATGAGCAGTAAATGTGTGGTCAAAGATGGCGTCAAATGGCATCACAGGGGATTTATGGGCCCGGACGATGTCCCGGTGCCCGGTATGGCTGCGACGTTCAGGGCCATGGCCAGCCCCTGTGAAATTCTGTTCTATGGTTTGGAAAGCCAGGAGGAAGCCCAGAGGCTGGGTAAAGTGGCGGTGGATGAGGTGCGCCGTATCGAAGCCAAGTACAGTCGCTTCAATCACGACAGTGTGCTGTCCCAGCTTAACCGGGATGCAGGCGAGCGTCAGCCGCTGGATCCCGAGACCTTTGGTTTGCTGTCCTTTGCCAGGGAATGTTATCGCCATTCCGACGGTTTGTTCGATATCAGCAGCGAGCCCCTGTCGCGGCTGTGGCGTTTTGACGGCTCAAACGATGTACCCGGCGCCGAAGATGTGCAAAAGGCCCTGGCCCATGTGGGGTTCGAACGGCTGAAGTTCACCAGCACCAGCATATTGCAGCCCAGGGACATGACCTTGGATCTTGGCGGTATCGCCAAGGAATATGCCGCCGACCGGGCGCTGAAGCTGATGCAGGAGCAGCTTGGCAGCATTGCCATTGAGCCGGCAATCCTGGTTAACCTGGGGGGCGATCTTGCCGCCAGCCCACACGAGTCCCATTGGCGGGTCGGCATAGAAGATCCCGACAATCACCAGGCGGCCAAACTCAGCATTCAGTTTCCCGGCGGTGGCCTGGCCACCAGTGGTGACAGCCACAGATTTATCGAGCGTCACGGCAAACGTTACGGCCACATACTGAGTCCCCTCAGCGGTTATCCCATTGAAGGGGCGCCCCGTTCAGTGACGGTAATGGCGGCCAACTGCACCGTGGCGGGTATGTTGGCGACCCTGGCCATGCTTAAGGGTGAGGATGCGGAAGATTTTCTTGAAGAGCAGGATTTGCCCTACTGGGTTTTACGCTAACGCTACAAATACAAATCACCAATGCGGCCAATAAAAAACGCACCCGAGGTGGGTGCGTTTTCTGTTTTAAGCCTGTTTGTTAACAGCGGCTTAGAAGCTGGCGCTGCGCGGTGCGCGCGGGAAGGGGATCACGTCGCGGATGTTGCCCACGCCGGTCACGTAGGACACCAGGCGCTCAAAGCCCAGGCCGAAGCCTGAGTGAGGCACAGTGCCGTAGCGGCGCAGATCCCTGTACCACCAGTAGTCTTCCTTGTTCAGACCCATTTCTTCCAGGCGGGCATCCAGTACATCGAGACGCTCTTCACGCTGGGAGCCACCGATGATTTCACCTATACCGGGAGCCAGTACGTCCATGGCCGCCACAGTCTTGCCGTCTTCGTTAAGACGCATGTAGAAGGCCTTGATGTCCTTCGGATAGTTCTTCACTACCACAGGGGCCTTGAAGTGCTCTTCGGCCAGGTATCGCTCGTGCTCGGACTGCAGATCTATGCCCCATTCCACAGGGAATTCGAAGGTCTTGCCACAGTTTTGCAGTATGGTTACCGCGTCGGTGTAATCCACCTGGGCAAAGTCGCTGCTGACGAAGTTTTGCAGACGCTCAATTACGCTGCTCTCAACGCGCTCGGCGAAGAACGTGAGATCGTCCATGCGCTCAGCCAGCACAGCCTTGAAGGCGTACTTGAGCATGGCTTCCGCCAGACCGGCCACATCATCGAGGTTGGCGAAGGCCACTTCGGGTTCCACCATCCAGAACTCCGCCAGGTGACGGCTGGTGTTGGAATTTTCGGCGCGGAAAGTGGGGCCGAAGGTGTAAATCTTGGACAGGGCACAGGCGTAGGTTTCGCCGTTCAGCTGACCGGATACCGTCAGAAAGGCCTCTTTCCCGAAGAAATCCTGATCGTAGTCCACCTTGCCGGCTTCGGTGCGGGGCAGGTTTTCCATGTCCAGGGTAGAAACGCGGAACATTTCACCTGCGCCTTCACAGTCGGAGGCGGTGATGATGGGGGTAGAAACCCAGATAAAACCGTTTTCGTGATAGAAGCGGTGGATGGCCTGGGACAGACAGTTACGCACCCGGGCCACGGCACCTATGATGTTGGTGCGGGGACGCAGGTGGGCCACTTCACGCAAATGCTCAATGGAGTGACGCTTGGCGGCCATGGGGTAAGTATCTGGATCGTCAACCCAGCCGGTCACTTCCACAGCGCTGGCCTGCAATTCGAAGGCCTGGCCGGCACCGGGAGATTCCACCACAGTACCAGTCATCACCACAGAGCAACCTGCGGTCAGCTTGAGCACTTCATTGTCGTAATTGGCGAGGGTATTGGGAACTACGCCTTGGATGGCGTCGAAACAGGAACCGTCATACACGGCCAAAAAGGAGATCCCGGCTTTGGAATCCCGGCGGGTACGGACCCAACCACGCACCGTGATCTCGGTGCCGGCGGCGAATTCACCCTTAAATACAGAAGCGACAGATGCAATGCTCATTGTTGCTCATTTCTCCAACGAAACGTTTTCTATGATAATTTTGGGAGGTTTATATTACCTTTCCGGTGGCTTTTCTCAAGCTGAAAAAGGTATGCTTTGAGAATAATCACGATTCACTGTGATGCCCGAAAAATCACAATGGAGGTGATGGATGAAAAAGGTCAAGATCTTCCAACTGCTGCTGGCGACAATGTCGATCGCCGGCTGGAGCCTGGCCATCTATGCCTTGCTGCTGTTCCATGAGGCCAGACCCGACAGGGCCGTGGGCTATTTCTTTTCCAAGGGTGCCCCGGTACGCCTGGGTTGGGACCCCGAGCAGACTGTGCTGCTGGAGCACATTATCTGGATCTGCGCCGCCATCAGTTTTGTCAGTATGGCGTTCAATTGGTATGTGGCGCACCACAGTCGCCTGGGTTACTGGTTCAATATCCCGCTGTTGTTCCTGTCGTCCCTGGCCGCCGGACTCTATATCAGCTTCGTGGTGTTCTAGCAGTCTATTGTCCAGGTGGCAGGTATTCTCGAGCCCGGTGCTCCAACGCCAAATGTGTTGGTCTTTAAACTACTGATCTCAACCCTTAATGCCACCGTGCTTCAGATGGCGGCAAAGTAAATCAATCATGGCCGCGGTGGCGCCCCAGATAAAGTACTGGCGCCAGGGCATGAACATCACCTGATAGTGTTTTCCCTGGCGCTGGAAACTGCGTTTGTGCCTGTGGGCATCGTCCAGGAAATAACTCAGTGGAGCCCTGAAGCAGGCAGCGACTTCCCCGGGATCCAGCACAAGTTCAAAGGGGGCCTTCACCAGGGCCACCACAGGGGTGATTTCAAAGCCGGTAAAGGTGCGGTGTGGCGGAAACAGCCCCAGCACCTCCAGATTGTCGCTGTGCAGGCCAATTTCTTCCGCCGCTTCCCTAAGCGCTGTGGCCTTGCTGTTGATGTCCTCAGGCTCCACCTTGCCACCTGGAAAACTGATTTGCCCCGGGTGGGCCCGCAGGTGATTGGGCCTTTGGGTGAGGATCAGATGCAGCTCGCCATTATGCTCCTCCAGCGCCATCAAGACCGCGGCCTGGCGTAATGTACCCGGCGCCGGTGCGGAAACGATCTCATGGACCAGGGGCTGCAGGGAGAAATGCAGCCTGAACTGCTCCGCATTCATTTTCCAGCCCCGGCCCGTCATCATCGGGCCTCGCTTCTGGCGTCTGGGGCCAGAAAACGCTCCAGCAGCGGCAAGATCCGGCTGACCTTGTCGAAGCTTTCCTGGTATTCACTTTCAACCACCGAGTCGGCCACCACGCCTCCACCGGCCCAGCAATGGATCTCGCCATCGGCCGCCACCAGGGTGCGTATGGTGATGCTGGTGTCCATGGCGCCGCTCTGACTCAGATAACCCATGGAGCCGCAATAGAGGCTGCGCCGCGAAGGCTCCAGCTCCTCGATGATTTCCATGGCGCGGATCTTGGGTGCCCCCGTGATTGAACCGCCGGGGAAGGCCGCCCGCAACAAACTGGCGGCACTTTGACCCTCGGCCAGCTCAGCCTCGACCGTGCTGACCAGATGGTGCACCGCCGGGAAGCTTTCAATGGCAAACAGACTGGGCACCCGAACGCTGCCGGGGCTCGCCACCTTGCCCATATCGTTGCGCAGCAGGTCCACTATCATCAGGTTTTCGGCCCTGTCCTTGGGCGAGGCCTTGAGGGTCTCGGCGGCCTTGGCATCCAAAGCCGGATCCTGCTGTCTTGGCAGGGTGCCCTTGATGGGCTTGGTCTGGATTTTCCTGCCATCGAGACGAATAAAACGCTCCGGCGAAATCGACAATATGCTGCCCTGGGGCAGGCGCATAAAGGCGGAGAAGGGCGCGCCATTGGCTCGGCGCAGCGCCTGATAGGCCTGCCAGGAATCGCCCTCGAAGCCGGCGCTGAATCTCTGGGTCAGGTTTATCTGATAGCAATCGCCGCTGTGCAGGTAGGATTGCACCGCATCGAATTTCTGCCGGTACTGCTCAAAACTGATTTGCTTGGCAAAGGGCCGGGTCAGTTTGAAGTTGTCAGGTACTGGCTCGGTCTGCGAACGTAAGCTTTCGAGCCAGGACAGGGTCTCGTTCAGGGCCGCTTCGCCAAGGTAATGCACCAGGGTCCAGTTGTTGCTGTCGTAATCGTGCACCAGAACCCAGTCATAGAAACCTATATTCATCAGCGGCAGGGCAATGTCATCCTTGGCCCGGCTCGGCAGTTTTTCTATGGTGCGGCCCAAATCGTAGCTGAAGGCTCCGGCGGCGCCACCGGCAAAGGGTGACGCGCTGCAGGGCTTGGCGTGCGGGAACAGCGCAGTCTGCATTTGTTCCAGCAGCGCCAGGGGATCTGTGCAGGCGAGGGTAGCGGGCAGGGTAGCCTCGAACACTGCGTCACTGTGCCACAGGTGAGCTTCGGTTTCGGTAGCGCTGAGGCTGGCCACAGGATTGGCGCAAATCAAATCGCGGCGGGCATCCTCGTGGGGGGCATCGGCAGAGTCCAGCAACAGGGCCCAGGGCAGGTGTGCCAGGTGGGCAAACAGCGCCGGGGTGCTGTCATCCCAATCGAGGGTTTTCACGGCGAGGGGGGCAGAGACATGACGTGACTGTGCCAGCTTGAACATCGATAAACCTTATTACAATGTGATGTAGCCCAAAAAGACCCGAGAGGTTATCATACCGGCCTGAAAAGAATTAATAAAACATTAGGGCGTGTTGGCATTTCTAGATTAGATTTTGTTCGCCTTGGCGACGTTATGGTCGCGAAGCGAGGAGCGAAGTTTAGTTATTCTAAATGAGCAACGAGTGACAAAGAGCAGGACGCCGCCAAAGCGAACCCGAAGGGCAGCGCTTGGCCGGTCTTTCTACTGTGTTATCGCCTGCTTATGTAGTATGGCTACAGGGCGCAGACGCTGCCTGGTATAAAAACCGGCCCAGCTGCTGCAAAAACAATTATGAAATGCCAACACGCCCAAAAACGGGGCACACCCGTTAGAGCGGGGCACACCCGTCATGCGGGTACACCCATTCAATCAATGAAAGTGTCGGAGCAGAAAGTGTCAGAACATCAGTCAGCGGTCGTCATTAAACAGGCCGATTTCATCGAAAGTATTGCCGATGCCTTGCAATACATCTCCTACTACCATCCCAAAGATTTCGTTGATGCCATGGCCGAAGCCTACGAGCGCGAGCAAAGTGCCGCCGCCAAGGACGCCATAGCCCAGATCCTCATCAATTCGCGCATGTCGGCCGAAGGGCACCGCCCCCTGTGTCAGGACACTGGCATTGTCACCTGCTTCGTTAAAGTGGGCATGGCGGTGCAGTGGGACAAGACCGATATGACGGTGCAGCAGATGGTGGATGAAGGTGTGCGCCGCGCTTACAGCAATCCCGACAATCCGCTGCGGGCCTCCATAGTGGCCGATCCCGCCGGTGCCCGCACCAACACCAAGGATAACGCGCCCGCCGTGGTGCATATCGACATGGTGGCCGGTAACCATGTGGAAGTGGCCATTGCCGCCAAGGGCGGTGGCAGTGAGAACAAATCCAAGATGGTGATGCTGAACCCCTCAGACGATATCGCCGCCTGGGTAGAAAAGACCCTGCCCACCATGGGTGCCGGCTGGTGTCCTCCGGGCATGCTCGGCATAGGTATCGGCGGTACCGCCGAGAAAGCTGCGGTGCTGGCCAAGGAGTCCCTGATGGAGAGCGTGGACATCCACGAACTCAAGGCCCGTGGTGCCCAAACCGCCGAAGAAAAACTGCGTCTGGACATTTTCGAGCGCGCCAATGCCCTGGGTATAGGCGCCCAGGGTCTGGGTGGCCTCACCACGGTACTGGACGTGAAAATCAAGTCCGCGCCGACCCACGCCGCCTCCAAGCCTGTGGTGATGATCCCCAACTGCGCCGCCACCCGTCACGTGCATTTCCACCTGGACGGCACAGGTCCTGCGGATCTGACCCCGCCAAGCCTGGCCGACTGGCCCGAAATTACCTGGGAAGTGGGCGAGAACGTGCGCCGCGTTAACCTGGACACTGTGACCCAGGCCGAGATTGAAACCTGGAACAGCGGCGACACCCTGCTGCTGTCCGGCAAAATGCTCACCGGCCGTGATGCTGCCCACAAGCGCATCCAGACCCTGATCGAATCAGGCGAAGGCCTGCCGGCGGGCGTGGACTTCACCGGTAAGTTCATCTACTACGTGGGCCCTGTTGATCCCGTGGGCAATGAAGTGGTGGGACCTGCAGGCCCAACTACCGCCACCCGTATGGACAAGTTCACCGATCTGATGCTCGACAAGACAGGTCTGATGGGCATGATTGGCAAGGCCGAACGTGGCCCGGCCACGGTTGAATCCATCAAGCAGCACAAGGCCGTGTACCTGATGGCCGTTGGTGGCGCCGCCTACCTGGTGTCCAAGGCCATCAAGAAGGCCCGCGTGGTCGCCTTCGAAGATCTGGGTATGGAAGCCATCTATGAGTTTGATGTACAGGACATGCCTGTGACAGTGGCCGTGGACTCCAAGGGCGTCAACGCCCACGAGACAGGTCCCGCCATCTGGAAGGTCAACATAGAAAAAGCTCGCGCCTAAGGGCAAACGCCCGTCTGCCACTGACAAAACTGTGGGGACGGGCGGTTTTTCAGGAAATAACAATAACAAGTTCAACAAAAACATCGGACGACAAGCAGAATGAACAAGCACAACGCTATCGCGCTTGGCCTGGCATTGGCCGGCATCAGCGCAACCGCCTTGGCTGCACCTCAACCCTTCAATGTGCAGCAACTGGTTAAACTCAACAAGCTCCACTCCGCCGCTCTGTCCAATGACGGTACCAAGCTGGTGTATGGCCTCAAGACCATTGACGATGCCGGCAAAGGCGAATCCGACCTCTACCTGCTGGATCTCACCTCAGACAAGGCCGCGCTCAAGCTGACCTCAGCCAAGGGCACAGAGCATGACGCCGCCTTCAGCCCCGACGGCAAGAGTGTGTATTTTATCGCTGCCCGCGATGGTTCCAGCCAGCTGTTCCGCCTGCCGCTGGATGGCGGTGAAGCGCAGCAGATCTCCAAGCTGCCGCTGGACATTGACGGCTTCAAGCTGTCTGCCGATGGCAAGCAAGTGGTGATGAGCATGCGGGTGTTCCCCGAGTGCGACACCCTGGAGTGCTCCAAGGACAAGTTCGATGCCGAGGCCAAGCGCAAGAGCACCGGCCGTGAGTACAGCCAGCTGATGGTGCGTCACTGGGATACCTGGTTCGATCACGCCCGCAATCACCTGTTTGTGGCTCCGCTGGACGAGACCGGTCTCGGTACGCCGGTGGACATCACAGTCGGTCAGGATACCGAAACCCCGCCCAAGCCCTTCTCCGGTATGGAAGAAGTGACCTTCAGCCCCGATGGCAAGACAGTGGTTTACAGCGCCAAGGCGCCATCAAAAGATCAGGCCTGGACCACCAACTATGATCTGTGGCAGGTGCCTGTGACCGGCGGCAAGGCCGTGAACCTGACCGAAAAGAACATCGCCTGGGATGCCCAGCCAACTTTCTCCGCCGATGGCCGTTACCTGGCTTATCTGGCAATGAAGAAGCCCGCCTTTGAGGCCGATCGTTACGCCATCATGATGCGCGATCTGGTGACCGGCCAGGAAAAGGAAGTGGCGCCCCTGTGGGACAGAAGCCCTTCATCCATTCAGTTCGGTGCCGACCAGCGTACCCTGTACGTGACCGCCCAGGATCTGGGCCAGGTGTCGATTTTTGAAATCAACACCCAATTTGGCGATGTGCGTCCCATCTACAACGATGGCAGCAACAGCCTGGTGGGCCTGGCCGGCGACAAGCTGGTATTCAACCACAAGAGCCTGTCCGAGCCCGGCGACTTCTACAGCATAGGCCTCGACGGTGACAGGCTGACCCGCCTGACCGAGTCCAACAAGGACAAGCTGGCAGAAATCCAGTTCGGTGAATACCAGCAGTTCAGTTTCAAGGGCTGGAACAACGAAGAAGTTTATGGCTACTGGATCAAGCCGGCCAACTTTGAAGAAGGCAAGAAGTACCCCGTGGCCTATTTGGTACACGGCGGTCCACAGGGTTCCTTTGGCAACAGCTTCAGCGGTCGCTGGAACGCCCAGTTGTGGGCTGGTGCCGGTTACGGTGTGGTCATGGTGGACTTCCACGGTTCCACAGGCTACGGTCAGGCCTTTACCGATTCCATTTCCCTGGACTGGGGTGGCAAGCCGCTGGAAGATCTGCAAAAGGGTCTGGCAGCCGTCGGTAAGCAGCAAAAATGGCTGGATGTGGACAACGCCTGTGCCCTCGGTGGCTCCTACGGCGGCTACATGATGAACTGGATCCAGGGTAACTGGAACACAGGTTTCAAGTGCCTGGTGAACCATGCCGGTCTGTTCGATATGCGCTCCATGTACCATGTGACCGAGGAACTCTGGTTCCCAGAGCATGAGTTTGGCGGCAGCTATGAAGAGGCCAAGTCCCTGTACGAGAAGTTCAATCCCGCCAACTACGTGGAAAACTGGAAGACCCCCATGCTGGTGATCCACGGTGAGAAGGACTTCCGCGTGCCCTACGATCAGGGGCTGGCGGCCTTCAGTTACATGCAGCGCAACAACATTCCATCTGAACTGCTGATTTTCCCCGACGAGAATCACTGGATCCTTAATCCCGACAACCTGCAACAATGGTATGCCAAGGTGCTGGGTTGGATGGACCGCTGGACGGGCAAACAATAATTTCCACCCAAGAAAGCCGGCTTATGCCGGCTTTTTTTATCTAAGGTGTTGAATTTCGGCCAGAGGCTGCAATAGTAATAGCGTCTCTAACAGCAAAAGGAGCTTGCCATGACAGCCATTCAAATAGGTTACGAAGACGCCAGGGCACGGATGAGGCCCGGTGACGTCATTGCCTTTGGCGGCAAGGCCGCTTTTTCCAACCTGACCAAGTTCGCCACCCGCTCCCATGTGTCCCATGTGGGGGTGATACTGCAAACCAAGGTGGTCAATGACAGCAGTGACCGGTTTTTCAATCAGATCATTGAGTCTACCGAACTCAACGATTTCACCGGGGTGCAGATCTCCCGCTTCAGCGACAGGCTGGATTACGACGGGGAGATCTGGTGGTTGCCGCTGGATCCCGAATTGCGGGAAACCCGTTTCAACGAAGCGGCATTTTATGAGTTCCTGTTCAACCAGGCCAAGGCGCGTAAACCCTTCGATGTGCCCCAGGCGCTGTTATCGGCCTTTGACCTGTTCGATGACTTCAACGGGCCGGGTTACAACCAGGAAGATTTTGCCAAATTCTTCTGCTCCGAGCTGGTGGCTGCGGGCTTTGAAGCTGCAGGTATGACAGGTACCATCAATTGCTCGGAAGTGACCCCGATAGATCTGTGTCGCTGGCGCATTTATCAGGACAACTACTACCAACTCAAGGGCGCACCCGACAAAGGCATCAGCCGATTCAACAGTCTGGCACCTGCACTTTGGGATAAATGATCCCGCGCCTTAATCCCCTGAAATAGCAACGGTTCTGCTCCGGAATGGCGACAAAATTCCGGGGTAGAACCGAAGTTTTAATTTTGGGTATAAGCTTATAACCAAATGGTATAGTTTTGTTTGCCCTTAAGCACACATATCTTGTGCATTTTTTTACTGTTCTGCTATCTTTCGCGCAATGTGAGCCGCTAACTTTCCCGTTATGCCGTCCGGCAGACAAAGTTTAACGAAACTCCATAAAATACATCCGTTTCTCTACTTTATTCAGGTCATCTCCACTATGGTTAGCTTTCTGAGTTGCCACCCAAACCGTTCAAAATTGGCCCCCTTGCTGGCGTACGGATTCGCCGCCGCGTCCTTGCTTTGCTGTGCAGCCGTCAATGCGGCCGACATCAAGGGCAGCGATGCCAACCCCGCCACCGAGGTCAAGCCCGCAGATCCCCAGCCCAAGCCGGTCAAGACAGACTCCCGGGCTCAGGTGCGCTTTGCCAGGAATGGCCAGTTTGATTCAGATACTGTGGTACGGATAGCCCGCAATCTGGCGCAAAAGCCCTATGTGGCCTTGAAAGATCCTCTGCCCGCCAGCCTGGCAAAGATCAACTACGACGAATACCGCGATATTCGTTTCAAACCGGAAGCGGCTATCTGGCGCAGCGAAGCCTTGCCATACCAGATGCAGCTGTTTCACCGCGGATTTTATTTCCAGGATCTGATTGAAATCGCCCTGGTGGAAGGCAACAAGGCCAGCCACCTGGCCTACGATCCCAATTTCTTCAGTGCCGGTGAGGTGCTCCGGGAAAAACTGCCGACCCAGGACATAGGTTACAGCGGTCTGCGGGTCCATTACCCCCTCAACAACGCCGAGTACTTCGACGAGCTGTTCGTGTTCCAGGGGGCCAGTTATTTCCGCGCCCTGGGCAAGGGTAATGCCTATGGTCTGTCCGCCCGCGGTTTGGCCATCAATACCGCCGAGCCTGCCGGTGAGGAATTCCCGGTATTCCGCGCTTTCTGGATAGAAAAACCCAATGCCGAAACCAACCTGATTGTGGTGCATGCGCTGCTGGACAGCCCCAGCGTGGCCGGTGCCTACCGCTTCTCCATCCGTCCCGGTGACAATACCCGCATGGACGTGGAAGCGACCCTGTTCCCACGGGTAGAGTTGGAAAAGGTCGGTCTGGCCCCAAGCACCAGCATGTACATGCACTCAGCCAATGGCCGCCAGAACGCCGATGATTTCAGGCCTTCGGTCCACGACTCCGACGGTTTGCTGATGATCAACGGTCGCGGCGAGCGCCTGTGGCGCCCTCTGGCCAACCCCAGCAACCTGCAGATCAGTGCCTTTATGGACAACTCACCCCAGGGCTTTGGCCTGATGCAGCGCGAACGCAATTTCGATGCCTATCAGGATCTGGAAGCCAATTACGAGCGTCGTCCCAGCCTGTGGGTGGAGCCGGTGGGTAATTGGGGCCCAGGCGCCGTGGTGCTGACCGAAATCCCGACTCAATCGGAAATTCACGACAACATAGTGGCCTTCTGGAAACCCCGTCATCCGCTGGCGGCCGGCAGTGAGTTCCATTTCTCCTACCATCTGGTGTGGGGCGCCGAGCCGGTGAACAACGACAGGGCCGTTATCGTCAGTCGCACCGCCAGTGGCCGCGCCGACATTGCCAAGCCAACCGCCAGACGCTTGTTTGTGATTGACTATCAGGTGAAGGGCGACATGCCCCAAGGCCAGGCCGTGGCCAAGGTGGAATCCTCCGCCGGCAGCATCAGCAACATAGTGGTGCGCGAGAACCCAAGAAGCCATGGCTATCGTCTGTCGTTCGAGTTCGATCCCCTGGAGGTCAATCTGGCGGAACTGCGCGCCGAGCTGAAATTTGGCGATCAGCGTCAGGCCGAAACCTGGCTCTATCGTTGGACGCTCTAAGGTATCCCGTCCATGACCGAAGCCTTGCTTAACGTCGCCGCGCCCGTGCTGGCCGGCGACAGTGCCATGCCGCCCGAGCGTCACAGCCCCATGCCACCCCAGAGCCTCAAGGCCTTTGCCGAGGGATTTCCCCGCGCAAGCGTCGCGCCCCGGGGAGTGCGTTCCCTGGCACGGCGCCGGGTATTGGTGGTCGGCAGCGCCATTTTGCTGTCGGCCTTTGCCATCTATGAAATGGCCGGGGTATTCAGCGTCGGCGGCATTACGCCGCTGGAGTACCTGGTGCTCTTGCTGTTCGCAGTTAACTTCTGCTGGATTGCGCTGGCCTTTTGCAGCGGCGTGGCCGGCTTTATCCAGCTGCTGCGTCATCGCCAGGATGCCTTTGCCGAAGATGCCGTGCTGACCACCCGCACCGCTATCCTGATGCCGACCTACAATGAGGCGCCGGACAGGGTATTTGCCGCGGTGGAAACCATGGCTTTGGCGCTGGCCGAGCGCAGCCAGGGACATGCCTTTGACTGGTTTATCCTGAGCGATACCACTGATCCCAGTGTGGCGCTGGCCGAGGAGCAGGCCTTTTGGCTGCTGCGTCAGGCCGTGGACGGCAGGGCGAGGGTCTATTACCGTCGCCGCCGCAAAAACATCGCCCGCAAGGCTGGCAACGTGGCCGACTTTTGTCGCCGCTGGGGCGCCAGTTATGATCATCTGTTGGTGCTTGATGCCGACTCCATCATGGAGACCCGCACCATGGTCAGCCTGGCGGCGAGGATGCAGGCCGATCCCGATGCGGGCCTTATCCAGACCATACCGGCGTTGATCAACGGCACTACCCTGATGGCCAGGTTGCAGCAGTTCGCCGCCCGCATCTATGGTCCCGTCATAGGCACGGGGCTGGCCTGGTGGGTGCAAAAGGAAGGTAACTTCTGGGGCCACAACGCCATCATACGCACCCAGGCCTTTATGCAGGCGGCGGGGTTGCCACACCTGTCGGGCAAGCCTCCCTTTGGCGGCCATATTCTCAGCCACGATTTTGTCGAGGCGGCGCTGATCCGCCGCGCCGGCTGGAGCGTGCAAATTGCCGCGGATCTCCACGGATCCTACGAGGAATGCCCACCGTCCATCATCGACCTGGCGGTACGGGACAGGCGTTGGTGCCAGGGCAACCTGCAGCACTCAAGGGTGTTGCCGGCCAAGGGGCTGCACTGGATAAACCGTCTGCATCTGCTGACCGGCATCATGGCCTATCTGTCTTCGCCTTTCTGGCTGATGCTGATCCTGTCCGGTTTGCTGCTCGCCCTGCAGGCGCACTATATCCGGCCAGAGTACTTCACCGATCAGTTCTCCTTGTTTCCCACCTGGCCCGTGATGGACTCGGATCGCGCTTTGCGGTTGTTCTTCATCACCATGGGCGTGCTGTTCGGGCCCAAGATCTTCGGCTTGCTGCTGCTTATCAAGGATTCGGCCACCTGCCGCGCCCTCGGTGGCCGCTTGCGTGTTGGTGTCAGCGTCCTGGTGGAGGTAATACTGTCGGCGCTCATCGCCCCCATCATGATGCTTATCCACTGCGGCGCCGTGCTGTCTATCCTCTTTGGCCGAGACAGCGGCTGGTCGCCCCAGCGCCGGGACGACGGCAGTTTGCCCTGGGCCGCACTGATCTTCAGGCACAAGTGGCATATGGTGGCAGGCGCCTTGCTGGGCTATGCGGCCTGGCTCGACTCCCTGACCCTGCTGGCCTGGATGTCACCGGCCCTGGTGGGTCTGTGGTTGTCCGTGCCCCTGTCGGCATTTACTTCTTCCTGGGGCATAGGTGCCTGGTTTAAACGCCGCCGTATCATGGCGACGCCGGAAGAGGTGGCCCAGCCGCAGCTGGTGACCAAGGTGGCGGAGCGCCGGGAGCAGTATCAGGCCGATCTGACCGAGATCTGGACCATAGAGGCCCTGCTGAGAAGCCCCGAGCTGATGGAGCTGCATCTGGCCATGATGGACAAGCTGCCAACCCATACCCCGGGTGGCGCCGTCGAGCCTTTGGATGCCATCGCCAGGGTTAAGGTACAGGAAGCCGTGTGCCGCAAGAGCCTGCTGGCGCTGCTGAGCAAGCAGGAGCTGGGTTATATTCTCGGTAATCCCTTGCTGCTGAAGCAGATGCAGAATCTGCCTGAGCAGTTTGTCGAGGACGATCTGGTCAGCATCTGCTGAGCCTCTTAGCGTTCTTTTGAAGTACAGATAAAGCAACGGCGCCCTTGGGCGCCGTTTTTGTTTTAGCTGTTTTTGCGGTTTATGCCTGAGCCCGGGCTCAGTTATCGCTGTAGGCCTTGCCGTAGAAGCTGTCCAGCAGCACTTGTTTCAGCTCGCTTATCAGCGGATAGCGCGGGTTGGCGCCTGTGCACTGATCGTCGAAGGCGTCTTCTGCCAGCTCGTCGAGCCTGGCGAGGAAGTCTGCCTCGTTGACACCGGCTTCACGGATGGAGGCCGGGATCCCGAGCTTGGCTTTCAGTTCTTCCAGTTTGGCCAGCAGGGCCTCCACCTTGGCGGCATCTGTCTTGCCGGGCAGCCCCAGGTGAGAGGCGATGGCGGCGTAACGGCACAGGGCCTTGGGCCTGTCGTACTGGCTGAAGGCCGCCTGCTTGGTGGGCAGGTCGGTGGCGTTGAAGCGAATGACGTTGCTGATCAGCAGCGCGTTCGCCAGACCGTGTGGCAGGTGGAACTCGGCTCCCAGCTTGTGGGCCATGGAGTGACAGATGCCGAGGAAGGCGTTGGCAAAGGCGATACCGGCTATGGTGGCGCCATTGTGTACCTTCTCCCTGGCAACCGGTGCCTGGGCACCCTTGTCGTAGGCCTCTGGCAGGTGCTGGAACAGCAGGGTGAGGGCCTGCAATGCCTGGCCGTCGCTGTACTCGTTGGCCATCACGCTGACATAGGCCTCCAGGGCGTGGGTCACAGCATCAATACCACCAAAGGCGGTCAGTGACTTGGGCATGTCCATCACCAGATTGGGGTCGACAATGGCCATATTGGGTGTCAGCTCATAGTCGGCAATGGGGTACTTGGTGCCTGTCTGCTCGTCGGTCACCACGGCAAAGGGGGTGACTTCCGAACCTGTGCCCGAGGTGGTGGGTATGGCCACCATCATGGCCTTGGCGCCGAGTTTGGGGAACTTGTAGATGCGCTTGCGGATATCCATAAAGCGCAGCGCCAGATCGGCAAAGTCCACTTCCGGATGCTCGTACATGACCCAGATTATTTTGGCCGCATCCATGGGGGAGCCACCGCCAAGGGCGATGATCACATCGGGCTGGAAGCTCATGGCCACTCTGGCACCCTGACGCACTATGGCGAGGGTGGGATCGGCTTCCACTTCGTAAAACACTTCGGTCTCCAGGCCCTGGGCCTTGAGGATACGTATGGTTTCGTCGCAATAGCCGTTGTTGAACAAGAACTTGTCCGTGACTATCAGGGCGCGTTTTTTACCTGCGAGTTCTTCCAGTGCAATCGGCAGGCTGCCACGACGGAAGTAGATGGACGAAGGCAGTTTGTGCCACAGCATGTTCTCGGCCCTCTTGGCGACGGTTTTCTTGTTGATCAAATGGCTGGGGCCGACGTTTTCCGAAATGGAGTTGCCGCCCCAGGAGCCGCAGCCCAGGGTGAGGGAGGGCGCCAGTTTGAAGTTGTACAGATCGCCGATGCCGCCCTGGGAGGCCGGGGTGTTGATAAGGATCCGCGCCGTCTTCATCCGGTAGCCAAAGGTTTTCACCCGCTCTGTCTGGGTATCCTGGTCTGTGTACAGACCCGAGGTGTGGCCTATACCGCCAAGGGCCACCAGGGCCTCGGCCTTGTCCAGCGCCTCGTCGAAGTTGGCGGCGCGGTACATACCCAAAAGCGGAGACAGCTTTTCATGGGCGAAGGCTTCGGTCTCGTTTATCTCGCTCACTTCGCCGATCAGCACCTTGGTGTGTGCCGGTACCTTGATATTGGCCATGGCGGCAATGGCAACTGCGCTCTGACCCACTATGTCGGCGTTGAGGGCACCGTTTTTCAAAATCACAGATTGCAGGGCGGCATTTTCCTTCTTGCTCAGCAGGTAACCACCGTGGCTGGCAAAGCGCTCCTTCACCTGGGCGTAGACGGCATCGACCACTACTACGGCCTGCTCGGAGGCGCAGACCACACCGTTGTCGAAGGTCTTGGACATCAGGATGGAGCTGACGGCGCGTTTGATATCGGCGGTTTCGTCGATAACAATCGGCGTATTACCTGCGCCCACGCCTATGGCGGGTTTACCAGAGGAGTAGGCGGCCTTCACCATGCCGGGGCCACCGGTTGCCAGGATCAGGTTAATCTTGGCGTGGGTCATCAGCTGGTTCGACAGGGCCACGCTGGGCTCGTCTATCCAGCCTATGATATCTTTGGGCGCACCGGCCGCCACTGCGGCTTCCAGCACCAGGCGCGCCGCCGTGGTGGTGGACTCCTTGGCCCTGGGGTGGGGCGAGAAGATGATGCCGTTACGGGTCTTAAGGCTGATCAGCGCCTTGAAGATGGCCGTGGAGGTGGGGTTGGTGGTCGGCACTATGCCGCAAATCAGCCCCACGGGCTCGGCTATGGTGATGGTGCCGAAGGTGTCATCCTCGGCCAGAATGCCGCAGGTTTTCTCGTCCTTGTACTTGTTGTAAATGTACTCGGAGGCGAAGTGGTTCTTGATCACCTTGTCTTCCAGCACCCCCATGCGGGTTTCGGTGGCCGCCATCTTGGCCAGCTTGATGCGTGCGTCGGCGGCGGCAAGGGCGGCGGCACGGAAAATGGTGTCCACCTGCTCCTGACTGTAAGTGGCGAATTGAGCCTGGGCCTTGGCGACCCGCTCGACCAGGGCGTCGAGCTCTTGGGTATTGGTGACTTTCATAATAGCCTTCCTTTAAAAATACTTGGCGAAATGCCGATTTGGCCAAGGATTCTTTGTGTAATAAAATTACAGTTAACGGCGGGCTTTTTCTGTGATCCCGACCCAATATCCACGCTTATCTGTAACGGAATGACGTAAACTCCGCCAGGTTGCGCTAAAAATCGCCGCCCCCGAACAAGAGTTGCCGCTGGCCGAAAAATGTACCAATCATTAGCTAAACTAATTAAAAATCGGCCGTCTCGACAGAAAATCTCATTTCCGGGTTTTATGGCCTTAAGGTAGATTAGTTCATCGCCACGCAGTCGTTGTGATCTGGCGCCCAACCCTCTGTGTAAAGGAACAGCAAAAGTGGATTTGACCCTGTACGTTAAATTCTTTCTCGGCCTGGTGGCCATCATCAACCCGGTGGGCCTGCTGCCGGTGTTTGTCAGCCTCACCAGTCACCAGACTGAAGCCGAGCGCAATCACACCGGCAAGGTGGCCAACTTTGCCGTGGTGGTGATCCTGCTGGTCACCATAGTCGCGGGGCAGCACATACTGAACATGTTCAGCATTTCCCTGTCGGCGTTCCGCATCGCCGGCGGCAGCCTGATCGCCATCATTGCCATGTCCATGTTGCAGGGCAAACTGGGTGAGGTGAAACGCAACCAGGAGGAAGACCGCGAAGCCTCAGGCATGGAATCCGTCGCCGTGGTACCCCTGGCACTGCCGCTGATGGCCGGCCCCGGTGCCATCAGCTCTGTGATAGTGTTCGCCGCCTCCCACAACACCCTGATGGACCTGGTCGCCATGTTTGTCACAGTCGTCATCTTCGGCCTGCTCAGCTTCGGCCTGTTCCGCATGGCACCGATGATCTACAAGGTACTGGGCAAAACCGGCATCAACGTCATCACCCGTCTGATGGGCCTGCTCATGCTCTCCATCGGCATCGAAGTCATTGCCGCCGGCTTTAAAGGTATGTTCCCCAATCTGTTGGGCTGAACGCCCTACAACCCTCATTACAAAGCCCGCCCAACGCGGGCTTTGTTGTTTCTGGCGTGCAACGCCATCGCCTCTGGTGCAGCAGTGGTCATTTCTCCGTGCTACGCACACAGTGGATACCTTCCATTTTTAAAGCAACTTCCTGCTGCTGAGTTATAAATCACCTGCGGTGCGCCTTCGCACTGCCACACCCGTGACACGGCGTGAATCCGTCCGTGGAGCCTCCCCTCGCCATCCATGGCTCGGACGGTCACTGGTGCGGCGGTGCTTGATCAAAGGTGTTCCACTCCAGCAATGGTGGAATCGGCAATCAGGTGAAAAGAAGAATGACGCAGCCGGACTGTTGCACCCGAATGTCCCCCCTTTGGAGCCGCTGAGGACGTTGCTGAAAATGGCGTGGCAAGGCATGGATGCCGAAGCAGCGCCAGTCGAATCATGGATGAGCGTCTGGCGCGTTAGCCAATTTTCAGTATAAGGCCGAGGGGATTTCGGCTCCGATCGGGGGGCGGCAGGGTGATCCAAGAGGGGCTTGCTGATGAGCCCCTCTTGGCCGGGTGTGGGTTGGAGACCCACGACGTTGTGCCGCTGGCACAGCGGCTATCTTGTGTTTTGTCCTGACATCCTGCATCGGATGCAACTCATCTCCGCGTGGCGGCCAGAGGCCTTCGGGGAACGCTTGCGAGATGAAACTGTTCATCTCGCAGTCTGACGACACGCTTATCCCCCTGTGGTGCGCTTTCGCACTGCCACACTCGTGACACGCTGTGAACCCTTCCATGGGCGCTCAGCGGCGACATCTGCTCACCATGGTCACTGGTGCGGCAGTGCTTGCTCAAAGGTGTTACCCTCACGCGTCAAGTAGTCTTTAATAAAAGGCTTGCTGCACATCACTTTTTCGCTTGCCGAACGGTAGTTACATCTGCCAAGATGCTGATTAAGCGGCAAAAACTAAATGCGAGATGAAGAGAAACAATTTGACTGGATTTAATAAAATTTCGCATATTCCGATGAAATTGCTATAGAGCTTCAGGTCCGAACTGTATGCACTCAATAAAAAGTTAGGGCTATAAGTAAGGTAGATACCATGAGCAAAGATCGCTCTTATAAATTCTATGATTTGATACACGAAATCGAATACGAAATCGGTTCAGAGTGCTACAACGGTAATATCCAAAATTATGGACCTGGTGGAGATTGGGCTGGTGAAGGAAGAGACTTTCGATATCCCGTTACTTTTATCAACGATAAAGGTGATAAGGATAAATATAGGGGGCGATATCCTTTCACCAAAAAAGTCAATGGTGATTATGTCCAGGGTCAATTAGGTAACAAACGCTATAACTCAGCATATTATGCTTTTGGTGCTAACCAGCTTTATATTTTACGTGGCATAAAACATGCGCTTGAACATATAGAAAAGAAGCTAGGTATAAATTTCGACAAGCTGTTAGAAGATAACGGTGATAATAATAAGTCTAGATAGCTCATTGCTTGCTTCGCCTTTTATCGAAGCCATGAGTTAATAAAACTGATTATTAAACACTTTAGATTTTTATGTTTTTAGTTGCTTAAATTAGTAGGGCTATTTATGAAAGGACTAAGAGATATCACTAATTTTGGTAAGGTTGAGGCAGAGGATGATGCTGTCCTTGACTATTTTGTCGAAATGAACGTAACAGATAATGTGAATAATAATGATGCATTCCTAGTTCTTGGGAGAAAGGGTTCAGGAAAAACTGCGCTATTTAGATTTTTTACAGAAAAATCTCAATTAATGTATTCAGCTGCTTTGAACTTAAACGGGTATCCTTGGCGGGTTCATGAAAAGATAAAAGACTTTGGAGTCGAGCACGTAGAGTCTTATGTAGCATCTTGGAAATATTTAATAGCTGTCGAGTTTGCTAAGTTAGTGGTTAAGTTATCTGACCGCCACATGATGACAGAAATTGTAGAGCTAAATAAGTTTTTAAATGACAACTATGGCTCAATCGAACCCAAAATTGTCAATATATTCTCGCCATCTAAGCTAAAAGTTAGTGGTGACCTTGAACCCCAGTTTCTAGGCTGCAAGCTTGGAAAAATATCATTGTCAAGGGATGAGAAAGACTTAACTTTAGGTTCGGAGCTCAATGCTCTAACTGATAAAATATTGAAGCATGTAAAAAAAGCGGCAGAGGTTTCAGAAATTAATAAAATTTTTGTTCACTTCGATGAGCTTGATAGGGGGATAACTTCCCTTACTGAATCGAGAAAAGATATGGTTATAGGCCTTATTCTTGCTTCTAAAGAAATATTTAAAGACTTAAAGAATAGTTCGACTTCATTTAAATCCGTCGTTTATTTGAGGCGAGATATTTGGGATGAGTTAAAATTTTCAGACAAAAATAAAATATCATCGTCTAACTCTGAGTTTATTGAGTGGGGTCAAGATGAACTTTTCAAATTAATTCAGAAACGCGTAAAAGTGTCATTAGGAGAGGGAGGGGCGTGGGATGATCTTGATGATGGGAAAAGAATAAATAAACAGAAGAAATGGAGGCATATCATCGAGAGAACACTCATGAGACCAAGGGATGTAATTTCTTTTCTTAATATTCTGTTAGAAACAACTAAAAAAAGAGATGATGAAAATCTTATATTTGAAAACAGGGATGTTGTTGCGTCTAGACCAAAATACTCAGAATATCTGAAGTTGGAACTTGATGACGAAATTCTTCCGCACTGGGCAGATTGGGAAGTCTGCTTGCAAGTACTATCAAGAATGGGAAAAGTCTACTTCACAAAGGACGAATATATAGGTGCATATGAACTCGAAGCTAGCAATGGTAAAACTTACTCAGCATCACAATCACTAGAAGAGTTATATAATTTCAGCATTATTGAATATGAAGCACGTTCTGGTTATGGGGGGTCTGGATGGAAATCGAAGTTCGCCAATCCTGAATTGGGATGGGACGCAAATGCAAATCGGTTCAAAGTGCACCTTGGTTTGAAGGAATATATGAAGCTTAAGGAAGAGCGCAGTTAGGTAGGGTGATAGTCAAAGTAATTCCTCACTGCTGTAAGGTCATTGCTTTGTGCATCTATCCCAAATTGAGTACGTTAATCCCTCATTACTTTATATTGTTCTAAGCCGCATTAGACTATTTGGCTCCCCCCCTCGGGAGCCAACCCCATCACTCTGGTCCAAGCTCATGCAACCCCCCAAGTCGGGGGCTGAACAACTGTTGGTGCATCCGCATCGCAAACTCATCCGTCATGCCGGAGATATAGTCGGCGATAACCCGCATGCTGTTGTGGCCCTGTTCGTGGGCCGCACGCCACCTGGCCTGGGTGTTGTGTGGCAGTAAACGCTCGGGGTCCGAGGCGAAGGCCTCAAACAACTGCATGACTATCTGCTGGCCCTTGTATTCCAGCATCTGCAGCTCGGGCTTTTGCACCACGTGGCGCAGCACAAAGGCCTTGAGGGCGGCGAGCGCCGTATCAAATCCCGCATCCAGTTCGGCATTGCAGGCCAGCAGTGGCTCTTCGAAACCTTCCTTGTTGCGGATACTGATGGCGGTGACAAAGCCGTTCACCAGGGTGCCAATGGCGTCCTTGCGCAGGTGGTGTTCGCGGGAGAACAAATCCCGGTCGATTTGTGCCAGCTCGGTGCGGATCCAGTCATCCTCGTTGTTGCAAAGCACGGGGGCCACATCCTCCAACCATTGGTCACGGCGGACTATGCCCATGACTATAGCGTCTTCCAGATCGTGGACCGCATAGGCTATGTCGTCCGCCAGCTCCATCAGGGTGGCATCCAGTGACTTGTGGCGGGTCTTGGAATGGCGGGCATCGGCGGGACGGAAAATCTCGCCGAGTTTGCTTCTGTCTTCATCCGAAAGCGGCGCCAGCACCCACTCCAGCATGGTGGCGTCATCATCAAAGACGGCCTTGACCGGCGGCCAGTCCTTGGCCCGCAGCTGGCGGTAATGGGCCACCTGAGTGCTTGGCAGATCGCCGCTGAGTTTCGAGGCCAGGGCGGGGTATTTGAGAATGCCGAGCAGGGTGCGGCGGCACAGGTTCATGCCAAAGCCCGGGGTATAGGGCTCCAGTTTGGTGAGAATTCTGAAGGTCTGACCGTTGCCCTCAAAGCCGCCGTGTTCGCGCATCATGTAGTTGAGCGCCACCTCGCCGCCGTGGCCAAAGGGGGGATGACCCAGGTCGTGGGCCAGGCACAGGGATTCAATCAGGCTCATGGAATCCAGCAGTGGCGCGTACTCGGCATGTTTGCGTCTGAGCTGGGCGGCGATACCGGTGCCTATTTGCGACACCTCCAGCGAGTGGGTCAGGCGGGTGCGGTAAAAGTCGTTCATGCCGACGCCGAGCACCTGGGTTTTGGCCTGCAGGCGGCGGAAGGCGGCGCTGTGAAGGATCCTGGCCCTGTCCCGCTGGAAGGGACTGCGGTGGTCGTTGCGCCTGTGCTTGTCTTCGCCGTGAAAACGATCGTGCCAGAGAGACGTCATGGGTTCACCTATAGCATCTTGTTGATTTCATCCAGATCCAGCTGGAAGCTGGGCACATAGACATCAATGAAGAACTTGACCGCAGGATCCGTGTTGGCCCTGAGCATGGCCTCCAGCCGGGTACGGGCGGTATTGAACTCGCGGTTGCCGGCCTTGATCTCTTCCAGGCATTTCAAATAGGCGCACAGGGTGTCTGCGGATTTGACCAGGGCCTTGAGTGTGGGATCGGCCTCATCGGCCAACAGCAGCGGCCGGTAGATGTCCTTGAAGGCCTCGGGCACCAGTTCCAGCAAGCGCTGCTCGGCTATGGCCTCGATTTTCTTGTACTCGGCCTCGATTTCGCGGTTGAAGTATTTGACCGGGGTTGGCAGATCGCCGGTGAGGATTTCGCTGGCATCGTGAAAAATTGCCAGGGTGGCGGCCTTGTCGGCATCGAGATTTGTGCCGAATTCGCGGTTACTGATCACCGCCAGGGCGTGTGCCACCATGGCGACCTGCAGCGAATGCTCCTGAACATTTTCCCGACGCACGTTGTACATCAGGGGCCAGCGCTGGATAAGCTTCATCCGCGCCAGATGGGCAAAGAAATGACTCATACTTCCCTCGGCTCTGGTTCACCTTGGCAATACTTTTCTTATGTCTCTTTAAGCAGTGCCACTCGTCACTCATTTAGCTTAACTAAACTTGGTTCCTCGTTTCGCGACTCTTTTCTCAAGTCTAAAACAGTGTCGTCAAGATGAACTGAATCTAATTACGAAACCTCAATACGCCTAAGCCACTTTACCCTAAGGGCATGAAAATGGGCAGTTAAATTACCCACCGCCGGGCGTAAGCCGGATGCACGGCAAATAAAAAGGCTGCCCGGGGCAGCCTTGTCGCTTCTATTGCTACAGCCATTGGCGAAAAGCTATTGGCTATAGCTATTGACGAAAAGCTATTGGCGATAGTTCTCAAGAAACTCGCCAAAGGCCAGCAGCGCCTTTTGCAAATCTTCCTTGTGGGGCAGGAACACCACCCGCAGGTGATCCGGTGCTGGCCAGTTAAAGGCCGTGCCCTGCACCAAGAGGATTTTCTTGTCCTTGAGCAAGTCCAGCACCAGGCGTTCATCATCCCTCAGGTTGAACTTCTTGGCATCCAGTTTCGGGAAGGCATACAGGGCGCCCTTGGGCTTCTTGACGCTGACCCCGGGAATGGCGTTCAGCAACTCGACACAGGTGTCCCGCTGCACAGTCAACCGGCCGCTTGGCAAGATGAGTTCATTGATGCTCTGGTAGCCGCCGAGGGCTGTCTGCACCGCATGCTGATTGGGCACGTTGGCGCACAGGCGCATGGAGGACAGCATTTCCAGTCCTTCGATATAGCTCTTGGCGGCCTTGAGGTTACCGGACAGCATCATCCAGCCGACCCGGAAACCGGCGGCGCGGTAGGCCTTGGACAGACCGTTGAAGGTGACTGTCAGTATGTCGTCGGAAAGCGACGCGGCGGGGATATGCACAGCGCCGTCGTACAGAATTTTGTCGTAAATCTCATCGGCAAACAGGATAAGCGAGTGCTGACGGCAGATTTCCACTATTTCCAGCAACAGCTCACGGCTGTACACGGCCCCTGTAGGATTGTTGGGGTTGATCAGCACCAGGCCGCGGGTGCGCGGGCTTATTTTGGCGCGGATATCGTCAAGGTCGGGAAACCAGTCCGCCTCTTCATCGCAGCGATAGTGCACCGCCTTGCCACCGGCGAGGTTGGCGGCCGCGGTCCACAGCGGATAGTCGGGGGAGGGGATCAGCACCTCATCGTCGGTATTGAGCAGGCCCTGCAGCGCCATCATGATCAGTTCAGATACGCCATTGCCTATGTAGACGTCTTCTATGTCGACGCCGAAGATCCCCTGGGACTGGTAGTGTTGCACTATGGCCTTGCGGGCGGAGAACAGGCCCTTGGACTCGCAATAGCCCTGGGCCGTGGGCAGATTGAGGATCACGTCCCGCACTATCTCTTCCGGCGCTTCAAAACCGAAGGGAGCCGGGTTGCCTATGTTGAGCTTGAGGATCCTGTGGCCTTCGTCTTCCAGGCGGCGGGCTTCCTTGTGTACCGGACCGCGAATGTCATAGCAAACACTGTCCAGTTTGTTGGATTTGATTATGGGGTACATCGCTACCTCTGATTTGCGAAATGCTGTGGCCCGGAGTAAGTCTAGGCACGATAACGAAAATTCAGGGGCTCTGGAAGGGGATAAAGCTGAAATATTTCGGTATTTTGCAGCATTATTGTCTGAGAAAGCCGCTTGACGACACGCATAAAAAGCATAATAAACTATTTCATGGTGATTTTAAGGTGGCATTGCGCTGTTTTGGCCAAAGTGACAGCCAATTTAATCTGGACTTTTGACCGCCGGAAGTCGGCGTTGTTTTTGCAGATTTTTTTACCGCGTTTGACCCACTTTTTGTAAATTGGGGACCGGCAGGGACAGTGCATTTTTATCCATGCAGTTTTTGTGTTTTCTATCGATGCATCGTCTTCATTTATTCAATATAAACATGAAGATGGATGGGGCTTGCCAGGCATGTTGCAAAAAAGTGGCAACTGAATGGAATTTCTGGTTGACTCACTTGGGGTTGCGTTTTATTTTCTGCGCGATGTTTTACCCTGGGCACTCGTATTTGTGCCGGATCCAACCTTAAGCAGAGCGGTGCCTGATCCCGGAAGACGGTCGACACCTTGTATCTTTTTTCAGAGCCCTTTGGGCGTATTTTGAGGACCTGAGTGCATGTCTGAACCGACGGCGTTGAGTCTAATTCCTCCGGCTGTGGTGCTGGTGCTGGCCGTGTGGCTGCGTCGCCCCATACTGTCTCTTATCCTGGGTGCGGTAGTGGGTCTGCTGCTGCTTGATCCCGCCGAAATGCTGAACAACTTCGCTGCCACCTCCCTTAAGGTGATGGCCGATGAAACCATAGGCTGGTTGATTCTGGTGTGTGGCAGTTTTGGTGCCCTGATTGCGCTTTTGGTCCGCACCGGAGGTGCCCTGGCATTCGGCCACAAGGCCATTGCCCTGGCGAAGGGGCGGCGCTCATCCCTGTTTATGACCTTTATCCTGGGTCTGGTGATCTTTATTGACGATTACCTCAATGCCCTGACCGTGGGTGAAACCATGAAGCGGGTGACCGACAAGTACAAGGTGTCCCGCGAGATGCTGGCCTATGTGGTGGACTCCACCGCGGCCCCCGTGTGCGTGCTGGTGCCTGTATCCACCTGGGCGGTATTCTTCGGCGGCCTGTTGGTGGACAACGGTGTGGCTCCCGAAGGTGAGGGCATCAGCGTCTATATGTCGGCCATTCCCTATATGCTCTATGCCTGGTTGGCGGTGGCCATGGTGCTCCTGGTGGCACTGGGACTGGTACCCGCTTTGGGTCCCATGAAGCGGGCCGAACTCAAGGCGGCTGCGGTGGAAGAGCAGCATGATGCCAATGCCCGTCAGGTGCACACCTCGGACGATTATGCCGTGCATGCCATCGAAGAAGAGTTTGAGACCGCCCATAAGGACGGCAAGCTGCATAACTTCCTGGTGCCGCTGTTGCTTATGGTGGGCTTTACCGTCTATTTCGACATCGATGTATGGAAAGGCCTGTTGGCGACCTTGGTGGTCACCCTGCCTTACTATGCGGTGCAAAAGTTGATGCCGCTGTCCGAGATGATGGAGCAGATGATCGACGGCTTTAAGAACATGCTGCCTGCCATAGGCACAGTTATTGCTGCCTTTATCTTCAAGGACGTCTGCGACAACCTGATGTTGCCCCAGTATGTTATTGACACCCTGAGCCCCTTTATGACGGCGCAGTTGCTGCCAGCCGTGGTGTTCCTGGCCATGGCGGTACTGGCCTTTGCCACAGGTTCCAGCTGGGGTATTTTCGCCGTGACCATTCCTATTGTGATGCCCCTGGCCCATTCCGTAGGCGCTGACATCCCTCTGGTGATAGGTGCGCTGCTGTCGGCCTCATCCTTTGGCAGCCAGGCCTGTTTCTACTCGGACTCCACAGTGCTGGCGGCCCAGGGCTCGGGATGCGATCTGGTCAGCCATGCCGTAACCCAGTTGCCCTATGCCCTGATCGCAGCAGGTTTGGCTTTTGTAGGTTTCATCCTGATCGCCTGAGGGTAATAGCCAAAGAGTAAAAGTCTCTGCAAAGAACCGGCTTAATGCCGGTTTTTTTATGCGGTTTTTTGCGCTTTATCCGGCCAGTGTTCGTATATTTGATGTTGCTCAAACAGAAAGTCATTAATTTAGGTTAGTTTAGGCTCAGATAACTAAGACAAACCGCTAGCCCCAGGGTCAGCCGTTGAAAATGAAGGACAAACATGACCAAATCCCAGGTTTCGGCTCAAATAGAGCCCATGCCACTGATAATGAGATGGCAACGCTTATTACAGCTCGGTGACCTGTTTTCCAATCGGGATCATACCAAGGATTTCGATGGATCCAGGGCCAGCCAAATACACCATAGGGTACAGGCCCTGGCCGCCATTTACATGTTGGTGGCATTGGGTTGGATGATTTTGGACTATATCAGTATGCCGCTGGTGCAGTTTCAGGCCATGGTACCGGCCAGGAGCTTTATGGCCGCGGGCTTTATGGGGCTGGTGTTCTGGCAGGGGCGCAGTTCCAGTCTGCTGCTGGCGCGCCTCAGATTGGCCTTGCTGGTGCTTATTCCATCGGCGTTTTATGTCTACAGTGCCCAGTTGCTCGAGCAGAGCCAACAGATCTATCAATATTATCCGCTGATCACTGCAGTTCAACTGGCGGTGTTTCCGCTGACCCTGATTGAGGGCATGGTGCTGGCGCTGCCGGTGTTTTTCAGTGTGCTGTTGGCTTCGCAGATGAGTGGTTATCAGATCCCCCAGGAGCTGATGATGACCCTGATCCTGCTGGTAGCGCTGACCCTGTGGGCCCAGATGTCGCAATTGTTCATGCTGGTGAGCCTGTATCGTCAGGCAACCCGGGATCCGCTGACCGGCCTGTTTAACCGCCGCGCCCTGTTTGAGCGCCTGCAGACCGAGGTGCTCAGGGCGGACAGATATTTACGCAGCGTAACTGTGCTGCTGCTCGATCTGGACAGATTCAAACGGGTCAACGATCAGTATGGTCACCTGGTGGGTGACAAGGTATTGCAAAGTTTTGCCGTGGCGGCCCAAAAGGCGGTGCGCAACGTGGATTTGGTGGGCCGCTATGGCGGTGAAGAATTCCTGGTGATTTTGCCGGAAACCGACGCCAAGCATGCGCTTGAGGTGGCTGAGCGGATCCGCGAGTCCTGCGAAGCCCTGTTGGTGACAACCGATGACGGCGAAGAGGTGCGCTTTACCACCAGTATCGGTCTGGCCCAGTGGCAGGGACCGGAAGATCTTGCTGAATTGGTGGAGCGGGCCGATAACGCCCTGTATCGGGCCAAGACCGCCGGCCGTAACCGGGTCGAAGTTGCCTGACACCTTTGGGTGGAACGGAAATTAAAAAGGCCAGCAATTTGCTGGCCTTTTTATCAATTCGGGATTCAGCTGCGGGAATTACACGCGCTTCTTGAATTCACCGGTACGGGTATCGATTTCGATCTTGTCGCCTTCTTTAACGAAGTCGGCAACCATCAGCTCGATGTCGGTACCTACCAGTTTGGCAGGCTTCATCACCTTGCCTGAAGTGTCACCACGGGCAGAAGGCTCGGTGTAACCCACTTCACGTACGATAGTGGTTGGCAGTTCAACACTGATGGCCTTACCTTCGTAGAAGGTAACCTGGCAGGTGTCTTCCATACCGTCAACGATGAACTTGGCGGCATCGCCCACGTTTTCGGCTTCAACGTCGTACTGGTTGTACTCGGCGTCCATGAATACGTACATAGGATCGTTAAAGTAGGAGTAGGTACAATCCAGACGCTCCAGAACGATAACGTCCATCTTGTCTTCACCCTTGAAGGTGGTCTCGGTAGAAGAATCGATCAGCACGTGCTTCAGCTTCATTTTCACGATGGCAGCGTTACGACCTGAACGAGTGGTTTCAGTTTTCTGAACGACCCATGGGGCGTCATTAAACATGATCACGTTACCGGGACGGATTTCATGAGCAGTTTTCATTACTAAATTTCCTATATCTTGGACGTTTTACTAAAGGCGCTATCTTAACGAATTTTTGACGAATTGCACTAGCCTTGTGGCCAGATCTGTCGTCTTAAGTGCATCGATTGGCCATTGTCTGGCATGGGCCAGCAAGGGCACAGCGTGCGAATCCATATATTGCCAGTGCTGTTGCACTGCCGTCGCCTGTTGCTGGTTGAACGAAAGGTTGAGGTTCCGCCAGCACTCTGCAATTTCAGAAGCCAGATTATCGCAGTAAAGTTGCATAAAAGCTTCTAATTTTACCAGGTGGTAATCTTCTTCCTGTTGATAAATGTGCCAGATGAAGGGTCTGGCCGCCCACTGGGCTCGCAGGAAGGAGTCTTCGCCGCGGACTATGTTGAAATCACAGCTCCACAGCAGGCGATCGTAGCCCTGTTGATCCGTCATCGGCAGCACATGCAGGGTCAGCATGCCGAGCTCAATCCGCTGCCCCGGTGTCAGGGCCTCCACCGGACAGGGCAGCAAGGCTTTAAGACTGTTGAAGCTGCGGCCCTTGGGGATAAGGGCATGGACCCGCTGCTGGCCTTCGGACCAGAGTTCGCACAGGGCCGGCAGGGCCTCGGTTTCATAGCTGAAGACGCTGATGACCTTATCTTCGGCCTGTATGCCGCCAAGGCCCAGCTTTTGGAACAGCGCCATCTTATTGCTGCTGTCTGTCTGCCAGGCTGCCCTAGCCTCAAACAGACCGGTTTCGCAGATAAGACCACCTGTGGCGGCGCTGAAGCCCGGCATATAAAAGTACTTGTTGATGCCACCGGGTTGGAAGGAGGGCAGGCCATGGCAACCCTCGACCCAGTCTTCGGCGCTTAGGTATTCCAGATTGAGCCAGCAGGGCGGGGTGGCCGCATCTCTGACCGCCTGTTTCACCTCATCGGGCAACTCGCAGGCAAAGGCTTCGATCAGCACCTCACCGGCAACATAGGGCAGGTCGAGTGGGGTATTCCATTGCAGTACCCTGATGCCTTCTACCATTTGGCAAGGGAGCTTGGGATCCAGTGCCGGCAGGATATGGCCAAAGCTTCTGAGGTCGTCAACCCAGAGATTCACCTCAATGCCGTGTTCGCTGGCCAGTTGCCGGGCAAGGCGCCAGGTGACCCCTATGTCGCCATAGTTGTCGACGACGGCACAAAAGATATCCCAGTGGCTGTGTTGCATCTATTTGCTGTTCTCTTGACGTAGAAATAAGGCGTATAAAAAGGCGCTTAAAAACGCGAATAAAAAAGCGGCACCTATGGCCGCTTCAATATTGATGTCCGGGGAATTAATCTTCCAGTTCGGCCAGACACATCTCTTCGTAAATCTGCTTCACCCAGGCGTCGACGCGCTCTTCGGTCAGCTCGGGTTGACGGTCTTCGTCAATGCCCAGACCCACGAAATGGTCGTCATCCACCAGGCCCTTGGAGGCTTCAAAGTTGTAGCCGGCGGTGGGCCAATGGCCGATGATGATACCGCCGCGGGCTTCCACTATGTCGCGTACCATGCCCATGGCATCAAGGAAATACTCGGCATAGTCTTCCTGATCGCCGCAACCGAAAATGGCCACCAGCTTGTCGGTAAAGTCAATTTGTTCCAGCTCGGGGAAGAAGTCGTCCCAATCACACTGGGCTTCACCATAATACCAGGTCGGGATCCCGAACAGCAGCAGGTCGTACTCGGCGATCTGCTCCTTGGTGCTCTTGGCGATGTCTTTGACATCCACCATGTTTTTGCCCAGTTTCTTCTGGATCATCTTGGCGACAGCTTCGGTGTTACCTGTGTCACTCCCGAAAAAAAGACCTACAGTAGCCATTGTCTTTCCTTTAATATGTAGTTCGCGATTGCAATCAATCGTTTAAAGCCGGATTCAACCGCCAAATTGTTCCTGCAATATGCATTCGATTAGCTGGCTGCGGCTGATGTTACTGGCCAAAGCTTTTTCGTTCAAGGCGTCATATAAATCTTGTGACACTTTTAACTCTATTCGCTTTAACCCCTTGGCACGATCCCTTTGGATCTGGTTACGCTTGTTGACCTTGAGCTGTTGCTCCCGAGAAAGGGGACTGCTGCGGGGACGACCGCGGCGTTTTTCGGAGGCAAAAAGGTCTATTGTTATTCTGTCTGTTGCTTCTTTTGCCATGATAGTCAATTAGCCGATGCCTGCACCTTCCCAGGCCACCTGGATAATTCCTTTTGCAATAAAACCGGCGCAGCCGAGAAAAAGTACCAGCCACACGATAAAGCGGCCGAACTTGGGAACATTGCCCTGCTTCAGTACGTCGTGGATAGCCATACCGATAAAAAAGAAGATACTGGCAAAAAACAGATTGAGCCCTATGGTCTCTATCTGTTCCATGTACTGGGACAACATCGACTGCTTCTCCTGATTCCCGCTGCTAATCATTCCGGCCGCAGGCGCCGCCGGGATTGGAAGAGGCGGGAATATATCACATAGATAAAGTGCCCGCTACCGCCTGCCAGAGCACAAGTTTCAGTACAACTCAGAGTGGCAGCGCCAGGCTGTCAACAAATCCTTTCACCAGACGATTGAACAGCTCGGGTTTCTGGGCATGCAGCCAGTGGCCGGTGGCGGCGATGGATTTCAGCTGCACCGCCGGAAACTGCGCCATAATGGCGTCCTTGTGCTCGGCCTTGACATAGTCGGAATCGCCGCCGCGGACAAACAGGGTGGGGCCGGAATAGCTGAGCGTGTGGAACGGCCAGCCAATCAGGGCATCGTAATTGCGCTTGAGGCCATCAATATTCATCTTCCAGCCAAAGCCTGTGTCGGTGCGGCGAAAACTTTTCAGCAAAAATTGCGCCGTGGCCTCGTCAACACCTGCATCTTTCATGTGCACCAGGGCCTGGCGGCGGTCATAGCTGCCGTCCAGCGGCAAACTGGTCAGCGCCTGGAACACCAGCTGATGTCTGTGGGGATAAGCAACCGGCGAGATATCGGCCGCCACTACGCCACTGACGCGCTCGGGGTGGTACAGGGCCGTGGCCATGGCGATTTTGCCGCCCATGGAGTGACCGATAAACAGCGCCTTGTCTATGCCTTCTTCATCCAGCATGGCTACCATGGCATCGGCCAGGGCTGGGTAGTCCATGGTGTCCCAATGGGGGCTGTTGCCGTGGTTGGGCACATCCACCCGTATGACCCTGTAATCGCTTTGCAAACTTTGTCCCAGCGACTTGAGGTTATCCAGATCGCCAAAGAGACCATGAATAAGCACTATTGCCGGCCCCTGGCCGCTGATGGCTCTGTTGATGTGCATGTGTGTGTGTTCCGCTGCTGCCGCCTTTTCAATGGTGCGCAATTGTGCATGGGTGACCCAAAGGGATCAAGTTGTCCCACGCTTTGGGCCGTTCGCTGTCTTTTTAAACTGTCATGGCCGCAGCGCCGTCAAAAGGCCACAAGTTTTGAATTAAGAGTGCTTTATCAAAGATTCATAACTGTCTACACTGGTGGCCTTACTCCCTTTGCCGGTCACAGTGTTGGCTGTGGCCGTCAGTGACGAACCATAAGATTAAGGAACTCGAGGGTTATGAAATACATTGAAGTGGATGAAGAGCTTTATCGTTTTATCGCAGCAAAAACGGAAAGGATAGGCGAGAGTGCTTCAGACATTTTACGGCGCCTGCTGGGTCTGTCGGTGACAGAAGTGGTCAACACCGAACCCAAGCCCATCAGCCAGCCTGGCATGGAGGCGACCCTTGCCCCTCAAACTGACATAAATGCCGACTATGATTTCGAGCATCTGCTGTCTGAATCCCTGCTGGAGCAACAAAAGGGCGCGGTTGGCCGCTTCCTGTTTGTGCTTGAGAGCCTGCATAGGGCGAACCCGGCGGGTTTTTCCAAGGTACTGCAAATCCAGGGCCGCGACCGGCTTTATTTTGCAACCTCCAGGGATGCGCTGTTACAGGCCAGCCAGTCGGCCAATCCCAAGGAAATCGGCAGCAGTGGTTTTTGGGTGACCACCAATAACAACACAGGTAAGAAGCGCATGATATTGCAGGAAGTGCTGGAGTGCTTTGGCTGCGATCCCGTGCGTGCTGCCAGTATCGGCGAGCGGGCGCTGGGTTAAGTCCGCAAGCGCAACACAAGGAGTAATGGTTTTGGCAATACACGAGCGCGCCGGTACCCTGGCACAGCAACAGGATCTGGTCAATATCCCCAAACTCATGAGCCACTATTTCCGCCTGGTGCCGGATGCCGGCAATCCGGCGGAGCGGGTGAGTTTTGGCACCTCGGGCCACAGGGGCTGTGCTTTTTTGAACAGCTTTAACGAGCGACATATCCTGGCCATCACCCAGGCCGTGGTGGACTACCGCAAGCAGGCGGGTATTCAAGGTCCCCTTTATCTCGGCATGGATACCCACGCACTGTCACAGGCCGCTTATGTCAGTGCCATCGAGGTGCTTGTGGCCAACCAGGTGTGTGTCATTGCCCAGGAAAATGACAGCTTTACCCCTACGCCCGTGGTGTCACACGCCATTCTTTGCGCTAACCGCAACGCCAACAGCAACGAATTGTCTGATGGCTTGATCATCACCCCGTCCCACAATCCGCCCCAGGACGGAGGCATCAAGTACAATCCGCCGCACGGTGGCCCCGCCGAAGGGGAGATCACCTCCTGGATTGAGACCCGTGCCAACCACTACCTGGCACACAATCTCGATGGCGTCAGACGGGTTAATTACAGCGTGGCCCGCGCCATGCCGCTGCTCAAACACAAGGATCTTATCGGCCCTTACGTAGACGATCTGGCCCAGGTCATAGACATGGAGGCCATAGCCAGGGCCAAAGTACGCATCGGCGTTGACCCCCTGGGCGGCTCTGGCATCTATTACTGGGACAGAATAGCCAAGCGCTATGGTTTGGACATTACGGTCGTCAACAACAGGGTCGACCCGACCTTCGGCTTTATGACCCTGGACAAGGACGGCAAGATCCGCATGGACTGCTCCTCGCCCCATGCCATGGCGGGTCTGCTGGCCCACAAGGACAAGTTTGATATCTGTGTCGGCAACGACCCGGACTACGACCGTCACGGCATAGTCTGCCCCGGCAGTGGCCTGATGGATCCCAATCACTTCCTGGCGGTGGCCATAGATTACCTTCTGGGTCACAGACCCGGCTGGGCCGAAAACCTCGCCATCGGCAAGACTTTGGTGTCCAGCGCCCTCATCGACAAGGTCTGCGCCGCCCATGGCCGGCCTTTAATGGAAGTGCCGGTGGGCTTCAAGTGGTTTGTGGATGGGCTGGCGAACGGCACCGTGGCCTTTGGCGGTGAAGAAAGCGCCGGCGCCGCCTTCCTGCGCCGTGATGGCGGTACCTGGTGTACCGACAAGGACGGCTTTATTCTGGCGCTGCTGGCGGCGGAAATTTTGGCTGTCACCGGCCAGACGCCCGCCGAGCGTTATGAGGCGCTGGCGGCAAAACATGGTCGCAGCTTCTATCGCCGTATCGACAGTCCGCTCAATGCCAAGATGAAGGCCAAGTTTGCCGGACTCAATGGCGACAGCCTCAATGCCAGCACCCTGGGCGGCGATGCCATACTCGAGGTGCTGACCCATGCACCGGGCAACGGTGCCGCCATCGGCGGCATCAAGATTGTCACGGCCAATGGCTGGATTGCGGCGCGCCCCTCTGGCACGGAGCCATTGTTTAAGCTCTATGCCGAGAGTTTTGTCAGCGAAGTCCATCTGGCAGAGCTGATAGCCGAGGCCCAGGCCTTGATTGGCGCCGCCCTCAAGGGCTGAACCATTAAGACATAAAAAAACGCGCCCTTGGGCGCGTTTTCTTTTACCTTGCTTTCGGCTTTTTGTACTTATGATCGAAAAGCCAATCAGTATTCCAGGTGGCAGCTCGGCAGATTGTTCTTCTGGATATAGTCCTGATGGTATTCCTCGGCACGGTGGAACTGCTGCAGCGGCACTATCTCGGTCACTATGTGGCGAATGCCCCATTTGCCGGAGCGGGCCAGCGCCAGTTTGGATTCTTCGGCTTCGGCCTTTTGCTGCTTGTCGTGAAAGAAAATGGTGCTGCGGTATTGGGTGCCTATGTCGCCACCCTGTTGATTGAGACTGGTGGGATTGTGGTTTTTCCAGAACACCTGCAGCAGCTCTTCATAACTGACCCGAGTGGGATCGAATTCCACCTGCACCACTTCCGCATGGCCGGTTTTGCCTTTTTTAACCTCTTCATAGGTGGTGGCCTGGTTGTTGCCGCCCATGTAACCGCAGGTGGCATTAAGCACGCCGGGGACCTGGCGGAAGAAATATTCCACGCCCCAAAAGCAGCCGGCGCCGAAGGTGGCCAGGGAGGTATCTTGTGCTGACATGAATCTCTCGCAAAATAATGGATGTCTGGATGGCTAAATATTGTGAGCAAATGCCAAGACAAATGCAAGAGCAATGCAAAAGGAAAAGCAAGCGTAGAAACATGCGTACAGCAGTAGGGCAGAAGTAAGACCTTGTCCTCAACCGGTAAGGCAGCGAAAGGGATAGCTGACACCTCAGCCACTTATGTTAGTATTAGTCCCGTTTGTGCCCACCGCCGTTACGGATGAACAAGGAGAATTCGCTGTGCTCGACACTTTGCTTAAAACCAAAGATTTCCTGGCCCTGACCCTGGCCAATCCCCAAAGCTTTCCCGAACCCTTTGGCTTCGACATAGGCGAACATACCCGGGTCGATGTCTGGGACACGGGCGTGATCCTGTTTCAGCCATTGCAGCAAGTCGCCAACAAAGATGTGGTGCTGTCCTGCGGCGTTCACGGCAACGAAACCGCCCCCATAGAACTGTGCAACGGTCTTATCCGCGATCTGCTGGAAGACAAAATCCGGGTAGGTGAGCGCACCCTGTTTCTCATCGGCAATCCGGCCGCCATCAACAACGGCACCCGCATAGTGGATGAGAACATGAACCGCCTGTTCAGCGGCGAGCATTCCCGCGGCCCCGGGCTGGTGAATCCGGAGCGGATCCGCGCCCGTAAGCTGGAAACCTATGTGGATCGTTTCTTCCGTGCCCGTGAAGGGGCGCAGCGCATTCATTACGATCTGCATACCGCTATCCGGGGTTCCAAGCACGAAAAATTTGCCATCTATCCCTACCGTCCGGGCCGCGCGTACAGCGCCGAACAGATCATGTTCCTCAAGGCCGCCGGGGTGGATACAGTTCTGTTCCATCATGAGCCGACCACCACCTTCAGCTATTTCTCTTCCGAGAATTATGGCGCCGATGCCTTCACCATAGAGCTGGGCAAGGTCTATCCCATGGGCCAGAACGACATGACCCGCTTTATTGCCACCCGCGAGATGCTGAGCCGACTGATTTGCGGCCGGGACCTGGAGCTGGAAAGCTATGGCCCTGACAAGGTCAACCTGTATCAGGTGTGCCGGGTGATCAATAAGCAGGCCGAAGACTTTGAATTTACCTTTGCCTCCGATGTCGAGAACTTTACCTCTTTCCCCAAGGGCTTTGTGCTTGCAAGGGAAGGGGGCAAGGACATCAGGGTGGAGCTCGACAGCGAGGCCGTGGTGTTTCCCAACGCCAAGGTCCCCGTGGGGCAGCGCACTGTGATCATGCTGACAGCGGCACAGGCGCCGGACGTACGCTAAGCTTGTAAACCAATTTATACATCCGATCCGGTCCTAAGTTGGCGCCGGACGGGTGCCAATGGTTGATAGGTAGTTTACGTTAACGTAATGTTCAGTCCGCGTTTTAGCAACTGGCAGGGCGTGCTGCGCCGGCCACCAATAACAAGAGCAAATTATGAGCAACGCAACAACGAATAGCGAAACGGTGCATCGCGTCGCCTTTCTGGACAGGGAGTCGCTTGCTATCCCTGTGTTGAAAATTCTCCAAGCCGACGGTACCACCTTTGAACAGGCCGTGCTGCCTCAAATCGATGAGGCTCTGGCCAATCGTATCCACGATGCCTGTGTCTTTACCCGGGTTCTGGACGAGCGCATGCTCGGTGCCCAGCGTCAGGGACGGATCAGTTTCTACATGACCTGTACCGGTGAAGAAGCCGCCATCGTTGGCAGCGTCGCCGCACTGGATGATAACGACATCATCCTGGCCCAATACCGTGAGCATGCTGCGCTGCGCTATCGCGGTTTCAGCACAGAACAGTTCATGAACCAGATGTTCAGCAACGAGAAAGATCTCGGCAAGGGTCGGCAGATGCCCATCCACTACGGCTGCGCCGCGCTGAACTATCAAACCATTTCTTCCCCCCTGGGCACGCAAATTCCCCAGGCCACGGGTGTGGGCTACAGCCTGAAACTGAAGGGCCAGCGCAATGTCGCCGTATGCTACTTCGGTGAAGGCGCCGCCTCGGAAGGGGACTTCCATGCCGGTCTCAACATGGCCGCCGTGTTGAAATCGCCGGTGATCTTCTTCTGCCGCAACAACGGCTACGCCATTTCCACCCCAACCGAAGAGCAATTTGCCGGTAACGGTATTGCCAGCCGCGGTGTGGGTTATGGCATGCACACCATACGTGTTGACGGCAACGATATGCTGGCGGTGCTGGCTGCCACCCAACAGGCCCGGGCCTACGCGGTGGAAAACAATGCCCCTGTGTTGATTGAAGCCATGACCTACCGTCTGGGCGCTCACTCTTCCTCCGACGATCCATCCGGATACCGTTCCAAGGAAGAAGAAGCCAAGTGGCGTGAACACGATCCGGTCAAGCGCTTCAAGCTGTGGCTGATCAACAAGGGCTGGATGACCGAAGCCGAAGATGTTGCCCTGTACGAGAAGTACCGTGAAGAGGTGCTGGCGGCGGTGAAGGTTGCCGAAAAGGTGCCTGCGCCACTGCTTGAGGAAATCATTGAGGATGTGTACGACAAGCCGACACCGCTGCTGCAAAAGCAGCTGGATGCGCTGAAAGAGCATGTCAAAAAGTACCCTCAATCCTATCCAAAAACCTCAGGGAGGCTGTAAGCCGTGGCTGAAATGAATATGTTGCATGCCATCAACAGTGCCCTGCGCATTGCGATGGAAAAAGACTCCACCATGACGGTGTTCGGTGAGGACGTGGGCCACTTCGGTGGTGTATTCCGTGCCACATCCGGTCTGCAGGATACCTTCGGCCGCGCGCGTTGCTTCAACACGCCGCTGACCGAGCAGGGTATCGCCGGTTTTGCCAACGGTCTGGCCTCCAATGGCATGACTGTGGTAGCCGAGATCCAGTTCGCAGACTACATCTTCCCGGCGTTCGACCAGATAGTGAACGAGAGCGCCAAGTTCCGTTACCGCTCAGGTAACGAATTCAACGTCGGCGGTTTGACCTTCCGTACCCCTTACGGTGGCGGTATTGCCGGTGGTCATTACCACTCGCAATCACCTGAAGCCTACTTCACCGGTACCCCGGGTCTCAAGGTTGTAGTGCCCCGTAACGCCTATCAGGCCAAGGGCTTGCTGCTGGCGTCCATCCGTGACCCCAACCCTGTGGTGTTCTTTGAACCCAAGCGTCTCTACCGCGCTTCCGTTGGCGAAGTGCCGGAAGGGGATTACGAAATCGAACTGGGCAAGGCCGAAGTACTCCAGCAGGGCAAAGACATCACCCTGCTTGGCTGGGGCGCCCAGATGGAAATCCTGGAGAAGGCCGCCGAAATGGCCGCTGCCGAAGGCATTTCCTGCGAGGTTATCGACCTGCGCACCCTGTCACCCTGGGATGTGGACACGGTTGCCGAGTCGGTGAAGAAAACCGGCCGTTTGCTGATTAACCACGAAGCGCCGCTGACCGGTGGTTTTGCCGGCGAAATCGCCGCCACCATACAGGAAGAATGCTTCCTGTACCTGGAATCACCCATTGCCCGTGTGTGTGGTCTGGATACCCCGTATCCGCTGATCCACGAAAAAGAATATATGCCCGATGCGCTCAAGACCTTTGAAGCCATCAAGGCCTGCGTCGCATTCTAGGAGTCCGGTATGATTAAAGATTTTATATTGCCGGATATCGGTGAGGGTGTGGTTGAGTGCGAACTGGTGGAGTGGCTGGTTGCCGAAGGTGACACTGTGGCCGAAGACCAGCCGGTTTGTGACGTGATGACCGACAAGGCCCTGGTGCAGATCCCGGCCCCCTTTGCCGGTGTGATCAGCAAGCTCTATTACGCCAAGGGCGATATTGCCAAGGTGCATGCGCCGCTGTACGCCGTGGATATCGGCGGTGAAGCCGAAGCCTCAGCTCCAGCCGCAGCCGTGCAAACTCCTACTGCCGCTCCTGCGGTTGCGGCTAGCGGCGCCGCGGTGGAAGAATTCCTGCTGCCGGACATAGGTGAAGGCATTGTTGAGTGTGAACTGGTGGAGTGGCTGGTTGCCGAAGGCGATATGGTGGTGGAAGACCAACCCATCGCCGACGTGATGACCGACAAGGCCCTGGTGCAAATCCCTGCCATCAAACCCGGCAAGATAGTCAAACTGCATTATCGCAAGGGCCAACTGGCCAAGGTGCATGCGCCCCTGTACGCCATCGAAGTGGAAGGTGCCGCCGGCGCTGTTGTTGCTTCGCATGCCGGTACACAAGTCGCATCTCAGGCTGCCGCCTGCAACGCAGCGGTAACGCCCGTTGCCCAAGGTAAAGCCCTGGCGAGCCCCGCGGTGCGCCGTCTTGCCCGCAGCCTGGATGTGGATCTGTCCAAGGTGCCCGGCAGCGGCAAACACGGCCGGGTGTACAAGGAAGATGTGCAGCGCTTTGTCTCTGGACAGCCTGCTGTGCAGGCTTCAGCCCAGCCGCAAACAGCGACTGCTCCTGTAGCCGCAGCTGCCGCTGTTGCACCAGCCGCAGCCGATACAGTTGTCGCTATCCGCGGTGTTCAGGCCGCCATGGCGCGCCAGATGATGGACTCTGTGTCCAGCATCCCGCACTTCACCTACTGCGAAGAGATAGATCTGACCGATCTTATCGCCCTGCGTGAAGCCATGAAGACCAAGTACAGCTCTGATGAGCTCAAGCTGACCATGATGCCCTTCTTTATGAAGTCCATGTCACTGGCGCTCAAGCAATTCCCTGTGCTGAACAGCCAGGTGAATGCAGATTGTACCGAGCTGACTTATAAGAGCAGCCACAACATCGGCATGGCGGTAGACTCCAAGGTGGGTCTGTTGGTGCCTAACGTCAAGGATGTACAGAACAAGTCCATCCTGGAAGTGGCAGCGGAAATCACCCGTCTGACGGACAGCGCCCGCAGCGGTCGCGTGGCGCCGGCGGATATCAAGGGCGGAACCATCTCCATCTCCAACATTGGCGCTCTGGGTGGCACTGTGGCAACCCCCATCATCAACAAGCCGGAAGTGGCCATTGTGGCCCTTGGCAAGGTGCAAACCCTGCCACGCTTTGCTGCCGATGGCAGCGTGCAGGCCCGCAAGATCATGCAGGTCAGCTGGTCCGGGGATCACAGGGTTATCGACGGCGGCACCATTGCCCGCTTCTGTAACCTGTGGAAACAGTACCTGGAAAACCCACAGGAGATGCTGCTGGCCATGCATTGATGGTCGGGCATCAAAAAAGGACGCTGCGGCGTCCTTTTTTATTGGCTCATGTGTTCAATTGGCAAGCGCTGCGGCCGCCGTGCCGCAGGCTTTTTGGGCCCACCGCCATAAAATGGGTTAATCTTTGCAGCTCAATTTCGTATAATTCGCCCCAGTTGTCAGACGGTGGAACCAACATGAGTCAGCTTGCCCCAATTATCGAAAGCATTCAGTATCCATTTCCTCCCAAGCCTGTCCCCTTGAGCGATGCCGAGAAGGCCGACTACAAGGCCAGGATCAAGACCTTGCTTAAGGAGCGCGATGCGGTATTGGTAGCGCACTACTATACCGATCCCGAGATCCAGGCCCTGGCCGAGGAAACCGGTGGCTGCGTGTCAGATTCGCTGGAGATGGCGCGTTTTGGCCGCGATCATGCTGCCAAGACCTTGATTGTGGCCGGGGTGAAATTTATGGGCGAAACCGCCAAGATCCTCAGCCCCGAAAAAACCGTGCTGATGCCCACCCTGGAAGCCACCTGTTCTTTGGATCTCGGTTGCCCCGAAGACGCCTTCAGCGCCTTCTGCGATGCTCATCCGGATCATACCGTGGTGGTGTATGCCAACACCTCGGCGGCCGTTAAGGCCCGCGCCGACTGGGTGGTAACCTCCAGCATAGCGCTGGAAATCGTTGAGCACCTGGACAGCGAAGGCAAGCAGATCATCTGGGGACCGGACAGACACCTTGGCAGCTATATTGCCAAGCAAACCGGCGCCGACATGTTGCTGTGGCAGGGTGAGTGTATCGTCCATGATGAGTTCAAGGCCAAGGCTTTGCGGGAACTCAAGGCCCAGTATCCCGATGCGGCCGTGTTGGTTCATCCAGAGTCGCCTGCGAGTGTGGTCGAGATGGCCGACGCCGTGGGCTCCACCAGTCAGCTGATCCGTGCCGCCCAGACCATGGACAATGACACCTTCATAGTCGCCACCGACAGGGGCATCTTCTACAAGATGCAGCAGGCGGCCCCGGGCAAGACGCTGATTGAAGCGCCCACCGGCGGTAACGGTGCCACCTGTCGCAGCTGCGCCCATTGTCCCTGGATGGCCATGAACGGCCTCAAGGCAATTGAGGCGGCACTGAGCGGCAGCGATATGGAAAACCACGAGATCCATGTGGATGAAAACCTTCGTCATAAGGCCTTGATCCCGCTGGATCGTATGCTGGATTTTGCCAAGGGACTGAACATGCAGCTCAAAGGTAATGCCTGAGCCTCAGATACCGAAAAGCCCACCTGAAGGTGGGCTTTTTTTTGGCCAGTTACCCTACCAAAGGCGTATGTGGCGTCTAGACTTGCTGAGGTAGACTCGTCCACAACCGCATCAATAAAGGGATCTTTATGAACTGGCAATGGATAGGCAATCTCAGCCTCAAACAAAAACTTTTAATGGTGGTCATGCCCTCACTGCTTGGGTACTTGATCTACGGCAGTCTAATGCTCAGGGATGCCTGGGATGACAAACAGTCTCTGGCACAGGTGCAGCAGTTAACCGAACTTGCGGTGAGCAACAGTGCCCTGGTACACGAGCTGCAAAAAGAGCGTGGCATGAGTGCCGGTTTTCTCGGTTCATCGGGCAAAGCCTTTGCAAATCAACTTCCCGGACAGCGTCGTTTAACCGATGACAGGCGCAATGAGTTTCAACGCTTTATCGCAGGCAATGATTTCCCTGCCGGTGTGGCGGCAGACATCAACAGTGCAACACAGCAATTGGTCCGTCTGGCTGCCATGCGCAATCAAGTGGATGATCTGACTGTGGCGGTTCCTCAGGCGGTGGCCTATTACACCGAGGTCAATGCCTTGCTGCTGGGCATAGTGGATGAAAGTGTTAAGCAGGGACGGGATCAATCGCTGGCCGTGGCCCTGGCCTCATTCAGCGCCTATCTGCAGATGAAGGAACGCGCCGGGATTGAACGGGCGGTGCTGAGCTCCACCTTCGGCACCGAGGGCTTTAAGCCGGGAATGTTCAATCGCTTTATCAATCTGGTATCCGAACAGCGCACCTATGCGGAACGTTTCAATGCCCTGGCTCCAGATGCCTGGCAGGAAAGCTGGCGCCGGCTGCAAAGCGGATCCGAGTTCAGTCAGGTTGAGGCCGCCCGGGAACTGGCACTGTCGCAGGACAGCGCAAAAATCCGCGGCCAGTCGGCGGAAGAGTGGTTTTCCATGTCCACCGACAGAATTAACAGCCTGTATGCAACCGAAAAAATGCTTGCCAAGGAACTTGGCGACATGATGACCATTCGTATGGCCGCGGCCAATCAGGTGCTGATGTGGGTTGGCACCTCACTGGTGCTGGTCCTGGCCCTGGTGGTGGTGCTGAGCCTGACCGTGATGCATTACCTGCATAAGACGGTGGATGGCATTGTCGGTCAGATCCGCCATGCGAGGGACAGGCACGATCTGACCACACGCATAGGGCACCGCAGTGAGGATGAGTTTGGTCAATTGGCCAAGGCCTATAACGCTATGATGGAAGACTTCGAGCGGATCATTATCAGGGTCAACAGCAACAGTGCCCAGGTGGCAGAGGCGGTGCAGCAAATGGAGGCCTTCTCGCAGCAAATGCGCACCGATGTGGCTCAGGGCCACGACGAAGCTCAGCAGGTGGCCTCGGCTATGACCCAGATGACGGCCACGGTCAATGAAATAGCCTCCAGCGCGGTGGAGGCCAGCACTGCCTCCAACAAGGCCAGCGAAGAGGCCAACAAGGGGAGCCAGGAGGTACAGGAAACCGGCCGTTCCATCTCGGCTCTGGCCCATGACATAGATCTCGCCGCCGATGCCATCCACAGGCTTGATGTTGACATTCAGGGCATAGTCAGTGTGCTTGAGGTTATCAGCAGCATCGCCGAGCAAACCAATTTGTTGGCACTGAATGCGGCCATAGAGGCGGCGCGGGCAGGGGAGATGGGCCGGGGTTTTGCCGTGGTGGCCGATGAGGTGCGTACCCTGGCACAGCGGGCCCAGGCATCCACCACGGATATACGTACCATGACAGAGCGGCTAAAGAGCGGTGCCGTGGTGGCGGTTGATGCCATGCAACGCGGTCAGCAACAGGCGGGTTCCAGCGTTGCCGAGGCCGAAAAGGCCGGCAAGGAGCTGGAGCGTATCGCCAAACATGTGGGCGTCATAGATTCCATGAACGAGCAGATAGCAACGGCCACCCATGAACAATCCGCGGTGGCTGAAGAAGTGAACCGCAATGCGCTGCGGATAAGTGAGATCTATCAAAATACGCAAGCGGTTGCCGAATCACTGGGCAGCCTGAATGACAAGCTGCTGGAGGAAGTGGAGCTGATGTCCAGGGAAGTGGCTAAATTCAAGCTGGGCAAAGGCAATATTGGCGCTTAAATCAGCGGTTTGCTTAGCAAGTGTGCAAACACATAATCCTTGTACTTTTTTGCTTGACCCTGCCTGGGCTTTTGCGTAAAGTACCGCTCCGTCGACAGGGGAAAGCGAGATATGCGCCCGGTCGATGACAATATGGTGAGGTGTCCGAGTGGCCGAAGGAGCACGCCTGGAAAGTGTGTATACGGAAACGTATCGAGGGTTCGACTCCCTCCCTCACCGCCACATTTAGAGACGGGGATCAGCTTAGCTGATCCCCGTTTTGTTTTTCAGCTGTTTATCTTTCCCGCCCACGCGTAACGCCGCTTTTGTTATTTTGGTAACAAAAGATGAATCCGGTCTTTTTCGTCTTAAGTTTTTGTTGCTGCCGTGTTTTACTGTCGCCTTTGATGCCAAAACGACAACAAGGACAAGCATGAAAAAATCATTTCTCGTCATGGCGCTGGCTCTGGCCGGCGTGGGCTCCCTGAGCGGCTGCAACCCTCAGGACAAGGTTGCACCGGAGGCGAGCGCGCCCCAGGCAGTGAGCCAGGTGCAGGACTTTGCCGCATTCAGTCACCGCTTTATTGATGCCCTGTGGCAAGTGGCGCCCACCTGGGCACTTTACAGTGGTGTCCACGACTATGACGGTTTGCTGCAGATCCCCAATGAACAGACCATGGCCCAAACCCTGGCCTTTGTCACCGCCCAGCAAAAAGCACTCAGCCAGTTTGATACCGGCAAGCTCAGCGCCGGTGAATTGATTGATTACCGCCTGATCGAAAACCTGCTTGCCAGCATGGCCTGGGAGCAACAGACCTTTAAATCCTGGCAGTGGGATCCGTCCGGTTACAATGTCGCCGGTGGTTTCGCCCAGCTGATTAACGAAGAGTATGCGCCACTGGATAGCCGATTGAAGAGTCTGGTGTCCCGCCTGGAAAATGTGCCCGCCTACTATGCAGCTGCCCGGGCGAACATAGTCAACCCAACCCTGGAACATACCGAGTTGGCACTGCAGCAAAACCAGGGGGCGTTTTCGGTACTCAATGATGAGCTGGTGGCCAAAGTTGCCGCCTCCGGACTCAGCGATGCCGATAAGGCCTTGTTCCAAACCCGCTATCAAGCGGCGGTTGATGCCATTAAGGAGCACAACAGCTGGCTGGAGCAATTGATTGCCAGTCTGAAACAGGACGGCGCCAAGGATTTCCGTATTGGCGAAGCCCTCTATGAGCAGAAGTTTGCCTATGACATCCAGTCCGGCATGACCGCCAATGAGCTGTATCAGAAGGCTCTCGCGGACAAGGACAGGGTACAGGCCGAAATGGCCAAGCTCACTGCCCAAATCTGGGACAAGTACTTCAGTGAGCCCATGCCTTCAGAGCCGAAAATTGCCATCCGCCAGATGATAGACAAGTTGTCGGCCAACCATGTGAAGCGTGATGACTTTGTCGCCGAGGTGAGGGCACAGATCCCAACCCTGGTGGAATTTGTCAATCAACACCGGTTGTTGACCCTCGACCCCAACAAACCTCTGGTGGTTCGGGAAACGCCCGAGTATATGCGCGGCTATGCCGGTGCCAGTGTCAGCGCCCCCGGCCCCTACGACAAGGGTGGCAATACCTATTACAACGTGACGCCCCTTGATGGTATGAGTGACGAGTCGGCCGAAAGCTATCTGCGGGAATACAATCACTGGATTTTGCAGGTACTGAATATCCACGAAGCCATTCCCGGTCACTACACCCAATTGGTGTATTCCAACGAATCTCCGAGCCTGGTCAAGAGCCTGTTTGGCAACGGTGCCATGGTGGAGGGGTGGGCCGTCTATACCGAACGTATGATGCTGGAGCAGGGCTACGGTAATTTCGAGCCTGAAATGTGGTTGATGTATTACAAGTGGAACCTGAGGGTGATAGTCAACACCATTCTGGACTACAGCATCCAGGTGAAGGGTATGGACAGGGATGAGGCCATTCGCCTGATGACGGAAGAAGCCTTCCAGCAGCAGGCCGAGGCCGAAGGCAAATGGCGCCGCGCTACCCTGAGCCAGGTGCAGCTCACCAGCTATTATGCCGGTTACCGTGAGATCTATGATTTCCGTGAACAGCTCAAGCAAGAGCAGGGCGACAAGTTTGATCTCAAGGCCTTCCACGAGCAGTTCCTCAGCTACGGCAGTGCGCCGGTCAAGTACATCAAATCCTTGATGAAAGAAGGTAAGTAATGCCACGGGCCCCAGATGGGGCCCTTTTTTTGCCGCCGTGCTTACTGATAGTCGCAAACCGACCCATTTAACCGTGCCAAAGTGCCGGGGGGCTTAGAATCCGGGCCGTTTTGGTTTATCCTATGGCGCAAGAAAGGCGGCTCTTTTCCCTTCACCGGGCAGCGCCGTTACCGCAAACCCGATTCAGGAACAGACAATGCGCATCAGTGCCAATTTTGATGGTGGCAATATCCAGGTCATCAACCTAGACAACAAGGACGACATCCAACTGGCTATTCGCCCCGATGCCGGCGGCGAATTCTACCAATGGTTCAACTTCCGCTTTGAAGGTGAGGTGGGTAACCAATATCGGCTGAATATTATCAATGCCGGCACTGCCTCCTATCCCAAGGGCTGGGAAAACTACCAGGCGGCAGCCAGTTACGACCGTCAGCATTGGTTCCGTTTGCCAACCAGCTACGAGAATGGGGTCCTGTCCATCGCCGTTGAGCTGGATTGCAGCGCCATTCAGATTGCCTATTTCGCCCCCTACAGCTATGAGCGTCACTGGGATCTGCTCAGTGCGGTTCAGCGTCACCCGGATGTGGATCTGGAGCACCTGGGGCTGACCCTGGACGGCCGCGACATCACTCTGGTGAAAGTCGGTGATGAAGATCCCTCCAAACGCAATATCTGGATCACTGCCCGTCAACATCCGGGTGAAACCATGGCCGAATGGCTGGTGGAAGGTTTGCTCAACCGCTTACTGGACCGCGAATGTGCTACCGCCAAGTCCCTGCTCGACAAGGCGAACTTTTACATAGTGCCCAACATGAATCCCGATGGTTCGGTGCGCGGTCACCTGCGTACCAATGCCGCAGGCGTTAACCTCAACCGCGAGTGGCAGACCCCGAGTCTGGAGCGCAGCCCAGAGGTGTACCATGTGGTTAACAAGATGAAAGAAACCGGTGTGGACCTCTTCTACGATGTCCACGGCGATGAAGGTTTGCCCTATGTGTTCCTGGCGGGCAGTGAGGGCGTACCTGCCTGGGGTGAGCGTCTTGCCGGTCTGCAACAGGATTTCGTTGCCGCTCTGACCCTGGCCAGCGCCGATTTCCAGAGCCAGTTTGGTTACACCAAGGACGAGCCTGGCAAGGCCAACATGACTGTGGCCTCCAACTGGGTGGCTCAGGAATTTGATTGCCTGTCAAACACCCTGGAAATGCCATTCAAAGATAACGACAACCTGCCCGATCCCCTGGTGGGCTGGTCACCCGAGCGCTCGGTGTACCTGGGCGAAGCGTCACTGCTGGCCATGTTGGCCGTGGTTGACAAACTCAGATAAGGAGGCGCCATGGCACTGATCCAATGTCCCGTATGTGGCAAACGTATTTCCAGCAAGGCCAAGCAGTGTGCCCATTGCAGTACCGGCGTTGATGGCGATATGCATTCCAGAATGCGCATTGCCCACATCCAGAAAACCCAAAGACTGATGAACCAGAGTTTTGTGGCCATGACCCTGTTTATCGCCGGGGTGGTGATTTGGTTCTGGGGCGGCGAAGCTGCCGAGGGCATAAGGGTACAGGCAGGTGCCGTGTGTTTCAGTCTGGGGTTTATCGGCTACCTGATCACTCGGGTTCAAATTGTGTTACATAAGCGGAAAAGCATATGACGGATATCAATCGCATCATAGATGAAATGCCCCATGAGGTGTACGAGCGGATGCGCTCGGCGGTCGAGCTGGGCAAATGGGAAGACGGCTCTGTGCTCAGTGAAGAGCAGCGCGACAATACCCTGCAGGTGGTGATGTTGTACCAGGCAAGGCGGATGCAGCAGGATCAACATCTGACCATAGGTGCCAATGGCGTATTCAACGATCTGTCCAAGCTGGAATTGAAAAAGCGCATGGCGCGGGATTTCGGTGGTGAGTCCATCGCCATCTTCGGCAACGACGAAATCTGAATTTCATGAATAAAAAAGCCGGTCGACGACCGGCTTTTTTATATCTGTTTTACTAATCCGGTGTCAGCTCGCCGGCAATATTCTGCTTCATTGCGGCCTTGATTTGCTCGCTGGAAAGGTGCTGTGACAGCAGGAAGTGCAACTTGGCCAGGCAGGCTTCTATGGTCATGTCGGCGCCGCCAATCACTCCGGCCCTGGCCAGGGCGTTGCCCGTGGCATAGCCCCCCATATTCACCTTGCCCTGGAAGCACTGGGTCAGATTGACCAGCACTATGCCGCGCTCATCGGCTTCCTTGAGGGTCCTGAGCAGGCCTTCATCCTGGGGCGCATTGCCCACACCAAAGGTCAGCAGGATCAGCGCTTTCACCGGTTGCTGCAAAATATTGATGAAAATCTCGGTGGAGATCCCGGGGTAAAGTGTCACCACTCCTATGGGATGGGGCTCTATGGTGGCGACCCTGAGATTGCCATCGCTGGCAGTGCAGATTTTGCCGGCCTTGAGATTGATCTTGATCCCGGCTTCCAACAACAGAGGAAAATTGGGCGAGGCAAAGGCATCAAAGCCGTCGGCGTGAGCCTTGGTGGTGCGATTGCCGCGGAACAGCTTGTTGTTGAAAAACAAACACACTTCGGCCACCGGGTAATTGGCGGCGATATACAGGGCATTCAGCAGATTGGTTTGACCGTCTGAGCGCAACTGGGCCAGGGGAATTTGCGATCCTGTGACTATCACCGGCTTGGTGAGGCCCTGGAGCATAAAGGACAGCGCCGAGGCGGTGTAGGCCATGGTGTCGGTACCGTGCAGGATCACGAAACCGTCGTACTTGTCATAGTTGGCCTGGATATCATCGGCAATCATTTGCCAATGGGCCGGAGACATATTTGACGAGTCGATCAGCGGACAATATTCGTGGATGACGAATTCGGGCATTTCCTCGTGATAAAACTCGGGCATGGCTTGCACGCACTGGGTGAGAAAACCCGCCACCGGCACGAAACCGTTAACGGTTTTTTGCATGCCTATGGTACCGCCCGTGTAGGCAACATAAATGGAACGTTTTTGATTCTGCACCGACATCTGCACTGACTTAAAAGCTGGAGAGAGAGCCCCGATTATAAGGGCTTGGCGCTGAAAAAGGTATTTAAGGCGTAAGAAAAGAAACAATAAAAAGCCCGGCGAACCGGGCGATTTAACTTTACTGGCTGCAAAGCTCGCAGTAGAGATACACATGGTTGGGATCGTCGAAGGCGGCGATTTCGGCCACGGCCCCGGACAATTGGCCCAGCATCTGCTCCAGCGGTGTGGATTGACGCACACTGATTGGCATCCAGGCGGCGACCTGGGCAAACATTTCCTGAATGAACTTCTGCTCCGGCGTCAGTTCCTGCTCGATAAGTTCGGTATCGAAGGTGTCCAGCGATGCCAGTTCTGCAGCCTTGGCTATGGCGTCATCCATATCCCCCATGGCGTCGACCAGCCCAAGCTCCAGGGCTTTTTTGCCGCTCCATACCCGGCCCTGCGCTATGCTGTCCACTTGCTCGAGCGTCATATTGCGCTCCTTGGCCACCAGAGAGATAAACTCGTGGTAACCACGCTCGATATGGCGCTGAATGACGGCCTCAAGCTTGGGCGACAGGGTACGGGTGGCAGACATGCCCGCCCATTCGCTGGTCGCCACACCATCTGTGTGGATCCCAAGGCTCGCCAGGGAGTCTTCGAAGGTGGTGATCATGCCGAAAATACCAATTGACCCTGTGAGTGTGGTTGGAGTGGCATAGATATAGTCGGCGCTGGCGGAAATCCAGTAACCACCGGAGGCGGCCATGCTGCCCATGCTGACCACCACAGGCTTGCCGGCGGCTTGCAATGCCAACAGTTCCTGACGGATCTGCTCAGATGCAAAGGCGCTGCCGCCGGGGCTGTCTACCCTGAGCACCAGGGCTTTGACATGCTTGTTGAAACGGGCCTTGCGCAGCAACTCGGATGTGCTTTCACCACCTATGTCGCCGGGTGCCTGGTAACCATTGAGTATGGTGCCCTTGGCAACCACTATGGCCACACTGTCCATGGGGGCAAAAGAGGGGCTTGGCGCTACCAGCTTGGCATATTCATCGTAATGGATGGCAAGGAAGCCGTTACCTTCTTTGGCCTTGCCAACCTTGTCTACCATGGCAACGCGGAATTCTTCGGCACTGGCCAAGGCATCTACCCAACCCATGTCCAAGGCCAATTTGGCGGAGTCACCCTCAGCGGCTTCGAGCTTGGCGAGATAGGTGTCACCATCGAGTACCAGGTTCTCGGCTGGGATGCCACGGTTGCTGCTGACTGTGTCGGCAAAGCTTTGCCAGATATCACCGAGCAGGGCGCCGCTGGCTTCCTTGGCTTCCTTTGACATGTCGTCGCGGATGAAAGGCTCAACAGCTGACTTATAGGTGCCGACGCGGAACACGTGGGTCTTGATTTTCAGCTTTTCCAGTGCCGATTTGAAGAACATCCGGTAACTGGCGAAACCATCGAGGGATACCATGCCCTGGGGATTGAGATAAATGGTATCGGCATAGCTGGCCAGCAGATACTCTCCCTGACCGTACCAGTCACCTATGGCAACCACGGACTTGCCGGCTTCCTTGAATTTATTCAGGGCCGTGCCCACTGCCTCCAGTTTGCTGATACCGCCGCCATGGAGGTTGGCCAGATCCAGCACTATGGTGCTTATTCTGTCATCATGGCTTGCGTTTTCAATAACATACAGAAGTTCAGACAGCAGCACTTCGGCATCTTCTCTGTCGCGCTTGTTCTGCATTAACAGACTTTCGATGGGATCCACAGGACGGGCCTGATCCACCAGGGTACCGTTGAGATCCAATACCAGCGCCGAACCGGGCTCTACCCGGGTTTCTTCGCCGCTGCTGAAAGCTATGATAACGCCGATAAGCAGCAACAGGAAAACGGGGAAAAACACCAGGTTGATGATGAGCTTGCGAACAAAATTAATGGTGCTCCAGATAAGCGCTAAGGTGTTGCGGGTTGTTAAGGGTTTACGGGCCATCTGCCACTCCTGAAATATGATCTGCCGTTATGTTACAGCAATTTAGCTATGCGGGCGACGCGCAATTGTAAAGGTTTTTAACATGCGGCCACAGGTGCCGGTTGAGCTTGGCGGGTTCTTTGGGTATGCTCCATTAAATCACCTGTTTTAAAAGGATGTTTGAATGCCGTTTCCACATCTGTTGCAACCCCTTGACCTGGGCTTTACCCAATTGAAAAACCGGGTATTGATGGGATCGATGCACACCGGTCTTGAAGAAGAAAAGGGCGGTTTTGAAAAATTGGCCGCGTTTTATCGTGAGCGTGCCGAGGGCGGTGTCGGTCTGATTGTGACCGGCGGTATCGCGCCCAATTTCCGTGGACGCCTGGCTCCCCACGCCAGTCAGCTGAGCTTTTCCTGGCAGGTCAGAAAACACAAAATAGTGACGGATGCGGTGCACCAGGCCGGCGGCAAGATCTGCATGCAGATCCTGCACGCGGGCCGCTACGGCTACCATCCTTTTTCGCTGGCGCCGAGCAAGATAAAAGCTCCTATATCTCGCTTTACCCCGTCTGCCATGTCACCACGCCAGGTTCGCTGCACCATCAAGGACTATGCCACCAGTGCTTCTCTGGCGCGCAAGGCCGGTTACGATGGTGTCGAGGTGATGGGCTCCGAGGGTTACCTGATTAACCAGTTTATTTGCCAGCGCACCAATAAACGCACCGATGAATGGGGTGGCAGTTTTGACAACCGTGCCCGCTTCCCGTTGGAAATAGTTAAAGCCATAAGGGCCAAGGTCGGCAAAGACTTTATTATCATCTTCCGGCTGTCGATGCTGGATCTGGTGGAGCAGGGCTCCAGCTGGGATGAAGTGGTGCAATTGGCCAAGGCACTGGAGCAGGCGGGTGTCAGCATTATCAATACCGGTATCGGTTGGCATGAAGCCAGGGTGCCGACCATAGCCACCAGCGTGCCCCGGGCGGCGTTTTCCTGGGTGACCGAGAAGCTTAAATCCGAGGTCAAGGTACCCCTGGTCGCCACCAACAGAATTAACACCCCGGAAATCGCTGAACAGATACTGGCATCGGGCCAGGCGGACATGGTGTCCATGGCCAGGCCTTTCCTGGCGGATCCTGAATTCGTTAATAAAGCCGCGGCGGACCGTGCCGATCTGATTAACACCTGTATCGGCTGTAACCAGGCTTGTCTGGATCATACCTTTCAGCTCAAGCGCGCCACCTGTCTGGTGAACCCCAGGGCCTGTTATGAAACCGAGCTCAATCTGAGCAAAACATCGGTGCCCAAGCGCATAGCCGTCATGGGCGCAGGCCCCGCGGGCCTGGCGTTCTCCGTCAGCGCGGCTGCCAGAGGCCATAAGGTAGTGCTGTTTGAGGCGGCTTCCGAAGTCGGTGGCCAGTTCAATCTGGCTCGCAGGATCCCCGGCAAAGAAGAATTCAACGAGACCATCCGCTATTTCCTCACTCAACTCAAGGAAACCGGCGTGGAACTCAGGCTCAACACCCGTTTGGAGGCGGACACGCTGAAGGCTGAAGCCTTCGATGAAATTGTCATCGCCGCCGGTGTGGTACCGAGAAAAGTGAACTTACCGGGTTTTGACTCTCCCAAGGTGGTGACCTATCAACAGGTACTGCGCGGTGAAGTGCCGGTGGGTGAGCGGGTTGCCCTGATGGGGGCCGGTGGTATCGGGTTCGACATGGCCCACTTCCTCGGCGAAACATCCTCGGCGACCCTGGACAGGGACCGCTGGCTCAACGAGTGGGGGATAGACAAGGAATATCGCACCCCCGGCGGCCTGAAGGCGCCGGAAAAAGCCCATTCGCCGGAGCGTAAACTGTATCTGCTGCAGCGCAAGACTTCCAAAATGGGCAAGGGCCTTGGCAAGACCACGGGCTGGATCCACAGGGCCGTGGTGAAACAGCACGGTGTGGTGGAAAAAACCGGTGTCAGCTACGAGAAGTTTGACGAGCAGGGACTGCATATCAAGGTGGGAGAGCAAAGCGAAATTCTGCCGGTGGACACCCTGGTGCTCTGTGCCGGTCAGGAGTCGAACCGTGAGCTGGTTGCCGCCATGGAGGCCACGGGCAAGCCGGTTCACCTGATAGGTGGCGTCGATGTGGCCGCCGAGCTGGACGCCAAGCGCGCTATCCGCCAGGGAACAGAATTGGCGGCAAGAATTTAGTCACAACCTGATTTCACTGACAAACGCCCGCAGCCGCGGGCGTTTTGCTATGCTAAATTCACGTTTGGCTGATAAGAACAAACAAGAAAACAAGGAGATGATAATGAAACATCTGATAGCGGCGTTAACGCTTGTGGTGCTCAATGGATTGCTGTCCATGCCCACTGTAGCCGGTGACAATTCACAGTACGATCCGGCCCTGGCAGAGCGCGCCGGTGCCGATGAGTACGGTATGAAGCAATACGTGCTGGCGTTTTTAAAGAAGGGGCCCAATCGTGACCGGTCCAAGGAAGAGGCGGAAAAGCTGCAGCGGGCCCATCTGGATAACATAGGCCGCATGGCCAAGGCCGGTAAACTGGTGCTGGCGGGGCCTTTTTTGAATGATGGTGAGTTGCGGGGGATCTACATTTTCAACGTGCGAACCGTGGAAGAGGCCAAAGCCCTGACCGAAACTGATCCTGCCGTTCAGGCCGGAAGCCTGGTGATGGAACTCTTGCCCTGGTATGGCAGCGCGGCTTTGGTGGAGGTGAATGAACTGCACAAAAAAATGGCCAAAAAGGCCATCTGAGCCATTTGGTGTTGGCTATCAGTCGATGAGCAGATGTTCGGCCTGGGGATGCAGACTGACAGGGCGGTTGACCACGTCGGCCCCCTTGGCAGACAGGTCGAGATCCAAATCTTTACTGGGCACGCAGCAACAGGGCAGGCATTCGTCTTCGCCAAGCACGGCCAATGGTTCGGTCAGGTAGCGCACCGAACCACTGATCACCCGGGTCTTGCAGGCACCGCAGTAACCACTGCGGCACTCGGAAAACACCTTAATCTTTTTAACTTCAAGGGCTTGCAGCAAGGTGTGCTGCTGTCCATTAAACAGCAGCACCGGCTGGCCATTGAGGCTGACTATGGGTGCCTTGTTACAGGTCAAAGTCGAGGAACTCATTTTCATCAACTGCAGCGTCAATCTGACCCACCAGATAGGAAGAGACTTCCACTTCCTGGGGGGCAACCTGTACCGCGTCGCTTTCAAGCCAGTTCTTCATCCAGGGCAGGGGGTTGGTCTGCTCACCGTAGGGTTGCGGCAGGTTTACCGACTTCATGCGCTGGTTGGTGATGAACTCAACGTATTGGCAGAGGATCTGCTCATTGAGGCCGATCATTGAGCCGTCTTTAAACAGGTACTTGGCCCATTCCTTTTCCTGCTCTGCGGCACGCAGGAACAGATCGTAAGCCTGCTGTTGGCATTCAATGGCAATTTCTGCCATTTCGGGATCGTCCTTGCCACCCTGCATCAGGTTGAGAATGTGCTGGGTTGAATTGAGGTGCAGGGCTTCATCACGGGCAATGAGGCGAATGATCTTGGCGTTGCCTTCCATCAGCTTGCGCTCGGCAAAGGCGAAGGAGCAGGCGAAGCTGACATAGAAGCGTATCGCTTCCAGGGCGTTGACCGACATCATGCACAGGTACAGGGCCTTTTTCAGCTCCCGCAATGTGACCTGAACCTCTTCACCGTCGATCATGTGGGTGCCTTCACCCAGCAGTTCGTACACCTGGGTCAGCCTGATCAGCTTGTCGTAATAGGCGGCAATGTCGGTGGCGCGCTTGAGGATCTGCTCGTTGCCCACTATGTCGTTAAACACCACTGAGGGGTCCGTGACTATGTTACGGATAATGTGAGTGTAAGAACGGCTGTGGATGGTCTCGGAGAAGGACCAGGTCTCAATCCAGGTTTCCAACTCCGGCAGCGACACCAGCGGCAGGAAGGCCACATTGGGTGAACGGCCCTGAATGGAGTCCAGCAGGGTCTGATACTTGAGGTTGGAAATAAAGATGTGCTTCTCGTGATCGGGCAGAGCCGCATAGTCAATCTTGTCGCGGCTGACATCCACTTCTTCCGGACGCCAGAAGAAGGACAGCTGCTTCTCGATTAACTTCTCGAATACTTCATAACGCTGTTGGTCGTAACGGGCGACGTTGACCGACTGACCGAAGAACATGGGTTCGCGGGTCGCGTCATTGGGGGTTTGACAAAATGTACTGTAAGCCATGGTTCGTATTCCGGGCAAAAGGGGGCAAAGGCCCCCGTTAACACCAAAGAGTTGTCTGACGGCGCATCAGATCTTGCAGGCGCCGCCGGCGCAGCCGTCATCTTCTTTTTCAACACTGGTGATGTCGTCGTGCTGATCGGTCGCACCATCACGGGTGTTATGGTAATAGAGCGTCTTGACGCCAAGCTTGTAGGCGGTCAGCAGGTCTTTGAGCAACAACTGCATTGGCACCTTACGACCTTCAAAGCGGGCAGGGTCATAGTTGGTGTTGGCCGAAATCGCCTGATCGACGAACTTCTGCATTATGCCCACCAATTGCAGGTAACCGTCGTTGCCTGGCATCTGCCACAGCAACTCATAGTTGTGCTTGAGGCTGTCAAAATCCGGTACCACTTGCTTGAGCTGACCGTCTTTACTGGCCTTGACCGAAATCAGACCACGGGGTGGCTCAATACCGTTGGTGGCATTGGAGATCTGCGAAGAGGTCTCGGACGGCATCAACGCTGACAGGGTGGAGTTACGCAAACCATAGTGCTTGATATCGCTGCGCAGCGCTTCCCAATCCAGGTGCAGTGGTTCGTCACAAATCTTGTCCAAATCGCGCTTATAAGTGTCGATTGGCAGTATGCCCTGGGCGTAAGTGGTTTCATGGAACGCAGGGCAGGCACCTTTTTCCCTGGCCAGATTCATTGATGCCTTCAGCAGGTAGTACTGAATGGCTTCAAAGGTTTTGTGGGTCAGGTTGTTGGCGCTGCCATCGGAATACTTCATGCCGTTTTTCGCCAGGTAGTTGGCGAAGTTGATGACACCTATACCCAGGGTACGACGGTTCATGGAGGCTATTTGGGCCGCCTTGATGGGGTAGTCCTGGTAGTCCAGCAGGTTGTCGAGGGCACGTACCGCCAGATCCGCCAGGTTTTCCAGCTCTTCCAGATTGGCAATGGCGCCCAGGTTCAGTGCCGACAGGGTACAGAGGGCGATTTCACCATTGGTGTCATCGACACTTTCCAGCGGCTTGGTGGGCAGGGCAATTTCCAGACACAGGTTGGACTGGCGAATTGGGGCCACCTTGGCATCGAACGGGCTGTGGGTGTTGCAGTGATCCACGTTCTGGATGTAGATACGACCGGTTGAGGCACGTTCCTGCATCATCAGCGAGAAGAGTTCCACTGCCTTGAGGGTCTTCTTGCGGATGGCCGGATCCTGCTCATACATCTGGTACAGGCGCTCGAATTCATCCTGATCTTCAAAGAAGGCATCGTAGAGACCTGGTACGTCCGAGGGGCTGAACAGAGAGATGTTTTCACCCTTGATCAGGCGCTGATACATCAGTTTGTTCAGTTGCACGCCGTAGTCCAGATGACGGACACGGTTGTCTTCCACGCCGCGGTTGTTTTTCAGTACCAGCAGGGATTCCACTTCCAGGTGCCATATGGGGTAGAACAGGGTGGCCGCGCCACCACGGACACCGCCCTGGGAGCAGGACTTCACCGCGGTCTGGAAATACTTGTAGAAGGGCAAACAGCCGGTGTGGAAGGCTTCGCCGCCACGGATCGGGCTGCCCAGGGCACGAATACGACCGGCATTGACGCCGATACCGGCTCGCTGACTGACGTACTTCACTATGGAAGAGGCAGTGGCGTTGATGGAATCCAGACTGTCACCGCACTCGATCAGTACACAGGAGCTGAACTGGCGGGTTGGGGTGCGCACGCCTGACATAATCGGCGTGGGCAGAGAAATCTTGAAGGTCGACACCGCGTCGTAGAAGTCCTTGATGTACTTCAGGCGGGTTTCCTTTGGATAACCGGCAAACAGACAGGCGGCCACCAGGATATAGAGGAACTGGGCACTCTCATACACTTCGTGGGTCACGCGGTTCTGTACCAGGTACTTGCCTTCGAGCTGTTTAACCGCGGCATAGGAGAAGTCCATGTCACGCCAGTGGTCGATATAGCTGTCGAGTACGTCCAGCTCTTCCTTGCTGTAGTCGGCGAGGATGTGCTGATCGTATTTACCCATTTCCACCAGGCGTACCACATGGTCGTACAGCTTGGGCGGCTCGAATTGGCCAAAGGCCTTCTTGCGCAGGTGGAACACGGCCAGACGGGCCGCCAGGAATTGGTAATCCGGAGACTCGGGGGAGATCAGGTCCGCCGCAGCCTTGATAATGGTTTCATGTATGGCTTCGGTTGGAATGCCATCGAAGAATTGCAGATGTGAGCGCAGTTCTACTTCGGAAACGGAAACGTTTTTTAAGCCCTTGGCTGCCCAGGTAACCACGCGGTGGATCTTGTCGAGATTAATTGTCTCTCTTTCGCCACTGCGCTTTGTGACTGTCATGTTGCTGTTCATTGAAGATAGGCCTTGGTTCTTTTCACTGTAAATATGATTGGCGCCACCGTACGTATCCTTGTAAACAATCAATCTGGAATACCGTTAACCTACATCTGGCAGACAAGCTGTACTGGCTAAGCGGGGCATTTCTAGTGTGTCTGATTGCTGTCAATACACAAGATATGGTGCTTATTTAAATCTAAGATACAAGATAGTGAGGTGGGGGGCCATTTGCAAGTAAGAAATTGGTGTAGATCTTGTGGATATCTTGAGGATAAAAAAAACGTTAGTGGAAGCTAACTTCAGAGGGCAATTTTTCCCTGCGCTTAACATCGACTGGCGATTATTTTGCCAGTTTGAGATCCGGTGCGATCGCTTTTTTAATGGGCGATCGCAATAAGATCGTCATAATTCTCTGTGGCGAATTTAGCCGCGATTGCGGATTAATTGCACCAACTCCAAGGGCGAATTCAGCCGATATTCCACTGGCCAACTGTCAATATCGTCTTGCTCGCCCAAATAGCCCCAAAGGGCGAGGACCGGCGCCATGCCTGCATTTACCGCGGCCTGCATATCACGCTCGGCGTCGCCCAAATACCAGATATCCGCCGGCGCTACCCCCAGTTGCTGCGCCGCCAGTAACATGGGCGCCGCATTGGGTTTGGCCATCAGAGTGCTGTCTCCGCACACTATGGACACCAGCGCGCTTTCTATTCCCAGGGATCCCATCAAGGGGCGGCAAAAGCGGGCGGCTTTATTGGTAACGACCCCGACAGGGATCTCTGATTGTTCGAGTTCTTTCAGCAGTTCGGCCATGCCGGCAAACAGCACGCAATGCTGGCCGTTGATACGGGCATAGTGCCGTAGCAGCGCCTGTTGCAATTCATATTTCATCGCCTGGGGCTGCGTCGGCGCGCCGGCTTCAACCAGTGCCAGGCTGCCGTGGGAGGCCACATGACGCATTTGCGCCAGGGAAACCTCCGGCAAGCCGAAGTCACTTAACGCCAGGTTGAGTGCCTGCACCAGATCCGGTGCCGTATCCACCAGGGTGCCATCCACATCAAGCAGTACCCCCTGGGGGCGCAGTCGGAGATCAGTCAAGAGGTTTTACCGTGGCTATCATATAGTTGACGTCCAGGTTCTGGGTATAGCCGAACATGCCGCTTAACGGGTTGTAACGGATCCCCAGGGCGTCGCGATTGAGCAGGGCGGTATTGTCTACCATGGCCATCAATTCTGAAGGTTTGATGAACTTGCCGTGGTCATGGGTGCCGACGGGTAACATCTTCAGCAGATACTCGGCGCCCAGTATGGTTTCCACATAGGAGCGCAGATTGCGATTGATGGTGGAAAAGAACACCCAGCCACCGGGTTTGATCATGTCGCAGCAGGCCTGGATCACCGACTGGGGATCGGGCACATGTTCCAGCATCTCCATGCAGGTGACCACGTCATATCTTTCCCTGTGACTGTCTCTGTGCTCTTCAGCCGTCTGTTGTACATAGTCAATACTGACGCCTGCTTCCAGTGCATGCAGTCTGGCGACATCCAAAGGCTCTGCTCCCATATCCAGCCCTGTCACCCTGGCGCCGATACGGGCCATACTTTCTGACAATATGCCGCCGCCACAGCCGACATCGAGTACTGCTTTGCCAAAAATGCCGCCGGCGGTCTTGTCTATATAGTTGAGCCGCAGGGGATTGAGTTGATGCAGGGGCTTGAACTCACCTTCAGGATCCCACCAGGTTGCAGCCATCTTTTCAAATTTGGCTATTTCATTGGCATCGACATTGGCGTGCTGAGACATATATAGAGTCCATTTTTTCGCAGACGGATAAAGATGCGCCCATTATAGCGATTTGCCACCGGTTAAGAAGCCAAACTTTGCCCTTTATTGCCCGCTTAATTGGCATATTTGGCGCTTTAATGAGCAGCTAATGTTGAAATTGGATACTTAATCTACAAACACCCCGGATTTATGGCGCGAATACTGTCGGTACTTAAAGGCAATTCCTTAAATATTACGCTGAATTTATTAGTGAAAGTATAATCTGCCCCCCTGATATCATGGACAATCCGAGCCCCATGTTACCAAGATGCAAAACAGGGGCTTCCGACAATAAATTACTGTGTTAGAATGCCAAATCACGTTTATTGGCTCGACAAAGACACGGAATGCCGGCTTGTCAGCTATTTTTCAGGGGATCGAGCAGTTTATGACTGATTTGGCTTCATCAATTTCGCCAATTAATATCGAAGACGAACTCAAGAATTCGTACCTGGATTACGCCATGAGCGTGATCGTGGGCCGGGCATTGCCGGATGTGCGTGACGGTTTGAAACCCGTGCATCGTCGCGTGCTGTTCGCCATGAGCGAGTTGAAGAACGACTGGAACAAGCCCTACAAAAAATCCGCCCGTGTGGTCGGTGACGTTATAGGTAAATACCACCCACACGGCGACAGTGCCGTGTACGACACCATAGTGCGGATGGCGCAACCTTTCTCCCTGCGCTACACACTGGTGGACGGTCAGGGTAACTTCGGTTCCATCGACGGCGACGCGGCAGCAGCCATGCGTTATACCGAAATCCGCATGGACAAGTTGGCCCATCAGCTGCTGGCCGATCTCGACAAAGAAACCGTCGACTATGTGCCCAACTATGACGGCACAGAACAAATTCCTGCGGTGCTGCCAACTCGCATTCCCAACCTGCTGGTAAACGGTTCTTCCGGTATTGCCGTAGGTATGGCCACCAATATTCCGCCACACAACATCAATGAAATCATTCAGGGTTGTCTGGCGCTGATTGAAGATCCCGAGTTGCCGATTGAGCAACTGATGGAGTACATCCCGGGCCCGGATTTCCCCACTGCCGCCATCATCAATGGCCGCAAGGGCATCGAAGAAGCCTATCGCACCGGCCGCGGCAAGGCCATCATGCGTGCCCGTGCCGAAGTTGAGACCGAAGAAAACGGTCGCGAGCGCATTATCGTTACCGAGATCCCTTACCAGGTAAACAAGGCCCGTCTGATCGAAAAGATTGCCGAGTTGGTGAAGGATAAGAAGCTGGAAGGCATCAGCGGTCTGCGTGACGAATCCGATAAAGACGGTATGCGTATCGTTATCGAGATCAAGCGCGGTGAAGTGGGCGAGGTGGTGCTGAACAACCTCTATGCCCATACCCAGATGCAGACTTCTTTTGGTATCAACATGGTGGCCCTGGCCAATGGCCAACCCAAGCTGTTTAACCTCAAGGAGATGCTGGAAGCCTTTATTCTGCATCGCCGTGAAGTCGTCACCCGCAGAACCGTATATGAACTGCGCAAGGCCCGCGACCGTGCCCACATTCTGGAAGCACTGGCGGTGGCCCTGGCCAACATTGACCCCATCATTGCGCTGATCAAGGCTTCTCCGAGCCCGGCGGAAGCCAAGGTACGTTTGATTGAAAACGGTTGGGCTTTGGGCAACGTGCAAGCCATGCTGGAAAAGGCCGGTGATGATGCCGCCCGTCCAGAGTGGCTGGAGCCCCAGTACGGTATCCGTGATGGTCTGTACTTCCTGACCGAACAACAAGCCCAGGCGATTTTGGATCTGCGTTTGCACAAGCTGACCGGTCTGGAACATGAAAAGATCCTCCAGGAATACGAGGAGCTGCTCGAAATCATCGCCGGCCTGCTGTTTATTCTGCGCAGCCCAGAGCGCCTGATGGAAGTGATTAAGGAAGAGCTGGAGGAAATCCTCGAGCAATTCGGCGATGCCCGCCGCACCGAAATCAATGCCTCGGCCGTCGACATCAGCCTGGAAGATCTGATCACCGAAGAAGATGTGGTGGTCACCCTGTCGCATCTTGGCTATGCCAAGTACCAGCCACTGTCCGATTACCAGGCCCAGCGGCGTGGTGGTAAGGGCAAGGCGGCGACCAAGGTGAAGGACGAGGACTTCGTTGAGAAGCTGCTGGTTGCCAACACCCACGACACCATACTCTGCTTCTCGGATCTGGGTAAGTTGTACTGGCTCAAGGTATATCAATTGCCGCTCGCCAGCCGTCAGTCCCGCGGCAAGCCTATTATCAACCTGCTGCCGCTGTCTGAAGGCGAGCGCATCACGGCTATTCTGCCGGTGCGTGAATACGAAGAAGGCAAGTTCATCATCATGGCGACCTCTCACGGTACAGTGAAGAAAACCGCCCTGACCGAATACAGCCGTCCACGGGCCAACGGTATCATTGCCGTCAACCTGAAGGATGGTGATCAGTTGATCGGTGTGGATATCACAGATGGCAGCAACGAGATCATGTTGTTCTCTGACGCCGGCAAGGTAGTGCGCTTCAAGGAAGGTGAAGAAGTTGCCGTTGTAGATGAAAACGGCAACCCTGTGCTGGATGAAAACGGTCAGCCGCAAATTAACTTCAAGGGCGTGCGCCCCATGGGCCGTAACGCTACCGGCGTGCGCGGTATTGCCCTCGAAGATGGTCAGAAAGTAGTGTCCCTGATTGTGCCCAAGGGCGATGGTGCCATTTTGACCGTGACCGAAAATGGATACGGTAAGCGTACCGAGCTTATGGAATATCCGGCCAAGAGCCGTGCCACCAAGGGCGTAGTGTCCATCAAGGTCAGTGAGCGTAACGGTGCCGTAGTGGGTGCGGTTCAGGTAGGTGAGAATGACGAGATCATGCTCATCAGCGATAAGGGTACCCTGGTGCGTACACCGGCCAATGGTGTGTCCATCATAGGTCGTAACACTCAGGGTGTGACCATTATCCGTACCGCCGAGGATGAAACCGTGGTCGGTCTGCAGCGGATTGATGAAATCCAAGGCGGCGAGGAAGTCGAATACGACGAGAACGGCGAACCCATAGTGCCGGTGGTCGACGAGGCCGCAGACACAGAAGAGGCTGCGGGTGAAGACACCGAAGCATAATAACTGAAAAACGGGCGTCCATTGTGACGCTCGTTTTTTTGGTGGAAACAGAATTTTAAAAACAGTACCCGAGGAGATTGCGAGTGAGCGTTAAGTATAATTTCTGTGCCGGTCCAGCGATGTTGCCCCCACCCGTGATGGCAAAGGCGCAACAGGAATTGCTTGATTGGAATGGTCTGGGCGTGTCCGTGATGGAGATCAGCCATCGCAGCAGTGAATTCATTGCACTGGCGAAACAGGCCGAAGCCGATTTGCGCGAACTCATGTCGATACCCGACAACTACCACGTGTTGTTTATGCACGGTGGTGGTCGTGGCCAGTTCGCTGCGGTTGTGAATAATTTTCTCGGAGACAAAGGCCGTGCCCTGTATTTGGTCAGCGGTCAGTGGTCAAAGTCGGCCATGGAAGAGGCCAGAAAGCTGGCGGGCGACAGTCAAATAGATGCGCTGAATATCGTTGAAAATATCAATGGTATCAATACTGTGGTAATGCCTGCATTGAAAGGCAGTGGCGATGAATACCGTTACTTGCACTACTGCCCCAATGAGACGGTCGATGGTATCGAAATTTTTGATGAGATAACCAGTCCCTGGCCGATAGTCGCGGACCTGTCCTCCACCATCATGTCCCGTGAGCTGGATGTCAGTCGCTATGGCCTGATTTACGCCGGCGCCCAGAAAAACATAGGCCCGTCGGGTCTGGCGATAGTGATAGTACGCAAAGACATGCTGGAACTGCCACAGATGCCCCAGGCTTCCATCATGGACTATCGCCTCTGTGCCGAGCATGACTCCATGTTCAACACGCCACCGACCTTTGCCTGGTACCTGGCTGCCGAAGTCTTTACCTGGCTCAAAGGCATAGGCGGCGTTAAAGCCATGGAAGCCATCAACAAGGAGAAGGCCGCCAGACTGTACGCTTGTATAGACAAGCTGGACTTCTACCGCAATGGGGTGGCGATGGCAAACCGTTCCCGCATGAACGTCACTTTTCAGCTAACCGATGAGTCATTGGATAAGGTGTTTCTTACCGAAGCCGAAGCCAAAGGGCTGTTGGCGCTCAAGGGCCACAGAATTGTGGGCGGCATGCGTGCTAGCCTCTATAACGCTATGCCCCTGGACGGTGTAGATGCCCTGGTAACCTTTATGGAAGAATTTGCCGCCAGGCACGCCTAAGCCAATAAGAAGGTTAAAAAGAACGCTGAAAAGCGCATGAAAAAAGGACTGCATTGGCAGTCCTTTTTCATTGGTGCAACCTATGGGCTATCAGAGAATGGCAGCTATGGATTTGGCCAGATAATCCACGTTGTCTTCGCTTATCCCGGCGATGCTGATGCGGCTCGAGCCCACCATATAGATGCTGTAGTCCTGCATCAGGGTGGCAACCTGCTGCTCATCTATGCCGAGGAAGGAGAACATGCCTTTCTGGCGGGCGATAAAGCTGAAGTCGCGGTCAACGCCATTTTGCTTGAGCTTTTCCACCAAAATGGCGCGATTGCCGTTGATGCGATCCCGCATCACCTTGAGCTCCTCCAGCCATTGGGCCTTGAGCTCGACCGAACCCAGAATGGTTTCCACTATGGCGGCGCCGTGGGCCGGTGGCATGGAGTAATTGCAACGTACCACGTACAGCAGCACAGACAGAGCCACATCGGCCTGGGCACTGTCTTTTGCTATGATGGAGCAGGCGCCGATGCGCTCACGGTACAGACCAAAGTTTTTCGAGCAGGAGGAAGCCAGCAGCATGTTGTCGACGGCGGCGGCCATGGCCCTGACGCCATAGGCATCTTCATCGACGCCGTCACCAAAGCCCTGGTATGCCATATCTATCATGGGCATAAAGCCGCAGTCCTTGGTGAGCGCAACCACTTGATCCCATTGATTCTGTGTCAGATCCTGACCGCTGGGGTTATGACAGCAGGCGTGCAGCAGCACCACATCGTCCTTGCCGACGGTTTTCAGAGTCGCCAGCATGTCATCAAATCTGAGCGTTTTGTTTTGATAGTCGTAATAGGGATAGGTTTTAACCGTGAGACCCGCAGCCTGGAACAGACCTGTGTGGTTGGCCCAGGTAGGATCGCTCACCCAAATGGTGGCGCCCGGTTTGCAGCGGGCGATGAAATCGGCGGCGACCCTGAGGGCTCCAGTGCCGCCCGGAGTGGATACGGTCCGGATGCGACCCGCGTTCAGGGCCGGATGCTCGCTGCCAAAGGCGAGGGCGGACGTGAGCTCGTTAAAGGAAGCAGAACCTGTGGGGCCGATATAGACCTTGGTGGTTTCGGAATCCAGCCTGAATTTTTCGGCGGTCTTGACGCAGGCCAGGATGGGGGTATTGCCCTGGGGATCTTTATACACACCGACACCCAGATCCACCTTTTGTGGATGACTGTCCTGACGATACTTGGTCAATAAGCCCAGAATGGGATCTGCCGGCATGGCGCTGAGATATTGAAACATCTTTCCTTTACCTTCTGCTGGTTTATCAGGCCAGTCTGGCCCCTTGGAATGAACACCTAGCATAGCCTGAATTGCACCGCAGTTAAACGCAAATACCAGCATCAAAAGCCTGAGCGAGACGGAAAAGCCCTGTGAGAATTGGCAACTTTTCTGGTCAAATCCGGTCTGGATTGGCTAAAACAAGGGCAATTTTTGTCATCTTGAACAAAAATCATTGGACAAAGGGCCGTTTGCGACAAAAAACGGTTGAAAGCCCGTGGCCATTGAGTATTTTTAGAAGCATGAAGACTCAAAACGGAATCATTCCTTCAGTAAACGTAACTAAAAGCTGACAGCCTGTAGCGTTGTCTTGCCAGTCCAGCTGCCATGGATACTCCTGACATTGGAGAACTTGGCCACTCAAAAAGTTAAGTGAGAAACGATGAAGCAATTACGTCTTGAGCCAGTAAAAGGGTTCCGGGGAGAAGTGAACATTCCCGGTTCCAAAAGCATTTCCAACCGGGCCTTGCTGCTCGCTACCCTGGCCGAGGGTGAAACCACCCTGGTCAACCTGCTGGATTCCGATGACATTCGCCATATGTTGGCGGCTCTGAAGCAATTGGGTGTCGGTTTTAAATTATCAGACGACAAGCAAACCTGCGTTGTGCAAGGACTGGGTGGACCCATTAACGCGGCGCAGCCACAGGAGCTGTTTCTTGGCAATGCAGGCACCGCCATGCGGCCACTGTGCGCCGCCCTGACCCTGGGGCAGGGCACCTTTACCCTGACCGGTGAACCGCGGATGGAAGAGCGACCAATAGGCGATCTGGTGGACAGTCTTCAGGCCCTGGGCGCCGATATTCGCTATTTAAAGCAACCGGGCTTCCCGCCGCTGACCATTTCCGCCACCGGTCTCAAGGGCGGTGAAGTGGAAATCAGCGGTGAGCTTTCCAGTCAATTCCTCACCGCCTTGTTGATGGTGGCGCCCCTTGCCAAGGACAGCGTGGTTATCAAGGTACGGGGCGAACTGGTATCCAAGCCCTATATCGACATCACCATAGCCCTGATGGCGCAGTTTGGCGTCAAGGTCATTAACCATGACTATCGCCGTTTCGAGTTGGCCGCAGGTCAGAAATACCGCTCGCCCGGCAAGGTTCTGGTGGAAGGGGATGCGTCCTCGGCATCCTATTTCCTCGCAGCCGGCGCCTTGGGCGGTGGCGAAGTGAAGGTGACGGGTGTTGGTAAGCTCAGCATTCAGGGCGATGTGCACTTTGCCGATGCTTTGGCGGCCATGGGTGCCGACATTGAATGGGGAGATGACTATATCATCGCCCGCGCGGCTAAATTGCACGGTATCGACATGGATATGAACCATATTCCCGATGCGGCTATGACCCTGGCCACCGCCGCCGTATTTGCCGAGGGTGAAACCTGCCTGCGCAATATCTACAACTGGCGTATCAAAGAAACTGACCGGCTCCATGCCATGGCCACCGAACTCAGAAAAATCGGTGCCGAGGTAGAGGAGGGCCACGATTTTATTCGTGTGGTGCCGCCGGCTGTGCCCAAGCATGCGGACATAGACACCTATAACGATCACCGCATGGCCATGTGTTTTTCGCTGCTGGCCTTTGCCGATTGCGGTGTCACCATCAATGACCCCGACTGTACCTCCAAGACCTTCCCTGATTACTTCAATCAATTCGCAAGGTTAACTCAAGCTTAACGGGAAATTGTTAAAAGGGCTGCCATACGGTAGCCCCTTTAAAATGGCAAAATTACCCGGATCTTTGCCTTCCTTTGTTATATAATGCCGCGCGCTCATTTTCGGTGAACTCATTTGTGCATTCATGGAAGATGGTTTTTTATTGCGGAGGAATTTATGTCTGAACGGGCTCCTGTAGTCACAATCGACGGCCCAAGCGGTGCCGGTAAGGGAACCATTGCCCAGTTGCTTGCCAAACATTTCGGCTGGCAATTGCTCGACAGTGGTGCGATATACCGGGTACTGGCACTTGCAGCTATTCATCACAATGTAGAACTGGAGAATGAAGAAGCCCTTACCTTGCTGGCCGCACATCTGGATGTGCAGTTTCTGACCGGCAATGATAAAGACGCCATCAAGGTGGTGCTCGAAGGGGAAGATGTCACCGGTGCCATCCGTTCCCAGGAGTGCTCCAACGCCGCTTCAAAAGTGGCCGCTTTCCCACGGGTTCGTGAGGCCCTTTTGCGCCGCCAGCGTGCCTTTAATGTGGCTCCGGGATTGATCGCCGATGGTCGTGATATGGGCACTGTGGTTTTCCCCACGGCACCGGCAAAAATTTATTTGACCGCATCGGCCGAAGAGCGGGCTCAAAGACGCTATAATCAGTTGCGGGACAAGGGCTTCGATGTTAACATCGATCGCCTTTTAGCCGAGATAATCGAGCGTGATGAGCGGGATATGAACCGCCCGGTTGCGCCCTTAGTCCCGGCAGAGGATGCCCTGGTGATAGACACCACGGGTATAGCCATAGACGATGTACTGGCCAAGGCCATAGATTACATCGAGATCCAATTATCGGTTTCCGGTCAGTAGGCCGGGGCCAGATAGGTATCCGCATCAGGGAAGACGCGGGTTTGATTACTGACTCCAGGTCCAGGATGGATGCTGGTTTATTACTACTTAAAGTAACTTAACATGACTGAATCTTTTGCTGATCTGTTTGAACAATCCCTTCAACAACTGGAATTCCGTCCAGGTTCTATCGTTCGTGGTACTGTAGTTGCCATCGAAAACGGCCTGGTACTGGTTGACGCCGGTCTGAAATCCGAGAGCCCAATCCCAGCCGAGCAGTTCAAGAATGCCCAGGGCGTTCTGGAAATCGCCGTTGGTGACCAAGTTGACGTAGCTCTGGACAGCGTTGAAGACGGTTTCGGTGAGACTCAACTGTCTCGCGAAAAAGCCAAGCGCCACGAAGCCTGGATCGTTCTGGAAAAAGCTTACGAAGATGCTGAGACCGTTATCGGTATCATCAATGGCAAGGTTAAAGGCGGTTTCACCGTTGAACTGAACGGTATCCGTGCGTTCCTGCCTGGTTCTCTGGTTGACGTGCGTCCAGTACGCGACACTGGTCACCTGGAAAACAAAGAACTGGAATTCAAAGTTATCAAGCTGGACCAGAAGCGCAACAACGTTGTTGTTTCTCGTCGTGCAGTTATCGAGTCTGAGAGCAGCGCTGAGCGCGATGCTCTGCTGGAAAACCTGCAAGAAGGTCAAGCAGTTAAAGGTATCGTTAAGAACCTGACCGACTACGGCGCGTTCGTAGATCTGGGCGGTGTTGACGGCCTGCTGCACATCACCGATATGGCTTGGAAGCGCGTTAAGCACCCATCTGAGATCGTAAACGTTGGTGACGAAATCAACGTGAAAGTACTGAAGTACGATCGCGAGCGTACCCGCGTATCTCTGGGTCTGAAGCAACTGGGTGAAGATCCATGGCTGGAAATCAGCAAGCGCTACCCAGAAAACACCAAGCTGACCGGTCGCGTGACCAACCTGACTGACTACGGCTGCTTCGTTGAAATCGAAGAAGGCGTTGAAGGTCTGGTACACGTTTCTGAAATGGATTGGACCAACAAGAACATCCACCCATCCAAGGTTGTTAACCTGGGTGACGAAGTTGAAGTTCTGGTTCTGGACATCGATGAAGAGCGTCGTCGTATTTCTCTGGGTCTCAAGCAGTGCAAGACCAACCCATGGGAAGATTTCGCCAACCGTTACAACAAGGGCGACAAGGTTTCCGGTAAGATCAAGTCTATCACTGACTTCGGTATCTTCATCGGTCTGGACGGCGGTATCGACGGTCTGGTTCACCTGTCTGACATCTCTTGGAACGGCACCGGCGAAGACGCCGTTGGCGAATACAAGAAAGGCGACGAAATCCACGCCGTGGTTCTGTCTGTTGACCCAGAGCGCGAGCGTATCAGCCTGGGCGTGAAGCAGACTGAAGACGATCCATTCAACGCTTACCTGGCCGACAAGAAGAAAGGTACTATCGTTACCGGTACCGTGACTGCTGTTGATGCCAAAGGCGTAACCGTTGAGCTGGCCGACACTGTTGAAGGTTACATCCGTGTAGCTGACATCAGCCGTGAGCGTATCGAAGATGCATCTACCGTTTACAGCGTAGGTGACAGCGTAGAAGCCAAGTTCATGGGCGTTGATCGCAAGAACCGTTCTATCAGCCTGTCTATCAAAGCGAAAGACGAAGCTGATGAAAAAGAAGTTATGGCTAACTTGAACAAGCAAGAAGACGCTGTTATTAGTAATGCTATGGCTGAAGCCTTTAAGGCAGCTCGTAAGTAATTTCGCCTGCCATATGGGAGGGTTATCTCCCTCCCATAGGCGACTGTGTTTGGCTTGATAATAGGGGTAGCTAGGATGACTAAATCCGAACTGATCGAAAAACTCGCCACCAGGCAGTCGCAACTGTCGGCGAAAGAAGTGGAAGGCGCTGTAAAAGAGATGTTGGAGCAAATGGCAACAACATTGGAAACCGGTGATCGTATCGAGATCCGTGGCTTTGGCAGTTTCTCCCTTCATTACCGCGCTCCTCGCGTTGGCCGTAACCCAAAAACCGGGTCTTCGGTCGAACTGGATGGCAAGTACGTTCCGCACTTCAAGCCAGGCAAGGAATTGCGCGAGCGTGTTGACGCAGTCAACATGTGATTGTCTTAATGCTTAAAAAAGCCTCCTTTTGGAGGCTTTTTTGTATCCGGCCGGTTTCCGTGCTGGTCAGCGTGTTCAAATTCTTGGATAATCAGGCCATTGAACCGCGTTTAGGGAGTATAACGTGAAGGCATTTTTCGCGACCGTGATTGTCGCCTTGCTGTTCTTTCTGGCGCTGCTGCTGGGCGCGCGCAACGAGCAAATGGTTACCATCAGTTATTTTGTTGCCCAGGGTGAATTCAGATTGCCTGTGGTGCTGGCGAGCGTTTTCCTGGCGGGCTTCCTGCTGTGTTGGCTGTTTGCCATCTACCATATTACCCGCCTGAAGCTGGCACTCGCCAAAGCCAGACGTAAATTATCAAAGCTGGAGTCGGCCACGGTTGCCGGGACAGTAACCACAGAAGGTGAAGTGAAGTCCTGATATGCTGGAAATCCTGTTTCTGCTGCTGCCAATTGCCGCGGCCTATGGCTGGTACATGGGCAGGCGCAGTATTAGGCAACATCAGAGCAGTCGCAGCAAACAGCTCAGCCGGGACTACTTCACGGGCTTGAATTTTCTGCTGTCCAACGAGTCGGACAAGGCGGTGGATCTCTTCATCAGTCTGCTGGACGTGGACGATGAAACCATAGATACCCATATGTCCCTCGGCGCCTTATTTCGAAAACGCGGCGAGGTTGACCGCTCCATTCGCATCCACCAAAACCTGATTGCCCGTCCCAGCCTGACCACAGAGCAGCGGGATCTGGCTATGATGGAGCTGGGCAAGGACTACCAGGCCGCGGGTTTCTATGACAGGGCAGAGGAAATTTTCCTGACCCTGGTCAAGCAGGAAGACCACAGCGAAGAAGCCGAAAATCAGCTGATAGCCATCTACCAGATCACCAAGGAATGGCAAAAGGCCATAGATATCACCAAACGGCTGCCGCGCAAGCGCCAGCAGGCACTTAAGCCCACCATTGCCCATTTTTACTGTCAGTTGGCCGACGAGGCCATGGAGCCCGATGCCAAGATAAAACTGTTTGGCATGGCCCTGAAGCAGCACGGCGGTTGTGGTAGGGCACTTCTGAGTTTGGCGCAGCTCTATTTAAAGCAGGACAATTATACCGAGGCCAAAAGAATGCTGGCCGAGCTCGCCACTGTGGATCTGCAGCTGCTGCCCGAAGCGCTTAAAATTGCCCGGCAAGTGTATGATGAGCTTAAAGATAAGGAAGGCTACCGCGATTTGCTGACCCAGGCCGTGGCCGATGGTGCCGGTGCCTCAGTGGTGGTGGCCCTTGCCGAGCATTTGATCGGCTCAGGAAAGACCAAGGATGCAGAACGCCTGGTATTGGATGCCCTTTATCGGCATCCGACCATGCGGGGCTTTCAGCACCTGATGCAATTGCACATACGCCAGGCCGAGCCCGGACAGGCAAGAGACAGCCTGGCCATGCTGGAGCAACTGGTAGAACAACAAATTAAATTCCGTCCAAGTTACCGCTGCACTTCCTGCGGTTTCCCGTCACATACCCTGTATTGGCATTGCCCTTCCTGTAAATCCTGGGGCAGCATCAGCCGGATCAGGGGCTTAGACGGAGAATAGGACGGTGAGCACCTGTACCAAAGAAACATCGGGAGACAAGATGAGAGATACCCCCATTCTGGTCGCATTGGATTTTGATGATCGCAATGCCGCCCTGCAGCTGGTCGACAAACTGGATCCCGCCATGTGCCGTCTTAAGGTCGGCAAAGAAATGTTCACCCTGTTTGGTCCCGAATTGGTCAGGGATTTTCAGGGACGTGGCTTTGAATTGTTCCTGGATTTGAAATTCCATGATATTCCCAACACGGTCGCCAAAGCGGTGGCCGCCGCCGCCGAGCTCGGCGTGTGGATGGTCAATGTGCACGCCGGCGGTGGACTCGCCATGATGGAAGCGGCCCGCAAGGCTCTGGAGCCCTACGGTGAGCAAGCGCCCTGGTTGATTGCGGTGACGGTGCTGACCTCCATGAGCGATGACGATCTCAAGTTGCTGGGCATCAATGTGCCTGCGGCAGAGCATGTCAAACGCCTGGCGGGCTTGACCAAGCAAGCGGGGCTGGACGGGGTGGTGTGTTCGGCCCAGGAAGCGACTATGCTCAAACAACAGTTGGGACAGGAATTTAAGTTAATCACCCCAGGGATTCGTCCCGCTGGCAGCGATGCGGGCGATCAGCACAGAATTATGACCCCCGCCAAGGCGCTGGAGGCCGGATCGGATTACCTGGTCATTGGCCGCCCCATCACCAAGGCAGCGGATCCGCTGCAGGCGCTCAAGGATATCCACGCCTCTATTCAAGGCCTGTAAGGGCCAAGGTTTGTAAGGGGCGAGGCTTGTAAGAGATAGGAACGGCATCACAAAGGAGTCAGGTTATGTTCAATTTTGATGGAAAGAAGGTCTTCGTTGTTGGGGGTACCAGTGGCATCAATCTCAGCATAGCCCTGGCGTTTGCCGGCCACGGTGCCTCGGTTGCCGTGGGTAGTCGCGATCCTGAAAAAGTTGCCCGCACAGTGGAAGCCCTGCACAAGGTCAACCCCCGGGGGCAACATCTGGGGGTTAGCTTTGATGTCCGTGATATGGAGGCACTCAGCGCCGGTTTTGCCGAGGTTGAACACGCCTTCGGTAAACTGGATGTGCTGATAAGTGGTGCTGCCGGCAACTTTCCAGCCAGCGCCAAAGATCTCAGCCCCAACGGCTTCAAGGCTGTGATGGACATAGATCTGCTGGGCAGCTTTCAGGTGCTCAAATGCGCCTATGGCATGATGCAGCGCCCAGGCGCCATAGTGCAGATCTCAGCTCCCCAGGCCTTTGTGCCCATGCCGATGCAGGCCCATGTCTGTGCGGCCAAAGCAGGAGTTGACATGCTGACCCGCACCCTGGCGATGGAATGGGGGCCTGAAGGCATAAGGATCAATTCCATAGTGCCCGGGCCCATAGCCCATACCGAAGGTTTTAATCGCCTGGCGCCGTCAGAGGAATTACAGGCCAGGGTCGCCAAAAGCGTGCCTTTGGGACGCAATGGTGAAGGTGTGGACATAGCCAATGCGGCCATGTTCCTGGCCTCGCCACAGGCTGCGTATATTACAGGTATCGTCATGCCCGTTGATGGTGGCTGGTCCCTTGGTGGCGCCAGCATTGCCATGTCGGGCCTTGGCAAGATGGCATAAAGTAAAAGAACACGACAAGTTGAGAGTGAAAAATGGCTAACGCATTACAGGAGCAACTGCTGAAGGCAGGGCTTGCCAGCAAACAAAAGGTTAAGGACGTTAAAACCCAGAAGCGCCGTGACCGCAAATCCAACGTGGACGACGGCTCAGCTACCCTGAAACAAAGTATCGCCGAGCAAAAGAAGCGCCAGGCTGAGCAGGACAGGGCACTCAATGAGCAGCGTTTCCAGGAGGCCCAGGCCCGGGGCCAGGTACGCAGCCTGGTGACTGAAGTCAAACGCTGTGCCATCAAACCGCCCGCGGGGGCCGAGCTTAAGTTCAACTACACACTGAACAACAAAATTTATCCCTTGTTTATCACAGAGCGGATCCAGGCCCAGTTACTGGGGGGCCAACTGGGTATCGTCAGGTTGGAAGACAGCAGCTTCTTAGTGCCGCACAAATTGGCCGAACGGGTCAATCTGCTGGTGCCTGACTGGTGTGGTTACCTGTGGAAGCCGGAAGACAGCAACCCGGCATTGGAAGAAGAGGATCCCTACGCAGATTATGTGATCCCCGACGATCTTATGTGGTAGTTTTGTTCAGGCCCCTTCATTGTAGGGGCTTTTTATTTTCACCCAGCGGCTTTCCTGCATTGCGAAAAGTCCCGGTTTGTTGGCAGCGACCGGAAAAAGCGTTTGGATAATCCCCCTGTTGCCATTGTGTTCGGCACTGAATCAGGCTAAATTAAAACAACTGTTTTAATCTAATGTTTGAGAGTCGCCATGTATCCCTATTCTGCTCCGCTTAACGAAATGCGCTTTTTGCTCGACAAGGTCTTCAAAGCACCTGCCATTTGGCAGCGTCTGCCGCAACTGGCTGAGACAGTCGACCTGGATACAGCAATGGCCATCCTCGAAGAGGCGGCCAAGCTTAATCGCGACATAGTGCAGCCCATCAACCGGGCGGGAGATGAGCAGGGAGTCAGGTTTGAAGACGGTACTGTGATCACCCCGGACGGCTACAAGGAGGCCTATCAGGCCTTTATGGAAGGTGGCTGGGTAGGCTTTTGTGGCGATCCCGAGTTTGGTGGTATGGGCATGCCGAAAATGCTCGGCGTGCTGGTTGATGAAATGGGCTACAGCGTCTGCAATGCCTTCAACCTGTACAGCTCTTTGACCGCCGGCGCCGCACTGGCTCTCAATGCCCACGGCAGTGATGAACTGAAGGATTTGTATTTGCCCAAGCTCTACAGCGGTGAGTGGGCCGGGGCCATGGACATGACCGAACCCCAGGCGGGCTCCGATCTGCGCGGTGTCCGCACCCGTGCCGAGCCCCAGGACGATGGTTCTTTCCTTATCAGCGGCAGCAAGATTTTTATTACCGGTGGCGATCAGGACCTCACCTCAAACGTGGTGCACCTGGTTTTGGCCAAGCTGGTCGGCAGCCAGTCATTGTCACTGTTTCTGGTCCCCAAACTCAAGGTCAATGACGATGGCAGTCTGGGCGAAAACAATGGCGTCAGCGTGGGTTCCATTGAGCACAAGATGGGTCTCAAGGGCTCGGCCACCTGCGTGATGAACTTCGACAATGCCCGTGGTTTCCTTATCGGCGAAGCCGATCGCGGTCTGGCCTGCATGTTTACCATGATGAACTACGAGCGCCTGGCCATAGGTATTCAGGGGCTGGGCAGTGCCCAGGCGGCATCGCAGATGGCTACAGACTACGCCAAGGAGCGTCTGCAGGGGCTGGCCGCCACGGGTTCAACTGCCGCGGCCGATCCCATTCTGGTCCATGGTGATGTGCGCCGCATGCTGCTTACCATCCGAAGCCTCACTGAAGCCGGACGAGCGCTCGCCGTCGACGCGGGCATGCAATTGGATCTGGCAAAGTTTTCCGAAGATGAAGCCGAGCGCGACAAGGCCGCCCGCTTTGTGGGACTGCTGACTCCGGTTGCCAAGGCTTTCCTGACCGATCGTGGTCTGGACGCCTGCATCATGGCGCAGCAGGTATTTGGCGGTGCCGGTTATATCCGCGAGACAGGGATAGAGCAGTTTGTCCGCGATACCCGCATCGCGCAGATTTATGAGGGCACCAATGGTATTCAGGCCATTGATTTTCTGGGCCGTAAGGTTACCGGGGATAACCTCGCGACGCTGAACGAGTTTATCGCTGAATTGAAGGCTGAGCTTGCGGCCTTGGCTCCAGAGTGGCAGGACAAGGCCGGCGAACTGCTCGTATTACTCGACGATCTGATTGCCAGCGCCGGCAACATAAACGAAGCCAAGCGCGAACAACCGGCACTGATCAATAGCGTAGCGGTAGACTATCTTGATGCCTTTGGCTTCAGCCTTTACGGCTATTACTGGATTAAAATGGCCGCACTCGCCCAGGAAGAAGCAGATGCATCGTTTGCGCAGCAAAAAGCCGCATTCTGTCGCTTCTACCTGGAAAAATTGCTGCCAAGGGCCCGTTGGCACCTGAGTCAGGTGAATGCCGGCGCCGGATGTATCATGGAGCCGGGTGCTGAGCTGTTCTAACGCATTGCTCGGATAAAAGGCCTCCCATGGGAGGCCTTTTTTGAACCCTTGCCTTGAAAAGCAGCGCGCCAGGTCTAGGTCGTGATGTTTTTTCGAGCAAATTCAGCAGTCTTTTACACGCCCGGGCCAGAAAAAGGTTGCTGCCACCCGGTTAAGCCGGTAATTTCTACCCCCGGTTCCCCGTTGTCATGCCGTGGGAGCCTGGCCAAAGCATTGCTCTGTTAAGAGGCGCTTTGGATCTGTATTGGATGCCTCATCCTTGAGTGCCGCAACCAGCCCTAAGGAGGATACCTTGCTGGATAAGCTGGGTGGAATTGCCCTGCAGCCTGACCAAATGCAATGGCTGCTAACCCCGACCAATTTCAAAAACAGTTTGCTGGAGCGAATCGCTCAGGCAAGGCATTCTATATATCTGGCTGCCCTGTATCTGGAAGATGATGAAGCGGGTAGGGAAGTGCTGCAGGCACTGATGGCTGCCAAGGCGCGCAATCCCGAACTCAAGGTCAAGGTTCTGGTCGATTTTCACCGTGCCCGTCGAGGTCTGATAGGCCACACGGGTGACAGCGGTAACTATCTGATGTACCGCAGGGTAATGAGCGAAGCCGAGCACTGTATCGACATTCTCGGGGTGCCGGTAAAATCGCGCGAATTTATGGGGGTACTGCACCTCAAAGGTTTCGTCATCGATGATGCGGTGATTTACAGTGGTGCCAGCCTAAATAACGTTTACCTGCAGCAACAGGGGCGTTACCGTTTTGATCGCTACCACCTGATTGAAAACGCCCAGTTGGCCGAGTCCATGCGCAGCTATATCGATGCGCACATAGTGGCCGATCCGGCGGTGTCGTCACTGACCCAGTGCGCCGAATCGGAAGTGCTGCCCGAGAAGACCGACATTCGCAGTTTCAAGCAGCGACTTGCAGCAGGTCAATATCGGTTTGACTCTGTCACCCAAGGGGCGAGGATCACCCCTCTGGTGGGTCTTGGGCGCAAACACAATGCCCTGAACAAGGCTGTGCTCGATCTGGTTGAAGAGGCCAACGAACAGCTGTTTATTTGCACCCCTTATTTTAATCCGCCTTATCCGCTGGTACGGGCCCTGGCGAAAAAACTGCGTCAGGGAATAAGGATCGACATAGTGGTCGGAGACAAAACGGCCAATGATTTTTATATCCCACCGGAGCGCGAATTCAGCACCATTGGCGCCTTGCCTTATCTGTATGAGCAGTCACTGCGCAAGTTTGTGAAACGTCAGCAGTGGGCCGTAGATGCCGGTCTGCTCAATGTGCACCTGTGGAAGCACGAGGACAACAGCTTCCATCTGAAGGGCATCAGCTGTGACGGCAAGCGGCATTTGATCACAGGCTCCAATCTCAATCCACGGGCCTGGGCGCTGGATCTGGAAAATGGTTTGTTGCTCCATGACACAGAAGGCCAATGGCGAGAGCAATTCGAGGCGGAGCAACGGCATATACTGCTCCATACCCAGAGACTCTATCATTACAGCCAGGTTGACACGCTGCAGAGCTACCCCAAGCCGGTGAAGAAGATCATGAACCGCATCAAGCGTCTCAAGGCGGACTTCCTGCTGCGTCGCATTCTCTGACTGGAAGTCGCTCCAACATCAGCCACGGACTCAAGCCCGTGGCTTTTTTGTCTCTGCAGCCTCTTGCAGCGCCTGTTTGCTGCCGCTAGACTTGCGCTCCCCGGAAAATGTATCCGGTGTCCAAACCCATCACAGCGGAAGCCATAAATGTCACAGCCGGAACCCACTATGTCACTGCCGGTGCAGCTATTGCCGGAACATGCGGTTCACAGGCTTTATCAATACCGCAAATCCATCTCCACCCGACCTTTTACCGCCAGGGGAAAGAGTCTCAAACGCTGTGGTCAGTGTCTACTGTCGGAACGTTATTGCACCTGCGGTGCCCGTGCCTTGCTTAACAGCAACGCGGCCTTCCTGCTGTTGATGTACGATGATGAGGTGCTCAAACCCACCAACAGCGGCCGCTTGATTGCAGATCTGGTGCCGGACACCCATGCTTTTCTCTGGTCCCGAACCGAAGTCGCTCCGGAAGTGCTGGCCTTGTTGTCAGACCCGCGCTACCAGCCGTTCGTGGTGTTTCCTGGAGAGTACGCCACCGAAGGTCAGCAGGTACTTGGGGAAATTAACAGTCAATCCCTGTTCGCGCTTGGCAAGCGGCCGCTGTTCGTGATGCTCGACGGCAGCTGGCGCGAGGCGGTGAAAATGTTCCGTAAAAGCCCCTATCTGGCGGGTTTGCCCTTGCTGTCATTTGATGCGGCAACCGTTGCCCGTTACGCCCTGCGCAAGGGACAGCGGGATTTTCAGTTTGGCACTGCCGAGGTGGCTGCCATGGTATTGGATGCCATGGGGGAGAAAGCTAACGCAGAGGCGCTGGGAATGTGGTTTGATCTCTTTATTGAATGTTCGCTGCTGGGACGCAGCCGCAGGCCCAGTACCGATATGAGTGTCCGTGACGGCTTGTTGCAGCGCTTTGCAGAGCATATGGCGCTTGATTCCACCGAAAAAGACTGAATTGGTCGGAGCGACAAGATTCGAACTTGCGGCCCCTGCCTCCCGAAGGCAGTGCTCTACCAGACTGAGCTACGCTCCGAACTCACTCCAAGATAAGTTTGCCTTGGTTAAAATTCAAGCCTCTTAACTTGAAATTTACGTGGTAAATCACCCCATTAAGAACAAGGCCGGCATTTGCCGGCCTTGCTGTTTCTGCCATCAGACGCCGACTTCGGTGCCATCAAGCTTGCGGATCACCACGGTCGCAGCCCTTGGCCTGATGCGCTCGCCGGCCGGCGTGGCCTCAGTGGCATCGTTGGATACGGGCCAGTTATCCGGATGCTGGATATTGGCGAACACACTGCGATAATCCGGGCTGATGGCAAAGCCCGTTACTTCGCAGCCATTGGGGCCAACAAAGAAGCGTCGCAGTTCGGTCTGATTTGCCTCACCTATGGTCTGTTGCTTACCGTCACCATCCGTCAGTGTGGATGGGACAACGGCCAGCATCTGATCGTTGGTGTAGGAGGTAACTTCACTGGCACCGTTATCGGTTTGGATCCAGAGAATGCCGCGCTTGTCGAAGGACAATCCATCGGGGCTGGCGAACTGATTGAATTCACTCAGGTTTGACAGGTTATAATCGGCATTGTCTGTTGGGGCACCAAAGACAAAAATATCCCAGTTGAATTCGGTATCCGAAGCGCCTTCGTCCCAGCGAATAATGTGGCCGAAGTTATTCTTAAGCCTGGGGTTGGCGGGGTTGGCTTCGGTGCGTTTGCTGTTATTGGTCAGGGTCAGATAGGCGCTGCCGGTGAAGGGGTCGACGGCGCACCACTCGGGTCTGTCCATGGGGGTGGCCCCCAGAAGATCCGCCGCCCCAGGGGTATTGAGCAGTATGTCGGCCTGAGTGGCAAAATAGTCGGCAAGGGTTTTGCCATCCTGAGTGCTTGAACCGGGTTCCAGCGCCAGCCAGGTACCGCTGCCGTCTTCGTTAAAGCGTGCCACATAGAGTACACCATCATCCATATACTTGGCGCCCGTGGCCAGGCGGTTGGCAGGCTTGGCATCCGCTTCGCTCCAGCTCGCCTTGGAGACAAACTTGTACAGGTATTCAAAGCGGGAATCGTGGCCCGAGTAAAACACCAGGCTTTTGCCTTCTTCCAGTTTACCGAAGGTACAGCCCTCATGGCGGAAACGACCAAGGGCGGTACGTTTCACGCCACGGGCGTTGGGGCTGTAGGGGTCTATTTCCACAATGTAGCCATAACCGTTGGCTTCATTGCGATAGTCATAAAGGGCGCCGGCGCCGGTTGCGGTGACATCGAAGCGGGCAAATTCATCCACGCGCTCTTCTTCATGGCCGGCCAGATCGGCCCAGCCATAGCGGGTCTTGCTGGTACCTATACCTATGCGTTTTTGGGACTCGGTCAGTTCTCCTTTGTTGACGAAATACTCGGGCCAGTTTTCTTCGCAGGTTAAATAGGTACCCCAGGGGGTGTAACCGTTGCCACAGTTGTTTAAGGTGCCGCGGGCTTGACTGCCATCGGGTGAGAAAGGTGTGACCAGGTGCTCGCTGTAGGCGACCGGGCCGGCAATATCAAAGGTACTGGCACCGGTAATGCGGCGGTTATGGCTGTCGTTGGTCACCACAGTCCAGTTGCCCTCCACCAGACGGATACGAACAACAGTGATGCCATGGGCATTGATTTCTTTGCGTACTTCATCGATGACATTGCGCAGGCCGGTGTCGGCATCCAGGGTCGGGCCCATGGGATGCAGAGCATCTTGCTCTATGTATTCATGGTTGATACACAGCAGGCCGTCATCGGCTGCGTCATTTAAGGGAAAGAAGTGCATGCCGTCGTGGTTTTGACCAACGGAATTGGCCTGATCCTCAGCTGTGTTGCTGCCATCGGCCTTCCAGGGGGCGGCCTTGTCGTTGAGCGGCGTGCCCCAGGGGGCCAGGATCTGAGCCTTGTAGCCTTCGGGGATGGTCACTGCATCGGTCAGGGAGCCGGGGATGGAATTGAATCCAAGAGAGACACTGCTCCTGGCCGGTGGCACCGGAGTGGGAGGCACGGGATCAGTTGGGGTTGGCGTAGTCTTGTCATCCGAGTTGCAACCGGCAAGGCCAAAGCCGCCGAAGGCGGTGAGGGCGCCAAGGCCAAGGCCGCTCTTGACGAAATGACGGCGTGACAGATGCTTGTCCAGCACCTCGGCAAAGGAAGTGTTATTGCTGTTGTTATAGCGGGTGGGGTCGAAAGTCGCCTTACTCATGCTTGCTCCAGATGGCTGTTACTTTGTAAATGTTGCTTTGGAAATTGCCAACGAGCCTAGTGACGGAGTATGACAGACACATGCCAGTGAAATGACAAATCCACGACAGCGGCCAGTAGGATATACTCGAACAGAAAGCGAAAACCCTGGATGAAAGATCAATGAATGAACAACAAATGCAATTGACCCTGCTGGCCAGACTTGAGCCGGGTTGCCTGGGGCCTGACGGGCTGAGTCATATCGCGGCTTTTTGCGCTCTGGCACAGCGATCGGTTCAGGCGCTTGCGCCGGGTGTATGCCAATGGCGTCTGGAACCCAGGCTGGATAAAACCCTACCCGAACTGGAATTCTCTATCGCCAATCGTCAGCTTTCAAGGGAGCAGGCTGACCGTTATCTGGAACTGTTCGACTTGGAAATTGACAGCCTGGAAGAACGCTTTCATACCAAGATTGCGCAGCTTATTAACCAGTTTCTCGCCCGCCAGGGCTAAGGCAGCTTAACCGATCGGCACCCCTTCCACCATTATTGGTGTCTGGCTTAAGTCCCAATTTCCTCGCGCCATTTCAGCGCGGAACATCTGGGTATGGGCCGTGCCGGCGCGCAGTTCCCGGCGTTTGTGGTATTTGAGCCATTGGTGCCGGGCTTCCACGTAGGCCGCCAGCCACTTATGCTCGTCTCCGCCCTTGGAAGGTGGCTTTTCACTGAAACGCTTGCGCAGGAATAAAGGCACGCATCCGGACTGAACGAAGGAGTCGTAGATCACCAGCAAAGATAGCGGACACATCAAGCCGTGGGCCTCGCACCAAGCCTTGGCCGGATCCCAGTAAAAGGTATCGAAGAAGGCGTCCTGGGTTTGGCGCATTATGGGGTCGTCGTTGGCGGCCTGTACCAACAGTTGATGAAAACCCTCGTGACTGACCAGGGATTCAGTACCTATCCTGTCAAGGAAGGGAACAAAGTCATCACTGAAAACACCTTCGTTTTCAACATACATTTCAATAAGATATCTGAGCTTGTCCTGCTCTTTGGCCTGGCAGCGACCATAGGTGATCTGAAAGCTGCCGTTGACGCCATCATCCTGGATTTTCAATGAATCGTAGCCAAGGGATTGATGCCCCTTGCCAAACTGGGTTTCTATCAACTGGATGAGGGTTTTAGGATCTGCCATGGCTGCTTCCGGATATCTGCGGGCCCCGAATGGCGCCGCACTGCAAAAACTCTATATTGGCTGCTTGCAGCACCACAATCTATGGCTCCCGGAAAATTTATTCCTGCGAAGTTGCTTGCTCGCCGCCGGCACTGCCCGGAGCCAACTCCATACGGCAGGATTGCTGCAGTTGTTGCCACAAAGCTATGTGTTCTTTGATGGCCGCTTTCAGCCTGGTCATTGCTGAGTCTGGCAACTCGCCAAAATAAAACTGCAATTGCACTTCATAGGCTGTGCCTGTGTACAGGTCAAGCAGAGCCGGGCCCAATTCAAACTGTATTGTGTCCAGCGCCCCCAGAAAGGGTTGGAGCCGGCCAATGAAAACCTTGTTGAGCACATTGAGCAGTATTTCCTGACGGTTTTTATTGCGTCCCGGTTGACATAAAAACCCCTTGGCCTGGGAGAGCTCCTGGTTGAGACCTTCAAGTGCCGTCAGGCTCTGGGCCAGGCTTAGCATATATCCGGCTATAAGGTCACTGCGGTGCAACTCGCCCAGGGCTTGCTCCACAGACTCGGTGTTGAGCTTCTCCCAGTCAGCCAGTGCAATGGCTTGTTTGAGTACAAACAGCATATTGAATGCCAATTGGGTCTCGCTCAAGCCCCCTAGTGGTTGCCGACTGTCAAGTCCGTGGCCCGGAGCGAGTTTTTGCCTCAGAGTGCTGTCCTGCTCCAGCATAAACCGTAAGTCCTGCATCGCGCTGCCTATCTTGGCCTGCCGTTCGGCTTGCAGCACGCTCCTTAGCGCGGCCTCGTCCGACTGGGCCTTATTGAGGGAAGCAATGCATTCGGGGGCAAGGCGAATAAAATTCAGCTGGTATGCCAAACGCTGGCTTGGCTGTGCGACCTTGCCAAGGCTGTTATTGTGCTCGGCAATCAATCGCCCCAATGGGCACTGGGCAATTTTGGCCAGTTGCAGCAGGGAAATGTTGACCTGAGCATCGGGCCAACGACGCTTGGGAGGCGGGACAAAAACGGGCACGTCAGAGGGAGTGGTTTTTGAACTTAGACTTTGCACCAGTACCCGCTCAAGGCGGTCCTGGTAGTCCTTCCAAAGATCCTCTGCATTGGGAGTACAAGCACTCAAAAACAGCACCAGAGCAAGACAAAGCGACAAGCCCGGCAGTTTAATGCTGCCGCCTTTTGCTGGCCTAAGAGCGTGGAAAAGGCTGGCACTATTGCTGAAAATCATGGCCTGAAGTGTAACAACCGCTGGTAGTTTCAATTATGGGTCAGCAGCAGTCCGGCGTCAGTGCCGTTTATCTCTGAGTATTCTGTTTGAGTTTCTCAAGCAAATCTCCCACCAGTTGATGGGCAAGGCGACAGTCCCTATCCGACAGCAACGACAAGCCCTCCATCAGCCAGGGCGTCAGCTTATCATTGGCGCTTAAAGGTAACTGGTCGAGCAAACTTTGGGTCTTGTGTTTGAGCGCCTGCAGCTGTGGTGCCGGTGCTGCTGTGTTTTGCAGTCCCAGTCGTTTTTGCGCATCTGAGAGAGCGTAACAGTAGAGCATGGTGGCTTGCCCCAGATTCAATGACGGATATTCGCATTGCTGTGGCACATAGCTGAGCAGATCGCAAAGGGCCAGCTCCTGATTGTTCAGACCGCTGCTTTCGCGGCCAAAGACCAAAGCGGTTTTCTGGCTTGCCTTGGCAGCCAGGGTCTGTGCCAGTTCATCCGGTGCCAGGTAGTGCCTTGGCGAACCCCGCTCCCGGGCCGTGGTGCCTACCAGAAGATCAAATTCAGGCCGAATAGCCGCCAAACTGTCAACCACACGGGCCGATTCCAAAATCTCTGTGGCTCCATGGGCGACCCATTGTGCTTCGTCCTGCAGGTAACATTGGCTGTTGACCAGCACAAGCCGGGAGAAGCCCATGGTTTTCATGGCCCGGGCGCAGGCACCAACGTTGGCGGGTCTGGCCGGTTCAACCAAAACCAGTGTGGGCAAATGAAGTTGTGTCATAGCTGGGCGCCTTGAAAATAAAAGGGCACCTTTGTGCCCTAAAGCCAAACAAGATTCAAGCCCAAATTGCGGTTATGGCCTGGTTCCCTGTGGTTTTGATGTGCTGCGGAAGTTTTCCTGAGCCCGCCAGAGCCTGTATCTGAGCTCGGCGTTTTCCGGCAGGTAGAAAACGATTGGCATGCGGCTGTTATAGTTGAGCCTCAGGCTGCCGGGCAGGGCGACGAAGCCTTGCTGTTTTGCCAGTTCGAAACAGGCGCGCAGGGTACTGGGCCCCTCACTGAGTTCATCCACCCGGTAATACGGGTAACCCCAGCCTTCCAGGGTCAGGGTTTTCAATTCGCCCTTCAGGCTGTGTTTGTTACAGTCCAGCCACTGGGTTTGGCCAATCTGGATTTCCACCATCCAGTCGACTTCATCCGCCAGCGTCGGCAAGGTCAGTACCCATTGTCTCATGCCGGCTTGCGGTGCTGGAAACATCTTGACCGGCTCTGCCGCGACAAAATCGCCGGCGCTTTGGATTGCCAGCTCTATTTGTGGAATGGATTGTTGTGGCATGGATTGTTGAGGATCGGATTCGGTAGCCGCCAAGGTGGTCAGACTGGACAGGGCGATTAGGGCGGCCATCAAACTATGCTTCATGGAATCTCCTTGGGAATTGAGCTGTGCCGGAATGGCTTCTATCTCAAACGTTCTTTCTGCCTCAAAGGGTTATTTATCTTGCCCAGCGTCTTGGTAACGAGCAAGGGAAAGACATATTTATCTGCTTCCGGTAGGCGGCCAAATACTTTGATTGTCAAACTATATGGAGATCAAATATTATTCCCGCTACAGCATAAGTAAAAATTTTAATTTCCGGACGCAGTTATGGCCCTTAATTCTCCCTCAGCCAAGCCCCATTCCATTAAACGATGGCAGCATGCCCATGGTTTCCTGTCCCAGCAGGAATCGGCAGAACGCAGCACCCGCTACGTGCTTTATCTGACCTTTGTCACCATGGTGGCTGAAATCGCCGCCGGTACTGTGTTCGGCTCCATGGCGTTGCTTGCCGATGGCTGGCACATGGCCACCCACGTTGCGGCTTTTGTGATCACACTGTTTGCCTATCACTATGCACGTAAGCACCGGGACAACCCGGCCTTTGCCTTTGGTACCGGCAAGGTAGGCGTACTGGGCGGATTTACCAGTGCCATCGCCCTGGGATTGGTGGCCTTGATGATGGTGGTGGAGTCCGGCAGTCGCCTGGTTTCACCCCATGAAATCCATTTCAATGAAGCCATAGTGGTGGCCATGATAGGTCTTGGTGTTAACTTGCTCAGTGCCTGGCTGTTGAAAGATGCGCATCACCACCATCACCATCATCATGAACATGGCCATCATGACCACAACCATGACCACAATCATGGACATAGCCATGAACATAGCCATGAACACCTTGAGCATGGCGCCGAAGACCATCATCACCACGACCACAACCTCCATGCCGCCTATATGCATGTGCTGGCCGATGCGCTGACCTCTGTGCTGGCCATTGCCGCCTTGCTTGCCGGAAAGTACGCCGGTCTGAACTGGCTGGACCCTGTGATGGGCATAGTGGGTGCCATTATTATCGGCCGCTGGGCCTGGGGCCTGGTTGTACATACCAGTCCGGTACTGCTCGATGCCATGGAAGACGATGATGATGCCCGCCTGGCTAAGCAATTACTTGAGGCCTTGCCGGATCATCAGGTGGCCGATCTGCATGTGTGGCCGGTCAGCGCCAACCACAGTGCCCTGATGGTGAGCCTGGTAACCCACAGTCCGCGGCCCACAGAGGAATACCATGAGTTGTTGTCCCGTGAACTGCATGTGGACCATATCACGGTTGAGGTCAACGTCTGTACCGCGACAGAATGCCGGAGTCAGCATGGCCAACACCACTGAGCTGCACTATCAACTTCTCGACTTTTATGAAAAATTTTCCGGTTGGGAGCACGATACCGTGGGTGAGAGCGGTTTGCCGCTGTCATGGGTCCACACCATAGAGATGCTGGGAGTACACGGTCCCAGACGCATGACAGATCTGGCCAAACTCAATCATGTCACTCTGGGAACGCTCACCAGTCGCATTGATAAATTGGAAGCGCTTGGCCTGGTTGAGCGCCAGGCCAACCCTGAGGATCGGCGCTCCTTGCTGATAGCCCTCACCGAAGCAGGGCGGGCGGTGTTCGATGAGCATGATCGCAAGCACAGGGCGCTGACAGCGGCCCTGATGGCCAAACTCAGTCAAAAAGAGCGTTTGCAGTTTGCTGACTTGCTTGCCAGGGTGTCAGCCGCATTTGCCGAAGTCGACGGTTCAAATCCCGAAACAAATTAGTGGTTTGCTCCCGGCAGCTTTTGTTATAGCTTTGTGGTTTTATCTTCAGATGGAACTGCAACATGAAACACACCCTATTGCTGCTGTCATTGTTGGCAGCCAGCCAATCACTCAAAGCCGAGGAAGATGCCTTCCTTTGGCTTGAGGACGTTGAAGGCGCCAAGCCCATGTCCTGGGTCAAAAGCCACAATCAGCGCTCGGCCGAGGAAATCAAGGCCTATCCCGGATTTGACACCCTGGTGAGCAACAGCCTCGCCATTCTCAATGACAAGGCCCGAATTCCGTATGCCTTCAGGATCAATGCCCAGCTTTATAACTTTTGGAAGGACGATGAACATCCACGGGGGATCTTGCGCACCACCAGCCGGGAGGAGTACGCCAAGGACAGCCCCAATTGGCACACTGTGCTGGATATAGATGCCTTGGGCAGGGATGAGGGCGTCAACTGGGTTTATAAAGGTTTCAATTGCCAGTATCCCAAAAACGAGCGCTGCTTTGTCAGTCTGTCCCGTGGCGGCGCCGATGCGGTTGAGGTGCGTGAATTCAACCTGACCGCCGGCAAGTTCGTCAGCGAAAACCAGTACTGGGTCCCCGAGGCCAAATCCGATTTGACCTGGCTGGACGAGAACAAGGTGTTTATCGGCACCGATTTCGGCCCGGGCTCCATGACGGACTCAGGTTATCCCAAGCAGGTTAAGCTCTGGCAGAGGGGCACGCCCCTCAAGGATGCCAAGCTTGTCTTCCGTGGCGAGCAGGCTTCGGTTGCCGTCGGCGCTCAGGTGCTGTACGACGGTATCAAACCCCTGGCACTTATCAGCGAATTCCCGACCTTTTTCACCTCCCGTCATCAGGTTTATCAGGATGGCAAACTCACCGCGCTGAATGTACCGGAAGATGCGACCATCGCCGGTTACTATCAGGGCAAACTCTTCCTTGAACTCAAGAGTGAGCTGAAACAGGGCAAAGAGGCCTTCCCACAGGGGGCGGTAGTTTATGCCGATGTCGACAGCCTGGTGTCTGCGACGCCGCACTATGCACTGCTGGTCAGCCCGACGCCAACTGCCTCTATCAACCAGGTAAGCTTTACCCGCGCCGGCATCTTTGTTAACTGGCTGGATAATGTCAAAAGCCGCCTGGAGCGCCTGCGTATGGATGCCAACGGCCAGTGGCAGGTCAGTGCCGTGGATTTTCCCAGCAATGGTAGCCTGACCCTGACCGATCCCCGTCAGGACAGCGACAGCTTTTTTGTCGACTACACCAGTTTCCTTGAGCCTCCGAGTCTGTACGAGGTGGATGGTGGCAGTCTGAAATTCAACAAGCTCAAGGCCATGCCCGAGGGTTTTGATGGCAGCAAGTTTGTCACCGAGCAGCACTTCGCCACGTCCAAAGATGGAACCCGGGTCCCTTACTTTGTGGTCATGGGCAAGGAAACCAAGCTTAACGGTGCCAATCCGACACTCCTTTATGGCTATGGCGGCTTTGAGGTTTCACTGAGACCCAAGTACTCGGCCACCATAGGCAAAAACTGGTTGGAGCAGGGCGGTGTTTACGTACTGGCCAACATCCGTGGTGGTGGTGAATATGGACCGGCCTGGCATCAGGCGGCCTTGAAGCAAAATCGCCATAAAGCCTATGAAGATTTTGAAGCCATCGCCGAAGATCTGATTGCCCGTAAGATCACCTCCAGCCGCCACTTGGGGATCCAGGGTGGCAGCAACGGTGGTCTGTTGATGGGGGCCGCCTTTACCCGCCGTCCCGATCTGTATAATGCCGTAGTTTGTCAGGTTCCCTTGCTGGATATGAAGCGTTTCAATCAGTTGCTCGCAGGAGCCAGTTGGATGGGTGAATATGGCAACCCGGATGTGGCCGAACAATGGGACTACATCAAGGGGTATTCGCCTTACCACAATCTGGACAAGAACAAACGTTATCCCAAGGTGTTCTTCACCACTTCCACCCGTGATGACAGGGTACATCCGGGCCATGCCCGCAAGATGGTCGCCAAGATGGAATCCATGGGGATGGACGTGCTTTATTATGAAAATATCGAAGGCGGCCATGCCGGTGCTGCAGATAATCATCAAGCTGCGGAACTAAATAGCCTGGCGTTTGCCTACTTACTTACACAGCTTAAATAGCCGTAAGAAATTCCCTATAGGTTGGGGACACAAAGCGGCCGATATCTGCGGATTCGGCCGCTTTTATTTACGGCCTGTGGCACCCGATACGGCGGGTCACAAAGGAAAGGCTTCAACCCAAGGTGGCAAGGGCGTTATAATTGCTTGCCCTTTATTCAACATCAACTATTGATTAGCAGGTTTTTGCGTGTTCAAGACTCTATCCGCCAACAAATTTACCTTTTTGCTCGCCCTGTTTTATACCTGCGTTTTCAATATCCCGCTGTTTGAAATTGTTGCCCGCGGCGTACAAAAACAGGCCGATGTTAACTGGGTGTTTATCGCCAGTTTCCCGATCTTGCTCACCTGTCTGCTGAGCCTGATTTTTTCCCTGTTCAGTTTCCGTTTCCTGGCCAAGCCGTTCTTTATCCTGCTGACCCTGCTGTCATCCAGTGTGTTTTTTGGCATGTGGAAGTACGGCATAGTGTTTGACCGTCCCATGATGGAAAACATTTTTGAAACCAACCCCGCAGAGGCATCCATGTACCTCAACTGGGCGTCGGTGTTGAACATGCTGCTCACAGGTCTGCTGCCCGCCTGGCTTATCTTCAAGGCCCCCATTGAATATCGCAGTGCGGGTAAGGAGCTGTTGCACAAGTTGGGCTTTATGCTGGCCATGGTGCTCGTCAGTGGCGTTATTCTCGGGGTTTACTATCAGAATTATGTGGCCTTCGGCCGCAACAATGACGTGATGAAGCAATATATAGTGCCGACCTATTTTATTGGTTCGGCCGCCAAGTACGTCAATCAACACTATTTTGAAAAGCCCATTCCCTACACCCAGCTGGGTACGGATGCGAAACAAAAGCCTTCCGTGGCCGGTAAACCCAAGGTGACTGTGTTGGTCATAGGCGAGACCGCCCGGGCGATGAACTATCAATACTATGGCTATGGCAGAGAAACCAATGCCTATACCGCCAAGCTGGGTTTGGCCGTGTTTGGCAAAACCATTTCCTGCGGTACGGCAACCGCCCAATCCTTGCCCTGTATGTTGTCCCGCTTCGATCGTGATAACTATGATGTGCGCCGTGCCAAGGCCCAGGACAGCGTAATCGACGTTGCCAGCCATGCGGGACTGGCGGTCACCTGGATTGACAATGACAGCGGCTGCAAAGGTGCCTGCGACAGGGTTGAGCATGAATTGATTAAGCTGGATGCGGATCCGGCACTGTGTGATGGTGAATCCTGTTTCGATCAGATCCTGCTGCACCGTCTCGATGACAAGCTGGCAGCGCTGGATGGCCGTGACAGCCTGATAGTCCTGCACGTGATGGGCAGCCATGGCCCGACCTATTACCGTCGTTATCCTGATGATCACAGGTTCTTCACCCCGGATTGCCAGCGCAGCGATATTCAAAATTGCAGTGCTGAAGAACTGATGAACACCTATGACAATACCATTCGCTACACAGACTATATTCTGGCCGAAGTGGTATCGCGGTTACAGTCCATATCGGACAAGGCCGACACGGCCATGATGTACATTTCCGATCATGGTGAGTCCCTGGGAGAAAAGGGCATGTATTTGCACGGCGCGCCCTATGCCTTCGCGCCCAGTGAACAAATAGAAATTCCCTGGCTGCTGTGGCTGTCTGACAGCTTTGCCACAACCACAGGCAAGGACAAAAATTGCCTCAAGACGTCTCTGGGCCGGGGGGAATACAGTCACGATCACCTGTTCGATACCTTGCTGGGCTTGTTGCATGTTGAAACATCCGTATATCGCCGCCAAACGGATGCGTTGGCCGAGTGCAATGTGCAGGTGTAATGGTTTCGAAAAATAGAAAAGGCGCCGATGGCGCCTTTTTTCATATACGTGATCCCGGGAATGGATCAGCCCTGACAGCGTATCTGGGTTAAATCCATGTGCATTTTAATCAGGTGCTCTTCCATATCAAAGGTCACGGTAAAGCCCAGGGATTTCGCCAGATTGGCCATGGCGCGATTCTCGAACATGGTGAATCCGGATAATACCTGGGTACCATTGTCCAGGTAATAATGGATCAATTTTTCCAGCAGCAATTTGCCTAAACCTATCCCCTGAAAGTCACCGCGCACGGCCATGGCAAATTCGGCCTCGGTGTTATCGGGATCGATTGAGGCCCTTACCGCGCCCAGGGTCATATCCTCGCCGTTGGCTTCGCGGGTGGTGGCGATAAATGCCATTTCCCGTGCATAGTCTATCTGGGTCAGCACAGCCATTTCTTCATGGGTCATGCGCTGCCGCACCCCGAAATAGCGCTTGTACCTGTCTTCATCCGACAGCGAGTTGTCGAAGGCCAAATGCTTGGGTTCATCTTCCGGCAATATGGGTCTCAACATCACCTGCAGCCCGTTTTTCAGGACTGCGGTTTCTTCAAGTTCCTTGGGGTAGGGCAAGATGGCGAGGCGATTGCTGTGATCGCCCCCAGGTGGTGCCAGTCCCAGGTTGATATCCAGTACACTTATCTGGTCCCCAGCCGCCAGTACGGGATTAAGATCCAGCGTCTGAATTTCCGGGCAATCGATAATAAGGTGGGAAATCTTTACCAGCATCAGGCACAGGGCCTGCATGTCCAATCCCTTGGGCAGATGCCTGTCCCTGAGCTTATGGGTCTTGAGGGCCTGGATCACCATGTAGCGGGCCAGAGCCATATTCAATGGTGGCAGGGCCACGGCGGCATCCCGGGTGGGTTGCCACTCGGACCCACCTTCACCAAGGCAGATTGCCGGACCAAACACAGGATCCTGGATCACCGCCACACGGATTTCCTGGGCACCGGCGGTGAGCGCCATGCGCTGCACAGTCAATCCCTCAATGCTTATCTTGCTGTCGGCCAGATGCACCCGCTCGGCCATGGCCGTGGCAGCGTGCCTGAGTTCCTCTGCCGAGGTCAGGTTAAGGGTCACCCCATGGACATCGGACTTATGGCGCAGATCTCGGGATTGAATTTTCAGTGCCACAGGATAACCGGCGCGATCCGCCAGCTGCACAGCCTCGTCGACATCGGCAGCAAACCAGGTGGCTATGGTATCGAGACCGTAGGCCGCCAATATCGGCGCCGCCTCATGGGTTTCCAGGCTGCTGCGGCCGGACGCTATCGCCTCTTTCAACAGCAGGCGCGCCCGTGACGGCTCGCTTTGCACCTTGTCGGTAATGGACTGGGGCACCTCCTGCAGCAACTTCTGGTTACGCCGGTATTCCACCATGTGCATAAAGGCCCCCACGGCGCCACCGGGGGTGCGATAGGTCGGCACTCCGGCCCGGGAGAAGCGTTTTCTCGCCTGGTAGGCGGCATCTTCGCCACTCCAGTTGGTGAGGATATTCATGCGATTGCGTTTGGGATGGGTAGCAATGACCTCGATAAGCGCTTCTGCAATTTCAACGCTTTCGCCGAGGGCGGATGGTGAATGCATCACCAAAATGGCATCCACATCGTCACTGTCCATCATCAGCCGCAGGGCCTTGGCGTACCGCTCCGGTCCCGCGTCGCCTATGATGTCAACGGGGTTTTGCCCCGACCAGGTCGACGGCAACACAGTGTCCAGTTGCTTAACCGTATCTTCGCTAAGTTGGGCCAGCTTGCCGCCACGCAGGATGAGTTCATCCACCGCCAATACGGCCGGGCCACCACCGTTGGAAATGATCCCCAGCCGTTCACCCATCAGCGGATTGGCGTGTGCCAGACTTTCCAGCGCCGCAAACATTTCAATAAGATCATTCACCCTGAGCATACCGGCACGGCGGAATGCGGCCTCATAGACAGCATCATTGCCGCTGACTCCGCCTGTGTGCAGTAAGGCAGCATCGGCCCCTTCAAGACTGCGGCCGGATTTAATCACCAAAATGGGCTTGTTGCGGGCGGCGGCGCGGGCGGCCGACAGAAAATGGCGCTTTTCATTTATTGAGTCGATGTAGAGCATGATGGCGCTGGTGCGACCGTCCCGTCCCAGATAATCCAGCAGCTCATCGAAGTCGATATCTATGGCATCCCCGAGGGAAATGAAGGAAGAGAAACCTATTCCCCGATTATTGGCCCAATCCAATACCGTGGTGCAGATGGCCGCAGACTGGGAGACAAAAGCAATCTTTCCCGGCAATGCCGTGGTATGGGCCAGACTGGCATTCAGCCCCAAGGTGGGTAGCATCATCCCCAGGCTGTTGGGGCCCAGGATCCGCATGCCATAACGGCGGGCATGGGCAAGAGTTTGCTCCAGCAGATTCTGATCGTCAGGCCCTTTTTCCTTGGCCATGCCCGATGCCAAGATGATGGCGACCTTGCAGCCAAACTGGGCGAGGGTTTCTACTATGGCCGGCACCCGACTGCCGCGGGTACAAATGATGGCGATATCGGGTTTTATCGGCAGGGATTCGATATTGGGATAGGCCAGTACCCCCATAACCGCCTGATACTTGGGAGTCACCGGCATGATGGGACCGGCAAAGCCACCGGATAAAAGGTGTTTCATCACCACGTTACCGGCCCGTTTGGCACCGTTGGAGGCGCCAATCACGGCGATGGAACTGGGTTTAAACAGGGTGCTCAGGGTACGTTGGCTCATAGCGGTCCATGTCTTAGCAGGCAATATGCCGAAAGCCTATGATTTCACAGCCAAGGGGTAGGGGCAATATGACAAAAGTTGAGCTAAATCCGTTATCTGGAAATTAATTGTCCCGTCTTTCCCGCTCAGCGGATCTTGAATCTGGCCACCTGTTGCCTGAGCTGTTGCCCAAGGGTTCCGGCGCGGTTGGCGCTGGATTGACTGTCGTCCACCAGAGCGACGGTATTGTGACTCAACTCTGACAGTTCGCTCAGGTTGCGATTGATATCCTCTGTGACCTGACTTTGTTCTTCGGTGGCGGTTGCCGTATGTGCAGACATATCGCCGACACGCTCCGTGGCCTCGCTGATTTGCGCCAGGGCACGCTTGGCCTCGTCACTCAGGCCAACAGTCTCTTCCACCAGGCCTGTGCCTTTACTTATCCCGGCAACGGCACTGGTCACGCCGGCTTGCAAGGCGGCGATCATACGCTGAATGTCCTCGGTGGATTTTTCGGTGCGACTGGCGAGGGTTCTGACCTCATCGGCCACCACAGCAAAGCCGCGACCCTGCTCTCCGGCTCGGGCGGCTTCAATGGCCGCATTGAGTGCCAGCAGATTGGTTTGTTCAGCAATGTCGCGGATCACATGCAGCACTGAGGTTATGTTTTCCGAGGTGCTTTCAAGTTCTCCTATGACCTTGGCGGCATGATTAATGGCGTCGGCCAGCTGGCCTATTTTGGCGACGGAATGCTCCAGCACCTTCTGTCCTGCCTGGGTTTGACTCCGGACCTGATTCAATTCGGCAGCGGTTTGCTGAGCATTTTCCGCCACTTCCCGCACCGTGGCGCCCATTTGATTAACCGCCGTCGCCACCAATTCAATCGACTGCCCCTGCTTATGGGTCAGCTCAACAGTGTGGGCCGATACCTTGTCGAGGGTTTGCAGTTCACTTCCGAGGGTGTCGGCATTGGCCACCACAGCCGCCACCATCTGTTGCAGTTGCTCTATAAAGTCATCAATGGCCCGGGCCAGGGTACCGATTTCATCCTGGCGGGCAATGCCAATTCTTTGGGTCAAATCGCCGTCACCACGTGCCAGTGAGTGCACCTTGTTCGTAATGGCCGCCAGGTTTTCAACCAGGTATTTGGGGCCCATGTAAGCAATTAGCAGTGATAACAGGGCCAGGATTAAGGTGATGGTACGCGAAATCCAGCCGCTGCGTTCGGCACCGCTATTACCGGTCGCGGCGAGGTCCTGTGCCTGGTTGTCGGCAGCTTCTCCCGCGGCGTTGTATATGTCCCGCAGGGCTGAAAAGTTTTTCCCGGAAACGTCTTTATAGTGGGCCAGAGCCTCATCGATAGCGCCCTTTTCGGCCAGAGCTATGCTGGTATCGAGATCCTGCTGCCATTTCCGGAACGCTGCATCAAAGCCTCGGGTAGCCTGTTGCACCTCGGTAAATTCGCTCAGCAAAGTGCGGAATTGCTCCATCCGGTCGCTGGCCTGCTCCAGATTTTCCGCTATGCTGTCCAGCTGCTTTTGACGGGCATCGGTGCGCTGGGCAATGGTCATCAGTTGCAATTCCGCCAGGCGCGCCTGATACAAGTCTCGATCGGCATTGAGTACCGCCGAAATGGCCGGGTTGAACTGGGTGCCCAGGGCCGTTGCAAGTCGTGCGGTATGGTTGCTGCGCCACTCGTCTATGACACTGAGTAACAGCAGGGACAGGGTCAGAACAATAAACAGCAGACTGAATCGGGTTCTGAGGCTGGTGAACATGATGTCATCTCATTTAACCATAATGACCTTAATTGTAGTCGCTTGGTCAGCTCGGGAAGGTCTGGCGTAGAAAGTCAGGAATGGAGAAGGGGGAACGGCAGGATTTGCAGGCACAAAAAAACCTGCAATATGCAGGTTTGATTGGTACACCCGAGTGGACTCGAACCACCGACCCCTACCATGTCAAGGTAGTGCTCTAACCAGCTGAGCTACGGGTGTATCGCATGACTTTCACTTTTTGACTCTGTGAAGAGAGTGGTACACCCGAGTGGACTCGAACCACCGACCCCTACCATGTCAAGGTAGTGCTCTAACCAGCTGAGCTACGGGTGTACATTGTCGCCTTGGCAGCGAACGAGCGCTATATTAAGTGGCCCGGTGCCAGGCATGCAAGCAAAAATCATCAAAAATCGCTTAAATGGTGATTTGCTGCGCAACAGGGCGCCAATTGAATTTAAATTCAGCCAAAGACAGTCAGTGGCCGGAGGTGAATTCGAAACGTCTGCCGCTTTTTTGTATGGATCTCAATCGAATAGCAAACAGTATTGCCGCAGTGGTCAAGCCGGCGATAAGACCGGTCCAGAAACCATGGGCCCCCATAGCAGGAACCAGCAGGTCGGTATAGCCGAGCACATAGCCCAGGCTCATACCAACGCCCCAATAGGAAATCAGGGTGATCCCAAAAGCGCTGCGGGTATCTTTATAACCACGAAGGGCTGCGGCAGCCACCACCTGCACCGAGTCTGACAACTGGTACAGGGCGGCCATCAGCATCAGGCTGCCGGCAAGGGCTACCACCTCGGGCTCAGAGTTATACAGCCGGGCGATATCATATCGCAGCAGCACGGTCATCAAAGCAGTACAGGCCGCCAATACAAACCCCAGCGTTAAGCCCACCCTGGTGACCAGTATCGCGGTATCGGTCTGCTCGCGCCCCAGATAGTAACCAACCCGGATAGAAACGGCGATGCCGACCGACAAAGGCAGCATAAAGACCATGGCCGAGAAATTCAGGGCAATCTGGTGGCCCGCAACCACGGTTGCTCCCAGAGGGGCGAGCAGCAGGGCGATTATGGCAAACAGACTGACCTCGAAAAACAGCGCCATGGCAATAGGCATACCCAGTTTAAGCATTTGCCACAGGGTTTTTCCATGGGGCCGATGCCAACTTCCCAATGGCTTAACCTCAGCGAATTTGCGATGCACTTGCATGTAGACTGTCATGGCCAGCAACATGGCCCAAAACACCAGTGCGGTGGCGACCCCGCACCCGGCGCCTCCCATTGCGGGCATGCCGAACTTGCCGTATATGAAGATGTAGTTGGCCGGGATATTCACCGCCAGGCCAATAAAGCCTATGACCATGGTTGGCAGGGTATAGGAAATCCCTTCACTGACACCGCGAAGCACCTGGTACAGCACATAGGCCGGGGCGCCCCAGAGAATGGCGTTGAGGTATCCTTCGGACTGCGCCTGCAACAGCGGCTCCAGGTCCATCTTATCGAGCAATAAGGACGCTGAGCCCAAAAACAGCATCACGCCGATGGCGCCAATTGTGGCAATATAGGCCGCCTGGAATGCCAGCGGACGGATGGATTTCGAATCGTCGGCACCGTGGTAATGTGAAAACAAGGGCGTAAAGGCCATCAGCATGCCGTGCACAAAGAGAATGGCAGGCAACCACAGGCTGGTGCCGACAGCCACAGCGGCCATATCCGTGGCGCTGACGCGACCGGCCATCATGGTATCAATAAAGCCCATCATGGTTTGGGTTATTTGGGCAATGAACACGGGCAATGCCAGTTGAATAAGCTTTTTGGCCTGGAAGCCTGATTGATGCATGGGTTCGCCCTACAACGACAGAGTGAGAAAATGTTTACGGGTATAGTGCAAGCCACCTGCGATGTGGTGGACATTCAAAAGAAAGACAAACTTAACACCCTGGCAATCTCTTTGCCGCCGGAATTGAGAAAAGATCTGAGCCTGGGTGCCAGTATTGCCACCAATGGCGTATGCCTGACAGTGACCGGATGGCAGGATGATAGGGTGTTTTTTGATGTGATGGAAGAGACGCTGAGCCTGACCAACCTGGCAGCGCTGGTTCCAGGCAGCAGGGTAAATATTGAACGCTCGCTGACCTTCGGAAAGGAAATTGGCGGGCATCTGCTGTCCGGCCACATACATACCAAGGCCAGGGTGGTCGGGGTGCAGATGAATGGACTGCAGAAAGATCTCAGGCTTGAACTGGCGCCACAGTGGATGAAATACGTGCTTTACAAGGGTTTTATCGGCGTCAATGGCTGCAGCCTGACCGTGGGTGAGGTGACTCGGAACCAATTCCGGCTCCATTTAATCCCGGAAACCCTGAGGCTCACCAATTTGTCTCTGGTGAGTGAAGGCGATTGGCTCAATATCGAAATCGACAGTCAAACCCAGACCATAGTAGATACGGTCGAGCGGGTATTGGCTGCCCGCCAAGTTCAATAGAGCTGTTCGTCATCCCCATCGACAAAGAGTTCAATCTTGCGGTGCAACTCGTCAATGTGCATACGCAGATGTATGGGGTTGCAACATATACGACAGTCGTCGTAGTAATCCTGATCGCCGCCACTGGCGTCAACATCAATGTGCTGATGATGGCCACAGTGGGGGCAACAGATGGTCTGGGTTTTCACCTTCATCATCCTGCTCCCTGGAAGCCACAGGCACTGCGACCTCCATCCACTGCTATCACTTGCCCGCTGATATAGGGGGCCTCTACAAGGAAGCGCACCGTCCGGGCGATATCTTCAGGCTCTCCCGCACGACTCAATGGTATTTGCCCCAACACCTGCTGTACCGCCTGTCCATCACTGGTTTCGGGCCACAATATGGCGCCCGGTGCCACGCCATTCACCCTCACGGAAGGGGCCAGCTCCTGGGCCAGAGACAGGGTCGCCATTTCCAGCGCTGCCTTTGATATAGAGTATAGGCCATGGCCCTTCAGCGGGCGACGGCCATGGATATCCAGCAGGTTGATGACCACCCCAAGTTGCTGTGCCAACTGGGGGGCAAGAGCCGTGGCCAGAGCATAGGGTGCCAGCAAGTTGGTATTCAGTATCGATGATGCCTGAACCCGGGAAAAAGGCCGGGCATCTGTGCTAAACACAGCGGCGTTGTTGACCAGTACCTTCAGTCCGGAGAGCTGCTTGACCTGGTCGATAAGGCTGTCGAGCTCAGCGGCATCGGCAAGATCTGCCCGAAAGGTGCGACAGGAGCCCTGGCGTATGCTGTTGAAGTGGGCGGCGAGGGCGGTGGCTTCCTCTGCCGACTCATGATAGTGGAGCGCCACATTGTAGCCGGCCCCATGGAGATTGCGCGCTATGGCAGCGCCGATGCGGCGGCTGCCTCCGGTGATCAGTGCCCAATGCTGCATATAAATCTCCTAATCACAGATATTCAAAAACTTAAGTCGGGCAAGCTTACTCCGCACCCCTTAGACTCTCAAGCATAGCAAGCTGCCGGTTTGCTTGTGCCGATAGCGCCTATGCCGTAAACTTATCATTCAACATCCGGAAACGGCATCAAGGCTCCTGTACTGCCTTACCCTTCGGATGTTTTTCATTTTAATGCCCATGTGGCCCTGCGTGTGGGTCACCACTGGAAAAAGGACTATTCATGCCCGTAATTACACTTCCTGATGGCAGCCAACGTGTGTTTGCCAATCCCGTATCCACTCTGGATGTTGCCGCCGACATAGGCCCTGGTCTCGCAAAGGCCTGTATTGCCGGTCGCGTTAATGGCGAACTGAAAGATGCCTGTGATCTGATAACCGACGACGCCACCTTATCCATCATCACCACCAAGGATGAAGAGGGCCTGGAGATATTGCGTCACTCCTGTGCGCACTTGCTCGGTCATGCTATCAAGCAACTGTGGCCCGAAACCAAGATGGCCATTGGTCCTGTGATCGACAACGGCTTCTACTATGATGTGGACCTGGACCACAAGCTGCATCAGGATGATCTGGACGCGCTGGAAAAGCGCATGCTGGAACTGGCCAAAACAGATTACAACGTGATCAAACGCGTGGTGAGCTGGCAGGAAGCCCGTGACACCTTTGAAAGCCGCGGTGAGTCGTACAAGATGGCAATCCTGGACGAGAATATCGCCAAGGATGCCACCCCGGCCCTGTACCATCACGAAGAATACACAGATATGTGCCGTGGTCCCCACGTGCCCAATATGCGTTTCTGCCATCATTTCAAACTGATGAGTGTGGCCGGTGCCTACTGGCGCGGTAACTCCGACAACAAGATGCTGCAACGCATCTACGGTACCGCCTGGGGTGACAAGAAAGCCCTCAGCACCCACCTAGCCCGTCTGGAAGAAGCGGCCAAACGCGACCATCGTAAGATTGGTAAGCAGCTCGACCTGTACCATATGCAGGAAGAAGCACCGGGAATGGTGTTCTGGCACAACGATGGCTGGAGCATTTTCCGCGAATTGGAAACCTTCGTGCGTCACAAGCTCAATGAGTATGTGTATGATGAGGTAAAAGGTCCGTTCATGATGGACAGGGTGCTCTGGGAGCGTTCCGGTCACTGGGACAAATACGCTGATGCCATGTTCACCACCAGCAGTGAAGCCCGTGAATATGCCATCAAGCCGATGAACTGCCCGGGTCACGTGCAGATTTTCAACCAGGGGTTGAAGTCCTACCGCGATCTGCCGCTGCGTATGGCGGAATTCGGTTGCTGTCACCGCAATGAGCCATCAGGTTCGCTGCACGGCTTGATGCGGGTCCGTGGCTTTACCCAGGATGATGCCCATATCTTCTGTACCGAAGAGCAGGTGCAGACCGAGGTGAGCGCCTGTATCAAGATGGTCTATGACACATACTCCACCTTTGGTTTCCAGAACATTGTGGTCAAGCTGTCTACCCGTCCGGAAAAGCGCATTGGTGACGATGCCATGTGGGACAGGGCAGAATCAGCCCTGATTGAAGCGCTCAATGCCAACGGCATCAGTTTCGAAATCCTGCCGGGCGAAGGTGCCTTCTACGGACCCAAGATTGAATTTACCCTGCACGACTGCCTTGACCGCGCTTGGCAGTGCGGCACAGTGCAACTGGATTACGCCTTGCCTGGCCGTTTGGGTGCCACCTATGTGGCCGAAGATAACAGTCGTCAGACACCAGTGATGATCCACCGTGCCATTTTGGGCTCTTTGGAGCGTTTTATCGGCATTCTCATAGAAGAATATGCTGGTCGCTTCCCAACCTGGCTGGCGCCTATGCAGGTTGTTGTGATGAACATAACGGACAAGCAGTCTGATTATGTTGAAGAAGTTGTCAAATTCTTCAAAGAACAGGGCATTCGTGCATCTAAAGACTTGAGGAATGAGAAAATTGGCTTTAAAATACGCGAGCACACCTTAAGGCGTGTCCCTTATCTGTTGGTGGTCGGTGACCAGGAAATGGAGAACAGGGAAATCGCGGTGCGAACCCGTGACGGGGTCGATCTTGGAAAGATGTCGATAGAGTTATTCGCTTCCAAGGTAAAAGAACAAATTTCGCATCGTAGTCTCAAATTGTTGGAGGATTAGGTCATAAAGATCAAAAAAGCAGGGCGTCAATCGGCCCCGAACAGAATCAATGAAGAAATTACCGGCGTACCTGAGGTGCGTTTAACCGGCATTGATGGTGAAGCTATTGGTGTAGTCAGCATCAGAGAAGCTCAAGAGTTGGCCGATGAAGCCGGAGTCGATCTCGTTGAGATCAGTCCTAATGCAGAACCTCCAGTCTGTCGTATAATGGACTACGGTAAATATCTGTTCGATAAGTCGAAAGCACAAAAAGAACAGAAGAAGAAGCAAAAGCAGGTCCAGGTTAAGGAAATCAAATTCCGTCCTGGAACTGACGAAAACGACTATCAGGTAAAACTACGCAACCTGATTCGTTTTCTTGAAGACGGTGACAAAGCGAAAATCACGCTGCGTTTCCGGGGTCGCGAAATGGCACACCAAAACCTGGGTATGGATCTGTTGAACCGTATCAAGGCCGATTTGGAAGAGTATGCGGTTGTCGAGTCCTTCCCGAAAATGGAAGGCCGCCAAGCCATCATGGTGCTGGCACCCAAAAAGAAATAGTAGGGCAAGTTGAAAGTAACAGGCCTTCCTCGGAAGGCCTGTTCGCCTTACGTTTTATTAACATCCCAATGCGGAGTTTGTAGTCATGCCAAAAATGAAAACTGACCGCGGCGTTGCGAAGCGTTTTAAGAAAACCGCCAATGGTTTCAAGCGCAAGCAAGCCCACCTGCGTCACATCCTGACCAAGAAGAGCACCAAGCGTAAGCGCCATCTGCGCGCCAAATGCCTGGTTGCCAAAGCCGACGTTCCAGCAATCGCGCGTCAACTGCCATACGCTTAATTTAGGAGAGATAGAAAATGCCAAGAGTTAAGCGTGGTGTTACCGCACGTGCTCGTCACAAGAAGGTTCTGAAGCTTGCCAAAGGTTACTACGGTGCCCGTTCGCGTACTTATCGCGTAGCGGTACAGGCAGTTACCAAGGCTGGTCAATATGCTTACCGTGACCGTCGTCAGAAGAAACGTCAATTCCGTCAACTGTGGATTGCACGTATCAATGCTGCCTCTCGTCAGAATGGTCTGTCTTACAGCCGTTTCATCAACGGTCTGAAGAAGGCTTCTATCGAGATCGATCGTAAGATCCTGGCCGACATCGCTGTATTCGACAAAGTTGTATTTGCAACTCTGGTTGAAAAGGCAAAAGAAGCTCTGACCAAGTAATTGGTTTGAGTGGAATTGAAAAAGGGACCTCTGGTCCCTTTTTTCGTTTTTGCTCTATCGCCGCCAGTGACATGGTGGCAATAAAAAACCGGTGCATGGCACCGGTTTTTTCACCGCACACTGAAATCAGTGGCTGGCATCGAGAAAGCGCTCGGCATCCAGGGCTGCCATACAGCCTGTACCGGCAGAGGTGATAGCCTGACGGTAGTGCTGATCCATCACATCGCCTGCAGCAAACACGCCGGGAATGCTGGTTTGGGTGGCATTGCCATTCAGACCGCTTTGCACCTTGAGATAACCGTTGTTCATTTCCAACTGACCTTCGAAGATGGCGGTATTGGGGCTGTGACCAATGGCCACGAACACGCCGGCTACGGCCAGTTCTTCAATGCTGTCATCCTTGGTGCTCTTGAGCTTAACGCCGGTCACACCCATGTTGTCACCTACCACTTCGTCCAGGGTCGCATCCAAATGCAGGACGATATTACCGTTGGCTACCTTGTCCATCAGACGATCGATAAGGATTTTCTCGGAGCGGAAGGTATCGCGGCGATGTACCAGATGCACTTCAGAGGCGATGTTGGACAGATACAGGGCTTCTTCAACCGCTGTGTTACCGCCACCAATCACGGCGACCTTCTGATTGCGATAGAAGAAACCATCGCAGGTGGCGCAGGCGGATACGCCGCGACCCATGAAGGCTTCTTCCGAGGGCAGTCCCAGATAACGGGCCGAAGCGCCGGTGGCGATGATCAGCGCATCACAGGTGTACTCACCGTTGTCGCCCTTGAGCTTGAAGGGGCGCTCGGTCAGAGTCACTTCGTTGATATGGTCGAAGATGATCTCGGTATCAAACTTTTCTGCATGTTTATGCATGCGTTCCATCAGCAAAGGACCTGTCAGGTGATCTGCATCACCGGGCCAGTTTTCCACTTCAGTGGTAGTGGTCAGCTGACCACCTTGCTGCATACCCGTCACCATGACGGGCTTAAGGTTTGCGCGTGCAGCATAGACGGCTGCTGTGTAACCCGCTGGGCCTGAACCCAAAATCAATACGTTACAATGTTTGGCTTGGCTCATTATTCTCTCCGTGCCCAGATAAGTTGCTCGGATTGTAGGGAATTTACCGTCAAGGGTAAAGGGTATCCGCCAACAGAGATCCGATTGGGTCAATCTGTGCTGTCTATCACAGTTTCCACAAAAACAAAGGGAGCCCTGGGGCTCCCTTCATTCGACGGTCTGACTTACAGCAGAGTGCTTGGCGCTGCGTAAGGCAGGTTGTGGGCTTCAGCCACTTCCTTACAGGTCACTTTGCCGTGCATCACGTTCAAACCATTCAGCAGATGCTTATCCGCCAGCAGGGCTTCACGGTAACCCATGTTCGCCAGTTTGAGGATGTAGGGCAGGGTGGCGTTGTTCAACGCGAAGGTTGAAGTACGGGCCACGGCACCAGGCATGTTGGCTACGCAGTAGTGCACCACGTCATCAACTATGTAGGTTGGATCCTGGTGAGTAGTCGCGTGGGAAGTTTCCACACAGCCGCCCTGGTCGATAGCCACGTCCACAATGGCAGAGCCTGGCTTCATGCGCTTGATCATGTCGGCAGTAACCAACTTGGGCGCAGCGGCACCGGGAATCAATACGCCACCGATAACCAAATCGGCTTCCAGTACATGACGCTCAATAGCATCGGCAGTGGAATACACAGCCTTAACCGCTGAGCCGAACTGTACGTTCAGACGACGCAAGGCATCGATAGAGCGGTCCAGTACCACAACATCGGCACCCATACCTACAGCCATCTGGGCCGCATTGGTACCCACCATGCCGCCACCTATAATGACAACCTTGGCAGGTTCAACGCCTGGGACACCACCGAGCAGCATACCGCGGCCACCGGCAGATTTTTCCAGCGCCATGGCACCGGCCTGGATAGACATACGACCGGCAACTTCAGACATGGGGGCCAGCAGTGGCAGACCACCACGGTCGTCGGTTACGGTTTCATAAGCGATACACACGGCACCGCTTTGCACCAGCTCTTCGGTCTGTGGCAAATCGGGAGCCAGGTGCAGATAGGTAAAGAGAATTTGGTCGTGGCGCAGCATGGCGCGCTCAACCGCTTGTGGCTCTTTAACCTTTACAATCATTTCAGCTTTGGCAAAGACTTCGGCTGCAGTGCCCAGAATGGCGGCGCCTGCATCGATATAATCCTGATCGGTGAAGCCAATTCCGTTACCGGCATTGGTTTCGACAAAAACCTGATGACCCTTGAGCGTCAGTTCACGAACGCTTGATGGAACCATACCAACACGATATTCATGGTTTTTGATTTCCTTTGGTACACCAATTATCATCTTCGAGCCTCAATTGCATAAAAACCCACTTAATGTGGGCGTAATTGTTATTTTATAGCGTCCTGAACGTGATTAATTCAGGGATATCTAGTATAGTATTCCCCCAGCAGTTTATGCTGCTGAACTTTCGACATACACAACATTTAATATTGTTTTAGCGATAAAACAAGGTCAGAAATATGGCTTATAATAAAAAGAATCCAGTAAAAGACTTGGATCGTATCGATCGCAACATCCTTAACGAGCTGCAAATTGACGGGCGCATTTCCAATGTTGAACTGTCAAAAAGGGTAGGACTTAGTCCAACGCCCTGTTTGGAAAGGGTTAAACGACTCGAGAAACAAGGCTACATCAACGGCTATACCGCATTGGTTAATCCCCATTTCCTGGGGGCATCTCTGTTGGTATTCGTTGAGATCACGCTTAACCGCGACACACCAGAAGTGTTTGACCGCTTCAACAGGGCAGTACAACTGCTTGATGATATCCAGGAATGCCATCTGGTTTCCGGTGATTTCGACTACCTGTTGAAGACCAGGGTGTCAGACATGTCAGCCTACCGTCGTTTACTCGGCGAAACCCTGCTAAAGCTGCCATCAGTTTCAGATACCCGTACCTACGTGGTGATGGAAGAGGTGAAGCAAACCAGCAAAGTGGCGCTGAACAACCTGCTGGACGCCTGATCCTTAAGGCCTGCAGTATAACAAAAGGGAGCTTCGGCTCCCTTTTTGCATTTTTCCTCTGCAAAGACGATTCAACTGCGCATAAAACCGGCTAATTCGCTGCACATTGTATGGGATTCTGGTATCTTAACTTCACCTGTTTTCATCGGCTTATGGACTGTTTCTTTTGTCACAGGCAAATCACGTCAATACACTCAGCGGCTTACAACGACTCCTGGAAGGTGGACTGATTCTTTGTTGTATGACCGCCACTTACGTTCTGCTCGCCCTGACCAGCTTCAATCCTGGCGATCCCGGCTGGAGTCAATCCAACTACCAGGGACAGATAATCAATCTGGGTGGTGCCGTTGGGGCCTGGACTGCCGATGTGCTGCTGTACTTTTTTGGCTACAGCGCTTATTTGGTACCTTTCATGATCGCCGGTACCGGCTGGTTGCTGTTTAAGCGCGCCCACAGATTGTTGGAAGTGGACTACTTTTCCGTCGGTTTGCGCTTGATTGGCTTTTTGCTGATTGTTTTCGGCATGTCGTCCCTCGCCAGCATGAATGCCAATGATATCTTTGAATATTCTGCCGGAGGTGTTGCAGGCGATGTGATCGCTGCTGCCATGCTGCCCTATTTCAACCAATTGGGCACGACACTGCTGTTGCTGTGCTTTGTCTGCGCCGGGTTTACCTTGCTTACGGGCATTAGCTGGATCCTGGTAGTGGAATTGCTGGGACGGGGTACCCTGTGGCTGGCACGCAGTTTGTACCGCATGCCCAAGCGGATACAGGCGCCGAGGGAAACCGAAGATACCCGGGGTTTTATGTCCCTTGTGGCGAACTTCAAGGCTAAACAGGATAAAGCGCGTCAGTCTGAGGAAGATTCAGAGGATTATGCTGAAGTCGAGTCTTTGGCTCCGGTAAAGCCCGTCACCCGTATTGCCAAGCGCCGGGTAGAGCCCTTGGTCGGCGCTGATGCCGAAGAGCAGGATGATGAGTTGTCTGTTCCATTCGTTCCTGCGGCAGGTGTCGAGCCGGCGGTAAACATTGACGATGACGAAGACATGCCCCCTTGGGACGACGAAATAGACTTTGATACCAAAGCATCTTCCGGCGCCGTTACTGTCAAGACCCGCAAGGCGAGGGAGCAGGAAAAAGCCAAAATTGTCGACGGCATAGTCATATTGCCGGGACAGGATGAAAACGCCGTGCAGCGCCCTATGGATCCACTGCCCAGCATCAGCCTGCTGGATGTGCCCAACCGCAAGGCCAATCCCATCAGTGAAGAAGAGCTGGAACAGGTCGCCAGATTGGTTGAGGCCAAATTAGCAGACTTCAACATAGTTGCCAATGTGGTCGGGGTTTATCCCGGACCTGTGATCACCCGTTTTGAGCTTGAACTGGCCCCAGGGGTCAAGGCATCGAAGATTTCCAATCTGTCGAGCGATCTCGCCCGTTCTCTGTTGGCCGAGCGGGTAAGGGTGGTAGAAGTGATCCCGGGCAAGGCCTACGTGGGTTTGGAACTGCCAAATAAATTCCGCGAAACCGTATTTATGCGTGACGTGCTGGACTGTGACGCGTTCAAGAACAGCCCCTCCAGCCTGTCTATGGTACTGGGCCAGGACATTGCCGGTGAACCCGTAGTAGTGGACCTTGGTAAGATGCCGCACCTTCTGGTGGCCGGTACCACGGGTTCGGGTAAGTCCGTCGGGGTCAACGTAATGATCACCAGTTTGCTGTACAAATCCAGCCCCGAAGATGTGCGCTTTATCATGATAGACCCCAAGATGTTGGAGCTTTCCGTTTATGAAGGTATTCCACACTTGCTGTGTGAGGTGGTAACCGACATGAAGGAAGCGTCCAACGCCCTGCGCTGGTGTGTGGGTGAAATGGAGCGGCGCTACAAACTGATGTCAGCACTCGGGGTCAGAAACCTCAAGGGCTATAATGCCAAGATTGCCGAGGCCAAGGCCAACGGCGAAGAGATAACCGATCCCCTGTGGAAAGCATCCGACAGTTTCGAAGAGGAAGCGCCGGCGCTGGATAAATTGCCATCCATAGTCGTGGTGGTGGATGAATTTGCCGACATGATGATGATAGTCGGTAAAAAAGTGGAAGAACTGATTGCCCGTATCGCCCAGAAAGCCCGTGCCGCCGGTATTCATTTGATCCTGGCCACCCAAAGACCCTCGGTGGATGTGATAACCGGTCTTATCAAGGCCAACATCCCAACCCGTATCGCCTTCCAGGTGTCATCCCGCATTGACTCTCGCACCATTCTCGATCAGCAGGGTGCCGAAACCCTGCTGGGTATGGGCGACATGCTGTACATGCCACCCGGTACCGGGGTTCCGGTACGGGTTCACGGCGCCTTTATTGACGATCATGAAGTACACAAGGTGGTTGCCGATTGGCATGCCCGCGGCAAGCCGCAATACATAGAGGAAATTCTCCAGGGTGCCAGTGAAGGTGAGCAGGTGTTGTTGCCCGGAGAAGCCCCCGAGGGCGGTGACGATGAATATGATCCTCTCTATGACGAGGCTGTGGCGTTTGTGACCGAGACCCGCCGCGGCTCCATCTCAAGCGTACAGCGAAAATTCAAAATAGGTTACAACCGCGCGGCACGGATAATCGAGCAAATGGAAATGGCGGGTGTGGTCAGCAGTCAGGGCCATAATGGCAACCGTGAAGTGTTGGCGCCACCTCCGCCGCGCAACTGATCCCATAAGGAAACCGATAGTGAAATACCTTTCTTTATTACTCTTGTTGGCCGGACCTGTGTTGGCCGATGATGCCGAAGCATTGCGTCAGCGCCTGGCTGGGCTTGAAAGCCTCAAGGCCAATTTTTCCCAGCAAGTAACAGACGTAAACCAAAAACAAATCCAGCAGGGCGAAGGCGTGCTGGCCCTTGGCTTTCCCAACCGCTTTTATTGGCATCTGACAGAGCCGGACGAATCCCTGATTGTGGCGGCCAAAGAAACCGTGTGGATATACAATCCCTTTGCCGAAGAGGTCACGGCCCTGGATATGGCCGATGTGCTTGAGGCATCGCCCATGGCACTGCTGGTACAGCAGGACAAGGCCAGCTGGGACAAGTACGATATTAAGGCCAAGGGCGATTGTTACGCTATCAGCCCAAAAGATAAAACCCAGAGCGCTGTGGTAGATGTCACAGTGTGCTTTAAGGGAGAAGTCTTGAGCAGTCTCAGTCTCACCGATGAGCAACACAACCTGAGCCATTTTGAACTGAGTGGCGTAACCAAGCTTTCCGATACCGATTCGACCCTGTTTCAATTTGACTTGCCCCAGGGTGTCACCCTCGACGATCAGCGCAAGGGTTTCGCCAAGTGAGTTTGAGCTTTGACTTTGCGCCCGATTTTTCTCCTCTGGCGGCCCGAATGCGGCCACGCAGTGTGGAGGAGTATGTCGGCCAACATCATTTGCTTGCCGAAGGTAAACCCCTGCGCCAGGCGCTGCTGGCGGGCAGGGCGCATTCCATGCTTTTGTGGGGCCCACCCGGTACGGGTAAAACCACCCTGGCCGAACTGATTGCCCGCTACACCAATGCCCATGTAGAACGCATTTCAGCGGTTACCTCCGGGGTCAAGGAAATCCGCCAGGCCATAGAACAAGCCAAGGCCGTGGCCCAGTCCAGGGGCCAGCGCACCTTGCTGTTTGTCGATGAAGTACACAGATTCAATAAAAGCCAGCAAGACGCATTTCTGCCCTTTATTGAAGATGGCACAGTGATTTTTATCGGTGCCACCACGGAAAATCCCTCCTTTGAAGTCAACAATGCGCTCCTGTCCCGCTGCCGGGTATACCTGATAAAGCGGCTGGATGAGGCGGAGCTGTGCGCCATTCTGAACCAGGCGCTTGCGGATGAAGACCGGGGACTGGGCAAAAGGCAACTGCAACTGCCACAGGAATTGGCGCAGGCGATGGCGCGCTTTTGCGATGGTGATGCCCGCAAGGCCCTGAACCTGCTCGAACTGATGGCCGACATGGTGGCCGATGGTGCCACCCTTGATGCCGCCATGTTCAATGAAGTGGCCGGACACAGGGCGGCCAGTTATGACAAGGGCGGCGATGAGTTTTACGATCTGATTTCAGCCGTCCATAAATCGGTGCGGGGCTCGTCACCCGATGGCGCCCTGTACTGGTATTGCCGCATCCTGACAGCCGGAGGCGATCCTTTGCAGGTGGCCAGGCGGCTATTGGCCATTGCCTCTGAGGATATAGGCAATGCCGATCCCAATGCCATGACTGTGGCACTGAACGCCTGGGATTGTTTCCACCGCGTTGGTCCTGCCGAGGGTGAGCGGGCCATAGCCCAGGCGCTGGTTTATTTGGCATCCGCGCCCAAGAGCAATGCCGTATACCTGGCCTTCAAGGAAGGGAAACGCCTTGCCGCCGAAACCTGCGATCAGCCAGTTCCCATGCACCTTCGCAATGCCCCCACCAAGCTGATGGCCGAGCTTGGCCACGGTGCCGGCTACCGTTATGCCCACGATGAGGCCGGAGCCTTTGCCGCCGGTGAAAACTATTTCCCACCAAGTCTCAGCGATACCCGCTTATACCATCCAAGCAACCGCGGATTTGAGAAGCGGATCCAGGAAAAACTGGCCCAGTTGGATATGCTGAACCAGCAGAGTTCGGAGCGCCGCTATGACTAACCTGATGTATGTTGGCCTCGGCGGCGCCATAGGTGCGATAAGTCGTTATCTTATTTCGATTTTGATGTTGCAGCTCTTTGGCACCGGCTTCCCTTTTGGTACACTGGCGGTCAATATTATCGGCTCGTTTTTTATGGGGCTGGTGTACGGCCTGGGCCAGGTCAGCCATATCAGCCCGGAATTCAAATCCCTGGTTGGGGTAGGGCTGCTGGGGGCATTGACCACCTTCTCCACTTTCTCCAATGAGACCTTGCTGTTAATGCAGCAGGGCCACTGGCTGAAGGCCGGACTGAATGTCGCGCTGAACCTGTGTATTTGCCTGTTTATGGTGTACATTGGCCAGCAAATTGTATTTTCCCGCGTTTAACAATAAAGAAACTAACCATGCTAGATCCCAAATATCTTAGAAATGAACTGGAAACCACGGCTGAACGTCTCGCCACGCGCGGCTTTATTTTGGATGTCGCCAAGCTCAATGCTCTGGAAGAGCAGCGCAAGTCCTTGCAGGTCGCCACAGAAGAACTGCAAGCCAAGCGCAATGCCATTTCCAAGTCCATTGGTCAAGCCAAGTCCCGCGGTGAAGATGTTGCTCCTATCATGGCTCAGGTTGGATCCCTCGGCGAAGAGCTGGATGCCAAGAAGCAGGAGTTGAGTGCACTGCTGGAAGAGCTCAACGGCATTGCCATGGCCATTCCCAACCTGCCGGACGAATCTGTGCCTGTGGGTGCCGATGAAACCGAAAACGTGGAAGTACGCCGTTGGGGCACCCCACGCAGCTTTGACTTTGATGTGAAAGATCATGTGGATCTGGGGGAGGGCCTGGGTGGCCTGGACTTCAAGAGCGCAGTCAAGGTAACAGGTTCGCGCTTTATCGTGATGAAGGGCCAGATTGCCCGTATGCACCGTGCTCTGGCGCAGTTCATGCTGGATTTGCACACCACAGAGCATGGCTACACCGAGGCCTACGTGCCTTACCTGGTTAATGCAGACAGCTTGCTTGGCACGGGCCAGTTGCCCAAGTTCGGTGAAGACCTGTTTCACACCAAACCGGCTACCGAAGAAGGTCAGGGCCTGAGCCTCATTCCAACCGCCGAAGTGCCGCTGACCAACCTGGCCCGCGATACCATTTTGGACGAAGATGAGCTGCCGGTGAAACTGACGGCCCATACGCCTTGCTTCCGCAGTGAGGCCGGCTCCTACGGTAAAGACACCCGTGGTCTCATCCGTCAGCACCAGTTCGACAAGGTGGAAATGGTGCAACTGGTGAAGCCGGAAGAGTCCATGGCCGCGCTGGAAGCCATGACGGGTCATGCAGAAAAAGTACTGCAGCGTCTCGGCCTGCCATACCGCACCGTGGCCCTGTGTACCGGGGATATGGGTTTCGGTGCCGCCAAGACCTATGACATTGAAGTCTGGTTGCCGGCGCAAAACACCTACCGGGAAATTTCTTCCTGCTCCAACGTGAAGGATTTCCAGGCCCGCCGCATGCAGGCCCGTTATCGCGACAAGGCAGATAACAAGCCCGTTCTGCTGCATACCCTCAACGGCTCTGGCTTGGCAGTGGGTCGTACCCTGGTCGCCATTCTGGAAAACTACCAGAACAGTGACGGCACTGTGACTGTGCCCGAGGCGTTGCGGCCATACATGGGTGGCCTGGAAAAGCTGGGATAAAAGTCCCGGCTACAATCCGGGATTAAGCTCAATAGCCTGATGTATAGGAAGCAATGGACAACGGTCAACGCTATATTCGTTGGCTTTCCTACATGGCAATCATCGCCGTATTTGCCGGCATATTGCTGACAACCCTGGGAAAAGCCGTTTTTATTGTGCTGGACAACGCTAGATAAGCCAGTTAATCAAGCAGACAGAAAAAGACCCCGCCTATGGACGGGGTCTTTTTTTATGACATCTGAATCAAATGCATTTCGCTGGCTTGGGCAGTCCGGCAATCTTGGTGGCTTGCTTGGCCGGCCCCACTGGAAACAGGGTATAGAGGTACTTGGAATTGCCTTTTTCGGCGCCGAGTTTCAATCCCATCGCCTTCACCAACGCCCGGATGGCCGGGCTGGTGTTGAATTCCATATAGAAATCCCTGACAAAATGCACCACCTCCCAATGGGCTGCGGTCATCTCTATCTGCTCACGGGCGGCAATAATGAGCGCTATCTCTTCATTCCAGTCGGCCACATGTTTCAAATAGCCCTGGGCATCCGTTTCTATCAGTTTGCCGTTAAATTCCAGTTGTTCTACCAAGTGATCACCTTTTGATACTGCAATGACAATTCTACCCAACGCTCGTAACTCACCTGGGTGTATTTGCCAAGATGTCCGCCGAGCCCTCGGGCGATGACATCATCTTCGAGTAAAAATACCTTGTAGGGCGACAACGCCATGGACCATTGACGCAGCATGGGCGCCGTCACCGCATCGCCACTGAGCAGCAAGGCATCTTCCTTGGCGATAAAGCGCAGGCACATCTTCAGTGCAGCATCCTGGGCAGGAGACTTTTGAATATGATGCAAAATCATCAATATACCACCACTTCATCGACAGACTTCAGGTGTGCCGTAATGGCGGCCGCATCAAGGATCTGTAACTCTTCTTCCAGAGCAGCTTTGCTGAGGCCGTAATCGGCCAGAGACTGTTTACACACCAATTGGATTTCCACGTCATAAAAGGGCAGGGCCTTGAAGGTGGCAATATAATCACGGCAGCCTATCTTTTCCGGCTCCTGGCCCTGCAGTAAATGCAGCACACCCTCATCACAAAACAGCAGACTGACCTCCAGTTCGAAGCTGGCGGCCAACATGGCCAGATCCAATGCCTCGCGGCCATGTGCCGTGCCGTGGGGGCCGTGTCTGAATACCACACAAAGTTTTTTCATTGGGGCTCCTAGAAACACACCAGGCGATCGGCTTTGACCATGCCGGTAACCAATTCTCCGAGGCCACCCATGACCACGGGTTCAGACACGTTCCAATGTGCCAGACCCTGCTCCCGGGCCTCGGCAGCCGATAGCAGGCCGCGTCTGAGCGCTGCTGAAACACAATTGACCAACTCCAGTCGGTGCTGCCGGGCAAGTTCGACCCAGGCCTGATGAATATTGAACTCGTCTGAGGCGGGCGCCAGCAGGCTGGAGCTGTTGAATACCCCGTCCTGGTAGAAAAACACCCTGAGTATGCTGTGGCCCGCCTGAATGGCGGCCTCGGTAAATTTCAGGGCATGAAATGCGGCGCTGTCGCCGTAGGCGGTGCCGTTAACCTGTATGATAAAAGTGCTCATGTCGCGCCAAAGGGTTTTGATTGCGCGCCATTTTAGCGCATTTTACCCAAATAGGGATCCAGGCTCAGGACAACCAATCGGTTTGCAGCTTGTCACCCTGTCCCAGGTAGTCCAGCAACCAAGTCAGCGCCGGTGATGTTTCGGCACAGTTCCAGGCCAGACAACAGGGGGTAGGTAACTGCGGTCGTTCCAACTGCTTTTCTATCAAGGCACCGGCACGGACAAAGGGTGCTGCCAAATGCGCCGGCATATAACCCACGCCCAGACCTTCGCGAAAACAATTGATGGCACGGATCCAATCCGGCACCAGAATGCGCCTTTGGTTGTCGAGCAGTGGCGATTGTCGTTTGGGGATCTCCCGAGCCGTATCTTCCACCGTGATGGCAGCAAAGCCTCGCATGTCTTCATCGGTTAAGGGTCTGTCCAACTGCGCCAAGGGATGACTGCGCGACACCAAAAATTGCCAGTCTATGTGGCCCATGTCCCGATATTGATATATGCCGCCGACAGGAATGGCCGTGGTTGCGCCTATGGCAAGCTGGCTGTGACCCAGGGTCAAGGATTCCCATACACCGTTGAAAACCTGGGTGCTGACCACCAATTCCACATCGTCAAAGTGCCGGTAGAAATCGGCAATAAGCAAGCTGACCCTGTCGGCCCGAACCAGAGTATCGACGGCTATTCCCAGCCTCGGCTGCCAGCCGTTGGCAACCTGTTGGGTGCTACGTTTGATGGCATCGAGTTGCTTGAGAATGGCACGGGCTTCAGCCACAAAATGCTCGCCGGCCGGGGTCAAACTGACGCTGCGATGATGACGGTTAAACAAGGACGTGCCCAGTTCGTCTTCTATCTGTTTGATGGCATAACTGATGGCCGAAGGTACCTTGTTGAGCTTGGCCGCTGCCGCGGTAAAACTGCCCACCTGGGCCACGGTATCCACCAATTGCAGTGCTTGTTCAGAAAGCATTTACTATCCCCAAACGGTTTATCATTTAATGGCTTAGGCAGAAAGCACACTAAGACTTTAATTGTTATCCGGCAACAAGCCCAATCCAATACCAACAGTTGCTCATTGCAAAGCAGAAAGATAACAGGAAATAATCGAAAATTTGACGTTGCAGTGAAAAAATTTGCAAGCCAGAAAAGGCTACTCCTATCGACCCAAGGGATCAAGTGTACCAGTCCCTCAAAGGCCATTCCCCAAGCTTTATTGATAACGGTATTGGTAAAAAATGAGTGCAGCACAAATCCTGTGCACATTTAATCATCACTCGGCATGCGCTTGATATAAAAAGCTTTACAGCAAGCTTCGCCTCACTTATATTGCCGTCCATCCGGAGGGGTGGCAGAGTGGTTTAATGCACCGGTCTTGAAAACCGGCGTGGGTTTATAGCCCACCCAGGGTTCAAATCCCTGCTCCTCCGCCATATTCGAAAAGCCCGCTTATCTAAGCGGGCTTTTTACTTTTCATTTTCCTCAGCCTATTCAACCAAGCGGCGCACAGGCGCCTCCAAGCTTACGTCCCGATTTCTGTCAACTGCTATAATTTAGGATAGGCCGATATACCCGAAGTTTGCACTTGGGTTATCGATAGTGGGTTCCAAGCAGGGCAAATACATTGCCCGGGTAACATCTGGGAGGTTGTCATGGTAAGGCATTACTACGCAACCGCAGATCTTGATGATCTTGAGCAAGTTGAACATGAACTTGAGGCCAACGGCATTACCGAACCGCAAATCCATGTGCTCAGTGAACAGGATGGGGCGGTAGAGTCACATCAATTACACGAGGTCGAGCCGGTATTGAAACAGGATGTTGTGCACTCAACCGAAATCGGCGCCTTTGTAGGAATACTTGTAGCCTGTGCCGTGCTGGTAATTGGCTACCTTTTGGGGCTGACGGAAGGTCCCGGTGGCTGGGTGCCACTGGTATTCCTTGCCATAGTGCTGCTGGGTTTTTGTACCTGGGAAGGCGGCTTTATCGGGATCCAGGTACCCAATGTGAATTTCAAACGATTCCAGGGGTTGCTGCATCGGGGCCGGCACGTATTTTTTGTGGACGTTGAACAGGAGCAGGAAGGCCTTTTGTCCAGGGTCATCATGAGCCACCCAAGATTGCATGCGGTCGGTACAGGTGAGGCCACACCCGGCTGGGTAGTCCATAGCCAGGATAACTTCAAACGCTTTATGAAGTTTATGCCCTGACATATATAGGTGCATCGCTATCCTGCCGATGCACCTAGCCACTTCAATCTTTCCTACCTCTATGCGAAATCTGCTCGCCCATTTCGGGGGCAGAACAATAAAAGCCCCCCTTGGCAAACGCCGGGCCAGTCAACTGGGACTATACTTACGCTTTGATAAGCTTTCGCATTCGCAAGACGCGGTTCAGTCCGGCATTTTATGTAAAGGCCCTGTGCTGACACCGTAGTTTCCCGCATAGGGACAGGACTATGGCTCTGGTAGTTGCCCTGGTGATATTGATTATTGCCACCCTGATTTTCCATTTCACCAGTCCCTGGTGGTTTACCCCGCTTGCGTCCAATTGGCAGACAATAGACGACACCATCAACATCACCTTTTGGGTCACGGGCCTGGTGTTCATCGCGGTAAACAGTTTCCTCGCTTTTGCCCTGTTTCGCTACCGCTTCGACCGCAACCGCAGGGCGGATTACGAACCGGAAAACAAGAAGCTTGAAACCTGGCTGGTGATAGCTACCGGTCTGGGTATCGCCGCCATGCTGGCACCCGGTTTATTCGTTTGGAATTCCTTTATTAAGGTGCCCAAGGAGGCCCATCTGGTCGAAGCGGTTGGTCAGCAATGGAGCTGGAGTTTCAGGCTTCCCGGCGCTGACGGCCAGTTTGGCCAAAGTGCGGTTGAACTTATCACAGAGCAAAACCCTTTCGGGATTAACCCGGATGATGTCAATGGCCTGGATGATGTGCTTATCAAGGGCAATGAAATGCATCTGCAGCAGGGACAGGCTATCAAACTGCAGTTGCGCTCAAAGGATGTGCTGCACAGTTTTTCGGTACCGCAGTTTCGGGTGAAAATGGATCTGGTGCCCGGTTTGACCTCCTACATGTGGTTTACTCCCACCAAGGCCGGTCGATTTGAACTCCTGTGCCAGGAGTTATGCGGCATGGCCCATTACACAATGCGGGGCATTATTCAGGTGGACCCGCCAACCGAGTATCAAACCTGGCTTGCCAGTCAGCCAACTTTTTCACAAACCCAGCAGAAACCCCAAGCCGATAATGTTGCTGGAAAAGGTTTGTATCAGAGCTGCAGCGCCTGCCACGGACAGGCAGGTGAAGGCAATGTTGCGCTGGACGCGCCGGCCCTGGCCGGGCAAGGGGCCTGGTACCTGGAGCGCCAGCTGCAATATTTTCAGCAAGGGATCCGCGGCGCCCACAAGGATGATGTCCAGGGGCAGCAAATGGCCGCCATGGCCAGAATGCTTGCCAATAATGAGGCCATTCGCCAGATCTCGGCCTATATAGCTACCTTGTCACCAAAGTCAGCCACAGCCAGCGGTGATGCCGGTAAGGGTAAAGCCCTGTACCACAATTGCAGTTTTTGCCACGGTGAAGCGGGAGAGGGTAACTACAACCAGAATGCGCCCCGATTGGCCGGTCAACATGATTGGTATCTGCGCCGACAACTTGAGCACTTCAAACAAGGGATCCGCGGCGCCCATCAACAGGACTTGTTTGGCAAGCAGATGATCATGATGTCGCGCCTGCTGCAGTCACCCCAGGCCATCGACGACGTGGTGGCCTATATCACAGCGTTACCGGGCGCTGTGGAGACGATTGAGGAGCCGCGTCAAACTCTGACTGCACAAACGGCGGAGCAGGAGTGAGCATGAAACATATCGCCATTGCCGAGCAACAGGATAACTCCCATCAGCCCACAGGTTTCCTGAGCCGCTATGTTTGGAGCCAGGATCACAAGGTCATCGCCATTCAGTATGCCTGCACCGCTATTTTGGTCGGCCTGGTGGCCTTGGTGCTGTCGGCGTTGATGCGATTGCAACTGGGGTTTCCCGATTCCTTTTCCTTTATCGATCCCAGCGCCTACCTGCAATTTGTCACCATGCACGGCATGATCATGGTTATCTATCTGTTGACGGCCTTGCTGTTGGGCGGGTTCGGCAACTACCTGATCCCCCTGATGATAGGCGCCAGGGACATGGTATTTCCATTTCTTAACATGTTGAGTTACTGGACCTACTTGCTTGCGGTCATCATCTTGCTGAGCAGCTTTGCTGTTATGGGCGGCCCCACAGGCGCCGGTTGGACCTTGTATCCTCCCCAGGCCATATTGGCGGGCACGCCGGGCAAGGATTGGGGCATAGTGCTGATGCTCTTGTCTCTGGCGGTATTCATAGTGGCCTTCACCATGGGTGGTCTTAACTATGTCACCACTATACTGCAGGCCCGCGCCCGCGGTATGACCCTGATGCGGATGCCTTTAACCATCTGGGGGATTTTTGTTGCCACAGTGCTTGGCTTGCTGGCATTCCCCGCGCTGCTGGTCAGTGCCATCATGATGTTACTCGACAAGCTGGTCGGTACCAGTTTCTTTATGCCGGCTATCCTGTCCCTGGGAGAAAGCCTGGACTACAGTGGCGGCAGCCCTGTGCTGTTTCAGCATCTGTTCTGGTTTTTCGGTCACCCCGAGGTCTACATAGTGGCCTTGCCGGCTTTCGGCATGGTGTCGGATGTTATAGCGACCCACGCCCGCAAGAATATCTTCGGCTATCGCATGATGGTGTGGGCCATAGTCGCCATTGGCGGTTTAAGTTTCATCGTCTGGGCCCACCACATGTATGTCAGTGGTATGAACCCGTACTTCGGCTTCTTTTTTGCTACTACCACACTCATCATCGCGGTGCCGACGGCCCTCAAGGTTTATAACTGGGTGCTGACCCTGTGGCGTGGCAACATTCATATGACGGTGCCGATGATGTTTGCCATAGGCTTTATCTTTACCTTTACCCACGGCGGGCTGACGGGCTTGTTTCTTGGCAATGTGGTTGTGGATTTACCCTTGTCGGACACCTATTTCGTGGTGGCCCATTTCCACATGGTGATGGGCGTGTCGCCCATCATGGTACTGTTTGCGGCCATCTACCATTGGTATCCAAAGATGAGCGGCCGATTTCTGCATCAGGGACTCGGGAAACTGCATTTTTGGGTGACCTTCCTTGGGGCCTACGCGGTCTACCTGCCGATGCATTATCTGGGATTCCTGGGTGTTCCGCGGCGTTACTTTGCCATGGGCCCCACTGAGTTTATTCCCGAGTCCGCCCAGACACTTAACGCCAGCATCACAGTGTCGGCCCTGATTGTCGGCTTTGCCCAATTGCTGTTTATTGCCAACCTCATTTGGAGCACCTTCAAAGGCAAACGGGCCAGTGCCAACCCCTGGCATGCCACCACACTTGAGTGGCAAACGCCGCAAACACCGCCGGCCCACGGTAACTGGGGGGCTGAGTTACCTGTGGTGTACCGCTGGGCCTACGACTACAGCGTGCCCGGGGTCAAAGATGACTATATTCCGCAAAATTGTCCCCAGGACGCCGTGGTGATGGCAACTGAAAACCTTGGCGAAAGAGGGGAGGAAGCAGATGGCTTTGTTGGCTGAACTGGGTAAAAAGTCCTGGCTGACGCCGGACAGTCAGGACAAGCAGGCGCTTTCCAGTTTGGAAGCGCTGGAGGGTGCCCGAAAAACCGCACTGCTGTTTCTGTTGGCTGTCATTACCGTGCTGTTTTTCCTGTTCAGCATCACCTATGTATCCCGCTCCCAATACCCGGACTTCCAGGGCTTGGCCGCCGAGCCCTGGATGCCGCTGGCTCAGTCCTGGCGCTTATGGCTCAATACCGCATTTTTGGTTTTAGCCAGCAGCGGGCTCGAGTTGGCCAAGAGAGTGAACTTGCCGGCCCAGTACGGAAGGTTATTCCTGCTTTGGGGCGGGGTTATCCTCTGCTCTTTGGCTTTTATCGTCGGCCAGCTGGCGCTTTGGCAGCTGCTCAAACAACAGGGATTTCTGATTGCGTCCAATCCGGCCAACAGCTACTTCTACCTGCTGACCGGGATCCACGGGCTGCATTTACTGGCCGGGATCCTCGTGCTCGGCAGAGGGCTGTACCTGTTAAGCCGCCAAGCAAGCACAGAAACCATCGGGCAATCACTGCAACTCTGTGCCTGGTATTGGCACTATTTGCTCCTGCTGTGGTTGTATCTTTTTGCCTTACTCAGCGCCCCGGCCGAGGCATACAACACCATTGCGGCCTGGTGCGGTTTATAGGAGGCGACATGGCTCATCCACCGTCTGTTCCTTCATTGTGGCAACAACTGACCCAGGATTGGTCTGCCGACAGGCAGGCCTTTGACATGCCTTGGGGCAAGCTCATGATGTGGCTGTTTCTACTGAGCGACACCTTTGTTTTCAGTATTTTTTTAACGGGTTACATGACGGTGCGCCTGTCGGCAATGGAGAGCTGGCCCAACCCCAGTGAAGTATTTGCCCTGACCATTGCCGGCCACCATATCCCCCTGGTGCTGATCGCTATCATGACCTTCATCCTGATCACCAGCAGCGGCACCATGGCAATGGCGGTCAATTTTGCCTATCGGGGCGACAGGCGCCGCACCGTGTATTTCATGCTGGCTACAGCCGCCTTGGGGGCCACTTTTGTTTGCATGCAAGCATTCGAATGGACGAAGTTAATTCTGGATGAAGGCATCAGGCCCTGGGGAAACCCCTTGGGTGCGGCCCAGTTTGGCGCCAGCTTTTTCATGATAACCGGTTTCCACGGTATGCATGTCACCGCTGGTGTGATCTACCTGGCAGTGATTGCAAGGCGGGTTGCGTCGGGCCGATACGAAGAAAAGGGCTACCACAATGTCGAAATAAGTGGCCTCTATTGGCACTTTGTTGACCTGGTGTGGGTATTTATTTTCGCGCTGTTCTATCTCTGGTGAACCGAAAACTGTGGTGCTCAGAAAACTGTGGTGAACCGGAAATGAATGTAAACCGACAAATCGGGCAGGGGAGTTATGCGTCCCTGCCAATTTGGAGTGACAGATTATGAGTCAGGTAATAGGTCAACAACACCCCATCAGTCTTTATCTCAAGATCTGGGCACTCTTGTTTGTGCTCAGCACAATGTCATATCTGGTGGACTATTTTCAGTTGCACGGTGCCCTGAGATGGACACTTATTCTGCTGTTCATGTTTCTCAAGGCCGGGTTGATTATCTCGGTGTTCATGCACCTGGCCTGGGAGCGCTTTGCCCTGAAACTGGTGTTGTTGTTGCCGCCAGTCGCCATCGCCATATTTATCACCCTGATGGCGTTTGAAGGACACTACACCTTTTTCAGCCGCATAATGGGCTTTGTCAGCACCTGACTTTGGTTTTCCCAATCTGCTTGGGAGCAAAATGGAACGCTAACCTATGCATACCGACGATACGCAGACCAAGGTACTGGCTCTTGCCGTAAAAAGTCGACTTGGGTTGGTATCTGCACTGATAGCCTTGGCACTTTTTGGTCTATTGGCTTTGTTGGCTCCCGCAACCACTAACATAAAACCCCGACTTGCGCAGGGCTACTGGTTGCAGCCGCCAAAGCCGCTGCCGGATTTCAGCTTAACCGACCATAACGGCTTGAAATTTAACAAAACCAGCTTGATGGGAAATTGGCACATTTTGGCCTATGGCTATACCTCGTGTCCGGATGTTTGCCCGACAACAATGCTGACGCTCGGTGCCTTGTCGAAAAAACTGCGAAATCTGGATGCATTGAAACAGCCGGATTTTATTTTTTACACAGTAGATCCGTTAAGGGACACAGAAGCCAGGCTCAGTGACTACGTGCATTTCTTCGAGCAGGGTTTCGGTACCAAGTTGATGGGCCTCAGAACTGCGGACATAAACCAGCAACTGAGCTTCGAACACTTCCTGGGTATCAAAAGCTCAATTGAGATAAAGGACATCAACACCCAGAACATTACTAGCACGGGATTCAACGACCAATACAGCGTCAGCCATGGTATGACACTGTATGTTATCAATCCCAAGGCTGAACTCAGCGCTGTCTTAATGCCGACCACCAATGCCTTGGGCACCAGCAGCTTCAACCTTGAAACTCTTTATCAGGATTTCAAAACTATTATTGACGCACTGTCTATTACGCAGTAACCGACAGAGCACCGATGAGCCAACACTTAACGAAAAGCAGGATTACTCAGCCAGTAACTCAAACAATCACATAGCAAGGTATCATATCGATGGCCGGTGGCCTTTTTGCATAATTTGCGTCGTGCGAATTCTCACTACAATTGGAGTAAAACAATAATGCATTATTGCATAACGTGTTATTTTAATTGATATTTATGTTGATTATACTCATCCCGTAGTACAATGGTTATGTGTTCATAGAGATAAGGCCCAAACACTATGCCAGTACTACAGAGAATCCCTACCGACTTAGAAGTGTTAAACACGATTTATCGCATGTACCATTCTGATTTTATTGCTTTTGATGAAGATGCAAGGACGCGAGAATCGAAAGTCTATGTCCCGATTGACTTCATGAGGGTTGCCAATGAACTTAAAGTCGATATCGATATTGTCTTTGGCCGCTTGTACTTCCACTTGAACAAGCTTTACAGCTACGAACAGGATAATGCACCTAAGGTTCAGTTATTTATTCTTAGCGCTGGCAAAGATTTAAGGTGTATAAACTTCCCACTAATGACCTCTGTCTTAGCTAACTTGCGACAAGAGCGAGATAAGTTCTTGATAGGAACGTGGATAGCTTTCTCTGCATTTTTTATCTCAGCCGTCTCATTGGCCGTTTCAATTATGAAATAAGCTAGCAGTCAGCAGATGCTTGCCGCTGGAGACTTCGACGGCTATGAGCCCGGCTAAATCAAAGTGTCGCATGCGAAGCCGAACGAAGGCTGAGCGAAGGCTGAGCGAAGGCTGAGCGTAGCGACGTGTGCGATGCAGAAACCCAGGATTACCCAGCCAGTAATCCAAACAGCCACACAGCGTCACATCTAAATGCGCACAATGTATATTATGGTAAATATAATTTGTGAGGATATGAGATGTTCTGATCAGCTTGGGGTTATCCTCCAAGCAACGCTCTCGATGCCTACTCTGCTCAGCTCGGCAACACCTCAATCCTTCAGCTATCTTTCGAAATATCTTATGTCACCAAATAGTTGAACTACACTGAAAAGTAGTTGCGCGCCTATGAAAATTGCTTGAGGTAATTACATGCTCATTGAGATGGCAAAAAAAAGCCCGCTGTTTTCAGGAAGAAAAAAGTCAGAGCCGGAACACACTGGCCCCGCGTGGAAAATCCTGGTGGTTGACGACGAACCCGATGTTCATACAGTGACCAAACTGGCCTTGTCACGCTTTAAGCTGGATGGACGACCTCTGTCCTTTATCAATGCCTACAGTGGCGAGCAAGCCAAAGACATACTCAACAATGAAGCCGATGTCGCTGTGGCTTTCATTGATGTTGTCATGGAAAGCGATCATGCAGGTCTTGAACTCGTTAAATGGATCCGCGAAGAGCTGCAAAACCGTACCATGCGTCTTATTCTACGCACCGGCCAACCCGGCCAGGCACCTGAAGAAGATGTCATAGTCAATTACGATATCAATGATTACAAGGCCAAGGCCGAACTCGACTCCCGCAAGCTGGTCACCAGCGTGTACTCATCACTGCGCTCCTACCGCGACATTATGGAAATAGAAACCGCCAGGCAGGCTCAGGTACGGCACAGAAAAGGTCTGGAACGGGTGCTGGAAGCCACCTCGGGTTTATTCGAACTCCGCACCATGCACAAGTTTGCCGATGGTTTGCTTACCCAGGTGGCGAATCTGATGAATCTGGACACAGAAACCCTGCTGTTGTCCTGCGATGCCATCGATGCCATCAGCGGCAATGTGGGATCGGAAGAGATTGAAATTTTAGCCGGCACGGGGCAATTCGCGGCCCATCACAACAAACGTCTGCCACAACATATCTTCAAGCTGCTCAAACAGGCGCTGACCGAAGAGAAATGCCTTTATATAGATAACTGTTTTGTTGGCTATTTCCCGACCAAAAGTGGCTGTATCAATCTGCTGTATATGGAAGGCATAGATAAAATCAATGACTTGGACAAACAACTGATTGACATATTTGCGATAAATGTCGGCGTGGCCTTTGAAAATCTGCTGCTGAACCAAGAGGTTGAGGATACCCAGTCAGAACTCATATTGCGCCTTGGTGACGTGGTTGAAAGCCGCTCCAAGGAAGCGGCCAATCATGTGAAGCGGATGGCGGCCTATTGTTATGATCTCGCCTTGCTCGCCGGACTCAATGAACACCAGGCGGATCTGCTAAAGCGGGCAGCCCCCATGCATGACATAGGAAAAATTGCCATTCCCGATGCAGTGCTTCTCAAACCCGGGAAACTTGTCGAGGACGAATGGAGCGTGATGCGGCAGCATCCGCGCATCGGATATCAGATCCTGGCCAATTCAGAACGCCCTATTCTCAATGCTGCGGCCACCATTGCGCTGCAACATCACGAAAAGTATGACGGCAGTGGTTACCCCGATGGTTTACGCGCGAATGACATTCACATTTTTGCCCGCATTGTGGCCATTGCGGATGTATTCGATGCCCTCGCCCATGCCCGTTGCTATAAGGAAGCATGGCCCTTGGAGGCGGTATTGGAGGAAATGCAGCGTTTGTCAGGCAGCCACTTTGATCCTGAATTGCTGGAAATTTTTATCGCCAATATCGATAGGTTTGTCACTATCAAAGAATGTTGGAAGGACAGCGCCGCCGACTATTGAGCCGGCGCATCGGCGCGAAAGTCCACCCAGAGAATTTGCTGTCGCCCCGCGTCAGTTTCAAGATTGAGAAACAAACGCCACACCATGTAACCACTGCTGCAGGAACCATAGACGGCATTGGCTTGATAGCGCTTTTCGCCTGACTTTTCGAGTTTGAGGGGGATAATGCCCATAAACATGTCTCTTCCCTCCAGCCTGGCCGTGATCTTCCTCACAGCAACTGGAGTTTCTATCATGAAATTCAAAGGCTTTTCACTCGGAGCGCCCGCGGGAGTCAGGGATACTGTAACTTGTCCATCCGGTGAATCTATGCCACATGGACCTTGGTAAAAATCGCATAAACTTGCATCAGATATGGTCATTGGTGCGGATTTGTCGCTCAAATCGCACGCACTCAGACAAAATGCGCAAACTGTGACGCTGATCACCCTGAAAAACGTACTTCCTATCACACTAATTCACCTTATGCTGCAAGAAGTTAACATTCTATTGCGGCGATTGATCTGGATCAATAAACGCCGGCCCCATCCGGTATCTTTTTTGACTTGGCTCAAGTATCATTGCGATTGCTTGCATTTGGTTACAAAAGTGCAGGCAAAGGCATTGACTGCCTAAGGCAACTTCCGTAGGGAAGCCAATTTAGCGCGTCATTTAAACAGGTAAAGCGCTCGCTTTACTCAAACTACAAGTAAAAGTAATAAGCAGTGGAAGCAATATGATGAACCATTCCCAGCCTACCGGCGCTGATTACAATTACACCGTTGTCCGCCAATTTGCTCTGACCACAGTAATGTGGGGCATCATTGGTATGTCATTAGGTGTACTTATTGCGGCTCAGTTAATCTGGCCACAACTGAACTTCGAAACTCCTTGGTTGACTTTTAGTCGCCTGAGACCACTGCACACCAATGCGGTGATTTTCGCGTTCGGCACATCAGCCCTTTTCGCCACCTCCTACTATGTCGTTCAACGCACCTGTCAGACCCGTCTGTTTGCGCCCAAATTGGCTGCATTCACGTTCTGGGGCTGGCAAGCCATTATCCTGTCAGCCGTAATTACGCTGCCACTGGGTATTACCACCAGTAAAGAATACGCTGAGCTGGAATGGCCTATTGATATCGCCATTGCCGTTGTATGGGTTTCCTATGCAATAGTGTTCTTCGGCACCATCATCAAGCGAACCACTTCCCACATTTACGTGGCCAACTGGTTCTTTGGTGGTTTCATTATTACAGTCGCCGTGTTGCACATAGTTAACTCTATGGCAGTGCCTGTCAGTTTGTGGAAATCCTACTCTCTGTACAGTGGTGCCGTGGATGCCATGGTGCAATGGTGGTACGGTCATAACGCGGTAGGCTTCCTGCTGACAGCAGGCTTCCTGGGTATGATGTACTACTTCGTTCCCAAGCAAGCAGGTCGTCCAGTTTACTCATATCGTCTGTCCATTGTGCACTTCTGGGCACTGATTGCCCTGTACATTTGGGCCGGTCCACACCACCTGCATTACACTGCCCTGCCCGACTGGACTCAGTCTCTGGGTATGGTGATGTCTCTGATCCTGTTTGCACCTTCATGGGGCGGCATGATCAACGGTATCATGACCCTGTCAGGCGCATGGCATAAACTGCGTACCGATCCGGTTCTGCGCTTCCTGGTGGTGTCTCTGTCCTTCTACGGTATGTCTACCTTCGAAGGCCCGATGATGGCGATCAAGACAGTTAACGCCCTGTCTCACTACACCGACTGGACCGTGGGTCACGTTCACTCAGGCGCTCTGGGTTGGGTTGCCATGGTGTCTATCGGTTCTCTGTATCACCTGATCCCTGTGCTGTTCGGCCACGGCCGCATGTACTCCACTACCCTGGTTAACACCCATTTCTGGTTGGCGACCATAGGTACAGTACTGTACATCGTTTCCATGTGGATCTCCGGTGTAATGCAGGGTCTGATGTGGCGTGCAGTTAACTCTGACGGCACCCTGACCTACAGCTTCGTTGAAGGTCTGCAGGCATCTTACCCCTTCTACTTCGTTCGCTTCCTGGGTGGCTGTTTCTTCGTCGCCGGTATGCTGATCATGGCTTACAACGTGTACCGCACCGTGAAGGCCCCGAAAGATTCACTGCCAGCCCTGGCTGAAGCCAAGGCCGCGTAAGGAGTAGACCCGATGAAATTCAATCATGAAATAGTCGAGAAGAACATTGGTTTGCTGGGTATCTTCACCGTTATCGCCATCAGTATCGGCGGTCTGGTACAGATTACCCCACTGCTGTTCCAAAAAGACACCACCGAACCCGTTGCCGGTCTGCGTCCTTATACTGCACTGGAACTGGAAGGCCGTGACATCTACATCCGTGAAGGTTGTAACAACTGTCACAGCCAGATGATCCGTCCTTTGCGTGCCGAAACCGAACGTTATGGTCACTACTCAGTTGCCGGTGAATCCGTTTGGGAACACCCCTTCCTGTGGGGCTCCAAGCGTACAGGTCCTGATCTGGCCCGCGTTGGTGGTCGTTATAGCGACAAGTGGCACGAAGTTCACCTGACTGACCCACGTGCCGTGGTACCTCAATCCAACATGCCTGCCTTCCCTTGGCTCGGTAAAAACACCCTGACAGGTGAATACACCGCCAAGAAGATGGAAGTAATGCGTGGTTTTGGTGTGCCATACACCGACCAGGACATTTCGGGTGCCCAAAAGGCCGTCGAAGGGAAAACAGAGCTGCAGGCACTTATTGCCTATCTGCAATCCTTGGGTCACGCACTCAAATAAGGAGGCAACTATATGGATTACGGCACATTACAGGGAATTGTCACAATCGTTGTAATGCTGACCTTCGTCGGTATATTTGCTTGGGCATACAGCTCCCGTCGCAAGAAGCAATTTGACGAGGCAGCTAATCTTGTGTTTTCCGATGAGGAAACCAAGTCTATGAAGGACTCAGGAGAGCAAAACTAATGTTAATGAGTAGCTTCTGGAGTATGTGGATCACCGTACTCACCATTGTTGTGATCGTCGGATGTTTTGTGTTGCTGCGTATCTGTTCCAAGAACACTACGCCGGACATCAAAGAAGGCGAATCAATGGGCCACAGCTTCGACGGTATTGAAGAGATCAATAACCCACTGCCAAAGTGGTGGAGTTATATGTTCTACATCACTATCGTGTTTGGTGTGGTTTATTTGGCACTGTACCCAGGTTTGGGTAACTACAAAGGCCTGCTGGGCTGGAGCAGTTCCAACCAGAGCATTGGTACCGAACAGGGTATCAAGGCCGATTCCAAAGCCGCTACTGAAGCCGCCATCAATGAAGGTCGCTGGGTTCAGTACGACATGGAAGTCAAGCATGCCAACGAGACCTTCGGTCCCGTGTTCAAGGCCTATGCTGAGACGCCACTGGAAGAGCTGGTCAAGAATGAAGAGGCCATCAAGGTAGGTCGTCGTCTGTTCCTGCAAAACTGCGCTCAGTGCCACGGCTCTGACGCTCGCGGCGGACAAGGCTTCCCTAACCTGACCGATACCGATTGGCTCTATGGCGGCGATCTGGCCACCATCAAGACCACCATCATGAACGGTCGTAAGGGTATGATGCCTCCCAAGGGTGGTCTGCCTATCGATGACAGCGAAATCAAAGGCTTGGCAGAATATGTCTTCAGCCTGAACGGTCGCGAGCACGATGCAGCCCTGGCAGCCCAAGGCCAGGCGTCATTCATGAAAGGTTGCTTTGCATGCCACGGCATGGACAAGAAAGGCAATAAGTTCATGGGCGCGCCAGACCTGACCGACGACGTCTGGTTGTACGGCGGCAGCCGCGGTGTTATCGAAGAAACCATCAAGCACGGTCGCAGCGGCGTAATGCCAGCCTGGAAAGACGTGTTGGGTGAAGAAAAGGTACACGTGATCGCTGCTTACGTTTACAGCTTGTCAAACAAGTAATATGTAGCGTTCGAAATAAAAGGCCTCGTACATTTCGGGGCCTTTTTTTTAAAGTGATCCCCAATGCAATTGGCGTTAAAATGGCGCCTCATTCGATCCCGGAAATTCAATATGAGCACACAGCAAGCCTGGTATAAGCAGTTCTGGCCCTGGTTCCTGATCTTTCTTCCCCTCTGCGCAGTGATTGGCAGTTTTACCACCCTGAAAATAGCCATGGACAACTCGGATGCCCTGGTCGCCGATGACTACTACAAGCAAGGAAAAGCCATCAACCAGGATTTGAGCAAAATCCAATATGCCAAGCAGCTTGGAATGCAGTTTTCCGTTGAGTTCCAAGATAATCAACTGCTGATTGTGCAACACGGCGGCCCGGCCTATGACGCTGCGCTGAATGTGGCTTTTTATCACCCAACCCTGGCAGAGCGCGATTTCAATCTGATTGCTACCCAGGATGCGACCCACACCTACCGCATTGTCCCCACTGTTCCCATGGCGGGTAACTGGGAAGTCAGGCTCGAAAGCTTTGATAATAAATGGCGTTTGCAAAAACGTCTTGAACTGAGCGATGGCAAACTGCATTGGATGAACTGAGTGCCATGGCCATTTCCCAGTGTTTCCATTGTGCTGAACCCATAGCCGCAGTAGATAGTTTTTCCACCTTCATTGATGGTGAACACAGGCCCATGTGTTGCCCCGGCTGCCAGGCGGTCGCGCAAGCAATTGTGGATGCCGGCTTGACCAGCTATTACCGTTACCGCTCCGAACCGGCCAGTCGTCAACAGGCCCTGGTCCCCGAAGCACTCAAGGGCTTCAGCGCCTACGATTTGCCCGAAGTGCAACAGGATTTTGTTCACAGCCAAAATGGTCTGGAAGAAGTTACCCTCACTGTTGATGGGATTAGCTGCGCCGCCTGCGCCTGGCTGATTGAGCATAAGCTTAAGCAGATGCCGGGTGTAAAGCAGGCCATGGTCAACTCAACCACCCAGCGTGCCCTGATCAAATGGCTGCCAGATCAGCTTAAACTCAGTAACATACTTAACGAGATCAACCGTATAGGTTACCACGCGGCGCCATTCCAGCTTGATTCCGAAGAGCTGGCCAGCAGTCGCAACAGCCGCCGCTTTCTCCTTCGTTTGGGCCTTGCGGGTTTTGCCACAATGCAGGTGATGATGTTTGCACTGGCCCTTTACGCCGGTTACTTCACCGATCTTGAAACCGAATTTCGTGACTATTTCCGCTGGGTGAGCCTGATTTTTGCGGCACCTGTGGTGTTTTACTCAGCCCAACCCTTCTATTTCAGTGCTCTGCGGGCACTGCTGTCCGGTCGCCTGAACATGGACGTGTCGGTGTCGATTGCCATTTGCGGCGCCTATATCGCCAGTTGTGTGGCAACCATTCAAGGCACAGGCGAGGTGTACTTTGAATCCGTTTCCATGTTCACTTTCTTCCTGCTGTTAGGTCGCTATTTTGAACAAAGTGCCCGTCGCAAGGCCTCCGTCAGCGCCAGTAACCTGCATAAACTGGTGCCCCTGACCGCAGTGCGGTTAACCAATGGTACGCCTGAGGAAATACCTGCTAAACGTCTGGTACTGAACGATATTATTCTTGTTAAACCCGGGGAAGCCATCGCCGCAGACGGCAAGGTGATAAGCGGGGTATCCGGTGTGAATGAAGCCATGCTCACCGGCGAGCAGCACCCTGTTCTCAAAAGACCCGCTGAGCAGGTGTATGCCGGCACCATAAATTTGGAACAGCCTCTTGAAATTCAGGTGAGCGCCCTTGGGCAAGACCAACTGGTGGCAGAAATCATGCGACTCCAGGAGTTCGCGGCCAACAGCCGTCCCGCCATCGCCATATTGGCTGACAAGCTGGCCAGGTACTTCTCGGCAACCATACTTACCATCGCGACCATCACCTTCCTGATCTGGCACTATTTCATCTCGCCGGAGGATGCGTTCTGGATAACATTGTCGGTACTGGTCGCCACCTGCCCCTGCGCATTGGCGCTGGCGACCCCAACGGCTGTGACTTGTGCGACCGGACTGTTTACTCGCCTGGGGATCATCAGCCGCACGCCCGGCGTTTTTGAAAAGCTGCCCCAGATTGATACCGTGCTGTTCGACAAAACAGGCACCCTAACCAACGGCAATGTCACCATAGATGGGATAAGGCTTTTTGATGAGTATACGGAAGCCGAGGTTCTCGAATTTGCCGCGGCGCTGGAATACGGCTCTTTGCATCCCATAGCCAAAGCCTTCAGCCCTTACCTTTCATCCTCGTTGAAAGCCAACGCTATCCGTCATTTCGTGGGTGAAGGTATTGAGGGGGTCATAGAGCAAAAGGTCTTCAGAATAGGCAATGCAGCCTTTTGTAACTGCTCCCCAGTCGATGCCAAGCGCCAGTGGATTTACCTCAGTTGCGACGGCAAGCTTATTGCTGCATACGCCCTGGAAGATAAATTAAGAGCCGACGCCAAGCAGACGGTTGATGAACTTAAACGTGAGGGTTTCGGGCTGGCCATTGCCAGCGGAGATAATTCCCGCCACGTACTCGAGGTTGCCGAGTCCTTGGGTATTGAAAAGGTACACGCCAATTTGAAGCCTGCGGACAAGCTTGCGCTCATCAGTGAGTTGCAAGCTCACCACAAGGTGGCCATGTTCGGCGATGGCATTAATGACGCCCCTGTGCTTGCCGCCGCCCACGTGTCGGTCGCCATGGGCAGTGGCACGGCCCTGGCCAAAAATAACGCCGATTTGATATTACTTGGCGATCATCTCCATCGTTTTACCCAGGCCGTAGCAATAGCCAAACGCACCAGACGCATTATCAGGCAGAATTTGGCCTGGGCGCTGGGTTACAACCTGTTGGTGTTACCCCTGGCGGTAACGGGGCATGTCGTGCCCTACGTGGCGGCCATTGGCATGTCTGCCAGTTCGTTGATTGTTGTCAGCAACAGCCTTCGCCTTCTCAGGACCAAACTATGAGCATTATTTACGTGTTGATCCCCATTGCCATGCTATTCGTCTTGATAGCCGTGGGGGTGTTTTTCTGGGCGGTGCGCTCCGAACAATTTGACGATTTGGATCGCCAAAGCCTGTCCATTTTGTTTGACGAAGATACCAAGCAGGTTAAGCCCGCTGAAGAGCAAGATCCGCAGCCATGATGGAGTACGGAGTTGCTGCCGCTTTCTTCGTTGGCCTGATGGGCGGTGGTCATTGCCTTGGGATGTGCGGCGGTCTGACCGGCGCTTTTTCAGCCCAAATCCCGGCGCCGGCACCGGGTGAAAATCATTTGGCCCACAGGCTGGGATTTTTGTTCAGCTATAACTTCGGCCGTATTTTCAGTTACAGCCTTGCAGGATTACTTTGTGGTGCCCTGGTGTCCGGTTTGGACACCCTGCTGCAGGCAAAGCATTTTCTACTGATGATGCGGCTTGTGGCAGGCACCATGATGATCCTGCTGGGGCTCTATATCGCCAGGATATGGCATGGCCTGCTGCGTCTGGAAAAGCTCGGCAAGGTGCTTTGGCGCTGGCTGCAGCCACTTTCCCGCCCCCTATTACCGATAAACAGGCGCAGCAAAGCCTTCTTTGCCGGCATGATTTGGGGCTGGCTGCCCTGTGGCCTGGTTTACTCCACTCTTACCTGGTCGGTTGCATCGGCAGATCCGCTTCAGGGCATGCTGATCATGCTGTTTTTCGGTTTGGGAACACTGCCGGTGATGTTAAGCAGTGGCTTTGCTGCCAGCAGCCTGTCATCCTGGCTACAAAAACGTAGTATCAGGCTGATTTTCGGTATTATTTTAATGGTTTTCGGGCTACAGACCCTATATATTGGATTATCACAGCTTGGCTAGCCCAGAAAACACAATTGGTTTACCATAAGCTAAACAGACAGTTTCGGGATTGAATATCGCAATGGATCAAACAAAAGGCCGTCGCCCCGCAAACGCAGGTTGCACCATACATTGTCACGACTGCAGCATGGGAACTCTGTGTATTCCATTTACGTTGAATACCAATGAGTTGGACCAGTTGGACAACATCATTGAACGCAAAAAGCCCATTCAAAAGGGTGAGCAAATTTTTCAGTCCGGTGATTCCCTGAAATCTTTGTATGCCATTCGCTCCGGAACCGTGAAGAGTTACACCATCACAGAGCAAGGTGATGAGCAAATCACCGGCTTTCACCTCGCCGGTGACGTCATAGGTTTTGACGGGATCCATGGTCAAAGCCACCAAAGCTTTGCACAGGCTCTGGAAACCTCCATGGTATGCGAGATCCCCTTCAATACCCTGGATGAACTGTCCGGCACCATGCCCAAGTTGCGCCAGCAAATCATGCGCCTGATGAGCAATGAAATCATGAGCGATCAGGAGATGATTCTGCTGCTCAGCAAGAAGAATGCCGAGGAACGACTGGCGGCTTTTATCAGTAATCTGGCCCGTCGCTACGGTAATCGTGGTTTCTCCGCCCGGGAATTCAGGCTCACCATGACCCGCGGTGATATAGGCAACTATCTGGGACTGACGGTCGAAACCATCAGCCGTTTGCTGGGGCGCTTCCAGAAGTCAGGTTTAATTGAGGTGAAAGGTAAATACATCACCATATTAGACGCTGCCGGCCTCAATCAACTGGCTGGCACCGCCAGAATTGCCAGGTGATAGTAAGGAATTGATCTAAAACAATTCGCAGCTGCATCAGTGGTGCATAATATAACCACAACGACAAATAATTGGAGTCAATTATGAAGGATTATCAAAAGCTGCTGGTGGTCATTGACCCTACCACAGACAAGCAGGCAGCCGTTGCCCGAGCGGTCGAATTGGCAGAAAAAAATGGTGCGGCCATTACGGTATTTCTGTCTATCTATGATTTTTCCTATGAGATGACCTCCATGCTGTCTACCCAGGAAAGGGAAGCCATGCGTAAAGGGGTTATTGAGCAGAGGATAGCCTGGCTCACCGATGTGCTTGCCGAATACCAAGGACGCGGCATTAGCATTGACAGTGAAGTGGTTTGGCACAACCGTCCCTTTGAAAGCATTATCAACCACGCTATTGCCGGCGGTTACGATCTTATCGTTAAGGGCACCCACGAACACGATAAGTTCAAGGCCGTGATCTTTACCCCCACCGATTGGCATTTAATGCGCAAGTCCCCTATTCCTGTGCTCCTGGTCAAAGAACACGGTTGGCAGGTGGGCGGAAAAATTCTCTGTGCGGTTAACGTGGCCAGCGAAGATCCCGAGCATCAGTCCCTTAACGGCAAGATCATTGAGCATGCCCAGGAACTGGCCAAGAAATTCGGTGCCGAGGTGCATCTGGTCAACGGCTATCCCGGAACACCGGTAAATCTCGCCATTGAATTGCCTGATTTTGATGCCCATACCTACAACGAATCTATCCGCATGCAACATGAACAAAGGGTAGATTACCTGGCTACCGCCTACGGCATAGCCGCAGAGCACTGTCATGTGAAGGAAGGTTTACCCGAGGACGTGATCCCCGAGTTGGCCTCGCATTTGGATGCCGAGTTGGTGATCCTTGGGACCGTAGGTCGTACCGGGTTGTCAGCGGCCCTTATCGGCAACACCGCCGAGCATGTCATCGACAGTCTTAACTGTGACCTGTTGGCTATCAAACCCGAAGGTTATAAATCACCGCTGGCAGACGCATAGCGCTTTACCCGCCAGTCGATAGCTGGAATAATACGCGCCCTGAAACAACCAGGTTATCGGGCGCTTTTTTTATGTCAGAAGTATTTTCGGAAGAACTCAGCAAAAAACAAATCACGCGGCTTAACAAGTTGCAAAAGCGACTGCGCCGTGAAGTTGGCAGCGCCATTGCCGATTACAACATGATTGAAGAAGGCGATCGTGTCATGTGTTGCCTCTCCGGCGGCAAAGACAGCTATGCCATGCTGGATATATTGATCAATCTACAGCAACGTGCCCCGGTAAACTTTGAAATAGTGGCAGTCAATCTCGACCAAAAGCAGCCCGGCTTCCCCGAGCACGTGTTGCCTGCTTATCTCGACAGCCTGAATATCCCTTACCACATTCTTGAAAAAGACACTTACTCCATAGTCAAAGACAAGATCCCCGAAGGCAAAACCACCTGCTCCCTGTGCTCCAGGTTGCGCCGTGGCACCCTTTACGGTTTTGCCCAGCGAATAGGTGCGACAAAAATCGCCTTGGGGCATCACAGGGACGACATCATAGAAACCCTGTTTTTGAACATGTTCTACGGCGGAAAAATGAAGGCCATGCCGCCCAAACTGCTTTCAGATGACGGCGCCAACGTAGTGATCCGTCCCCTCGCCTACTGCCGCGAAAAGGACATCGCCGAATACGCCGAACTGAAACAGTTTCCCATCATTCCCTGTAATCTTTGCGGTTCACAGGAAAACCTTAAGCGTGCCGCAATCAAGGACATGCTCAACCAATGGGACAAGCATTATCCCGGACGCATCGAAACCATATTTACGGCCATGCAGAATACCGCGCCATCCCAAGGCGTGGACAGGGAACAATTTGATTTTGTCTCGCTTAAACGCGATCCCAATGCAGAGTTCCGTGGCGATGTGGCTGAAGCCGACTTGCCGGCTTTTGATTTTATGGACGTCAGTAACAGCGGCCATATCAAGTTGGATATGGCGCAGCGAATCGACATTGTCAGCACCTTTCAGCCTTGATTGGAAATTGCAGTAATAAAAAAGCCCGCTCAGCGGGCTTTTTTATTACTGTGTTCTATTGGCTAATCCAAGGACTTACCACTTTGGGCACCTGGCTGAATTGTACTATCTTAACCTGAGCCAACTCTTCTTTGCTGAGGGTAAATTTGCTGCCGGCAGCTTTGTTTACACCATCCAAAATTACCCTGGCACCGTCATCCACAAACTCAAAACTTAAACCATCTATGGGTTTTCTGAAATATTTGAGCGGGAAACCCTGCATATTATCCAGTACCTTGTCCATTTCGGTCAGCAGCTGGGTAAGGCGCTCGGCACTGTAATTCATCATAGGTTGACGTTCACGGAGTTGCATTGCCAGTCCGCAACGATTTTCTTCGCCAGATATGGTCAACTGGATCAGTGCCCTATCCAGTTTTAGTTGCTCATCAAAGGGCAACAACAGCCGCTGATCCCTGGAAATGGTCAAAGGATAACTTTGGCTGCCTGAGGTGATTTGTCCGCCTTCCAGAGGGCATTTATCGGCAGGAGCCACGCTGAAGGCCAGCTCGATCAATTGAACGCCGGATTTGTTGACCACTTTAAGGCGTTCATAAAACTCCTTGTATTCCAAAGAGACAGTTTCCGCCATCACGACAGGCGTAAACAACAAGCTAAACAGCAGAGCTTTGTTCATTATTTTCAACCAGATATTTTTTATTATGCCGCAACATCTGCAGCAACTCTTCGATATAAGCATCCTGGCGCTCTGAATAGTTGACCAGGCCATAAATCAAATCTTCGGCATTCGGTGTACGCCCTTGTGCCCGTTGATCTGCTCTGATGGCACGGAACATGGCATAGGCACCATTGGAGTTCAGATTGCGCATATAGGAGGAAACCGAGGATTCAACCGTCTTGAAGACTTTCACCTCATGGCTCATGCCCCCGCTGCGGGACTCAGGCACCAGACCGCAGCCCTTGGTGTAACACCATTGCCCAAAGAAATTACGCCCTTCCCGGGCAAAGCGTGAGCTTCCCCAGCCACTTTCGTTGGCCGCCTGGATGAGCACCATTGCCTCGGGGACCACATCCACCCGCCGCAGCATACGATGCAGCGCTGTGGCGTCCAGGGTTCTCAATTCCAACTGATATTTTTGCGCCAGTTTATTGAATTTATAAATGTCGGCCTGGGACGGTGAATGGCCGTTATCGAGGTTTTCGGCCAAGGTTTCAAGAAATTGCCTTTCGGTGGCTATGATGCTGTTTTGGCGTTTCACTATGGGCCGCAGAAAATCGAAAAACGCCTGCTTCTTCTCAGTGACATCAATGATCTCATCAAAGTCAGGCACATCAGCACTGGCAGACGCTTGCATACTGCTTAATTGCGACAGGCTCTTTTGTGACTCAGACACTGGCAACAAGCACAACCTGAGGCTGAAAATCGCTACTATGACCAGGCCGAAGGCAATCAAAATACGGCTTATCAAACCCATTCCCGATGCTATCCTATTAATTCAACGAATAATTATGACATTGCTCATCAAATGCCAGCAGGCATTATAGGCGATAACCCCCCGGCGACAAAATTTTCGGCTTCTTTTCCGCCCGCGATTGGGTAAACTAGCGCTTGTCCGCCGGAAGGATGTGTCGGCGTAAAGGAATAGAAGGCTGTGGACCAGGGACAGAGTTTAGTATGCACACACAACATTTTTCTCAATACCAAAATGTGGTTGCCATCGGTGGTGGACACGGCCTGGGGCGACTTCTGTCGTGCCTGGATTTTCTGGGATCCCGCCTGACCGGCATAGTCGCCACTACAGATAATGGCGGTTCTACCGGCCGTCTGAGACTGGAAGAAGACTGTATCGCATGGGGTGACCTTAGGAACTGCCTTACCCAATTGGCCAACAGGCCATCACTGGGGTCATTGTTGTTTGATTATCGCTTTGAAGGTTGTGGTGAACTCAATGGCCACAACCTGGGCAACCTAATTCTGCTGGCGCTGGACAAGTTGTGCGTGCGGCCGCTGGAAGCAGTAAACCTTATCCGCAATTTGCTCAAGATTGAAACCCGGCTGATCCCCATGTCGGAGCAACCAACACACCTGGTCGCACTCAATACCTCGGGACAGCGGGTCATAGGCGAATTGCAGGTTGATGGAATGCAGGAAACACCGCTGGCATTGGCGCTTGAGCCCATGGTTGAGGCAACGGATGAAGCTTGTCAGGCAATTGCAGCGGCGGATCTTATCCTGCTGGGGCCAGGAAGTTTTCTTACCAGCACCCTACCGGCACTGCTGTTGCCCAGAATCGCAAACGCTGTCCGCAGCAGCAATGCCAGGGTGATCTTGATAGACAATCTCACTCCGGAACCTTCGGCCGCAGCGAACCTGAACCCAATGCAAAAAATGCAATGGTGCCATCGACTGATAGGCAAAGAGGTTATAGACAGCGTTATTTGCCACTCAGAGCAAATTTATCGGGAAGGCCGTTGTTACTATTTCCCCTTGCAATCGAAACATCATCCCGGGCTGCACGACAGACTCGGGCTGATTGACGCGCTGAATCTCCTGCTGCAGCAGGCAAGAAAAATTGCCTGACAAAAAAGGGCTGCCATAGGCAGCCCTTTTTCATTTTATTATCGTACTACAGCACGGCAGCAATAGCCTTACAGATGGCGTCCATATTGGCCTTGGTCATGCCGGCCACACTGATGCGACCGGAGCCAACGATGTAAACGGCAAACTCATCACGCAAGCGCTGTACCTGCTGTTTGTTCAGTCCCGAGAAACTGAACATCCCCGCCTGACGCTCAATAAAACTGAAGTCCTGTTTCACACCTTCTGCTTTCAGGCTGGCCACAAACAGTGTACGCATCTCGGCTATACGATTGCGCATAGTTGTCAGCTCCTGCTCCCACAATGCTCTTAACTCGGGGCGACTGAGTATGGTACTGACTATCAGCGCGCCATGAGCCGGAGGATTGGAGTAATTGGCACGAATGGTACGTTTAACCTGGCTGAATGCGACGGCAGCCGTTTCTGCCGAATCCGCTATCAGGGTGACGGCACCGATACGCTCGTTATACAAACCAAAGTTTTTTGAGAATGAATTGGCAACCAGGAGTTCAGGCACCTTCGCCGCCAGCAGTCGCAAACCGGCAGCATCTTCATTCAGCCCTGTGCCGAAGCCCTGATAGGCGAAGTCGAACAAAGGCACCAGGCCTTTTTCAAGACACAGCTCAGCTATTGTCTGCCACTGGCTCAGATTCAGATCAATACCGGTTGGATTGTGACAACAGCCATGCAGCAAAACCAGGTCGCCGCATTGGGCATCGGCCAGCGACGCCAACATGCCGGCGAAATCCAGATCCTGAGTTTGCGCGTCGTAATAGGCGTATTCTTTTACTTCCAGACCGGCAGTTTCAAATACACTTCTATGGTTTGCCCAGGTCGGATTGCTTATCCACACGACCCGGCTTGGGGTATTACGCACCACGAATTCGGCAGCGATACGCAGTGCACCTGTTCCACCAGGGGCCTGGGCGGTTACGGCCCGCTTGTCCTTAAGGACCTGATGCTCATTGCCAAAGAGCAATTCCTGCACAACTTTGTTGTAGAGTTGAACCCCGTCTATGCCCAGATAATTCTTGCTGGATTCTTCCGCCAGCAGAATGGCCTCGGCCTGCTTGACGCTGGCAAGCACAGGAGTATCCCCTGCCTCATCCTTGAAAATACCCACGCCCAGGTTAATTTTTTCACTGCGGGGATCGGCCTTGAACGCATCGGTAAGGCCAAGAATGGGATCGGCTGGGGCGAGCTCTACATCGGAAAATATCATTACTGCATCCTGAAAATAAGGGCGTTGGAAAGATGCGGTAGTTATACCATTGCCGCCAATGCGCTCAAAGCATACAAAGATAAAATTCGATGAATTTATTTGTATTGTCTTAATACGACAATATCTTGAGGTTTTCTTTGAGAATTATTTAAGGAATGTACTTTTGAAAGCTTGATAATGGAGGCGCGACCCGGAGTCGAACCGAGATCGACGGATTTGCAATCCGCAGCATAGCCATTCTGCCATCGCGCCATCTGATACCGCTGAAAGCGGAGATTTGGAGCGACATATCGGGTTCGAACCGATGACCTATACCTTGGCAAGGTATCGCTCTACCAACTGAGCTAATGTCGCTTATGAACTTGCAGTCTTGGAAGCCTCGACTGCGGAATGCATTCTACTGTTTTGTCCCATCCAGTCAACGCTTGATAGCGGCTTTTTTTCCAGAATTGTGCCGACCGCTGACAAATTCAGCACACAGACCTCGTTTTCGCCAACCAACAAAAAGCCCGGCTGAAGCCGGGCTTTTCACTGCCAATCCGTAATTATTCGGAAACAGGCAGAGACAGGTGGTTCAAGCCCAACATCTTCTGCATCACGCCCACAACCTGGCAGCTGTAACCAAACTCGTTGTCATACCATACATACAGAATGGCGCGCTTGCCTTCTGCAATGGTGGCCTGGCTATCAACCACGCCGGCATATCGGGAACCGACCAAATCGCTGGACACTATTTCAGTGGATTCGGTGAAATCAATCTGATTCTGCAGCGGCGAGTGCAGCGCCATATCACGCAGATAGGTATTGATATCATCCTTGTTGGTTTCACTGTTCAGGTTCAGGCTGATGATGGCCATGGATACGTTCGGCGTAGGTACACGGATGGCGTTACCTGTGAGCTTGCCTGCCAATACAGGCAGCGCTTTGGCCACGGCTTTGGCTGCACCGGTTTCGGTGATAACCATGTTCAGTGGTGCACTGCGGCCACGACGATCAGCCTTGTGATAGTTATCAATCAGGTTCTGATCGTTGGTGTAGGAGTGAATGGTCTCAACGTGGCCATTCTCAATGCCATACTTGTCGTTGATGGCTTTGAGTACCGGGGTAATGGCGTTGGTGGTGCAGCTGGCAGCTGACACTATCAGATCCTGCTCCAGGATATCGCCGTCGTTTACACCATACACTATGTTCTTGATGTTGCCTTTGGCTGGTGCAGTCAGCAGTACCTTGGCAGCGCCTGGGCTCTTAAGGTGCTGACCCAGACCGTCTTCGTCTTTCCATACGCCGGTGTTATCTACAACCAAAGCATTCTTGATGCCGTACTTGGTGTAGTCCACTTCTTCAGGACCATTGGCATAAATGATTTGGATGTAAGTACCGTTGGCGATCAGCGCATTGTTCTCTTCGTCCACTTCAACAGAACCGTTGAAAGGACCGTGTACCGAGTCGCGACGCAGCAGGCTGGCACGCTTTTCCAAATCACCATTACGGCCACCGCGAATAACAATGGCACGCAGGCGCAGTTTGTTGCTGACACCGGTACGTTCTATCAGCAGACGGGCCAACAAACGGCCAATACGACCAAAACCGTACAGCACAACATCACGGGCTTCCACATCATCACTGTGATTGATGGCCTGAGCCAGCTCATTGGCCATGTAGGCTTCGATTTCGCTGCCATCGGTGTGATTGCGCCAGTAATTGACGGCCAGCTTGCCGATATCCACCTTACATTGTTTTACTGCCAGCTTGCTGAGTGCTTCGACAAAAGGAAAACTCTCGCGCAAACGCAGCTTATCGCCGACGTGACGGCGAACCAGGCGATGAGCCTTGATGATATCTATGGTAGAGGCATTCAACAGTGGCTTGCCATAGACTACGACTTCCACACCTTGGTTTCGGTACAGTTTGCCCAGCAATGGCTGCATTGCCTCGGCCAATTCGAAACGTTGTTGCCAGCTTTGAAGGTGTTTATCAGCACTCATTTACGGATCCTTTATCTCACTTTTCTGAAATAATTTCAGAAAGGTTTGAGTAACAAATAGAAAAGACCAATAATCATCTTTATGTCAGGACGGAGCCTGTTTTTGGTCGGCGCTATTGTAATGAAATACACGGCAGTACGCCAGAAAACGTTTTAAGGTAAATCTGTAATTTTATTAGAGAAATTTCCTTGCAGGAGGCTTTCTTGAGTAAGAATCTAGTAATATTTAGATCAATTCTTTCCACAGCCCTGATTTTGACCCTGATTGGCTGCGATAATGGCCGTAGCAGCGAGAAAATCTGTAAAAATAATCCTGAACTTTGCGAAGATCTGCATAAGGACAGTTGGTGTCGTTATGAAAAGGGTGATCTCATTCGAAATCGCTTCATACTGAAAAACACCGCGACGCCATCCGGTGAGCAACTCTATGATCAGCTTAAATATCTTGAAACCTACAGCAAGTGCGTAGAGCTCGCCGCCGGGGTACAGCATATTAAACACACGGACAGAACCAACGACAGACTCAGAGCCTTTGGCGTTGCAACCCAAAACCTGCAGGAGCTGCAGGAACACACCAAACACAACAAAGATCCCCATTTGGCCTATTATCACTGGTCCAGGTTCAATGATTCCGAGGCCTTGGGGTATCTACTGGATGCCGACCGCAGGGGCGAAATCAAGGATCCCAAGCTTAAGGCGCAATTGGCCCTCTACTTTATCGATACCGATCCCCGCGATGCCAGACGACGCTTTATCGAATTGCTCGGACTGGAACATGGGGAGCATATAGATCCGGATTGGCTACTGGCGCTTGCGCGTATAAGTCACATGCTGGGTGAACTCAACAATGAGTATATCTATTCAAGGGCTAACATACTGCTCACCGGGCAAAAAGCATCCGATGAACAGATGCTGGCGCTTCTGGGCGGTAACAAAAGCTTGGCTAAAGAATTGGACCGCGATGCGGAGTCCCTGGCCGACGAGGTCTCATCGGGTGACTTTGCCGGAAGCGAAATAAGCAAAAAGCTGATGGCCGTTGAGCCCAAAAAATAAACGCTATCGATAGCCGTCCCCATATGGCTGTCTGCATCATCCAAGCCAGTTTGAACTTAATCAGGTAAATAAATTCTAAAAAACGGGATGCTTGTAAAAATAATACAATAAACACCCCTTAAACACGGGAAAACGCGCGATTTAACTTGACGAAAACGGACATTTTGGTAATTTTACTACCAGAAGATTTTTATACTCACCAGAGGGATATGAAATGACTATCCGCGTTGCAATCAACGGCTATGGCCGTATCGGACGAAATGTCCTGCGTGCACTTTATGAAAGTGACAAAGACTACCCAATTGAAATTGTTGCCATCAACGACCTTGGCGATGCCGCTATCAATGCGCATCTGACCAAGTACGATTCAGTCCATGGCCGCTTCAACGCCAAGGTTGATCACGACGCCGAGGCTATCTATGTCAATGGTGACAAGATCCTGACTTTCCAGGAACGTGACCCTGCCAAATTGCCCTGGGCTGAACTCAAGGTCGATGTGGTATTTGAATGTACCGGTATCTTCACCTCTAAAGAGGCTGTACAGCCTCATCTGAGCGCCGGTGCCAAGAAAGTCATCATTTCTGCCCCGGGCAAGAATGTTGATGCCACTGTGGTGTATGGCGTGAACAACAATGTCCTGACCAAGGACATGACTGTCATCTCCAACGCGTCTTGTACTACCAACTGTCTGGCGCCTTTTGCCAAGCCCCTGAACGATGCGATTGGTATCGAATCGGGTTTGATGACCACAATTCACGCTTACACCAATGATCAGCGTCTGTCGGACGTTTATCACAGCGATCTGCGTCGCGCCCGTGCTGCGGCCATGTCAATGATCCCAACCAAGACAGGCGCTGCCGCCGCGGTTGGCTTGGTGGTTCCTGAATTGCAGGGCAAATTCGACGGCCTCGCCGTTCGCGTTCCAACTGTTAACGTATCGCTGGTGGATCTGTCTTTTATCGCCGCTCGCAACACCACAGTGGCAGAAGTGAACGAGATCATCGAGAAAGCCGTTGCTGCCGGTGGCCCACTGGCCGAAGTACTGGCCATCAACAATGAACCTCTGGTGTCCATCGACTTCAACCATAACGCCTTCTCCTCCAACTTCGATGCGACCCAAACCCGCGTCAGTGGTCGTTTGGTGAAAGTAATGGCATGGTACGATAACGAATGGGGTTTCAGTAACCGCATGCTCGACAATGCTGTTGCCTTGATGACTGCCAAGTAATACGCATAAATAAAAAGGCCCCCGCCAGGGGGCTTTTTTATTGCTTTAGGAAATTAATGACTCATCAGTGCACCTGAGCAGATGCCAAATAAAAACCCCGCCAAGGCGGGGTTTTTATTTGGATTGGCTTTGTTACTTGAGCCCACTCAGCGCTTCTTTACACAGGTTGGTGATCCTGTCCCAATCGCCCTGCTCCATCGCATCCGTCGGTGCAATCCAGCTGCCGCCGATGCAATCAACGTTTTTCAGCGCCAGGTAGTCCTTGTAGCTGCTTGGGGTAATGCCACCTGTCGGACAAAAACGTATATCAGCCAGTGGCCCCTGGAAGGCTTTAAGGGCATCGACACCACCGGAAGCTTCCGCGGGGAAGAACTTAAAGTGCTTGTAACCCAAAGCCATACCCACCATGACTTCTGAGATGCTGGCGACGCCCGGGATCAAAGGTACAGTCCCGGCCATGGCCGCCTTCAGCAATTCCGGCGTGGCGCCGGGGGTAATGATGAACTGAGCGCCGGCTTCGGTGGCTTGACGCAGCTGTTCTTCATTGAGAATGGTGCCTGCGCCCACCAGGGCTTCCGGTACTTCTTTGGCGATTTTACTGATGGCTTCCAGGGCGCAGGGTGTACGCAAGGTCACTTCCAGCACGGCTATTCCACCGGCAACCAGAGCCTTGGCCAAGGGTACCGCATGTTCCAACTTGTTGATCACCATCACAGGCACTATCGGACTGCGCTTGAAGATGTCTTGAGGTTGTAATGACCAGTTATTTCCAGACATGGCAAAGGATTCCTTAATGCTTGTACACTTCATCGATGGCTTGGGTGCTGCGGGCACCGGTTTCCGGACTGCTGAGACTTTGCCTCAGGGCACCGAACAACTCTCTGCCCATACCAAAGCGGGAATGGGACAAATCCACGGTTTCCGCCACGCGGGCATCCAGTTCAGCTTGATTGACAAGTAAGCTCAGCTCACCTGTGATGGCGTTGACCCGGATCAGATCCCCGTCCCGCACCTTGGCAATCGCTCCGCCATCCAGTGCCTCGGGGGTAAGATGAATCGCCGCGGGCACCTTGCCAGAGGCGCCGGACATACGACCGTCGGTCATCAAAGCGACCTTGAAGCCACGGTCCTGCAAGGTACCCAGCAAGGGGGTCAACTTGTGCAGTTCGGGCATGCCGTTGGCCTTTGGCCCCTGCCCTTTAACCACAACTACGCAGTCCCGGTCCAGGGCGCCGGACTTGAACAAAGCTTCCAACTTGTTTTGATCATCTATCACCACGGCCGGCGCCTCGACAATCCTGTGTTGCTCCTGCACCGCCGAGACCTTAATCACGGCGCGGCCCAGGTTTCCTTTAAGCAGTTTAAGACCGCCGTTATTTTGGAATGGCTCTGATACCGGACGTAACACCTCGGGATCCAGACTGGCACTCGGACCATCGACCCACTTTAATTCGCCGTCCAGTAACTTGGGCTCTTTGGTAAAACGTTCCAGACCAAAACCCGCAACCGTGGCCACGTCCCGATGCAGCAAGCCTGCATCCAGCAATTGCCGGATAAGGAAGGCCATGCCACCTGCGGCGTGGAAATGGTTGATATCCGCATGACCATTGGGATAAACCCGCGCCAACAGAGGAACGGCATCAGACAATTCTGAAAAATCATCCCAGTTGACTATGATGCCGGCAGCACGGGCGGCCGCCACTATATGCATGGTCAGGTTGGTGGAACCACCGGTGGCCAGCAGGGCCACAATGCCGTTCACCACTGACTTTTCGCTGACAATCTCGCCGATAGGGGTGTACTGGCCGCTGTGTTCAGTCAGGCGGCATACCTGCTTGGCTGCCATTTTGCTTAAGGCTTCACGCAGCGGATCGTCCGGATTGACGAATGATGAACCGGGCAATTGCAGCCCCATCACTTCCAGCATCAGCTGGTTGGAGTTGGCGGTGCCATAGAAGGTACAGGTACCGGCGCTGTGATAGGACTGAGCTTCGGCTTCGAGCAGCGCTGCCCTGTCCACCTTGCCTTCGGCAAATTTTTGCCGAATACGCGCTTTTTCTTTATTGGGAATACCTGAACGCATGGGACCCGCAGGGACAAACAGCATCGGCAGGTGGCCAAAGCTTAAGGCACCAATAAGCAGGCCCGGTACTATCTTGTCACAGATCCCCAGCAGCAAGGCGCCGTCAAACATATTGTGTGACAGGCCAACGGCCGTGGCCATGGCGATAATTTCACGACTGAGCAGACTCAATTCCATGCCCGGTTGGCCCTGGGTGACCCCATCACACATGGCTGGTACGCCACCGGCTACCTGAGCCACACTGCCTATTTCATGGCACGCAGCCTTAAGCAGCTTGGGATAGTCTTCATAGGGCTGATGGGCTGACAGCATGTCATTGAAGGCCGTGACTATGCCGATGTTGGCCTTGGTCAGCTGCCTAAGCGATTGCTTGTCATCCGTGTTGCAGGCGGCAAAGCCGTGGGCCAGGTTGCCGCAACTCAGAGATGAGCGATGCACGCCTTTATGGCGGGCCTGGTTGAGGGCGTCGAGGTAGCCCTGACGGCTAGCCTTACTGCGTGCAATGATCCTGTCGGTCACTGCCTGTACTACAGGGTGCATATTGCCTCCTTAGGCGCTCCAGTATACATCTACCGGCGTCTTGGTTTGGGCCAATACCGCGCGGATAGGCATGGCAAGAATGTCATCCTGTTCCAATGCCTGGCGGTAAACCGCCAATTTCTGCTCACCCACCAGATGCAGGTAGATCTGGCGGCTGTTGAGTATGGCTTTACGGGTCAGGGTCAAGCGCTCGTGTGGCGCTTTGCCCGGTGTCACTGCTTCACAAAGAGATTCGCTGTCGAGGGCTTGTGACAGATCCGCTGAACAGGGAAACCAGGAGCAGGTATGGCCATCGTTGCCCATCCCCAGCACCACAACGTCAAAGGGCCTGGGAATGTTGGCTATGTGTTCTGCTGCCATGGCGGCACCCTCTCGGGCAGTGGCAAACATGTTCTTCAATGAGCGGAACTTGGCACCGACAGCCTTGTTCTGTATCAGGTTTTCTTTAACCAAGCGTTCGTTTGAATCCTGGCTGTCACTGTCGACCCAGCGTTCGTCGGCAAGGGTAATGAATATCTCTGACCAATCTATGCCCTTGCGGGACAGCGCCTGAAACAGCTTCAGCGGTGTAGATCCGCCCGATACCACCAGGCTGGCCTGGCCACGCTGGTCCACTGCGTCCTGTAACTGGCGGGCGATACGCTCGGCCAACATGCTTTCCAGCGACTCGGTGTTATCAAAGGACTTGAATACGGTTTCCTTTATCACGCTTGTCTCCTTATTCATCCCAGGAACGACCGTCTTTGGTGATCAAAGCCACCGACGCCACCGGCCCCCAGGTTCCTGCTGGATAAGGTTTGGGCTTTTCATTGCTGGCTTCCCACGCCTGGATGATGCCATCAACCCAGGTCCAGGCCTGCTCCACTTCATCGCGGCGCACGAACAGCGCCTGATTTCCGAGCATGGCTTCCAGCAACAAACGTTCATAGGCATCGGCGATGCGCTCGTTCTTAAAGGTATCCGAGAAGCTCAAGTCCAGTTTGGTGGTTTGCAAACGTTGCTTTTGCTCGAGCCCCGGCACCTTGTTCATCATCTGGATTTCAACGCCCTCATGGGGTTGCAGACGAATGGTCAGCTTGTTGGGCGGCAAATTGCGGTAACTGGAGCGATACAGGTTGTGTGGTGGATTTTTGAAATACACCACGATTTCGGAACTCTTGAACGGCATGCGCTTACCGCTGCGCAGATAAAAAGGCACACCGGCCCAGCGCCAGTTGTCTATATCCACCCGCAAAGCCACAAAGGTTTCTGTGTGGGATTGGGTGTTGGCACCCTCCTCTTCCAGGTAACCCGGAACCGGGCTGCCCTTGAGAAAACCAGCCGAATACTGACCACGGACGGTATTTTCAAATACGTTGTCGGTATTGATGGGCCTGAGGGATTTAAGGACCTTTACCTTCTCATCACGGATGCTGTCGGCATCCAGGTTAACCGGCGGGTCCATGGCAACCAGAGTCAACACCTGCAGCAGGTGGTTCTGGATCATGTCGCGCATCTGGCCGGCTTTGTCGAAATAACCCCAGCGACCTTCTATGCCCACTTCCTCGGCCACTGTGATCTGCACATGATCTATGGTGCGGTTGTCCCACTTGGAGGCGAAAAGTGAATTGGCAAATCGCAGTGCAATCAGGTTCTGAACCGTTTCTTTACCCAGATAGTGATCGATACGATACACCTGGCTTTCATTGAAATAGGCTGAGACCTGGTTGTTGATTACCCTGGAAGACTCGAGATCCGAGCCAATGGGCTTTTCCAGAACGACCCGGGTATCCGGCTGAATAAGGTCTTGCTCATGGAGACAGCGGCAGATGTCGCCGAAAATAGCCGGAGGGGTTGCGAAATAGTTGACCATCACCCGTTTGCCGGGATCCAGCAATTCGTGAAAGGCACTGTAACCCTCAGGCTCGGTAAAATTTGTGCCTATATAGTGGCAACGGTCGAGGAAGCGTGTGACCGTTTCGGCACAGAGGGGGTCTTTGACGAAGGTGTTAAGAGCGGTATCGACCAACTCGCGGAACTCTGCGCGGGAAAATTCATCCTTGGCGACACCGATTATTTTGGTATCCGGATGCAGCAGTTCTGCCTTGTCCAACTGATATAAAGATGGCAACAGTTTACGCCTTGCCAAATCCCCTTTGGTTCCGAAGAGGACAAAATCACAAGCTTTGGCCCCTGATGTTGTTTTGCCCATGGCTGAGAGCTCTCCTGTGTTCGTTGCAGTTTCTTGAGTCGTCAGGAAATTGCGCTTTTGTTGTAATATAACAACAGAACTTGTTAAATGCATCTAGATTTTGAAAATTACTCCTGCCGCCGTGGCTAGGCAGTTTCGGGTAAAATCTGATATGCTTTTTGTGCTTAAATTACTGTTGGCAGTAGTAACTTTTTTCAAAAACTGTTTTTTAAATAAAAGCTGTCAAGTGTGCCGGCGGCCATGCATACGAATGTACGCTGCCAAGAACACCCAATAATATAAGATACCTTCAATGAGATCGGACGTACGCGTATGAATACCCTAGAAAAGGTCCAAAAAAGCCTCACCCAGTTCAGTAAATCTGAACGCAAAGTGGCAGAAGTGATTCTGGCATCGCCCCAAACGGCCATTCATTCCAGCATAGCAACACTGGCAAAGATGGCAGATGTCAGTGAGCCAACGGTGAACCGTTTCTGCCGTCGTCTCGATACCAAGGGTTTCCCTGATTTTAAGTTACATCTGGCACAAAGTCTTGCCAACGGAACCCCCTATGTCAGCCGGCACGTGGAGGAAGATGATTCCCCTGAGTCATACACGACAAAAATATTCGAATCATCAATGGCTTCACTTGATACAGCGCGCCAAAGCCTGGACATCAGCGCCGTCAATAAGGCAGTGGACATTCTGACACAGGCAAAGAAAATTTCTTTCTTTGGCCTCGGCGCCTCGGCCTCGGTAGCCCATGATGCCCAAAACAAATTCTTCCGCTTTAACGTACCTGTTATATGCTTTGATGATGTATTGATGCAGCGCATGAGCTGTATCAACAGCAACGAAGGTGATGTAGTGGTATTGATATCCCACACAGGCAGAACCAAGTCGTTGATAGACATTGCCAGACTGGCCAGGGAGAACGGTGCCGCTGTGATAGCCATTACGGCACGCAATTCGCCCCTGTCCGAGGAATGTACCCTGGCAGTAACCATGGAAGTGCCGGAAGATACCGACATGTACCTGCCCATGGCATCACGTCTTGCACAACTGGTAACCATAGACGTACTGGCAACCGGCTTTACGCTCAGAAGGGGACCTCGCTTCCGCGACAGTCTGAAGCGTGTGAAGGAAGTACTGAAAGAATCAAGAATCGATAAAGAACCAAATCTGTAACTGGTTTCCGCGGGGAATCACTGATCCCCCGCTCTCATTTGCTGAGATTCAGCCAAATGAGCAGAAAAATAAAAGAGTGAGATAGATCATTTTGTTTGTAAGTTTCCTACATATCAGGTCAATGTCTGATAATATAGGGTAAGATTTTTTGAAACTTAACGGAGTATCTCATGTTCCGCAGAACCAAAATCGTGACCACCTTGGGTCCGGCCACAGATCGTGATGACAACCTGCGCAAAATTATCGCCGCCGGTGCCAACGTAGTCCGCCTCAACTTCTCCCACGGTTCACCCGAAGATCACCTGGAGCGCGCTGAACGCGTTCGCAGCATCGCCCGCGAACTTGGTGTGCATGTTGCCATCCTCGGCGATCTTCAAGGTCCAAAAATCCGGGTGTCTACCTTCAAGGATAACCGTAAGGTGCAACTGCATCTTGGCCAGGCGTTCGTCCTCGATGCAGAGCTGGGCAAGGGTGCCGGCGATGAAAATCAGGTTGGCATCGACTACAAGGAATTGCCGGACGACGTTAAGATCGGTGACATTCTGATGCTCGATGATGGCCGTGTTCAGCTCAAGGTTGAGCGGGTCGAGGGCCGCAAGGTACACACCACAGTGACAGTGGCAGGTCCCCTCTCCAACAATAAGGGCATCAATAAGCAAGGTGGTGGTTTGTCTGCCGCAGCCCTGACCGAAAAGGATAAGGCTGACATTATCACCGCCGCCCGTATCCAGGTTGACTATCTGGCCGTATCTTTCCCCCGCAGCGGCGCCGACCTCGATTATGCCCGTGAACTTGCCAAGCAAGCCGGCAGCAACGCCATGATAGTGGCCAAGGTTGAACGCGCAGAAGCGGTAGCTACGGACGAGGCCATGGACGATGTGATCCTGGCATCCGATGCCGTTATGGTTGCCCGTGGCGATCTGGGTGTGGAAATCGGTGACGCGGCCCTGGTTGCGGTACAGAAAAAACTCATCAGCCGCTCACGTCAGCTGAACAAGATAGTGATAACAGCCACCCAGATGATGGAATCCATGATTTCATCACCCATGCCGACTCGTGCGGAAGTGATGGACGTGGCCAACGCCGTACTCGATGGTACGGATGCGGTAATGTTGTCTGCTGAAACGGCAGCCGGTGATTTCCCTGAAGAAACAGTGAAGGCCATGGCCAAGGTGTGCCTCGGTGCCGAGGAACATCCGAGCGTCAAGGTGTCAAAACACCGTATGGACGAGCGTTTCACATCTGTGGAAGAAACCATCGCCCTGGCAACTATGTATGCGGCCAACCACCTGGATGGCGTAAAGGCCATCATAGCCCTGACCGAATCGGGTGCGACTCCGCAGCTGATGAGTCGTATCAGCTCTTCCCTGCCGATCCTGGGTCTGTCACGCCACGAGACTACTCTGGCCAAGATGGCCTTGTACCGCGGTGTTCAGCCGATTTATTTTGATTCCACCGCCTATGCCGCCGACGAGCTGGCATCAAAGGCCCTCGAAAGCCTGCAAAGCGCCGGTTATCTCCAAAGCGGTGACCTGGTGCTGATGACCAAAGGCGATGCCATGGAAACCATAGGTGGCACCAACACCTGCAAGGTGTTGATCGTCGCCTAATCAGAGCAATTGATAGAGAATAAAAAGGGCGCACCAGCGCCCTTTTCTTTTACATTAACAGTAATAAAAAACGCGCTTGAAGCGCGTTTTTCAATATCGTGTTACTTACAGACTGTCGAACTCATCCACATTGATGGCCGCCACACGCAAAACATTGGCTCTGTTCAATGCTTCAAATTCCTCGTCGGAAATAACCTTGGCTTCAAGCGCTGCCTGATACAGCTCATCTTGGGGCAACTTGACTTTGAGTTTGCCTTCTTTCTGGGCCCGACGCAGTGTTTTGTACAATCCCTTGCACTGGTATTGAGCTTCAAATGCCGCTTCCACTTCGGCTATGCCACCCTTATCACCATCGAAATCAGGGCAAAGGAAAGTCAGACGTTCACGGGCAGGCCCGGGTTTGAGCATGGACTGCACCAGCTCCGAAGACAGCTTGTCGCTTGGCAGATGGAAATGGTTGCCAAGTGGGAATATCAAGGCTCTGAGCAACCAGGATACGGGTTTGGATGGGAAGTTACGGATAGCCTCATCCAATGCCTTTGCAGCCTGATGCAGGCGGGTTTGCATGGCATGGTGCACCGCCGGCAGATCGTCGTGTTGACGGCCATTGTCCTCAAACAATTTCAATGTTGCCGAGCCCAGATACAACTGACTGAGCACATCACCGAGGCGGGCAGACAACATCTCCTTGCGTTTAAGCTCGCCGCCCAATATCAACATCGCCAGATCTGTCGTTAAGGCCAGGGCCGCGGACATACGGGTCATGTGCTTGTAATACTGGCGGGTATCACCGCTTACGGGGGCGCCGGCGAAATAGCTGCCACTGAGGGCATTGCCCAGGCTGCTGAGGGCGTTACGGCTGGCATAGGCCATATGCCCCATCAGCAAATTATCAAAACGCTCAATGGCTTCATCCTGATCTTCCATGGCAGCGGTTTCCATTTCCGCCAGCACATAGGGATGACAACGGGTCGCGCCCTGACCGAAGATCATCAGGCTGCGGGTCAATATGTTGGCCCCTTCGACCGTAATGGAGATTGGACTGGCCATAAAGCCATGACCCAGGTAGTTCTTGGGCCCCAGTTGGATGCCCTTGCCGGATTGGATATCCATGGCATCGTTCATGACGTCGCGGCCAAGCTCGGTCATATGATACTTGGCAATGGCTGTGACCACCGAGGGTTTAACCTTGAGATCTATGCCCGTGGTGGTCAGGCGGCGGGCGGCTTCCAACTGGTAGGTATTGGCTATAATTCGGGCCAGTGCTTCCTGTACCCCTTCAAAATGGCCAATGGCCATACCAAATTGCTGGCGCACATAACTGTAGGCCGTGGTGGTTTTGGTCGCCACGTGGCCCGTTGCAGTTGCCAGTGCCGGCAGGGAAATGCCGCGGCCTGCGGACAAACATTCAACCAGCATGCGCCAGCCACGACCGGCGTATTGGGGGCCGCCGATGATCCAGTCCAGTGGAATGAATACCTCTTTGCCACGGGTAGTGCCGTTCATAAAGGCCATATTGAGTGGATTATGGCGCGGGCCGATTTCTACCCCGGGATGACTGGTGGGGATAAGCGCACAGGTGATGCCCAAGTTTACCTTATCGCCCAACAAACCTTCCGGATCCTTCATTTGGAAGGCCAGACCCAAAACAGTCGCAACCGGCGCCAGGGTGATGTAGCGCTTGTCCCAGGTCAGACTCAGACCCAGTACTTCCTCGCCGTTAAACTCGCGGCGACAGACTATGCCTTCATCGGGGATAGCACCTGCATCGGATCCTGCTTCGGGACCGGTCAGGGCAAAACAGGGAATTTCATCACCCTTGGCCAGAGCCGGCAACCAGCGATCTTTCTGCTCCTGGGTACCATAGTGGGTCAGCAGTTCACCCGGACCAAGTGAATTGGGTACCATCACTGTCACTGCGGCACTGACACTGCGGCTGGCAAGCTTGGCCACTATGGTGGAGTTGGCATAGGCAGAGAAGCCCTTGCCACCGTATTTTTTGGGGATGATAAGCGCAAAGAAGCCCTCACGCTTGAAGAAGTCCCACAGCTCTGGGGGCAAGTCCTTGCGCTGCTGCACTATGTCAAAGTCATCGATCATGGTCAGGGCTGTCATCACCTGATTATCGATAAAGGCCTTTTCCTCCACCGACAAGGTGGGTTTACCGTAAGCATGGAGGGCGTCCCAGTTTGGTTTGCCGCGGAAAAGCTCCCCTTCCCACCAAACATCACCGGCTTCCATGGCCTCACGTTCGGTATCGGACAAGGGGGGCAGCACTTTCTTGAAAAAACTGAATACCGGACGGGTAATAAACCGCATCCGGAGATCCTTGATTGCCAACACAGCCACTATGGCAATGATGACGAGTATCAGCAGGCTTGTCATAAGCAACCTTCCTTTTTATTGCGCTCAGACTGGAACAGCCACACCGGCCGCCATGTAGGGGATGACCTTGCGGATCACCGTTTCGATATTGTTTTGCTCACCAAAGTCAGCCTCGGCTATCTCGGTGAGTGCATCGGCGGAAGCCATGGTGAACACCACAGTGCCCAGGGTGAAATGCAGTCGCCAGAACATCTCGGCCGGTGGTATATGGGGCGCGCTCTGGCACACCACTTTCACAAACAGACTCAGGTGTTCACCGTAATGGGTGGTGATAAACCAACGCAGATGGCCCTGACTTTCAATATAGCCCCTGCCGAGCAGTTGCAGGAAAATGCGGGTTCCTTCATGTCGCATCTTGTTGAGATCGAGCAAGGGGCCCACCAGGGCGGAAAATATCTCGTTCAGCGAAGCTGTCCCGTCACTGTGCTGCAACTTCTCCAGGGCCAAAGACGCTGCCGGCATAAAGACATCCAGATAGCGGGCCAGTACGGCGCGGATCAGTTCTTTCTTTGAACCAAAATGATAGTTGACCGACGCCAGATTGACCTCGGCCTTGCTGGTGATCAGTCGCAGGGATGTCTCGGAAAAGCCACGTTCGGCAAAGAGTTTTTCAGCTGCATCCAGAATTCTTGTTTTTGTATCGGATCGACTCGCCATTCCCTTACCTATAATTGATTAAAACACCCGTTTAAATTAATCATTGGACCTGTGGTTGTCAAACACTATTGGTCTGGAATGGCGGGATTCTTGTCGCTTTATCAACGAAATCTCTCTGTAATTTATGGCAATTCCCTCACTATTGGATAGACTGTTGCAAACAATAAACAGGGAGGCCCTTATGTCACTCACCCATCTGAAACTCACCCGCATCGCCGCAACCGTCGGTCTTGCCATCGTCGCTGCCGCCTGCACACAGCAGGAAACCGCCAAGGCTCCAACCCCGGCGGTGACCGAAGCGGCCAAGCCCACGGTCGCAGAAGCCAAGGCGTTCATCCAAAACGCCGAAGCTGAATTGGCCGCATTATCGCTGGAAAGTAATCGCGCTGAGTGGATCTACAGTAACTTTATTACCGAAGATACAGCGTCATTGTCGGCCGCCGTTGCAGAAAAAGTGACCGCCGCATCGGTTCGCTTTGCCAATGAAGCGGCCAGGTTCGTCGACCTGCCGTTGGATGCTGACGATGCCCGCAAACTTAACCTGCTGCGCAGCGCACTGGTGTTGCCGGCCCCCCTGGATCCGGCCAAAAACGCTGAACTGGCGAAAATCAGCTCAGAACTTAACGGCCTCTATGGCAAGGGCAAGTATTGCCTTAAAGATGGTCGTTGTCTGACCCAGCCGGAACTGTCGGCCCTGATGGCGGAATCCCGCGATCCGGAATTGCTGAAGGAAGTTTGGGCCGGTTGGCGTGAAATAGCCAAGCCCATGCGGCCGCTGTTTGAGCGTGAAGTGGAGTTGGCCAACGAAGGGGCCAGAGATCTGGGTTATCCCAGTCTGTCTGAACTGTGGCGCAGCCAGTATGACATGGCTCCCAACGATTTTTCCGCCGAGCTCGACCGCCTCTGGGGTCAGGTCAAGCCCTTGTATGAGTCGCTGCACTGCTATGTGCGCGGTGAGTTGAACCAGCAATATGGCGATGAAGTTGCGCCCAAGACAGGTGCTATCCCGGCCCACTTGCTCGGCAACATGTGGGCACAGCAATGGGGTAACATCTATCCCATGCTGGCGCCCAAGGATGCCGATCCCGGCTATGATGTGACCGAGTTGCTGGCCAAGCAAGGCTACGACGAGCAAAAGATGGTGAAGCAGGCCGAAAGCTTCTTTACCTCTTTGGGCTTTGACGCCCTGCCCGACACCTTCTGGCAACGTTCCCTGTTCGTACAACCCAAGGACAGGGACGTGATCTGTCATGCCTCGGCCTGGGATCTCGACAACGCCGATGATATTCGTATCAAGATGTGTATCCAGAAAACCGGCGATGACTTCAAGGTGATACACCACGAGTTGGGCCATAACTTCTATCAGCGGGCCTACAAAAACCAACCCTATATCTTTAAAGGCAGTGCCAATGATGGTTTCCATGAGGCCATAGGCGACACCATAGCCCTGTCCATCACGCCAAAATATCTGCAGCAGATTGGTCTGCTGGATCAGGTACCCGATGCGTCCAAGGATATAGGGCTGTTGCTCAGACAGGCATTGGACAAGGTGGCTTTCCTGCCCTTTGGCCTGATGATAGACCAGTGGCGCTGGAAGGTATTCTCCGGTGAAATCAAGCCGGAGCAATATAACCAGGCCTGGTGGGAACTTCGTCAGAAGTATCAGGGTGTGATGGCACCGGTTGAGCGCAGTGAAGCGGACTTCGATCCGGGTGCCAAGTACCATGTACCGGGTAATGTGCCTTACACCCGCTACTTCCTGGCCCACATACTGCAGTTCCAGTTCCACAAGGCCCTGTGTGACATTGCCAAGGACGAAGGTCCGGTGCATCGCTGCTCCATCTATGGCAATAAGGATGCCGGTGCCAAGCTGAACGCCATGCTGGAAATGGGTCTCAGTAAGCCATGGCCGCAAGCCCTTGCCGTGGTTACCGGCAGAGAGCAAATGGACGCCAGCGCCGTTCTGGATTATTTCGCGCCGCTCAAATCCTGGCTGGATGAGCAAAACAATGCCGCCAACCGCCAGTGTGGCTGGTAAAGTGACTTAAGTGAACAAAAGCCCGGGTTCCCGGGCTTTTTTATGTGATTGGCTCGGCAACTAACGGCTGCCATGGCCCTTGCTGTTGGTTTCCCTGCTGTGGACCCTGGCCTGGGCTGATTTTTCCAGCATCAGGTACAGGGCTCCTTTGCCACCGTCTTTGAGTTGGGCACTGTAAAACGCCTGAACCTCGTCAATTTGCGGCAACCAGGCCGCCATGGCAGAACGCATTACGCCCTTGCCATGAACCAATAACAGATTGCGCTCATCGCGGGCAATAACGTCATCTATCACTTTAAGCAGCAACAAACGGGCATCCAACAGCTTCATACCACGGAGATCGCACTGGCGCTTGCTGCGGTACTTGCCCAGTTTCAATTGCCTGAACACCAACTGTTGTACCCCATCCCGGCAAAAGCTCAGCTCCACATCCGCCCCAATAGGCGGTAAATGGGCGGGATCGACCGCCAGCGGTGCCAGTCTGGCTTCAAGTTGAGCCAGCTTACATTTCCTGGCCTGTTCCTGCGGATCCGGCGCCGAAGGCAGTAAAGTTTGTTGTTTTAACGGAATCACATCGGCCATTTCGGCCCAAAACAACGCGTTATCCTGATCGGTCATGATGTGTCTCCTGTCTTGAACCATACAGCGGAGGCTACACACTTTGTAATGATCTGCTTCTTGGGTTACAGCAGGCCATACATTATAGTGATGTCCATGATAGCTGGAATTATTGTTTATGATGAGAGTTTTACTTTTACTGGCTGCCTTGCTGATGTCGATCGGTGCTTTTGCAGCCAATGCCATGGATGATAACAAGGCACTTAACACCAATTACCAAAGGTTCGTTGAGGCATTTCAAAGCTTGGATCCCGAGGTGTTGGAAAAAGTGTACGACGAGAATGCCTGTTACATTACCGACAAGCAGGACAGAGAGATAGTACGTGGACGTCAGGCCATAGTGGCCGTTTATCACGCCTTCTTTGGCAAAATAAAGCGCAAGAATGCCCGCATAGAAGTGGACTTCCGCTTACTTGAGCGGACAATCGAAGGCAACAGTGCGACAGACGTAGGTTATTACCTGGTTCGTTTTCACCCTGCCGCCGACACGGGTGAGCCCGTCAGTGAGTTCGCCGGAAAATTTGTTACAGTTGCCAAAAAGCAGAAAGACGGTGCCTGGTCACTGACGGTGGATTCCAATAACGGTGCCGATAGCCGCTTCTACTTTGATGCAAAGCCCGTCCCCAACCTGTATTATGGCGAGCAGTTTGTCAGAAGCCTGAAACCCTGAGTTATGAAGCAAGTCTGCCCCTGCGGCGGCGGTGATTATGAAAACTGCTGCCGCCCCTTTCACGCCGGAATGCGCCCTGCCCCCACACCTGAAACCCTGATGCGTTCGCGCTACAGTGCCTTTGTGTTGCAGCTGTGGGACTATTTAATTGCAACCCATCACCCGGACTATCGCCGGGATCTCAATAGCCAGATCCTGGCCGCGGGTCCACATCCCCAATGGCTGGCCCTGAATATTAAAGAGAGCTCTATGGATGGGGACTCGGGTAAGGTCCACTTTATCGCCTGGTATAAGGATGGCAACACACTGGATGCCATAGAGGAAATATCGGACTTCGTTCGCGAGCAGGGATTGTGGTTTTACACCCAGGGACAGCACAGAAACGCAGCCCTGCCGGGTCGTAACTCACCCTGCATTTGTGGCAGCGGAAAAAAGTTCAAGCAGTGCTGTGGGCGCTAAACCGGCAAGCGGTTCGCAGGCACCTGATTTTCATATAGAAACTGCGAAAACTCCGCTTCCCTGAGCGCCGGGCTGTACAGAAAACCCTGTGCCTGATCGCACAAACTCTTGGCCAGAAACGTTTCTTGATCTGTGGTCTCTACACCTTCGGCTGTCAGTGACAGATTAAGGGCGCGCGCCATGGCGATAATGGCACTGACGATTTCGCGGCTTTCATGACTAACTGTCAAATCGGATATGAATGACCTGTCTATTTTCAGTTTGCTGATGGGGAATTGTTTCAGATAACGCATGGAACTGTAGCCGGTACCAAAGTCATCAATGGCCAGCCCTACTCCCAGTTCCGCCAGCTCCTGACATAGGTTGGTCGCGTAGCGAATGTCTTCCATCAGCTCGGTTTCGGTGATTTCCAGGATGAGACTCTTGGGTCTAAGCCGGTAACGACTCAGCAGTTGCCACACCTGTTCGTACAGATTGCCGCTGAAGAATTGCCTGGCGGACACGTTCACATGCATGGACATATCCAGATTGTGATGCTGCCACAGGTTGAGTTGGCGGCAAGCGGCCTCCAGAACCCAGGCGCCAATGGCGTTGATCATGCCGGATTGCTCGGCAATATCGATAAAGGCCCCGGGAAACAACACCCCTTTCTTGGGATGATGCCAACGGATCAGCGCTTCGGCCCCGGTGTAGCGATTCTGCTGTAAGTCCCACAGGGGCTGATAATAGAGCTCAAATTGGCGGCCGCGGATGGCGGTGTGCAGGTCGCGCTCAATCTGGGCGTCGTCCTTAAAGGCACTGAGCAAGGTGCTGTTGAAGATTTGGATCGCCGTGCCCTGTTTCTTCTTGGCATGTTGCAGCGCGATATCGGCACAGGTTAGAGGCGCCACCAGGTTGTTGACAGCGGCCAAATCCACCGCCGCCAGTGCAGGCTTGGGGTCAACCTGCTCACGGCCGATAAACACCGGCGCGGCCAGTTGCTGATAAAGCTTGTTACGCAGGAATTCCTCTTCCTCGGACGGATCCGCCATCAGCACGGCAAATTCATCACTGCCGACCCGGGCTATTTCCTTGGCCTTATAGATATCGGCGAAATGCCGCAGCCGTCTGGCTATTTCAATCAGCAGAGCGTCTCCCTGCTCATGGCCATAGGTATCGTTGAACCGCTTGAAGCCCATCAGGTCAACCAGCAGCAACATCCCCTGCTGGCTGCGCTCCAGTACCCGGTTGAAATGCGCCCGGTTATACAGACCGGTTAAATTGCAGCGCCAGGCCAGTTTTTCCAACTCGGCCTGGTAGTTGTGTTGTTCGCTGTTATCTTCCCCGCAGACCAACACATAATGATTTCCGCGTTCGGTAATGAATTGACTGGCGTGATATTTAAGCCAATAGCAGTGGCCATCGGCCCGCTTCAGTTTGACCTCACCCTGAACATTTTCGCCCTTGAAAATACGTGCCAGCGTGGTTTCACCCAACTTGGGATGTTGCCGGAAAAAATCCATTTGCTTCAGGCCCAGGCCTATGACCTTTTCCGCAGGCAGGCCCGTAATACGGCCATGGGCGGCGTTCACATACTCAACCTTTTCCGTGTGCAGGTTAATCAACATGGTGACCTGATCGGATTGCTCGGCAGCAGAGCGGAACAACATCAGCTGTTCATCTTTGTCATCGGCCTGACGGGTCGCCAGTGTCAATGCCAATTGATCGGCAAGCTGGCTGCCCAGGTGAATATCAAACTCCGACCATAACAGTGGTTGACTGCGCTCAAGGCAAAGAATGCCTTCCAGGTGGCCATTGATACGGATGGCAAGGTCGAGAGTGGAACGTATCCCCCGTTCAATAAAATAGTCATCTCGCAATTCAGATACCCGGTCATCCGATAGTGTATCTGCAACATCTATATGCCTGTGCTTGCGCAATTCCTGCAAATAACGGGGGGCGTTTTTCAATGACGCGGGGCGCTTTTTCCCCTGGGGTAATACGGGACCGAAGAAGGCTATTTCCGCCTGGGTAGCCTGGGATTCATTCAATGACCAAACGCTGGCGAAAGACAAGCCCAGATGCTGACACAGGAGTTCAGTCACCAGCTCTGCTGTCTTGGCAAAATCACCTTGCTGTTTAACGGTCGAGTTGACCACCAAATCAACAATATGCTGATGTTTGCGTTTTTTCACACAGATCCCTTAATTAACTGCGGGCCCGGGCCCACAGAGGTTTTTATTCTAATTTTGCCGAGATTACAGTAAGTTCGTCACCAAGAGCAATATGGTGCTTCAGCCAGTTAGTCCATTATCCAAAGCGAAAATCAATTTTTCGGCACTGACATCAAATTGCAAGCTCAGACGACAGCCACTTGCCTCAGCCTCCAGTTGCGCCCGGCACCCCGGAAATCTCGCCAAGGCCAGCGTTGCCAGTTCCTTCGCCTTCATTTCGGCATCCACACCGGAAAAAGACAAGGTCATACAGGTATCCTGTTCGTCAAGCACAGTACCTATGTCAACAAAACTGCCGCAATCATTGCAGGTATCGTTGATGGTCGAGGATTGCTGCTCTTCAATGCTCTTCATCTCTGTTCCTCTGTTCGATAATCACAATGGCCGCATTTTAAAGGTTATAGCAATACGGGACTGTGGCGCGGTTCAAGCTTGTGCCATCCGCTGCGCCAGTGCCAGCTGACCACTGAGGCGATCGTTGAAATGGGGAATCTCGGGCAGCGCGGGATGCTGTGGCTCAAGATAACGGGACTTGCACAAAGGGTCGGTATTGTTCAAGGCATCCAGCATGGTGACGGGGATCGGTCCCCGGGTGACCAAAGCCTCCGGCTTCAGCGCCTGTTGCAGCGCAAAACCACGCAAGCCCAATTCGTGAAATTCACCGCCGTTATTGACCAGGGAGTCGTCGGCCACATCCGCGACCAGGGTTTGGGCCGGCGGCAATTCAAATTGGCGTCGCAGTTTGGCATCCACAGTGCCTTCTTCACCCAAAGTGAACTGGGCCATGTCCCGGGCATCCTGGGATAGCATGGCCAACAGCAGGGCGAACTCTCCGCGACGACCATGCTCTATTGCATGGTTGAGGCGCTCGCCACATTGCAGTTCATTGATTAAAGGTGAAGCAATTTGCATATAAAAACGTCAATAAAACATATCCTTGTAACTTAATCGACCACTTGGCCAGTTACTTTAGCTTTTTTTAAGAATTTAGCCTTTACATATAAAACGAATCTGCTTACTATTGCCGCCGCAATTGAGGAGGGGTTCCCGAGTGGCCAAAGGGATCAGACTGTAAATCTGACGGCTCCGCCTTCGAAGGTTCGAATCCTTCTCCCTCCACCATTTGCCTACAATTTGAAAAGCGTCCAGTGACACATTGGAGGGGTTCCCGAGTGGCCAAAGGGATCAGACTGTAAATCTGACGGCTCCGCCTTCGAAGGTTCGAATCCTTCTCCCTCCACCATTTCACTGTTCTCAATTCGCCCCTGTGGAGGGGTTCCCGAGTGGCCAAAGGGATCAGACTGTAAATCTGACGGCTCCGCCTTCGAAGGTTCGAATCCTTCTCCCTCCACCATTTTCTCTTTTCTCTCTCGTGTTTATTCCCCCTGTGATCTCCCCGGTAGCCTTTTCAGGCCAAAACCTGTTGTTGCCCTCTAATTTAAAGCCACTGTTAGCCACACTTTCCAGCGTTTGATCCGCCGCCACAATGGTGTTGCTGGCTTTTATATGCGATTTCATTATGATTTAGCCGATATGGTTATAACATTTCCGGAACCGCTATGAACAAGCACTGGGTAAACCAGGCCATTGCCAAAATTGATGCTGATTTCCAACGCAGTGCCGACACGCACCTGATCAAGCTTGAATTACCCATGCTGGCAGGTATCGACATCTACCTGAAGGATGAGAGCACTCACCCCACGGGCAGCCTCAAGCACAGATTGGCACGTTCGCTGTTCCTTTATGCCCTGTGTAATGGCTGGATAAATGAGGGCACGCCTATCATAGAGTCCTCCTCCGGCAGCACTGCGGTGTCCGAAGCCTATTTTGCGCGCCTGCTGGGCCTGCCCTTTATTGCCGTGGTACCCAAAAGTACCGCCAAACGAAAGGTCGAGCAGATAGGTTTCTACGGTGGCCAATGCCATTTTGTCGATAAGACCTCTGAGATTTATGCCGAATCCGAACGTCTGGCCCGGGAACTCAAGGGCCATTACATGGATCAGTTCACCTTTGCCGAGCGGGCCACCGACTGGCGCGGCAATAACAACATTGCCAATTCCATCTTCAGCCAGATGGCACTTGAGCCCCATCCCGTGCCGCGTTGGATTGTTATGAGCCCGGGCACAGGTGGTACCTCGGCCACCATAGGCCGCTACATCCGTTACCAGCAGCTGGCTACCCGCCTGTGTGTGGTGGACCCGGAAATTTCGGTGTTCTATGACTATTTCCACAGCCGCGATGCCGGTCTGTGCCTGTCACAAGGCAGCAGAATTGAAGGTATAGGCAGGCCAAGGGTTGAGCCTTCCTTTATTCCCGGAGTTGTTGATGAAATGCTCAAGGTGTCGGATGCCAACTCCATCGCCACCATGCTGTGGCTGGAGCGTCTGATTGGCCGTAAAACCGGTCCCTCCACAGGTACCAACCTCTATGGCGCCCTGAAACAGGCGAGCCTGATGAAGCAGGCCGGTGAAACCGGCTCGATAGTGACCCTCATCTGCGATCCCGGCGAGCGCTATCTGGATACCTATTACCATCCGGACTGGGTTACAGAGCAGATAGGCGATATCAGTGGGGCCCAGGCGGCCCTTGAGGAATTCAACCGAAGCGGCTTATTGGCCTGAGACAATAACGGCGACCCAGGGTCGCCGTTATTACTTAACAATCAATCGATATTAAGGTATTTGTGCGTTTGGATAGACAGGCGCCAATTACGGGCAATACAGGTTTTCATTGCCAGTTCCGTGGCCCTCGGCTTCTGACTGATGGGTTGGAGACAGATGGTCTTGCCGCTGATGTCCAGACCACAGAGCAAATCGTCAAGCTCCTCGATATGCTTCTCCGTGGCTATGGGGTGCTTGATTTCATTGGCTCGCTCCAAAGCCTGCCTCAGCACGGGATAGCCCCCTTTCATATTGACCTTGGGGGAGACTGTCACCCAGGTGCCTTCAGAGCACTTCACTTCAAAGGTGCCACTGGTCTCTATCTGACATTGGTAACCGGCCTGCTCCAGCCCTATAGTTAAGGCGGTGAGATCGTACAGGCAAGGTTCACCGCCGGTGATCACCACCAAACGGGCGCTGAAACCCTTGGCTTTGAAGGCCGAGACCAAACTGTCGGCATCGTGCATGGCCCAGCGGCCAATACTACCATCGACCCGGATCACATCCGCGGGCGACACCCGATTCTGCTCCAGCAGTTCCCAGGTCTGCTTGGTGTCACACCAACTGCAGCCCACAGGACATCCCTGCAGGCGTACAAAGATAGCCGGCATACCTGTATGGCATCCTTCACCCTGGATGGTCTCAAAAACTTCGTTAACCGGATATGTCATGACAGGCCTCTTTGGTTGGGGCGGCTTTTATAGTGGATTTTTTGCCGGCTTGCAAGCCGGCTCGCCGGCTGCGGCTTTGCAGCGTGACCCACCTCGGGTAAACTGAGCTCCTGATATTTTGTTTGAAGTTCGTCTTATGTCAAAAGCAGTTAAGTCTAAAGCCGTTGTTGTTTTCAGTGGTGGCCAGGATTCCACCACCTGTCTTATTCAGGCCCTGGCACAATTTGATGAAGTGCATGCCATTACCTTCGACTATGGTCAACGCCATGTGGCAGAAATAGAAGTCGCCAAGGCCCTCACCAGCCGCTTGGGAGTGGCCAGTCACAAGATAATGGACGTGTCGCTGTTGGGCGAGCTGGCTATCTCCGCACTCACCCGTGATGCCATTCCGGTATCCCATGAATTAATGGACAATGGCCTGCCGAACACCTTTGTACCCGGCCGCAACATACTGTTTCTGACTTTGGCGGGGATATACGCTTATCAACTCGGTGCCGATACCGTCATAACCGGTGTATGCGAAACCGACTTTTCCGGCTATCCGGATTGTCGCAACGAATTTATCCAGGCCATGGCCAAGGCATTGGTGCTGGGGATGGACAGGCCCCTGGAGATCCGCACGCCGCTGATGTGGCTAAACAAAGCCGAAACTTGGGCCCTGGCGGACCGCTATGGCCAGCTGGAACTGGTGCGTCATCATACCCTCACCTGCTATAACGGCATTCAGGGTGATGGCTGTGGCGACTGCCCGGCCTGCCATCTGCGCAGCCGCGGTCTGGAGGACTACCTCAATCATAAAGACGCGGTAACTGAAGCTCTGGACAGCAAATGTCCGCGCTGAGCAGTCCGAGCAGGGCCTGGTTGGCGCCGCTGATAGTTTCCCTAGTGAGCATTGGTCTTTTCTTTTTGTCCCTGGACGATGTGTTGGCTTTTCGCCGCGACGCCATAGATCAGGGCGAATACTGGCGCCTTATCAGCGGTAATCTGCTGCACACCAATCATTGGCACCTGTTGATGAATCTGGCCGGTCTGTGGGTTATCTACAGTTTGCATCATTTTCATTACCGCATCTGGCCCTTGCTGGCACTGCTGCTGGCACTGTGTACCCTCGAGGGCCTGGGCCTGTATCTTGGCTATCCGCAATTGTGGGGCTACGTGGGACTGAGCGGGATCCTGCATGGGTTATTCGCCTTTGGTGCCCTGCTGGATATACGCCGGGGCTATAGATCGGGGTACCTGTTGCTGCTCGGCGTCATACTCAAGGTCAGCTGGGAAAACACCATGGGCGCCAGCGACGGAGTGACCGAGCTTATCGGCGCCAGGGTCGCCACCGAATCCCATTTGGTGGGTCTGGTATCCGGCATAGCTTTGGGGCTCCTGTGGCTTGTGGCAGCAACACAACTCAAACCGGGCAAGGAGCAGATAGGCGCCGGCCACTGATCTCAGGGACAGTCCTAGCCAAATAAAAAAACGCGCCGGGGCGCGTTTTTTGTTTATATCTTGAGCAAGGTTTCCCTCAGCCTGTGTGCTTCGTCCCTGAGCGCCGCGGCCTGTTCAAATTCCAGATCCCGGGCATGCTGCAGCATACGCTTTTCCAGCTCGTCAATTTGCTGTGCCAGCACATGGGGATCAAGCCCCTGATACTTGCCTTTTGGCTCAGCAACCTTGGAATACTCCCGGGTCGGTGCCTCTCGTTCACCTATATCCATCACATCGGTGATCTTCTTGACCACCCCTTTGGGGATTATGCCGTGCTCCAGGTTAAACAAGCGCTGCTTCTCACGCCGGCGTTCGGTTTCACCCATGGCTCTGGCCATGGAATCCGTCACCCTGTCGGCATAGAGGATCACCTTGCCGTTCACGTTACGGGCGGCCCGGCCTATGGTCTGAATAAGGGAGCGCTCGGAGCGCAAAAAGCCTTCCTTGTCCGCATCCAGAATACACACCAGTGATACCTCGGGCATATCCAGCCCTTCCCTCAGCAGGTTGATCCCCACCAAGACATCAAAGACCCCCAGACGCAGATCGCGAATGATCTCGACCCGCTCCACCGTTTCTATATCCGAGTGCAGATAACGCACCTTTATGCCGTGTTCGTCCAGATATTCGGTCAGATCTTCGGCCATGCGCTTGGTCAAGGTGGTTACCAGCACCCGCTCATTGACCGCGATGCGCTTGCGGGCTTCTGAGAGGAGATCGTCCACCTGTATGGCCACGGGCCTGACTTCCAGTTCGGGATCCAGCAAGCCCGTCGGTCTGACGACCTGCTCGGCAATTTCACCGTCACTCTTTTCAAGTTCGTAATGGCCCGGGGTCGCAGACACATAAATGGTTTGCGGCATCAAGGCCTCAAACTCTTCGAATTTCAGCGGCCGGTTATCCAGGGCCGATGGCAGGCGAAAGCCGTATTCCACCAGGGTGGTTTTACGGGAGCGATCGCCCTTGTACATGGCGCCTATCTGGGGCACTGTGACATGGGATTCATCTATGATCAGCAAGCCATCCGCCGGCAGGTAATCCAGCAGTGTTGGCGGACCTTCCCCTTCATTGCGGCCCGACAGGTAGCGGGAATAGTTTTCAATGCCGGAGCAGTAGCCAAGCTCGGTCATCATCTCCAGATCGTACTGCACTCGCTCGCCAATGCGCTGGGCCTCAATCAGTTTGTTGGCATCGAGCAACTGTTGCTTCCGCTCGCGCAATTCCTGCTTGATAAGCTCAATGGCATCGAGGATTTTCTCCCTCGGGGTCACATAATGGGTCTTGGGGTACACTGTGGTGCGGGCAATGCGTTTGATGATCTGTCCCGTGAGCGGGTCAAATTCACTCAACCGCTCAATTTCATCGTCAAACAGTTCGACCCGGATGGCATCGCGCTCCGAGTCCGCCGGGAAGATGTCGATCACTTCACCACGCACCCTGAAGGTACCGCGCTGCAATTCCATGTCGTTGCGCTTGTACTGCAGTTCACTCAGGCGGCGTAAAATGTCGCGCTGGCCCATATGATCGCCCTGGCGCAAATGCAGCAGCATTTTCATATAGGAGTCGGGATCGCCCAAACCGTAAATGGCCGACACCGAGGCGACCAGCACCACATCTTTGCGTTCCAGCAGTGCCTTGGTCGCAGAGAGGCGCATCTGTTCTATATGGGCATTGACCGAGGCATCCTTCTCGATAAAGGTATTGGACGCAGGTACATAGGCTTCGGGTTGATAATAGTCGTAATAGGACACGAAGTATTCGACGGCATTATTGGGGAAAAACTCCTTCATTTCGCCGTAGAGCTGAGCCGCCAGGGTCTTGTTGGGCGCCATGATAATAGTGGGACGTCCCAGGGTGGCAATCACATTGGCCACGGTGAAGGTTTTGCCGGAACCTGTTACACCCAGCAAGGTTTGGCTGGCGAGCCCGGCCTCCAGGCCGTCCACCAATTTGGCAATGGCGGTGGGCTGATCGCCCGCAGGCTGATACTGGCTGTTTAACTCAAATACGGTCTCGGACACAGTTTTTCTTCCTTTATCTACCCAGCAGCACATTCTATCCCAGTGCAAGGAGATGCTGAAAGTCTGATATCCGATTGAAATTCACTGTCATGCCGGTTCAAACCTGGCTTTGAGCGAAAACGCAAGTGAAATCCCACCCTGACGCACAAATTCATACACAAGATGTGGTTTCATACGGGTTACAATTCTGCAACAGCAAAAGCTGAATTGTCGACTGTCACAACAATTTCACTTGACATTGATTCTATTGATAATTTTATTTTATCGGCAATTTTTGAAAATCTAAGTCCACTCCAGTATGCACAAGGGTTTGACGCCGATTATCGTGTCTAACCCACAGGGTTATCCACAGTTTTTGTGGAAAACTAGCCAAAGCCCTTGCGCCATCTGGGTTTGCTGAATCCGGCTGCTGTAACCGCTTGCTTTTTTGCTGCTGAAATTTTCCTACATTTGTCACTGCTGACCTCACATTCGGCACAGTCGCAGAAGTGAACAGCAGTAAAACAAGCAAACGCACAGTCTAAATCGTAATTAATTCAGTGTTTTCCCGCTTAAATCTCCACCGTTATGGCTGATTTGCCGCCATGGTGAACATTAGATGAGCACTTAACAGTCCAATTACACTTTTTTTGAATGCGCGAGTTGACTCATCCGACGGCGCGTTTTACTATGCGCACCGTTCTCAGCGAGTGGTTGAAACAACGATTCCCCTGTAGTTCAGTCGGTAGAACGGCGGACTGTTAATCCGTATGTCACTGGTTCAAGTCCAGTCAGGGGAGCCAACTCATTGAGACGGTTTGGGTCAAACCAAACTCTGAAGTAAACAGAATTGTTCCCCTGTAGTTCAGTCGGTAGAACGGCGGACTGTTAATCCGTATGTCACTGGTTCAAGTCCAGTCAGGGGAGCCACTTCAGTAAGCGTTATATTGTTCCCCTGTAGTTCAGTCGGTAGAACGGCGGACTGTTAATCCGTATGTCACTGGTTCAAGTCCAGTCAGGGGAGCCACTTCAGTAAGCGTTACATTGTTCCCCTGTAGTTCAGTCGGTAGAACGGCGGACTGTTAATCCGTATGTCACTGGTTCAAGTCCAGTCAGGGGAGCCACTTCAGCAAGCATCTATATTGTTCCCCTGTAGTTCAGTCGGTAGAACGGCGGACTGTTAATCCGTATGTCACTGGTTCAAGTCCAGTCAGGGGAGCCAAACTGCCCTTCCCCCGTCAAATCCTATTGATTTAGATTTTGTTTTTAGCATATTGCCGTTACAATCTATCGGATTTAATTCAGTTGACGGCTAGAATAACTAAAACGCTAAGCGACGGAACAAGTTATGGGTGTATCCAAATCCTTTCAAGCCTTTCTTCTACTACTCTTGTTAGCTGGCCTGGGTGCCAGCTATTTCCAAGGCAACAATGCGCTGCAGGAACAAGGACAAAGACTACTGAGCCAATATAAGCAAGCCGTTTCCCAGTGGCAGGCTTGGTCCGATGATGGCAAGAGCCTGCACAGTACCATCAACACAAAATTTCCCCTGCATTTTTTTCAATATACCGACGCGGTTGATGGCAGCAAAAATTTCACCCGTGGCCAGCTGCAAGCCGAGGCCATCGACAACCAACACCTGTTCAGGCTGGAATTGAGCGATAACCGCGAACTCACCAACGGTCGATTGCAGGTCAAGCTCGATACCGGGGCCCAGGTCATCGCAGCATCGCAACATTATATGCAAACGGCAATCTTGATGCTGGCCCTGTATCTGGTTACCGCCATAGCATTTGCCATCGCCATGTGGCGCTTGAAAAGTCGCATTAATTACGCCGCCGACTATCTGCGCAATCTGATGCAGTTTAATTTCAGTGCCCTGGCCACATCCCGGCTCAGTGGTGAACTCAAGCCACTTGGTGACGCCCTGGAAGACGGGCGCACGCTGCTGAAGCGCAAAGTTGATGCCCTGACACTGGAAAACGAAAAGCTCTCCAAAGTGGCCTTTCAGGATGCAGTGACCGGCTTCAATACCCGTCACAGCTTCACCCGCAAGCTGGATGAAATCAGTAAATCCGATAAGACCTTCTTTGGTATGCTGGCCATGGTGCAGGCCACAGAACTGGCCAATATCAATCAGTTATTGGGCCGCAGCGCCGGTGATGATTATTTGGCCAAAATTGCCGCCTGCGCACGAAAAGCCGCCGGCAAGTTACCCGATGCCGAATTTTATCGCATCAGCAGCGCTGATTTTGCGATATTTTTACCCGGTCTGGTGGCAGGCGAAGCAGACAAGTTCCACGAACCATTCAAAGCCCTGCTCGATGAATATCTGCAACATATCAAAGTAGACTCCATCGCCTACACGGGTATGGTGCCCTTCCAGGCCGGTTGCGATCCCATACAGTTAATGGCATTGGCCGATGCCGCGGTCAGCATAGCCCAGACCCTGGGACCAAACAGCGTGCAGTTGCTTGAGAAGCTCAGCGAAGAAGTGGAGTTGGGTGATAACAGATGGCGCACCGCCATAGACGATATTATTAACCGCCGGGCAGTGCGTTTCATGCAGCAGCCGATCCTGCCCTGTCGTTCCGAGGTTGAAGTCTACCGGGAACTGTTCGCCCGATTCTTTAACAGTGAAGGCAAATTTATGCCCACCTCCACTGTGATAGCCATGGCCGAGCGCCACGGTATGGCAATGGAACTCGACAAGCTGGTGGTCAATACCGTCATCAAGCAGCTGCAGGAAAACCCCAACCTGCGCGGCAACTATGGCATCAATATCAGCACCTCATCGGTGTTGCAGGAAAGTTTTGTCAGCTGGCTCAAGGACAAGTTGCAGCGGGACAGGCAATTGTCTGCCCGTCTGGTGCTGGAACTCAACGAGGCCGGGATGCAGGCCAATATTCAGGCCTCCCATAAATTTGTGCGGGAAATGCACAGCGTCGGCACCCGGGTATCCATAGAGCGCTTCGGCATGGGCTTCACCTCCTTCAAATTCTTCCGCGAAGTCAGGCCCGACTATATCAAGCTGGATGGCAGTTACAGCGAGGCTATCGATCAGGATGCCAACAACAAGTTCCTGGTGCGTATGATGGTCGATGTCGCCAGGCGCCTGGGGATAAGGGTGGTCGCCACCGGCGTTGAACAGCAGGTGGAAAAACTCGCCCTTGAAAGTTTGCTCATCGATGGCTTGCAGGGCTACTACATAGCCCAACCCCAAGCCTTGGGTAGTGAAGAACTCAACTGATGGCAATTTAGCCCGAAGAGGGGAAACCCTGCTTTCTATATGTTGTTAATGATACTCAAAAAGCCGATAATACCGGTCACCTTTTGACTGTCCACACCTAGAGATGAGTGAATATCTCCTGTTGTTGATCGGCACAGTGCTGGTCAATAACTTCGTCCTGGTAAAATTTCTCGGCCTGTGCCCCTTTATGGGGGTATCGTCCAAGCTTGAGTCCGCCATTGGCATGTCCATGGCGACCACCTTTGTGCTGACGCTGGCATCCATACTCAGCTATCTGGTCAACCAATACCTGCTGCTCCCCTTTGAGCTGGGCTATCTGCGCACCATGAGCTTTATTCTGGTGATCGCCGTAGTGGTGCAATTTACCGAGATGCTGGTGCAAAAAACCAGTGACAATCTGCACCGGGCATTGGGTATCTACCTGCCACTTATCACCACCAATTGCGCCGTACTTGGTGTGGCCCTGCTCAATATCAACGAAAAACATAACTTCATCGAATCCGCCATTTACGGATTCGGCGCGGCCCTGGGCTTTTCCCTGGTGTTGATTCTGTTTTCTGCCATGCGCGAACGTCTTGCTGCTGCCGATGTGCCACAGCCCTTTCGCGGTGGTGCCATCGCCATGATCACCGCCGGACTCATGTCCTTGGCCTTCATGGGTTTCACCGGACTGGTTAAGTAATATGTCAGCGATTGTTATTGCCGTTGTTCTTCTTAGCCTGCTGGCATTGGTGTTTGGTCTGATCCTCGGCTACGCCGCGGTGCGCTTCAAGGTGGAAGGTAATCCCATAGTCGACCAGGTGGAAGCCCTGTTACCGCAAACCCAATGCGGTCAGTGCGGCTATCCCGGCTGCCGTCCCTATGCCGAAGCCATAGCCAATGGCGACAAGATCAACAAGTGTCCCCCCGGCGGCACCGCCACCATGGAAAAGTTGGCCGAATTGATGGGTGTCGAGCCCGAGCCTTTGGATGCCGCCATAGACAATCAGGTCAAAAAGGTCGCCTTTATCCGCGAGGAAGAATGCATCGGCTGCACCAAATGCATCCAGGCCTGTCCCGTTGACGCCATAGTGGGTGCCGGCAAATTGATGCACACAGTTATCGCGGCCGATTGCACGGGTTGCGATCTGTGCGTTGAACCCTGCCCCGTGGATTGCATCGATATGATCCCTGTCGCCCCCAGCATCAAAAACTGGGATTGGCGCCTCAATGCCATCCCTGTCACCCTGGTTGAAGAGGAAAAAGCGTGCTGAGTCTGATTGAGCAACTGGATAAAGGTGTACTGTGGCGCTCAGCCGGGGGCATTCATCCTCCGGAACTCAAGACCCTCTCCAACGGCAGCCCCATTGCCAAAGTCAGCGCCGTACAACCTCTGCTGCTGGCACTGCCCCAGGTTGGCGACAATGCCACCCTGATGGTGTCGGTTGGCGACAGGGTCCGCAAAGGGCAATGCCTGACCACAGGCTCTGGTATCCACTATCTGCCGGTGCACGCGCCCGTTTCCGGTACAGTGACGGCCATAGGCCAGCGGCCCAGCAACCATGCATCGGCCCTGCCGGTGCTGACACTTGAGCTGACCTCTGACGGTGCCGACGAGTGGGTTGAGTTGCAGTCTGCCGATCCGGAAGCGGCCGACACCAAGACCCTGCTCGGCAAGATCCGCGACGCCGGTATCGCCGGTATGGGCGGCGCAGCCTTTCCCAGTCATATCAAACTCAACCCCGTCAGCGAAATTCAGCTGCTGATCATCAACGGTGTTGAATGCGAGCCCTATATCACCGCCGACGACAGGTTAATGCGCGAATATGCCGATGGCATCTTCGATGGTATCCGCATCATGGAGCGCTTGCTGCAACCTGAACGCATTGTTATTGCCATTGAAGACAACAAACCCGAGGCAGCCGAAGCCATGGAGCAGGCGCTCAAGCGCAGCAAGCTCAGCCCGGGACGCGCCAGGGTGACTGTTATCCCCACCAAGTATCCCTCAGGTGGTGAAAAACAACTTATTCAGATCCTTACCGGTCAGGAAGTGCCCTCGGGCGGGATCCCGGCCCAGCTGGGTATAGTGGTGCACAACGTCGGCACCGCCTATGCGGTGGCCGAGGCCGTTATTCAGGGCAAACCCCTGATTGAGCGCGTCGTAACCGTCACCGGACAAGGAGTTGGCCGCCCGGGTAACTACTGGGCGCCCATCGGCATCCAGATAAGCGATCTGTTACACCAGTGCCAATTCAAGGCCTCTCAGGTACAAAGCGTTATCCAGGGCGGCCCCATGATGGGCTATACCCTGCCGCAATTGGATGTGCCGCTGCTCAAGGGCAGCAACTGTATCCTGGTGCCCACGACCGATGAGCTGGGGCCGGATTTGGACGAAAAAGCCTGTATCCGCTGCGGCGAATGCGCCCAAGCCTGTCCCGCGCTGCTGCTGCCGCAGCAGCTGTTCTGGCACGCCAAGGCCGGCGAATATGACAAGGCCGAAAGCTTCAACCTGCGTGACTGCATAGAGTGCGGCTGTTGCAGCTATGTCTGCCCCAGCGATATCCCGTTGGTGGAATATTACCGGGTAGCCAAGGCCGCCCTGCGCCAGGATGCGGAAGAGAAACGTCAGGCAGAGCGGGCCAAGGTCAGGTTCGAAGCCAGATTGCAGCGGCTTGAGGAAGAAAAACAAGCCCGCGAAGCCAAGGCCCGCGAAGCAGCGGAAAAACGTCAGGCCGCCATGACGGGCCAGGAAAAAGACGCCGTGGCCGAGGCCCTGGCGCGGATCCAGGCCAAAAAGGCTGCCCAGGCGACCGAAGACCAATCCAAGGCCGTAACCGACACCAACACTGTGGCAGATCCCAAGGCCAAGGTTGCAGAAGCCATAGCCCGCGCCAAGGCCAAGAAAGCCGCCCAGGCAGAACAGGGCAACAAAACCCCAGAACAGAACGACGCCGCTGCACCGTCGGAAACGGGTGATGACACCAAGGCCAAGGTTGCGGAGGCCATAGCCCGCGCCAAGGCCAAGAAAGCCGCCCAGGCAGGGCTCGGCAACGAAGCGCCTGTGCAGAACGAAGCCCCTGCACCGTCAGAGGCGGTTGACGACACCAAGTCAAAGGTTGCCGCGGCCGTTGCCCGCGCCAAGGCGAAAAAAGCCGCCCAGGCGGCCGGGTCATCCGAATCGGATGCCGTTCAGGAACGGGCTCCTGCGCAGACCGCAGCCGAAGCCGCTGCCGAAGCCGACAACCAGGGTGCGGATGCCAAAGCCGCCCGGGTCGCTGCAGCAATAGCAAAAGCCAAGGCCAAAAAGGCCGCCGCCGATGCTGGTGAAAAGCCGCAAGCGGCCCAGGTAGATGCCCAGATAAGCTCTGAGCCAAATAAAGAGACAAGCCCTGAGCCAAGTAAAGAGACAAGCTCTGAGCCAAATAAAGAGGCAAGTGCCGAACCCAAGGCCGATACACCCGAGTCGGCTGCAGACGCCAAAGCGGCCCGCGTCGCCGCGGCAATCGCCAAGGCAAAAGCCAAAAAGGCGGCAGCATCTTCCGAAAGCCCGGAAAGCCCCGGCGAGCCGAAAGCCGTTCAAGAGGTTCAGTCAGCTATAGCGCAGCCACAGGCCGGCCAGGCATTGTCGGCTGAAGAGCAAAAGAAACAACGGATTGCAGCTGCGGTCGCGAAAGCCAAGGCCAACAAAGCCGCCAGACAGCAAGAGGATTAATTGATGGCGTTTAAACTTGCGTCCTCGCCCCACATAGGCAAGATGCTGCAAACTTCCACCATGATGCAAAGGGTGCTGCTTTGTGCCCTGCCAGGCCTGGTGGCCCAATGCGTTTACTTCGGCTGGGGAACCCTTATCCAGGTGATCCTGGCGATTGTCGTGGCCCTCGCTTCTGAAGCGGCGGTCATGAAACTGCGCGGGCGCAGCGTCAAGGCGGCCCTTGGCGATCAAAGCGCCATGCTTACCGCCTTGCTGCTGGGACTGGCGCTGCCGCCGCTGGCCCCCTGGTTCGTGGTGGTCATAGGCACAGTGTTTGCCATAGTGATAGTCAAACAACTCTATGGTGGTCTTGGCCATAACCTGTTCAATCCTGCCATGGCGGCCTACGTGCTGTTGCTGGTGTCCTTTCCCGTGCTGATGACCACCTGGGCAGCCCCGGCGACCCTAGCGGCGCAATCGGCCGATCCCTGGACGGCGCTGGTGACCATTTTCAGCAGCCAGGGTGCCGAGGCCTTCAGGCTTGGCATAGACGGCGTCACCATGGCGACACCGCTGGACACACTCAAAACCGACCTGTCCATGGGCTTTACCACCACTGAGAGTCTGGCCAAGCCGGTATTCAGCGGCAGCACGGGTGAAGGCTGGTTCTGGGTTAACCTGGCCTATCTCGCCGGTGGCCTGGTGCTCTTGTACCTGAAAACCATACGCTGGCACATCAGCGGCGGTCTGCTCGGCGCCCTGTTTATCTGCTCCCTGTTTGGTTTTGCCGTGTCTCCCGACACCCATGCCAGCCCGGCACTGCATCTTTTCAGCGGCGCCACCATGCTGGCGGCGTTTTTTATCGCTACCGATCCCGTCACCGCCGCGACCAGCCCCAGGGGCAGGCTTATCTTCGGCGCCCTGATAGGTATTCTGGTTTACCTTATTCGCACCTTCGGCGGTTATCCCGACGGTGTCGCCTTCGCCGTACTGCTGGCCAACCTGTGCGCACCTTTTATCGATTACTACGTCAGACCCAGGACCTATGGTCACAGGGCCGGGATTTGAGGAACTAAACCATGAGCCGCACCATGTTGAAAAATGGCCTGCTGCTGGCCTTGTTTGCGCTGATCTGTACCGCACTGGTGGCTGTGGTCAACAGCCAGACCAAAGATAAGATCAAGGCCCAGGAACAACTGCAACTCCAGAAGATCCTGCACCAGATAGTGCCGGACGATATTCATGACAATGAACTCAGTGAGCATTGCACCCTGGTGCACGATCCGGCCGTGTTTGGCACCGACGATGCCCTGCCCGCGTATCTGGCCACCCGCGATGGCAAGCCCGTCGCCCTGGCGATAGAAACCCAGGCCCCCGACGGCTACAACGGCGCGATACGCTTGATTATCGGCGTCGACATGCAAGGTAAGGTGCTGGGGATCCGTACCCTGAGCCATCAGGAAACCCCCGGATTGGGTGACAAAATTGAACTGACCAAGTCCCCCTGGGTGCTGGCCTTTACCGGCAAACCCTACAGTCAGGAAGAAGATGAAAACTGGCAGGTGAAAAAGGACGGTGGTGAATTTGATCAGTTCACCGGCGCCACCATTACCCCCAGGGCCTATCTGAAGGCCACCCGCACTACCCTGGCCTGGCTTGAGACCAACAGAGAGTCCCTGTTCCGCCAGGCACTGCACTGTGACGAGGAGAAAGGTCATGAGTAATCTGCGCGATATCGCCTGGCAGGGGTTGTGGAAAAACAACCCAGGTCTGGTGCAGCTGCTGGGCTTGTGCCCGCTGCTGGCGGTGACAGCCACCCTGACCAATGCCCTGGGACTGGGACTGGCCACCCTGGCCGTGTTGGTGGGTTCAAACGTGCTGGTGTCTCTGGTGCGTGACTATGTGCCCAAAGAAATCCGCATTCCGGTGTTCGTGATGATCATCGCCGCCCTGGTGACCTCGGTACAGCTGCTGGTCAATGCTTATGCCTACGGCCTGTATCTGTCTTTGGGGATATTCCTGCCGCTGATTGTAACCAACTGCGTCATCATAGGCCGCGCCGAAGCCTTTGCCTCGCGCAATTCGGTACTCCACGCCGCCTTTGACGGTTTGATGATGGGGCTGGGCTTTACCGCCGTTTTGGTGGTGCTTGGCGCCAGTCGTGAGATCCTCGGCCAGGGCACACTGTTTGCCGGCGCCGATCAGTTGCTCGGCGACTGGGCCCTGTCATTGCGCATCGAGCTGTGGCAAACGGATAACAGTTTTCTGCTGGCCATGTTGCCACCGGGCGCCTTTATCGCCATGGGGCTGCTGATCGCCGCCAAGAATCTGATTGATGCCCGCTTGCAGGCCCGTCGCCCCAAGCCAGCCGAAGCCGCCACCATTACCCGGGCCAGGATCACCAAGGTCAGCTAGATATAACGGCAAATAGAACGGCAAACAGATGAACCAGCAAAAACGCATTGAAATTCTGACCCGCCTGCGGGCCAACAATCCCAAGCCGGAAACCGAGCTCAACTTTTCCAGCCCCTACGAGTTGCTGGTGGCCGTAACCCTCTCGGCCCAGGCCACGGACGTCAGCGTCAACAAGGCCACCGACAAGCTGTTTCCCGTGGCCAATACCCCGGCGGCCATGGTGGCGCTCGGTGTTGAAGGGCTCAAGGAATACATCAAGACCATAGGCCTGTTTAACAACAAGGCCATCAATGTGGTGGCCCTGTCGCAAATTCTGCTGGATAAACATGGCGGCGAAGTTCCCGAAGACAGGGAAGCGCTGGAAGCCCTGCCCGGCGTGGGCCGCAAAACCGCCAACGTGGTGCTCAACACCGCCTTTGGTTGGCCGACTATTGCCGTCGACACCCATATCTTCCGCATGGCCAATCGCACCAAATTTGCCCCGGGTAAAAACGTGGTGGAAGTGGAACAGCGAATGCTCAAGGTGGTACCGGCGGAATTCAAGGTGGATGTGCATCACTGGTTTATTCTGCACGGCCGCTACACCTGCCTGGCGCGCAAACCCCGCTGCGGCAGTTGTATCATAGAAGATCTGTGTGAATTCAAGGACAAGGTTTACCCTGAGGAATAATGCCTCGCCTTTTTCTTTGCCGTTTTCTTTGTCAAAAAATGCGCAAAAAAAGAAGCCGCTCAATGAGCGGCTTTTTCCTGTTTGTTAGTCAGACAACTCAGGCAAAGGCTGAGGCGAAAGCCGCGAAAAACAGCGCAAGTACGGCAAGGCTGCCAATAGTCATTCTGAGTTCAATATTCATGGCCGTCTCCTTCAGGGAACTGATGCCATTATTGGCCTTGTGGACATTAGCCGCCAGTGGCAGTGTCAAAAACTGTGACGCTGCGCCGATTAAAAACTCCCCTTTCAACGTACGGCGTCTCCTTTCACTCGCCACAGAGGCATTTTGACTCTGCTATACTGGCCAACCCGAAGAATTCAAAGGAAACTATTCCATGTCTCAACTGCTGCATACCATGATCCGTGTCGGAAACCTGGAACGCTCCATTGCCTTCTACACCCAGGTACTGGGTATGAAACTGCTGCGCACCTCGGAAAACCCCCAATACAAATACAGCCTCGCCTTTGTCGGCTACGGTGAAGAAGCCCAGGGCAACGCCGTGATTGAGCTGACCTACAACTGGGACGTGGACAGCTACGATCTCGGCACCGGCTTTGGCCATATTGCCATAGGCACGGAAGACATCTACGCTCGCTGCGACGCCATTGCCGCCGCCGGCGGCAAGATCACCCGGGCACCGGGTCCCGTGGCCGGCGGCACCACGGAAATTGCCTTCGTCGAAGACCCAGACGGGTACAAGATTGAGCTGATCCAGCTCAAATCGGCTATGAAAGGTTTGGGCTAATCGCCCTATTCGCCATGTTAGCCAGCGCAGCAGGTATGTCATCCACGACTTTCTGCCGCTGGCACAGCGGCTATCTCTTGCCAGCCCGGCATCATCAGGCATCAGATGCTATTAATCACTTGCCGTGGGCTTTCGCACTGCCACACCCGTGACACGGCGTAGATCCTTCCCTGGAGCCTCCCCTCGCCATCCATGGCTCGGACTGTCACTGGTGCGGCAGTGCTTGTTCAAAGGTGTTCCACTCCTGCATTGGTAGAACTTGCAGGTATTTTCAGAGGCAGTAACTGTGCCGGATTGTTGCACCGCTAACATCCCCCTTCGGAGCCGCCGAGGATGTTGGGCAAGAAACGGCAACAACCGAGGCAGGACGCCGAGGTAGCGGCAGTCGAGCATGGAGGCGAGTCTGTCGCGTTGGCCGTTTCGCCCATAAACCCGAGGGGCTTTCGGCTCCGGTCGGGGGCGGCAAGGAGATCCAAGAGGGCGAAGGTCACGCAGTGACAAGCTCCTGAGCGCGAGCCAGGAATTGGCGAGCTGGCCGTTAAACAGGGATGTTGTTATTGCTGTTGAGCCCCTTGCCCGGGTGTGGGTTGGAGACCCACGACCATGTGCCGCTGGCACAGCGGCTATCTTGCAACCTTGATGGAGCGATGCAGTTAATCGCCGCGTGGAGGCCAGAGGCCTTCGGGGAACGCTTGCGAGATGAAACTGTTCATCTCGCAGTCTGACGACACGCTTATCCCCCTGCCGTGGGTGCCGTGCATGGATGCACCAATGTCGCGATCGCATGGCCTATTTTGTTCCTGACAAAACAAGCATTTCCTCCATCCGTGGAGGTCAGATGCGAATGAGCGACCTTTCGCACTGCCACACGCGTGACACGGCGTAGATCCTTCCCTGGAGCCTCCCCTCACCATCCATGGCTCCGACGGTCACTGGTGCGGCAATGCTAAATTAAAGATGTTCCACTCCGATACTTAAGTGAGTTAAATAAAAGCTTTGATGCCCATCATTTTTTTGCTCGACCAACTATGATATTCTCCGCGAATAATTCGGGATAAACCATTTAAGTCGAAAGCTAAAGAGTACACCATTTCGTCCTGTGCATAGACATATTCTGCTAATGTAATAGGCCATTATAAAAAGCTTGTTTAAAAACTATGCATGTGCACTTTTCAGCTCCAAGATGTAAATGGAGCACATCGATCCGAACATGTACTTAACTTTCTTGTTACATGTAGTGCGTTGCTTAATTAATGAGCTTAACTAAGAATTGCTCTCAACAATTTTCCTTCAGCTCATGCCATTTAGATACTTAGACTTCGGAATAATAACTTGCCCCATAATAAGAATGCTTAATTTTAAAACAACAACCGCATTATCAAGACTTGGATAGCTTTAATCATGACCAATTGTTCGGTTCATTTGGACTCTGGAATGCACCTTTAAACCTCAACAGTTGCTCAATTTTACTCCGCCAGCAGGAGCTGGCATCGCTGGAATGGCTCTGCGCTCCAATCCCAAAACAAAGCGCTATTTAACAAAAACATGGAGAATATTTAGTGAAAAAGATAATTTTGGTTGCTGTGGCCACTGTGCTTACAGGATGTGCCACCAATAAATTTTCACAACCTATGGTTGATGGTGCAAGTGCCAAATTACGACTTGCGTCCGTGCCTAGCAATAATAACTTTATACATGTGCCAGACACACCTGATTGTATATCGACGAAATCAAAACCAGAGAACTATATTGCTACCTTGGGTGTAAAGGCAAATTTAATTAGAAGTTTAAGTCGTCTTAATATGCCCGCCTATGATAATGAGCTTGGTGACTCTCATCAGAATGAGGTATATGTCCCAGCAGAAAAACCATTCTCCTTTCAATTTAATGGCATCGGAATATCCGGTTTTGCGCCAGGAGAGGTTGATTCTGGAGGAGCACTATACTCTTGGTGTAGGAAAATCGTAACTTTTGAACCAAAAGCAGATACTAATTACGAAGCTCTATATGACTATGTGACCTTGCCTAATGGTAAAGAAACATGTGGAGTCAAGCTATTTGAAATAGTTGAAGGTTCTGGTGCGACATATGAAAAAGTGGAAGTAGCAAATTATAAAGTAGTAGAGAATTACTGCAAATAAACGAATTGTCGAGATAACATAATTTGGCTAATCGAGCTTTTTATAGTCATATCCAGACTATTTGATTAGCCATCTCAACCGTGCATGGATTCACTGATGTCGCGATCGCATGGCCTATTTTGTTCCTGACAAAACAGGCATTTCCTTCATCCGTGGAGGTCAGATGCGAATAAGCAACCTTTCGCGCTGCCACACCCGTGACACGCCGCCTCTTGGTTTACAAATCAGCCGTTCATGGACGCTCAGCGGCGACATCTGCTGACCATGGATGGTCGAATGTCGCAATCACCTGGCCTGTTTTGTTCCCGACAAAACAGGCATTTCCTCCGTCCAGGGCGGTCAGATGTGATTGAGCGACCATGTCGCCGATGGTCACCAGTGCGGCAGTGCCGCTAATGGGTGTTCCACTCCGCCACTGACAGAATCATTCAGTTCGTTTAAGAGCAACTCTGAAGCCAGAATACTACACCCTCCCCGTTCCGACGCTGCCGAGGACGTTGCTGAAAATGGCGTCGCGAAGGCGAATGCTTGCCCACGGCAAGCGTGCTCATGAGCGCGAGGCATGAATGCCGAGCTGGCTGTTGTCCACGGATGGATTTGGATACCGAAGCTGTAGCCTGACCAAACTCAGGAGGCCGAGGGGCTGTCAGCGTCGGTGGGGTGTCCTTGGGGTTGCAAGGGCGAAGCTCGTAAGAGCGCCATGAGCGCGAACCATGGATGGTGAGCTGGCAGTTAAACGGGGAAGTTGTTCGCGGACAAGCAATGCCCCTTGCCCGGGTGTGGGTTGGAGACCCACGACCTTGTGCCGCTGGCACAGCGGCTATCTTTAATGCTGGCATTAGCATCAACCTCTTGATGCAACCAATCACCTGCGGTGCGCTTTCGCACTGCCACACCCGTGACACGCCGTAAATACTTCCCTGTAGGCTCACCGGCGACGTCCATGTCGCCGATGGTCACTGGTGCGGCAGTGCTTGTTCAAAGGTGTTCCACTCCCGCATTGGTAGAACTTGCAGGTATTTTCAGAGGCAGTAACTGTGCCGGATTGTTGCACCGCTAACATCCCCCTTCGGAGCCGCCGAGGGTGTTGGGCAAGAAACGGCAACAACCGAGGCAGGACGCCGAGGTAGCGACAGTCGAGCATGGAGGCGAGTCTGTCGCGTTGGCCGTTTCGCCCATAAACCCGAGGAGCTTTCGGCTCCGGCAGGGGGCGGCACGGAGATCCAAGAGGGGCTTGCTGTTGAGCCCCTTTTGGCCGGGTGTGGGTTGGAGACCCACGACCTTGTGCCGCTGGCACAGCGGCTATCTTTAATGCTGGCATTTGCATCAACCTCTCGATGCAACCAATCACCTGCGGTGCGCTTTCGCACTGCCACACCCGTGACACGGCGTAGATCCTTCCCTGGAGCCTCCCCTCGCCATCCATGGCTCGGACGGTCACTGGTGCGTCAGTGCTTGTTCAAAGGTGTTCCACTCCGGCAAATGTGTGACCTTTGGCTAAAGACAAAAAGCGATTCCACTTTTTGCTTGCCCGATGGCAGCAACCTCTGCCAAGATGCTGATTCAAGGAGATAAAACTACATTCAGGGACGAAGCACACCACTTCAGCCCGTGCGGTAGCCATGCCTACTAATCTCCCCTATTTGCACAATGATGCAATGAGAAGCGTGAAGCGATACCTATTAGTCAGATACCGAAAGTGCAGCATGGCTTGTACAGTGGTTTTATACAGTCATATCTGAGTTTTTGGTGATAGGTAGCCCAAATGACTAAAAACTGTGCGCACTATTTCTGAAATAGTTTAAATAACATGAATAGATTCAGGATTTTAAAAATAGTGTGCGAAACAAAACAGGCAGAAATCATGCGCACTTTCCACCAGAATGATTTTTGTAAACGTAGAAATCAAATTTAAAAACAGCGTGTTGCGAGCGATTTTACCAAGTGGTCGGAGGTGAGATTATGCGCATGCGCACTATACAAATGTTAGCAATCAGGTAAAGCCATGTGGAACCCATTCCGTAAGAAAAACAAAGTCGATAAAACGCAGGCGGGTGCTATACCGGACCAAGGCAATCGTGTTGATGATCTGGCAAATGCCCTACAGACAGGAGGTCGGATTAAAGACCTAGAGAGTGAACTAAAGAAGTTCAATCAGTCGTCACTATCGCAAGCCGAACAGGAGTCTTGGTGGCACCTCTACGGAATTGTAGCGTTCCAAGATGGGCGAGATGCTGAGGCACTAGAGCGCTTTAAAGAAGCCAGTGCGAGGTTTCCAGAGTCTGCGCAGATTAGGTTTTCCTTGGGGCAACAGTACATTCGTACCCAAGATCCTGAAAAAGGTTTTGAACTTTTTCGCTCCTGCAAATTTCCCGATATCCCTCGCGAATACGCACTCGCACAGGCTCGTTATGCTTATGTTTGGAGTCGATATGATGATGGCCTTATGTTCATCAGGCCGTTCTTTGATGCATACAAACAACTAAAAATCCTAGACGATCACTTCTTGTATGTTCGAGGCTTACCGTTTTTTGGCAGGTGGTGGGCTTACTTTGCGGCTTTCGCAATCTTGTCCGGCGAACTGAGAGAGCTTGAATCAGCCACGAAATTTGTCGTCGAAAATTGCCATGATTATGATTTTGATTACCTGCAAGAAGAGCTAAAGGCTTATCGGGATGACAAGCCCGAGCACCTTCTTGAAGTCATTGAGAAACGTCTTAGCACAATGCCAGAAGGTAACTTTCCCACTGGTTATACCCGCATGGCTGTTGCCGTGATCAGAGCCAGAGCGGCCACGACCTTTGAGGACGCCAAAACACACCTAGAAGGCATAAAACTCTCCGAACAGGACTCCCCGTGGCTTGAAGATATTCGCGTACTCGCGTTGGCTGAAGCCGCTCATCGCTTTGGCGAAGTTTTGATTGAACAGGAGAATGTTGCGGCATTCTTGAAACGTCAGCCGATACTCTTTGAGCCTGACATTGCGTTGAACTTTCACCTGCTCAGGTATCAGGAAAGCCTGAAGCCGAGGGTTGTGTTCAAATAATTGCTAACAAGACCATTAAATACTCTCCCTACGGTCGCCCGACGCTCGCAAGCTCGCGCGGTTTATGGCGGTGTTCCGAACCGCACGAGAAAACTATGCCCCATGATGCCAAACGCCTCTTGTACATCGCATCAGCCTTTTTGGCTGTGCTTATTCTCATTCCTGTGATTGGACGCCTGGCCAATAGCTATGTTGGCTACTTTTTATTTCTCGAATTCGTCGTGTTACTGCCGTTGCTCGTGCTGATGAGCGCCGATGCATTGCATGCACTGGATGTGGACCCCGGAGGAAAAAAGGCCGCCAGAGTCGCGGTTCGCTTGATCGCCAGCGGGCCGGTCTTGGTGTTTGGTTTGCTTGGGATAATTTGTGGTGGTGCTGGAATCGTCTGGGTTCTGTACAACCTATTAATTGAAAGACAGCCAGAATTTAATGGCTCCTTCTATGCCGGCTTTGGTATCGGTCCGGCAGTACTGCTTTTCGGGATCGCAAAGGTGTTATCGGTATTTCGTAGAGCAGTAAAAACTGAAGTGGAAGCCGAAGTTGATGAAAGCGATACATAACCATAGAATACATCCCCGCTGCCGAGGCACTCTTTACGTGCAGCGTTAATCCCCATTGGACATGGAAGCATAAAAAAAGCGCCCGAGGGCGCTTTTTTATTGGCTGGCTGTAGCAAGTTCCAGCTTAGAACTTGTAAGTTACGCTACCGTAGATCTGACGACCGATAGTGTCGTAAACCTCTGGTACTGTGCCGCCGTCGCTGCCGTTCTCAACGTAGGAAGGCTTAACGTCGGTGAAGTTCTTCACGCCCACAGACATGCTCAGACCGTCGTTCAGGTGATAGCTGGCCACTATGTTGTGGTACAGCACTGAATCCACGGCAGAACCGTCGCCCAGGTAATCCATTTCACCGATGAAACGGTTGTAGTACATCAGATCCCAATCTTCGGCACCGGCCTTCAGGCTCAGGTTATTACGAACGCGGGCGTAACCGCCGAAGTTGCCGTCGATAGTGTTGGTGTAGTCGTTGCCATCCTGCTCAAAGTTCAGCAGATAGGTCAGATCGTTGTTGATGTGCCAATCCAGACCCAGGGCTTCAAAGTTGTAGCTCAGGTTGAAGTCGATACCGCTGGTGTCCTGGGTACCCACGTTGGTCAGCGGATTGGTGAAGCTCTCCAGGTTGCCGTCGGCAGTGATCATGAACAGTTCACAGGCGGCTGCGTCGCCGGCGTGGCAGTCGTTCAGACCTTGCTGGGCATCCAGACGGGTAATGGCGTTGCTCACCTTGAAGCGCCAGTAGTCCAGGGTCATGGACATACCGTCGATGAACTCTGGAGAGTACACCAGACCTGCGGTGTAAGACTCTGACTCTTCAGGCTGAATGTTGGCATCGGAGGTGTAGTTCACCTTGATCTGTGCATCCTGTTCGTTGCCCCATGGATCTTCCAGGTAATCGAAAGACTGGGTGTTACCACCGAACAGCTCTGACACGTTAGGGGCGCGGAAACCTGTGGCCGCCACGGTACGCAGCATCAGCTGGTCGTTGGCTACATAGGTCAGACCCACTTTCCAGGTGGTCGCCTTGCCGAAGGTGGAGTAATCATCGAAGCGCAGGGCAAATTCACCGGTCAGCTTGTCGCTGAAAGGCACACTGACTTCTTCGTAGATGGAGATAACGTCGTAAGCACCCTTGGTTGGGTCCTGCTGGGCAGCGGTACCTTCACCACGCACGATCACGGGATCCGGGTTGTAATAGCCGCTGTCACGACGGTATTCGGCACCGATGGCAAAGCCCACGGCTCCGGCGTCGAGATCGAACAGTTCACCGCTCAGTACACCCGAGACAATATTTTGCTCGTTGCCACCGTTGGTTTCTTCCAGATAACCGATTTGGTTAATGATGTCCTGGGTCAGCGGTGCGCCACTGAAGAATGCATCCTGGTTGGCATACACGGCATTGGCGGTATTCACGGCATTGATGGAGTTTTCCACCCAGGTGTCGGCCTTGTTCTTGCCATAGGTGTAGGACAGATCCCAGGTCATGCCAGTGCCGGCATCCAGGGTACCTTGCAGAGCCACGGAGGCGCGCAGTGTGTCAGTATCCTGGTTGTAGACACGTGGACCCACGTCGTTGGTACGACGCTTGTATTCAACGCGGCCGGTTTCGTCGGCAGCAATGCCACCATCGAGCATGGCCTGATCCAGGGTCACACAACGATCAGCATCAACACCTTCCTGACCGCAAACATCCAGCATTACTGAAGCCGGTTGAGGGGCCATTTGTTGATCTGACTTGCGCTTGGTGTACAGCACGTCGCCGTTCAGCACCAAGTCATCGGACAGTTCCTGCACCATGTTGGCAAACAGGCTGTAACGCTTGCTTGGAGTCTGATACCAGCTGTCCTGGGTGAAATCATAACCTGTGGTGCGCTTGACCCAGTTACCATCTGCATCACGAACCTTACCACCCAGGGTACCGGTTGGGATGTAAGAGCTGTAACCGGCTTCGGTCCAGCTGCGGTCGGCCTGGATAACACCACGGCGCTCGGAGTAGGCAGCACCGAAGGTGTAGTTGCCACCGTTTTCGGTGTTGAAACCGTACAGGGCGCTCAGCTCACCTGTTTCGCCGTCACCCTTGTCGGTGCCGCTGCCGTTCAGATCGAACTGGAAGCCGTCGAAGTCTTTCTTGGTGATGATGTTGACCACACCGGCGATGGCGTCAGAACCATACACGGCTGAGGCGCCGTCTTTGAGGATTTCAACGCGGGCGATCATGGCAACCGGGATGGAGTTCAGATCCACGGCACTGTCGGCACCTGAACCTGAGTTCACCATGCGGCGACCGTTCAGCAGTACCAGAGTACGCTGGGCACCCATACCGCGCAGATCCACCTGGGCCACACCGTCAGAGCCGTTGTTGGTGGTAGAACCCACGGCAGCACCGGCCATGGAAGTCTGGGTTTGCAGCATTTGATCGACAGAAGTGTAACCTTCGGCGCGGATGGATTCGGCGCTGATCACTGTAACTGGAGAGGCGGTCTCCATATCCTGACGTTGGATACGTGAACCGGTTACAGCGATACGTTCAACTTTAGCGCCGGCCGCTTCTTCGGCCATGGCAGCTGTGGCACCCACAGACAAAGAAGCCATAACCGCAAGCTTTACAGATTGGGCGATTCTGTTTTTTGTAAACATTTACATTCTCCCTGGAATATTTAATGCGCCTTATTTGAATAGAGCTTTTTGGCGCGTTCCAGATACTGAATTTTCAACTCCTAATCGTCAATCTCCCAATTTTTAACATACAGGGAATTAATGTGTTATTTGTGTTTCCTTTATGTTTCGCATTTATTTGTTTTATTCTGCTGCCAGCATATTTAGCTGGAATATTTCAATTTTTCAGCATTTTTAAAGCCATCTTTTTCGGGGGATGCCTTGCTGTGACCCTATCCGCATTTAACACTGTAAAGCAGCTTTTTGTGATCTTGATCACACTAAAATTGTGCTCTGCGTCATAAATCTGCCATTGATTCGGGTCCGGATCGCGGTCGGAAGTACACACATGACGGGATCCGTTAAAATTTGTAACGCGTCCCCGGGCCGAAACCTGCGTCGATACGACCATGCCAGAGCGCATAAACATTCAATCACCCTGCCAGCCCATGCGCTGATAAATCGCTCAGGAATATACTTAATATTAACAATTGCATTATTAATGAGCAGCCGGAACGACGACTCTGACATATAAAGACAGGCTGGAAGGATCTTTGTTAATTTGATTAAATAACAGGCGTTGTTTAAATTTGGTTAATAAAAAAGGAGGCCTAAGCCTCCTTTTTTATTAATAAGAATTTAATCAGTCGGGTTTAATAATATCGAAATGACCATAGGCCCTGGCCGTCGCTATCCGTCCCCTTGGGGTGCGCTGGATAAAGCCCTGCTGGATAAGGAAGGGCTCCAGCACATCTTCTATGGTTTCGCGCTCTTCACCTATGGCGGCAGCGAGGTTATCCAGACCCACGGGCCCGCCCATAAACTTGTCTATGATGGCCAGTAGCAGCTTTCTGTCCATGTAATCAAATCCTTCGGCATCCACATCCAGCAGATCCAGGGCCTGCTGGGCCACGGTCGCGGTTATCACCCCGTCATGGCGCACTTCGGCATAATCGCGCACCCGGCGCAGCAAACGGTTGGCGATACGCGGCGTGCCGCGGGAACGGCGGGCGATCTCATGGGCGCCCTCCTCGTCCATGGGCACTTCCATCACCTTGGCCGAGCGTGCCACTATCGAGCTGAGATCTTTGACGTTATAGAATTCCAGTCGCAGCGGGATCCCGAATCTGGCACGCAACGGCGAGGTCAGTGAGCCGGCACGGGTGGTGGCGCCCACCAGGGTAAAAGGCGGCAGATCCAGCTTGATGGAGCGGGCCGCAGGCCCCTCGCCTATCATGATATCCAACTGATAGTCTTCCATGGCCGGATAGAGGATTTCTTCCACCACGGGGCTAAGCCTGTGTATTTCATCGATGAACAGTACATCACCGGGCTCAAGATTGGTCAGCAGCGCCGCCAGATCGCCGGCCTTTTCCAGCACGGGCCCGGAGGTGGACTTGATGTTCACCCCCATTTCGTTGGCCACTATCATGGCCAGGGTAGTTTTGCCGAGACCCGGTGGGCCGTAGATCAGCATATGGTCGAGGGCTTCACCGCGGTTCTTCGCCGCCTGGATAAAGACCTTGAGCTGGGCCCGGGTCTCGTCCTGGCCGGTATACTCGTCCAGTAGCTTGGGGCGCATCGCCCTGTCTATGACTTCGTCCTGGCCCTGAAGCTGGGGCTGGATCAGTCTGTCAGCCTCTATCATCCAATTTCCTCATTGCATGCCTTACAGCAAGCATCACAGCATAGATTTGAGCGCGGCTTTAATCAGCGTCTCTGAGTCCATACCCTCACGGTAAGCCGCCGACACGGCCTTGCTTGCCTGGGGTGGCTTGTAACCCAATGCCAACAAGGCGGCAATGGCATCTTCTTCGGCGCTGCTTTCTTCCACCGCCGGGGTGAAGTTGGACTGCAGCACAAATTCCCGCTCCGAGCCCATGGAAGCTTCCATCAGGCTCTTGAGCTTGTCACGCATTTCAACCAGCAAGCGCTCGGCGGTCTTCTTACCGACACCGGGCAATTTTACCAGGGTGGCAATATCGTCGCGCTCAACACAGCCGACAAACTCCTGGGCCGTCATGCCGGACAATATGGTCAGTGCCAGCTTGGGGCCGACACCATTGGCCTTGATCAGCAGGCGGAACAGGGAGCGCTCCTGTTTGGTGATAAAACCATACAACAGCTGGGCATCTTCACGCACCACAAAATGGGTGTAGATCAGTGCCTCTTCGCCGATAGCCGGCAGTTCGTAGAAACTGGTCAGTGGCATTTGCAGCTCGTAACCCACACCGTGGACGTCCAGCAATACCTCGGGGGCCTGCTTCTCAACCAATATGCCTTTCAATCTTCCAATCATCTGTATCTTCCGTAACTTCTGCTGCGGGCCTGACCGCCAAGGGCCACCAGGCTCTGGCAGGTATGATAGTGACACATGGCCACCCCCAGCGCATCGGCCGCATCGGCCTGGGGTGCGGCGGGCAGTTTCAGCAGCTGCTGTATCATGTGCTGCACCTGGGCCTTCTGGGCCCTGCCCGTGCCGACCACGGCACTTTTAATCTGGGTCGCGCTGTACTCGGATACAGGCAAACCGGCGACCGTGGCTGCCACTATGGCGGCGCCGCGGGCCTGACCCAGCTTCAGGGCCGAATCGGCATTCTTGGCCAGGAACACCCGCTCGATGGCAAATTCCGTCGGTTGGTATTGACGAATGATCTCAGTCAAACCGTCGAAAATCTGCTTGAGTCTCAGGGGCAAGTCCTCGGACTGGGTGCGGATGCAACCACTGCCGAGGTACTGCTGGTGTCGCCCCTGGCACTGGATAATGCCGTAACCTGTGATCCTGGAGCCCGGGTCAACCCCGAGAATAATGGCCATGGCGTGTTATTCCAGACCTTCCATCACGTCGTCAGGAATGTCGGCGTTGTGATACACCTCCTGCACATCGTCATGATCTTCCAGGGTGTCAATCAAGCGCAAAAACTTGGGTGCTGTGTCGGCATCCAGGGTCGCCTGGGTGGAAGGCACCATGGTCACCTCGGCGTTGACGGCAACAAAACCGCCGGCATCCAGGGCATCCTTAACGGTACCGAATTCCGCCGGACTGGTGTACACGTCCACAGAGCCATCTTCGTTGCTGATAACATCCTCGGCGCCGCCTTCCAGCGCGGCCTCCATAATAGCGTCTTCATCGACACCGGGCTCATAGCTGATGACGCCGCGTTTGGTGAACAGGTAGGACACCGAGCCGTCTGTGCCCAGGTTGCCACCGGACTTGTTGAAGGCATTGCGCACCCCGGTCACAGTGCGATTGCGGTTATCCGTCATGCATTCCACCATCACGGCGGTACCGCCCGGGCCGTAGCCTTCGTAGATGATGGTTTCCAGGTTGTCGCCGTCCAGCTCACCTGAGCCGCGTTTGACCGCGCGCTCAACCGTGTCGCGGGTCATGTTGCCGGACAGGGCCTTGTCGATGGCGGCGCGCAGGCGCGGGTTGGCATCGGGATCCGGGCCACCCTCACGGGCTGAGACCACCAACTCACGAATGAGCTTGGTAAAGAGTTTGCCGCGCTTGGCGTCCTGAGCCGCCTTGCGATGTTTGATGTTGGCCCACTTACTGTGACCTGCCATATCCTGACTCCTTACTACCGGCCATGCCGATAAAAAACATACCGAGGCTTAAGCCCCGGTATTTTATTGCTATTTGCTTGGTTTATGCCTGGGGCTTTTCCGCCACGGCGATACCCAGTTCCGCCAGCTGCTGCGGGTTGGCAAACCCGGGCGCGTTGGTCAGCGGACAGGCCGCCGTGGTGGTCTTGGGGAAGGCCATTACGTCGCGGATGGAGCTGGCACCTGTCATCAGCATCACCAGACGGTCAAGGCCGAAAGCCAGACCGGCGTGTGGTGGGGTGCCGAAGCGCAGTGCTTCCAGCAGGAAGCCGAACTTCTCTTTGGCTTCCTCATCTTCGATACCCAGAATGCGGAATACTGTGGATTGCATTTCCTGATTGTGGATACGCACAGAACCGCCACCCAGCTCGCAACCGTTGAGCACCATGTCGTAGGCATCGGACACGGCCTTACCGGGATTGGCTTCCAGCTCGGCAGCACTCACCCCACTTGGCGCGGTGAAGGGATGGTGTACCGCGTAGAATCGGCCATCGGCCTTTTCGAACATGGGGAAATCCACCACCCACAGCGGACGCCACTCGCCCTCAAGCAGGTTAAAGTCTTCACCGGCCTTGAGACGCAGGGCGCCGATGGACTCGGCCACCACGTTGGCCTTGTCGGCACCAAAGAAGATGATGTCACCGTCGGTGGCGCCGGTGCGGCTGATGATTTCATTGATGATGGCTTCATTGAGGAACTTGGCCACCGGTGACTGGATGCCGTCGAGGCCGGCGCTCAGTTCGTTTATCTTCATCCAGGCCAGGCCCTTGGCACCGTAGATGCCGACGAACTTGGTGTAGTCGTCTATCTGTTTGCGGGACAGAGCGGCACCACCGGGGATACGCAGGGCGGCAACCCGGCCTTCCTCGTCGTTGGCGGGGGTGCTGAACACGGCGAAATCCACGTCCTTCAGCAGGTCGGCCACATCCACCAGTTCCAGCGGGTTACGCAGGTCCGGCTTGTCGGAGCCGAAGCGGCGCATGGCTTCGTCCCAGGTCATCTTGGGGAACACGCCCAGATCCACGTTCAGCAGTTCCAGGAACAGACCACGTACCATTTCCTCTGTCTTGGCCATCACCTGATCCGAGGTCATGAAGGAGGTTTCGATATCTATCTGGGTAAATTCGGGCTGACGGTCGGCACGCAAATCTTCGTCACGGAAACATTTAACGATTTGATAGTAGCGATCAAAGCCTGACATCATCAGCAGCTGTTTGAACAGCTGGGGAGACTGGGGCAGCGCGAAGAACTGGCCCTTGTAGGTACGGCTCGGCACCAGATAGTCACGGGCACCCTCTGGGGTGGCCTTGGTTAGGATTGGGGTTTCAATGTCGAGGAAACCGTTGCTGTCCATGAAGCGGCGTACGGCGCTGGTGACCTTGGCGCGGAAAATCAGCCGCTGGGCCATCTCTGGACGGCGCAGGTCGAGGTAACGGTACTTGAGGCGCTGCTCTTCGCTGTTGTGCTGGTGATTGTCCAGGCTCAGTGGCAGCGGATCGGCGGCGTTGATTATGGTCAGCTGCTTGCCCAATACCTCGATTTCGCCGGTCTTCATCTGGCTGTTGACCTGGCTGTCGGGACGGGCACGGACTATGCCTTTGACCTGAACACAGAACTCGGCGCGCAGTGTGCTGGCAACGTCGAACACTTCGGGCAGGTCCGGATCATAGACCACCTGGATCAGACCTTCGCGGTCACGCAGATCCAGAAATACTACGCCACCCAAATCCCGGCTGCGGTTGACCCAACCGACCAGAGTGACTTCTTGCCCGACGTGAGACTTGTTGACGTCTCCACAATAATGACTGCGCATCTCGATTTTTCCTTTATTCCTGCACCGCTGCGATGGAAAATCCAACTCAAAATAAGGCGGCATTATAGAGAAATAATGCCGCTAACCAAAGCACTTCACACTTGGTCGGTGAAGTATCCAGCAAAGTATTTGTAATAACCAGCGTCGGCCCGTCAACTGGATAAATTTACACCACTAGCCAACCCGGTAGCCGTTGCCGCCACTGCGTTTGGCGTGGTACATCAGCTTGTCGGCTTTCTGCATCAGACTGATGGCGTTGTCACCGTCCTCGGGATACAGGGCCAACCCCAGGCTGACCGATATCTGCACCTGTCGATTTCCCAAGGCTATGGGTTTGGCGAGTCTCGCCACCAGATTCTCTGCCACCTCACAGACACTGTCCAAATCCGTGATTCGGTTAAGCAAAATCACAAACTCGTCGCCGCCAAAGCGGGCAACTGTATCGGACTTGCGGATGGTCTCGCTCAGAATTTGCGCCACCTTCACCAACAGCTTGTCGCCTTCGGCGTGACCAAAGCTGTCGTTGACGTCCTTGAAGCCATCGAGGTCGAGAAACATCAGCGCAAAACGCTGCTGCTCGCGACCGTGTTGCAACAGGGCCTGATTCAGCCTGTCATCCAGCAGGGAGCGATTGGGCAACTTGGTCAGATTGTCGTGGCTCGCCAGATGGGCAATGCGGGCTTCGGCCTTTTGCCTGGCCTCGACTTCGCGATTGAGCCGGCGATTGACTATCACCACGGCGACGGTAATCAGCAGCAGCACGGCCCCTGCCACCAGGAAAATCTGCAACCAGCGTTGGTAGCGGGCGGCCCCCGTGTCTATGGTCAGCGGCACCCAGCGATCGTGGATCCTTTGTTGGGTGGCCTTATCCAGGGTGGCAAGGGAGGCATTGAGCAGGGGCACCAGGGGCTCAAAGCCGAGGGCGACCCCCACATGGCTCTTCTGCTCCGCCAAATCCGCCAGCAGCGACATTTTAAGCTGGGAATATTCACTGCTTCTGAGGGCCGAGGCCAGGGTGACCACCTTGTCGATAAACACATCGGCCTTGCCGGCCTGCACCGCATCCAGACCGGCTCGGGTATCGGGCACCAACACCAGGCGGATCCCGGGCTGCTCGGCGGTCAGCCGCGCCACCAGTTGGTAGCCTTCAACCACCGCCAGACGCTGCCCCGCCAGTTGGTCGAGGTTGAAAACCGACACCTGCTGTACCGGACTCACCAGGGCCCAGGGGGATGGCCAATAGGGATCGGTATAGAGCAAACTCCCTTCCCGCTCGGGCATCTTGGCCACGCTGCCGGCCATATCCACCTCACCGCGGCGCAGGGCATCGAACAGGGAATGCCATTCTTTGAACATCACGGGTTTTATCTTAATCCCGAGCTGGGCTTCAAAACGCTTGGCGATATCGCTGTTTATCCCGGCAAACTGGCCCTTCTCATCCTGGAATTCCATCGGCGGCCAATCGGCCAGATAGCCCATTCTGAGTTCCGGCAGTTTGGCCAGCATGTCCCTGTCATCGCTGCTGAGGGGTAACTGCTGTTTTTCAACACCGAAGACGTGATCCTGGCTGTTGAGCATCCATTTGTGCTCCACCGCGGATTTTTCCTGCCAGCCCAGACTCTGGAATCCCCTGGCAATTCTTTGGGTCAGGCCAGGATCTTCCTTGCGGGTCAGCACATAGATTTCGGTATTGAACTCCATGTCGGGGTACTGGTAAAACTCGGACCAGCGCTTGCTCTGCAGCAGACTGTGCTGGGTCCAGGCGGCAGCCGCGACGAATCCGGCAATATCCCCCTTGCGGGCCCCTTCCACCATGGCGGCCATGGAGTCATAGAAGCGCAACGAGGTATTGGGCAGGCGTTGTTTAAGTTCGGCAAGATAAGGCGCCGTGGGTACCACGCCGATGCGCTGACCGGCCAGTTGCTGCTCGGAGCCCAGCTCTTTCTGATACATGAACAGCCGACTTTTAACGGTATAAAGGTGGGCGGCACGCTCCAATCCGGTGCGCATCTCGTCGCTCTCGGGGTAACCTATATGGGCATCTGCCACGCCACGGCGCACATCTTCCAGGCTGCGATTCATGTCACCGGGGATAAAATTGATCCCAATGCCGGTCTTTTGCGACCACAGCCGCCACATGTCCACATACAAGCCATGGGGCTGACCATCCAGACCTATGTCGACAAAGGGTTCCACGCCCACCTGCATGGCGATGGCCAGGCCCGCCTGATGCCGTTGGAAACCGAGCCAACGGCGCTCATTGATACGGATAAAATCCGGATCCATGGCGGCGATGCCATCTTCTATCAGCTTCTTTAATTGTGGCTTCTGCTTGTTGATCGCCGGATGGATCTTGGTCTGCTTAATCAACAAACGGTTGGCGACCGGGAACAGGGTCATTAGTTGCTCTTGCTGTTGCTGATCGCGCAAATAGCCGTCCATGCCCGCAAACACGGCCAATTCACCGGCCAGCGCGGCACCGAGCAAGTCTTCCCGGCTGGGGAAATAGCGGAATTGCAATCCGGGCACCTGGGCCTTGAGTTCGGGCTCGTGGGAAGAACCACTGACTATGCCAATCTGAAACGGCAACAACTGATTGAGTTGCTTGCGGGCGGTTAATTCCTGATGCAGATAAAGGTAGGTGTTCACCTCGGAAACCGGCGCGATAAAGTCAAACAGGGCTTCGCGCTGTGGGGTTTGCGCCATGCCGATATGGATGTCGGCCTTGCCCTTGGCGAGTTGGTCGAGGGAATCCTGCCAATGTCTGGCCACAAACACCAGCGGCTGACCTGTGATCCTGCCCCACTCACGCCAGAAATCCACCAGCAATCCCGCGGGCTGCCCTTCATCATCGAGGAATTGAAAAGGAAAACTGTCTTCCCCCATCACCATGATCAGCGGCTGACGCTCGGGCTGTGCCGGCGCCGCCAGGGTGGAAAAACTGCAGGCCAATAAAACCAGAAATGCGCTTAAAAATGCCTTCAAGATCCGCCCCAAGGTCAAAAAACTGTAAATCTGATGTTATCCAAGCCCATATTAGACAAAAAAAAACCTGCAATTACCAGCACAAGACTTGCTGCTCGGAAAAGCCATTCGTTAAAATAACAGGCCGTATTGCCAGTGAAGCATTTCAATGAACAGCTCTTTGGACAACCTCTTTGCCCAGCCCGGTGAACATCAGGGCAACTTCCAGTTTGACAGCCGGGTTGCCGGTGTGTTCAGCGACATGATCCGTCGCTCTGTTCCAGGCTACGGGCAAATCATCAACACCATAGGCGACTTTGCCCGCCGCTTTGCCACCCCGGGCAGCCAGATTTACGATCTGGGTTGTTCATTGGGCGCCGCCACCCTGAGCATCAGACGCCAAATCGAAGGCCGCGGCTGCCGCATCATAGCCATTGACAACAGCGAACCCATGCTCAGCCGTTGCCGGGAACATCTGGATGCCTATGTCAGCGATACCCAGGTGGATCTGCAGCTGTGCGACATTCGTCAGGTCAAGATAGAAAACGCCTCCATGGTGGTGCTCAACTTCACCCTGCAATTTTTGCCCCCCGAAGACAGGGATACCCTGATGCGGACCATCTGGCAGGGCCTGAACCCCGGCGGTGTGCTGGTGTTGTCTGAAAAACTGCGCTTTGAAGATCAGGCCATTCAGTCATTGCTCGATGAACAGCATCTGGATTTCAAGCGGGCCAACGGCTACAGCGAACTGGAGATCAGCCAGAAACGCAGTGCCATCGAAAATGTGCTGGTACCCGACACCCTGGCCGTTCACAGGCAACGCCTGGCCAACGCCGGTTTCTCACAGGTGGAACCCTGGTTCCAGTGTTTTAACTTCGTCTCCATGGTAGCCATCAAGTGATCAGCTTCAGTTCCTTTTATCGTCAAATCGCCGATTCCAATTTACAGCATTGGCTGGAATCCCTGCCGGCCATTCTCGGCGAATGGCAGCGTCAACATAAACACGGCAACCTGCCCAAATGGGAAAAGGTGCTCAACAAGCTGCATTATCCGGCGCCCGATACCCTGGATCTCAAAGACAGTGTCACCATAGGCACGGGTCAGCAGCTCAGTACCGGTGAGCAGGAAAAGTTGGAGAACCTGCTGCGGATCCTGTCTCCCTGGCGTAAGGGGCCGTTTTTTGTCCACGGCATTCATATAGACACCGAATGGCGCAGCGACTGGAAGTGGGACAGGGTCAGCCCCCATATCAGCCCACTGACCAACCGGACCGTGCTGGATGTGGGCTGCGGCAGCGGCTACCACATGTGGCGTATGTTGGGCGAAGGCGCCAAGCGCGTGGTGGGTATAGATCCATCGTCTCTGTTTTTGTGCCAGTTCGAGTCCATTAAGCGTTTGGTCGACCCCGAGTTGCCCATCCACCTGCTGCCGCTGGGCATTGAAGAGCTGCCCCCCCTGGATGCCTTTGATACGGTATTTTCCATGGGCGTGCTGTATCACAGGCGCTCCCCCATAGATCACCTGTTGCAACTTGCGGCACAGCTCCGTGCCGGCGGTGAGCTGGTGCTGGAGACTTTGGTGGTCGAAGGTGATGAAAACACGGTACTTGTCCCCAGAGACAGATATGGCAAGATGAACAACGTCTGGTTCCTGCCTTCAGTCGCCGCCCTCAGCCTGTGGCTGGAAAAATGCGGCTTTGGTGAAGTACGCTGCGTTAATCTGGATGTGACCTCCCTGGCGGAGCAGCGCAGCACCAGCTGGATGCAGAACGAGTCCCTGGTGGATTACCTGGATCCCAAGGACATCAATCGGACAGTCGAAGGATATCCCGCGCCCTTAAGGGCCACTTTTATCGCAGTCAAGGATCCCCTCAAGGAGCCCGGACGCGAATAAACCAAAGGACAGCGAGATGCGTCAATCATTAGTGTTCATTATGCTCGCGGGCCTCACGGCCTGCGCCGGCACCCCAAAGGAGCAGCCCCAGGGGCCGATACCTACAGATAAGCAGCAACTGATAGATAACCAGCAACTGAGCGAACAACTGGCCCAGACCCAGAGCAGTATTATCAACGCCATCAGTGCCGAACAGGCCCAGGCTCGCCATAGCCTCAGCGCCATTCACAAACAACTGGATAAACTGCAGGAAAGCCTGAAGCACGAACCACAGCCACTCCCTGCGGTGGTACCATCGCCCGAGGCCTGTGAAGCCTCGCCCCTGAGCGATAAATTTGTGCTGGGCGAAGTGGAGATGGTGCGGGTTGATGAACTCAAAACCCGTTTCCCCACCCGCATCGACACGGGCGCAGAATCCTCATCCCTGGATGCGCGCAATATTTTGGTGTTCGAGCGTGATGGCCGCAAATGGGTGCGTTTCGATGTCTTCCTCCAGGGAGAAGACAAGCCGCCTTCCAGCTTTGAGGCCAAGGTCGCCCGCTTTGTGCGCATCAAGCAGGATGCCGAAGGCAATGACGAGCGGCGCCCGGTGATCCATGCCCATCTCAAGATTGGCAAATACAGTGCCGAAACCGATCTCAATCTGACCGATCGCAGCCATCTGGAATATCCTCTGTTGCTTGGCCGTCAGTTTATGAAAGATATTGCCGTCGTTGACGTCAGCCAGAGTTTCATTCACGGTAAATGATTCACGGTTTATAAGCTTGTCACGACCTATGTCCCCCGGGGGCCGGTCGAACGGGGCTCAGTTCCCATGCACTCAAGGATCCGCCATGCACTCACGTAAGCCTTTTTATATCCTGGTCGCCGTACTGATGCTGCTGGGTTTGGCCAGCAGCATCTATCGGGGGCTGGAACACAGGGTGCCTTTTCTGCCCGGCGAGCAGGTGCAAACCTGGGCCGTCGATGCCAAAGTCAGTTTTAACGCCAAGGGCGGGCCAACCGAAGTGTCGCTGGCACTGCCCAAGGATCCCGCCTTTGAAATACTGGTGGAAAATACCACCTCGCCGGGTTACGGCCTGTCGCTGACCGAGCAGGATGGCGAGCGCCGCGCCCTTTGGTCCAAACGTCATGCGATCGGGCGGCAGGATCTCTACTATAAGGTGGTGCTGCTGCCCACGGGCCATCACCAGGCACTGGAAGCCGACACGCCGCCGCCACCGGCGCCCTGGCAATGGCCGGCGACGGAAATGGGTGCTGCCGAGCAAATCATTGCCGAAGCCTGGAGTCAAAGCGGCAGCGATCTGGGCTTTGCCAGACAATTGCTCAAAACCATCAGCGCCGCCAATCCAAGCCAGAATATGGCGCTGCTGCTCGGCAATCACACCGCCCCCCAGGCATTTATGGCCCTGCTGCACAGCAAAGGGGTGCCGGCTCGGGAGGTTGATGGTCTGAGACTGGAAGATCAGCGCCGCCACCAAAGCCTGATTGCCATGGTTGAGGTGTATGCCGGTGGTAAATGGCACCTGTTTGATCCCGCCAACGGCAAGGAAGGTCGCAATGCCAGACTGCTGCTGTGGGCCCGTCAGGGTGAGTCTGTGCTGGATGTCATTGGCGGCAGCAATTCCCAGGTGAGTTTTTCCATGTTGGAAGATACCCGCCCAGCGCTCGCCACCTCCATGGAAATGCTCAGCAACGAAACCGGCATGGACTTCTCTCTCTACCAGCTGCCGCTGGAGGAGCAAAGTCTGTTCAAGGGCATACTCCTTATCCCCATCGGGGTGCTGGTGGTGGTATTTTTGCGGGTCATTGTGGGGGTCAAAACCTCGGGCACCTTTATGCCTGTGCTGATCGCCCTGGCCTTTATCCAGACCACGCTGCTTACCGGCCTGATTGGCTTTTTGTTGATAGTCTCCTGCGGCCTGATGATCCGCTCCTACCTGTCACACCTGAATCTATTGCTTATTTCGCGAATTTCCGCGGTGATCATAGTGGTCATCGGCATCATAGGTGTGTTCACCCTGCTGGCGTACAAATTCGGCCTCAGCGAGGGGCTGACCATCACCTTCTTCCCTATGATCATTCTCGCCTGGACCATAGAACGTATGTCGATCCTCTGGGAAGAGGAAGGACCAAAGGAAGTGCTGCTGCAAGGTGGCGGCAGTCTGGCGGTAGCAACCCTGGCCTACCTCGCCATGAGCGCGGCCTGGGTCCAGCATTGGGTGTTTAATTTCCTGGGAATTCACCTGGTGATCCTGGCCCTGGTGATGCTCATGGGCCAGTACACGGGCTACCGCCTGTTGGAATTGAAGCGCTTCAAGCCGCTTGCGGGAGAATAAGATGAACTTTGCCTGGCCCTGGGAACTGCGCCGCGCCGGTGTGCTGAACATGAACAAGCGCAATATCGACTACATAGGGCGCTATAACCCCCGTAAGTTTTACAAGCGGGTGGATGACAAACTCATGACCAAGCAATTGGCACTGGCCAACGATATGGCCGTGCCGGCACTGATTGGCGTGGTACGTGAGCAGCACGAAATCAGCGAAATCCCGGAAATGGTCGATGGCCTTGGGGGCTTTGTGATCAAACCCGCCAAGGGCTCAGGTGGCAAGGGCATACTGGTGATCACCAAGGTGGAACAGGGGCGCTATTTCAAACCCAGCGGCGCCGAGATCACTCCGTCCGACATCGACAGACACGTCTCCAATATTCTCAGCGGTCTGTTTTCCCTGGGTGGCAAGCCGGACGTGGCGTTGGTGGAAGGGCTTATCGAGTTTGATCCCGTGTTCGAAGGCTACAGCTATGAAGGCGTACCGGACATACGTCTGATCGTCTTCAAGGGCTTCCCCGTGATGGGCATGTTGCGCCTGTCAACCGCCGCCTCAGATGGCAAGGCCAACCTGCACCAGGGCGCCGTCGGTGTCGGTCTGGATATCGCCACCGGCAAGGGCCTGCGGGCGGTGCAATTCAATCAGCCAATAGAACGCCATCCGGACACGGATCATATACTGACCGACATTCAGGTGCCCCACTGGGATGTGTTGCTGCAAACTGCCGCCAGTGCCTATGAAATGTGCGAACTGGGCTATTTGGGTACCGATATGGTGCTCGATTCCCGCCGCGGCCCCCTGTTGCTTGAGCTCAATGCCCGTCCCGGGCTGTCGATTCAAATTGCCAATGGTCAGGGCATACTGCCACGCCTCAAACACATAGAATCCCTTGGCAATTGCCGCATGTCAGTGGACGACAGGGTTAGTTATGCGAAACAGCATTTCAGCACTGCTGCTCGGCCTTAGTTTGCCGCTGGCCCAAGCAGCGGCCAATGAGTCAACGCTGGGGTTGGATCCCGTCGCCCTGTTGAGTCAGCAATGTTTAACCATCAGTTTGTCACTGCCGGATCTGACAGACCAGGACAGTGAACAACTGGCAGCCACCTGGGAGCGCACCACCCTGGGTATGCACAACGTACTGGATCAGGTGGAGTTTTACCGGCAACAACCTTTGGCCGCCGAAGGCCATCAGGCGTTGCTTGGCTGTCAGCTGCATCTTGCCGATGAATTTGCAAAACTGACCGGCACCGCAGCCTTTTCTCATTTGCTCCACGGGCTCGGCGATACCAGCCCGTCCTCCGCCCTGGCCAGGCGCTTGCAGGCCATAGCCCCGCTGGCGCCCATGCCGGAGGACGACAAGGTTCGCTTGCACCTGGCCGAGGCCGGATTCCGGCAAGCGCTGGCCCGTCAGGATTACCAGCTGGAAATTAGCGATCAGGCATGTCAGCTCCCCGAGACCAACGACGAAATCTCCCCCTCCATAGACAAGCGCATGGCAAGGTACCTGCTGAAGCAGACCAATGAACAATGCCGCTATCAGGCCTGGTCTGCTTATCAGGAAAGGCACAATACCCTGGCCGCCATGGCGCTTACCGAAATCAAGGCATTGCGACAGCGGGAGGCCCGGCGTCTGGGCTATTCTGACTACGCCAGCCTGAGTTTGGCACGCAGCTATTTGAAACAGCCCGCTGTCGCCATGGCATTTCTTACCGGTCTTGGGGACACCCCACAGCCCGCTCCCTGGAATATCGCCAGAGATCTTGCCGCCAGTCAGTCCACCAAGGCCGAGCCCGTTCCCCTGGAACGTGAACTGGACAGCATAGGCAAAGTGCTTGGCCAGCTTGGGATCCGCACCGAGTGGCTGCAGGGGCACGTTATCCGCTTTTGGCATGGCCCGCGGCTGCTGGGGGATCTCTTTTGGCGGGAGGAAAATACAATCCGCTTCGCGCCGCTGCGCATACCGGTTGTGGGTCACCAATTTGCCCAGGGTCAGCTGACGGCACCGGCCGCTATTGCGGGTTACAGCAAGAAAGCGGCCTTGATAAGGGCCATTGCCGAGTGCCTGGAATTGTTCGCCGCCGGCGGCAAACATTACCTGCTTAATCGCGGTGGTGAAGAAAGCGATCTTGCCCGCTTGCCAAGTGCCTGGTTAACAGCCTGGCTACTCCGGGAACAGGGGGATGGGCCGGACGAGCGGGATCAGTTGGCCACCAATTACCAGCGCGCACTCCACCGTTTTCGCGCCATTGAGGCGCTGTCGTTTTATGGCAGCGACGAGGACAGCGCACCTACCCAAACCTCTCTGCTGAATCCCTTTGATAGCCGCAAACCGCTGCCGGCGACGTTCGCTCACCAGTTTACCGGTCTTATCAGCGAGGGCCCGGCCTACTATGACAGGCTGCTGACCGACAGTTTGGCCACTTACCTGCTTGAATACTGTCTGCTGTCCCCCGAAGCGACCTTTGCGGAACTGGCCGCCAATGAACAGCAGCGGACATTGCCTGAGCGCCTGTCGAGCCTGCTGGGTGGGGACGTATCCCCCAAGGCGCTGGTCAGCAGATTAATAGCCGGCACGGATAAACAACCGATTACTGTGGCCAGGTAATGTTTGCCGGGCAGCAACAGTCCCCCGGTCTCAGGTTAAAATCAATTGCCTTGACGAAAGAATCACGCCAGAATCTGGCCAGATCTTTGCAAAAAATCGAATGAAGTTGCACACAAGGCACATGCTATGTCACGAGCAAAATCCACTCTGGAGCAATGGCGTATTCTGCAGGCGGTCGTCGATCACGGGGGCTATGCCCAGGCCGCCGAGGCACTCAACAAGAGCCAATCCTCCCTTAACCATGCGGTCGCCAAACTGCAGCACCAGCTTGGTATCGAACTTCTGGAAGTGCGCGGCCGCAAGGCCCATCTGACGCCACAGGGGGAAGTGTTGCTCAGGCGCTCCCGCCATTTGACCCAGATGGTGGGAGAGCTGGAACAGCTGGCAGGAAATCTTGAGCAGGGCTGGGAACCCAGCCTGACCGTGGGCCGGGAACTCATTTACCCCATGGAGCACCTGGTCTGTGCCCTAGCCCGTTTTCTGCCCCTTTGCCGTGGCACCCGGGTGACTGTGCTTGATTCGGTGATCACCGGCACCCACGAACTTATCCAGGAGAACAAGGTCGACATCGCCATATGCGGTGGTCAGCCGCCAAAGGGCTATCTGGCCGAGCCACTTTGCGAAATAGAGATGATACTGCTGTGCTCTCCGCAGCACCCGCTGGCCTCTTTGCCAGCCCCTCTGGACGACAAGGAGCTGGCCCGCCACCTGCAATTGGTTATCAAGGATACGGCGCTCAAGAGCCCCAAGGAACTTGGCTGGCTGAAGGCCGAGCAGCGCTGGACCCTGTCGAACTTTCACGAAGCCTTGGCCATCCTTAAGCGCGGCATGGGGTTCTGTTGGTTGCCGCTGCATTTGGTGGAACAGGAATTGGAAATGGGCGAATTGGTGCGATTGCAATTACAGGGCAGCAGCGCCAGACGGGTTCCCTTGTCTCTGGTGATCCCCAATCGTGACCGTCAGGGACCGGCTGCCAGACTGTTGGAACAATTGATCCTTGAGCGGCATGGCAAGGGGCAGGAAACGGTTGAGACCGAACAGACAAGGGATGAAACCAATGATTAAGCGGTGCAGGCTAATCAGACGCTAACGCCCAATCCCTGTCTTGAAGGCACCCGTTCATCCAGGCCGAAGGCCCGGCCAAAGAGATCTTCATCCCGTACCAAGGTGCCAAGTTCACCCTGCAGTGGCTGCGCCGGGTTACCCTGGCCCATTTGCTGGGTATTGCGATAGGCCAAAATCGCTTTGGGCGGGCTGAGATTGATACTGCTGTTCGCGGCCGCTGTTACTGCGGCATTATCGGAACTGCGCTCCTCAAACAAAGGGCCCCTTTCATTGGCCACTTTGGCCATTATGGTATCGATGAGTTCCGAGGCAGGATTGGTGTCCCGTGCAGACGATACCAGTTCACCTTCGGCATCCACGCTGCGACCACCGAGACTCGGCTTGACGGGTTCCAATTCCGGCTGTTCTTCAATGTCGCTCTTGGCATCATACAGCGGCTTCAATTGCTCCGGTGCCGGCGCGGCTTCCAGCCTTGCATCCCTCAGTTCACGCTTGGCAACTTCAATATTACGCAGCGCCTCAGCGGCCACCTGCAGATCCGCCGCAGAGGGATTGACCGGCGCCATGGCGGCGGCATACACCTGCTGCATCTTGTTGATGGTGGCCTGGGGATTACCGTTCACCGGGGCTATGTCTATCGACACTTCGCCATCCACGGCATAGCGTTTGCCGTCGGGCCCCTTCTCAAAGGTCAGATTGGGACTGCGGGCAAATTGGCCCCCCACGGAGGCATGGGCCTGCTCGTGTGTGCGGACTTCAGCATCTCGGGCCTCAAGTTGCTCAATTTCCTGCTGCTCTCGCGCAAGTTTGGCTTGCTCCTTCGCCGCCGCAGCGGACTTTACAGGATCGGCTTCGGCTTCATCGGCAAAAACAGCGGCCGTTTCGTCTTCTGATTGTGATGTCTGGGCCGGTGTTGATCGCTGAAACGGATCGACAACCGCCCTTTCCGCAGGTTCTGCACCATCACCGCTACCCTGCCCGCCAAAAACGGGGGCAAAAGGCTTAACAGCGTTTCCGTTGTCGGCAACGCTGTTATCTGTGTCCCCTTCTTTGGCTGCCTGGCGGCTGAGAATAGCCGCCGCCGATTGGGGACCAAAATTCATGCTGTACTGATTGGTTTGCGGTTTTCCGAATGTCTGCTGAGTGACGGTTTTTTCGGAAACGGTTGCCGTGGGCGCTGCGGTTGGCGCAGGCTTGCTTATGTGCTTGGGAATGACCGCAGGGGTGTTTGATTGGGTTGCTGCAGCTCCACCTTGCCGCACGGTTGTCGACGGCAAGGGGGTTGCGGCGAATGACGCCGAGCCAGGGATGTTCAGCGCCAATGGTTCCATGGGAATTACACGCTGATATCGATTATGGTTCCCAGGGTCTCATCGGCCCTGTCAATCACTTCAGCGGAAGCTTCGGCCTGAGTGACGGCCTGGGTGGCCTGGATCAGCGCCTCTGTCTTGTCCACCGGTGGCGATTGCAACGCCGCCTGTTCGGCAGGTACTTCGGGCCTGGCCACGTCGACCGTAGCCTGGGCCAGACTGTTTTGGGCACTGTTAAAACCGTTAATGCCGGAAGCGATCGCGGATGGGATCTGCATACAGCACCTCCTCGCAGAGTCTGGGTGGTTCGGGAAAAAGTCTGGGTTAATTATTAACCAGAACCGCCATCAAGACCAGCAAAATAAGCGCATCTGTGGGTTTATCCCGCTATCCAACTTCTTTCCCAATCCTTGAATACCGGATTAAGCCCCCTGAGCTGCAACTCTGCCACCACCAGATCCACGGTCCGTTCATCGCTTATCTCAAACTGGTCGAGCTGTGATTGGGGCGCAGCATAGCCCCCCGGCGAGGTGGCACTGCCGGCGCTGACCTGGGTCACGCCAAGGGAAAACAAGTTATCCCTGAGCTCAGGACTTTCACGGGTCGACAGGCTGATATCCAGTGACTCACTGAACAGGCGAAAGGCACAGATGAGCTGCACCAGGCCGCGATCGCTCAGTTCCACCTTGGGCGGTACACCGCCGACACAGGGCCTGAGTCTCGGCAGGGAAATACTGTAACGGCTGCGCCAATGGCGCCGCTCCAGATAGTGCAGATGATGGCCCATCACCAGCGCATCCAGGCGCCAGTCATCGAGCCCCAGCAAGACGCCAAGACCAATCTTATCGACCCCGGCCCGGGCCAGTCTGTCCGGGGTATCCAGGCGCCAGTTAAAGTCCGACTTGCGACCGCGGGTGTGGTGGGCGGCATAGGTGCGGCGCTGATAGGTTTCCTGGTAGACCATCACGGCATCAAGCCCCAGAGACACCAACTCGCGGTATTCGCCCTCCGCCAGCGGTTGCACCTCCATGGCCAGGTGTGAGAATTGCTGCTTGACCGAGGGCAAAATTCGGCGGAAATAGTCCATACCGACCTTGGTCTCATGCTCGCCGGACACCAGCAGCACAGAGTCAAAGCCCCTGCCCTTGATAATGGCCATCTCCCGCGCTAATTCCTCATCATTGAGGGTCTTGCGTTTGATCCTGTTGCCCATGGTAAAGCCGCAGTAATCGCACTCGTTGGCACAGAGGTTTGACAAATACAGCGGCAAATACAGGCCAATGTTGGCGCCAAAGCGTTTGCGGGTGGCGGCAACACTCAGCTGTGCCATGGTTTCCAGATAAGGCCCGGCGGCCGGTGACAGCAGCGCCATCAGGCTCTCAAGCCGCTCTGGCTGCCTGAGCGCCCGCTCCACATCGGCCTCAGTGGCCGAATAGATCCCAAGCCTCAGCCTGTCCGTATCAAGCGCATCAAAGTGGCTGGAAAACCCGGGTTGCTCGGGGCGGTACTCATTCAATCGGACTTTGCCGATCTGCGTCTCAGCGACCACTATCCCGCTGGCGAGTTGCATCATTCGACTCCCAGAAATGCGGTCAGGGGGCTGGTGTGGCTGGCCTGAACGCCCCGGGCGCCTAGACCCGCCAAATAGGCCTCACGGCCACACTCCACCGCCCGTGCAAAGGCCGCCGCCATACGCACTGGATCGGCGCTGGAGGCAATGGCGGTATTGACCAGCACGGCGTCGGCGCCAAGCTCCATCGCCTCACAGGCCTGGGACGGCGAACCTATGCCGGCATCCACCACCACAGGAATGTTGGCCTGCTCTATGATGATCTTTAAAAACGCCCTGCTCTCCAGCCCCTGATTGGAGCCTATGGGGCTCGCCAGCGGCATGACGGCGGCGCAGCCAATCTCCTCCAGGCGTCGGCACAGCACAGGATCGGCGTGGACATAGGGCAAGACCGCAAAGCCCTGGGACACCAGCTCCTTTGCCGCCTCGAAGGTTTCCATGGGATCGGGCATCAGATATCGGGGATCCGGGTGGATCTCCAGTTTCAGCCAGTGAGTACCCAGCAGTTCCCGCGCCAGGTTCGCTGCGAGTATCGCTTCCTTGGCGTTGCGTGCACCTGAGGTGTTGGGCAACAATTTCACGCCCCGCTCCAGCAGCGGCTGCAAAATGTCATCGCGGCCCTGGCTGAGATCGATGCGCTTGAGCGCCAGGGTCACCAGCTCGGTGCCGCTGGCGGCTATGGCCTGTTGCATCAGCGCCGAAGAGGCAAATTTGCCGGTACCGCTAAACAATCTTGATGAAAATTGCTGATTGGCAATGGTCAGCATCTCAACCTCCCGCCACGGCGGCAAAGCAATCAAGGCGGTCGGCCTCGGCAAGATGCAGGTGCGTCCAGCGATGCCTTGGCACCACAGTACCGTTCAGCACCAGGGCCACCTGCTGGGGCCGGATTGCTTGATGCTCTAGAAAGGCATCCAGGCTGAGTCCCGCAGGCAACTGCAACGACTCGCCGTTAAACTGAATGGTCAACATGGTTCTTTCTCCCTTGGGGGATAACTTGTGAGTCTGGGGTTTTAGAAGTACCAAGCCTTAAGGCGCAAATGGGACACAGGGGATCCGGTTCCAGCCTGGCCTCATGCCAACTGAGGCTTAGGCCATTGAAACGCAGCAGACGCCCGGCAGCGTAGTCCATCCCCAGCAACAACTGCAGCGCCAGCAGCGCCTGCATCGAGGCCATCACAGCCACTGCGGGCCCCAGCACGCCCTGGGCGGCGCAATTGCCGGCGCTTTGGGTATCTTCCGGATACAGGCACTGGTAACAGGGTCCTTCACCGGGTGTAACAAGGAGCAGTTGCCCTTCAAAGCCGCTGATGGCGGCGCTGATAAGGGGCAGATTCAAACGCTGGCAACTTGCGTTAACCCTGTGGCGGGTCGCAAAGTTGTCGCAGCAATCGAGCACCAAATCATTACCAGCAAGTGCAGAATCGACGTTTTCCGCAGTGATGGCACCGGCGGCGCTGAGCGTGCCCCCCGGGTACTGGTGAGCGAGCCTGGCGGCCAGCACCTGCGCTTTCCCTTGGCCCAGATCCCTGTCGTCATAGGCCAACTGCCTCGGCAGGTTGGACAGTTCAACCGTATCGCCATCAAACAGGCTTATGTGGCCAATTCCGGCGGCGGCCAACTGATGGGCCACAGAGCAGCCCAAACCGCCACAGCCCACTATGGCGATGCGACTTTGCCCCAGACGCACTTGCCCCGCCTCGCCGCATTCCGGCAGCAATATCTGCCGCGAATAGCGGATAAAATCCCGGTCAGAAAGTCCCATGGCCGTCCTCCCACAAAGCGGTCAGCTCCGCAAGGGCTTCATCCGGTGCACCGTGGGCACAGATGGCCCGCACCACGGCGGCGCTGTTGACGCCGGTGGCGCGGATATCCACCAGGTTATGCTTGTCTATTCCGCCAATGGCCACGGTCGGCAGCCTTGGGGCAAAGGTGGCCACATAACGCCTCAGCCGTTCAAGGCCCTGGGGTTTGGAGGGCATGGTCTTGGTGGGGGTTGGAAAAATATGCCCAAGGGCCAGGTAGCTCGGCTGATTAGCCAGTGCCAGCAGGGCCTCGAAGTAGCCGTGGCTGGATAGGCCGAGGGCCAGCCCCGCCTCGGCAAGCCTGCCCAAGGGCGCCCCGGCCAAATCTTCCTGGCCCAAATGGACCCCGAAGGCGCCGTGCTCCAGGGCGAGCTGCCAGTGATCGTTGATAAAGAGTTGCGCACCATATTCACGTCCCAACTCAATGGCTCGAATAACGGCCAGCTCCGCCTCTGACCCCGGGGTGGCAGCCTGTTTGAGCCTGAACTGAATTGTCTTCACCCCCGCCTTCAACAGTACTTTTAGCTGCTCAATATCGGCCACCACGGGATAGATCCCAAGATTGGCCTCAAGCGTGGCAAAGGGCACTTCGTTTACCGTTTGCCCTTTGGGGGCTCCATCGATTGCCAAAGGCGAAATGGCCGGGAAATCTTCCAGGGACTCAGGCCAACCCGGACGACCCAAGGGCCCGGGGCCTGCGCCTGATCTGTAACCCAGCGCCAATGCGTGGTTGATATAGGCCTTGGCCAGCACCAGGGCATCGGGCACCACATAGCCCTGGGCCAAAAAGGCCGCAGCCGCGCTCGCCAGGGTGCAGCCGCTGCCGTGATTGTTATCGGTCTGTACCCTTGGGTTGGTGAGCCTGAAGCCCATGTTGCTGTGCAGCGGCGAGCAGTCATTGAGCTCGCCCAGCAACATCAGATCTTCGGCCTCGGTGGCCAATCGCCCATGAAGGGAAAGATCGCCACCCTTGGCAAACAGGCTGCCCCCGATCCTTGCCTTGAGCGTTGTGGCCGCCTGGTGCCAATCGACCTCATTTTGAAGTTTTTCCTTGCCCGTCATCTGCGCCAGTTCGGCCACATTGGGGGTGATGATGGTGGCAAGCTCGAACAAGGGACTGAAATCGAGCCGACCACTGCCCTGTTGCAATGTATCGCCGCAGCTGGCCACCATCACGGGGTCGAGCACCAAGGCTACCTGGGGCACATGGGTAGCCAACCAATCCGCTAGCAAGTTGAGCTGGGCCTGATTTGCCAACAGACCAATCTTGATGGCAGCGGGCGGCATGTCGGCAAGCAAGGTTTCCAGCTGGGCCAGCAACATGGCATCGGATACCGGCTCCACCAGGGTCACGGCCACCGAACTTTGGGCGGTCAGCGCCGTGATTATTGTGCAGCAGTGGCAACCCAGGGCATTGATGGTCGCCAGATCCGCCTGAATACCGGCGCCACCGCCGCTGTCGGAACCGGCTATGGTCCAAACTATCGGTTTCTTAAAGGCCTCGGGAATGGATTTGGCTTTGGCTTCCATGCTATTCCCCTGAAATGGGCTCAAGCACCCCATCCACATGATGCTCGCTGTACAGGGCACCACCGGCATCACGGAAGGCACCGGACATTTTCGCCATGCCGTCCCGGGCAATGCTGCTCTGCACAGCTATGGCCTGCACTTCGATGGCCTGTGATGCAGTTCCAGCCGTCTTGGCTGCTTCCAAGCCGGCGGCGTAGTCACGCACGTCCTGGGTGATCTTCATCGAACAAAACTTGGGACCGCACATGGAGCAGAAATGGGCCACCTTGGCCGACTCCTGGGGCAAAGATTCATCGTGATAGGCACGGGCCGTGTCGGGATCCAGCCCCAGGTTGTACTGATCTTCCCAGCGGAACTCAAATCGGGCCTTCGACAGGGCATTGTCCCGCAACTGGGCGCTTGGATGGCCCTTGGCCACATCCGCGGCGTGGGCGGCAATCTTATAGGCGATTAGGCCCTGTTTGACGTCTTCCTTGTTCGGTAACCCGAGATGTTCCTTCGGCGTCACGTAGCAAAGCATGGCGCAACCGTACCAGGCTATCATCGCCGCCCCTATGCCGGAGGTGAAATGATCGTAGCCCGGGGCTATGTCTGTGGTCTGGGGACCCAGGGTATAAAACGGCGCTTCGGCGCAGTGCTCAAGCTGCTTGTCCATGTTCTCCTTGATGAGCTGCATGGGGATATGGCCGGGACCTTCAATGATTGTCTGCACATCGTATTCCCAGGCGATTTTCACCAGTTCCCCCAAGGTTTCCAGCTCAGCAAACTGGGCCTCGTCATTGGCATCGGCGATTGAACCGGGACGCATTCCGTCACCGAGAGACAGGGAGACGTCGTAGGCGGCGCAAAGCTCACAGATGTCGCGGAAATGGGTGTAGAGGAAGTTTTCCTTGTGGTGACTCAGGCACCACTTGGCCATGATGGAGCCGCCGCGGGACACTATGCCTGTCACCCGCTTGGCCGTCATGGGCACGTAACGCAGCAGCACACCGGCGTGAATGGTAAAGTAATCCACCCCCTGCTCCGCCTGCTCAATCAGGGTGTCACGGAACACTTCCCAGCTGAGATCCTCGGCTATGCCGTTTACCTTCTCCAGCGCCTGGTAGATGGGCACTGTGCCTATCGGCACCGGCGAGTTGCGCACTATCCATTCGCGGGTCTCGTGGATGTAGCGACCGGTGGACAAGTCCATCACAGTATCTGCGCCCCAGCGGGTGGCCCATACCAGTTTTTCCACCTCTTCCTCGATGGATGAGGTCACCGCCGAGTTGCCTATGTTGGCATTGACCTTCACCAGGAAATTACGGCCGATGATCATCGGCTCTGCCTCGGGGTGGTTGATATTGGCGGGGATGATGGCGCGGCCGCGGGCCACTTCGTCACGGACAAATTCAGGGGTGATAGGCTGGCCCACCAGAGCACCGAAGGCTTCACCGGGTTTGCGTCGCGTGAGTTGTTCATCCCACCCATCGCCGCTTGTGTCAGCGGCCCGGGCCAGGTTTTCCCGAATGGCTATGTATTCCATTTCGGGGGTGATGATCCCCGCTCTGGCATAATGCAGCTGGGTCACCCTCTTGCCGGCCTTGGCGCGGCGCGGTTTGAGCAGCGCATCGAAGCGCAGGTGATCCAGTCCCTCATCGGCAAGGCGTTGCTGGGTGAATTGGGAGCTGACACCTTCAAGGACCTCGGTATCATCCCGTTCCAGGATCCAGGGGCTGCGCAGTGCAGCCAGTCCCCTACGGACATTGATGTTGGCGGCCGGATCGCTGTAGGCGCCGGCACAATCATAAACCCGGATTGCCGGGTTGGGCTCCAAACGAATGCTGCCATCTGCGGCGGCAATGCGGGTATCAGTCTGGTGGATCTGCCGCATGCCAACCCGGATATCGGCACGGGAGCCCTGCAGGTAGATTTTTTCTGAATTGGGATGGGCCAGCGGCTTGAGGTTTTCAATAAAAGCCTGGGCGGCGGCACGGGTTTCACGACGGTTTGACATAAGCAAGCTCACTCTTTTGAAAGATGAATTTGCTTGTCGGGGAACAGAGAGAAGTTGAGTCAGCGTCGGGAAAAATCCACGGCCATTGCGCCCGTTGGCTTTATCCCAATGATCCCCCATTGCAGGGGGATCCCAGCTTGTTTCCTTCGCAGGTCTTAACCCGATCAGGTTCAACGGATCCCGAATTAACGGTCTCAGCCCTAAGGCACTCCGACAAGTGGCCGCAGTATAACCATGGGCGCAATTAAAACACAAGGGGGTTTATGCGCCGCCAAAAATCATAAACCAATCTAATTTTTAGAGCCTTTATCGCATTGTATTTTATAGCAATAAACAAATCATTTAATGCAATATGAATGTTGCAATCTAATTGTTTCACCTGTTTATTTTCCGCCCCATGCGCTCCAGATGGCGATTGATGCCTTCCTTGATGGCCTGTTTTACCTTGTCTCCACCACAGTTAAAGGGGAAGCCGGGATTTTCCGCATGGGGATTCAGCGGCGTTGGCACCTTCACTATCCGATAGCAGGTATCCCCTTTCTTGATAATGCGATTGGGATCGAGTCTGTGATCCAGGGTACTGGGTTTATAAATGTCATCGGCATTGGGCACCTCCAGCACCTCCATGTCAGGCAACATCTCGGACATACCGCCGGGAGTGGTCTTTCGGTCTGCATACTCCTGCCCCGATGCCGTCAACGCCTGGGTATTTTGTTTGGCAATGAAGCGACTGGCGGAGGTGGAAAAGTCCAGCTTTGGCTGGGCATCCACGGGCGTTCGGGCAAATTGATTCTGCGCTGCCGCTTGCCCTGCTTGCTTGTCCTGCTCCGCTTCCGGCAATGGCTCTTGCTCCTGCACCAGCCCCTCTACCTGAGTCACTATTTGGGCTGCCTTTTTAGTCTCCAGCTTTGGCTTGGGATTGGGCTTGGGCTCAGTCTCAACCTCAGGCTTGGCATCGGCTTGAATGGGTTCAACTGGTGCTTCGTTCGGCAATGGCGCCGAAGGTTCAGGCGGCAATTCAGCAATGACTGGCGCAGGCGGCGCAACATACAAATAGGATTTCAGGGGTGGGGGCTTTGGCTGTTGCTTTGATAGGGATTGGGGTATTTGCCAGTTGAGTGTGGACAGCAGAGCCACAATGCCAAGGTGCAGCAGCAGCGCCAAGGCGGAAAAGGCCAGCAATTGGCCTTTGCCAAAAATCTTTAGCGCCGGCTTTGCCTCCCCAGGCCCTTGCACTTCAGCCTCTTGCTGCAAGTCGGGCAATGCGTGCTCTGGATGTAAAGGCACCGGATGTAAGGGCTCTGGCTCATCGCCCCCAATAGCCATGGGCAGCAAAGTGACATTCAAGCCCGCGGGATTGAGGATTGGTCCATCATCGCTTGCAAAGGCGATATGCCGGTTTGAACCGGGCGATAGCCGATCCGCTGGCAGATGCTCAGGCAGCAGGACGGTGTCAGCCTCTATTTCTGCCTCTATGTCGTCCTTGATTAATCCAAACACGCTTGTCCGCATAATAACGTCTTTCCCGAATTTCCCCAGGCCACAGCGCTGAGCCACACATTCATAGGCCGTGCATTGAACTGCTTGCGTTGACAGCCAATGGCTTTAAAGCCAATTGCTTTAAACGCATTGCACTGAAGGCCAACTGTCAGCAGGAGCTGTGAGGCTATTCGGGGTTCCTTGTCCTTTTTCCTTGAGTCTGGTGTTCGAGTCAACTTAAGCAGAAAAGTTCAGCCGCTATGGGGCGGTCACATTTTTACCCACAAAATCAGTTTGTTTGGGAAGCGAATGGGAAACCATAGCGCAGCCGTCCTGCATCCCGAATAGAAAGTGCAAGGCACTCGTCCGAGTTATCAACCAATGGCAAAACCAGCCATTTGCCTCAGACAAGACACAGCCCAAATTTAAGCGTACACTTGTAAGCTTAATTCTTGCCCCGCGGCGCCGTCGGTGTTAGATTCATTGCTCTATTTTTACCGTGTGGCTTTTTTTACTGTGTAACTTTGCTGCCAGGTTTGTTAGCCCAAAGGCATCGCCAGCCCATAGACATTCCATAAGGATCATCATGACACCAACCAAGGCCCAGGCCGCCTATTCACCCAGGGAAGAGTTGGCCAATAGCCTGAGCCATGGCCTTGGGGTACTGGCCGCTCTTGCGGCCACGGCGCTGATGCTGCTGCGGGGCTCGTCCGTGCTCAGCACTGCCCAATTGCTGGGTGTGTTTATCTATGGTCTGAGCATGGTGCTGCTGTTTGCCTGTTCCACCGCTTATCACTCGGTTAAGGATCCCGCGCGTAAACAGAAACTTAAATTGTTGGATCACTGCGCCATCTATCTGCTGATCGCCGGCACCTACACCCCGCTGATGATGATAAGCCTGGCCAAGGCCAACGCCGACTGGGTGTTGCTGGCCATCTGGTTGCTGGCCCTGGGAGGGATAGGATTCAAGGTGCTGTTTCTGCACAGATTCAAGGCCATCAGTCTGCTGTTGTACCTGGCGATGGGCTGGCTGTGCATGACTGTGCTGGATGAGCTGATTGCCGGGCTTTCCCCGCTGGGATTCCAGCTGTTGCTCAGTGGCGGCTTATTTTACAGCCTGGGGGTCATCTTCTATGCGGTTAAACGCATTCCCTTCAATCACGCCATCTGGCACCTGTTTGTGCTGCTGGGGGCCCTGAGCCACTTCCTGTGCATCTATCTGACGGTGCTGCCCACCGCCGTCTGACCGCCCTGCTTTACGCTTTACTGGCTCTTTACTGGCTCTTTACTGGGTTGGCCCTGCATCTTTAACTGCCACAGTTCGAACTGATCCATCAAGATCAGGGCTTGCTGCTGCCGACCGCTGGCCTGCCACAGGGCGGCGATGCACTCGGCGGTACAGAGGCCATCTTCCCTTTGATTGCGCCTCAGTCTGAATCTTGACGGCGGCAGCTGGCTTAAGCTGACCCGTGGCAACACTTGCAGCCAGGGGCTCTGGCGCAGCATCTTGTGGGCCTCCTGCCAGGTGCCATCGAGAATGATCACCTGATCCGTCTCGCGCAATTCATCGGCTGCAATCCTGGGTTCATCGGCGTCGGCCGGATACAGCAGATAGGTGCCTGACGTTGGCAACACCAAGGGCTGACGCCGCTGCCACAGCAGGCGGCGACACAACTGCGGAAACAACTGCAGCGCCAGTTGCGCACTGTTGTCGCTGCGCCCCAGCTCCCGCTCATGGGTCAGCAAGAGTATCTCCATTTGCTCCTCTTTGGCTCCGCTATTGAAAGGGCTCCGTCATTGAATGGGATCAGCCGTTGAATGGTCGCAGCCAGGGTATTGGGGCCCGCCTGCGGCTAATGAAAGTCCCGGGATGTTACCAGCAAATCGGCCATCAGGGCGGAAATATCTTCCAGGCGCCCGGCAATCACATGGGTCACCCCATCGGCGTGTTCCACCACCCCATCTACCTTCAAAATTGTTGATGTCAAATAAGGTTTTCTCTGGGCCCTGGCGGTACCCATCCAGACCACCAGATTAATATTGCCCGTCTCATCCTCCAAGGTAATAAAGGTGACTCCCGATGCAGTGCCGGGCCTTTGCCTTCCGGTCACCAAACCGGCCACCCGCACCACCTGGCCGTGACGGCAGTTTGCAAGCGCTTTTGCAGTCAAACATTTTGATAACAGATTGCGCTCGCGCAGCAGTAATATGGGGTGGCGTCCCAGGCTCAGACCCTTGCTGTCATAGTCGGCCCGTAAACAGTGCACCTCATCGGGCGCCCGCAGCTGCACCCGGGTATCCCGTGACAAAGGCTCATCGAACAGCGGCAACGACGCCTGGCGGGCAGCCAGTTGCCAGCGGGCCTGGTATCTGTGCCCCGCCAGCGCCTTGAAGGCATCGGCTGCCGCCAGGGCCTCCAGCTCGCGGCGCCCAAGCAGGGGTTCAAGCTGCGACAACTGCTCAAATCCGGCCGCAGGGCGCTTATCAAGCACGGCTGCCATGGCTCGGCGGCTCAAGCCCTTGACCATGCGAAAGCCGAGGCGGATGGCAAAACCAGATGCAATCGGCGTTAAATCGTTATCCCACTGGCTGTGATTGATGCACACATCCAGCACTGTCACCCCATGGCGCCGTGCGTCCTGCAGCAGTTGCGACGGGCTGTAAAAGCCCATGGGGTGGCTGTTGAGCAAGGCGCAGCAAAAGGCCGCCGGAAAATGGTGCTTGAGATAGGCAGACACATAGGCCAGCAGCGCGAAGCTGGCGGAATGGGACTCGGGGAAACCGTATTCGCCAAAGCCGCGTATTTGGCGGAAGATCTGCCGGGCAAAGTCCTCGCTGTAGCCCCGCGACTGCATGCCCTTCAGCAGCTGGTGTTCGAACAGTTCCAGCTTGCCGCTCTGCTTCCAACTGGCCATGGCACGGCGCAGCTGATCCGCCTCACCACCGGAAAAACCGGCCGCCACCATGGCCAGTTTGATCACCTGCTCCTGAAATATCGGCACCCCCAGGGTGCGGCTCAGCACCTCACGCACCGCCTCGCTGGGATAGGACACGGGCTCCAATCCCTTGCGCCGCCGCAGGTAGGGATGCACCATATCCCCCTGGATGGGCCCGGGTCTGACTATGGCTATCTGGATCACCAGATCGTAATAGCAGGCAGGCCGCAGCCGCGGCAGCATGGACATCTGCGCCCGCGATTCCACCTGAAACACCCCTATGCTGTCACCACGGCTCAGCATCTCATACACCTCGGGCTGCTCCGGGACTATGCTGCCCATACCAAAGGGCCCAACGTGGCGCCTGAGCAAGGCAAAACACTTGCCTATGGCTGTCAGCATGCCGAGCGCCAGCACATCCACCTTGAGCAATCCCAGGCTTTCGAGATCGTCCTTGTCCCACTGGATCACCGTTCTGTCCGCCATGGCGGCGTTTTCCACCGCCACCAGCTCGCACAGGGGACCGGCGGAGATCACAAAGCCGCCCACATGCTGGGACAGGTGCCGGGGAAAGCCCAGCAGCTGGGACACCAAACCCGGCAACAGGGCCTCGGGCCCCTGCCCCGGCAACTGGGCTTGCAGCTGCTGTTGCCAGGGGTTAGCGGGATCGCGCCTGTCCACCGCCTTCACCAGCCGCGCCAGCAGTTCCCGGTCCAGCCCCAGGGCCTTGCCGACATCGGCCATGGCACTCTTGAAGCGGTAGCTGATCACGCTGGCGGCGAGGGCCGCCCGCTCGCGGCCGTACTTGCGATAAATGTACTGGATCACTTCTTCGCGGCGCTCATGTTCAAAGTCCACGTCTATGTCCGGCGGCTCCTGGCGTTCGCGGGAGATAAAGCGCTCAAACAACATATTGACCCGGGTCGGATCCACCTCGGTGATCCCCAGGCAATAGCAAACCACGGAATTGGCCGCCGAGCCCCGGCCCTGGTGCAGGATCCTGCGCCGCCTGGCAAAGCGCACCAGATCGTAAATGGTCAGGAAAAAATACTCATACCCCAGCTCAGCGATAAGGGTCAGCTCGTGTTGATACTGGCTGCGCACCGCCGCCGGCACCTTGAGGCCAAAGCGGCGCCTGGCGCCGCGGGCCACCTCCCGGGCCAGGTAAGCTGCGGCACTCATACCGGGGGGCACCAACTCGCCGGGATACTCATACTTCAGCTCGTCGAGACTGAAGTCACAGAGATCGGCCAACATCAGGCTGCGGGCCAGCCAGGGGGCGGGATAACGCCGAGCCAGCAGGGATAAGGGTTTGAGATAATGCTCACCGTTCTGACTCAGCAGCCCCTGGGCCTGATCGAGACTGGTGCCGTGACGGATGCAGGTCAGCACATCCAGCAGGGGCTGGCGTGCCAGGCAGTGCATGCGCACATCGCCGCCGGCCACACACTCGATGCCGCTGCGGGCCGCCAGGGTCTTGAGCGCCGTCAATGCCAGGCTATCTGCGGCGGCCAGGCTGTGCTCGGCCAGCAGCGACAGCCGCTCGCCAAATACCTCCTGCAGGCTTGCGGCCGTTTCCAACCAGGTGGCCGGCAGGGCCTCCCCGGCCTGCAGGCAATCCCGGGGCGGTCGCCACAGCAAGAGGCATTGGCTCAGGGCCTCGCCATCGGCGACAAAGTCCGTCAGGGCAATGTGGTATTCCCCCTTGGGTGCCCGGCGCCGGGCAAGGCTTATCAGGCGGCACAGCTGACCATAGCCCAGGCGGCTGGTGGCCAGCAGCACCAGCAGGCCCTCGGGCAGGCGAAAGTGGGCGCCAATGATGAGTTTGATATCGAGCCCCTTGGCGGCCTCATCTTTGGCGGCCTCATGGGCCTTGACCACCCCGGCCACAGAGCATTCGTCGGTCAGCGCCAGGGCGCGGTAGCCCAGGCGCGCCGCCTCGGCCACCAGCTCGGCAGGATGGGAGGCGCCGCGCTGGAAACTGTAGTTGGAAATGGCATGCAGCTCGGCGTACATCAAAACCACCCGTGCAGGTACAGGCCGAGATCGCCGTCGATCCGGCTGCGAAACACCCAGCACAGGCCACCATCCCGATGGCGGGCCAGGTAATAGTCACGCTGTTGTGGTTGCTGTTGCCACCAGGGGCTGCGAAAACGCTCGGGCCCCCGCAGCAATGTTATGTCGTCGGCGGCAATGGGGCTCGGCGCAGGCAAGAGCCAGGCCGGGCGACAGGCCAGTCTTTGTCTGGAACTGAGTCCGCCACCCTTGCAGGGTTCCCCGGCAGCGTGTGCCTGCCAGGCGGATTCCGGCAACAGGGCATCCCGGAAACTGAGGCGCTTCAGGCTCCGGGCCCCAAGCCTTGCCTCCAGCCGCGCCAGCAGGATCTCCTGCTGCTGCTCTTTGGCCATCAGCCCCTGGCTCTTGGTCAACTGGCGTCTGGGAACAAAGCGCCTGGCCGCCAGGGTCAGGGCCACCACGGGCTGACTCAGGCTGTGGCGTTCCAGTTGCAGCCGGCACAGACTCAGCAGCGCCTCGGCCTGATACTCGGCAAAGGGATAGCTCAGCTCCAGTTGCAAAGGGGCGGTGTCCGGATCCCGGTAATGCAGGCTCAGCGTCAGCTGTTGCAGCGCCAACTGCCGCTGGCGCAGGTACAGGGCCAGTTCGGTAAACATGCGCCCCAGCACAAACACCAGTCCCTGCAATTCACAGGCTTCGAACAGCAACTCCTGCTTGTGCCTGTAATGCTCCGGCAAGCGGTAATACTCCAGGGGCTGGGGCAGATCGCCCCGGATCCTGGCCAGCAGCCCGGGCAGCCCGGGGCCGAAGCGGATCCCAAGCTCGGCGGCGGGCAACGCCAGCAGCGTTTGCAGTTGCACTATGCCCATGCCGGCAAGACGCGCCAGGCTGTCATCGTCCAGCGGCAGCATCTCAACCGGCACGGATCCCAGCGCCCTTGTCAGCGCTTTTGCCTGCGCTGCGAAATCGTTTGGCGGCGCTTGTGCGGCATCGGCGGCGGTAAGGTATTTGGACTCCGGCGGCCACCAGCCCCCTCTGGAACCACTGCCGGAGCCACTGCCTGAGCCACTGCCTGAGCCACTGCCTGAGCCACTGTCAGCACCACTGCCAAAGCCGTATGCAGTCAAGGGGCAGTAACGGGCAAGCAACTGGGCCGACAGCGGCGTGGGCCCCAGCGCCAGGGACACGCTGAACCCCAGCGTCTCGAAGCGGCGGCGACAAGCCAACAGCAAGGGCGGGAGACCGCCGAAGATCTGCACCATGGACCCCACTTCCAGCAGCAGGCTGTCGGGGCAAAGGCCCTCCTGCCCCGGGGGCACCACCCGGGCACTGAAACTGTAGGCCTGGCGACAAAGAAATTCCCGCGCCTGCTGCGCCAGAGCCGCCGACCCGGGAAAGGCCTCCAGCGCCGGGGCCAGCAGGGCTGCGGTAGCCATGCTCTGACCCGGCGCTATACCGGCCGCGCGGGCGATATCACAGCGACTCACAATGCGGGCTTTGGCGGGGTCGTACAGCACCATGGCCCGGGATGAGTCCAGACCGTGGCGATAGCGCAGAAAGTCCAGCTGCCAATGAGGCAGGTACAGCGCCAGAAACAGCATCAGCCCCAGGGTCCCCGGATCAATTGGCCCACAGGTGCATTGGCGGGCAGCAGCCTGTCATGGAGCGCCAGGTTCAGTGACACCTCCCCAGCGCCGCCACGGCGCTTGAGCAGACGGAGCCGCACCTGCGCCCCTTCGCCGGGCTCCAGCGCCAGCTTGAGCGGCACCGGATGGGCCTCTTGCTGGGATGGCAGGCAGACTATGCCGAGACTCTGGCCTTTTTCACTGGCCAGTTGCAGACGCCTTGCCTCACTCAGACTCAGGTGCGTCAGCCAGGCGAGCACCAGCTGGCAGCCGCCACTACTCAGCGCCTGCTCCATGGCCCACAGCTGCTCCTTGCGATCCAGGCTATCGACCCAGTAAAGCCGCTCCATGGCTATGCCCTGCTGCAACAGGTATTGGGGGACGGGCAACAGCGGCGGCGCCACCAGCAGCATCAGGGCATCGCTTTGCCGGCTGAGCGTGGCCAGCAGAGGCGACAGCAACGCCAGTTCCCCGAGGCCGGGATGGGGACAGATGAGTTCGCACAACCCCTGCCGCGGCCAGCCGCGGTCAGGCAACAGGGCATCAAGGCTGTCAAAGCCGCTGCCATGGCCGGGCACCAGCGGCGCTATCTCTTGCCCAACCCAGATATCCTGGCGTGCCAACAGTGATGGCAAGGCATGCACTGACTGTCGCTCTCCCATATCGGCTCCCATCAATCAAGCACTGTATTTATATACAGTATAGATAAGCAGACATGAAACGCCAAGCCCCTTGCAGGACTAGGCAGCCGGGATGGCAGCCGCTACACTGCCGCCACAGGACAACAGCACGGGAACAGCCATGGACTCCTCTTTACCCACCCTGGGTATGAACGAAAAAATCTGGTTAATAGTGGCCATGATCCCCGAGGGCAAGGTCTGCAGTTATGGCCGGATCGCCGATTATGCCGGCCTGCCTGGCCGGGCCCGCCACGTTTCCAAGGCACTCAAGCTGGCGCCTTGCGCACTGGGGCTGCCATGGCATAGAGTCATTAATAGCCAGGGCAAAATCTCCTTTCCACTCGACACTGAGGGTTTCCGTGAGCAGCAGGAATTACTGCGGGCCGAGGGGGTGACAGTGAACCGGGGCAAGATTGCCTTGTCTGAGTATGAGTGGCGCCCGGATCTGGCGACTCTGGTCATGGCCATGCCTTTCTGACTCAAGGAGTTTTATGCGTACTACTTATATACGTACTTTTATGCGTGCATTGGTGTTTGCGCTGACCGCGCTGCTGAGCCTGGCACTTCCAGCAGCCTGGGCCCAAAGCCCACTGGCCCCCCAAAGTGCCGAGTACAAGGTATTTTACGGTGACATCGAACTGGGTCAGGCCAGATACATACTGCCGCCGCCCGATGGCAACTTCTACCAGTACCAATTCGATTCCAGCCTGAGCCTCTTGGTGCTGAGCGACATGCGCCATATCCGCAGCGAATTTACCCTGGAAGGCAACAATCTGACCCCGGTGCGCTTTATGCACCAGCGGGAAGGTACGGGACCGACTTTCAATGAGCAGGCCGCCTTTCTCAAGAACCAAGGTGTGGTACACAGCCGTTATAAGGATGAAAAAGCCAAACTGCCCTACGAGGGCGAACTGTACGATCCCATGACGGTGCAGTTGCAGCTGAGATTGGATCTCAGTGCCGGCAAGGAGCACATGCTGTATCGCCTGGTTAAGGACAATGAAATTGACGATTACGAGTTCAAACTGGTGGGCAAGGAGCAATTGATCCTGGCCAGTGGCAGCTATGACACGGTCAAACTGGAAGTGATTCGTAAAAGCAAAAAACGTCAGACCTTTATCTGGTTTGCCCCATCACTGGCCTATCTGCCAGTACGTCTGACCCACTTCGAAAAGGGCGACAAACAGCTGGACATCCAACTGCTGAGCCACCAGTTCAGCGACACGCCTCCCCAACTGGCCAATAGTCCCGCGTCCTGATCTTTGGCAGGCAGCGGGCATTAGCCCGGCTGCCCCTCACACAAAAGCTCACCCCTGGCAAACAACTTCCACTGCCCCGGTGTCATCAGCTGCCAGGCCTCGTTGTCGGTCAGCGGCCGGGTGGCAATGACGGTCACCACGTCTTTGGGGGTGGTTTCCTTGTCAAAATCTATGACCACGTCCGTGTCTATCAGCTTGGCCTTGCCAAAGGGGGCGCGGCGGGTGATGTGGCACAGGTTATTGCTGCAAAAACACAGCAGGTGCTCGCCATCGGTGAGGATCATATTAAAGACACCCAGGGTGCGGATCTGCTCAGCCAACGCCGCGGCATAACGAAACACCGACTGCATATCCTCGGGCGGGGTATCGCCAAAGCGCTTGACCAATTGCTCCAGCAACCAGCAAAACGCCAACTCACTGTCGGTATCGCCCACGGGTCGGAAGCGGCTGACGGGAAAATGTGGCAGATAATCACTCAACTGACCGTTATGGGCATAGGTCCAATAGCGACCCCACAGCTCGCGGCTGAAGGGGTGGGTATTTTCCAATGCCACCTCACCGCGGTTGGCCTGACGAATGTGGCTGATCACTACCTCGCTCTTGATGGGATAGGATTTGATCAGTCTGGCAATAAGGGACTGGCTGGAGGGATGGGCATCCTTAAAGGTGCGACTGCCCTTACCCTCGTAAAAAGTAATACCCCAACCGTCCACATGGGGACCGGTCACGCCGCCACGTTCGGCCAGGCCGGTAAAGCTGAAAACAATATCTGTGGGCACATTGGCGCTCATGGCCAGCAATTCACACATCTTTTCCAAAACCCTGTCAGCAAAAATGCAATTAACTGATTGTAACCCCTGGGCTTGTTTATCGGAAAGCCGTGACCCTCCAAAAAATTTAAACAATTGTTTGAAAATCACTTGTGTTCCCTTGCGCTTGGGTTTAATTTTACTGCAACACAGGTCTGACCACAGACTATAATTGTGATCAGAAGCGCGTTAATTTTTGCAGACCCGTGGTGGACACAGGTCGCGTTACAAGGAGAACTACAGTGATTACCCTACTCTGGATCATCGCGTTTATCGCGGTCTTGGGTGCCTGCGCTTACCTGCGGGTATCCCTGCTGACTGCCACCTTCGCGGCAGCCATAATGATGACCGCAGGCTGGACCCTGGATTTGGTTGGCACCACAGGCGGCATTATCTTCCTGGCCATCGCCCTGCCACTGAATATCAGCAGCATTCGCCAAAGCCTGTTTACCCGTCCCCTGCTTAAACTGTACCGCGGCATCATGCCGGAAATGTCTTCCACCGAAAAGGAAGCCATTGAAGCCGGTACCACCTGGTGGGAAGCGGATCTGTTCGCCGGTAACCCCAACTGGAAAAAGCTCCACAATTACCCTGTGGCCCGTCTGAGCGCCGAAGAGCAGGCCTTTATCGACGGTCCGGTCAACACTGTGTGCCGCATGGTCAATGAGCATCAGGTGTCCCATCAGCTGGCGGACTTGCCCCCCGAAGTGTGGCAATACCTGAAGGACAACGGCTTCTTCGCCATGATCATCAAGAAGAAATTCGGTGGCCTGGAATTCTCTGCCTATGCCCAATCCCGGGTTCTGCAAAAGCTGGCCGGCGTGTCCAGTGAGCTGGCCTCGACCGTGGGCGTACCCAACTCCCTCGGCCCCGGTGAGCTTCTGCAACACTACGGTACCAAGGAGCAACAGGATTACTACCTGCCACGCCTGGCCAAGGGTCAGGAAGTGCCCTGTTTTGCCCTGACCAGCCCGGAAGCGGGTTCCGATGCCGGTTCCATCCCCGATTACGGCGTGGTCTGCAAAGGCATGTGGAAAGGTGAAGAAGTGCTCGGCATGAAACTCACCTGGAACAAGCGCTACATCACCCTGGCCCCCATTGCCACTGTGCTGGGCCTGGCCTTTAAACTGCGTGACCCCGAGCGTCTGCTGGGCGGCGAGGAAGAGCTGGGTATCACCTGCGCCCTGATCCCCACCGACGTGGAAGGCGTGGAAACCGGCCGTCGCCACTTCCCGCTGAACTGTATGTTCCAAAACGGCCCCACCTTCGGCAAGGACGTATTCGTACCCTTAAGCTTTATCATTGGTGGTCCCAAGATGGCCGGCCAGGGTTGGCGCATGCTGGTTGAATGTCTGTCCGTGGGTCGTGGCATTACCCTGCCCTCCAACTCCGCCGGTGGCATCAAGACTGCCGCCCTGGCAACCGGTGCCTATGCCCGCATTCGTCGCCAGTTCAAGCTGCCCATCGGCAAGCTGGAAGGCATTGAAGAGCCCATGGCCCGTATCGGCGGTAACGCTTACCTGATGGATGCGGTAACAGCCCTGACCACTACGGGTATCGATCTGGGTGAAAAACCTTCGGTGATCTCCGCCATAGTTAAGTACCACCTGACCGATCGCATGCAGAAGTGTGTTATCGATGCCATGGATATCCACGGCGGCAAGGGCGTATGCCTTGGCCCCAACAACTATCTGGGCCGCGGTTATCAGGCAGCTCCCATTGCCATCACGGTGGAAGGTGCCAACATCCTGACCCGCTCAATGATCATCTATGGTCAGGGTGCCATCCGTTGCCATCCTTATGTACTGGCCGAGATGGAATCCGCCTTTGATACCGACGTGCGTCAGGGCCTGAACAAGTTCGACGCCGCCCTGTTCGGTCACATCGGCTTTACCATCAGCAACCTGGTGCGCAGCGTGTGGATGGGCCTGACCGGCAGCCGTTTCTCCAACGCGCCCTACGGTGACAAGACCAAGCGTTACTATCAGCACATGAACCGCTTCAGTGCCAACCTGGCCCTGCTGTCGGATCTGGCGATGGCGACCCTGGGCGGTAACCTCAAGCGTAAAGAGCGTATTTCTGCCCGTCTCGGCGATCTGCTAAGCCAGCTGTACCTGGCCTCTGCCACCCTTAAGCGTTACCAGGATGAAGGCCGTCAGAGCGACGATCTGCCACTGGTGCAATGGGCCGTGGAAGATGCGCTGCACAAGCTGCAATCATCACTGGATGAACTGCTGGACAACTTCCCTGCCGGTTTGGGTGGTGTTCTGCGGGTACTGCTGTTCCCCTTCGGCCGTCCGCTGAAGCGTCCAAGCGATGTGCTGGATCACAAGGTCGCCAAGATAATGCAGACCCCTTGCGCCAGCCGTGAACGTCTTGGCCAAGGTCAGTTCTGGGAAAACTGCGACAATAACCCTGTCGGTGTTCAGGAACAGACCTTCAAGGACATACTGGCCGCCGAGCCGCTGTACGAGAAAGTCTGCAAGGCCGCCGGCAAGCGTCTGCCCTTCATGTGGCTGGATAAGGTTGCAGCCGAAGGCAAGGCTCTGGGTGTGTTGAGCGATGCAGAAATCGCCCTGCTGGAAAAAGCCGAAATTGGTCGCCTCAAGTCCATCAACGTGGATGACTTTGCGCCCGAAGAGTTGATGGCCCAAACCCTGCCAGGCAAACGCCAGGAGCAGGCTGCTTGATCCCTACCCCAAATCAAGCCAAGCCCGATTGAAGTAAAAAGTTGAAGTGAAGAAAAAGCGGCGCCCCAGGGCGCCGCTTTTATATTCAGGCACTCTCACTCCAAAGCAAACAAATGAACTCAGCCGGCGGGCATCTGTCCTTCCCTGTCTTCCGCCCTTGCCTGCTCCACCTCCGTTTGCTGCGTCCGCTCCAATTCCTGCTGCAGTTTCTCCTGCTGCTCTTTGGCACACTGCTGAGCTTCCAGTGGGATCAGACTCAGCAGCTCTATGCCAGATTGCGGCAACTGCTCCGTGCCTGTGACGACAAAGAGTTTGTCATTTTTGAGATACACCAAAGGCAGCACTGTATCGCCATAACGCTGTTTGAAATCGCTCAGGGTAAAGTTATCCCGCAAATTGGTGCTCTTGATAATGGCGCCCTTGGCCATCAGGCTGGCCATTTTGGCGTAAGAAACCCCCTCACCGAACAGGCACAGGCGCTTCATATAAGCCTCGGAGGCTTGATGACGGGCACTGCCGGGTTCCATATTATTCAGGCCAAACACCTTGTTACGGCCGTAATAGTCCTGAAAATGAAAGCTGACCAAGGGGTTAAGCTGCTTGTAGGGCGACATCACCAATACCCTGCCTATGCCGGTCAGATCGAGATAGGTTTCGGCATGCTCAGAGGCGGGATTGCCGAAATACACAGGGATATTGTCCATCCTTGCCAGGCGGATGTTGTTCCAGTTGGTGTCGCTCAGCACCACACGGATATTGCGCGCCAACAGCAGCTTGGCCAGATCCCGGGCAAAAGAGGAGGCTCCAAAGATAAGTAGCCCCTGAGCAGAACCCGCCCTGACATTCAGCATCCGCGCCCAGCGCCCGGCGGTTAAACTCTGAATAACCACTGTACCTATGATGATAAGGAACACCAGGGGCACCAGATTGTCGGCCCCCGGCACCTGCCTGGCCTCCAGTTTGATGGCGAACAGGGAAGATACGGCCGCGGCCACTATCCCCCGTGGCGCCACCCAGCTAAGAAACCACTTCTCCCTCGCCCCCAGTGAGGTGCCTATGCCGGACACCCACACGCACAGCGGTCTGGCTATCAACATGGCCACCAACAACACGGCCAAGCCGCCCCAGCCCAGATCCAGCATGGCATTGGAATCCAGCCGTGCCGCCAGCAAAATAAACAGCGCCGAGATCAGCAGCACTGTCAGGGTTTCCTTGAACTCCAGAATGGATTCAATGTCCACCCCGCGCATATTGGCCAGCCAAATCCCCATAACGGTGACGGTCAGCAGGCCGGACTCTTCCTGCAGCAGGTTGGAGCCGACAAAGGTGCCGAGCATCACAGTCAATACCGCGGTATTTTTCAGGTAATGGGGCAAGAGATCCCGCCGCAGCACCCATCCAATGCCATAGCCCGACAGGACACCGAGCCCAATCCCCAGCCCCAGCATGGATCCCAGAGCGGTGAGCAAATGTGTGGTTTGATTGTTGCTGACACTGATAAATTCAAATACCAGCACCGCCAACATGGCGCCAATGGGATCTATGACTATCCCTTCCCACCGCAGGATCCCGGCCAGCTGGGAATGGGGCCGGACGCTGCGCAGCATGGGGACTATCACGGTTGGGCCTGTGACCACCACCAGGGCGCCAAACAAGAGCGCCAGCGACCAGTCAAACTCAAGAAAAATGCGGGTAGCCAAGCTGATACAGCCCCAGGTGATCAGCATGCCCAAAGTGACCAAGTGGGTCACCATCCGGCCATAGTCTTTGATTTCGTTGAAATTGAGTGTCAGCGCCCCCTCGAACAGTATGACGGCAACCCCAAGGGAAATTATTGGAAACAGCAGATAACCGAACAGGGCATCGGGATCGAGCAGTCCCACACCGGGCCCGAGCAGCAAACCGCACAGCAGCAAAGGCAAGATCGCCGGCACCCTGAGCTTCCATCCCAGCCACTGGCACAGCAGTGACAGTACCCCTATCAGTGCCAACATGGCGGTAATACGTTCGACCATGGGGTCTCTCCCTGAAAAAGCCTTCAGCGGTCAAGATAGCAGAAGCTGATGACAATTTTCGCTTTTTCCGGGACCAGGCGGTTTCGTTAGCGGCGGGTATACCAAGCCAGCGCCAAGGTCTCGTGTTGACCTATGAAAGCATCTTTTCCTGCCTGATAGGACTTGGCGTCGTGCCAGTGCTCGGCGGCGAGTGCCATTTTCAAACCGGCATAGGCCTGCACCACATCAGGATGTGCCCTCAGATAGTCCCGAAAGGCCAGATGGCGCAGCACTTGCGCATCGCCTGCCCGAAATACGTGGATATGATGGGTCCGTCTGGCACCGCCCTTTCTGAAGTAGCGCCGCCCGGGGATGCCGTTCTCACCCTTGGCCTCATAGCCCAGGGCCGTCATGGCGTGCTCGCAGCCGTCAACCTCAGCCAGAGAATGAACGGCTATCAGAATATCCAATATGGGTTTGGCGGCGAGCCCCTCGACCGAGGTACTGCCCATATGGTGGATCTCCAGGGCATTGGTACCAAGTGCCTGCTGAAGAGCCACTTTCTCCTGTTCAAATAATCGGGGCCAGGCAGGGTCATATTTCACCACCGAAATCTCTCTGTGCCCCATTGCTTTAACTCTTCCTCTCTCAATCCTATGCATAATCGGCTGAGAGCCAAGACGCTATCGCATAAGCCCATCGCATTTTGATCATAAGCTTCTGTCCGCCGGGTGATTGATCCCGTCATTGGTCACGACGTCACCGAGGTCAAATGGGTTTACTCCCTCCAGGCAGCCGAGATTATAGCCATATTCCTCAGGGTTGGAGCGGCGTTGATGATGGGTATAGACGCCGCAGATGGAGCAAAAATAATGCTTGGCAGTCATGGTGTTGAACTGGTACAGCTTGAGCACCTCGGCGCCCTTGATAATCCTGATGCCGTCCAGCTTAACCGACGCCACTATGGCGCCCTTTCGGCGGCAAATGGAGCAGTCGCAGCGGCGCGGATTTTCCACGCCAAAGGGCAAGGTCAATTCCAACTCAACCGCGCCGCAATGGCAGCTGGCCCTGTGCAGGGGGTTGATTTCCGTGTCACCGATTTTTCGATACATGCATTACTCCAACTTGAGGCTCGACAGCCTTTCGGCATTAACAGGTTAAACAAAACGGCACATACCCAAACCAAGCGACTCGCCATCGCGCCTGGCATAACCGAAGCTATCGTAAAAACCTTCCTTGCCTCTGGCGGCCAGCAACCCTACGGTGGCACCGCTTCGGCACACCGACGCCAAATAGGCTTCTATCCTGTCCATCATCTGCTTGCCCAAGCCCTGCCCCTGATACGCGGGATGCACAATGAGGTCCTGAATATAGAAATACATGGCGCCGTCCCCTATAACCCTCCCAGTTCCCACCAACTGCCGTTCACTGAAAACCGATACCCAATATCGCGAATTCTCTATGCTGGCGGCCAACAGGTCGGCAGTGGGATTGTTCCAACCCACCAGGGTGCGCAGTGCCGCAAACTCGGCGACTGCCGGTGGTGCATCCCTGAATTCAAAAGTCATTGAGGTCATACGCTTATCCTGTCCTGTTTAAGCCAATCGATTTAAGGCGCAGTGTCCGGGCAATCCTTCAACAATTTCGCCGGCCAATTGCATCTGAGCCATGTTGCTGAGCCATGCTGCCCAGCCAAAAGTCACAGGCTTCTGGCTTCCAATAACTCCCGCAAGGATTCGGGCAGCCACTGCCTGGCTCTGTGGGTGAGGCTCTTTTCATGCTTCTGCCACAGGATCCCCAGATATATCACCCCGAGTCCTATGGCCGTCAGCGCCACCGGGAATAGCCAGCTGTCCTTGAAGATATCGGAGGCCAAATAGCCCAGATAGCCGCAGGCGCCCAATGCACCGAAGACCACAAATACCCGCCGAACCAAAATAACACCGATGCCAATCATCAGCAGATTGATTGAGAAATACAGAAACTTGGATAACTCACTGTCTGAGTCCTGCATCGAGAGTCCGCCCCAGAAGGCGATAACCCCGAAGATATAAATCCAGAAGGCATAATCGGCCTTGTGTCTGGCCCTGATATCGACCCAAAAGGCCAGGGCTATCATCAGCAGGCCGCTGTACATGGACACCAGAGACCGCAATTCCCAATCAAAATCGCCGCCGGAAATCATGGCACTGATATCCATGGTCATATACCAGAGCGTCGCCGCTATAGGCATGATAAGGAAGGGGTATTTGTAGCGCCAAGCCACCAGGGTGCCCACAGCCAAGGTGCCGAGCTCCATATACAACCAGTGCCAACGGATATACCTGTGATAATCACGATACACACTGTCATCTGGCCAGACACCAAGCCATTGCTGCAGGCCGTAAATGGCGAGCGGCGTCAGGCACACCACAAATACCGCGCAAATACCGGCGGGAATATTGAGGCTGCGGGCGGCAAGCTGGTGGGTGATGGTTAATCCCATCGCCGCATACAGAATTGAAATCAGCACTATGCCGGCGCCGCCGAAGTTTTCCCAACCCAGATTCATAAACAGGGTCATGGCGCCTATGGCTATCATGCCCCCGAGGTAATAAAGCACATGGGTGAAGGAAAACCTGGGCGCGTCCTGTGACCTTGCACTAAGGAAGGCATAAAGGGCATCGGCCTGCCCGGCGGAAATAATCTGCGCCTCAACGGCATCCGACAGCTGTTTGCGGGTCACTTGCATGGTTTGTCTCCCTTGAGCTCATTCGCTCTGACATTTAAGCCGGCTATCTCACATAACTGCATCGGTTTGATGCCTTTGGCCATTATTTCAGGCCCTTATCTGCCACCTGCCAAATCGATAAAAGATCCGGTCACATAGGATGCCTCGTCCGACAGCAGCCAGAGTATGGCATTGGCCACCTCCAGTGGCTGGCCACCGCGTTTGAGCGGAATCTGCGCCGCCAGCCGCTCCACCCGTCCGGGCTCGCCGCCGTCGGCATGCATATCGGTATGGATAAAACCCGGCCTGACGGCGTTGACCCGAATGCCCTGGCCCGCCACCTCCAGCGCCAGCCCCTTGGTGAGGGTATCCATGGCCCCCTTGGATGCCGCATAGTCCACGTATTCAAAGGGCGAGCCGGTGCGCGCCGCCGCCGAAGACACGTTCACTATGGCTCCCGGCCCCTGCACTCTTCTGAGGAAGGCCCTTGAGCACAAAAAACAGCTGCCAACATTGGCCGCCATCACCTTGTTAAAACGCTCAAGACTCATCTCCACCAGAGGCATCTGGGTGAACAGCACTCCGGCGTTATTCACCAGATGAGTGACGCTGCCATAGGTCTTAAGCGTGGCATCAAACAAGGCCTCCACTTCAGCTTCCAGCGACACGTCCGCCTGAAACGCAAATGCCCTGCCCCCAGCCCGGCGTATCTCGGCCACCACCTGTTCGGCACTGGTCTTATCCGCGCGGTAATTCACACACACGGCATAACCTTGTCCGGCCAGCAATTTGCAGGTGGCGGCACCTATTCCACGGCCACCACCTGTGACTATGACAACTTTATCCATCTCTGCTCCTGCCGGATTGCAATTATTTGACTTAAACTCTTTTTATTTCAATTTTTTATATTTGAATGTTTTATGGTTCAATTTGTTGGCATCCCACCAGCATGAGATTGATTAACGCCCAGGTTCGTGGGCGTCATATCTGGGCAGCTCAGCGTCCAAATCGTCCCAGTTTGCCTTTGACGAGACAAAGTTATGGGATAGCGGCCTTTCGACTATGTCCGAGTCCAAAATTCCCAGCCGTAATCTGAGTTTATCCGGCGCCAAGGCATTACTGCTGTAGATGGGTGAGGCGCACAGTTTACAAAAGTGGCGCCGCTTTCCGGGTGAGGTTTCAAAAAAGCCTATGGCGTCCAGCCCGGTGGTAATGAGCAGATCTTGGGTCCGGATAAAACCGTTGGTGGCGTAGGCGGTGCCGCTGTTTTTTCGGCACTTTGAACAATGACAATGAATAATGGCATCAATGGGCCCTGACAGCGTCAGGGTCACCTCACCACAAAGACAACTTCCCTGGTACATAATTTTCCTTTTTTACTTTCTTAACTTTCTTAACTTTCTTAACAAACGGTTCTTACTGCCCGTTGTTATACTCAACAGCGGCGTCAATATAAATCAACGGCCCAGTGTAGCGCTTATCATCTAAACTGAGCCAGACGAATTAGGCTTACCAATAGCCCTTACTGTCCATGTAGGCAACCACTTTGGCGCTGATATAAGCAAACAGCAAATATTCAATGTACGCCATTTCTTTGGGACGCTTATTCACTCCCCAAAGCAGCCATCGAATATAGATTGGTTCTGCTTTCCAATAATCCGCGTCTTTATCAATCACAGTCACTTCCTCCGTTAACGTCGATATATCGATTTCGAGTACAGAGGCAAGGGCCTTGAGCGTTTCCAAGCTGGCCTTATTACCGGCTTCAACCCGCTGTATGGTACGTAAGCTTAACCCTGACAGTTGCGCCAATTGCTCCTGCGACCAATGGTGTCTCTCACGTAACGTCCTGACAATCATAACGACTCCTGCACTTTTAACGACGCCAGCTCTCTTAACACCCCCCGCGCTCGTAACGAGAGCAAATGTGCTTAAAAACAAGCGTTGTCGGTGACGACAGTCAGCCGCCAATCATATGACAGCAACATAAGCTCCTGCGACCAATGGTGTCTCTCACGTAACGTCCTGACAATCATAACGACTCCTGCACTTTTAACGACGCCAGCTCTCTTAACACCCCCTGCGCTCGTAACGAAAGCAAATGTGCTTAAAAACAAGCGTTGTCGGTGACGACAATCAGCCGCCAATCATATGACAGCAACATAAAATACCATGTAGAGCAAGGCGATAGATAAGATCGGCGGCAAGACCTGCGCAAATACGCCGGTATCGTTCCGTCATTGGGATGGAGTATGCTCAACGAATATCAAACGGCTGGTGTCAAAACCGCGTTGCGCCGACATCTCTGTAAATCTTTTAATGACGTCGGCATCAACAGTGGGGGTTCTGGCTAAAAGCCATAAATAATCTGTGTTCGGCCCGGATACAAAGGCGTAATCATAGTTGTCATGATCCAGTCCAAAAATCACGTAGGAACCATAAAACGGACCAAAGAATGACACTTTCAAATATCCTTCGTCCTTTGAATTCACAAAGTAAGCCTTGCCTTCAGCCTCCTGCCATTGTTTTTTGACATCCGAAAAGCCCCGATTGAGCACCCTTACGCCGCCGTCACTGTTAATACTGTACTCAGCGGTAACCCGGCTTAAACCGCGCTCGAATGAGTGATCCAAGCGGGCGATTTCATACCATTTACCCAAGTAGTGATTCAAATTGAATCCGGTCACCGGCGTAACCGTTGGCGGCATACCCAAACAACCGTAAAGAACGATGGAAACAATAATCAGCAGCAGTTTTTTCATCCACACCTCCAGGCCTCATTCACATCAGCATTCAGGACAGTATGCTCTCACGGCAGTAAGCAGCAACGCCATGCATTCCGAGTTACTGCCGCTCAGGTAATAACAGCGTAGCAGCTAAAAAAGAATATCAATGGTCCGGAACATGCCAGCAATTAGAGAAGGATAGTGGGAATGGTATTTGAGCCGCAAATGGGAGGCATTTTTGAGGAGGGATAAAACAAAAAACCCCACAAGCAATTGTGAGGTTTAATGTAGTGGCGGAGCGGACGGGACTCGAACCCGCGACCCCCGGCGTGACAGGCCGGTATTCTAACCAACTGAACTACCGCTCCACTCGATGGCGGCAATATTACAAATGAGCGCCAACTCAGGTCAACGGCTTTTTGTTCAAGGCCGAATCAATCAGTCATTTTTTAACCAGCGCCCAAGAGTGTCTCTTAGCTCAGTGAAATTCCAATTAAATCACTCAGTCTTCCGGCATGGTCAGGTCAATTTCATCCAGCAGTTCGGTATTGGACTTGGTCTGCTTGGCTGCCTTTTCTTCCTGTAACTTGGCCTCAGCTGCAGCCAGCGCCATCAACATGGCCTGACGTTTACGCCAGAAAATGATGCCCACTATACCCAACACCAGCAGCACAATATTGATAGCTATGATCCACTTGATGGCAACTGCCCTCGCCTGCTCCTCGGCCAGTGCCGCGGCCGCAGCTGCCCGGGCGGCCAATTCTTCCGGACTCGGGGGCGGGGCCGGAGGCTCAATCAGGTTAAAAAACATTTCCGGCAGCTTGATCACCAGTTCGCGTCCTGTGGTACTGGTGGAAAAGACCTGGCCCTTGAGGCGATAACTGCCAAACAGACTGACCACGGGCAAATCCAATACAGCCTTTGAAGCAGGCATGCCATGCATGCTGACCGGCAATTGCAACCCTGCCGGCCCCACCATTTCGAATTCAAAATGGGTATCTTCCAATCGCAGTTGGGTGTCGTCCACATTCAGCTCCATCTGGTAGTGGCCGCTTTGGGGATCTTCGGGATCGAGCATTCTGGCGCTGACCGGCATGGGTGACAGCACGAAGGGCATTTCGAGCTCACGCTCAAACACATTGTTACGGGCCCGCACCTGGAATTCATAACGGCCCCAGGGTTGATTGAGGTTAATGTCACCGGTGAATACCCCATCGTCCGGGCGCTCATCCAATGCCTCACCATCATCCTTATAACTGCCGACGGTGACAGTGCCGGCGGCAAAGTTCTCATCGCCGGGTTGATGATCGCTGACAAATCGGGCGGTCCATTCCACCAGGTAGTCCAATCCGGGCATACGCAATCGCTGCTCATCGCCCATCAACTTGGCCACCACCTTGATGCGCTCCCCCTGGAACAGGGGTTGGGGTAAAGGGTCAACTTCTATGTTGAGCTTACTGACCTTGAGGATCCTGGAGCCTTTGACGACCCTGCCCAGCAGCTGCCAGGGACCGGGTTGGGGCTGGGGTATGGTGATAATGTCACCCGTGATCCCATCCACCCACTTCACCTCCTGCGGATGGCGGCTCGCATACCATTTACTGCCGTCCGGCTGCACGACTATCACAGGTGCCGAGCCGTACTCCCGCTGCACCACCAGGGTCAGTTCATCCACCATGTGATCGATGCGAAAACGGTTCTTGAGCTCGGATGCCTGCTCCTTGGGCACGACATCGGCCCTGGCCGTCAGGCAGCACAGGGCAAAGAGCAAAACGCTTAAGAGTCGTGAGGTCATGTTATGGCTTTATCCCCGCCAGAGGCATTTCCCTGATTTGGCCACCAAATCAAGTCGTTGTTCATGGTTACTCAGTTCATCGGCCGATGCGGCGATCACTTTAAGGGCGGGACGATTTTGTGGCAGACGCACTATGCCGCCTTCCTGTTGTCCGGCCTGCTCTTCCACCAGATTAAACTTGGTCTGGCCGCCGGTCATAATCAGGTAAACGTCGGCCAGGATCTCGGCGTCGAGCAAAGCGCCGTGGTATTCGCGGCGGGAGTTATCTATGCCATAGCGTTTACACAGGGCGTCCAGGTTATTCTTTTGCCCGGGATGCAAAAACTTGGCTATGGCCAGCGAGTCCAGCACCTCGCAGATATCCGTCACCACGGGCCCTTTGGGGCTGAGCATGGAGAACTCGTGGTTGATAAAGCTCATGTCGAACGAGGCATTGTGTGCCACCAGTTCGGCGCCGCGGATAAACTCGATAAATTCACCGGCGATTTCGTGAAACCTGGGTTCATTGGCCACCCTTTCATTGGTGATGCCGTGAACCTGTATCGCTTCCTCGTCAATGGCTTGACCGGGATTGATGTACTGGTGGAAATAGCGCCCGGTGAGGCGACGGTTAATGACCTCGACGCAGCCTATTTCGATGATCCTGTGTCCCAGATAAACCGCTCCGGCCCCTTGGTTCATACCCGTGGTTTCGGTATCCAGGATGATCTGCCGCTCGGCAGAAGAAATGATATTCATAGGATTTTACTCGCCTTTTGGGGGGCAATTGAGGTTATACTCGCCGTGCATTTTGACTATGGTATCAACTTGATGACTGAACTGAAACTGATCCAGATCTACACCGATGGCTCCTGTCTTGGCAATCCCGGTCCCGGTGGATATGGAATAGTGATGAAATACAAACAGCACCTCAAGGAGCTTTCCGGTGGTTTTGCCCTTACCACCAATAACCGTATGGAGCTGCTGGGCCCCATTATTGCCCTGGAAAGCCTCAAGGAACCCTGCCGGGTGATACTGACCAGCGACAGTCAGTATATGCGTCAGGGCATTACCCAATGGATCCACGGCTGGAAGAAAAAGGGTTGGGTGACAGCCAGCAAAACCCCGGTGAAAAATGTCGATCTCTGGCAGCGACTGGACAAGGCCTGCCAGGGGCACCATATCGATTGGCGCTGGGTCAAGGGCCATGCAGGACACGAGGAAAACGAGCGCTGCGACACCCTGGCACGCCAGGCTGCCGAAGCCAACCCAGTGGCCCAGGATACGGGCTATCAGCCCGGTGCCTGAGGAATATTGAAGAAGTTCTGGCAAAAAGTCACAAAGGTCTGGGCCAGTGCCGTGCGGCTGCGGCCTCTGTGACTGATAAGGAAGAACTGGCGCGACAGTGACAGCTCGGCAATATCCACCAGCGCCAGCTCCCGGCGCAGCAATTCCCGCTCCAGCGCCAATTCAGACAAGACTCCCAGGCCGGCCCCCTGCTTTACCGCCAGCTTGATGGCATCTGCCGTGCTGAAACAATAACGGGCCTGGGGATGGATCCCCAAACTGTGGGCCGCATTGACGAAATACTCCCGGGTACCCGAGCCCTCTTCCCGCAGCACCCAGGGCATTTGGGCCACTTCCGCTGCGCTGACGGTTTTACCCGCCAGCGGATGGGCCGGATGACAAAACACCTTGAGATTGTCACTGAGCCAGGGGCTGACATTAAGGCGCCTGTCAACGCAGTGCCCCTCGATAAACCCCAGTTCGGCCTGGAACTCCGCCACCTCAGTAATTACCTGGCTGGTGTTGTGAATGGCCACATCTACCATGGCATCCGTGTGTTGCTGACCAAATGCCACCGCCGCCCGTGCCAGCAGGTAATTGCCAATGGTGGTGCTGGCACTGACCTTGAGTTCACCCTGAATGGCATGGCTGCCGCAAAAAACCTGCTCCAATTGTTCGGCCCGCGCCAACAGATCGCTCGCCAGCGGCAGCAGCTGGCTGCCCTGGGCATTGAGCCGCAGCCTATTGCCGACCCGCTCGAACAGGCGGGTATTGAGTTGTTTTTCAAGCTCCCCCAAGGCCATAGACGCCGCAGGCCCGGACAAGCCCAGACGTTCGGCGGCCTTGGCCACCTGACCCGAGGTGGCTATGGCTTCAAAGACACTGAGCTGCTTGAGGGTAACTCTCATGGCTCCTGAACCCTGCCGGCACGCCCCGCCGTGGTGGCGGTGGACCATTTGGGTTGCCGCACCCGGCGTTTTTCCATTATGGGTGTCAGCGGCGAATCCAATTTGCGCGCCACCAGCATGTACAGACTGCCTGCGCCCGGCAGCCAGGCCTCCAGGGATTCCTGCCAGAATCCAAACCTGTCGGGGCTGCCGATTAGGGGGTGGTAGAAAAAGCGTTCATCGGCCAACACCTGATAGCCCAGCAGCCCCAGCCAATCGCGGATCCGCGACGGCAAAAAGAAATGGCCACACCAGGGCAATTGCTCCCGATACCGCGGCAGGAGCTTACCCATAAACGCCGTGCTCAAGGGGTTGAACCCTATGATAAACAGATAGCCACCGCTGATCAGCACCCGGTCGGTTTCACGCAGGATTTGATAGGGATTGGCCTCGAACTCCAGCAGCATGTTCATCAGCACCGCATCGATACAGGCATTTTTCAACGGCAATTGGCCATAGTCTGCCACCAGGCCGGCATTGTCGCCGGGATGGATACGGATCTGGTGTGCTATGGTGCAGGCTCGACTGTCGAGATGACTGCTCAGGGGGCCGAGTTTCAGCAAATGGTAGCCGAACACCCTGGGCCACCAGGCAGACAGGGCGCGCTCGACCGCCTGTTGCAGCATGGGTTGTGCCGGAAGTTGTTGCCAATGCGCCGGGCTGAGCGACATGAATTCTGTCCCTGTGGTTCCTGTTAGTCTCAAGCATACCCCATAGGGACGGCTTCGCTAACCCCGTCTAATCACAAATCTACAGATAACATACGCTTGGCTGCGCAGTCTGCGCTGGGTACACTGACAGTCAGAAGCAGAAAAAACAGGACGCCCCTATGTTGCAGGTCTACCCTATTCCCGCATTCAAGGATAACTATATCTGGCTGTTAAATCGCGCCGGCAGCTCAATCGCCTGGGTGGTCGATCCGGGGGATGCTGCACCTGTCATTACCGAACTGGCAGCCAGGGGACTGACACTGGAAGGCATACTGGTTACCCACCATCACTGGGATCATACCGGCGGCATTGAAGCCTTGCTGGACTATGCCTCCAACACTCAGGGCGGCCACAAAATTCGGGTGATCGGGCCCCGAAATCCCGCCATCGCAAACGTCAGTGAAAGGGTCAGCGAAGGTGACTCGCTTCATTTAGGATCGATTTCCGAGGGCGACACAGCTACAGCAATAAAGGTACTGGAGGTTCCCGGCCACACTCTTGACCACATTGCCTTTCTGATAGGCGATGCACTTTTCTGTGGCGATACCCTGTTCAGCGCCGGTTGCGGCCGGCTTTTTGAAGGCACAGCGGCACAGCTCCATGAATCCCTTGCCAAGCTCGAGGCCCTGCCAGGCGATACCCGGGTGTTTTGTACCCACGAATACACAGAGGCCAATCTCAAATTTGCCCTGACAGCAGAGCCCCAAAATACCGCACTCGCCGACTACGCCGACTGGGTAAAACAGCAACGCTCCGAAGGACTGCCTTCACTGCCAAGCTCGCTGGCAAGGGAGCTTGCGATAAATCCCTTTCTGCGCACCGGCACAGACAGCATTCGTGCTGCCGTCGCCCACCACAGCGGTATAAAGCCCAAGGATGATGTGCACACCCTGGCACTTTTGCGCCAATGGAAAGACATCTTCTGAAAACTGATTTAGAATAGCCGCCTTCTGAACAAACAATAAACAAAGCTTTCCATAAGGAGGGCCGGTGACAATTTTGTCGCCATAAATGAGGGTTGCCATTTTCAATGCGAGTATCTTGTTATCTATTGGCAGGAAGTCTGTTCCTGCTCGGCGGTTGCCAATCACTTGATTTGTCGGGCAAAAACGACGCCCGCGATACCGAAGAAGACATTCAGCTACAGGGATCAACTGCCAAGGTTGAGATCCAACCGGAAGAAATCCGCTTTCCTGTGGCCGCTTCCGATGTGTGGCAAAGACTCAGGGACGGCATGGCCCTGCCGGTTCCCGACATCAAACGGGTCAATGACTACCGCAATTGGTATCGCAAGCATCCCAAGCATTTGGAGCAGGTCTCGGCCCGCGCCGAACCCTATCTGCATTTCATCGTTGAAGAACTCGACAAACGCGGTCTGCCGCTGGAACTGGCACTCTTGCCGATCGTTGAGAGCGCATTCGATCCCATGGCCTATTCCCATGGCGCCGCCTCGGGACTGTGGCAATTTACCACTCCCATGGCCCGCTACTTCGGGCTCAAGATGAACTGGTGGTATGACGGTCGTCGTGACGTGCCCGCAGCCACACTGGCGGCACTGGACATGATGGAATACCTGTATCGCAAAACCGGCAACAACTGGCTTTATGCCATTGCCGCCTACAACACGGGCGAAGGCCGGGTACTGAGCGCGGTGCAGCGTAATAAAAAGAAAGGTTTGGCAACCGACTTCTGGTCTCTGAGCTTGCCAACCGAAACCGAGCGTTACGTTCCTCAGCTGTTGGCCCTGGCCGACGTTATCCGTCACAGTGACGATTATGGTATTTCCCTGGCGCCCATCGCCAACGAGGCGACCATCAAGGTTGTTGATGTCGGCAGCCAAATTGATTTGGCTCTGGTGGCAGAAGCCGCCGACATGAGTCTTGGCGAATTGCAGGCCCTTAACCCAGGTTTCAATCGCTGGGCCACGCCGCCCAAGGGCCCCCACAAGCTGGTTCTGCCGGTGGACAGGGCCGACGAAGTCGCCGGAGCATTGGCCGCGATTCCGGCAGACGAGCGCATCAGTTGGCTCAGGTATAAAATCAAACCCGGTGACAGCCTGAGCACCATAGCTGACAGGTTTCACACCACGGCGGCGGTTATCAAGTCGCTGAACCAGTTGGAAAGCAATCAGATCCGCGCCGGTAAACACCTGATGGTGCCCGCCTCGGCCCGGGCCGAAACCCAGCCCTTGCCACAGCTTGCAAGCAAGCCCAAAGGCAAGGTCAGGTTGGAATACAAGGTCAGAAATGGGGATTCCCTGTGGCTGATAGCCAAGCAGCATAAGACCAGCGTCAAGCAACTGATCAAGTGGAATCGTCTGGATGCCAAGGGCACGGTCAGACCGGGCCAGACCCTGGTGCTGTGGCAGCAGAGCAACACTGCGGCAGACAGGTTGCGCACGGTCAACTATAAGGTGCGCAGCGGTGATTCTCTGGCCCGTATCGCCAAAAAATTCAAGGTCAAGGTGGCCGATCTCATCAGCTGGAACGGCCTTGGCGAGGACAAATACCTTAAACCTGGGCAAATGCTGAAGCTCTATGTGGATGTGATTGAGGTCAGCAGTTAAGCCCTGTGTTATGGCCTGTGTTATAGCTTAAGTTATGGCTTGAGTTATGGTCTGAACGGTGAAATGAAACAACGTAATTGAAAAAGGGCAGCCGAGGCTGCCCTTTTTATTTCCAAGCCATCCGGCTTACAGCGGCAACAGGATTTCCGGCAAGGCTTCCAGTCGGCTTTCCGTGGGTTTGCCGGCAAATACGGCCTTCAACATGGTCCCACCCTTGTTGAGTTCTTTCCTGGGAACCATAAAGGTCAATCGATAGCTGGCACCGGCAGCCATCACCAGATCCCGGAGCGCCTGGGTGAACATCATGTCATTTGACCAGGCCCACAGCCGTCTGCCGTCCGCCGCCAACAGCCAAAGATCGGCGGTCATGCCCGAATTAAACCTCAGCGGCACCCCGTATTGGTTGGGGTTGCTCACTTCCAGGGTTACCTTCAAGCCCTTTTCCTCCAGGCCGTGGATAACCAGTTCGGCCTCAAGCAAGCCCTTCACCTTGATACTGCCCTGCTTTGGCAACTTGATGGGATGCAACTGGCTGTTGTTCATGGTGACCTCCCTGGCCAAAGGTGCCACCTCGGCCTCGGCTCTTGGTGGCGCCATGCGCGCCGGTGGTTGCCTGGCCTCAGGTGCGACGGTTTCCGCGGTTTTGGCAGTGTCATGGCCTTGTTGACAACCACAAAGCAATGCCATCAGAACTGCAAGGCTGCGCATCAGTTACCCCCCAGTTTTTTCAGCAATGAATCCTTGAGTTTATCCTTCAGCTTGTCTTTGGCCTTGTCCGCTTCCTGTTTTAGCTTGGCATCAAACAGTGCCTGGGTATCGAGGGCAAACTTGGGATCCTGGAAACTGCCTGTGATGGCGAGAGGAATATCGACACCGCTCAACGCACTGTCCCCCCCCTGTCCTTCCAGGGTCGCCACCAGGCGTGTCATCAGGCGATAATCGATTTCCTGTTCAACCAACTTGGCATTCCCTGAACCACTCAGTCGAACCAGAGGCGACAACATACTGAGATCCGGATTGTTTGCCACCCCATCCTTGATATTCAAGCTGCCACTGAGCTTGGAAAAGTCCGTCTTGCGCTCCTCCGGAGCGGCCTCTGTACCACCCTTAAGTTTGGCTTCGGCACTCCTTACCATCTGCGGAATGTTGACCCCATAGAGAGCGCCATCTGCCACGTCGAAGCTGCCATTGGCCAGCAGATTACGCTTGATATTGTCCGGCAGCAGACTGTAGCCCTTGCCCTTAACCTCTATATGGGCCGTACCCGCGAGCAGCTCCACATCGGCGGCGTCCTTGAGCAGCGGCAACAGTTGCACACCCTCAATGGTTTTTTCAAAGTTGTAACTGGCAACGGGTTTACGGCCATCGATGGAGGCCGATGCCTTGAGTTTGCCCTGATACAGATCGGCGGTCATTGAGCTGATGTTCAGCACCCCACCTTTGAGGCTGGCTTTCATCAGCCAATTACTGCTGCTGACGCCCATGACCTTAACCTTGCTGACCTTGATGTCGGCAGTGAGATCCACCGCCTTCATACCGCGCAGATCGGGCTCTTCTGCCTTAACCTTGGCTTCCCCGGCCTTGGCCTCTGCTTCGGAGGTTGCGGGCAACCAGGCATCGACATCAAGATCCCCCACTTCCAGAACCAATGACAGAGACGGTACCTTGGCACCATAGTTGGCCCCGATTTGACCTTTGGCAGATATATCACCGATGTTGAGTTCTTCGAGGATCAACTTCAGGCTCTTGTCCTTGAGCTGCGCTGTCAGGGCACTTTTTGAATTGACGCTCAATTCGCCCTTGGGCAGGGCTGCACCTTTAAGAAGCTGCTCCTGGGTAAATTCCTTTATCTGCAGTTGCGCCATATCCTTGCTCAGCAGCAACTGACCTTTACCGTCGCTGCTGGCGGTCATATCCCCCAAATCCGCCTGGAAGCGATAGGAAAAGTCGGCAAAGCTGCCAAGGCTGAACTGTCCCAGCCGGAAGGATTCCAGCGCCAGTTTTGACTCGGAATCAGCGCTGTCATCACGGATATTGATACGGGCATTTTCGATGGTCACACCGCCGATATCGAATTTTTCCAAGCTGAGCGTACCTGTGTCGCCGGCGTCCGCGCTCTTTGGCTCCTCAGCACTCCCGGCCAAGCCATCCAGGCTTGACGCGCCGTTTTTGAGGGTGACCAAATTCACTTCAAGGCCCTCAATCCTGACTTCTGCGATTTCCACTTCTTTCGACAACAGCGGCAGTAACTTGACTTCGGCTACCGCCGCGTCAATCCGGACCATATCGGCCGGAGTAAAGCCCTGGGGATTGCCGAGACTTATGCCCCCCAGCTTGATGCCAATAGAAGGAAAAAAAGTCCATCCCAAGGGATCCGCAATGGTAAACTCACGTCCGGTTTGCTTTTTAACCTGATCCACAATACGGGGTTTGAAGTCGTTAAGATCAAATATCAGGGTAACGTAGGCCACCAATGTCGCCAGCACCACCACAATACCTATGGCCAGCCATTTAAAAAATTTCATCACTTCAGTCCTTTTCAGTCTTACGCCCCAGTTATTGACAATAACTCACGGGAAACCGCCACGCCATTTTCATCGGCATACAAATACCAACCCGGTTCAATGGCAACACCGGCAATATCAAGGACGACATCCGTCTCCCCAAGACCCCGCCGGTCTGTTTTAATGGGCACGACTCCCAAAGCCTTAATGCCAAGAGACAGAGTCCTCAGGGTCGCCACATCCCGCACCGCGCCGTAAATAATGACACCGGCCCAGCCATTGTTTTGGGCCGATTCGGCAATCATGTCACCCAGCAATGCCCTCTTGAGGGAGGCGCCACCATCCACCACCAGCACCTTCCCCTGTCCCGGAGTAGCCAATAGTTCCTTGACCCTGGAGTTGTCCTCAAAGCAACGAACCGTCACTATCTCGCCCCAAAATGGCGAAGGACAACCGAAATGCTGCCAGGTAGCAGGCAATAAAGTTAATTCATCCGGAAAACTATCGAACAGATCGGGCAGCAGGTCCAACATAGTACACTCCGTGTTATATTCAGTTAATAAACATCATCTTACATTATTACTTTAGCCTTATGCCCCTAAAGCGACAAGCCTTAATGTCAAAGGGCTTTTCCCGGCTAAAAATACCCTCTATAATCAGTTTAACCCCCGGGAAATTTAATTCTCCAAACCTGCGTTACCCACATATCGCATCAAAGTGAAACTTACATGACAACTGACATCGATTTACAATCTGCTATTGCTGCACTTGATGAATATGGATATGAAAAGAAGTTATCAACGGATCTTGAACAAGCCAGAAATAAGCAGCAAATGCTCAAATATTTACAGTCTTTGGATTACAGCCTGAGGCGTATGCTGATCCTTCAGGAAGCAGTCAACGAATTGGTTGAAGAGAAGAAATCGCAATTGGCTTTGCAGGAAAATATCCAGACCTATAAGACCAAGGTGATTAATTTAAGCCGCGAATTGAACATGTCCTATAACGAAGTGCTGGAGTTAATGGCACGAATGGACAAGCGGTAATTTCTCAGACCTCAATCCTTTAGAAGTCCAATTAATATATCTCTACTTCGTCGGGCATTGATGAAGACCAACAGCCTTTTTTAAGAAAGTAAAACCCACTTTCCTTTTTTAATAGAAGGCGGATATTGTTAATGAAAGGCTTGCCCAAGGCAGGCCTTCTTTATCGTCTTTTCGTCCTGCGACGTCTTACCTCCCCTGCGCGCACTGGCATTCCCCTCACCAAAGACAAAATCTTACCGCCGTCATGGTAAGCGATAGAAAACCCACTACACTTTAGTCTACCCCTACCAACAAACTATTGAATTGGGAATGAAAAAAACGCTGATCCCCGGTTGTCTACTGATACTGGCCACCATCGCAGTGCTCTGGTGGAACCGTCCCATTACCGGGCATCAGGTGCAGACAGTCAGGATTGCGATATCCACCACCCCCTTATCTGCACCCTTGATAATTGCGAGCCATCTTGGGCTATTTGATGCCCAGGACCTCAGGGTCGAGCTGTTGCCCGTTCGCGGCGGCAACAAAACCTTTGACATGATGATCAATGATAATGTGGATATGGCCACCAGCTCTGAGTCTGTGGTCATGTTCAATGCCTTCAGTCGGGATGATTTCAGTGTCCTGGCAAGCTTTGCCACATCCAACAATGATGTGAAGCTTATCAGCCTCAAACAACCGGGGCAGACATCGGTACCGGATTTGGTGGGTAAACGCGTTGGCGTGGTGAGTGGCAGTGCCAGCGAGTTTTTCCTCTACTCATTCAGTATCCTGTCGGGGGAGTCATCGCCGGGGGTAGTGATTGGATACGAGGCCATTGAGGAGCTGGCACCGGCGCTGCTGGCGGGTGATGTGGATACCGTTTCCATCTGGGAACCCCATGCTTTCCAGCTATTGGACTCCCTGGGCGACAGGGGATTCCATTTTCCCGCCAGAGGCTACTACAACCTTTCTTTCAACCTATTGGCCAAACGCAACACTGCCATCAGTCCGCAAATACAAGCTCGGGTCCTGAGGGCACTGGAGCAGGCTATTCAATATATTAACGATAATCCCGAGTTATCCCGAAAGATGGTCGGCGAATATCTGCAGCTTTCGGACGATGAGTTGAAACACACCTGGCCTGATTACGTTTTCAGTCTGACGCTGGATAATACCCTGATTGCGAACATGCTGATCCAGGCCCATTGGGCGACCCAGTCCGGCTACACCAGCATTCTTCAAGTTCCAGATTTCCGCAGATTTGTCGATAGCAGGGCGTTATCGGCTTTAGAGCAATCCAATACACCGGGAGATGGCCTATGACCATCTCCAGCCGCCTCAAGACCATGGTGCTGTTTTCCGCCACCATTATTGCCCTGGTGTTGCTGTCGTTACTGCGGATAGGCCAACTGCACAGTCAGGATTATCGGCATCAGATGCAGGTGCAAAAGGTACAGCAAGAGGTGGACGCGCTGCGCAGCCAGCTGTGGCAGCTGCAGCAATATCAGGACATGGATGCCATCAACGGCGCCATCAGGCTCAGCCAATCCATTGCCGCTGAGCTCGCCTTCATGCAGGGCTTTGGCTACAACCTGCGTCACGAAATGATCAATAACATCATCAAGAAAAACGATGATCTCAACACCCTGTTGCAGCTTTATTTAAGACACGATCAAGACACTGCATCCATGTCCATCACCAGTCCGCAGGGCATGTTGCACGCGAGGTTCAACACAGGTATCCAGGCTATCGACGAAGAGTTGATGCGTTACCGCAGACTGCATATGGATTACGCTGCGGTCAATCAACGCAATTTACTCTTTATCGCCGGTACCCTGTTGGTGCTGGCAAGCCTGATCCTGACCCTGTTTACCTTCAGCACCCTGACCCAATTCCGCCATAGCCTGCAATCCCTGGACAGCGGCATAGATGCCATGGCTGATGGTGATCTTGCCAATCCGGTCAAGACCTACAACAAGGATGAAATAGGTGACATAGTCAGTCATTTCAACTACATGAAGCATATGCTCAATCAGACCACCATCAAGCGTGATGAGTTGCAGAAAGAAGTGGAACGCCAAACCAGGGAACTGAGAAACCAGAAAGAACAGCTGAGATTCCTCGCCGAACACGATGAGTTGACCCAGGTCCACAGCCGCTATGCCTTCAAGCAACTGACAGAGCAGGCACTGGTGCGGCTCGAATGCAACGGTGGTCGCGGTGCACTCTTGTTTGTGGATTTGGATCAATTCAAACCCATCAACGACATGTATGGGCACGGCGTTGGCGATATAGTGCTCAGGACCATGGCCGAGCGGCTGCAGCACTCGGTGCGTCGTTCGGACATAGTCGGCCGCTACGGTGGCGATGAATTCGTGATTTGGCTCGATGATCTGCAAAACGAAGAAGAACTCACCAAGGTCATAGACAAGATCTTGCAGCAGCTACACCAGGCCGTCAGCATAGACAATCTGCAACTGCTGCTGAACCTCAGCATAGGCGTGGCCTGGTACCCCAGAGATGGTAAAGATCTGGAATCACTGCTGGAGGTGGGAGACTCCCACATGTACAAGGCCAAACGCAGCCAGGCCGACGACGATCGACCCGGAAAAATCCACGGCCTGCCTCACCCCGATTGCCAGGATTGAGTCAGGCGGTAATAGACAACCAGCGCATCAACCGATCGCGACGCAAGTAAAGCAAGAGTATAAAAGCCCCCAGGTAGATGGATGGCTCTATGATTTCCGATTTCACCGACCAGAAATAATGCACCGGACCCAGCATGGCCGCCAGATAAACCCAATTGTGCAATTGCTGCCAGCGGCGCCCCATCTTTCGCTGCGCGGCCTTGAATGAGGTCAGCGCCAGCGCCGTCAGGATCAGCAGTCCACTGGCACCGACCACCAGATAGGGCCTCTTGACGATTTCAGACAACAACATCGACCAGGCAAACAGGAGATCGAGACTGAGGAATGCCAGCAAATGCAGCACGCCGAAGGCAAAACACCAGAGCCCCAACAGGCGCCGACACTGGATCAACAGTGGCCACTTGAGCCAACGGGCCAGCGGTGAGACGCACAGGGTCGCCGCCAACGCATTGAGGGTGCCCTTGCCCGTGTAATGAATAATAAATTGCACCGGATCGCCGCCGGCATTATCGCTCATCACCTGAAAAATCAGCCAACACAGCGGCAAGGCGCAAGCAAGATGCAATAGGGCCTTGAGCCAGGGAAGTTGCTTTGGCGTCAGCCGCATCAGAAATGTGTCCTCAGATCCAGTCCCCGATACAGCTCGGCGACATAGTCACCATATCCGTTGAACATGCGGGTTGGGATCCGCTCGGCGGAGAACAAGCCACCGGGACCGATGCGGCGCTCACTGGCCTGGGACCAACGGGGATGATCCACTTGCGGATTCACATTGGCGTAAAAACCGTACTCGTGGGGCACCAGGCGATTCCAACTGGTGGGCGGCTGCTTGGCAAGCACGCGGATTTTCACTATGGACTTGATGCTCTTGAAGCCGTACTTCCAGGGCACCACCAACCGAATCGGCGCGCCGTTTTGTGGTGGCAAGGTCTTGCCATAGAGCCCAACAGACATCAGCGTCAATTCATTCATCGCCTCGGCCAGGGTCAGGCCCTCCACATAGGGGTAATGAATGCCGCCGCCCATCAAGCGGTTCTTTTGTCCCGGCATTTGCTCGGGGTCAAACAGGGTTTCAAAGGCCACATGTGTCGCTCCGCTCTTGACCCTGGCCTCCTTCAGCAGCGCTGCCAGTGGGAACCCCACCCAGGGCACCACCATGGACCAGGCCTCAACACAGCGCAGACGGTAAATGCGCTCCTCCAGGGGATAACGGCGTAACAGATCGTCAAATCCCAGGGTCAGAGGCTTATCCACCAAACCTTCGATCGTCAGTTGCCAGGGGTCGACCCGCATGCCCTGACTATTGGCAGCAGGATCTTGCTTGCCGGTGCCGAACTCATAAAAATTATTGTGTCGTATCACCTTGGTTTCCGGCGTTAACGCTTCATCTGTGACAAAGCCGCTCGCCTTGGCGTACTCCAGCGCCTGAGTGCTGAACTCCTTCGGCTTGCTGTCACCAAACAAATCCAATATGCCGGCATGCACCTGGCCCGGTAAACTGGCGCCCACGGCGCCCATACCCAAAGCCTTGATAAGCGCCCTTCGTTCACGAAACACGGCTTCCGGTGTCACCGCGGCTTCCGATTCCTGCCACTGTGCCCGTGTCAGTATCCCGCGGCTGAATGTCATTTTCTTCATCCCTACGCCCCACAATTGCGACCTGTGACAATAAGACAGCATAAAACCCAAAATGCTTTCAGTCGTACCCACATTTGCACAAGTCTTGCCCGTTTGGCGCGCCCGTGCTTGAAGCCCAATGGCCGACATGCCATGCTGGCAACCGGGTTTTGACTTATTCGGATTTTCCATGGCTTTCAGCGCTCTTGACTTCAGTATTTCCCAATGGATTGCCATCGCCGCCCTGTCCTTTCTGACACTGCTTTTGGGTGCCTTGCTGAACCAAAAACTGACCCGCAGCCGTTGGGATATGCTCAGTGAACGTCAGCAACTGCAATGGGCTGAACGGGAAGAATTGCTCAATCAGGAATTGGGCACCGGCAGGCAGCAACTGGAGCTGGCTCGCCACAAGCTTGAGTTGCTGCACCAGAGCTATGGCCAGGCCAAGGCAGAGGCCGAGCGGATACCTGCACTGGAACAGGAACTGGCAGACAATCGCCGCCGTTTGATGGAATGCCAATTGGCCCTGTCCAAGTCCAATGCCATGCAGCAAACCCTGAGCGCCAAATTCGATGCAGAAAAACAGGCACTCGCGGATAAGCTGCAGTTACTTGAAAATGCCGAGACCCGGCTGAATCAGCAATTTGAAAATCTTGCTAACAAAATCTTTGAAGACAAGGCAAATCAGTTCCAAGGCCAGAACAATCAACAACTCAACGCACTACTGGGGCCCTTTAAGCAACAACTTGAAGGATTCAGGCAGCAAGTCAATGAATCCTATTCACGGGAACAGAGTGAGCGCAGCGCCCTCAAGCACCAATTGGAAACCCTCAAAGAACTCAATCTGCGTATGAGCCAGGATGCCATTAACCTGACCAATGCGCTCAAAGGGGACAATAAGCAACAAGGCAATTGGGGAGAAGTGATACTGGAGCGGGTACTCAGTGAAAGCGGCCTGCGTGAAGGTCACGAATATCACACCCAGGCACAGCATAAAGATGACAAGGGCAAGTTGTTCAAACCCGACGTGGTGGTGCACCTGCCCGGCAACAAGGACGTGGTGATCGATGCCAAGATGTCTCTGCTGGCCTATGAGCGTTGTTTCAACGCCAGCGACGAAGACAGCCGCCAGGCGGCCCTGAAGGAGCATGTGCAATCGGTGCGCAACCATATCAAGGGGCTCAGCCTGAAAGATTATCAGCAGTTGCATGGACTCCAGAGCCTGGACTATGTGCTAATGTTCATCCCGGTAGAGCCGGCATTTTTGCTGGCATTGGAGCAGGATCCAACCCTGGTGAATTACGCACTGGAACATAATATCATGCTGGCCAGCCCCACCAATCTGTTGGTAGCGCTGAGGACAATTCACAATATCTGGCGCTATGAGTACCAGAATCAACATGCCCAGCAGATAGCCAAAGCCGCCGGCAGGATCTATGACAAATTGTGCGGTTTTTTGGATGATATGGACAAATTGGGCCGGACGCTTGAGAGTTCACAAAAAAGTTTTCAAGCCGCCATGGGCAAGCTGGTAAGCGGTAAAGGCAATTTGGTTCGTCAGGCACACCAGATGCGCGAACTCGGGGTGGACACCAGCAAGCAACTGGAACGCGCCCTGTTGGAAAAGGCATTGGATGACACACTGGAGACCATGCAGCCACCCGAGTAGTTAGTTGCCAGAAAGCCGCAAAATCGGAACGCCCGCTCATCCGGCGGGCACTTAAAGGCACTACTACGGGAGAAAGTCCCATCATGCTGAAGCAGTTTTTTGGCATACTGATCACCCTGGCACTGGCCGCGCCCGCCACAACCACACAGGCAGCGCAGCTGACCCAGCAACAAACCGATTTTCTTGCCGCCGAAAGAGCCTTGGTTGCAGGGAAAAGACAGGACTACCAGCGGCTGCGGCAAAAGCTGGACAGCTACCCCCTGGCGATTTATCTCGACTATAACGCCAGGGTTGACCACTGGTTACAACTGCCCGCCACCAAGCTCGGCCCAGAGCTGGAGCTGGTCAAGGACACTCCGCTTTTGGCCCGTGCCCGCCACAGGTACCTGCGCAGGGCCGGCAAAGAAGATCGCTGGCAGGACTTTTTGGCTATGAGCCCCACCCAGCCCAAAGATCTGGTGCTGCAGTGTTATTTCTATCAGGCCCAATTGCACCAGGGCGACAAGCAGTTGGCATTCCAGGGGGCCAAGGAGCTGTGGCTTTATGGCTATTCCCGTCCCAAGGAATGCGATCCCCTGTTTACCGCCTGGGTAAAAGCCGGCCACCGCACCCAGGAACTGATCTGGTCACGCATGTTTCTGGCCTTTGAGGCAGATGAAGGCTCCTTGTTGGCCTTCCTGGCAAAAAAGGTCACCAAATACCACAAGGAAGCCCAACGCTTGCTGGATATCTACCGGGATCCGCGCAACTTGCGGCACCTGGAACGCTGGCAAGACAAGGCTCCGGTGATGGCGGATATGGTTGCGGCCGGACTCAGGCGCCTGTCATACCGGGATCTCAAGGAAGCCGTGTCTCTGTTTCAGCGCTACGACAAGGCCAAGCGCTTCAATCCGCTCACCAGTCGCCAACTGCAGCGCCATTTAAGCAGGCGCATTTTGCTGCGTCAGGAGCAGGAGCTGCAAAGCTTCGCCGATGCCCTGTTGCCGCAGCTGGTTTCCGACGATCTGGTGGAAATGCGCCTGCGCTGGGCATTGAGGGACAATGATCCCGAAGCCCTGAAACGCTTTTTACCCCTGCTGAGCAGTGAAGGTGCCGCCGAGCCCCGCTGGCAGTACTGGCTTGCCGTCAATACCGAAGATAAAACCGAATCAAAGCGGCTGCTGTCGGAACTGGTGAAGCAACGCAGCTTTTATGGTTTCCAGGCAGCCGCATTGCTGAACCAAAACGTTAACCTGGAAGATATCCCCACAGCGACGGCAGAACCGGGGGCGGCGTTGGAGGCGACGCCGGCGCTCGCCAGGATCACCGAATTACTGGCGCTCGGCCGCCTGCAGGATGCCCGCAGTGAATGGCTGTCGTTGCTTGGCCGTCAATCACGGGAACGCCAGGGCCATTTTGGACGCCTGGCCATGGACCGAGGCTGGGATTTCCTGGCGGTGGATGCCTCTATCCAGGCCAAACTCTGGGACGATATGGCCATGCGCTTCCCCGCGGCCGAACTGAAGCATTTCGAGCGCCATGCCAAAGGTCTGGGGGTGGACGCAGCCGAACTGATGGCCATAGCCCGTCGGGAAAGTGCCTTTTACCCCTTGGCAAGCTCCTCCGTGGGTGCCCGTGGCTTGATGCAGCTGATGCCGGCCACCGCCAAGCAAACGGCCAAACGCCATAACGTCCCATATCAACGGATTGAGCAACTGGACGATCCGTCCACCAACATTGCCCTTGGCAGCGCCTATTACAACAGCCTGCTGAAGCGATACAAGAATAACCGAATTTTTGCGACTGCGGCCTATAATGCCGGCCCTGAGCGGGTGGATGCCTGGCGCAAGCGCACCAAGGGGGAACTGGATCCCATGGCCTTTATCGAGTCGATTCCGTTCAGGGAAACCCGGGAATATGTCCAGGCGGTATTCAGTTACAGGATGATATATCAGCATCGCAGCGGTAAAGACACGCCCCTGTTCAACTCGGTGGAATTGCAATCCGGCTACTGACAGTACGCTGTTTCTTTCGCCTGTTAGTGCCGGGGCGATTGATCTTCTCGAGTAAATGCGAATAATTAGCATTTACACGATAAAATTGGAATGCGGCGATGAAAACCAGGCTATTGATGGGATGCGAATATCAGGCGCTGGTGGATACCATCAGCGGCGATACCCTTGGCTATGAAGCGCTGGCGCGTTTTCAAACCCTTGAGGGTCAGGCTGTGGCCCCCAACAGCCTGTTTGAACGGCTGCACCACAATCCTGCGCAACTGGCCAGGGTTGAGCTGGCCGCCAAAGCCTGCCAACTCAGGCACGCCCCCCATGCTGACAAGCTGTTTCTCAATATCGATCCCCACAGCCTGCAGGGACTGGATGATGACTGGTTCGAGGCGCTGGCACAGCGCGGCAATATCACCATAGAGCTGATTGAAAATACCTGCATCAATGACGCTGTGATAGCCACTGAGTTGGCGCACAGGCTTCAGCATCACGGCATCAGAGTGGCATTGGATGACGCCGGTGCGCCCCATGCCCTGCTCAGTCTGCCTTTGCTGGCACAGGTTGATTGCATCAAGTTCGATCGTCACTGGCTGGATCTGCTGCAGGACGACTGTCAGCGTACATTACTTGAGCATCTGCTGGGCTTTGCCAGGGAAACCGGCAAAAACACAGTACTGGAAGGCATTGAAACCCAGGAACAGCTGACTCTGGCGCGCAGATTGGGACTCGATATGGTGCAGGGATTCCTGTTCCGTGAGCGATTTATCAGGCAAATTCCGGATACGCCGCTGGAGCTGAATTTCCAGGCCCAGCCGGATTAATTGTTTGGCCGGGTTTGCATCGGCAGCGATTTTGCCAGAGGATAGAAAGACCAGTCTGGAGGAGTTTATTATGGCCGATCGGCAAAGCGGTACAGCACATCTCGAAATTCAGGCCATCAAGGATCAACTCAACAAGGTACTGCTGGGCAAGGCAGAGCAAATTCGCCTGGCACTTGCCTGCATTCTCGCCCGAGGCCATCTGCTTATCGAAGATCTTCCCGGCATGGGCAAAACCAGCCTGTCCCATGCCATGGCCATCAGCCTGGGGCTCAGCTACCAGAGGATCCAGTTCACCAGCGACATGTTGCCGGCGGACATTCTCGGGGTCTCCATTTTCGACAAACAGGAAAATCAATTCGTCTTTCATCCCGGCCCGGTTTTCCGGCAAATGGTGTTGGCCGATGAAATTAACCGCGCCAGTCCCAAGACCCAAAGTGCCCTGCTTGAAGCCATGGCCGAAGGTCAAATCACAGTGGATGGCAACACCCATTTCCTGCCCCGCCCCTTTTTCGTGATAGCCACCCAAAACCCTACCGAACAATCGGGAACCTTTCCGCTGCCGGAGTCCCAACTCGATAGATTCATGATGCGCATTTCCATCGGTTACCCCGCCAAGGAAGCAGAAATGGCCATGTTGCGCCAAACCCAGATAGCCCAGGACAAACTGGTGCAGTGCATCAGCCCCAGCAGCCTGGTCAGTCTGCAACAGGCGGTGGATGAGGTCAGTGCCTCCGATGCCCTGCTCAACTACATTTTGGCACTGGTAACAGCATCGAGAAGTCACAGCGAAGGTTATGGCCTGTCACCCAGGGCCACCAAGGCGCTGTTGCAGGCCGCCAAGGCCTGGGCCTTCCTCGATGGCCGCCATTATTTGGTACCCGAAGATGTTCAGGCGGTGTTTGTCGCTGTAGCCCAACACAGGATCCGCGCCAGCAGTCAATTGCAGGGCCAGACCTTGGCCGAAACCCTGTTGTCCCAGGTTAATCCCATAGGCTAGCCATGGCACTCAGCGTACCGGAGCGCTTACGGCGCCGATTCGATGCATTCCTTGACCGGCGTCTGCCACCGGCCAGCAGTCAGGAGCTGTCCCATAAAAGCATCTTTATCTTCCCCAGCGGTTTCGGCTTCGCCTGGTTGGGCTTGGTATTGCTGCTTTACCTGTTTGGTACCAACTATCAAAACAATCTGGTGATTGGCCTGGCCCTGGTGCTGTTGAGCCTGTTTTTAAGCTGCATTATCTACAGCTTTCGCAATCTTGCCGGGCTTAACCTGAGCCGATTACCACCGCCACACATCTATGCCGGCGAAACCCTGGCCCTGCCCATGGAGCTGACGTCGTCCCATGGTGCCATGGCCGTCAACCTGAGCTATCCCGGCAATGAGGTGGTGGTGTGCGATTGCGGCAAAGAGCCCCAAAAAGTATTGGTGCCGGTCAAAACCCGCAAGCGCGGCCTGCTGCTTCCCGGACGACTGCTGGTGGAATCCCGCTATCCCCTGGGGCTGCTGCGTACCTGGTCCTGGCTTGATATGGACGTAGCGCATCCGGTGTTTGCCTCGCCACTGCCCGCTCCTGTGCATCTGGGTGCCGACAGCGATGCCTCAAGCAGCAGTGACCTTGGAAAGCACGTGGCGGGCGTGGACGAGTTTGCCGGGCTGCGCAGCTATGTTCCGGGCGAGTCACTGCAACGGGTAGCCTGGAAACAGTTGGCCCAGGGACGGGGCATGTTAAGCAAGGATTTTGCCGAGCCCCAGGGCCTGCCCCAATGGCTGGCGCTTCCTGCCAACGAGCCATTGGAAACGGCCCTGTCCCAGTTGGCCTGGCAGGTAGATGAACTGACCCGGAGCAAGCAAATTTTCGGCCTTCGTCTGGGTGACACAGTGCTGGAGCCGGCTCTGGGAGAGCAACACAGGATCGGCTGCCAATTGACCATAGCCCTTTATCCGGAGCGGCCATGAAAACCCTGGGCACGGAAGTCATAGCCAGACACAGCCTGCGTTGGTTGTTGGTGGCCCAGATTGGTTTGCTGCTGCCACTGGTAGATAATGCCACCCCCTGGAGCCTGGGGATCTGTGCCATTTGCTTTATCTGGCGTCTGGGAATTTATCTTGGCAAGGTCGCCAAGCCCCCCCGAGCCCTGGTAACCACCCTGGGGATAGGCTCCGCTGTAACCCTGGGGCTTATCGCGAAAGAAATCGGCCTGCTCAATGCACTGATTAATCTGCTGTTGCTGGGTTATTCACTGAAATTTATAGAAATTCGTAATCGTCGCGATGTCCGCGTGGTGGTACTTGCCGGTTATTTTCTGATTGCGCTCAATTTCATTGACAGTCAAAGCATACTGAATGCCGCCTTTATCCTAATGCTAACCGGGGTCAACACTTCGGTGCTGCTGACCTTGTATCACAACCGCTTGAGTCTCAGGGAACCACTGGCATTCAAAATGCTGCTGCAAAGCCTGCCGCTGGCACTGTTGTTGTTTCTGGTACTGCCCCGACTCGCTCCCCTGTGGCTGGTACCACAGTTAAAAACCGGCCAAACCGGCCTCAGCGACACAGTCAATCCCGGCGACATCGCCAAGTTAACCAAATCCGATGCCCTGGCGTTCCGGGCAACCTTTGAGGGCCAGATCCCGGCCAACCCGCAGCTTTACTGGCGAGCCCTGGTACTGGAAAACTACGATGGCCGCCAATGGCGCCTGGCACCGGAAGCCAGAAAGTTGCAAAAGGATGCCCCCTTCCTGCCGCCCCTTCGCGAAGCCAACAAGGGCACAAGCCTGGATTATGAGATCATTGCCGAGGCGAGCCGCGAGCATTGGCTTTTCGGCCTGGATGTAGCCTATTCCCCAACCCAGGGCGTCAGCAACCTGCCGGACTTCAGCCTCTATGCCCACCGTTCCCTGGAGGGACGCTTCCATTATCAAGTCAGTTCAGTGGCCACTGCCGCCATGGATCCGCGCTTGGGTCTTGGGGTGAAGCAGCGTAACCTTGCCCTGCCACAAGACAGCAATCCCCGCACATTGGCATTGGCGCAGCAATTTCAGGAACAGTATCCGGCCCCAAACGCCAGGCTTGACGCCATGATGAACCTGTTCAACAAGGAAGCCTTTTTTTACACCCTGACTCCACCCACCCTGGGCGAAGAACAGATAGATGATTTCCTGTTCAACACCCGGCGCGGGTTTTGCGCCCATTATGCCTCCGCATTGGTGTTTCTGGCCCGGGCTACAGGTATTCCTGCCCGCATGGTCACGGGCTATCAGGGCGGTGAGTTCAACAGTGTCGGCGGTTATCTCAGCGTCTATCAGTATATGGCCCATGCCTGGGTTGAAGTTTGGCTTGAGGGCCGTGGTTGGCAGCGGCTGGATCCCACCGCCATGATAGCGCCGTCACGGATCCTTGATGGCTTTGACGCCACATTCAACCCGGATGAGGCCTATCTGCAAAATTCTCCCCTGAGTCCGTTGAATCTGAAGCAGTATCCCTGGCTCAATGAATTAAGGCTGAGGATGGCCAGCCTGGATTACTACTGGAGCCTGTGGGTACTGGGTTTTGACGGTGATCGTCAGCGGCAATTGCTGTCCAACCTGCTGGGCGGTTTTTCCATTGCCCGCCTGGCATTGCTGGTATTGATAGGGCTGGGCGGTATTTTGCTGTTGGTGGCCTGGCAGGCCGGACTGCTGCGCCAGCCAAAGAAGAAAGACCCTCTGCTGGCCGCCTTTACTGCGTTGGAGCAGAGCCTGGCTAAGCGGGGACTGAAACGGAGCCAGGGCGAAGGGCCGCGTGACTATTGCGATCGGGCCATCAGCGCCTTCCCGTCGATGGCCGACGATCTCAAAGCCTGGCAGCAGTTGTTCCTGAGGCTCAGATACGGCCCGGCACTGCCGCGGGGATACCATCAATCACTGCGCAAACTCAAACGTGACACCCGGCGGCTGCGGCTGCTGCTCAGAAACGCACAGCTCAATTCCTGAGCCAGGCTTTGCGCGGCGGTTGAATGCGTTAAGTCAGTCACTTAGAATGATTTTTCAAATTTTTTATCTCACTGGCCGGGGCTTATGTTCAGACTCATTCAATCCAACCAGATGGAAGTGCTGTCTTCGCGGCTTGCGGATCTGGTGCGCTTCCCAGCCCCCGGCAGCCCCCCCCTTGGCGAAGAGCAGATCCTGGTGCAAAGCCCGGGTATGGCCACCTGGCTCAGATTGGAACTGGCGGCCCACAATGGCATAGCGGCGGCGCTGGCCTTTCCCCTGCCTTCGAGTTTCATTTGGTCACTGTGCCATACCCTGCTGCCCGGGGTACCCATGGACAACGCCTTCACCAAGGAGGCCATGACCTGGAAGCTGATGCAATTGCTGCCGGGGTTGTTGGATGCCGACACCCAGGGTTTATACCAACCCCTCGGGCACTATTTGGCCGCAGCGGATACGCAGGATAAGGCCACTGAGCAAACAAGCCAGCCGCTCAAGCTGTATCAACTGGCGGGGCGCATCGCCGACATCTTTGACCAATATCTGGTGTACCGCCCGGACTGGATCCTGGCCTGGGAAAGTGGCCAGGATAATCCGTTGCCCGATGGCAAGTCCCTGCCGCAAAGCGCCCTGTGGCAACCGGCGCTGTGGCGCCAATTACAGGCCTTCAACAATAAGCACCTGCGCCAAAGTCGCTGGCACAGGGCCAATCTGCATCAGAGTCTGCTGGAGGCCCTCGCCGATCCCAATACCTCCCTGGCCGGACTGCCCAAGCGGCTGTTTGTCTTTGGCATCTCCTCAATGGCGCCCCAAACATTGGAGGTGCTGCACGCCCTTGCCGGGCGCATAGATGTGCTGATGTTTAATCTCAGTCCCTGTCGCCAATACTGGGGCGATATAGTGGATCCGCGTCAGCGGGCCCGTCTGGCGCTGAAATACGGCGAAAACAAACTCTTGCCCGAGCATTGGGAAGACAGTCTGGAGGTGGGCAACCCGCTGTTGGCGGCCAACGGCAAAATGGGCCGCGAGCTGCTCGATCTTATCCTCAGCTTGCCGGAGCAACACCTGGATACGGATGAAGCCCTCTATGTGGAACCGGGTCAGGATTGCCTGTTGCACCTGCTGCAACAGGACATTCTGGAGATGCAAATTCTGGACGATGAACCGCTGGGGCCGGATCTGCACCTGTACCAGCAGGCCGCCAAACGCCGGCCCTTGCGCCCGGATGACAGCTCCCTTTGCATCCGCAGTTGCCACAGTCCCCTCAGGGAAGTGGAAACCCTGCATGATCATTTGCTGGCACTCTTAGCCACCGATGAAGGCTTAACGCCCAAGGACATAGTGGTGATGCTGCCGGATGTCGCCGCCTACGCTCCCTACATAGATGCGGTCTTTTCCTCCCGCCGCGGCGATCACGCCATTCCCTACGCCATTGCCGACAGGGGCGCCCGCGAAGAATCCCCCCTGGTCAACAGCTTTTTGACCGCCCTGGACCTGGATAACAGCCGTTTTGGTCTGTCGGATATTCTTGGGATGCTGGAAGTGCCGGCGGTGATGGCCAGGTGGCGTCTGGATGAGGATGAACTGGCACGAATTCGCCAATGGTTGCGCGATGCCGGGGTACGCTGGGGGCGCGACGGTGCCAGTCGTGAGCGCCTGGCGCTGCCGGCCTTTGACAAGCATTCATGGGCCTTCGGGGTACGCCGCCTTATCCTGGGCTACGCACTGGGCGATGACAGCGAGCTGTATCTGGGCAATCTGCCCATGTCCGGCATAGAAGGCCAGCAGGCACAGGCGCTCGGTAAGCTTTTGGACTTTATCGAGATGCTCGACGAATTCCGCCTGTCCATGGCCAAGCAAGCCAGGGCGCCAGAGCGTCTTGCGCTGCTGGCCGGATTGTTGGAGCAACTGTACCAGGACAGCGACGACAGCCGCGACGATCTGCAGCTCATCCGTGAATGCCTGGGTAAGCTCTCGGACAACCTCAGCGGCAGTGGTTTTGACCAGGAGCTGCCATTGGCGGTCATGGCCCAGTACTTCCGCTCTGAGCTGGGTCAGTCACGAGTAGGACAAAGATTCCTCTCCGGTGCGGTCAATTTCTGTACCCTGATGCCGATGCGCTCCATTCCCTTCCAGGTGGTGTGCCTGCTCGGCATGAACGATGGCCTGTATCCCAGAGTGCAGCATCCCGTGGGATTCGATCTGATGGCCCAGCTTGGCCCCAGACGGGGCGACCGCTCCCGCCGTCTGGATGACAGATACCTGTTCCTCGAGGCGCTGTTGTCCGCCAGACGCCAGTGCTACATCAGCTATATCGGTCACAGCGAGCGCGATAACAGCGAACGCCTGCCGTCCATGCTGGTGTCGGAGCTGCTGGATTGCTGCGAACTGAGCGTGCGCCCGGCCCATCTGCCACTGCCCGAAGTCGATGACGCCCAAATGGCCAGCGATTTTGCCGACCGCTGCAGTGCCGAACTCTGGCGCATGCTGGTGTGGCGTCAACCCTTGCAGCCCTTTGATGAGCGCCTGTACCGGGCCGATGACCAGTCGCTGACCCCCAGCTTTTCGCCCCAGTGGTATCCACAGGCCTTGGCCACGGCTAAGGACAGGCTGCCCTTTGTCGACATCCAGCTCACGGCGGACGCCGATGAATGGGCCGACGCCCTGCCGCTCGCCGCGCTCATACGTTTCTACCGTGACAGCAGCCGTTTCTATTGCCAGCGGCGCCTCAAGCTGGATCTGCGCCTGGATCTGGAGCAACAGGAAGACGAGGAGCCCTTTGCCCTTAACGCCCTGGAACGCTACCAGTTGCAGCTGCTGCTGATGGACACGGCACTGACCGTGGATGAAGATCAGGCCCCCGAGGCGCTGGCAGATCTAGGCATGCGCCTCGGCGCCTCCGGTCAATTGCCGATGGCGCCCTTTGATGGTTTGCTGCTGACGGATTTCAGCCGCGATGTGGCCCCGGCCATCGAGCGCTGCCGCTTTTTGTTCGCCGATGCCGAGCCGGATACCCTGGCCCTGGAGCTCAACTTGCCCTCGGGTCAAAAACTCAGTGGCCGAATCGACCGCCTCTACCCCAAGGGCATGGTCAATTTCCGTCCCGGCACCGCCAAGGCCAAAGATCTGTTGGCGTTGTATTTAAGGCACCTGTGTCTGTGTGCAGCCGGCAGAAGCGCCCCCTCCTTCCTGTTGGATTCCGGGCATTTCCACAGCCTAAGCCCGCTGCTGCCGGAAATGGCATTGACGCTGCTGGATAGTCTGGTGGCCCATTACCGCCATGCCGCGACAGTGCCTCTGGCCTTTTTCCCCGGCTGCTCCCTGGAATACGCCCAGGCCGAGGGCGATCATGAGACCCGGCTCGCGGCCGTGGCCCCCATCTGGCTCGATGAGCAAGGGGGGGAAGAGCGCGGTGAAGGTACCGAGCCCCACAACCGGCGCCTGTTCCGCTTTCCCGATGACTTCAGCGAAGCCGGTTTCGGCCAACTGGCGCTGGATGTCTACACGCCGCTGCTGGCCCTGTACCACAAGGACAAGCTGGCCGCGCTGGGCGATTTCGTCCGCGTCGGACCCACCACAGGAGCCACAGTATGAGCGCCGCAAGCAGCCAAACCCTGGACGCCCTCAACCTGCCACTGCACGGCACCCGGCTTATTGAGGCCAGCGCCGGCACCGGCAAGACCTACACCATAGCCAACCTGTACCTGCGGTTGTTGCTGGGACTGGGGGAGCAAGGGGCCAGCGAAACCCCGCTGAAGGTGGATGAGATTCTGGTGGTGACCTTTACCAATGCCGCCACCAGTGAACTCAGGGACAGGATCCGTCGCCGCATTCAGCAGGCCTTCCGGGCGTTTCTGGGCCTTCGCATCAAGGATGGCTTTATTGAGGCGCTGCTAGACGGGGTTGCCGGGCAAGACAGACCCATGGCGCTCAGGCGCCTCGACGCCGCACTCAAGGGACTCGACGAGGCGGCCATCTATACCATTCACGGCTTTTGCCAGCGGGTGCTGGCGGATATGGCCTTTGAATCTGCGCTGCTGTTTGAGTCCGAGTTCACCCTGGATGACAGTGAATATCTGCAACGGGCGGTGCGCGACTTCTGGCGAGCCCATTGCTATGGCATGGCCCCTGAACTGGCGGCCTTAATCCGCGCAAAATTTGAAAGCCCGGATGCCCTGATGGCGGCCCTGAGACCCTTGCTCGGCGCCCAGGACGCGGTCCCGGCGCAATCACCGGTCCCCTTTGAGCAGGCCGCCCAAGATCTCAGCCAGGGATTGGCCCGTATGCGCCTGTCCTGGCCAAGGGACAGGGATGCCACCCTGGCGCTGTTAACCAAACTGCCGCTCAATGGCACCAGCTATGGCAAACAGGCCGACGGCTATCCCAAGCTGGCCGACATGTTTTTGGATATGGATAACTGGTGCCGGTTTGGCAGCGGCCTGCCTCCGGCCAAGGTGCTTTCGGCGCTGGCCCTTGGCAACATCAAGCTCAACAAGGGCGGCAGCCTGCCCTCGCCCCAGCAAGCACCACTGCTGGCGCAGATTGAGGCTTTGGCACACACAGCAGAGCAATTGCTGCCGGCCTTTCTGGTGACGGCCCGGGAGGAAATCCGTCAGCGTTTCCACGCCCTTAAGCGCCAACAGCAACTGCTGAGCCCGGACGATCTGCTGCTGACCCTGGCAGGCGCCCTCGAAGGTGAAGACAAGACCCTGGCATCCGTGCTCAGGCGCCGTTTCCCCATTGCCCTTATCGATGAATTCCAGGATACGGATCCGCTGCAGTTCGCCATTTTCGGCACCATCTATCCCGAAGGCCGTTTGTTGATGATTGGCGATCCCAAACAGGCCATTTACGCCTTCCGTGGCGGTGATATACACACTTACCTCAAGGCCCGTGCAACCACCACGGCCCAATATCATCTGGGCACCAACTACCGCTCCGCCGAATCCATGGTGGCTGGGGTCAATCGACTGTTCCAGGCCCGGGAAGATGCCTTTATCGATGCCGCCATTCCCTTTGACGCCGTTGACAGCCAGGCCCGCGGCGAGGACAAAAGCCTCAAGGTTGGCGGCTGCACAGCGCCGGGACTGCAGCTACGCCTGCTGGCAGAGGATCCTGTCACGGGTCTTAACAAGACAGATGCCAGGGCGAGGCTTGCCGAAGATGCCGCCTCCGAGATCTGCCGCCTGCTGACCCTGGCTGCAGACGGTGAGGCACAGATAGTCAAAGAGTCCAAGGAAAAACCACTGTTGGCGCGGGATATCGCCGTGCTGGTCAGGGACAGGAACGAGGCCGCCGAGATGCGCGATGCCCTCGCCAAAAGGCGCATAGGCGCCGTATTCCTCAGCCGCGACAGCGTGTTCGATACCCTGGAGGCCAGGGAGCTGGCGCTGGTGCTGTTGGCGCTGGCAAAGCCCAGGGATGAGCAGGCTATCCGCGCGGCCATGGCAACCGAGCTTTGGGGCGGCCGCGCCAGCGATATTCATGGCTTCAACGTCGATGAAGACAAAAGGGCTGCGCTGCTGGAGCAATTTGCCAATCTGCACCTGCTGTGGCAACGCCAGGGGGTGATGCCGGCACTGATGCAACTGGCCACGGAAACCGGCTTGCTGGAACGTCTCAAGGGCCATGAAAACGCCGAGCGACGGCTGACGGATATACGCCATCTGTCGGAATTGCTGCAACAGAAAGCCAGCGAGCTGGACGGTATGGCGGCCCTGCTGCACTGGTACGAACAGGAACTGTGCCAGGCCAGCGGCGGCGAAGAGCAGCAGCTGCGACTGGAAAGCGAACAAAATCTGGTGCAGATAGTCACCATACACAAGAGCAAGGGCCTGGAGTACGGCGTCTGCTTTATCCCCTTTATCAGCCTGGCACGGGATCAAAGCCGCAAGCCCACCCCCTTGCTGTATCACTCAGACAAGGGCCTGTGTTGGGATCTAGGCGGCAGCGATGAGGCCTTTGAGCGCTGGAAGCAGGAACAGTTGGCCGAAGATCTGCGCCTGCTGTACGTTGCCCTGACCCGCCCCGTGTACCGCTGTTACCTTTACATAGCCAACCACAGTCGCATGTTGAAGGCCGGCCTTAAAAGCCATCTGCATCAGACCGCCATCGGCTATTGCCTCGGCGTAGACAATGAGGACTGCGACAGTCAACTGTTGGCGGCAAAGGCCAGGGCGCTTGCCGGCGATATCATGGCGCTGGAATGGGTCGCAGCCGGATCAGACAACCGAGTGCTGCCAACGACCGAGCACCAGGGCAGCGAGCTGATGCTGCGAAAGCCCCGTGCCAGAGACGCAGTGCGCTGGCGCGTCGGCAGCTACTCAGCCCTGGTCAAGGACAGCAGCCATGGCAGCAAGCCGGGGGCCGCCGATGAGCACTATGATGTGCTCGAATCCCTGCCATCCCCCCGGACCACCGAGACCAGCCTTGACCGCTTTGGTTTTGATCGCGGCGCCAATGCCGGCAGTTTTATGCACCTGGTATTGGAGCTGTTCGACTTCACCCGCGCCGATGCCGAGCTGGAAACCGCGCTGACCAAGGCCATGGCCCAATACGGCATCGCCGAACACTGGTTCGATATGCTCAAAGACTGGTACCTGTCACTGCTGCAAGCACCGCTCGATGGCGGGCAATTGACCCTGTCACGTTTGACCGCAGCCGACAAACTGGTGGAAATGGAATTTTACCTGCCGGTCATGGGGCTCAATCCCGATAAACTGTCGGCCCTGCTTGGCCGCTACGGCTATGGCAGCCAATACGGTTTTGACACCTTGTGCGGCATGCTTAAAGGCTTTATCGATCTGGTGTTCTGCCATGGGGGCCGCTTCTATGTGGCCGATTACAAATCGAACCATCTTGGTCATGATTTTTCCTGCTACGACAGACAGGCGATGGCCAGTGCCATTCGCGATCACCATTACGATCTTCAATACCTGCTGTACAGCCTGGCCCTGCATCGCTTCCTTCGCCAGCGGCTGCCGGACTATGACTATGAGCAGGATTTCGGCGGTGTGTATTATCTGTTCCTGCGCGGTATGGATGCCACCGAGCCCGGCAAGGGCATCTTTTACGACAGGCCACCCAAGGCACTGATCGAGGAGTTGGATAAGATGTTCACAGGAGAGCCAGGATGATCCTCACTTGCCCTATCCCCATGGCGCAGCAGCTCAAAGTTTGGCAGCAACAGGGACTGCTGGAGCCGCTCAATCGGCACTTTGCCCTGGAACTGACACGGCTGCATGGGGATGATTCCCCGCTGGGTTTACTGTGCTGCGCCCTGGTGAGCCGCAATCTCAGTGCCCAAAACAGCTGCCTGCTGTTATCGGATCTCGACTTGCAAAATCCCCTCGGCGAGCGCCATCCCTCGGTATCCATCAACACCGACTTGCCCGGACTGCTTCAGGCCATTACCGCACTGCCCATGGTGGCGGCCCCCGGGGACAAGATCACCAAACCCTTGGTGCTGGACGGTGACAGGCTCTATCTCAAGCGTTACCACAGCTATGAAGTGAGTGTGGCTGACACCCTGCTGAGCCTCAGTCGTGAGCAGCAGCCGCTCTCAGAGCAGACGGCGCAACTGCTCGGAGCCCTGTTTCCCGGCACCACTGCCGATCGTGCTGACAACAACACTGCGCCGGATTGGCAAAAAATTGCCGTCGCCACCGCCTGTCGCCAGAAACTCACTGTCATCACCGGCGGACCGGGTACGGGCAAGACCACCACAGTGACCAAACTTTTGCTGTTATTGCTGGCGGTTGAACCCGAATTAAGGATCCGCATGGTGGCCCCCACAGGCAAGGCGGCAGCGCGTTTGAGTGAGTCCATAAAGGCCTCCAAGCAGCGTCTGGGCAGCAGTCTGGATCCCGCCGTCATCAGCCCGGAGCAGGTGGCCGCCCTGCCGGAGGACGCCGCCACCTTGCACCGCCTGCTGGGGGTAATTCCGGGTTCGCACAAATTCCGCCACCATGGCGACAATCCACTGGAGCTGGATCTGCTGCTGATAGACGAAGCCTCCATGGTGGATCTGCCCATGATGCACCGCCTGCTGGATGCCCTGCCGCCCAAGGCTCGGCTGATTTTACTGGGCGATCAGGACCAGCTGGCCTCGGTGGAAGCCGGCGCCGTGCTGGCAGATATCTGCCAGGGTATCAGCCAAGGGTCGAGGGTGAGCCGCGAGCAAGCAGCCATACTGGCGCAGCTGACCGGATACCCGTTCAGCCCCACGGAAAACGCCAGGCTTGGCGATAACCTGTGCCGATTGTGGCACAGCCACAGATTCAGCGGCGATGCCGGCATAGGTCGTTTGGCCAAGGCCGTCAACGAGGGTGACAATCAGGCGGTCACCCAGATATGGCAACAGGGGTATCGGGAGCTGAGCTGGCTTGGCCACGACGCCGGCAAGGGGTTGGAGCAGCTGTTGCAACTGGCGGTGTCCCGATACCGCGACTATCTCGAAGCCATGGTTCGGGGCGAAAGCGCCGACGCCATCATAGCCCAGTACAACCGCTTCCGGGTGCTGTGCGCCATGCGTGCCGGTGACTTCGGCGTTGAAGGCATCAACCGCCTGCTGACCGCCCGTCTGGCCCGGGAACGGCTGATAGTACCCAACCAGGAATTTTACGCCGGACGCCCCATCATCATTGGCAGCAACGACTATGGCCTGGGCCTGTTTAACGGCGACATAGGCATTATTCTGCCTCAGGGACCGGACAAGCGCCTGCTGGCTTGTTTCGTGCAAAGCGACGGCAGCCTGCTCAAGGTGCTGCCGGCGAGATTGCCAAGCCACGAAAGCTGTTTCGCCATGACGGTACACAAGAGTCAGGGCAGCGAATTTGAACAGGTGGCTCTGGTGCTGCCGCCGGATCCGTCCCCGGGCCAGCAGCAACTCATCAGCAGGGAACTGGTGTACACCGCCATTACCCGTGCCAAGGATGCCTTCTGCTGCCTTGGCACTGAAGCCCTGTTTGCTGCCGCCGTGGCTCGGCCCACCCGCCGCGCATCCGGCCTGGCCGCCAGGTTGTGGGGCAGCTAAAACAATGGCAAAGATGAGACAAATAGCGGTCCCCCTTGCGAGGTTGGCCGCCCCTCATTACACTGCTTGGCGCGGATGGCCCATTGCATCCTGGCCCCGCCCCAATTCATCACGGAGTGACAATGACTAAATACAACCTGGTGCTGCTCTGCGGCGGTGGTGGCAGCGAGCACGCCATCTCTTTGCTGTCGGCGGGCTATTTCGAGACCTGTCTGGCCAAGCTGGACAGATTCAACACCCTGTGGCTGGAATTGACCGCCGAGGGTCTGTACCGCACCAAGAACGGCAGCTATGTGGAGCTGACCAATAAACGGGAAATTCGTTTTGCGGACGACAAGCAGGCCCCCTGGCCGGTGGACTATGTTATCCCTTGCATTCACGGCTACCCGGGTGAGACCGGCGATATTCAATCCTGGTTCAACCTTATCAACCTGCCCTATTTCGGCTGCACCTCAGAAGCCAGCAGCAACTGTTTCAACAAGATCACCGCCAAGATGTGGTTCAGCGCCCTTGGGATCCCCAATACGCCTTACCTGTTCCTCGGGGAATACAACCCAGATGCCGTGGCAAGGGTTGAAGCCGCCTTCGATGACTGGGGCAGCGTCTTTATCAAGGCCGCCAGTCAGGGCTCGTCCGTTGGCTGCTTCCCGGCCAATAACAAGGCCGACATAGCACCCTTGCTGGCCAAGGCGTTCGAATACGCTCCCTACGTGGTGGTGGAGAAGACCATCAAGGCAAGGGAGCTCGAAATCGCCGTCTACGAATACCAGGGTGAAGTTATTGCGACCCGCCCCGGGGAAATCGTCTGCGCCGCCAATACCTTCTACAGCTTTGAAGAGAAATACGATGCCAAGAGCCAGGCAGTGACCCATGTGGAAGCCGGCAATGTCAGCGAAGACATCATTGCTGCCATGCGCGATTACGCCATCCGTGCCTTCAAGGGGCTGAAGCTGCGTCACCTGTCGCGTATCGACTTCTTCCTCACCGAAGACGACGAAATCCTGCTGAACGAGATCAATACCTTCCCGGGACTGACCCCAATCTCCATGTTCCCCAAGATGCTGGCCCACCACGGCCACGATTTTGCCAGCTATCTGCAGGACTGCATTCTCGCCGAGTTGGAACCGGCCTGATGCCAGGACAGCATGAAAAAAGCGCCCGCAGGCGCTTTTTTTTTTGATTCATTCCTGGTTGAGCAGACTTCCCACTACGGTGGTCCATGGCCGCACCTGCCAACGGGTAATAAGGCCGTTTATCACATAGGGATCGGCCCTGGCAAAACGCTCCGCCACCTCGGGGCTGTCAGCCTCAAACAGCAGCACAGCGCCATCCACAGGTTCGGCCAAGGCACCTGCCAGCAGCAGCTCGCCACGGGCTTCGGCTGCCTTGGCATGGGCCAGATGCAGGGCGCGAAATTCGGCGCGCCTGGCCACGTAATCATCTATGACATCGTACATCAGTAAATAGTGCATTCTTTGTTAATCCAAACATCAGCTTAAATAGCGAAAGGCAAAATAGCCCAGCAACACCAGGATAACCAACAGCAAGAACACCATGGAGCCGTTGCTGTCCGTGGGGATCTCAATATGGTTTTCCCTGGCGTAGCGTTCCACTTGCTGCTTGGCTTCCTTGAGCCCTATGCCCCTGAGTTCCCGCAATCGTTTGATGGCTTCTATCTTACGACCACTCTTGATGGCCTGCACCACTTCCGGTTCCATGACATCCATATCCGATCCCCTTGATCCAACGATTAATAATCCAGAATAGTCCACTATGGCTCCTGGATCTTTCCATAAAAAACAAGAGCGCCCTGCGGCGCTCCTGTTAAAGGTTACTGCTGCCTTTCGGCCAACTCGCGCTCGAGCTGCTGGGCCACCTGATCCGGTGAACCTGAATGTTTGGCCAGCAAGGCGTAAGCAACAGGCACCACCACCAGGGTAAAGAGGGTTGCCAGCATTATTCCCGACAGCACCACCACGCCTATCACAAAGCGGGTCTCGGCACCGGCGCCCTGGGCCATCACCAAGGGTACGGCACCGGCGGCCGTGGTGATCCCCGTCATCAGAATGGGCCGCAGTCGTTGGCAGGAGGCCTTCAACAGCGCTTCCTGGAACGCTTCTCCCCTGTCCCTCAACTGGTTGGCGAATTCCACGATAAGGATGCCGTTTTTCGTCGCCAGCCCCACCAGCATGATGATACCTATCTGGCTGTAAATATTTAGGCTTTGGCCGGTCAAATACAGGCCAATAAGGGCTCCCAGGGTAGCCAGCGGCACAGTCAGCATGATCACCATGGGGTGAATGTAGCTTTCAAACTGGGCTGCCAATACCAGGAACACCACCCCCAGTGCCAACATAAATACAAAATACATGGAGCCGCCGGATTCCTGATAATCCTGGGACTGGCCCTTGTAACTGATGTTGGCTTCCGCCGGCAAATAGGTGCGTGCCAGGGTATTGAGGTAATCCAAGGCCTCACCCAGGCTGTAACCGTCTGCCAGACTGGCTTCAATGGTAATGGAGCGCAGACGGTTATAGCGGTTCAGACTGGAGGCATCGGCAAACTCTTCCACTGATACCAGGTTGGACAGTGGGATCAATTCCTTACTGCGATCGGAACGCACATAGATATTGGTCAAATCCCGGGCCGTGTTCTGGTTATCCCGCTCGCCTTCGATGATGACATCGTATTCCTCACCGTCACGCATAAAGTTGGTAACCAGGCGCGAGCCCAACATGGACTCCAGGGTGCGTCCTATATGAGCGATAGAGACCCCGAGGTCCGCGGCCCTGTCCCTGTCTATCACCACCCGCAGTTGCGGCTTGGTTTCCTGATAATCATGATCCAGCGCCAGCAGTTTGGGATTCTCGGCGGCCTTTTCCAAAATGATGTCCCGCCAGCGGGCCAACTCTTCGTAACTTGGACCACCGAGCACGAACTGCACCGGCTTGCCAATGCCGCGACCAAAGGCCTGGCGCATGATGGGAAAGGCCCGCACACCTGCCAGATCCCCCAGACGGCCACGGATATCATTGATGATCTCAAAGGCACTGCGGCGCTTGCCCCAATCTTCAAGCACTATGATGGCCATGCCGTTGGAGAAATCGGCACTTCGACCGAAGCCACGAGGAGCACGGATCAGCAGACGCTTGATTTCGCCACTGTCCACCAGGGGCATCAACCTGGCTTCCACTTCATTCATGTAAGATTCTATGTACTCAAAGCTGGCGCCCTGGGGACCGTTGACCATGAGGAACATGGAACCCCTGTCTTCCTGGGGAGCAAACTCCTGTGGCACCTGCTTCACCAGGGCCACACTGGCGCCAAGTGCCGCCAGCACCCCTATGCTGACCAGCACAGGATGGCCTATGGTGCGCAGCAATACCCGGCGATAAAAAGCCTGCAAGCTGTCCATACCGGCATCCACCTTGCGCACCAGCCAGGTATCCTGGGCCGCAGGTTTAAGCAGTTTGGAACACATCATGGGGCTGAGTGACAGCGCCAGCACGCTGGAGAAGATCACCGCCGCACTCATGGTGACGGCAAATTCCTTAAACAGCTTGCCCAGGTCCCCTTCCAGGAAAGTAATGGGCATGAATACCGCCACCAATACCGCCGTGGTGGCGATAACGGCAAAGGCCACCTCGCGGGCACCAAGGAAGGCGGCCACCAGCGGCGATTCCCCTTCCTCTATCCGACGGTGGATGTTCTCCAGCATCACAATGGCGTCATCCACCACCATGCCGATGGCAAGGATCATCGCCAGCAGGGTCAAGAGGTTAATGGTATAACCCAGGGCATAGAGCACGATAAAGGTGCCCAGCAGCGACACGGGCACTGTCACCGCCGGGATCAACATGGCACGCACGCTGCCAAGGAACAGGTAAATCACTATAACCACCAGCACCATGGCGATAAACAGTGTCTGGTACACCTCGGCGATAGAGGCCTCGATAAATACCGAGCTGTCATAGGATCGTTTGATGGACATGCCGGCCGGCAGGGTCGGATTGATCTTGTCCACCAAGGCGTTGGCACCGCGGGCCACTTCCAGGGTGTTGGCTGTGGACTGCTTGGTGACCCCCAGGCCTATCATGGCCTCGCGGTTACCACGGAACATGATCCTGTCTTCTTCCGAGCCGATTTCGACCCGGGCCACGTCCCCCAGTTTCACCAGGTAACCGTCATCCCCTTCGGCCAGCACCAGGTTGGCAAAATCCTCGGCGGTGCGGAAACTGCGCTCCAGGCGCACAGTAAAGTGACGTTCCTTGGATTCGATGGAGCCCGCTGGCAGTTCCACGTTCTCGGAACGCAGCTTGGCTTCTATGTCACCCACGGTCAGATGCCGGGCCGCCAGCGCTTGCCTGTCGACCCAAATTCGCATCGAATAGACCTTGCCGCCACCGATACGCATCATGGCGACGCCATCCAGGGCCGAGAATCGGTCCACCAGGTAGCGGTTGGCATAGTCGGTCAGCTCCAGTGTGGTCATCTGATCCGACACCAGATTGAGCCACATGATGACCTCGTCACCACCGTTGGCCTTTTGTACCTCCGGTGGATCCGCTTCCTCCGGCAGGTTGTTCAGCATGCCGGAAATACGGTCGCGCACATCGTTGGCGGCGGCCTCAATATCGCGACCGACGTCGAATTCCAGGGTCACAGAAGAGCGGCCATCGCTGCTCGATGAGCTGATATGACGTATGCCTTCCACGCCGCTGACCCTGTCTTCCACCAACTGGGTAATGCGACTCTCCACCACTGAGGCACTGGCGCCGCGATAACTGGTGGAAATGGAGATCACTGGTGGGTCTATATTGGGGTATTCCCGCAGTGGCAGTTTGTCAAAGGACACCAGGCCAAAGGCGATAAGCAGCAGACTCAATACCGAGGCAAATACCGGCCGCTTAACGGACAGATCCGTCAGTCTCATGCGGCAGTCTCCCCATTGTCGTCATAGTGACGGCCAAAATGTTCTTCCTGTTCGGGCTTAACCTCATCACCGGGACGCACCTTGAGAATGCCGCGGATAATGATCTTTTCCCCCATTTCTATGCCGTCGGTCAGCTCCACCCAGCCGCGTTTGCGCAGCCCCACGGTGACCTGGCGTTGTTCGACGCGGTTATCACCGTTGACCAGATACACAAAATGCTTCTTCTGAATGGGGATAATCGCCGACTCCGGCACCAACAGAGCTTCACGGCTTTGCTTGATGAGCTTGACCTTCATCAGCATCCCGGGCAACAACTTGGCCTGGGGATTGGGAATTTCGGCCCGCACTGTTACGGCGCGGGTAGCAGGGTTGACCCGGCTGTCCACCGACAGCACCTTACCGATAAACAACTCCCCCGGGTAAGCCACGGCACTGGCCTCGACATCTTTGCCGGGGATAAGGTCGGTCAAAAAACGCTCCGGCACTGAAAAGTCCAGTTTGACGCTGGAGATGTCATCCAATGTGGTAATGCTGGTACCCGGCGTCAGCAGTGCGCCATTGCTGATTTGTCTGAGGCCGAGTCTGCCGGTAAAGGGCGCCACTATGCGCCTGTCCCGCAGCGCCGATTCGGCCTGCTCCAGTTCGGCCTTGGCGGTATCTATGGCGGTTTGCAACCTGTCACGTTCGGTTTCGGCCACTGTCTGATTGGTGACCAGGGTACTGATGCGTTTCAGTTCCCGCTGATGATCGCTGACCTTGACCTTGGCCACTGTGACCTTGGCCCGCTGCTCAGCATCCTGCAGCTGCACCAGCAGTTCACCTTTGGCAACCAGATCGCCATCGTTAAAATTTACCGAGGCCACCACTTCGGTCACCTTGGCGGTAATATTGACCGATTCGTTGGCAAGCGTTGTGCCCAGCGCTTCCACCTCATCCCTTACTGCCTGCATGGCCGCGGTGGCCACCACCACGTTGGGTACAATCCGGGCGCGCTTGGCCTCGGGCCCTTTATTCTGTTGTAAATACTGGAAACCGGCCCAGGCCAGTCCTCCCAGTACCAGTACTGTGATTATTTTTTTCATCAGAATTCCAAAAACGTCAGGCAAAAAAGATGTGTAATGCAAACCGCGCCAGAAAAAATGGGCGAGAGCTTAGTTTACCTGGGTGTAATCGGGCTTCAATACGTTTTAATTAGGTTTTACTTTTACTTACAAATTACGAAGTAGCTTGACAGTCAGCCATTGCATGGCGGTTCACATTAAAATTCAGGCAATAAAAAACGGCGCCTTGGCGCCGTTTTTCTGTAAGCCTTTCGTCCGCATTAACGGCGGCGGTTACGCTCTTCCTGCATCTGCTCGGAAAGCACCTTGTAGATTTCAGTCATCTGCTCATCACTGAGAGGCTTATCTTCGCTGTCGTGCATCCACAGCTTGGTTTGCTCGCCGGCGTCCTTGACCAATACGCGATAGACCCCTTTCTCAAGTGGCAGCTTGGTATCGCCCCACAGGGAGCTCCAGAAACCTGAATCATCGGCATAGTTCACGTAGAGCAAGCCTTTGCTGGAATCCATTTCCGCAATTTCCAGCCCCAACTCGGGCAGAACCAGGCGCAGACGGTTCCAAACCTGCTTGAACTGAGCGTTGGCCAACCAGTAAGCAGGCTCGGTTTCAGTGTCCTGCAAGGTCATCTCAATGCCCATGCTTTCCTGACGGCGCTTGGTTTCCAACGCCTGTTCACGCTTGATACTCATGTAGGCAATGGAGCGGTTCAGCATATCTATGGTATAGCGGCGTTTGTCTTCGCCACTGAGCACCACATCGCGATTATCACCCTGGTAGGACTCTTCATGCTCCAGCAGGTTGATCACTATATTGCCGCTGCGACCGTGGGGACGGACTTCCACCAGATACTGGTATCTCTGCCTGAGGCTGTAGACCTCGTCACTGCCCCAGAAACTGGAATCCAGCACTTCACTGCTTTCAATCCAATCGGTTTCCAGTACGCCCTTGCCGTAATCCTCGGCCTGGATGCCAATCTGTTGCTGTGCCAGGAAACCCTTGAGCGTTGCAAAGATTTCCTGCTTCAGATCCACATCGTTGTTGATGGACTCCACCACAATCTTGATGTTGTCGCTGCCCTCTTCCAAACGGGTACCTTCGGCCATCGGCAGCACCTGCAGTGGTGGCCTGATGTCCAGACTGCGGCCAACCAGTTCAGGGTTGGCCTTGTTGCCCAGCTGGGGCAAATCATATTCATGACTGTACCTGGGCTGTTGCAGACCATCCGGGATCTGCAGGGCTTCGCCAGTGGCGGCCTGCAGGTAAGTGTCGTCATCATTGGTTTGACGACGTTCCATCTGGCTGCTGCACGCGCTGACCGCAGCAATCATGATTAAGGGGGTAACTTTTTTAAGCATTAAGAATTAAACCTCTAAGCCGGCAGTTTGCATTGCTTCAAGCAACAGACCATGACAAGACTCAGAAAGTTCAGTCAAAGGCAGACGAATGTGACCATTACTGATCAATCCCATACGATGGGCGGCCCATTTTACCGGGATCGGATTGGCTTCCATGAACAAGGTGCTGTATAGACCGCGCAGGGGCAGATCGGTGGCAAAAGAACCCTCACGTTCGCCGGCCAGCGCCTGGGTACACATGGTTTTAAACTGGGCCGGAACTATGTTGTTGGCCACGGAAATGACCCCGTCACCGCCCAGCAGCAGAAATTCACGGGCGGTGGCATCATCACCGCTGTAAAGTTTGAACTCTTTGCCACACAGATGACGCAACATACCCACGCGGGACAGATCGCCCGTGGCTTCCTTGATGCCTATGATGTTGTCAATCTGACTCAGTTCGCCAATGGTCTCGGGCTTCATATCAACCGCGGTACGGCCGGGAACATTGTACAGAATTTGCGGAATGTCGGTTGCCGCCGCCACAGCCGTGTAGTGGGCAATCAGGCCCTTGGGCGTCGGCTTGTTATAATAGGGGGTCACACCCAACATGGCAGCCACACCAGTCTTGGCAAGCGAGCGGGTCAACTCAATCGCTTCGGCCGTGGCATTGGCACCGTTGCCGGCGATGACGGGGATGCGGCCGGCAGCAAAGGCCACAGTCTGGGCAACCACATTGACATGTTCTTTCATCGGCAAGGTTGCCGACTCGCCAGTGGTACCCACGGCCACTATGGCGTCTGTACCATTGTCGATATGAAATTCCACCAGGCGCTCAAGGCCGGCAAAATCCACTGAGCCATCACTGTTCATGGGCGTGATTAAGGCTACGATGCTTCCGTTTATCATCTGACTTCCCCTAGATTTCAGGATTCGCTATGGTACTGAGGCCTATGGGTTATGACAAGCATTTACGGGGATCTCAAACACAATTAGTTGTGGTAGCATTGCCCCGCGCAGCAACCGCTGCCGGCGCGCCGCGTCTGCGCCTGGAAAGATATGCAACAAGAGGAAGATACATGACCAACTATCTGGTCGTTACCGCCATGGGTTCAGATCGTCCCGGTATAGTCAGCAAGCTGGCAAGGCTCGCCAGCGATTGCGATTGTGACATAGTGGACAGCCGCATGGCCTTGTTCGGCAACGAATTCACTTTGATCATGATGCTGTCCGGTTCCTGGGCTGCCATCACCAAGATAGAAACCAGCCTGCCAAGCCTGTCGGTGGAACTGGAGCTGTTGACCGTGGTCAAGCGCACTTCCAAGCACACGCCACAAAATTACATTTCCCGCATTGAAGTCAATTTCAACGGCAAGGACCAGCGCGGCACCATGAAGCGCATCACCCAGTTCCTGGCTGATCGTTCCTTGGATCTGGCGGCGGTGCGTTCCCATGCCGAGGAAACCGCCTCAGGTGAGCAAATCCAGCACGTGTTCCTGGCAATCAATATCCCCGAAAAAGTGGAACTGGATAAGCTGGAAAAAAGCCTGCACGAACTGGCGGCCGAGATGTCGCTGGAGTGCATCATCAAACGGATGCAGGGCATAGCCGCCCCCTGACAATTGCGCTCAGGTACAGAAACGGAGTTGGTATGACCCCACTACAAGCCGGTGCCAAGGCACCCGAATTCACCCTTAAAAATCAGGCCGGTGTCAACATTTCCCTGGCCCAGTGCCTTAAACAGGGCCCGGTGCTGGTGTACTTCTACCCCAAGGCGTTGACGCCCGGTTGTACAGTGCAGGCCTGTGCTCTGCGAGACAGCAAGGCCGAACTCGATGCCAAGGGCGTGACAGTGCTTGGCATCAGTCCAGATCCCGTTGCCAAGCTCGCTAAGTTTGAGCAAAAGCATGAACTTAACTTTCACCTGCTCAGCGATGAAGACCATGCGGTTGCCGATGCCTTCGGCGTCTGGGGTGAGAAGAAATTCATGGGCAAGGTTTACGACGGTATTCACCGCCTGAGCTTTTTAATCAACCCAGACGGCTCGATTCACACCTTGCTGGACAAGTTCAAAACCAAAGACCACCACCAGGCCGTGCTGGCATTGCTGTGATATTTATTGATCAACAAACTTATTGATAATGAATAAAAAAGGCCCTTAACGGGCCTTTTTTATGACTGAGATATTAAATACCTTCACCCAAATCCAATTTGGCAGGAACAGACGCCGGCCAGGCATTGATAACCGCCTTCACCAGCGATGCCAGAGGAATGGCGAAAAATACCCCCCAGAAGCCCCATAAACCGCCGAAGACCAACACGGCGGCGATGATGATGACAGGATGCAGATCTACCGCGTCGGAGAAGAGCACGGGCACCAGCACATTGCCATCCAACGCCTGGATAATGCCATAACCCAACATTAGATAACCGAAGTCGGCATTGAATCCCCACTGGAAAAAACCCACCAGGGCAATGGGCAAGGTCACCAGGGTCGCCCCCACATAGGGGATCAAAACAGAGAAGCCGGTCAACACGCCCAGCAGCGCCGAATAGCGCAGCCCCATCAGGGCAAAGAAGATATAGCTGGCGACACCGACGATAACAATCTCAATCACCTTGCCGCGAATATAGTTGAAGATCTGCTGATTCATCTCACTCCAGACCTTACGGGCCAATTCCCTGTTGCTGGGGAAGAAGCGTTTGCTGCCGCGAATGAGTTGTTCCTTATCCTTCAGAAAAAAGAACACCAACAAGGGCACCAAAATGGCGTAAACCATGAGTACCAACAGGGACGCTGAGTAACCGAGCAGCTGCTTGCCTATGTCGAGCAAATGTTGGGTATCCAACATGCGCTTCAGCTCCGACTGCAGGGTTTGCAACTGCTCAGCGTTGACGAACTGGGGGTATTTTTCCACCAGGGAGCCCAGATACAGCATGCCCTTGTCGAGCATATTCGGCAGTTCGCCGATGAGGGCGAGCCCCTGACGCCACAGGCTCGGGAACAAACCAAAGGCCATCATCAACACCAGGGCGATAAAGAGCACCAGCACCAGGGATGCGCCCGTGGTGCGATTAATCCCTATGCGGCTCATTTGCGCCACGGGCCATTCCAACAGGAAAGCCAATACCAGTGCCACCAGCAAAGGCGCCAGCAAGCCACCACCGAAATAAATCAGCGCTGCCAGTCCCAGCAGAATAAACATCAGGGTGACAGCCTGGGGATCACTGAATCTGTCTTTATACCAGCGGGCTACAAAATCCAACATGCCTTATCGACCTCAAACATAGGCCCCGGAGGGCAAAGATAGGGATTAACTTTGGGTTTTCTTGGTAACTATCAGGCTCAGGCTCTGCTCATCATCTTTGAGTATGGTCAGCTCGTGCCCCTGGTTTTGAAAATAAGCGGGAACATCCCGCCGGGAACCGCTGTCCAACAGGGTAATCTGCAAACTGTCACCTATGGCCAGTGGCTTGAGTGCCATCTTGGCATTGACCAACGCCAGGGGACAGCGCTGCGCGGTTAAATCAATAGAAACCATAATGAACTTGCCATGGATATCCCGGGGCCATTATCCTTGCTTGAAGGCTAAACCACAAGCCACAGTCCAAGGACAGCGTTCCGGATCACTGATTACTAAGGACCCCTTTGCGTAGATTAATTCCAAGTCGTTTCCCCCGTGTCATGCTGACTGCTGCCACCACGGCCCTGTTGTCATTCGCTTCCAATCACAGCTTTGCCAACAATGACTTACCTGATTTGGGTACTGCAGCGGTCAATACCTTCAGTCTGGAAAAGGAAATGCAGTACGGTGATGCCTATATGCGCGTCATACGTTCTTCAGCCCCCGTGCTCAATGATCCTGTGCTGAGCCAGTACATCACAGAGCTTGGCAATAAGTTGGTTGCCCACGCCACCGGGGTAAAAACGCCGTTCTACTTCTTTATGCTGCGCAATGACGAAATCAACGCATTTGCGTTTTTCGGTGGCCATGTGGGCGTGCATACCGGGCTGTTTCTTAACGCCGATAGCGAGAGTGAACTGGCCTCAGTGCTGGCACACGAAATTACCCACGTGACCCAAAGGCACCTGGCCAGAAGTCTGGAGGCTCAGGAGAAAACTGCCCCGGCGACCGTCGCGGGTATGTTGGGTGCAATACTGCTGACCATAGCAGCGCCCCAGGCAGGTATGGCTGCCCTGGCAACCACCCAGGCGCTGGCCACCCAGGCTAAAATCAACTATACCCGTCAACACGAAAAAGAGGCTGATCGTATCGGGATGCAAATCCTGGTGGATGCGGGTTTTGACCCCGAAGCCGCCGGAGATTTTTTCGGGAAACTCGCCAGTCGCTACCGTTTTACCACTACGCCACCGCAGATGCTATTGACTCACCCCTTACCCGAATCGCGCATCAGCGAGGCCCGAAATCGCGCCAACCAATATCCCCACAGGTTTGTGCCGGACAATCTCAATTACCAGTTGGCCAAGGCCAGGATCCAGGTGCGCTTTTCAAGCTACAGCGATGAAATGGCCCTGTCCCTGTTTGAAAAGCAATTGAGCCGCAACAGCTATGCGTTCGAAAGTGCCGCCCTTTACGGTAAGGCCCTTGCTCTGCTGAGACTGAAACGGGCAAAGGAAGCAGAAGTCATCATAGATAAGCTGCTGACACGGGATGCCAACAATCTGTTTTATCTCGATACCAAGGCGGATCTGCTGGTGGAGCGAAAGGATTTTGCCGCGGCCAAGGCGCTGCTGGAGCAACAACGCCAGCTCAAACCGACCTCTCAGGTGATAAACGCCAACCTGGCCAATGTCTATATTGAGGCCGGAGAAGCCGCCAAGGCCATCCCGTTGCTCGAAGACATGGTGTTCCTCGACAAGCAAAATCCCCTGCCCTATGAAATGATGACCCAGGTTTATCGCCAGACGGGGAACCAGGCACTGGAGCACTTTGCCAGCGCCGAATCCATGGCCTTGGCCGCGGATTACAAAGGTGCAGTTGATCAGCTTAACTTTGCCTATCGCTTCACCAAGGACGATCCTCTGCAACTGGCGCGCATTGAAGCCAGGATCCGCCAATTCCGCGAAGCAGAAAAGGCACTTGATGCCTTGAAGTGACAGCGGCGAGCAGTTTTATCGCTGCACAGAATCCACCGGGGCGCCTGACGGCGCCTCACTTTTTTGCTATGATGCGACCACGTTAACTATCAAGATCTTAACTTATGACTCAAGCGACTATTTTCCATAATCCCCGTTGCTCCAAAAGCCGCCAAACCCTGGAACTGCTGCAACAACAGGGCGCGGAGATCACTGTGGTGGAGTACCTTAAAGACACTCCCACTGCCGAAGAGCTGACCCGGATCCTGTCCCTGCTTGGCCTGACGGCGCGGCAACTGATGCGCACCAAGGAAGAGGAATACCAGGCCCTGGGGTTGGATAATCCAGCTCTCACCGAGGCCGAGCTGATTGCCGCCATGGTCGCCACCCCCAAGCTGATCGAACGTCCCGTGGTATTGGCCAACGGCAAAGCCGCCGTTGGACGGCCACCGGAAAATGTCCTGGCAATCCTTTGAGGGTAACAAGCGTGGCTGAAAACACCCGACTGCTCCTGCTCATAAATCGCATTGGTTATCCCCTGCTGCTACTGTTGCTCGGCTATTGGTTTTTGGGTAATGGTGCCGGTTATTCCATGGCCTTTAATGCCCTGTGGTTGGTGCCCTTGCTGCTGCCGCTGCCGGGGATCATGCAAGGCAAACCTTATACCCATGCCTGGGCCAGCTTTATTCTGTGCCTGTATCTGCTGCACGGCCTGACGCTTCTGTATGTGGCCGGCGACAAACTTTGGTTCGCCATCTTAGAGGTGGGGTTGTTGGCGCTGTTGTCGATTACCTTCCCCTTCTATGCCCGTCTGCGCGGGCGGGAATTGGGGCTGGGGTTAAAGAAGAAAACGAAGGAATAACTCTGCTGATGATCTGGGCGCCGCAAGGCGCCTTTTTCTTCTCTTGATCCCACCAATAGATTTCAAAGCCCTGCTCTTTTAGAATTTTTTCATTACAAACAAACACCTGAAGGCAATTGCCAAGCCAGGTTATCGGCATGCTATAGTGACGTTTGGAATGTTACATCAAGTTCACATTAGCCGGAGTTCAGCCGATGAAAAAGGCCAGCCTTCTTTCCTTTGCCAGCATGTTGATGTTAACCGCCTGTGGCGGAGGCAGCAGCGACGGTGGCGTTTCTCCCCCAATCCAGCCACCCGCCCCTGGGCTTAAAGCCTGTAGCAACGCGACCACGCTTAACCGGGTAGCCGCTGGAGGTGTCACTTTTGTCACCGAGCAAAACTACCGGGCGCAGCAACCTGCCATGATCTATGCCGATCTGGGCAAGGACAGCCAGGGGCTCAATTATCAATGGCGCCAAAGTTCAGGACCGCAACTGGAATTGGTGGCCAGCCATTCCCCGATACTGTCCTTTGTGCCGACAAGTGCCGGTAGCTATGAATTCGAGCTCAGCATCACAGGTCCCGGCACCTCGGTAACCGCCAGCGTAGCCATTAACGCCGATACAGATAACGCCAATCCGGTAAAGCTGAGGCAAGATCACCAGGTAACCAGCGGCAATGCCGTCAGCCTGAGGCTGGACAGGGTTCAGGGGTCAACCCTGTCGGCCATTGATTGGTGCGCCAGCGGTGCAAACCTGAACGTGGATCTCAGCAACAACGAACGGCCCTTGTTTACCGCTCCAAGCGTCAGCCAGGATACCCTGGTGGAACTCAGGGCCAGCGGCAGCCATAACGGCATTGCCGGCAGCGACAGTGCCTGGGTATTGATCACCCGGGAAAGCAGCATCACCTCAGGTTATTTTGACTCTGCCCTGGCACGCACCTTCCCCTACCACAGCGACAGCCCCTGGGCCGCCGATCTCAAGGCCTGTACCTATTCCAATCAGTTAAACAGTTCCTGCAGCATCAGCCGCTTGCCTTTGCTTGGCCAAACAGCCAACGGTATGGACAAACAAGCGATACTCGACCGGGTGCTGGTATCCCATCAATGGATGGGGGATAACTTTGCCAGCTTCCTCGACACTGTTGATGCCAACAGCGACTTTGCTAACCTGCTGCAATCCGTTACCGCCGTGGTCATCAGTTACGATGTCAGGCCTTCCTTTTATTGGGTGGTCACCGGCGCGATATATCTGGACCCTGAAGATCTGTGGCTCACGCCACTGCAACGGGATACCATCAACGAGCAGCCGGATTACCGCAGCAACTTCGGTGCCGATCTGAAGTTCCTCATGCCCTGGCGCTATGTCAAAGACAATGAATACGCGTCCTCGATTGTGCCCCGTACCCAGAGAAGCCATCGCAGTTTGGATGAGCTGACACCGGATCTGGCCTCCTTGCTGTATCACGAGCTGGCCCACGCCAATGATTTCTTTCCCCGCAGTATCCACGGCAGCCTGGCGGGCCCCACCTTGCTTGATGACTACAACAAGCGTGCCACCGCCAAGGCGTTAACCTCAGACAGGCTAGCCGATTTATATCCTCTGGGCAGTGAAGAAATGCGCAGCCTGGCCAATGTCAGATTCCGTGGCCAGGCGGCCTCAGATACCCAAAAAGCCTACGTACCGGCCGATGTCAGCAGTTTTTTCAGCAACGATATCGCCTCCGACTTTTACGCCTACTCCACCGAGCGGGAAGATGCGGCCATGGTGTTTGAAGAGCTGATGATGAACTATCGTCATGGGGTATTAAGGGACGTGGCCGTGACCGACAGCCCTGCCAATCCCACTGCCAGCACAGTGATAGTCGATTGGGGCCAGCGGGGCCGCATAGGCGATGATGCCCTGGCGCAAAGGGCCGCCTTTGTGCTTGAAGGCATCTTCCCCGAATGGGATGGTACCGCTATCGTCGCTTCCCTGCCCGCCCCCATTGCCATGCAATCCGGACAAAGCTGGCTGACTAATTTGACCATCAGTCCCCAGGGGGCCAACACCAGGGCGGCAGTCAGCGCCAAACCCGCTGCTGAAATACCGCTGCAATTCTCCGGCGACAGGTATGCCCGGCCGAGAAACTAAGCCTGATCTGAATGCAAAAAGCCCGGAATATCCCGGGCTTTTTTGTTATAGAGCTCTTTAGACATCAGAGTTTAGAGACGCAGCATTTCCTTGATAAAAGGAATGGTCAGCTTGCGTTGGTGCACCATGGATGCCTTATCGAGGCGGTCCAGTACGTCAAACAGGGTACGCAGATCCCGCGCCATCCGGTTCAGCAAAAAACGGCCCACGTCTTCCGGCAGCTGTAAGCCGCGCATCGCCGCCCTTCTTTGCAAGGCCGCCAGCTTTTCCTCATCCATCATAGGCTGTAGTTGGTAGGTCAGGCCCCATTGCATTCTTGACAGCAGATCGGGGAGTTGGAATCCCGCTTCGGCCGGTGATGCACTGGCGCTGACCAAGAGGGCACAACGCTTGTGCTCCGCCACCCGGTTATACAAATCAAAGATGGCTTCTTCCCACAGAGGGTGGCCGGCAATGGCATCCACATCATCGATGCAGATGAGATCCAGCTGTTCAAGTCCCTCAAGCAAGGCCGTTGAGATGGAAGCATGAATACCCAGCGGCAGATAAAAACTGCGACGCTCATGCTCATTGGCGTAGGCACAGGCCGCATGCATCAGATGGGTGCGGCCTGATTTTCCGGGGCCCCAAAGGTACAGCGCTTGCTTGTCCTGACCGCTGGCAATGCCATGCAGGGCCTGGATCAGCTCATCGTTGCCGGCGGCAGGATAATAGCTGTTAAAGGTCTCGTCATCGGGGAGATGAACGGGCAAGGACAACTGCAATGGAGGGTGTTGGGACACTCGGTACTTCTCAATAATCTGGCTACTTGGCAAGGCACCCGTTCGGGAGCCCCGCGCAGTGTAACACAAGTGACTGGCGGGGAAAAATGCGGTTATTGACCACGCCACTGATAGGTGTTGGCCTGCTCATCCTGAAGGCTGTCAAGCCGGCTAATCTTGCCTTCCAGATTCAGCAAACGATCCAGATCTTCTCTGGTGCCAAACAGTGACAGATTGAAAGTGACTCTGTCCGCCGCCATCTGCTTGAGCGAAACAGACTTTACCACCGACAGCTGACCGAGGAAGGCCTCCAGGGACACTAAATCAGCCAACTTATTGATCCCCACAAAGGTGAGTTCGCTTAATTGGGATTCACCCGTGCTGGTCACGGCATACTTTTCAACATAATAGCCACTTAACAGGCTCAACAGGGCTGACATGGCCTGGTCTTCACTGGCCGCACTGCCCTGTTGGCTCAAGAGCGCCTGTGGCGGCAACGTCTCACCTTCACGGGGTCTGGAGTACAGGCTCAATTGGTAATTCACCGTCTCTCCGGCTGCTTCCATATTGCCCAACACGAAAAAGTCCGATTGGTATCTGTTGGTTGCGGTCATCACTTCATCCACAAACATGCCCCGCACCGAATTGACCGACACCTGCATCAAATCATCCAGGTCCATCAAGGGCAGCAAAACAGGGATCCCCGCGTTTTCAGCGGCTTGCATCAACAACTGCCGCTGTACGCTTTCCCCCTGATCGGCAAGCAGAGCCCGTTCGCCATCCCGTTCAACCACCAGCCACATCAGGGTCAAAGGGCGCTGTTTCCCCCACACTGGCAACTGGGCATCACGCAACAGGGAAACTATCCTGGCCTGGTCGAAGCTGGCATGCACATAGAGCTGACGCTCTTTTTCGAGGTAACCGTATTGTCTCAGCAAGGCCGATGCGCTGGACAGCTGCTGCCGGATAAGCGGGTGTTCCAGCACGGCGGCTGATCCGCTGTTTTTGACCAATACCCGGGCGAGCGCCTCTCGTACCGCGCTGTCGCGTTCCGATGCCGAGCGAGATCCTACCTGAACATCAGCCTCGTCGAGCTTGGCGACTTCAACGGCCTGAGCCCCCTGCCAAGCCAGCAAGGAAATTAACAAACTGATGGATAAAAATTTGTTGCGCATCTAATGGTTCCGCCTGCATAGCGTCAGGACCCGATAAGGAAGCGGCAGTGTAACACAGCAAGCCCTGACCACTCAAAGGGCAGCGGGCTCAGGGAGCGAAGGGAACGGAGAAAAATCATGCTGTTGGCTTATCAAACATAATCAGCCTGTTACAATAGCGGCGCTACCCTCATATGGAATAACAATATGCAAAAAATCCTGCTTCCCCTGCAAGGCGCTCAGATGCTGTTTGTCGCCTTCGGCGCCCTGGTACTGATGCCGCTGTTGACCGGCATGGACACCAGTGTCGCCCTGTTCACCGCCGGTATGGGCACCCTGCTGTTTCAGTGGGTAACCCGGCGCCAGGTCCCCGTATTTCTGGCCTCCAGCTTTGCCTTTATCGCCCCCATACTCTATTCGGTGCAAACCTGGGGACTGCCGTCGACTCTCGGGGCCCTGATGGCCGCGGGCGCCGTGTATCTGCTGCTCGCCTCGGTGGTACGCATCAGAGGCGTGGGTTTTATTCATCGCTTGTTACCCCCAGTGGTCGTGGGGCCGGTGATCATCATCATTGGTCTGGGATTGGCACCAGTGGCGGTCAATATGGCGTTGGGCAAGAGCGGCGATGGCGCCCTGGTGCTGGTGGCTCCGGATATCGCCCTGATAGTGTCGCTGGCGTCCCTGCTGACCACCATATTGGTGGCCATTTTCGCCAAGGGCTTGCTGAAACTGATGCCGATCCTCGCGGGTATTCTGGTGGGCTATGGTTTGAGTCTGGGATTTGGCATTGTCGACTTTGACAAGGTGATGACCGCAGCCTGGTTGGCGCTGCCGAACTTTACCGCGCCGGAATTCAATTGGCACGCTATTGCCTTTATGATCCCGGTCGCCATTGCCCCCGCCGTGGAACACATAGGTGACATTCTGGCCATCTCCAGTGTCACCGGAAAAGATTTTATGAAAAAACCCGGGCTGCACAGAACCCTTGCCGGCGATGGACTGGCCACCATGGCAGCGGCCGCATTCGGTGGACCACCAAATACCACCTATTCCGAGGTAACGGGTGCCGTAACCCTGACCCGCAACTTCAACCCCGTCATCATGACCTGGGCCGCCATCAGTGCCCTGTTGCTGGCGTTTGTGGGTAAACTCGGCGCTCTGATGCAAACCATTCCTGTGCCTGTGATGGGTGGGATCATGTGCCTGCTGTTCGGCTCCATTGCCGCCGTCGGTCTCAATACCCTGATCCGTAACCGGGTCGACCTGGCCTGCCCGCGTAATCTGGCAATTGTCGGTGTCACCCTGGTGTTCGGCATCGGCGGCATGGCCTTTGGCATAGGGTCTTTCAGCCTGAGCGGCATCAGCCTGTGCGGTATTGTGGCCATCACCATGAACCTGCTGTTACCCGCATCCCATGCACCGCAGGATGAAGAACAGATAGAGGCCAGCGAGGCCTGAAACTAAAAAGCCCTGCATTGCAGGGCTTTTTTATCTTTTGCATCAACTCACTCGGCCGATTTGTATTTAGCCGCCACTTCCTTGATCAGCGGTTGCAATTCGCCCTTCTGATACATTTCGGTCAGGATGTCACAGCCACCGATCAGCTCGCCTTCCACCCACAGTTGGGGGAATGTTGGCCAGTTGGCATACTTTGGCAGCTCGGCGCGGATATCCGGATGTTGCAGAATATCCACATAGGCAAACTGCTCACCAATGTTGATCATCAGCTCGGCGACGCGGGCTGAGAAACCGCAGCTTGGCAGCTTTGGAGAGCCTTTCATGTAAACTATGATTGGGTTTTCAGCAATTTGCTGTTTGATTTTTTCGACTGTGTCCATTTTAATTCCTGATGGCGGGACAAGAGCCCCGGCAGTTGGCAACGACTTGAGGATATTGTACGACAGCTGGCCCGAGAACAAAATCCCACATAATGTAGGGGTATGTCGCCATTGGATTTTTTCTAAGCTGTCAATCCAATCAATCGGCCAAACAGTGATTCACATCAAAGATTTTATCAGTACAATAGCTCCCAGTGAGCAAAACATGACTGTGTCATATCAAATCCATGGAGAGACAATAATGGCTTTCGAATTACCCGCATTGCCCTATGCCAAGAACGCACTGGAACCCCATATTTCCCAGGAAACCATCGAATACCACTACGGTAAGCATCACAACACCTATGTTGTTAAGCTCAATGGTCTGATCCCAGGTACCGAATTTGAAGGCAAGAGCCTGGAAGATATCGTAAAAACTTCTACCGGTGGCATCTTCAACAACGCCGCTCAGGTATGGAACCACACCTTCTACTGGAACTGCCTGTCACCCAATGGCGGCGGCGTTGCCACCGGTGCTGTTGCTGATGCCATCAACGCAGCCTTCGGTTCTTTCGAAGAATTCAAGGCCAAGTTCACCGATGCAGCCGTAAACAACTTCGGCAGCGCCTGGACCTGGTTGGTCAAGAAGGCTGACGGTTCTGTTGCCATTGTCAACACCAGCAACGCAGCCACTCCGCTGACCGATGCCTCTGTAACCCCAATCCTGACCGTTGACGTTTGGGAACACGCTTACTATATCGATTATCGCAACGTACGTCCTGACTACCTGGCCCACTTCTGGGAACTGGTAAACTGGGACTTCGTTAACCAGAACTACGCCGGTTAATTCTGATTTTCATCAGAAATTCAAAGGGGCCCATCGGGCCCTTTTTTATTGCCTCATTGTCCCACCGCTGAGCCTCGCCCTCGGTATATAAACATATGCAAATATTGCTTTTGCAACTATTTGTCTTTGTTTTTATTTGTTTTTTCTGACACAGCCCCAAAATTCCTGTCTAAGATTAAAACAGGGATCCGCTAATCCCAGGTCCCTATCCTAACCGTACCGGCGTTTCAGGGGGTTTTTATGGGCATATTTGAACATTATCAGCAGCGCTACGAGAAAAAACTCGAAGAAGAATATACGCTGCAGGAGTTTCTCGACATCTGTAAAGCGGATCGCAGCGCCTATGTGTCTGCGGCGGAACGTTTGCTGCTTGCCATTGGCGAAGCAGAGGTCATAGACACGGCCAAAAATCCGGTGCTGAGCCGGATATTCTCCAATCGCTTGATTTCCCGCTATCCCGCATTCAAGGACTTCTACGGAATGGAAGATTCCATTGAGCAGATAGTGGCCTATCTGAAGCATTCAGCCCAGGGGCTGGAAGAATCCAAGCAGATCCTCTATCTGCTGGGACCTGTGGGGGGCGGTAAATCATCCCTGGCCGAAAAACTCAAGGCGCTGATGCAAAAGGTGCCCATCTATATTCTCAGTGCCGACGGGGTGCGCAGTCCGGTGAATGATCATCCCTTCTGCCTGTTTGACAGCGAGGAAGACGGCAAATTGCTGCAGCAGGAATACGGCATTCCCAGCCGCTATCTGCGCAACATCATGTCGCCGTGGGCGGTAAAGCGCCTCCACGATTACGGTGGCGATATCACCCGATTCCGGGTGGTCAAGGTCTTCCCCTCTGTGCTGGACCAGATTGCCGTGGCCAAAACCGAGCCCGGTGATGAGAACAACCAGGATATTTCGTCCCTGGTGGGCAAGGTCGATATCCGCAAGCTGGAGCATTTTGCCCAGAATGATGCCGACGCCTATTCCTATTCGGGTGCCCTGTGCCGTGCCAACCAGGGCCTGATGGAATTTGTGGAAATGTTCAAGGCCCCGATTAAGGTATTGCACCCCTTGCTGACCGCAACCCAGGAAGGCAACTACAACGGTACCGAAGGTTTGTCTGCATTGCCCTTCTCCGGCATAATCCTGGCGCACTCGAATGAGTCCGAATGGTCCACCTTCAAGAACAACAAAAACAACGAGGCTTTCCTCGACCGCGTCTATATAGTCAAGGTGCCCTATTGTTTGCGGGTTTCCGAAGAAATCCAGATTTACAAAAAGCTCATTATCAACTCCGAGCTGGCACGGGCCCCCTGTGCCCCCGGAACCCTGGAAACCCTGGCCCAATTCAGTGTGCTGTCACGACTGAAAGTGCCGGAAAACTCCTCCATCTACTCCAAGATGCGGGTCTATGACGGCGAGAGCCTCAAGGACACGGATCCCAAGGCCAAGTCCTATCAGGAATACCGGGACTATGCCGGCGTCGATGAAGGCATGCAGGGGCTGTCGACCCGTTTTGCGTTCAAGATCCTCTCCAGGGTGTTCAACTTCGATCACACGGAAATCGCCGCCAACCCGGTGCATTTATTCTATGTGCTTGAGAAACAAATTGAAGCTGAACAATTCCCCAGCGACACGGCGGAAAGGTATCTGGAATTCCTCAAGGGTTACCTGATCCCCAAATACGTGGAATTTATCGGCAAGGAAATTCAGACCGCCTATCTGGAATCTTACTCAGAGTACGGTCAGAACATTTTCGACCGTTATGTCACCTATGCTGATTTCTGGATCCAGGATCAGGAATACCGCGATCCCGAAACCGGGCAATTGTTTGACCGCTCTGCCCTGAATGCCGAGCTGGAAAAAATTGAAAAACCCGCCGGGATCAGCAATCCCAAGGACTTCCGCAATGAGATTGTGAACTTTGTACTCAGAGCCAGGGCCAATAATGAAGGCAATAACCCGCTGTGGACCAGTTATGAAAAACTGCGCACCGTGATAGAGAAGAAAATGTTCTCCAACACCGAAGATCTGCTGCCGGTTATTTCCTTCAACGCCAAGACATCCACAGATGATCAACGCAAACACGATGATTTCGTCAACCGTATGATGGAGAAAGGCTATACCAAGAAGCAGGTCAGACTCCTGTCCGAGTGGTACCTGCGGGTCCGCAAGTCGTCTTGATGCTAATCCGCCACTGCCCGCAGCCGCGGGCAGTCCGGTGGTTTTGGGAGGTGCGTATGGCGAATTTCATCGACAGGCGGCTTAATGCTAAGGGAAAAAGCACGGTCAACCGTCAACGTTTTATCAACAGATACAAGCAACAAATCAAAAAGGCTGTCAGTGATGCTGTCACTCGTCGCAGCGTGACCGATGTGGAAAAGGGCGAACAGGTCAGCATACCGACAAAAGACATCAGTGAACCCATGTTTCATCAGGGACGTGGAGGCTACCGGGAACGCGTGCATCCGGGCAATGATCAATTTACCCGGGGTGACAAGATTGAGCGGCCACCCAGTGGTGGCGGTCAGGGCAGCGGCAAGGGCGATGCCTCGGACTCAGGCGAAGGCCAAGACGATTTCGTATTTCAAATATCCAAGGACGAATACCTGGAACTCTTGTTTGAAGATCTGGAGTTGCCGAATCTGCAGAAAAACCGCCTCAATAAACTGGTGGAATATCAGACCTATCGTGCCGGCTTCACCAATGACGGCGTGCCGGCCAATATCAACATAGTGCGTTCGCTGCGCTCGTCGCTGGCGAGGCGTACCGCTATGGCCGCGGGTAAAAAGCGCAAACTCAGGGAGTTGGAAGCTGAGCTTGCCGAACTGGAAAATACCCCTGGCGCCAAGGCTGAGGCCTTGCTGGCATTGAGGGAAGAAATTGAGGCACTGAAAAAGAAAATTGCCGCTGTGCCTTTTCTCGACACCTTTGACCTCAGATACAACAATTTTGCCAAGCGTGAAGTGCCCTCCAGTCAGGCCGTCATGTTTTGTCTGATGGACGTATCAGGTTCCATGGATCAAGCCACCAAGGATATGGCCAAACGTTTCTACATACTGCTGTACCTGTTTTTAACCCGAACCTACAAAAACCTTGAAGTGGTGTATATCCGCCACCATACCCAGGCCAAGGAGGTGGATGAACACGAATTTTTCTATTCACAGGAGACCGGCGGAACCATAGTCTCAAGCGCACTTAAGCTGATGATAGATATCCAAAAAGAAAGGTATCCCGCCAGTGAGTGGAATATCTATGCCGCCCAAGCCTCAGACGGCGACAACTGGGCAGACGACTCCCCGACCTGCAGGCAGTTGCTTGAAAAGCACATTTTGCCGTTGGTCAGGTATTTCAGTTACATAGAAATCACCAACCGCGCCCACCAGACACTCTGGCGCGAATACGAGGGCCTGATGCAACATTTCGACAATATGGCGGTACAACACATACGCCAGGCCGAAGACATCTACCCCGTATTCAGGGAACTCTTTAAAAAACAAGCGGTTTAAGGGGGCATTATGGGGAAACGCAAAAAAACACCTTTGAGTGACGGACCGGACTGGACCTTTGAGTTGCTGGACGAATATCTGAAGGAGATTGAGCGGGTGGCAGCCCACTATAGGCTGAATACCTATCCCAATCAGATTGAAGTCATTACCGCCGAGCAGATGATGGATGCCTATGCCGGCATCGGCATGCCCATAGGTTATACCCACTGGTCCTTTGGTAAACGCTTTATCGAAACCGAACAAGGTTACAAGCGTGGGCAGATGGGGCTGGCCTACGAGATAGTGATCAACTCCAACCCCTGTATTGCCTATCTGATGGAAGAAAACACCATTACAATGCAGGCGCTGGTGATGGCCCATGCCTGTTTCGGACATAATAGTTTTTTTAAAAACAACTACCTGTTTAAGACATGGACAGATGCAAGCTCCATCATAGACTATCTTGTATTTGCCAAAAACTATGTGGCCGAATGCGAAGAGCGCCACGGCGTTGATCAGGTCGAACTGATCCTGGACTCCTGTCATGCGCTGATGAATTACGGCGTCGATCGCTATAAACGTCCCAGTGAAATCTCCTTCAGGGAAGAAAAACTGCGCCAGAAAGAAAGAGAAGAATACCTGCAAAGTCAGGTGAACGATCTGTGGCGCACCATACCTATAGCGGTCAGCGAAAAGGCCGTGCAGAAGAAAAAGCGTTTCCCCGCCGAGCCACAGGAAAACCTGCTGTATTTTATTGAAAAAAATGCCCCACTACTGGAGCCATGGCAGCGGGAACTGGTGCGCATAGTGCGTAAGATGAGTCAGTATTTTTATCCGCAAAAGCAAACCCAGGTGATGAACGAAGGCTGGGCCACGTTCTGGCATTACACCATACTCAATCACCTCTACGATGAAGGGCTGGTGACCGACAGGTTTATGCTGGAGTTCCTGCAAAGCCATACGGGTGTCATTGCCCAACCACCCTATAACAGCCGCTTCTACTCGGGCATCAATCCCTATGCCTTGGGATTCAATATGTTCAGTGATATTAGGCGCATCTGTGAGCGCCCGACAGATGAAGACAAGGCCTGGTTTCCCGAAATTGCCGGCAGCAACTGGCTCGATACACTTCACTTTGCGATGCAGAATTTCAAGGACGAGAGCTTTATCAGCCAGTACCTGTCACCCAATCTGATCCGTCAGTTCAAGCTCTTCGGATTGGTGGATGACGAACGCAAAAACTACCTGTCGGTGTCGGCGATACATGACGAACAGGGTTACCGGGAAATCCGCCAGATGCTGTCACAACAGTACAACCTGTCAAATCTGGAACCCAATATTCAGGTGTACAGTGTCGAAGTCACTGGCGACAGATCCCTGACGCTCAGATACGTGCCACACAACCATATCCCCTTATCCAACAATCACGCCGAGGTACTCAAGCATCTGCACCGGCTGTGGGGGTTTGATATATCCCTTGAGCAACAGGAGGAAGATGGAACTATCAAAGAGTTATCCCATTGCCCACCAAGAGAGGCGGTTCAATAAGCTCAAAACAAAAACGCTGCCAATTGGCAGCGTTTCGTTAAATCAGGCCTCGCGGGCAATGTCCGCCGGCATGTCATCGCGCAACTGCTGCCACATTTTGCCGCTGTTGATACCATAGCTGCGCATCAGTGCCGGTACTTCACCATAGCTCTTTTTCAGCGCCAACAGCTCCAGTGATTTGTAGAATTCCAGTGCCAGCTTACGTGCTTCGGCGCTGGTGAAATAGTAGCGACCAACACGGCTGTAGAGTCCTTTGAAACCGTTGAGAATCAAGACATACAAAGGGTTTCCTGACGAAAATGCCAAGGTATGGTGCAGCTCATAGTCATATTCGGCATAGGCCTCGGGGGTGTCCGGCAACTCATGGATCTTGCCAAGCACAGCTATGGCCGTGTCGGGGTTGTGGCGCAGCGCACCGCGGAAATAGATGGCACTGACATTGGTTCTGGCCGACAGCAGCTGATCAACCAATACGGGGAAACCTTCAGGGTTAAGATCAGCTATGGTTTCCAGGATATTCAGGCCAGAGGTTTCCCAAAAATTGTTTACCTTGGTCGGCTTGCCATGTTGAATGGTTAACCAGCCATCACGGGCCAGACGCTGCAGCACTTCACGCAGTGTAGTGCGGGTAACACCGATAAGTTCAGACAATTCCCGCTCTGCCGGCAGAATGGAACCGGGGGGAAACTTATTTTCCCAGATCGAACGTACTATGTACTTCTCTGCAAAACTTGCAGGGCCTTTGGCATTGATGATCATCTGCCCACTTTTCCGGTTATTCAGCACTATGATGGGCACTGATCATACCAGAGCGGTAAAAAATGAAAACCACCAGCACCAACCATTCCGGTTTATAAAAGGTGTTTAGTCACAAAAAACGCCTAAAAAGAGAGCAAGCGGGAAATTACGCTGACCGTTTTTGCAAATTGGTTCAGATTTTTGAAAGTCCGTTGTAAATGGCGGATTACATTGTGTGGGGCTTTAGGCTAGACTGGATTGGATTTCAATGACAAAACCATAAACTTTATAAATAATTCAACAGTATGGGAGAAGGTGGCATGCCTGTGACTATTGGTCAGGCGATATTTGGCAACTTTCTGGGAAATTCCCCCAGATGGTACAAATTCGCTATTTTATCATTCCTCTTAATCAACCCGATTTTATTCAGTCTGAATCCCTTTGTTGCCGGTTGGGCGTTGGTGGTGCAGTTTATTTTTACCCTGGCCATGGCACTAAAATGCTATCCATTACAACCCGGGGGATTGTTGGCCATTGAGGCCGTGATTATCGGCATGACCTCGCCCTCACAGGTGCTGCACGAATTAATCGCTAACATGGAAGTGTTGCTGCTGTTGATATTTATGGTGGCAGGCATCTACTTTATGAAGCAATTGCTGCTGTTTGCCTTCACCAAGATCATTACCAAGATCCGATCCAAAACCATGGTATCACTGATGTTCTGCTGTGCATCGGCGTTCCTGTCGGCCTTTCTTGATGCTCTGACAGTGATAGCAGTAATCATCACAGTGGCTGTGGGTTTTTACTCTGTGTATCACAAGGTGGCATCAGGCAAGGACTTCAGCTCGGATCATGACCACACCTCAGAAGCTGCCGAGCAGCTTAACCATGATGAACTGGAATCCTTCCGGGGTTTTCTGCGCAACCTGCTGATGCATGCCGGTGTGGGGACGGCCTTGGGCGGTGTTTGCACCATGGTGGGCGAACCGCAAAACCTGATCATTGCTGCCCAGGCTAACTGGAACTTTGCCGAGTTTGCCCTGCGCATGTCCCCAGTAACAGTGCCGGTATTGGTGACCGGTATCCTTACCTGTTTTATGGTGGAGAAACTGGGCTGGTTCGGCTATGGCGCCAAGTTGCCCGATGCAGTGCACAAGATCCTGACCGATTATTCTGCCTATGAAGATTCTCACCGTACCAACAAGGACAACGTCAAGTTGGTGGTGCAGGCCTTGGTTGGTATCTGGTTGATACTGGGACTGGCTTTCCACTTGGCAGCCGTGGGCATTATCGGCCTGTCGGTGATCATCCTGACCACGGCCTTCAACGGTGTAACCGATGAGCATGCCCTGGGAAAAGCGTTCGAGGAAGCCCTGCCCTTTACCGCGCTGCTGGCAGTATTTTTCGCCGTAGTGGGTGTGATAATCGATCAGCAGCTGTTTGCGCCCGTGGTGCAATGGGCCCTGAGCTTTGAAGGTAATGTCCAGTTGGTCATCTTCTACATAGCCAACGGCCTGCTTTCCATGGTCAGTGACAACGTATTTGTCGGCACCGTGTACATCAACGAAGTCAAATCTGCGCTGCTCCATGGCCAAATCAGCCGTGACCAGTTTGACTTGTTGGCGGTAGCCATCAACACAGGCACCAACCTGCCTTCGGTAGCCACACCCAATGGTCAGGCGGCCTTCCTGTTCCTGCTGACTTCGGCACTGGCGCCCCTCATTCGTCTGTCATATGGACGCATGGTATGGATGGCGCTGCCTTACACTGTGATGCTGTCAGTTGTCGGCATCATGGCCATAGAAACAGGTTTTCTGGAACAGTCGACCCGCTTCTTTTATGAAAGCGGATTGATCCACCATCACACAGTGCAGGAAGCCGCAGCGAACGCCCTGTCCAGCCACTGAGGTTGACCGGTACGCCGGCTTTAAGTAGAGTCTTGATTGCCCCGCGCTGACGCCGCGGGGCAATTTTTATATGGAGCACTTATGTTTAGCAAATTAACGCGCTTTGCCCATGGTCGCCTTGCCTGGGGACTGTTGGCGCTGACAGCACTTGGTTTGGAATTATCGGCCCTTTATTTCCAGTACGGGATGAAACTCGATCCCTGTGTCATGTGTATCTATATCCGCCTTGCGGTACTGGGCCTGTTGCTGGCAGGTATCATTGGCATGACAGCACCGACGCTAAGGCCAGTCAGGATGTTGGCGAGCCTGCTCTGGGGTGCCAGTGCGGCATGGGGAGTGAAATTGTCGATGGAGTTGGTGGACATTCAAACCAATCCTTCCCCCTTTGCCACCTGCTCCTTCCTGCCTGAATTTCCCGGCTGGATGCCACTGCATGACTGGCTGCCCTCGGTGTTTATGCCTACCGGCATGTGCACCGACATTCCCTGGGAATTCGCCGATGTCACCATGGCCCAGTGGATGATTGTGGCCTTCACCACGTTTCTTGCGGCCCTGGCGTTGTTTTTGGTGCCCGTGCTCAAAAAGCAAGCCTGAGAACATTGCGCCATAAAAAAACGCCCATGAGGGCGTTTTTTTATGGCTAACCAATACAGTCAATCCAGCTGCTCAGTCACAATCCAGCAGGGGCCAAAGCACTATGTGATCGTCCAGGTACCTGACCTTGGTTTCACAGACCACCTTACCCCTTACCGACATACCTGCCGCATGCATGGCATCCTTTGATCCGGTCAACAGCGGATGCCAGGATGGCAAATCGCGGCCCTTGTACAACCTGATATAAGCACAGCTTTCCGGCAGCCAATCCAATTGGCCAATATTGTCCACTGTGATCGCCGCACAACCGGGCACATAGGAGAAGCGCTCGGTGTAATGACGGCAGCGGCACTCATCCCTGTCGAGTAACTTGCAAGCCGCATTGGTGTAATACAGTTCATCGGTATCGTCATCTATGATCTTGTTAAGGCAACATTTGCCACAACCGTCACACAGTGATTCCCACTCCTGCGAACTCATTTCATCAAGGCGTTTGTGTTTCCAGAATTCAGTCACGTCTACCCACCTAGGCTCTATTTACTGCTTGGCCACCAAGGGCACGAATCCACACTATTCAATGGGCGGATATTTGATCCTTTCCGACAAATAGGTCACCGCCAGGGCCTCAAAGTCCGAGGCAAACAACTTGGACAGTACCCGGTAATTCTCATATACCAGATACTGCCTGCCCTTGGCTCCTTCGGGCATGATCAGTGACACCTGCATATCGGCACGGTCCGGAAGATCTGTACCATCATAACGCCTGACGCCCAGTTTCTGCCATTGGGCAAAACTTTCGCTGTGAGTCAAACCCACCAAATTGGCATCCAAGCCATCCGGTACCCGCACCTGGCGTCCCCAGGTGGCTTCCGCCTGCCAGCCATTCTTCACCAGCAAGGTAGCGATGGAGGCAAAAACATCGGTTGTGTTTTGCCAGATGTCCTTCTTACCGTCGCCGTCACCATCAGTGGCATAGGCCAAATAGTCTGCGGCGCTGAACGCTGTTTGTCCCAGCAGCCCTTTGGTATTGGCGGTAAAAGCATCGAATGCCAATCCATCCCTTGCCAGCGCCTTAAGTCCGGCCAGCACCTGTTCACGGTGAAACGCCTTATCATCGCCGTCGTAGGCCAGTGACGCATTCACAGTCAGCGCCGGATAACCAGCACTGCGGTTACCGAATTCTGACCTGAGTCCCCACAGCGCCACCACAAATCTCGGCTGTACCCCAAATTGTTTTTCAATCTGCAGCAGGCTTTCATGATGCAGCTTGAACTGCTCGCGGGCCTGTTCCACCAGGGACTCGGGGACCCTGAAGGGGAAATAGTCGTCCAGCTTTTCGGGCTGAGCCTGTGGAGCCCCCCCGGCAGAAGCCTTTTTAAACAGTTTAATTTGCGAAAAAGCGCTGTTCAGCGCTTCATCATTCATACCAACAATCGACTTTGCCTCTTGCTTCAGCCCCGCCAGAAACTCAGGGTAGGTTTCGCTGTGGGCCGGCGCCGCGACCAAAAAGGGCGCCAAAAACAAGGGCAACATTTTGTTATCGATCACAGGGTCTCCTTTTAGCTTTTATCAGCTTAATCCTTGAGTCCCAGGCTGAGTCTGTGCTCTTTGAGCAGGTTTTCGGTCGGCGGTGGCAACTGAAGGTAGTATCCCTTGTCAGCCAACTCGCTGCGCACTTTGTTAATATCAGCCAGTCCCAGGACCTGTCTTTTTTGCAACGGTAACATCATTACCAGAGTCGGGGTACCAAACATGTCCATTAAGGCATCGGGCACCTGACTGAAATCATCGCGTTTGGGCACAAACAAATAGGTTTCAGCTTTACGACTGCTTTTATATACCGCACAAATCATGGTTGTTTCAAATTCCCCGTTATCAAACTTGCCAGCCAATTGGGCACACTATAACATGGGCCCCTGAGAATATAATGCAAATCAGCGCCTAGACTGGTTAATTTCTGGAGTATTTTGCGGGGATGCCAAAAGCAAGCCTGGAATTAAAGGGATCGTCTTTTACCTTGTCCGTTTTGCATATTAACAGCAAAGATTTGGACAGTATTGCCACCGAGTTGGACAGCAAATTGGCCCAGGCACCACAGTTTTTTCTGGGTGCACCTCTGGTCGTCAATCTCAGTGCCCTGTCGGATGGAGAGGTGGACCTTGCCGCCCTAAAACAACTGTTGGAGTCGCGGCAGTTGGTCATCGTCGGTGTTACCGGCGCCAGCAACCCATTGAGTGAACAGGCCAAAGCCCTTGGGCTTGCCATACTCAAGGCCGGCAAAGAAAGCAAAACACCTCCCCCGCCCCCCAGAAACACCCGTATAGTGAAACAGAACGTACGTTCAGGACAGCAGATTTATGTCAAAGACGGCGATCTGGTGATCTTCGGAGCAGTCGGTAACGGTGCCGAAGTCATCGCCGATGGCAGTATCCATATTTACGGTGCTTTAAGGGGTAAGGCCATGGCCGGCGCCAGCGGTGACGCGAATGCCGTGATCCTTGCGCAATCCCTTGAGGCAGAACTGGTTTCCATTGCAGGCCAATATTGGCTGACTGAAAACCTGCAAAAGCATGTTACCTCAAAAAGCGGTTGTATTCGCCTCGTCGGCGAGTCGTTAACGGTTGAATCACTGCCCCAATAAGGGACAGATTTAAAGGATAAATAGCGACATGGCACAAATTATTGTTGTCACTTCAGGAAAAGGCGGCGTGGGTAAAACCACCTCCAGTGCGGCCATAGCCACCGGCCTGGCACTCAAGGGCCACAAGACAGTGGTCATTGACTTTGATATCGGCCTTCGTAACCTCGACCTTATCATGGGTTGCGAACGCCGTGTGGTCTATGACTTCGTCAATGTGATCAACGGCGAGGCCAACCTCAATCAGGCGCTCATCAAGGACAAACGCTGCGATAAGCTGTTTATCCTGCCGGCATCCCAAACCCGTGACAAAGATGCCCTGACCAAAGAGGGTGTCGGTCGGGTACTGGAAGATTTATCCAAAGATTTTGATTTCATTATCTGTGATTCACCGGCCGGGATTGAAACCGGTGCCATGATGGCACTGTACTTTGCCGATATCGCCATAGTCACCACCAACCCGGAAGTGAGTTCAGTGCGCGATTCGGACCGGATCCTGGGCATGCTGCAAAGTCGCTCACGCCGCGCCGAGCAGAACCTGGAGCCTATCAAGGAATACCTGTTGCTGACGCGTTACTCTCCAAGCCGGGTCAAATCAGGTGAAATGCTCAGTGTCGCCGACGTGGAAGAAATTCTGGCCATTGAACTCATTGGCGTGATCCCCGAGTCACAGGCCGTACTCAAGGCCTCCAACTCGGGTGTTCCCGTAATCATCGACCAGGAAAGCGATGCCGGCCTGGCCTACAGCGATACCGTGGCGCGTCTGCTGGGTGAAGAAGTACCGGTACGCTTTGTCACGGAAGAAAAGAAGGGATTCCTCAAACGAATTTTTGGTAGCTAATTATGTCCTTACTCGACTATTTCAGAAGCAACAAAAAATCCAGTACCGCAGTTACGGCTAAAGAAAGGCTGCAAATTATCGTTGCCCATCAACGGGGTGAGCGGGGAGCACCGGACTATTTCCCGCTGATGAAGCAGGAAATTATCGAAGTGATCCGCAAGTACGTGCAGATCTCGCCTGATCAGGTTTCGGTTCAACTGGAACAAAACGACGATAATATCTCGGTACTTGAGCTGAACGTTACCCTGCCCGACAGGTAAGGTAAGCCGAACTGCCAATAAAAAAGCCGCCTTGGGCGGCTTTTTTATTGCGCTTTTGCAAACAATGCGGCTTACAGACTCAAGTTAGCCAGCGCTTCTTTGGCCAACGCACCACGCCACCCCTGCATCACCAGCGGCTCGTCGCCGATACGACCATCCCAGACATACTGCAGGTATTCGTGGATATGACGTTTGGAACAGAGCAATTCCGAAGGCACCTGCTGCTGTTCACAGATCTCTGTGAGGGCTGTCTTGATGTCCTTGAAGGCCTGCTTATAACCTGGCTTCAGGGCTATCACATCCAGGGGCTCGGGCAAATGCTGCAGATCCGCGCTTTGCATCACCCGCAGCAATTCCTTGCCGTGAATGCGCTTTTCCTGCTCGGTCAAATCAACTATCTTAAGCAGTTCATTCATGGTCTGGGGTTGCTTTTTCGCCAGAGCTATCAGGCCATGATCCTTAATCACAAAGCCCAGCGCCAAATCCCTGTCCAGCGCCCGCTCCAGACGCCATTTGGCCAGCACCTTGAGATAGGCCAGCTGTTTGGGCTGTAATTGGAAGGCGTTCTTAACCCGCAAATAAGCGGTGTCGCCATCGGCTTGCTGCAATCGACCTTCGGTCATGCGCTCGCCTTCTTCCAGGGCCCATTGCAACCTGCCCTGCTGCTCAAGCTTTTCCTTGAGCTGAGGATACAACTGATACAGGAAGTACACGTCATTGGCCGCATATTGCAGCTGGGCCTCGGTCAAGGGACGCTTCATCCAATCGGTACGGGATTCCCCCTTGTCCAGCACTTCCCCCAGACACATTTCCACCAGCTTGGCGTAACCCAGGCCATGACCCAGGCCGGCCAGAGCTGCGGCTATCTGGCTGTCAAACAGAGGCGTTGGCTGGCAGCGACCGTTGCGGGCAAACACCTCAAGATCTTCGCTGCAGGAATGCACCAGCTTGGTGATGGCTGGATTGGTCAACAGGGCCCAAAAGCCGGATAAGTCTTTAACGGCCAGGGGGTCGATAAGGGCCAGGGTCTTGCCATCATAGGCCTGGATTAAGCCCAGGCGGGCATAGTAGGTACGGGTGCGGACAAATTCGGTATCCAACACCAGCAAATTGGCCTGGCTGTACTGGGCAACCAGTGCCGCCAATGCTTGATCATCTTTTATATATTCGAAGGCTAACAACCCAGGTCTCCCACAGGGCGGGCAACAAAAAGCCGGCTGTCGCCGGCTTTGGATTCATGCTTTTTTGAGTTCTTCGTCCCGAAGCTCCCGGCGCAGAATCTTTCCCACATTGGTTTTTGGCAACTCATCGCGGAATTCTACCAGCTTGGGCACCTTATAGCCCGTTAAATGATGCTTGCAGTGCTTGATGATGTCCTGTTCGGTCAAAGATTTGTCTTTCGCGACCACAAAAATCTTCACCAACTCGCCGCTGGCGTCATTGGGCACTCCAATGGCTGCCACTTCGAGCACCTTGGGATGCATGGCCACCACATCTTCGACCTCATTGGGGAAAACGTTGAAGCCTGATACCAGGATCATGTCCTTCTTGCGATCCACCAGGAAAAAGAATCCCTGTGGGTCCATGTAACCTATATCGCCTGTGGCCAGCCAGCCGTCCTTATCCAATACCTTGGCAGTTTCTTCCGGACGCTGCCAGTAACCCAGCATCACCTGGGGGCCCTTGGCGAACAGCTCACCGGTTTCTCCCTGGGGAAGCACCTTGCCGTCTTCATCACGAATTTGGATCAGGGTGGAAGGCGCCGGAAAACCAATGGAGCCGTTATAACCGTCAAGGTTATAGGGACAGCAGGTCACCAGTGGTGAGGCTTCGGTCAAACCATACCCCTCAAGCAAGCGGGTCTGGGTGATCCCCTGCCACTTTTCGGCCACGGCACGTTGTACCGCCATGCCGCCACCTATGGACAATTTAAGCCGGGAAAAATCCAGCGAGGCGAAGTCGCTGTTGTTGACCAGGGCATTGAACAGGGTGTTGACACCGGTCAGTGCCGTGAACGGATATTTGCGCAATTCACTGACAAAGGCGGGAATATCCCTTGGGTTGGTGATCAGCAGGTTTCTGGCGCCCTTGTGCAGGAACAGCAGACAGTTCACGGTCAGGGCAAAGATGTGATACAGGGGCAAGGCGGTAACCACCAGCTCCTTGCCGTCGGTCAGCAGCGGCGAATAAGCGCCGTCGGCCTGCAGCACGTTGGCAACTATATTACCGTGACTGAGCATGGCGCCCTTGGATACGCCTGTGGTACCACCCGTGTATTGTAAAAAGGCCAGATCGCTGTGCTCAAGCTCGGGCTTGACATACTGCATGCGGCGACCGCGGCTCAGGGCATCGCGCATGGAAATCGCGTGTGGCAATGAATACTTGGGCACCAGCTTCTTGATGTACTTGACCACAAAGTTCACCAGGGTGCGCTTGGGGGCACTGAGCATGTCGCCCAGGCCGGAAATGATCACACTCTCCACCGGGGTTTCATCAACCACTTCTTCCAGGGTCCGGGCAAAATTGGACACCACCACTATGGCACGGGCACCCGAGTCTATCAGTTGATGTTTGAGTTCTCTCGGGGTGTACAGGGGATTGACGTTTACCACCACCAGACCGGCCCGCAGTATGCCGAACAGGGCTATGGGGTATTGCAGCAGATTGGGCATCATGACGGCAACGCGATCGCCCTTTTTCAGTTTGAGCCGGTTTTGCAGGTAAGCGGCAAAGGCACGACTGCGCTCTTCCAACTTACGATAGGTCAGTACCGCGCCCATATTGATAAAGGCGGGTTGATCTTCAAACCGACCAACCGCATTTTCAAACATAGCGACCAAGGTTTCGAACTGGGCCGGATTGATTTCCGCCGGCACGTCATGTGGCAAATGATTGATCCAAGGCTTGTCCACAGAAGTCTCCTAACACCCCACTGCCGCTCACAACGCCATTCGTTCGCCCGATTTTCAGGGAGTCGAATGTACCGCTCGGCGCAGCTTTTTCTTAGATTGTTATTATTGAATCGCCCAAAAATCATACGGGCGTTTGAATTTCGAATCATCATCACACAAAAGCAACAAAAAGCCCAGCCCCTTTTTGCGGGCTTTATCGGGCGAGCTGCTGCGGCTGGAGAAACTCTCTTATGGCTTTGGCCGTGGCTTCAGCATGGGACATATGGAAATGATGATCACCCGGCAGTCTCTGGTGATTGAAGTTCAGATACCAATCCTTGGCCTTGGGTAACATGCGCGCTATGGTCTCATACCCCTGCTCCGCCAGCAGTGCCAGGGTGGGAATTTCACTGCCTGCCATCAATGCATCGGCATGCTCCGGTGTCAACCGCTGGGGTGAGTCCAGCTTCAAGCGTTTATCGGTACGCCAGCACCAGTGGCTCCCCCTTGCCAGCAGATTGCGCTCAACGATAAGAGCTGCGTGTTCCAATGCCATACCTGTCAGTTTTTGCCTGAGCAGGGCCACGGCCTCGACGCTGGGATAGAGCTTGTCTTCCCCCGTGCGCTCCCGTCCGTGCTGGGCAAAACTGCGAGCCAGACGGGCTTTGGCATTGTCGGCACTTTCGGTTAAGGGCCCCAGGGCATCAAGCAACACCAGCGCCTCGGCGGCATGGGGATGGGCGGCACAATAGGCAGAGGCCACTATGCCCCCCAGGGAATGACCGACAATCGCCACCGGTGCCAATCCAAATTCGGCAAGCCAACCCAGAATGGCGTGCAAATCGTAAAGATAATCCAGCCAATGCAGCGGATAACCACCCAATCTGTGCTCACTGTGACCATGTCCCGGCCAGTCGGGCGCCAGAATACAATAGTCCTGCAGGGACGCGGCCAGGGGAACAAAGCTGTTGGCATTGTCGAGCCAACCATGCAGCGCGAGCAGCAAAGGTTTATCGGTATCACCGAAAAGGCGGGCCGCAAACTCAAGGTGCCCGGGATGAAAGCGAATGTCCCGGACCTTTACACCATCGATGATAATGCCGGCGTCACTGCCGGCAAGGATCCTTTGCCAGGGCACATCAGGCTCCGGGTTTGACAAACTTCAGCGTCATGCGATCGCTCTCGCCAATGGCCAGGTACTTTTCCTTGTCCGTATCACCCAACGCCAGACGGGGAGGCAGGGTCCAAACCCCTTTGGGATGATCTTTGCTGTCCTTGGGATTGGCATTGATCTCGCTTTTGGCGGCCAGGGTAAAGCCGGCCTTTTCCGCCATGGCAATCATCTGCGCCTCATCCATGTAACCCGAGTCCATAGTCATGCCTGGCTTGGCCCTGTGTTCCACCACCCCGAGCACGCCACCGGGCTTCAACACCCGGTACGCCGAGTCGAACACGGTTTCCAATTGCCCTTGCATGGCCCAGTTATGCAGATTACGGAAGGTCAACACCACATCGGCGCTGTTGTCATTGCCAAGGGAGCTTTTGAATGGCGGATCAAAGGCCAGGCTGGAGGCGTTGCCAAGTGCCGACCTGTGTTCATCAAGCCAGGCCTCGAAGGCCAGCCCAATTTTGGCCCGATAAGCGGGGGCCGGATTGTCTTTTGCCGGCTGGGTATCGAAATTGGCGGCCACATAATGGCCGTCTTTCGCCAACAGTGGCGCCAGAATTTCCGCATACCAACCACTACCGGGCCAAAGCTCAATCACAGTCTTGCCCGCCTGGACATCGAAAAAACCTAAGGTCTCACCTGGATGACGGTACTGGTCGCGCGCTTGATTATCGGCACTGCGCAGGGGATTGTTCAGGGCCTGCTCCATGGCGGGATCGGCATGGGCTGTAAGGGAACAAAGCGACAACAGCATGCCGCACAGCAGGGTCTTTTTCATGGGGAAACTCCTTTTACCAGTCTAAGGCTTTGATATGGTTAACCTAAGCTAACAGCCACAACCGCCCTTGCCAAGCAGGCTTCATACTTTGTTACCAATGAGCTGATCGCGCGCCAAACTGATCCGCTCAACACGGCGCCAGCACAGATACAGCACACTCAGCGCCAACAACAGCCAGAGCACAATCCAGAAGATTTCCGGTAACCAGGTCAGCTCGGCAAGTAACGCCGCATCCCCGCGTCCCCCCATCCCCAGCAATACCGTCGGGCTGGCCAAAGCATTAAGCATCACCATTAAGCCCATGATCCTCAGGCCCGACACCAGCCAACTGGCCTGACTTAAGCGCAGCGGCAGAAAAAAGAGTATCGCCAGGCAAAGCAGCATGGATAAGGTCAACAAGTCACGGCCCCAGGCGACTATGACCCCAAGCACCATGGTGCCGAGCAAGGCATAGCTGGTGCGGATCCCCCTGGGCCAGGTTGCCAGGGAAAACAGCAGCCCGCCCCACAGGGCTGCGCCGGCGTAACCGGCGATGCCGATAAGCACTGGCATGCCGCCTTCGCTGAAGCACAGGCCGGCACCATTGGCAAACAAACTGATATGGCTGACTTCACCACCGCTGATGACGGTCATAAAGGCATGGGATAATTCATGGAAAAAACTTTCCAGCCACTTGAAGGGAATACCCAGCCAGGGTAGCCGGGTCAGGGTCAGAGCCAGGAGTAATTCAAACAGGAAGCGGGAGCGGCCGGGGATCCCGGTCAGGGGATCAGGCATAGAGATCGATTCCCACCATCTTTTGGATCTGTTCACGCTTATCGGCGTGTTGGGTCAGCAGGTATTGGGAAATGGCGCCCTGATTGGCGCGGGTGTGTCTGTCATAGGCCAGTTTGGCGTTAAGGCGCTCATCCAGGGGCACCAAAAAGCCCTTGGCCGACCTGGCTTCAGGCTGTTCTGGGTCAACCGTAACGGTTTCCTGCTGCTGGCGTGCAGCCACGGGGGCTATCTGGCGCGCGCCCATGTTGACGGGAAGACTGCGATTGAAGTCCAGCTGCATTGCCCCTCCGGATTGCACATAGGCCGCTATCCCCTGTGGGGACCAGGAGAATGCGCTCCCGTGTTGGCCCTGTGCCATCATAATTACACCCCGTTATTATTCACGCCCGGGTAATTTCTTCCAGGCTACGGTATCACGCAAGTAAACGGGTTCCAAGTCATCGACCGAGGTCACCTGGCCCAGCGCTATCCCGGCCTTGGCCAATTCAATCATAGCCGCCGCAGAGGGGAATTTCACCTTATCTGAGGCAACCAGTCCGCCATTGAGTTCAAGCAGTTGTGGGTAAGCATCAAAACCGGTGCCACAGGCATACACCTGACTGCCGGCATCGACCAGGGCCACCAGTTCGGGAGGACATACCTGTTCCTCGCCGACCAGGGTCGCCAGGCCATTCACCAGTTTGAACTGGCCCATGTAGACCTCTCCCATGCGGGCATCGATGGCAGCCAGCACTTCCGGTGCGCCTTCCTGCTGCATCACCTGCTGAGCCATGGCCGCCAAAGTGGAGATGCCAATCACGGGCAAGTCTCTGGCCAGTGCCAGCCCCTGCGTCATGCTGGTACAAATCCGTATGCCGGTAAAACTGCCCGGACCACGACCATAGGCAAGCAGATCCACATCCGCCAGGGTCAGGCCGGCGTCGGTCAGCAAGGCGTCTATCATCGGCAGTAAACGTTGGCTGTGCTCCCGCGGCGCATCGGCCATGTCGGCGTAGAGTTGCCCGTTGGCCCAAAGGGCAGCAGAGCAGGCTTCGGTACAGGTATCCAGGGCCAAAATGACGGGATTGGCGCTCAGTTGGATGGCGGAGGGAGTTTGGCTCATGTCACTCATCTTCAAATCCGGTGCCGCTATAGGCTGCGGCAAAAAAGTGGCGCCATTCTACTAGAAAGCCCCCGGGGAATACAGACTCAGGGAATGTCAGCCAGGAATGCCAAAGCCCGGTCCAGATCCCGGGTGCGGGCCATAGGCGGCAATGACCCGAGAAAGGCACGCCCATAATCGCGGTTGACCAAACGATTGTCACAGATGATGAGCACTCCTTTATCACGCTCATCACGAATGAGACGTCCGGCGCCCTGCTTAAGGGCAATCACCGCCTGGGGTAAAGACACCTGGGTAAAGGGATCCAGTCCCTGGCGCTGGCATTGACCGGCGCGGGCCCGGAAAAGAGGATCATCGGGAGAAGCAAAAGGCAGTTTGTCTATGATGACGCAGGACAGCGAATGGCCGCGCACGTCCACCCCTTCCCAAAAACTGCCGGTACCCAAGAGTACCGCATCCCCCAGTTGCCGAAACTTGGACAACAGCTGCTGCTTGCTGCCCTGCCCCTGCACCAGCATGGGATAGGGCGTACGCCCCGCAAGTCCATGGGCCACCAGTTGCAGCATTCTGTGGCTGGTGAACAGCACAAAGGTGCGGCCTCTGGCCGCCGCAAAAGCCTTCAGGCAGATATCCACCAGGCGTTTGACCATGGCCGTCTGATTGGCCACATGCCCCAGGTGGCGCGGCACACAGAGGAGCGCCTGATTGGGATAGTCAAAGGGACTGGAGAGCACCACTTGCCGCGCCTTTGTCAGCCCCATTCCCCTGACAAAGAAACCCAGAGAGCCCTGCACCTGCAAGGTCGCCGAGGTAAATACCCAGCGGCTGTTATCATTGAACAGCTCAGCGCACTGGCGCGCCACATCCATGGCGGCAATCCGCAGCTGTAAATGCCGCTCCCCCCACTCCACACTGTAGGCAGCCTCGGGATTATCACAATGAAAAAATTGTTCCAGTTGTGCCCGCACCTCGGTCAGCGACGGCGCCAACACATCCAGTATTTCGCTGCGGCCCAAGTGGGCCTGGACCAATTTTTCCAACGCCAACAACTCGGCCACCAGGGCCCAGGAAGCCGCTGCCATTTCCTTGTCGGCCAGGCTGTCACGCCAATCGTTATAGCCCTTGTCCAACAGCCGATTTTGCCAATCGCTCAGCCGTTCGCTGCAACGACCGGCCATGGCAGCCAGCTGCGCCGTATCGCGCAGTTGCTGCTGGTACACCTTGTCGACCTCATCCAGCAGCCGTTTGATACGGCCCATCGACAATTGCGAGCCGAAATAGCTGACGGCAATATCGGGCAGCAAATGGGCTTCATCAAATACCACGGCATCGGCATCGGGCAGCAATTCGGCAAAGCCTGTGTCTTTAAGCAGGCGGTCGGCAAAAAACAGATGGTGGTTAACCACTATAAGCCTGGCCTGCAGCGCCCTTTGCCTGGCCTTACGGGTAAAACACTGCTCATAGAAGGCACACTTTTGTCCGCCGCAACTGTCGCGACTGCTGTTTATCATGCCGATGGCGGGTGAAGACTCGGAAACGCCGCTGAGATTGCCCAGATCGCCGTCTGTGGTGCTATCGGCAAACTGCTGCAGCTTGAGCAGATCGTCCAGCACGGCTTCCTGATGTGTGCCCACAGCTTCCAGCTGACGGGCCAAGCGCCACTGGCACAGGTAATTACTGCGCCCCTTTAGCAAGGCCACCTGAATGTCCAGCCCCAATAAGCCAAGCAGTGCGGGTAAATCCTTGAAAAACAATTGCTCCTGCAGATTTTTCGACCCGGTACTGATGATAATCTGCTTTCCGCTCAGCAATGCCGGCACCAGATAGGCAAAGGTCTTTCCCACGCCCGTACCGGCCTCCAGCACCAGGGGCTGAGCGGAACTTGTCAAACACCCGGCCACCTCGGCGGCCATCTCCAGCTGCACCGCCCGTTCACGATAGTGACGCAATTGGCTGGCCAACAGCCCCCCTTGCCCAAGCACAGCATGCACGCGCTCAACCAGCGACATGCCTTTGCCCGCAGGGGTTCCGGGGCCGGATGTTGGCGTTTGGGCTGTTGGGAAAATGCGGCTGGCGGTCAAAGTCAGAGTCGATAAAGTTCAAATGCCTGCATTATGCGGGAATTCGCTTGCGGAACAAGCCTTGTATTTTTCATTCACTCGATGCTCATTGGGGTAATTGCATATTCATTCATCATGAGGATTTTTGAAGTTAGGTAAAAATTAGGTTGCAATGGCAAAAAAATAGGCTTAGTTTAAACCTCACGACGGGCAATTGACCCGCAACAGATGCTAAAGAGGATCCACCATGTTCTTACTTCCGACTGCCAAGCACCATCATCACCATCATAAGCGGTAGCCTTCGGAAGCTCACTGCCGAAGGTTTATTTCCTTCTGGCGGTCAGGATCTAAAGTTTCAATAGAACCCCCGGAAGGAATTCCGGGGGTTTTTCTTTGCGCTCAAAAAATTGTTTTGCAATAACTTTAGATACTGAAATAGATACAGGGATCCACGCCATGACCACAAGTAACAGACTGCGTATCGCCATCCAGAAATCCGGCCGCTTGTCGAAAGATTCCCAGCAACTGCTGAAAAGCTGCGGCATCAAATTCAACGTCAACGAGCAACGCCTCATTGCCCACGCCGATAACATGCCCATCGATCTGTTGCGGGTCAGGGACGACGATATTCCCGGCCTGGTGATGGATGGGGTCGTGGATCTGGGCATCATTGGCGAGAACGTTCTGGAAGAAGAGCAACTTGAACGGGAACTGATTGGCAAACGCGCCGAGGTCATCAAACTCAGACCATTGGATTTCGGTGCCTGTCGTTTATCCCTGGCGGTACCGACCGAATTTGCCTATCAGGATGCGGCATCTCTGGAAGGATTGCGGATAGCGACGTCCTACCCCAACCTACTGCGAAGATTTATGCAAAATAAAGGCATATCCTATCAGGATTGCATGCTTAAGGGGTCGGTGGAAGTGGCTCCCAGGGCGGGCTTGGCGGACGGTATCTGCGATCTGGTTTCGACCGGCGCCACCCTGGAGGCCAACGGCCTCTATGAGACCGAGGTGATCTTCCGCTCCATGGCCTGCCTGGTGCAGGCCCCCGGTGAGTTGAGCCCGAGCAAACAGGCGCTGGTGGACAAAATCATGTCGCGGGTGAACGGTGTGGTGCAGGCGCGGGAAAGCAAATACATACTGCTGCACGCCCCCACCGCCACACTGGAGCAGATTGTTGCCCTGTTGCCCGGTGCCGAAAACCCAACAGTGCTGCCGCTCAACGATGACACCAACAGGGTGGCAATCCACGCCGTCAGCAGCGAAGATTTGTTCTGGGACACCATGGAACAATTGAAAGCCCTCGGCGCCAGTTCCATCCTGGTGATGCCAATTGAAAAGATGATGGGGTAAGCATGAAAATCCTCAACTGGAACCAATTGAGCACCGAAGCGCAGGCCGAAGCTTTGTCCCGCTCCCCCCTGGTCGATGAGGGCGAACTGGGCAAGCAGGTTGCCGATATCATGGCCAGGGTCCGCAGCGGTGGCGATGCGGCGCTGGCGGCACTGAGCAAGCAATTTGATAGATGCCAACCCGAGTCACTGCGCCTCACTCCATCCGAGATTGACGCCGCCTGTGCCAGGGTTAGTCCGTCACTGAAGTCTGCCATAGCCCTGGCGATGGCCAATATTGAAGCCTTTCACAGTGCCCAGCAGTTTGAGCCCCTGTGCATCAACACCATGGCAGGGGTGCGCTGTGAGCTCAGAAGCGAGGCGCTGGACAGTGTCGGCCTCTATATCCCCGGCGGCAGTGCGCCGCTGATCTCGACCGTGCTGATGCTGGCGCTGCCTGCAAGGATCGCCGGTTGCCGCAGACGGGTGCTGGTCAGCCCGCCCCCCTTAGACGATGCCATCATCTATGCCGCCAGGGAGTGCGGTATCGACGAAATTTATCAATGTGGCGGTGCCCAGGCCATTGCGGCCCTCGCCTTTGGTACCGAGTCCATTGCGCCCGTCGACAAAATTTTCGGCCCAGGCAACCGTTATGTTACCGAAGCCAAACGCCAATTGGCCCAGACTCCGGGACTGAAAACCGCCATCGACATGCCCGCCGGGCCCTCTGAGGTGTTGGTGATTGCCGATGCCGGTGCCAATCCAGCGTTTGTGGCGGCCGATCTTTTGTCCCAGGCCGAGCACGGCCCCGACTCTCAGGCCATGCTGGTAACAGATTCTGACACCCTCGCCGGGCAGGTGGTGGCAGAGCTTGCCAAACAACTGGAGCAGTTGCCAAGAAAAGCCATAGCCCTGGAGGCCTTGGCCAACAGCCGAATTTTTCTGACACAAAGCTTGGCACAAGCCGTTGCCGTATCCAACGCTTACGGACCGGAGCACCTGATAGTACAAACCCATGCTCCCCGGGATTTGCTGCCGGCCATTCGCAGCGCAGGCTCGGTATTTCTCGGCGCCTATACCCCCGAATCGGTCGGCGACTATGCTTCAGGTACCAATCACGTGCTGCCCACCTATGGTTACAGCCGCACCGTATCCAGCCTGTCGCTGGCGGATTTCAGTCGCCGTTTTACCGTGCAGGAACTGAGCCGGGAAGGCCTGGCCAACCTGGGTCAGGCGGTGATCACCCTGGCCAATGCCGAGGCGCTCGGTGGCCACGCCCATGCCGTCGCCATTCGTTTACAGACCGGGGAGTCACCAGTATGAGCAACACCTTTTTTGATCCGGGCATGAGTTTGGCGGCACGGCTGGCCCGTCCGGAACTGCTTGAGCTTGAGCCTTACCAAAGCGCCAGACGCATTGGCGGTCAGGGCGATATCTGGGTCAATGCCAATGAGTCGCCGTTCAATGCCAGCACCATAGATAAGTTGAATCGCTATCCCGAATGTCAACCAAAGGCCCTGCTTGAGGCCTATGGTGCTTACCTTGGGGTACCGGCAAGCAACATAGTCTGTGGTCGCGGCGCCGACGAGGCCATAGAGCTGCTAATCCGCTGCTTTTGCACCCCCGGCAAGGACAGTATTGCCCTGTTCGGTCCCACCTATGGCATGTATGCCATCAGCGCAGCCACCTTCAATGTGGGCGTGAGGGCCCTGGCATTGGATGACAATTTCCAGCTGCCCGCGCAACTGGATGGCGTCGCCGATGCCAAAATCATTTTTCTGTGTAACCCCAACAACCCCACGGGCACAGTGCTTTCACCCGGCACCATAGAATCCGTACTTAAGCGTTTTGATGATCGCCTGGTGGTGGTGGATGAGGCCTACGCCGAATTTGCGGACACCGGCAGTGCCCTCGAGTTGTTGAACAGTTACCCCAATCTGGTGGTGCTGCGCACCCTGTCAAAGGCCTTTGGTCTCGCAGGCGCCCGCTGCGGCTTTTTAATTGCGCGGGACGATGTGGTGCAAATGGTGATGAGGGTGATTGCGCCCTACCCGGTTCCCGTGCCCGTGTCCGAGCTGGCGCTGGCGGCCCTCAGCGATGCCGGGATCAAGCGGATGCGCCGGGATGTGGCAGAACTCAAGTTACAGGGACAGAGACTGCGTGAGGCTTTGGTTGCAGCCGGCGCCCGGGTGCCCACCAGTCAGGGCAACTTTGTACTGGCCTTTTTCGAGCAGGTGGAAACCGTGGCGGGCGCATTACAACAAGGTGGTGTGGTGGCAAGACGCTACAAGGATCCGCGCCTTAAACAAGCCATCCGCATCAGCTTCAGCAACAGTGCAGACACCGACAGGATCATTGCTTTACTTAACGGTATAACAGGCTAACAGGACACCCCATGGCACAGAAAATTCTTTTTATCGACCGCGATGGCACTCTGATAGAGGAACCCCAGAGCGACAAGCAGGTGGACAGCCTGACCAAGTTGGTGTTTGAGCCGCTGGTGGTACCCTCACTGCTGCGCTTGCAACAGGCGGGCTACCGCCTGGTGATGGTCAGCAACCAGGACGGCCTGGGCACGGCTTCTTTTCCTCAGGCAGATTTTGATGCCCCCCACAATTTGATGATGCAGTTTCTTACCAGCCAGGGGGTCAAGTTTGACGAGGTGCTGATCTGCCCACACTTCAATCAGGACAATTGCAGTTGCCGTAAACCCAAGCTCGGCCTGGTCAAATCCTTCCTCACCGAGGGGCGGGTCGATTTCCAATCGTCGGCCGTCATAGGCGACAGGGAAACGGATGTGGAGCTCGGCAACGCCATGGGCATTCGCAGTTTCAAATACCAGAGGGACGGTCTCGATTGGCCGGCTATTACCGATGCCATCCTTGGTCTTGGCCGCCGGGCAACCGTGGTACGCACCACCCGGGAAACCGATATCCGGGTCGAGGTGGACCTGGATAAGCCCGGCAATAACAGCATAGATACCGGCATAGGCTTTTTCGACCATATGCTGGATCAGATTGCCACCCACGGCAATTTCAGCATGTCGGTCAAGGTTAAGGGCGATCTGCAGATTGACGATCACCACAGTGTTGAAGACACGGCCCTGGCCTTGGGCGATGCCCTGCGCCAGGCCTTGGGTGACAAGCGCGGCATAGGTCGATTTGGCTTCAGTTTGCCCATGGATGAAGCCAGTGGCCAATGCCTGCTGGACCTTTCCGGTCGCCCCTTCATTAAATTTGAAGCGCAGTTTCAGCGCGACAAGGTCGGTGAAATGGCCACCGAAATGGTCGGACACTTCTTCCGCTCCTTTGCCGATGGCCTGCGTTGCAATCTGCACATAGGTTGCAGCGGAGAAAATGATCACCACAAGGTGGAAGCCATGTTCAAGGCCCTTGGTCGCAGTTTGCGTCAGGCCGTCACAGTGGAGGGTAATGCCCTGCCCTCATCCAAGGGGGTGCTCTGATGACGGATAATCAGGTGGATGTGGTCATTATAGATACGGGCTGCGCCAATCTGAACTCGGTGCGTTTTGCCTTTGAGCGCCTGGGAGCCAGGGTGTTGGTGTCCTCCAACAGGAATGTATTGCAGCAGGCGCCTCGTTTGGTGCTGCCCGGCGTCGGCACGGCCGCCGCAGCCATGGCCGCCATCGAAGCCAAAGGCCTGACCGACATAATCCGCGGCCTAAAACAGCCGGTGCTCGGTGTGTGTCTCGGCATGCAATTGCTTTGCAAGAGTTCACGTGAACAGGGTGCGGGCGAGAAAGACGTGCCCTGCCTGGGGCTCATCCCGCTGGACATAGTTGAACTGGACAGCGCCGGACAGCCGCTGCCGCACATGGGCTGGAATCAGTTATCCCCCGGTGCCCACCCGCTGTTTGCCGGCATAAGTCAGGGCGATTACGTTTATTTTGTGCACTCTTTCTGTGCCCCGGTATCCAAATACAGTCTCGCCGAGTCGGACTATGGTCAGCCATTCAGTGCCGCCATTGGCAAAGGCAATTTTATGGGGGTGCAATTTCACCCCGAAAAAAGTGGCCCGGTCGGGGCCAAGATCCTGAAAAACTTTTTAGCGCTGACCGTGGCCACGCTGCCACAAGATGCCTGCCAGGAGACCTTTGCATGATAATACCGGCAATTGATTTGATTGATGGCCAGGTGGTACGTCTGTATCAGGGCGACTACGGCCGTCAAACCACATTTGATCTCAGTCCGCTGCAGCAGCTGCAAACGTACCAGGCCCAGGGTGCATCCCTGCTGCATCTGGTGGATCTCAGTGGCGCAAAGGATCCGGGCCGGCGTCAGACCGAACTCATCAGTTCGCTGTGTGCATCGCTCGAAGTCGATATTCAAGTGGGCGGCGGTATTCGGGAAACTGCGCAATTGGAAGCCCTGTTCGCCGCCGGTATCAAGCGTGTCGTCATAGGCTCCCTTGCCGTGTCGCAGCCGGCCACAGTGCTTGGCTGGCTGGAACGTTTTGGCCCGGAGGCCATTTGCCTGGCGCTGGATGTCAATATCGACACCGATGGTAACAAGATAGTGGCCGTATCCGGCTGGCAAAGTGGCGGCGGTAAAACATTGGAAGCCCTGGTGGCCCAATATGCTCCCGCAGGTCTCAAACACGCCCTGGTGACCGACATCAGCCGTGACGGCACCATGCTGGGGGCCAATACCGCCCTGTACCGGGAACTGGCCGAACGCTTCCCCGATATCGCCTGGCAAGCCTCCGGTGGTATAGCCAATCTGGACGATGTAGCCGCGGTTCGTGACAGCGGCGCAAGTGGCATCATCATAGGCAAGGCGCTGCTCACAGGGGCATTCACAGTCAAGGAGGCTATCCAATGCTGGCCAAACGCATAATCCCCTGTCTCGATGTACGCGATGGCAAGGTGGTCAAGGGCGTGCAGTTTCGCAACCACGAGATTGTCGGCGACATAGTGCCACTGGCGGCCCGTTATGCGGCAGAAGGCGCTGATGAGCTGGTGTTTTACGACATTACCGCCAGCGCCCATGACCGCGGTGTGGACAAATCCTGGGTCAGCCGCATCGCCGAGCAGATAGACATCCCCTTCTGTGTCGCCGGCGGTATACGCTCAGTGGCCCAGGCGCGGGAACTGCTGGCCTATGGTGCCGATAAGATTTCCATCAATTCGCCGGCACTGACCGATCCTTCCCTGATAAGGCGGCTGGCCGACGAGTTCGGTCGCCAGTGCATAGTGGTCGGTATCGACAGTTTTTATGATGCCCAAAGTGGCAGTTACAAGGTTAAGCAATTTACCGGCGATGAAGCCGCGACCCGGGAAACCCAATGGCATACCCTTGATTGGGTTGAGGAAGTTCAACGTCAGGGCTGTGGCGAAATAGTGCTTAACGTAATGGATCAGGATGGGGTCCGCAAGGGATACGATATCAAACAGTTGGCCATGGTGCGCCAATGCTGCCACGTACCCCTGATAGCCTCGGGTGGTGCCGGTGAAATGCAGCACTTTCTGCAGGTATTCAATGGGGCCGGCGTCGATGGTGCCCTGGCGGCCAGTGTATTCCACAGGGGCACCATAGCCATAGGGGATTTAAAACACTATCTCAGGCTGGAGGGTGTGGCGATTAGAAACGGGGGAACAGAGCATGTATGACAACAGCCATCAACAGACATTGGCCGGGCGTATCGATTGGGACAAGCAGCAGGGCATGATCCCGGCCATAGTGCAGGATCACTTAAGCGGCACAGTGCTGATGCTGGGTTATATGGACAGGGATGCACTGGCAAAAACCCTGGAAACGGGACTCGTGACCTTTTACAGCCGCAGCAAACAAAGACTGTGGACCAAGGGTGAAAGCTCGGGCAATGGCCTCAAGCTGGTGACCATTGACTGCGACTGTGACAACGACACCCTGCTGGTGCAGGCGCTGCCTCAGGGCCCCACCTGCCATTTGGGCACCACGTCCTGCTGGGATACCCGTACCTTGGATTTCAACGCCCAGCTGGCGGCTCTGATCCAATCACGCAAACCGCAAACAGGCTCTGCAAATAGTGCCAGTTACACCAGTAGCTTGTTCCAAAGCGGCACCAAGCGCATAGCGCAAAAGGTGGGTGAAGAAGGCTTGGAAACAGCGTTGGCCGCCGCCACCGGCGACAAGGCAGAACTGGTGGATGAAGCGGCAGATTTGTTGTTCCATCTGATGGTGCTGCTTGAAGATCAAGGGCTACAGCTTGGCGATATCCAACGGCGTCTGTTCGAGCGCCATCAAAAGCGCTCTCAGGGCTAAACTCTCTGCTCTGAGATTAGCCCTCCTGGAATTGCAGGCCTCTGGCCTGCTTCTCCCGGTACATGTGGGCATCGGCTTCCCGCAGCAGATCCTCCACCGTCTTGGGTTCCCGGAACTGGAAGTTGGCGATCCCCAGGCTGCAGGATAAATGGTAGCCGCGGGCCTCGGCCATATTATGCTCCGCCATCGCCTGTTTCAGCCTGGCTTGAATGCCAAAGGCCGCCGACTGTTGGTGTCCGTGGCTCACCAGGGCCGCAAATTCATCGCCCCCCAAACGGGCGATGACATCATACTCCCGCAATACCTTGTTAATGATCAGCGCAAAGGCCTGCAGCGCCTGATCGCCCTCATGATGGCCAAATCTGTCATTAATTTCTTTGAAGTGGTCGAGATCAAAATACAACAGACTGGCGTCCTGACGCAGGCGACCACATTTGGCTATGGCCTGACGGGCCAAGCGGTGAAATCCGCGCCTGTTACAGAGCCCGGTAAGAGGGTCTATGGTGGCCACCTGAATGGCCTCAAGCTCGGATACCGCCAGATGCGCCATGTCCTCCAGATCTTTACATTTCTCGGCATCCAGTTGCCTCGGGAGAAAATCCATGACACACAGGGTCCCCACCCTGTAGCCATTGGCCAGTGTCAGGGGGCAGCCGGCATAAAACCTCACCCGCGGCTCTCCCATGACCAGGGGACTATCGGCAAAGCGCGGATCGTCAGCGGCATCCTCAACGATAAACAGCGAGTCTCCCAAAATGGCATGGCCACAGAAGGAAACATCCCGCGGAGTCTCGCTGAAGGAGAGGCCCACGCAGGACTTAAACCACTGCCTTTGCTCATCCACCAGACTCACCAGACACACAGGGACGTCCAGCAGCCGACAGGTCAGGCGGGTCAAGCGGTCAAATCTTTCTTCGGGGGGGGTATCGAGTAGATGCAAACGCCTGAGCGCGGCCAATCGCTTGGCCTCATCGATGGGATAAGGAGCTTTCTGCATGGCGCACCCTATTCGGACAGCCTTTTATAGAGTATATGCGCCCAAGTCGCGCCTGGCGAATTCCAGGCACGATTTACTATGCAATTTCAGCTATAGATACTGGGCTCGCCCTCCGGGCGGGTCCGCAGTAACTTTAAAAACCACATATATTGTTCAGGATAGGCCAGAATCACCTGCTCTACCGCCTTATTCAGGGCCAAAGCTTCGTTTTCCTTGCCCTGCATATCTGCAGCGGCAATGGCCGGCAATATGCCCAGCTCAAATCTGTGATTTTGGCTGTCATAACCAATTTTCACCGGCAACACCTGGGCATTGCCGGCGGCAGCCAAGCGCCCGACCACTGGCAGGGTTGCCTTGGTGGTGCCCAGAAAGGGTGTGAACACACTCTGATCCGGTCCCAGATCTTCATCCGGCAGGTAGAAAAAGCTGTTGCCCTTTTTCAATTCTGCCAACAAGGCGCGGATCCCCGCCTCCCGCATATACACGTGGCCACCCATGCGACTGCGCACCCGGTTGTTAAACCAATTGAACAGCTCATTTCTGTGGGCCTTGGCCATAGTCACCATGGGTAAATCAAGATTAAGACGCAGTCCGGCGTAATCTATACCCCACACGTGCGGCATGATAAATATGATGGGCTGATTGGCCCCCCTGGCAGCCTGTACATGCTCGAACCCCGTCACCTGCACTCTTTTTCGCAGGGAACTTTTGCTTCTGATCAGCAGCTCGGCCTGCCCCAGCAAAATCATCACAAAATTGTCGACGTTATCCCGCAGCAGCTGGTTAAGCTGCGGCTCCGGCATCTCTGGAAAACAGGCCTTAAGATTGGCTCTGGCAACCTTTAACGGTTTCTTCGCTATACGAAAAACGCCTTTGGCCAGCAGTTTGGCCAGCGGATCCCGAACCCAAGCCGGCAGCAAGCCGAACATTAACAGCAAGCCAATGGCCAGCCAGGTGCCCCATAATCTTGGGTGCACCAATCCCCAATAAAAGCGGCGATCGAAGTATTTGGTCTGTCTGCTCAATTTCACCTCAGCGCTGACAGTCATAGAAAAAGCAAAGCCACTCCCCTAGAGTGGCTTTGCCTCGGACTCAAACCCGTGTTATTTGTCTGAATTTGCCGTTTCAACGCGGCTCTTCAGTTTCTGTCCCGGGCGGAAAGTCACCACGCGACGGGCAGAAATTGGAATGTCTTCACCGGTTTTTGGATTCCGACCGGGTCTTTGGTTTTTGTCCCTGAGGTCAAAATTGCCAAAACCGGATAATTTGACCTGCTCACCACTTTCCAGCGCGCCACGGATTTCCTCGAAGAACGCTTCAACCATCTCTTTGGCAACACGCTTGTTGATACCAAGCGTTTCAAAAAGATGCTCTGCCATTTCGGCCTTGGTAAGTGCCATACTTTAATCCCTCAACGATGCGTTGAACTCGGACTTGAGTGCTGAAACTACAGTTTCTACCGCCTCTGCAATCTCTTTATCTTCAAGTGTGCGAGTGTTGTCTTGTAACGTCAGTGCGATTGCCAGGCTCTTTTTGCCGGGTTCAACACCTTTACCCTGGTATACATCGAACAAGTTTAAGCCAACCAACTGATTTTCGCCAACTTTTCTTATTAAATTCATCACATCGGCTGCTGGGACGGTTTCATCGACCACTACAGCGATGTCTCGGCGGTTTGCCGGGAACTTAGAAATAGCCTGGGCTTGTGGCAAATTGGCATGCAACAGGGCATCCAATTCCAGCTCAAACACTATCGTTTTACCATTGAGTCCAAAAGGCTTCTCAAGGGCAGGATGAATCGCACCTATGTAACCTATGACTCGATCATTTCTCAATATTTCAGCACATTGGCCTGGATGCAGCCCCGGATGACGTGCTTCTTTAAAGCTAAATTCTGATACGGAAACTGTCAAGCCGATAATGGCTTCCAAATCACCTTTAAGATCGAAGAAATCAACGGTTTTCGACTCCATCGACCAATGTTCATCGCTTCTTGGACCCGCGATCACCGCGCCCAGCATGGCTTGCTGCCTTACGCCGGATTCTGCTTGTGCATCAGGGACAAAGCGCAAACCAGTTTCAAAAAGACGCACTCGAGCCTGTTGACGGGCCTGATTGTGGCCAACAGCAGTCAACAATCCGGTGAACATGGACAGGCGCATGGCCGACATTTCACTGGAAATGGGGTTAGGCAACACCATGGCCGGCTCCCCCGGATGCACCAGTTCCTGCAGCTTGGGATCGACAAAGCTGTAGGTAATGGCTTCCTGGAAACCTCGGGCGACCAACATTGAGCGAACCTTGCTCAGGCTGATGGCGGCTTCCTGATGATCGGACATACGCAATGCCGCAACCGGAGCCTTGTTGGGGATATTGTTGTAACCGTAGATACGGGCAACTTCCTCAATCAGGTCCTCTTCGATGGCCATGTCAAAACGATAACTGGCGGTAGTTACCTGCCATTCGCCCTCGCCTGCCACCACGCTGAAGCCCAGACGGGTCAGGATTTCGCTGACATCGGCATCGGGGATCTGATGGCCCAGGATACGGTCGAGCTTGCTGCGACGCAGGGTAATACGACAAGGCTTGGGCAGATGAGCCTCTGACTTGGCCTCAACCACGGGACCGGCCTCACCACCACAGATATCCAGCACCAGGCGAGTCGCCCGGTCCATGACCTTGTGTTGCAGTTCGGGATCCACGCCACGCTCAAATCGGTGGGACGAGTCGGTATGCAGTCCCAAACGACGGGCCTTGCCCATGATGGCAAGCGGCGCGAAGAAGGCACATTCCAGCAATATATCCGTTGTGGTATCGCTGACGCCCGAATCCAGACCACCGAAGACACCGGCCAGCGCCAGCGGCTTGATGTTATCGGCAATAACCAGGGTATCGGTCGGAACGGTAATTTCGGTGCCATCAAGCAGGGTCAGCTTCTCTTCGCCATTGCCCAGGCGCACATCGATGTGACCATCAATTTTGCTCAAATCAAAGGCATGCATCGGCTGACCGAATTCCACCAGCACAAAGTTGGTGATATCCACTATGGGATCGATAGAACGGATACCGCTGCGACGCAGTTTCTCTACCATCCAGTCAGGGGTCTTGGCGTTGACATTCACATTGCGCACAACACGCCCCAGATAACGAGGGCAGGACTCAGGTGCAGACAGCTTGATGTCCATGGCATCCTGACAACCGGTTTCTGCCGGCTGCCAGCTGGGCTCAACGACGTTGACACGGTTCAGTACGCCCACTTCGCGGGCCAGACCCACCATGCCAAGGCAGTCGGCGCGGTTGGCGGTTAAATCCACTTCGATAACAGCGTCATCCAGATTCAGGTATTGGCGCAGATCTGTGCCCAACGGTGCATCCAGCGGCAGTTCAATGATGCCATCGCTCTCGATATCTATGCCAAGCTCGCTGTAAGAACACAGCATGCCTTCAGAAGGTTGGCCACGGAGCTTGGCCTTCTTGATTTTAAAATCGCCCGGCAGCACAGCGCCCACCATGGCCACGGCCACTTTCAGGCCCTGACGGCAGTTTGGTGCACCACAGACTATATCAATAAGCTCGGCGCCACCGACATTCACCTTGGTCACCCGCAGTTTGTCGGCATCGGGATGCTGGCCGCATTCGACCACTTCACCCACGACCACTCCGGAAAAGTCACCGGCAACGGCTTCGATGCCGTCCACTTCCAGACCGGCCATGGTAATTTGATGGGCCAATGCATCACGGTCAATGGCCGGGTTGACCCACTCGCGGAGCCAGGATTCACTAAATTTCATTTACAGCATGCTCCGTTATTTGAATTGCTTGAGGAAACGCAGGTCATTCTCGAAGAATGCGCGCAAATCGTTAACGCCATAGCGCAGCATGGTCAGGCGCTCGACCCCCATACCAAAGGCAAAACCCGAGTATTTTTCGGGATCGATGCCAACACTGCGCAGCACGTTGGGATGCACCATGCCGCAGCCGAGCACTTCCAGCCATTTGCCGTTTTTGCCCATCACGTCCACTTCGGCAGAAGGCTCGGTGAAGGGGAAGTAGGAAGGACGGAAACGCACTTGCAGATCCTGCTCGAAGAAGTTGCGCAGGAAGTCGTGCAGTATGCCCTTTAGCTCGGCAAAATTGACATGCTCGTCCACCAACAGGCCTTCAACCTGATGGAACATGGGCGTATGAGTCATGTCGTAGTCATTGCGATACACACGTCCGGGGGAGATGATCCGCAGTGGCGGCTTCTCGGTTTCCATAGTGCGGATCTGCACCCCTGAGGTTTGCGTACGCAACATCAGCTTGGGATTGAAATAAAAGGTGTCGTGATCGGCACGGGCCGGATGATGCTCGGAAATGTTCAGTGCATCGAAGTTATGGAAATCATCCTCGATTTCGGGCCCTTGCTTCACGGTGAAGCCCAGCTCACCGAAGAAGGCTTCGATGCGCTCTATGGTGCGGGTAACAGGATGCAAACCGCCATTGTCCATGGTGCGGCCTGGCAAGGTCACGTCCACCTTTTCGGATACCAGCTTGGCTTCCAATTCAGCAGCGCGCAGGCCATCAATGCGTTCACCCAACTTGTGCTGCACCGCTTGTTTGGCGTCGTTCACTGCCTGACCAAAGGCGGGCTTTTCCTCGGCACTGAGAGTGGCCATCATCTTCATCATGTCGGTGATCCGGCCTTTTTTACCCAAAAAGTCCACCCGGATATCATCCAGCGCTTTCAGATCGGCGGCCGCATCAATGGCGGCCAACGCCTGCTCTACTATCTCGGTTAGTTGCTGCATCTTATTTTCCACTGCAAACACGCCTTCCGGCATCGCCGAAGGGCTTTTTGACATTAGTGCCCTAAGCTTAATAGCCAAAACAAATCAAAAGAGGGAAATTCTACGTGACCTATGCGGCTTTGACTAGGGGAAATTCGGCCTTTTTGCCTGAAAAAATCGTGTGTTAAGCCAAATTAATTTTTTGCAGACACTGGTGTTTTTTTAGGCTGAATCACAGACGATGGTAAGCGGGATTGGCAGACTATGTTAGCCGAATGTAAACTGTCAACCGTACACTACCGCTGCGACAGTTTAAAAAAAATAATCAGCACAATAATTGTACATTCAAACACTAAAGCGCAATGCGGCATAAAGAAACGGACCGAATAACCGATAAGTCTCAGACAACCGCGACTGCCATAGGGGCCACCATGAAAGAAGTAAAATTCCGTTGGATAGATAAATACCTTATCCATATGACGTTAAAAACCAAGTTTGCCATTCTCGCCGTTGTCCCCATAGTGCTGCTGGTGGGGTTGGCGCTGGCATTGGACAGTAAATTCAGCGGGACCATGGAGCAGGTTCAAATTCAGCAGGCCAGGATGATGGCCGATCGAATCAATCAGGTGGCCGAAGCGGCACTGGCCAATCTGCCGGAAGACAAAAAGCAAGACTTTCTGACCGGATTGGATGGCAACACTCAGACCCTGAGCGCGGATCAGGCCGATGGCCGTGCGGCCAATTTGGCCCGCAGCGGTGGTGGTGTGGATGACAAGGGCCAAACCTTGAGAGCCATCAGTGCCCTCAATGGTGCCGACACATTGACCATAGTGACACTGGATCGGAAAAAAATGGCCGTCAGCGCCAATGATGATGCGGCCTTTGTGTTTGGTGCCATTGCCGTTGTGCTGTTTGTGATCATCATGTTCAGCTATTACATTTCCACCTTTGTTGGTGGCGCCCTTTATACCACTGTCATGGCCCTTAAACGCGCTGCGGATGGCGATCTGACCGGCAGGCTTAACTTTTTCCAGGTCAAGGACGAGTTCAGTATTCTTGCCATCAGCATAGACACCCTGGTCGAGCGGCAGCACAAGTTGGTGAAAAGCATTGCCCAGGCAACAGACCAAATAAGAAACGTGGTCGAGGGTTTCCGAACCAATGCCAAACAGGGGCAATCTCTGGCCGCACACCAAAGGCAACATCTGGACTCCCTGGCCACCGCCATGGAAGAAATGACGGCCGCGGTGCGTGAAGTGGCACACAATGCCGAGCAGTCCTCCACCGAAACTCAGGAAGCCAATCAGCAGGTCAATGCCGGCTCCCGCGACATAGCCACCACGGTGCAATCCATTGGCCAGCTGTCCAATGAAATTGCCAATGCCTCAGCCGCGGTGACTGTACTTAACGAAAACGCCAGCAAGATTGATGAAGTGGTGACCACAATCAACGCCATTTCAGAGCAGACCAACCTGTTGGCACTGAACGCCGCCATCGAGGCCGCCCGCGCCGGTGAGCAAGGCCGCGGCTTTGCCGTGGTCGCCGACGAAGTGCGTACTCTGGCCGGTCGTACCCAGGCAGCAACGGTGGAAATTAAGTCCATGATCGAGGCGCTGCAATCCGGTTCCCGCAACCTGACCCAGGTCATGTCGCGCACGGTTGAGCAGGCCGAAGAAGGCAAAAAGCATGTGATTAAAACCGGTGAAGATCTCAAGAGCATCTCCGAACACAGTGCCAAGGTGTTCGAGATGAGCGTGCTTATCGCCACCTCCGCCGAGGAGCAATCTGCGGTCGCCAATGAGATTGCCACCAATCTGATGGAAATACGCAATCAATCCCACGATGTGGAGCAATCGGCAAACCAGTCGGTATCAGGCTGCGACGAATTGCATGCCACCGCCGAGCAGTTGGACCAGCTGTTGGTCGGGTTAAAGCTTTAACCCGTAAGACTAAAGGGCGCAGTTTGCGCCCTTTTTTTTGCTCCTGTGACTTTCGTAAATCATGACAAATTGTGGCAAGTGTCCGTAAACCAGATAAACTGAAACAGATTGATTTATAATGAATAAGCGCTAAAGCCCATTGCTATGCCCAAAAACGGCCTGATCACATCCCCCCTTCCCCGCTGGCGGCACAGTCTGCCCTTTCGGCTTGGGCTCTTGCAAAGCCTGGTGGCAACCCTGATGTTGGTCGCCACCATAGGCATAGTGTTGCAGGTTCAAAAGGATGACAGGCGCAGACAAGAGTTAAACCTGAATCTCAGCTATGGCCAATTAATGGTGGCCAAGTTAACCCAGCTGACCACCCAGATTAATACCCTCACCATTGCCACAGCCGAAATGGCCGGCATCAATAGCGCCAACCACGCCCTGCTGGCCAATACCGTGCCCCACATGCTCAATTTTCCGGGCGACCAAGGCTTGATTGCCGGGGGGGGGATCTGGCCCGATAGCACAAACAACAACGAGGCCGGCAGCCCCCAGCTGTTTTGGGCAAGAGATGCGCTCGGCATACTTCAGCCCAACTCTGGTTATAACAGTGAGCAACAGGCGGATTATCACCAGGAAATTTGGTTTGCTCCCCTCAGGCTTTTCCCGGCAGGTAAGGTACTCTGGTCGCCGGCCTACATAGACAGATTCAGCAAGGAAGCCATGGTCACAGCAGCTGTGCCCATGTGGCAGCAACACGCTTTCCTGGGTACGGCCACCGTTGACGTCAGCCTTCGGGGACTGGAGCAATGGTTATTGCAGGAAACAGAGGGACTCGGTGGCTATCTGATGGTATTCGACTCCGTCAACCGCTTGATAGCCGCTCCCAAGGGACCGGAATTGAGCGCCCAAGAACCACAGGAATTGGATAGCCTGGCCGCGGAATTCAATCCGCTGAAGTCGCTGATAGCGGATACAGATAGTCGCTTTATCGAGCAGGAAATAGCGGGTGCCGGTCCGGCTCGGTTTGACGATTTGCCGCAAGGGGTCCCCAAAAAACAGCAGGCCTTGTTCCGGGCGCTGCTCAATGCCAGCGGCCGCCAATGGCCGCGCAGTGCAACTTTGCTGGGCACCTTGTCGATGGCAAGGGACCCCATGCTCGACGAACCCGCCCAGTATTCCGTATTTTTAATGCCTGATACCTTTTGGAAAGTCGTCACAGTCACTCCCCAGTCATCCCTGCGTGAAGAAGCCTTGCTGCTGATTGGCCAGGCCGGTCTGTGGCTGATCCTGGTTCAGCTTGTGGCCCTGATGGTACTTTTCGGGGCCCAGCACAAATTGCTGATCCGGCCACTCGTGGCCATGGTTCAGGCCCTGAAAAACAATCAGCCCGCCACACTGGAGCTTGTCTCAAGAAGCTTTCAGGATGAAATAGGCACCCTGGCATCGGCCTTTGTCAGCCGTACCCGACAATTGGAGATCACCATGGCCAGCCTCGATGCCAGCAACCTGGCACTTGAGCAGCAAATCGAAGTGCAAAAGGAAGCGCAGCAAGAGCTGCTGCGCTATCGGGATCAATTGAATGCACTGCTGAAGTCGACGCCCAATCTTATCTATATCAAAGATACCCAGGGACGCTACCTGTTGGTAAATGACAAGTATTGCGAAACCCTGGGTATTGAGCGGCCGCGACTGCTTGGCAGCACGGATCAGCAACTGTTTGCCCGGGATTTGGCCAATATTTACCGGGATAACGATCTGCGGGTATTGAATCAGGGCGGAGCCATTCAAGTGGAAGAGCCCTTGCCCACCCTCCACGGAGAAAAACGTTTTCAGATGACCAAGTTTGCCATTGCCGACGAAGAAGGCGCCATACAGGCTGTCGGTACCATAGCTTTTGACATCCAGCACAGACGGCGGGCGGAACTCAAACTGCAACAGGAACAGCAGCTGCTGCACTCCAAATTGCAAGGCTGCGAGTTGCAGATCAAAGCACTGTCCAGCGAAATTCAGGCCATGGAGCAGAAAAAAGACCAACTGCAGCGGCAAAACCAAGTCGAGGCCGGCCAAAACCGACTGGCCCGCTGGGAAGACACTATGCTCAAGCATTGGCTAACGGCGCTTGTCCGTCAGCTGATGCAAAGACAAGACACTCTCATGTCGCACAGTTTTAATGATCCAGCCCTGCTCAAGCAAGGGGTCACGGCACAGGGAGACCAGTTGCGGCTGATATACCGGATAGTGGGAGTACAACAGGACACCAAACCTGTGCTGCTGGATGAGGTGCTGTCCTTGTTGCAACAATCACAATCAAATCGTTGGCAACAATTGGGCATTCAACTGACATGCCGCTATAACGATGATCTTAAGTTACATATCAATCCCTGGCATCTGACCTTATTGTGTTTTTGTCTGTTTGAGCTAATGGCGGAGTTCGCCAAAAACAGATCAGCCAGCCAATGGACGCTGGAGTGCAATCAGCAGCAGTTGCAACTGTCCTGCCCCAGGCTCGTGGGACTCAAGGACAATTCAATCTTGTCTGACCGGGAAAATGAAGACAATCCGCTGCAGTCACTGACTGCCTGGTTTACTGCTGTGGTTGGCGGGACCATAATTGCGGATACCCAGCAAGGCCTGCAACTGCGGTGCAAGCTGCCACAATCGCAACCTGAGTAGTATCCCCTCTCAGGCGGCAGTGAGACCCAGCCATTTCCTGGCATCCCCCTTGCGGTGGCGCGGATAGATGGCCACGGGCCAGGGCATGAACAAAGCCTGGGCCTGCGCCAACAGTTTAAGCCCCGGGCTATCCACCAGGATAGCGACCCGGCTCACATCGCCGGCATGGAACAGGGCCAATAAAGCGTCCATCCAAACCGAGGTCAGGCTAAAGCCCTGGCAACTATCTTCGATATCAAACAGCAACTCGATACTGGCATGATCTTTCAGTTTCGCGTCTATTGCCGGCAACAGCACCTGCTCAAAATCCTCACCCGTGACCCTGTCACTGACAATAACGGTGAGCACTTCACTGGCATTTTCCTCAAGAATACTGAACATGGCCCGACCTCTCCCTCGGTGAGTGCCTTATACAAACTGCATCAAAAACAGCACAATAAGTATGAGTTCAATCACGCCGTACAGCAAATATCTGTGTCGGCTCCGTCCCGTTGCCCGTCGAAGCAACAACCAATGTCGGCGCAGTTCCAGCAGCAAATAAACCATCACAAAGGGAACAAAGGGTAAGCTTATCACCAGGGCGACCAGGCCCCAGCCCATCTCGAAGCTGTGGTGCTGAAATAATGTCAGCAAATACCAAAACAGCAGCAACAAACCATAAATCAGCCATGGTCTGACATTGGACGAAGACAGCCACAGTTGTTTACACAGCATGCGGCAATGAGCAATAGCAGCAGACAAAGCTGTCCCCTCCGTTGAATTCCCCTATCTTTGACGCTAGTGAATCAATATCACGGGGGCAAGCGGCAGGCTTAAGCTAAGTGTAAGCGTTTGTTATTTCAGGCGTGTAACAGCTTGGAGATTTCCTGATCAAACAGATTTTTAATCAGGCCCGAAAACTCGGTAATAAAAAGCGTCTGCTCCGGCGTCGCCTTTTTACCGCCGACATTGGCGAGGATTTCTTCGAGATCGTACACAATGGCATCGATCTCCCGAATAATCATATTGCGCTGGGCGAAATTCAATGCCGGGTTCTGTCCGCAGACCATGATAATTTGAGCAGACAATTGCTCCTCAAACAGCTCCATCACGGTCTCGTCGGCCAATCCCGTGCCTTCAGGGGTCTCAAACAGCCCCAAATTCTCGGTGAGATATTGAATGAGGTGCACATATCCATCTTTATCAGTAACCATGTCGGAACCCGTTGCTCAGCCCTTGGTACCAGGTTGCCGTCATGGGCAACCTGTAAATGAGTATGGAACAGTTTGCACTAATCCCGGGTTATTTTTCCAGTGTCAGCACGAAGTTAACCGGAACTGCGAGACTAATAGCGGAAAGCCCGGCCACCTGGCGCAGCTTTTCAATACCGCCCGCGAACCCAAATTCGTCACCATTGACTATCACGGGTGCACTACTGCTGGCGATTATTCTGGAATCGGACAATTTGGCCAGTGCCAGGGTGATTTTCTTATTGGCCTGCATGCCATGCATACTCAACTCAGCATCCAGTGCCAGCATTTTCACGGCCCCCACTGCCAGGTCCTCAAGCTCACTCATTTCCACCTTGGCCTTGAGCGAAACGGTTGGGAATTGCGCCACCTCAAACAGCATGCTTTTCATGCGCTCGTCCCGCTGCTCAACGCCGGTACGCACCGAGCTCAGGGCTATTTCGAGCTCAAAGTGCCCCTTGCCGTCCAATTGCGCCTTAAATTCGCCGAAATCGTGCACCTCGGCCACATCGCCTTTCTTTATAGATACAAAACTTATTACCGACTTATCCTGCACACTGTGCCAGGGCCCAGCATGTGCCGATGCCATGGTCACCAGAGACGTCCCCGTAGCCAATAGCAGAGCCGTGAGTGTAGCTTTCATAGCATATCCTTCATTAATACTTTTGGAACCAAACACTTAATTTAGCAGATCCGGAAATTTGTGCCCGTATTTCTTATTGGCCCGCTGGGATTGCCGCTCTGACTGTCAAGATGCTGCAACATAAGCTGGCTAAACTGCTACCGATTTTCTCAAACTTAGAGGTTGTTATGTCAAATCAACAGGTTATTGGCACAGTTAAGTGGTTCAACGACGAAAAGGGTTTTGGATTTCTCAGCATGGAAAACGCCACGGACGTGTTTGTGCATTTCCGTGCCATTAATGGTAATGGACGCAAAACACTGAAAGAAGGTCAGAAAGTCAGTTTCAGCCTGGTTGCGGGACAAAAAGGCCCCCAGGCCGAAAACGTGACAGTCATATAACTCAGCGAATATGAGCCATTGCAAGGCGGATGTCAGGGCGCCAGACGGCTGATTTCCCAGCCCTGCCCCTGACGGCTGTAAAGGAATCTGTCGTGGAGCCTGTGCTCGCCGCCCTGCCAGAATTCAATGCTGTCGGGTTTCACCAGATAGCCGCCCCAGAACGAGGGCAAAGGCACCTCGCCCTTGGCAAACTTTTGTTTCATTTCCATGAACTTGGCTTCCAGCACCTGACGGGCACTCAGCTTGCTGGACTGATTGGACACCCACGCCGCGATCTGACTTTCCTTGGGGCGGGTGACAAAGTACTTCAGCACTTCGGCATTGGATAACTGCTCGGCGATGCCGGTAACAGCCACCTGACGCTCAAGCGGATGCCAGGGAAACAGCAAACTGACATGGGCGTTTTGTGCCAATTGTTGGGCCTTGCGACTGCCGAGGTTGGTAAAGAAGACAAAACCGCGCTCATCGAATCTTTTGAGTAACACTATGCGCTGATAAGGTTGGCCGTTTTCGTCCACTGTGGCCACACACATGGCGGTGGGATCGGACAGCTCGGCCTCTTTGGCCTGCTCCATCCATTTTTCAAACAGGGCCATGGGCTCGGCAGGCAACTCCGCCCGGCGTAAACCGCCCTTGGTATATTCGCGGCGAATATCGCTAAGATCTGTCATGTTTGCTTCCTCGACTGGCGGCCGGCCCCAAACGGGCGAGTACCGAATTGTAACCTTATAAAAGCCAACAAAAAAGCCAACCTTGATGGTTGGCTTTTTATTGGCTTAAACAACAGCCGCCGTTACTTGACCAAGCCCTTAGCCACGGCCCAAACGTGCAGCATTTCATAGCCCAGGGTAGCGCCGGCCAGTGCCGTGATATCGGCGTGGTCGTAAGATGGTGCCACTTCCACCACATCCATACCCACTATGTTCATACCGCGCAGGCCGCGGATGATCTTCATCGCCTTGTCGCTGGTCAGGCCGCCACACACGGGTGTACCGGTGCCGGGCGCAAAGGCAGGATCCAGACAGTCGATATCGAAGGTCACATACAATGGCATATCACCGACGCGGGCCTTGATCTGCTCAACGATTTGCTCGGCGGTCAGGTCATTGGCGGTCGCGGCATCGATCACCTGGTAGCCATGGCCTTCCTTGGTGTAATCGGTGCGGATCCCCACCTGCACGGAGCGCTCGGGATCCACCAGGCCTTCTTTGGGCGCATGGAAGAACATGGTGCCGTGGTCAAACTTGCTGCCCTGGCTGTAAGTGTCGGTGTGGGCATCAAAGTGCAGCAGCGCCATGGTGCCAAATTTCTTGTGGTGAGCGCGCAGCAGCGGCAGGGTCACAAAGTGATCGCCACCGAAGCTCATCAGCGCCTTGCCGCTGTCCAGTACCTTGGTGGCAAAGGCTTCGACGCGCTCGGTAAAGTCGGCCGCATCACCACAGTTGAATACCAGATCGCCGGCATCCACCATCTTGATGGTTTGACCCAGAGAAAAGTCCCATGGCCAACGGGTGTCTTCCCATGCCAGGTTGACCGAGGCACGGCGAATGGCATCGGGGCCCATGCGGCCGCCACTGCGGCCTGTGGTGGCCATGTCGAACGGCAGACCTATGACGACCACATCGGCATCACTGTCGCAAGGCTTGAAATCCAAAGGTTGACGCAAATACCCGAACGCATTGGAATACAGCGAATAATCGGGTTTCTCTGCAATAGTGGTCATACAGTCTCCAAAATGGCCACAGGGCCGGAATTTACATGGGTTCAGGGATCAGCACTTCGTGACACAGCTGCTGATAATGACTGAAATCGATATTATACCCTTGCTCGGTTTGCAAAGCACAGCTCCCCAGACACAGATGCTCGGGAAAACCTTGGGTGTTACACCCGGAATTAAAACCTATCACATCCCAGCTGCCCGGATTGAGTATCGCCAAAAGGCGGGCAAACAGCTGACTGTGTTCACCTTCGAGCGGCAGATTGGTTTCGAAGCTCACGTAAGAGCTGTTTTCCTGGGGGGTGATGTGTATGGTCATGTAGCGTTCGCCACATACGCCATTGATTGAATAGCCAAAAGGCTCAAACAGGAAGTCATCGAATTCAAAGCCCGGCAGCATGGCTTCCAGCGTCAGCAAACGGCGGATTTCGGCCGCGCTCTGGTTTTCCGCCCGCAGATAATCTGCGGCTTCCCCCCGAATGTGATACATCAACAACTCAGACGTGGCATCGTCTGCGGCCGCCTGAAAAGGTTTGCTGCTGGTGTAGATGTAATGGTGGTGGGAGTCCAGATGCCCTATACGATAGGCGTTGCCCGGTAACAGCGTGCGAATACGTTCCAAATCATCGGCAAAAGCGCTCGATTGCAGATGGGACAGGTATTCGTTTTTGCGCTGATAACTGGCAAAGGCGATGTTATCGCTGCCAATCTGTTCAATAAAACGCAGTGCGGCATTGGCCAGGGTGGTGGTACCACAGGTCAGCATCAGGAACCTGTCATGCCACACAAACAGACTGGATTCACTCAGCAGGTACGCATCACACTTTTCATTGCTGATGGAGGACAGGATTTCAGCGTTGGCGCTGGCAACCATTTCGGTCCAAAACGCCTTACCGAGTTCGCGCAAAGAGCCACAACCGGGTGTGACTATAACTTCTATTTTTTTTTCTGAGCCTTCAAAAAACATTTTTCTCTACCAGAGGGCCGGAACGGCGCCTGGGGCGCCTGGTGTTCCGGCACTGTGTTCACCTTGCCTTGTTAAAAGTCTTCCAAGTAAGTGTACCCCTTAAGGCCCACTTGCAACTCTTCGAGGATAAGCGCCCTTTCGCTCTCATCTATGTGCTGATTGACCAGCTCTTCATAGGTGCGCATGAAAGACACGGCGTCCAGGTTCACATAACGCAGCACATCGGCAACGGTATCACCGGCCAGCACTGACTCAATATTGGTCAGGCCTTGCTCGTCGATGCGCACCACGGCGGAGTTGGTGTCACCAAACAGGTTGTGCATGTCGCCGAGGATCTCCTGATAGGCACCCACCAGGAAGAAACCTATGAGATATGGGCTCTCTGCACTCCAGGTCGGTACCGGCAGCGTGGTTTCGATACCCTGACCGTCCACGTATTGATCGACAATACCGTCCGAGTCGCAGGTAATGTCCAGCATGACCGCGCGGCGCTCCGGTACCTTGTCCAAACCGGACAGGGGCAGCACGGGGAACACCTGATCTATACCCCAGGCATCTGGCAGCGACTGGAACAGGGAGAAGTTCACGAAGAACTTGTCCGCCAGCTTCTCATTGAGTTCATCAATGATAGGGCGCTGGTAACGGTTCTTGGTGCTCATCAGCCCCTGCAGCTCGTGACAAACACGCAGGTTGCACTGCTCGGCCCAGGCACGGTCGGCCAGGCTCAGTTGTCCCATGGCAAACAGCGAGTGGGCTTCGGCCAGATCCGACTGGGTGTCGTGGAAAATCTCGATAAGCGCACGCTGATCCAAACGGCCACTGATTTCGGTCCAACTCTGCCACATGTTGTGCAGCAGTTGAGGTGCATCTTCGGCAGGTTCAATGATCAGCTCAGGACTGTAGGTCTCGGTGCCAATCACATCGGTGATCAACACGGCATGGTGCGCAGTCAGATAGCGGCCGGATTCAGATATGATCCGCGGCATCGGCTGCTCATACTCGTTACAGGTATCGGTCAACACAGAGACTATGTTGTTGGCGTATTCGGCCAGGGCATAGTTCATTGAGTTATTTGACTGGCTGCGGGTACCGTCATAGTCCACGGCCAAACCACCGCCGACGTCGAAACAGTTAACCTTGGCACCCAGCTGACGCAGTTCGCAGTAGAAACGCGCTGCTTCACCGACGCCCTGACGGATATCGCGGATGTTGGCAATTTGCGAGCCCAGATGGAAATGCAGCAACTGCAGCGAATCCAGCATGTTCTCGGCCTTGAGCTGCTCGATAACACTTAGGATCTGTGCTGCCGACAGGCCAAACTTGGACTTTTCACCACCACTGGCCTGCCACTTGCCTTTCCCCTGGAATGCCAGACGGGCACGCAGACCCAGGCGTGGAGTTACACCCAGCTTTTTGGATTCGGTCAGAACCATTTTCAGTTCTGACATTTTCTCCAAAACTATGTACACCTTGTGGCCGAGCTTTTCACCAATCAGTGCCAGGCGGATGTATTCATTGTCTTTGTAGCCGTTACAGACAATTACTGAGCTTGCTTTTTGGGCCATGGCCAACACGGCCATCAATTCGGGCTTACTGCCGGCTTCCAGACCCAGTTGTGGGGCTTCTTTGCTGACCTGGCTGGCGAGAATTTCTTCCACCACGGTCTGCTGCTGGTTCACCTTGATGGGGTATACCAGCAGGTAATCGGCCTGATACTCGTACTTCTGAATTGCCTGGTTGAAGGCCTGACACAGGCTATCGACCCTGTGGTGCAGGATCTGCGGGAAACGCACCAGCACTGGCATGTTTACACCGGCCTTGACCATATCTTTGGCCAACTCGTTAAGACCGATCTTAAACTCAGGATTTTTAGGATCCGGCGATACTGTTACCTCGCCCTGATCGCTGATCCCGTAAAACCCCTGGCTCCAGTGGGCAACGTTGTACCCGGCACGAGCATCATCAATAGACCAATCGTTCATTTATATTTGCCTGTCTATTTAAAAATGATATTAAGCGGTCACAGTCATGGCTGACTGGATCGCCTGTTCAACAAACGCTGGCAAGGCGAAGCTTGCCTGATGTACAGCCGGCGTGTAGTAACGAGTGCTGATCCCAGCCGCATTAAAACGCGCTTCAAGGGTCGCAGAATCAACTCTGCGTGCTGCAAGATTGTCGGTGGCCCAGGCAAACGCCATGCTGCCTCCCACATAGGTGGGCACGGCGGCCATATAGAACCAACACTCCTGCAAATAGGGGCTCATGCGCCGCACGGTATCGGCAATTTCGTCGGGCTGCATAAAGGGAACCCCGTTTTGCGCCACAAAAATACCGTTATCGTTCAGGCAGCGCTTGCAACCTTGATAAAAGGCGGAGCTGAAGAGGACTTCTCCCGGCCCCACCGGATCGGTGCAATCGGATATGATCACATCGAACTTCTTGTCTGTATCGGCCACAAAGGTCATGGCATTGTCTATCACCAACTCTACCCTGGGGTCGTCATAGGCCCCCTGGGAGTGCTCTGGGAAATAGCTCTTGCACATGTCCACCACAGAGGCATCGATTTCGACCATGGTAATGCGCTCAAGTTGCCTGTGTTTAACCACCTCACGCAACATACCGCCGTCGCCGCCGCCAATGATCAACACGCTTTTGGCGTTGCCGTGGGCCAGCAAAGGCACATGGGTCAGCATTTCATGATAGACAAATTCATCCTTTTCCGTGGTCTGGATGGCGCCATTGAGCGCCATCACCCGTCCAAAGCGACTGTTTTCAAAAATGGTCAGGTGCCACTGTTCGGTTTTCTGCTCGAACAGTACCTTATCAACCTCGAAATACTGACCGTAGCCGGAATGCAAGGTCTCATAATACAGGTGTTGCTTTTGCATATGTCACGCTTTTCTGCTGTAAAAGTTCAAATGCCCCCCGCCCGGTCACTCTGCCAGAGAATGCCGGGTAGCCAAATGCCGCGAAAAAATAGCGACGGGTCAGTTGGGACTATTGGCCTCTTCGCGGCCAGAATTAATGCGGATCAGGGTGAGGTGTTTTACGTCCGAGTCAAAGCATACCGGTGAGGCAACCAGTGCTGATGCCAAGGTAAGGCAATGTGTCGTAAATACATGGTTGTGCATTAGCTAAAACCCTCTTAACCCCGTGTAATGGCGTTCAGTCAATTACACGGTTAATGACTCGTGAACCATAAAACCGTAGAAAACCCCATAAATCAGATGAGTTCTCCGGGGGCGAATCCCCGGAAACGGCGCAATTAAACCCTGCTAAGTTCCAGAATGCAAGCACGAATGTGACTTTGTTGTTGCAGTCTGACAGACCCGTCTGACCAGTGTTGCAGCAGCGGCATTTTTTTTCATTTACAGACAACAAGTTAAGCTGCACTTTCAAACAAAGATTTGATACAAAAATCCAGGGGTGCCCAGTCGCTTTTCCACCGCGGTTTGGCGATTGTTTGCCTCGGGCCGCGCGGGAGCAAACAAACTGGGCAGCGGCGCCGAAATTCCTCTATAATCCGCGCGGTAAAATGCGAATCAGCCAATAAAGAGAGTGCAATGATCCAGATTGGAAAGACCTGCAGGCTGCAGGTGGTAAAACAGGTGAATTTCGGTGTCTATCTCAATGCCGAGCAATACGGTCAGGTGTTGTTACCCAACAAGGTCACGCCCAAAGACTGTCAGGTCGGTGACTGGCTCGATGTTTTCCTGTATCTGGACTCTGAAGATCAACTGATAGCCACCACAGCCCGCCCCAAGGCTCAGGTCGGCGAATTTGCCCTGCTGAAAGTGGTTTCCATCAGTCGGGTCGGAGCCTTCCTCGATTGGGGGTTGGACAAGGATTTGCTGCTGCCCTTCGCCGAACAAAAACGCCCGCCGGAAGAAGGCCGCTCAGTGCTGGTCTATATACACATCAACCATGCGGACGATCGCATTGTGGCCTCGGCCAAACTGGACAAGTTCCTCGACAAGACCCCGGCTTTTTACAAACCAGGTCAAAAGGTTGACCTTATCATCGCCGGCACCTCGGATCTCGGTTACAAGGCCATAGTCAACCAGGCTCACTGGGGTGTGCTTTACAACAACGAAGTGTTCAAGAAACTGCGTTTCGGCCAACAAGTGCAAGGTTATGTCAAGCAGGTGCGCCACGATGGCAAACTGGATCTGCAGTTGCAGCGCGGCAACCGTGAAGAGTTGGACTCCCATGCCAAACTCATCATGGACAAGCTGCGCAAAGCCGGCGGCTTCCTGCCGTTAACGGATAAAACCGATGCCGATGTGATCTATGCCGAACTGGGCATGAGTAAAAAAGCTTTCAAGAAAAGCATTGGAGGCCTGTTCAAGGCCGGTCAGCTCAGCATAGACAACGATGGTTTGCGCATTGCCGAATAATGCCTCGCTTAATAAAGAAAGGTAACAATCTTTGTTTCTCCTAGGCATGGCGGCATGGCTTTGATATAACAAGGTCATGCTGTCAACAGGAGTTTTCGATGCAATTCAATCAACTGGAAGCCAGGGTCATAGGCTGCTTACTGGAAAAGGAAGTCACCACCCCGGATCAGTACCCCCTGTCACTCAACGCCCTTACCCTGGCCTGTAACCAAAAAACCAGTCGCGATCCCGTGATGGAACTCAGTGAAACCCAGGTCCAGGCCACTTTGGATGATCTCAGCAAAAAGCGTCTTATCAGCGAACAATCCGGCTTTGGCAGCCGGGTAGTGAAATACAAGCACAGGTTCTGCAACACCGAATTCGGTGAACTGCAATTGGACAAGGCCGAGCTGGCCATTATCTGTCTGTTACTATTGCGTGGCCCACAAACCGCCGGCGAGCTGCGCAGTCGCAGCAACCGCCTCTATGATTTTACTGACATTGCCGAAGCCGAAGCGGCACTTGAACGTCTTGCCAAACGTCAGCAGCCCCTGGTGGTACAAATGCCGCGGGAACCCGGCCGCCGCGAAAGCCGCTTTATGCACCTGTTTGCCGATGAACAAACTGAGCTGGCACAGGCCGCATTTTCGGCAGCCGCTGGCGCACCAGCCGAAGCGGAACCGGCCGGCGACAGGATAAGTGCTCTGGAAGAGCGTGTCGCGAAACTGGAAGCCCAATTGCAGCAATTGCTGGCACAACAAGCCTGAATCCGCGGGATCCAGGCCCATACAAGGAAGCACACATGTCCCATTCCCTGGCCCCAAAGGTTCCGCCAATTGCCAGCCATATTTTTATGGTGGCGACGCAGGAACTTAAAAAAGGCTTTTTAAATATCCGCGGTTTGATGTCCATGGCAGCATTTTTGCTGGTGTGGGGTCTGATCCTCATGTATCCGGTCAGACAGGCCTCTTCTTTTATCAGACAACAGGGATTTAGGGACTTGCTGAGCAGCGTGTTTGGCACCCAGACCCTGGATAAACTCTTTGCCTGGCCCGTGGCCGAGCTGGCCGTTTTCTGGGTGCTGGCCCTGTATCTGTTTCCGCTCTTTACCCTGGTAGTGGCTGCCGATGTTTTTTCATCGGATCTCAGCCGCAAAACCCTCAGGTTCATGGTGCTCAGGGTGAGTCGTACCGGCCTGTTTCTTGGGCGGGTATTGGGACAACTTCTGCTGCAGTCGGTTTATATGTTGGCGGCTCTGCTGGCCACACTGATCATGACCCTGATGCGGGATGCCTCGCTACTGGGTGAAGCCCTCTCCACCACGGTACTTATCTATTTGAACCTGCTGATCATAGTGCTGCCCTATACCACAGCCATGGCATTGTTATCCCTGCATGCCAATAGCGCCAGACAAGCGTCTGTGCTGGCCGTGGTATTTTGGACCCTGCTGTGGATAATCACCTCCCTCGGAGCCTATTACTTCCCCGGGCTAGGATTCCTGTCCTGGCTGATGCCCGGCTCGCAATTGTCCGGGATGATTAACAGCAGTGCCGGCGCAGCCCTGACATCGGCGCCGCTTCCGTTGGCACAGGCCGCCTTGTTGCTGCTCCTGGGTCACCTCTACATGCAAAGGAGAGCCCTGTGAGCCTGCTGACAACCCAATCCTTAAGTAAATATTACGGCAGCAAAGCGGCCCTCGACTGTGTAGACCTCACACTTGAGGCCGGCGCGCCCATCGCCCTTGTTGGCCCCAATGGCGCCGGAAAAACCACCCTGTTCAGTCTGCTGTGCGGTTTTATCAAACCCAGCAAGGGGGAAATCACCATACTGGGCCACGCTGCCGGCGATCCGGCCCTGCTTGGCCGGGTTTCCTGCCTGCCCCAGGATGGCTTGCTGGATCCCAATTTCACTGTGTTGCAGCAGTTGAGTTTTTTCGGGCGCTTGCAGGGTCTTGGCCATCGTCAGGCCCAAGATGAAGCCATGCGGGTGTTGACCCTGGTGGACTTACAAACAGTGGCCCAGAGCAAGCCCACAACATTGAGCCATGGTATGGGTAAGCGGGTCGCGATAGCCCAGGCACTGATGGGATCGCCAGAATTGGTGCTGCTGGATGAGCCCACCGCCGGTTTGGATCCCGCCAATGCCAGGGCCATCAGGGAGTTGGTGCGCGCCCAATCGGCAAACACTAATTTCATTATCAGCTCCCACAACCTCGATGAGCTGGAGAAGCTCTGTGGCACTGTGCTGTATCTGGAACAGGGACGTCTGACCCAGTCGTTGTCACTGGAACAACAAGGCGGCGCCAGTTTCCTCAGTCTGAGTATGCAGAGCTGCGAAACAGACATGTTGCAACAGGGGTTGGAATCGCTGCCGTCGGTGATCCGCGTCAGGGCCAAGAACGGCAAGGACTTTCTGATTGAGTATCAAGGCGGTGAGCCTTACGTGCTGGAGCAGCAACTGCTGGAACTCTGTAAGGCTCAGGGTGCCAAGTACAAGCTTTTACAAAATGGCCGCTCCCTGGAAGACACCCTGTTTTCATAGGAGCTAGCCAATCAGCTGAAGACCCACCCTGGTGGGTCTTTTTATTTGCCTGTGTTCTGTACCTGGGTGCTGCTGTCTGTATGCCGTGTGCTGGTTATTGAAAAGCTGTCGCAATTTAATTGCCAAATGCTCTGTTTTGCTGACAAACAGACAAAAAAAAGCTGCGGCATTTGCCACAGCTGATTTTGTTTCTCGTGATGACCTGAGTCACCGCGGGAACATTAGCCGATAACGGTTACGTTTTCAGCTTGAGGACCTTTCTGACCTTGGGTCACAGTGAAAGATACTTTCTGACCTTCGTCCAGGGTCTTGAAGCCATCAGAGTTGATAGCACGGAAGTGAACGAATACGTCTGGACCAGACTCTTGCTCGATGAAACCGAAACCTTTGTCAGAGTTGAACCACTTTACTACACCAGTAACTTGAGACATATAAATGTTTCCTGTAAATATTTCAATATAAAGCCTTAACGGCGGTGGAGCTGGAAAATGCCGGTATTACTTATGATGTTTACAGGACGAACTGGTCGTATTGAACACATAAATATAAGCCCAACCTTCAAGCTTTAATGACTATAAACCTTTTATCACATAAGTCAACAAGCATCGGTATCGGCGCCCAGTATTTTTTTACTTAAATTTCGTGGAGTTGGCTCACATTTTTCCAAACGCGCTTTTGTGTAAAAACTCAAAATCGGCAATTCGTCCCTGAAGCCCTTGTTTATATTGAGTTAGCGCTTGCGCAGCACCCTGATACTGAAATCCAGTTCACAGCCAAGTCCGGTGCGGCACAGCTCCGCCTTTTGTTCCTGACTGAGCTTCCAGGCGTAAGGCGTCATGGCAAGAAATGCCTCCGTCATGTCGCTCCGGTCCAACATCAGCTGCCACTGCAGCCGCTCAGCATGAATAAGCTCGAAGCCTTCGGCGACCGAATCATCCTCGGAATGCAGTCTCGGCTCGGCGTAAATCAGTTGCTTGATGGCAAAGTGGTGCATGGGTCCGGGCTGCACCGTAATCAGACATGCCCCCGGACGCATCACCCGCAATAACTCCGCATCCCTTGAGGGGGCATAGACTCTGAGCAGCAAGTCAAAACTGGCATCGCGAAATGGCATGTCGTAGGCACTGGCTACGCAAAAGGCCAAATCAGGATAACGTTTGGCGCCGTAGCGCACCGCCGCCCGAGAAATATCCAGACCATCGAGCGTCATGGGCGCAGCGGCATTCATCGCCCGAAACAGCCGGTGACTGTAATAACCTTCGCCACAGCCCAAATCCAGCGCCTGTCCCGCCCCCGGGGCATGGGTCAATGCCAGCTCGTTGATCCTGTCACTGAGCTTTTCATAGTAACCAGCGTCGAGAAATGCCCGCCGCCCCTGGATCATCTCCCTGCTGTCACCGGGATCTTTGGACCTTTTCTTGGCTACAGGCAGCAGGTTGACATAGCCCTCTTTGGCACAATCGAAACTGTGCCCTTTGGCGCAGCTGTACTGGTTAGCTTGCTGTGCCAATGGCAGCTGGCATAAAGGGCATTGATATACCCCGCCCCAACTGCGATGTTGAGATGTCATTAAGGCATCCTCGTCTTTAAATAGGTATTGATTTTACAAACATTGGCGACCATCAGGAGTCTTCTTTTACCAGAGCCTGCACCATGGCTGTCACTTCGGGGGTGGCCAGCAACTGGTAACACTCCAACTGTTGCTTCAAACTTTCCAGTTCATCCATTTGATTGGCACTGTGACCGTAATGGGTTCGCTCCTGGAGCTGACTGTGTCGCCTGAGCAGCCACTGGCGCTTTTGATTGAGCAAAGGCACCATGCGCCGCGCTTCATCCTGAAGAACCGTGTGCTTGGCCGTGCTCTCCAGAAACGCCAACAGTTCACGAGAAGCCTGCTCCAGCTCACTGATGTGTACCGCCAACATGGCCACCCCCAAGCCGTAATCAAATTCCCGCGCCAGAATCGCCCGCGCGTGTGACAGCGCCTGGGGCTCGTTCAACAGCCGCAGATCTTCTTCAAGGGCCAAGAGTTCGAAATGTTCGTTATCCAGCAAAGCAAAGTGGCCCGGACTGTCGGGGATAAAATCCAGTCGCAATCCCCTGCGCAGGGACTCAAGCAGCCGCGCCGGCGCCACTCCCAAACGGCAGTACAGTCTGAAGCCCTGGCCCCTGCCCCGCGCTAATAGGCTTTCCACCGATGCAGTGGCTTGCTCTTTGGCACACTGCAACTCAAACAGTGGCTGACAGCGCACCGTCAGCAGTAACTGAGTCGGTTCGCAGGCCGCCACCACCACCTCAAGCAAGGGCGCGCGAAGGGCCTGAATAAGCACCAAATCGCTGATATTGTCGCCAAGACGTAACTGAAATTGCCCCGGATGCTTGAGATCCTGCACCATGGGCATACCAAAAAATTGATTGAACATACACACTTCCCTTGTCGATGGCGCGATTGTACCGTCAAGACAAGCGCTAAGCACCCGCAATTTCCGATATGCACAGCTGACTTAGCAAACATCGCCCAGGTCAAAAAGCCAAGAACCATTGGTAGATTTTCACTCCGGTTACTATCCGCTGCATATTTGGCCAATAAACCAGCACCATAGACTGCCAAGGGTGAATCTGCCGGCACAAGTGTTAAGATAGCTCCCTACCTTCATGGACAGACGCGAAATTCCAATGACAGATTACATCCAGCCCACCATCTTTTGGCACGATTACGAAACCTTTGGTGCCAATCCGGCTAAAGACAGACCGGCACAGTTTGCCGGGGTGCGGACCGATCTGGATCTCAACATCATTGGCGAGCCGGAAACCTTCTACTGCCAGTTGGCGCCGGATTATCTGCCCTCACCCGAGGCAATACTCATCACCGGCATCACGCCACAGCTCGCCAACCAAAGGGGCGTGCCGGAAACCGAATTCATGGGGCGGATCCAGTCTCTGTTCAGCGTGCCCAATACCTGTGTGGCCGGTTATAACTCGCTGCGTTTCGATGACGAAGTCACCCGTTACGGCTTTTACCGCAACTTTATTGACCCCTATGCCCGCGAGTGGCAACAGGGTAATTCCCGCTGGGATCTCATCGACCTGGTCCGCGCCTGTTACGCCCTGCGCCCCGACGGCATCAATTGGCCCACCCGCGAGGATGGCAGCCCCAGCTTCAAGCTGGAATTATTGACCGCCGCCAATGGCCTGGGCCACGACAAGGCCCACGATGCCATGTCGGACGTCTACGCCACCATAGCGCTGGCCCGCCTTATCAAGGAAAAGCAGCCCAAGCTGTACGATTACTATTTCCGTTTGCGCCGCAAGCAGGCGGTTGGCGAGCAGGTCGATGTACTGGCCATGACGCCCCTGGTGCATGTGAGCTCCAAGATCAGTGCCGCCCAGGGCTGTGCCACCCTGATAGCACCCGTGGCCCACAATATGCGCAACAAGAACGCCGTGGTGTGCGTCAATCTGGCCATGGATATCAGCCCCTTGATTGAGCTGGAAGTGGCGCAACTGCGGGAGCGTATGTATACACCCCGCACTGAATTGGCGGAAGACGAACTGCCGGTGCCGGTGAAACAAATCCATCTCAACAAGTGTCCCTTTATCGCCCCGGCCAAGACCCTGGATGATACCAATGCCGAAAGACTCGGCATTGACAAGGAATTCGCCCGCGAGCAATTCAAGCTGCTGAAACAGCATCCGGAAATCCGCGAAAAGCTTACTGCCCTGTTCGATGACGAGCCTGTGGCAAACGGCAGCGATCCGGATCTGATGCTCTACAGCGGCGGCTTTTTCTCCCCCGCCGACAGGGCCAAGATGGAGATTATCCGCAATACTCAGCCCCAGAATCTGGCGGCGCTGTCGCTGGAGTTCGACGATGGCCGTTTGCCGCAGATGCTGTGGCGTTACCGGGCCCGCAACTACCCGCATACCCTGTCCCATCAGGAAAGCATCAAATGGCGGGAGTTCTGTCAGCAGCGGCTCAGCGATCCTGACTATGTGATCAGGCTGGAAAATTTGCTGGAAGAAACCCAGAATGATGAAAACAAACAAAAACTTTTGGGCGCTTTGTGCCGTTACCTGCAGTCTCTCTAGCCACAAATGCGCGTCAGATCCCAGTCCTGTTGTAATAAAATAACTAGACTGACAACCCAATAGCCACACAACCAAGGAATCAGGGAAATGCAAGACAGATTCGTGCGCAGCATAACCCAATTACCGGAAGCCCTCGCCGGCACCATCATGCCACTGCTTAACCAGGGCTTCAGCGGCCACCTGGATGCGGTGCAGGTCAAAGAATTGTGCCGTGTCTCCGGCCTCGACAATCACGGCCTGGGCCTGGCACTGCTGCCTTTGGCCGCAAGCCTCGCCAAACCTCCCGTCAGTGACTTTTATGTCGGTGCCATCGCCATAGGCAAGAGCGGTGACTTCTACATGGGCGCCAACCTGGAACTTGAGGGCGAAGCCCTGTTTCATTCGGTGCATGCGGAGCAGAGCGCCATCAGCCATGCCTGGCTCAGCGGCGAGGTAGAAATCAAGGACATAGTGGTCAACGCCAGTCCCTGTGGCCACTGCCGCCAGTTCATCAATGAACTGGTACATGGCCAGAAGGTGCATATTCACCTGCCGGGACAAGCCACGGCGCCCCTGTCCCATTACCTGCCCTATGCCTTTGGACCCGCAGACCTCAATGTCACTTCGCCCCTGCTCAGCAAGCAACAGACAGAGCTGGAACTGGAGAGTGACGATCCGCTGCTGATTGAGGCACTCGATCACGCCAGCCTCAGCTATGCCCCCTACAGTCGGTGCCATGCTGCCGTGGTGCTGGAAACCGATGACGGCGCCACCTTCTGTGGCCGCTACGCGGAGAACGCCGCCTTCAACCCGTCCATGCTGCCGATGCAAATGGCGCTGTCGAATCTGGTACGCCACAACCGCGAATTTTCCAGTATCAGCCGCGCCATATTGCTGGAGTCTTCCGCCGGTAAAATTTCCCTGGTGGGCGCCACCATGGATGCGCTGCATACTGTGGCCGCGGTGCAACTGGAACACCTGGTGGTGGATCCTGTGCGCTGATTAGCCGCAACGAGAAAAGAAAACAGGCCCGCAAATGCGGGCCTGTTGTTTTTTGTCTTCTTACTTCTTGTGATTGCTTATTTGCGGTTCTTTTCCAATCTCGCCATCAGGCTGGAAGTATCCCAACGATTGCCGCCCATGGCCTGCACTTCGGCGTAAAACTGATCCACCAAGGCTGTCAGCGGCAGACTGGCACCGTTGCGGCGGGCCTCGTCGAGGGTGATCCCCAGGTCTTTGCGCATCCAATCTATGGCAAAACCAAAGTCATACTTGCCGGCCCACATGCTTTGATAGCGGTTTTCCATCTGCCAGCTCTGGGCTGCGCCCTTGCTGATGACTTCCACCACCCGCTCGCCATCGAGGCCGGCGCTGCGGGCAAAGTGCAATGCTTCGGCCAGGCCCTGCACCACACCGGCGATACAGATTTGATTGACCATCTTGGTCAGCTGACCGGCACCTGAGTCCCCCAGCAGTTCAGCGCAACGGGCATAGCTCATGATCACCGGCTTGACCTTGTCAAACACAGCAGGATCGCCACCGGCCATAACAGTCAACACACCGTTGACGGCACCGGCCTGGCCGCCGGACACGGGCGCATCGATAAAGGCCAATCCAGCCTCGGCAAAACGGGCCGCCAGTTCCCGGGCCACATCGGCGGAGGCCGTGGTGTGATCAACCAGCACGGCGCCGGGCGCCATGGCATGGATAGCACCCTCTTCGCCCGTCACCACCTCGCGCAGATCGTTATCATTGCCGACACAGACGAACACTATGTCCTTATCGGCGGCAGCCAGCCTGGGGCTGGTCGCATATTGGCCCTGGTATTCTTCCACCCAGGCCTTGGCCTTGCTCTCGGTACGGTTGTAAACGGTCACCTCGTGACCGGCCTTGACCAGATGTCCTGCCATGGGATAGCCCATAACGCCCAGGCCCAGAAATGCGACTTTTGCCATTGATGTTCCTTACTGCGGATACAGATAATCAGTTATTTTTAAAATAGTTACATGGTCTGAAACAAGGGTTTCAGCCTTGGATACAGCCTGGCGTGTTGCCAGGCCACAACCCGGTAGCACGCGACCCGCCGGGGATCCGGCTCAAAACGTTGCGCCGATTTTGCCATACCGAGGCGCGCCTCGGCGAGCGATTCATACTGCCCCATGGCGACGGCGGCGCACATGGCCGCACCGAGACCTGAGGCTTCGCTCACCGAAAGCCGCTCCACCGGCAGGTTGAATATGTCGGCAGCCATCTGCAGCACCACGTCGCTTTGACTGCCACCACCGGTCACCCGGATAAGGGACGGCACAGTGCCGCTGACCTTTCGCAGTCGCTTAAGACCGCGAGCCAGGGTCAATAATACTCCCTCGATGGCCGCTCGGTAGAGGTGAAAACGGCCGTGTTCGGGACGCCAGCCAACTATGGCGCCCCTGGCCTCGGGCCCTGGAAAAATTACGCCCTGGGCCCAGGTGGGGCTCAGCAGCAAACCATCGGCCCCCGGCGTAACAGCGTCAATCCGCCGTAAAATATACTCCTCCGGGCTCAGTCCCAGCGCCTTGGCATCTTGACAGTCTTCAGCACCAAACTCGCGAATAAGCCAGCTCAGCAGCCAAAATCCGCGCTCCAGTTGCACCTCGGACAGGAACTGCTTTGAATCCAGTGACGGAAATGCCGGCGCGTAACGATAGGCCTCAGTATAGCGCTCCAGCCCCAGGGTCACGGTCGCGGCACTGCCGAGACTGACGCAGGCAAGGCCGGGATCACCGGCGCCGGCGGCATAGGCCTCACAGGCCTTGTCGGCCCCCGCCAATACCACAGGCAAACCGGTCGGCAAGCCCGTTAGGGAGGCAAAGCCGGCGCTGAGCCCGCCGTGAACCGCGGTGGCCTCGGCCAGCGGCAGCATTTGCTGCGGACGACAGTTAAGGGCGCGCCAGCGCCAGTTGCCGGCGTTGGCAAATCGGCGCCGTCGATAATCAAAGGGCAAATAGCCCACCTGGTAGGCCACGCCATCGCCCAATTTGTCCGTCAGTCGACTCAACAACAGCCCACTGAGCAAACCAATTTTGGGCGCTTCCGCCACCTTGTGCCGGTCAAGCCAGTTGGTTTTGGCGCAGCGGCGCAGATAGTGAATGCGTTTTCCAAGCCCCAGCAATCCAAAGCCCAGCCGCTGGTACCAGGGCAAAGGCATTAACGGCTCTGCTGCCAGGCGTCTGTCGGACCACATAAACACATCGGACCGGGCATGGCCGGACTCGTCCATCAGCACCAGGCAGGCTCGCTGGCAGGTGAGGCTGAGGGCGGCTATTTGTCCCGGACGAACGCTGGATTCGGCCAGCAGCTTTTGCACCACGGCCGTTAGCTGAGCGACACAATAGTCGCCACTCTGGCTGGCGGCGGCCGTGCCCTGCTGCTCTTCACGGCAATTGGCATTGGCCAGTTGCGCCTTGGCAATCAGATTGCCTTTGGGATCAAATACCAAGGCCCGGGTGCTTTGGGTACCGTAGTCCAGAGCCAGGAAGTACTGATTATCCATAGACTCAGGGAGTGACGTGGGCGGCCATCTCGGCACCGATTTTCTTGCGCATTTCCATCAGGCGAATGGCCGATTCCCGCAGCGCCTTGTCTTCCTCACTTTGGGGGATCCACTCGGGCACAGGGGTGGGTTTGCCTTCATCGTCAACCGCCACCATGATAACTATGCAGTGAGTCGTCAGATGGCGGGCCGATTCCTTGGGATCGCCGGCGCGCACATCCAGGCCAATGTGCATAGAGGTACTGCCGGTATAGATGACCTTGGCACTGACCTCCACTATGTTGCCGACGTGAATGGGCTTAACGAAGCGGATCCCACCGGCATAGGCAGTAATGCAGTACTTGCCGCTCCAGCCGGCGCCACAGGCATAGGCCGCAAGGTCAATCCATTTCATTACGGCGCCGCCGTGTACTTTACCGCCGAAATTCACATCGGCGGGCTCCGCCAGGAAACGCAGGGTGATCTGTCTGTCTATACCGGCCATGGTAGTGCCTTGAAAGGAGTGATAATTCTTTTGAGTTTACGCCAAATTGGGGCCGCCGAGAATGGTCTTGCCCAAATTTGCCACCCGCCTGCTCAGGCGCTATCGCCCCATAGCAGGGCTTGCATAGCTTGGTTGCATAGCTTGGTTGCATTGCTCGGCTTGCATAGCCGTCACCTGCGATTGTTGCAAAAGAAAGAGAGCCCTTTGAGCCATTTTGCCTGCTGTGAGACATTACAAAAAAAGCGAGCCCAGGGGCTCGCTTTTTCACTGAACTCACTCTTGGCTTCAGACGCGTTTTAACAGCAAGGAACCGTTGGTTCCACCGAAACCGAAAGAGTTGCACAGGGCATAGTCCAGCTTGTGCTGACGCGCCTCGTGTGGCACGAAGTCCAGATCGCAACCTTCGTCCGGATTATCCAGGTTGATGGTTGGCGGCACGGCCTGATCTTTCAGGGCCAAAATAGTGAAGATGGCTTCCACCGCACCGGCAGCGCCCAGCAGGTGACCTGTCATCGACTTGGTGGAGCTGACCAGCACCTTGTAGGCCTGATCGCCAAATACGGACTTAACCGCAGCGGCTTCAGCCTTGTCACCGGCAGGCGTAGAGGTTCCGTGGGCATTGATATAACCAATCTGCTCCAGGGCCAAACCGCTGTCTTTGATGGCATTGGCCATGGCGGCCGCAGCACCGGCACCGTTCTCCGGTGGCGAGGTCATGTGGTAAGCGTCGCCACTCATGCCAAAGCCAACCAGCTCGGCATAGATCTTGGCGCCACGGGCCTTGGCGTGTTCGTACTCTTCCATTACCAGTACGCCGGCACCGTCACCGATAACAAAACCGTCCCTGTCTTTATCCCATGGGCGACTCGCGGCCTGGGGATCATCGTTACGGGTCGACAGCGCCTTGGCGGCGGCAAAACCACCCACACCCAGAGGACAGGTCACGTCTTCGGCACCACCGGCAATCATCACGTCCGCATCACCGTAGGCAATGGTGCGGGCGGCGAAACCTATGTTGTGCACCCCTGTGGTACAGGCCGTGGTCACGGCGAAGTTGGGGCCTGTCATGCCATACATGATGGACAGGTGACCGGCAATCATATTGATAATGGTGCTGGGCACAAAGAAGGGAGAAATTTTACGGGGACCACCGTTCATCAGCGCAGTGTGGTTTTGTTCAATCAACCACATACCACCCATGCCGGCACCGATGGCGGTACCCACACGACCGGGATCTTCCTGGCTCATATCGAGGCCGGAGTCACGTACCGCCTGAATACCTGCTGCCATACCGTACTGGATGAAGAGATCCATCTTGCGGGCGTCTTTTTTCGACAGGTACTGCTCGACATCAAAGTCTTTTACCGAACCGCTGAAGCGGGTGGAAAATTCGCTGGCATCAAACTTGGTAATGGGCGCTATACCACTCTTGCCATCAAGCAAGGCTTTCCAGGTAGAGTCCACATCATTGCCAACCGGGGTTACCAGTCCAAGACCGGTAATCACTACGCGACGTTTAGTCACAGGCGTCACCTTCTGTTGTCAAATTCTTGGGTTGAGAATAGCGGCTTGGGATTGTGCGCGCCATTCTGTGTGCCTGAGTGGCCGGGATCTGTCATTAAGATCAAAGAAAAGAAGTGATCCCGCGCCAGCTGCTGGTTGTACCAGCCAAGGCGGTTCAGAAACAAAAACAGGCGGCAATAATTGCCGCCTGTTTTCTGGAATTCAGTATTACTGATTCTTGGAAACGTAGTCGATCGCAGCTTGAACTGTAGTGATCTTCTCAGCTTCTTCATCAGGGATCTCGGTGTCGAACTCTTCTTCCAGAGCCATAACCAACTCAACAGTGTCCAGAGAATCTGCACCCAGATCGTCAACGAAAGATGCCGCTGGCTTAACGTCTTCTTCTTTAACGCCCAGTTGCTCTACAATGATTTTCTTTACACGTTCTTCGATGTTGCTCATTAGTTTTCTTTCCTATTCAAATTACGCACTTGCGTAAGATTGCGAGTAGTTTATTCGATTTGGTCGACATTGCAAGCCAAGTTTGCGTGGTCTAACCACGAAAACTCGCAAAAATGAGACCCTTATCGCCACTCAATTGCGACAGTATCCCTGCCATTCGCCCTTAAACCATGTACATGCCGCCGTTGACATGCAGAGTTTCCCCTGTGATGTAGGCAGCAGCGTCCGAGGCCAAAAAGAGCACAGCGTTGGCAATTTCTTGAGCCTGGCCCAATCTTTCCATCGGAACCTGGGACATGATGGCTTGTTGTTGCTCTTCAGTCAGCTCGTCCGTCATGTCGGTCTGGATAAATCCAGGAGCAATAGCATTAACCGTAATTTGACGAGATGCAACCTCTCTTGCGAGAGATTTTGTAAATCCAATCAAACCGGCCTTGGCTGCTGAATAGTTTACCTGTCCGGCATTGCCCATGGTGCCAACCACCGAGCCAATGTTGATGATACGGCCAAAACGCTTTTTCATCATGCTGCGCATCACAGGCTTGGACAGGCGGAACAGGGATGTCAGGTTGGTGTCCAGGATATCCTGCCACTCGTCATCCTTCATGCGCATCAGCAGATTGTCACGGGTAATACCGGCATTGTTGACCAGAATATCAACATCACCGGCCTTTTCTTTGATCTGGGCAAATAAAGTGTCCACAGATTCACTGCTGGTGACGTTCAACACCATGCCAAAACCTTTTTCACCCAGGTACTCGCCGATGGCTGCCGCACCGGATGCACTGGTGGCGGTACCGACGACGGTGGCGCCTGCGTCACGCAGTGTGAGGGCGATAGCCTTGCCGATACCACGGCTGGCACCGGTGACCAGGGCGACTTTACCTGTCAGATCCAGGGTTACACTCATGAAAAACTCCTTATTGAGTCAACGCAGCCAGCGAAGCCACGTCGTTTACCGCTTGGGCGGAAAGAGATTTATTAATTCTTTTTGTAAGTCCGGTCAATACCTTGCCAGGACCACATTCGATAAGCTGGGTTACACCTTCGGCCGCCATCAGTTCCACGGTTTCGGTCCAGCGCACGGGGCAATAGAGCTGACGCACCAGGGCATCGCGGATGCCATCGGCATTGTCCACCTTGGCCACATCCACGTTGTTGATCACGGGAATGGTCGGCATACCAAACTCAATACCGGCCAGTGCCTCGGCCAATTTGTCAGCCGCAGGCTTCATCAGGGCACAGTGGGAAGGCACGCTCACGGGCAGCGCAACGGCCATCTTGGCACCGGCAGCCTTACAGGCCGCGGCAGCGCGCTCAACTGCGTCTTTCTGACCGGCGATCACCACCTGCCCCGGGCTGTTGAAGTTGACCGGGCTGACTACTTCTCCCTCGGCTGACACTTCACAGGCCTTGGCAATGGCATCGTTATCCAGACCGATAATGGCGTACATGGCACCGGTACCTTCAGGCACGGCGGCCTGCATCAGCTGACCGCGCAGCTCCACCAGTTTAATGGCATCAGCAAAATTCACCACTCCGGCACACACCAGAGCGGAATATTCACCCAGGCTGTGACCGGCCAGCACGCTTGGCAATGGCTTGCCACTGGCCACATAGGCGCGCCATATGGCGACGCTGGCCGCCAGCAAGGCAGGTTGGGTCTTGTCGGTTTGATTCAGTTGCTCCACGGGACCGTTTTGTACCAGGGCCCAGAGATCGTAACCCAAGACTGCGCTGGCCTCGGCAAAAGTATCAGCGATAACTGAGTGTTCGGCGGCCAATTCGGCCAGCATACCCACGGCCTGTGAACCTTGGCCCGGGAAAACAAATGCGAATTTATCCATATTCGGTAACCTATTGGGAAGGGTTTAAAGAGGCCGGCAACTTGCCGGCCACTGATTAAAATCGAACCAGGGCACTGCCCCAGGCAAAGCCGGCGCCAAAGGCCTCCAGCAACAACAATTGCCCGCGCTTGATGCGACCGTCACGTACGGCTTCATCCAGGGCAATCGGCACTGAGGCGGCCGAGGTGTTGCCGTGCTTGGCCAGGGTCAGCACCACTTTATCCAAACTCATGTCGAGTTTTTTGGCGGTGGCGTTGATGATCCTGAAGTTGGCCTGGTGGGGCACCAGCCAATCTATGTCTGACTTTTGGATGTTGTTGAGGCGCAGGGTTTCTTCCACCACATGGGATAACTGAGTCACAGCCACCTTGAAGACATCATTGCCCTTCATGGTCATGTAACCCACAGCTTCTGAGGCTTCGCCCTTGCGGGGTGGGAAGGCACATTTGAGCAAATCGCCCTGACGGCCATCGGCATAAATATGGGTGTTGATTATGCCCTGCTCTTCGCTGGCACCCACCACGGCGGCACCGGCGCCATCGCCGAACAGGATAATGGTGGTCCTGTCCTCTGGCTCACAAAGACGCGACAGCACATCGGCACCTATGACCAATACCTTTTTCGCGGCACCGGTTTTGATGAACTGATCGGCTACCGACAAGGCATAAACGAAGCCTGAGCAGGCTGCGGCCAGGTCGAATGCCGGAATGGTATGAACCCCGAGCATGGCCTGAATTTCACAGGCGGCAGCGGGGAAGGCATTGCTGGCACTGGTTGTGCCGCAAATGATCATATCCAGCTCTGATGGGTCAATGCCTGCCATTTCAATGGCGCCCAGGGCAGCCTGATAGCCCATGGTGGCAACAGTTTCATCCACAGCGGCAATGCGGCGCTCTGAAATACCTGTGCGTTCAACAATCCACTGGTCACTGGTTTCCACCATTTTTTCCAGATCCAGATTGCTACGCACCTGCGCCGGCAAATAACTGCCGGTTCCAAGAATTTTTGTATGCATAGTGTTTAGGAGAAATCAGCCGTTGATGTCTAACAGAATCGACTCGAGGCGATCTTTAATCATCTCGGGGAGCCGACGTTGAGCCTCGGTAACCGCCAGATTGATAGCTTGCAAATATGCAGCTTGATCGGCATTACCATGGCTTTTTACAACTATTCCGCGCAATCCTATCAGACTTGCACCGTTATAGTGGTCGGGGTTCATCTGTTTGAGAACAGACTGGATCCTGGGGGAAATCACTCTCGCCAATAATCTTATCAGCCAACCCTGGGTCAGGCCCTGTTTTAATTGGTGCACCAACAGCCGGGCTATGCCTTCCGAGGTCTTGAGGGTGATGTTGCCGACAAAGCCGTCACAGACTATGACGTCGACGCAGCCGGTATAGATTTCGTCGCCCTCAATAAAGCCGGTGTAATTGAGTTGCGGGGTATGCAACAACAGTTGTGCCGCCTGCTGCACATCGCCATTGCCCTTGCATTCCTCAATGCCCACATTCAGCAGTGCCACCTTGGGACGGGATTTCTTTTCCACCGCCTCGCACAGCACAGAGCCCATCACCGCAAACTGAAACAGGGTCTCATAATCGCAGGAGACATTGGCGCCAAGATCGAGCAGATAGACGGGTTTTCCCGTCACCGCCGGCAGGCAACTGACCAGAGCGGGTCTGTCGACGCCGGGTAAGGTTTTCAGCAGCACCTTGGCCGAGGCCATCAGGGCGCCGGTATTCCCTGCACTGACACAGGCGTGGGCATGGCCATCACGAACCTGCTCTATGGCCAGACGCATGGAGCTGTTTTTGGCCTTGCGCAAGGCATGCACGGGCTTATCATCCATGCGCACCACTTCAGTGGTATGGATTAGGGAAACTCGCCGGGATAACTCGGGGTCTGCTGAACGCAGTATGGGGAGAATTTTGCTTTCATCGCCGACCAGGATCATCTTAAGGTCGGGATTTAGTCTAAGTGCCTGCAGGGCTGCAGGCACCGTGACGTGGGGGCCGTGGTCGCCCCCCATCGCATCCAACGCAAGCGTCAGATTCGTCATAAGCCTATCAACAAATTACTTGTTGATAACCTTTTTACCACGGTAGAAGCCATCGGCAGTCACGTTGTGACGCAGATGCAGTTCGCCGCTGGTCGCGTCTACAGACAGCTGAGCAGTGCTCAGAGCGTCATGTGAACGGCGCATGCCACGCTTGGAACGGGATTTTTTATTCTGTTGTACAGCCATGGGTCTGTCTCCTGGATTACTTGCTCTTCAGTTTTTCTAACACTGCAAACGGATTTGGACGCTCCTCTTGAGCGGGGTCAATCTCGCCTACCACCATATCTTGCGAACCCAGGCTGCAATCATTGTCTTCATGCGCCGGGATTAAAGGTACAGCCAATATCAATTCATCTTCGATCAATTGATGCAGACGTATCTCGCCAATTTCATTGCACTCAATAGGGTCATACGCATCCGGGAGCTCATCGATTTCCGCTTCTGTCCGGCAAGGACTGAAGCAAAAGTCGACCGTAACCTCAGTGGTAAAAAGTGTCATGCAACGTTGACATATCAGAGTGAGCTCCGTCACAGCCTTCCCTTTCAGGTAGACTATCCCCTGTAAATCCACGCCACATTCCAACGACACTGTCACATCGGAACAGTCGCCGGCACATAACTCATTCAATCGCTTCAGCTGCTTGCCAGGGACCACACCCTGAAAATCAAGGCGGCTCGAGGCTGCGCGAATGGGATCAATTGAAACCGGTATCTTTACTGTTTGCATAGGGCGCGCATATTATAGTTTCAACACGCCGGAGTCAAAGAAAAATTTCTGCATCTACTACCGACTTTGGCGGCTGTTGCAGTCCTCTCTCCGGCACAGAAATTGACGGACGCAAAATATTACCCAAGCCAAGGGGACAGCACAAGCCAAAAGCGGTCAAAATAAGCGCGTTCGCCAAGGCTGCCATGGACTTGTCATCGGGCAAGCAAATGGCAGACAATGACGCCATCCTTTCTTTGTGCTGTTCATCCGTAATGACTCCGAAATTGATTTTAGCTTCCACCTCCCCCTTTCGACAGCAGTTGCTCAATAAACTGACGTTGGATTTCGATACCATGGACCCGGGCGTGGATGAAAGTCCCCAAGAGGGCGAGGCGCCGCTGGCACTGGTAGAGAGATTGGCAAGGGAAAAGGCACTGGCAGTGGCCAAACGCTGCAACTTTCCGGCGTTGATCATAGGCTCGGATCAACTGGCAGTGTGTGATGACCATATTCTCGGCAAACCCCTGACGGTGGAAAACGCCATAACCCAGCTCAAACGACAAAGGGGCAAGACAGTCACCTTTTATACCGGACTGGCACTGGTGGATAGCCGGAACATGTCCTGCCAGAGCGTGGTTGAACCCTTTGAAGTGCGTTTCAGGCAACTGACTGATGAGCAGATTGAGCGCTACGTCGAGCTGGAGCAACCGCTGTGGTGTGCCGGCAGCTTTAAGTCGGAAGGTCTGGGAATTTGCCTGTTCGAGTCCTTGAGCGGCCGCGATCCCAATACCCTGGTGGGTCTGCCACTTATCAGCCTGTGTGAATTGCTGATGAACGCGGGTATGGACCCACTGGCCTAAAACCTGGACTTGCCTAAAATCAGGCCTTGCCTAAAATCAGGCCTTGATTTCAAGGCCCGTATAAAAGCCGTGGCTAAAGGTGGGTTAACAGCTCAATGGGCGAAGAGATAATCGCCAGGGGCTCTGCCCGGGTCAATTGCTCGGCGCTGTGGGCGCCGTAGTTGACACCTATGGCGGCAATGCCCGCATTATTGGCCATATTAAGGTCGTGCAACGAGTCACCTATCATCAGGGCTTTTTCGGCACACACACCCAGCTCAGCAATAATTTCGCTGAGCATTTGCGGATGGGGCTTGCTGTGGGTCTCATCGGCACAGCGGCTGGTATCGAAGTAATGTCCAAGACCGGTTTCAGCCAAAATGCGCTCAAGTCCCGCCCTCGCCTTTCCCGTAGCTATGGCCAGACGGTAGCCCTGCTCTCTGAGACTGGCCAAAAGGGTTTCTACGCCTTCAAACAAGGGGCTTGGCGTGCCATTGAGCACCAGATAATGCTCACGATAGCGGCCCATCATATGTGTTCGCTCAGCGTCGCTGAATTGCGGAAACAGCTGCGCCATCGCCAGCGGCATCGACAAACCTATGATATCGCGTACGGCCTGATCTGAGGGAACCGCCAACGCCAGCTCCTGTGCCAATGCCTGCATGCAGATGACAATCTTGTCGATGGAATCCATCAAGGTGCCATCCCAGTCGAAAATGACCAGGTCGAACCGACGACTCACTTCATCGGCTCCAGCTTGGTCAGCAAGGTCTGCAACTCGTCATCCAGCGGCGCTTCCATTACCATCTCGGTCTCGGTGTCAGGATGGGTGAATCTGAGTCTGGCAGCGTGGAGGAACAGGCGATTCAGTCCCAGGGCACGCATACTGTCATCAAACTTCTGCTCACTGTATTTGTCATCACAGGCAATAGGGTGGCCCTGAAACTGACAGTGCACGCGGATTTGATGGGTACGGCCGGTGACGGGACTGGCCTGCACCAGAGTGGCACCCTGAAAATAGTTGACGACCTGGAAACGGGTTTCGCTGGGCTTGCCATCACTGGACACCCGCACAATGCGTTCACCTGACTTCAGCGTCAGTTTCAGCAGCGGAGCCTTGACGACCCTGTCATGGCTTTGCCACTGGCCGCGCACCAGCGCCAGGTAATCCTTCTGCATCTGCTTATGCCTGAGCTGGTCATGCAAATGCTTGAGCGCACTGCGCTTTTTGGCAACCAGCAACACACCGCTGGTATCCTTGTCGAGTCTGTGCACCAATTCCAGAAACTTTTGCTGCGGCCGCAGGCTACGTAATGCTTCAATAACACCATAGTCCACGCCACTGCCGCCATGTACCGCGATGCCAGCGGGTTTGTTCAGCACTATCAGGTGCTTGTCTTCAAACAGTATCCTGTCTTCCAACTGGGACACCCGAGACAGATTGGCGGACGGCGCGGTGCGGTAGTCCTTTTCGGCCACGCGCACGGGTGGCACACGCACCTCGTCACCGATTGCCAACTTATATTCGGGTTTAATACGGCCCTTGTTGACCCTGACCTCGCCCTTACGAACGATGCGGTAGATCATGCTCTTGGGCACGCCCTTAAGCTTGCTCAATAAAAAGTTGTCGATACGCTGGCCGGCGTTGTCTTCGTCTATGGTGACGAACTGAACCTGGGTGGGGGAAGTTTCTGTACTCATGGTGAACCATCTGCAATAAACGCCGGGCATTGTACAACATGTGGCAAGAATTGTGGCTTTCCATTGCCGAAATTTTTGATTGTTGCTATTCTTCCTCGGCGCTGGTGGTTTTACAGTGGATAAAATGTTCACAACTCCCCTGCGCACACCGCGGTTTTACCGGAGTAAAATAAACGACCATTGGGTCGCAATTCATTGAATTGCAAACCGTATTTTTAGTACAAAATATCAAAACTCAGGTTTTATACGGTTAAACTCATTAAGTCGCCATTACAATATGGTTTCTGTTGAAAACCGTCCCGGATTCGAAGACTAATGTAACTTGTCACCGGACAACGACACTCGACTTTGGGCATTCACGGAAAGAAATTATTTGAATTTATGGGGTTGGTTGATGTTTTACAACGAATTCCTTGTTTTTGTAATCATTGAAAAATAAGCCATAAATCGGTAGCGACACGCAGAGATTGCGTCTAACAGCAATGCGCACCCAAAAAGCCTGACTTGACCGGCCGACAGGCCCCGTCCCGAATATGTCAGGCCCTGAATGCAGTCAATTGCCTTATCCGGTGACCCATTTAAAGAAGAATGACGTCACCATGAAACGTATGTTAATCAATGCAACTCAATCAGAAGAGTTGCGTGTAGCCCTGGTAGATGGGCAACAACTTTATGATCTGGATATCGAAAGTCCTGGTCATGAGCAGAAAAAAGCCAACATTTACAAGGGTAAAATCACCCGCGTAGAACCCTCTCTCGAAGCAGCCTTCGTAGACTATGGTGCCGAGCGCCACGGTTTCCTGCCCCTGAAAGAAATTGCCCGTGAATACTTTCCCAAGGGATACTCCTTCCAGGGTCGCCCCAATATCAAGGAAGTGATCAGCGAAGGTCAGGAAGTCATAGTCCAGATTGACAAAGAAGAGCGTGGCAACAAGGGCGCCGCCCTGACCACCTTTATCAGCCTGGCCGGTTCTTACCTGGTGCTGATGCCCAACAACCCCCGTGCCGGTGGTATCTCCCGCCGTATCGAGGGTGATGAGCGCACCGAACTGAAAGAAGCCATGTCGGATCTGGAAGTGCCTGCCGGCATGGGCCTCATCGTCCGTACCGCAGGTGTTGGCAAGGAATCCTCCGAGCTGCAATGGGATCTCAAGGTGCTGCTGCGCCACTGGGACGCCATCAGGGAAGCCTCCGAGACCCATCCTGCGCCCATGCTGATCCATCAGGAAAGCAACGTGATAGTGCGCGCCATTCGTGACTATCTGCGCCGCGACGTGGGCGAAATTCTCATCGACCACCCAAGGGTATTCGAAGAAGCCAAGCAACATATTGCTCTGGTGCGTCCGGATTTTGTTGAGCGGGTTAAGCTTTACAAGGCCGAAGTGCCACTGTTCACCCATTACCAAATTGAATCCCAGATTGAGTCGGCCTTCCAGCGCGAAGTACGTCTGCCTTCCGGCGGTTCGATTGTGATTGACCCCACAGAGGCCCTGACCTCTATCGATATCAACTCCGCCCGTGCCACAAAAGGCGGTGATATCGAAGAAACGGCCCTGAACACCAACCTGGAAGCGGCCGATGAAATCGCCCGTCAGTTGCGTCTGCGCGACCTGGGTGGTCTGGTGGTTATCGACTTCATCGACATGACCCCGGTTCGTCATCAACGCGAAGTGGAAAACCGCCTGCGTGATGCAGTGCATCAGGATCGCGCCCGGGTGCAACTGGGTCGTATCTCCCGTTTTGGTCTGATGGAAATGTCCCGTCAGCGCCTGCGTCCGTCTCTGGAAGAATCTGCAGCCCATATCTGCCCACGCTGTCATGGCCAGGGCACTATCCGCGGCACCGAATCTTTGGCCCTGTCTATCCTGCGTCTGATGGAAGAAGAAGCCATCAAGGAAAACACCTCGCAGATCGAGGCCATAGTGCCAGTGGACGTGGCCGCCTTCCTGCTGAACGAAAAGCGTAAGGCTATTCGCATCACAGAACAGCGCCATGAAGTCGAAGTGTACGTGATCCCGGATCCGCACATGATGACGCCTGACTTCAAAGTTATCCGCCACCGCAAGGATGACGAGATTGAAGAAGCCAGCTACAAGCGTACCGAAAAGCCTGAAACCAAGCTCTACGAGCCACGCAAACTGGAGCGCACTGCCGCCCCTGAGCCGGTGCTGAAAGGGTTTGGAACTCCCGTACCTATGGAAACCCAGGTCAGCAAGCCTGCTGCCGTTGCCAAGCCCGCTGCTGATGTGGCTGCGAAGCCAGGATTCTTCAGCCGTCTGTTCTCAGCCATTGGTGCCATCTTCACCCCTGCCGAAAAGCAGGAAGAAGTGAAAGAGAAACCGACCAAGACCGAAACCCGCCAAGGCGCCAACCGCAGCCGTACTCGTCGTCGTCCCGGTGAAGAGGGTGACAAGCGCGGTGGTCGCGGCGAAGGCAATCGCGGTGAAGGCAGCCGTGACGGTCGCCGTGGCGGCCGTACCAAGCAGGAAGCCCAAAGCAGCCGCGAAGACAAACCACTGCGTGAGCGTGAAGAACAGCCAAAACGTGAGCGCGCTCCCAAGCGTGAACGCGTTGAGCGTGAAAAGCCGGTTGAACAGGTAGAAGTTGCCCAGTTTGACGATGAACCCAAGCAGGAAGTGGTGCGTGAGCGTCGCCAGCGTCGCAACATGCGTCGTAAGGTCCGCATCAACGAGTCCCAGGAACTGAATGAACAAGTCCAGGTGGCTGCCGAAGTGGGTCAAACCGCCGAAATGGGTCAAACCGAAGTCAAAGTGGATGCGCCGCAGGAAGACAAGCCTGCCAAGCCACGTCGTCAGCCTCGCAAGCCAAAGAGCGAAGAGCAGATGGATGAGGCAGCCGAAACCAAGGCAACTGCAACAGAAGCAACTGAAGTGGTCGAAGCCGCTGAAGTTCTCGAAGACGCAGTCACCCAGGTCGCGGTATCAAACGAGTTCGCTGCGCCCCAAGGCGATGATGTTGACACCGATGCGATCGATGTCGATGCAGAGGTTTCCGACGAAGATAAGCCAAAGCGTGAAGGTCGCGATGGCCAACGTCGCAGCCGTCGCAGTCCCCGTCACCTGCGTGCCGCCGGTCAGCGCCGTCGCCGTGATGAGCAAGAAGCCAACGGTGAATTGCCTGAAAGCGATGAAGCTGTCGCTGAAGTGGCAACCCAGGTCGAAGCCACTTTTGTTGAAGCATCTGGCGTTGAAGCATCTGTTGTTGAGGCGCCCGTCGCCGAAGCAAACGTGACTGAAAGTGCCGCCTCTGCTGCCCCCGTTGTTGCAGGGATTGCCGCTGAAACTCAGGTTGTGGCGACAGAAGCGCCGGCTGCCAAAGCTGAATCCGCAGCGCCCGCGGCTGTTGAAGCGCCAGTAGTGGCTGCCCCTGTAGCCGAAACCGCTGTTGTCACTGAAGCTCCTGTTGTAAGTGAAGAAGTGGCTAAGCAAGACGCGGTTCAGGAACAGCTTGCTCCGGTAGCCGTCATCACAGAGAAGGCTGAAGTCGCCAAAACTGCAGCCGATGCAGCCAAGGCCACTGCCGCCAGCGCCCCAATGGCCAAACCGGAAGCCATCAAGCCGGTGAAGGCCCACAAGGTTCCCGAGGTCAAGGCTGCGCCGGTGAGCAACGAAGTTAAACCTGCCCGCGCCGTCAGCAGCCGCTTCGGCTCCATGGTCAGTTCAGATATGACCAAGCCTGTGGTGGAGAACCGTGAGCATGTGGCGACCCCCAAGGGCCGCGAGTATGATGCCTCCGACGCCAAGGCGACCGAATCCATGGTGAGCAAGGCCAACAGTGCCGGCTCGGACATGGCTCGCCCCTGAGGCTAAGCGGTAATGCACAAAAGGCCATGCGATGCATGGCCTTTTTGTTTTATCCCTTTTTATGTCATCCCTTTTCGTTTCCAGGCCACCGGACTTCATCCGGAAGCGCATTTTTGCTAGACTGCGCCGCTTGGAATTTTGTGATCACCGTCACCCTTAATTAACACGGGAACAGCATGTTTGATATTATCCGCCATAAATCCGCCAGCCACAGGGCCGATGTGCTCTCGGGGCTGACAGTTGCACTGGCACTGGTCCCCGAGGCCGTTGCGTTTGCCTTTGTCGCCGGTGTTGCCCCCATGATTGGCCTCCATGCGGCTTTTATCATGGGTTTGGTTACCGCCCTGATAGGGGGGCGTCCCGGCATGATCTCCGGCGCCACAGGTGCCATGGCCGTGGTGATGGTAGCCCTGGTGTCGAGCCATGGCGTCCAGTACCTGTTTGCCGCCGTACTGCTGGCTGGCCTGTTACAGATCGGCGCCGGTATCTTCAAGCTGGGTAAATTCATTCGCATTGTGCCCTATCCCGTGATGATGGGCTTCGTCAATGGCCTTGCCATAGTGATCTTCCTGGCGCAACTTGGTCAGTTCAAGGCACCCGATGCCGAGGGCCAGCTGCAATGGCTCACAGGCAACACCCTTTACCTGATGTTGGCCCTGGTGGCCCTGACCATGGCCATCATTCACTTTCTGCCCAAATTCACCACTGCCTTTCCGGCGTCACTGGCGGCCATACTGACGGTGACGGCTCTGGTGGTGGGGCTGGATCTGGATACCCGTACCGTTCTGGACTTTCTGCGCGGCATGAGTGGTGACGAGCACGCCACCATAGCCGGCAACCTGCCGATTTTTGCCCTGCCCGAGGTGCCCTTCAGCCTGGAAACCCTGTCAATTATTCTGCCCTACTCTTTCGTGTTGGCGGCCGTGGGGCTGATTGAATCCCTGCTGACCCTGACAGTGATTGATGAGATGACAGGCACCCGTGGACGCGGCAATAAGGAATGTATAGGCCAGGGTGTGGGTAACGTCACCAGCGGTCTGTTTGGCGCCATGGGTGGTTGCGCCATGATTGGTCAGTCGATGATTAACATCAATTCCGGCGGCCGTGGTCGTCTGTCGGGGATAACGGCGGCGGTGGCACTGCTGATCTTTATCCTCTTTGGTGCCGACTTTATTGAGATCATCCCGTTGGCCGCTTTGGTGGGCGTCATGTTCATGGTGGTACTGGGCACATTCGAGTGGGCCAGCTTTAAAGTCATGCGCAAGGTGCCCAAACACGATGCCTTTGTCATAGTGCTGGTCACCACTGTGACCGTATTTACCGATCTGGCCTTTGCGGTCTTCGTCGGCGTGATAGTGTCGGCGCTGGTGTTTGCCTGGGAGCACGCCAAGCACATCAATGTGCAAACCCGCAACGATGCCAACGGCTGGAAGGTGTATGAACTCAATGGCCCGCTGTTTTTCGGCTCAGTATCCCACTTTCTGGAACTGTTTGATGCCAAGGCCGATCCCGACGATGTGATTGTCGACTTTGGCAATTCCCGGGTCGCCGATCACTCGGCACTGGATGCCATTGATACCCTGGCGGAGCGTTACGCCAGTCAGGGGAAAAAGTTGCACCTGCGGCACCTTAGCCAGGATTGTCGTGCCCTGCTGGCCAAGGCCGGCGATCTGGTGGAAGTGAATTTAATGGAAGATCCCCACTACAAGGTGGCGGACGATAAACTGGATTAACAACAAAGGCGGCCATTGGCCGCCTTGTTTTTTTACACAGCTTCGTTGGGGCAATAGCTGTCAGCGCCTGCGCAGCGCGGCAAACTGCGCCCTGAACTTGTCCACCTTGGGGCGCACCACAATAGCGCAATAGGGTTGCTCCCCATGGTGGGCGAAGTAATCCCTGTGGTAGTCCTCTGCCGGGTAAAAACCGTCAAAGGCGCTTACCTGGGTCACTATGGGCCTGTCCCATAATTTGGCCTCATTCAATCTGGTAATCATGGCATTGGCGCTTTGCGCCTGCTGCTCATCGTGGATGAAGATCACCGAGCGATATTGGGGGCCCACATCATTGCCCTGACGATTAAGAGAGGTGGGATCATGGATCTGGAAAAACACCTCAAGCAGGGTTTCAAAGCTGATTTCATCGGGGTTGAAGCTCAGCTGCACCACCTCGGCATGGCCGGTATGGCCGCTGCACACCCGCTTGTATTCGGCATCGGCTTCGGTACCACCGGCGTAGCCTGAGACCACGGAATGCACGCCTTTAAGCTCCTTGAACACAGCCTCAAGGCACCAAAAACAGCCGCCCCCCAGGGTCGCCTTTGCCATGGGCTCGCCTGCAGGCTCTTCTTCCAAGGGTTTGAAATGCAAAGACACTGAGTTGACACAGTGGCGTACATTTTTGGGTGTCAGCAATTCACCCTCAAATACGTGGCCCAGGTGACCACCGCAGTGACTGCAGACGATTTCCACCCTGCGGCCGTCGGCGTCCGGATGGCGGTTAACCGCACCGGGAATTTCATCATCAAAGGCGGGCCAGCCACAGTGGGCATTGAATTTATGCTCAGACAGGTACAGGGGGGCATCACATTTGCGGCAGCAATACACGCCCTTGGCGCTGTGCTGATAATACTCGCCACTGAAGGGACGTTCAGTGCCCTTTTGCTCAATCACAAAACGCTCGAATTCATTCAACTGTCGCATTCTTCTCTCCTTGTCCCTGGGCTCCCGGCGGTATTTGCGCTTGAAGGGCTGCGCGGCTACACTGGCGCCGGGGTTAACCACAATAACAAAAGAAACATAAAATGAAATTGGAAACTATTGATTACCGCGCGCCGGACAGCGCACAACAATTTGTTCAGTCACTGCGGGATACCGGATTTGGCGTACTGTCAAACCACCCTATCCGCCAGGAACTGGTGGAAGCCATCTACAAAGAATGGCACGCCTTTTTTCAGAGTGACAACAAGCTGGAATTCCTGTTCAAGCCCGAAACCCAGGATGGCTTTTTCCCAAGCGAAGTATCGGAAACCGCCAAGGGTCACACGGTCAAGGACATCAAGGAATATTATCATGTCTATCCCTGGGGTCGCATTCCCGATAGTCTCAAGGAAAATATCCTGACCTATTACCGCGAAGCCAATGCCCTGGCGGCAGAGCTGCTGTCTTGGGTGGAAGCCCACAGCCCGGAAGACGTCAAGGCGCACTTCTCCATGCCGCTGCCTGACATGATAAAGGACAGTCAGAAGACGTTGCTGCGGGTACTGCACTATCCACCGATGACAGGTGATGAAGAGCTCGGTGCCATCCGCGCCGCCGCCCACGAGGATATTAACCTGCTGACCGTATTGCCGGCCGCCAACGAGCCGGGATTGCAGGTGCAGGCCAAAGACGGCAGCTGGATAGATGTGCCCAGCGACTTTGGCAATCTCATTATCAACATAGGGGATATGTTGCAGGAAGCCTCGGGGGGCTACTTCCCGTCCACCTCCCACAGGGTGATCAATCCCGAGGGAGCCGACAAAACCAAGTCGCGGATTTCCCTGCCATTGTTCCTGCATCCCAATCCTGAAGTGGTGCTGTCCGAGCGTTACACCGCCGACAGTTACCTGATGGAACGCCTGCGGGAACTGGGCGTAATTTAAAACGGCATCAATCGAAAGCGTCCAACAGGACGCTTTTTTTGTACCCGGGGAGCAATACGGGTAGAATAGCCGCCCTTATTCAATGGCAGGAACAAGCAGACTATGGCAATTCAATGGTATCCGGGACACATGCACAAGGCGCGCAAGGAAATTGCCGAGGCCATGCCCCAGGTGGATCTGGTCATTGAAGTGCTGGATGCCCGCATCCCCTACAGCAGTGAAAACCCCACGGTGACTCAGCTCAGGGGGGATAAACCCTGTATCAAGTTGCTGAATAAATGCGATTTGGCCGATCCCGAAGTCACCGCCCGTTGGATTGAATTCCTGGAGCAGGAGCAAGGGGTTAAGGCCATGGCCATCACCACCTTGCAACCGGGTATGCTCAAAACCAGCATTCCTGATTTATGCCGCAAGCTGGTGCCATCGCGCGACAAGGTTGAAAAAGACATACGCACCATGATTATGGGCATTCCCAACGTGGGCAAGTCCACCATAATCAACACCCTGGCCGGTCGTGTCATAGCCAAAACCGGCAACGAACCAGCGGTAACCAAGGCACAGCAGAGGATCAACCTCAAAAACGGCATAGTGCTGTCAGACACCCCGGGGATCCTCTGGCCCAAGGTGGACAACGAAGCCAGTAGTTACCGTCTGGCGGTGACAGGTGCCATCAAGGACACCGCCATGGAATACGAGGATGTGGCCCTGTTTGCCGCAGGCTACCTGCGCCAGGCCTATCCCGAAGCCGTGATGGCCAGGTATAAGCTCGATGAAATGCCCGCCGATGACATGGGACTGCTGGAGGCCATAGGCCGCAAGCGTGGCGCCCTGCGCCCCGGTGGGCACATAGATTTGCACAAGGCTTCTGAGTTGCTGTTGCATGAATTCCGCAGCGGTAAAATCGGTCTGCTGTCCCTGGAAACGCCGGAAATGGCCAAGGCCGAGCAGGCTGAAGTAGAGCGGATCCTGGCCGAAAAAGCCGCCAGGGAAAAAGAGCGCAAGGAAGCGGAAAAACTGAAACGCTCGGGAAAACGCATCCAGAACTAAGACTACGGCGCCTCGGGCGCCGTTTTCGTCTTCAGCGCTGCAGCTCGGCAATCAAACCGTCGGCGGCCTGCTCCAATAAATCCAGTACCTGTTCAAAGCCACTTTCGCCACCATAGTAGGGATCCGGCACCTCGCTGACACCATTATTGGCATAGGCCATCACCAACTTGAGTTTATGCTTGTGCTCCCCCGGGCAGCGCAGGTGCAAATCGGACAGGTTTTGCTTGTCGGCTGCCAGGATCAGATCAAAACGCTCAAAGTCGTCTCCCACCACCTGGCGGGCACGCATCTGGGCAAAGTCATAGCCCCGCAGATTACCGGCGGCTTCGGCGCGGGGATCGGGGCGTTCGCCCTGGTGATAACCTATGGTGCCGGCAGAATCTATCTCAAGCTCAAGACCAGCCCTCAGGCTGCGCTGCCGAAAAACCGCCTCGGCGGTGGGAGAGCGACAAATGTTCCCCATGCAGACAAACAATACGGAACGAATTATGGTGGTCAAAATATAGCCTCGGTCATGATTGAGGTGGTCGTACACGCCAAAACCTGGCGCCCCTGGGTACGCCTTTGGCGCTCAGTCCCCGGTATTGAAAGCTTATCACAGTCCCCAACTGCGGAGGATGACGCCTGTGCTCCAGGGTCAGGCCGGCGCTGAGATAAAACTCCAGTCCTTCAGGAGTTCTCAATTTGAGCGAACCCAGCATACCGCTGAATTCGCCCTTCCCCGCCCGGTACCCTATCACAGTCGCTTCGGCATCCAGCAGCGGCTTAAGCTTGATAAGAGCTGTGTTGCGCCCTTCCTGATACAGGGCTTGTTTGTGATGCAGCACCAGCCCTTCGGCCCCAGCGGCCACCCGCTCATCAAACAAACGCTGCAACTCGGCCACACTGCCAATGCTCAGCTGCGGGACTATCCGCCGCACGCCCTTATCCCCCAGTGCCAATAACCACAAATAGCGCTCGGCAAAGGGACGATTTTGCATCGGGGTGTCGAATACCATAAATCGCAGTTGCTGCCACAATGGATTATCCAGTCTGCCCCGGATAAGTCCGGCCACGGCTTCAAATTGCCCCCGACCAAGCCACAGCTCCCCTTCCAGAGGCTGCGCCGGAAAATCGTTGACGAACCAGACCGGCAGCGCAATTGGCTTGCCCTGTTTGCTCCACATGGCTTTGCCATCCCAGCGCCCGCGAACACCATCATATTTTTCGCTGATCAGGTAATCTTCAAGCATCACATTCGGCGGTAATTCGGTGCGCCCTATCAGTTCCAACGGCGCCAACCGGCTCGGCGTCAAGGCTGCAAGCTTGTCGACTGCCGCCGAAAATGACGGGCCCGGCATACACAATGCCAGCAGGCAGATAACCATTCCAGACAGGTGATGCCCCATAACTTCCTCCTTGAAGTGTCAGTCCACGGCCTGTGGACGAACTGCGGGTAACGCCAAGTATAGGCGCGAATATAGGGCCGACAGCTTAACCAAGACATCTTCGGCTGTTATACTGCCGCCTTTTGTGGCATGGCTTACCGTCAACTGCACCGCAGGCCTTTTACTGGCCCGGGGTTGCAACAATCAAGAGCCGGTCATTTTCCAAAGCAAGGTAGAACTATGAAACCCGCCAACAACCATGGCATCAAGCGCGTAATACGCGCGACAGGATTCTCATTCAAGGGCTTGAAATCGGCCTGGACCCACGAAGCCGCCTTCAGGCAAGAAGTGATGTTGGCTGTGCTCTTGTTGCCAGTGGCGGCATGGGCGCCGGTCTCCATGGTGGAAAAACTGCTGCTGGTGCTGACAGTGTTTATCGTGCTGATAGTTGAGTTGCTCAACTCAGCAATCGAAGCCGTGGTGGACAGGGTTGGGGAGGAGATCCACCCCCTGAGTGGGCAGGCCAAGGACATTGCCTCGGCCGCGGTATTTATCAGTTTGTGCCTGTGTGGCCTCACCTGGGGCGCAATTCTGTTGCCACTGCTGGCCTAGGCCAGCAGCTCTTCGGCATCATCTTCATCTTCCCGACGCAAAAAACCTATCGCCTGTTCAATTTGGGGCAGTCTGTCATTCTGGGCCCAATAGACGACATGCACATTGCGGGGAATGGCAGCCGCACCGGTCACCAGATGTAAACGCCCCCTGGCAAGCAAGGGGCGAACCATATGGTCAGGTAAAAAGGCGCTGCCGCCATTATTCAGTACAAAGTCCAGTGCGATCCGCGATGAACTGGTGTGCAGTACCGGCAATGGCAACATGCCGTATTCCTGGGCATGGAGAATATTGAACGCCGTGCCCCAATCCACCTTGATGTACCTGTGCTGACTGCACTCGTCGAGGGTCAGCGGACCGTCGCTTGACACCAGCTGCAGCTGCACGACACCCACTCGCACCTGCTCGAAATCATCAAGTTTGGGCGGGTCGAAGGAAATAGCGATATCCAGGGTGCGTTCCATCAATTGCCTGGTCATCACATTTTGAGGCAACACTTCGGTGCGCAGCGCCACCCCCGGAAGCCCCTGATGCAGACTTTGCAGGTGTCCCTGTAGATAGGCATCCCAGATATTGGGACCGGCGCCAATGGTGAGCTGGGTCGATTGCAACAGACTCAGGGACACATCCTGCTTGGCTCTCTCCCAAGCGGTCAGCACGGCTTCGGCATGCCCCAGCATGCGCTCGCCCGCCGGTGTCGGCTGAATATTGTTACGCTGACGTTCAAACAGCTCAACGCCAAGCAGGGTCTCCAGTTGTTTGACCCTGAAACTGACCGCACTGCGTGTCAGGTACAGATTCTCCGCCGCCTTGCCGAAATGGCGGGTGCGCGAGACTTCCAAAAAGGTTTTCAGCAGATCCGTGTCCATAAAATATCTTTGACCAAAAACGACAAATTTTTTTGATTTCTAATTCAATAATACTAGCCAATACTCCAGTTGCAAATCGTACCCAGAGTAATGTTTTTGTTGTATCAAGAGTCAATCAAGCAAGGAAATCACCATGTCTCAACAGGCTTTTTCAAACGAAAATGGCAAACCGCAGACAAGCACTGTCGCAGTTACCGGCTTTCAGGCAAAAAGGCGCTTTTACGATGATATCAATTTTCCCAAGGGCTTCAGACGCTGCGGTGATTTTACCAGTAAAGAAGCGGATTTACTGGAACAATATGGTCAGGTACTGAAAGATCTTGCCGAAGGAAAGCAATTACCTGCCACCGCCGACGAAGCGCAATTTGTCGAAGTCGCGAGCGGACGGCTGGCCCCCAGTAGCTTGTTTGAGCACTTATGGGTAAAGTATTGCAAACTGGCGCAGGGAAAACCCTTTTATGCCGTGGTTGGCACAGTGCACGCGCCCGCTACCGCCCCTGAGCCGGATCTGACATTCGACGACATCGATGACGATGATGAAGACGCTCCGGCCGATGAGGAGGAGCTTAAGGACACTCCATGAAAATCAAGGTTAAAGACTAAATGCGCGGCTGGATCCTCTATAAAGAAACCGCGACTCAGTTAAAACCTGAATTGTATGAAATCAATCGTTTGCTTGAGGCCGCCAAGGCCGACAACATAGATCTTCAGGTCTATGGGCCCGACGAGTTTGACCTGACAGTCACCCGCGAAGATAACAAGAGTATCTTGTTGAACGGGCAGCCAGTGGAGCTGCCCGATTTTATTATTCCCCGCATGGGTTCAGGTACCACCTATTTTGCCCTGGCCATCATACGCCATCTGGAACGTCTGGGGGTCTATTGCCTCAATCCTTCCAGGGCCATAGAAACGGTCAAGGACAAGCTGTTTTCCCAGCAATTGCTGGCCGAGAAAAATTTGCCGACCCCCAAGACCATGCTGGTGAAGTTTCCGGTGGACATAGATCTGGTGGAACGGCACCTCGGCTTTCCCGTGGTGATTAAAACCCTGTCCGGTTCCCAGGGCAGTGGGGTGTTCCTGTCCCACAAGGCCCGGGAGTTTGACGATCTGATGCAATTGATCGAGGCCACCAACAAGAATGCCAACATCATATTGCAGGAGTTCATTTCCAACAGCCATGGCCGGGATCTGCGGGTATTTACCATTGGCGGCCGGGTGGCGGGATGTTATGAACGCCGTGGTCAGGAAGACAGTTTCAAGGCCAACGTCAGCGCCGGTGGTTCGGCACGTCCCTTCGAGGTCACACCGGAAATTGAATGGCTGGCAACCCAAACCGCCAACATTCTGGATTTGGACGTGGCCGGTATTGATCTGCTGTTCGACAACGGTCACTACAAGATCTGCGAGGCAAATTCATCTCCTGGCTTTGAGGGCCTGGAATCTTGTCTGAACGTCGATATTGCCGCCCAGATCCTCCATTTTATCCGCATCCGCCTGGGGATGTTCAATCGGGATTGATCACAAAAAAGCCCCGTTTCTTAGCGTCAAAAGCGCCGTTTTCGGCGCTTTTTTGACATCTGCGGAACAAATTCTGCACCAGATCAAAATATATACAAATATCTTGATACAAATGTTTCACATCAGTCAGTCATTGGTTTACACTGCCCTTCGTTGTCGCGGCATTCCATACCATAAAAACACCCGCCGCCCGGCCTGAAACCGGATGCAACACCCCGAGTAACACAATCTGTATCAGGAGCAGCTGAATGTTTAAAGCTCTCGCATTATGCACCGTAACGCTGGCAGGGGTGAGCCAAGCGTGTAACGCCAAGGACATGACCATACAGGTTGGCGGCTTTTACTCTCAATCGGACTCCAGCATAGACGTGACCGATCCTACGATCGGCCAGAACTATCGACTGGACTTCGAATCTGATCTGGAACTGGCGGAAAGTCAGTTTCTGCCAACCGCTGCATTCGAATACAGGTTCAACGATCGCCACAGCTTCTACCTCGACTGGAAACAGCTGCACCGCGACGCCGAGACCCTGGCCGTCAGTCGCCCCTTTCAGGTGCAAATCGATGACACCATTTATGAGGTCAAGGCCGGTGGTAAACTGGCCACCACGCTGAACATAGATATCGCCCGTATAGGTTACGGCTATGAGTTTCTGCAGGGCAACAATTACAGCCTGGGCGTGTCTCTCGGCCTGCACGCCATGTTTATCGACTCCATGTTCGAAGGCACCATCAGCGCCTGCACCAGCAGCCAACTCAATAACAACGTCTGTGGCACCCAGGCCATCCCCCGGGTTGTGGATGAAAGCGTAACCGCGCCATTACCCGACATTGGCCTGTTTGGCAGCTACGAATTCCTGCCGGGCTGGAAACTCAGTGGCCACGCCCAGTACTTCCAGATCAAAGTGGATGATATCAAGGGCTCGCTGGTGGATGTGCGTGCCGGGATCACTGCCGATCTGGGTGACAACTGGCAGATGAGTGTCGCCTACAACTATTACAAGGTTGATGTGGACGTGCATCAAACCGGTGACAACCAAGTCAAGGTGGCCGACTACAATATAAGTTACAGTTTTATTGGTCCCATGTTTTCCGTCAGTTACAGGTTCTAAGCCGTATACAAATTCGCACGAAAGAGTGGCTGGTTTGGATTGACTAGTCCGGCCAACTGCGGCGACACTTAGCGGCAGTAATTCAGGTTTGGGATAATCACAACAATGACCGACAGCCACAAGCTGATGGAAGCAGATCAGCAGGCATTGCTGCACACGGCGGCGACTCGCCTCAAGCAGGCTGTGCCGCTGATGCTCAAACACAGGATCCCCACCACCCCCACCAATTACGCGCTCTGGTATACCTATGTCGGTGAGCAACAACCGGCACTCAATGCCGCCATGGACAAGGTATTGGCCGAGCACCGCACCTGCCCTCCCAGCAACAGTGAGCTCCTGTACCGGGAGCACCTGGGTGACAGCATGGCGGTGGATCTTTGTGCCATGCGCCGGAATCTCGATGCCATGGTCACCGAATTGTCCCAGTCCCTGAAAGACACCCACACGGACGCCAACCAATTCCAAAGCCGGATCGACAGCAATTTCAGCAAGTTGGAACAGCTGGAGCGGGAGGAGTTCACCCTCGACAAGATGTTGGAACTGGTGCGCAGCATGGCCAAGGAATCCGATGCCATACGAACCAGCACCAGCTACTTCACCCGCCAACTCAACAAGGCCCAGCAGGAAATCGAAGCCCTGAAGGTGCGTCTGGCCGCCAGCGAGAAGGATATCTTGTTTGATGCGCTCACCGGCTGCCTCAATCGCCGTGCCTTTGATGCCGATTTGCGTGCCACCCTGGAGCAGGCTCCGGAAGGTACTTGCCTGGTGCTGTGCGATATAGACCATTTTAAAATATTCAATGATACCTACGGCCATCAATTGGGCGATCAGGTACTTAAGGCCGTGGCCAAACGCCTGATGGAAGGTTGCCGCGATGGCGCCAAGGTGTATCGCTGCGGCGGTGAAGAATTTGCCATACTGATCCCGGCCCGGGATCAGGCCATCGCCCGCCAGTTGGCGGAGGTGCTGCGCCGGGGCCTGGAAAAGCTCAGCCTCAAGGATCGCAAATCCGGCAATACCATCAACAATGTGACCGCCTCCTTCGGTGTCAGCAGCTGGCGTGAAGGTATGAGCCTGATGGAACTCATAGACGCAGCAGATATTCAGCTCTACGACGCCAAACGACTCGGCCGTAATCGGGTCATGCCGATGGCAGGCTGAGCCGCCGCGTTCGCCCTGGGTTTGGCCATGGGTTTTGCGAACACCAGCAAACGTTTTTCCGAACGGGCCCCCAAGGCATCAAAGGGATAACAGGTCACCAGAGTCAGCCCATCCTCCACTTCGGCCAGTGCCTGGCCATCATGCTCACTCACTATTCTGAGCGCACTGACCTCAAACAACTGTTGCCGGCCGGAAAAGGGCGTCAGCAGCAACTTGTCGCCCACGGCCATTCCACGTAATTGGGCAAAGTGGCTGTCCCTGTGGCCGGCTATCACGCTGTGTCCCGGCGCCCCGGGTCTGGCCGTGCCTTCAAGCCAGGCCGGTCCAAAGGCCAGGTTGCGTCCGCTGGCTCCCGCCAGCACATACAGGGGTTGCTGAGGTAAGCCCCCCTTGAGCAGCTCCAGTCTGGCCACCGGGTAGGTATCGGCCCAATCCCAGGGTTTGTGTGGCTGACCGTCCACCAGGCTCTGCTCAAAGGCCCTGGCAATTAAAAATTGGGCAAACTCTGCTTTGGCCTGCATATAGCCTCCCTTGATAATCAGGATAAGTCCCAGCAGCAGTGCTGCCAGGGACAGTAAACGTCGGGCCTTCATGGTGCCGACGCCAATCGCAAACGTCCCAGCCGGCCAAGACATTCAAAAACCAGCGCCAGCAACAGACACACGCTGCCAAGCAACAACCAAAGTGCACTGCCAAGGGCGGTCTGCGGCATGCCTCCCTGCCAATGGGCGGGTAAGGGTGTCGCCAACTGCACCAGAGGGCCCGGTTGTCCCTGGTTCACGGCTTCCTGGTCGACGGCCACCAGACTGGTGTAGGGGCTCATCAGGTGATATTTGAGCCCCAGAGCCGTGATCTGTTGCCGGGTGCGCTCGCCATTGGCGGCACTGCGGGCCCGTTCCAGGGCGGAGATCTGTGCCTGACCAAAGGCCAGATCCAGCCCTCTTTGGCTCGCGACCGGTATCAAAGGCAGTTGCACCTGCCAGGGCTTTGCCCCAATTCGGCCGCTGACCATGAGGTCGCCATGGCTGGCGGCGGGAAGGCGGAAACTCAGCTGCAAAGGCGTTTCGGCATAGAGATCCGGAATGGCAGCGGGCCAGTGCTCGGGAATGGTGCCGTCTTCAAACTGCACCCGGATATGGCTGAGTCTGGGCTTGGCAATGCGTTCAAGCAGTGCCTGCATGCGTTCGCTGACCTCGGCCGCCTTGCCTATGTAAGTGAAACTGCCCTTGCCCGCCTGAGCCGCCCGCTCCATAAAAAAGCCGTTTGGCGCCGCCCCTATTCCGACAGTAAACAGCCGGCTGTCCCCCAATTGCTCCTCAATCTGGGTAAACAAGGCCTGTTCCTGACCAACGGCACCGTCGGTGATGAAGATCACCTGGCGCACGCGTTCCCCGCTGGCATTGGATGGCAAGGCCGCATTCAGAGCCGCCGCCATTTCCGTGCCGCCCTCTGCTTCCAGGGAGCGGACAAACTTCATCGCCGTTTTGAGATTCTGGGCACTCCAGGGGCGTGATTGTGGCCACAACATGGTCACATCCGAGTTAAAGGCAATCAGGTTAAAGCTGTCAGCGGGTGTCAATTGATTCAGTGCCTCGGCCAAGGCTGCCTTGGCCTGGCTCAGGGATTCCCCTGTCATTGAGCCCGAGGTATCTATCACCAGCACCAACTCCCTAGGCACAGCCAGCGCCAACTCGGTGGCCGGCGGCAGCAAGGAAAGTAAACCATGGAAGTAGCCCTGCTCTTCCCCGCCATAGCTCAGGCCCTGCTGCACCTGCACCGAGGCCTTGGGCGCCTGTTCCAGACCTGGCTGCCAGCGCAGCACAAAATCACGGTTGGCCGCCCAGTCTTCCAGGCGCACCCGGGTACGTTCCTCTGCTTCCCGCTCCACCTGAATTTGATGATAGGGGCTGGTCACAGTGCGAATATCAAAGCCCTCCAGCAGCAGTTCCAAACTGACCCTGGCTTGCCTTGGCATGGCCGAAGCCGACATGGGCACCTGGCCCTGGGCCATTGGCAACAGGGGGCTTAAGTACCTTGGCGTCAGGGTCATGGGAAAGCGCAATTCAAATCCCTGCTGCTCCCAGTTGAGGGTCTGCAGGTAATTAACCCGCACCTTCAGCAAGGCACCGGGCATCAGGTTGGCCACTTCGGTGTGAAACAGATTGGCACTTCTGTGTTCCAGCAGTGCCGCGCGCTGGCCCTGCTGTTTGGCCTGTTCAAATCTGGCCCTCGCGGCCTGTTTTTCCTGGATCTCACCGACTATCTTGCGCGGCCCCAGATCCAGCTCCATACCATCCACCGCCGCGCCCTGGGGCAGGGGAAACTGATACTGCCCCTGAATGGTCTCGCCGGTGAGATTGAGAAACTCCTGCTCCAGCACCACCCGGTTCAGCCAGCCACTGACGTGCATCTGCACCCGGGTGTTAACCGCAATTAGCTGCCTTTTCTGCCCCTGGCTGTCCCGGTATTGCAGCAATCCCATCCCGGGTTCGGCCGCCTCTGTGTGAACCCAGGCCTTACCCGCCTCTTGTTGCCAATCCGCGCCGTTACCCGTGGCGCCCGCGCCTGCGCTGCAGATGAGGGCGACAGCCGCCACCCATCTGCTCAGGCCCTGATATCGCATTGAAATCATCAATTGCTTTCTTCCCTGTCCTGGTCCGGATCACTGGCCGTTGCTGGCCAGGGCTTCCTCGGTTTGGCTTTGCAATTCCTGGCTGCTGAGGCGCAGACTCACCCTGCGGTCAAAGAAGTCCTCTTCCAGACCGGACGCCTGTGCCAGCGGCGCACTGGCACCCAAAGCCTTACCCTGCAGCCTGTCTTCGGCCACGCCCTTGCTCACCAGGTAAGATCTGACCTCAGCCAGGCGCTGCTCCGACAGGGCCTGGTTGTAATCCGCATCACCGCGGCGGTCGGCAAAGGCCTTGAGGTCGAGCCTGAGTTCGGGATCCTGGGTCATGGCAAAGGCCACATCATCAAGCTGAGCCTTGAAATGGGGTTCGATAGCGGAAGATCCGGTTTTGAATTGCACATTAAGGCCCAAAGACAGCTCCTGCAGCCGGGACTCGCGGCTCTGCTTCAATTCATTGAGCTGACGTTGCACCCTGGCGTATTCACCGGAGAGGTTTTCCAGGCTTTCCTTGGTTCTGCGCAGGCTGGTCAAATCTTCCTCCTGCCGTGCCAGGCGCGCCTCCTGGGCCTTGAGTTGATCCTCATCGGCCACCGATTTGCCAATGATGCCGCCGGTGAATGCACCTATGATGGCACCCACGGGACCACCGACTGCGGCCCCCAGCAGGATCCCCGAACCCAGACCTATCAATTCTTCCTTGTGTTCGCGGGGCGTGGTGGCTTCGGTCGAGGTCTCAGCGGCCAGGGCAGAGTGACCAAACAGGGTCAGGGAAACAATGCCGGCGATGATTGTGTGTTTCATGATGTCATTCCTTTTGAGTGGTGTTGGCGGGAGGACGACCTGCCCTCCTGTCGATGACTCAATTAAACCCAAGCGGAATGGCAACTTAGCGGAGCAAAAATGGCACTTCGGCTATCAATTGTGGCAACAAAATGGCAATTGGCCTCCGGCCCTTTTCTTGACGGCCAATTGCGGTATAGTCAGCCCAGCAGAAAGGACACCACCGCAACTTGAGTTGCGACAGCAATAGAAAGAACCAATGAAAAGAATTGCCATAGTGGAAGACGAGGCCGCCATCCGCGAAAACTACAAGGATGTGTTGCAGGCCCAGGGATATCAGGTACAGACCTACGCCAACCGCCCGGCGGCGCTCAAGGCGTTTCAGGTTCGCTTGCCGGATCTGGCCATCATAGACATAGGCCTGGAGGATGAAATCGACGGCGGTTTTGCCCTGTGCCAGGCGCTGCGGGCCATGTCGGCCACTGTGCCCATCTTGTTTCTCACCGCCCGCGACAGCGACTTTGATACAGTCTGCGGTTTGCGCCTGGGGGCCGATGACTACCTGAGCAAGGAAGTGAGCTTCCCGCACCTGTTGGCTCGTCTCGCCGCCCTGTTTCGCCGCTGCGAATCGCTGCAAAACAATGGCACTGTCACCCAATTGCTGGAGCGGGGTCCTTTGACCATAGACGCCAACCGCATTCAGGCCTATTGGCAGCAACAGGCCATAGAGCTGACGGTCACCGAATTCTGGATGGTACATGCCCTGGCCAAGCATCCGGGGCACGTCAAAAGCCGCAATGAACTGATGCAGGAAGCCAAGATCTTTGTCGATGACAGCACAATCACCAGCCATGTGAAGCGGATCCGCAAGAAGTTTCTCGCGGTTGACCCGGCCTTCGACTGCATAGATACAGTCTATGGCATGGGCTATCGCTGGGACAGCCAGAAACCATGACGGCCCTGCCCTTTGGCCTGCGCACCAAGGTCATACTCCTGTCCACTTTCCTGCTGTGCCTGCCCTGGCTTGGCTATGAATACGTGTGGGAAATGGAAAAATACCTGCGCCACGGTCAGGAGCGCACCCTTGAAGGCACAACCCAGGCCCTGGCCACCGCCCTCCATGAAAGGCCCAAGCTGTTTGACAGCCAGGCCAGCTACCGCAGCCAACTGGAAAAGGGCCGGGATCTGTACGCCTATCCCCTGTCCTCGCCAATCCAACTCGACGGTAAGCTGGGCGACTGGGACGAATACCGCCACCATATGCTCAACTATGGCAAGGACCAGCGCCTGAGCGGCCAGGACAGCGACAGTCATCTCAGCTTCAACCACATGGTGGGTAAATACGGTGACTACCTGTACGCCTTTTTCGAGGTGACCGACCCCTTTCCCGTGATGCGCGGCCGCAACAGCCTGGCCATAGACAGAAACGACTCTCTCGCCATAGCCACCCTGGATCCTGCCGGGGTATTTCGCCGCTATCTGGTGGCCAATATCCGCGATGGCTGGATAAGCGCCTTTGCCCTGCCGGACGATACAAGCAAACGCACCCCGGTTGAGCCTGAGCTCCGAATTCAGGGCCAGTGGCAGCGCACCGAGCAGGGCTACAATATCGAGCTCAGGATCCCGCTGGAGATGCTCGGCAGCAAGCTGAGTTTCGCCATCAACGATGTCAACGACAAGCGAACCCGCCAACCGGTGGCCAGTGTCGGCACCTCGGCCACCGACGATGCCGGCGAGCTGGGCACGGTATTGGTGCCATCTCCGGAAATAGAAAACATTATCAAAGGCATGGGCCATAACAGTGCTCGTATCTGGGTGGTGGACCGTCACGGCCGGGTACTGGCCCGCTCCGGCGACATTCACTCGGACAACAATGTCTGGACCCGGGCGGTGGAAAACGAGGTGCCAGATGGCAGCTTTGATGCCTGGGTGCGCCGCTATCTCTATCCACTTTATTACCGCATTCTTACCCGGCCCCCCAAGGACTTCGTCGATGGACTCAAGGACAGCACAGAGCTGGCCGGCAGCCACATTCAAACGGCGTTGACCGGCAGCCCGGGCAGCACCTGGCGCCTGACTCCCGACAACAAGGCCGTGGTACTGGCCGCCGCCAGCCCCATCTGGATTGACAATCAGGTGATGGGCGCCGTTGTGGCCGAAGAAACCACCCACGGCATTCGCACCCTGAGAAACCGGGCATTGGAAAAGCTGTTCAACGTGATCCTCACCGTCATGAGCATGGGTACACTGGCACTGTTTTTCTTTGCCTCCAGCATATCCAGCCGGATCCGGCGCCTGCGGGATCAGGCGGAGCAGGCCATCGACAGCCAGGGCCGGGTACGCCAGGGACTGCAGCCCTCCAAGGTCCGCGATGAAATTGGCGATCTGTCCCGCAGCTTTGCCAGCATAGTCAGTCGTCTCGGCCAATATAACCACTACCTGGAAAACATGTCCTCCCGCCTAGGCCATGAACTGCGCACCCCTGTGGCGGTGGTGCGCAGCTCCCTGGAACATCTGGCCTTGATGGGCCTGGGGGATGACAAGCAAAAGTACCTCGACCGCGCCCAGGAAGGCGTCAGCCGCTTAAGCCTTATCCTCGCCAACATGAGCGAGGCCACCCGCATGGAAGAAAGCCTGAAGCAGGCCGAGAAGCAGGATTTCGTGCTCAATCAGGTGATCGGTGGCTGCGTCCAGGGATACCAGCTGACCTACCCTGAGCAGCGCTTTGCCCTGGAACTCCCTGGCGAGCCACTGATCATCAAGGGCGTACCCGAGTATCTGGCCCAGTTGCTGGACAAGTTGGTGAGCAATGCCCTGGAATTCTGTCACCCGGACACGGAAATTCGCATCAGCCTCAGCGCCCATGGCAAGCAGGCGAAACTCAAGGTCAGCAACCAGGGCCCCTTGCTTCCCAAGGACATGGGTGAGCAAATCTTCGACTCCATGGTGTCGGTACGCCCGGAAGGCGTCAAGGGTAAACCCCACCTGGGCCTGGGGCTGTATATCGCGCGCCTTATCAGCGACTTCCATCAGGGTGAGATTCAGGCCCACAATCTTGAAGATGACAGCGGCGTCGAGCTGACCCTGGCATTGCCGCTCAGCCCGGCCTGATGCTGAACATGATTCAGCTTGGTGCCTGCGGTCTTTATTCCCTGCTGCCGAATGATAAGATGAAGCCCTAAACAGCGACAGGAACAGTCACAGATGTCAGACAAGCCCATGAAAACCGCCACCAAAATCGTCAGTCTCGGCCGCGACAAAAAATACAGCATGGGGGTGATTAACCCCCCCGTGTTCCGCGCATCTACCATAGTCTTCGATTCCATGGAGCAGATGCGCCACGCGGCCAGGCACAAACATAATGGCGAAATGTTTTATGGCCGTCGCGGCACCCCCACACACTTCAGCTTCCAGGCCGCCATTGCCGAGTTGGAAGGCGGCGTGGGCACGGCCCTGTATCCCAGTGGCGCCGCCGCCATCAGTGCCGCCCTGCTCTCTTTCCTTAAGGCCGGGGATCATCTGCTGATGGTGGACAGCGTTTATGAACCCACCCGGGATCTGTGCGACAAGGTGCTCAAGGGCTACGGCATAGAAACCAGCTATTACGATCCCCTGATAGGTGCAGGCATAGCCGAGCTTATCCGCCCCAATACCAAGGTGCTGTTCCTGGAATCCCCGGGTTCCATCACCATGGAAGTGCAGGATGTGCCCACCCTGGCGCGCATTGCCCAGGAGCACGGCCTGACCGTGATGCTGGACAATACATGGGCATCGCCCATCAATTGCCGGCCGTTCGAGATGGGGGTGGATATTTCCATCCAGGCCGCCACCAAGTACATAGTGGGTCATTCGGACGTGATGATGGGCACTGCCACGGCCAACGCCGGTCACTGGGATCAATTGCGCGAGCACAGCTACCTGCTGGGCCAGACCACCTCCCCCGATGACGTCTACCTGGCGGCCAGAGGACTGAGAACCTTAGGGATCCGATTGGCACAGCAGGATAAAAACGCCCGCACTATTGCCGACTGGTTGCTGACCCGTCCCGAGCTCGACCACCTGCGCCACCCGGCCTATCCCAGCTGTCCCGGCCATGAATTTTTCGAGCGCGATTTCAGTGGCGGCAACGGCCTGTTTTCCTTCGTGCTCAAGGATGGCAGCAACGCAGCGCTGGAAGCCTTTGTGGAAGGCATGGAGCACTTTAAGATGGGCTTCTCCTGGGGCGGCTATGAAAGCCTCATTCTCGCCATCACGGGCATAGACAGGATCCGCAGCGCCACCCGTTGGGACAGCAGCAAACCTTTGATCCGCCTGCACATAGGCCTGGAAGATCCCGAAGATTTAATTGCCGATCTGACCGCAGCCTTCGAGCGCTATAATGCCGTCATGGGCCGCTAAGTTCATTGCCCTGAAAGCGTTAAAAAACCTCGCCAAGGCGAGGTTTTTTATTAACAGCAAATGGCTTTCCCACTAGTCTGGCTTGCCGGTTGCCCGCCAGGCGTCTGTGCCGTATAGAGGTACGCTCGACAAAGCATGCTTGTGGCTGCCGGAGGTTTCCTTGGTGGAATAGGACAGGTACAGCAGGGTCTGGGACTCGGCATCAAAAATCCGCCTCACCTTGAGGGACTTAAACAAGATACTCAGGGAGGCACTGAACACCAGCTCGCCATCCTTGCCCTTGTCGATGGCGGCAATTTCGGCGGCATGTATGGGGCCGGTCTGACGGCAGGCTATGCTCATGTCCGAGGGATCGGCCAGGGACAAATCCGCTTCCACCCGACTGATATGGCAGGTGACGCCAGGGATCTTCGGGTCCTGGCGCGCCTCAATCACCAAATCCTTGGTGGTAAACAGTCCCAGGCTCACCTTGCCGACATCATCGCCGCAGCCGCTAAGCAATAAGATACTGGGCAACAAGACACTGGGCAGCAGGCTGGCAATCCATAATCCTTTTCTCATATCCGCTCCTTAAATTTACTCACTTTCTGTTCAGTGCAGCGGCGGCGCGGGCCAATCCCGCCGTCACCGATCCGAAATGGTCGCCACTGACCACGGGCACACCGGGATAGACCTGGCCAATGCGCTCGGCCACCGCCTGACAGCGACTGCTGCCGCCGGTCACGTAGACTATGTCCGGCGCTGCGCCGGCATTTTGTTCTGCACTGTTTTGAACTGCACTGTGCATCAGGGCAGCGATCTTCTCAAGCTGGGGACCTATGGCATTGTTAAAGTCCAAGCGCCCTATCTCCAGTTCTTCCTCGCCGTTCGGCAGTCCGGTGCGGGTGCTGTCAGCCTCACCCAGGGCCACCTTGACGGCTTCGGCAAGCCGCACCAGATGGAAGTTTTGTTGGCGACTGCGCAGCCGTTCAAACCGGGTCAGCAACTCGGGCTGACTGGCGTCTTTTTTCAATTCTTTAATCAGATTACCCGTAGCCAGCGCGGCGAAGTCCCGCTGGGCACTGACATCATTGACCGCCACCGCCTGCCAGAAGGGCTGGCTCGGCATGGGCTTACCCGTCACCAGGCTTGAACCCAGACCGAAACTCGGCATAAAGGCCTGCATAGCCAACGCAATATCAAGGTCGTTGCCGCCGATGCGCTGGCCGCTGTGGCCCAGGCAATCCTGGCTGCGATCCTTTGCCAACTTGTGGCTCGGACCCATACGTACCAGAGAACAGTCGGTGGTGCCGCCGCCCACATCCACCACCAGCACGGTGGCATCGGCCTCCAGCCTGGCCTCAAAGTCAAAACCGGCGGCCAGGGGTTCATAGAGAAAACTCACCTCTTCCAGGCCGGCACGGGCGGCAGCCAGACGCAGAATCGACTCCGCCTGGCGGTTGCTGTCTTCACCGCCTATGCCCTGAAAGTTCACCGGCCGGCCAATCACCGCACCGCGGATGGCCGAGCCCAAAACCCGTTCGGCCCGGGCTTTGATTTCCTGCATCATCAGGGTGACTATGTCCTCAAACAGGGCCTGCTGCTCGGGTCTTAAACCCACTGCGCCAAGAAAGGATTTTGGCGAACGGACATAAAATCCTTCACCGGGAAATTCCAGATAGTGTTCTATGGCCGCCCTACCGACGAACACAGTTTGCTCATTGGGAGCGAGATCCCAGTCACGGCGCGCCTTGGCGGCGCGGCTGAGTTCGGCAGCCCGGGCATGGCGATACCCAGACGCCAGGTCCTCCGGCAGACGGGCCAGCACAGCTTCGGCGATAAGGGCACTGTCATAACTGTAGAGGGTTGAGCTCAGATAGCTGTCATCGCCATCCAGAGGCAACAGGGACACGCTGTCACCGTTGAACAGCCCCACGGCGCAGTTGGCACTGCCGTAATCAAAGCCTATGTACATCTTTCCCTCACCCGCCAATAAAAAAGCCGCTGACATTAGCACATTGTTGCCCCCGGAGCCACATCCGCAGGCAGCGTGCGAAATATGCTGCCCAAGCCCTGTCACGCAAGTGCAACAAAAGTGTCGTATTTTGGCCGCCAGCGGCTCTATTGCCCATTAAAAAACAACAGCTTCAACAGCGGCAGAGATTGTGGAAATTATGCCAAATGCTATTGTAGTGCCAAGCCAGCGCTCTCGAAAATAAGGAGTATTCCGAGTGTCCCCCAATACCGACAAGATGTATATCGACAAGGAATTGTCCTGGCTGTCTTTTAACGAACGGGTGTTGCAGGAAGCCTGCGATCCTGAGGTGCCCCTGGTGGAGCGGGTGCGTTTTCTGGGGATCTTCTCCAGCAACATGGACGAATTTTTCCGGGTGAGGGTCGCGGCAGTGCGTCGCGGTATCCTGCTGTCTACCCTGCAGGATGGCCACAACAACAGTCGTCACCTGATGGCCAAGATCCAGACCCGGGTACTGTCGCTGCAGGAGCGCTTCGATGCCATCTATGCCGAGTTGCTGCGGGAGCTGGTGCGCCGCAATGTATTGCTGATCAATGAACACCAACTGAGCGAGTTCCACAGCCAGTGGCTCAAGGTGCATTTTCGCGATCATCTCAAGCGCCATATTGCCCCCCTTATTGTCAGCAACCACAGGGATCTGCTCAAACACATCAATGACAACGCCACTTATCTTGCGGTATGCCTGCACAGCAAGGAGCGACGTCAGTACGCCCTGGTGGAAGTGCCCACCAAAAACGTGCCGCGTTTTATCGAGTTGCCCGCCGAACGCTCCAAGGTCAAAAAGCACCTGATCCTGCTGGACAATATTATCCGCCACTGCGTTGATGAGCTGTTCGGGCCCTTCTTCAGCTACGAGTCCATCGAAGCCTATTCGATGAAGCTGACCCGGGACGCGGATTTCGATATCACCTACGAACTGGATCAGGGCCAGCTGGAAAAAATGACCCGCGGCCTGAAAAAACGCCTGACCGCCGAACCCGTGCGCCTGGTGTATGACCGCGACATGCCCGAGCACATGCTGACCATGCTCAAGGATCAGCTGGGGATCAGCTCCACCGAATGCCTGGTTCCCGGCGGCCGCTACCACAGCTTCAAGGATTTCATTAACTTCCCCAACCCCGGGCGCAAGTATTTGGTCAACGACAAGCTGGCGGCCCTCGACAGCGCCGGTTTCAGTCACAGTGCCAACAGCTTCGAGGCCATAGCCCGCGGCGATATCATGCTCAACTACCCGTACCACAAGTTTTCCCACTTTACCGAGTTGGTACGCCAGGCCGCCTACGATCCCGCGGTGCGCTTTATCAAAATCAGCCTCTACCGGGTGGCGAAAAAGTCCCGGGTGATGAATTCCCTGATAGACGCGGTGAAAAACGGCAAGCAGGTAACGGCGGTTATCGAGCTCAGAGCCCGCTTCGATGAAGAACACAATATTGAATGGACCCGGATCCTGGCGGAAGCCGGCGTGCGGGTTCACCACGGCATCGAAAGCCTGAAGGTCCACTCCAAGCTGTGCCTGATAGGCCGGGAGGAGCACGGTGCAACCAGGCTCTACTGCCACATAGGCTCGGGTAACTTCAACGAAGGCACCGCCAGGGTCTATACCGACCTGTCACTGTTTACCGCCAACCAGGAAATTGCCCGTGAAGTGGAGCAGGTATTTGATCTGATTGAACATCCCTATAGGCGGGATAACTTTCAGCACCTGATAGTTTCCCCCTATGATGCCCGGCAGAAACTCTGTGGCCTGATAGAGCAGGAAACCCTCAATGCCCGCAGCGGCATCAAGGCCGCCATTACCCTCAAGCTCAATAATCTGGTGGACGAGCAGCTGATCTCCCGCCTCTATGACGCCTCCATGGCGGGGGTAAAAATCAAGCTGCTTATCCGCGGCATGTGTTCCCTGGTGCCGCAGATCCCGGGGATCAGCGACAACATTGAGGTCTACAGCATAGTGGACCGCTTCCTGGAGCATTCGCGGGTGATGCTGTTCCACGCCGGCGGCGAGAACAAGCTTTATCTGTGCTCCGCCGATTGGATGAGCCGCAATATCGACAGCCGTATCGAGGTCAGCACCCCGGTCTATGATGACAGGCTCAAGCAAATGGTGATGGACCTGCTGTCGCTGCAATTTTCAGACAATACCAAGGCCAGAATCATCAACAAGGAGCAGAGCAATCCCTACCGGCCAAGGGGCAACCGCCGCAAGGTCCGCTCCCAATTGGCGATACATCACTATCTGACCCAATTCGAGCGCCAGCAGCAGGCACGCCTGCTGGCGGAAGATGCCGAGGCCGAGGCGCTGGCTCTGGCGCAGGCCCGGGAAAGCGCCGATAATGGCGTGCCTTTTTTGACAGAATAAGCTTGTGAAGGATAAGCGCTTGCCACACGCACAACCCCGCCACTTTGTGGCCGTAGACATGGGCTCCAACAGTTTTCACCTGGTCATTGCCCGGGAACAGGACGGTAGCCTGCAGATCCTGCACAAGGAAAAACAACAGGTGCAACTGGCCCAGGGCCTGTCCCCCGACGGCATCCTGTCCAACGACGCCATGGAGCGGGGCCTCAACTGCCTGCGGGATTTCAGTCAGCGCTTTTCCAACCTGTGTGAAACCCAGGTGCGTCTGGTGGCGACCCATACCCTGAGGGTCGCCAGAAACCGCGACGCCTTTGTCAGCGCGGCCCTGAAAATCATCCCCTATCCCATAGAGATCATCCCCGGCCATGAAGAGGCGCGGTTGATTTACAGCGGCATAGCCCAGTCCCAGGTGCTGGGCAAACGCAATCTGGTGATAGACATAGGCGGTGGCTCCACCGAGGTGGTGATAGGCGAGAAAAACCAGCCCATGCAGCTCTCCAGTTTGCGCTGCGGTTGTGTCAGCTATAACGAACGTTTCTTTGCCGATGGCCAGCTGACCCTGGCGGCCTTCCGCGCGGCCCAAAGTGCCGCCGACAAACAATTTGCCTCCCTGTCCAAGGAATACTTCAGCGGCAACTGGGAGATGGTGCTCGGCAGCTCGGGCTCGGTGAAAGCCATTTGCGAGGCCCTGGCCGAACTCTACGGCGATGAGACGGTCACCCTGTCCCGGCTCAAGGAGCTCAAGCTCAGACTGGTGCAATGGGGTGAAATAAGCCAGGTGCAACTTGCCAATGTGGAAGCCCGCCGTGTGCCTCTGGTACCAGCGGGTCTGGCGATTTTAATCAGCTTCTTCCGCCGCCTCGGTATAGGGCGGTTGGACTTTACCCAGGGGGCGCTGCGCGAGGGGGTGCTCTACGAACTGGCGGGCATTGGCCAATATCAGGATATACGCCAGCGCACGGTGGAAAGCATTGCCCAGCTGTACCACGTGGATCAGCAGCATGCGGCCAAGGTTCGCGATACCGTCATGGCCCAGTTTGAGCAGGTGGCAGATGACTGGCAGCTCAGACCCCATGCCAGACTGCTGTCCTATGCGGCCAGCCTCCATGAGATTGGCATTCACATCAATTCCCGCGGTCACCACAAACACGGTGCCTACATCATAGCCCACAGCGATCTGCCGGGCTTCAGCCAGGATTTGCAGCGGGATCTGGCCCTGCTGATAGCCAATCATCGCAAGAAACCGGATCTGGAAGCCATAGGCGCCCTGGAGCAGGGGCACAGGTTGGCCATGGTCAGGCTGCTGGCGCTGCTGCGTCTTGGGGTACTGACCCATCTGGGCCGCATCGCCCCGCCGCTGACGCTCAAATGCTCGGCCATCGACGGCGAGCAACTGCTGGTGCGCCCTCAGAAAGGCACCAAGTTCAATCTGCTGCTCAAGGATCTGCAGCGGGAACAGAAGCGGCTCGCGCCACTGGGACTCAAGCTGGAACTGGAGGGTATGGACAGGCCGTAACGCTATCCGTATCAAACCGGGAGACACAAAAAAGGCCGTTCATTGAACGGCCTTGTTACTGCTGTCGCCTTAAGAAGCGTTTTTCTCGGCCTGGGCCTTGCGCTCCAGTTCCTTGGCTTCCCGGCGGGCACGAATGATGTCGTTCACATCGCTGCCAATGTGGGCCTCGCGGCGCTCCCTGGCCAACTGCACCTGACGCTCGCGCTCCTCAAAGCGGCGACGCTGCTTGTCGCTGTGACTGTCGATGCAGTGCAGGCAACTTATCCCCTGCACATAGGAGGGCAACAACTTGTCTTCGGCGGTGATGGGCATACGGCAGGCGTTGCACTGATCGTACTGACCTTTTTCCAGCTGGTGATTGACCGCCACCCGGTTATCAAACACAAAGCATTCGCCCTGCCACAGGCTCTGCTCCTGGGGGACTTCCTCCAGGTACTTGAGAATGCCGCCCTCCAGGTGATACACCTCGTCAAAGCCCTGTTCCTTAAGGAATGCGGTGGACTTTTCACAGCGAATTCCACCGGTGCAGAACATGGCCACCTTCTTGTGACGGGCCGGATCCAGGTTTTGCTTCACATACTCAGGAAACTCACGGAAGGTCTCGGTCTTGGGGTTAAGCGCATTTTTGAAGGTGCCAATCTGCACTTCATAGTCATTGCGGGTATCCACCAGCAGGACTTCGGGATCGGAGATCAGCGCGTTCCAGTCGGCGGGTTTGACATAGGTGCCCACCACCTTGAGTGGATCTATGCCTTCCACGCCCATGGTCACTATCTCTTTCTTGAGCTTGACCTTGGTGCGGTAGAACGGCATCTCGCTGTCGAAGGACAACTTGAACACCAGGTTGTCGAGTCCGGGCTGGGATTGCAGAAACGCCAGCATGGCGTCAATGCCGGTGCGGCTGCCGGCCACAGTGCCATTGATGCCCTCGGCAGCGAGCAGCAGGGTGCCGCGGATGCCGTTATCCAGCAAGACTTTTTCCAGCGGCGCCTTGAGCTGTTCATACTCGGGCAGGGATACAAACTTGTACAGGGCACACACCACTATTGCTGGGGTGGATGCCTCTTGATTGGAATTGGGTAACATAAAAATCTCTCTTTGCTGTCCGAAGCTCAATCTCCGGCGCAATTACGCCACAGCACCATGCAGCAGCGGGCGCGCATTCTACCCCAGACTTCTCCCCACAAACACAGACAGCTTGTAGGGCTTTAGCATCCGCTAATCCTGGAAAGCCGTCACGCCATGCGTGTCACCCATGGCAATCACAGGCCGCCGGCGCTAGACTGGCGCCACCGCTTGTCTCAGTCATTATTGCCCATGCCCCAAGCCCTGCTCTACTCCTTTCGCCGTTGTCCCTACGCCATGCGGGCCCGCGCCGCCATAGCCTCGGCGGGTATTGAGGTGCGCCTGCGAGAGGTGATGCTGAAACGTAAGCCCACACAGCTGCTGGCCATCAATCCCAAAGGCACAGTGCCCGTGCTGCAACTTGAAGACGAGGTGCTGACCGAAAGCCTGGATATCATGGTATGGGCCCTGAGGCAGAGGGACCCACATCATTTGTTTGTCAAAGACCAAGAGCCACAACTGCAACTTATCAGGCAAATGGACAAGGAATTCAAACCCTGGCTCGACAAATACAAGTATGCCGATCGCTATCCACAGCACGGTGCAGACCATTACCGCAGCCAATGCCTGGAATTTCTAGCGCCGCTGGAGCTCAGACTGGCAAAGCAGGCCTTTCTCTATGGTCCGACCCCTTCAATGGCGGACCTGGCCGTGTTTCCCTTTGTGCGTCAGTTTGCTATGGTGGACAACAACTGGTTCGAGGCCGCCCTGTCCGGTTTGGCTGCCTGGCTGACAAGCTGGCTCCAAGGGCCGCTGTTCAGCGCCATCATGACCCAGTACGTTGAGTTTGCCGACGGCGGCGCCGAACACAGTTTCGGCGACTGCCAATTGTGCCGGCTTGTCTGAATCAGTCACAGGACTGGATTTACCGCCGACATTTGCGGTCAAAGGTCTGCTGAGCCTATACTCGGCCCCCAAGGGAACACATCGGCAGGATAGCCGGTGATGAAATGGATAACATTATGGAAAATATGGAAATTGCAATAGCACTTATGATGGTGCTGCTGGCCAGCTTACATACGTTTTTCGCCATCAAGGCTTTTAAGGCCGTTGTCGATATCAGCCCGGGGCGCAAACGTCTCTGGTGTCTGCTGAGCCTGATTTTCGGCCCCGCCGGTTACTACTTCTACCAGGGCCTCATCCCCTGCGACATGATACACGAAGATTAAATTATTGAGCCGGCAATGCCGGCTCAATTTCTTACAGGTGGCTGTGCTCCAGCACCAGGTCCAATTCAACAGGTCGCTTCAATGGTGGTGCCTGGCCCTCGGCGAGTGCCTGCCGATAAAGCTGACTCATCTTCAGTGCCAGATACAGATCCGAGCGGATCAGCAAGCCCCCCTCACCCGTAGGTATCCCCTGGGCCTCGCACCAGGTCAGCAGCTGGCGCTTTCGCCCAGCCAAAATCAGCCGTATTTGTTTGCGCTTGAAGAGGTTATGCAGATCCGACAGCATGGCCATCACACTGATATCCGCATGGGTAAAACTCGGCACCGCATCTATGATGACACACTCGGGAGTCACGGGTTCGGCCGCTATCCGTTCCAGTAACCGCCGTTTGAAGTAGCTGGCGTTAAAGTAGGTTAACGGAGAATTGAAGCGGTAAATAAACACCCCAGGCACGGCCTTGGCCTTGTCTGAGCCGTCGAGGCTGCGCAGCACCCCCTTGGCATCCAGTCCCAGACACTGATCCGTTGGCCGCATCACCACCTGCAGAAACTGGAACAGCCCCAGGAGTACGGCCAGGGTAATGCCGGGGATCACCCCAATCAGCAACACGGCCACAAAGGTGGTCAGCGCCAGCAAAAATGCCCGTTTGTCCCTGAGTCTGAGTTTCCACAGGGTTTTGAGATCGATGAGCGACCAGGAAGCCACCACCAGCACTATCCCCAGGGCAGATTGGGGTATAAAGGCCAGCGGCGCGGTAAACAACCAGGCCACAATGCCTATGATAAGAGCCGCTATCAGGGACACCAACTGGGTTTTACCGCCGGCGGCATCGTTGACCGCGGTGCGCGAATCGGCACCACTGACGGCAAAGCCCTGTGACAGGGCCGAGGCGATATTGGCCATTCCCAGGGCGCGAAATTCCATATCGGGGTCGATATCGTAGCCGTTTTTCGCTGCGAAACTGCGGGCCGTCAACATCATGCTGACGAAACTGACCATGGCCAGGTTGAGTGCCGGCATCACCAGCTCACGGGCCAGGCCCAGGTCAAACACAGGCACCTGTACCCCCGGCATGTCCAAACTGATCTCGCCAACCAGGACCACACCGTATTGGGTCAGATCCCCGCCCCAGCTCACCAGGGTACAGGCCAGGATCACCACCATGGTCGCCGGCCAGCTCGGTTTAAAGCGCTTCACCAGCAGGTAAACCAAAATGGCCCCCAGGCTCATGGCCAGGGTGGCCCAGTGCACGTCGGACAGGTAATTGGGTACGGCCGCCAACCTGTCCAGCAGGTAGCGCTCGTCAAATTTGAATCCCAGGATCTTCGACAGCTGGCCCACAATAATGGTCAGGGCCACACCGTTAAGCAGTCCCATCAGGATTGGCTTGGAGAGGAAGTCGGCAAGGATCCCCAGTTTGAACCGACTTGCCACCAGGCACCAAAAGCCGGTCATGGCCGTCATGGTCATCACCAGCTGCCAGTGCTTGACGCTGTCACCACCGGCCAGCGGCGTCACCACGGCGGCCACCACGGCGCAGGTGGCGGCATCGGGACCGACGATCAATTGCCTTGAGGTGCCCATCAGGGCATAAACCAACATGGGCAGAACGCAGGAGTAGAGCCCCACCAGGGGATTCACCCCGGTCAATTGGGCATAGGCGATGGCCACGGGCAAGGCCACGGCCGTGACCGATAATCCCGCCTTAATATCATCGGCAAACCATTCACGGCGATAATCTTTGAAAGATGCCAGACCCGGCATCAGGGAACGCCAATCCACCAACTGCTAACCTCCTGCAGATCCTGAGCTCCTGCCTTATCCTTGAAAAATAGCAGTTTGTCTATCCCCTCGGATGAAATATTTCCGCAACAGGCCTTATCCGGAGCAGATTTTCAGCAGTTCGCGCTTCCCTGTCAGTGCAGCAGCATGGGCAAGGTGGACAGCAGGGCCATGCCCATAGTGAGATTGAATCCGCGACGCCGCCGCGGGGTGTGCAACCAGCGGGCGATGGCCTTGCCCACCCACACCCAGGTAAAGGAGGCGGGAAAGCCCACCAGATTAAACACCAGCACCCCGCCCAGGGCACTCTGCCAGTAATCCTGACCCGCCAGGGTAAAGGCACTGCACAATGTCATCACCGCCATCCAGCTTTTGGGGTTGATCCACTGAAACATGGCCGCCTCGGGAATGGTCATGGGCTTGCTGCTAACCCTGTTGCCGGCGGAAGCGCCACCACCAAGCATAATGCCAATCGCCAGATAGGCCAGATAGCCGATGGACAACCACTTGAGTATCTCGTGCAGCAGCGGCCATTGGCTGAACAACGACCCCAGGCCCAGCAACACCGCCAGATGCAGTGAGGTGGTGCCCAGGCGGATCCCCAGCAAGTGCGGCAAGGTGCGGCGCACCCCGAAGTTGGCGCCGGAAGTGGCCAGCAGCACATTGTTGGGCCCCGGCGTCATGGTCATGGTGATGCAAAACAGCGCGGCAGACATCAGCAGGGTAAGCAGGTTGCTATCCATCAAACACTCCTTATTGTATGGGTACAATTATCACTGGAAAGGGTGATTTTGATCGCATACTATAGGAACAATTGCACGAATCAACGGAAATATTGTCATGGTTACAATTTGGGTACCGACCCTGGCCGAAGGCAGCGACAGCAAGTATCACAAGCTGGCCAATGCCATAGCCAACGCCATTGAAAGCGGCGAGCTGGCCCAGGGCTGCAAGCTGCCGCCCCAGCGGCGCCTGGCCGATGCCCTGGGCGTCACAGTGGGCACAGTCACCCGGGCCTATGGCCTGTGCGAGCAACGGGGCTGGGTCGAGGCCCGGGTGGGTGACGGCACCTATGTGCGCCATCGCAGCAAGATCACAGAGCAGACCGAGGCCATTTCCGATCTGGCCGGCTGTGCCCAGCGCATGACAGATCAGATCCAGCAATGCAGCGATGCCATGATGCGCATAGCACGCGATCCGCAGCGCCTGGGGCAGTTGTTGCAATACCAACACCATGCACTGCCGCACCAGCAACGCCTGTTCTGCAGTTGGTTGAAGACCCAGGGGATACAGGCACGGCCCGAGCAATTGCTGTTCTGTCAGGGCGCCCAGCAAGGGATCCATGCCCTGCTCAGCGCCATCTGCGCCCCGGGTGATACCGTGCTGCACGAGGCCTGGTGTTTTACCGGCATAGGCATAGCCGCCCGTCAATTGCATCTGAACACCCTTGCTGTGCCGTTGACCGAAGATGGTCTTGATCTGCAGGCGCTGGAGCAAGCCATGATGGAGCACAGTCCCAAGGCGCTCTACATCACCCCAAACAACCAGAATCCCACCTGCATCGGCTACAGCAAGGAGCAGCGCCTTGCCATACTGGCACTGGCCAGACGCTTTGAGGTGCTGGTCATTGAGGATGATGTCAATTACTGCCTGGATGATGAGTGGTCGCTGCCGCTGTGGCACTACGATCAAATTCACCAAGAGGCCAAGGACCACGGCGACAGACAAAGCCATAATCCGGAGCGGGGCAATGTGGTCTATGTATCGAGCCTGTCAAAGCGGTTTGCCGGTGGGCTGCGCCAGGGCTATATGTTGCTGCCCCAGGCCCTGTTACCCAGGGTCAATCAGGCGCTGCTCGCCAGTTGCTGGATGGTCAGCAGCCTCAACATTGAATTGGCCTGCGAGCTGCTGCAACAGGGTGCCATTCATCAAAAGCGCGACCCTTTAATCAGGCAGATCCGCGCCGCCGGTCTTGCCATGGCGGACAGCCTGGGGCTTAAAAGCCGCTGGCGCGGCCTCAATGGTTTCCTTGAACTGCCGCCCCAGGTGCAGGCCCAATCCCTGGTGACCCAGTTGGCAACGGAAGGCATTTTGCTGCGCAGCGCCGCGGAGTTCGGCGATCCCGCCAATGCGGTGCGCCTCAGCATAGGTCGTCTGCCCGAAGACAAATATCAGGACATATTCAATCGCATAGCTCAGGCCATCCGGGAACAGCTCTATGGCTGCATCGCCGTTACCTGAATACATTTGCTTGCAATTATGGAGCAGTAAAGTCGGTCGGCTGTCATTGGCGGCCGGGAGCGGCAGGGCTAACATTGACCGGCTCGCGCACCAACAATTCAATGCCAAACGAGGTTAGATTTGGACAAAACAGACACAGCCATTGACAGCAGCATTGCCATGCCGAGCAAGGTGCTGCTCATCCCCTTGCTGGCGGCCATAGTGGCCATCAATCCGCTGGCCATCGACATGTACCTGCCGGCCATGGCGGACATAGCCGCGGGTTTTGGCAGCGATATCACCACGGTGCAGCAGTCCCTGAGTCTGTACCTTGCAGGCTATGCCATCGGCATGTTGCTCTTTGGCCCCCTGGCGGACCGCTTTGGCCGTCGCCCCCTGGTGTTGCTGGGCCTTGGCGGCGCCACTGTCCTCAGCCTTGCCGTCAGCTTTGCCCATTCCATTGAGCTGTTTCTGGTGCTGCGTTTCCTGCAGGCCTTTATCGGCGCGGCGGCCACGGTTGTGGTGCCGGGTTATATCAAGCAAATTTACGGCGAGCACACGGCCAAGGGCATGTCCTATGTGAGCCTGATTATGATGCTGGCGCCCCTGCTGGCGCCGAGTATCGGCAGTCTTATCCTCGGCATCAGTCATTGGCAGATGATCTTCTGGCTGCTCAGCCTCTATGCCGGCGCGGCGCTGCTGCTGGTGTGGCGCAAGCTGCACCTGCCCGTGACCCTGGTGCGTCACGATGCCAAACCCGGTTTTTTACGCTCCTACGCCACTGTGCTCAGCCGCCGGGGCGTCAAGGGCTATATCGGCAGCGGCGTACTGACCTCGTTTGCCTATTTTTGCTACCTGACCGCCTCCCCCTTTGTGTTTATGGAGGTCTTCGGTCTCGACAGTCACTGGTTTGCCATAGTATTTGCCTGCAATGTCGGCGCCCTGATGGCGGCCAACATAGTCAATACCCGTATCGTCGGCCGCTTTGGCTCCAGGCGCATGCTCCACGCCGCCACTGTGCTGGGCATGTTCTTCGGTGCCTGCCTGGTGTTGGTGAATCTGCTGGAGCTGGATTATCAAATCACAGTGCTGGTGCTGATGGCGTTTATGGCTTGCCTGGGGATCATGTCGGTCAATGCCGACGCCCTGGTGCTGCTGAAATTCCAGCATGAAACCGGCACGGCCACCGCGGTTATAGGCACCCTGAGATTTGGCTGCGGCGCCTTCGCAGGTCCGCTGCTGGCGCTGTTTTATACCGGCACCGCCCTGCCCTTCGCGCTGCTGATGTTTGCCTCTGTGCTGCTGGCCTTCGTCAGTCAGCGTCTGGCAAGTCAGGAACACTAACCCCTTTGCGGGCCTCTTTTTGAGGCCCCTGTTATTTGCAATTCCACACAATCCACTGAGATTTCGTTAATCTTTGCCGCTGACTGCTGCAGATTGCCAGCACGAGTTCCACCTGTAGATGAAAATCCTTCATGCTGAGCTTTTATCCGGAATAAGGCCTTGCACTCGGCGATAAAGTTTTTATGATGAATGTCTGTCCTTTTGCGACAGTTGCCAACGGCTCTTGAGTCGGACGCGGCACCTTACCGGTGGCCCTGGCAATTGCGCGCTTTGGCACCACCCTGCCAAATCGCCGGTAATGCGATGACCCTCGCTGACACACTTGCCGTTTACCTTGGCGGCATATTGATTAAAAGGATGCACTATGGAACAGCTTTCTGGCGCCAGCATGATAGTTCGATCTCTGATCGACGAAGGCGTAAAACACATTTTCGGTTATCCGGGCGGTTCGGTTCTGGATATCTACGATGCCCTCCACGAAATTTCCGGCATAGAACACATTCTGGTGCGCCATGAGCAGGCCGCGGTCCACATGGCCGACGGTTACGCCCGCGCCACCGGCAAGGTGGGTGTGGTGCTGGTGACCTCGGGCCCCGGCGCCACCAATGCCATTACCGGCATAGCCACCGCCTACATGGACTCCATTCCCCTGGTGGTGCTTTCCGGTCAGGTACCCAGCAGCCTGATAGGCAATGACGCCTTTCAGGAATGCGACATGATTGGCATCTCCCGCCCGATAGTGAAGCACTCTTTCCTGGTCAAAGATCCGGCGGAAATTCCCGAGGTCATCAAAAAAGCCTTTTATATCGCCGCCAGCGGCCGTCCCGGCCCCGTGGTGGTGGATTTGCCCAAGGACACCCTCAATCCGGCACTGAAATTCGACTACGTCTATCCGGGCGAAGTGAAGATGCGCTCCTATAACCCCACGGTTTCAGGCCACAAGGGCCAGATCCGCCGGGGCTTGCAGGCGCTGCTGGCGGCCAAGAAACCGGTGCTGTACGTGGGTGGCGGCGCCATTATTTCCGCCTGCCACAAGCAATTGCTGGCGCTGTCGGAGCGGCTCAATATTCCCGTGGTCAATACCCTGATGGGCCTTGGCGCCTTTCCCGGCACCCACCCCAACAACATAGGTATGCTTGGCATGCATGGCCGCTATGAGGCCAACATGACCATGCACAACAGCGATCTGATTTTCGGCATAGGGGTGCGCTTTGACGACCGCACCACCAACAACGTGGAAAAATACTGCCCCAATGCCACCATTTTGCACATAGACATAGATCCCTCCTCCATCTCCAAGACGGTGCGGGTCGACATTCCCATAGTGGGCAGCGCCGAGTTTGTGCTGGATGAAATGCTGGCCCTGCTGGATGCTGACAGCTCCCTGGGCAACGACGAAGCCGCCCTTGATTGTTGGTGGAACGACATCAACCAGTGGCGCGCGCGCAAGTGTCTGGCGTACCAGAGCAGCGGCGAAAAAATCAAGCCCCAGCAGGTGATCGAAACCCTGTATCGTCTCACCCAGGGTGAGGCCTATGTCAGCTCGGACGTGGGCCAGCATCAGATGTTTGCCGCCCTCTACTACCCCTTTGACAAACCCAGACGTTGGATAAACTCCGGCGGTCTCGGCACCATGGGCTTTGGCCTGCCTGCCGCCATGGGCGTCAAGATGGCGTTGCCGGATGAAACCGTGGTGTGCGTTACCGGTGACGGCTCAATCCAGATGAACATTCAGGAGCTGTCCACCGCACTGCAATACGATGTGCCGGTGAAAATCATCAATCTCAACAACCGTTTCCTTGGCATGGTCAAGCAGTGGCAGGACATGATTTACTCAGGTCGCCACTCCCATTCCTATATGGATTCCGTGCCCAACTTTGCCAAAATTGCCGAGGCCTATGGCCACGTGGGTATGACCATCACCCGGCCCGACGAGCTGGAAAGCAAACTCGCCGAAGCCCTGGCCATGAAGGACCGCCTGGTGTTTGTCGACATCAATGTCGATGAAACCGAACACGTCTACCCCATGCAGATCCGCGGCGGGGCAATGAACGACATGTGGCTGAGCAAAACGGAGAAAAGCTGATGCGCCGAATCATATCTGTGTTACTGGAAAACCAACCCGGCGCCCTCTCCCGTGTGGTGGGCCTGTTTTCCCAACGTGGCTACAACATTGAGTGCCTGACGGTGGCGCCAACGGACGATCCGACCCTGTCGCGGATGAACATCACGGTCGCCGCCGATGAAATGGTACTGGAGCAAATCGAAAAGCAACTGCACAAGCTTATCGACGTGCTCAAGGTGTCCAACATTACCGAGGCCGCCCACATAGAGCGGGAGCTGGCCCTGGTGAAAGTCAAGGCCCAGGGGGAACTGCGGGAAGAAATCAAGCGCACCGCCGACATCTTCCGCGGCCAGATAGTGGACGTCACCGCCCAGCTGTACACCATACAAATGGCCGGTACCAGCGAGAAGCTCGATGCCTTTATCGCTGCCCTTGGCGAAGTCACCAAGGTGGTGGAAGTGTCCCGATCCGGCGTGGTGGGCCTTGCCCGTGGCGACAAGGCCATGCGAGCCTGAACCTGATCTCAGCCCATCAATAAAGGCCAGACTCAGTCTGGCCTTTGTTTTTTCGCGGTTTATTATCGAAGCACTGAAGCCTCACCTTGGCGGCAAGAATGCTTCAGCCCAATGGTTTTAGCAGGTATATACTCTAAAGGTGCCACCCGGGCATGAAATCCGCCATGACGCCCGCACAAGCGAGGGCCAAACGGCACGGGGGAAAACATGTTTGATAAAGACGCTTTTATCCAGGACTGTATCAGTGCCAGAAAAGACGGCGCCGATGCCCTGCGTGACCTGATGCTAAACGCCGTGGCCAGCCCCCAGGGCGTGTTTGCCGCCTTCGGCGAACCTCAGCATGCGGGCATAGTGCCACTGTACCGCTCGGCCGAACTCACCATCATCCACTTTGTCTGGGCCCCCTGCATGAGCCTGATGCCCCACAATCACCAGATGTTTTCCGTGGTCGGCATCTACAGCGGCCGGGAGGACAATATCTTTTGGCGCAGAACCCCCGGCAGCATAGAGACCAGCGGCGCAGCTTCTCTGGGCGCCGGCGATGTCACAGTGCTCGGCAGCGATGCCATTCATTCGGTACTCAATCCCATAGGCAAGATGACCTGTGCCCTGCATGTCTATGGCGGCGATTTCTTTGCTCCCGAACAGCCCAGGAGCGAGTGGGATCCCGAAACCCATCAGGAACAGCCCTGGGATGTGGTCAAGGTCAAAAAGCTGTTCCAGGAAGCCGAAGACAGGTTCAATCAATTCTCCTCGCACTAATCGCCTGTGGAATTAGGCCGGGGCAAAGCGCAGTGCCAACAGGCCCACGCCATCGGTCAGGGTGTGGGCCAGAATATTGGTCCACAGATCCCGTCGCCACAGATAGAGCCCGGTCAACAAGGCGCCGGCTATGGCCACAAAAATCAAATGTCCCGCAGACCAGCTCCTGGCATGCACGGCCACAAAGAAGATCAGCGACAACAGCGCCCCCAATTGCCTTTGGCCAAATAAGGTTCCCAGCCGTTCCAGCAGATATCCGCGAAACAGGACTTCCTCCACTATCCCGGCTCTGAGGGCCATGCCTATCACCATCCAGGGCGGCAGCGTCTTGAGATCCAGGCTGTTCATCTGCGAAGGATCCAGTCCCACAGCCTTCAGCAAGCCCTGTATCAGGGGATAGAGGAGCAACAGCGCCAGCCCGGCGACAAAACCCCAGCCAAGGCCGGCCCAACGCGGCTTGCTCAGGCCCATGCTCGACCAGGGTGAGCGCTCACCGAAGCGCACCGTCAACAGCAATGCCGCGGCCAACAGCCAAAAACACAGCTCGCCAATGGCGACGCTGACAGTCTGCCCGGCGCCCGGAAACCAGCTCTTGGGGCTGTAAAGGGCCAGCAGCGTCGGCACCCCGAGTGCCAGCGCCAATCCGGCCCAAAGGGCGCGGCCCTTCACGGACGTGGTCAGATTGGTCCCACCCTCGGGGGTATTGGAATAAGTGGTACTCATAAGCTTCCTCGACAAAACGCTTGATGTTGACAGTGACAACATGAGACCATGCGAATGTTGTCACTGTCAACATGAATTGGAACCATGACTAAAAATACTGAACGAGACACTGAACGAGACACTGTACGAGACAAGAAAGACAAAAAAGACAAGAAAACCCAATACCACCACGGCGATCTGCGTGCCGCCCTGGTACAGGCCGCCGGCGAAATACTGACGAGCGAAGGACCCGATGCCCTCAGCCTGCGGGGCGTGGCCGCCCGGGCTGGGGTATCCCACAGCGCCCCCTACCGCCATTTCACCGACCGCCGAGCCCTGCTCTCTGCCGTGGCCAGCGAGGGTTTCCGAGAACTGGCACATCGGCAGCGCAGCCACAGCAATGACGTCACCACCAACCTTACCGAGGTAGGCCGCAGCTACCTGCAATTTGCCCTGGAGCATTCGGCCATGTACCGGCTGATGTTTATGTCGGATATCCTTGAAGCCAACCCGGATCCCGATATCGCCCGTATGTCACGGGAAGCTTTCGAGACCCTGCGCCAGTCCATCAACGCGCTGCTGCCGGACTGTCGCCACACGGGCGCCCTGTGCATCATGATGTGGTCGCAACTCCATGGACTGGCGCAGATGCTGCTGGAAACCCGGCTCAGGGATTGGATGCGCGATGGCGTGGATGACGACGGCATGATAGAAGCCGCCTGCACCACCCTGCCCGAGACCATTAAGCATGCCGCCGGCGTACTGGCAGCCAAGGCTACTGCACAGCAAGGTCTCAGCGATTAAGCCGCAGATGGACTTTATGATGTTAATACCCTTGCCCAGAGGCAGGCTGGGCGCCCCCGGCTGGATACCCAGGACCTGCTGCCGCCGGAGCGGCGGGTATCTCTTGTTTCTAGCATCAGATGCAATTAATCACCTGCCGTGGGCTTTCGCACTGCCTCACCCGTGACACGCTGACTCTTGGTTTAAAAATCAGCGTCCATGGGCGCTCACCGGTGCGGCAATGCTTGTTCAAAGGTGTTCCACTCCGGCAATTGTGAATCCTCAGGTTTAAGTTCAGAAGCACTTTAATTTTCCACTTGCCCAACGGTAACAACCTCTGACAAGATGCTGATTCAAGGAGATAAAACAAGGTTCAGGGACGAAGCAAAGCACTTCAGCCCGTGCGGTAGCCATGCCGCTTGCCGACTCCTTTGCAGCCTGAATGCCGCACGGTTTCCCTCTACATCGCAGAGGTTCTGCATTGTTATTGCCAATGGCAAAAACGCAAGCACGGTTTTCTGCATTTGATGGCACGATTTCATAGGGTTAACGTGGCTATTATTGAAAGAAATCAAAGTATTCAATGAAAACCAAATTCAGATAACAGGCCGTTAAAAAGTGCAAAGCGTGCCAGCACGCTTTGCTTGTAAATTGATGTGGACAAAATCGGCTAACCCGAGGAATAATCGGTAAATTCTCCGGCACGCTTTTCACTGGTCTGAGGGCGAAAACGTACCTGTAAGGTAACGGAATGAGCTGCTTCATTCCGTTAGTTGAAGCCGAAAGGCCTCCGGCCTGCCACGCGGTGATAAATGAGCCGGCACATTATACAAAGGTTAAGTTTCAAGGAGAGGCTGTGCCAGAGTTCAAAATACTCAATCACGTCATAGACTACATGGAAGCGACAGGTTCAACCTATAAGCTTGTTACTTTATCTGTTGATCAAGAACTTGTAGATCAGATAAATGAGCAAAACAAAACCTCATATACGCTCACCGAGTTAGAGAAAGCTACTGATAAGTGCTTGGCACACGAATGGCTTGAGCATGCAACCATGGGTGGTGGCAAGTATGGCAGCTTGAGGATTACTCCTAAAGGTGTTGGTGCGGCAAGGTCTAAAAGAAAATCTGAGGAGCAAAAAGCTTCTAGAGGTCCTCTTAAAAAAGCGTCTGATTATGTTGAAGATCATAAGGGGCTATTTGTTGTTCTGGGTTTCTTATTGGCTTTAGCAACTCTCTCACTCAAAATTTTTGAAGGGTGATTTATGAAGGACAAAAGCTTTACTGTTGAACTGAAGTGCTTGTTTTGTGATTGCCCGTTAGAAGGTGATACTGAGAGAGAGTATGTTTCGGGAGATATGCTCGAATGCCAGAATTGACATGAGCTTAATGATTACGACGCATTGATTGATGTTGCTGCTGAAGAAGGTAAAGCACTTGTAGCCGATTATGAGCAGAAAGAGATCGAGAAAATGCTCAAAAAGGCATTTAAAAAATGAAACTTAACAAGGCCAGTCAGCAGCGTTATAGCTCTTGTGAAGTAGGAGAAACATGGAAGAACACACAAAATTAGAATGCTGCTTTCGTTTTCTCTCGCTATCTAAGGGTGAAGCAAATTCTTTGAAGTCATTTTTCAAAAACGTAAATTTCGGTAGGCACTTTAAAACTGGAGAAATTACAGCAGTCGTTGAATTATCACATGAAGCCATCCCAGTCATTCAACATTTTATCGAGACTGCTAAAGTTTCTCACTCTAACAGAGACATATTTATTTCAGTTACATCTATCTATGACTCTCAGATTGTTGATATTCCAAATTTTGTAAACCAAGCAGCGGCTCTATTAGATACAAAATTGGTTTTTTCGTATACATGCACAAATTGAGCTATAACCAGTTGCTCAAGTTTACTCCGCCTGCCGAGGCTGGCTCCGTGGGACTGGCGCGTGGCGCCAGCCCCTTAGCAAAGCGTTATAACTTCTACTAGACAAGGGTGTATTGTTAGCATCAGGGAGAGATAAAATTAGTAACTTCATTACAAAAGAACACAAACTGCTATTGATATTAGGCATATGCATGCTTATTGCAATATTCATTATCAAATGGGCAAATGAAGATAGCCCTATTTTTAGACCTCTGATACAAGATATGCGTTTGGTTGACTCTGTTCAGATAGCCGATGTGTTAGATCAAGAGCAAATTACTTATTACGCAGACGTTAAAAATCATATGCTTTATGTAAATCAAGAGCAGACTGAGCTTGCTCGTGTTTCACTTGCTAAAATAGGCATAGTCATCGAGTACCCAGAGATAACTAAGCATAGTGACCTGAATAAAGCTTTTGATGAATTCGTCAAACAAAAAAAGACAAATGAGGAAACAGAAAAAATTTGGCAGAGACTATGGTTTTTTAAAATGGTCAAATTGGTTATGGGAGCTCTCATTATCATTGTCTTAATACTTTCAGTAGTTCGTCCGGCATTGAGAGAGATAATATTGGATGAAAATAAAAAATAGTTATAACTAGACGTTTAAAAAGTCGGGCACTTAAAAGCTTGCTGTGCCCCTTCGTCGCCAATATTAGCAAGCTTCAATCTAACCGCTTTGCACGGTCATTATAAGTCATTGGAGAACAAGTGCTAAGTTCAAAATGTCCTTGGTGTGCTGAAAAGATTTCTACACAACACTTAGGTAGCCGAAAGCGTAAAACCAAGCCGAAATGGTATCAGTTAACTCGGCGCACACAGGTCTGTCCGTACTGTAATAATCCAGTTAAAATTAATAGCACGTCGGTATCTGGCCTACTTTTATTCATGCCATTACTTTTATTAGGAACAAGTCAGGCTATATTGGGTAAAACCTTTTTAGCTGACTATTACCTGGAAGAAATTGGATTTGCACTTGCTGTTACCGGTTTCATTATTACTTTATTTACAATTAAATTAGATAAGGCTGAGGACTTATAACAAATTGCTCAAGGTTACTTCGCCAGCCGAGGCTGACTCCATAGAACTGGCTTGTGGCGCCACCCGCCCCTATGCAAAGCGTTATAACTCAAAGGAGTGAGCCATCAAAACGTGTCCATACTTCACAAAACCGCTGCCTTTTTTTAATATCATCCGGCAGCGTATGACATTATCGGAAACAAAACCGCTAATTTGCCCATCATGCAAGTCTGTCGTATCAGCGGAAGGAAGAGCAAGCCTGTGGCCATCGTGCTTGATAGGTACATCTGGCGGCTATCTCCTGGGTAAATTATTGGGCGGTTTTAGTCCTGTAATCATGGGTTTCGCTGTCATTGTTGGCTTAGTCCTCTTCATCATTTCATCTTACTTCACCGCTCCAATTCGCGATGCGTAGAATGGAGTTATCACGAGAGACTGTGGCATTCCGCCAATCATGATTACGTCAGTTCAGTTAATTTTTCCCCTGCGAGTAGCTGCCTGTGACTTCATCCCGTCCCACTTACAATCACCCAGGTTATTCCATTTCCCCGCTTATCTTTTGACTGGCCTTGTCTTTTGACAGCAGCCTGCGGCTGCTACACTGTGGCCCCTTTACCACTGCCGGGCACTGTTTATTGAAACTCCGCAATTATCAGCAAGATGCCGTCGATGCGGCGCTGCACCATTTTCGAAGCAGCAAGGAATCTGCCGTGTTGGTGCTGCCCACCGGGGCCGGCAAGAGTCTGGTGATCGCCGAGCTGGCGCGGCTTGCCCGCGGCCGGGTGCTGGTACTGACCCATGTAAAGGAGTTGGTGGCCCAGAATGCCGACAAGGTGTCTGTGCTCACCGATGCGCCGGGGATCTTCTCCGCCGGTCTTGGGCAAAAACAGGCCAACGACAAGACTGTGGTGGCCTCGGTGCAGTCGGCGGCCCGCAATCCCAAGGCTTTCGACACGCCCTTTTCCCTGGTCATCATAGACGAGTGCCACAGGGTGAGTGTCGACAAGGACAGCCAATATCAGCAGTTGCTGAGCCAACTGAAACAGTGCAATCCCGACCTCTTGCTGCTGGGTCTGACCGCGACTCCCTATCGCCTTGGCTCGGGCTTTATTTATCGCTGGCACGTGCATGGCAAGGTGGGCAATGACAAAGATCCGAGCTTCGAGCGCTGCATCTTCGAATTGCCGATGCGGCCCCTGATAAAACAGGGTTTTCTCAGTCCGCCCCTGCTCCTCGATGGCCTTGCGGCCCAGTATGATTTCAGCGCCCTGACACCCGGCGAAGGCGGCGATTACGCCGGCGCCGAGGTGGAACACATATTGGACAGCAGCGGCCGCGCCACCACGGCAATCATCAAACAGCTTATCGACCTTGGCCGCAGCCGCGCCGGGGTGATTATCTTTGCCGCCTCGGTGCGCCACGGTGAAGAAATCCTCACCTTGCTTGAGGGTGAGAGCGCGGCCCTCATAACCGCCGACACCGACGGCAAGGAACGCGACCAACTCATCAGCGCCTTCAAGGCCCGGCAGCTTAAGTTTCTGGTCAATGTGGCCGTGCTGACCACGGGGTTTGATGCGCCGCACGTGGACTTGATTGCCATCCTCCGCCCCACGGCCTCGGTCAGCCTGTTCCAGCAAATGGTGGGCCGCGGCCTGCGCATCGCCGAGGGCAAAAATGACTGCCTTATCATAGATTACGCCGCCAATGGCTACAGCCTCTTTTATCCCGAGGTGGGCAAACCCAGGCCCGACAGTCGCAGCGTTCCTGTACAGGTGCCCTGCCCCGAGTGCGGCTTTGCCAACACCTTCTGGGGCAAACTGGATGGCGACGGCGACATAGTCGAACACTACGGCCGCCGCTGCCAGGGAATGGTAAGTGTTGAGCCACCGCGGCAGTGCAGCTTCCGCTTCCGTGCCCGCATCTGTCCCGACTGCGGCGCCGAAAACGATGTGGCGGCCCGGGAATGCCAGCAATGCCGCTCGGCCTTGGTGGACCCGGACAAACACCTGAAAGCCGTGCTCGGCCACAGGCACCATCACCTGTTCAAGGTCAGCGATATGCAGCTGCAGGCAAACGATGAGGTGCTGGAAGTGATTTACAGCGACGTGGATGGCAACCCTTTCAAAGAGAAATTCCATATGAGCACCGCCGCCCAGAGGCGCGCCCTCTATGCCCTGTTTATCCTGCCACACAGCCGCGCGCCCGGCACCGCCATGCCCAGGTTCAGCCGCCCGGAGGAACTGGTGGCGGCCAGGGCGCTTTTTCGCAGTCCCGATCTGTTGCTGCTGAAAAAAAACAAATACGGCTGGGAGCTGGTGCGCAAGTTCTTCGACTATCAGGGCCACTACAGCAGCGCCGCACGTTTTACCGGGTGAATATCAATTGCGCTGCGGCTGTGGTATAAATTGCGCACATTTATTTGAGGAGCTGACATGAACGTAGTCATTTTTGGCCGCCCCGGCTGTCCCTATTGTGTCCGCGCCGTGCAACTGTCCGAGCAGTTGACCGAAAAGCGTGACGACTTCAAATTCCGTTATGTGGACATGTATGAGGAAGGGATCAGCAAGGAAGATCTGTCTAAGACCATAGGTAAACCCGTGGCGACAGTACCGCAGATTTTTCTCAACGATCAGCACGTTGGCGGCTGCACCGATTTCGAAGCCTATGTCATGAGCAATCAGCTGCTCTGAGCCTGCCTGAATTCTGGATTGGCCTGCCCCGCGCAGGCCTTTTTGTATCCGGCGTTCACAACGCCTTGGTCTATGCTTTAACTGTGTCGTCACCATTGGAATGCATCAATGGAAACACTGTTGAAAACCATTATTGAAAACGTCTCCAACACCCGCGGTCAGGCGTTTTTCAATACCATTACCCAGGCCCTGCACCAGGCGGTCAAGGCTGATTTTACCCTGGTGGCCCGTATCGACCGGGTCAATAACTGCGCCCATACCCTGGCGCTGGCGGCGGGTGACTCCCTGGTGGACAACATCAGCTACAGCCTGCAGGGTACCCCCTGCGCCAATGCCGCAGATGACAGCATTTGCTGTTACCCAAGCGATGTCTGTGCCGCCTACCCGGCGGATACCCTGCTGCAGGAGATGAAGGTGCAAGGCTACATAGGCACGCCCTTGCACAGTCTCGACGGCACTGTTATGGGCATCATAGTCGCCATGTATCACCAGCCCATAGAAGATGAGCAAAAGACCCTGGCGCTGTTCAAACTCTTCTCCGGCCGAATCGAGGCCGAAATGGAGCGGGTTGACCAGGAAGAAAAGGCCCTCAATGCCCAGCAGCAGCTGCAAAAGCTTATCCGCGAACGTACCGCCCATCTGGCTCAGGCCACCGAAGAGCTGAAAGAAATTCAACATCATCTGATCGAGTCGGAAAAAATGGCCGCCCTGGGTAATCTGGTGGCCGGGCTGGCACATGAGGTCAATACCCCCCTTGGGGTGGCTATCACCACCCAGAGCCTGCTGGAAGAGCAGCTGGAAAATCTGGCCAGGCAGTTTGCCAGCCAGGAACTGAGCGAGCAGGATCTGAGCGATTTCCTGCTTCTGTCCCGGGAAGCCATGCCGCTGCTGCGGCTCAATCTGGAGCGGGCGGTGGAACTGGTGCAAAGTTTCCGCCGCACCGCCGCCGATCAGCATTCCAGCGAGCGCAGTCTGCTGGATATCGCCAGTTATTACCAACAGGCCTTACTAACCCTCAAGCCTTTGTTGAAGCCGGTTCAGGCCGAGCTGGAGCTCGATATTCCCGAGGATTGGCATCTGGAAACAATCGCCGGGACCCACGCCCAGATCCTCACCAACCTTGTCAGCAACAGCGTCCAGCATGGCTTCAATGGCCCGGGTCCCCACAGGATCAGCATCCAGGGCCGGCGCAGTCCCGATGGCCTGTACGAAATCATTTACCGCGACAATGGCTGCGGCCTGACCAGCGAAAGCAAAAAGCACCTGTTCGAACCCTTTTACACCACGGCCAGACACAAGGGCGGCGTGGGGCTGGGCATGTCAATTGTGTTCAATCTGGTCAATCAACAGCTCAAGGGACGGGTGAGGTTGCTCGATGATGCCCCCGGCTTTGGCCTCAGTTACAGCTTTGCTGATCTTGCCATGACAGGCGAGCCAGAGCGTGCCGTCGGAACCTGATTGGAGTGTCTGCAGTGAAGTTCAAAACCAATTTCAACACCAAGCAAATGCCGGAAGCCACAGCATCCCGGGAACAAACCTGGCATATTTTGATAGTGGATGATGAAATCGCCATTCATCAGATCTCACGCCTGGTACTGGCCCGCAAGCAGGTGCTCGGCAGACCCTTGCAGCTGCACTCGGCCATGTCGGCGGCCGAAGCCAGGGAATTGCTTGGCGGCGACACCGAATTTGCCATGGCCTTTATCGATGTGGTGATGGAGCAGGACGACGCCGGCCTGACCTTGGTGGACTGGATCCGAAACGAGCTGAAAAACAGCACCATACGCCTGATCCTCAGAACCGGACAGGCGGGGTTGGCACCTGAGGATCAGGTGATCACCCGCTACGACATCAATGACTATAAAACCAAGACCGAGCTGACCGCCCAGAAGCTGGTCACAGCTGTGTATACGGCTATCCGGGGCTACCGTGACATAGTTACCATACAGCGCAGCCTGGAGGCGTTCAGACGCCTGATTGAATGCTCCACCGACATACTGAAAATCCGTGACCTGAGTAAGTTTGCCAGCGCAGCGCTGGCCAATCTGTTGTCCCTGATGGACATGGACAGCTCGGCACTCTACATAGTACGGCGGGAGAAAAACTTCTATCAGGAAGAGCAGGAGGTGGCCCTGGCAAGTTGTGGTCGGTTCGATACCGACAGCAATGGCGCCGATCTGCCTCAAACAGTCAGAAACAGAATCGATAACGCCTTTCGCAACGGCAAGAGTAGCAATGAAAACGGCATCTTTGTCGGGGTGTTTGCCACCAGTCAAGACACCTCCTCTGTGCTGTACATCGAGTACAACGAACACAGTGAGGGTTTCAATTCCTCCCTGGCGGAGCTGTTCGCCAACAACCTGGCCCTGGTGCTGGAAAGCCTGGTCACCCATGCCCAACAGGAGCAGACCCAGCATGAACTGATGTACATAGTGGGGGACGCCATTGAGGCCAGGAGCAAGGAGACCGGCTCCCACGTCAAACGGGTATCCCTGCTGTGCGAACTCATAGCCGAAAAACTGGGGCTGCCGCCCTCCTTCGTCCATGCCATCAAGATTGCCGCGCCACTGCACGATATCGGCAAGGTCACCACCCCCGAAGCGATTTTGCACAAGCCCGGTCCGCTGGATCCCGATGAGTGGGCCATAATGCAAAGTCATGCCACCGTGGGTGGCTCCTTGCTGTCACGCTCCTCCCTGCCCATTGCCCGCATGGGGGCCACCCTGGCCCGCTACCACCATGAATGCTGGGATGGCAGCGGTTATCCCGAAGGCCTCAAGGGCAAGGATATCCCAATGGAGGCGAGAATTATGGCCCTGGTGGATGTGTTTGACGCCCTGGGCTCCAAACGCAGTTATAAGACCCCCTGGCCCGCGGCCAAGATCCGCGCCTATCTGTTGGAGCAGAGCGGCAAAAAATTTGATCCGTCACTGGTGCAGGTGCTGCTGGACAATTTCGACCTGTGCCAGGAGGTACGCCGCCGCTACCCCGATAATTAGACAAAAAAAACGAAGCCTAAGCTTCGTTTTTTAATCTCCAACCCGCGTGTTAAAGCACGTACTTGGCCGAGAAAATCACCCGGTTCAAATCACCGTCGTCGCCATTTTCCTTGCTGTTGGTGGCATACATGTATTCCACACCGAAGGTCAGCGGCTTGCTTGGGGAATACAACAGGTTGACGTAGCCCGAATAGGCATCCTTGTTGATGTTGCTGCCGGTAATATCGACATCGTTATCGACCGACATGCCGGAAACAGTGAAACTGGAGCGCCACTTGTCATTCCACCAATGGCGATATGAAATGAAGCCGCCGTAAGAGCCGATGGTATCGAGATTACCATCAGCATCTATCATGGCGGCATTGGCAAAATTGAGCCCCAGATAACGTCCCAGGCCCTCACCCCAGGTTGCGGTGAAGCGAATATCATCCTGTCCCACAGGAATAACACCTGAGAAGCTGGCTCCGTAGCCCAGCACAGTGTCATCGATGTTGAGCTTTTCAAGGGTCAACTGCCGACCAATCGCCGCCACGGAAAATGAGGCGCCGCCCTCTGTTTTGAAGTTATAGCGGGCAACCATATCGGGGAGCATGCCAGAACCACCGACAATCCTGTCTTTACCGCTGGCATAGCCTACAAGGCTGCCATTTTCCTTCACTTCGGAGCCGCTGACCGTCGTTTCAGGGTTTTCTATCGCAAACTGGAATCCGCCGTCGGTATAGCGCAGCAGAGTCTGACGCACGAAGGGCGTGCCATCGGCGGCACCGACGAAATCGAGGTTTTCCGGCAGAGCGCCCGGGTTCTGGAAGGTGGTCCAGGTTTGACCCATGGTCCAGTTATCGTAACTGACAAAGGCATGGCGGATCCTGGGGGAATAGCTGTTGCTGACCCGCTCGTCACCATCGGTATGGGTCATAAAGTCCAGTTCAATAAACCCACTCAGAGTATGACCATCCAGATCCGTGGTGGTTTTAAAGTTAAAACGGCTTTCACGGGCATGGAAATCCACCACCTGCTCGCCGTTGCCGGCCTTGCCATAGATAGTGCCTGGCACATAAAACTGTCGGGATAAATATCCCGAATCCGGTGCGCCATTGCTGTAATCACTGAACATCACATCAGCTTTAATGTAACCGCCAAACTTAAAGTCGGTTTTGCCCGCTTCGGCGTTGGCGCCACCGGCCAGCGTCATAAGTGCTGCTGCCAGTGCGATTGATACTGGTGCTTGTTTCATTGAGCTTGCTCCCTGATTTTTATTATTGGTCAACAGCAATATGAACAAATAAACAGCAGGGTTATATTAGCAATAGGTCTATGAGACCAAAGTAGAAAACAGCAGCTTGTGGAAGCAGAAATGATGGTGGGTCGTGAAGGATTCGAACCTTCGACCAATTGGTTAAAAGCCAACTGCTCTACCGACTGAGCTAACGACCCATCTGAGGTACCGCGGAATGTGCACTCTTGAAAGAGTGGTGGGTCGTGAAGGATTCGAACCTTCGACCAATTGGTTAAAAGCCAACTGCTCTACCGACTGAGCTAACGACCCGCAAAAGATTTGGCCTGTACCCCGGCGCAAGGGTGGTGGGTCGTGAAGGATTCGAACCTTCGACCAATTGGTTAAAAGCCAACTGCTCTACCGACTGAGCTAACGACCCGTATTGTGTTCCGGCGATGATGGTGGGTCGTGAAGGATTCGAACCTTCGACCAATTGGTTAAAAGCCAACTGCTCTACCGACTGAGCTAACGACCCATCTGAGGTACCGCGGAATGTGCACTCTTGAAAGAGTGGTGGGTCGTGAAGGATTCGAACCTTCGACCAATTGGTTAAAAGCCAACTGCTCTACCGACTGAGCTAACGACCCATATTGTGTTTGCCTGCCCCACCAAAAGTGGTGGGTCGTGAAGGATTCGAACCTTCGACCAATTGGTTAAAAGCCAACTGCTCTACCGACTGAGCTAACGACCCATTAGGCAATGGTTTATCCGGAACAACACTTGGAGTGGTGGGTCGTGAAGGATTCGAACCTTCGACCAATTGGTTAAAAGCCAACTGCTCTACCGACTGAGCTAACGACCCGCGGATAAACGGACAAGTTGAAGTGGTGGGTCGTGAAGGATTCGAACCTTCGACCAATTGGTTAAAAGCCAACTGCTCTACCGACTGAGCTAACGACCCATTCAATTTGCCCCCGTCACGGCCTGAGCCGCTCCGAGGGCGCCTATAATACCTTTTTCATCTTTGCATGCAAGCGCAAATTCCCTATTTTTTGCCGTCTGCATGAAAAACAAACTAAGAGTATGTTTTTTAGTTAATTAACCTTTTAAAGCACTTAGCTGCTGCTGTGCAATCCGCGCCGCGGCGCTGTTTGCGTACTCTTTCAGTACCTTCTGATACCAATTTTTGGCGCCGGCTTTATCGCCGGATTTTTCGGCAATCAGACCCAGCTTGACCATGCTGTCGCCCCGCTTACCGGAATCGGTAAAACGATTGACCACAGCGGTGAACGCCTGCTTGGCTTCATCCAGTTGGTTCTTATTATAGAGCAACTGTCCAAGCCAGTAGTTGGCATTCGCAGCATAGGTGGAGTCAGGATATTGCTTGATGAAACCCCGGAAGGCATCGGTGGCCTCGTCATACTGGCGCTCCTTGAGCACCAGATTGACCGCCCGCTCATAGAGTGCCGTCTCGTCCAGGCTGGCGTCCGGGGCCGAGGCCTCCGGCGTCGCCGCAACACTGCTGCTGGCCTGGGCCGGCTGGGCCGACAGATTGGCAATCTCATCATAGAGTTGACGCTGACGCTGCAGCATCTGATTGATCTGGTAGTTCTGCTGTTCGGTCAAACCGCGCAGATCCAGCACTTCCTGTTGCAGGGTGTCCACCCGGCGCAGCAGATCCAATTCCGTCTGCTGCTTGGCCTTGACCACACGCTCCAAACGGGCAATACGCTCGTCCAGACTGCCGCCACCCAGATCTTCCACCGGCGCGGGAGCCGCCTGCACTGCAGTGCCGGCCAGCAACAACGCCATTGCCAATACGCTTTTATTCATCAATCTCAATCCTGTCTCTTGGGGTTATCCTCAGTAAACCAGTACCGCACGGCGGTTCTTGGCAAAGCCGTCATCACTGCGTGACATGTCCTGTGGCTTCTCTTCACCATAGCTCACTATGCTGATTTGGCCGGGTTGCACGCCCATGGCCTGCAGATACTTGGCCACGGCCTTGGCACGGCGCTCACCCAGGGCAATGTTGTACTCGGGAGTACCGCGCTCATCGGAATGACCTTCGATCAGCACGCGCACGCTGGGGTGTTCCAGCAGGTAGTTACCGTGGGCATTGAGTATGTCCACGTATTCACCCTGCACTTCGCTGCGGTCAAAATCGAAGTAAATAATATTCTCACGGCGCATTTGTTCTGCCATCTGACGCTGCTGCTCTTCGGGGGACAGTATGGTTGACACACCGCCGGTTTCAACGCCACCCGTCATGCTGCTGTCGCTGCCACCCATGGAGCCGCTGCCGCCGGTAGCGTCTGTGGCTGAATCGGTCGAACTACAGGCACCCAGCGCCAGGGCCGGTACCACAATCAGCATAGTTTTGAGCAATTTGTTGAGTTCCATTAAATAATCCTTCTTTGATAACTGTTACAGAAACGGTGACCAAGCGGGTGATTTCACGTCACCCTGCCCCACCGGCAATCTTGCCTTGAAGCGTCCATCTGTGGACACGGCAGCGAGCACCTGCCGGCCCTGGTGTGTGGTGCCATAGATCACCATGGTGCCATTGGGCGCCACACTGGGAGATTCGTCCAGACGGGTGGAGGTCAGCACCTGCATAAAGCGGGTTTCCAAATCCATCCGGGCTATATTGAATTTACCGTTGGTACGGTTGACAAACACCAGGCTGTTGCCATCGGGGGTGATGGAACCACCCAGGTTCCATTCGCCTTCAAAAGTCAGGCGGCCTATTTTGCCTGATGCCAACTCTACGCTATAGAGCTGTGGACGACCACCCCGCTCTGAAGTGAACAGCAGCGAGCGACCATCGGGGAACCAGGAAGGCTCGGTATCAATGGCGTAATGGTTGGTCACGCGCTTGATGGCCTTGGTATCGATATTAATAGTGTAAATTTCCGAATTGCCGTCCTTGGACAGGGTCACCGCCAGGGTCTTGCCATCGGGAGAAAAGGACGGAGCGCCGTTGATACCGGGGAAACTGCTGACCAAAGTCCGGTTCTGGCTGTAAATGTCCTGCACATAGATTTCGGCCTTCTTGTTCTCGAAGCTGACATAGGCCAGACGACGACCATCGGGAGACCAGGAAGGTGACATCAAGGGCTCGGGGGAGCGCAGCAACATAACCTCGTTATAGCCGTCATAATCGGCAACCATCAGTTTATAGGGCAGTTTCTCATTGTGATTGACCACCACGTAGGCGATGCGGGTCAGGAAGGCACCGCGGATCCCTGTGAGCTTCTCATAAACTATGTCACTGATCCTGTGGCCATATTGGCGGAATTGGGCGGCACTGATGACAGTCTCACGGCTGTCGAGCAGCAATTCTTCCATGGCGCGGGGGCCATTACCGGGCACCTGGGCCTTGACCAGATCGATAAGATCAAAGGTCACCATATACTGGTCCGGGCCAAAGGGCTTGATGGCACCCACCACCAGCGCCTCGGCATTCATGCCACTCCAGGCCTTGGCGGTGAACTGCTTCACCGAAGCCAAACCACGCTGTGGCAGATTGAGTTCATCCAGCGGCTTGAAGGTGCCGCTGCGGGTCAGATCCGAAGCGACCACATCGGAAATCTGTGACGGCACGGGGCCTGTGCCCTGCCAAACAAAGGGCATGACGGCGATGGGACGGGCCGCGTCGATACCGTCGGTGATCACTATGTCCAGCGCCGCCCGGGCCGGCACGCTCAGCACTGCCGCGAGCAACAGTGCGCATTTAAGCAAAAGTTTCATGTAGCTCCCTTAATTGAACTCGGGTTTGTAAATAATGTTCAGTTCTTTCATCTTTTCGTACACCTCGGCCTGAGGTGATACGGGCAAGCGTTGCAGCCTCTGAATGGCGGCCTGGGTGGCACGGCAAACCTGGGCGTCGCCCTGCTTGACGCGGCTGCTGATCACAAAACCGTCTTTGGCCAGTTTCACCACCATCTCGCAGCTCTTGCCACGCATGCTGTCTTCTTTCTGTACGTTGCGCTGCAGCGTGCTGGCGATCATCGCCTGATAACGGCTCAGTTCAGACATCACCTGCTGGTTCTTGGCGGCACTGATGGTGTCCTGCTCGGACGCCATCATGTCGGCCAGTTCCTGCTCGCGGCGCTTGGCTTCCTCGGCCGCCTTGCGTTTGGCTTCTTCCTCGGCCTTGCGTTTACGCTCGGCTTCTTCCTTGGCCTTGCGCTCGGCTTCCTTACGCTTACGCTCTTCCTCGGCCTTGCGTGCAGCCTCTTCCTCCGCCTTGCGCTTGTCGGCGGCTTTCTTGGCGGCTTCCTCTTCGGCCTGACGCTCCTTTTCCTTTTGCTTGCGATCGGCTTCGGCCTTTTGGGCCTTTTCCTTTTCCTGCTGTTCCTTCAGCTTGGCAGCCTTGGCAGCGTCGGCGGCCTTCTGGGTTTCAATTTCTTTCTGCTTGCGCTCGGCTTCCAGCTTGCGGATCCGCTCCTGCTCCAGCTCGCGGGCGCGCTTGGCTTCATCGGCCTTGCGCTCCAACTCTTCCTGACGGGCACGCTCACGCCTTTCCTCGTCGCGTTTTTTCTGCTTGAGCTCTTCCACCCGCGCCGCCACCTTGCCAGAGTCTATGACCACAGCCTGCACCGCAGGCGCACTGGCCGCCGGCATTGGCGGCGGTGTGTGCTGGAAGTCTATGCCCAGCGCCAGGATAAGTATCACGCCGCCATGAATTGCAGCTGAAATGATAAGTGGAAGCTTAAAGTCTGAATTCACTGCCACACCTTATTTCTCTTTGGGTGAGTCTGTCATCAAGCCCACGGAAGGCACACCGGCGCCCTGAAGCGTGGTCATCAACTGGATCACCTTCTCGTAGGGAATGCTGCGATCGCCCTTGACCACCACAGGACGCTCTGGTTCAAGCTGGAGTATGGCAGCGACCCGCTCAGCCAAATCTTCCAGATCCAGTACCTCGTGATTGCTGGTACTGCCCACATCCAGGTAATAGTTGCCCTCGGCATCGATGGAAGCGATAACCGGCGGCTTGCTGTCGGATGGCAATGGTTCGGCACTGGCTGTGGGCAAGTCCACCTTGACGCCCTGGGTGACTATGGGGGCTGTCACCATAAAGATGATCAGCAACACCAACATCACGTCTATGTAAGGCACCACGTTAATCTCGGCCACGGGGCGGCGCCGCTTGCGCTGGTAGCCCTGCATCATGCCGATTCCTTCTCGCTGTAGGCCTGACGGTGCAAAATGCTGGAAAACTCTTCCATAAAGTTGGCGTAGCTGCCCTCAATTTTCTCCACCTGGGTCGAGAAGCGGTTATAGGCAATAACCGCAGGAATAGCAGCAAACAGACCCATGGCGGTAGCAATCAAAGCCTCCGCGATACCGGGTGCCACCATGGCCAGGGTGGCGTTTTCCACCGCACCCAGGGCGATAAAGGAGTTCATGATCCCCCACACTGTGCCGAACAGGCCGATATAGGGACTGGTGGAACCTATGGTCGCCAACAAGGGCAAATGGGTTTCCAGCTTTTCCAGCTCACGGGACAGGGTCACACGCATGGCACGGTAGCTGCCGTCCATCACGGCGCCGGGCACCTTGCCGCTCAGACGAGACAGGCGCGAATACTCCTTGAAACCGGCCACAAACATGGCTTCCATACCCGAGTTGTGCTCGGTACGGGCCGACAGTTCCTGATACAGACGGTTGAGGTCAACACCGGACCAGAACTTGTCTTCAAACTTGAGTGACTTGGCTCGGGCGGAGCTCAGCAGCGCACGGCGCTGCAATATGACGGCCCAGGACATCACGGATAAGCCGAGCAAGGCCAGCATCACCAATTTAACCAGCACACTGGCCTGAAGAAACAACCCTATAAAAGAAATATCAGCTTGCACCTTGGGTAAACTCCTGCGCTATGAATGGGGGAATGGCATGGGGACGCATTTTCGATAAGGCCACGCAGGCCACCAAAATGGTGCCTTCGCAGTAACAAACATCATCACCATCAACCAGTCGCTGATGAAACACCAGCGACGCCTTTTTCAACTCTATGACCCTGGTTTGCACCATAAGGTTCTGCTCAAATTTCGCGGCCTTACGAAAATCCAGCTCCGCACGCCGTACCACAAAGGCAATGTCATCCTGCAATAACGCGGTTTGACTGATCCCCAGGGATCTCAGCCATTCGGTGCGGGCCCGTTCAAAAAAATTGAGATAATTGGAGTGATACACCACGCCACCTGCGTCTGTATCTTCGTAATAGACTGAAATTGGCCAGTTAAACACGGGCAAAACCATTTTCCGGACATACAAAATTGAGCCCTACTATACCGATCCGCCGCCAGATTGTGAATGGCAGGTACAGCCCCCCATGCAAAGAAATAAAAGCAGCAAAATGGCCTGCGCCCCCTTGCCAGTCATATTGAATTATGCAGATGGGCTCGGGGTCATCGGCCTTCTCCCCAGGTAAAAGGCCACCTTAAGCCGGCTCTCGGACAGAACAGCACATAAAAAAGGCAAACGCCCGTTTTAGGAACGGCGCCATTCAAGATATGATTTTTTATGCCGAATAACTGAGTAAAACACCACAACATGCCGAACAACTAGGCGCAATGAGCCATTAGCCAGTTTATCTGATTAGTTTTACTAATGGATTAAGGCAATTTTTCTAGTTTGTCCGATAAGATGGTCAAGGCTAAAATGAGCGCGTTTTCAGGAAGTGCCCACCCAACGGGTATTGAAAACAAGAACACCTGAACCGGTGTCCATGACGTCGGTTCTATCCCTGGTTCTTATGCTTGACTTCCTTCCTTCAATTTGTTGATTGCAATGCATTATTTTTGCTGCCCGCTTGAAACCAAGCGGGCATTTTTTTATCTGTCGATTTTCACTGTCGTCACAACCTTTGCCACCCGACCTTATCCTCCGGGACAGACACTGCACTCAAAAAAAAAAGCACCGCTCAATGGCGGTGCTTTTTAAATTTATCTCTGTATTACATGGGCTTACTGATGCGGATGACAACGCGGCGGTTACGGGCCCGCTCATCCACCGAGTCGTTGGATGCCACGTGACGGCTTTCGCCGTGGCCCATGGTCATGATCCTGTCATCGGGAATGCCTTTTTCCAGGAAATAGCTCTTGATACTGTCGGCCCGCTGATCACTGACCTTCTTGTTGACCGTGCGACCACCGTAGCTGTCGGTGTAGGCATCAATCAGCACCAGTTGCACTTCGGGGTCATAACTCAGGTATTCCTGAATACGTGACAGTTGCTGTTTGGAAAAGCGACTCAGTTCGCTGCCACCGGACTCGAAGTTGAGCACGGTAAAGGAAATGTCTTCAAAGCTGTAGGGCAAGAGGTTTGCCAGACACGCCTTGAATTCATTGTACTTGCGCTTGAAGTTGGCGGAAGACAGGCCCACCGCCACCTTGCTTTCGTTATTGTACCAATCGGCATAATAAAAGGTGGGTTCCATGCCCCGCTCCAGTTCGGTCAGCATCGACCAGGCCGCCTTCTTTGGCACCTCGCCACTGAAGTACTTCTGGTACCTTAGCTCGGTAATGGGGTGGGAATTCACCCCGGGACGCCAGGCCGGTGCCCTGCTCATCAAGGTGGCCTTGGTGGCGGCATCGGGTTTGGACCACATATCGAGGCTGAAGGCCAGGTTCAGCTCCTTGCTGGCCTGACTGGTGAACACCGCCTTGCCATAGGCCGGAATATCATGTTCCAGGCGGCACATGATGGGGCTGGCAGCACTCAGACGCCATTGGGATTCATCCAGGTTAGCCACATAGTGGCGTAATTCCGCGCTTGCCATGGCGGGCATCAGCAAAGAAGACAACAAAAGAAGTTTTCGCCACATAGCCATTCTCATCCATTCCGGGTTACTTCTGTGGTATCGGCCATTTACTTGGGTTCTTTAGCTCAGTTTTACAGCAATCGGACATGACAGGCCCGATGGCATTTAGCATAATAGCGCCCTTGTTCATTTCCCTGGATTTCCGATGACCGACGCTAACAAGGCCAACCTGCTCAAGTACCGCTTCCGGGGCTATTTCCCGGTTGTCATAGACGTGGAAACCGCGGGTTTCAACGCCCAGACCGACGCCTTGCTGGAAATTGCCGTCACCCTGCTGAAAATGGATGCCGAAGGTAACCTGGTGCTGGATCACACCCTGCACTTCCATATCGAACCCTTCGAAGGTGCCAACCTGGAGCCCGCGGCCCTGGCCTTTAACGGCATAGATCCCACCAATCCATTGCGTGGCGCCGTCAGCGAGAAAGAAGCCCTGCTGGAAATCTTCAAGACGGTCAAAAAAGCCCAGAAGGCCGCAGATTGCCATCGATCCATTATCGTGGCCCACAACGCCGCTTTCGATCATGGTTTTGTCAGTAAGGCCATAGAACGCAACGACATCAAGCGCTCGCCGTTTCATCCCTTTGCCACTTTCGATACCGCCTGCCTGTCGGGCCTGGCCCTGGGGCACACAGTGCTGGCCAGGGCCTGCCAGATGGCGGGCATTCCGTTCGATAACCGCGAGGCCCACAGCGCCCTGTACGATACCGAGCGCACCGCCGAGCTGTTCTGCTATATAGTGAACCGCTGGAAGGCGCTGGGCGGCTGGCCTCTGGCTGCTCCGCTCGTCGACGACAATACCGACGAGAGTGCCGAAGACGAAGACAGCAGCGACACTTGATAGAAGACATAAAAAAAGCCGCCCATTGGGCGGCTTTTTTTATGCTCGACGGGCTATTACAGCTCTTCAGCATTCTCGGCCAGGTAAGCCGCAACGCCATCTGGGCTGGCGCTCATGCCTTTCTTGCCTTTTACCCAACCGGCTGGGCACACTTCGCCGTGCTCTTCATGGAACTGCAGCGCGTCAACCATACGCAGCATTTCGTCAACGTTACGACCCAGTGGCAGATCGTTCACTACCTGGTGACGTACCATGCCGTTCTTGTCGATCAGGAAAGAACCGCGGAAGGCCACACCGGCTTCTGGATGCTCAACATCGTAAGCTTTGCAGATGTCGTGCTTAACATCGGCAACCAGGGTGTATTGCACCTGGCCGATACCGCCCTTTTCTACCGGGGTGTTACGCCAGGCGTTATGGGTGAATTGAGAGTCGATGGATACACCGATCACTTCCACACCGCGCTTCTTGAACTCATCCATGCGGTGATCAAAGGCGATCAGCTCAGATGGGCACACGAAGGTGAAGTCCAGAGGATAGAAAAAGACTACGGCAGGCTTGCCCTTGATGGCTGCAGTCAGGTTAAAGCTGTCAACGATTTCGCCGGAACCCAGAACGGCCGCAGCGGTAAAGTCAGGGGCCGGACGGCCTACTAATACGCTCATTTGTTACCTCCATCTATGGATTGAGCTAGGGATAAAATGACAAATCCTTTCAGATATTCAGCATTATAAGTGCTGCCACGCGCCTTACAACCCATTTAGGATCAATATCACATTTTTGCAGCGTTCTACTGGACAGCGAGCCTGAACTTGGCCTTTGTGCTGCTACGGCAGCCGGAATAAGCCGCAATTGACCACCTATGCCGCAATCGAAAGCCTGATACTGGACAGTGGAGTCAAAGCCTGTCATCAATAGCCCTTCTGTTAATAGCCGGTATTGACCTTAACATGAATTCTGTTGTGATTGCCGTGTGCCTGATGCTGGGTTTGAGCCTGGCACGGGTTAATGTGGTTGTTGCCCTGACCCTGAGTGCCCTGGTGGCAGGTCTAATGGGCGGCATGACCCTGGACGCCACCATAGGTGCCTTCAACGATGGTTTGGGCGGTGGGGCGCAAATAGCCCTGAGCTATGCCCTGCTCGGTGCCTTTGCTGTGGCCCTGTCCCATTCGGGGCTGACTACCCTGATTTCCCGCACCGTGATAAGCCGCTTGGGACGAGATGCCAATGCCAAAGAACTGGCCTGGATGAGACGTCTGCTGTTGCTGGCGCTGGGAGCCATGGCCATATCCTCACAAAACCTGCTGCCCATCCACATCGCCTTTATTCCTATCCTGGTGCCGCCCTTATTGCACCTGATGTCCAAACTGCGTCTCGACCGGCGCCTGGTGGCCTGTGTGCTCACCTTTGGCCTGGTTACCACCTATATGGTGCTGCCGCTGGGCTTTGGCGGCATCTTCCTCAATGACATATTGCTGGCCAATCTCAATAGCAATGGTCTCAACGCCGTACGCGAACAGGTACCGGGGGCCATGATCATCCCGGCGCTCGGCATGGTGCTGGGACTGGCACTGGCGGTACTGGTGAGCTATCGCAAGCCCAGGGATTATCAGGAACAACAAATCCTGGCTGCAGAACCCGAGATAGCCACAGAACTGAATCGCCGCTCCATTATCACGGCCCTGCTGGCCATTGCCGCCACGTTGGCGGTGCAGCTTAAGACCGACTCGATGATTTTCGGCGCCCTGGTGGGCTTTATGATCTTCAGCTTCTCCGGCGCCCTCAAGCACGTTGGCGATCAGGACCTCTTCAGTCAGGGCGTGCGCATGATGGCCAGCATAGGTTTCATCATGATTGCGGCGGCGGGCTTTGCCGCAGTAGTGAAGCAAACCGGCGAAGTAGCAACCCTGATCAGCTCCCTGGGTGAACTCATAGGTGACAATAAGCCGCTGGCGGCCTTTTTAATGCTGTTGGTGGGGCTGCTGATCACCATGGGCATAGGCTCGTCCTTCTCCACCATTCCCATCATAGCCACCATCTACGTGCCCCTGGCCCTGTCCTTCGGTTTCTCGGTACCGGCCACCATAGCTTTGGTGGGCACGGCCGCCGCCCTGGGTGACGCCGGTTCGCCGGCATCGGACTCCACCCTGGGCCCCACCGCCGGACTTAACGCCGACGGCCAGCACGATCATATGCGTGACAGTGTGATCCCAACCTTTATTCACTACAATATCCCGCTGCTGATCTTCGGCTGGATAGCGGCCATGGTGCTTTAATCAAGCACTTCGCAGGCACAAAAAAAGCGCGGTTAGACCCGCGCTTTTTTATTGCTCCAGCCGGTTGGCGGAATGGATTCAACTCAGAGATTGGGTGGCAGTGGCTGGCTGAAGTCCACCCGCTCCTCACCTTCCAGAAACAGATGGGTACTGGCCGGCACTGTGCTGGCAATCAGCTTGCCACGGCGCACCGAGAAGCGTACCGGCACCTGACGGCGCAGGGCGTCGAAGCCATTTTTGGCCGGCAGTATGATAAGGTTGCCGCTGTTGCCTTCCTTAATGCCATAGTCGGAAAGGTTCAGGGTACGGGCGGAATGGCTGCCGATAAGCCTGAGTCCCTGATTGATATCCTCATAGCCCATCAGTTGGCATACGTGCAGCCCCATGTGCAGCACCTGCAACATATTGGCCGTGCCGAGCGGATACCAGGGGTCGAACACATCATCATGACCAAAACAGACGTTGATGCCGGCGGCCAGCATTTCCTTGACCCGGGTGATGCCGCGCCGCTTGGGGTAGTCGTCGAATCGGCCCTGCAGATGGATATTCACCAGCGGATTGGCGACAAAGTTAATGCCGGACATTTTCAATAAGCGGAACAGCCGCGAAGCATAGGCGCCGTTATAGGAGTGCATGGCCGTAGTGTGACTGGCGGTCACCTTCTCACCTATGCCATCCCGCAGCGCCAGCGCGGCCACGGTTTCCACAAACCGCGATTGCTCGTCGTCTATCTCATCGCAGTGAATATCCAGCAGGCGGTCGTATTTTTGCGCCAGTTCAAAAGCGAAATGCAGCGATTCCACTCCGTATTCACGGGTGAATTCAAAGTGTGGGATGGCGCCTATCACGTCTGCGCCAAGCTGCACCGCCTCTTCCAGCAATGCCTTGCCGTTGGGATAGGAGAGTATGCCCTCCTGGGGAAAGGCCACCAGCTGCAAGTCCACCCAGGGCGCCATTTCGCTGCGCACCTCCAGCATGGCCTTGAGGGCCACCAACTTGGGATCCGACACATCCACATGACTGCGCACATGCTGGACCCCGTTGGCAATCTGCCACTTGAGGGTGGCGATGGCACGGGCCTTCACATCTTCGGCAGACAATAGCGCCTTGCGCTCGGCCCAGCGCTCTATGCCTTCAAACAGGGTGCCCGACTGGTTCCAATTGGGCGAACCCGCGGTCTGGGTGGTGTCGAGATGAATATGGGGTTCACAGAATGGCGCCATGGCCAGCCCGCCCTCGCCGTCGAGCCGCTCGCCCCGGAAGTCCAACTTTTCCGTCAACGGCACTATGGCCTTGAAGCGGCCCGACTCGATAAGGATCTGCTTAAGCTCGCCGCCCTCTTCCAGTATCACATTGGTGATCAATAAGTCCTGCATGTCCCGCATCCCCCTGAGCTGAATCCTGAAATTTTCATAAACGCCAGTATGTTACAAACTGATAGCCCTGTACAGAAAGGCCACCGGCGTTATTCCCGGTTAAGCAGCGTGTAGCCGGCGTAGGTTACGCCGCTCAACAGGGCCATGTCCCTGTGCCAGGTGGCGAGATCATTGGGGTTAAAGCCTTTAAGGGCGCTGTGGCCACAGGCCCTGGCCATCACCTGCATCAGGGTCACGGAGGACTCCAGGAAACGCTGCAGCTGCTGCGCCGCCTGGGGCACGTTCAAACGCTTGCGCAGTTCGGGATCCTGGGTGGCAATGCCCGCCGGGCACAAGTTGGTGTTGCAGATCCTGGCGCCGACACAGCCTATGGCCTGCATGGCGCTGTTGGCCAGGGCCACCCCATCGGCCCCCAAGGCCAGGGCCTTGACGAAGTCCATCGGCACCCTTAAACCACCTGTGATGATAAGCGTCACCCGGCCGCTCATGCCCTGCTTGTCGAGGTAACGTCTCGCCCGCGCCAGGGCCGGAATGGTCGGCACACTGATATGATCGCGAAACATGGCCGGTGCCGCTCCGGTGCCTCCACCGCGACCGTCGAGAATGATGTAATCGGCCCCGGCATCCAGGGCAAACTGGATATCCTGCTCTATGTGATTGGCGCTGAGCTTAAAGCCAATGGGAATACCGCCGCTGATCTCCCTGACCCTGTCACCGAAGCGGCGGAAATCGGCGACAGTGACCAGATCTTTAAAGGTGGGCGGTGAGATGGCGTCCTGTCCCTCTGGAATACCACGCACCAGGGAAATTTTGCCGTGATTTTTTATTCCCGGCAGATGGCCGCCGGTCCCTGTCTTGGCCCCCTGGCCGCCCTTGAAGTGAAAGCTCTGCACCTTTTGCAGCAATTCTTCCCTGAAGCCGAACTTGGCACTGGCGAGTTCATAAAAATAGCGCGAATTGGCCGCCTGCTCTTCGGGCAACATGCCGCCCTCACCTGAACAAATGCCGGTACCGGCCAACTCGGCCCCCATGGCCATGGCGACCTTGGCTTCTTCCGACAGAGAGCCGAAACTCATGTCGGACACCAGCAGCGGCATCTTCAGCACCAGCGGCTTGCGGGCCTCGGGGCCAATCACCAGCTCGGTCGCCACGGGCACATCTTCCATCAGCGGCTTGGTGGCCATCTGGGCCACCATGATTTGCAACAGATCCCAGTGGGGCAATTGCTGCCTCGGCACGCCCATGGCGGTCATGGGGCCATGGCGGCCCACGCCCTCCAATCCGTCCCGCGCCAACTGGTGAATAAACTCCACCGTGGGCTCCTCCGCCGTGGCCCGGGCCTTGGGCGTCACGTTAGCTGCGACCTTACCGCCGGCGTTCGCTTCAAGGCCCGGTCCTTCCTTGCCCACCATGTCATCGTCAAACTGCTTGTGGGTGCCGTCGCAAAATGGCGCATTGCCTGTGTGCTTGCACTGGCACAGATAAGCTGTTTCGCTGGCCTTGGCCACAAAGCGCTTTGGCGTCAGGCCACTGCCGGCATGGGAGCCGTCACAAAAGGGCTGGCTGGCGGAGCGGCCGCAGACACAGAAAAGATATTCCTTACCGGCCTCGAGATTCACCTTGGCCGGCCTGTTGTTGGCGATTACGGGTTTGGTCATGGGCGGACTTCCAATGGCAACTGTCCACTCAAGTGTAGGCCCTTCTCCCTAAACGCCACTGAAATCTGTCCCTTGCGTGAAATCCCGAAGGAGCCCAAATGGGCGAGCAAGTCGATATGGGGGCAATAAAAAAGGCGCCCCGGGGCGCCTTTTTAAAATGCTTTACGGCTTACATTCTTGACAGCTTATTTAGTGCCGAAAATCTTGTCACCGGCATCACCAAGGCCCGGCAGAATATAGCCATGCTCGTTGAGGCACCTGTCGATGGCAGCGGTGTAAAGCTCCACATCCGGATGGGCCTTTTCCAGGGCGGCAATGCCTTCAGGAGCAGCTACCAGCACCAGGGCCTTGATTTGCTTGCAGCCGCGCTGCTTGAGCAAATCTATGGTGGCAATCATTGAGCCGCCGGTGGCCAGCATGGGATCAACAATCAGCGCCAGACGCTCGTCAACGTTGGAGCACAGCTTCTCGAAATAAGGTACTGGCTCCAGGGTTTCTTCGTTACGGTAGATGCCCACCACAGAGATGCGGGCGCTGGGGATATGCTCCAGCACGCCGTCCATCATGCCCAGACCCGCACGCAGGATAGGCACCACTGTCACCTTCTTGCCCTTGATTTGCTCCACTTCCACAGGACCATTCCAGCCTTCGATGGTCACCCTTTCGGTTTCCAGATCGGCGGTGGCTTCGTAGGTGAGCAAACTGCCCACTTCCGCTGCCAGTTCGCGGAAACGCTTGGTGCTGATATCAGCTTCGCGCATCAGTCCGATCTTGTGGCGCACCAGAGGATGCTTCACTTCGACAACTTTCATGTCATTCTCCTGCTTTTTTGACTCGTTTTAGGCAAATTTTCGGAATTTTAGTTTATTTGTTCTATAGGTAAAACAGAAAGTTTCACCATTACGGCAAATGACGTTCAATTCGTGACCCAGGTCGGAAACTCTCCCCGGAAAGACGCCTGATTGACCAAAACTTTCCTTTCGACCCCCTGCACAAGCTGCTAGAATACGCCCGCATAAAATCCATAACGATGTACCCGAGAGGATCTCCGTGAGCACTCCTACCCCACTGAGCTACAAAGACGCCGGTGTCGATATCGACGCAGGCAACGCACTGGTCAACAACATCAAATCCGCTGTAAAGCGTACCCGTCGCCCCGAAGTTATGGGCAACCTGGGTGGATTCGGTGCTCTGTGTGAACTGCCCACCAAGTACAAGCACCCAGTGTTGGTGTCCGGTACCGATGGCGTGGGTACCAAGCTGCGTCTGGCCATTGATTACAAAAAGCATGACACAGTCGGTATCGACCTGGTGGCCATGTGTGTCAACGACCTGATAGTACAGGGCGCCGAGCCACTGTTCTTCCTCGATTACTACGCCACCGGCAAGCTGGATGTGGAAATCGCTACCGCCGTGGTCAACGGCATTGGCGAAGGTTGCTTCCAGTCAGGTTGTGCCCTGATCGGTGGTGAAACCGCAGAAATGCCCGGCATGTACGAAGGTGAAGACTACGATCTGGCCGGCTTCTGCGTCGGTGTGGTTGAAAAAGAAGACATCATCGACGGCTCCAAGGTCAAGGCCGGTGACGCCCTGATCGCCCTGGCATCCAGCGGTCCACACTCCAACGGTTACTCACTGATCCGTAAGGTTCTGGAAGTGAGCAAGGCCGATCCGCAGCAGGATCTCAACGGCAAGCCGCTGATCCAGCATCTGCTGGAACCCACCAAAATTTATGTCAAATCGCTGCTGAAGCTGATTGAAGCGTCCGAGGTTCACGCCATGGCGCACATCACAGGCGGCGGTTTCTGGGAAAACATCCCCCGCGTACTGCCCGAAGATTGCAAGGCAGTGATCCAGGGTGACAGCTGGCAGTGGCCCGCAGTGTTCTCCTGGCTCCAGAATGCCGGCAACATTGAACAGTACGAAATGTACCGCACCTTCAACTGCGGCGTGGGCATGATTGTTGCCCTGCCAGCAGACAAGGTAAATGCGGCCCTCGCCCTGCTCAACGCCGAAGGTGAGCAAGCCTGGCACATTGGTGCCATCGCTGCCCGCAACGGTGACGAAGAGCAAGTGGAGATAGTGTAAATGGCTGCAAGCTGTCGTGTAGTGGTATTGATTTCAGGCAATGGCAGCAACCTGCAGGCCATCATTGACGCCTGTCAGGACAAGCAGCATGCCGAGGTGGTCGCTGTTATCAGCAACAAGCCAGAGGCCTATGGCCTTATTCGCGCCCACCATGCCCAAATCGATACCAGCTGCGTCATTGCCCAAAAGGGTGAAAAGCGCGCCGACTACGATGAGCGCCTCGCCGCCATCATAGACAGCTATCAGCCGGACCTTATCGTGCTGGCCGGCTTTATGCGGATCCTGTCCGACGGTTTTGTAGAGCGCTACCTGGGTCGTATGCTTAACATTCACCCCTCGCTGCTGCCCAAATTCACCGGTCTGGATACCCATCAGCGTGCCATCGAGGCCGGTGAAACCGAGCACGGTGCCAGCGTGCACTTTGTGATCCCTGAGCTGGACGCAGGTCCGGTTATCCTGCAGGCCAAGGTGCCCGTCTACGAAGACGACACCCCAGAGCTGCTGGCCGAGCGGGTTCACGAACAGGAACACGCCATCTATCCTTTGGTGGTGAAGTGGTTTGCCAATGGCCGGCTGGCCATGAAGGGCGGCAAGGCCTGGCTCGATGGCAACGCCATCGGTCCCATGGGCTACGCGCCGGACTGATAACTCACTCCCGTCCATCTGGATGAATTAAAAAGCGGCTGCGGCCGCTTTTTTTATGTCTGACACTTTTTGCTGCTTTTGTTACGCCCGCCCCGCTTTTCTTGCTTTGCCATTGATAACTCACGCACTTTGACGCTAGGCTGTATTCCATGATCCGAGCCACAAATACCCCAGCCCCCAGGCTATAAATCAGGACGTTGCAATGAAGAATATTATCTGTGATATCGATGGTGTATTGCTGCACGATAACAAGCTGGTACCAGGCAGCGACCGCTTTATTCACCGCATTCTTGAGCAGGGTAATCCCTTGGTGATCCTCACCAACTACCCGGTGCAGACGGGCAAGGATCTGCAAAACCGCCTCGGCGCCGCCGGGATCCAGGTGCCGGAGGAGTGCTTCTATACCGCCGCCATGGCCACCGCCGATTTTCTCAAACACCAGGAGGGCAGCAAGGCCTTTGTCATTGGCGAAGGCGCCCTGACCCACGAACTGTACAAGGCCGGTTTTACCATTACCGACATCAATCCGGACTTTGTCATCGTCGGTGAGACCCGCTCCTACAACTGGGACATGATCCACAAGGCCGCCCGCTTTATCGCCGACGGCGCCCGCTTTATCGCCACCAATCCGGACACCCATGGCCCGGCGTACAGCCCCGCCTGCGGCGCCCTGTGTGCGCCCATTGAGCGGATCACCGGCAAGATGCCCTTTTATGTCGGTAAACCCAGCAGCTGGATAGTGCGCTCGGCGCTGAATCACATCAACGGCCACTCGGACAATACCGTCATCATAGGCGACAACATGCGCACCGATATTCTGGCGGGCTTCCAGGCGGGGCTGGAGACCATATTGGTCACCAGCGGCGTCAGCAAGCTGGAGGATATTGAGCGGGAGCCATTCAGGCCCAACCATGTGTTTGCCTGCGCAGGTGACATTGACGTGGTTTAGCTGAGCGTTGCCGCCGAACAGAGCTGTAACAAATTCGGAAACAAAAAGTCACACAAAAGTGGCCGTTTGCCTTGTACTGGGCAGGCGGCCTTTGTCATTATGGGGCCGCTTCAACCCTACAAGCGTTAATTAAAAAACTATAAGAAAGCAGGAACCCAATGAAACCTTTGTTACCTCTCACCCTGCTGGCACTGCTCAGTGCATGCAGCAATGCCGGCAATCAGGAGGCCTCAACCGGGCCGCAATTTAACGAGGCGCGTTACCGAAACGACATCAAGGTACTGGCATCGGACGAGTTCGAGGGCCGGGCCCCCACCACCAAGGGCGAAAAACTGACCCTGGATTACCTGGTCACCGCCTTCAAGGCCATGGGACTCAAGGGCGCCAACCAGGGCAGCTTCCTGCAAAGCGTGCCCATGGTGACCTACAGCGCCAGCGAAAACCAAAGCGTCAGCCTCGCCGGACTCCAGGCAAGCTATCGCAAGGACATAGTGCTCGGCAGTCGCCACGATAACGGCGGGGTCGACATCAAGGATGCGCCGCTGGTGTTCGTCGGTTACGGCGTCAAGGCACCTGAATACGATTGGGATGACTATGCCGGTCTCGACATGAAAGGCAAGATAGCCGTGATCCTGGTCAACGACCCGGGTTTTGCCGCGCCGGACTCGGGCAAATTCAACGGCAAGGCCATGACCTACTACGGCCGTTGGAGCTACAAGTTTGAAGAGGCCAGCCGTCAGGGGGCGCTGGGCGCCATTATAATCCACGACACAGAGCCGGCCTCCTACCCCTGGTCTGTGGTGGAAAACAGCTGGACCGGTCCCCAACAGGATCTGGTGCTTGCCAAGGCCGAGCGCGATGCCAGGGTGCAGGTGGAAGGCTGGATGACGCTGGATTTTGCCAACAAGCTGTTTACGCAGCAGGGGCAGGATCTCACCGCCCTGATGCAGCAGGCCGCCAAGGCGCCAACCCAGGTCGCACTGGCCGGCAAGGCCAATATCCAGTTTGCCAATGAGGCCAGCTACAGCGACAGCTATAACCTGGTCGCCACCCTGCCCGGCACAGATGCCGCCAATGAGCACATTCTCTTTACCGCCCATTGGGATCACATAGGCAAGGACGAGACCAAAGAGGGAGACCAGATCTATAACGGCGCCCTCGACAATGCCTCGGGTACCGCCGCCATAGTGGAAATCGCCCGCCAGTTTGCCCGCGAAGCCGCCATGGGTCACAAGCTGCGCCGGTCACTGACCTTTGTCGCCACCACGGGTGAAGAGCAAGGCTTGTTGGGATCCCGTTATTATGCCGCCAATCCCCTGTTCCCACTGAAAGACACCATTGCCGTGCTCAACATGGACAGCACCAATGTCTATGGCCGTACCAAGGATTTCACCATAGTGGGCAAAGGTCAGTCGCAGCTGGAAACTTATCTGATTGAGGCCGCCACCCGTCAGGGCCGCAAGGCTGTGGGCGACCGAAATCCTGCCTCAGGCGGTTTCTTCCGCTCCGACCATTTCAGTTTTGCCAAGTACGGGGTCCCTGCGGTGTTCGCCGGGGGCGGTGATGAACCTGTGGATCAGGTCACCGCAGATTACAAGGAGCAGATGAAGCTGAAGATGAAGGGCTGCTACCACAACGTCTGTGACCATTATCGTGAAGACTGGGATCTGAGTGGCGCGTTGGAAGACATGGCGGTGTTCTATGGCACAGCCAGGGCGCTGGCCGACTCCAGCGACAGACCGGGTTATCTCAAGGGCAGTGAATTCCACAGCCTCAGACCCGCCAGCTGAGTCAGAAGCTGAGCCATAAAAACAGCGCAGCCTCCGGGCTGCGTTTTTTTGGGCGACGATATTTGGGCGATGATGTTCCATCAAAATGCCGGCTGCAACAGGGTAAAAATCAATCAACCACGGTTATTTTTAGCAAACATGCATTTTTTCACCAATCCAATGGAGAAAAAACAATGCCCAGCCATATTGCGACACGCCAAATGGTCTTTCATCATCTTTATCGCTCTTTTATTGTAGTTTATTTATTTTAATTGGCATTTCACGGCTGATATATTCACGCAAATCCGTCATAAATACGATTTTTCATTAATTTTAAGTTTGGCATTCCCGGCAAATGCTGGCACAGTGTGCCCATAGCATCATTGTCGATTCGGGAGTCTCAGCATGTGTTCCATCTTCTCTATTCTGGATATTCAGGGCGATGCCAAGGCCCTCAGGCAAACGGCGCTGGAAATGTCCAAGCTGTTGCGCCACCGCGGCCCTGACTGGTCAGGGATCTACGCCGATGATCAGGCGATACTGGCACACGAACGCCTGGCAATTGTCGATATAGAACACGGGGCCCAACCACTGTTAAGCGAGGATGGCAGTCTGGTGCTGGCGGTCAACGGCGAGATCTACAACCACAGGGAACTCAAGGCCGAGCTGGGTGACAAGTACAGCTATCAAACCAACAGTGACTGCGAGGTGATCCTGGCCCTGTACCAGGAATACGGTGTTGAATTTCTCGATAAACTCAACGGCATCTTCGCCTTTGTGCTCTATGACAAGGCCAGGGGCAGTTACCTGATTGGGCGCGATCACATGGGGATCATTCCCCTGTACACAGGCCACGACGCCGCCGGTAACTTCTATGTGGCCTCGGAAATGAAGGCCCTGATACCCGTTTGCCGCCAGGTGGCCACTTTCCCTCCCGGCCATTTCCACTGCTCGGTTCAAGGTCAGCCCCAATGTTATTACCAAAGGGATTGGCGCGATTATCAGGCCGTGGCCGAAAACAGTGCCGACATCGACGAGCTGCGTCAGGCGCTGGAAGCAGCGGTCAAGCGCCAGCTGATGTCGGATGTGCCCTACGGCGTGCTGCTGTCCGGTGGTCTGGATTCCTCCATTGTCTCGGCCATCACCCAGACCTTCGCCAAGAAGCGTATCGAGGACAACAGCCAGAGCGACGCCTGGTGGCCTCAGCTGCACTCCTTTGCCGTGGGATTGAAGGGCGCACCGGATCTGGCCGCCTCCCGCAAGGTCGCCGATGCCATAGGCACAATACATCACGAGATTAACTTCACCTTCCAGGAAGGCCTGGATGCCATCAAGGAAGTGATCTATCACCTGGAAACCTATGATGTCACCACCATCAGGGCCGCGACCCCCATGTACCTGATGGCGCGCAAAATCAAGGCCATGGGGATCAAGATGGTGCTCTCCGGCGAAGGGGCCGACGAACTCTTCGGTGGCTATCTCTACTTCCACAAGGCGCCGAACGCCCAGGCCTTCCACGAGGAGCTGGTGCGCAAGCTCGACAAGCTGCACCTGTACGATTGCCTGCGGGCCAACAAGGCCATGGCGGCCTGGGGACTGGAGGCCAGGGTGCCCTTCCTCGACAAGGAATTTATGGACGTGGCCATGCGCCTCAACCCCCAGGCCAAGATGTCGGGCAAGGGCAAGATTGAAAAGCATATTCTTAGGCAGGCATTCGAGCACAAGCTGCCGGCCGAGGTAGCCTGGCGCCAGAAGGAGCAGTTCAGTGACGGTGTCGGCTACAGCTGGATTGATGGCCTGAAAGAGCATGCCGCCTCTGTGGTGGACGATCTGCAGCTGGCCAACGCCCGCTTCCGCTTCCCCCACAACACACCGGACACCAAGGAAGCCTATTTCTACCGCAGCTTCTTTGAAGAGCTGTTCCCGCTGGAGTCGGCGGCACTGACGGTGCCCGGCGGCAAGAGTGTGGCCTGCTCCACCCCCGAGGCGCTTGCCTGGGATGCCAGTCTGCAGGGGATCATCGACCCCTCAGGACGTGCGGTGCGCTCGGTGCACAGCCAGAGTTATTGACGGCCCTGTACAACTGACCACTGCTAAATAGCAAAAGAGCACACCAAGGTGTGCTCTTTTTCATGGTTAAGCCATTTAAAACTTTGCAGAAGCTGCCAATCAGTAATCCTGCAGCGGCTGTGCCAGCTGGCGCTTCGCGAGCCGCGATTGGGCCCGCTCCAGAATAGCTTGCTGCTCGGCCAGGTCCGCGTGGTGCCAGCGCAGCACTTCTTCCAGGGTACGACCACAGCCCAGGCACACATCGGCCTCGTCGAGGCAGCAGTTGCGCACACAGGGAGAAGGCAAGGATTGGCGATTCATTTGGGCCTCACTATTAGCAGGTGCTCAGCATCAGGGGCGCAGTCGCTTGAAATAGGCGCTTTGCACCAGTTCCACCACTTCCATGGTCAGGCTGTTGCAATCACCAAGCCAGGGCGCAAGCGCCTCGTCCATGGCCTGCAACAGCGCCTGCTTTTGCCCTTCACTGCGCCCGGGCATGATGGCAATGCTGATATGGACAAAGCTGCCGTCTTGCTCCCCCAGCCTGAAATGCTCCAGTTTAATGGCGCGGCTCTTGACCGAGGCGGGCTCAAACAGGCCACAGCTCAGCATGACGCCGTGGGCGGCATCGGTCAGCGCGGTAACCTGGTCTGCGGCCAGGGCATTGGCCGAATATTCAATGACGCAATGGGGCATGCTTACTCCGACCAGACGGCAAATTCATTGCCGCTGGGATCCGTGAAATGAAAGCGGCGACCGCCGGGGAAGGAAAAGACCGGCTTGATTATCTCGCCACCTTTGGCAACGACGCTGGCCTCGGTGACCTCAAGGTCGGCACTGTAAATCACCAGCAAGGGACAGCCCCTTTGGGTATTGAAGTCGGCCTCGGCACGGAAGAAACCGCCGTCTATGCCGGCGTCGAGAACGCAGCTGTAGTCCGGGCCATAGTCCTGAAACTGCCAGCCGAATACGGCGCTGAAAAAGCCTTTTGTGGCTTCAAGATCCCGGGCAGGAAGCTCCAGGTAATTGATACTGTGATGTTTTGCCATACTGATTCCCTGTTGACTGGCTTTTTATCAGCTTACGCCTGCAACAGTCCGGCCACAAGGCCAATGAGGCCACCAAACACCCCGCCCCAGACCACCAGCCAACCCAGGTGCTCACGGATCATCTGCTGCACCAGGGTCTTGACCAACTCGGGCGTCAGCTCGTTGAGCCTGCTCTGGACTATCTGCTCCACCTGGGCCTTGAGATCCTTGAGCATGTCCGGCCGCTCCAGCTCGGCCTTCAGCAAGCCATGGAACTCCTCGGAGCCGGATATGGCCACCAGGGAAGCCTTCATCTTCTCTTCAAAGGGCTCTTTCATGGGCATCAGCGCCTCGGTGCCACCGAACATGGCGAGCATGCCGCCAAATGAGGATTGGGCCACGGTAGCCACCAGGGCATCGAAGGCCGGCCCCAGGTCGATTTGCTCGATAACACCTGAGAGGTCGAGCGCCCTGTCGCCGGCATTACTGCTCAGAAAGCGGTCGATATTCTCGTCGGTGAAGAACTGCTCCATCATCAGGTTGCGGATGGCGGCCTTGAAGTCCTCAAAGCGGGCCGGGATCACCCCTGAGCCGTAAAGGCCGGGTACCTTCTCGAACAGCATGTGCACCGCCAATTCATTGGTGACGGCGCCCGAGAGGGAAAACAGACCGACGGACAACAGCAGGGGCTGATGGGCCACCAGGCCTCCGGCGGTCATGGCGGCGGCCAGGCCATTGGTTAACAAGCTCTTGTTCAATGGAATACTCCTGCAGGAATTCGCTGAAATGGCGGCATTTTAGCAAAATTCAGGCACGAGTCGAGCCGGGTCAGACGGGTCCCATCAGCTCATAGACGGTGCGATCGCCGCTGTGCTCATCGAGCACCACCGAGGTGCTGGCGCTGACATGGGTGCGGCGCACGGCCATCACTTCGGCCTCCAGGGCCAATTCCTGGGCCTTTTGGATCAATCGCTTGTCTATGCCCTGCTCCCGATAGGCCGGCGTGACATAGAGATCGTCAAAATACCATAATGGTTTCAGCAGGATAGATGAAAAAGAGGGGTAAAGTTGGATAAAGCCGACGGCGTTGTTTTCGTCCAGGGCGAGGAAAATCACCGAATCGTTTTCCCGCAGGCGGGCCCCAAGGAACTCGCGGGCGGCCAGGGGATCCGAGGCTTGTCCGAGACTTTGACGATAGGCGTTAAACAGGGGAACCAGATTATCGAGATCGATAGCCGAAGCCAAACGTATCTGCATACTTCATCCTTGAATTAATACTACGACCATGGGCAGTGCCCTCATGTGTCATTCAGTGAATAGACGGAATTATTTTGTTGTTATTGCGCAACATTAACATATTTTTGACGGTGGTAAAGTGCTATTTTACAACCACATGCGGGCGTAAAGGCTACACTTGATCTTACCCTTGGAAAGAGTGGAAAACCCAATGAATTCGCCCTTTACCACTCCGGGAGCCCTGGGTTGGCACGAACTCGCCAGCCGGGATCCCAGGCAGTCCATGAGCTTCTACAGTCAAGTTTTTGGCTGGCAATTCAAAACCATCAAATTGCAGGATGGTCCCTATCACATCATAGAAATTCACGGTGAGGCCATAGGGGGTATTGCCCCCGACAAAGGTACGGGACCTGCCCGCTGGACCGGCTATATCACTGTGGAAGATGTGGACGAAGTGGCCGCCAACGCCTGCCGCCTCGGTGGCAAACTGCTCCATGGGCCGCAAGACATAGCCGGTATAGGCCGCTTTTGCTGGCTTGAGGATCCCCAGGGAGCTGTGATTGCCGCCATCAGCTACCTCAAGGACTAATATCTCAAGTACCAAGAGCCATCAGCGTCCCCAAGAGCTAAGAGCCATCAGCTAACCCAAGGGCAAAGGGCCATCAGGTACCCCAAAGACTGAGTGCTTTCAGCGCGGGCTGCGGCGCAGATCCCGGTATTCAAAGCCCATCACATGGATACGGTCCATGGGCAAGGCAGCAAGAAACGCCATCTCACGGACGGCAGCCACCATGGCCGGTTCCCCCAGAATAAACAACCTCTGATGGCGCTCCAGACTGTGGCGTGCCGGCACAATATCCTGGGGTTCGGCCAGGATAACTCTGTTGTTGTCTATCCTGTCGGCCTCGCTGCGACTGCTGATCAGTGCCTGATAGTGCAACTCCCGCCGCTCCAGCATCCGCCGGAGCAGTTCCCGGTGCAGATAGAGATCCTCCAGATTGCGACCATGGTGGTAGAGGTAAATCTTGCCCCTGTGGCCCGAAGCCATGGCCTCCTCCACTATGGCTGCCGCCGGCCCTATACCTGTGCCACCGGCCACCACTATCAATTCATCCTCAACGAATTCGGCACGGTAGCAGCACTCACCCCAGGGCTGACTGAGCTGCAATTGCTCTCCCACTTTGGCCTCGTGAAACAGCCAGTGGCTGAGTTTGCCATTGTGTTTGCGCCTTATGTGCAGGGTCAGGGTCTCGGCGTTTTCACGACTGGCAATGCCATAGGTACGGCTGAACATGCCGGGTACCAGCAGGCTTAAACATTGACCGGCCCGAAAATGCAGGGGGGTGCCGGGTTTGAGCACCAGCCGCACCACCGAGTCGGTGAGCCATTGCTTGTCGACTATGACCGCAGCCTGGTAAAAGGCATGGTCGAGGCTGGCCAGCACCAGTTTATCCCTGGCCGGGCATTGGCAGGCCAACACCAGCCCAGCCTGTTTCAATCCCGCTTCCAAGCCGCGTTGAGCCTGTCTGGGTATGGGGCCGGCCTTGTGTTGCAACAAGCAACTGCGGCACTGGCCCTTGGTGCAGGAATAATTCACTTTGGCGCCGTGGCGCCTGAGGGCAGCCAACACTGTCTCACCGGGCAGTGCGTTAAAATTGCTGTCATCGAGGATAAAACGTGTCATTGCCTGGAGCTTGTCCCTTGGATACCGACGGGTGCTGATGTCAGCCACAAGATGAAAGCCCAAATGGTTAATGTCAAGAAAAGAGATTGTTTTAATTGAGTTTGTGCCGAGTAATTGCACTGCATTAAACACAAATAAGCTAGGTAAATTACCGGGCTATTGGTTACACTTAGACTCTGGAACCCGCTTGTCTTATCAAGGTTTTTGATAATGTTTTCCCCCGTAAAATCCCTGTGGCAGCGCTTTATAAAGCTGCCACGCAGTCTGCGTATCGCCGGCTATTTGCTGTCTGGCTATCTGGTTTATGCTGCCCTCCTGGGGCTGGCACTGCCTGCACTGCTCGGTGCCATGCTACCCGGTAAGCTGAGCGACCTCACAGGCCGCCCGGTCAGCCTCACCCAGCTAAGCATTAACCCGTTCACACTCGAATTGGAGGCCCGGGAATTTGCCCTGGCCGAATCCGACGGCAGCCCCTTCACAGGGTTTGAGCGTCTCGGACTCAACTTTTCCCTGTGGCAAAGCATCTTCAATGGCGCCCCCACCCTGGCAAATCTGGAACTGGATGGACCTTTTGGTCATTTGCTGCAACGGGCCGACGGCAGCTTTAACTTCAGCTCCCTGCTGCCAACCAATGATGCCCCCCCCACAGACACAGCGCCAGCGGCGATGCCCGCCTTCGTTATCGACAGGCTGCGACTTGGCCGCGGCCAATTCAGTGTGACGGATCAGCTCCACGGTATTGATTTGCACTATCCGGACATCAATTTCAGCCTGATGGCTCTGGACAGCCGGGCCGCCCTGGCCGATATCGAACATAACCGCTTTGAACTGCATCTGGCGGACGACAACCAGGGGCAGTTTTCTTTGAATGGCCATTTTGACCTGAATCAACCCGGGGCCGAGGTTGAATTCCAACTCGCCAATCAATCATTGCTGAAATTCTGGCCGGCCCTGGAAGGCAAGCTGTTGCTTGAACCCCAAAGTGCGCGCCTGAGCCTGGGAGGTAAACTGACCCTGGCGCTGGGTACCGATGCCAAACCCGAAGTGGAATTCAGCAAGGGCCGGATGGTGTTGTCCGATGTGGCGCTCAAGCCCGCAGACGGCGAGCCCCTGAGCCTTGCCAGCCTGGCGCTGGACGGTATCCGGATGTCCCTGACCCGTAAGCAAGCCACTGCCGAACTGCTGGCCATCGACGGTCTCAAGCTCGCCACCGCGTTCGATAAACAAGGCCTGGGGCTGCAAAGATTGTGGCAATCACAGGCGCCAGAGACGACAGAACAAGTTGGCGACACAGTAGCGGCTGCCGCCACAGAAGCACAGGCGCCACAGTCGGCGATAGAACCCGATGCGAACAACGCCTGGACGGCGCGCCTTGACCGGTTTGAACTGGGCAACAGCGAGCTGCTTGTCCATGAGTCCACCCGTTCGGATAAGGTTGTGGATTGGCGCATCAGCGATATCCAGCTGGAGACAGGTGCCCTTGGCAGCGATCTGACTCAGGCCGTAACCCTGGCCGCATCCCTGAACCTGGGGCGCAATGACAAACCCGAGCAGGCGGCATTGAACCTTAACGCCACAGTGCACCCGGACAGTCGCCAGGCCGAAGGGCAACTGCAGTTGGCCGGGCTGGATCTGAGTCAGTTTGCCCCTTACCTGGAGCCCTTGGTGCAGTTGGATCTGCAGCAGGGAATATTGGGGATCGCTGGTCAATTCAAGCTCAATGGTGAAGGACAGCTGCGGTTTGAAGGTAACTCGACGCTGACACAGTTGGCAGTGCTGGATACCCGGGCTAAGGTACCCTTGCTGAAATGGCAAAAACTCGACGTTGCCGGGCTGCAAATCGATCTGGCGACCAACAGTATCGAGATTGCCTCGCTGGACCTGTTTGAGCCCTATGGCCGCATCATAATTCACGAAGACAGAACCACCAATATCAGCGATCTTCTGGTGAAGGCGCCCGAGTCCCAGGGCACGGAAACCACAGCACCCAAGCCAGCCAAGGCAAGCACTGAGGCAGAGCCTGCAAGGCCCATGGCCATCAGCATAGCCGAGATCAATATCCATCAGGGCTCGGCCTTCTTCGCCGACAACTCACTGACACCCCACTTTGCCTCGGGTATTGAGCTGCTGGAGGGCAAGATAAGCCAGCTGTCGAGCGATCCCAAGGTGCGCTCGAGCATTGATATCCAGGGCAAGGTGGACAGATACGCCCCCGTGGTACTCAAGGGCGAGATGAATCCCTTGCTGGAGAAGCCCTATCTGGACCTCGACCTGTCGTTCCGCAACGTGGAGCTGACCTCGGTCAATCCCTACTCCGGCACCTATGCCGGTTACTACATAGACAGGGGCCAACTGACGCTGGAGCTCAACTATAAGCTCGACAACAACCGCCTGGTGGGCAGCAACCATGTGGTGGTGGATCAACTCAAGCTGGGCGAGCCCAGCCACAGCGATCTCGCCACCTCCCTGCCCGTGACCCTGGCCATCGCCCTGTTGCAGGACAGCAATGGGGTGATAGATCTCGGGCTTGAGGTTAAGGGCGAACTGGATGACCCCAGCTTCAGCATCGGCGGTATAGTGCTCAAGGCCTTTACCAATCTGATCACCAAAGCGGTCACGGCCCCCTTCTCGCTGCTGGCGGCGCTGGTGGGCTCTGACGAGGAATTGGACAGCCTGGCCTTTGCCCCCGGCATGGCAAACCTTGGTGATGCCCAAACCGGTAAGCTGGGTGCCCTGACCAAGGCCCTGACCGCAAGGCCGGCACTCAAGATCACCCTCGAAGGCCAGGTGGATCCCAAGCTTGACGGCCCGGCACTGGCCGAACTGGCCCTGCGACAGGATTTGCAAGCTATGGCAGGCGATGCTGAGCTGCCGGAAGCCCTTGGCGCCAATGCCTGGCCCGTGGATGGCCCCCTGGCCGATGCCCTTGTTAGTCGCTTTGACAACCAGAACAATCAGGGGGCGGCCCAGCTCAAGGCCGACATAGCCGCCAAGCTGGCCACCGAAGCCGAATTTGCCAACGCGCCGGATGCCCTGTCCGAGGAAACCAACAAGCGTTGGCACATCGCCCTCTACAATCTGCAGCACAAGGCCATGCCACGCTCGGACGACAGTTTGGGGGCACTGGCACAGCAAAGGGCGCAGGCGGTCAAGGCAGCTCTGGTGGAACAATTCCAGCTGGCACCGGAGCGAATATTCCTCAAGGAAAGTCGCATCAAGCTGGCCAAGGATGGCGCCAGGGTCACTTTGGAGCTGGGCGCAGACTAAAGACTGAATTGGGCGCTGAGTGAAGCGCTCTATTGAATCAGAAATATTGAAACCAGACTCTTGAAACCAGAAAGCGCCTTGTAATAGTCCCCCATTCGGATACACTGCCACCGGCCCAGATGGGCCGGTTTTTTATGTGTAATTAAAGGAATTTCTATGGCAATCATTCGTTGGCTGCTCGGACGGCTCATTCTGCTGTTCGATGCCCTTTTCAGCCCCAGGGCACCCAAGCGCGCCCCCGAGCAGCAGGCCCAGCTCGATGAGCAAACCAAGCCGCTGGCGCTCTACCAGTACGCTGCCTGTCCGTTTTGCGTCAAGGTGCGCCGCGCCATGAAACGCCAGGGGCTGAACATAGCCCTGGTGGATGCCAAACAAGCCGAACATAAACAACTGTTGCAACAGCAAGGCGGCAAAGTACAGGTGCCCTGCCTGCGCATTGAGGATGCGGGCGAAACGCGCTGGCTGTATGAGTCAGGGGAGATTATCCAATTCCTGCAACAGCGCTATGCCTGAGCCAAAACAACAAAAGGCCCGACAATGTCGGGCCTTTTGTTGATGCCGGGAATTGGGCTCTGCCTTCTCATGCTTCTACAGACTGTCTATTTTTTCCACAGGCCATTTCTTCCATAGACTATTTCTTCCATAGACTATTTATTCCACAAATAGACTCGGTCCGAGTAATCCGCCAGCCATTCCGGTTTATAGACCACCAGCAGGGTCACCGCCATGCCATTGAGCAAGGCCTCGGGAAAGGCCAGCAAGGGCGCCAACTGCCAGTAATTGTCCCAGATCACCCCGACCTGATAGTCCCGGCCCCACCACAACCAAAGTCCCCATAGCAGCTCATGGCTGAGTTGTGACAGACCGGCGTTGATAAAGGCACCACAAAAAATAAACACAAACAAATGCTTGGGAAGAATGTGGAAACAACGATTGTAAAATACGAAGGCGATAAACAGCGGCCACCAGAACCCCAGCAACATCAGGGCGCCGAGCTCCGCCGGTGACTTGAGCACCAGCAGACAATAGAAGCTTGCCGGCAAGAGCAATAGCACTGAAGCCAGACGCCAGCCCAACATCAACATCAGGGTCACCAGGGCCAGGAAATGCAGCTGCATCGCCGGCTGCACGCTGGCGTGCATCAACCACAACGCGGTTACGGCCAGCAGCGCCACCAGGGTGCGCCGCTGTGCCGCCCTGTCTCCCAGCCAAAGACGTAACTCGACCGCGGGCCAGATCAGCCAAAGCCAGAATGCCGCAGCGCACCAGGCAAGCAACATGGCACCATTGAGCTGCCAATGAATACCGCTGAGGGTCTGTTGCCAAAATTCCACCATGGGAGAGGGTTCCAATCTGTGGCCTAAGCCATTACTCTTGCTTTTGAATTATCATGCAATCCAGCGCTCTCACCCAAGGAAATTGTGCCTGTGAAAGTCAAATCCCTGTTTATCCTCGCCATTCTGCCAGTGTTGCTGCAAGGCTGCGCCAAAGGCAAAGGTCTGCCGGAGCGCAATGATGCCCTGATTGGCAAGGTCAGGGATAAATTCGAGCAGGATATCCGCGCCAATGGTCTGAAACTCTTCACCTACAGCCTGATGCGCAGTGGCGGGGAAACTCAAAACGCCCCGATAAGACCTGCGCAACAGCATCCACAGCAAAAAACAGGGCGCCAAGATCAGGACAACACGTTGGAGCAATGGGAGCAGCAGGTTGAACTGGGCCTGGCCAACACCCTGAAAATGAACGGCTATTGCCGCGATGGCTATATAGAGATCAGCCGCCTGGTGGAAAGTGACAGGGCCGAGATCCGCGGCGAATGCAAGGAAGGCGCCAGCGAAGAAGACAGGCGCCACTTTACATCACAGCGCTGAAGGACATCGCAAGGCTGAAGGACATCTCAAGGCTGAAGGGCATCACAAGGCTGAAAGGTTTAACAAGCTTGAGCCAGGCTGAGCCGGTTCAGCCCTTGAGCAATTCAAAGCGTATCAGATACAGCTGTTCCAACCCGGGATAAATCTCACCAATCAAAAGCTTAAGCTCGGGCAGTGACATGTTTTCCGCCCGGGCATGCTCCTCATCCAATTCAGAAAACGCCAGCGGCGTGACCGCCAGAATGCGGATATCGCAAAACCAACGCCCCTGTTCAAAGGTAACGACCGGCAGCTCCTGTCCCGGCACCAGACCCGACTCAGACTCGTCCCGCATTGTGATGGTCTTGCGGCCGCTGAGAATATCCGCTTCGAAGCGTTCGAAAAAGGAAATGGATGACATGGGCGTCATGGTATTACTCCTGAGAAATCAAGGCTTACCTGTATACCCAAGTGCCGGGTACTTGACCAGAACAACAGGGTAACGACGGCAATTTTCGCGAGCGGGCGCCCAAAAAGTCGCCCCGGCGGCCGCTTTGGGGTAGAATGCCGCCTCTTTTTGGCCGCCATGGGCGCGGCCCGCACAGTAGATCGATACCATGAACAAGAGACAAGCCATCATCAAAAAACTGGCCAAGCGTGCCAAAGCCAGGGACAACAAGAAAGAAAAGCCCAAGGTCGGTGCCAAGGAGCGTTACATCTCCAAGGCTGAACGCGCCACGCTGGAAGCCGCCGAAGCAGCACAAAACCAGGCTGAAGCCGCGTCGAGCGAACACGCGCCCGACGCCTGAGCTCAGGCTTCCTGACGCGATCCCGGCAGCTCGGTGGCGGCGGTGGCGCCGACACAGTCCTGCTCTTCGGTCAGCTGCGCCATTTGGGTGCAGGACGATGATAGCGGCGTCACCGACACCGGCACTTCCTCCGCCGCTTCAGTGTGCTCAGCCGCGTGCCCGGCGGCAATCCTGCCTACCAGAGCGTAGGCAGTCAGCACACCCGCAATACCAAACAGCACTGACCCTGCCACCTGCCCCAGCAAGACCCCGTAAATCCCACCCCACTTGGCCCCCAGCCAAATAAAGGGAATGGTTCCCAGTGTGGCCTTGCCCACGTTAAAGAAGGTGGAGTACTTGGCCTTACCCAGGTTGTTGAACGAGGCATTGGCCACGAACAGCATGCCGGAAAAGACAAAGAACACGGCTATGTAACTCATAAAGAAGCGCACAAACTCCGCCGATTCAACCCCAAGTTCAAAGGCCCCAATCAGCGCATCTTTAAGCAGGAACAGCAGCAGTGACATGGCCAGCACGTAAACAGTACAAAAGAGAATGGACTGGGTCAGGATTTGCCTGAGACGGTCGATACGACCGGCGCCGAAATTTTGCCCCACTATGGGACCTATGGCGCCGGAAAGCGCGAAGATCATGCCAAAGGCCACCGGCACCACCCGGCCAACCACGGCCCAGCCCGCCACATAGGCATCACCGAATTCGGCCACCGCCCGGGTCATAAAGCCATTGCCTATGGGAGTGGCCACGTTGGTCAACATGGCGGGACCGGCGATGGCAAAGATGGGCCCGAGATCAGCGCGAAATGCCTGCCAGTCAAAGCGACCGAGCAGGCCGTGCTTAACAAGTACCCCGTGCCCTGCCACCAACAGCACCGACAGGCGTGCCAGCACAGAGGCCACCGCGGCGCCCTCGATGCCCATGGCCAGTAAAAAGATAAACAGCGGATCCAACGCCGCATTAACGCCGCCGCCCACCAGGGTCGACACCATGGACAGCTTGGCATCACCCACGGCCCGCAGTGCGGCCCCCATGGCCATGGCCAGACAAATCAGCGGCAAAGACGGCACCAGAATATAGAGATAACTGGCCGCCAGCTCAGCGGTATGGCCACTGGCCCCCACCAACTCCAGCAGGGCCGGAATATTGAGGCACACCAGCACGGACACCAACACGGCCACTATCAGGGTCACCAGACCCGAGTTGAGCAGCAGTCGCCTGGCCTGCTCCACCTGCCGTGCACCTATGGCACGGGACACCAGGGCCCCCAGGGCGATGGCGAGGCCAATACCTATGGAGGTGGTGAAAAAACTGATGGTACCGGCATAGCCCACTGCGGCTGCCAGCTCGTGCTCCCCCAGCATGCTCAGGAAAAAGATATCCAGCAGATCCACCACGAACAGGGCGGAAATGCCGATGGCGGCGGTGGAACTCATCACCAATATGTGACGCAGAATCGAGCCTTCGACAAACTTGGCGTGGGCCATGGGGTTACCTTAGATTTCCTGTGGCAGTTCACTGCCACACTGGTTGCAATATTGGGCTGACGCTTCATGCCCCGTTTTGAGGCAATTGTCACAGCGACGCAGATCCCGTCTATGGCCCATTTCCTGGGAAATTTCCGCCGTCAGTATGCCTGTGGGGATGGCAATGATTGAATAACCCAACAGCATGGTAAAGGCGGCGATGGCCTGCCCGAGCGGCGTCTTGGGGGTAATATCACCGTAACCGACAGTGGTGATGGTCACTATGGTCCAGTAAATGGACTTGGGAATCGAGCTGAAGCCGCTGGCCGGCCCCTCCACCAGGTACATGATGGCGGCGAGCACCATAATGATAAGGCTCACCGAAAAGAAGAAGATAAACACCTTGCGACTGGACTGCATCATGGCCCGCAGCAGCAGGTTGCCCTCGCTGAGATACCGCAGCAGCTTGAGGACCCGGAAAATCCGGAACAGTCGCAACACCCTGACCACCAGTGCCAGATTGGTGCCGGGCAACAATATGGCCAGGTAGCTGGGCAATATCGACAACAAGTCCACCAGACCGTAAAAGCTCAAGGCATATTGGCGCTTGTTGGCACTGCAATACAACCTCAGGCCATACTCCAGGCTAAACAACAAGGTAAAACACCACTCCAGCACATGGATCAGTGTGCCATAGCGGCTGTTGACCGACTGTACTGTGTCCAGCAGCACCAGCATCACGCTGACTATGATGGAGATAATCAGCCCTATGTCGAACCAGCGGCCGGCGGGAGTATCTGTGCCGAATATGATGATCCGCAGCTGGCGTTTAAACTGCGATTCCTGGGGCTCGGGAATTTGCTCTGTCATTGACTGTCCTGCACTGTTAACCGCCCGGGTTTCTGATGGGCGGCACCTTCACCGGTCGCTTGTCGGCCATAGGGGTCATGGCAACTGACATTTCAGTGGCTTAATGTGATCGAGCGCCCAGTTTGCCATGGCGGCCGGGCAAGCTCAAAAAGATTATGCGCCCGGTTCACCTTAAAGCGGCTTATGGTTACAATCATCCCAACCGGCCCAGGAGGCCTTTGCCCAGAGAGAGTCCATGTTTCGTACCCTGTTCATTGCCATGCTGCCCCTGCTGTTTGCCACCCAGGTAGCGGCCTCTTCCAGGCTCCCGGGCCAAAAGGCCGATCTGGTGGTGGTCAATAAATCGGAATATACCCTCAAGCTGTTTGCCAAGGGCAAGCTGCTTAAGCAATTTCATATCGCCATGGGTGACAATCCCACCGGCCATAAACTGAAGGAAGGGGATCAACGCACCCCCCAGGGGCGTTACCGGCTGGATTATAAAAAGGTCAACAGCGCCTTTTACCGCGCCATACATATTTCCTACCCAAATGAAGAAGATCTGCTGCGGGCCAAGGCCCTGGGGCTCAAGCCCGGCGGCCAGATCATGATCCACGGCCAAAACCCCAATTCGGAACTGAGTCCTGAAGAGGCCCAGCTCTATAACTGGACCAATGGCTGTATCGCCCTCACCAATCCGGAGATGGATGAACTCTGGCAGGTGATAGACGAAGGTACGCCGATAGAAATCTGGCCCTGAGGAAGTGCCCATGTCTCTGACTCTGGCCCAACTGCAAAGAGATTGGCAGCCCTTTGCCGATGATATTCAAGCCCTGGCACAATCCCTCGACCTGATGGACACAGCCCAAGGCTGGCACTGCGATCATGTGGCGCTACGGGTCAACAGCACGACGGCTGCCGAGGCGCTGGTGCAGGAATTTGAGGCCATAGGCACTGTCATCAGCAATAACCTGATAAACGGCAGGCCAATCCTTATCATAGCCCTGGACGAACCACTGCAACTGGGCCCCTGGTCCATCGATTGTGTCGAACTACCCTTCCCCGGCGAAAAGCATTACCCGAAAGAAGGTTGGGAACATATAGAACTGGTGTTCCCCTGCAAGGCAGCCGACTGCGATGCCCTCGAAGCGGCCCTCGGACAGGCGCTACCCACTGTGGCAGAACGCATTAAAGCCCCGGGAACACTGCGCATCAAGGCCAGCTCCCCCCAGGGTGAGCATGAGCGCCTTGCCAACCCCACTTTGGCTTTCAGTGATGACAAGGTCTGCATCAAGCTGCATCCCCACGGCATTCGCGACATTATTGCCAGTGAGAATGCCAGCGTGGTAGCCGACGAGAAAGCCGCGCCGTGAGCCAGCTACCCTTCTCCCAGGCCTGTGAAAACAATAAGGCGCCGATCCTTGAGGTGCTGAGACACAGCTTTGCCTCTGTGACCCGGGTGCTGGAAATTGGCTCGGGCACGGGACAGCACGGGGTGTATTTCAGCGCCGCCCTGCCCCATATCAACTGGCAGTGCAGTGACATGGGCAATCTTAGCCCCCTCAATGCCCGCCTCGCCCTGGAAGGCCGGGGGCGTCTGTCCAAGGCCCTGGTGCTGGATGTCACCGGCCCCTGGCCAGCACTGGAAGTGGATGGCATCTTCAGCGCCAACACCCTGCACATAATGGACAAAGCTTCGGTCGAATGCTTCTTTGCCGGAGCAGGACGAGTGCTTGGCGCCGCCGGTCAACTCTGTATCTACGGCCCCTTCAACTATGGCGGCAACTATACCAGTGCCAGCAACCGCGACTTCGATGCCTGGCTCAAGGCCAGGGACAGCGCCAGCGGCATCCGCGATATTGAATGGATACTGCAATTGGCGGATACTGCCGGCTTTGCTCTTGTGCAGGATCACGCCATGCCCGCCAACAATCGCCTGCTGCACTTAACTAAAGTAAGCAAAGACAGCCAAGGCTGAGCTGTTTGCCGCTGCGAACAGGCCGCTCGCAAATCAGGCCGTTCAAGCGCTTATCCCCACAGCAAAAAACCGTTATGCTGGCAGCCAATTACCTAAGCCAGACAAGCATCTCATCCCGGGAGGATTTTCTAATGGGCAAGCTGTCCCGTCACCAACACCCCAACGGCCTGGAATATCTGCAGGTGGAAAGCGCTCTGTGTCAGGCGCGGATTTTTTTCCAGGGCGCCCAGATAGACTCCTTCATTCCCACCGGCAAGGCGCCCTTGCTGTGGGTTTCAGATGCCGATGACTACAGTCCCGGCAATGGCATCCGCGGCGGCATTCCCGTGTGCTGGCCCTGGTTCGGCATGGATGGCCGCGACGGCTTTCCCCAACACGGCTTTGCCCGCACCCGGGAGTGGCAGTTGTTGTCCCATGAGTGGCAAGGCGAAGTGCTGGCGCTGGCATTCGGCCTGGAGATACAGGAGACCGACCGCCGCTTCTGGCCCCACGACACCCAGGTGGAACTGCATTTTCTGCTCGGCGAGAGCCTGACGGTGAGCCTTATCAACCGCAATCTGGGCCAGGAGCCGGTGCGCATCACCCAGGCGCTGCACAGCTATTTCCCCATTACCGATATCAATGCCCTGCGGGCCACGGGTTTTGCCGGTGCCCGCTATATCGAGTTCGGTGAGGGCCCCTATGCCCAGGACGGCGATGAAGTGCACTTCGATAGAGAAACCGACCGGGTCTACACCCAACTGGGGCCGGTGCAGCAGCTGCATACCACAGATGGCACCATAGAGGTGTCCCGCGAACACAGCCACTCGGCGGTGCTGTGGAATCCCTGGATAGACAAGTCCAAACGTCTTGCCCGTTTCAATGATGAGGATTACCTGACCATGGTGTGTCTGGAAGCGGCTAATGTGCTGGAAGATGCGCTGGAGCTGGCGCCGGGCGAGCGCCACTGCCTCACCACCCGCATCCGTTGGTGCTGATACTGGTGCTGATGCGGGCAAAATAGCCTTAAACAACAATGCCGCTGTAAATAATCCACCTTCTGAAGAAGGTGGCTTAGGGCTGAAAACAAAAATGCCGCAGTCAACTGCGGCATTTTTTATCGGTGTGAAATTCAAACCTGATAATAATTGAGGAACATGTCCACGGCGGCCTCGGCCACCTTATGCTGCTCTTCCCTGGTCAGAGGTTCTCTCATGCGGGTCAATTGCGGCCAAAAGGCCGCGCCCTTCAGCATGGCCGACAACTGCCCCATGGCTTCGCCCACGTCCATGGGCTTGAGCCGACCATCCGCCAGCGCCGCTTTGAGCCAGCGCCCAATGGCGTTATCCGTCATATCGGTATTTTTCATCTGCTCCCGCATGCCTTCCGGGTGAAACAGAAAGTGGCCAAAGCCCACCCGCACCAGCTCCAGATAATCGGGTCGACTCATAAGCTCAACCTGAGCCTTGGCCATTTGCAATAACTGGGGTTTAAGGGCTGCATCGGCCCGGTACTTCACCCCGAGATCCGCATTGGCCCGGTGCCAGACTTCGGTTATCAGCACCAACACCAGGGCTTCCTTGGTGGCGAAATGATTGTACACGGTACGCTTGGATACCTGGGCCAGGGCCGCGATGGCATCCATGCTGGTGCCCTGCACGCCCTGCTGCTGGAACGCCTGTCTGGCGGCATCCAGTATGGCCTGGCGTTTGAGTTCACTGCGGGTAGGTTTGCCGCTCTGCACTTATGGGGATCCCCGATGAAGGTTTGCAGACGATTTTACACTGACTGGTTTACTTTTATCAAACCCATAAGTAAACTGCTCAGTGTAGTTTACTTGCGTTTATTGCCAACAGAATACCAAGGGGGTTGTATGAGCCACACACAACAACTGACAGCTGAGCCAGTGTTTCACAATGAAGGCGCGGTATTTCACCAGGGCCGCTTTCACAATACCCGGGTAGCCTTTGAAACCGATGCCGCCAACCTGTGGCAAGTCACCAAGGCCTATCTTGGCGCCAAACGCGCCGCCCCCAGACCCGATGTCGACATGCCTCTGTGCGAGATAGATGAGGCTGAGCTGGCCCGTGATGAGGCCCGCCTCTATCGCCTCGGCCACTCTACCGTGCTTATCCGCCTCGACGGTAAATGGCTGCTGACCGATCCCGTCTTCAGTGAGCGCGCCTCCCCGGTGCAATGGGCCGGCCCCAAACGTTTCCATGACAGCCCCCTGACACCTGAGCAACTGCCTTTCATTGATGCCGTGATATTAAGCCACGACCATTATGACCATTTGGACAAGGCAGCCATCAAGGCACTGGATGCCAAGGTAGGCCAGTTTATCGCCCCACTCGGCGTCGGCCGGCGCCTGCGCGCCTGGGGTGTGGCGGCGGAAAAAATTACCGAACTCGACTGGTGGCAAGGCATCAACCTTGGCAGCATCCAGCTTACGGCGACACCAAGCCAGCACTTTTCCGGTCGCGGCCTGTGGGATAAAAACCATACCCTGTGGGCCAGCTGGGTACTGGCAGGCAAACAGGCGCGGGTGTTTTTCAGCGGCGATTCCGGTTATTTCGAGGGTTTCAGGGAGATAGGTGAACGCTTTGGCCCCTTTGATATCACCCTGATGGAGACAGGGGCCTATAACGAACTCTGGGCCGATATCCATATGCATCCGCAGCAGAGCCTGCAGGCCCATTTGGATGTGGCCGGCATGGCGCTGTTGCCAATTCACAACGGTACCTTCGATCTGGCGCTGCACGACTGGTATGAGCCTTTGGAGCGGATCGAGGCCCTAGCCAGGCGTCAGGGTGTGGTGCTGCTGACCCCCAGATTCGGTGAACCCGTGTCGCTGCGCAGTCCCAAGCCCACGAGTCTTTGGTGGCGCGAACTCATGCACGAACAAGACCTGGCAATAGCCGCATTGACGGAGGAGTCGGGTTTATGCTCCTTGCGGCTTTTTCCTGATAAGACTTAAGCGCTTAAGCAATCAGGCCTCGAGTGTTGGTTAACACTTGTCGCTGTGCCCTCACCGCCTCGCCGTGCTAGACTGGCCCCAGCACGCATTGCAAGGATATTCAGGGAAGTCACCGACAAGTGTTGAAATTTCGTCTGCGCCATCTGGCCTGGATCATGGCGCTGCTGCTTATCATGCTGGCCTCTGTGCTCTGGTACCAGCGCCAGGCGTTGCTGCAATCCCTGGCCAACAGCGCGCTGCAATCCTTTGACGGCTCGGCCGAGGGGCTTGCCCTCGACCCAAATCTGCAAGAACTGCGGCTGGAACGGCTCAATTTCAGCTATAACGGCAGTCACATCGCACTCAAACAAGTTGCAATAGGCCTGCGAAAACCCCTTCCCGATCTGCTGTTTGACACCCTCAGGCGCCAGGGGCTCAACGGCCAAACCATTTCCGCCCTGACCCTGGCAGTGCAGCAAGAGTTGGCATCATTAAGCCTTGGCAGCGCCGGGGTGCAGCTGGCGCCCCCCGGAAACTCCCGGGACAGCGGCGGCCAGGGGTTGGCCATAGGCCTTGCCAGCCTGCCGCAAATCGCCCTGGGGCCTGTCACCATAACACTCGCCAACGGGCAAAGCCTGAGTCTTGATTATCTGTCCCTGGATCAACAGCGGCTGTTGCACACCGCGCTCAAACTCGATGGCATGGCACTGCTGAACCTGGATGCCGAACTTGGTCTCAAGCAGTGGCAAGTGCAAAGCCAGCTGAATTTGGACAGTTTGGAGCCCCTGGCGCGGGCCATCAAACAGGTTGACGGCACCGACAGCCTCTGGCCCCTGCTGGACGAATTTGAACAAGTCTATCAAGCCCAAGGAATACAGCTTGGCGGCAGTCTTGCCAGCACTGTCAATCTGAGCCTTGCCGATGCCGCGATCAGCAGCCGTCACCAACTTGAAAATTTTGAGCTCAAGGGCCTGGGTCTTGAACCCAACTGGCCGCCCTTAATGGAGTTCAGCGCCGACTCCAGTCCCGAGGGGCAGTCATTCAATCTCTCCCCCCTGGCGCTGAGCTTGACCCTGGAGCCAAGTGCCGAGGCCTGGACCCGACTCGCCGGACTGGCCTCGGCGCCTGCCTGGCTCGGCGATCAGCCCCTGACCCTGGCATTGACTCTGTCCAAGGGCCTTAGTGCCAGGCACAATCCTGATGGCAGCAGCCTCAACTTCGATGGCCGGCTGGCGCTGTCCCAGGGCGAGAGCAAGGCGGATATTGAGCTGTCTCAGCTGCGGTTTGAGCGCGACGGTGTGGGCCAAATACAGCTTCACGGTGATTGGCGGGCACAGGGTGCCACTTCTATCGCTTCACTGCTAAAGCGCTTGCCAGCGCTGGACGCCGTGGCGCTCTGGCAGCGGGACTGGCAACTGAACGACGATGCCGGGCTGAATCTCAGCGGCTCGGGTCATCTGCAGCTCAGGCAATCAGCCGGGGTACAGCTCAAGCAGCCCGCCAGGATGCAGCCAAAACAGGGCGGCACAAACGCAGGGCAGGAAGCCACCGGGCAACAAATGAGCCTGTCCTTCAGCGAGCTGGAGCTAGCCCTGACGCAACTGGCCCTGGCCTCCACACCAGTTTCCATACCTGCTTCCACACAAGGATCCGCGAACGCCAAACCTCAGCCAACAGCCATGCCTCAAGCCCTGAAGCAGGACGAGACTCTGTCGCTCACGCTGGACGCCCTTAACCTGTCATTGGCACAGCCGCTGGGATTCAGCCTCAGCCGTAATGCCTTAAGCCATCAGGGCGAAAACGGCTCTGATGATGAGTGGCAACTGCAAGCCTCCCCCTGGCAAGTGCAATTGCAGCTGCAGGGCCTGAAGGCCGACAGGCAGCACCCTGGCGTTCAAAATACGGGCACTCAAAATAAGGGCACTCAAAATAAGGGCACTCAGGACAACAGCCAGGACAAGCTCAGCGTCCAAAGCGCAAACACTGAGCTGACAGGGCCGGGATTCAGTCTCGATAAGTCGCAACTGGACGCGCTGTTGCATTTGGAATCGCCCCAGCCTTTCCTGCAAACCTTTGGCGAACTGCAACAGGACTTCCGGCTTAAATCGCTCAAGCTTGATTACAGTCGTCCCCGTCCCGGCAGCAAACGGCTGGAGAATCGTCACTGGCAACTGGGACAGATGACATTCAACGGCCGATTGGTGCCCGAGAACGAGGGCAAGACCCTCTCAACCTCGGAGCAGTGGCAACTGGATGATGTCGGCCTCAACTCCAGCCACAAGCTCATTTGGCCAAGCCAGGTTAGTGACCAGGCTAGTGACCAAGCTAGTAACCTGGCTAGCGATAAGCTCAGCCCCTGGCGCCCGGCCAAACTTACCGCCAACTGGCAGGCGGACAACGGCCTGGGAGCCTGGCTCAAACTGGGAAGCGGCCTATTGCCCATGCCGCCGGCACTGCGGCTCAGCGGCGACACCTCGGTGCGCGCCGATGTGGCTATGGATTTTGTCTCGGCGCTGACCCGCATCAACTTAACCCCCAAGCTCACAAAACTCGAAGGCGCCTGGGACAACTTGCCCTTTCAGGGCGGCTCCGCCGAAGCCGACTGCCGGCTGCTGCATTCTGGGGTGGCACACACCCTGGAGCTGGGTTGTCCCAGGGTGAGTTGGCAACTGGCCTCGTTCAATCCCGGGGTAATAGTGTCCGACATCCAGGGACGGGGCGATCTGGCCCTGGGTCAGGCCGCCGATGGCAGCCTGTCGGCACTGAACATCAACCTTACCAGCGAAGGCAAGCTGCTTGATGGCGAGTTCCTGTTGCCCGAATTTGCTTTGCGATTGACCGAGCCCTCCAGCGCTTATCTGGTGTTACAGGGCCTGAGCCTGGAAAAACTGCTGGAGCTGCAGCCCGTGACCGGCATCTATGCCGACGGCATATTCGACGGAGTGCTGCCGGTAAAGCTGGCCCAGGGTCAGGTGAGTGTCAGCGGCGGCAAACTGGCGGCGCGGGCGCCGGGCGGCCTTATCATGGTGCGCAACAACCCGGCGGTGGAGCAAATGCGCGCCTCCCAGCCCTATCTGGAATTTGCCTTTTCCGCCCTGGAGCACCTGCAATATTCCAGCCTGGCCAGCAGTTTCGACATGGCCCCCGGCGGCGATGCCCTGATGAAGGTGGAGGTCAAGGGCCGTAACCCGGGGATTGAACGGCCCATCCACTTGAACTACTCTCAGGAAGAGAATCTATTGCAGTTGCTCAAGAGCCTGCGCATAGGTGAAGATCTGCAGAATCAGATCGAACAATCGGTGAAATAACAAGGATATCGCCAGTGAAAAAATTCCTCTGTTGTGCGGCAGCCATCTCAGCCCTGTTACTCGGAGCCTGTACGCCCACGGTCAAGATAGAGCCGCCGGACAAGCCCATAGTCATCAATCTCAACGTTAAGATTGAGCACGAAATCAAGATCAAGGTCGACAAGGAGCTCGACGCCCTGCTGGCCAACGATGAACTCTTTTAGGGAAGAAGAATGATGAAGAAATTGCTGCTGTTGTTGGTCCCTGCCCTGCTGGCATTCCAGGCCATGGCCATGGATTTGCACCAGGCCAAGTCCATGGGCTATTTGGGCGAACAAAATGACGGTTACCTCGGACTGGTGAAGGCCAATGACGAAGCCAGGGCCATCATGGACGAAGTCAACGCCAAGCGCCGGGCCCACTATCAGAAAATCGCCGCCCAAAACCAGATTTCCACCGACGATGTGGCCAAGCTGGCGGCCGAGAAGGCCATCCGCGCCGCCGACAAGGGTGAGTGGATCCAGGATGCCAAGGGCAACTGGTTGCGAAAATAGCCTTAGTTTTAAATAGAAAAAGCCCGCATTCGCGGGCTTTTTTGCATTGTTAGTGAACTCAGAAGCTCAGGCTGGTGCTGTCGCTCAGCTTGTCATTGTCTGTCACTGTCAGGGTGACGCTATTGGCGCGGCCATCTTTGCGACGCAACACAAAGTTACCGCCACCCTGGCGCTTGTCGCTGAACTGCCAGTGCTGCTTGCGGATGACGCCGTCTTCGTCATAGCTGTCGGAGACAAACAGATCCCAGAACCAGAGGTCAAAATGCACTATGCGGGCGACGGGCTTGTGGGCCACGCCCTGCACAGTCACGCTGACCGTCTTGGTCAGGCTGTGGCTCAGGCCGTCATCGTCGGTTACCGTCAGGGTCACCTGATAGTCACCTGACTTGGCGTAGGCGTGGCTGACGCTGTCGCCCTGTGCCTGGGTGCCATCGCCCAGATCCCATACATGGCTCACCAGGGTGCCGTCCACATCCGTGGCCAGGGATTGCAGGCTGACGTTGCCGCCATCGACGCTGACGCTGAAGTCGGCCACCGGCGCCTGGTTTGGCGCTTCCAGCAGCAGAGAGATCACCACGGGGTCGTGATCCGAGGAGCGGAAGGCATCCGGCGCATACAGGGATTGCAGCTGTGTCTGGGTCTTGAACTCTTCGTTGTAATCCAAAATCCGCGGCTCATCCGTGTTGATGTGCCATTCGGTCACATCCACCACCTTGTCCAGCAGGGCGGCGCTCGCCAGGGCATGGTCCAACTGACCCGACTCACCGGAGAACACGTAGGAGTAGGCATTTTCCTTGGCCAGATGGGCAAACAACTCGGTCAGACCGGCGTTGGCCAGTTCGGTCAGCGGATCTTCCTTGGCGTAGGAGTTAAGATCGCCAATCACCAGCACGGGCGCGTCGGCGAACTCGCTACCGAGGAAGGCGCCAACGGCCCTGGCGGCGCGGCTGCGGGTCAGGTTACAGTTACCCTGACCGTCGTTCAGATCGGGATCGCCCTCGGCCACACAATCGCTGCCCTTGGACTTGAAGTGGTTTACCGCCACGACCAGAGGCTCGCCGCTGTCATTATGACTGAAGCCCTGGGCCAACATGGGGCGGTTCTTGCCATCGTTGAACAGGGGCTGACCGGCATCGTCCAGGGCCGAGTTGGCGCTGGAGAGCACCTTCGCCGCACCTTGGGGCGTCACGCGATCGGCGCGGTAAATCATGCCGACGCTGATGGCGTCGGTGCCTATGCCGTTACTGCCGGGTTGAATGTACTGGTATCTGGGCTCACCAATGGCGGCGTTCAAGCTTGCCACCAACTCGGCAATGGCAGATTCGGCACCGTAACCGTCATTCTCGATTTCCATCAGGCCGAAGATATCGGCATCAATGGCGACCATGGCGCTGACAATCTTGGCCTTCTGACGTTCGAATTCGCTCAGGGTGTTGGCACCGCGCGCGGTGGGAAAACCGCCGCCCATGCCATCGCCGTTGAAGAAGTTGAGCACATTGAAGCTGGCCACCTTCAGGTTACCGCCAAGGGCCAATTCCGGCGCGCTCAGACGTGGATTGCTGGCCACTATATTGACTGTGTCCACCGGCATCAGGCGATACACGCCAAAGCCATAGTGCATCACGGCATTGAGGCCGGTGACAGTGTCGCCCACCCGCAGGCTGTTACTGGCACTGAGACCGGGTGAGGGATAACGCACAGGGTCGGGGTTCTGGGCGGTCAGGCCATCGTCCAGCAATATGCTGTCCAACTTGTTGGCGGCAGTCACGGCCAGGGCATCGGCGCCGGGGGCGGCTACCTGGGTGCCCATAAAGTGGCGCTGGCTGCCCAGGGTCACTTCACCGTAGCGGCCCAGGTTATAGACTTCGTTTACCACCAGATTTTGGCTGAAAGTGACGCGCATGCCTTCAACGGCTTCCAAATCGGCGCTGTCGGCCAGCGGCAAGCTTACCAGGGCGGCACTCGGCAGCGCCTGATTGTTGGCACACAGCTTGTGCTCGGCAACCGAGGTCAGCTCGGTCAGGCCCTGGTACTCTGTGACCTTGGCCTTGACGCGGATGCGTTCGCCGGCCAGGTAACCGCTTGGGGCGTTGCCTGTGTAGAGGAACACACCTTCAGAGGTGGCGGGATCGCTATCTGCCTCGGCATCGGCCATCTGCAGAAACAGGCCCTTGAGACCGGCTTCCTGATTGCTGGTGACCACGGCTTCCACTTCGACAATTTGACCGTTCAGCGGACTGGTATTGGTGTTGCCCTGCAGGGCGTGGATAGCTGTGGCATCACTTCCACACTGCATGGCGGCAGGCGGATTTTCCGGCACCGGCGGCTGGGCGGCAAACAGGCCCAGATCGCTAATATCGTCCTTGGCAAAACCCTGCCAGCTGTCGAAGCTCATTGCATCGTCAATCTGGCTGTCGCCCAGGAGCTGATCGGCCTTGCGTCTCAGGGTATTGTCGGCGGTGGACAGCTCACCCGTGCCCCACTCTGTGCCGGGATCCACACCCACCTGACCCAGGCTGTCTACCGCCTGACCATTGTGCAGCAACACTATGGCATCGTCGCCGTTGAAGAAGGCCGCCGTGCTCAGCAACTGGGCCTTGGCCAGCAGTTCAGCAGAAGCATCGTTGTCGGCCACCACATAGGTGCCGCCGGCGGCCAGGGTGCCTTCGAGGGCTATGGTAGTGCCGGCAGTCTGGCTGCCATTGAAAAAGAACTTGAGCTCATACTGGCTCAAGTCCACCGCTGTGGCAGTTGGATTGTAGAGTTCGATGGCCTTGTTATAGCCTGAGCCTTCGACATATTCGGAAATGATTAGCGTGTCGGCCGCCTGGGCCAGGGAAGACGCGCTCCCCAGCGCCAGTGCAAGCCAGCTTGCTCTGGATCTCATGATTAACCCCTAAATGTTTATAGTTGATTATTATTTCGCGTTGCCGGAAACGGCTTCCCGGAAAACGGCGCTACTATAATCGAGCCAGGTTACATTCAGGTTGCATATGTAAATGAGATTTACCAAACCGTATGGCAAACCGGCTTGACGACTGAGATGCATTTTTAAGCATCAGTGATTGTTGCAGGGGTTCGGGCGCTGATTTGCTGCCGATTTACCGTACAAAGATCCCTTTGGCAAGCATAGGGGCATCTGTTATTCTGGAAAAATGCATTCAATATGCTCCTGTCACAGATATTTATGCCATAGCTGTGCAGCCATTAAAGAAGGAAATGCTGTTGCGATTACCTCCGGGACTGAGCTATCTGCTGTTATCCTTGCTACTTTTGGCTGGCAGGGTATCGGCCGAGCCGATAAAGGTCATCGTTGGCGGATATCCCTTTCCTCCTTATGTGATAAGCGCAGGAGAAGCCACCAAGGGCTTGGTACCGGATCTGTTGGCGCTGCTCAATCGCACCCAAAAAGATTTTCAATTCGAGTTTGTGCCCACCAGCATAGAAAATCGCTACCAGGCATTCGAAATGCATCGCTTTGATTTGATCCTGTTTGAAAATCCAAAGTGGGGCTGGCAACACATAGCCAATCAGACCGTGGCCCTTGATGTGCAGGATGGCGAACCCTATATCGCCCTGAGCCGCAAGGTGAAAGATGACAGCTATTTCGACAATCTCGCCGATAAGCGTTTGGTTCTGGTGCGGGGCTATCACTACAGCCTGACCGAGTTCAGTTCAGACGAGCAATTCATCAAAAGCCGGTTTCTCGCCTCCCTGGTACCCAGCAATGAGGCCGCCATCAAGGCGATACTGCGTGAGCGGGGGGATGTGGCTCCTGTCACCTGGTCTTATCTGCAGTATTACCTGGCGCAGCATCCGGAGCAGCAGGACAAACTGACGGTATCCCAACGCTGGGATCAGCGTTATCAACACTATGCCCTGGTCCACCCGGAAAGCCCCATCAAATCGGCGACACTGCTGCGCCTGTTGGCCAAGGTGCAGCAGGATCAGGCATTTCATCAGCTACTCAGTCAATATCATCTGCTTTCCCAATCGGGGAACAGTGTGCCTGTGGGCACTGTCGCCATCCCGAAACAGAAGTGATGGCGCCAAATCCGTAATCAGGCACAACAAAAAGGAGACCCCAAGGTCTCCTTTTTATTACATCTTTGACATGACCCAGTAGTCCAGCCGCGCCTCCGGATTGGCAAGTATGTCTTTGCATTGATCCTTGTATTTGGCCATCAAGGTCGCCAGGCTGCTGGAGCCGGCAAGGGAAGCTACCTGGCGTTCACGGGCTTCCTTGAGCATGGCGTCCACATCCGAACCTTCGGCATATTTTCCGGCCAGCGACAGGGTATCGGTCGCGGACTGCTTGAGACGTTCACCGACCACCTGCATTTGCGGCGCGTCCTTCATGGCACTGATGGCTTCGGAGCTTATCTGATAATAGGCCGCGCAATCCACCAGCTCATTGGCAAGGGCCTGCTCGGCCTCACCGGCATGGGCACCGACACTCAGGAAAAATACAGCCAGCGTCAGGGCCTTTTTGTTTGGAGACATAGGTATTCCTCATCAGGGTTAATGAGGTCAAACTACTTTAGCCGTCATTGAATATCAAGGTGATAGCTGAAAAATCCCTGCTCCCTGACAAAGCCCTGGGCCTGGTACAGGGCCTGGGCGCGGGTGTTGTCCACCGCGGTTTCCAATTTGATGACGGCTATGCCCCGATCCCTGGCACAGGCCTTGACCTGGGCCAGCAAGGCCTTGCCCACGCCAACACAACGGGCGTATTGAGTCACATACAGATCATTGAGAATAAAGATGGGCCTGGCCGCAATGGATGAAAAGCTGGGATAGATCTGGGCAAATCCCAGCCCCAGACCCTGCTGATCTGTGGCAATGAACAGCAGCGAAGATGACTCGGCCATCCGTGCGGCAATAAACCCCCTTGCCCGCTCCGGATCCGCTTGCTGACCATAAAACTGCCGATACTCGTCAAAGAGCGGCGCCAGTTGATCCAAATGTTCGCTGCCGGCCTGCTGTATCCTGAACGTCATAGTCTTGCATCCCTGTTGGCTATGGCGACCGGACTAGTGTGCGGTCTGAAATTGCTGTAAGCGAAAACGCAGGTTCTGCCTCACCGCCGGCCATTCACTGTCAATGATGGAAAACACCACGGTATCGCGCACCGTGCCGTCTTTCAGCAGCTGGTGATTACGCAAGACGCCATCCTGCTTGGCTCCCAAGCGGGCAATGGCCGCACGGGAGCGCTGATTGTGCCAATGGGTGCGAAACTCCACCGCCATCACATCCAGCACCTCGAAGGCATAACCGAGTAATAGCAGCTTGGTTTCGGTGTTAATGCCTGTGCGCTGGGCGCGTTTGGCATACCAGGTGTAGCCAATTTCAAGACGACGGTTTGGCTGATCCCAATTGCAAATACGGGTACAGCCGACCACTTCACCACTGTGCTTGCATCGGACCACAAAAGCCAGCGCCAGACCCGCCGCTTCCTGGGCCAGGGCCTTTTCCACATAGGCTTTCATCTCATCCGGATGGGGGGCACTGGTGTACCAAATCTGCCACAGTTCGCCATCGGCCACCGCCAGGCTGAGCGCCGGCACATGATCCAATGACAGGGGTTCCAACACGACCAGTTCGCCATCAAGGCAATTCGAACTTGTTACCATATCCAGGCAGACGCCTCCATTTACCTCAGTCTGCCTTCTTTGTAACAAATGCGAGGGGGGGATGAACAGCAAAATTCCATTGAAAATTATGAATTTTTTATTCAAACCAATCGAAAGTCTGACACCTGTTCAGAATCCATGGCGACTGCCGGCAACCCGGAACCAACCGGCAATGCTGGCCCGTCTGACCTTGGTGGGCAGCACCTCGTGGGGGAAGCGTTCGGACAGAAATATCACCAATTTACCGTGAGTTGGCGCCACAGTTTCCAACAGTTGCTGCGTTTCATCATAAATAAGCAACTCGCCACCCTGCCCCGGTTGCCAATCGGGGTTCATAAAATAAACCGTGGTCAAAATGCGGTTCTGGCTCCCCTTGAGGGCATCCACATGTTTGCGGTAAAAAGCGCCGGGTTCGTACAGGGCATAGTGGCTTTCATAGTCAAACAGGCCCAGAAACAAGCGACGGTTGAGCCCCTGCTTGAGCTGCTCCATCAGATCGAGATAGTGACTATCGGGTTCGTAATGGGTTTCAAGCCAGCGGATCTTGTCCCTGCGTATATCCCGGTTAAGCTGCTGCTCTGCCCCACGGCCTATGGCCGCCGGACGCAATTCTTCCTCAAGCAGACAACGCCGCAGCGCATCGGTCAACTCAGCAGGAAATACCTCGGATAAGCATAAATAGCCTTTATCCACCAACGCATCCGCAATCACATCCAGCACCGCTTCACTTAATTGCGAAACCATACATGCTACATCCAATAAGAGACTACGCTTTTTCTGTACTCAAAGGCCGGGAGGGGGAAGGCCTGATTTTTCGAGGTAGGGCGTTAATACAAGCCAGCCCCTTTGGAGGGCAAAGAGACTGACTCAAACAGAAACCGGCGGAATTCTAGGGGATAAACAGGAAATAAGCAATCTGTTAATTTTTCTTAAAATCAACAACCTACATCATTTATAGAGCGCAACCTCGTGGGGGATATTCGGCAAAGTGATAAGGTGCTGATATTTAAGCCCCAACTTGAGCAACAATTGGATGGACGCCTGATTATCGGGATTGACTATGGCCACCACGGGATGGATACCCTGCTCAACAGCAAAGGCCATGGCGGCCCTCGCCGCTTCAAAGGCATAGCCCTGACCTTCAAAGGCCGGCAACAGCGCATAACCTATATCCACGTGCGGCAGGGTATCGCGGCGAATGAGGCCACACAGCCCCAGCGCCATGCCATCAAGGCTGCGCTCCATCAGCCAAAGGCCGAAGCCGTTCTGTGCATAACTGGCAATGGGGCCATCCATCAAATACTGGCGGGCCTGTTCCAGGGTACGCACACCCCGATCGCCGATATTGGTAATAAAACCCTGGGTGTTGAGTAATTCCAGCATAAAAGCGGCATCGGCGGCTGTCAGTTCCCGCAGGCGCAATCGCTCAGTGATTATGGGTTCCATCTGTATTCCCGGCATTGTGGCTCAGTTACTTCATATTGCCTTTGGCACTACCATTTTTCCAGTACTGGCTATACTTTAGCCGTCACCATAGGGATAAAAGACAATGAAAGACCTGATACAAGGACGCAGACCCTACTACGTTACGGCAGCCATGGTCGCTGCCGAGCTCAATCAGACCCTGGGCTGCTGCAAGGAAATCAATTTAACCGCCAGCAACGCCCAGGCCGCCTCGGCTCGCATCGGCAGCGCCGCTCTGGGCTTCAAGGCCCTGACCCATTACATAGATGAGCTGGCCGGGTACACCAAAAAGGCCGCCAATGACATCAACCAACTGGCCGGAGATGCCAGCAAGTTGGCGACCCAAACCGCCCGCACCGCGTTGGCCCTGAGTCACTTCCATCTGGCGCAGCGCAAGGCCGCCGATGCCAGATATCACGCCAGCATGAACGAGGCCATAGAGCAGACCGAACACAGCCTCAGCGAACAGGAACAACAATTTCAGCGCATTCTCGACCGGATGCAGGGGCAACTGGCGGATCTCAAACAATCCCTGCGCGGTGCCACCGCCCTCGCCTCCATCTGCCGGGTGGAGGCCTGTCGCATCGACAGCCGCTCCCAGGCCATTTTCGTGGACGTGGCCAACAAGGTCGACACAGTGGCGGCCCAAATCCGCCAGCGGGTAGACCGCGCCATTTCCCTGTTTGATTCCCATTAACCCATACCAAGGAAGGCAATATGAAAAGCCAGTTACTGGTGGAGACCCCGACACACAAGTGGTTGTATTTTGGCCGGGATCCTGAAAAAAATGACAAAATTATCGATACCAATCAGTACCTGGTCCAAAGTGGCAATCAATCACTCTTGATGGATCCCGGCGGCATTGAGCTGTTTGCTCCCATGCTGGCCAGTCTGGTACGCCACCTGCCGGTGGATCACCTCACTTATCTGTTCGCCTCCCACCAGGATCCGGACATTATCTCTTCACTGGGTCTGTGGGACCAAACCCTGCCCAAGGCCAAGCTGTATGCCCCCTGGTTATGGGAGGGCTTTATTCGCCACTTTGGTATGCACAACATCAGTTACGAGCCGCTGGACGACAAGGGTGGCAAGCTGCAGGTCGGTGAGGTGGAGTTGCAGTTTATTCCAGCCCATTACCTGCACGCCTCGGGCAACTTTCATGTGTACGATCCCGTGGCCAAAGTGTTGATGTCGGGGGATGTGGGCGCCGCCCTCGAAGGGGCTGAAGCGGATATCTTCGTCGATGATGTGGCCAGTCACATACCCAAGATGGCCTATTTCCATCAACGCTGGATGCCATCAAACCGCGCCAAGAATGACTGGGTCGCCAGGGTGCGGGAGCTCAAGATTGACTATCTGTGCCCACAACACGGGCGCATCTTCCATGGCGAACAGGTCCAGGAGTTTCTGGACTGGTTCGCCAAGCTGGAAGTGGGGATCGCCGTCTAGAGCCAGCGGGCAAAAGCGCTGCCATCACGGGTCGACTTGATGGGCGCCACCACTGCCGGAGTGCCAAGATAGAGAAAACCCACTATCTGATCCTGCTCACCCAGCCCCAGGGCCTGATTCACATTGGCATCGAAGGCGAAGTCACCGGTGCGCCAGATCCCGCCGAGCCCCTGGGCGAAGGCCGCCATCTGCATCGCCATGGCGGCACAACCTGCCGCCAGTTGTTGCTCCAGCACAGGCACCTTTGGATGGGGTTGGCACCGGGCCACCACGGTGATGACCATGGGCGCACGGTACACCATGGTTTGTGCCTTGTTGAGCGCCGCTTCATCTGCGCCACGGGCCTTGGCCGCCGCCACATAAATGGCGGCCAAACGGTCCAGCCCTTCACCTGTGGCTATGATAAATTCGTAGGGATTGAGCCCGGCATGATCCGGTACCCGCGCCGCAGCATCCAGAATGACTTGCAGTTGTTGCTCATCGGGAGCCGGTGCCACCAGGCGCGGGCAGGACTGACGGGTCAGCAGCAGTGTCTTCGCATCCACTCTTATAATCCTTGTGATCTGTTTTGAAGGGGCAAGGATACCAAATTCCCCCGCCCAAAAGCGTAAAAATCTGCAATCAGTTCCGGGTGTTACCAAAGCGCCGCGCCAACCAATAGTCCAGGCTGCTGTAGCGACCGCCCCCCATGGCAAACAGCGCCAGCAACATCACAAAATAGGTCATCGCAAACTCAATACCGTTGTTGAGTACCACAAATTTACCGCTGCCGGTGAGCCAGTCATAGTTGCCGTATTCCTGCAGGATCTCCCTGGCCCGCGCCAGGCGCTCTGCCGAGGCCATGACCTGTTCATTGGCAAGCCAGCTGGAAGGGTCGGCAATGGCCAACCAGCCATTGCCCCAATGCACTGTGATTGCCGCCACCAACATGGTCACCATCAAGGGCACGGCAATCAAACGGGTGCCCAATCCCAGCAGCAGCAATATGGCACCGAAAAACTCGCTGCCGGCTGCCAGAGCCGCCATCAGCTCTGGAAACGGCAGTCCCAGGCCCCAGTCCGGATTGGCAAACCAGGCCACGGTATCCTCAAAGTGACTCAGTTTGTTGTAGCCCGCCTGCAAGAGGATCGGTGCCAGATAAAGGCGCAATAACAGCGGGCCGCAGCTTTCCCCCGTCACACGGGCAAAAGCAACGAATTGATTCAGGCTGGAGGTGATAAAGTTGAGCATGTGGACCTCAGGGCTAAGGAAATGTCATGCTGCAACTGACCCGGCAATAATGGCATTTATTGCGCGTCAGCCGCCAATTCACGCAAATCTTCTATCAGATCATCGTATTCCCGCCACAGTTTGCGGCGCTGTTTGTCGGATAAATCCTGGTAAATATCGAGCACCAGACGGCCGAAGTTCTCGGTGTTCTGCCTTACAGCCTGCTGGTGCGCCTCGGACTTGAGACGCTGGGGGGAGGTCATCAGCAGTGTCATGCGACAGCGCAGCAGCGCCGCATCCTGGCGCTGATTCAGGGCCTGCTCAAACTGCCTGAGCCACTCATGGCGGTACTCCAGCCACATATCCAGGGTGGCCAGACGATTGGCGTTGCTGTTATGGATCAAGGCCTTTTGCCGCTCGCTGAGCTTGCCAAGCCACTTTTCTGCCTGCTCCTGCAAGCTCTTGTCGGATTCTTTAACCAACTGCTCCTGGGTCTTGCCCTGATATTCTTCGGCCAGTTCGGCCTCATCCTTGCGCAGCTGAGCAATGATTTCATCCACCTGAGCTTGGTTAAAGCTCTGGATCAGTGGCAGCAGGCCTTCAAGCCCATAGTCAAACAACCTGAACCAATGGGCCTGGGCTCTGTCCATATGCTCGGCCCACAGCGCCGGGGTCAGGGTGCCCTGCTGCAGTTGTGTCTTGAGTTCGGTCAACTGCTCAGCGTAACGGTTAAGCTCCTCGCGTCTGTGCCACTTAAGGAAATTGTCAAGCAGCACATCGAATTGGTGCTGTTGGTTCCGGTCCAGGGTCACATAATCATCCAGTTGCCATTCGATGGCCCAGTCGAGAAAGTAATAGGACATCTTGGTGGAACATCCCACCAGAAAACACAGCATCAGTACCACCAGGGCACGCTTCATGGACAAGCTTCCTTGTTGTTCCGGAAAAATCAGACTAATGCAAGGCTAACAAGTGAACGGAAGCAAGGCTATCAATGCGAGCGAGTCAGGCACTGGCCAATTGTAAGTATCTGTTAAACCAAAGCAGAAACACCGAGTCGTTACTGCCGGCCGCCATCAACAGCGCCCGGCATATGACAGCAAGATTCGCTGTGCATGGAGAAGTGCCGGGTCAAATACCGACTCAGGCGCTGGCAAGTTGCAGGTATCTGTCAAACCACAGCAGAAACACCTTGTCGTTACTACCGGCCGCCATCAGCAGTGCCCGGTATTTGGCAGCAAAATACCCTGTGCATGAAGAGAATCAAGTCAAATACCGACTCAGGCGCTGGCCAGTTGCAGGTACCTGTCAAACCACAGCAGAAACACCTTATCCTGGCTCCCTGCCGCCATCAACAGTGCCCGGCATATGACAGCAAAATACCCTGTGCATGGAGAGAATCGAGTCAAATACCGACTCTGGCGCTGGCCAGTTGCAGGTATCTGTCAAACCACAGCAGAAACACGAGATTGCCACTGCCGGCCGCCATCAACAGCGCCCGGCATATGACAGCAAAATACGCTGTGCATAACGAAAACCAGATCAAATGCCGGCTCAGGCGCTGGCCAGTTGCAGGTATCTGTCAAACCAAAGCAGAAACACCTTATCCTGGCTCCCTGCCGCCATCAACAGCGCCCAGATGGCGGCGAAATACCAGTGCATGGCCAGGGCATCCCCCAGCAGAGTGGCATCTTCCGGCTGCAACTGTGGATGCCAGGCCAGATAATCCTGCGCCAATGCGCTGCGCTCTGCGGCGCTCAACTGATGGGATGCCAGCACGGTCGCCAGATCCCACAGCGGGTGGGAGGCACAGCTGAATTCAAAGTCGATGCAAAAGAGTCGGCCTTCATGATGCAGGAGATTGAGCGGCGACAGATCCCTGTGGACATATTGCAGTGGCAGATACCTGTGCTCCAAACGCGCCAGGTGAGCTTCGATAGCAGGCAGCCTCGCTTGCAACTGCCCATGGGCCCTCGCCCACTCGCTGTCCGCATCCGGGCAGCTTAACGAACAGTCTAACGAACAGCCATCCAAGGCCTCCTGATAATCCTGCCACTGCTGGCTGAACCCCTTGTGATTGGCGGGCACGGGCAAGGTTGCCAGGCCTTGAAGCAGTTCAAACAACAGCCCTGTCCGAGTCGAGCGCTCAGGCTCGAGATCATGCTCTTGCTCGGTATCAGCTGTGTGCCACTCACGCCAGGCCAGTTCGGTATTGAGCTCATGCCAGTTGCCGTCCTCAAGCCAGGGGGCCAGATAACACTGGCCATCAGTGCTGACGGCTAATAATTTGGGGGCCAGACCGGCATCGCTGGCCTGACGCCAGTTGGCGGCTTCAAAGTCCCGCTGGCAAAAGGCGCTGCTGGCGGCTGAGTTAACCCTGAGCACCCAATGACTGTCACCAAGGCTGAGGCGATAGTTACTGTTGCTGAGTCCCAGGGTCAGGGGCTCAACAGTGGCCTGTGCCAATCCCTGGGCAGCGACAAAGGCCAAGGCATTGGCCGGCAGCACCGACGTCATCTCGTGACCGCCTCGGCTTCCTCGGCCATGGTGTTGCGCCAGAGGAAGAATCCACCCACCGCCAGGCCCACGTAAAGCACAAACAACAAGGACGTCAGCATCAGCCCCTTGCTGAGGTAGAGATAAATGGAGACCAGATCAATCACCACCCAATAGAGCCAGTTTTCCAACACTTTGCGGGCCACCAGATAGGTGGTCATCACGGCAAAACAGGTGGTGGCAGCATCCAGATAGGGAAAAGAGGCCTGGGTGTAGGTTGCCATTAGATAGCCCACGGCCAGGCTGACGATGGAGGTCAGCGCAATCAAGCGTAAATGGGTTGCCAGCGGCCAACTGCACACCTGCACCCCGTGGTGTCGCTCCCCGCCCCTGCTCCATTGCCAATAACCATAGAAGGCCATGGCCATGTAATACACATTGAGAAAAGATTCCATCAGCAACATCACCTTGAAAAACAGCACGGTATAAATGGCGGTGCTGAGGAACGCCGCCGCCCAGCACCAGACACTGGCGCGCATGGCAAGCAGCAGATACGCCAGCGCCAACAGCACGGCCACACCTTCCCACACCGTCATGGCGTGCATCTCACCGAGCGCCGTTTGCAAGGGGGTCATCAGGGCGCCAAACCAGGCCGTCATTGCTTCTGCCACGTCCGTCACTCGCTGTGGCCCAGATCCAGGGCGCCACCGATAAATTTACAGACAAATACTGCCTTGCCGAACTGCTGGTGGGCGGCCTGCATCTCGGTGGCCAACATCTGCATCACCTCGGCATAGTCCCCAACCACCTGGGTCGCCATGGCATTGGTGCGGCGCTCAATATTGGGATAGCTGTCCAGGCGCTGGATAAACCAGCGGATGGGAGCCACATAGTCTTCCTTAAGCGGGTACATGCTGATTTCGGCTGTCAGTTTCATTACTTTTTCCCTCCGGCGGGCCCAGCGGTTAACCGGGCCCGCCTGTTTTCTGCGGATTACATCAGGCGCAAATCAAAGGTCAGGCCAAAGGCCCTTGGATCGCCATAACGTATGTATTGCTTATCGGCCCAACCATTGTCCGGCTCGTTGCCGAAGTAGAAGCCACGGACGCCGTATTCCTTGTCCAGCAGGTTGCGCCCCCAGAGATACACAGACCAGGCATCGGCCTCGTAACCCATTCTGGCGTTCACTACCCCATAGCCTTTGGACTTGGAATCATTGGAGTCAGAATAGTAGAACTGGCTCTTGCCGTTGGCATTGAGGTTGACAAAGAAACCGCGATCGCTGCGCCAGGTGCTACCGACCGCCCAGGTCCAGTTGGGGGCATGGGCCAGCTCGCGGCCGCTGAGATCCACCTCGCCGCCATACTTGTCCTGATAGCTGTAGTCACCGTATTCGGTTTGCAGATAGCCGACACTGCCGTAGAAGTGCAGGTTGTCGCTGGCGTACCAGTTACCTTCCAGCTCGGCGCCGTAGTTGCTGGAGCTGCCGGCGTTTTCGGTAAACAGAATAAAGCGCTGCGGCTTTTCGGGATCCTGCTGGGAAGCGGATACCTGTTGATCTTGTCTGTCCATGTAGAACAGCGCCAGCTTGGTGTCGGCGTTGCCCTCGAAGAAGCTGGATTTGAGACCGATTTCATAGTTGTAGAGGATCTCGGTATCAAACTCCTTCTTGTCGGCCAGCTCCACCGGCAGCGACATGTTGAATCCGCCGGCCTTGTAGCCTCGGGCCAAACGCAGATAGAGATTGTGGCTGTCGTTGAGGGCCTTGCCCAGGGCAATATGACCGCCCCACATGGTTTCTGACGGGTCAAAGGCATCACCGGCATCGTCGCTGTACTCTGCATGACGACGCTCCAGACGCGCACCGACCGACAGGTTGTAACCCTGGCCGAGATCGCTGTCGAGCTGGCCAAACAGTGCCAGGTTGCGGGCCTCGTAGCTGGAGATCAGCATTTCATCGGGCCAAGCGTTGTAGAAGGACTCGGTGTTATTGTCCTCCTTGAGATCCATGCCGTAGATCCCCAGCAGCCAGTCGGTGCTGCCATCGAAAATGCGGCCCGCATCCGTGCTGGTCAGACGAAATTCCTGGGACACTGTGGCCCTGTCACCGCGCTTGTCCCAGGTGTAATCGTATTGACAGGGCAACAGCTCCTCATAGTCGCCGTTCTCGTTGACATCGTAATCATCGACGCACTGTCTTGCCGCCCAGAATTCTGGGTTGGCCCAGTCGCCGTCATAGCCATGGTGATGATCGGTGGCGGCGTAGGAGGTGAGCGAGGTCAGTTCGGCCCCCTCAATATCGGTGAAATGCAGCTTGAGACCTATGCCTGTGCTGCGCTGATTATCTGTGCCCGGCGCATCGGTCAGGGTATCGAAACCATTGTTGTCCAAGGTCCAGGCATCGTAACCGTTGTCAAAGTTGGCGTGCATCAGCACCAGATCGGCCTGGGTGGTGTCGCTGGCGTACCAGCGAAATTTGGCCCGCAGCGACAGTTCGTCACGCTCGTTGGTGTCACTGCGGTCAAGATACAGGTTGTCCCTGAAGCCGTCCTGATAGTGTTTTTCCAGTGCCACCCGATACAGCAGTTCCCCCGAGTCCATCATGGGGCCTGAGCTGAAACCGCTGAAGGTGCGCAGATTGTCATTACCCAGCGACACCCGGGCGCCGTGCTCAAAGGTCTCTGTGGGGTCCTTGCTTTTCAGGTAAATCAGACCGGCAAGGGCGTTGGCGCCGTAGCGGGTTCCCTGGGGGCCGCGCAGCACTTCCGCCTGCTGCATGTCGTACATACTGGACACCATACCCAGACCCGACAGGTCGATATCATCAATCAGGTAGCCGATGGAGGAGTTGGGCGCGCCCTTGTATTCTTCCTGCTCGCCAACACCGCGAATTTGGAAATAGCGGGGTCTGGAAGTACCGCCTGACCAGTTGAAGTTGGCCACAGTGCCGAGCAGATCTTCAAAATGACGGGCGCCCTCATCCTCGATTTTCTGCGCATCTATCACGGTCACACTGGAGGGAATTTTTTCCACCGCGATACCGCGAAAATCGGCGGTCACCAACATGACTTCCATCGCTTCGGGATCGGCACCGGCCTTGTCGGATGGCGCGTCGGCGGCCTGAACAGCAACCGAGCCCAGGGCAGCCGCAATCGCCAGGGCCACAGGCGCCTTGGTCAGCAGCGGAGAAGAAAAACTTTTACTGAACGATGTCTTGCTCAAAATAGGACCTCAAATGTCTGGTTTGAGATCCGGCAACGCTTTAGCGGATTAGAAGTGTGCAGATGGCCCATTCCTACGCCGGTATCAGCCGGATCAGGTTCTAAGGGTTTGTCATGTGACATCTCAGTCTGCAATCGGCAGACACCCCTTGGCAGCGACGATTATACCCGAGTCAAAAAGCAAAGTGATACTTTTGTTGCAAGCCATCAATGAAAATCGGCGCCCGGTCACGGCGCCGATTTCAGCACTTCAAGGCCGTCGCTCAATCGATGAGGAAGTGGGCCCTGGCGGTGGACACCAGCTGCTTGCGGTTGGTCTGCCAGCAGTTGATGTTGACGTTGGCTACCCTGCGGCCCTGACGGGTGATTCGGCACTCGGCAAAGGTGTCTTTGTGGTAACCGGCCCTCAGGTAGTCGATGGAGAAATCCACCACCTTGGGCACCCTGGAGGTCTGCATAAACACCATCAGCTGCACTATGGCAGACATTTCCATAAAGCCGGCAATCACACCGCCGTGGATGGCCGGTACCACGGGATTGCCTATGTTGGTGTCTTTCGCCGGCAGGCGGAACACCAGCTCATCACCAAAACGCGAAGCCTCCATGCCGATAAAGCGGGCATAGGGCACCTGCTCCAGCAGGGGGCTGAAGTCGTTGAGTTCGGTTACCTGACGCACTATCTGCTTCACATCCAGGGCCGCGGCGGCGCCATCCCCGGGTTTCTGGGCTTCGGCCTGCAGGCTTTGCACCTGTGGCCCCAGCACATGCCCAGGCTCCAGCAGCGCCTGGCGGAATTTCTCACCCACCATTTCCGGACTGATGCGCATAAAAGCCCCCACCGCGTGGGCGATTGGCTTATCTATGCTGTCCTGGTAGGCGATGGCGCGGGTAAAGGCGATGTTGGATGACAGGCGGTAACACTCGGCAAAACCGTAGACGCTCTTGTTGGGTTCGGCCGGGCGCATGTAGTCCACCCGCAGATCCAGAGTGGGTGAAATCTCCAGCGAACCGAATTGCTGCTGAATGGCACAGACCACGGCGCAGCCGCAGGCGGTGTCCATCAAGGTGGTGATCACCCCGCCGTGGATAACCCCGGTGTCCGGATAGCCAATCAAGGCGCGGCTGTAGGGCAGCTCAATCAGCACATGGTGCTCGCTGGCCTCCAGTACCGACAAGCCCAGGCGCCGGCACTGGGCCAGCTGATTGACAAAACGGCTGGCCAGCTCGGTCAGGGGAAAGAACTCGGGATTGACCTTCATCAGCGCAGGCTCACCATGGGGCCAAGGGGCGCGCCACCCAGCAGGTGCAGGTGAATGTGATACACCTCCTGCCCACCGTGCCTATTGCAGTTCATGATAATGCGGTAACCGTCCTCAGCAATGCCGGCCTCGGCGGCAAGCTTGGCCGCCACTGTCACCATACGGCCCAGAGCCAATTCATCCGAGGCCTTGACGTCATTGGTCGTTGGGATCAGGTGATTGGGCACGATAAGAATGTGGGTCGGCGCCTTGGGATGAATATCGCGAAACGCGGTCACCAAATCGTCCTGGTACAGAATTTCGGCGGGAATTTCACGGCGAATAATTTTGCTGAAAATGGTTTCTTCGGCCATCTTGGACTCCGACTGGGGCTGAGTGATGATAGTTAGGCTTCTGCCATAGAATTCAATGACATTATAATAGCAAGCCAGCGCCTTGCGCGAGCGGCACAGGCAGGCGAATCAAGACGATTTTCCCTTTCGCGGCCCGGATTGAGCTGGCCAGACCGCAGGGCGTTTGCGTCACAGCGGCTTTTTTGGCAGCATGGCGCCACTGAATTTCCCCAGGATTTATACCCATGATCCATTATCAGATTGACGCTTGCGATCCCAAGGCACACCTGTTTTCCGTTACCCTGCTGCTGAGCCAACCGGCGAAAAACCAGCGCCTCACCCTGCCCGCCTGGATCCCCGGCAGCTACATGGTGCGCGACTTCGCCCGTAACCTGATTGGTCTGAGCGCCAGCACCGCAGGCCACAAGGTCGGAATTAGCCAACTGGACAAACAAAGCTGGCAGCTCGACTGCGACGGCACTGCGCCGGTCAGCATCAAATATCAGGTCTATGCCTTTGACCTCTCGGTGCGCAGCGCTCATCTCGACATGACCCACGGCTTTTTCAACGGCTCCAGCGTGTTCCTGGCGGTGGAAGGTCAGGAGCAGCTGCCCCACAGGGTCAGCATCAGCGCGCCCAAGGACAGCGCACTGGCCCACTGGCGCCTTGCCACCACATTGCCGCGCTCAAGCGGCGAGGCCTGGGGCTTTGGCGAATTCGAGGCCGAAAGCTACGATGCCCTTATCGATCATCCGGTGGAGATGGGTGATTTCACCCTGGCAAGCTTTGAGGCCCGCGGCGTGCCACACCATGTGGTGCTGAGCGGTCGCCATCGCTGCCACATGGACCGCCTGTGTCAGGATCTCAAGGCCATCTGCGAAACCCAGATAGACATGTTCGCCACCCCGGCGCCCTTCAGTGAATACCTGTTCATGACGACCGTGCTGGACAATGGCTTTGGTGGCCTGGAGCACCGCAGCTCCACTGCTTTGGTATGCTCACGCAAGGATCTGCCCCTCACCCAGGACGCCGAGGTCAACCGCGACTACCGGGTGTACCTGTCCCTGTGCAGCCACGAGTACTTTCACAGCTGGAACGTCAAGCGCATCAAACCCAAGCGCTTTTTGCCATATGAACTGGCGGCCGAGAGCTATACCCGTCAGCTGTGGGCCTATGAAGGCATCACTTCTTACTATGACGATCTGCTGACCCTGAGGGCCGGCCGCGTGGATGTTGGCCAGTATCTGGACATGCTGAGCGAGACCATGACCCGGGTCTACCGTGGCACTGGCCGCTTCAAGCAGAGCCTGCTGGATTCCAGTTTCAACGCCTGGACCAAGTTCTACAAACAGGATGAGAATGCCCAGAACGCCATCGTCAGCTATTACACCAAAGGCGCCCTGTTTGCCCTGATGCTGGATCTGGTGCTGCGCCGCGATGCCGGCAAGTCCCTCGACGATGTGATGCGCCTTTTGTGGCAGCGCCACGGCCTGACTTCCATAGGCACGGATGATGACACCCATCAGCAACTGGTGAGTGAACTGCTGGGACGGGATGCCGCCGAGCTGTTTGCCTGGCTTGATAACACAGAAGATTTGCCGCTCGCCGAACTGCTGGCGGAATTTGGCGTCAGGATGGAGCTCAGGGCCGCCTCGGGTCAAAGCGACAATGGCGGCGGCAAGCCAACACCACTGAAGCTGAGCCTGGGCGCCAAGTACAAGGCCGAGGGCCTGGGGGTGCGCATTCAGACGGTCGCCGAGGGCGGTGCCGCCCACAGTGCCGGACTCAGCGCCGGCGATCTGCTGATCGCCGCCGATGGTTTGCAGGTCAATGGCAACTTTGAAAGCCTGCTGCAGGGCTTTGAGCCAGGCGGTGAAATCACCCTGCACTGGTTCCGCCGCGACGAGCTGATGACGGGCTCGCTGCCGCTGCGCTCAGCGCCACTGGATACAGTGTCGCTGCACCTGGAAGATGAAAGCAAAATCAAGGCCTGGCTCGACTGTTAAGCCCTGGGCCATAAAAAGCAGACAATAAAAAACGGGGCCTAGCCCCGTTTTTTATTGTCCTGAACCAGAGTGCTTTTTATAACTGCACCTGTTACAACTGCACCTGTTACAACTGCACCTTTCTACAACTGAACCTTTCTACAATTGAACCTCGTGCAGATGGGTCTGGGCCCAGGCGATGGCCTGGCCACGGCTTGATACCCCAATCTTGCGGAAGGCGCGGTACAGGTGAGTCTTGATGGTACTTTCGCTGACAAACAGCTGATTGGCGATATCCAGATTGGTGCTGCCGGATAACAGCGCCTGCAGCACCTCACGCTCGCGAATGGTCAACCTGTCGCTGTCCAGCTCAGCTTCATCGGCACCATTGCCCTGCAGTGTGGCCGGGATCTGGCTGCGGCCCTTGAGGATTTCCCCCAGACCTTCGCTGATGTCCGCCAGACTGGCATCGGCGTAAAACACCCCCGCGGTCACAGACTGATGGATCAGGAAGCGGCCATCCACCTGACGGGGAAAATGGACAAAGATCACCTTGATCCCGGCGTGTTCACGCTCAATCAGGCGTTGCAGTTGATAGGCTTTTTGCAGATCCACTGTAGCCAGATCCATCACCACCAGGGACACCTGGCTCTGATACAGACGATCGGCCATGTCTTCGGGCTGAACCTTGGCGAGCTTGACCAAAAATTCCTGGGGCCATCTGCAATCAAGCAGATCCGCCAGCAATTGTGAACGCGACACCACCATCCAGTGAATGATTTTGAACATATATACAACCTCCGTGTATGTCCGGCAAAGACCATGATGTACCGGAACCCATCCTAGCATAACGGCAAAAAGTTACACTAAATCGACAGCTTATGCCAACAGAATTCATTTTGGCAGTCTGCTGTGCCGCAAAAGCTCCCATCTCCGACATCAGGGCCAAGGTCCACGCACCGGGCTTACCACCATGGGCGTGGGAGCGGCTAATATTAAGCTGTCCCCGGTTCAAAGAGACGCCAGGACTTTTTTATTCCGGCCCCCCCAAGCCTATGATGAAACTCTTGCCACCACAACAAGACATCGACATGGATATGGACAAGGACATGGACAAGAACACCACAGCCCCCGAAAACAAACCGGCAGAATTTCAGGTGCACGAGTACCGGGTCTGGCCACTGCCAGTGCGAGTGTTTCACTGGTTAAATTTCTTGCTGGTGCTGATGATGACAGTGCTCGGGCTCTTGATGCTGTTCCGAGGCGAGCTTGGCATGAATGGCACAGACGCCAGAGTGGGACTGAAGACGGCCCACGTGCTGGTGGGTTATTGTTTTGTCGCCAACCTGCTCTGCCGCTTGCTCTATGGCCTGTTTGCCCGGGGCTATGGCAGTCTGGGGCAACTGTTCCCCGGCCCTGCCACCATGAAAAAACTCAAGGCCTACCAAGCCACACTGGCCCGGGGCGAATCGCCCCAGTATCTGGGTCACAACCCCAAGGGACAGTTGGCAGTGGGGGCCATGGTGCTGCTGATGCTGCTGATTGCCACCACAGGCCTATTCCGAGCCGGGACCGATATCTATTTTCCGCCCTTTGGCAGCAGTATCCAGCAGCAGTTGGTCAGGGATGGCGAAGATCCCGCCGCCATCAAGCCCTATGACAACACTTTTGTGGATCCCGCTAAAGCCGAAGCGCTCAAGCCGCTCAAGTCCATGATAGGCACAGTGCACCTTAACGGCGTTTTTTGCCTGTGGCTGCTCGCGCTGCTGCACATCACCGCCGTCATTTACACAGATTGCCGACGCCAGGGCGGACTTATTTCTGCCATGTTCTCGGGCAAGAAGTGGCTGCGGGACGCACCGGCCGATGCCCCCAACTCACATTCAGGCAAGGGGCTATTAACCAAAGAACTATCAACCAAAGAACTATCAACCAAAGAGCTATCAGGCAAGCAGCAGTAGCAGCAAGAGCAATATGATCAAAAGCTGCGCCAGGCAAAGACTGCGGTAGAACTGCTCGGGAGCACGGGCCGCCCAGGGTAAGGGCCCTTGTGCAGCCACAGTTGGCGTCGACAGGGCCAACCAGAATTCGTGGCTGTCGGCAAAGCGCTTGTCGGCATCAAGGGACAGAGCCCGCTCCAGCGCCCTGTCCACCCAGCCCGGCAGCGACGGGCAAAGGGCCTGGGCAGGGATATACTCCAGCCGTTGGTAATCTTTTTGGCCCTGACAACCCGCCAGCTTGCCCGCAAAAGGCAGCTCGCCGGTAAAGAGTTCATAGGCCAGCACCGCCAGCGAAAACAGATCCGAGCGCACGTCGGCCCTGCCGGTCAGCACCAGCTCCGGCGCCGAGTATTCGGCTGTGCCCAGCACCTGTTCCCGTTCAATGGGACTGTGTATTTCCTCGACGCCACGCACCAGCACACTGCCAAAATCGATGATCTTGACCCGGCCATCGGCACATACCAAGAGATTGTCGGGTTTGAGATCCCTGTGGATCATATCCTTGCGGTGAAAGGCCCGCAGCCCCTGCTCTATCCGTCCTATGACCCTGAGTTTCTCCTCAAAGCCCGGACGACAGGCCTTCGCCCACTCGGTCAGGGTCAGGCCCTCGCACCACTCGCTCAGGGTATAGAGCGCCGTCTGCACGCCCTTGGGACGGACGTGGCGGATCACACCCGGGTGACTCAAGCGGCTGCCAATCCAGCTTTCCAGCAGGAAACGCTCAATGTAGGCGCCATCATCGATAAAATTGACCGAGGGGGTTTTCATGGCAAAACGCTCGCCACTGGCCTCATCCTGCACCAGATACACCTGACTGCGGCGGCTCTCGTGCAGAATGTGCAACACCCTGAGGCCGTCCAGGCACTGCCCCGGCATCAGGGGCGGTGGAAACGGCAGCTCCGACAGTTGCTGAAACATAGACTCACGGGTGACAGCGGGCAGCTGCTGTACTCTGAGGCACAGGCAACTCAGGTTATCGCCACTGCCATTGGCCAGCGCCCTTTGCACCAGGGTTTCGCTGAGTTTGTCCAGTGCAGCTTCGCTGTCGAGCGCAGCATTACGGTCGCGGTCACGCTGGAGTTCATCAATAATCTGCCTGTCACTGAGGCTGCCATGGACCCCGTCGGTCAGCAGCAGAAAGAGATCCCCCTCCTCCAATGCCAGCACCCGGTGATCCAGCTCCAGACTGGCATCCAGCCCCAGCGCCCGGGTGAGAAAATGGCCACCGCTTAGTCTGTTGCCCACGCAATGATCCCGCGACAACCGCTCCAGTTGGCCACGGCGATAGCGATAGAGTCTGGCATCCCCCACGTGGAAGAAAAAGGCGCTGCGGGATTTGAGCACCAGGGCGCTGAAGGTACAGACAAAGCCGCGCCCCGCGTCCCGGTAGTCTCGCCCCCGCCCTAGCAACCAGTGGTTGATGGCACCTATCACCTTCTGCGCCGCCGTTTCCACTCCCCAGCTTTGGGGCGTGCTGTAGTAGTCACCAAGAAAGGCGGATACCGCCACCCGCGCCGCTTCGCCGCCCCCTTCGGCGGCGCTGACCCCATCGGCGATTACGGCGGCCACCCCCTTGGTGGCCCCCAGTCCCTCCGGCGGCAAGCGCACCCCCAGGGCATCCTCATTCTCGGCCTTGCGCCCGGCACAGGAAAAGGCCCCGGCTATCACGCTCGGGGCATGCCCCAGGGGCAAGTCCATTTTCTCTGCTGCGCTTAAGTTCTCTGCTACTGCACTCAAGACCTGTCCTCAACCGACACTGATGAGTCCTCAACCGACACTGATGAGTCCTCAACCGACACTTATCAGTGTCACCCGTCCGTCCGCATCCACCTCGGCCATGTGTCCCTTGGGCTCGGTCATAAAGGCCAAACACAGCAGACCAAACAGCGCCGACACCGCAATGGCATAGAAAAATGCCTCCACCGACACCAGGGAGTAGAGGGTCAGGAAAAACACTGCCCCCACGTTGCCATAGGCCCCCGTCATCCCGGCTATCTGGCCCGTCAACCTGCGCTTGATAAGGGGCACGGCGGCAAATACCGCGCCTTCCCCCGCCTGCACAAAGAAGGAGCAGGCCATCACGGCGGCCACCGCCAGTGTCAGTGGCCAGTCACTGCCTATCTGGGCCAGGGTGAAGTAACCGACGGCAAGGCCCGTGGTGAGAATAAGCAGCACTGTCTTGCGACCAAACTTATCGGATAGGTAGCCGCCTCCGGGGCGCGACATCAGGTTCATAAAGGCATAGCTTGAGGCCACCATCCCCGCCTCGGCGAGCCCCAAACCAAAGGTGTCGCGGAAAAACAGCGGCAACATGGACACCACCGCCAGCTCAGAGCCGAAGGTGGAGAAATAGAGCACGTTGAGCACAGCCACCTGACGGAAGGAATACCGTTCGTACTCGGGCACCGGCTCATGGAAAATCTTGCGGTTGACCCTGAAGGTCTGACGCAGATCCACTGCCAGCACCAGCAGCAAAAAGGCCACGCACAGCATGACACTGGTGCTGCCGAGCAGGCCGACGCCGCTGGGGGACAGCTTCCAGCACAGCAACAACAGGGTGGCGTACATGGGTAACTTCATCAGGCACAGCAGGTAAAAGTCGCCCTTGCTGGTGACTTCCATGGCGCCGGAATGCTTGGGTTTAAAGTAGGTTGAACCCTTGGGGGTATCGCGCACGCCCCAATAAAAGGCCGCCCCGGCCGCCAGGCACAGCAAGCCCGACAGGCCCACGGCATAGCGCCAACCATCGTCACCGCCAAACCAGAGGGCAACCAGCGGCAGGCAAAAGGCGGCAGCCGCCGAGCCGAAATTGCCCCAGCCACCGTAAATCCCCTCGGCGGCGCCCAGTTCCCGCGCCGGGAACCACTCACCTATGATACGGATCCCCACCACAAAGCCGGCGCCGATAAAGCCCAGTAAAAAGCGCGACAGGGCCAGTTCGGTGAAGTTTTCCGCCAGCGCAAAGGCAAAACAGGGCAGACTGCAAAGCAGCAACAGCGCCGTGTACACCCGGCGGGGGCCATAGGCATCGGTCACCATGCCTATAATGACCCGGGCCGGAATGGTCAGGGCCACGTTGAGGATCAGCAAGGTCTTGACCTCTTCCTTACTGAGCCCCAGGCTCTGGGCTATGGGCCCCAGCAGCGGCGCCGCATTGAACCAAACCACAAAGGTCACGAAAAAGGCAATCCAGCTCAGATGCAGCACCCGCATGCGACCGCTGAATGAAAAGAGGTTGAATCTGTTGTCCATTATGCGCCCTCCCCGGCCAGCCACACCCCTGCTGCGTCGGCTTTCACCACAATGGGGATGGCATTGAGCTCTGTGTCTTCCAGGCATTCACCGGTTGTCAGATGAAAATGTTGTTTGTAAAGGGGCGAGCAAACATACAGCTCCCCCGCCAGCTCGCACACCTGGCCCCGGGCGAGCAGGCTGACGCCTGTGGCCGGACAGCGGTTATCCAGGGCGTACAGGCCGCGGTGGCCCAAATTGAAAATCGCCACCGGACGGCTGCCGAGCCAGGCTGCAACACCGGCGCCCTCGGGCAGGGCTTCTTTTTCACACACTTGGGTCCAGTTCATGACAACTCCTTGATATCAATTCGCAAATCTTTGGCCTGGGCTGGGGTCAGCGGCATTTTCTGGCCCCTTACCCTGCGGTAGGGCAGCTCAGGCGCAGCGGTTGGTGCTGGATTGACAAATTCCACAAAGCGGCGCCGGATGGCGGGATCTTCGATGGCGGCCTTCCACTCACAGCGGTAGCTGTCCACCAGCTGCTGCATGCGGCGACTGAGTTCTGCCCCCAGCCCCAGGCTGTCTTCCAGCACCACCCGGCGCAGATAGTCGACGCCACCTTCGAGGGACTCGAGCCAGACCGAGGTGCGTTGCAGCCGATCGGCGGTGCTGGCGTAAAACATCAGTATCCTGTCGATACAGTCGATGAGTGCTTCGTCGGACAGATCACTGGCAAACAGATCAGCGTGGCGGGGCCGCATGCCGCCGTTGCCCCCCACATACAGGTTCCAGCCCTTGTCGGTGGCAATCACCCCTATGTCCTTGCTCTGGGCCTCGGCGCATTCCCGGGCACAACCGGATACCGCCAGTTTGAGTTTGTGTGGCGAGCGCAGCCCCTTGTACCTGTGCTCGAGGGTGATGGCCATGGACACCGAGTCCTGCACCCCATAACGGCACCAGGTGCTGCCGACGCAGGACTTCACGGTGCGCAGGGACTTGCCGTAGGCATGACCTGTTTCAAAGCCGGCCTCCACCAGCACTGTCCAGATGGCCGGCAGATCCTCGAGGCGGGCCCCGAACAAATCGATACGCTGGCCGCCGGTGATCTTGGTGTACAGATCAAAATCCCGGGCCACCTCCCCCAGCACTATCAGTTTTTCCGGGGTGATTTCGCCGCCGGCGATGCGGGGCACCACAGAGTAAGTGCCGTCCTTTTGCAGGTTGCCGAGGAAGGCATCATTGGTGTCCTGCAGCCTGGCCCTGTCGTCCCCCAGCACATGATCGTTATGCAGGGTGGCGAAAATGGAGGCCGCCACCGGCTGGCAGACGGCGCAGCCATAGGGATGGGCGCCGGGGCGTCCATGGCGTGTCAGCAGGGTCTCGAAGTCTTTGATCTCTTCCAGGGCGCACAGGTGAAACAGCTCCTGGCGGCTGTAACCGAAATGGGGGCAAAGGGAGCTGTCGCGTGCCTTGCCGGCCTCGGCCAGAGCGGTGTCGAGAATTTTCTGCACCTCGGGACCACAGCCGCCGCAGCCGCTGGCGGCCTTGGTGCAGCGCTTGATGTCGCCCAGGGTTTCACAGCCGTCCTTGACCGCCTTGACTATGGCGCTGTGGCTTACCTGATGGCAGGAGCACACCAGGGCATCGGCGCTGGTGCTGGCAGGCTCACCCAACAGCAGCGCCGCCGGGCTGCCGTCGATGACGCTGCCCCCGAGGTAGCGGCCAAGCAGGCGCCCATAGTCGCTGGCATCACCCACCAGCAATGCGCCGGCCAGCCTGGTGCCGGACTCGTCGAGCCAGAGTTTTTTGTAGACGCCCGTGACCGCATCACTGAACTCCACAAAGGGCAGCTCGTCGTTGCCGCGACTGTTGCCTATGGCGCCCACGTCTATGCCCAGCAGTTTGAGTTTGGTACTCATGTCGGCCCCGACAAAAGCCTCGGGCAAGGCGGCGCCGAAGGCATCATGCATCAGGGTGTCGGCGGCAATGCGGGCCATTTGATAGCCCGGGGCCACCAAACCGAAAATCCTGTCCTGCCAACTGGCACACTCGCCGATGGCAAACACCCCGGGCGCACTGGTGCGCATCAGGCCATCGACGGCAAATCCCCCCCGGGCGCCCAGGGCCAACCCGGCGGCCTTGCCAAGCTCATCGAAGGGGCGAATACCGGCGGAAAACACCAGCATATCGGTTTCCAGGATTTCGCCGTCGGTGAAGGACAGCCGCAAGCGGGCGGTTTCACCGTCGAGGATGGCACTGGTGGCCCTGGCGGTATGCACCGACACCCCAAGGGCTTCAATCTTGCTGCGCAGCAGCTCGCCGCCTTCGGCATCCAGCTGCACCGGCATCAATTGGGGGGCAAATTCCACCACATGGGTCTTGAGCCCCAGGCTCTTGAGCGCATTGGCCGCCTCCAGTCCCAACAGACCGCCGCCTATGACCACCCCGGAGCGGGAGTCCCTGGCCGCCGCTTCGATGGCCAGCAGATCCTCTGTGGTGCGATACACCAGGCAGGCCTCCTTGTCGGCACCGGGAATGGGCGGCACGAAGCCGTAGGAACCTGTGGCCAGCACCAGATGGTCATAGGCCAGGGTCTCGCCGCTATCCAGGGTCAACTGCTTATCTTCCGGGTTCAGCGATACCACCTTGCAACCCAGCTTCAGCTCAACGCCCCAGGCCCGGTATTGGGCCTCGGTGCCAAGGGCCAGCTCATCCAGGGCCCGGCCCTGAAAATAGGACGACAACTGTACCCTGTCGTAGGCAATCTGGCGCTCGGCACCTATTACCAGCAAGTCCCAGCGGCCTTGCCAGCCCTGCTCACAGACATATTCAACAAAGTGGTGCCCCACCATGCCATTGCCGACCACGACGACCCGGGGTTTGTGATTGGACATAAGACCTCCAGAAAACAAAAAAGGCACCTGCTCCGGTAATGGGAGCGAGGCGCCTTTGCCATAAGATTCAAATTGAGTGGGGCGGCTTGGCGCCCCGAATTGACCGCAGGTCAGGCTTACCGAACGTTGGAAGCCACTTTTCATAAGGCACAGACCGTGCCACTTTTTATCTTGCTGTTTTTACTTACTATTTCATTGTTACTCGGGTGAGCATCCCTGTACCGGTGCGTCATTATTGGGCAACTGCACCCCTTTGGCGCAGCAGGCTATCGGCCAGCACCGCCATGGATTGGCCCGTGTGCATCGAGTGGCGCCGCAGCAATCCCAGCGCTTCGGCCTCGGTCACCCCTTCGGCCATCATCAGGGCACAAAGCCGGCCAACGGGCCCGGAACCCTGTGCCTTGCCCGAGTAGGCCAGTGCCAATGCCGCGTCGGCGCAGTCCGCCCGTTCGGTCAGCAGATAGGCGGCGGCCAGGGACGCCCGGACACAGGCCCCCTGCCAGGTGTCATCCCCGGCACCCGGCAAGGCCGATGCACCCAGTTGCCGGTGCGCCATTGCATCGTCGGCCAACGCATTGAGGCTGGCCTGGGTGCCCTCGGGAGCACAGGCGGGCAGCAACCAGGACGGCACCCGCGGGCAGGCACCATTTGCATGGCCCTCTGCATAAGCATCTGCATCAATCTGCCACAACTCGGTCTCCACCCTGGGATTGGGTTCGGCCTCGCCCTGAAAACCGCGGAACAACAACTGCCGGGCTCCGTGCCCCTGCTCCCTGGCCATCAAGGCAATGACCTCGGCGTAGTGCTGCTCCAGTTTGGGGTGAAAGAAGGCCCGCATGCCCAGGGGCGCATTCAAGGGATTGATAAATTTCAGCGCCTGGGTCAGCAAGCTGCGAATACCCAGGGTGGCATGCAGTGAGCCAAGCTCGCGCCAACGCGGCAGTATCGCCGACAGTGGCAGGTAACAACTGACACCGTCCCCAATAAAGGCGCGGGCCTCGGCAACTGAAGTTGCGGTGGGGATCCCCACATGGTGCAGCGCCTGCCCCACATGGCTGCGGCGGCTATAGCCGCCGGGTCTGGCCGCATCGCGACCATCATCGCCGTGCAACAGCACCGGAATGCCCTCGGCCTGCAAGCGTTTTACCCCATACAGCAGCCAGGGAAACTGGCCACGCTTGCCGGCATAACAGGGCCAATCGATAAAGGGAGTAGAGCTGGCGCCGGCACCAGGGCTTGCACTTGCTTCTTCCCCGGCAGCGGAGGCAATGAGCTGGCGCAGCGCCAGCGCCACCCCCGCCACTTCGGCCGGGGTTTCGCCGCGGCTGCGCATCACCATCAGCGCGGCGCCAAGGGACAGGTCGGTGACCTCCTGCGCCGACCAGCCAAGGAGCAAGGCGCGGCTTTCCTCCAGGGTTAAGGTCCGTGCCCGTTTCGGGCCGCAGGCGATGGCCCTAAGTAACGCCTTGGCGCTGTGATCAAATCCGTCAGCCATGGGCCACCTCCGTCGCACTCAACCTGCCCAGCCCCGCCCGCAGTGCGGTCAGCTCTTCACCTATGGCGCAGACCTCACCCACCATGATAAGGCAAGGGCCGTCACCCCCCAGGTTTCTGGCGGCGGTGGCAAGCTCATCGAGGCAACAGAATTCGAGCCTTTGTCCGGGACGACCACCGTCGCGCACCAGGGCACAAGACAAGGCGCCGTCGGCCCCGGCAAGCTTGAGACTGGCGGCAATTGCGGCGGCCTGGGCGGCGCCCATGTAAAACACCAGGGTGCTGCCAAGGGCCAGGGATTGCTGCCAATGGCGACTGGCATTGCCGCCAATTTGGCGACCCGTGATCAGGGTGACCGAGCGCGACTGCCCCCTGTGGGTCAGGGGGATCATGGCAGCGGCACCGCAGCCCAGGGCCGCACTGACACCGGGCAGCCAGCGACAATCAATGCCCCGTGTCAGCAAAAACGCCGCTTCCTCGCCGCCGCGGCCAAAGACGCCGGGATCGCCGCCCTTGAGCCTGAGCACCCTGAGTCCCTCACCGGCCAGCGTTGCCAGACACAGGTTAATCTCATCCTGATGCGCCGACTGGCCACCGGCTCTTTTGCCCATGGCAATGCGCCGGGCCCCGGGATTGGCCAGCGCCAGCACAGACTCATCCACCAGAGCGTCATACACCAGGGCATCACAGCGGCGCAGCAGCGCCAGCACATCCAGGGTCAGACTGCCCACATCACCACAGCCGGCCCCCGCCAGTACCACAGTGCCGGGTAAAAACTCGCCCCCAAGGGCGCTAATCAAGGACGTCAGATCAGCCATGGGATACCTCCACAGACATAAGAAATTCATCGGCAATGGCCCTGACTTCACCAAGACAACTGCCACAGCCACTGCCGCAGCCCGTTTGCTCACTGGCCCAAAGCAGTGGTTCCGCACCGTCCGGACATTGTGCCAACGCCGTTTCAATCCCCTGACGACTGACGCCCCGGCACAGGCACACCAGGGGGCTGTCACCCGCCAGGACCTGGGACTCCAGCGTCTTGAGCAGCGCGCCGTCAAGCGGCCTGCCCACCATGGCGGCAAGGGCAATATGGTCCAGTGGCAAATCGCCCTTGGCGGAGATATTGAAACCGGCCAGGGTTTCGTCGCGGATCCAGGCCTGCAACCAAATCGTCTTCTGGCCAGCCTTGAGCTGCCAGCGCAGAGCCTTCAGCTGCCAGCCCAGGTTGCCCTCGGGCGCGGGCGTGACTCCTGATGCAGGCGTTACCCCGGGAGGAAAATAAAACACCTCGGCAGCGCCGGACTCAAGACACAGTTTCTGGCGCCTCAGATACTGCTGCTGCCCGGATGCCTGTTCACCGTAGTGCACCAGCTTCCAGAGGGGCCCGAGGGGGCTGAGCCTCACCTTTTGCCCCTTGAAGGCGGGCTGACGGGAGATGGGATCCACCTCGGCGGCAACCACGGCATTGACACCGGAGCCAAGCTCCTGCCCGGTCCAGTGCATGGAGACAAAGGGATGGCCGGGTTTCAGGCTGTCGTCCTTTTTCACCGGCAAAAACAGTTCCGCCTTGGACACATTCTTTAGCTCCGAGGTCTTTACCGCTACACCATCGGCCTGCTCTGCATGTTCTTGCATAGCCAGCGCGACCAGATCCCCCTCTTTGAGCGCGAGCGCTTGCATATCTTTGGGGGCCAGATAAAGCTGCGGCTCCCATTCCTGGCGGCACAGGGCGGCAACGTGGCCGGTGCGGGTACGGGTATGCCATTGATCGCGACTGCGGCCCGAATTCAGTTGGAAGCAGCCCGGCTCCAAGGTGAGCCTGGCCGGCCTTTCATTGATAGCCGGCGCCGCCTTGATTGCCGGTAAAGATGGTATGACTGCCGGGGGTACAAAGCGCGCCCGGTCATCCTTGAATGCGAATCGGCCATCGGTAAACAGCCGCGGCTCTTGTGCGCCCACGGGCCAGCGCATTGGCGCCATGGCCTCGTAGGCCTCATCGCTCAAAGTGGCGAGCGGTGAGATATCGAAGTGTTTTTCCGGGAAGGCGCCTTTAACCACAGCGGACAACGCCGCATGCTCACGGAAAATAGCTGCCACTGAGGGATAGTCAAAACCGCCGTAGCCCATGGCCTGCGCCAGTGCGCACACCGCCTGCCAGTCGGCCCTCGCCTCCCCCTTGGGCGCTCTGAAGGCCCGCTGGCGGCTGATGGTGCGCTCCGAGTTGGTCACAGTGCCGGACTTTTCCGACCAGCCCAGCGCAGGCAACAGCAGGTCCGCCAGCTGCGCCGTGTCGGTATCTGGGGTGATATCCGACACCACCACGAAGGGACAGGTTTGCAGCGCCCGCTGCACCAGTTCCCGGTCCGGCAACGACACCATGGGGTTGGTCGCCATGATCCACACGGCCTTGATTTTACCGTCCGCCATGGCCTGGAACAGTTCGGTGGCGGTGAGTCCCGGCGCATCCGGCAGTTGACTGCCGGGCCAGAAACCGTGCAGCAACTGCCGCTCGGCGTCGCCAAAGGACAGGTGGCAGGCAAGTTGGGTCGCCAGCGCCCCCACCTCACGGCCCCCCATGGCATTGGGTTGCCCCGTGAGGGAGAAAGGACCGCAGCCCGGCTTGCCAATTTGCCCCAGCAGCAGATGGCAATTGATGATGGCATTGATGGTGTCTGTGCCGCTTACCTGTTGATTCACCCCCTGGCAAAAGGCGGTGACCACTTTATTGCTGCGATACAAATCCACCAGCTTCTGCAGCTCAGGCAGGGACAGCCCCAGGGCCCGGGCGGCGGCGCCTGTGTCTGCGAAGGCAGCGTCCAGGCTGGCCAGGGTGGCATCAAGCCCCTGGGTATGGGCTTCGACATAGGCGGGATCTACCGCGCCCTGACGGGATAATTCCAGCAATAGCAGGGAAAAAAGCGCAAGGTCCCCACCGGGTGACAGGGAGATGTGCCAATCGGCCTGGGCGGCTGTGGCGGTTTTCCTCGGGTCAATCACCACTATTTTCGTGCCACGGGACTCACGGGCACGCAGCAATCGCTGAAACAACACGGGATGGGTCCAGGCGGCGTTGGAGCCCACCAAGACCACCAGCTCGGCCTGTTCAAAATCCTGGTAACAGCCGGGCACCAGGTCTTCACCGAAGGCCCGCTGATGGGCGCTGACCGCCGCCGACATACACAGGCGGGAATTGGTATCCACGTTGGCCGTACCCCAAAAGCCCTTGGCGAGCTTATTGGCGACGAAGTAATCCTCGGTCAGGAGTTGCCCGGAAAGGTACAGGGCCACGGACCCGGGGCCGTGATCGCGGATGGCCGCAGAAAAACGCTCAGCCATCAGGGCAATGGCCGAATCCCAGTCCGTAGTTTTGCCGTGAAGACGGGGGTATCTCAGGGCGGATGGCAGCGGCAAGGTGTCCAGCAGGCGCTCACCCTTCTGACACAAGCGCCCCAGGTTGGCACTGTGGCTGGCATCCCCATGCACCCCCTTGCCATCCGGCGCAATGCTGACACCACAGCCAACGCCACAGTAAGCGCAGGTAGTGTTGACTTCTCTCACAGGCTTCTCCCATCTCGTATTGGAGAGAGGAGACAGGCAAGGGACAAGCCAATGTTTATCTATTTGATTTTAAGGGATTTTAAAAACCATTCATTCGACCCACGTACCACAAGGGTGCAAAGCTTGCACCCTTGTGGTTCAGCGATGCGGCTTGGTGTTTCCATTCAGGCTGGTTGCCACAATAAAAAACGCCGGCGGTTGGCCGGCGTTTAACATTATCTGTGCTGTTATTTTTTCAGCGTTGATTCTGCAGTACGGCCATCGTCATGGCACTCCTCACAGGTTGGACGCTCGCCCACTTTCATCTCGTGCTGCACGTGACAGTCGGTACACACAATTTCACCGTCGTGTGGTTTATGTACTTCATCACCTTCGGATAGTGGCTTGTGGCAGGACACACACTTGTCATTTTCGAACATGCCGTCTTCGGACATGGTCTCGTTCTGGTGGCAGGCCTCACAACCATCCTTGGCAGCATGGAAGTCGGATTGCAATTGGTCATCGGCAGCAAACGCTGCGGGTGACAGGGACAACGCCGCCATGGACGCTGCGAATAAGGCTGATAACAGGATTTTGCTCACGTTCAATTCCTCCAATCTTGACGGTCTGTGGCAGTTCTTATGGGGTTGCTGCCATCGGCCGCCGTGCAATGGCGAGCTTTATTTGCCCTTGCCGGGCCAATAATTTCACCATCCGGGTGTCCTCACTTTAACAAGCCAACATACGAAAAAATGTGCGCTTTATCATGTAACCAACTGCTTCAGTGAGTATTTTACACGGGCTATCACCTCCATGTGGCTTAACCATAAACGAAAAATGGTTATTTAGCCAAATATATCATTGTGGGTACTCGGCCCTGGTTACATCTAAGAATTTCTCCCCGTGCCGATTCAGTAACAGCCCCTTGGAGGCGGTAGCTTTTTGATTATGTAAAACAAAAAAACGAGCCATTCGACTCGCTTTTCATACACGCGAAATAAGCTAAGACTTGCTTATCACTATGTCGGCCTTGGTTGAGGCCATAATATCCAGCAGCTCCGCCGTTTCCTGCTCCGGCACCTGATGCTTGGCCAGAACTTGCTTGAACAGCGCTATCATACGGTCCCATTCATTCTCGGTGATATTTAGATGTTGATGGGTTTCTCGCATCGCCCGACCACGATACTCGCAATCTCCTCCAGTGACCTGGCACACCATGGAGGTCACCCTGTACTTAAGGTAAGCCACAGGCACCCGCTTGCGGGCTGCATCTATGGCAGGATTGCGGTTAAGCTCATCATCCACCACCAACACATCCAGAAAATCGTTCACCACCACGCTGATGGGCATAAGGCCACCCAACCTGTCATACAGTGAAGGACTCGGAGTTGCCGGCTCGGCGTTATCGCCTTCGGCCATCACGGGGAAAACCGCCATTGAGACGGCCAACCAGGCCCAGAGGAAAAACTTGGATTTAATCATATTCACCTCGGCACAGGGGAGCCCGTCGCCACATCCCCTCACAAAAACAGCTTTCGTTGTCCCGACGCAGACAGCAGGCTCCGCGGGCAGCCATTGCACCATGGCTTAGCGGCGCCCTGAAACACACCTGAATTAAACAGTTTAGTCGACTGCCGGGGTAATATCCCCAGGGGTCAGATTGTTGATTGAATGGATCTCGGCTATTCCCGGCTCCCATCCGCCCCGATACCCAGTGTCGGCCTGACACCTAGCCTTCCCTATATCTGGGAACATACCCGGATGGCGACATAGTAAGAAGAGCAGCAGTGGCAGCTTGAGAGCCGCCGCAGCGCCAATCGAATCATGGACGGTGAGCTGGCTGTTAAAAAAGGAAGTTATCCGTGGACAAGCCAGGCACCTTGCCCGGGTGTGGGCTCGGCGCCCGCGGTTTGAGACCCACGACTTTCTGCCGCTGGCACAGCGGCTATCTTTTGCCAGCCCAGCAACTTCCGGCATCAAATGCAATTAATCACCTGCCGTGGGCTTTCGCACTGCCACACCCGTGACACGCTGTGAACCCTTCCCTGGGCGCTCACCGGCGACGTCCGTGTCGCCGATGGTCACTGGTGCGGCAGTGCCAATTTTGGGTGTTCCACTCAGGCAAATGTGCGGCCTCAAACCAAAGGCAAAGAGGTACATCAAATTTCTGCTTGCCGAACAGCAAACATCTCTGCCAAGATGCTGATTCAAGGAGATAAAACAAGGTTTAGGGACGAAGCACACTACTTCAGCCCGTGCGGTAGCCATGTTATTCCAAGGCACATAGCAGGGCCTAGGGCCTGCATCTATGTCATGCAATAGAGAGTGCAACCGTCGGATTTTCCAAACTCTGAATGACTGAGTGTGTACAGTGCTTTTGTACAGTCGTATTTGATATTGGGGAAACAGGCACCGAAAAAGCGCATAAACCTTGCGCGTTAATTTTAAAGCGATTAATAAAAGTCATTTTAAATTAATGTCTTATGCTTTAAGGGATAGTGTTAATAGGTTTAGAAACCGCGCATGCGCGTTTTGCTGCCAGGTATATTTGAACCAATTTCAATTTCTATCATGAATACAAAAATTTAGCGTTGCGCGTTCACACTCCTCCGAGGACTAAAACGCGCATGCGCACTATACAGCTGTTAGTTGCCAAAGAGAGAATGGTGCATGATTCAAAACGAGAAGGATTTTATTGCTTGGATTGATGGGCAGTTGAACGAAAATATTCCCAGCCAAATTGTTGCTTTCAATATCAACATATATGAATCTCCGTTCAATATTGAAATAGTTGGTTCTAGTGAATTCGACCCTGATAATGAAGATTGGGCATGTAACGAAGACTGGATTCCAGAAAATCGATCAGTATCAGTTTCTAATTCGATCTTCGGTAATTCATGGGAAGAGGCGCAGGAAAATATTCTTGCAATGGCTAAGCTCTATTTTCAATCCAGCTCAAAAAATACGCACAAGCTAAAAGTTGTAAAAGCTTTTGCAGTGGGCTTCGTTGACGGTAACCTTAGCTATGTACTGTAAGCAACTAACAAGCAAAGGCAGCATCGCCCTGCGGGCTGGACGCGCTATCGCGCGCCGCTGCTTTGGGCGTTGATATGATTTCCTTTGTCAAATAGATAATAGTGTCCTTACCGGAGGGCCAAAAACGCTCCGGTAAGGACACTCTGGCAGACGGGCTTGGGCGAGTAAGTGTCGGCGGTTGACCTTGCTGATATCCGCGAGTTTGGTTATTCGCATTACTTGTGTTCGCCGTTGGAGCCTTGCCTCAGTCTAGGAGCGCGGATGTGACCGCTTAACGCCCTCGAGGGTTGCTCGCACCGCTGCCGCAGCCCGGTACTGCCAGAGTGATTGCTTAAATCAGCTTCAGAACGCTTGTATTGGTTTCTCGGCGTCAAAGCCCTGCGCCAGGTCCCAGATGTAACCGGTCAGCTCCCGTGCCACCGCAGTGACCACCTTGTTGTACTCTTTGCCCCGCGCCTTCAGGGCATGGAACCGTCGGCACAGGCGTTGCTGCACTTCCCAGGAGCGGGTTTGCAACTTGATGGAATGCGCCTGCTGACGACTTTCCAGCTCCCGCGAGACCCGGGCTGGAAATCGATAGGCCCACGCCGATTCGATTAAGATGCGCCTGGCATGACCATTGCCACATTTGGTGATACCACCCCTTCGTTCCCGCTGGCCACTGGAGCGTTCACTGGGTGTCAGGCCGACAAAGTTCATTAAGGAACGCGGCGAGGCAAAGCGCCGCAGGTCACCCAGCTCGGCCAACAAGGTCATGGCGGACAGAAAACGCACGCCCCGCAGCACCGTCAGGCGCTGCACCAGCGGATACCAGCGCCAGCTTTCAGCCAGGCTTTGCAGTTCTAACTCCAGCCGCTGCAAGCGCTCATAGCGCTCGGTCACGGTGTGGATGTAATGCTGGAAGGTAATTTTGCTGGCACTTTCCGGGAAGCTGATATCCGCCAGATGACGCCGATAGGCTTCGGTCCAGTGTTGGCGACCGCTGCAGGGGTGGCCATGACGCAGCAGGAAGGATTTCAGCCGTTGCCGCGCCTGACGCAAGTCGAGCATGGCATCCTCCCGGCAGCGGATAAGGTCGCGGATGGCCTCGTCCCGTTCGTCCGGAACATAGATAGACTTCAAGTCACCACTGCGGGCCAGTCTGGCCAAGGTCATGGCATCGCGTTTATCGGTTTTGACCCGGTCTCCCGGGGCCTTGGGGATGAGCGCCGGCGCTACCACCCAGCATTCAATGCCACGGCGCAACAGATGACGATAGAGCCAGAAACCGCAGGGACCGGCTTCATAAATGACGCACAGCTTGCTGGCTTTGGCTGTTTGGTTTTTAAAGAGTTTATCAAGTGAACGCAGGTTGGTTGGAACAGTGCCATGGTAGTGCACTGTGTCAGCCGGCTTATCAGAAACCCAGGCCACGTCAGTGGTCTCCTTGTGCACGTCCAAACCGATAAAAAGTGTGTTAGCTTTAGACATGTCGGCCTCCTGTGATTGTTTGCCTATTGGATCAACAAACAGTGTGGCTCTGGTTTAACTAACCCACGAGAAAACACGGAGGCCGACACCTGCACAGGGAATCATTATGTCTATACGACTTGATGAACACTCAAACCCAATTCAGCGATTTATACAGCGCATTCAGTGGTTACCCTCTTAAATCGAAAATCGAAGGGTGCCCTCATTGTGAGCTGCAAAGTGCAGATGATTTATTGCACAAAAATGATTTGACCCAGCTAGCATGGGATGATCTTCAGCTCTTCATTGCTCAAACCATGACAACATTTGGTGACGTAGACGATTTCAAACACTTTTTACCCCGTATCTTTGAGCTTTACATCACGGATTATTGGAACGCGCCATATGATTTTGGATTATTTCTCTCAAAGCTAGAGTATGGTGGTTGGACTACATGGCCTCAGAGTGAAAGAGAATCTGTGATAAGGCTGTTTGACCGTTGGGTAATGGGACTAAAGGAATCTAGCTTAGAGGAAGATAGAGAGTTGCTAGAGGATATTGTTGCAGACATAAAATGCTATGAGGTTAAGTTTGTCGTATAACCAAGCCAGCCAGCGCCGCTCCCTTCGGTCGCTGGACCTCGTTTCACTCGGCCGCGGCTGGCGGCGTTAGCTTTCAGAGTTAATTAGGTGCTCATGTGGAAATAATTGAACATTTAAAATCCTTTAATAGAAAAGAGCGCTTTCATCTTGTTGGCCAATTACTGGGCAATACTGAATTTAACCTTGATCCAAATATATTGCAGAAAATTCTTGACTTATTGCATTTGGACACACCCATATCCTACTTTTCTGCAATGGACTATCACTTAGATTGGATATACGCAAGTTTAGAATTAGCTCATGTTCATGGAAATAAACCTAGATCAAGAGTTCCCTCGTGTATCAAAGCTACCCAAGAAGATGTCGACTTTTTATTGGCTTTTGGGGATGAATCTGGAAAAACCCACATTATTATGATCGAAGCTAAAGGAGATACATCTTTTACTAATAAACAGCTTCAGAGCAAAGCTAATAGGTTAAGTGCTATTTTTGGTAAAGATAATGAAAAGTGGAGTAATGTTGTCCCACATTTTTTAATTTGCAGTCCAATTAAACCAAATCGACTAAAAATAAACAACATTCCATCTTTTATGCTTAACAAAAATAATGACAACTTTAATTGGTTTAGACTCGACATGCCCTTAAACCAAAAAAAAGTCACTCGTTGTCATCCGGACGGAAAGGCATCCGAAGATGGTGAATTCTGGAAAGTAGATACTTTAAGAAACTCAAAAAGCTAACAAACAGTTAAAGAGGGATGCTGAACTTACGGCGTTAAGCTACAAATGGTTAATCAACGGATAGCGCGAGGCAAATAGGAATGAACTCACCAACGATAATTGCTTTTCTAGGATTCATAGCATGGGCCCTGTTTTTGCTTGTTCTGATGGAGTCTATTCGTTCAAAAATGGTTATTACCAAAGAGGTGGCTCCAAACGGGTTCAATCCTGAGAACTCCAATTTGTCATCATTTATGCAGAGGTTGGCTCGTGCTCATGCAAACTGCATAGAGGGTCTGCCAATTTTTGGCGGCCTGATGATTGCGGCGCTAGTTACTTCTAATGCGGCCATTACAGACCCGCTTGCGTATATATTTCTGGGCGCAAGGATAGTTCAGTCACTTATTCATCTCGCATCATTAAGCCCGACAGCGGTGACAATCAGGTTTAGTGCATTTGCTGTTCAAATGATTATTGGTGTCTACTGGTGTTATAAGTTACTAGAGGCGCTGCTGTAATGAGAGCGCAGCTTAACCATTCAAAAGGAGATGAGATGTCTGAGTACTGTGCATCGGTAAAATGGAATCGCGGTGAAGATGAAGCCTTTGTCGATAATAAATACAGCCGTGGTCATGTATGGGAATTTGATGGCGGTGTGCGCGTACCTGCCTCTTCGTCACCCCATGTGGTACCGCTTCCCTACTCCGTTGAGACTCACGTAGACCCTGAGGAGGCCTTTGTGGCTTCCTTATCCAGTTGTCACATGCTTTTCTTCCTTTCAATCGCAGCCAAAAAGAGATACGTAGTTGAAAGCTATACAGACGATGCGCTGGGTATCATGGAAAAAGATGACTCGGGTAACATCGCCATGACCAAGGTGACGCTGCGTCCCAAAGTCGCGTTTTCGGGCGCTCAAATCCCTTCAAGGGATGAGCTCGAAAAAATGCATCACCAGGCACATGAACTGTGTTTTATTGCCAACTCGGTTAAAACACAGGTCGTCACAGAGATCATCGATTGAGGCGTTGTGACTCTGCAGCCGTTGTCTTGTCCGGAGCAAAAAGCAAAGTATGGAAATCAATGCCATTGCTGCGCCATAAGAGATAGCCAATGTCGCTGAGTTCGATGCTGAAAATTAAAAAAGGAGGCCGCTGGCCTCCTTTTTGTTTGACGTCTTTGACGTTAATTATCAGTGACTTTTCAGTGCTGCAATGCGCTTTTCCAGCGGAGGATGGCTCATCATCAGCTCGGCCATGGAACGCTTGCCATTGATACCGAAGGCTGCCATTTGGGCAGGCATGGCACCTGTCTCTGGGCCGGTGCGCAGACGTTCAAGCGCTGCCACCATCTTGTTGCGTCCCGCCAGCTTGGCACCGCCCTCATCGGCGCGGTATTCACGGATCCGGGAGAAGTAAGCCACCACCATGGAGGCCAGGATCCCGAACAGCATTTCCAGTACAAACACCACGGTGATATAGGCAAAGGTACCCAGGCCCTCGCCTTCTTCGTCACCGGAGAGGAAGTTGTCGATAATACCGGCAACCACGCGGGCGGCGAAGATCACGAAGGTGTTCACCACGCCCTGGATCAGGGTCAGGGTCACCATGTCTCCGTTGGCGACGTGGCTGACCTCGTGTGCCAGTACGCCCTCAACCTCATCCTGGCTCATGCCATACAAGAGGCCGGTGCTCACCGCCACCAGCGAATTGTTTTTGCTGGGACCTGTGGCAAAGGCGTTCATTTCAGGGGAATTGTAGATGGCCACTTCCGGCATCTTGATGCCTGCATCCCTCGCCTGGCGGGCAACAGTCTCAAGCAACCACTGCTCTGTGCCATCGCGTGGACGGGTGATCACCTCACAGCCCATGCTGCGCTTGGCCATCCACTTGGAGATGGCGAGAGAGAAAAAGGCACCACCGAACCCGAACAGGGCGGCAAACACCAACAAACCACCCTTGGTGTGGGTATCCACACCCAACAGTGACATGATGATCGACATTACCAAGAGTACAGCCAGGTTGGTAATGAGGAATAAAACTACGCGCTTCATTTCAGCTCCTTAGTGGGCAATCAGTGCCACAATGCGTCTATGCAGACATAATATGTCCGAATAGTGCGAATTCAAGTGTCCGGTAAAAATTTTCCTGCGTTTCCTGTCTGCAGGCGCCACTCTGGCTAAATCAGCCGGATCCCGGCCAGTCTATGCAGGCAGCATTAAGCGAAACTTAATCCCCCGCGCCCCTAGGGCGTATCTTTATTTCACTGTCTTTCCAGAGAAACTTTGTTAACATCGGCCATCTTAGTCGGCTGTCCCCGGACAGTGTACCCCGAACCAAGGATATTAAAATGACAATACAGGCCCTGCTGCTGAGCAGCTCACGGGAAGGCGACAGCCCCTATTTGCAACATACCCTGCCCTATATAGCGCCGCTGACGACCGGCCGCCGCAACTGGGTGTTTGTGCCCTATGCCGGCATCAGCCTGGGCTATGACAATTACCTGACCCGGGTCCGCGAAGGGCTGGCGTCGCTCAATATCAATATCAGCGGCATTCATGAGCACAGCGATCCGCGCCAGGCCATCCGCGACGCCGATGGCATTCTGGTGGGCGGCGGCAATACCTTCCATCTGCTGCACGAGCTGTACCGTTACGATCTGCTGCACCTTATCCGCGAAGAAGTGGCGGCCGGCAAACCCTACATAGGTTGGAGCGCGGGCTCCAATGTGGCGGGGCTGAGCATTCGCACCACCAACGACATGCCCATCATAGAGCCGCCGTCCTTTACCGCCCTAGGCCTGCTGCCATTCCAGCTCAATCCCCATTACACCGACTACCAAGCCCCGGGTCACAACGGGGAAACCCGCGCCCAACGTTTGCTGGAATTTACCTGCGTCGATCCCCTGACCCCGGTTGTAGGCATACAGGAAGGCAGTGCCCTGCTGCGCGAAGGCGACAGCCTGAAGCTGCTGGGTGACAAGGAAGGCTACCTGTTCAAGGGCGAGATCCAAAAGCAGGTCATTGCCGCCGGCAGTGATTTGTCGGCCATGCTGGCTTAAGCCACAAGCCGCCCAACGATTACCCAAACAAGAAAAGGCGGCCTGTGGCCGCCTTTTCTTTTACTGCGCATCTTTGGCACAGAGGCTTATTTCAAGGGGCTATTTCAAGGGGCTATTTCAAAAGAGACAGGTCCAGACAGGCGGCTGCGGCTTTTGGATCGGCATCCGTCAGATGCGGGATCACCCCAAGGCATGGAGAGTCCATCACCTCGCGCAGGGTTTGCAGGTTTTCCTCAAAGCAGGCCATATGGGCATCCACCCGATTGGCCACCCAGCCGGCAATTCTCAGCCCATCGGCCTTGATGGCTTCCTGGGTCAGCATGGCGTGATTGAGGCAACCGAGCTTCATACCCACCACCAGGATCACCGGCAATTCCAGGGCCTGCACCAGCTCGGGCATAAAACGGCCCTGTCCCAGGGGCAGACACCAACCGCCGGCGCCCTCCAGCAAACAAAAATCCGCAGCGTCCATGGCGTCCCGGTCAAGCAAGGCCAAAATTGCCTCGGGATTGATGTCCACACCGCTTCTTGCGGCGGCGATATGGGGCGCAATGGCAGGTTCAAAGGCCAGGGGATTGACCCTGTGATACGGCAAGGCGCAGCTGGCATGGGCCATCAGCAGTTCCGCATCGGGGTTTCTGAGCCCGGATGCTGTCAGGCGGCAACCCGATGCCAGGGGTTTTATTCCGAGAGTATTGCGACAGCCCGGCAGTTGCTCGGCAGCCGCTGTCAGGAGCGCCGCCGACACCAAAGTCTTGCCACAATCCGTATCCGTGCCGGTGACAAAATAGATCATACCTGCTCCTCGCGCCGCCGGGCGATGAGATAAAGAATACGGTAACTCAGTGGCAGGCCCACGTCGGTGCGCAGCGCCTCGGCCTCGGCCTGCTTGGCCTGCCAGTCGCCCCGGCCCCTGAGCCTGGCGCCACCATCGGCCCGATACTGGGCATTGGCGCCGACGCCCTTGATGGAATACAGCAAGGATTGCAGATTGGCAAAGTGCAGGCTGTGGGTCACGGCCTCGCAGTGCTGCACCTGCCATTGTGTGGGATCAAAGGCCGCGGCCATGGCTGAAGCCGTGGCGAAGTGATTGACGGCAAAGCCCAGTTGCTCAAGTTGCGGCAGGCTGCCGTCGCAAACCATGGCGAGCAGCGCATGGCCGCCGGGACGCAGCACCCTGGCCATCTCGCTCACCGCCTGTGGCAAGGGCTCACACCATTGCAGCGCCAGGTTGGAATAGAGGCTGTCGATGCTGTCTGTTCTCAGCGGCAAGGCACAGGCATCGCCACACAGGGCGTGATAATCGGGAAATTCCTGCTTGAGGCGGGCACACATGCCAAAGGCAATATCCAGGGTCAGCACCTCGGACACAGGGTCACTATTAAAGGCGGTGCCAGGACCTGCGCCCAGGTCCAGCAAGCGTCCGGCGGGTGCGACCTTAACCTCGCCAGCCCTTTGTATCAGCTCAGCCGCCGTGAGTCGCTGCAACACATTGTGCTGCCGATAGTGGCTGGCGCGGGAAAAGTGCTCGGCCACCTGAGTCAATTCGCTCAAGGCTGTCAGCCCGTTCAAAGACGGATCGTTCAAAGACGCGGCTTTGCTCAAGGCTGCACCTCAGGACTGCCAAGTGTTGCCGCGGGCAGTTGCGCCAGGGCGGCCAGCAAGGCGTCGAGCTGAGGCCGGCTGTGGCCGGCGCTTAAGGTGATCCTGAGTCTGGGGCTCGGCACAGTGGGTGGGCGTATGGCGCCCACCAGCACCCCCTGTTGCCGCAACTGCTCTGCCGCCGCCATGCAGCTCGGAACATCGGCCATGGGCAGCAGCTGTATGGCCGAGGCAGAGTCGAGCAGTTCCAGTCCCAGCGCTTGGGCGCCGCGGCGGAAATAATTGATATTGTCGAACAGCCGGGCACGGGCATCGCTTCCGGCGGCAAGACGTATGGCTTCGCTCACGCAAAAGGCCTGGGCCGGTGACAGGGCCGTGGAATAGATGTAGTGGCGGGCACAGGCCACCAGGCTGTCGATAAGCGCCTTTGAGCCCAAAATGGCGGCGCCCTGGGCTCCCAGGGCCTTTCCAAAGGTGACCAGTTGAATATCTATGCCAGGCTCGCCCGCAGAGCGAGTGAATTCCGGCAAACGGCTGGCACCCATGCCCTCCTCGCCTATGACACCAAAACCGTGGGCATCATCGACGATAAGCAGACTGTTGTGCTCGCGGCACAGCCTCGCCAGCTGCGCCAGCGGCGCCCCATCGCCATCCATGCTGAAGATGCTCTCGGTCCACAGCGCCGTGCCGGGGTATTTGCCGAGCAGCCTTGCCGCGCCATCAAGATCATTGTGTGGGAAGCGCCGCAGCGCAGCGCCACTGGCCTGAACCCCGTCAATGACCGAGGCGTGAATGTATTTGTCGGCGATAAGGGTATCGCCCGCCTGCAGCAAGGTCGCGGCCAATGCCAGATTGGCGGCAAATCCGGAGCAGAACAGCAGCGCCGCTTCATGGCCAGTTACCCGGCACAGTTCCTGCTCCAGCGCCTCATGGGCCGGGCTGTAGCCACTGACCAGGGCCGAGGCACGGCTGCCGACACCAAAGCGGTTGGCGCCTTCGGCAAGGGCCGCCGCCAGCTGCGGCTCGCGAGCAAGTCCCAAATAATCATTGGCGGAAAAATCGATGAGCGCAGGTGCCCACAACCGGCGCCGGCGCCACAGACCGGCCTCGGTCAGCGCCAGGCGATTGGCCTGTAAGCGCGCAAGCAAGGGATTCATCTTGATGCTCAATCGGGACTGCGTCTTCAGCGAGTGGCGTCGTAAAACAGCGCTTGGCCGGCGTCTTTTTCCTGCTTGTCGGCGGCACCACGGCTGGCCTTGGCGAGCACAGCGGCATCCTCTTCCACCATGGCAGCCTTGCCCTGCTCGGGCTTAAGCCCCAAACGGCGGAACAGGCTCATGTCATCGCTTTCCTCGGGGTTGGCCGTGGTCAGCAACTTGCAGCCGTAGAAAATGGAGTTGGCGCCGGCAAAGAAACACATGGCCTGCAGCTCGTCGCTCATCTTCTCGCGACCGGCGGACAGACGCACCCGGGATAGCGGCATCAGAATACGAGCCACGGCTATGGTGCGGACAAATTCCAGCGGATCGAGATCCTCAAGGCTGTCGAGCGGTGTACCCGCCACTTTCACCAGCATGTTGATGGGCACAGAGTCCGGGTGTTGTTCCAGATTGGCCAGTTGCTGCAGCAGACCGGCCCTGTCGGTGGCCTGTTCACCCATGCCGACGATACCGCCGGAGCACACCTTCATGCCCGCAGCGCGCACATTTGACAGGGTATCGAGCCGGTCCTGGTAGGTACGGGTGGTGATGATATCGCCGTAATATTCGGGCGAGGTATCCAGGTTATGGTTGTAATAGTCGAGTCCGGCCTCGGCCAATTGGCTGGCCTGGTGCGCCGACAGCATGCCCAGGGTCATACAGGTTTCCAGCCCCAGGGCCTTCACTTCCTTGACCATGTCGGTGAGGTAAGGCATGTCACGCTCGTGGGGATTACGCCAGGCGGCGCCCATGCAAAAGCGGGTGGCCCCGGCATCACGGGCGGCTTTGGCCTCGGTCAGCACCTTTTCGATCTCCAGCAGGCGCTCTTTTTCCAGTCCGGTATCGTAGCGGGCGCTCTGGGGACAATATTTGCAATCCTCGGGGCAGGCGCCGGTCTTGATGGACAGCAAACGGCTGACCTGTACCTCATTGGGATCGAATACCTCACGATGTATGCTGTGGGCACGGAACAGCAGGTCATTCATCGGCAGCGCAAACAGGGCTTCGATTTCGCTGCGGCTCCAATCGTGACGGACGGTAAAAGATGACATGGGACTACCCTAAGTGTGGCTTTTAATCTTGGCTAGGATACCCTTGGCCGGTAAACTGTCAACGCCAACCAGTTTTCAAGGTTTACTAATGGTTACTTTATGAGCATTGATTTCGAGTTTGATCGCAAGCACCTGTGGCATCCCTATACCTCCATGCACTCTCCCCTGCCGGTTTATGGTGTCCGGGCCGCCGAAGGCTGCGAACTGGTCCTCGATGACGGCCGCCGCCTCATTGACGGCACCAGCTCCTGGTGGGCCTGCGTCCACGGTTACGGCCATCCGGCACTGCTGGAGGCCATCAGCAGGCAAAGCCAACAACTGAGCCACGTGATGTTCGGCGGCATTACCCACGAAAGCGCAGTGGAGCTGGCACGCACCCTGATAGCCATGACCTCGCCATCCCTGACCAAGGTGTTCCTGGCGGACTCGGGCTCCATTGCCGTGGAAGTCGCCATCAAGATGGCCATTCAGTACTGGCAGGGCCGCGGTCAACCGCAGAAACAAAAGATACTGACAGTGCTCGGTGGTTATCACGGCGATACCTTCGCCGCCATGAGCGTGTGCGATCCCGAGCAGGGCATGCACGGCATGTTTGGCGAGACAGTCACCAAGCAGTTTTTTGCCAGCGCGCCACCGGCGGGCTTTGAGCGGCCACTGGTAGAGGACGATCTGCAGTCCCTGGAGCAGCAACTGCTTGATCACGGCGCGCACATCGCCGCCGTCATTATCGAACCCATAATGCAGGGCGCCGGCGGCATGCGCTTTTACAGTCCTGCCTTCCTCAAGGGGCTCAGGGAGCTGTGTGACAGATACCGGGTGCTGTTAATTCTCGATGAAATTGCCACCGGTTTCGGTCGCACCGGCAAACTCTTTGCCTATGAACACGCGGGCATAGAGGCTGATCTCCTCTGCCTTGGAAAGGCACTCTCCGGCGGCTATATCAGTCTGGCGGCGACCCTGTGCAGTGATGAGGTGGCGTCCGGAATAAGTGACTCCCCAGCCGGGGTCTTTATGCACGGCCCCACCTTTATGGCCAATCCGCTGGCCTGCGCCGCTGCCCGCGCCAGCATGGCCCTCATCAACGAAAACCATTGGCCGCAGCAGGTGGCCGCCATCGAGGCGCAGCTGAATAGCGAACTGGCGCCGGCGCGTGCTCTGCCACAAGTGACGGATGTCAGGGTACTGGGGGCCGTGGGGGTCATTGAAATGAAGGGCGCCGTGGATGTGGCTTTGGCGCAACAGGCCTTTGTGGAGCTCGGAGTATGGATAAGACCCTTTGGGCGTCTCTTGTACCTGATGCCGCCTTACGTGATAAGCCCTGGGCAGCTAACGCGGCTGACCTCAGCCATGCTGGAGGTGGCCGCCATGACCGGCATTTGCAAAGGGCTGCACAGTCCCAGCCACGGCTAATCTTTAGTCGGCTGTCCTCAGCTAGTCAGCTTCAAATTGTGCCGCCATGCGCCGTATGGCCTCCAGGCTGACGCCATGGCGGTTGCGGGCGGCGCAGATTTGTTGGTGCTGGCTATTCCAGGGCTCGCCAATCAATTTGCGCTCTACCCTGTATCCCAGAGCCCTGGCGGCGGTTTCGTAGCAGAGGAATTCCCAGCGGGCCATATTGGTGTTGTCACAAATCACCACAGGCGTGTGTAACGCCAGCGCCTCAATAAAGGCCGCCAGGTTGCGCTGATGGTATTCGCTGAGGCGGGCGGCGTCGAAGCGATACTCTCCCTGCTCCATAAACAAATTGTCGGTGGAGCACACCACTACCTTTTCGGCATCCTCTGCCGCCAGAACGGCCAAAAGCTCGGTCACCCAATGGGACTTACCGCTGCCCGGCAAGCCCCGCAGTATAATGGCCAATGGGACTGCCGTTTCTTCGCTCACCATCAGCCCTCTAACGCCACATCAGCGGCCAATACACTGAGGCTGCGACCATCCAATATCGCATCCACCAAGCGGGGCACCAGCTCACCGGCCGCCCCCGTCAGGTGCAGCTGAAACTGGCTGTGCCGGTCCGGCGCTACCATGTTCACTTCCAGGGTTTGGGCGCCCATGTGATTGGCGGCATCGACAAAACCGGCGGCGGGATAGACGGTTCCAGAGGTGCCGATGGCGATAAACAGATCGCAACTGTCCAATGCCTGGTGGATCCTGTCCATCCCCAGGGGCATTTCCCCGAACCAGACTATATGGGGCCTGAGGCGCTGGGCCGGAATACAGCAGGTGCACAGGTTTTCCGGACCAAAGGGTTCAGTGAGCACAAAGGTCTGGCGCGAACGGGGACAACGGCCCTTGTTGAGTTCGCCGTGCATGTGCAACAAACGCCGACTGCCGGCCCGCTCATGGAGGTCATCCACGTTCTGGGTGATAAGCAGAAACTCCCCCTTAAACTCCTGCTCCAACCGGGCCAACGCCAGGTGAGCCTGATTGGGGTGCACCGCATCCGAGTGCAGCTGCTGCCAGCGCAGATTATAAAAACGCTCCACCAACAGAGGGTCGCGTTCATAGCCTTCCGGCGTCGCCACATCCTCGATGGCATGATCTTCCCAGAGCCCATGTTGGTCCCTGAAGGTTCTGAGGCCAGACTCTGCCGAGGCTCCGGCGCCTGTGAGTACAACTATATGGCGATACATCTGCTGTCCTTGGTTCCGGTGATATTCATATCCTGCCCCCAGCCCTGAAGGCAGGCAATTGGGCCTTGGTATAACCATGACCCTTGTAAGGGTGTTACCAAAGTTAAACCCAATTGTCGCTCATTTTAAACAAATATTGGGCACCAGGGGATCGATTGCCGGATCAAAGGTTTCCGTTTTGGCATTTGCCACATATAATGGCCTGACTATTTACGGATGAACCTATTGGTTCTGCAATCAAGAGATTAGCCATGACAGATGGAAATCAGGCCCTTAAAAAAGCGGGATTGAAAGTCACCCTGCCACGAGTAAAAATCCTGGAACTGTTGCAAGAACCGGAAAATCAGCACATCAGTGCCGAAGATTTATACAAGAAATTATTGGATATTGGCGAAGAAATTGGCCTGGCCACCGTATACCGGGTGCTGAACCAGTTTGATGATGCCGGCATAGTCACCCGCCATCACTTTGAGAGCGGCAAGGCAGTGTTCGAACTGGCGAGCCAACACCATCACGATCACCTGGTGTGCCTGAGCTGTGGCAAGGTGATTGAATTTTCCGACGAGACCATTGAGCGTCGTCAGCATGAAATCGCCATGAAGCATAATATCAAGCTGACCAACCACAGCCTCTATCTCTACGGTGTCTGCACCAATGATGAGTGCGATCACGGCGAGTAAGCCCTGATTGGGAATAAACAGTATCACAATGAAAAAAGCCCTGGCATGTCAGGGCTTTTTTATTTAGCTCAAGTCGGCGTTAGAGCCAGCGGTGGAATACCGTCACCCCATGGCCCATGAATTCACTGCGACCATTGGGTTCCATGCCCACCTTACGGGCCACACCCATGGACCCCAGGTTGCCATCAAGGATCAGCGCTATTGCCTCGTCCACCTTACAAATGGATTTGAATTCGGCAATGGCGGCCTTGGCGGCTTCGGCACCTATGCCCTGGCCCCAGTATTCGGGGAAATAGCGGTAGCCCAGCTCCACCTTGTCGAACTCAGGAATATATTTGGGACCGCAGAAACCTATGACCTTGCCGCTTTCCCTGTGCTCCACCGCCCAACGCCCAAATCCCCTGGAACTGTAGTCGGCATAGATCACCTCGTGAAGCAGCTTCTCGGCCTGGGCCCTGTCGGTAAAAGGCTCGGTGGGGATATAGGTCAATATTTCGGGGATACTGTTCATCTGGAACAGGGCCTCAATATCGCCCTCGTTGAAATGCCTCAGCACCAGTCGGTCGGTTTCGGTAATGATCACGCCAGTCTCCTTGTTAACTATCAACTCCAATATGGCGCATCACGTTAACACAGATAACCAAAACATCACAGTCAGTACGGACATGGCGCTGGAAATGACCACCGCCGACGCTATCACATCCTCATCCTGCTTGAGTTGCAGCGCTATCAGATAGGCATTGACCCCAAGGGGGGATGCCGCCAATAACACCGCCACGGCTCTTTCCACGCCAGTGACGCCGAGCAGGCTCGCCAGCAACCAGACCAGAGTTGGCAACAGCAGCAATTTCAGCAGGCTCAGCAGCAGCGCCTGACGCCAGCCCTCGCCTATGTGGTAATGGTTCAGATTCGCTCCCAGCACAAACAAGGCACAGGCAATGGCGGGCTTGGCCAGCATCTCCAGCGCCCCAGTCATTGGCGCCGGTAAACTGAGGCCACCGAGATTGCCAAGCAACCCCAGAGAAATACTCAGCACCACGGGATTGAGCAGCACGGTTTTCAACACACCCACGCCGTTATTGCTGGCCTGGGCTTTACCGGCCACCAGAAAGGTCAGGCCAAAGAGCAAGGCACTGTGAAAGGGAATAAGCAGAAAGACGCTTTTCATCTGTGCCGGGCCAAAGGTGGCGATCACCACCGGCAGGCCCACCAACAGGGTGTTGGAATAGCTGCCGCCGAGCCCCATCAGCGCCAAGTCCGCCAATGGCTTGTGGCTCAATAATCGGAACAGCAGCAAGGACAGGCCAAAACAGAGCAGTACCGGGCCATAAAAGCTGACAAAGATGGCGGGATTGAGTGTCTCAGCCAGTGACACCTTGAGCATGGCGTTAAACAGCAGGGCCGGAATACTGACAAAGAAAGCAAATTGGCTGATGCCGCTCACCTGCTCCCGGCTAAACCACTTGAAACGGCTGGCAAAAAATCCCAGGGAGGCGATAAACAGCAAAGGAAAAACAATGGCAAAAACGGACATGGCGATTTCCGCAATCAGAATTGTGTCGAAATTTGGCCTGTAAAAAAGGCGCCCTCAGGCGCCTTTTTCAATGGCAGGAATTACCAGCCAGTTTTTTCGCGCAGTGCCTTGCCGATATCGGCCAGGGAGCGAACGGTAGTTACACCGGCAGCTTCCAGGGCAGCGAATTTATCTTCGGCAGTACCTTTACCACCGGCGATGATGGCACCGGCGTGGCCCATGCGCTTACCAGCAGGTGCAGTCACACCGGCAATGTAAGATACCACAGGCTTGGTCACGTTGGCCTTGATGTAAGCAGCAGCTTCTTCCTCGGCGGTACCACCGATTTCACCGATCATTATGATGGCTTCGGTTTGAGGATCGTTCTGGAACATTTCCAGTACGTCGATGAAGTTGGTGCCTGGGATTGGATCACCACCAATACCCACACAGGTAGACTGACCGAAGCCTTCGTCAGTGGTCTGCTTAACGGCTTCATAAGTCAGGGTGCCGGAACGGGAAACGATACCGACTTTACCTGGCTTGTGGATGTGACCTGGCATGATGCCGATCTTGCACTCGCCTGGGGTGATAACACCAGGGCAGTTAGGGCCGATCATGCGAACGCCGGTTTGTTCCAGCTTCACTTTCACCTGCAGCATATCCAGAGTTGGGATACCTTCGGTGATACAAACGATCAGCTGGATACCACCGTCGATGGCTTCCAGGATGGCGTCTTTACAGAAAGGCGCAGGTACATAGATCACAGAGGCAGTGGCGCCGGTGGCAGCAACGGCATCTTTCACAGTGTTGAACACTGGCAGACCCAGGTGAGTAGTGCCGCCCTTACCGGGAGATACACCGCCAACCATTTTTGTACCGTAGGCAATAGCCTGTTCAGAGTGGAAAGTACCTTGACCGCCGGTGAAACCCTGGCAGATAACCTTGGTATCTTTGTTAATCAATACAGACATTATTTGCCCTCCGCAGCTTTAACTACTTGCTGGGCAGCGTCGGTCAGACTCTTGGCAGCAATGATATCCAGACCAGAATCAGCCAGCACTTTGGCACCCAGTTCGGCGTTGGTACCTTCCAGACGCACAACTACCGGCACTTTCACGCCCACTTCTTTAACGGCACCAATGATACCTTCGGCAATCATGTCACAACGCACGATACCACCGAAGATGTTAACCAGAACGGCCTTCACATTGCTGTCAGACAGAATGATCTTAAAGGCTTCGGAAACGCGCTCTTTGGTCGCGCCGCCGCCCACGTCGAGGAAGTTGGCTGGCTTGCCGCCGTGCAGGTTAACTATGTCCATGGTACCCATGGCCAGACCGGCACCGTTCACCATACAACCAACGTTACCGTCCAGGGCTACGTAGTTCAGTTCGAACTTGGCAGCGTGGGCTTCACGTGGGTCATCCTGTGAAGGATCGTGCATGTCTTTGATCTTTGGCTGACGGAACAGTGCGTTACCGTCTACACCAATCTTGCCGTCCAGGCAGTGCAGGTTACCTTCGGTGGTGATCACCAGAGGGTTGATTTCCAGCAGAGCGAAATCGTGGTCCAGGAACATCTGGGCCAGGCCCATGAAGATCTTGGTGAATTGCTTCATTTGAGTTGGGTTCAGACCCAGCTTGAAGCCCAGGTCACGGGCCTGGAAAGGCTGAGGACCGGCGATAGGATCGATAATGGCTTTGTGGATCAGCTCAGGGGTCTCTTCGGCCACCTTTTCGATCTCAACACCACCTTCGGTAGAAGCCATGAACACCACGCGGCGGCTGCCACGGTCAACAACGGCACCCAGGTAGAGTTCGTTGGCGATGTCGGTGCAGCTCTCAACCAGGATCTTGGCAACAGGCTGGCCTTTTTCGTCAGTCTGATAAGTCACCAGGTTCTTGCCCAGCCAGTTCTCGGCAAAGGCGCGGATTTCTTCTTTATCGCCAGTGACTTTAACGCCACCTGCCTTACCACGGCCGCCGGCGTGCACCTGGCACTTGACAACCCACATGTTTCCGCCAATACGGCCGGCTGCTTCTACCGCTTCTTGAGGGGTATCGCAGGCATAGCCTTCTGACACTGGTAAACCATATTCGGCAAAGAGGGCTTTTGCCTGATACTCATGCAAATTCATGATGATCTATCCGTATACTACGATTCAAATCCAACTGGCCCCGAAGGGCCAGTCACGAGGTTTTTGTCTGACTGCGCTTAGATATCCAGCAGCAGACGGGTTGGGTCTTCCAGGAATTCCTTGATGGTCACCAGGAAGCCAACAGACTCACGACCATCGATAATGCGGTGGTCATATGAGAGTGCCAGGTACATCATGGGCAGGATTTCAACCTGACCATTAACTGCCATAGGACGGTCCTTGATGGCATGCATGCCAAGGATAGCACTTTGTGGCAGGTTCAGAATTGGGGTAGACATCAGAGAACCGAATACACCACCGTTGGTCACGGTAAAGTTACCGCCGGTCATGTCTTCTACGGTCAGCTTGCCGTCACGGCCCTTGATAGCCAGATCGCGCACGGCCTTTTCGATATCGGCCAGGCTCATGTTGTCTGTGTCACGCAGTACCGGGGTAACCAGGCCACGTGGAGTAGACACAGCGATGCTGACGTCGAAATAGTTGTGGTAAACGATATCATCGCCATCGATGGACGCGTTCACTTCAGGGAAACGCTTCAGGGCTTCGGTCACGGCCTTCACGTAGAAGGACATGAAGCCCAGGCGGATACCGTGCTTCTTCTCGAAGATATCCTGATATTGCTTGCGGATATCCATGATGGGCTTCATGTTGACCTCGTTGAAGGTGGTCAGCATGGCGGTGGAGTTCTTGGCTTCCAGCAGGCGGGTGGCAATGGTCTTGCGCAGACGGGTCATAGGCACGCGCTTCTCGCTGCGATCGCCAGACAGGGCCACTGGTGCAGCGGCTGGCTTGGCGGCAGGTGCAGCCTTGGCAGCAGACTTCACGAAGGCTTCTACGTCTTCCTTGGTGATACGGCCACCCACACCTGTGCCCTTGATCTTGGCAGCGTCCAGGTTGTGCTCGGCGATCAGACGGCGCACTGATGGGCTCAGGGCATCGTTGCTCTCGTCGCTTGCGGCGGCAGCAGGAGCAGCAGCTTCGGCTTCAGCCTTGGTCACTTCCTGACCAGCAACGGCACCGGCAACAAACTTGGCAATCACCTGCTCGGCCAGCACAGTGTCACCTTCGTTGAACAGGAACTCACTGATGTGACCATCTTCCGGTGCTACCACTTCCAGAACCACTTTGTCGGTCTCGATATCCACCAGGTTTTGGTCGCGGGATACCGCTTCACCGGGCTTAACGTGCCAGGTCGCGATGGTTGCATCGGCAACAGATTCTGGCAGTACGGGTACCTTAATTTCGATACTCATGAAAAGCTATCCTTTTTTATAAATGTCTATTACTTCAGATTTAAAGCGGCGTTTATCAGTGATTCCTGCTGGTGCGTGTGCAGCTCTGGATAACCACAGGCCGGTGCCGCAGAGGCTTCACGACCGGCATAGGTCAACATTGCACCCTTAGGAATAGCTGCCCAGAAGTGATGCTGGCTGCAATACCAGGCACCTTGGTTCTGAGGCTCTTCCTGACACCAAACAAAATCGGTCACGTGCTGATAGGCTTCGAGCACCTTGGCCATTTCCTCGGCGGGGAACGGATACAACTGCTCTACCCTGACAATGGCCACGTTGGTCAGATTTTCCTTGCGACGGCGTTCCAGCAGCTCGAAGTATACCTTACCTGAGCAGAACACCACGCGCTCAACACCCTTGGGATCCAGGGCATCGATTTCACCAATCACGTTTTGGAAGCTGCCGTTAGCCAGTTCTTCCAGGGAAGAAACCGCCAGCGGATGACGCAGCAACGACTTGGGTGACATCACCACCAGCGGACGACGCATTGGGCGCACGACCTGACGACGCAACATGTGGTAAACCTGGGCCGGAGTCGACGGCACACAGACCTGCATGTTGTGGTTGGCACACAGTTGCAGGAAGCGCTCCAGACGGGCTGAAGAGTGCTCTGGGCCCTGACCTTCATAGCCATGTGGCAGCAGCATGGTCAGGCCACACAGACGGCCCCATTTTTGTTCACCGGATGACAGGAACTGGTCAATCACCACCTGGGCACAGTTGGCGAAGTCACCAAACTGGGCTTCCCAAATGGTCAGGCCGCCTGGCTCGGCAGTGGCATAACCGTATTCAAACGCCAGTACCGAGGCTTCGGACAGCACAGAGTCTGTGATGTCGATTGGGCCTTGCTCGGCCGCGAGGTTGCGCAGCGGCATATAGGTGGTGGCATCGTTCTGGTTGTGCAGCACGGCGTGGCGATGGAAGAAGGTGCCACGGCCAGAGTCCTGACCTGTGATGCGCACGCGCTTGTTGTCTTCCAGTATGGTGGCGTAAGCCAGGGTTTCGGCAAAGCCCCAGTCAAGCAGCTTCTCGCCCTTGGCCATGGCATGACGGTCGCTGTAAATCTTGGCTACGCGGGACTGCAGCGGATGGGTTTCCGGTACGTAGGCAATCTTTTCGGCCAAGGACTGCAGACGTTCAAACGACATGGAAGACTCGAACGCTTCGTCCCATTCACGGTTCAGGAATGGTGTCCAGTCCACTGTGTGCAGTGTCATGGGGCGCCATTCTTTGACCACACAGTCACCGTGGTCGAGGGCATCACGATAGCCGTTGACCATGGCGGTCACTTCCTCGGCACTGATGCTGTTCTCGGCAATCAGTTTGTCGGCGTAGATCTTGCGCGGCGTTGGATGCTTCTTGATCTTGGCGTACATCAGCGGCTGAGTTGCACTGGGCTCATCGGCCTCGTTGTGGCCATGGCGGCGGTAGCACACCAGATCGATCACCACATCGCGCTTGAAGGTATTGCGGTAATCCACGGCCAGCTGGGCCACAAAAGCCACGGCCTCAGGATCGTCTGAGTTCACGTGGAAAATCGGCGCCTGCACCATCTTGGCGATATCGGTACAGTACTCGGTTGAACGCACGTCATGGTGAGCCGAGGTGGTAAAGCCCACCTGGTTGTTCACCACGATGCGGATTGAACCACCCACCTTGAAGCCACGGGTCTGAGACATGTTGAATGTCTCCTGGACTATGCCCTGACCGGCGATGGCTGAGTCACCATGAATGGTGATTGGCATAACCGACAGGCCATCAGCACAACCACGACGATCCTGACGGGCACGGACAGAACCCATAACCACGGGGTTGACGATTTCCAGATGCGATGGGTTGAACGCCAGCGCCAAGTGCACATTGCCACCGGGCGTTTCGAAATCGGAAGAGAAGCCCTGGTGATACTTAACGTCACCCGAGCCTGAGCTTTCGCCGTGTTTGCCGGCAAACTCGTCGAACAGTTCCGCAGGACGTTTGCCGAGGATGTTAACCAGCACGTTCAGACGACCGCGGTGGGCCATACCCACAACGATTTCCTTGGTACCCGCCTCACCGGCGCGATAGATGATCTCGCGCATCATGGGCACAAGGGCATCACCACCTTCAAGGGAGAAACGCTTGGCACCGGGGAACTTGGCACCCAGGTATTTTTCCATGCCTTCGGCGGCGTTCAGACCTTCGAGGATACGGGTTTTAACACCCTTGTCATAGCTGGCACGACCCAGGGTCGGCTCCAGGCGTTGCTGGATCCAGCGCTTTTCCTCGGTGTCGGTAATGTGCATGTATTCGGCACCAATGGCACCGCAATAAGTGGCCTTCAGGGCCTTGACCAGATCACCCAGCTTCATGGTGTCACCACCATGGGCAAAGGAACCGGTATTGAACTCACGCTGCAGATCTTCAGCCGTCAGGCCGTGGAATGCGGGATCCAGTTCAGCAACAGCATCACGTTTCCACAGTTCCAGCGGATCCAGATTGGCATTCTGGTGGCCACGGAAACGGTAGGCGTTGATCAGTTGCAGCACCTTGACCTGCTTGGCATCCACTTCGGGATCGGTCATCCGTGCGGCGCCCTTACGGCGGCCTTCCTGAGCGAGGGAGCGGAAGTAATCACGGATTTTGGAGTGAGCAGCTTCAGGTACATCGGCAGAGGCACCGTTCACAGGAGGGAGATTATCAAACACCGCACGCCAGTCGTCGGAGACTGAGCTTGGGTCTTCTTGATAGGCTTCATACATCTCCTCGACATAGGTCGCGTTCGACCCATACAGATGAGAAGACTCTAGCCAGGCTTTCATAATGCCTTGGTGCATTTCTTATCCTTTCAAACTTTATACACGTGCTTAGCCATGGTTTTACATACCGAGCAGTATGTGGTCAGCCGCCCCGAAGGTTCCAGAATTTCGGCCTGATGTAGTTCCTTTACACACAAAAGAGCCACTCCCCACAACAGGAGAGTGACTCTCGATAGAGCTATATGATTATTCTAATTAGCTCATTGTCTTGCATTTACACAGCCCGCTTGAGCAGCATGGACTTGATGTGTCCAATGGCCTTGGTCGGGTTCAATCCTTTTGGACACACGTCAACGCAGTTCATGATGCCGTGGCAACGGAACACACTGTAGGCGTCATCCAGCTCGGACAGACGCTCTTCAGTCGCGGTGTCGCGGCTGTCGATCAGGAAGCGGTAGGCGTGCAGCAAACCGCTTGGACCCACGAACTTGTCAGGATTCCACCAGAAGGACGGACAGGCAGTTGAGCAGCAGGCACACATGATACATTCGTACAGGCCGTCGAGATGCGCACGATCCTCAGGGCTTTGCAGATGTTCACGGGCTGGGGTCTTATCATCGTTGATCAGATAAGGCTTGATCTTCTCATACTGCTTGTAGAACTGGCTCAGGTCGACCACCAGGTCGCGTACCACGGGCATACCGGGCAGCGGACGGATTTCAATCTTCTTACCCTTAAAGGTAGAGACTGGGGTGATACAGGCCAGGCCGTTCTTACCGTTCATGTTCATGCCGTCACTGCCACACACGCCTTCACGGCATGAACGACGGAACGACAGGGTCGGGTCCATTTCCTTCAGCTTCAGCAGCGCATCCAGAACCATCATGTCTGAGCCATCAGGCACTTCCAGACTGTAATCCTGCATGCGTGGCTTGGAATCTACGTCAGGATTGTAACGATAAACTGCAAACTCCAATTTCATCTTCAACAACTCCTTAGTAGGTACGCTTCTTCGGTGGGAAGGCTTCGCGTGACTTGGGCGACATGTTCACTTCACGGGTGGACATGGTTTCGGTCACGGGATCGAACAGGCTGTGGCACAACCAGTTGTCATCGTCACGCTCAGGGAAATCTTCACGGCTGTGAGCACCACGGCTCTCGGTACGGAAGTTCGCTGCATAAGCGGAGGCGATGGCGGTGGCCATCAGGTTGTCCAGTTCCAGACACTCGATGCGCTGGGTGTTGAACTCTTTGGAGTTATCGGACAGCTTGGCATTGGCCAAACGCTCACGGATTTGCTTCAGCTGTTCCAGGCCTTCGGCCATGGCGTCACCGCTGCGGAATACCGAGAAGTTCAGCTGCATGCACATCTGCAGATCTTTACGGATTTGCGCTGGGTCTTCACCGTCTTTGTTGCTTTCCCAACGATTCAGACGCTCCAGAGACTTCTGGATGTCGGCGTTGGAAGCCGCCTTCGGATCGGCAGTCTCATCCAGGGCCTTGCCCAGATGTTGACCGGCAGCACGACCGAATACCACCAGGTCAAGCAGCGAGTTACCGCCCAGACGGTTGGCACCGTGTACGGATACGCAGGCGATTTCGCCCACGGCAAACAGACCTACTACGTCCTGCTCGCTGCCATCTTCATTCTTGCGGATAACCTGACCGGAAACCTTGGTCGGCAGACCGCCCATCATGTAGTGGCAGGTTGGGATCACAGGGATTGGGCCATCGGCCGGATCGATGTGAGCAAAGGTACGTGACAGTTCACACACGCCTGGCAGACGGGCTTCCAGGGTTTCTTTACCCAGGTGGTCCAGCTTCAGCTTGATGTGCGGACCCATTGGGCCGTCACAACCACGACCTTCACGGATTTCGGTCATCATGGACCGGGCAACCACGTCACGGGACGCCAGGTCTTTGGCGTTGGGCGCATAGCGCTCCATGAAACGCTCGCCGTCCTTGTTCAGCAGGTATCCGCCCTCACCGCGGCAACCTTCGGTCACCAGTACGCCGGCACCGGCAATACCTGTGGGGTGGAACTGCCACATTTCCATGTCCTGCAGCTGTACGCCGGCACGGACTGCCATACCCACGCCGTCACCGGTGTTGATATGGGCGTTGGTGGTAGAGGCGAAAATACGACCGGCACCGCCAGTGGCAAGCACAGTGGCCTTGGCCTTGAAGTACACGATTTCACCGCTTTCGATGTCGATGGCGGTACAACCAACGATGGCACCGTCTTCGTTCTTCACCAGATCCAGGGCATACCACTCAGAGAACACCTGGGTCTTGTTCTTAACGTTTTGCTGGTACAGGCAGTGCAGCAGCGCGTGGCCGGTACGGTCGGCCGCGGCCGCAGTACGGGCGGCCTGTTCGCCACCGAAATCTCTTGATTGGCCACCGAATGGACGCTGGTAGATCTTGCCGTTTTCGAAGCGGGAGAAAGGCAGACCCATGTGTTCCAGCTCGATAATGGCCTCAGGACCGGTCTGGCACATGTACTCAATGGCATCCTGGTCACCGATAAAATCGGAACCTTTTACCGTGTCGTACATGTGAAATTCCCAGTTATCCTCGTGGGCGTTACCCAGGGCTACTGTGATACCGCCTTGGGCAGATACAGTGTGAGAACGGGTTGGGAATACTTTGGACAGGAGCGCACAGCTCTTGCCTTCTTTGGAAATCTGCAGCGCAGCGCGCATACCGGCACCACCGGCACCAATCACCACTGCGTCAAATTCGCGAACTGGAATACTCACTTAAACACCCCACACAATCACTGTGCCTGCGGCCAGATAGCTAAAGGCGGCAACCACAAAAGCAAACTGTAATACGCCACGCAGAGCCACGTTTTTCACGTAGTCGGTCAGCACTTGCCAAACACCGATCCAGGCATGGATCAGCACGGCAATCAGTGCCAGCAGCGTAAACACTTTCATCGGCAGAGCGCTGAACAGGCCGTGCCAGATGTCAAAAGTGAGATGAGAACTCAGTGCGATGAAGCTCACCAAAAAGATGGTGTAGCAAGCCAGGATCACTGCACTGGCGCGTAGAAGAATAAAGTCATGGACACCGCTGCGTCCAAAACTTGCTGCATTGGTTACCATACCCAGATCCCCACGATGATTGAAAAGGCCACCGCCAGGACGAATACCGCCTTGGCCGATGCATTGCCTGAAGTCAATTCTTCCCAACGACCGGTATCCATTACCAGGTGGCGCACGCCGCCCAGCAAGTGGTAACCCAGCGCAGTCATAATGCCCCAAATGACAAACTTGACGATGAAGTTGTCAAACATCGCCTGTACGCCCTGGAAACTCTCGGCAGATGCCAGCGAGGCATTGAGCAGCCATATGAGAATTCCCACGGCAAACAGCATAATGACACCGGAAACACGGTGAAGAATTGACGCAATCGCTGTCGCAGGGAAGCGAATGGTCTGCAGATCTAAATGGACAGGTCTTTGCTTTTTCACGTTCTGCTCACTCAGCTCCATTGAGCATTTTTTTTATAATGTGAACCGCTTTTGCTCAAACAAAAGCCGTGACCCAGGTCACAGTTCAGGTCATCGCAAAAGAAAAGTGTAAACAAACAGTTAAAGCTTTTGGGGTCAGCCTTTTCAGCCTTTCAAAAAGACGCCTGAAACCGCGCTGTTTGCAGCCCTTTCGAGCCGCAGCAAGTATACTCGTCGCAAATGTCAAATACAAACATCACATTATGCAATTTCCCGAATTTTGGCTTTTTTGGCTGTTAAGTATTAGTCTTGTCAGGGAAATTGGTCTGACCTATACCTTGGTCTAACGAATTTAAACGCTTATTTAAATTGAAATGTGATCTGCATTGGCGGTAAAGTATGGGCCGTTTGACATGCCGCACTCACACAAGAATGAAGTAAGGAGAACGGGGTATGGCTGATTTAAAAGCCAAGTTGGAACTACCAGGGAACGAATCAATTGAATTGCCAGTAAAACAGGGAACTGCTGGCTTTGATGTTATCGACATCAGCAAGCTCGGCAGCAAGGGTTACTTTACATTTGATCCGGGATTTCTCGCCACTGCTTCCTGTGAATCAGCCATCACTTATATTGACGGCGACCAGGGCGTGCTGTTGCACCGCGGTTATCCAATAGAACAACTGGCGGTCGAGTCCAATTATCTGGAACTGTGTTATGCCTTGCTCTACGGTGAACTGCCCACCAAGGCACAATTCGAAGAATTCGCCTACACAGTCAAAACGCACACTATGGTGCATGAGCAATTGGCATTCTTCTTCCGTGGCTTCCGCCGCGATGCACACCCCATGGCCATGCTGTGCGGTGTGACAGGAGCCTTGTCTTCCTTCTATCAGGATTCACTGGACGTCAATGACGCCCGTCACCGTGAAATTGCTGCTTACCGTCTGGTGTCCAAGATGCCAACCATAGCCGCCATGTGCTACAAGTACTCAGTGGGTCAACCCTTTGAGTATCCGCGCAATGACCTGAGCTATGCCGGTAACTTCCTGTCGATGATGTTTGCCGTACCTTGCGAAGAGTACAAGGTAAACCCTATCGTTGAACGCGCCATGGACAGGATCTTCATCCTGCACGCCGATCACGAACAAAACGCTTCTACCTCCACCGTGCGTCTGGCCGGCTCTTCGGGTGCCAACCCGTTTGCCTGTATCGCCGCCGGTATTGCCTCACTCTGGGGTCCTGCCCACGGTGGTGCCAACGAGGCTTGCCTGCACATGCTGGAAGAAATCGGTACTGTGGATCGCATCCCTGAATTCATCGAGCGCGCCAAGGACAAGAACGATCCTTTCCGCCTGATGGGCTTTGGTCATCGGGTTTACAAGAACTTTGACCCTCGTGCCAAGGTAATGCGTGAAACCTGCCACGAAGTATTGACCGAACTCAAGGTGAAGGACCCACTGCTGGATGTGGCCATGGAGCTGGAGCGTATCGCCTTGAACGACGAGTACTTCATTTCCAAGAAACTGTATCCAAACGTGGACTTCTACTCTGGCATCATCATGAAGGCCATAGGTATCCCAACGTCCATGTTTACTGTGATTTTCGCCCTGGCACGTACCGTGGGCTGGATTGCACACTGGAAGGAAATGCTGGATCAGCCTGGTCACAAGATCAGCCGTCCTCGCCAGCTTTACACCGGCGAAACCAGCCGCGACTTTGTATCTATCGACAAACGTGGTTAATTTCACTGGCTGTTGAAAAAAAGCGCCCTCTTACGGGCGCTTTTTTTATGCCTGTAACGTCAGATCATCTTTTGTTGCAAAGCTTTGGTTGCGCAACAAGTGTAAACATCGTTTAGTTAAACCCACCAAAGATTAAACAAACTGGCTACAGTTTTGGTGAAAGTAACCAACCACCACAACCAGAACGCGCCTAAGCCATTGTTTAAAAGGAATAAAAATTAGTGGCATGCTTTGTGCTTTATCGCTGCCATCATGGTTAACTTTACAGGTACTATCACATGGAAGCCCGCAACCCATTCAAACTCGCCCTGCCCGTTCTGCTCATTTCAGTACTCGCTGCTTGCGGCGGTGAAGAAAAGAAGCCTGAAGAAGAAAAATATGCCGTACCTGTCGAGGCCCAGCTGGTGATGCTGGGGAATGTATCTTCCTTCTACAGCACCACGGCCACACTGGAAGCGCCTGCCGAAGCCCACGTGGTCAGCCGCATCGCCGGCCTGATTGAAAGCATCAAGGTGGAAGAAGGTGAAAAAGTGCACAAGGGACAGGTGCTGGCCACTATCGATGCCAAACGGCAGCAATACGATCTGGAGCGCTCAGAGGCTGAGGTCAAAATCATTGAACAGGAGCTGAACCGCCTCAAAAAGATGAACAACAAGGAGTTCGTCAGCGCCGATCAAATGGCCAAGCTGGAATTCAACCTGCAGGCTGCTGTTGCCCGTCGCGATTTGGCCGCGCTGCAGGTCAAGGAAAGCCAAATTGTTTCACCACTGGATGGTGTTGTCGCCAAACGTCATGTGAAAGCCGGCAATATGGCCCGCGAATTTGAAGAGCTGTTCTATGTGGTGAATCAGGACGAATTGCACGGCATAGTGTACCTGCCCGAGCGCCAACTGGCACAGCTGAAGCTTGGTCAAAGCGCCGATGTATTCACCAGCAACAATCAACTGCATGCAGTCAATGCCAAGGTACTGAGGATAAGTCCTGTGGTCGATGCGGCCTCAGGTACCTTCAAGGTGACCCTGGCAGTACCTAACAACACGGGTGAACTTAAGGCCGGTATGTTTACCCGGGTTGAGCTCAAGTACGACACCCATGAAAATGTGATCACTGTGCCCTTCAACGCCATCATCAATCAGGATAACAAGCAGACCCTGTACGTGATTGCCGACAACCAGGCCCAGCGCCGCGAGGTGACCCTGGGCTACCGCGATGGCGACACAGTGGAAGTGGTGGCCGGATTGCAATCGGGCGAGCAAATAGTGGTGCGTGGCCAGCAAAACCTCAAGGATCAGTCACAGGTTGAAGTGATAGGCTCCCTCGACGTGGCCTCTGCCAAGTAATAAGGAACAGCCACTATGTCTATTATCACTACGTCCGTAAAACGGCCGGTTACAGTATGGATGTTTATGTTGGCAGTCATACTGTTCGGTATGGTGGGATTCTCCCGTCTGGCGGTGAAGTTACTGCCGGATCTAAGCTACCCAACGGTCACCATTCGTACCCTGTATGATGGCGCAGCGCCGGTTGAAGTTGAGCAACTGGTGTCCAAGCCCATCGAAGAAGCGGTTGGTATAGTTAAAGGGCTGCGCAAAATAAGCTCTGTCTCCCGCTCCGGTCTGTCCGATGTGATCCTCGAATTCGAATGGGGCACAGACATGGACATGGCCAGCCTGGAAGTACGCGAGAAGCTGGATACCATCAATCTGCCTTTGGATATCCAAAAACCCTTGCTGTTGCGCTTCAACCCCAATCTTGACCCTATTATGCGCCTCGCCCTGTCGGTGCCCGATGCCGATGAAGCCAAATTGAAGCAATTGCGAACCTACGCCGATGAAGAACTCAAGCGTCAGCTTGAGGCCCTTTCCGGTGTGGCCGCTGTGCGTCTGTCCGGTGGTTTGGAGCAGGAAGTGCAAATTCTGCTGAATCAGGAAAAACTGACCCAGCTGAACCTCAATGCCTCAGATATTCGCGACCGCATCGCCGCCGAAAACCTTAACGTCTCCGCGGGGAAAGTGGTTCAGGGTGAGAAAGAATATCTGGTACGTACCCTGAATCAATTCAACAGCCTGGATGAGCTGGGTCAGGTGGTGGTGTACAAGGATGACCAAAGGCTTATTCGCCTGTTTGAAGTGGCCGATATCCAGGATGCCCACAAGGAACGCTCCGATATCACCCGCATCGGCAATCAGGAATCCATTGAGCTGGCAGTATACAAGGAAGGTGATGCCAATACGGTTGCCGTGGCCAAAAGGTTGAAGCAGGAAGTAGCTGCCATCAACAAGAACAGCCCGCTGGCCAACCTTGAAATTATCTACGATCAATCCGAGTTTATTGAAAGCGCCGTTGGTGAGGTGACCTCATCGGCCCTTATCGGTTCGGTGCTGGCCATGCTGGTGATCTACCTGTTTCTCAAGGACATTATCCCCACACTTATCATCTCCATCTCCATCCCCTTCTCTGTGATTGCCACCTTCAACATGATGTATTTTGCTGATATCAGCCTCAACATCATGTCTCTTGGCGGTATCGCGCTGGCGGTGGGCCTCTTGGTAGATAACGCCATCGTGGTATTGGAAAACATCGACCGCTATCGCAAACAGGGACTGGAGCGCTTGGAAGCCGCGGTAAAGGGGACCCGAGAGGTGGCCGGCGCCATCTTTGCCTCCACCATGACCACGCTGGCGGTATTCGTGCCACTGGTATTTGTTGATGGCATTGCCGGCGCCCTGTTCGCCGATCAGGCCCTGACCGTCACCTTTGCCTTGCTGGCATCCCTCCTGGTAGCCCTGACCTCGATCCCCATGCTGGCCTCAAGGGAAGGGTTCAAGGCGTTGCCACCACTGGTTGCCAAGGCGGATCGTGAAAAGCCCACCACCCGCATGGGGAAACTCAAGCACTACGGTGCCACGGTATTCAGCTTCCCCTTTGTACTGCTTTTCCGTTATCTGCCGGCACTGCTGCTGACGCTGTCATTGACCCTGACCCGTCTGTTTGGATGGCTGTTGGGCTTGGTGATGCGTCCCCTGAGCCAGTTGTTCAATCTGATTTACCATGGCATGGAGCGCTTGTATCACCCCGTGCTTAATGCCGCCCTCAAGGCCAAGGTCATGACCCTGGTGCTGGCTCTCGGTATCACAGCCTTTGCCGCCGGCTTGTTGCCACGTTTGGGAATGGAACTGATCCCGCCCATGAACCAGGGCGAGTTCTATGTCGAAATCCTGATGCCTCCAGGTACGGAAGTATCTGAAACCGATAAGGTATTGCAGTATCTGGCGCTGGCCATCAAGGATATGCCGGAAGTAAAGCATGCCTACAGTCAGGCAGGCAGCGGCGGCCTGATGACCTCAGACACCGCCCGTGGCGGCGAAAACTGGGGCCGCCTGCAAGTGGTGCTGGCCGATCACGGTGCGTTTAATTTGGTGGCAGGCAAGCTGCGCGAACGGGCGCGAAAATTGCCTGAGCTTGAAGCCAAAATTCAGTACCCCGAACTGTTCAGTTTCAAAACGCCGCTGGAAATAGAACTCAGCGGTTACGAACTGGGTCAACTGAAGCAAACCGCAGATACCCTGGTTAAGGCTTTGGGTGAATCCCAACGTTTTACCGACATCAACACCAGTCTGCGTGATGGCCAGCCGGAATTGTCCATCCGTTTCGACTCCGCCAGACTGGCAGCCCTTGGTATGGATGCACCCACAGTGGCCAACCGCATTGCCCAGCGTGTGGGTGGCACCATCGCCAGTAAGTACACCCTGAGGGATCGCAAGATTGATATTTTGGTGCGCAGTGCCCAGTCCGAACGTGATGAGGTGCGCGACATTGCCAATATGGTCATCAACCCCAACGATGCCCAGCCATTGCCCCTGAGCGCCGTGGCCGATGTCAGCCTGCAACTGGGCCCCTCTGCCATCAACCGTATCAGTCAGCAAAGGGTAGCCCTGGTGTCTGCCAACCTGGCCTATGGTGACCTGAGCGAAGCCGTGGCAGAAGCCAGAAGCGTGTTGCAGCGTCAGGCGATTCCGGCCTCGGTGCAGGTCCGTTTCGGTGGTCAGAACGAAGAGATGGAGCATTCTTTCCAGTCGCTGAAAATTGCCCTGACCCTGGCGGTATTCCTGGTCTACCTGGTGATGGCAAGTCAGTTCGAGTCCCTGCTGCATCCCCTGCTGATCCTGTTTGCGGTGCCCATGGCAGTCGGTGGCGCCATACTGGGGCTGTTTATGACAGGCACTCACCTGTCGGTGGTGGTCTTCATCGGCCTTATCATGCTGGCCGGTATAGTGGTGAACAACGCCATTGTGCTGGTTGACAGGATCAACCAGTTACGGGCTGAGGGCATGGAGAAGCTGGCCGCAGTCAGCGAAGCCGCCAGTTCCCGTCTGCGCCCCATCATGATGACCACGCTGACCACTACCCTGGGCCTGCTGCCCATGGCGCTGGGACTGGGTGATGGCGCAGAAGTGCGGGCCCCCATGGCCATTACCGTGATATTTGGCCTGAGTTTCTCCACCCTGCTGACCCTGGTGGTGATCCCCGTGCTCTATGCCCTGTTTGACCGCAAGCAATTTGCCGAGCCCGAGATGGAGGCCAACATATGAACATCACCCAATTGGCGATCCGTCGCCCGGTGACCACCTGTATGTTCTTCCTGTCGATAGTGCTGTTCGGCATGGTGTCCAGCCGCCTGCTGCCGCTGGAGCTTTTTCCCGGCATCGACATACCGCAGATCTTCATCAACGTGCCCTACAAGGGGTCCAGCCCGGCGGAAGTCGAGCGGGACATCACCCGGGTGCTGGAAGAATCGCTCGCCACTATGGGCGGTATCGAGGAGTTGCGTTCCAATTCCAGCCAGGACGGCGCCGAAATCCAGGTCAACATGAAGTGGGGTGAGAACGTCGCCACCAAGAGCCTGGAAGCCAGGGAAAAAGTTGACGCCGTGCGTCACCTGTTGCCCAAGGACGTGGAGCGGGTCTATATCCAGCAGTTCTCTACCGCTGACATGCCCATGCTGACCATTCGCATTTCCAGTGAACGGGAACTGTCGGGTGCCTTCGATCTGCTCGACAAGCAGCTGCGGCAACCGCTGGAGCGCCTTGACGGTGTCTCCAGGGTCACCCTCTATGGGGTCGAGCAAAAGCAGATCAGCATTCGTATCGACGCCGATCGCCTGGCAGCCAGTGGCATCAGCGCCTCGGCGCTGACCGAGCGCCTCAGTCGGGAAAATTTTACCCTTTCCGCCGGCACCCTGAGGGCTAACAATGCCGTCTACCAGGTATCCCCCAAGGGTGAATTCAAAAACCTGCAGGACATAGAACAGCTGGTGTTGGCCAGAGGCATTCGCCTGGGCGATGTGGCCACGGTCAGCTTCCAGCTGCCGGAGCGGGTTGAAGGCCGTCACCTGGACAAGCGCTATGCCGTGGGGTTGGATGTATTCAAGGAGTCCGGCGCCAACCTGGTGGAAGTGTCCGAAAGGGTGCTGAAGGTGGTGGATGCGGTCAAGGCCGATAAACAATTCAGCGGTATTCGTCTGTTCATTATGGAAGATCAGGCGTTCGGGGTGAAATCTTCGCTGTGGGACCTGTTGATGGCGGGTTTGTTGGGCGCTCTCTTGTCCTTCGCCATTCTGTACCTGTTCCTGCGCAATCTGGGCATGACACTTATCGTGGTTTCGTCGGTGCCGATTTCCATTTGCATGACCCTGGCCGGCATGTATTTCCTCGGCTACAGCCTGAACATATTGTCCATGATGGGCCTGCTGCTGGCTGTGGGTATGCTTATCGACAATGCGGTGGTGGTGACCGAAAGCGTTTTGCAGGAAAAGCAGCACGAACTCCATGAAAGCAAGGAAACCGCCATTCTCAGTGGCGTCAACAAGGTTGCCCTGGCGGTACTGGCGGGCACCCTGACCACGGCGATAGTTTTTTTGCCCAACATCTTTGGCGTCAAGGTACAGCTGACCATTTTCCTTGAGCATGTGGCCATTGCTATCTGTATCTCGCTGGCAGCATCGCTGCTGGTGGCCAAAACCCTGATCCCGCTGATGCTGACCCGGATCCATATCCACCACGAGGAAGTGGAGCACAAGAACAAGTTGCAACTGGGTTATGAGCGCAGTCTCAATTGGATCCTGCTTCATCCCAAAATCAGCACTGTTATCGCCATCGGTCTGCTGGCTTCCACTGCCCTGCCCCTGAGCATGGTCAAGCAGGATCAGGAAGATGGTGCCAGCAAGGAAAGGCTGTTTATCAATTATCAAATTGAAGGCCGTCACAGCCTGGCAGTTACCGAAGCCCTGGTCACCCAGATGGAAACCTACCTGTATGACAACAAAGAGGCTTTCCATATCGACTCGGTATACAGCTACTACAGTCCTGACCGCGCCAGCTCGGTGCTGCTGATGCAAAAGGATGTGGAGTTTGATCTTGACGCTCTCAAGAAACAAATCCGCGAAGGCTTCCCCAAGTTTTCCATCGCCAAACCTCAATTTGGATGGGGCGATGACAACCAGGGGATCAGGGTAACGCTCACCGGCCGCTCAACCTCGGAATTGATCCGCTTGAGCGAGGAGGCAATTCCTTTGCTCAGCGCCATCAAGGGGATGGAAGACGTGCGTTCTGAGGTCAGTGGCGCCCAACAGGAAGTATTGGTCCATATTGACCCGCAAATGGCAGCCCGTCTGCAGACCCCCTTATCCGAGTTGGCCAAGGGCGTGTCCATGGCATTGCGGGGGCAGATGCTGCGCAGTTTCCGTCATGACCCGAGCGGCGAACTGCGTATCGAACTGGCCTATGACAAGAGCTGGCAGGCTTCGCTGGATGCGCTCAATCAGTTACCTGTGCTGCGCCATGGCGACCGGGTTTATACCCTGAGCAGCCTTGCCAGTATTGAAATTGTGCCCAGGTTTGACACCATCAGGCACTACAACAGGGAAACCTCGTTGACCATAGGCGCCAACCTGGAAGGGCTGACCACGGAAGATGCGCAAAAGAAAATCAAGCAGGCGATGGATCACATGAACTTCCCCTCAGGCTATGGCTATTCCCTGCGGGGCGGTTTTGAACGTCAGGATGAGGATCAGTCCATCATGGCGATCAATATGCTGCTAGCCGTGGCGATGATTTACATAGTGATGGCGGCCCTGTTTGAGTCGCTGCTGCTGCCAAGTGCCATCATCACCAGCATACTCTTCTCCATCACCGGAGTGTTCTGGGCCCTGTGGCTCACCGGCACCCCCATGTCGGTAATGGCCATGATCGGCATACTTATCCTCATGGGGATAGTGGTCAACAACGGCATAGTACTGGTGGATCAGATAAATCAGATGACACCGGCGCTGGAAGACTTGTCTGCCACCATCCACTCCGTCTGTATCACCCGCCTGCGGCCGGTGCTCATGACAGTTGGCACCACGGTGCTGGGTCTGGTGCCTCTCGCCATGGGGGATACCCAAATTGGTGGCGGTGGCCCACCTTATGCGCCCATGGCCATTGCCATTATCGGCGGACTGAGTTTTTCCACAGTGACCAGTCTGTATCTGGTGCCACTGTGCTATCAGGCCCTCTACCGTCTGCGTCACAGAGCCGCCATGGGCCTGTGGCAAGCGGATAAGCGCGCCAATCGCTTCTTGCCCTGGATTTCCTGATCTCGGTATAAAACCCAAGGGCAATTTGCCAAATTCCTTGTCTGTGAGTAACTTGTATTAGCTATTCCCACAGTCACTCACAGACAAGGAGTCTTCCATGTCCCGCTTTTTACCCTTGGCCGGGTTGCTGACCTCGGCCCTGCTGAGCACCTTCGTCATTGCAGCAGACGATGATAAATTCGCCAATGTCACCATGAAAACCACGCCCCTCACCAACAGCAGTTACTTGCTGGAAGGTGCCGGCGGCAACATAGGTGTGGTTGCCGGCAAAGATGGCCTGCTGATCATTGACGATCAATTTGCTCCTCTCGCCGATAAAATAGTCACAGCCCTCAAGGCCATAGGATCCGCCGACACCCTGGGACAGCCCAGGTTTGTTATCAACACCCATTTCCACGGCGACCACACCGGAGGCAATGGCCATTTTGGTCGAAACGGCACCATCATGGCACACCACAATGTGCTAAAACGGTTGGAGCAACAAGCCGATATAGCACCCGCAGCCCTGCCGGTACTGACCTATGACAATGGCCTGACGGTACATTTTAATGGCGAAGACTTACAGTTACTGCACCTGGGTCCGGGGCACACGGACGGTGATACTGTGGTGCTGTGGCAGAACGGGTCTGTGGTGCACATGGGCGATCTGTTTTTCAAACACCGCTTCCCCTTTATCGATCTTGAGGGTGGCGGTTCGGTTACCGGCTACAGGGATAATGTTGGCCGGATGCTCGAGATGATCAATGAGGATACCAAGGTCATTCCGGGACATGGTGGTTTGGCAACCAAGGCGGAGCTGGTTCAGTTCAAACAAATGCTGGACGACTGCATCGCCTGGATGCAACAGGGATTGGCCAGCGGCAAGAGTTTTGAACAGATGAAAGCCACCCCCTTACCCCCAAAATGGCAAGCTTGGGGCTGGCAGTTTGTTTCGGCGGAACGCTGGGTAGACACCCTGTATCAAGGCTTGTCCGGCCACTCGGAATAAGCAGTGAAATAGCGGCAATCGGCTTGAGAGGTGGGCCCGGGACGACTAAACTCAAAGTCTAATGAGCCCACGGAGCTGAACGCTGATGAACCTTAGTGTTCCGAGCGATTCAAAAGGAACCAGGGCCAGCCAAAGGGAGCTGTTGGTACTGGATCCCAATAATGATTTGCCAGACATCAGCCAAGTATTGTCTGGTTACCACTGGCATTGTTTGAAAGTATCCAATGCCGCCGATGCCCTTAAACTGATAGACAGGCACGGGATTAAAATTGCCGTTGCCATGATCCATCAGAACGATACCGGCAGCCTCGCCAAAGATCTGGTCAACATCCAACAACAGTTCCCGCAACTTCATTGGCTGGCCGTCAGCGATGAGGTGTTGGGTCAAAGTTGCAGCTGGTTGCTGACCGTCAATGTCATAGATTATTTTCACCTGCCGCTGGACTGGCAAAGATTCAACGATGCGCTGGGACACGGACTCGGCATGTCCGAATTGGCTTCATCGGCCAACGCCAGGGCCCGGGAACCTCACGCGCTGGCTCCCATTCGCGGGGAACATCCACTGATAAAAAACCTGCGTCATGCATTGGAAAAACTGGGACCATCGGACGAAACCGTACTGCTCAGCGGTGAAACCGGTTCAGGAAAAGGCCTGTGCGCCAAATGGCTGCACAGGTATTCCCTCAGGCAACATGGTCCTTTCGTGGTGGTCAATTGTGGCGCCCTCCCCGCCAGTCTTATCCAATCAACCCTCTTCGGTCATGAAAAAGGCGCCTTCACCGGAGCAGAACGCCGTTATATTGGCCATTTGGAACAAGCCAACGGAGGCACCCTGTTTCTGGATGAAATAGCCGATTTGCCGCTGGATTTACAGGTCAACCTGTTACAGTTTCTCGATGACAAACACATTTTCCGCGTCGGCGGTTGCAAGCCAGTGGAGCTGGATTGCCGACTGCTGTTTGCCTCACACCAGGATCTCGAAAGCGCCGTTGATGAAGGTCGATTCAGGGAAGATTTATACCACAGGATCAATGTACTCAGACTGCATGTGCCAAGCCTGAGAGAATATCTTGAAGACATCATGTTATTGGCCGAGCAATTCCTGGACGATTTCAATCATGGCAATGACCAGTTGGCCTTCAGTGACGATGCGGTGCAAGCCATCAGCCATTACAACTGGCCGGGCAATGTCCGTGAACTGCAAAATCGTATCCGCCGGGCCGCAGTCATGGTCGAAGGACCCTTGATTTGCGCCAGGGATCTGGGTTTGGAACCAGCCATGTTACACCGTTGGCAAAACGATCTTGCCAGTCAGAGGGAAGAGCTGGATACCGAGGTCATACTCAAAGCCATCAGCGATAACCGGCATAACATTTCCGCAGCAGCCCGGGCCCTCAATATCTCCCGCTCTACCCTTTATCGCTTGCTGAAAAAGAGTCATCTTAACAATTGACCCAGTGTGTCATTCCAAGGGACAACCTGCTTCAACACCGCAACACTTTTAGCCAAAAAACCACAATATATCAATATATATCAACACCATAAAACACGGCCCAAGTCTTGCTTCACTAACGCGTCGGTTTAGCCCGTTGCGCCTGTGTCCCATGCATTCTCAGACACACCGGGATTAACAACAAAGGAGCAAGATATGAAACTCAAAAGCTGGCTGAATGCAGCCATGTTGTGTGGTTGCACCCTCTGTAGTTACGGGGCTTTGGCATTCCCCCCCGATGCAGTAGAACTCGATGGTAATGCCATACAGAACACGGCAGTGGATGACTGGCAAAACATCAATTTGAATGGCAGCAGTGCGAGTGTAAAGACTGGCCTGAAGGCTGATCTACCTCCACTCACCATCTTCTGGAAAGGGGGCTCAAAAGATACCCTGGATGTGACTGAATGGTGGTACAGAGACGGTTCAGTGCCCGATAAGGACGATTTGCGTAACGGTTATGCCGCCGCCTACTTCCTCAATGACGGTGGCCACGACGACCTGGTGATCTACTTCGGTGCCGAACGTTACGCCAATTCCGGTGATGCCATCATGGGTTTCTGGTTCTTCCAGGATCAAGTTGGCACAGGCGCAGGTAACAGGTTTACCGGCCAACACATGGAAAATGATGTGTTCATCATCATGGAATATCCCCAGGGTTCAAACTCTGTGCCCTTCGTACAGGTAATGCGCTGGGTTAATTCAGGTGGTGATATTTCTGAAAATCTGGAGCTCTTGTATGCCTCCGGCGCCTCAGGAGCCAAGTGCGGTACAGCCGGTGATGAAGGGATAGCTTGTGCTATTACCAACGAACAGGATGAACTGGCTGGTGTTGCCAACGGTTTGTGGCCCTATGAAAACAAATCCGGTATAGCCGATACCTATCCAATCGAATCCTTGTTTGAAGGACGCTTCAACGTTACCGAGGCCTTCCTGGCAGCTGGTATCAGTGAAGTTCCCTGCTTTACCAACTTCATGATCGAAACCCGTTCATCCAGGTCCGAAACTGCTCAGCTGAAAGACTTCCTGGGCGGCGCATTCCCATTGTGCAGCATCTCTGCATCCAAGGTTTGCGGTGCAACTGAATTGGTAGCGGGCAATATGTTCCGCATCGATTACACAATCACGCTGAAGAATACCGGTGTGGGTTCAATCGCAGCCGATGAAACCATCAGCATCCACGATAGTCCAAGCAATGGTACAGCATTTGATGTCGACCAAGACGTCAGCCTGTTTGCCAATGGCGCCGACGGTTGGGGACCTGATGAAGAACTGACATATTCAGGATACTACCTGTCGTCAGTCAACGGCGGTACCAACACAGTGGATGCCAGTGTCAGCTTTGGCACTACCAGCATCAGTGCGGACCAATATATTGCAGAGTGCGACTCTCTGGCGTTGAGTCCTATGCTGAGCATAGTTAAAAACTGTGCCCTGTCACTGGAAGACCAAGGCAGTTTGATCGCGGTGCGTAAGGACTACGACATCACTGTTTGTAATACAGGTGACGCCCCATTGGATGTTAACCTGACTGACAGTGTCGACCTGGCACTGGACGAAGATTTCGCGCTCGACTTCGCGAAACAATGTCTGGTTGATACCGATTGTAGTGCGGGTTATACCTGTAACGGCAATCAGATGTGTGCCAACGGCGATGGCGACCTGGAAGGTAACTTCGGTGGTGACGTATGTCATGTCACTACAGGTAATTACCTGCCAACTGCTATGCCATCCGGCACAGACGGTACCCTGAGCAATACCGCCACAGCCAAAGCCACTTCCCCTGTAGTCGATACAGGACCTTTGGCCACTGTAGGTGAATCAGACACCGCCATGTGCGATCTGTGTCCTCTGGTGGTACCCGAGGAGTAAGCCTTAACGGTGAATCTAAAATGCAAAAAGGGCCGGATGACCGGCCCTTTTCTTATTTTATTGTTACTTGTTACTTGTTACTTGCTGCGACCTTTGCCGCCGGTAGTACCGGTGGTGCCACCGTCGGTAGTGCCACTGCTATCGGGTGACAGGGTCACTGTCGCAGTAGCAGTCAGCTCACCGTCAGTGATGGTGTAGCTGAAACTGTCGCTACCCTTGAAACGCTTGCCTGGAGTATAGGTCAGGCTGTTGTCAGCATTGACCTTAACACTGCCGTAACGACCTTGAGTAGTACTGTATATCTGCAGTGCGTCTCCTTCAGCATCACTATCATTGGCCAATACAACAATCTTGATGCTGGCGGTGCCAGAGGTCAGGACTGCGTCATCCTGGGCAACGGGGGCACTGTTGCTGCTTTGCGCTATAACACTCAGGCTACCGGTTTTGCTCACAGCTGCAGACTCTTCGGCACGTTGCGCTGTCACTTTCCAGCTATGGGTACCGCTTGCCAGGGCATCCGCAGTCAGGGTCAGTGCCAGGTTCACACTTTGACCTGCTGGTACTGTCACATAGCTCTGGTTCAGGCTGGTGTACAGACCGGCGTCACCCAATGAAGTCAGGTCATACACAGAGGATGGGCACAGGCTGTTGTCCTGGTTGGTCAGCTTCAGGGTAGCCTGGGCTTGATCACCGGCCAGCAGGCTGGAGACTGAAGTTACTGTGCTTACCAGAGTGCTGCCACGCTGACATTGAGCGGTATTGCCACCGAAGCTGATATCCAGTACCACAGAGTCGGCATTGGAGGAAACCACTTCCAAACGCACACCTTGCTGCTCAAAAACTTGTCCGGGTGCCAGGCTGATGTCGTCCCAATCGTAGCTGGTGCTGTTTGGGGTTGGGTCCAGCAGATAGCCACTGGCAGGGTTGTTGTCGGCACCTTCACGCAACCGGACTCCGTTAAGGAAGTTTGAAGCTTCGGTAGCCAGTGAACTGTCAAAACCTACCGCCTGACGATATTCAACATAGTAGTAAAGTGGCTGACCGTTCTCGTCTGTGCCGTTGGCAATACGCAGGGCCTGAGGGAAGCTGCCGGCATCGGTTTCAACGGCAGAAAGGGTAACACGGCTGTCACTGGTGACGGTCACCATGCGGCCCTGCATCCAACCCAGCAACTGCTTGTTGAAAGAGGTAAAGTGCTTGGGAGTATTGGTGCCACTCATGGCTGCCAGGTAATCACCATATTCATAGACAGTGCACTGTGAGCTGGGCTTGGTGGTCAAATCAGCACAGTCTTTCTTATTGGCGTGATACAGACCCAGGTTGTGGCCCAGTTCATGGTTGATGGTCGACAGTTGCACACGCTTGATCCAGCTGCGCTTGCCATTGACGTTGGCCTTTCCTGACCAGGTGCACTTGGGATGCGTTGGGATCAGGTACATCACGTGATCGAAACCATCGATATTGTAACCACGACGTACCAGCTCGGCATCGGCCGCAGCTGCCACTACGTCGGTATTACACACGGACACATCCACATCCACGGTCACAGGATCCGCCACAGAACCGCCAAGTGACATGGCACCATATGAATTTTCGCTGAAGAAAGCTGAAGAATCCTGCATCACCATGGCATCGATATCGGCCACAGTGAATCGCACTATAGGATTGACCGCGAAATTAACCTCGGCCACCAGCACACTGTGGGTGCCACTGACGGCGGCAGTGCTCTGATTCAGACTGGTAGACTGGGTCTGAGTCTCGGTTGACTGCAGTAAGGAGATCCCCTCCTCTTCAACCTGGAATTGTTTGCCCTTGGCTTGGCCAAACACCCTTACCTTTTGACCGGGCTTGACCCAGTCAGGCTTTTGGCTGAATGCCAGTTGGTGTATTTCGCCATTGGCGCCTTTGAGTTTGTACTGCTGCACGGCGTGCTCATTGAAGTCTTCAAAATCCAGCAACAGCTGGCCTTCAAGTTTCAAGGGGGCAGCGTATGCAAACTGGCTCAGTGACAGGGTGGCAAGCAACATCAGGGCGGAATTTTTCATCTTACATCTCTTTTGGGCAAAACAAGTCCCCTCGTGCTCAAACAGCAAGTGTTTGGGCTGTCTCGGATTTGTTTGTGATTACTACGGGAAGTCAGCTGCGCTTCTGGAAATCCTATCCGCCGATTGAAACGCTTTTCTTCACTTTACCCAAATCTCTGTGGATCTGTTCGGCAGGAACATTCTATAAAGAATCGATTTAATTTGTATATAGGGTTAAACCCAGTATTTTCGCGGGTTTCAGCCCTTTTCCTTGTAAAACAACCAATAAGATTGATTAAAATTTATACTGGTTTGACCAGACGAAATTTTGACCATTTTCCGTTAGTTAGCAGTGTCAAAAAAAGGAAAAGTGCTTTTTTTTCGAGAAACAGGACTTTATTGCAGTGTGTCAATAAAAAGTCGCTTGACTGGAATTTGACACCCCATTTTCAGGGGTGTCAAAAGAAGTGTGCTCAGGCGCAGCCAGGTGTGTGTTTAAAGTGATCCAAGACCCAATAAACGGGACGCAGATCACGACCTCCCCGGTGACGGAGTGGCTTGAGGAAAGGGCGCAACCATTGCCATTTTTTCAGCCGTTTTTGCGCCGCCAGCCAAACATGGTGGCAGCCATTACGACAGTACTGGCCTATGGCCTCGATAATCATCTCGCGTCTGGGTCCCAGGTAGCGATACAGGCTGTGCACAAAGACCAGCAGATCCCGGGTTTGCTGCCTGAGTAAATCTTTACCCAGCTGACTGGCTTCGAAATCGATAAAGGTGACCTTCCCCTGCTGCCAGCCTATGTCCCTCAGCGCCGGCCGCCCATGAGCCAATTGCAGCTTATGCAATCCTGCCAACGCGCCGGCAGCATCATTCAAAATAGACTGCAGCGATGGCTGCCCTTCCACTGTCAACCAACGGTTCAGCGTGATCCCGGCATCTTCCAGCACCAGATAGTCGTTGCCGGCATCAACCAGCCGGGGAACCGGCGCCTGCTTATCCCCAAGCAACTTAAGAGCAGCAATTTCCCGCTGCAACGCCTCTTTGGGATCTGACTTCATAAAACGCATGGCCCCTTCAAGCTTTTCAGCCTGCTTCAGCCAATATTTTTTTCCATGGTATTCAAATGGCGTGATGCGATTGCCACGATGATGTTGCAGTACATTGGATACGAGTTGAGAAAATTCTGCGTCTTCCACCTCTGGACTCCTTTCCCCAGCTGAAAGTGCAAATTATTGTGACGCTTGAGTGGAAACTCAATAAGAATTAAGCGTTATTCACTGACTTTTACCATGATAACAATCTGTATTAACCACAAATTTACAGATATCCAGCTTTATTAAATCCTCCAGAAAGAATTTTAAAGACAACTGCCAACGGAAAAACAACAACGCCCTCAAGGGAGGGCGTATGAAGGCGTTGTGCATCAGTTCTCTGGCTGCCAGGGGACAGCGCGATTTGCCAGCAGCACAGGGATCCCTTCCGTGATGGGATAGGCCAAACGATCGACCTTGCAAATCAATTGCTGCGCCTGCTTATCATACTCAAGTTTGCCCTTGCACACGGGGCAGGCCACTATGTCCAACAGTTTTTTATCAAAAGCCATTTCTCTGTCCTTTCTTGTTGGCGGCGGCCTTGGCCACCGCAGCCACTAATTGCCTGTCGAATTCAATCGGGAAATTTGCCGTGACCGGCAAATACCACCAGTTGTCTTTGGCAAAGCCAAGGCACTTGATGGCATCTTTCTCCGTCATCAACAGCGGCAGCCCGTCACCGAATGCAGCCAAATCTGCAATCGTCAGGGCCTGATGATCGTTAAAGGCCTGAACCTTATCCAAAATGAAGCCAAGGCCATTTAAAGTATCAAAAAATCGCTGTGGATTGCCTATGCCGGCAAAGGCATTGACCTGTTGCCCAGGTTCCGGGGCAGCGTGCCCGGCCATCAGGCTTTGCAATGGTCCCGGCTCCAGGGTCATGGCCCACTCACCGGCCGAGGGTTTGCCGCCGTTATTGAGCACAAAATCCACCTGTTGCAGACGCCACGGCAACTCTCTCAAGGGGCCTGCCGGCAGCAACCAGCCATTTCCCAGACGACGTTGACCATCAATAAGCGCCAGCTCTATATCCCGTCCAAGACGGTAGTGTTGCAAGCCGTCATCACAAATGATGACATCCACACCACAGCCGTTAAGCAGGGCTTTGGCCGCGGCCACCCTGTCTCTGCCGACCACCATGGGCACACAGGTGCGCGCTACTATCATGGCCGGCTCGTCGCCCACTTCGCTTGCCGACGCCCCCGAGAGCACAGCACGAACACCCTTGATATCAGCGCCATAACCTCGGCTGATCACCCCGGGGGTATAGCCCTCACGGCGCAACAACTCAATAAGATGGATAACCGTAGGGGTCTTGCCACTACCGCCGGCGGTAATGTTGCCAACCACAATGACAGGCACAGGTAAGATGACGGTTTGTTTGACGCCCAACCGAAACAGCAGGCGCCTAATGGCGCTCACCAGCCAAAACAACAGCGACAAGGGCGCCAACAACCACTTACCGGGCTTGTTCTCATACCAAATGGCATGGATCCACTGCTGCATATCAGCCACTGAACTGCATTTGGTACAACTTGGCGTACATGCCATCTTTGGCCAGCAGCTCGGCATGGTTGCCGCGCTCTACCACCCTGCCCTGATCCACCACCAGAATTTCATCGGCGCTTTCTATGGTTGACAGCCTGTGGGCTATCACCACAGAGGTGCGATTGTGACGCAAATTGTCCAGCCCCTGCTGTATCGCCTTCTCGGACTCGGTATCCAGCGCCGAGGTCGCCTCGTCGAGAATAAGCACCGGTGCATTGCGCAGGATGGCGCGGGCAATGGCGATACGCTGACGTTGGCCACCGGAAAGCAGCACACCGTTTTCGCCCACCTGGGTATCCAGACCTTGGGGCAAGTCTTTGATGAACTCCATGGCGTGTGCCAGGGTCGCCGCCTGCTCAATCTGCCCGCGGGTGACTTCACCCGGATAGGCATAGGCTATGTTATTGGCGATGCTGTCGTTGAACAGGGTCACCTGCTGGGACACCAGCGCCACCTGACTGCGCAGGTTCGCCAGTTGATAATCGTAGATGCTGACATCATCAAGCAGGATATCGCCCTGCTCAAGCCCCGAATAGAAGCGGCTCACCAGGCTGGCGATGGTGGACTTACCCGAGCCCGAGCGCCCCACCAGCGCCAGGGTACGGCCGGGCTTCACTTCAAAGCTGATGTCATCCAGCGCCAGGCGCTCCTGGCCTTCATAACGGAATTTAACCTTGTCAAAGGTCAGCTTGCCGTTAACCCGCTCACAGTGATAATGGCCCTTATCGCTCTCAGACGGAGTGTCGAGCAGCTCAAAAACCGTGGTACAGGCGGCGATGCCGCGCTGGAATTCGGCATTGACCCGGGTCAGGTTTTTAATCGGTTGCAACATGGCCAACATGGCCGCCAATACCGCGGCAAAGGTACCCGCGGTCAGCTCATGCTTGAGACTGTCGAGGCTGGCGGCATAGATAACAAACGCCAGCGCAAAGGAGCCTATGATCATGATGAGAGGTTGGCTGATGGCCTGGGCCACCGCCAGCTTCATATTCTGATGGCGGTTCTGATCGTTAACCTTGGCAAACCTTTGTCGCTCCGTCTCCTGGCCACCAAAGGCGAGCACGTTTTTATGCCCCTTGACCATCTGCTCGGTCGTCGCCGTCACACCGCCCATGGCGGTTTGGATTTGTTTGGACACCTTGCGGAAACGGCGGCTCACGGTCGCTATCACCCAACCTATGATGGGGCCTACCACAATAATGCACAGGGACAGCTTCCAGGAGGAATAGAACATCAGCACCAGCATACCTATAACGGTAATGCTGTCACGGACAATGGAGATCAGCGCACTGCCGGAGGCCCTGGCAATCTGCTCGGTATCAAAGGTGACCCGGGAAATCAGGTTACCGGCATTTTCCCTGTCCATGTAGCTCACGGGCAGCGTCAGGTAGTGATTAAATACCTGCTGGCGCAAATCCATAATGAGTCTGGCACTCATATAGGAAATACCATAGGTGGAGACAAAGTTGGCCAAACCGCGCAGGGTAAACATCCCCACCACCACGAACGGCGCCATCAGCAACACGTCTGAACCTGAGCCAAAGCCCTTGTTTGCTTCCATGGCCAGGCCCATGCCCTGAACCTGGGGAGTGGATCCATTAAAACCTTTGTCGATGAAAGGTTGAATGAAGGCGATAAACAGGGTGTCTACTGCGCCATAAGTAATGAGTCCAAGTAGCGACATTACAAAGATGGATTTCATCGGCTTGAGATAGCCCAGCAGACGCCGGAAAACCACCCATACTTCATTCTTGGCAGATGTTGTCATTGAAAAGTCTGAAATAATAACAAAGGCTGCATTCTACTCCGGATTGGACGAGTCACCAACTCCAAAGCGGCGGTTATACCAAAATGGCGCCAGCTCACTGCGATAGCCCCGCACCCGAACCTGACTGCCATCAAATTCAAAGCTGAGTTGGCCACTGTCACCTGTGACATAAACTGCGCTGCCGGAAGCCCGGTAACGCTCAACTATGTCGGCTTTGGGAAAGCCATATCTGTTTCCCGCGCCGGCAGCAAACACAGTCTTCTCGGGCTGCACCCGGGCGATAAACTCCTTGCCGGATGAAGTGCGGCTGCCATGGTGGGGTGCCACCAGCAAAGTAGCCGAAGGCAAAACAGCCATCATGGCGAGTTCGGCTTCCCTTTCAATATCACCGGGTAACAACAGGCTCTGCCCGCCCCCGCCGATATGCAGCACACAGGAGCCGTTGTTCCCCACCCGCCCCGCAGGTTGCGAAGCGGGCCACAGGAAAGACAAGGACAGAGCATGCCATTTAAGCGTTCCCGGCCTGCAAGGCTCGGCATCCGGCCAGGGACCGTCTGAGATTAACCGGTCAACCGCCACATTGCGCTTAATCACCTCAAGCCCACCGGCATGGTCATTATCTTCATGACTGACAATCAGATAATCCAGCCTGGAGATGCCCCGACTGTGCAGAAAGGGCACTATGACCCGTTCGGCATAGCTGAAATCGTCACCAAAAGCCGCCCCGGTATCGTATAACAAGGCGCCATGATCTTGTTCCACCACGACTGCCAGCCCCTGTCCCACATCCAGCACATGTGCACGCCAGCTGTCAGCGGACCGAGTAGAAACCAGGACCGCCAGCAGCAAGGGCAACACAAAAACAGTGGCCAACCACCGACTCCAGTGGCTATTCAGGCGCCACAGCATCCATGCCAGGGGCACAAACAAGAGCGCAGCCCCCTGCGCATCGGCCAGGGGCCACCAGGCCAGCGGCAATGTCTGGACTGCATCGAGCAAACGGACAAAGGGCCACAGCGCGGCATTGGCGGGCTGAAACAGCAGATCAATGGGCAAATCCAGAGGCATCAGGATCAAGGCGCCCATCAGTCCCGCCATGGTCAGGGGGATCACCACCAGTGAGAACCAGGGCACCATCAACAGGTTCATCCACACGCCGTGAAGGCCTAGCCCACCAAATAACAAGCCCTGCACCAGCGCCAGCCCCAGGGACAAGGCCAGCTGCAAACGTAAAAATTGCTTCAGCCGCATCCTTATACCGCTATGCTCTGAGGCCAGGGCATTCTCAACCGTCAACAAGATGATGGCGATGGCACAGAATGACAGCCAGAGTCCGCCCCCCAGTATGGCCAGCGGATCCCACAGCAGCACAAAGAACAAGGCCCACAACAGCCGCTCCCAAGGTGAGGCAAAACGTTTCATCAGGCTCAGTAGCATCAGCAACAGCAACATTACCAGTGCCCTTTGTGTAGCCAGTCCCATGCCGGCAAGCCAGCCATAGCCAATGACGGCAAGGGCTGCAAAGACCATGGCCAACAACAGATTCCGCCTTGTTGGCGTGGGGAAAAACCGCTGCAACAGAAAAAATACCAAGCCATAAATCCAGGCTGCCACCACCGACAGGTGCAAGCCGGAAATTGTCACCAAATGCCCTGTGGCACTTATTCTCAGCGCTTGCCACAGCTCCGGAGCAAACTCATTCCTGTCTCCGCTCAACAAGGCTTGCAGCAAGTCCCTGTGACTGAGTGACGCCAACCCTGTATCGAGGCGGTTGACCAGGACCGTTCGAAATGCGGTGGAAGGCGCCAGACGTTCGGCCCTGAGCACTGTCGCCCGCGCTCCTATATGTTTGGCAAGCAACTGACGCTGGCCATTGAATCCCCCCTGATTGAGCACAGAATCAATGGCTTTGAACCTTAACAACAAGCGCCAACGTTCACCCGCTTGCACCAAAGGAGCCTCTTTCCAGGAAAGGCGTACCTTTTGGCTAACTCTCACTCCGGGAGGTAAAATTAATTGTGGTTTAACTATTCGAATATCTATATGCTGCCAGTCGCTCCTGCCACTGGCCGGTGATATGATTTCGGCCTCGACACTGACGGGCTCATTGCCCCAGTGATGCTCCGGTTGGATAACGTACTGCACATAGAGACTTATCCAGGTCGCCCCGAGCAGGGCACCGGCTAGCAGAGGTTTTTGTCTGAGCAGCCCTACCCCACCCAAAACTGTCACAGGGATGAGGTACCATGGCAACAACTGCGGCCACAGCAGCGCAGACAACACCAGGGCGCAAAAGCCCAGCATAAATGGATTGGTCACAGAAGAAAGTTAAGACAGCATTTCAGCCTATGCCAAAAAAGTTCATTCAGAGGTTCATGCCCAAACCCGAGTCGCTGCGCGACCACAAGCATTTGCAGATTTTCGGCACCCTGCTGCACAAGCCCAATCTGTGGCATCTGAACCGTAAATCGGCACCCGGCGCTTTTGCCGTCGGCTTGCTTTGTGCCTGGGTCCCCATCCCTTTTCAGATGGTGCTGGCCGCCGCGCTGGCAATCGTCTTCAACGTCAATCTGCCTGTGTCCGTGGCTCTGGTGTGGCTAACCAATCCGCTGACCATGCCGGTGATGTTCTATGGTGCTTACTTGCTGGGTGCCAGACTGCTCGGCCATACGCCACAACAGTTTGCCTTTGAGCTCAGCTGGCACTGGCTGGAATCGTCCCTGGCCACCATAGGCCCGCCATTCCTGCTGGGTTGTGCCGTGATAGGTATTGTCAGCTCCCTGTTGGGTTATTTTGTGATCCACAATCTGTGGAAGTATTCGGTGCTGTTTAAATGGCGCAAACGCTATAAGTGACAGCCAATAAAAAACGCGCTCTGAGGCGCGTTTTTTATTGGCTGGCTGTGGTCTCTACTTGGTCAAATCCAGCTTGTTCAAGACCAGTTCAGCGACCCGCCAGGGCCGCTGCCGGTGCCGTTTTGCTGGCCTTGATGGCGGGATACAGGGTCGCCAACAGACTCATGACAAGTGCCATCACACTGGCCCAGACCACATCCTGCCACATCAGCTCCGACGGCAAAAAGTCGATGAAGTACACGTCGGCTGACAGCAGTTTTACCCCAAACAGCGACTCGAGACCGGCGGCCAGTTGCGGCAGCTTCCAGGCAATACCCGTCCCCAAGGCCACACCTAAAGCCGTGCCGAGCAGACCGCTGACGGCACCGTGCACCATAAACAGCAGCACTATGGCCTGACGACGGATCCCCATGGTCATCAAAATGGCAATTTCCGCGGTCTTGTCACGCACCGCCATCACCAGGGTCGACACTATGTTGAAACAGGCCACGGCGATCACCAGCGCCAGCACCAGATACATCAGGGTCCGTACCAGCTGGATATCCTGATACAGGTGTCCCTGGGTGCGGGTCCAGTCGCTCATATAGACATATTGCTGCTGGCTGAAACCCAGCTCGCGAATGAGCCTGGGAGCCGAAAACACATTCTCGACCGCAATCCGCACGCCGCTGACCTTGTCGCCGAACTCCAGCAAGCCGGCAAGATAGTCCATGGACACATAACCCGTGCCAAGTTCCAGCTCACCACCCAGCTTGAAGGTCCCTGCCAGCACGAATCTGTGACTGCGCGCCGCCCCCAGGCGTCCGGTTTTACCGGCCGCCAGATCCGGCACGTACAGCACCAGACTGTCGCCCGGGGCCAAACCAAGTTTGTCGGCCAACGCCTTGCCGAGCACTATGCTGTCGTCCTTGCGTCCGAGTGCCTGCCAATGCTCCTTGGCCATATAGTTGGCGATACCTGAGACCTTGGGCTCCTGGGTTGTGTCAATGCCCACCAGATTGAGTCCCTGAAATCCGCCGGGCTTTTGTACCAGCCCCTGCAGGCGGATAAAAGGCGCCGCGCCGCGGATCCCCGGGATTTTCATGGCATCAATGGCCATGGCGTGCCAGTCCTGAACGGGCTCATTGACCCCGGTCAGCTCCGCATGGGGCACCACGTCGAGAAAGCGCCGCTCCAGTTCGCCCTCAAACCCGTTCATGGCCGATTGCACTATGATGAGCACGGCCACACCGAGGGCAATACCCGCGGTGGAGGCGAAGGCGATAAAGCTGATAAAACTGTTGGACTGGCGGGCACGGTAAAAGCGCCAACCGAGCCAGAAGGCCATGCTCAAGGGCATCTTATTGGCTTGGCTCATGCCGAAACCGCCTGCCACAGACAACCATCCTGCATCTTGAGCTGCCGGTCCATCTTGGCCGCCAGATTATTGTCATGGGTGACAATCACGAACGCCGTACCCAATTGGGCCGCCAGCTCGCGGATCAGGTGATAAACAGCATCGCCGCTGTGAGCGTCCAGGTTACCCGTGGGTTCATCGGCCAGCACCAGCTTGGGATCATTGACCAGGGCGCGGGCGATGGCCACCCGTTGCCGCTCGCCGCCGGACAGCTCAGATGGCGCGTGTTGCAGCCTGTGACCGAGCCCAACCCGTTCCAGCAAGGCCACGGCTTTTTGCTCCGCCTCCTGCTTGCCCTTGCCGGCTATCCGCGCTGGCATGGCCACGTTTTCGATGGCGCTGAATTCCGGCAACAAATGATGGAATTGATAAATAAAGCCCAGATCCCGATTGCGGATCTGCGCCTGTCTCGCGGCACCGACGGCATAGATATCCTCACCCGCCAGGATCACCTTGCCACTGCTGGGCGCATCCAGGGTGCCCATGATGTGCAGCAAGGTACTCTTGCCCGAGCCCGAACTGCCAACTATGGCCAGTTGCTCGCCGCGATAGACCTCAAGATCCACCTCACTGAGCACCCGGGTGTCTATGTTGCCTTCGCGGTAATGTTTGCTGACTTTATCGACCTTGAGCAATATGTCCTGCATCTGTCTCTCTCTTGCATGCCGACACCAATGTCGGCAACTGGTGGGTGCCTCGGCGCCCAATTAAATTCAATACGTTATTTGTCGCGTGGCTTATTCATAGCGCCCTTTATTCATAGAGCCCTTTATTCACAGCGCCTTTTATTCATAACGCAGGGCTGTTGCCGGCTGCACCCCGGCGGCACGCAGCGCCGGATACAGGGTAGCGCCGAGGCTCAAAAGCACTGTGCCCGCGACGATAAGCCCAAGCTGCGACCATTGCAGCACCACGGGCAACGGCTGCCCGGGACCCAATACGGAAATGCCGAGGGTATCCAGAATGGGATTGATATTGAAGGTCATCACTGTGCCCACCAGCAGGCCCAGCAGCAGGCCAAGCAAGGCGTTAAGCGAGCCCTGCACCATAAAAATGCCCATCACAGCCAAAGTACCCAGTCCCTGGGTGCGCAGCACGGCCACATCCGTGGTCTTGTCCACCACCATCATCACCAGTGCCGACACTATGTTGAAAGCCGCCACCGCTACTATCAGGCTCAGCATCAGCGACATCATGTTCTTTTCCATCTTGACCGCAGAGAACAGGTGGCCGTAGCTGTCACGCCAATCGCTGATGCTGACCTCCTGCCCCACGGAGTGCAGTTTGTCCTGCAATTTTGGTGTCAGTTCAACCACAGCGAAGGGGTCGTCCAGATACAGGCGCAGACTGTCTATCACCTGCGCCGGCCGGCGCATCAGGCGCCGAGCATCTGCCAAATGTACGAAGGCGCTGTTGGCATCCACGGGGGACCCCATCTGGAACACCCCCGCCACCACAAATTTGCGCTGACTCGGCACAGGGCCCAAAGGCGAGTAAACCACACCATCGCCGCTCAGCACCCGCACAGTATCGCCGGCGGCGACATCGAGCTGATTGGCCAGTACAGAGCCAAGAATGATCCTAAACTCGCCCGGCTCCAGGGCATCGAAGGCATCGGCATAGCTGTGGGACATCACAGCCGACAGTTGCCGCTCAGCATCCGGCACTATGCCTTGCAGCTGCACCGCGCTGATATTGCTCGGAGACTGCACCATGGCCTGGGTTGCGGCAAAAGGCACCACGCCACGCACCCCGGGAACTGCCAATATGGGTTCTCGCAGGGATTGCCAGTCCTCGAATCCCTGCTCCTGCTGCAGTATGAGTTGCGGCACGGCGCCGAGAATGCGCTGCTTGAGTTGGTCCTCAAGGCCATTCATGACCGAGCTGACCAGGATAAGGGCAGTCACCCCGAGAAAAATGCCACTGACGGCAAACAGGGTAATAAAAGAGGCAAATGCATTGGCCTTGCGCGAACGCCAATAGCGGTAGCCGATAAACAGGGCTGGCGCTGGAGTCATGGGACCTTGGGGGCTTCCTGGGCAGTGATCTTGCTAAATCATTAAGATGGGCACGATAATAGGGACAATACTCCCATAAATAAAGAGGCAAGCCTTGCAAACCGATCCCGATGCCTTCTTCAGTGTGCCTCATACCTTCCGTATTTATGCCCGCCCCTGGACCGAGTCTGCGCTGCCGGACGATGCCGCCCTGGCGGAACTGAGATCCATGGGCATGCAATTGCTCAATGAAGCCAAGGCCCTGGAGGCCACCAGCCTGATGCAGTTACGGCAGCTGGGTTCCGATACCAAGGCCCTGGTGGACTACCTCAAGCTGCAGTCGCGCAAGGTGGATATGGTGCTGCATTATGTGCTGGCCAACGATCCCCACGAAGGTGAGCCCCTGGCCGGGCTGCGTTTCGGCGGCAGCGGTGTCACCCTGCGCTCGCCCACTGCCATGGCCGATGGCAGCCGCCACCTGCTGACCCTGTATATCCGCGAAGAACTGATTGCCCTGCTCTGTGTCGCCGAAGTGCGCCACTGCGTGCATGAGGATGACGGCTTCCGGGTGACTCTGGAATTTGTCGCCATCAGTGATGCCGATACCGAACAACTGGTGCGCGCCAGCCTCAGCGTGCAACAGAAACAACTCAAGCTGCGCAAACAGCAGCAGGAAGGCTGACCCAGCACAGGTTTAACTGGCACAGCCGGGGGCAAGTCACTACAATGCCCCCAGGTTTTTGACAGAAACATGCTGCTTACTCAATGACTTCATTTCCGGTAAACCAGCCGCCCAAGGCCCCCGCCAACGGCAAGCTGCTTTCTCTGGCCGCGCCCGTGGGCGTTGGCCGCGCCCTGACACTGGCAAACCTCGCCAAGGCCCACACAGGCACCAGTTTGCTGGTCACCGCAGATACCCCTTCGGCGCTGGCGCTGGAAGCCGAACTCACCTACCTGCTGCGCCACGACGATCTGCAGGTGTGCCTGTTTCCGGACCGGGAAACCCTGCCCTATGACAGCTTTTCGCCGCACCAGGACTTGATCTCCCAGCGTCTGGAAACCCTGGCCAGCTTGACGACCGGTAAACGCCACCTGGTGATAGTGCCTGTCACCACCCTGATGGTGCGCCTGCCACCTGTGTCATTCCTCGCCGGCAATGTGCTGATCCTCAAAAAAGGCGACAGATACAGTCTGCAGCAGATGCGCCAGCAACTGACCGACACTGGCTATCATCTGGTGGAGCAGGTCTATGAGCACGGCGAATTCGCCATCCGCGGCGCCATTTTGGATCTTTTTCCCAGCGGCGCCCGTGAGCCACTGCGTATTGAGCTGTTCGATGACGAGGTGGAATCCATCCGTTATTTCGATCCCGAGACCCAGCGCTCCAGCACCGAGGTCGACAGCGTCCGCATGTTGCCGGCGCGGGAATTCCCCACCGACAGCAGCGCCATTGAAGGCTTTCGCCAGCGCTACCGCCGCGCCTTTGAGTCCGTGGTCAATGCCCCCGAGTCCGTGTATCAGCTGGTGAGTCGCAACCTGATGCCGGCGGGTATAGAAAACTACCTGCCGCTGTTTTTCGAAAGCTGCGCCACCTTGTTCGACTATCTGCCCAGGGACTGCCAGCTGCTGACCGTGGGCGAGCTGGAACAGGCCGCCAATCATCACCTGGATGAGGTGAAGAGTCGCTTTGAGGACAGACGGGTCGATCCGCTGCGGCCACTGTTGCCGCCCCAGGATTTGTACCTGCTCACCGAGCAACTGTTTTCCGCCTTCAAGGCCTTGCCGCGAGTACAGATAGCTGCCGACGCCGTCCAGACACTTGCCGCAGCACCCTTGCCGGATCTCCGCGCCAATCACAAACTGCGTCAACCGCTGGAGGCGCTGCAGTCCTTCGCCCAAACCGGGCCAAGGCTGCTGTTTATCGCCGAATCCGAGGGCCGGCGCGAGGCCCTGACCGAGCTGCTGGCCAAGATTGAACTGAAGCCCAAACGCCTGAGCCACATAGATGAGTTCTGGGGTTCGGATCTCGACTGTGCCATAGCCGTCGCCCCACTGTCCCAGGGTTGCCTGTTGCAACGGCATGAGTCAAAAGATCTCGCCATCATCTGTGAAACCGAGCTTTTTGGTGAACGGGTGTCGCAACAACGGCGCCGCGACAAGCAAAAGCAGCTGAGCCAGGATCTGCTGATTAAAAACCTGGCCGAACTCAAGGTCGGTCAGCCTGTGGTGCACCTGGAACACGGAGTCGGTCTCTATCAGGGGCTGGAAACCCTCGACACTGGTGGTCTGGTGGCCGAATACCTGACCCTGGAATATTCGGGCGGTGACAAACTCTATGTGCCGGTCGCCTCCCTGCACCTTATCAGCCGTTATGCCGTGGGCGGAGAGCAGGAAGCCAGTCTCAACCGGCTCGGCAATGAAACCTGGGCCAAGGCCAAACGCAAGGCGATTGAAAAAATCCGCGACGTGGCCGCCGAGCTGCTGGATGTCTACGCCAGACGGGAAGCCCGTCCCGGCGACCCCTGCAATCTGGATGAAACCGAATACGCCCAGTTTGCCGACGGCTTTATGTTCGAAGAGACAGTGGATCAGGAAAGCGCCATCAAGGCGGTGCTCGATGACATGTGCCAGCCCCGCGCCATGGACCGCCTGGTGTGCGGCGATGTGGGCTTTGGCAAGACGGAAGTGGCCATGCGTGCCGCCTTCCTCGCTGTCAGCAACAACAAACAGGTGGTGGTGCTGGTGCCCACCACACTGCTGGCCCAGCAGCATTATGAAAACTTCAAGGATAGGTTTGCCGACTGGCCTGTGACCATAGAGGTGATGTCACGTTTTCGCACCGCCAAGGAGCAAAATCAGGTGCTGGCAGCCTTGGAAGCCGGCAAGGTGGACATAGTCATAGGCACCCATAAGCTGCTCAACAGCGAGGTGCGCTTCGACGCCCTGGGCCTGCTGATCATTGACGAGGAACACAGGTTCGGCGTGCGCCAGAAGGAAAAAATCAAGGCGCTGAGAGCCAACGTTGACATACTCACCCTGACGGCCACCCCCATTCCCCGCACCCTGAACATGGCCATGTCCGGCATGCGCGACCTGTCCATCATAGCCACGCCGCCGGCCAAACGTCTGGCGGTCAAAACCTTTGTGCGCGAGTATGACAGGGCCACGGTACGGGAGGCCATACTGCGGGAAATCCTCCGCGGCGGCCAGGTCTATTACCTGCACAACAATGTGGAAACCATAGAGAAAACTGCCCAGGAGATCCGCGAGCTGTTGCCCGAAGCCCGGGTAGTCACGGCCCACGGCCAGATGCGCGAGCGGGATCTTGAACGGGTAATGTCGGACTTCTATCACCAGAGATTCAACGTGTTGGTGTGTACCACCATTATCGAAACCGGTATCGATGTGCCGAGCGCCAACACCATCATTATCGACCGGGCCGATTACTTCGGTCTGGCTCAGCTGCATCAACTCAGGGGCCGGGTCGGCCGCTCCCATCACCAGGCCTATGCCTATCTGATGACGCCCCACCCCAAACTGATGACCCAGGATGCCCGCAAGCGCCTGGAGGCCATAGATGCGCTGGAAGATCTCGGCGCCGGCTTTATGCTGGCGACCCAGGATCTGGAAATCCGTGGTGCCGGTGAACTGCTGGGTGACGAGCAGAGCGGCCATATTTCCAAGATTGGTTTCAGCCTGTACATGGAAATGCTCGAAGGGGCGGTCAAGGCACTCAAGCAAGGTAAGGAGCCATCCCTGGCCCAGATGCTGGGGCAGCAATGCGAGCTGGACTTGCGGATCCCGGCACTGCTGCCGGAAGACTATGTGGGCGATGTTAATATGCGCCTGTCGCTGTACAAGCGCATCGCCGGTTGCGACAGCGAGCAGGCCCTGGATGAGATGAAGGTGGAACTGATTGACCGTTTTGGTCTGCTGCCCGATCCCGCCCGTAACCTGCTGGAGCAGACCCTGTACAAGCATCAGGCCTCGCGCCTTGGGGTCACCAAGCTGGAGATGCACAGCCGCGGTGGCAGCCTGGAATTTGGCGACCAGCACGACATAGATCCCGGCTTCATCATAGGTCTGCTCTCGGGTCAGCCACAAATCTATCGAATGGAAGGACCAAATAAGTTAAAGTTCAGCCTGCCGTCAGAGACCCCAAAGGAAAGGCTCGACCTGGCCAAATTGCTGCTGGAGCAGCTGTCTGCAAACCGTCTTGGAGATAAACAGTGATCCGTCACCTAGCGTTGTCCTCCGTCCTGGCCCTGGTGCCAGTGGCGCAATCCCATGCCGAAGCCTGGTTCGAGGTGGAGGTGCTGCTGTTTGAACGCAATCAGGCCAGCAGTGAGGTGTGGCCCGAGGAGGTAACACTGCCGTCGCTGACCAAGGCCAGGGATCTGATATCCCCCCTGGTGGTTCAGGAACAAGCCCACCTGGCCGAGGGCATGGAACCCTGCAGCGAGGCCGAGGCAGCCCTTGACCCACTGCTGTGTGAAGCCAGGTATACCCACAAAACCCTGCATTATCCGGCCCTGGTCCCGCTGAACATTGCCGCGGAAACCACCCCCGAAGTCAAGGCCGGTGATGGTGCGGTATTAATGGATGCTGGCCACAGCCAGTTTGCCGAAGTGATGAAGACCCTCTCCCGTGAACCCGGACTCAAGCCGCTGCTGCACCTGACCTGGCAGCAATCCATGGGTTCCCGCTACCAGGCGCTGCCGGTGCGTCTCTATGGCGGTGAAAACTTCAGTGACAGGTACGCGCTCAATGGCCTGCCACGCAGTGCCATGGTCGAAGAACAAGCCAAAGGGCAGGCAGAAGACGCGAGCACAGGAATTGAGATCCGCAGCGACGATAATTCCCTCGCCGCCCAACTGGGTACTACCAGCGAACCGGGTGAGTTGCAAGCGGCTGCACAACCGCTGGCCGAGTCCGATCCCGAGCCGGTATGGCAATTGGATGGCACAGTCAATATTTATCTCAGCCACTATCTCTACATAGAGACAGATCTCAGGTTAAGAACGCCCGGCACCCGCGAAGTGCCGCTGTTGGCACAGGTGATTGAAAATAACCCGGCAGTGGCAGCACAAGCCGCAGCGCCAATGGAACAGCAGGCCTTCCTGTATGCCATCCCCATGGTACAAAATCGCCGGGTGCGCAGCGGTGAAATCCATTATCTGGATCATCCCAAGCTAGGCATGGTGGTACAGATCCGCAAGATGGCCCAGCCAGGCAGCCGGGAAGAAGTCAAAGAAGTGCTGGAAGAAAACGACGAAGAAAGCGTCGTTGAAGAGGATTTGCCTCAGCAATAGCAAAACTCACGGGGAGCCTGGCTCCCCTTTTTGTTGGCTCGGTCGCAATGGTTCAGGATTGGGTAATGGAAAAATCCAGGTAAATCTCATTTTCCACGTCCTCTTCCACCAGCACCTGACTGACGTTGGCACCGGGGGAGCCAAGCCAACACCATTCGATTAACTGATCTACCGCAGGAAAACTCCCCTGAGCCAGGATTTCCACCGAACCGTCATCCAGGTTGGTAACATACCCGGTAACCCCAAGCTCCCTCGCCTTTTCCAGTGCACAGCGCCGGAAGCACACCCCCTGAACCTTTCCCTTCACCCTGATTAACACCCGCTTCATCTGTTGCTCCCTTCTCGGCCGATGCATTGAGAATAAGCCAAAAAACAGACATATACCTAATTGAAGGCGGAAAGGAATCTCGAGGGGTACAGAGTCACGGATGCCACTAAAAAAAACAGCTAACAAAACTGCTGTTAGCTGTATCGGGCGACATACGCAAAGGGTTGGTCCAGGGGGACCGAATTCGGCAGCGGATTGCTACAATTTGTTACAATCTGCTTGGGAGGGCGCTAATGTACACGCTGATGAGGAATTTTCAATTGAGACTAAAGTCCTATTGAGCACCCCTGGGATTTATGTGATCTAGATCACACTTTTAGCCAGTATTTGCCGCACGACTCACTGTTTAAGCCAAAGGGTAACTGGTACAAATGTACAAATTTGTACGAAAGTACTGTGGACGCAGTTAACCGCGCCAGAACGCGTGGATGGCAGGCAAATGCGGCCCCAGCTGGGGAAATTTGTGAGACTGGTGCTCGTCCCAAATGATGGGATAAAAGGCTGACAGCAGGCTGGCGGTGGCGGAATTGTCCAAAACTTCGTCATGCTCAGACAATATACACAGGGATTTCTGCCGGTTTTTGCTGCGAAATTCACTTACGCATTTACTGGCAATGTCGGCATATTCCTCGGGTCTGTCTATCCGCCCCTGCATATTGATTTCGGGGTGCAGATTGGGATTTATCAATACCGATTTCAGGCCATGGAGAAACCCGATACGTTCGGCCCAATAGCCCCCCAGGCCAACACCAACCATCAGAGGCGCGGGATCATCACAATGCTTCAACTCCCGCTCCACATCCTTAAGCAATTGCTGCATATCGTGACGGGGAAACTGGGTGGAATAGCTTAACAATCTGACGTCGGGGTCAATGAACTGCAATTGACGCATTTTTTCATGATTGCCTGGACTGGTGGCATCATAGCCGTGCAGATAAAGGATCATGGCCGACTCCATCGCCCGAATGAACACACAGCTCTCACACTAGCATATCTGTGCCAACCCGGGGTGCGCGGGTTCACAAAGCGGCCATAAAGGGCATAAAAAATGGCGCACATGGCGCCATATCAATCAGTAGCAACAATCAGGGCTGGTAGCCAATGCGCTCAGCCAACTCTCGCCCCTCTTCCCAGCGAGCCTGGTTTTCAAGCGCAGCAGCCACCTTACGGCCATCGGGCCTGAGTGCCTGTGCACGGTTTTCCCATTCAGAGCCGGCCAAATCGGTCAGGATATCCAGTGCTCCCTGGCGTTGGTTGCATACCAATATCATGTCACACCCCGCCGCCAGGGCCGCTCTGGCACGGGCAGGATAGTCACCGGCAAAGGCAGCCCCTTCCATGCCGAGATCGTCCGAGAAAATCACGCCCCTGAAACCCAACTCGATGCGCAGCACCTGTTTGAGCCAATGGCTGGAGAAACCGGCCGGGTTGGGGTCAATCTGGCTGTACACCACGTGGGCCGGCATAATGCCATCCAGTTTCCCTTCGGTTATCAATGACCTGAAGGGAGCCATATCCTGCTCCAGGATAAGCGCAGGCTCACGCTCGTCCACCGGCATGGCCACATGAGAGTCGGCCTGCACACTGCCATGTCCGGGAAAATGTTTACCGACAGCTGCCATGCCGGCGCTGTGCATACCATCAATGAAGGCACCGGCCACCGCCGCAACCTGGGCTGGGCTCGCTGAAAAGCTACGTCTGCCTATGACTTCACTGATACCATTGAGATCAAGCACAGGGGCAAAGCTTAAATCAATATCACAGGACAGCAGCTCCACCGCCATCAAAAACCCCAACTCGCTGGCCCAGCGCTTTGCCAGGGCCATGGCCTCGGCGGCGGCAGGAAGAATGTCGCCCATGGCTGGAATTTGGGTGAAGCCCTCACGAAAGCGCTGTACCCTGCCCCCCTCATGGTCGACGGCAATCAGCAGTTCCGGGCGTATGGCTCGTACCGCTTGCACCAGCTCACAAAGCTGACTGCGCTCCCTGTAGTTGCGACTGAAGAGAATAAGCCCGCCGACCAAGGGATTGCGCAACATTTCACGCTCTTGCGATGTCAGCTCCAGCCCTTCCAGATCCACCATGAGCACGCCCATGCTTCCCCCTAAAAAATTAATTCATCATTAATAAAACCACTACACCCCAGCTTTAGGGGGCGAAATGGATTAAGCCCTTAATTTGCCGCAATAGCCCTGAAACCAAGCACTAAAGCCAGTTCAATTATGCTTTAGCTAGATTTATCCGAAACATCATGAATAAGAATATCTAATGAAGCCTCAAGGCCAAACTATGGGATACTGTTCCTATGGTGATCAGCGGCCAGGTTGGCGCACGTCCATTTCCCGAATGCGCAGTCGCAGAGATTACCTCAGATTAGATTGATGGGCGAGCAAGCCCCATGACAAAGACTAAAATAACAACGAGACGACACAGGGCCAGATTATGATTAGCGTATTTGACATGTTCAAGATAGGCATAGGGCCATCGAGTTCCCATACAGTGGGCCCCATGAAGGCCGGCAAACTCTTTATTCAACTGCTGGAAGCCAAGGGGCTGCTGGCACAAACCGATGAGCTGCGGGCTGAACTGTTCGGCTCCCTGGGACAAACCGGCAAAGGTCACGGCACAGGCAAAGCCGTTATCCTGGGATTGATGGGTGAAGATCCTGAAACCGTCGATACCGATGCCATCGACGGAATCCTGGCAGACGTTGCTGCCAGTGAGCAGCTGCAACTGGCCAACGGCACCAAGGTAAAGTTCACCCGCGAGGATGGCATACTTTATCATCGTCGCAAGACGCTGCCCGCCCATGCCAATGCCATGACCCTTTATGCCCTGGCCAAGGGTGAGTTGCTGTTCCAACGCACCTACTATTCCGTGGGTGGCGGCTTCATTCTGGACGAGGATGAGATAGCCCAGCGTGACGCCTCACCGGCAACCCCCATTCAGTCTGCTCCCTATGACTTCAACAGTGCAACCCATCTGCTGGAATTGTGTACGGACCACGGCCTGAGCATTTCCTCACTGATGTTGGCCAATGAACTCAGCATAGCCTCCGAGGCCGACGTCAAGGCCCGCCTGTGGCAGATTTGGCAGACCATGAAAAGCTGCGTCGAAAAGGGCTATCAGAAGGAAGGCATATTGCCTGGTGGCTTAAAACTCAGACGCCGGGCGCCGGCGCTGTACCGCCGTCTCAAGGCCGAAGGTCGCAACAACGTCGACCCGCTCAACGCCATGGATTGGGTAGACCTGTTTGCCCTGTCGGTCAATGAACAGAACGCCGCCGGCGACCGTGTAGTCACGGCGCCCACCAATGGGGCAGCCGGCATTATTCCAGCAGTACTTTGTTACTACGATACCTTCGTGCAGGAAGTGGATGTGGATGTCTGTTCACGCTACCTGCTGACCGCCGCCGCCATTGGTATCCTTTACAAGAAAAACGCCTCTATTTCCGGTGCCGAAGTGGGCTGTCAGGGTGAAGTGGGCGTGGCTTGCTCCATGGCAGCCGCAGCGCTGACCGAAATCATGGGCGGTACCGTGGAGCATGTGGAGAACGCTGCCGAAATCGGTATGGAACATAACTTGGGCCTGACCTGCGATCCCGTCGGTGGCCTGGTACAGGTTCCCTGTATTGAGCGCAACGCCATGGGCGCGGTCAAGGCCATCAATGCTTCTCGCCTGGCGCTGCGCGGCGACGGCAACCACAAGGTGTCGCTGGATAAGGTCATCAAAACCATGATGGACACGGGCAAGGACATGCGCAGCAAGTACAAGGAAACCGCCAAGGGCGGTCTTGCGGTCAACATTGTCGAGTGCTGACAGCCGCAATTAAAAAATCCCGCTTCGGCGGGATTTTTATTTGACTCTATATTTGGAAATCCGAGGCTATCCGGGCTAGCGCATCGGCAGCTCACGATCGGCAAACATTTCTTCAATCAATATAGGGTCACGCAGCGCCACCGCCTTTTCCACCACATCCCGGGTAAGATGCGGTGCGAACAATTCGATAAAGTCATACATGTAGCTTCGAAGGAAACTGCCCTTACGGAAGCCTATCTTGGTGGTGCTGTGGGCAAACAGGTGTCCGGCATCTATGGCCACCAAGTCCTTGTCTATGTTGGGATCTATGGCCATGGAGGCAATCACCCCCACCCCCAGCCCCAAACGGACATAGGTTTTCAGTACATCGGCACTGGTGGCAGAGAACACCACCCTGGGCTCCAACCCGGCACGGTTAAAGGCACGCTCAATCTGGGATTCACGGTCGAAACCGAACACATAGGTCACCAGTGGGAAGCGTGCCAATTCTTCAATGCTCATATGGCTGCGACTGGCCAGCGGATGATCCCGGGTAACCACTATGGAGCGGTTCCAGTGGTAGCAAGGCAACATAATGAGATCCGAGTACAGGTGCATGGCCTCGGTCGCAATGGCAAAATCCGCATCTCCGCGGGCCGCCAGTTCACTTATCTGGGTCGGAGTACCCTGGTGCATGTGCAGGTTAACCCTGGGATAACGTTTGATAAAACTGCGAATAATGCCGGGCAGAGCATAACGGGCCTGGGTGTCTGTGGTGGCTATGTTCAGTTCGCCCTGATCCGGCTTGGTGTATTCTTCGGCCACCTTTTTGATGCTTTCCACTTTGCCCAGGATATCGCTGGCGATGTTTATCACTTGCTCACCGGCAGGGGTCACGTGGGTCAGGTGTTTGCCGCTGCGGCCAAAGATTTGGATCCCCAACTCATCTTCCAGCATTCGGACCTGCTTGCTGATCCCCGGCTGAGATGTATACAGGTTTTCCGCTGTCGCCGAGACATTGAGATTGTGGTTCAGCACTTCCACAATATACCTGAGTTGTTGCAGCTTCATGTTGCGTCCTACCAAAAGAACCGTTCCGAGCAATCGGCCGGTTGCGAGTCTTAACTATAATCTTGGGTTATAGTATATTGGTAAAATTAAATCAAACTGGAATAACGGTCCACCCCGCCAGCAATACGGGACAGACACGATAAGCTGGGCTAAGATAACTATGCTAGTTTGTTGATTTATTGTAGCATTGGTTGACTTGACTCAAGAATGGGACACCTATGATATTCACCCTGGTTCTGCTCTCCATTGGAGCATTGTTACTGCTGGTCATAGTGATCAATGTGATCCAACAACAAAAAGAAAAGGCCGAAGCAGAACGTCGCATGGAGTTGGCCAGACAGCGTGCCATTTTGGATGAAACCGAAGGCGTGCTTTCCAATACAGGCATGATGCCCTGCTCAAGCTACATAGTCATGATTTTGTACCGGCGCATCCAGGAAGCCTTGAGCAACGCGGTCAACCTGACCGTTCCCCCACAAAAAAATGACTATCAACGCCGTCTGTTGGATCTTCAGGCTCAGATTGAGAGCCTGCAGGGCACTTCCAATGTGCCACCGATAGAAAGCTTCCGTTTGCCTGACAACGACAAGCAAGTGCTTGTGGTTGTGCAAACCCTGAAGAAACTCAAGGCCATACTCAGGGCCGAACACAATAAGGGCAAGGTCGACCCCACGGTTTTTGCCGAAGAAGAAAATCGTATCGACAGTCTGCAATTGCGGATCAACGTGGACTCCATGATTTCTCGTGCCCGCGCCGCCTGCTTTATGAAGCAGTATGGCTCTGCCAAGCAGATGGTCTCCAAGGCGCTGGCGACCTTGCACGCCATCAAGGCACAGACCCCCAATGACCCCTTTATTGGCCGCAAAGTTGATGAGGCCAAGCAACTGCTGGATGAAATCATGGGTGCCCAGAAGATGTCCGAGCCTGCGGGTCGTCAAAAGCGCAGCGAAGAAGACGATCTGGATATGCTGTTCCAACCGAAGAAAAAATGGTAACCGCTGCCTGAAGCGGTATGGCTTCCAATCCCCCATAAAAAAACTCCCGCAGGGCAACCTCGGGAGTTTTTATTTGCTCACAGTTAGTTGAGCAGCATGTTACTTCTTGGTTTTCTTGGCTTCACTGACCCAGCGCTTGCCATCATAGTGGGCTATCCAACCCGTGGCCTTGCCATCCACCTCGGAAGCAACATATTGCTCCTTGGTCTTGCGGCTGAACTTGACCATGGTCTTGTTACCTTCATCATCCTCGGTCGGAGCATCGGCCAGATACTGATATTTAGGCCACAGCAGCTCACGGTATTTGCGCAGTTCTTCCACCAACGGCGCCCGGGTTTCGCGGGATTTGGGGAAGGTGCTGGCTGCGAGGAAGATACCGGCGGCACCATCACGCAATACAAAATAAGCATCCGACTTACTGCACTTGAGTTCAGGCAGATGAATAGGATCTTCCTTCGGTGGCGCTGCCTCACCATTTTTCAGCAGTTTGCGGGTATTTTTGCAGGCCTCATTGGTACAACCGAAATACTTGCCGAAACGGCCGTTTTTAAGCTCCATATTGGCGCCACAACGGTCACATTCCAATAGCGGTCCTTCGTAACCCTTGAGTTTGAACTGACCCGCTTCCACCTCATAGCCGTCACAGGTTGGGTTGTTGCCGCACACATGCAGTTTACGCTTTTCATCAAGCAAGTAACTGTCCATGGCGGTACCGCATTTGTTACAGCGATGCTTGGCCCTGAGCGCATTGGTTTCCGCGTTTTCATCACCTTCGCTTATGGCCTCTTCGCCCGGCGTCAGGTTCATTGTGGTCTTGCATCTTTCCTTCGGCGGCAACGCATAGCCTGAACAGCCGAGGAACACCCCGGTTGTGCCGGTGCGGATCCCCATTTGCCTGCCGCACGTGGGGCAAGGAATGTCGGTAAGTACCATCTCATTGGGCAGCATACCGCCCGCATCGGGCTCCTGCTCCGCCTTGTCGAGCTGGGCGGTAAAGTCTTCATAAAAACCATCCAGCACGTTTTTCCACTCACGCTCACCGCGGGCCACGTCATCCAGTGTCTGTTCCATACCGGCGGTAAAGTCATAGCTCATCAGTTCACTGAAGCTGTGTACCAGACGGTCACTGACAATTTCACCCATTTTCTCGGCATAAAAACGACGGTTTTCCACCTTTACATAACCGCGATCCTGAATGGTAGAGATAATGGTGGCATAGGTGGAAGGACGGCCTATACCGCGCTTTTCCAATTCTTTCACCAAGGAGGCTTCACTGTAGCGGGCCGGTGGCTTGGTGAAATTCTGTTTGGGATCCAATTTATCCAGCGTGAGTGATTCACCCACCTCAACCGCCGGCAGGGTGTTGTCTTCCTCATTCTTTTTCTTCAGCGCCGGTTGCACCCGGGTCCAACCATCAAACCTCAGGGTGCGGCCATTGGCCTTGAGCTCATAATCACCGGCCTTAACCGTAAGCCTGGTGGCATCGTATTGGGCTGGTGTCATTTGACAGGCCACAAATTGGCGCCAAATAAGCTCGTAGAGGCGCTGTGCATCGCGTTCCATATCACTCAGTTGCACCGCACTGACCTTGACATCAGAAGGCCGTATGGCTTCGTGAGCCTCCTGGGCCCCTTCCTTGCTGCCATAACGTATGGGCGCATCGGGCAGGTATTTGGCACCGAACTCGTCACCAATGAGTGCACGGACGCTGTCCAGGGCCTCCTGGCTAAGGTTGGTAGAGTCGGTACGCATATAAGTGATATGACCAGCTTCGTACAAACGCTGGGCCAACATCATGGTCTTTTTCACCCCAAAGCCAAGTCGGGTACTCGCTGCTTGCTGCAGGGTTGAGGTAATAAAGGGCGCAGAAGGCTTGCTTTGGGTTGCCTTATCTTCCCGCTCCAAGACCTTGAAGCTGGCATGCTGCAGTTCGGCCACAGCCGCCATGGCCTCGGCCTGATTGCGTGGTTCAAAGGCTGCACCAAGATGGCGATGAACTTCCATCAGCAATGCCTGGCCTTTTGGCGTATTCAGGGCAGCGTGGATGTCCCAAAACTCTTCCGGTACAAAGGCCTTGATTTCACTTTCACGCTCAACCACCAAACGCACCGCAACCGATTGCACCCGTCCGGCAGACAGACCACGGGCAACCTTCTTCCAAAGCAAGGGCGACACCATAAAACCCACCACCCGGTCCAGGAAACGACGGGCCTGTTGGGCATTGACCATATTGGTGTTCAGGCTGGCAGGATGGCTGAAGGCGTCCTGGATGGCACTTTTGGTGATCTCATTGAAAACTACCCTTTGATACCGTGAAGGATCGCCGCCTATGACTTCCTGCAAATGCCAGGCAATGGCCTCTCCCTCACGGTCCAAGTCCGTTGCCAGAAAGATTTGATCGGCATCGTTGGCAAGGGCCTGTAATTCTTTCACCACCTTTTCTTTACCAGGCAATATCTGGTAGTTGGCACGCCAGCCCGCCTCGGGGTTCACCCCCATGCGGGCCACCAGGGCCTGTTGGTCTTTGTCCTTCTTGTAACGGGCCTTTTCATCGGCGGTCATTTTCTTGAGATCGGCACTGGATTTAGCACCCGTTTTGCCTTCCGAGGTGGAGGATGTAGGCAAATCACGTATGTGACCCACACTGGATTTAACAATGAAATCTTTGCCAAGGTATTTGTTAATTGTCTTGGCTTTGGCCGGCGATTCGACAATGACGAGCGATTTACCCATAGTTTTATTTGCGCCAAACAGTCTCGAGAAGGTGGAAATTGGCACCATATATAGAGGGTTGAACCTTGAGTTTCAAGCTAATCCCTCTTTTATGCATACCAGCGAGTCACTTTTTAAGCAAAGTTGAAATTTTTGTAAAAAATAATATTGCGTAATTAAAAACTAATATTTCATTATTCGCCAGCAAGCAAGCAATAGTTATGCAATTCCTGCATAAATGGGCCATTTGTCGCGATTTCGCCGGGTTGTTATGCGAGATTGCTCACGTATACTGAGCGAAACTCAAGACCAAATTCTGGTCATAATCACAAGACCTCAGCCCCGGTAAAGGACAATAAATGAAGCACTTCGAAGCTAACTTTGATGGCTTGGTTGGACCAACCCACAATTACGCAGGCCTCTCCTTTGGTAACGTGGCGTCCCAGAGTAATGCCGCCCTGACATCCAATCCCAAAGATGCTGCCAAGCAAGGACTCAAGAAGGCCAAAGCCCTGGCGGACATGGGCATGGTCCAAGGCATGCTGGCGCCCCAGGAGCGCCCGGATCTGCACACCCTGCGCCGTATTGGTTTCAGCGGCACAGATGCCGAAGTCTTGCAAAAGGCCGCACAACAGGCGCCGGCCCTGCTGCAGGCCTGTTGCAGCGCCTCCAGCATGTGGACCGCCAATGCGGCTACGGTTTCACCCAGTGCCGACACCCGCGATGGCAAGCTGCATTTCACCCCAGCCAACCTGGTGGACAAGCTGCATCGCTCCATTGAACCCAGCACCACGGGCAATATTCTTAAGGCCATCTTCGCAGACAGCCGCCATTTCCATCACCACGAGCACCTGCCAGAGCACCCCAGCTTCGGTGACGAAGGTGCCGCCAACCATACCCGTTTATGCAGTGATTATAGCCGCGCAGGCGTGGAGGTCTTTGTCTATGGCCGGGCCGTGACCCGCCCGGATATGCCGGCGCCAAAGAAGTATCCTGCCAGACAAACCCTGGAGGCCTCACAAGCTGTAGCCAGGTTACACCAGCTGGAAGACGACAATACCGTCTTTATGCAGCAAACCCCCGATGTCATTGACCAGGGCGTGTTTCACAATGACGTGATTGCCGTGGGCAACCAAAATGTGCTGTTTTACCATGAGCAGGCTTTCCTGCACACCCAGGAAAAACTGGCTGAAATTCAGCGCAAGATGGACACCGACATGCATTTCATTGAAGTCCCAACTGCCAAGGTGGGCGTGCAGGATGCGGTCAAGAGCTATCTGTTCAACACCCAGATCATCACATTGCCCAATGGTGAGATGGCAATCATAGCGCCAACCGATTGCGAGGAGAATGCGGCCGTTCATGCTTACCTCACTGAATTGGTCACCTTCAATACGCCAATCAAAAAAGTACACTATTTTGATGTGAAGCAAAGCATGCAAAACGGCGGTGGCCCGGCTTGCCTGAGGCTCAGGGTCGCCATGAACGAAGCCGAACTGGCAGCGGTGAATCCCAACGTGATGATGAATGACGCGCTGTTCAACCGCCTCAACCAATGGGTGGATAAGCACTACCGCGATCGCTTAACCATAGCCGACCTCGCCGACCCCCAACTCCTGGTGGAATCCCGCACCGCGCTGGATGAACTGACGCAAATCATGAAGCTTGGCAGTGTGTATCGGTTCCAGAAGTAATATATAAAATGATAAAAAGCCCCTTTGAGGGGCTTTTTATCTAGTATCCGAAACATAGCTATAAAAGCCACTCATTCGAGTGGCTTTTTTACTATATCAATGCACGACAAATGGTACTGTAAGCACTTCTGTAGTCCTGCCACTTGGAGTCGTCACTACAACACTGAATAAGCCGCTTTCAGGCTGTTCAGCACCTTTTATGGTCACTGCATACTGCCTTGCGCCGTTATAATTACTGCTCGGCCAAGAATAACTCGCTGTACTTGCAATTGAACCCGGAGTGACCTTGAAGGCTACCACGCTTCCTGCTGGCATTTGCTGATTGTGCAAATCCGATAATGAAAATACCACTGTGGCAGTTCCCTTTCCAAGAACATCTATTGTGCCATCGTTAGCGCTACCTTCATCATTGTCGGCGTAACTGGCCACCATGACCGGATTACCACTGCCATCAACAACAGGATTCCCGCTTTCGTCAACCTCCTGCACCATTCCACGATAATCACCCTGAATACCGACCAGCCCTTTCGGCGTTGCATAGGCGGTACTGCCAGACATCACCATTACCAGACTCTTTCTCACAAAGAGAGACTGCGAATCACTGATGCCATCGGCGCATCCATCATGGGGAGGCAGTGAACAGAGCACACCATTATATTTTTTGTCTGCCAGGTCGAAAACGCCATCAGAGTCGAAATCGATCAGTTCTTCGTTTCTTCCGCTTTCGGCATCACCACCACTTTGCTGAGGGTTGAAAACACCGTCTTCGTTATAGTCTCCAAATGCATCATCAAGATCATATTTAAGACCGTTAACATCTTTGCCGGTTAGAAATTCGTTCATCTCAGAGGCGTCAAAACGACCATTACCATTGCTGTCAGGGAAGGATTCTTCCCCCACCGCAGTGGCGGTGATAGTAGCCCGACCTCCGAACTTTTGACCGTAGAAATTGCCGCCATCGGCAGCAAGTTCGGATCTTGGTCTGCCACCGAGGACATAGCCTTCGGGACGTGGGTTTTGGCTGCGCCAAACTACGCTGCAAAAGCCGTTATCAGTTGTACATGAAGGCTCAATCGCACCGCCCTCTGTGGTGAAATACACCGCAGTTCCATCTGGAACGGGGTTGTTAAAGGCGTCAGCGAGACGTGCTGTAACCTTAACCTCGGTACCTTCTTCGTCCCAGCCCTCGGCATTCAATACTTCCGCAGACAGAGAAAAACTGTCCTGATCAGGCTTGCCAGTCGAAATAACCAAAACGCTGGATTGACTGGAAATCAATGGGTCAGTGCCATCAATGGACGCAGTCACTCGCACGGTCGTTGCAACAGTTCCAGAAGTCACTACTGTCTGAACAATACCTAGGTTGTTGGTGGTAGCCGTCGTGGGGCTTAAGCTAAGTAAACCAGGCTTAGTATTAAGTGAGAAGGATACGGACTTGTTAGCTACCGGATTTCCATTCGTGTCCAGAACTTTGAACTTCACAGTGGAAGATTCATCACCACCGGTTCCCTTGATGCTGATATTTTCAGGAGATGCACTGACAAACACTATGCTGCCAGCATCGGCTGCCAGTACATTAATATTACCGGTTGCTGATAAGTTTTTGCCGCCTACGTTGGCGGTCACACTGATAGCGTCATTAGCCACACAACCTTTGGCCAAATAGGTGCTGGTAGCTAAACCACCAAGAGCAGTTACCGGGGTACTCAGTTCCGCTTCAGCAGGAGTTTTGCTGCTGCAAGTTGAAGTAAAGTGCACATCGACAGGCTCTGTGTAAGCGTTACCCTGCTCGTCCTGAAGTTTTACAGATATTGAGGCTGTACCGCCCGCTGATAGACTCGTAGCACTGACACTGGCCTTTCCAGATTCAAAAGTGCCTTCCGCTGTCCCCATCAACACATTGGTAGCACCTATCACAAACACTTTCTGTCCGTTTTCTCCGGTTGACAGAGAAGCTGTAGCTTGCGCAGCACCAGGTTGGCTCCCTGCATAAATGTCCACACTGGCGCGACCGTTTGAATCGGTAATGGCGGTCTTAATTGGCAAATCACCCAAAGTTGAATCAAAGGTCACAATCACGGTTTTTGACACGCCAGCCACTGTGGCTACCAATTTACCAGGCTTGGTTGTGGAAATAGTATCAATTGGATTGCCATTGGCATCGGTCAAGGTGAGACTGACCTGAGCACCACCGCCGTTTGAGGTACCACCATCACCTTTCATATTGAAGCCAACCACGCCCTTCTCACCGCTATCGATACTGGCTTCCACCGTACCGGCGCCTTCTACATCTGCAGTGCTAAGGGTAATGACGGCATTTCCATTGGCATCAGTCAGGGCCGTGCCAGTACTGGGTGTGAATGTCCCCAGATTGTCGTTGCTCAGGCTGAAGGTAACCAACTTGCCTACCTGCGCACCTGACAACGAGCCGGTAACATTGGCGGTCACTGTGGCCGGGGTGGCAGCAGCAATATCAGTGTTGGAAATAGAAACCGATACTGTAATTGTATCAGTGGGCGGTGTCCCGCCATCACCGTCGGAAGAGAGACCGCCTCCCCCACCACAAGCTATCAGTAAAAAAGACAAAAATGAGACAAACCATAACTTATAAGCTGACTTCATTGTCAGACTCCCTGTTACTCTAATGATAATACGCAAGCTTTCCGCTTGTTACTTATAGGCTAACATTACACAATTTTCATGTAACTTTTCCATCGCTGATTTCTTTTATTTAGCGAAAATGCCGGAAAAGTTTCCTTTAGCAGCCATTTCATCGCACTCTGTTTCTTGTTAGGCTTTATTGCGCCAAAAATCAATGCATAAAAATTACACAGGAAAGACGATGGCAGCCAATAAAACAAGCAAAATAGGTCTGACAGGCAAGATTTTAATCGGCATGGGTGCCGGTATTACACTGGGGCTGGTGCTGCGAATTCTGTTCCCGGAAAGTACCTTTGTTAGTGACTATATCACCAATGGTTTTTTACATGTCATAGGCACCATATTTATTTCCAGCCTAAAAATGCTGGTAGTACCGCTGGTATTTATTTCCCTGGTGTGTGGAACCTCCTCACTGAGTGAGCCCTCCAAATTAGGCCGCCTCGGTGGCAAAACCCTCGCTTTCTATTTATTCACAACTGCAGTCGCTTTGACCCTGGCTATTTTAGCTGCGGTATTGGTACACCCCGGCAGTGCCTCCATGGCCACAGAGAATATGGAGTACAGTGTCAAGGCCGCTCCAAGTCTGTCTGAGGTGTTAATCAGCATAGTGCCCACCAACCCGATGCAGGCCATGAGCGAAGGCAATATGTTGCAAATTATCATCTTTGCCGTGATTTTTGGTTTTGCCGTGTCCCATATAGGCGAACGGGGCAAACGGGTTGCCGCACTGTTTGACGATCTCAATGAGGTCATAATGCGGGTAGTCACCCTGATCATGCAGCTCGCGCCATACGGTGTCTTTGCCTTGATGGGCAAACTGACCCTGACCCTGGGACTGGATACCCTGGGCAGTGTTATCAAGTATTTTGCTCTGGTATTGACCGTGCTGCTTATCCACGCTTTCTTGGTCTACCCCACCTTACTCAAAGCATTTTCCGGATTGAATCCTCTCATCTTCATCCGCAAGATGCGCGATGTGCAGTTATTCGCCTTCAGCACCGCCAGTTCCAATGCCACCTTACCCGTTACCATGGAAGCGGCAGAACACAGACTGGGGGCTGACAATAAGGTTGCCTCCTTTACCCTGCCACTCGGCGCCACCATCAATATGGATGGCACCGCCATAATGCAGGGCGTTGCCACCGTATTTATCGCCCAGGTATTTGGTATTGAACTGACGATCACCGACTACGCAGCTGTGGTGGTGACCGCCACGCTGGCATCCATAGGAACCGCCGGTGTGCCGGGTGTAGGACTGATTATGCTGGCCATGGTGCTCAATCAGGTGGGCTTGCCGGTTGAAGGCATTTCACTGATTATCGGTGTCGATCGTATGCTCGACATGGTACGCACAGCGGTGAATGTCACCGGCGATGCTGTCGCCACAGTCATCATTGCCAAGTCTGAGGGCTCACTAAACGAGGCCGTGTATCTGGATCCCAAGGCCGGCAAGACCAGCGGCAGTTTTGATGCGGAAGTGCATCGCACACTTTGACTTTCACCCAAGCATAAAAAAGGCGCCCATCGGACGCCTTTTTTATTATCTATATCTTACCTTTCCCAATAAGACTCTTCCAGGCTGTCTTCCCGCTCAGGCAAACCACGGGACAAACGGGGACTGTGCTGGGCCAGCACCTCGTAGGCGACCCGATTGGCATATTTGCAAATTTGCGAAAATGACGAGTAGCAGAGCCCTTCGTTCTTGTGCTTACTGGAACCCGGCACATTGGTTTTATGGAAGCTGTTGGCCGCAAGGTCATGCAACAAGGCCGCCAGTGCCCCATCTCCGGCACCATTGGTATTGCGGATTTGCTCCGGTCCCCCCATGTATGGCGAGATATGGGCATAGACCTTAATCGCTTCCTGGCAGTCGCGCTTGCGCATGGGCCTTGAGAATTCATATCGATTGAATTCAGGTATCGCTCCTGGCAACAGGGTATGACTGGTTTCACGCTTATCGCTCTCTTCGGTATAACCCGCCATGTACAGGCCTATGGGGCCTGCTGTGGTCAGTACCAGATCACACCATTCCAGTGCGGCTTCACTGGCAAGCAAGGGATCGGCATGTCCGGTCAGCGCTTCCCCTTCATCCTCGTTCATTGCAAGAATCGTCACATGCTCGCGGATAAAATTCTGCCACCATTGTGGGTCTTCCTGGATAAGGAAGCGTGTGCCCAGAGTCAGGACCACGGGCACATCGGCGGCCTTGGCATAATTGATCGCCCGCATTGCCGCGTCGGTAATGCCATCACCATCGCTGGCACGCATCAGGTAGGCGGTCAATACCAAGGCTGCGCTGCCTTCTACCACTTCGCGCTTGATAAATTCCGGGGTCAGTTTATCCATGGCTCCCTTGCTGATGGCAAAGGTGCGTTCACCACAATCGGAAATCAGGGTAAAACAGCGGCCTATGGGGCCATCGACGGGCTGCAGATAATTCAGATCCACCTTGGAAGAGGTGTGGCACAGGTAGCGATAGGCATAACTGCCCACCTCTATGTGCTTGCTCATGACCCCGAACAACACGGAGCGGTCATCGGCCAGAATCGAGTAGTTGTGCACAGTGTTGCCTATGGTGCCACCGGCAAACTCATCACTGATGAGTTCATTGCCTTTAAGCTCCTGATACAAGGCATGGGCAGCCGCGTCATCAATCAGGGTCGAATTGCCCTTGGGCAAACCATAGCGTGCAAGCAGCTCATCGTGAACCTTGGCCTCTATGTCCACCAGGGTCTGATCTATACCGCTGATATAGGTGGCGCGGGGCTGAGCCTGCTGCGTCAGCTGCTCCAGCAGGGGATCACGGGTCTTGACGGGGAAGTAATGTTTGGATTTACGCTGACCGGGAAACTTCATATAAGGCTCTCTTCGATGGACATCCCTGATCCTGCACAGGGCCATCTGGCCCGGCTCCGTAACGCTAGAGTGTAGGCCGGGGTCCATCTGGCTGCCAAATCAGCAGTAACTACCAGCACCCCGGCGATGCGGCGGCAGATTCTATCACAAAATCCCCGGCTGACCAGAGGCGGGGCCATTTTGAAGGAGTCACCGGCATGGTGCGCAAACTAGCATTGCAACGGCCATAAAAAAAGCCTGTATCAACAGGCTTTCTTCAAAGTTTGATCCAGCGCTATCAGCTGAGGGCGGAGACGAGCAACTTGCTCACTTCGGCCACACTCTGGGTACCATCAAACTTGCTGTATTTGGTGTTGCCGGCAGCAGCCACCTTGCCGTAGTAATCCACCAGCGGCTTGGTTTGCTCATGGTAAATGGCCAGACGCTTGCGCACGGTTGACTCTTCGTCGTCAGGGCGGATCACCAGCTCTTCGCCGGTCACATCATCCTTGCCTTCTTCTTTTGGCGGATTGAATACCACGTGGTAAACGCGGCCGGAGCCTGGATGTACGCGACGGCCGCTCATACGCTTGACGATTTCCTCATCGGGCACATCGATTTCAATCACGTGATCTATGCTGATGCCATTGGCAGCCATGGCATCGGCCTGGGGAATAGTGCGTGGGAAACCGTCCAGCAGGAAACCTTTGGCACAGTCATCCTGAGCGATGCGCTCTTTCACCAGGCCAATGATCAGTTCATCGGACACCAGCTGACCTGCATCCATCACTTTCTTGGCTTCCAGACCCAACGGGGTGCCGGCCTTTACCGCGGCACGCAGCATATCGCCGGTGGAGATCTGTGGAATGCCATATTGCTCCATGATGAATTGAGCCTGGGTACCTTTACCGGCACCTGGGGCGCCCAATAGGATAATGCGCATTTCAAGAGTCCTCTTATTTCGCATTGACGTTCTTCTTAGGGCGGCGATCTTCGCACATCTGGCATCGCAATAGAAGGGTTTTGGCTACGACTTTAGCCACATAAAACGGTCGTGACCGCTGTGCATTTTTCAGTACAGTAGGCTATAGAGCTTGCGACGGTATTGATTTGCAAGGCTATTCCCCTGCCCCATTGCTGTCAGCATGTCCATAAACACTTGTTTGATTTGTCCGCCGTGGGCACCAAGATCCTTGCCAAGCACCTCAAACAGCAACGCCAGGCCTTCCTCTTCCCTGTGGGCTGCCACCAAGGCGCGAGCCAGTTCAATCCTGACGCCATAATCATCGCAGTTCTGCTCAAATGCCTGCTGCAACTGGCGGATTTCCGGTGTATCCGCCGCCTCAAGCGCCAAAGTCAGCTTTGCCTTGAGACTCTGGAAATAACCGTCCTGATCGGCAAGGCCAATGGTATCCAGCAATTGCTGAGCAGTGGCTATATCCCCCAGCAGCAGGCAGGCATCGGCAAAGGGCAAGGCCACAGTGGCATCTTTGACTTCCTGATACACAGATTTCAGCAAATCATGGGCTTGCTGGGCTGCGTCACCTTTGGCCAACAAGACCTTGGCCTCGGCCAGTTTCAATTGCCACAGGGGCGGCAAATGTTTCTCCAACATGGACTCTATGTCGGCATCGGCACGCTCACCGGCAAAACCGTCTATGGGCTGCCCCTGGCTGAGCAGCAACACGGTCGGCAGCGCCTGGATACGAAAATAGGAGGCTATTTCCATTTCAGCTTCACAATCCACAGTGGCCAGCAAAAAGCGCCCCTGGGCACGCCTGGCCATCACACCAAGGCGACTGCACATGGTCTGGCTGTCGGGCTGCGCGCGGGCGTGAAAGCACAGTACCACCAGCTGGTTAAGCGAGGTGTCCACCACCTGCTGAATATTGTCTCTGGTCAGCGCCAGCTCGAATACCTGTTGTGTGTCCATATCAATTCTTCTCATGTAAACAGGGGGGCCTGAGCCCCCCCCTGTGCGACAGTTACTGTTGGCTGTCGAGCAGCATCTTGTTCATCAGCTTAATAAAGGCTGAGGGATCTGCAAGGCTGCCCTTCTCGGACAAAGTCGCCTGGCCCAGCAGCAATTCGGCCCATTCACCGAAGACCTGCTCATCCTGCAACTCACCCAATCGGGCCACCAGCGGGTGCGCCGGGTTCAGTTCGAAGGTGGGTTTCACCTCGGGCACCGGCTGACCGGCCGCCTGCATCAGTTTAATCATCTGGCTGGACATTTCGCCTTCACCGGCAACCACGCAGGCCGGGGTATCGGTCAGACGACTGGTCACCTTGACGTCCTTAACCTTGTTGCCAAGGGCGCTCTTGAAACGCTGTACCAGGGATTCGGCCTCCTTGACAGCCTGTTCGTGTTCGGCCTTTTCGGCTTCGTCTTCCAGTGCGCCCAGATCCAAATCGCCGCGGGTCACAGAGTGCAGTTGCTTTTCCTTGTACTCGTTTAAGTGGTTGATCAACCACTCATCAATACGCTCGGACAGCAGCAGCACCTCAATGCCTTTCTTGCGCAGCAGTTCCAGATGGGGGCTGTTGGCAGCCGCCTCGTAGCTGTCGGCCACGATATAGTAAATCCGCTCCTGACCTTCCTTCATGCGAGCTATGTAGTCGTCCAGGGACACGGTTGGCGCGGCATTGCCCGTATGGGTTGAGGCAAAGCGCAGCAGACCGGCAATACGTTCGCGGTTGGCGAAATCCTCTGCCGGACCTTCCTTGAGCACCTGACCGAACTCGGCCCAGAACTGCTGGTACTTGTCGGCATCATCCTTGGCCAGTTTTTCCAGCATGGACAATACGCGCTTGGTCAGTGCCTGACGCAGGGTGCGGGTCACCTTGTTGTCCTGCAAAATCTCACGGGACACGTTCAGTGGCAGATCGTTGGAGTCGATAAGACCCTGCACAAAGCGCAGGTAGGACGGCATAAACTGCTCGGCGTCATCCATGATGAACACCCGCTGCACAAACAGCTTGAGGCCGTGTTTGCGATCCCTGTGCCACAGATCCCATGGCGCCTTGGATGGAATGTAGAGCAGGCTGGTGTATTCCTGATTACCTTCCACCTTGTTGTGGCTCCAGTCCAGGGCGTCGGCAAAATCATGGGAAATGTGCTTGTAGAATTCCTGATACTCTTCGTCACTGATCTCGGACTTGGAGCGCATCCACAGGGCGGTGGCCTTGTTCATGGCCTTCCACTGCCCCTCGGTGGCAGGTACCTTTTCGCCGTCTTCGCCTTCGCGCTCCGGGCTGCCTTCCTGCCACATTTCCACCGGGATAGAGATATGATCCGAATACTTGGTGATGATGGAGCGCAGACGCCAGTCATCGGCAAATTCTTTTTCTTCTTCACGCAGATGCAGCACTATCTTGGTGCCGCGATCGGCCTTGGTGATGGTTTCCACGGTAAAGCTGCCTTCACCCTCGGAGACCCACTTCACCCCTTCATCGGCGTCATGGCCGGCGGCGCGGGTAAAGACTTCCACCTTGCTGGCCACTATAAAGGCAGAATAGAAACCGACACCGAACTGACCTATGAGCTGCGAGTCACGGGCTGAATCACCGGACAGATTCTTGAAAAACTCGGCGGTGCCCGACTTGGCAATGGTGCCCAAATGCTCAATCACACCGTCGCGGGTCATACCGACGCCGTTATCTTCAATGGTGACTGTGCCCTTGTCCTTGTCGGCGCTGACGCGGACCCTGAGCTCGCCATCCCCCTCATAAAGAGCGTCATTGGTCAGTGCCAGGTAGCGCAACTTGTCCGCAGCATCGGCGGCGTTGGAGACCAATTCACGCAAGAAGATTTCTTTGTTGGAGTACAAAGAATGGATCATCAACTGCAATAGCTGTTTGACTTCAGTTTGAAAACCATGGGTTTCTTGATGCGACATACTGGGTTCCCTTATCAATTCCTGATGTTACATAAAGTGTGCCGGCTCACGCCGTCGTTGGAAATAACATGGGGGCGCCCGGGGGCATTTCAAGGGTGAGTCGGGATTGAGCACGCAATCGAGCAAAAAACAAACAAAAACCCTGCCATGATGCAGGGTTTCGAGTATTGGCGCGGAAATACTACAGTGGCTGACGTCCGGTGAAGGACAAGGCCAAGGTGGTGCTGTCGACGTATTCCAGCTCCCCGCCCACCGGCACACCATGGGCGATACGGCTCACATTGACGCCATGACGTCTGGCGATGTCGGCAATATAGTGGGCCGTGGCATCGCCTTCCACAGTAGGGTTGGTGGCCAGGATCAGTTCGCTTATCTCATCTCTGCCCAGGTGTTGCTCCAGCAAGGCCAGACCCAACTCTTCCGGTCCTATGCCATCAAGCGGTGACAGATGTCCCTGCAACACAAAATAACGGCCCTGGAAGTGGCCCCCGGCCTCAATGGCCAGCACGTCTGCTGGGGTTTCCACCACGCAAATGGTATCGGCCTTGCCGCGCTTGGCACTGGCGCAGATGGGACACAGGGCTTCCTCGGTAAAGGTGCGGCACGACTGGCAATGGCCCACATCGGCCATGGCCCGTGCCAGCGCATCCGCCAGCTTGATACCGGCCTTGCGATCGCTCTCCAGCAGAGAAAACGCCATGCGCTGGGCCGACTTGGGCCCCACCCCGGGCAGGCAACGCAAATTCTGGATCAGTTCATCCACCAGCGGGCTGAAGCGCATTAACCAAAGCTCCTTAGAAAGGCATCTTCATACCGGGAGGCAACTGCATACCACCGGTAACTTCTGCCATTTTGGCTTTCTGTGCTTCTTCGATACGGCGTGCCGCATCGTTACAGGCAGCAGCGATAAGATCTTCCAACATTTCCTTGTCGTCTTCCATCAGGCTGGGGTCAATTTCGACCTTGCGTACACTGTGACTGCCGGTCATGGTGACTTTGACCAGACCTGCACCGGATTCACCGGTCAGCTCCATGCGGGCAATTTCTTCCTGCATCTTGGCCATTCTGTCTTGCATCATCTGGGCCTGTTTCATCAGGTTGCCCATACCGCCTTTTCCAAACATATGCCTAATCTCTATCTGTTGATGTTCCGGCCGAGCCGGAGGAATGAAATTGGCTAATCTTACTGAAATAAATCAGATTAGCAATGCGAAAGCCGCTCAGGCCTCCTGTGGTTGTTGCAGCGGCGGCAAGGCAGGCAAAGCCCTGCCCCGGGCCCCCAGCAACTCACCGGGATAATTGAGACTGTCCGGTTGCAATTCTGCCCCGGCCCAGGTCATCAGCCAGTTGACGTTGGGATCGGCCAGCAAAGAAGCCTGTGCCTGTCCCAGCAATTCCTGGTGGAAACGCTGACGGATCTCCAGCGGCGTTTCCCGTCCCACTACCTGCCCCACGTCCACCTGCACCTCTGTGGCATGCCCCAGCGCCCGTCCGAGGGATTCCACCAGCTGGGTGATGGCAATGGGCGCCGCCAGATGTTTCTGGTCCGGCTTCAGCACCAATTGCAGTGGTTCTGACCAGTCAAGGCACACAGAGTTAACGGCCAATTGCCGCACCCGGCCGCCGATATCCAGGGCCGACATCAGCTTGTACCAACGCAAGTCGTCCTGATGCCCGGTAATGTCCCCCAAGTCAGCGGGCACACTGAGGTTAACGATGCCGCTGGCGGTTTCGGGAATCGCGGGAAGCCCCGGGCCATCCTGTGCCTTTTCCGCAGTCTGTTTGGCATCAGTCTGCTTGGTCTCAGCCTGTGTGGCCTCTGGCTGTTGCTCTGCTGGCAATGGCACTTCTGGCTGTGGCGCCGGCAGGTGCGGCTCAATTGCGGCCCCGGCTTTCACTTCAGCTTCGGCTTCGGCTGGCAATGAGGTCTCGGCAGCGGCGTCCACCACAGGCTTCGCAGCCTCTTCCCATGGCGGTCTGTCTTCATCTGCAGGGGCTGTTACTGCCGGTGTCGGTGCCATTGTTGGTGCTGGTGCCGCAAGTTGCGGCTCATCTTGCGCAATAACAGACTCGGCGCTGTTACTCTTTGCCTCAACGACCTCGCGCTGACGGCTTAGTGGCTGCCAGGACTTTTTTGGGTCACCTTCCTCGGCAACATCGCTGCCCAACTGTGACAGCAGATCGTCTCTGGCCGCCAGTACCGCATCGAGAATGTCATCACCCAATGCCAGTGGCACTGTCGCCTGAGGCGCGTCCAAGTCAGGAACTTGCTGCTGGGCCTGAGTCACCGGCATCGGCATCAGCTGTTCCTGAGGCGCTTCGTCAGGCACAAAACCAAACATGTCTTCACCGGCAAAGCCCTGACTTTCGGCCTGTGACAACAGCAGGTTTTGCTCCGCAACCAGCGCTGCATTCGCTTCATCCATGTCTTCCCATAGCCCGGAGTCAAGCTCAGGCATATCCGCCTGACTGGACTGTCCGGGTGCAGGGGCTGAATCATGGCTATCGGTAACATCGGCTTGGGGCGCTGGTGTTATTGCACCTTGGTCCGTTTGGGCCTCAACGCTTGCCGGCGTGGCAACCGGGGGCGTTGGGGTGGCCACAACCGGCGCTGCCGATACGACCTTGGGAGCCGCCGGTATATCCAGCGCCACGCCTTCTCCCTTTTGCCAACGCTTGGCCGGCATCTGTGGGATAAAGGCGACGGCACGCAGCAAGGTCATTTCCAGCCCAGTTCTGGGATCCGGAGCAAAGGGCAGCTCTTTGCGCCCCTCAAGCAAAATCTGGTAATAAAGCTGCACCTGCTCGGGGGCCAGCGCCTTGGCAAAGGCCAGCACCTGCTCACTGTGTTCAGACAGTTCAGCGGCGGCCGGAGCAAATTGGCTCAGGCTTATCTGGTGCAGCAGCTCAAGCAAGGAACGCAGCAGTTCATCGGCATCGGCACCAAAGGCCAATGCCGACGACGCCGCCTGCATCAGAGGTGCTATCTCGGCCTGGGCCAATGTCTGCAGCAAATTGATGACCTGACCTGTATCTACACTGCCGAGCATGGTCTGCACCTGCTCGCGCAGCACCTGTCCGGCACCGAAGGCTATGGCCTGATCGGTCAGGCTAAGGGCATCACGCATGCTGCCCTGGGCCGCCTTGGCCAGCAGCTCCAGCGCGGGCGCCTCGAACGGCAGACCTTCGGCCTTGAGGATCAGCGCCAACTGCTGACTTATCTGCTCTTTGGACAAGCTCTTGAGATTGAATTGCAGGCAGCGGGACAACACAGTCACCGGCAACTTTTGCGGATCGGTGGTTGCCAGCAGAAACTTAACGTGTTCGGGGGGTTCTTCCAGGGTTTTGAGCAGAGCATTGAAACTGCTCTTGGACAGCATGTGCACTTCGTCTATCAAGTAGACCTTGAAACGGCCGCGGCTGGGCCGGTACTGGACGTTATCCAATATCTCCCGGGTGTCGTCCACCTTGGTGCGGGACGCCGCATCCACCTCAATCAGATCGACAAAACGCCCCTGGGCAATCTCCACACAACTGGCACACACGCCACAGGGCGACGCAGTGATCCCCTGCTCACAGTTCAATCCCTTGGCAAACAGGCGGGCGAGACTGGTCTTGCCGACACCGCGGGTGCCGGTAAACAGGTAAGCATGGTGCAAACGGTTTTGACCCAGGGCATTGGTCAAGGCATGCAGAACGTGGGACTGACCCACAACCTGCTCGAATTTGGCAGGGCGCCATTTTCTGGCTAACACCTGGTAAGACATGAAACTCCCCACAGATAAACGCGTTCGGGAGCAAGCTCCTCATCATGGGGCAAACATACCACGCCCTTGGCACACATGCCACACGGCCATGATGGGGAGCCTGATTTCAGCGACGGGAACGGGGAATTAATCGCCTTCAAATTCACACAGTTTGAAGATTTCCAGTCCCTGATTGGCGAGGCGTTGCTCACCGCCCAGATCCGGCAGGGAAATCACAAAGGCGGCATGAGCCACTTCGCCGCCCAAACGGCGGATCAACTTGACCGTGGCTTCAATGGTACCGCCGGTCGCCAGCAGATCGTCAATCACCAGCACCTTGTCACCGGGCTTGATGGCATCAACGTGCATTTCCAGGGTGTCATGACCATATTCCAGCTCATAGCTTTCGGCTATGGTTTCACGGGGCAGTTTACCGGGCTTGCGCACAGGCACAAATCCCACACCCAGCTCCAGTGCCAGCGGCGCGCCAAACAGGAAGCCACGGGCCTCGGTACCAACAACCTTGGTAAAGCCCTGGTCACGATAACGCTCAAGGAAGAGTCCCATGGCCATTTTATAGGCCTGATGATCTTCGAGCAGACTGGTCACGTCACGGAACATGATCCCGGCCTTGGGGTAATCAGGAATGGTTTTAATGCTCTGCTTGATAAGCGCTAGGCTCTGTGTGTTCATAACGGGTTTCACATTTGATTTGCCAGCAAGCTGGCCTTAAACAACAAAAAAGTCCACGCACAGGTGGACCCAACAAAAATCCGGCTAAAGCTTAAGCCCCTTTGAAGCCGGATGCAACCGACGACGAAGGTGCCGGTATCTGACTCTGGGCTGCGGCTCACAGTTCCGGCTTTTTCTTCAATCGTGCCCCTCTTTTCCCTCATCGTTCCACTCTGGGATCCGGTGCACGCACCAGAGCAACACCAGCATGCCACCAAGAAGCACGACCTTCACCCACAACAGTGGCACCAGATAAATGCTGAGGACAAAGCTGGCGGTCGATAGCCACATAATCCGCCGTTTGATAACCGGTCTCACGGCACGACGCTCTTGCCAGTGGCGCAATGGCTCACCCAGATGGGGATGCTGTTGCAACCATAAATGCAGACGGTTACTTGAGCGGGCAAAGCAAAAGGCCGCCAGCAACAGGAAAGGCACTGTCGGCAGCAGCGGCAGGAAGATCCCCAGGATCCCCAACCCCAGGCTGAGCAAACCGACAAGTAACAGCAGACTACGGATCAACATAGGGAAACAAAACAGCCACTGAATTCAGTGGCTGTTTGCGGCTTAGATAAGGCCGGAGTGCTTGAGCCAGGACAGGCTGGCGGGCAGTGTAGGCAGCATCATGACCAGCAGGAAACCAAGAAAATACAGAACGTTAAATGGATCTTTAAATGGCTGGCTCATGACAGCTCCTCTTGTTTGAATGACGGGTGAGCGTGACAGGGCTCACAAAATGGCCGCCATTCTAGCGGTTGATCCCGAAAATAAAAACAGACTAAAAGTAGGGTTATTTCAATTTTTGTTGAATGATGCCCTTGTCAGCCAGCTGCTGCAGCAATTGCCACAAGCCTGCGGCCAGGGTTTCTTCATCCAAGGTGTGATACAGCTCGGACAGCGCCTGGTTCAGAGCGCCCAAATCCAATCCGGGCCGCTCGGCCAACAGCGCCAACGCCTGTGCTGTCAGAGGGTTGAGGCGCAGGAAACAGACCCTGTCGTCGGCATCGCGATATACGCAAAAGAACAGGGGTTCTGCTGCGGGTGCCGCGGGACGAAAATCGGCTCTGATCCGCTGCACCTCATAATGATACTGTACCACTTTTGCATGACTGGCGAGTAATAAAGGTGCGCTGCCAATGTCCCCGGTCAGCGGGCCCTCATGGTCAGGTGTTTGGGCTATGCTGACCACCAGCTCCAGCCATTCATAGTGGGCCAGCTCCAGCATAAAAGGCGGATCCAGCTCGGTCGGCTGATATTCCTGCTGCAGGAATGCCAAAAATTCGCCGGCGATGTCCACAAACAAAGGGGATTGGCAATCATGCTTACGGAAAAACAACCTCACCAGCTGCAGCCAATCGCCGGCAGTATACAAACTCTTGAGTACCGGGAAAGCACTGCTGACAAAGCCCTCAACGTTGTTGAAGAACAGCTCCCGGTAGACCGCCATCCTGGCCTCAGGCACGTCAGTTGGTACGGCCATGTCCGGCGCTTTGATGGCCTCAATAAATTGCTGTTGTATTGATATGAAACTCATGACGCATCCTTAAGCTGCAAAGCCTTCTGCTGGGCGCTGTGGATCTGCTGCAGCTCAGCCAGCAGCACTTCGGTGGCGGGAATATTGAAGTCTCGCTCCAGCAGGGTCGGATGCACCCCATGAATGCGATAGCAATCATCCAGGAGCTGCCAGACAGGATCCACTATTGCAGCGCCATGGGTATCGACTATCAAATCCTCGGCCTCCACATGGTGACCGGCTATGTGCAGATAACGAATTCGTTCGGTCGGCATCGCGGCCAGGAAAGCCCTTGGATCATAGCCATGGTTAACCGAGTTGACATAGATATTGTTCACATCCAGTAACAGGCCACAATCGGCCTCGTCCAATACCGATGTAACAAATTGCAGTTCACTCATTTCGGCGCCGGGAGCAGCATAGAAGGAAACGTTTTCCAGAATAAGTGGCCGCTCAAGTATGTCCTGTACCTGACGCACCCGCTTGGCAACGTGCGTCACAGCATCTGAGGTAAAGGGAATGGGCATCAGATCATACATATGCCCCTTTCCGGAGCAGTAGCTCAGGTGCTCCGAGTAAATCTCAATGCCGTGCCAATCGAGGAAGCTTTTAACCTGTTTGACAAAATCCACGTCCAGCTCATTGGGGCCGCCAATGGAAAGCGACAGTCCATGGCAGAAGAAGCGGTGTTTTTCGGTCAGCTGACGAAACTGGCGCCCTAACTTGCCCCCCAATGGCATCCAGTTTTCCGGCGCCACTTCAAAAAAATCTATCTCCTGCGGCACCGCAAGGCAGAATTCGTTAAGCATTTCCCGCCGCAGACCCAGGCCCGCCAGGGCACATTCGGACATTTGTTGCTCCTTTTTTACCGATAACAAGACGGCCAATAAAAAGGCCAGCCAGGCGGCTGGCCTCTGCCAAGCTTAACGTCCGGAGATCAGTGCTTGCCGCCGCAGTGACCTTCCTTGCTCTTGGCGCTGCCGCAATGACCTTCTTTGGCCTTGGCTTTGTTGGCTTCGGCACCGGCCTTACCTTCCATGCTGTGCTCCATACCTTCGGCACTGCGCTTCATATCTTCACCGCATTTGCCTTCTTTGGCTTTCATGTCGCCGCCGCACTTGCCTTCTTTGGCTTTCATGTCATCGCCACACTTGCCTTCTTTGGCCTTCATGTCGCCGCCGCACTTGCCTTCTTTGGCTTTCATGTCATCGCCGCACTTGCCTTCTTTGGCCTTCTTGCCTTCGCCACACTTGCCTTCTTTGGCCTTCATGTCGGCGCCGCATTTGGCTTCACCGCATTTGCCTTCTTTGGCCTTACCTTCGCCACCCTTGCCTTCATCACCAACCAGTTGGTAACCCGCCTGCATTTCCTCAAAGCCAAAGGGATTGGCGTTGGCTTGGGCAGCAAATGCCGCACCCACAACGACGGTACCCAGGGCTACTGCTACTGCGGTTTTCTTTACTGAACTCATAATTGTCTTCCTTCTTTTGTAGATGCTGTTATGGGTCACCAACAAAACGGCTACCTTGTTGGTCTGCAAACAAAGACCCCGGCAGCGATGATTTTATTGCGCAACATGGGATAATAATCACACTTTTCCCAATCACCCTCTGTTAGGCAAGATCACCTTAGTTGGCAAGTGCAGATTAATCAAGAGCTTAATGCGAAGTAGAAATCGTGCTTCAGTGGTATGGAAACTCGCGGTAAAATGCCCGCCCTTTTAGCAGCGAGTTCCAAGGACACTGCAGTGCGAATAATTCTGGCCCCGATGGAAGGGGTGGTTGACCATCTGATGCGGGAAATACTGTCCGCCATCAATCCCTATGATTTGCTGGTGACCGAATTCGTGCGCGTGGTGGATCAATTACTGCCGGAGAAAGTCTATTACCGCCTTTGTCCCGAACTGCTGCAGGGCGGTACTACCCGGGCCGGAACGCCGGTCAGGGTGCAGATCCTGGGGCAGGAACCGGGTTGGATGGCTGAAAATGCCGCCCGGGCCGTGGCCTTGGGTTCCAAAGGGGTGGATGCCAACTTTGGCTGCCCCGCCAAAATGGTCAACCGCAGTAAGGGCGGTGCCGTATTGCTGCAATATCCGGAGCTTATTCACGACATAGTCAAGGCCATGCGCGATGCCGTACCCGACACGCAGCCGGTGACGGCCAAGATCCGCCTGGGCTATGAAGACAAATCACTGTTTATGGAAAACGCCCTCGCCGTCTATGAGGCCGGCGCCACCGAGCTGGCTATCCACGCCCGCAGCAAGGTTGACGGTTATAAGCCACCGGCTTATTGGGAATACATCACCGAAGTGCGTGAACGCCTGCCGATCCCTGTCATAGCCAACGGAGAAATCTGGAGCCGTGAAGATGCCGAGCGCTGCATGCAGGTCACGGGCTGTGACAGCATCATGATTGGCCGGGGCGCAATATCCCTGCCCAACCTGGCAGCCACCATTAAGGACTGTGTTTCACCCTACAATTGGGAGCAAACCCTGGGGTTGATGCTCGACTACACGGCCCAGGAACTCAGTGGTCACAAGAGCGACTATTATCCGGCCCGTATCAAACAGTGGTTCAGTTATCTCAACCGCCAATATCCCGAGGCCGATGCCCTGTTCCGCGAGCTGCGGATCCATAAAACCACCGATGCCATAGTGGCAGAGTTGCAATCGGCACAGGCAAAACTGCATCAGGCCGGATAAAACCGTAAAATCACCTAGGTATTTGATCGGCATCATGGTCTGCCTGTGCAGCAAGACTAGACTGAAGATCCATCAATCAAGGTATAACAGGTGCCGCCGTGAGCATGCCAAACATCAGACACGCACTGTCACAGCTAGAAGCGTCACTCAGGGAAGAGCTTGGTAACCAGTCACTACCGCAGGTGGCCGCCATAGCGACCACGGCTCCACTGAGCGATATCATCAACACCCTGACAGATCTCCATCTGAGCGAAACGCCATTGTTCGAGCGCCTGTTGCGCCTGGACGCCGCCTGGTGTCAGTTGGATTTGGGACTCTATGGCCTGTGTGCCGACTGTGAAGAGCCCATTGAAGCGGATCGTTTACTGGCTGATCCTTCGGAGCAGCGCTGCGCGACCTGCGCCGACCACTTCCACATGGGGCACAGACACGAGCTCAGGCTCAATCACTGATCCGGACACGCAAGGCCGGGTCTCAATACCCAAGTACAAGCATAAAAAAAGGAGCCGTGAGGCTCCTTTTTCATTCGCAGATCCGAATTAGCGAGTGCGTGGGCACAGCTCGTCGGCAGCGAAGAAGTAAGCGATTTCGCGCTCGGCAGAAGCCAGGGCGTCAGAACCGTGTACTGCGTTCTCATCGATGCTGTCAGCGTAGTCAGCGCGCAGAGTACCGCGGGCAGCTTGAGCTGGGTTGGTAGCACCCATGATTTCACGGTTGGCCAGAACGGCGTTTTCACCTTCCAGAACCTGAACCATGATAGGACCAGAAGTCATGAAAGAAACCAGAGCACCGAAGAAAGGACGCTCGCTGTGCTCAGCGTAGAAACCTTCAGCCTGCTCTTTGGTCAGATGAACCATTTTGGCTGCAACGATCTTCAGACCGGCAGATTCAAAACGATTGTAGATTGCACCGATGTGGTTTTTGGCAACAGCATCAGGCTTGATGATAGAAAAAGTGCGTTCGATCGCCATAACTAGCTTCCTTTGTGAGCAAGTTGGAAAAATTCGCGCGGATTATACGAGATTTAAAAGGTAAAGCCTATCTTTTATGAGCACAAAGACAGCGAACTCCCCAAGAGTTCACTGTCCTGTCATAAAGCTCAGCGATCGCGACGTTTCAGCCACCAAGCGGTCATCAGGGCCGGCAAAAGCACCACAGGCCATAGTTCGAGCAGATGGTGAAACAGACCTACCCCACCGTGGCCTTCATGGGCCAGCGCCAGGGAAGGCAACAAGCAAAGTATCAAGAGGTATTTCATGGCAACATCCTTTTTGTTCGAAGCCGGGCTGCACGCCCAAGTGTGCAGTCTAAGCCTAGCCCCAATACCGACACTTTGATTTGACAGCGATCAAAGGACTGGTGATTGTCAGCCCTGAGCCGGCTTGCCTTTGCTGGCCTGCTTTTCAATAAAGGCGATAATGGCCCCGGCCACATCCTTACCTGTGGCACCTTCAATGCCTTCCAGGCCCGGTGACGAATTGACCTCCATCACCACAGGGCCATGGTTGGAACGCAGCAAATCCACCCCGGCCACATTCAGCCCCATGGTCTTGGCTGCCCGCACCGCAATGGAGCGTTCTTCCGGTGTCAGCCTTATCAGGCTGGCGGTGCCGCCGCGGTGAAGGTTGGAGCGAAACTCCCCCGGCGCCGCCTGGCGCTTCATGGCCGCCACCACCTTGTCACCCAGCACAAAGCAGCGGATATCGGCACCATTGGCTTCGCCAATGTACTCCTGCACCATGATGTTGGCTTTAAGACCCATAAAGGCCTCGATGACGCTTTCAGCCGCCTTGCGGGTTTCCGCCAGTACCACGCCTATACCCTGTGTCCCCTCCAGCAGTTTGATCACCAAAGGCGCGCCCCCCACCATATCGATAAGATCGGGAATATCGCTGGGTTTGTTGGCAAAACCTGTGATCGGCAAGCCTATGCCGCGGCGGGACATCAGCTGCATGGAGCGCAACTTGTCACGGGAGCGGGAAATGGCCACCGACTCGTTGACCGCATACACCCCCATCATTTCAAACTGGCGCAATACGGCGGAGCCATAGAAGGTAATGGCCGCACCGATACGCGGGATCACCGCATCAAACTGGGGTAATTCCTCACCGCCGATATGGATGCTGGACTGACGCATATTGATGTTCATATAACATTCGAGCGGGTTAATCACCCTGACCTCGTGGCCCCGCTGCTCTGCGGCTTCCACCAAACGGCGGGTGGAATACAGTGTGGGGCCCTGCGACAGAATCGCAATCTTCATTCAAAACTCCGGCAATCAGGAAAACGAGCGCATCATACGCCGCCTGAAGCCAAAAGCAATCATGCTCACTGGCCCCTGACGGCGAAATGCACACAAGAGAGATTTCTGTGTCAGCAATTATGGCGATTCCCCGAAAAAACCGCGGAATTTAACTTGAGGGAAATAGGCTGGCGGGGTGCAGACTGCCGGCGCCCTGACAAATGGCTTGGGCAAAAAAAATCCCCGGCTAACCGGGGATTTTTAAATCGCAACAGCCTTAGCCTTCGCTGACCATATTGATGGTGTATTTGGGAATGTCGACCACCAGGTCCGCATCCACCACCCTGGCCTGACAGGAAAGACGGCTCTCGGGCTCCAGGCCCCAGGCCTTGTCCAACATGTCATCTTCCAGCTCGTCGGAAGGTTCCAGCTCGTTAAAGCCTTCACGCACTATGACGTGACAGGTGGTACAGGCACAGGACTTTTCACAGGCGTGCTCAATCTGGATCCCGCTGCGCAGTGCCACGTCCAGAATGCTCTCACCCACTTCGGCCTGAACCACGGCGCCATCGGGGCACAGTTCTTCATGGGGCAGAAATACGATTTGCGGCATGATTGTTACCTATATAGTGTCGACCGACTGCCCCTTGAGGGCGGTGCGGATTGAGTTGTCCATACGCTTGGCGGCAAACTCCTGGGTTTGCTCGTCCACTTGGGCGATAGCGGCGCTGATGGCGTCGGCATCGTCCCCTTTTGCTGTTTCGGCAAGCACACCCATGGCAGTGAGGATGGCGTCCAATTCGCTTTGTTCCAGCAGGTCTTTGTCCTTGGCCAGTGCCGAGTTCAACGATTCCAGCACCCGCGCGGCTTCCACCTGCTGCTCCGCCAGCATACGGCGGCTGATATCGTCCTTGGCATGCTTCATGGAATCCTTGAGCATGGTGGCAATTTCGGTATCCGACAGACCAAATGACGGCTTTACCTGGATTGAGGCCTTCACGCCGGAAGACTTTTCCATGGCGGTAACGCTGAGCAGGCCATCGGCATCCACCTGGAAGGTGACGCGGATGTGAGCCGCACCGGCCGCCAATGGCGGTATGCCCTTGAGAGTAAAGCGCGCCAGGGAGCGGCAATCGGCCACCAGCTCACGTTCGCCCTGCACCACGTGGAAGGCCATGGCGGTTTGACCATCCTTGAAGGTGGTAAATTCCTGGGCCCGTGCCACCGGGATGGTGGTATTGCGGGACACGATTTTCTCCACCAGACCGCCCATGGTTTCGATCCCCAGAGACAGGGGGATCACATCCAGCAGCAACAGGTCGGTATCAGGCTTGTTCCCCACCAGAATATCAGCCTGGATAGCGGCACCTATGGCCACCACCCGGTCGGGATCTATGCCGGTCAAAGGCGCCTGGCCAAAGAACTGCTCCACCTCGGAGCGCACCAAAGGTACCCGGGTAGAACCTCCCACCAACACGGTTTGCAATACATCGGCGGCCTCGATACCGGCATCGCGCAGGGTGCGGCGACAGGCCATGATGGTTTTCTTCACCAGGGCGCGGATAAGCTCGTTGAAGGTCTCAACCTGCACTGACGTGCTGTAGCTCAGGCCCTGGTGTTCAAGCTTGGCAACTACCTCAGCATCTGTGGTCAGGGCCTCTTTGACGCGGCGCGCCTCGATGAGCAGTTTACGGCCCAGTACGGCACCGTCATCCGTCAGCTGCCACTGGTTCGCCAGGTGTGCGGCCAGCAGATGATCGAAATCGTCACCGCCAAGGGCCGAATCGCCGCCGGTGGCGAGCACTTCAAACACCCCTTTATTCAGGCGCAATATGGAAATATCGAAGGTACCACCACCGAGATCGTATACGGCAATCACCCCTTCCTGACCCGAGTCCAGACCATAGGCGATGGCCGCAGCCGTGGGCTCATTGAGCAGGCGCAACACCTTCATGCCCAGCAACTGGGCGGCATCCTTGGTGCCCTGACGCTGAGCGTCATCAAAATAGGCAGGTACGGTAATGACCACGCCTTCCAGACTGCCACCCAGGGTCAGCTCAGCCCTTTGGATCAGCGGACGCAAAATCTCTGCCGACACCTGCACCGGATTGACCATGCCCTGGGGGGTATTGAACAGGGGCAATCCCTGTTCACTGGTGCCGAAGTCATAGGGAAACTTATGCTCACCGGCCAGCACATCCTTGAGACTGCGCCCCATAAAACGCTTGACCGACACTATGGTATTGGCCGGATCCTGGGCCGAGGCGGCCTCGGCCTGGTAACCCACTTCAACGCCTTCGTCGGTGTAGCGCACTATGGACGGCAATGAATGTCTGCCTTCGGCATCGGGCAGGGTCGCCGGCTCGCCACTGCGCACGGCGGCAACCAGGGAGTTGGTGGTACCCAGATCGATACCGACCGCGAGTCTGTGTTGATGTGGCGCGGCGCTTTGTCCGGGCTCAGCAATCTGCAAAAGGGCCATAGATTTCCAACTTGTTCTTGGACGTCAGGTTGAAGCGGGTCATTCGAACAGGGCGTCTTCGGCCCGTTCTAGCTCCGCTTGCAACTTGTTCATAAATTTGAGTTTACGCAGCTGATCCGCCGCCAGGTGCCAATCATCGGCCACACTGCTTGCCAGCAGGCGCTTGAGAGTCTCGGTCACCCCGGCTGAATAATCGCGGAAGGAGTCGCGCAGCGCATCTATCTCACGACCGGGATCGTCACTGTGGCTGATGTCTTCCAGCGCTTCGCGCCATTCCATCTGCTGCATCAAAAAGGCGGTGTCCCGCACCGTTTGGATTTCATGACGAATGTCAACGCCCTTGAGCACCAGCAGGTGTTCTGCACGGCGTACCGGGTCTTTGAGGGTCTGGAAGGCATCGTTGATCATCGCGGTGCGGCTGACGGCGAGCAGTTTTTCCTGCTCGCTGCCACCGGCAAACTTGTCCGGATGGACGGCACTGGCCAGCTCACGATAACGGCCGGCCAAGGCCTGGGTATCCAGTTCAAAGGCAGCGGGGAAATTAAACAGCTCGAAATAATTCATACGCCTTCTTCGGATCAGACGGTGAAGCTTTCACCGCAGCCGCATTCCCCTTTCGCATTGGGGTTGTTGAACTTGAAGCCCTCGTTGAGGCCTTCCTTGACGAAGTCCAGCTCAATGCCTTGCAAATAGATGAAACTCTTGGCATCTATGATGATGTTAACGCCATCGATCTCGTACAGCTCATCGTCAGGGTTCAGATCATCAACAAATTCCAACACATAGGCCATGCCGGAACAACCAGAGGTCTTGAGACCGAGGCGCAGCCCCAGTCCCTTGCCCCTGTTGGCCAGAAAGGCTTTTACCCTTTCATTGGCGGCCGGCGTCATAGTAATCGCCATGGGGACTCCGGATTAATTGCCGTGTTTGGACTTGTAGTCTTCCAGTGCCGCCTTGATGGCGTCCTCTGCCAGGATAGAGCAGTGGATTTTCACCGGAGGCAGAGCCAACTCTTCGGCAATATCGGTGTTCTTGATGGCCGCAGCCTCTTCTATGGTCTTGCCCTTGACCCACTCGGTCACCAGCGAACTGGAGGCAATGGCACTGCCACAGCCATAGGTCTTGAACTTGGCGTCTTCGATAATGCCGTTGGCATCAATCTTCAGCTGCAGCTTCATCACGTCGCCGCAGGCGGGCGCACCCACCATGCCTGTCACCACGTTCGGGTCGTTTTTGTCGAAAGAACCCACGTTACGGGGATTCTCATAATGATCTATTACTTTTTCACTGTAAGACATGATACTGCTCCAAATCTCTCTTGAACCACTTAATCAGTGGTGTGCCCATTGCACTTGACTGAGGTCGATACCGTCTTTGAACATTTCCCAAAGCGGTGACATTTCTCTCAGCTTACCGATAGAGTTGTGAATGATTTCAATTGCATAATCTATATCCTCCTCGGTGGTGAAGCGGCCGATAGAGAAACGGATCGAGCTGTGGGCCATCTCGTCATTCAGTCCCAGTGCGCGCAGCACATAGGAGGGTTCGAGACTGGCAGAGGTACAGGCGGAACCGGATGATACGGCCAAGTCTTTCAGGGCCATCATCAGGGATTCACCCTCAACAAAGTTGAAGCTGACGTTGAGGTTACCGCAGAAGCGCTGCTCCATATCACCGTTGATATAGGTCTCGTCTATGTCCTTGATGCCATTCCAGAGGCGATCGCGCAGTCGGGCGATACGGGCATTTTCTTCCGCCATTTCGGCCTTGGCAATGGCCGCGGCCTCACCCAGACCAACGATTTGGTGGGTCGCCAGGGTACCGCTGCGCATACCGCGCTCATGACCGCCGCCGTGCATCTGGGATTCCAGACGGATACGTGGCTTACGGCGCACATACAGGGCACCAATACCCTTGGGGCCGTACATCTTGTGACCGGAAATGGACATCAGGTCCACCTTGGTCTTCTGCACATCGATTGGCAGTTTGCCGGCACTTTGGGCGGCATCCACGTGGAAAATGATGCCCTTGCTGCGGCACAGCTCGCCGATGGCATCAATATCATGGATCACACCGATTTCGTTGTTGACGTGCATCAGCGACAGCAAAATGGTGTCGGGACGCATGGCCGCTTCCAGACGCTCCATGGGAATGATGCCGTTTGCGGCCGGCTCAAGGTAAGTCACCTCGAAACCTTCACGCTCCAGCTGACGGCAGGTATCCAGTACCGCTTTGTGTTCCGTCTTGCTGGTGATGATGTGCTTGCCTTTCTTGTTATAGAAATGAGCCACACCCTTGATGGCCAGGTTGTCTGACTCGGTGGCACCGGAGGTGAACACGATTTCGCGGTGATCGGCATTGATCAGTTCCGCCACCTGGGCACGGGCGATATCCACCGCCTCTTCGGCCTGCCAGCCATAGCGGTGTGAACGGGAGGCTGGGTTACCAAACACGCCGTCCATAGTCATAAACTGCATCATCTTTTCTGCGACCCGAGGATCAACAGGTGTTGTTGCGGCATAATCTAAATAGATAGGAAGCTTCATCACACACTCCGTACTTCGCAGTCTCAGCTGAGGCTACTTACAACGTACACGCTTTATTTTTAATACATTCAACACGGGTCAGGCTCAGGCCGATACCCTGTGCTCCATTTGGATCTTATCTTGTTTGACCGAAATAAACTGTACATCGCGCTTCTGCATCAATCCGGCCAGAGTGATGCCATTGAGAAATTCAGAAATCTGTTTGCTCAAATCATCCCACAGCGAATGGGTCAGGCAACGACTGCCGCCCTGGCAGTTGCCCTTGCCATGGCAGCGAGTGGCATCAACCGACTCGTCAACCGCAGCGACCACCATGCCAACGGAAATTTCCCAGGCCTCCAGGCCCAAACGGTAACCACCACCCGGACCACGGACACTGGCCACCAATCCCTGCTTGCGCAGTTTGGCAAAAAGTTGTTCGAGATAAGAGAGCGAAATCCCCTGACGCTCGGAGATATCGGCCAAGGGAACAGGACCGGATGCGGAATGGATTGCCACATCCAGCATGGCTGTTACTGCATAGCGGCCTTTAGACGTAAGTTTCATAACTACCACAGCTCCCAATAAAATATGGGAGTATTGCAACATACCCGAGTAATTCAGTCAAGTAAAAATCCGACTAATTCAGTCAGGTATTAAGCGAACCCACATCGACAATACCCCTGCGCCGGGCTGGGGTATTTAACCTTTTTTCGGCACATTATTCAACGTTAATGGCCAAATTAATCCGCATGGCGCCTCAGATTATGGGATCGAATTCGTCGATGGCATGCTGACGCTTTTCTGCCGCAGCCATCTCGGCGTCACTGAACTCGCCCACATCCAGCTCAGGCAGCTTTTCGGTACAGACACTGCCTCCCAATGACTGGACTGCCTGACACAGCTCCTGAACCTTGGAATCCATCAGATGCATATGGTCCAGCATCTGGCCTATCGCATTGGCCACAGGATCCGGATTGTCCGGTGCCACAGCATAGGCATCAAAGCCATATTTCTTGGCCATGGCATTGCGTCTTTCGCTGGTTTCCTTTGACTGGGGACTGGGAGTGGTCACTATGCGACCCGGGATCCCCACCACTGTGGTATCGGCTGGAACGTCCTTTACCACCACTGAATTGGAACCGACTCTGGCGCCCTGATGCATGGTAATGGGACCGAGGATCTTGGCGCCGGCCCCCACCACCACGTTATTTTCCAGGGTGGGATGGCGTTTGCCGGCATTCCAGCTGGTGCCGCCCAGGGTAACGCCATGATACAGGGTACAATCGTCGCCAATCTCGGCGGTCTCCCCTATCACTATGCCCATACCGTGATCGATAAAAAACCTCCGCCCAATGGTGGCACCCGGATGGATCTCGACACCGGTTAGCCAGCGGGAAAAAGTCGACAGGGTGCGCGCCACGAAACGCCAATCCCGCTTCCACAGCTTATGGCTGATACGATGCAACCAAATGGCATGCATACCGGGATAGTTCACCAGGATCTCAAACGCATTACGCGCCGCGGGATCCCTGTGATAAATAGAGGCAATATCTTCTTTCAGTCTGGAAATGACGCCCATATACCTTCCTACTTTTTGGGTTCAACCCAACGATCAATCGAAGTCAGAATACCCCGGAGAATATTCATTTCCTGACTTTCTATCCGCGCCCGGCTGAACAGACGTCTGAGTTTAACCATGACCTGGCCGGGGTGATTCTTGATAATAAACCCGGTGGACAACAAGGTTTTTTCAAGGTGCTCGAAAAAGCGCTCCTGATCTTCCACCAGCGGATATTCCACTATCTCCTGCGGCTCGGCTTCCTGAGCCAAATGCGCCACCCGGGTCTCGTAACAGATGATTTGTACCGCCTGCGCCAGATTAAGGGAGCTGTACTCGGGATTGGCGGGAATAAACACATGATAGTTGCACTGCTGCAGCTCTTCGTTGCTGAGGCCATGATTTTCACGGCCAAAGACTATGGCCACGGGCCCTGATTTCGCTTCGGCAACCAATTTTTCGCCGGCCTGGCGCGGATCGAGCATGGGCCAGTCCAGGGTGCGGCTGCGGGCGCTGGTGGCTATCACCAGGGAGCAATCCTTGATGGCTTCGGCCAGCGAGTCCACCTTGACCAGGTTCTTAAGTATGTCGCAAGCACCAGCAGCCAGCGCCACGGATTGACCATCGGGCTCCACCCTGGGCTCGGCCAGATACAGATTGCTCAGCCCCATGGTTTTCATGGCCCTGGCAGTGGAACCGATGTTGCCCGGATGGGAGGTGCCCACAAGAATGACGCGAATATTGCTCAGCATGAAACGACTTAATTTAATTCATAAAACACAGAGCGCGAGTTTAACATAGGGGGTGGCAAAACCTTATATGAAAATCTGTAATTGATATACCCCGTGGATCGGCTATAATACGCGCCGCTTATTTTTCGTTCTTTAACATCCAGGGGATTGCAATGCATCCGATGCTGACCATCGCCGTGCGCGCCGCTCGCGCCGCCGGCCAAACTATTATGCGTGCCTACACCGAACTCGACCGCGTTGAGGTGAGTGTGAAAGGGGTGAACGATTTCGTTACCAGTGTAGACAAGGAAGCAGAAGCAGCGATTATCTATCAGATCCGCAAATCTTACCCAGACCACACCATAGTTGGTGAGGAAAAGGGTGAAGACCGCGGTGAAAACAAAGACTATGTCTGGATTGTCGATCCTCTGGATGGCACCACCAACTTCGTGCGTGGTATCCCCCATTTCGCCGTCTCCATCGCTTTGCAGTACAAGGGTAAAACCGAAGTCGCCGTGGTTTATGATCCAGTTCGCGAAGAGCTGTTCAGCGCGGTCCGTGGCCGCGGTGCCAAGGTCAACGACTTCCGTATCCGCGTCGGCAATGGCAACGATCTGAACAATGCCATCATTGCCACCGGCTTCCCATTCAAATCCCGTCAACACACTGAATCCTACATGGCCATACTGAACGAAGTATTCAGCCAGTGTGCCGATCTGCGCCGCGCAGGCTCTGCCGCCCTGGATCTGGCTTATGTGGCTGCCGGTCGTATGGATGGTTACTTTGAGCTGGGCCTCAAGCCCTGGGATATTGCTGCGGGCGATCTTATCTGCCGCGAAGCCGGTGGCACTGTCACCGACTTTACCGGTGGCCATAACTACCTGCTGTCAGGCAACATAGTGGCCGGCTCCCCCAAGGCCACCACCCAGTTGGTCAAGATCATGCGCCCCCTGCTGAACGAAGCGCTGAAGCGCTGAAGCGCTGAAGCGCGAGCTGAGTCACAGAAACCGCCCACCAGGGCGGTTTTTTTTATCATTCGCCGCCGCCACTGTTACATGCCATTTAAATACACCTTATAATGGCGGCCAACTCAGTTCCTCTTCCAAGGTGCGCCATGATCAATATTGATGAACCCGTCGCCAAGCAATTCAAACCGGCCCTGTTCCGCCTCGGCTTCAGACCCTTCTTTCTGTTCGGCAGCCTGTTCAGCATGCTGGCCCTGCTCTTGTGGTTGCTGCAATTCAGCGGTTGGATGACCCTGTCTCCCCACGGCAATCTGCTGTGGTGGCACGGCCACGAAATGCTGTTCGGTTTTGTCTGCGCCATCATAGTCGGTTTTCTGCTGACGGCGGTGCAAAACTGGACCGGGGTTCCCGGCCTCAAGGGATGGCCCCTTATCGCGCTGTTTGTCCTCTGGCTTGCCCCGAGATTGCTGCTGCTTGATGGCAGTCTGCTACCGCCTCTTGCCGCCATGATACTGGACATGGGATTCCTGCTGACGGCCGCCGCCTTTATGGCAATGGCCGTGCTCAAGGTGAAACAATGGCGCAATCTGGTATTTGTGCCCATATTGCTGCTGCTGACCTTCTTCAACGGCATGAGTCACGTGGCCTTGATGGAGCAGAACCCGCAGCTGGCGCAATTGGCGCTCAAGGGCGCTGCCATGGTGGTGATTATGGTGGTGTCACTGCTGGGCGGACGGGTTATCCCCTTCTTCACCGAACGGGCAACCCAATGGCAAAGAACCCAGGCGGTACCGGCGTTGGATGTTGCTGCAGTGGTGCTGATGTTGACGCTTATCGTCAGCCTGTTTGTCGGAGTGGCTTTGTTGACTCAGGTAGTCGCCGTGCTGGCCGGCCTGGTCTTGCTGGTACGTTGGTCCCGTTGGGGCTGGCGACACAGCTTCAGCGTGCCTCTGCTCTGGTCCCTGCACCTGAGTTTTGTTGCCATTCCGCTGGGGTTGCTGCTGATGGCCGCCAAGCCTGAGGTGTCTGCCGGCTTGCATCTGGTCACAGTTGGCGGCATGGGCAGCATGATCCTGGCCATGATGGCTCGGGTGTCTCTGGGTCATACCGGCCGCACCCTGACGCCTCCGGTCCCCATGAGCGCCGCATTTGGCTTTATGATCGCCGCCAGTGTGATCCGTCCTTTGGCCAATCTTATTCCGGAAGCCTATCTGCCGCTGTTATTCTTGTCTGGCATGTTGTGGCTGGTGGCCTTTGGCCTGTTTATCTTCTATTACGGCCCCATGTTGATGGCCCCCAGGGTTGATGGTCGTCCGGGCTGACATTTTTGTTTTTCGTAAAGGGGCTTAGGCCCCTTTTCTTTTTCCCACCACAGAACATATTCCCTTCCCCCGTCAATTTGCCAACTCTGTCCCGTTTTACGGATGTTTTTCCGTATGCCACTCAATTGGTCATTGGTATTCTTAGCAAAAGCAATTATGCTAATTTTTAAGTGTTTTTTATCTAATCGCTGGAGACTTGTGCAATGGATGACAATCCAAAGGATTTCGAAGAGCGTCGTGGCTCGCTCAGGGTAGACTTGGAAGCCGAACGCATTCTGCTGCGCTGGACCGACAGGGCCGGGGTTGTGCACACAGACGATGGCATTTGTATTGATCTGGCCCGTCGTGGCGTGCTGTTTGAGTATCGCCGTCCTTTCGCCATGGGTGATCTGGTGGAAGTGGTCTTCAATCCGGGCAGCGACAAAGAAAACACAGTTCAGGGACAGGTATGCCGCTGCTCCGAGCGTAATTCGCAAAGTTTCCATGTTGCGCTGCAGCTAATCTGACGGAACCCAGAGGGATTTTCCCAATATTGTTCTATACTTACACAAAAATGACAGGCATTTGGAGATCCAGAAATGATTCTGCTTGTGGGCGGTGAAAAAGGTGGCAGCGGCAAGAGCTGTCTGGCACAAAATATCGCAGTGCATATCACACAAAAATTCAATGCTAACGTGCTCATGGTCGATTGCGACCCCCAGCGCACGACTTCCGACTGGATCCAGGCCCGTAACAACGCTGCCGATTTGCCACAAATCAACTGTATTCAGCTGTACGGCAAAATCCGTAATGATTTGCTCAGTCTGAATGAGCGTTTCGATTATGTGATAGTCGACTGTGGTGGTCAGGACAACCTGGCGATGCGTGCCGCCATGTCGGTGGCCACCTATGTGGTGGTACCGCTGCGTCCCAAACGTCGGGATCTCAAGACCCTGCCCCACATGGAAGACATGCTGGCCACCTGTAAGATGGTCAACCCCAAGATGGTGGCAACCGTGGTTTTGACTCAGTGTCCAGCCCTGCCAACCCAGGGAAAACGCATTCTGGAAGCCAAGGAAGTGGTACAGTCCTTCGGGCTGCGGGTACTGGACTCAGTCACCTTCAGCCGTAATATTTACGACGACAGCGAAGAGAGCGGTTCCTCCGTCCTCGAAATCGAACCCGATGGCAAGGCAGCGGAAGAAATTCGCGCCATCGCAGATGAACTGCTCGCCATACCACCAGAAAATCGCTATGAGCTTAACTGACCTTAAACGCAAGAAACCCAAAGTCGACCGCAGCAAGATTTCGGTGGAAGACTTTATCGCTGATGCCAACAATTATGCATCCGGTAAACCGACCCTGTTGGCGGGTCAGAAATCCAAGCCGCCAAAGCGCGGCCTGGATAAGATGACGACCAAGTCATATCGTCATGCCACCTTTACCCTAACCGAAGCCAGCATCGCCCAGCTGGATGAGATAGCCAAGGAGTCGGGCATAGCCAAATCCAAATTGCTCAGGATCCTTATCAAAGAGTTTTATGACAAGAGTTCGGGCGAGCAAGGCCATATATTGCAGCGCCGTAAAGACGATCATTTGTGATTGCCAAGACCAGGCTGTCAGCCGACAGCCTGCCTTTTCACCCGGTTCACAGCTCACACCCGCCAATCTTTTAGCACGTTAAAGTGCATGAAACCGCGAAAGTAAGCCGCTTGAGCCTTGTCGGGGCCTGGGCTAACATCCTTGCCATCAGACACAGTTGGATTAACCCAAGGGGACGTTGCCGGCGAAGCCTGGCTGTTGCAGCCAGCGTCAGCAGCAATCATCCCGCCTTCAGCCTTAAGTCTGCGTCTTATCCCTGTGACGTCGCTTTGGGCCGGAGCTTTTGGAGAGCAGTTGCATGCCGCTTATCCTGCTTTTAACGCAGCAGATGTGCCTTTATCTGGTATTCGTCTATCTGGCCAGCAAGACCCCATTGTTCAAGGTCTTGACCGAAAGCTCCCCCAGGCTCCCCCATAAGATCATCATCTATCTAATTTTTTCGACCTTCTGCATCATGGCCACCTATTTTGGCGAACAAACCCATGGGGCGATTGCCAACACCCGCGCCATGGGTGCAGTCCTGGGTGGCTTGCTCGGTGGTCCGGTGACCGGGCTGGCGGTGGGGCTTACCGGTGGTCTGCACCGCTACAGCATGGGTGGATTTACCGACGTGGCCTGTGCCCTGTCAACGACACTGGAGGGCCTTTCGGCGGGACTGCTGAGTCTCACCCTGAGGCGACTGGGTAAACCGGAACTCAGCTATCATCCTCTGGTGGCGGGCCTGGCAACTTTTTACGCTGAAATCATGCAAATGCTGATCATACTGATAGTGGCCAAGCCCTTTGAGGACGCCTGGGCACTGGTCCAGCAGATTGCACCGCCCATGTTGCTGGTCAACTCCATGGGGGCGGCCCTCTTTATGAGCATGCTCAAAGATCAGAAGGCCATGTTCGACAAACTGTCGTCGAGCTTTTCCACCAAGGCACTTAAAATTGCCGAGCGCAGTGTCGGTTTACTCTCCCAGGGATTTAACGAGCGCACCAGCGCCGAGGTGGCGCAAATCGTCATTGAGGAAACCAATGTCGGCGCTGTGGCCATCACAGACAGGGAAAAACTGCTGGCTTTTATCGGCATTGGGGCCGATCACCATATTCCCGGGACGCCAATCGCCTCGAAAATCACCCTGGAGGCGATACAGGACAACAAGGTGATGTTCGCCGATGGCGTTGAATTGCCCTACGCCTGTTCCATCTCGCCCCAATGCCGTCTGGGGTCCAGCCTGGTGATCCCCTTGCGCAGTGATACTGAGGTAATAGGCACCATCAAGTTGTACGAACCGAAAAACAAACTGTTTCTCAACATCAACCGCACCCTGGGTGAAGGGATAGCCAGGCTGCTGTCCAACCAGATACTTTATGGCCGGGTGGAACAGCAGAAAATCCTGCTGACCCAGACCGAACTCAAATTACTGCAAGCCCAGGTCAATCCGCATTTCCTGTTCAATGCACTCAATACCATAGGCGCCATCATTCGCCGCAATCCCGACAAGGCCAGAAGTCTGCTGCAGCAGTTATCGCAGTTTTTACGCATCAATCTCAAACGCAGCCCGGATCTGGTGTCGCTGGCCGATGAGCTTGAGCACATAGAAGCCTATCTGGGCATTGAAAGAGCGCGCTTTATCGACAAACTCAGTGTCGATATCCGCATCCCGGTGGAACTGATGCAGCAAAAATTGCCGGCTTTTACCCTGCAGCCCATCATAGAAAATGCGGTCAAACATGGCACCTCCCAGCTGCTGGAACAAGGCAGGATCCAGGTTACCGGTAAGGCTGAAGCAGGTATATTGGTGCTGGAAGTGACCGACAATGCCGGCCTCTATCAAGCCAAGGAAAGCAGCGAGGGCCTGGGCATGAACCTGGTGCATAAACGGATCCAGAATCAATTCGGTAACCAATATGGGGTAAAGGTAGACTGCCGGGCCGACGAATATACCCGGGTGACCATCACCCTGCCACTGACGGAGAAAGAGTCGTGATTTCCTGCATCCTGGTTGATGACGAACCCTACGCCCGGGAGGCGCTGGCCGAACTGCTGGCCAAGTCGCCGGATATCCTTATTCTTGCTCAGGTAGGTAATGCCATTGAGGCCATGCAGGCCATCAACGAACTCAAGCCGCAATTGGTGTTTCTGGATATCCAAATGCCAAGGATAAGTGGCATGGAACTGCTGGCAATGCTGGATAAAAGCACCATGCCAAGGATAGTGTTTGTCACCGCCTTTGATGAGTTCGCCATCAAGGCCTTCGAATACCATGCCTTCGATTACCTGCTCAAACCCATAGATCCCGACAGACTGGAACATACCCTGGCACGGCTCAGGCAGGACTTGGCCCCCAAAGATCTCGGGCCCGTTACCCCGGCCGAACTCACCCACCTGCCCTGCTTCAGTGGCAACCGCCTCAAGGTCGTGCCCATCTCTGATGTGGAATTTATTTTCAGCGACGTTGGCGGCGTTCACGTGGCGACGACCAATGGCCTGGTGCATACCCAGATGACCCTCAAACTGCTGGAGGAAAAAACCCGGCTCATCTTCTGTCATCGCCAGTATCTGGTGGCGCCTGCTGCCATCGCCGAGATAGAGTTGCAGGATGGCGGCGCCGAAGTCATAACCCGCAGCGGTGCCAGGGTGCCGGTATCCAGGCGCTATCTTAAAGAACTCAAGCAGTATTTCGGATTTCACTGAACCACTGACGCCGGCAGATAACCGCTCAACCTTTCCATTTGACCGCTCGGTCAAAATCACCACCAGGGTGGCTTTCCTTCCCATAAACTGCCAGTACTGAAAAAAGAAGGAGAGAAGCAATGACCTGGTTCCTACTCTGCGTTGGCCTGCTCATAGGCGGCTACGTGATTTACGGCACCTTCGTGGAGAAGGTGTTCGGGATCAATGCCAAACGGCAAACACCGGCCTTTACCCAAACCGACGGGGTTGACTACGTGCCCATGTCCAAGGGCAAGGTATACCTTATTCAACTGCTTAACATTGCCGGCGTGGGTCCGATTTTTGGCCCTATCCTGGGTGCGCTCTATGGCCCTGCCGCCATGTTGTGGATAGTCATAGGCTGTATTTTTGCCGGTGCGGTGCACGATTATTTTTCCGGCATGCTGTCGGTACGCAATGGGGGCCAATCGGTACCCAATCTGGCGGGCAAATACCTGGGCAAGAAAGCCAAGCACTTCATGAATGTCTTTGCCACCATACTCTTGCTGTTGGTGGGCGTAGTATTTATTTCCGCACCTGCGGGCCTGCTGGCCAAGTTGACCGGTGCCGATATCAGCATCTTCGTTGGCGTGATCTTCGTTTACTACCTGGTAGCCACCATAGTCCCGGTAGACAAGATCATAGGTCGCCTCTATCCCTTCTTCGGCGCCCTGCTACTGTTTATGTCCGTGGGACTGACCATAGCCCTGCTGGTCTCGACCGAACACAGTTTGCTGCCAGGTGTTCAGGCGTCTGACTTCCTGACCAACCTCAATCCCAAGGATATGCCACTGTGGCCGGCCCTCTTTATCACCATTGCCTGTGGCGCCATTTCCGGCTTCCATGCCACCCAATCACCTTTGATGGCCCGCTGCATGGAAAATGAATCCAATGGCCGCTTCGTGTTCTTCGGCGCCATGATAGGTGAAGGCATAATCGCCCTGATCTGGTGTGCCATTGCCCTGTCGTTCTTCGGCGGTGTTGAAGGCCTCGCCAGCGGCATGGCCGGCAATCCTGCCAACGTGGTCTATGAAGCGTCCACCGGTCTGCTGGGTACCATAGGTGGCTTTATGGCGGTACTGGGTGTGATAGTGCTGCCAATCACCTCGGGTGATACCGCATTCCGCTCTGCCCGTCTGATCCTGTCAGAGTTCTTCAATCTGCCACAAAATGAGCTGGGCAAGCGTCTGCTGCTGGCTATTCCCCTGTTCGTGGTCGGCGCCATACTGACGCAGGTGGACTTCGGGGTGATTTGGCGCTATTTCGGTGTGGCCAACCAAGCCACCGCCGTACTTATGCTCTGGACTGCTTCCGCTTATCTGATGCGTCATAACAAGCTGCACTGGATCTGTACTGTGCCGGCTACCTTTATGACCACTGTGGTGGTGACCTTCCTGCTCAACTCCGCCACCCTGGGTGCCGGTCTGCCCATGACCCTCTCCACCGTGGCAGGCATCATTATCGCTGTTACTGTGGCGGGCGGTCTGTTATTGACCACCAAGGGCAAGGCGGTTGAAGTGGCCGAAAAAGCCTGAGGCTGGCAGCACGCACAAAGGTCGGCAATGCCGGCCTTTGTTTTTTGTTGCCCCGGCGGGTTACAATCAGGTTTTGCCCACCGGCCCGTCAAACAGAGCCCACATGTCCGAACAACCCAAAAATCCACTTCACGGCCTGACACTCAAACACATTCTGGAGTATCTGGTAGCTGAGCTCGGTTGGCCTGCTCTGGCACAGCGCATTGCCATACGCTGCTTCAGCCAGGATCCCAGCATCAAATCCAGTCTGACTTTTTTACGTCGCACCCCCTGGGCCAGGGAAAAAGTCGAGCATTTGTACCTTGAGTGTCACGGCCAGCCGGTCCCGATGGCCAGGGTTGAAGCACACTCAGCGCAAACGAAACACCCGGCCCAAACGAAACACACTGCTCAAACAAAACACATAGCCAAGGCCAAACCGGCCGACAAAGAGGCGCCTGCCGGTAAAAGCACCACCAAGCAGGAGTATGTCAGCGGCGCTGTCAACGCCGATATCTGGGGCAAACGCAGCTAAAGCCAGGCACCCGATTGGCCGATAACCTGATATTGGAGTCCAAGAAAGGGTTGTGTCATGGCCATGTTGATTTCCCCTGCGTCCGCCCTGCCTGGCGTGGTGCCTGCATCCAGGCTCAATCAGGCAAGTGAGCCAAGCAAAGACCTGGTCCGGGCCCTGAATATTGCCGAAGCCTTTGGTGCCAGCCGTGAGGCCACCTCTGAACTAAACCGTCAACAGGAACACCAGGATCCCCTCGAGCAACAAATTGCCAAGCTTAAGGTTCGCCTGCAGGAGTTAAACAAAGAATTACAGCAGCTCAGAGGCAACCACTCGGACAGTGCCGAACACAGACGAGAACAGCTTGGGCGTGAATTGACCGAGCTAAATGCCAGGCTGCTTGCGCTGACGGGGGAGCAGCTGAAAGCAGCCCGACGGGGCAAGGGAGCTTAGCCCGGACCCTATAAAAAATCAGCGCCATAAGGCGCTGATTTTTATTCATATGTGAGCACTGAAACACATTCAGTCCTGATGGTCATCGTTAAAATGGACCTCGGACATCATATGCCCCAGGGCATCGGATTTGGTCTTGAGGTAGGCCTCGTTATAACGGTTCTTACCCACCTGCAACGGCACCCGCTCCACCACGTCCATGCCCACATCCTGCATAGCCTTGACCTTGCGCGGATTATTGGTCATCAAACGCACCTGGGTGACACCTATATGGGCCAGCATGGGGGCTATCATGTCATATTTACGCATATCGGCCGCAAAGCCCAGACGCTCATTGGCTTCGACGGTATTGGCACCCTGATCCTGCAACTCATAGGCGCGGATCTTGTTGAGCAAGCCTATACCACGCCCTTCCTGACGCAGATAAAGGATAAAACCACAACCGGCTTCGGCAATGTTTTGCATGGCGGTCTGCAATTGGAAACCACAGTCACAGCGCAGGCTGAACAGGGCATCCCCGGTAAGACATTCGGAGTGGATCCGCCCCAGCACCGGGGTCTTGGCGTCCAGCTCACCGTAAGTCAGCGCCACATGTTCCTTGCCGGTCTCGGTATCTTCAAAACCGTGCATGGCAAAGATGCCCCAAGGGGTAGGCAATTTGGAAGTGGCGACGTATTTTATCGACATGTTTCAACCTTCACGACAGCTCTCATTCCATGAGACAGCTGAAATCCCTGACAAAACAGACGGCGCCGACAACTGCGGCGCCTCGGGAGCCCTATTCTAAGCACTTTTGGCTGGTACAGGAATACCCAAGTGGATAACTGGGATATCAGAAAGGTTTGGGTGCAAAACCCGTCACCTCGGTCAGGCCCATCTGCCTTCCCAGGGCCGTCATGGGATGAACCACCACCAGTCCCTTGACCGACTTTTTCAGCTTACCCATGTCGGCCTGCTCGGCCTTGGTGATGGCGCGCCTGAACGGCAAATCCTTGACTTCACCGGCCTGTTTGCCCAGTTCCCGGGTTTGTTGCTGTTTGACACTGGCGATGCGTTTAGTCAGGGCCGCCATTTCCTGCTTGAACTGCGCTACCACATGCTGATCGCCCCGCTGCTCGGCAGCGGCGAGCTTGCGGCGGAATTTATCGAGCTTATCGTTAAGCTCATGCAGTTCTTGTTTCAAATTCATGCTGTTACCTATTCAATACCTTAATGCACCTGCGTGGTGCCAAGGGAGGCATTATAACAGCGAAGCGCCTGCCTGGCGTGAATTATTTGGCTTGAGGGTCAACACCCGCTGGTTGCTGCTGCCGCGCCAGGGCAATCCCGGTGACAGCAACTCCTGCACAAAGGGGCCATCCACCAGCACGTCCACCAGCTCGACCACAGCGCGCTGTGCGTCACTCAGGTTTTCATGGACATAGCCGGTCCAGAGCCAGACATCCTTGCCCGGGCATTCCCGCTGCACCCGCTGCAACAAGGCGCCAACGGCGGCCAGATTGGCCGGATGCAGGGGATCGCCACCGGATAGGCTGAGGCCCCGGCGAGGGATTCGCGTGTCGTTGAGATCGTGGATCAGGGTATCGGCCATGGCCTTATCGAACACCTGCCCGCTGCGCAGATCCCAGGTGGACTGGTTATAGCAACCGCGGCACTGGTGTTCGCAGCCGGCCACAAACAGCGTCACCCGGGTACCCGGACCATTGACCACATCGAGCGGATAGTATTTGTGGAAGTTCATCTGTGCGCCCTCGGGGGCGCCAAAGCGCCCCTTGTGGTTCAGGATTAAAGGTGTTTGACCCGGCGTTTAACCTCTTCCTGCTTGCCATGGTTAAACGGCCTGGCGTCCGGGCTGCCAAGGTAACCGCAGACCCGACGGGTCACAGATACCCGGCTCGGTTCATGGTTGCCACAGGAGGGGCAGACGAAACCCTTGCTGGTACAGGAAAACTCGCCGGTAAAGCCGCAGTCGTAACATTCATCGATGGGCGTGTTGGTGCCATAGTAAGGTACCCGGCTATAGCTGTAGTCCCACACGTTCTCCAACGCTTCCAGGTTGTGCTGCATGTTGGGGTATTCGCCGTAACAAATGAAGCCCCCGGTGGCCAGCAGTGGATATGGCGCCTCGAAATCAATCTTGTCGTAGGGCGTGACCTTCTTTTCCACATCGAGGTGGAAACTGTTGGTGTAATACCCCTTGTCGGTGACACCGGGGATCACCCCAAACTCACTGGCATCTATCTTGGCAAAACGGCTGCACAGGCTCTCGCTGGGAGTGCTGTAGAGACTGAAGCCATAACCGGTTTCGGCCTTCCAGCGCTTGGTGGCCGCCTGCATATGAGCCACTATGTCGAGCGCCTTTTGCCGCAGCCGGGCCGAATCGTAAAGGTGCTCTTCGGTGCCATAGAGGGCATTGATGGTTTCATGCAGACCAATATAGCCAAGGGATATTGAGGCGCGGCCGTTTTTGAAAATAGGCGCGATATCATCATCGGCCTTGAGCCTGACGCCGCAGGCGCCTTCCATATAGAGGATCGGCGCAACCCTGGCCTTGACCCCCTGCAAACGCTCGATACGGGTGTCGAGTGCCGTCCTCGCCGTGGCCAGACGTTCATCCAGCAGGCGGAAAAATTCACTCTCATCGCCCTTGGCCAGCAAGGCAATTCGGGGCAGGTTGAGGCTGACTACCCCCAGGTTATTACGGCCTTCGTGTTTGAGCTCACCATTTTCCACATAAACCCCGAGGAAACTGCGACAGCCCATGGGAGTTTTAAAGGAGCCGGTCACCTTCTCCACCTGCTCGTAATTGAGGATGTCGGGATACATGCGCTGGGATGCACACTTCAGCGCCAGTTGCTTGATGTCATAGTTGCAATCGCCGGCCTTGTGGTTAATCCCATCGCGAATGGCAAATACCAGTTTGGGGAATACCGCCGTCTTGCGATTACGTCCCAGGCCTTCGAGCCGCACCTGCAGGATTGACTGTTGGATTAACCGTGATTCCCAGCGGGTTCCGAGGCCAAAGCCAAAGGTGACAAACGGGGTTTGGCCATTGGCGGTGTGCAGGGTATTGACCTCGTACTCCAGGGACTGGAATGCGTCGTGGCACTCTTTCTCTGTCAGGGCGATGGCGTAATCCTTGGCATCCTTGACACCCCAGGTCAGCGCGGTTTGGTAATGCTTCTCGTAGCTCTTGGCCACAAAGGGCGCCAGCACTTCATCGATGCGGTTGATTGTGGTGCCACCATAAATATGGCTTGCCACCTGGGCTATGATTTGCGCCGTTACCGCCGTGGCGGTGGAAATGGATTTTGGAGTCTCAATCTCGGCATTGCCCATTTTGAAGCCCCGGGTCAGCATGCCCTCCAGATCGATGAGCATACAGTTGAACATGGGGAAAAATGGTGCGTAATCAAGATCATGATAATGAATATCACCGGCCTCGTGGGCGGCCACCACATCCTTGGGCAGAATATGGCGCTTGGCATAGTGCTTGGCTATGATGCCGGCCAGCAGGTCCCTTTGGGTAGGGATGACCTTGGAGTCCTTGTTGGCATTTTCATGCAACAGGGCGGCGTTGGTCTGCTCCACCAGTGAGCGGATCTCCTGATTGAGTCTGCTGCTGGCCTCGCGGCACACGTCCCTGTCGTGACGGTACTCAATATAATGGCGGGCGACCTCCTTGTAGGGGCCTTCCATCAGACAGTTTTCCACCGCCAACTGCAGCTCGTGGATGTGCACCTGCTGCAGGTGACTGACACCGGCATGCACCACTGCCGCCACTGTGGCGGCGTAGTCCACGTCCTCAATCCCCTCATGGGCAGAGGCCGCCATCACGGCATCACGGATACGGGTTTCATCAAACGGGGCTTGGCAACCATCCCTCTTTATCACGACCGGCATCTTCATTCCCTCTTGGCTCTGTTGAAATATGCACCACATCATCTAGTGCTTTATATAGGCACAAACACAATATGTTGCGTATTAAGCGGCAAAGTGAATGACAATACCTTGATCTGGATCATGTAAGAAAACGCCTGTTGTCACAGGCAAAAATAAGCGATATTTTCGCTTCCAAGCCCTTGACCGAGCCGAATCCCACGGGTAGGAAAGCCGCCCTTTAAGACTGCTTCCGACAAAAATATCAGCTGCAAGTATTTGAATTTAAAATGCTTGCTTATCGGCCCAGGGCTGCTTCAATCAAATGTGCCGACGCCATGACCGCGGCCTCACCGGCGGCAATGGCTTCCCTGGCTCGATGGAACTCCATGGTGCCTATATCATTGACCTTGGGCAGCAGGCAGACATCGGGCGGATCCCCCATCAAGCGGGCCCGCTTGTGTCTTTGTTCGAGGATTTCCATGGACTGCGACATCACCGCCCACATGCCGGGATCGGAGTTATTTCCAAGGGCAAATTTGTCGCTGAGACTGGAGACGTATTCCTTGCCGCGGGCGAGCAAATCCATAAAGCCATTGCCCTGGGATTCCAGGGCCCGGGACTGCTCCAGCGCCGACGAGGTCTCGCTGCGGATCTCAATCGGAAATTCCGCATTGCGTTGGCGCCTGTGACCACTGAGATCGACTGCAATAACCACATCCACATCCATGGCGCGGCACACAGACACGGGCACAGGATTGACTACGGCACCATCCACCAGCCAACGCTCCCCCAGGCGCACCGGCGGCAAAATGCCGGGCATGGAGCAGGAAGCCCGCACCGCCTGGCGCAAATCGCCGGCGCGGATCCAGATTTCCTGGCCGCTGTAGAGATCCGTGGCCACGGCCGCAAAAGGAATGGCAAGGGCCTCAATCTGCAAGTCGCCAATGTGTGATTGCAACACATCAAACACCCGCTCGCCGCCGATAATGCCACCGCGGCGCCAGCTTAAATCCATCAGCCCAAGGACATCCCAGCTGGAAAATCCACTGACCCAATTATCCAATTCCTGCAAGCGGCCATTGGCATAGGCCGCCCCCACCAGGGCACCGACCGAACAACCGGCCACCTTATCGGGCTTCACCCCCAGTGCCAACAAGGCCTTCAGAACCCCAATGTGGGCCCAGCCCTTGGCGGCACCGCTGCCCAATGCCAGCCCTATGGTGGGGGGCTTGGAGCTTGTATGCTTGCTGGTGCTGTTGGGGCCTGGCTTTGGGGTCATATGCTACGTCCTTTTGTGATACCGCTCAGGTGGCAACTCCGGCGCGAATTGCCTGAATCCCATCAAGGTTAACAGCTTGGCGGGCGCATGAAAACGGCCACGACAGCAAGCAATTAGCTCAGGCAAAGCCGATGTTCACCGGCAGACTTTTGTCCGACGGGGCTCATAAAGTTCGTGGCCGGGGCGCCAACTTGAGGGTATAATGTCCGGCTGAAATTTTTACCCGTGCCAAAAGCGCACGCCAACGGAGCCCTTCCTTTGCAATTTAGTGATTTTTCCCTCGACAAGCGTCTGCTGCAGAGCCTGAAACACATGGGGATAGAAACCCCCACAGCCGTCCAGGCCGGGGCCTTGCCCATCGCCCTCGCCGGCAAAGACTTGATGGCCTCATCCAAGACGGGTTCGGGGAAAACCCTGGCATTTTTGCTGCCGGCGTTGCAAAGGGTCATAGCGACCCGGGCACTGAGCAAGAAAGATCCGCGGGTGTTGATCCTGCTGCCGACCAGGGAACTGGCCAATCAGGTTTATGCCCAACTCAGGCTCTTGGTGGCCAATACCCAGTACCGGGCTGCCAGCATTCTGGGTGGGGAAAACTTCAACGATCAGGCCAAGGCACTGGCAAAGGAACCGCATTTTATAGTCGCCACCCCCGGACGCATTGCCGATCATCTGGCCCAGCGTCATCTGTTTCTCAATGGTCTGGAGCTGCTGATCCTGGATGAAGCAGACCGTATGTTGGATCTTGGCTTTGCACCCCAGCTCAGGGCCATCCATGCCGCCGCTGACCACAGACGGCGTCAAACCCTGATGTTTTCCGCCACCCTGGATCACAACGAGATCCATGCGCTGGCGGCCGAATTGCTCAACAATCCCGAGCATCTGGCCATAGATGCGGTCCACAGTGGTCACAAGGATATCAGTGAGCAGATTTTCCTTGCCGATCACCTTGACCACAAGGAAGCCCTGCTGCTTAAGCTGCTCGAGAGCCATCCCCATAAGCAGGCCATCATCTTTACCGCCACCCGCAGTGATACCGAGCGCCTGTCACAGCTGTTGCAGTCCAAGGACATCAAGGCTGCGGCCCTGTCCGGTGAGTTGCGCCAAAACCAGCGCAACCAGATCATGGATCAGTTCAGCCGCGGTCAGCAGCAGGTGCTGGTGACCACAGATCTGGCTTCCCGCGGTCTGGATCTGCTCAATGTGTCCCTGGTGATTAACTTCGACATGCCCAAGTTTGCCGAAGAATATGTGCATCGCATCGGCCGCACCGGTCGTGCCGGTAACCAGGGCGATGCGATTTCCCTGGTGGGCCCCAAGGATTGGGACAATTTCCTGGCGGTACAAAAACTGCTGCGCCGTGAATTTGATTTCAGCACCCTGGAGGGACTGGAGCCCAAGTTCAAGGGATTGGCGCCGAAAAAGCCGTCCCGCAGCAAGCCGGCTGCAACGGCCAAACCCAAAAGCAAACGTCCAGCCAAGACCAACGCGCCAAAAACCGCGCCCAAGCGGGACAAACGCTTTATTTCCGGCGTGGATGTGGGTGATGCGCCCATGGTCAAACGCAAAACACCGGCAGCCTGATGCCGACAGAATTCCAGTTTAAAATCAATTTATTAATAGGTGTAACATGAAAGTATGTGGCGTTGAACTCAAGGGCAGCGAAGCCATTATCAGTCTGCTGAGTAATGAAGGTGATACCTTCAATGTACCGGAGTGCCGCAAACAGTCCTTCACTGTCTCGGCATCCGAAACCCAGGAGGCCATCAGTGAGTTCCATTTTGCCTTCAAAAAGCTGATGGAAGACTACAAGGTGGAACACCTGGTCATCATCAGTCGCGAGCAAAAAGGCAAGCTGGCAGGCAGTGCCACCAGCTTTAAGCTTGAGGCCGCCATTCAGCTGGCTGGATTACCCGTGACCCTGTTGTCTCCTGTCAGCATCAAGGAACAGCTCAAGCGCAACCCGCCCCAGGTGGATTACGATGCGCTGGATCTGAAACGCTTCCAACTGCCGGCGTTCGAGGCCGCCTACGCCTACATTAACGGCCGCATCTACGGCAAGCTCTGAGCCGATGCAATCCCTGCCCTATCTAGCCCATTACAGCGACAGTATTCGCCGGCAAGTATCAGACTTGCTGGCGGATAATAAACTGGGTCAGGTATTGGGCCGTCGCTACAGTGCCGAACACGAGATCCGCAGCGATAAGGCACTGTACGATTACACCCAGGCGCTGAAAAGCCGCTTTATGAAAAAGTCCCCCCCCATAGCCCGGATCTGCTTCGACGATAAGCTCACCCTCAAACATCAGGCCCTGGGTCTGCACAGTTTCGTGTCCCGGGTTCAAGGGCAAAAGCTCAAGGCCAAACATGAGATCCGTATTGCCGGGCGCCTCAAGCAGGCACCGGAGCCCTTGCTGCGCATGGTGGTGGTGCACGAACTGGCGCACCTCAGGGAAAAAGAGCACAACAAGGCCTTTTACCAGCTCTGCTGCCACATGGAGCCGGACTATCATCAATTGGAATTCGATCTCAGGCTGCTGCTGACCGCCATCGACGCCAACCAATCACCTTTTTAATCCTGTGACCTGTTCCGCGTATTCAGCAACAAAACTTGACTGATAATGGTTTTCATTTAGAATTCAACCCAATCCAAGCAGCCGGGTTGTTTTCATGGCCAAACTCAGCAAAATCATCAAAAAGCTTTGTAAAAAGCATGCCAGAAAGGCCGTGCGCAACAAGGCGACTACCCTGATTGGCAAAGCCCGCAAGCATAAGGTGAAGGAACTGAAACAGACCTGGATGGCAGAGCTGCTGACCCAGGGCTGCGACAGCACAAAGGCCGCCCGCAAATATCTGAAACAGGCCAGTCGCATTTCAATTGCGGCCAATGATCCGGCGCCGACAATCCTGTGTCTTACCCCCGCAACCAGTGCCCGCAGTTTTGCTCTTAAGCCTTTCAAAGCCTCCCCCTGCTCAGGCTGCGCGGCCCGCCGTGGTGGTCTGTGCCAGTGTGCCCTCAAGTACGCCAGGCGCAACAAGGCCAGCTGAACCCGGATCTTTGCATAAAAAAAGCAGCCAACAGGCTGCTTTTTTATGGCGAAACAATGGCCGAAACTCTTATCCCAAACGCATCAATGCCTGCCGCTCCCGCACCAGAGAACTGAACTGGGCCAGCTCTTTGGCGCTCAGTTGGCTGGCCATGGGAATATTGGCTTTCATGGGGTCAACCGGTTTGCCGTTGACGTGGAATTCATAGTGCAGGTGTGGCCCGGTTGAACGGCCGGTATTGCCGGACAGCGCTATCACCTGGCCACGGCTGACGCGTTGTCCCTTGTGCACCAGCGCCTTTGACAGATGCAGATAACGGGTGCGGTACTTGTTACCGTGCTCTATGACTATGTATTTCCCGGCAAACTGGTGATCTGTCACCATCACGACCACACCATCCCCCGGTGCCACCACCTTGGTGCCTATGGGCGTCGCATAATCGGTACCGTTGTGTGGCGCTACATGGCCGGTGACCGGATTCTTACGTTTCGGATTGTAGTGCGAAGTCAGTTTGTACTGCTTTGTCAGCGGAATGCGCTGGAAGGCCCTGGCCAGGCTCTGACCCTGCTGGTCGTAGAAGTTGCCATCGGAATGCTGGAACGCTGTGATATGACTGCGACCACTGTCGATGCTGATCCCGAGGATTTGGCTGTTACCTGTGGATTCGCCTTCCACGAATTGATCATTGAGCAGTACGGAAAAGCTATCACCGGCACGCAGGTCCCGGGCAAAATTGAGCTTCTCCTTCAGCAGGGTTTCCACTTTCTGGATCTCGGCTGCACCCAGTCCCATACGCTGGGCCGATACATAAAAAGAGCCGTGGATTTCACCGCTGACAATGCGCTGTTGCCAGTCACCCTCAATCTCGACTTCATCGACACTGAAACTGCCGTCTTCGTATCGATTGAACACCACCTGACGGGCGGCGTTAAACCAGAGTTGCAGCTTTTGCAGCTGGCCCTGTTCGTCGGTCCAGAAACTGATGCGGTTGCCCGGCATCAGGGTATCCAAGGCCAGAATGTTAAGATCGGCCTCCAGCACCTTGTACATGGTTTGCTGATCGATACCCGCCTTGGAAAACAGACCGCTGAGGGTGTCACCCGAGACTATGGTACGTGCAAACGCAGGGGTATGGTCCAATGTCTGCGCCGGCAAGGGCGCGCTGGAGATATCAGGTACCAGAGATTCGATATCCAAATGCACGGGAATACGGCCACTGACCTGGGTCGGGCCTACCGGGGACAGCAGCGCCACGCCCATCAACAGGCTCAAAGCCAGCATCAAACGCTTGTGCAGTGGCGGCAAAGCAACAAGACGTTCGAGCAGCAAATTGTTTTTTATAGCAAATTCTGTCTGCAACCCTGAATATCCCCGTTTGGTTCGGCTTGGTGGCGAATAAATTCCAGTGATAAAAACTACGCGTAGCACAGTTCCAAAAAACTGTTATACCAAATTTTTACAGCAACACAACTGTAATTTATAACTTGCCCTAGGGCAGATGCAGTCTAATTTCACTGCCGGCGGCGGACTTGAGCACATCAATACGGGTCTGCAACTGCTCCTTCATTTCCGACACGTGGGAAATGACGCCAATCATACGACCGCTGGCCTGCAGATCCATCAGGGTCCGAATAGCCATCTCCAGCGACTCCTGATCCAGACTGCCGAAACCTTCGTCGATAAACAGGGTGTCGAGTTTTATCCCCCCGGCGTAGGCCTGAACCACATCGGACAAGCCCAGCGCCAGAGACAACGCCGCCATAAAGCTTTCGCCGCCACTGAGGGTTGCCACCGCCCTCACCTTGCCGCTGTAGGCGTCTTCCACTTCCAGCTCCAGTCCCGACGCCTTGTTTCCCTTGGCCCTGTCTTCCTTGCGCAGCAAACGGTACCGGCCCTTACTCATCAGTTGCAGGCGCTGACTGGCCTCTCGCAGCACATCATCGAGCAGCACGCTCAAGACAAAGCGTTGCAGACTGAGTTTGCTCTGGCTGTTGCCGTTGGCCACATCGGCCAGGGTTCCCACCAGGGCATATTGCGCGTCGAGTGCCCTGGCGCTGTCCGCTTCCTGCTGCAATTGTCTGGCGGCATTGCCGAGCTCCTGCATGCGCCCATTGAGCCGCAGCCATTGCTCATCGGATTGCTGAAAGCGAGCGTCGGCAGCCGATTTTTGGGCCGTCAGGGCATCCAGATCCGGTGCTTGCCGCTCCTGCAATTTACGTTGCTGGGCCGCCAACTGTTCCCTGAGACTGTGCCTTTGCCTGTGCCAGTCCTGAATTTCCTGCTCAAGAGACTGTTGCTGTGCCTCACTGCGCCATGCGCCCTCAAGGGCAGCTGTATCGGCAAAACCGGAGGATTGCAGCGCCCGGGAAAACTCAGCATCGGCCTCTGCCAGGCGGCTTGCGGCACGTTGAGATTGCTGCGCCGTATCCTGAACCGCACCTTTTGCCCGCGCCAACTCATTGGAAGCCTGGTCACGAGCCAGCAACAAGCCTTGCTGCTCAGTGGCAATGGACATCAACAAGGTATCGATTGCCTCCAACCGGCCGCTGAGGGCTCGGGGATGCTCCAGTTCGGCAAGTGCCTTGGGCATGGCCGCCAGGGTTGCCTTCCTGTTTTCAGTAAGTTGGATGAACCGCTGATTGGCCTCTTCCGCCTGCCGGGCGAGCTGCTCGGTTGTCTGCCGCTGGGTATGCCAGGCTTGCTCCGCCTTTGCAATATCGCCCCTGAGTTTATGTAGAGACTCGCTGGCTGAGCTGGCATCGGCAAGGGCTTGCCTGAGCGATTGCAAATGCTGTTCATGGGCGGCGAGGCCTTGGGCCGCGGCTTCCCCCAACTGTTCACTCAACTGCCTGAATTGCTGTTCCAGCTCCTTTAAGCGGGACTTGGTGTGGCCATAATTGCTGCGGGTTTCCTGGTATTGCTGCAGAGCATGTTGCTCCAACAGCCTGGCCGACTCCAACTCTTGCTGAGATGGCAGTTGCACCTCGGTTTGCGCGGGGCTTGGGTGGCTACAGCTGCCACAAACCGGGCATGGACTGCCTTGCTTGAGTTCATTTGCCAACATGGCGGCCTGACCTGTATGCCAGGCAAGCTCAAGGGTTTTGCGCTGATTTTCGGTCTGTTCTTTGGCGGCCTTGGATTCCAGGCCCTGTTTTTCGAGATCGCCGAGTTGCCGATGGAGCGTCTGTTGCTGGCCCGCCAGAGCGTCCAATTGCCGGACCCGCTCCAGAATCACGTCCTGGCGCGCCAACTGTTCGGTCAATTCCACCTGTAAGCTCGCCTTGGCCTCCAATGGGCTCACGGACTCAAGCATGGCTTGTCGGGACGCTTCCAAGCGTGCCAGCTCTTGCAGCCCCTGTTGTTGCTGCCCGCGGGCCGACTCCAGTTGGCTACCGGCCTGCGCCAACTGCCCCTCTATGTCCTCAAGGGCGGCCATTCTCGGTTGCCAATCCTGCAACTGCTGCTGTTCCGCCAGCAGTGTTTGTTTTTGTGCATCCACTTCGGGCAGCCTGGAGGCCGCCTCGTTCGCGCGCACCAGTGCTTGCTCGGCCAAAGCCCGTGCTTCAAGCGCACTTTGCTGTTGCTGCGCGGCTTCCTGATTTTCCTGCTGCCGCTGCAGCAACTGACGCTTGAGCGGCATCAATTTTTCGGCCTGGCGTGCCAGGGTCAGTTGCGTTTCTTTGGCCGTTAGCTGCTCGCGGCCAGCTTCTACAATGGTCAGTTGCTGCCCCAAAAGGCTAAGCTGGGCAAATTCCTGAGCCAAGGCCTGGGCCTGGTCGAATGACCTGGTCGCTTCGGCCATGGCCGAAGCTGTGTTGTCCCGCACCAGCTTTGCCTGTGCCAGCTCGGGCGTCAAGGCGACAATGGCTGCATCCAGTTCGTTCTGACTTTCAAGGCCCACGGTTTGCAGTATGCCGCTGCGACGCGAATCCAAATCCCGCTTTTGCCCCTTGATGTCCAACGCCTGCTGCTTCAGACGCTCTTCAATACGGCGATACACATGGGTCTGGAACAGTTGGCTGAAAATCTTTTCCCGCTCCTTGGAGTCGGCCAGCAACAACTCACGAAACTTACCCTGGGGCAAGACCATGACCTGGCGGAACTGGTCCACATCCAGCCCGGTCAGTTCCTCAATCAGACTGGTGGCATCGCTGACCTTGCTGGCCACCAGCACCTCTCGGCGTCCGTCAGTATGGATACGGCATAGTTCTGCCTCGGCCTTTTGCACCGTGCTGCCATCGCCGCGACTTTTGGCCCGCAACTGCTCCGGGATCCGGCGCACCAAATAACGTCTGTCGCCCAGTTCAAACTCAAAGCTGACCTCGGTCAGCAGACCATCATCGGCGGTATCGCAACGCATCTGGCTGGCTTCACGTTCGTTTCCCGTGGTCTTGCCGTAGAGTGCAAAACAGATGGCATCCAGGATGCTGGTTTTCCCAGCCCCCGTGGGCCCGTTGATCAGAAACAGCGGGTTACTGCCGAGGACGCTGAAGTCGATAGTTTGCCTGTCAGCAAAGGGGCCAAAGGCGCACAGTTCAAGTGTCAGGGGTCTCATCGACTTTCCTCCCGGTGGAGCGCTTCAATAAGTTCGGTCATCAGCTGCCGCTGCGCATCACTCATGGGCTCGCCCTGGACCTGGCCGAAAAAGTCGCTGAACATCTCCAGTTCGCCCTTTTGCACCCTATCCCGCTCCACGTCACCACTGGCCTGCCTGGCCATCAGTCCGGTGCGTTCAAGGTGCAGCACATTGGGATAATGACTTCTGAGTTTGCCCATGGGATCAAGCAGCGCCTGGGTATCAAGCAGGCGCACCATGAGATAGTCTTCACGGCCGGGATCGGTTGGTGCCTGTTCCAGCAACTGTTGCAAATAACCTTCAATAATGCGCACATCGCGTCTGGGAGTCAGCGGCAACAGCTCAATGACAGCAGGTTGCCCCGCTTGCAATCCCACCAGGGTCACGGACTTGTTCTGGTGCTGCTCGCTGAAGGAGTATTTAAGCGGTGAGCCCGAATAGCGCACATGGGGGGCGCCTTTAAATTGTGGCCCGTGCAAATGTCCCAGGGCGGCGTAATCAAAAGCACTGAACAGCATTGGGTCGATACGATCGGCCCCGCCTATGCTGAGCGGTCGCTCTGAGTCTGAGCCGCTGCCACCATCGAGGAAACAGTGGGCCACCACAACCTTGGGCAGTCCGTCGCCGTCTTGCCCCAGCACCTCATCGAGCAGCAGGGCCATGGCGTCTTGATGGCTGCTGAGCTCAACCTCAAACAACTGGCGCACCATGGCGGGTTCGGCATAGGGAATGGGATAAAACAGGGCGGCGCCGGAATCACTTTCTATTCTGACGGGCTTGATATGACGCTCCAGCGGCCCACAAATGTGCAGTCCGCTGCCACTCATCTGCCTGGCGCCGAAACCAAGACGCTCGTGGCTGTCATGGTTTCCGGCGATCATGATGACGGGTATTTTGAGCTCCAGCAGCAGGGTGTCGAGAAAGCGGTTGAGCAGGGCCACGGCATTGGCAGGCGGAATGGCCCTGTCGTAGATGTCACCTGCCACCACCAGGGCATCCACCCCGTGCTCAGCGGCCAGTGAGGCAATCTGCTGCAGCATCAATGCTTGTTCATCAAGCAGCGATTCATTATGGAGTTGCCGGCCAATATGCCAATCTGAGGTATGGATAAATTTCATCTGGATGTCCCTATCGGGTGAAACTGCGGCTATCGATCTAAAGGGCAAAAAACAGGCTGCGCCGGCTCAGAAACTCCACTGGTATTGGCTGGCCAACAACTTGATGCTCATGGCAACCGACATACACACCACCAATGGCTTGATAATGCGGGTCCCCTTGGTGACAACCAGTCTCGATCCCAGAGAGGCTCCCAGGGCCTGGCCACCGAGCATCATCAATCCCAGCATCCACACCACCTTGCCACCGAGCGCAAAGCACAACAGCGAGGCAATGTTGGTGGCAAAATTAAGCACCTTGGCGTGAGCGGTGGCCTTGGCCAGGCCAAAACCGGCCAGGGACACAAATGCCAGTGCAAAGAAGCTGCCGGTGCCGGGCCCAAAGAAGCCATCGTAGAACCCTACCCCAAGTGCTGCGGTCATGGCAAACAGCGCCGGTGTCAGCACTTGATGACGGTCCTCTTCTGAGATCTTTTTTGAAAACAGAAAGTAAGCACCTATGGCCAACATAAGAAACGGCAACACCCGCGCCAGAATGCCTGCATCTATCAGTTGCACTGCTATGGTGCCACATGCGGAACCGACAAAGGCCGCCAAAATGGACATTTTAAGTGCAGCGAGATCCACCATACCCTTACGGACAAAATACAGACTGGCGAAAAAGCTGCCACCACAGGCCTGCAGTTTATTGGTCGCCAGCGCCGCTGTTGGCGGCAATCCGGCCCACATCAACGCCGGTATGGTCAACAGTCCGCCACCGCCGGCGATGGCATCGATAAAACCGGCCAGGGTTGCCGCCGCCACCAGTAAAGCGGCCATTTCCAGGGTCAGTTGAAAATCCATGGGTACGTATCAAACTCCGGGGATGGTCGGCACACCGACCTGTAAGCCTGTGATGCAGCAGTCGAAGGTCACTGCGGTCAGGGCAAGAAAAAGCCACCCCGAAAGGTGGCCAGGTTCAAGACAACTCAGTGATGGCAATGGTCGCCACATTCGTGGTCGTCATCCTCATCATCCATGAATTCGTCATCACCTTCCTGATGCTGCATCACACCCCAACCGTCGGTCATGCCATCATATTCAGCGGCAAATGTGTTGAGCTCGGTTTCCTTGGCAACCAAAGCATCGTATTCAGGCACCATATTGATGGTGACTATCAGTTCCCACTTTTCCAGCTCATCGCTGAAATTCAGCTCCAGCTCACCCTGTGCCTCAGACTGGCTCAAATCTTCCAATGCCGATTCGGCATCGCGCTGATCATCAAATACCAGAAAAAAATCCACTTCAAGGGGCTGGCTTAAATCTATGCCGGCCTCTTGCATGGCTGCCAACATTTGACCGTTATCATCATCCGGAAATTGCATTCTGACTTTCCTCTTACGCAGCAACGATTTGCACTGTTTGTCCCTGGAAACTGACCACATCACCGGGCAGCAGTTTTTTACGTTTGCGGGTTTCCACCTCGCCATTGACGCTGACCAAACCCTCGGCTATCACGTGCTTTGCCAGGCCACCATCACTGCACATGCCCTGTGCTTTCAATACCTTATACAGTTCAATATAGTCATCCCCGGCATGCAGGGACAAGGTTTGGATTGATTCGCTCACGCGAGGACTCCATAGGTTGCAGAAATTGGGTGGCATTATACCAGCAGTTCATGACCGGCGGCAGGAAATAGTATCAGGCCAACAGGCCGTAAATACAGTCATCATGCCATTGGCCCCCGATAAGCGTATGTTGCTTCAGTAACCCTTCCAGCTGAAAACCACACTTTTCCAACACTCTTCTGGAACCAAGGTTATCTGCGGCACACCAGGCGATAAATTTGTGTACCCCGTACACATTGCGGCCCCAGTCAATCACGGCCCGGGTTGCTTCGGTGGCAAACCCTTGGCCCTGGGCTTCCGGTGCCAATAAATAGCCCACTTCGGCACGCTTTGATACGCCATCTTCGCAATGGAAGCCCGTGTAACCGACAAACCGGCCATCCAGGGTCTCTATCACCAAGGTCAGCCAAAGTCCCGATTCGTAGTACCAGGGTAAGTGCCTTTGATTGAATTTTTCCTCAATCACGGCCAGGGGTTCAATGTCGCGCACCAAGCGGTTTACCGACTCATCGAGATGCAATCGGATAAAGTCGGGCTTGTCTGTCTCCCTGAGATTACGCAACCTCAACCTGTCGGTATAGAGTTCCACTTCCACTTTGTCTTCTCCCATAAAAAAAACGGCAGCTTAGCTGCCGTTTTGACTTTACCCTCTGCTGGTCACTTCCAGCAAGTGGTAACCAAACTGGGTTTTGACCGGTCCCTGAACCTGATTCAGTGGGGCACTGAACACCACTTCATCGAACTCGCGGACCATCATGCCCGGCCCGAAGGAACCCAAATCGCCCCCTTGAGCCCCGGATGGACAGGAGGAGTGGCGTTTGGCCAGTTCGGCGAAATCAGCCCCTTCGAGGATTTGTTGTTTCAGTGCCTGGCACTGCTCCTCGGTATCGACCAACAAGTGTCTGGCAGTGGCTTGAACCATGGTAAAGCTCCTTAAAGTTATTGGATATCTGTGGGCGCCCAACGACCGTCCCTAAACTGCACCAAGCCAGTATAGGGACAGTGATGGCCCGTGAACAAGCTTCAGGGGCAATCAACGCAGAGAAGCAATCCAACGTTCTATCTTTTGTTCCATGACCGCCATAGGCAAGGAGCCCGAGGTCAGGATTTGATCGTGGAACGCCTTGAGATCAAACTTCTCGCCCAATTCCTTTTCTGCATGGGCCCTGAGTTCCAATATCTTCAATTGCCCCACCTTGTAGGACAGAGCCTGGCCGGGAATGGCCATATAACGCTCCACTTCGGCCACAATATCAGACTCGGCCATAGGCGAATTATCCTTCATGTACTGGATGGCCTGTTCGCGGCTCCAGCCTTTGGCGTGCAAGCCCGTATCCACCACCAGGCGCATGGCCCTGAGCATTTCGTCTGACAGTTTGCCAAAGTACTGGTAAGGGTCGGTAAACAGCCCCATCTCAATCCCCAGATACTCGGCGTACAATGCCCAACCTTCTTCGAAAGCGGTATAACCACTGAAACGCTGGAACTCAGGCACACCGGTCAGTTCCTGTTTGATGGCAATCTGGAAATGATGTCCGGGAGCCGCCTCATGCAACGACAGAGTGGTCATGCCCCACTTTGGCTGAGCCTTGAGATTAAAGGTATTGATATAAAACACTCCGGGACGACTGCCGTCGACGGCAGGAGCTTCATAGGAAGCGCCCGCGGCGGATTGTTCGCGGAAACCTTCCACCGGCTTGACGACATAATCGGCCTTGGGTTTGACATTAAAATAACTGGGCAACACAGCATTAATCTTGTCTTTAAGCTGCATATAGCCATCGATAAGCCCCTGACGTTCATCGAAAAAGTATTGCGATTCAGAGGAAAGACTGGCGAAAAAAGCCTTGAGGTCACCGTCAAATCCGACTTGCTGGCGAACCTTGTCCATCTCCGACAGAATACGAGCCACTTCGTTGAGACCGGTTTGATGTATTTCATCAACCGACTTGTCGGTTGTGGTATGCATATTGGCAAGATGCTGATACCACTGCTTGCCATTGGGTAATCCCCACCAACCGTCCGTTGCACGGGCCGCTGGCAGGTAGGTCTGGCTTAGGAACTGCTCGATTTTCGCCATCGCCGGCAGCAGCTTATCCTTAATCATGCTTTGGTATTGCGCGGTCAGCTTCGCCTTATCTTCTTCACTGAAGTCTTCGGGAAGCTTAGCTATGGGAGCGTAGAAGACACTGTCTTCGACCTTTTCCACCTGTTGTGCCTTGAATTGGGGGATCATTCGCTCCACCAACACTCTTGGCAACACGACCGTGCTGGCCATGCCTTCCTGCATTCTCTGCTCGGCTAATGCCAACCATTCGATAAAGCCATCAACCCTTGATTCCCAGTTGAGATAGTCCTGAACCGTGGCAAACGGCTGCGCACTTTCACCGCTGCCCAATTGCACCATGGTGATCATGGTACTGTAAAACTGATTCATCGGCAGGAAGCGGCTTGGGAAGGTTTCTGCGGTCAGGGCCATGTTACGGTCATAGACAAAGAGATCGTAGCTGAGTTGCAAATCAGCAGGTAGTTGGCTTCTGTCTATCTTCCTGGCCTGCTGCAAATAGCCACTGTTAAAGTCGTGGCGGGCTTTCAAGTATTCTTCGGTCAGATTATTGCCAAAAACCCCGTTGTAATCGTTAACCCCGATGAAAGTGGCATCCAGTGGCTCAAGTTTTAGATATTCTTTAAAGAAACTCTCAACCAAAGCCTGATACTGGGAAGCCGCAGAGACTTCCGCCTGAACCTGTGTCTGTGTGCTATCAGAGTTAGCCTTGGAGGTGACTGAATTGTCATCGCATCCTGCAAGCGCGATACCTATGCTGAAAGCCAGCACTGCCTTTTTCATATTATATGTCTCCGTTTATCTCTGCTGTCGCTGGAGTTTTCTATACTGGAATTAGATACGTTTTTGGAGTCGCACCATGATCTACTCATTTCGCAACTCCGGATTCAGGGATCCAGAAACCGGCGTCTATAACCAAACCTATTTCATGGAAGTCTTTCACAGGGAATGGCACAGACACTTAAGGGAAAACCAGAGTTTAGCCCTGCTCTATCTGTGCCCCAATATACATGAAAGCAGCGACCAACCCCATCTGTTGGAACTCTTTACCAATGAAATTCAAAATACTCTGAAACGGGCAACAGATTTAATCGCCAGATTGGATAAGGAACACTTTGCCTTGGGGCTGTTCAATATAGATGCTGAGGGCACTGCCATAGTAGCCAAGCGCATAGAAGAACAAATTTCTGAGTTCAAGTCCAAATATGGCAAAGATAAAAGCTTGATGCACAACTACAAACTGATTGCTTGTATTTGCCACCCGAGCAAAGAGCACAAAATTGAAACCTTATTCAACAGCACCGAAGCACTGTGCAAAAAAATCGAGTCTGACCCTCATCAACATATCGTATTGGAAAGACTACAGTAAAAAAGAAGCCACCCGGGGGTGGCTTCTTTTTATTAGCTTCGCTTATCTGATGAATTACAGCGTGATCTTGTGGATCCGTGCCTTTTCTTCAATATAAGCAATGTAGCTCTTGGCACTGCGCTCGGTCTTCTTGTCATTGGCAGCCAACTTGGCTTCCTTGTAGGCTGACTTGTACTGTTTCAGACTCAGATGAGCCAGAGCCAGTTCAAAGTGCGCCTCACCGGGATTATCCAAACCGGCTTCGACAGACTTCTGCAGCACAGGAATAGCTTCGCTGTATTTCTGATCCAGAGCCAACAAACGCCCCTGTTTCAGGTACAGCTTACCATCATTACTGACCGCGGCTGCTTTACCATAGTACTCGGCAGCTTCCTTCAGTTCCTTGGCGTTATGGTAGAAACCCGCCAGGATACTCAAGTTTTTCTCGTTGGTCTCAATGAGCCCTTCTTTGAGGTGCTTTTCAAACACCTTAGCTGCGCGGTAAGGAGAACCGTTCTGAGCCAATAACTGGGTATAGCGCGTTACGTTGCCAGCGGTATCGAGGTAACCATTGCGGTAGGACAAATCGTAAGTCGCAAGCGACTTGGTATAGTCCTCAGTCAGCAGATAAAACTGTGCCAACTGGACCCACAGCGTTTTGTCCTCCTGGAACAAAGGCACCATGATTTCCAATACCTTAACCGCATCCTTGTACTGCTTCTTATTGAAGTAAGCAGTCAGCTTCATCTGATAAAGACCTTTATCAGGCGAAGTGGCATGAGATAGTCCCTGGTCAGCGACTGACAGAACCTTATCCCACTCTTTCAGCTCGGTATAGGCTACGCCTATGCGACGATAGACCGAAGAGTCATCCTTCTTACAGGAGAAATCCATCCACTTGTAATAATAACTAATGGCTTCCTTGAATTTCTTTTCCTGCAACAGCAAGTCCGCATAAAGCTTCATGGTACCGGCATGATCAGTGCCACCGAGAATATCCGCGTCTACGGCACTCTTGAGGTATTTGATCGCGGTTCCCATCTGGCCTTTTTCGGCATAGAAGTTACCCAGCATACGATCGACATAAGCTTTATCGAACTCACCCTTGGGGTTGGCTTCCAGCAAAATGGCTATCGCTTCATCCAACTTACCGTCGGTATAGGACTGAAAGGACTTCTGTACTTTCTTGGCAGCGCTTTCGCCCACAGCTTTTGACTGGCGCAGTTCCATTGGACATTTTTCGGCGGCATTGGCTACTGGTGCCAATACCAAGCCGGCAGACAAGGACAGCAATAAAGCGCTGGCAAGCTTATTCACTTGACGCATCACTTACCTCCTTTATCCAGTTTAAAGTCCAATTGAACCGTCATGCCTGGTTGTTTCATGGGCTTACCATCAACAATTTTAGGCTTATATTTCCACTTCTTAAGCGCACGAATTGCCTCTTTATCGAACAGGCGCTTAGGCTCTGCCTCGATAACCTCGACATCGTCTACACCGCCAAGTTCGTTGATAGTAAAGCGCAACTGCACCCAACCTTCCTTACCGTCGCGAGCCGCAGCAATAGGATACTGTGGTTCGATACGCACGATAGGAGTTGCATCACCATCACGGGTCATCATATTGCCCAGCTTAAAACCTGTGCTTGGACCACCTGCTGCCACACCACCCATGTTAAAGGACATAGAGGTGTCGATGTTAGACGACGTGTCCGGTGGTGTTGTGTCAGGCTTTGGTGGCTGCTCCGGTGGTGGTGGTGGCTTAGGTACTACCCTCGGTTTGTTCTGTGCCTTGGAATCCTGTCTGTCCATGGTGATTTCAATCACCGGAGTCTCAGCTGTGGTGTCGGCGCGCTGTGCGCCGCCACCTACCAGGAATGCCATAAACCAAAACAAGCCGAAAGTTACAGTAGCACCAATAATGATAGATACTAGTGCTCTCAACATATCAGTCGTTCCCCGCAGATACAGCTATCTTGTCGATACCAGCAGCCTTGACTTGATCCAGCACTTTGACAACCAGACCATGTTGGGCCTCTTTATCCGCCTGAATAAGCACTGATGCTTCTGGAGCTTCGGCCAACATACGTTCTACGTTTGCTGTCACGCGCTCAATATCCACCTGACGGTTTTCCATCATGATGACGCCGGTCTTGCTGACGCCAATAAAGATGTTTGCCGAAGGCTTCTTGGTCGCTTGGGCCGCTGGTGGTTTGTTGTAATCCAGACCAGATGGCTTCACGAATGATGTAGTCACGATGAAGAAGATCAGCATGATGAACACGATGTCCAGCATCGGGGTCATATCGATCTGTGCTTCCTCATCTACATTGGAATGCTTTTTACGAGCCATGTTCAATCTCTCTCTAGTGGTGCGGCATGCTGTCTTTTAGCTTTTCTAAGCTGATCCTCATTTTGGCATCCAAACGGGTACTGAAAAATACCCCTGAGAGTGCCGCAACCATACCTGCCATGGTAGGCATGGTTGCCATTGAGATACCAGCCGCCATCAAACGAGCATTACTCGTCCCCTGAACTGCCATCACATCGAACACTGAAATCATACCGGTCACAGTACCGAGCAGACCTATCATGGGGCAAATTGCCACCAGGGTCTTAATGATCAGCATACGTGCATTCATATCTTGCTTCGCTTGGGATACCCAAGCTTCACGGATGCGGTGTGCATACCAAGAGGTAGTTTCCTCTCTGGCATCCCATGCGGCAATGATGTCGAGGTGCTGTTTAGGTGATATCCAATTCAGATACCAGTAACGCTCCAACATCAAAACCCACATCAGGAAAAGTACACCCGCAACAAGCCAGAGGACGTCGCCCCCGGTGGCCATGAAGCCCCTGACGGAATCCCAGACATCCATCAGGAATAGCATCATTAGTCAGCCCTCTTCTCTGCGTGTTCAGCAATGATACCAGCGCTTTGTTCTTCCAGAGTTTGTACAATTGACTTGCTGCGAGCCACAACAATAGCGTGAACCAGCATCAGAGGCAGAGCCGCAATCAGACCTTGTACAGTGGTTACCAGAGCCATGGAGATACCACCAGCCATCAGTTTTGGATCGCCAGTACCGAACAGCTGGATGCTTTGGAAGGTAGCAATCATACCGGTTACTGTACCGAGCAGACCCATCATAGGTGCGATAGCCGCCAGAACCTTAATGATGGAAATGCGGGCTTCCAGAGCTGGAGTTTCCTTCAGAATCGCTTCGTCCAGTTTGAGTTCCAGGGTTTCAACGTCAACATCTTTGTTATCCTGATAAACTTTCAGGATACGACCCAGAGCGTTGTTACCTGGATTGGCGATGTTCTTACGCTGAGCATTAACTTTGGTGCCAACCAGAGTCAGAGTCAGCAGACGCTCAAGACCAATCAGGATACCCAGAGCCAGCAGGCCGATAATGATGTAACCAATTGGGCCACCGGCTTCCAAACGATCTTCAAAGCTTGCTTTCTGAGTGAAGATGTTCAGCAGAGTGCCACGGGCTGGATCGATGTACAATTTCTCAGCACCGCTTGAAGCACCTTCCCACTTGGCGATAGGCGCTACCTGGTAACCTTCAGGCTGCTGTGACAACTCCTGGATCAGGCCCAGTTCTGGGTTGTAAACCACATACTTACCATCGGCAGTCAGGTTAAAGTTACCAACACGGTGAATAGTGGTGTTACGCACGTTACCGTCGATGTCAGTTACAGCGCCTTCAAACTTAACAACCTTACCGGATTCAACCATTTCAAACAGTTGCTCTTGCCAGAACTTTTCCAGTTCTTCAATTTTTGGCAACTGCTTACGAGCACCCAGATCAGCGATGAAAGCGTCACGCTTCGGGTATTGAGCACTGATGTTTGAGCCGACCAGCTTACCAGCGAAATCACCGGCTTCACCTTTAACCACACCAAACATTTCACCGAGGTCACCCTGAGCGGTTTTCAGATCTTCTTCCAACTGCGCAATTTTACGCTCGTTGTCCAGGAAAGCCTGGTTCAGATCCTTGCCACGCTGCTTTTCGGTAGCCAGAGCATTCTTTTCACGTTGCAACAGTGCCGCTTTATCACCACGCTCGGCTTGGAATTCAGCCTCACGCTTGGCATTAACCTTGCCATCTGCGGCACGGTCAGTTTTGACCTGTTGCAGCAGTTGTTCGATTGTTTTAGGCGCATCGGCCGCGTTCACCATACCGGCAGTCAGCGACAGGCTGGCTGCAACCACGGCAGTAGTAATTAACTTCTTCATTATTTTGCAGTCTCCGCAGCTGGAATTGGTAATGCAAAGAGGTCAAGAGCACCCTGTTTACGGGCAATACGAATACCTTTGGTCAGTTCACGCAGATGAGATTCATCCATGGTGTCCCAGCCTTTGGTTTCAGGGTTGTACATCCAGCCGGTCTTTTGATCCAAGCTTTGGGCATACAGGGCTACACGACCCAGGTTGAAGAAATCAACCAATACATCTTTACCGTCCAGATTCAACTGACCGGTAGTCACAGCAACGAAGTTACCGTATTCACGCTCGATGCTGTAGGCATCCAGGATCAGACGGTATTTTTCTGCCAAGGTAACTTCAGCAGTACTTAGCAGATTTTTCAGGTTTTCAACGCGCTCTTTACGCACTTGAGTGTTGAATGGCAGATCCAAGGCAACGAACTGCTCCAGGGCTTCAACCATTTTGAACATCAAAGGCACTACGCCCTGACGCAGCTTATCAACACCGTTGATGTCGTCCTGGATAGCCTTCATAGAGGCTTCCTGATCGGCAACCAGAGTTGCAACGTAGTCGTTATAGGCTTTCAGCGACTCGCGCTCATCAGCCACAGTGCCATATTCAAACAGCATGTCCTGTGCCTGATCAAAAAACTTGTCAACTTTCTTCTGAGACGCAGCTGCATCAGCGTGGATCTGACCGTCAGCCTTTTGCACGTCAGCAAGAGGATCTGCCGCCACCAAGTTGCTGCCGGCCAGAGCCAACACGCCAACCAGTGCAGCAGCGATTTTTGTTCTATTGCTTACCTTGGACATAGTTCCCAACCAATTTGAAGTGAATTAAAAAGGTTTAACTTAGGGGTAACATCGACAGATTGTTTTACCAATCTCATCTTTGCCACACATAAGTATGTCTTTCTCTTGTGATTGTTAGTTTTTTCTTTCCCTTTCCTATGCCCCGCAGGACATAGACCCGCTCGCATCATTCCACAAAATGTTGACCAGTGTCAACAATTCACAGGGGAAAAGCAGCCTGCTTGAATGGTAATGACATTATGGATTTTTTGGTCGTCTTATTTTCGATCAAACGATTCAGAAGCCTGCGGTGCACGGTGAGGAGCATCAGATCCATTGGCTAATGCCCAATGAGAGCATCATACGTTTTAGCCTCCAAGCAAAAGCGGCCTCTCCCCCCAAATTCCAGCAAGTGACTGAGATTTTCCGTCAATAGCTGTTAAGCTTCAACGTCAAATTTCTCACCCCACCGAGTCCCGTTTTTCACCAAGGTATTCAGGGTGACTAGCAGCTTGCGCTTGCAAGTGATAAGCGCACTTTGGGTTGCTTTCATTGAGTTATCAAATGCTCATAGTGACGCTTGAAAAACGGGTGGAGTTGGATTGCGGACATCATGGCGACGAACATCGCGGTTAGCACTTTGTGTCAACCACTTTAGATACGACGCTTGCCCCGGTAGCAACGCTTTCCCGGCTCATGGGCCTGTGGCTGTTAAAGTGGCAATATCCTTACGATTGAGTTTGCCTAATTCTGGTAGGTCACTGGGCAGGGTTTAGGTCTAGGCAAAAACCATTCCCAAGCCTGAATCGCTTGTCAGGGTGACCGCTTATTATGTTGTGTTACCACGCTTGCTCAGTGTTTCGAATTATTTTGCAAGGTTTTTTGAGCGGGAATTCGATGGATGTATATGGCAGATTCGGCTCTAGTTTCAAGCGACTTTTATCCATTGTGAACATATCAAGCAACTGAATGTGCCTTACCAGCCAGTCTTTAACCAATCTGGATTGTTGATCTGATAGCGGTTTGATTTCCGCTTTTAGCGAGGCTCCAAAACACTCCAATACGCCGGTCCGGGCTCTATCGGTTTCGCCCAATGGCCTGTGCAAACATCGCACTTGGATAGCGTTGACCACGACAACCGACAATCCGGCGCTGCAATAAACAAACACGAAAAACGTGTTCATAACGGCCAGTGGCGTCGGCAACAATACGATAGACATTCCGAGACGTCAGCAACTTGATCAATCAATCTAAACTTCATCATTGCTGATTGGAAAATCCCCCCCCCCTACGGGTGAAGTATGGTGTCGGACTTTAACTTGCCAACATCACCGTCGACATGAATGTCAACTTGGTTATCCGAGCGCATCACAATAGGCTGACTTTGTCTTGCTATACGCGCATGAGGCGCCTATGACTGTCCAAGTTGTCGCTATTTGAATCATGCAGCGCCGTACACTTGCTAAAAAAGAAACGACCAAACTTCGAACTGCTGCATGAAGGCCCTCAATGACCTTTGAGGGTATCAGTTTACCCATAATCACACGAAATGAACCATGCCAGCTTTACCGTACCTTTAGGTGAAAACGTTCAACACCCAATATAAAGTACCGCTCAACAAGTAGAGCGCACGTACATTCGCTTACAAGGGTCTAGAGTGAACTGTATCTATTGGGCTTATGCTCTGTTGGCCCAACTCTTTACAAATCTGTAAACCAAAGCTTGCTCTGAAGCCAACCAAGAAACAATTTGCCACAAGAAATATGCTTAACCCGCTATTCGCTACAAATATAAAAAGACCGCCATTAGGCGGTCTTTTTTAGTTTCTAAACTTTTTAGAACTTCATGTTGGCACGCACGAAGAAGTAACGTCCCATAACGTCATAGGTGTAAGGATCCGTGTTGGAATCGTTGTTACCTGTGAAATATGGAGGCTCTTCATCGAGCAGGTTATTCACACCTGCAGTCAGCGTGATGTTGTTAGTCACATCATAGTAACCTGACAGATCATGGTACATGATGCTGTCGACGGTCGGTGCATAGCATGCATCTGGATTAGCGGTACACTTACCCAAGAATGATGTCATATCATCGATATAACGCATTTCATAGGTCAGACCCCAATCATCGCCACGAGCAGTGATGTTCAGGTTAGATTTCCACTTGGCATATGCACCATCACCAGCAGTGATGTAGCCTTTAAAGTCTGTGACAGCGCCGTCTTGGTCAGACTCTTCAAAGGTATCAAGGATTGAAGTGTCCAAAGATGCACGCCAGCTCAGTCCAGCAGCATCAAACGCGTAAGCAACGTTGATGTCATAACCAGCAGTCTTCTGACCACCCAGGTTTTGCAGACCGTTATCAAAACTGATACGACCTGTGCCATCGATGGCAATATGGGACGCCTGACACAACGCAGTTTCAGTGTTGATGAGCTGACCATTGGAACCCAAACACTGGGCCGCAACATAGGAGTCATCAACGGTGTTGATAGCGTTGCTGATGTCAATGTTGTAGTAGTCAACGGTCAGAGACAAGCCTTCAACGAAGCTGGGTTCAATTACCAGACCAACAGTGGTGATATCTGCTTCTTCAGGAGTCAACAGTGGGTTACCACCGGTGGTAACTTCAGCCTGATCTTGCTGAGAAGCTGGATGCTGAACTTGTTCGAACGATGGTGATTTACCACCAAACAGTTCATACACAGTTGGTGCGCGGAACGCGGTAGAGCGACCACCACGAACCATGATCTGGTCGTTCAGTCTCCAGGTCAAACCCAGTTTCCAAGTGGTATCATCACCAAATGTGCTGTAATCGAAATAGCGCATTGCGGCACTCAAATCGACCTGCTCAGCAAAAGGCAAATCATTCAGCAGTGGCACTGCCAGTTCCAGGTAAGCTTCGTTTACGTTGAACGAACCAGAAGTGGGTTCAACGCGAGGATCGTTAGCCAAACCTTGAGCTGTCAGAGAATCTGGAGTGTAATGTGCCGCTTCTTCACGGTGCTCAACACCAGCAGCAAAGCCCAGGAAGCCCGCAGGCATTTCGAACAGTTCACCAGAGAGAGAAGCAGCAAAGATATCCAGTTCGCTACCACCGCTGTTCACTTCGGTGTAGATAAACGGAGCAATGCTTTCGCCCATCCAAGAAGACTGCAGGAATGGATCGAATTCACCAGCCAATACTGCCGCGTTGATAGAACCAATGTTGTGCAGGTTAGCCAGGGTATCTACAGAGTCGTTCTTACCTTTGTTGTAAGAAGCATCCCAAGTCCAACCGTTTTCGAACTCGCCTTCCAGGCCAACCACAGCACGCACAGTATCAACTGATTGGTTGAAATCACGGGTACCGGATTCAACCATACGACGGCCATAGTCCAGTTTTTCACCTACTTGAGCCCATGGCAGCAGATCGTCTGTCATCCAACCGGCGACACCGTCTACACCGCCACCACTGATGGGGTTATACACCCAGGAATCGTTGTTCCAAATTGGCTGTGGAGCCATTTGCTGGTTTGACCAACGCTTGGTGTAGGTCGCTTCAGAGAAGAAACGAATGCTGTCTGACAGTTCATAGGTACCGGCAAAAGACAGGCTCAAGCGCTCCATTGGCGTAGACAGGTAGCTGTCCTTGGCATAGTTGTACTTGTCGTTGTTGTCACCAGCACTTACAAAGTCATGATAAGAACCGCCACGACCACTCACGTCGGCCTCACTCATGCCGTCGAAGTACTCGAATTCAGGAATTGCATTGCCATCTTTATCAACTTTACCGCTATCAACGTAATGACCGTAATGGCCTGAGTCGCCGATAGCGTATGCGCCATCAGGACCGGTTGCGGTGATACCGTGGTTCATGTTGCCCCAAACGTGGCCACCCTCGGAGAAAGAGCTACCGCCACAGTACAGGGTCTTGGCACCGTTAGGGCCAGTTTCAGAAATTGGGCAGTCAGAAAAATCACGGTCAGCCTGGCTGGCATCACCACGATGGGTATATGCCATGTTCAGGACAACGTTGCCCTTATCAAAGTTAGTCCCCAGAGTCAGGTCAATGCTTGACTCTTCGCCGTCACCGTGCTGAGACATGCCAGTCTGAGCATTCACTTCGAAACCTTCGAAGTCGCGCTTCAGAATAATGTTAACCACACCGGAAATGGCGTCAGTACCATAGATTGCTGAAGCGCCATCTTTCAGAACTTCGATGCGCTGAATCATTGATACTGGGATGGTGTTCAAATCCACAGAAGAAGCTGCACCAGTACCTGATGCGATCATACGACGTCCGTTAACCAACACCAGAGTACGTTCAGTACCCAAACCACGCAGGTTAACACGGGCGTTACCGCCTGAACCGTTGTTTATGCCTGGGTTGGTCATGGCACCACCGGCAACTGCCATGCTTTGCAGGATACCGTCGATTGAAGTAGCACCAGTGGCTGCAATGGTAGAAGCATCAATGACGCTAACAGGGCTTGCAGTTTCCATATCTGCGCGTTTGATGCGCGAACCGGTTACTTCGATACGCTCAACTTTTTCGCCATCGTCAGCAGCAAATACTGCTGGGATTGCTAAAGCAGAAGTGGCCGCACCAGCGACCAAGGCAAAACGTACAGATTTTGCCAGCATGCTGTTCTTAAGCATTGTCAATCTCCCTGGGTTTACATTTTTCTTTTTTATGTTGTCGGCCGGTTTCCAGCGTTAATTAAACACCACCAAAACCAACCAACGTTATACATCAACGAAACATTCGCCCGAGTATGTAAACACATCAAACACAACTATTCAACAGCAAAATGCTTGCAAAACTCAGCATTCACGCTCTTGCCAGTACAATTTTCACCCACCGCTCTACCAAACATGTCCATTCGCAGGGTAAGCTTTTAAAAAATAAAAAAGGCGCCATATGGCGCCTTTTTTATTACACAGTTTTCTGAAATGAATTCTGCTCAAAGAGTATACCGAATGCCTATCGCAATACCGTCGTCTTCAGAGACGGACATTCTCGCTTCCTGAGCCGCATCGGCGCTGCTGAAGTCGCTGAAATCCTTGCGCCCCTCTATATAGAGCACTGTGTCTTTGTCCCAGATATAATGTAGCCCCATTACAACAAATTGACGCTTGAATACATCGTCAGGGTCCGTGTTATTTGGCTGAATGACGTAGTCATCGCCGGCATTCAACAGGTTATATGACAACAACACTCTGAAATCATTATCAAATCGATAAGACATGAGGGATTCAAGGCCATAGGCATCCCGGATAAGACGTCCTATATTATCGGTGTCATGGTTTTCATTTTTGTTTGCGTTAACCGCAACATACAGCCCTTCGGCATCAAAGTTGCCATAGGTCAGGCCCACACCATAAATAAGATCTACGGCGGTGATTTGCTCGCCTGTGCCGTACAACACATCGAATTCACCCCGATTGATACCGGCTGACAGGGTCAGCTGCTCTGCCAACTGGTAGCTAACAGAACCACCATAGGTATAGTTGAAATCGACCTGCTGGGCATCGGCCGCGCCGCCCTGCCAAAGCAACTCACAATCCTGCTGGCTGATATTCTCGGCATCACAGGTATAAAAGCTACTGTTCTTCAGCTGTACCTGCACGGCAAAACTGATATCACCAAAGGCATTGCGATACTGTACGACTTTGTCGCCACGACCTGTGCCGTTAATTGCGCCATCGTCCTTGTTAAAGGTGTAGACACCGGCCGCGTTCCCATCCCATACAAAACCCAGGTTGGTGCTGTAAACCACGTCATACCAGGCGCCCCATTGCTTACCTATGGTCAGCGAACCATATTGGTCGTGGGCAATACCTGCATATCCCAAACGGTTATAAAAAAACTCTTCCTGCACCGACTCGAACTTGTTGTTATAAACAATTTCCGAGCTGCCAAAGGGATTCACCCCCCACTCCAGCATGGCAAAAGCACGCCAGCCATCCTTGAGTTGCCGGCTGAAATCGAAATTGATCCGGGAAGCGCCATTGACCACTTCGGTTGTATCCTGGGTATGGATCACCCTGGCATCCACAAAACCACCGATAGCGACTGCGTTCTTGCTGTCCTTATACACTTCGATTGCGCTGGCTCCCGGTGCAATGGCGATTGCCGTGATGGCGGCTGCGATGAGAGTCTTTTTCATAATGCTTACCTTTGGAATGACTGAATCACTAATTCCGTAATTAAATTACAATCCGTTAAGGCCGAGATTAACAAAGTAGGTCAAGCTGCACAAAGGAAAAGCCGGTCCAAACCGCGGTTCAATCACGATTTTTATTAATAGGAACTTAATTAGCCAGCAATTAAAACAGCCAAGTAACGACATTGCACCTTAAACAACCAATTTACACATCAAATTAACAATAATTGTTTACCCAGGATTTCGCTGTAATTAATATTCAAAACAGAAAATACGGGATCGACAATCGGCCGGATCTGTTTCTCAAGATAATACTCATAATCTATTGGTTGGCGGCTAAGCTGCAGCGGCTCAGCCCCCTGAGTCGTCATCACATACTCTATTCTGGCGCCTCTTTGGCCCCAAGCCTGATCGCCGGTACTCTCGAGTAACACCCTGGCCGCCTTCACATGGGGTGCCGAAGCACTGTAATCCACAAGCTTTCGCCTCAGACGCTTGCGGAACACCAACTCATCATCCAGGTCACCTTTAAACAGGGCATCAATATTGTCCTTGATGTAAGCAACCATATCTTCACCGGCAAAGAGTCTGCGATAAAGCTCATGCTGTAATCGCTTAGCCAGTGGACTCCAGTCACTGCGAACCTGCTCCATGCCCTTGAACACTATGCGGGACTGACCATGATCGTCATATTCCCCCACATAGCGCTTTTTGCTGCCCTCGGCAGAGTGCCTCAAGGTCGGCATAAAAAAATGCCGGTAGTGACGCTCATACTCCAGTTCCAGAAAACTTTCCAACTGCCATTCCTGCCACAACCTGTCACGCCAAAGTTCATTGACCCGGTTCACCAGCATTTTACCGGTAGCATCGGCATCTGCCGCCTCGTCCCCAAGCCAGACAAAGGTGGAGTCCGTGTCACCGTAGATCACCTGGTAACCCAGCTCTTCAATCCAGGCGCGGGTCTGGCGCATGATTTCATGGCCCCGCAGGGTAATGGAACTGGCAAGCCTGGTGTCGTGGAATACGCAACCACTGGAGCCGAGCACCCCGTAGAGGGAATTCATGATGATCTTGATAGCCTGGGACAAGGGCACATTACCGTCCCGTTTGGCCTCCTCCCTGCGAGCGGCCAGAGTGGCGATAATGCCCGGCAAAATAGGTTGCTTGCGGCTGAACCTGGCGCCTCTGAAGCCGGGAACCGAGTCTTGCTCGCTTTCCTGAAGTCCTTCTATCAAGCCCTTGGGATCGATTAAAAAACTACGGATAATTGAGGGATACAAACTCTTGAAGTCCAGCACCAAAATATTGCGATACAGACCGGGAAGCGAATCCATCACATATCCCCCGGGGCTGTCCTGACCGGGAACGGCTCCCATGGCCGGCGCCACATAACCTTGCCGGTGTAGATGAGGCAGATAGAGGTGGGTAAATGCCGCCACCGATGCGCCGACCCGCCCCAGCTCAAGACCCGTCAATCTGGCCCGTTCCAGGGCAAACTCAAACAGGTGAGTCTGGGCGAAGATTTCCCATACCAGTTGGCAGTCCATCAGGTTATAACGGGCCAGCGCCGGTTTGTCCTTCAGGAATAAGCGGGTGATTTCCTCCCCCCTGTCATCCACCTTGTCGATAGCCTTCCCCTTGCCAAGCAAGGCAGAAGCCACCGACTGCAGAGAAAAGCTGTCGAACTGAAAGAAGGCGGCCTTAAGCCAATCAATGCCATCCAGCACCACCCGGCCCGGTAAATCCAGGGTTTCCGGTCTGTGCTTATCGGCGACTTTCCAGCCAAGCTCGCTGCCTCCCCGGCCAATGGCCAGTGCAAGTCCATGGTGTTGTGCGCGGCGGCTTAGCAGGGACAAATCAAATCCCACTATTGACCACCCTATGATGATGTCGGGATCGGCTGCTGCAAACCAAGCTATGATGGCTTCCAGCAGCGCTTTTTCATCGCTGACCCATTGGATATCACAGTCGCTTGGCGCCGCCTTGGCCTCCCCCGCCTGCCCGACCATAATGACCAAGGGCGCGACATCGCCGAAGAAACCTATGGAATAGAACTCGCCCTGCATGCTGCACTCGAGATCAACAGATACGGCCTTGAGGCTTATCCCCGGATCCTGCGAAGCGCACCTGACCCTTTGGGCCTCAAACCGGCGCACACCGGCAAGGCACTCCACTTCATAGCCAGAAAACTCGGCATCCAAGGCCACGAAACGCTCAATTAAAAATCGTTGCTCCGGCCTGATATCATCCTCAAACAGGCGAATACCCATATCCGTTGCCATCCGCCGCACTTGTCTGTGGGCCCGGGCTGAAGGTAAATAGAGCGCGCTGACCGCCTGCCCCTGGAAACTTTTAAGGCTCAGCGGCTTAATCTGGCCACCAGCCTGTGCCACGGCTCGCTTTAACTGCAGCGCGTCCTGCTGATGGCAAAAGGCAAGCCAGGGCTGATCCCTGACAATCACCTGGACCGGGCCCTGCGCTGTGGCCACATAATATTCCAGCACAGACTGTCCCTGCTCAAGCCTGTTTGCCCGGGTCAGGATGCGCCCGCTAATCACCGAGGTGACTGGGCTGGATAAATGATGATTGTCGGGAACAGACATGGGCACGACCACAGATAAAGGCTTGCAAGTGACAGGCGTGACGAATTAATGGTTCTTAGCCTAAGCAATCACTGTTATTATGTACAGCATTATCGAGAGCACAGAGCCTGACATGCTGCCAGAAAAAGTGAAAACCCAAATTCGGGCCATCTATAAAGACATAGCCCAATCGCTGCCCCATTTCCGTTCCCGGCGCGAACAAAACTATATGGTGGCAGAGATCTCCAAGACCCTGGCAGGTGACTACGACAAACACAGGCGCATCATAGTGGTTGAGGCCGGCACGGGTATTGGTAAATCCCTGTCCTATATTCTCGGCACTATCCCGCTGGCGCTGGAAAGCAAGAAAAAGGTCTGCATAGCCACCGCCACCGTGGCTCTGCAGGAGCAATTGCTGAATAAGGATCTGCCCTTTTTTAAAGAACAGTCTGGACTCAACTTCCGTTTCGGTTTGGTCAAGGGGCGCCAGCGCTATGTTTGTCTGGCCAAGCTCGAAATGCTCATCGGCGACAACAATGGCACCCAGATGGCCATGTGGCAGACCAAACCCGACACTGCACAGGTGGAATTGCTGCAAAAACTGCATCAGGACTTCCATAAGGGCCGCTGGAATGGTGAGCTGGATACCCTTGAAGCGCCCCTGCCCGACCATTTATGGCAGCAAATCGCTTGCGACAAGCACAGCTGTCACAGGCAGCAGTCCAGTCACAGGCAGTGTCCCTTCCACAAGGCCCGTGAAGATGTGGATACCTGGGATGTGCTGATCGCCAACCACAGCCTGCTGTTTGCCGATCTGGAGTTGGGCGGAGGTGTGATACTGCCGGATCCGGAAGATGTCTATTACGTCATAGACGAAGCCCATCATCTGCCCATAGTGGCGCGGGATTTTTCCAGCGCCCAGGCCACCTTGCGGGGTGCCTGTGACTGGCTGGAGAAAATTGGCAAAACCGCAGCAAAATTGCAGCATCAGATAAAGAGCAACAACATTATCGCCCCGGCCCAGGCAATGCAGGACCATGTAACGGATCTGTGCGCCCAGCTCAATCAAGTGGCCCATTTCTGCGACGGCCAATTGGCAAAATTTGACAATCCGGAAAACCGCCTGCGCTTTACCAATGGTGAATTGCCCGAGGTACTCAAGCGCCATGCGGAAAACCTGGCCACGGCCTCTTCATCGGCACTGAAACAATTCAATAAAATGCAATTGCTGCTGGCCGAGGCCATCAAGGACGGCGACATTCCCAGACATCAGGCCGACAGTCTGCAAAGCGAAACCGGCTTTATGCTGCAACGACTGGAGAACTTACATAAGCTGTGGAAGATGATGGCCAAAGAGGACAGCAAGAAAGGCGCCCCCACGGCACGCTGGATTGAGTTGATGCCGGGTAAGCAGCAGGACTTCCTTTTTTGCTCCTCCCCCATAGAGGTGGGTTTCATGCTGGAGTCCATGCTGTGGGAAAAAGCGGCCGGCGTGGTCCTTTGCAGTGCGACCTTGAGGGCGGTAAACCAATTCGACTATTTTGCCCATCAGGTGGGGTTGTCGCTTAACGATGGCAGCCGCTTCCTGGCATTGCAATCGCCCTTTGATTTTGAAAACAATGCCACCTTATTCCTGCCCAAAATGCGCACCGAGCCCACGGACGATGCCTACACGGCAGAATTGGCGGAATTGGTTCATCAGTACACAGCCGATGAGATGGCGAGCCTGGTGCTGTTTGCCTCCTACTGGCAAATGGAAAAAGTGGCTGAATTGATTGAAGGTAAGCTCAAGGTGCCCTTGCTGCTCCAGGGCAGTGCCCCCCGGCAGCAATTACTTGATACCCATAAAGAACGCTGCGATAAGGGCTTACCCAGTGTGCTGTTCGGTACCGGCAGTTTTTCCGAAGGTCTGGACCTGCCCGGTGACTACCTCACCAACCTTATCATCACCAAGCTGCCCTTCGCCGTCCCCACCTCACCGGTGGAGCAGGCCCATGCCGAGTACGTCAAGGCCAAAGGCGGCAATCCTTTTTTGCAACTGACCATACCCGATGCCTCCCGTAAACTGGTACAAAGTTGTGGCCGCCTGCTGCGTAAAGAGCAGGACTATGGCAGGATCACCATATTGGACAGGCGTCTGGTCAGTAAGCGCTATGGCAAGTCCTTGCTTGATGCCCTTCCGCCCTACCGACGGGTAATCGAATAACGGCATTGGCGAGGAGAGCCGGGTTTTGAACAGAGCGCAACTGATAGACAAGCTCAAAGAGCAATTGGCACAGCTGGAGCAGGAAGTGCTCAGGCACGATGCCGCCCTGGCGCCGCAGCAACGCAAGCTGATTCAGGATGTGGAAAGGTTCAACGATGGTCTGTTCATCCAAAGTGGCGCTCAACTTGCGCCCTGTATTGGCCAGATAGCAAAAGATATCAAACAGTTGGAACAAAGGCTGACCCTGGGCCTGTCAGCGGCAACCATTGTGGCCAGTTGCGAGCGGATCCAGGACAGATTCACCGCCGTCAAACGGGCCCTGACCACGACTGGCATCAATCTCAAGTCTGCCACCCAAGCACGTCAAAGCGCCCGCAACCGCAGTCATCAAAGACAAAAACAGGCCCACAACAGCAGTGGTTTTGACTGGATTGCCGCCGGCGTGATGCAAAACAGCCATCAATTGTATGAAGAGTTGAACAAACATTTGAACTGGGCACGAAAAATAGAGTCAAAAATCGCGCAACTGGAAACCGGGCTTGATAATTGTCACAGTGCTGACAAAATCAAGCTGCAAAATGAGATCCTTTTGATGCACCGTCGCTTAGGCAAATGCCGCCAGGCCATCAGCTATATCGAAGACAGGATCCAGGCATTCGAACGGCCGTATCAGAGTCAAAATCGTTAAGGAGCAACAATGAAATCCTTTGTGTCCATCGCCGCCCTCGTGGGTCTTGTTACCTCATCCTCTGTTTTCGCCGCCACCCTGAAAATTCCCATGGCGTTCGAATATCTGGCCCTCAATGGGAAGGAAATTGCGACCAACAGCTTTAGCCATCAATCCGAACTGAACCTGACACCCGGCACCCATAAGGTGGCCATACGTTATCACGACATGGTTGAGGACGATTTCAGCGACAGCCAAAGCTTCGTCAAATCGGCCCCCTTCATCCTGACCCTGACGGTCAAAGGTGAACAGCAATACCAATTGCGTCCCGCCGGCGGCAAAGCCATCGCCAAGCCCAAAGAGTATGCCAAGGCACCGAAAATTGAGGTCATCAGCAGCACAGACAAGTCGGTGGCATTCAGTCTGGAGCAAACGGACATAGAAGAGGAAAGTTTTGTATCCCGGCTGTTTACCGGCAACAGGGGAGTGGATGTCGAAGCCGCAGTGGCTGCCGCTACCGGGGGCGCCCAGGTCAAGCCGACAACAGCAGCAGCGCCTCAGCAGGCACCGGCAGTCGCCCCCCAGGGGGACAGCCCTATCCATGCCCAACAGATGCTGCAATATTGGTGGCTTCAAGCCGATGATGCGACCCGCAAAGAATTCATGAGCTGGGCCATCAAGCAACTCTGATGATCCCGCTCGTCTATCACGCCAGCTATTCCAGGCTGGCGTTACCTCCGAAACACCGATTTCCCATCAGCAAGTATGCCCACCTGTACCACTATCTGTTGAATTCAGGATTGGCATCCGAGCGGCAATTTATCAGTCCTCAACCAACCCACGCTGCCGAACTGGAGCGGGTACATGATGCAGGCTATGTGCAGGCATTTATTCAGGGAACGCTGGATGCCAAGGCCATACGCCGTTTGGGATTTCCCTGGAGCCAGCATCTGGTGACCCGCACCCTGCACTCGGTAGCCGGAACGGCCCTGTGTGCCCGCAGGGCACTGGATCAGGGTATTGCCCTGCATTTGGCCGGCGGCTATCACCATGCACATCACGACTTCGGCAGCGGTTACTGTGTATTCAACGATCTGGTGTTCGCCGCCAGGCAGCTGCTCGACACCGGTGAGGTGGACAAGGTCATGATCATCGACTGCGATGTGCATCAGGGCGATGGTACCGCCACCCTGACCGCAGGCGATCGGGATATCGTCAGTTGCTCATTCCACTGCGATGCCAACTTCCCTGCCCGCAAACCCCAATCCGACTATGATATAGCCCTGGCGCCGGGGACCGGAGACAACGAATACCTGGACAGCGTGAATACCACGGTTAACTATCTGCTGGAACTGGAAAAACCGGACATCATTCTCTATGATGCGGGAGTGGATATCCATGCCGATGACGCGCTTGGGCTCTTGTCCGTGTCTCTGCAGGGGCTGTATCTTCGTGATTTGAGCCTGTTAACCCAGGCCAAACAGAGGGGCATCCCATTGGCGGCCGTCATTGGCGGCGGCTATAGTCCGGATCCACTACAATTAACGCAAAGGCACAGCCAATTATTCCTTGCAGCCAATCACTTATGGCCATAAGAACTCCGGGAGTCACCTATGCAACTTGAGATCCGTAATTATTATGAAGTGCTGTTGATGGAGATCCTCTCCGATGAAGGCCTGATGGATGAATTACCCGAAGACTATCTGGCGGATTTAAGCTGCATCACACTGAATCAATTGCCGGTCAGATACATACGCCATCTGGTGGACGCCTATTTCTTCGAGGATTACCACGAGCTGCAACAGATGAAGAATGAAATACAGGCGGCGCTGGAACGATCCCGGGCATTTTTGAAGAAACGGAATCAACAGAGATTGAGGGAAGCTCAGGAAGAGTAAGGTTTGGAGGTTCCCCCAGAGCCACACCCCGGCACACGAGTCGCCTGCTGCGGTTGCTTCCTTCCGGACCTGGCCGAGTTCACAGGTTATCATTGCGGGGGGACCCTGGGGTCACCATAGATTTCCAGAAAGGTTCTGGAACGGGACGGATTATCCCCAAGGCAAACTGATAAATCAAGTAAAACCCCGGCCGTGCCTCTCTCCCATGACCTGACTGCACATAAGTTAGGCGTTTACTGACTTTATTTGCTTCGGCGACCACAGACGCCAACACATGGCAGCCAAAAAAAATCCGCATCACAAGGGACGCGGATTTTCTGCATTAGGGTATCAGCTACAGGCTGATAATATCGCGATTGCTTTCAACCAGTTTCAAGCCTATGCCGGAAACATTGGCCAAATCATCAACCGTGCTGAAGCGACCATATTGGTTGCGATATTCGATAATCGCCTTGGCCTTGGCCGGCCCAACACCCTTGAGCAACTGCAACTCGGCTTCAGTGGCGGTGTTGATATTGACCTTGCTGGTATTGACCTTGGCCATCACTGCGGCCTCGGGCACCTTATTGGTTTCGCCCTCGCCGGCAATGGCCATGGGGCCACTCAAGGTCAGAGCTAAGATTGAACAGAGTAACATTGGCTTCATTGGTTTCTCCTTGACGTTCCTGTTGATTACCCATGGCCTGGTATCCTTCTCCTTGGCCATGGATAAAATGTAGCCAGCAAACGTCAAACTGCCAAATTGCGCCAGTTACAACCTGTTCAGGGCCTCCGACAAATCGAAAATCAGGTCATCCACATCTTCAAGGCCGGCCGATATTCGAAGCAGATTGTCGCTGATCCCGGCTTCCGCGCGAGCCTCAGGCGTATAGGGTGAGTGGGTCATGGATGCCGGATGCTGAATAAGGGATTCGGCATCCCCGAGGCTGACAGCTATGGTGAACAGCTGCAGACTGTCAACAAAGGCCATGGCCCCCTGGAAGTCGGTCTTGAGTTCGAATGCCAGCACACCACCGGCCCGTTTCATTTGCTTGCCAAGGAACCTGTGGCCCTGATGATGCTCGAGGCCTGGATAAAACACCCGCTCCACCGCCGGGTGGGCATCAAGGAAACGGGCCAGCTTTTCGGCGTTGTCACAATGGCGCTCCAGACGCACATCCAGGGTCTTCATACCACGCAGAATAAGCCAGGCATCATTGGGGGACATCACGGCCCCCACGTCCTTGATCAGCTCATATTTGACCTTGTTAATCTGCTCCGTGCTGCCACACACCATACCGGCAATCACGTCACCATGACCATTGAGATACTTGGTGGCGCTGTGGATCACCATATCAATGCCGTGCTCAAGTGGCCGTTGCAGCAAGGGAGTCATAAAGGTGTTGTCCACTATGGTCATCACACCATGGCGCTTGCCTATGGCTGCGATGGCATCTATATCAAACACTTCCAGATGAGGATTGACCGGAGTTTCACAGAAAATCACCCGGGTGTTGGGACGGATTGCGGCTTCAATGGCCTCGGGCTTGGTAAAGTCCACCAGGGTGACTTCGATGCCAAAGCGGCTCATCAGTTTGGTCATTAAAGAAAAAGTGCAACCATAGACGGCACGGGAGGCCACCAGATGCTCACCCTGGGATAAGTTGGCCAACAGGGCCGCTGACACCGCCGCCATCCCGGATGCACAGGCCGCAGCGGCTTCTGCGCCTTCGAGCACGGCCAGTTTGCGCTCCAGCTCGGCCGTGGTGGGATTGCCCAGGCGGGTATAGATATAGCCTTCTTCATCACCGGCAAACCGGGCACCGCCCTGGGCGGCATTGTCAAAGACAAAGGTGGCGCTTTGATAGAGGGGGCTTACCAGGGCTCCCTGCTGGTTGCGCTCATGGCCCGCGTGAATCACTTCGGTGGCCAGCTTTCTTTTCTCAAGCATCTTAAACTCCCCAAAAGCGCCATCTTAATAAGAATTCAGGTTGTGATGGCGTGGGGATTAACATAACGACTGGGCGGGCCCTGCCAAGGGTGGCAGGGCAAATAAATGTCACTGATTTGTAAAATCTTTGTTACGTTGCAGACGGCTATCCATCGAGCCATTCAGAGCGCCGGAGAACCGGGTTCTGAGATCAGCAAGCAATTGCTGGTGCAAACGTGACAGGCGGGGTTTATTGGTCTCAGTGAAGCTCAATGGCCGGCACAGGGCCATGGCCTGATACCCGAGCCTGGCGGTCAGCAAGCCGCCGCCAAGGCCCTGCCCCAGGCGTGCCGACAGCTTGCCCGTCATCTCCACGGACAAAAGCTGGGTCCCAAGATCGGTTACCAGTTCCGAGGTGCCGGCATAAAAGATATTGAGCAGTATGCCGCGGATAAGGCGAATTCGGCTCCAGTACCCCAATTCCACCCCATAGCAAAGCGCCACCTCACGGATCATTTTTTGATTGCGCCACAGCATGATCCCCATATCCAGCAGTGCCAGTGGACTTGCCGCCAACAGGGCCGCAGCTTCCATGGCATAGCGGTTCACCAGTCGTCTGGCGCGCTCATCCTGGCGCGTGATGACGCTGGCCTCAAACAGTTTCAATTTTTCGGCATCATTGTGCTCATCACTGCACAGACTGAGATAGTGGCGCCAGCCCTCCGGCTCATTTTCAATCCCAAGTTTGGCAATAAAGCCATCGGCCTCTCCCATCTGCATACTTGCGCTGAGTCTGTGGCCCTGCTCACGTAAATCTTCGGCCCCCTTAAGGCGTTGCAGCAACCGATATTCACGCAGTGCCGCACTGCCTCCCCAGGCCAGCACCAGGGTGGTTACCAGGCTATAAAGCCCAAATAACCAGGGACTCTGTTGCCAGGCGTCCCACAAGCCAAGCCCGGTTTGTGTCAGCACCAGAGCCGCCAGTGACCACAGCATGGCGCGGGTAAGTGGGCGCCAACGGCGCCCCTGAAGCAAGGGCAAGGACGGCAGGCTGTCAACCGCCTTTTCCAGCTCGGTTTCACTCAGGGGCACATCGGCATCGAAATCCAGTTTTCCCTTGAGTTCGGCCTTGGATTCTCCCTCAGCCAGATTGCCCACCGGGCTGTCACTGAAATCCCGGCGCCGGGCCAGGGACGGCATATCAGGTTTGGACTGCATAAAATAACCTCTTGCTTCATTTCAGTTTATCCGCCAGCAGGTAATCCAGCAGATGATCCAGACGGATATGCTCAAAGCGTCCCTTGGGGCCCGTCAATGGCGGAGCAAACATGGCAAACTCAAAACCCTGTTGCTGCCAAAAATCTGCAGCCGGTAAGTGAGCAGGCACTTCGCCGGGGAACAGTGTTTGCGCTTTGCCGCTGTCCAGCGCCCGTCCCTGGACCACTTCCACTTCCCCTTCCGGGGTGTTGACCATGCCATGACGTGTCGCCTTGATGGCGCTGATGGCCATGGCTTCCACCTGGGAGCCTTCAAACCTGGCAAAGTGTTCGCCGGAGGACAACAACTCCCGCAGCAGGGACAACACATGGCCCTGCTGATCGCGACTGACGTGATCTATCTTACTGGCAGCAAACAACAACTTGTCGATTCGCGGTGCAAACAACCGCCTGAACCAACTGCTTTTACCGAACTGAAAACTCTCGAGAATGCCGTTCAAGGCCGCACTCATATCGTTGAATTGACTGTGGCCGCGGTTGAGGGCCGTGAAACAATCCACCAGCACCAACTGGCGGTCGAATCCGGCAAAGTGATTCTGGAAAAAGGGTTTAACCACCTTGCTGACATAGGATTGATAACGGCGGGTCAACACCTCACGGATACTGCCTGCCGCCATACCCGTCCCCGGGGGCAGAGGAAAAAATGCCAGCAAGGGCGTACCTTCCAGCTCGCCGGGCAACAGCATACGACCGGGCTGAGCCAGATAATAACCTTGCTGATGCACAGCCGCCTGAAGATAGTTGCGATACAACACCGCAATGGCATCCAGCCTGGCTTCATCGGCCGGGTCTTCCGGATCCAGGGCGCCTACGGCCGCCAGAAAAGCTTCCAATTCCGGGCAGCTATTGCGACGTTTCAGTGCATCGAATACCGAGGCGCTCCAGTGCTCGAAATCCTGGCGCAGCATGGGTAAATCCAGCAGCCATTCGCCGGGATAGTCCACTATGTCCAGATACAAGGTGGCAGATTCGCTGAATTTGGCCCTCAGGCCCTGACGTGGCTCAAAGCGGATGGCCAGGCGAATTTCTGACAGGTTGCGGGTCGACTCGGGCCATGTGGGCGTTTCCGCCAGCAGGCTATCCATGGCTCCCTGATAATCAAAACTGGCAATGTCCAAGTCCGGTTGCATGGCGCGCTGAACGCCACGCAAGCGCCCCTCCCGGCATACCTGCCAAAGGGGCAACGACTTGCCGGCCTCAGCACTGAGCAGTTGATTAACCAACCCGGTGATAAAGGCGGTTTTTCCGGCACCGGCCAAACCGGTCACCGCCAGTCGCAACTGCCTGTCGGCACTGCGGGCCAAAATGGACTGGGTCTTGCGGGAAAGGCTTTCCAATTTTTCTGACAGCATGGCGAAATTCTTGGGTGACGGAAAAAGACAAGGGGCGGATTAACCGCCCCGGTGACTCACAGGTTATTTATCTGCCGCTTCAGCTCGAAGTTATCTGAAGTGACGTGGCGTTCCAGTTCCTGCAATCTCATTTCCAGGGATTGAAACTGGCGATTGACATCCATCAGGGCCTGCTTGGCGGGCTCTCCTGCCTGCCATACCTTTTTCTTGACCTCTATGTCGCGGTACTCATCCTTGGGTCTCTTCTGGCCACCGGGCTTGATATCCAGAATCATCCACAATGCGACGTAAATAACCAGGACAATGCCAGAGCCGCCGAGGAGGAAAATAGACACCGCGATTACGCGCACCAACCAGGTTTCAAAGTTGAAGTAGTCGGCTATCCCTGCACAGACCCCGGCGATCTTGCCTTCGGCGGGGATGCGATACAGGGTTCGGCCATTACCGTCTCTCATGTTTCGCCCTCCATTCGGGTGCTTCGCTGTCCAATATCGATTCCAGGGTCTCGATACGTTGGTTCATCTTTTCCGCCTTGGCGATAAGCTCATTGAGCAGACTGAATTCCTCTTCAGTGAGTCCCTGGCTCACTTGTCGCTTGCTGCGATAATGCAGAACCAGCCAAATGGGTGCCACAATGACCATAAAGACAATGATAGGCGCCATCAGCAAATCCATATCCATAACTCACCTCTGAAATTCTAATGTTATTCTGCTTTGGCTTTGGTTTTGCCTTTTACCTTGGCCTTGAGGGCTTCCAGCTCGGCGGTCACCGAATCTTCGGCCTTGAGCGCGGCAAACTCGTCTTCCAGGCTGGACTTGCGCCCCAGATCATAGGACTCCACCTGTGCCTCCAGGCTTTCCACCCTGGCCTCGTACTGTTCAAACTTCATCATGGCGGTGTCAATCTTGCTGGAGTCCAGCTGCTTTTTGACTTCCAGGCGGCTGGAGGCCGTTTGCTTGCGCATGATGATGGTCTTCTGACGGGCCTTGGCATCGGCCAGTTTTTCCTGCAACTGGGCAATTTCTTCCTTCAGGCGCAGTATATGTTCTTCAACTACGGCCAGTTCCTGCTCCAGTGTATCAGCCAGGTTGGCAGCCTTTTGTTTTTCAACCAGGGCCGCCTTGGCCAGGTCTTCCCTGTCTTTGGACAGTGCCAGTTCGGCCTTATCCTGCCAATCCTGTACCTGCTCCTGAACCCTGGCGATACGGCGCAGCAGTTCTTTCTTTTCCGCCAGTACTTTAGCAGAGGTTGAACGCACTTCAACCAGTGTGTCTTCCATTTCCTGGATAATCAGGCGCACCATTTTCTCCGGATCTTCCGCCTTGTCGAGCAGGGCACTGATGTTCGAGTTAATGATGTCTGCAAAACGAGAGAAAATACCCATAATTCTATCCTCACAAGATTGTTGGTTTCGCCATGATTAATACACTTTGCGTGCCAACTTTGATTTTTTCTTATTTTTCTTAAGCTTAAACTAATTTTAAGATTTTCTTTATTTATTAGGATACTGGTCTTATTATGAATTTCACCAAATAATAGCGAATAATACCAACACCTACCGTGCCCAATACCTTTCAACAGGACAACCTTATAGGTCAGTCCAACGCCCTGCTTGAAGTGCTGGAGCATGTCTCCCGCATCGCCCCCCTGTCCAAACCTGTGCTTATCATTGGCGAGCGCGGCACGGGTAAAGAGCTTATCGCGGAGCGACTGCATTATCTATCCCAACGTTGGGATCAGACCTTTATCAAGCTGAACTGTTCTTCACTGAGCGAAAATCTGCTTGAAAGTGAACTCTTTGGCCATGAGTCGGGTTCTTTTACCGGAGCCAAGGGCAAGCATGAAGGACGCTTTGAGAGGGCTAACGGTGGCACCCTGTTTTTGGATGAACTGGCCAACACCTCGGGGCTCATCCAGGAAAAACTGCTCAGAGTCATAGAATACGGTGAATTTGAACGGGTCGGTGGCAGCAAAACCATACAGACGGATGTACGCCTTATCTGCGCGGCCAACGAAGACTTGCCCTCCCTGGCGGAGGCCGGCGAATTTCGCGCCGATCTGCTCGATCGCCTGGCATTTGATGTGATCACCCTGCCCCCCTTGCGTTGCCGCCCGGAAGACATAATGCCGCTGGCCGAATACTTTGCCGTTGGGATGGCGCGACAGCTCAAACTGTCCCTCTTCGCGGGTTTCAGCAACGAAGCAAAAGAGCAACTCATGGATTATGACTGGCCCGGCAATATCCGCGAGCTGAAAAACGTGGTGGAGCGCAGTGTCTACCGCAGCGGTGCCGAGGGCGAACCCATAGAAGACATCATCCTCGATCCCTTCGAGTCCCCCTTTAGGCCCCAGGGACGGATCCGTACTCTGGAACGACGCTCAAGCAATGGCCACAGCCAGCCCATGAAAGTCACCGACACCGAGGTTTCAGCACCTGAGCCACTGCAGGTATCCTCGGGCAGTCGGGTCAATTTCCCCATAGATCTCAAGCAACATTGCGAAGATCTGGAGAAAGATATCATCCAGCAGGCATTGGCAGCGGGCCAGTTCAACCAAAAGAAGACCGCCGATCTGCTGGGATTGAGTTATCACCAATTGCGGGGCATTTTGAAGAAATACAATCTGCTGGAGAAGGCGTAAAGATTGCCCATCCCTTACCGGCGCTGTTAAAATCAACCATTAACGCCATTATCGATAACCACTTATTAATGAATGCGCTGACAATCAGGCTCTGCAGAACCGCCGGAATCTTGCTGATGGGATGCTGGCTCTCTGCCTGCGGCCCGCAGCAACTGCCTCCCGGGTTGGTTTATTGCTCCGAGGGCAACCCCGAGTCCTTTAACCCCCAGTTGGTAACTTCGGGCACCACCATAGATGCCACCTCACACCAGCTCTACAACCGCCTGGTGGATTACGACGATGACAGCGGTAAAATTGTCCCCGGTTTGGCCAAAGCCTGGCACGTCAGTGCTGATGGTCTGAGCTACCGCTTTGAGTTGCGTAAAGGCGTCAATTTTCACAGTTCGAAGATCTTCACCCCAAGCCGGACACTCAATGCTGACGATGTGCTGTTTTCCTTCCATCGTATTCTGGATGAGGATCATCCCTACCATTATGTGTCCCGCAGTGGCTATCCCTTCTTTCAGAGTATCGACTTTGCCGACCTGGTAACCTCTGTGACCAAGCTGGATGATTACCGCATTGAGTTTCATCTGTCGCGGCCCGATGCTTCATTCCTGGCCAATCTTGCCACCGATTTCGCGGTAATTTTGTCCCGGGAATACGCCATGCAATTGTTGCGGGCGGGAACCCCCGAAAAACTCGACCAGTTGGCCATAGGCACAGGCCCCTTCCGCCTGGTGGAATATGTCAAAAACGAGTACATCCGCTACCGCCGTCATGAGGGGTACTGGGGCAAAATACCTGAGATAGAAATGCTGGTATTTGATATCACTTCAAAGAGCACAGTGCGTTTATCAAAACTGATTACCGGGGATTGCAGCGTATCAGCCCTGCCAAAGGCTGGTGAACTGACACGGGTAAGTGAACACCCTCAATTAGTGCTGGATGAAACTGCGGGTTTGAACGTAGCCTTTTGGGCATTCAATACTCAAAAGCAGCCTTTTAATGATGTCAGAGTCCGCCGGGCCCTGTCCCACGCCATAGACAAACAAAACATTTTGCGGGCCGTGTATCAGAACAGTGCCATCGAGGCCAAAGGTATTTTGCCCCCCACTTCCTGGGCCTATAACAGTGACGCCGGGACTGGTCTTGAGTTTTCTCCGGAAAAAGCCCGGCAACTGCTGACCGAGGCAGGCATAGATAAACTGACCATTGATATTTGGGCCATGCCGGTAGCAAGGGCGTATAACCCCAATGCCCTGAAAACCGCCGAGCTTATTCAGGCGGATCTTGCCAAGATTGGGGTCAAGGTGAATATCATCAGTTACGACTGGAGTGTGTTCTCCCAAAAGCTGTCACACAGCGACTATGACTCGGTGCTCATCGGTTGGAACGCAGACAACAGCGATCCGGACAATTTCTTCACCCCTTTGCTCAGTTGCGCCTCGGTGGAATCCGGCAGCAACAGATCGCGTTGGTGCAATACCGAATTTGATGCCATGGTACGCGCCGCCAAAGCCATCAATGACATTCGTGCCCGCACAGCCCTTTACCACGAGGCCGAGGCCATGTTGGCCGAGCAGGCTCCTATGATGAGCTTTGCCCACGCCAAACGCATGTTGCTGAAGAGCGACCAAATTACCGGTATGCACCTGAGTGCCTTTGGTGGCATTTCCTTTGACAGGATCAGTATAAAATCCGACAAGGAGCAAGCACACTGATGGCCATTTACTTGCTGCGACGCTTTAACTTGTTCTTGGCTACCTCACTGCTGATGCTGCTGATCCTGTTTTATGTCACCGCCATGTTTCCGGTGGACCGGGCCTTTGCCCTGACGGGTATAGAGAATCCATCGGCTGCCGAGGCCATGCAAATCATTGCCGATTATCGACTGGATAAGTCAGAGTTCAGTCAATTTCTGGCGTTTGTGGATCAACGGCTTTCCGGTAATTTGGGGATTTCGGTCACCTCCCAACAACCCGTGGCCCATGAGTTGACCTCGGTCATGCCGGCATCCTTTGAGCTGGCCGCCTTTGCCGCCATGCTGGCGCTGCTGCTGGGGGTTCCACTGGGAGTGCTGGCGTCATTGAACCAGCATAAGCTGACCCAGCACGCCATCATGGCCATCACCCTGACCGGCTACTCCATTCCGGTATTCTGGCTCGGTTTGTCTCTGGCGCTGTGGTTCGGTGTTGAACTTGGCTGGTTGCCGATTTCCGGACAAATCAACCTGCTGTATGAGATAAAGCCGGTCACGGGCTTTATGCTCATAGACACCCTGCTATCCGACTCAGAATATCGAATTCCTGCATTCAAGGATGCCCTGAGTCACATAGTGCTGCCGGGGATCACCCTGGCTATCCTGCCCTTTACCGTGGTGGTGCGAATTACCCGCGCGGCCATGATGAATGTGATGAACCAGACCTTTATCCGCGCAGCTGAAGCTCGGGGTCTGGCCACGGCCACCATCATAGTGCGCCACGCTCTGCCCAACGCTCTGATCCCACTGCTTAAGCATCTGGGCCTGATGCTCGGCGCCTTCGCCAGCTACGCCATTGTGGTCGAAGTGATCTTCTCCTGGCCCGGTGTCGGCTCCTGGCTGGTGTCAGGGATCTATCAGCGTGATTACACAGTGATCCTCGGAGGCGTACTGGCCGTGTCGGTATTAATCATCTTCCTCAGCATTCTTATCGAGGTGCTGCACACGGCCTCCAACCCGCTCAGCAGGAAGGAACTCTATGCCTCGAATTAAGATTTATCAGGACGACACCATTCCGTCCCCCATGCTGCGACTGTGGCACAGTTTTGCGGCCAATCCCTTTGCCCTGGCCGGATTGTGGGTCATTGTCAGCCTGCTAATGTTGACCCTGGTGGGGCCAGTGCTGGCGCCTTATATGCCAGAGGTTCAAGATCCCAACGCCCTGCTTTTGCCACCGTCCTGGGATCCCCAAGGTCATGTGGAGCACTTCCTCGGTACAGATGATTTGGGCAGGGACATATTCAGTCGTCTGCTCCATGGTGTACAGCTGACCTTTGGTATGTCTTTGGCCGTGGTGGCACTGGCCCTGTTGGTTGGCTTTGTCATCGGCTCTCTTTCCGGCATGATGAAAGGGCTTAAATCCAGTATTCTCGGGCATCTGCTGGACGCCCTGCTGTCAATCCCGTCTTTATTGATGGCAATTCTGGTGGTCGCAGTACTCGGTCCCGGTCTCGGTAACGTGTTTTGGGCCGTGGGCTTTGCGCTGACGCCGCAGTTTGTCCGCGCCATTCACCAGTCTGTGCATGAAGAGCTGCAAAAGGAATACGTGACCGCCGCCAAGCTCGATGGTGCCAATCCTCTGCAGATTTTCTGGTTTGTGATTATGCCCAATGTCTGGGAAACTGTGATTATCCAGACCACACTGGCCATCTCGGCAGCGATACTCGACATTGCCGCCCTGGGCTTTTTGAGTCTGGGTGCCCAGGCCCCAAGTCCCGAATGGGGAGCCATGGTGGCCCAGGGCTTGGATAACCTGCTGACGGCCCCCTGGACCATTACCATTCCCGGACTGGCCATTCTCTTTAGCGTGCTTGCCGTCAACCTGGTCGGTGACGGCCTGAGATCGGCACTGGCGCCGATTAAGAACTGAACCTATGCCTTTACTCGATATCCGCAATCTCACCATTGAGCTGGACACGCCCCACGGCCGGGTCAAGGCGCTTGAGCGGGTCAGTCTGACCCTGAGCGCAGGCGAAGTCCATGGTCTGGTGGGCGAATCCGGCTCAGGCCGCAGTCTGCTGGCCCGCGCCATTCTCGGGATCCCCGGCCCCAATTGGATTATTACCGCCGACCGTATGATGTGGGATGGTCGTAACCTGATGGAGATGTCGGAGTCGGAGCGCCGGGCCCTGATGGGTTCCGACATGGCAATCATTTTCCAGGACCCATCGGGCAGTATGGATCCGATCCAAACCATCGGCAGTCAGCTGATTGAGGCCATGCCCAGAGAGCCGCAGGTTCCCTTCTGGCGGCGTAGAAAAGAGCGCACCCTGTTGGCCCAGCGCTGGTTGCATAAGGTCGGGATTAAGGATCCCAAGAGGGTAATGGCCAGCTATCCCTGGGAAACTTCCGAAGGTGAATGCCAAAAGGTGATGATTGCCATGGCACTGGCGAATCAGCCCAGGCTGCTTATCGCCGATGAACCCACCAACTCCATGGAGCCCAGCACCCAGGCACAGATCTTCCGCTTGCTGGCCCAGCTGAACCAGTTGCAGGGGGTCACCATATTGCTGATCAGCCACGAGCTGGAGACCCTCGCCCATTGGTGTAACCAGCTAACCGTGCTGTATTCGGGTCAGGTGATGGAATCAGGCCCGGCGGCGGAATTACTGCAGGAGCCCTATCATCCCTATACCAAGGCCCTGCTGCAGCATATGCCGGACTATGCCGGAACCCAGCCCCACAAAAGCTTGATGCCAACCTTGCCGGGCTCGGCGCCGGCGTTGCAACATCTGCCCATAGGCTGCCGTCTGGGGCCCCGTTGTCCCGAGGCCCAGCGTCAGTGCGTGCGACAACCCATGCTGACCCACCAGAAAGACAGGTATTACGCTTGCCACTTCCCCTACAAAAATGAGACCGGCCATGACGACACCTCTGCTTAAGGTCAATGATCTCACCAAGCGCTATTTCAGCGGTTACCGCGGTTTTCAGCGTCAATACCATGAAGCACTGGCGCCCATATCCTTTGAACTTGGTCGGGGTGAAACCCTGGCAATAGTCGGAGAGGCCGGCTCGGGCAAGAGCACCCTGGCCCGTATTCTGGTGGGTGCAGAAGAGCGCAGCGGCGGGGAAATCTTCTTTGAGGGCACGGCGTTGGAGAGCCGCAACGTCAAGCAGCGCTGCAAGCTCATCCGCATGATCTTCCAGGACCCCAATACCTCGCTCAATCCCAGATTGAGCATCGGCGAGCTGCTGGAAGAACCCTTAAGATTCAATACCGAGATGAGCGCCCAGGAACGCCAGATACAGGTAGCCGAAACCTTGCGCAAGGTAGGCCTGCTGCCGGAGCATGCGGAGTTCTATCCTCACATGATTTCCGAGGGTCAAAAGCAAAGGGTCGCCGTGGCCCGGGCTTTAATGCTTAATCCCAAGATCATTATTGCCGACGAGGCCTTGACGGCACTTGACCTTTCGGTGCGGTCCCAAATCCTCAATCTGTTGCTGCAACTGCAAAAGGAGCTGGGACTGTCCTACATTTTCGTATCCCACAACCTCAATATCATCCGCCATGTCAGTGACAAGATAATGGTATTGCACAAGGGGAAATTGATAGAAAAAGGCCCGGTCGAACAAGTTTTTTGTGAGCCGAAACAAGAGTATACCCAGAGACTTATCGCAGAACAGAGCCTGTTCAACCACAAACGCTGAACTGCTCCAACCACTCGTGAAAAGGCGGTAGATTGTTAAAAATGGCTGCCAATTCCACGACTAACTCATTATCCTAATGCCAGTGTTGACTGAAGAAGCTAAAACATGATTATCAAACCAAAAATCCGTGGTTTTATTTGCACCACTACTCATCCCCAGGGCTGTGAAGCCAACGTTCTGGAACAGATCAATATCACCAAGGCCCGTGGCCCAATAGCCAACGGCCCCAAGCGCGTACTGGTTGTCGGAGCTTCCAGTGGTTACGGTCTGTCTTCACGTATTGCCGCAGCCTTTGGTTGTGGCGCCGCCACCATAGGGGTATTTTTTGAGAAGCCCGGCACCGAGAGCAAACCAGGCACCGCCGGCTGGTATAACTCTGCCGCCTTTGACAAATTCGCCAAGGCCGAAGGTCTGTATTCCAAGAGCCTGAACGGTGATGCTTTCAGCCATGAAGCCAAGCAAAAGGTGATTGACCTTATCAAGGCCGATCTCGGCCAGATTGATATGGTGGTTTACTCACTGGCTTCACCGGTACGTAAATTGCCGGACAGTGGTGAACTGATCCGTTCATCTCTCAAGCCAATTGGCGAACCTTATACATCCACTGCCGTGGATACCAACAAAGACACCATCATTGAAGCCAGTGTGGAGCCGGCCACCGAGCAGGAAATCCAGGATACGGTAACTGTGATGGGCGGTCAGGATTGGGAACTGTGGATCGATGCCCTGAGCCAGGCCGGCGTACTGGCCGATGGCTGTAAGACTGTGGCCTACAGCTACATAGGCACCGAATTGACCTGGCCCATCTACTGGCACGGCGCCCTGGGCAAGGCCAAGATGGATCTCGACCGCGCCGCCCATGCCCTGAATGACAAACTGTCAGCCAAGGGTGGCAGCGCCAACGTGGCCGTGCTTAAGAGTGTGGTGACCCAGGCCTCTTCCGCCATCCCTGTGATGCCTCTGTATATCGCCATGGTGTTCAAGAAAATGCGCGAACAGGGACTGCATGAAGGTTGTATGGAGCAGATCCTGCGTATGTTCAGCGAGCGCCTCTACAAGGCCGATGGCTCAGCTGCTGAAACCGACAGCGAAAACCGTCTGCGTCTGGATGACTGGGAACTGCGCGATGAGATCCAGCAACACTGCCGCGATCTCTGGCCACAAATCACCACAGAAAACCTGGCTCAGCTGACCGACTACGTCGAATACAAGGCCGAGTTTATCAAGCTGTTCGGCTTTGGTATCGATGGCATTGATTACGATGCCGACGTCAATCCTGAAGTCAATTTCGACGTGGAAGAGTTCTAATTCTCCGGGATAATTGATACTTAAAAAACGCCGCACTCAGCGGCGTTTTTTATTTGCTCTGGCCGGGATGATTTTCAATAATGACGCTGAAACTTGAGCTGGAAAATGAAATGAACTGGACGCAGTTACTTGCACAGGAAAAGCAGCAAGCCTATTTTCGTGACACCCTGGCCTATGTGCAGCAGCGCCGCAACCTGGGCGTTGAGGTCTATCCACCCAAGGAGCAGGTATTTGAAGCCTTTCGTTTAACGCCCCTTGAGCACATCAAGGTGGTGATACTGGGCCAGGATCCCTACCACGGTCCCAATCAGGCCCATGGTCTGTGCTTTTCGGTAAAATACCCTTGTCCGCCACCTTCGCTGCTCAATATCTTTGCCGAGTTGCAGCAGAGTGTTCCCGGCTTCTGCATACCAAGCCACGGCGATCTCAGCAGCTGGGCACGCCAAGGGGTATTATTGCTCAACACGGTATTAACTGTAGAACGGGGCCAGGCTCATTCCCATGCCCATTTGGGATGGGAGCAGTTCACCGACCAGGTTATTCAAGGGATAAGCAGATACAGGGAAGGCGTTATCTTTCTGTTGTGGGGCAGTCATGCCCGTAAAAAAGCGGCACTGATAGACGCTAAAAAACATACAGTATTACAAGCCCCTCATCCATCACCTTTGTCAGCCCACAGGGGCTTTCTTGGCTGTGGCCATTTTGCAACAACCAACACAGTTTTACAGCAACTGGGGGTAGCCCCCATTCACTGGCAGTTGTAACCCTCTGTAATGGTCAGTTAGTGACAAAATCCCATAAAAAAGGCCGCTGCATAAGCAGCGGCCTTTTCTGTTGTTATAACCTGTTACAGCGCGCTGTAGCTGATTTCGGCATTGGCCTTCAGGCTGTCTATCAAAGCGCGATAAGCAGCTTCAGTATTCTGGGAAGCCATGCGGCTGGCCAGGGCTTTTTGCGTAGCCTCATCCACGGAACTCGCCTCATTGATCTTGTCCAGCACCACCAGAGCGTAGCCGGAAGCCAGACTGACGGTATCGGCAGCACCGACGGCCATCTGGAAAGCCTTATTGACTATGGAAGGGTCCAGTTCGCGGCTATAGCGGGCGACACCAGCCTTGACCTCAAGTTCCAGGGCCTCACCGGCATTGAACTTGCTCAGCAGTTCCTGAGCTTTGGCGCTGGCGGCTTCATTGGCCTTTTCCTGAGTCAGACGGGCAATGATGTCGGTCTTGGCCTCTTCAAATGGCTGGGTACCGGCTTCCTTGTGCTCTTTGACCCGAACTACCATCACAGAGTTAGGTGCAACCTCCACCACTTCACTGTTCATACCGCTGTGCAGCACAGCATCGGAAAATGCCGCCTTGAGAACTTCAGGGAAATTCACCGCAGCAGGAGCCATGTCACGGGCAAACAGCTCAGTAGCCTTCACCTCGGCGCCTATGGCTTTGGCAGCCTCGGCCAGGCTGTCAGGGACTTCGTAGCTGGTGTCAGCAAGCTTCTGATGCAGACCATAGTACTGGTCAACGGCCTGTTTTTCCTTCAGCTGCGCCAGGATCTTGTCTTTTACCGACTCAAAGCTGGCTTGCTCACCACCCTGGACGTCCAGCAGCTTGACTATGTGGAAACCAAAGTCAGATTTCACTACCTCTGAATATTGGCCCTTTTGCAGTGCAAACAGTGCACCATCAAAGGCAGGGTCCATTACACCCTGCTCAAACCAATCCAGTTGACCACCCTGAGCGCCGCTGAAGGTATCCTCGGATTCTTTCTTGGCCAATTCGGCAAAGTCGGCTCCGGAGACCAATTGCTGATGCAGCGCTTCGGCTTTGGCCTTGGCAGCCGCTTCATCGTCACCGAATCCCACCAGAATATGGGCGGCAAGACGCTTTTCAGCAGTGCGGTATTGACCTTGATGCTCATCGTAATAGCTCTTGGCCTCATCATCGCTGACGCTGATAGCAGCAGCCAAATCGGCAGCATTCAGGGCCACATATTCAAGGCTCACGAGTTCAGGAGTCATAAATTGATCCTGATTGGCATCGTAAAAACCTTTGGCATCTTCGTCAGTGACACTGATCCCGGCAACGAAAGGCTCGGCATCAACCATTTGGAAACGCACGTCACGGGTTTGGGCCTGCAGCTTGGCGATTTCAGTCGATTCCCCTGGCAGCACAAACTCAGAACCCACCAAACCGTTGATCAACTGGCGACGGGTCATATCCACACGCATCATGTCGCGGAAACTGTTGGTCTTGTAACCCATCTGGCTCAGGATGGCGAGGTAGCGATCATTGTCAAACTTGCCATCGGTCTGGAAAGCAGGCTCGTTAATGATGGCCTGCTTGATCTGCTCATCGGAGATCCTAAGCCCCATGCGTTTGGCAGTCTGGTCCATCAGCTTTTCAGCTACCAGACGGTCGAGCACGCCCTGCTTGAGCGAACGCAGGTAATTGTCATCGGCAGACAGTGCGGCAAACATCTCGCCCATCTGCTGCTCCATACGGGCTTTCTCATTCTGGAACGCTTGCTCCAGCTCGTTTTTGGAAATGTCTTCGCCGTTTACGCTGGCCGCTGGCGCTTCCCGGGACGAGCCCAGATAGCTGCTCACGCCGGCAAAGGCGAAGGATAGTATCACCAGCACGAGAATGCCCTTGGCAATCGCGCTCTGGGAACCGTCACGAATCTTCTCTAACATCGGATGTCCCGCTTGTGCATTATTATTAAAATAAAAAGGCGCACCTCTTTCTGGATGCGCCTTTATGAAACTGTTCAGGAGTAACCAGGGATAACCTGTTTCAAGTTGTCACTCCGGTTGTCTATCCGGGATAGACCAACCTTCATCTCGTAAAAAGCACTGCTTGGCAGTGCTTTTATACGAACGCCTTATTCAGGCTGCGTCGTCAATGAATCAGTTGACAGCGTCTTTCAGCGCTTTACCAGCTTTGAAAGCTGGAATGTTGGCCGCAGCAATCTTGATCTCTTTACCCGTTTGTGGGTTGCGACCGGTACGCTCAGCACGCTGACGTACTTCAAAAGTACCAAAACCAACAAGAGAAATTTTACCGCCATCTTTCAGACTTTCAGTCACAGCGTCGATGAAAGAATCCAGTGCACGGCCGGCAGCGGCCTTGGAAATGTCAGCACCAGAAGCGATTTTCTCGATTAGTTCAGATTTATTCATGTCATCCCCTTGAATGTTGTTTTTCGCGCCGCAACCAAATCCTTCTCCAGAGCGGTCTGCGGAGGCTTTTATAACAAGCTTGAAACCAAAGTTCAAGCCTCAATCGAAAACGAAAAATAAAATTGGATACAGCTAAAAGCCAGTCGCCCCAAGGGATTGGAGCGAATGGCTCTCCACGGACCTAGGCTACCACAGGTAAGGGTTTTGTTAAGCCCCTTTTTTCACTTTTTTTAGGGTGATAGCACAGATTTTTGCCTTATCCGGCGTTTTTTACGACCTCGAAACCTTCAACCGGTCTTTCCAGCGCCAATTTCAGAACTTCATCTACCCATCTGACCGGGTGAATTTGCAGATCCGCTATCACATTGGCGGGAATTTCCTCCAGGTCACGCTCGTTCTCTTTCGGAATAAGCACATGCTTGATGCCGCCGCGATGGGCCGCCAGCAGTTTTTCCTTCAGACCACCGATGGGCAAGACTTCACCGCGCAGGGTTATTTCGCCCGTCATGGCAACGTCGGCACGAACCGGATTACCGGTCAAGGTCGATACCAGCGCCGTACACATGGCCGCACCGGCCGATGGACCGTCCTTGGGAGTTGCCCCCTCGGGTACATGCACATGGATATCGCGCTTCTCGTAAAAGTCCGCATTGATCCCAAGCTGCTCGGCCCGGGCACGCACCACGGTCAGAGCTGCCTGAATAGACTCCTGCATGACATCGCCAAGAGATCCTGTGTAGGTCAGCTTACCCTTGCCGGCAACTGAGGTCGCCTCAATGGTGAGCAGATCGCCACCCACCTGGGTCCAGGCCAGGCCGGTCACCTGCCCCACCTGATTCTTGGACTCAGCCTTGCCATAATCATGACGCTGCACCCCGAGGAAAGACTTGAGGTTATCCGCGGTCACGGCAATATGCTTCACATTTTTATCCAGCAGTATCTGCTTCACCACCTTGCGGCAGATCTTGGACAGCTCCCGCTCCAGGGCCCGCACGCCGGCTTCCCGGGTGTAGTAACGGATAATTCCGAGAATGGCACCGTCATCGACCGAGATTTCTTTTGGCTTGAGGCCATTGCGCTCAATCTGCTTGGGCATCAGATGCTGTTTGGCGATATTGAGCTTTTCATCTTCGGTATAACCGGACAGACGGATCACTTCCATACGGTCCAGCAAAGGACCCGGAATATCCATGGAGTTACTGGTGGCAACAAACATCACATCCGACAGGTCGTAATCCACTTCCAGGTAGTGATCGCTGAAAGTCGCATTCTGCTCAGGATCCAGCACCTCAAGCAGAGCCGAGGCCGGATCGCCACGCATATCCGAGCTCATCTTGTCGATTTCGTCGAGCAGGAACAGCGGGTTCTTGACACCCACCTTGGCCATTTTCTGAATGATCTTACCCGGCATAGAGCCGATGTAAGTACGCCTGTGACCGCGGATCTCAGCCTCGTCACGGACACCGCCAAGGGCAACCCGCACGTACTTACGGCCGGTGGCCTTGGCAATGGATTGTCCCAGTGAGGTTTTACCCACACCCGGTGGTCCCACCAGACACAGTATCGGTCCCTTCAATTGTTTCACCCGGCTTTGTACCGCCAGGTATTCCAAAATCCGCTCTTTCACTTTCTCAAGACCATAGTGGTCCGTATCCAGCACCTCTTGGGCCTTGCCCAGATCGCGCTTAATCTTGGAACGTTCAAACCAGGGTACGGATGTCATCCAGTCCACATAGCTGCGAACCACTGTGGCCTCGGCAGACATGGGGGACATCATTCTGAGCTTGTTGAGTTCGGCCAGTGCCTTTTCTTTAGCATCGGCCGGCATCTTGGCCTCTTCAATCTTACGATTCAGGCCCTCGAACTCATCGTGGCCCTCTTCGAGATCGCCAAGTTCTTTCTGAATGGCCTTCATCTGCTCATTGAGATAGTACTCGCGCTGGCTCTTCTCCATCTGCTTTTTGACCCGCGAACGGATGCGCTTTTCAACCTGCAACAGGTCGACCTCGGCTTCCATCATGGCCATCAGATATTCAAGGCGCTCGCCCACATTGATCATTTCAAGCACGGACTGTTTATCTTCCAGCTTGAGCGGCATATGGGCCGCCATGGTGTCGGCCAGCCTGGCGGCTTCATCAATACCTGACAGGGATGTGAGCACCTCAGGCGGGATCTTCTTGTTGAGCTTGATATAGCCCTCAAACTGACTCAGGGCACTGCGCACCAGTACTTCTTCTTCCTTTTCGTTCAAAGGCTCGGACTCAAGGTACTCGACCTTACCGACAAAGAAGGGCTCTTCCTGGGTATATTTGTTGATGCGGGCACGGCGACCGCCTTCAACAAGCACCTTGACCGTGCCATCGGGCAGCTTCAGCAGCTGCAATATGGAGGCCACGGTACCAATTTCAAAAATGTCATCCCGACTGGGTTCATCGAGATCCGCGTCCCGCTGAGCCACCAGCATGATTTGCTTGTCCTGGGCCATGGCGGTTTCCAGACAGCGGATAGACTTCTCACGGCCAACAAACAATGGAATGACCATATGGGGGTATACCACCACGTCTCGCAGTGGCAATACGGGCAGTTCGAAATGCGCTTCACGCTCTTGAGTCATAACTCGATTCCGTCCGGTAAATAGGTGGGTATTAACGAGTATATTGGGGCGGTTTTAATTGTTTCAATGTCAAAAATAAAAAAAGGAGCCCAGTTGGACTCCTTCTCTACAGAGTGGCAATCGAGTGCCGAATTATTGCTCACCCGAGGCAGCCTGAGACTCGTTGTGCTGATAGATGAGGATTGGTGCGGATTCACCGTTCACCACGGATTCATCCACCACAGCCTTGGCAACACCTTCCACCGAGGGCAGATCATACATGGTATCGAGCAGTATGCCTTCCACAATCGAGCGCAAACCACGGGCACCCGTCTTGCGGGACATGGCCTTCCGGGCGATGGCCTTGAGCGCATCTTCGCGGAATTCCAGCTCCACACCTTCCATTTCAAACAGCGCGGAGTATTGCTTGGTCAAGGCATTCTTGGGCTCGGCCAGGATTTGAATCAGGGCCGCTTCATCCAACTCGGCCAGGGTAGCCACGACCGGCAGACGACCGATAAATTCGGGGATCAAACCGTATTTAACCAAATCTTCCGGCTCAACCTGAGACAAGAGGTCGGAAATGCTGGCCTTGTCTTCCTTGCCTTTCACCTGGGCCCCGAAACCTATACCTGTGCCAGTGTGAGCGCGCTGCTCAATCACCTTCTCCAGACCGGCAAAGGCGCCGCCACAGATAAACAGGATGCGGGAGGTATCAACCTGCAGAAATTCCTGTTGTGGATGCTTGCGCCCACCTTGAGGAGGAACGGCCGCCACTGTGCCTTCGATCAGTTTCAGCAGCGCCTGCTGTACACCCTCACCGGACACATCGCGGGTAATGGATGGGTTATCAGATTTGCGGCTGATTTTGTCGATTTCATCGATATAGACTATACCCCGCTGGGCTTTTTCCACATCGTAATCGCACTTTTGCAGCAACTTCTGAATGATGTTTTCCACGTCCTCACCCACATAACCGGCTTCGGTCAGGGTGGTGGCGTCGGCCATGGTGAATGGCACATTGAGGAAGCGCGCCAGGGTTTCGGCCAGCAAGGTTTTACCGCTGCCGGTAGGACCGATCAACAGGATGTTACTCTTACCGAGCTCAACCCCATCTTTAGGCACACCGTTACGCAACCGCTTGTAGTGGTTATAAACCGCAACCGACAGCACCTTCTTGGCCTTTTCCTGGCCAATTACGTAATCGTCCAGGTGTGCGCGCAATTCGTGCGGCGTCGGTAATTTTTCATGATCCCGCTTTGGCGAAATCTCTTTGATCTCTTCACGAATGATGTCGTTGCACAGTTCGACACACTCATCACATACATAAACGGATGGTCCTGCGATGAGCTTGCGGACTTCATGTTGACTCTTACCGCAAAAAGAGCAGTACAGCAGCTTGCCGCTGTCACCGTTTTTACTATCACCCATTACTTTACCCCGTTTGCAGCACTTCTGGCCGCCTGTCTCTTCTCAATCCCGTCAGTTTGAGCATAGCCCAGCAGACGGTAAAAATCAGCGCTTGGTCAGTACCGAATCGATGAGGCCATACTCCATTGCCTGGGTAGCGCTCATGAAATTATCCCGGTCGGTGTCACGCTCAATGACCTCCAAAGGCTGACCTGTGTGCTCTGAGAGGATTTGATTCAGTTTGTTCTTGATGCCCAATATTTCCTGGGCATGAATGGCGATGTCGGACGCCTGTCCCTGGAAACCACCCAGGGGTTGATGGATCATCACCCTGGCGTTTGGCAAACAGTGACGCATCCCCTTGGCACCACCGGCCAGCAGGAAGGCCCCCATGCTGCAGGCCTGACCGATACAAACAGTGCTGACATTGGGCTTGATGAACTGCATGGTGTCATAAATTGCCATACCCGCAGTCACTGAACCGCCCGGTGAGTTGATATAGAGGTAGATCTCTTTATCCGGGTTTTCAGATTCCAAAAACAGCAGTTGCGCTACGATAAGATTGGCCATGTGCTCTTCGACCTGCCCCACCATAAAGATCACCCTTTCTTTGAGCAATCTGGAGTAGATATCGTAGGAACGCTCTCCCTTGGCAGTCTGTTCAACCACCATTGGGATCAGAGCATTGAGTACTGATTCTGGCGCTTTGTACATTATGAATTCCCTGAATAAAAAATGGCTCGCATGAGGAGCCTCATACGAGCCATTATAAAAGGCGTTTAGCCAAGCAAGTCAAGCTAAGCTTAAGCGCGACCGGTAGCCTTGTTCATAAAATCTTCAAAGGCGACTTCTTTCTCGGTAACCTTGGCAGATTTCAACAGAGCTTCAACCGCTTGCTCTTCCAGAGCCACGTTGCGCATGTTTTGCATCAGCTCTTTGTTGCCATTGTAATAGGCAACCACTTCACTTGGATCTTCGTAGGCAGAAGCCATGGAAGCGATCAGGTTTTGAACGCGCTCTTCCTCGGCAGTCAGCTCGTTGCTCTTGATCACTTCGCCCAGCAGCAGACCCACTTTTACACGGCGTACGGCTTGCTCGGTGAACAGCTCGGCTGGCAGTTCAGGCATGTTGGCGGCTTGACCACCAAAACGCTGCATGGCCTGACGACGCAGTACATTGATTTCGCCATCGATCAGCGCTTTTGGCAGCTCAACGTCGTTGGCAGCCAGCAGACCATTGATCACTTGCTCTTTCACATTGGCTTTCAGGGCCTGATCCAGTTCGCGGCTCATGTTCTTGCGGATTTCCTGTTTCAGGGCATCCAGACCACCTTCGGTGATACCGAACAGGGCAGCGAACTCATCGTTAACTTCCGGCAAATTGGCAGCCAGAACTTCGGTCAGGGTGATAGCGAACTTGGCCGCTTTACCCTTCAGGTTCTCGGCATGGTATTCCTCTGGGAAAGTCACGTCGATATCGAAAGCTTCACCGGCCTTGTGGCCCTTGATGCCTTCTTCGAAGCCTGGGATCATGCGACCGCTGCCCAATTGCAGTTCAAAGCCTTCGGCCTTGCCGCCTTCAAATTCTTCACCGTCAACACTGCCAACAAAGTTGATCTTAACCTTGTCGCCGTCTGCAGCGGCACGCTCAACAGCAGCAAAAGTAGCGTGTTGCTTGCGCAGGGTTTCGATCATGTTGTCAACGTCGGCATCGGTCACTTCAGCCTTGGGTTGTTCAACTTCGATGGCATCCAGACCTTGCAGGCTCACTTCCGGATAAATTTCAAAGGTGGCCACGAATTCAAACTTTTCGCCTTCGGTCTTGCCGGGCATGAAAGTTGGAGCGCCGGCTGGGTTCAGCTTCTCGGCAATGATGGCTTCGATAAAGTTGCGCTGCATGACTTCACCAGTGATGTCATGACGGATGGCGTCACCGTAACGCTTGTTGATTACGCTGACGGGTACTTTGCCAGGACGGAAACCAGGAATACGGGCACGCTTGGCTTCGCGTTGCAGACTGTCTTTTACCAATGTTTCGATTTGTTCGGCTGGTACAGAAATAGTTAGGCGACGCTCTAAGCCTTGAGTTGTTTCAACAGAAACTTGCATTGTTTTACCTCGAAATATGTCTAACGTCCTTTGTAATAGCCGAGTCATTCAACTATTCAGGTGTTCGTTTCTTGATCATTGAATTTGACTAAAATGCCCGTCAGAACTGACTTCCGGCACTGGTCGCTCATGGTTGATAGATATCAAGACGCGACATTATAGCAACGTATTTTACAGAGTCGAGCCTCAATCGGCCCTTTGCGGACAGAAAAAAAGCGACCTGGGGTCGCTTTTTTCTACTTCAGAGAAGAAGTGGGGTGACTGATGGGGCTCGAACCCACGACAACCGGAATCACAATCCGGGGCTCTACCAACTGAGCTACAATCACCACTGATTTAGTGGCACGCCCGGCAGGATTCGAACCTGCGACCATCCGCTTAGAAGGCGGATGCTCTATCCAACTGAGCTACGGGCGCAAGGTTGCAGTGACACTGCATGCCTAACCGAACGAAACAACGCTTCATGCGCTGTTTTTAAAATTGGTCGGTGATAGAGGATTCGAACCTCTGACCCTCTGGTCCCAAACCAGATGCGCTACCGGACTGCGCTAATCACCGAAATGCTTTTGTTTCAATGACTTTCGCCAAGGTAACAATTGCCGTTGTTCCCGTCGATACCAGCATCGACATTTGAATGTCGGAGCCGTGCTTCGGAACGGAGCGCATCTTATCCCCTGCCCCGTTCACCGTCAACGATTTTTTTGTCCTCCAAGCGCGGCTGATGATTTTCCATCCGAATTGAGAATTCGCTTACAGAGTCGGGGACTCAGCCATGACACTCAGGGCAAGCGCTGTTAGAATATGCGCGCGAAAACATCCGGTTCCTCTCAGGTGCCATATAAAGGAAACCCTACACCCATGACAGCCCAAATTATCGATGGTAAAGCGATTGCCCAATCCATCCGCCGCACGCTGAGCGAAAAAGTCCAGGCCCGCAAAGAGGCCGGCCAGCGTGTTCCCGGGCTTGCGGTTATTCTGGTCGGCTCGGATCCTGCGTCCCAGGTCTATGTCGGCAGCAAACGCAAGGCCTGTGAAGAAGTGGGATTTATCTCCCGCTCCTACGATTTGCCCACCAGCACCACTGAAGTGGAGCTGCTGGCGCTGATCGACGAGTGCAACAATGACCCCAGCATAGATGGCATTCTGGTGCAGTTGCCCCTGCCGGCGCACATTGATGATTCCAAAGTGATTGAGCACATCCGTCCCGACAAGGATGTAGATGGCTTCCATCCCTACAACGTGGGCCGACTGGCACAGCGTATTCCAGTGCTGCGCTCCTGCACTCCCATGGGGATCATGACCCTTATCCGCTCCACCGGCGTCGATACTTATGGTCTGGATGCCGTGGTGGTTGGCGCATCGAATATTGTCGGCCGCCCCATGACGCTGGAGCTGCTGCTCGCAGGTTGCACTACCACCACCTGTCACCGCTTTACCAAGGACCTCGAGTCCAAGGTACGCCAGGCCGATCTGCTGGTGGTTGCCGTGGGCAAGGCCGAGTTTATCCCCGGTGAGTGGATCAAACCCGGTGCCATAGTCATAGATGTGGGCATCAACCGCCTGGCCGATGGCCGTCTGGTAGGTGATGTGCAATATGATGTGGCCGCCGAACGCGCTTCCTTTATTACCCCGGTTCCCGGTGGTGTGGGTCCCATGACCATCGCCAGCCTGCTGGAAAATACCCTGTACGCCGCGGAAAACTACCACGACTGATGGGTTCTGCAGCCAATAAAAAACGCCGGCATTGCCGGCGTTTTTTATTGGGTCACTCTATTGACTCCCCAGGGGATTGCTTCACCCCGGGGCTTATTTTTTGCGCCAGGTGGTGCCTTCAGGACCATCTTCCAACACGACGCCAATTTCATTGAGGCGGTTACGGGCAACGTCTGCGGCGGCCCAATCCTTCTCGGCACGGGCACGGTTACGCTCAACGATAAGGGCTTCAATCTCGGCCACTTCATCATCACTGCCTTCACCCTGCAGGAAGGCTTCCGGGCTGGAGGATAAAATGCCCAGCACAGATGCCAACTGCTGCATGGCCACACCCAGGGCCGAGGCTGCGGCCAGGTCAGTTGCCTTGAGACGGTTGATTTCGCGCACCATATCAAACAGCACGGAATAGGCTTCGGGGGTGTTGAAGTCATCGTCCATGGCGGCGGTGAAGCGCTCGACAAACTCGCTGGCCTGCGCGGCTTCCACACTCAAATCCAACCCCTTGAGCGCAGTGTACATACGCTCCAACGAGGCTCTGGCCTGCTTGAGGTTGTCCTCACTGTAGTTCAGCTGGCTGCGATAGTGGCCGGACAGCAGGAAGTATCGCACCGTCTGGGCATCATAGTGCTCCAGTACATCACGAATGGTGAAAAAGTTACCCAGTGACTTGGACATCTTTTCCTTGTCGACCATCACCATGCCGGTGTGCATCCAGTAGTTCACATAGGGCGTGTCGTGGGCACAGCAGGACTGGGCGATTTCGTTTTCATGGTGGGGGAACTGCAAATCGCTGCCACCGCCGTGAATATCGAAATGCAGGCCAAGGTGCTTGCTGTTCATGGCCGAACATTCAATGTGCCAGCCTGGACGACCCGGGCCCCAGGGCGAATCCCAGGTCGGCTCGCCGGGTTTGGACATCTTCCACAGCACAAAATCCATGGGGTTGCGCTTGTTGGGATCCACTTCCACCCGGGCACCGGCCTGCAATTGCTCCAGATCCTGACCGGACAAACGGCCATAGGCAGGATAAGAGGAAACATCGAACAGCACATCGCCATCGGCGGCCACATAGGCGTGGCCCCGCTCCAGCAACAGGGTCACCATCTCGATGATTTCGGCAATATGCAACGTCGCCCTGGGCTCAAAATCGGGGCGCGCCATATTCAGGGCGTCGAAATCCTTGTACATCTCACCGGTCAGGCGCTCGGTCAGGGCATCACAACTCTCGTTGTTTTCCGCGGCGCGCTTGATGATCTTGTCATCCACATCGGTGATGTTGCGCTGATAATTCACTTCATAGCCGCGATACCTCAGGTAACGCACTATCATGTCGAAGGAAACAAAAGTACGGCCATGGCCGATATGACACAGATCGTAAATGGTCACACCACACACATACATGCCAACCTTACCTGGCTGTATGGGTTTAAATTCCTCTTTTTGGCGGCTGATACTGTTGTATATCTTCAACATCGATGTTCTCTTCTACTGAGCATTTGGGTGTAAAATCAAGCGCCTCAGTCTACCATGGTCGATGCCGCTTGAATACTGCACTTTCAGGCCGGTCGCGGATAAGTTAGAATCCGTCGACGTTTTTAATTGAGTAGCTAAAACATGATCACATTGCACACCAATTTCGGCGATATCCAACTCGAACTGAACCACGAGCAGGCCCCCCTGACTGCGGCCAATTTCGAGCGTTACGCCAGCGAAGGTTTCTACGATGGCACCATTTTTCACCGGGTTATCGATGGGTTCATGATCCAGGGTGGCGGCTTCACCGAAGACATGAATCAGAAGCGCACCAACGAGCCGGTGAAAAACGAGGCCAACAACGGCCTGTCGAACCTGAGCGGTACCATAGCCATGGCCCGCACCTCAGATCCACACTCAGCCACGGCGCAATTCTTCATCAACGTTAATGACAACACCTTCCTGGACTTCAAATCCGAGTCCATGCAGGGCTGGGGTTATTGCGTGTTCGGCAAGGTTGTTGCCGGTATGGACGTAGTGACCAAGATCAAATCCGTCAACACGGGCAACCGTGGTATGCACCAGGACGTGCCGCTGGACGCCGTGATCATCGAAAAAGTCAGCATCCAGGGTTAATCCGCACCCAATGCGTACCCTGTTTATCGGCGATCTGCACTTAAGTGCAGCTCGCCCCGATATCACCCGGGCTTTTCTCGGCTTCCTCGAGCAGGATTTCAGCGATGTTGATGCCCTGTACATCTTGGGCGATCTGTATGAGGTCTGGGTTGGAGACGATCTGGCCGAACCCTTCGCGCAGGATATAGCTGCCAGACTCAAACGTCTGAGCGACACTACCCCGCTTTACTTTATCCATGGCAACCGGGACTTTTTGCTCGGCAAGGCCTTTGCCAACGCGTCCGGCATGCAACTGCTTGATGAAGTCCATGTGACCGAGCTTTATGGCGTGAGAACTGTGCTGCTCCATGGTGACAGCCTCTGCACCCTGGACAAGGCTTATCAAAGATTCCGCCGTTTCCGCAATCTGAGCATCGCCAAATGGCTTTACGGCCTGCTGCCCCAATCACGCCGACTTAAGATTGCCGCGGCCATTCGCGCCAAGAGCCAACGCAGCAACAGCGAGAAACAGGACTACATCATGGATGTGGAGCATGCTGCTGTGGAGGCGCTATTGGATGCCACGGGTGCCACGCAAATGATCCACGGTCATACCCACAGACCCGCAATTCATGCACTCGGTGAGCGCAAGCGCATTGTGGTGGGCGACTGGTACAGCCAAAGCAGCGTACTGACCCTGACGGCAGCAGGCGCCAGCCTGAGCAGCCGGCCTTTGAAATAACGCGGAATTTGGAATAACGCAGAATTTGGAATAACGCAGCATAAGCAATAAAAAGCCGGGCATAGCCCGGCTTTTTATTGCCAGTGTTATCGCTAGTGACAACTGACGCCAGCCTCTGCCGGGCTGCCACTGTGGAATCTAAGCTCGGTATCCTCGGACAGGATCAGTTCGGCCTCAAGGGCGGCAAAAAACGCCACCCGCTCACTGATGTCTTCACCCGCAATCGCTTCCGCCAGAGACAGGTAATCCTGATAATGGCGCGCTTCCGAGCGCAGCAAAGAGACGTAGAAGCGATTGAGCTCCTCATCCATGTGGGGCGCCAACTTGGCAAAGCGCTCGCAGGAGCGGGCTTCGATAAAGGCCCCCACAATCAGCTTATCAACCAGGGTCGCCGGCTCATGGGTGCGTACCTTGGCCATCAGTCCCCTTGCATAGCGACCGGCACTGAGATTTTGGTAATTGATGCCGCGGGCAGCCATGATTTCCAGCACCTGCTCAAAATGATGAAACTCTTCCTTGATTAAGCGCACCATCTTGGCAATGAGATCCTCGCCATGGGCAAATCCGGTTTTGGGCTTCAGTTCCGCGGCCAATTCATTCTTCTTGCCACCGCGGGCCAAAAAGGCCTGTAAATCCCTGTCCCTGTGATAAACAAACTCCTCATAGGGCTTGGCCCAGGCGAGCAGGGTTTCACCACTTGACTTGTCAACGGCATATTTGCGGATAAGGAACATGGCTGTCTGGGCAGCCTTGAGCTCGCAGTTGCAGTGATCCACCAACAGGGCAGACAAATGCGCCGGCTCGCTGGCAAGCGCTATCCAGGCATCGGGGGTCTCACAGCCAAGAAAGGATTTAATGGGGGCAAGTAGATTATCCATGCGGTCACTCGGTAAAACAGGCTGGCGTTATTCTAACGGCTAATTGACAAGCCCCATAGTCTTTCAGCCGTATCCTCTTGACGACTACCTATTTATGTTCAATAAATAAACACAGAGCTGTAAAAAGTTCGTCTGAAGTTTGGCGAGCATGGAAAATCACTGCTAAACAAGGATAATTATAATGATATTGAATCACTTAATGGGGCTTTACACTCATCCTAAACAAGAGTGGCACACTATAGAGAAAAACCATGAGGCACTGAAGAGCAGCATGAGTCATTTGCTGCTTATTGCGCTCATCCCCGCCGTCTGCAGTTATATCGCAACGGCTCATATTGGTTGGAACCCAGGCGCAGGAGAGCCGCTGTTTCTGACCAGTCAGAGTGCCATGTATATGTCTATGGGCATGTATTTTGGCCTGATCGCTGGCGTTTTTGGCCTCGCTTACCTGGCCTACTGGATGGGCAAAACCTTTGACGCCAAACCCGATTTTACCCAGGCACTTGAACTGGCGACTTATACCGCCACGCCCCTGTTTATGGTGGGCTTTGCCGCCCTCTATCCGGTACTCTGGTTTATCATGGTCGTGGGCCTTGTCGGCTTGACTTACTCCGTGTACCTGCTCTATACCGGGGTTCCCATCATAATGAACATTCCGGAAGAAAAAGGCTTTATCTATGCCAGTTCAGTGGTAACCAGTGGCCTGGTACTTCTGGTGGCCCTGATGGCAAGCAGCGTCATCCTGTGGAGCATGGGTTTTGGCCCCATGCTGCAATAACCCCGGTTAAACTCAAGCAAAAGCCATCCCTGCGGATGGCTTTTGTTTTTGCCCGAACCCTGAGCGTCTGCAATTAAACTCAAGCAAAAGCCATCCCTGCGGATGGCTTTTGTTTTTGCCCGAACCCTGAGCGTCTGCAATACCTGAAGCTGTACCTAATAAAAAAGGCGCCGCGGCGCCTTTTTTATCTTGAAGCACTGCTATTCAAACAGTGTTATTCAAAACTTTTATTCAAAAGAGTCGCGCAGTGCCACGGTCAGGTTGAACACCAGATGACCGGGTGCCGAGTCCTTGCTATCGGCACAGAAGTACCCCTCACGCTCAAACTGGTACGCCTGCTCTGCCGGTGCATTGGCAAGTGATGCCTCTACCATGCCATGGGCCACAGTCAGAGACTCGGGATTCAGCACTTCATCAACTGTGTCAAAGGCCGCTGGGTTGGCATCGGTGAACAGACGCTGATACAGACGGAACTCGGCAGGCAGCGCTGTGCTGGCCTCCACCCAGTGGATCACGCCTTTCACCTTACGGCCATCGCTGGGATTCTTGCCAAGGGTTTCTGGATCGTAGCTGCAATAAACGGTAGTGACATTGCCATCAGCATCCTTGTCACAACGCTCGGCCTTGATGACATAGGCATTGCGCAGACGAACTTCCTTACCCATCACCAGACGCTTGTACTGCTTGTTGGCTTCTTCACGGAAATCCGCCGCGTCTATATACAGTTCGCGACCAAAAGCCAGCTCGCGGTTTCCCATATGCTCATGGTTTGGATGCACAGGTGCATTGAGCTGTTCCAGCTGACCCTGGGGATAGTTTTCAATGACCACCTTAATCGGGTGGATCACCGCCATGGCCCGAGGGGCATTTTCGTTCAGGTCCTCACGGATACAGGCTTCCAGCATGCCCACTTCCACCAGGTTATCCTGCTTGGTCACACCGATACGCTGACAGAATTCGCGGATCGAGGCCGGGGTATAACCGCGACGACGCAGGCCGGCTATGGTTGGCATCCGGGGATCATCCCAGCCCTGCACTATGCCACGCACAACCAAGTCATTGAGCTTGCGCTTGGACATCAGGGTATATTCCAGATTCAAGCGTGAAAACTCATATTGACGGGTGCGGTTGGGAGCCTGGAAGTCATTCAGATTATCCAATACCCAGTCGTACAAACGACGGTTATCCTGGAACTCCAGGGTACACAGGGAATGGGTGATATTTTCGATGGCATCCGAGATACAGTGGGTAAAGTCATACATGGGATAGATGCACCACTTGTCACCGGTCTGGTGGTGGTGGGCAAATTTCACCCTGTAGATAACGGGATCGCGCATACACATAAAGGGCGACGCCATATCAATCTTGGCCCGCAATACGCACTCACCTTCCTTGAAACCACCGGTACGCATTTTCTCGAACAGCGCCAGGTTTTCCGCCACAGTGGTATCTCGGTACGGACTGTTGCGCCCCGGCTCTTTCAGGGTGCCACGGTACTCGCGGGTCTCTTCTGCGTTGAGGAAACACACATAGGCCAGGCCCTTGTTTATCAGCTCAACCGCATATTGGTGCAGCTTATCAAAGTAATCAGAGGAATAACGGACATTACCATCCCACTTGAATCCGAGCCATTGCACGTCAACCTGAATCGAGTTGACATAATCTATGTCTTCTTTCTCAGGGTTGGTATCGTCAAAACGTAAATTGCACTTGCCCTTGTAGTCCTGGGCTATACCGAAATTCAGGCAGATGGACTTGGCGTGGCCGATATGAAGATAGCCATTGGGCTCAGGCGGAAAACGGGTGTGCACCTCGGTGTGCTTACCGCTGGCCAGATCTTCATCAATGATATTACGTATGAAGTTACTTGGACGAACTTCGTTGTCCACATGACTCATGGATTTCCTCTTTGCGAACAATGGCAATTTTGTCAAAACCCGCATGATCCTACAGTTTCAGGGCAGTTACAATGCCTGAAACCGAAAATCTGCGCCATGAAAGCCCCTGGCAAATAAAAAGCGGCCCCGAGGCCGCTTTACTCTTGTCTTGAGTAACTTGTTTTTGGTTACTCGGTGATAATTCTGATCCCCGGAATGATCTGCTGCGTCTTGCGGCCTTTTTGCTTCAGCCAGATAAAGAATCCCAGCAGCGCACCGACTATCACAACCAGCCAGGCACCGGACTGCAGCGGATGGGCAGAAAAACTCCCCAGCTGATACACCAGGGTGGCACTGCCGTATGCCAGCGCAAAGGTCCAGGTTCCGGCAAATCCCGCCCAGCCCTTGCCGAACTCATTGACCAGCGCACCCATGGCCGCAACACAGGGGGTATAAAGCAGGATAAACACCAGGTAAGCAAAAGCCGCCAACTGACCGCTGAAGCCCGATTGCAGCGCGGCAAAAGTAGAACGTTCAACCCCCTGCTCCTCTGCTGCCGCGTTGATATCCGATACCTGGCCCACGGACATGGATAAAGGATCATCCGGTGCAATGCCAAACAAGTTCACCGGAATGGTGGCCAGCGCCTCGTCAAAGGACTCGGACAGAGGTTTCAAATCCGCTCCTGAAGCGGCACCGTCACTGTACAGACTGTTGAGTGTTCCCACCACGGCTTCCTTGGCGAACAGCCCGGTAATGATCCCCACTGTCGCCGGCCAGTTATCCTGTTCTATGCCCATGGGAGTAAACAGCGGTGTGACTTTTTTGCTCGCCAGACTCAGCAATGACTGGTCGGTATTTTCATGACCAAAACTGCCATCGACACCTATGGCGTTAATAAAGTTAAGCAGAGTAACCACCATGACTATGGTCTTGCCTGCGCCCAAAATAAAGCTCTTGGTCCGTTTGGTGGTACGGGCCATAACCGCCTTGAACTTGGGCATTTCATAGCTCGGCAACTCCATCACCACGGCACTGCTGGTGCCGGGCAGCAAGGTACTGCGCAGTAATAAACCGGTGCCTATGGCAGCCAGAATGCCGACCAAATACAACAGGAACACCAAGTCCTGACCGGTTTCCGGAAAAAAGGCCGCGGCAAACAGCGCATAAACCGGCAAGCGGGCGCCGCAGGACATAAAGGGAGCCATCATGCCGGTGACTATCCGTTCCCTTTCACTGCCCAGGGTACGGGTTGCCATAATGGCCGGCACCGAGCAGCCAAACCCCACTATCATGGGTACAAAGGCCTTGCCGGGCAGGCCAATACGACGCATCAGCCCATCGACCACAAAGGCGGCCCTGGCCATATAGCCAGAACCTTCAAGTACAGACAGGGCCAGGAACAGAGCACAAATCACCGGGATGAAAGTCGCCACCGTTTGGATACCCTGCCCCACACCACCGGCCAGCAGGGTAACCACCCAGGCGGGAGCACCGATATTCGTCAGCCAGGCACCGAAGTGATCCACAAACAGGGCGCCGGCACTGATGTCAAAAAAGTCGATAAAGGCACTGCCGATGTTGATGGCAAACATGAACATCAAATACATCACCAGCAAAAACACCGGCACACCCAACCAGGGGTGCAATACCCAGGTATCAAGGCGATCGCTCAGGGTCGGCGCTTCGTCATTGGCTACGGCACTGCGATATACGCGCTCAACAAAGTTGAAGCGGGTGGTCGCCACCATGAGCTCAATGTCCATCCCCCGTGCATTCAGGGAATCGCTGCAACGACTGACTTCGGCCTCAAAGTGGCTGTTCTTGCATGCGCCACATCCCAAGCCATTACCCAGCATGGCCAGGGCACGGCCACGGCTAAGATCGGCATCTGAATGCAACAAATTGCCAACGGCGGTTTCGATGTCAGTGTCATAATCCAGCACCAGGGGAGCTTCGGATACCTTGCCTTCCAGCAAATCCACCACCTGGGCCTGCACCTTGGCTACATCCGTGGCTTCACGGGCACAAACGGACACCACAGGGCAACCCAATTCTTTGGCCATTTGCGCCGTATCAATCCTGACCCCCCGCTTGATAGCCACGTCAATTTTATTGACCACAACCACCATGGGAATGCCCAGTTCACGTAATTGCACCGTCAGGTACAAATGACGTTCAATATTGGTCGCATCGATAAGGTTGATGATGCCATCCATGTGCTGCTCTGCCAGATACTGCTGGGCGATTTGCTCGTCCAGGGAGCAATCGCAGTTTTTGCCGGCAGGCAAAATATCGTAAATACCGGGGAGGTCGGTCAGGTACACATCGGCGCCGTGCAGGCTGAAATGGCCGGTCTTTTTCTCGACCGTGACACCGGCCCAGTTGCCCACCTGCTGATTGGCACCGGTCAATGCATTGAATAAAGTGGACTTACCGGCATTCGGATTGCCTACCGTGACACAATGAAACTGCTTAGTCATTGATATCTCCCGTCTCACAGCGATTAACTTCGATAATGTCTGCCAATTCCTTGCGCATACACAGCTTGCTGCCACGAATATCAAATTCGAGCCCGGACCCCATGGGAGCCCTGCGGATCAGTGTCAACCTGGTATCAGGAGTGATCCCCATGGACAATAATTTGCGTTTCACTGTCTGCGGTAAATCCAGATGACCCACCTGGGATATCACCGCCCGCTCACCTGGACTGAGCTCACTCAATTTCATCGATAATTTACTCTAGTTACAGCACCGACTCAGATTCCGGCATTTTACCCAAAATCCAGAGCAAGTAATCCAACCTGGATCAAATTTCCAACTGGTAACGATAATAGTTTTCACTAACGTTGCCTATTATGGGCCAAAACGGCAGCAGAATAAATGCCGCCAATGCAAGTTTCTCTCATTTGGCCATGGCTCCTGCCCACCGTCCCTGTGATAGAGATCACAGCCTAAAGTAAATACCTAATTATCAGTAGTTTCGGTCTGGTTTTTAGTTCCCGATTAACAGAAAGTAATAATCATGTTCTACACTGATTCACTAGCCTCAGGCTAAAAACCAATTAAAAAACAAACTCAACCAGAACGCGCCCAGGAAGTATGAGAATGAACATGGAATCCTCTATGACCCGTTGGCTGATTGCCATCGGGCTACTGTTGTTGCCGAGCCTGCACCTGCAGGCTACGCCCTGGCAAGATGTCCCCGCCGCCGAAGTGGAAGCTCAACTCGACAAGAAATTTGCCGACGGAAAGTATTCCCCCAAAGGCGCGGATACTTGCCTGACCTGCCACCGTAAGAGTGCCACCGTGATGGCCATGTTTGATGGTGCCCACGGCAACCTCGACAATCCGAAAAGCCCCATGGCGGATCTCCAATGCGAAGCCTGCCACGGCCCCCTTGGGACCCATAACAAGAAGAACAGCAAGGATCCCATGATCACCTTCGGGCTGAACTCCCCTGTTCCGGCTGAAAAGCAAAACAGCATCTGTTTAAGCTGCCATAACGATGAAGAGCGCATGGCCTGGCAAGGCAATCATCACGACAATGCCGATGTCCCCTGCGCCAGCTGTCACCAGATCCACGTTGCGAACGACCCCATCCGGGATAAATCCCAGGAAGTGGCCATCTGTACCCAATGTCATACGGAACAAAGGGCGCAGCTGCACCAGCGCTCGGCCCATCCGTTGAAGAATAACCAGATGGTGTGCAGCGATTGCCACAATGCCCATGGCAGCCTGGCGGATTCCAGCCTGAAAAAAATGAGCGTCAACGACAACTGTTACAGCTGTCACGCCGAGAAGCGCGGTCCCATGTTGTGGGAGCACGCACCGGTCACGGATAACTGCGTCAACTGCCACAATCCCCACGGCAGCGTTAACGAAGCCATGCTGACCATCAAGGCCCCACAACTGTGTCAACAGTGCCACGCCTCGGTCGGACATACAGGTAATGCCTACTTCAACGGCCAGCCCAATGCCTTTACCGCAGGCCAAAGTTGCATGAACTGCCATGGACAGGTCCATGGTTCCAACCACCCTTCCGGCAACCTGCTGCAGCGCTAAGGAGAGCAGACCATGAGAACAGTATCACTCCCCGTCCTCAGCCTGGTTGCCACCGCAGTCGCCTTCGCCTGCGGTACGGCCCAGGCCGAGGGTTATGGCCTGGCCAATGCCAACCGGGACAAAATCAACAAGAAAGCCTGGGAATGTAAACGTTGTCTTGTCAGTGAAGACCCCAAGAGCAGCGTGACCCTGGGCGCCAGCTACCAACAGGACGAACCGCATCTGCTCAACAGCACGGGCAATGACGTCGATGGCGCAGCCGCCTATGTCAGCGCGAAAGTGGTCCACAAAACAGGTTCCGGCTATCGCCTGAGCGTTGACGCCGACAAGCTGGGTTACGATGCCGGTCGAGCCGAGATTAATGTCGGCAAACCCGGCAGCTATGGTGTACGTCTCGCTTATCAGGGACTTGCAAGCTTTGATTCCACGGGAATGAGCCCGTTTGCCGTCCAAGGCGATGAACTGCTGTTGCCAAGCAATTGGCAAACCGGCGCCACCAGCGCCGACATGCCCGGTCTTACCGATGCCAATGCTGTGTTGTTGGAAAAGAAACGTCAGCGCTTCAGTGTCAATGCCAACGTCGAAGGCGACAAACTCCAGGGCAAGCTCGACTATCGGCATGAGACCCGGGATGGCCATCAGCGTGGCAATGTTAACCTACTTACCAACAGTGCCATGGTGGCTCGTCCAATCGACGACAGCACAGACAGTGTTGATGCCAGACTCTACATGCAGGGTGAAGGCTGGCTTGCGGGCATGAATGCGCAAATGAGCCAATATCGCAACGATCACACCCGCCTCTATTGGAATAACCCGTTCCAACCGACCTTTGGTGACGCCATAGCCGGACAGAATGCTGTGGCTCCCGACAACAAGATGGTTCGACTGGCACTGGACTCCCAACTGCATGAAGCCGGACATCAAGTGCTGATGCACGCCGGTTACAGTAGTTTGACTCAGGACGAGGATTTGCTGCCCGCCACCATCAATGGCGCAAGTCCGGTTTTGCCGGTAGCCAGTGCCGATGCCAAGGTGAACATCACCGACATGTCGCTGCGCTATAACGGCCGTATCACCAATGAGTTATCGGTAAGGGCCCGTTACAGCTATCTGGACAGAGATAATCAGACCCAGATAGCGCAGTTCCCCATCATAGTCACCGACAGTCTCGACCGCGGTCTGGCCAATAATGTCGGCTACGACAGAACCCGCCAAAAACTGGATCTCGGCGCCAAGTACAGGTTCAACCGTGATTGGTCTTTGGATACCGGCTATCGCTACGATCACAACAATTACAGCGGACTGAGTCGGGACAGCCTGTTTGAATCCAGCCTCTATGCCACCCTGGCGGTGCGCATCAATGAGGACTGGAAACTCAGACTCAAGGGCGAAGCCGCCGATCGCAACGGCAGTGACTATAACAGCCAAAGCAACGCTTATTTACGTCAAAGCTATTTGGCAGACCGCGAACGCCAGAGAATATCGCTGGAAGCCGATCACCGCTTTGGCGAGCTCGGTGTGCAATTTGCGGTGCGCAGCGGCCGCGAAGACTATGACAACAGCTTGGTCGGTCTGACCGATGTGCGCTACACGGGCCTGGCCTTGTCGGCCCAATATCCCCTGTCGGAAAACCTGTCCCTGCACGGTTTTGCCAATCAGGATTGGCGGGACAGCGACCAGGCAGGCAGCACCCTGGGAAGCACGCCCAACTGGAAAGCCGAAATACGGGATCGCAGCACGGCAGCGGGACTGGGGCTCGATTGGGCAGGCCTGATGGACAATCGCCTGGCCCTTGGCCTTGATTACCAATACGCCGACGGCCAAAGCGATACCAATATCGAAATGGGTCTGGAAAGTCCCTACGGCGATTACGACAGCGTGCGCCACACCCTGAAGGCCCATGCCGATTACAGCTTCAGTGAGCGCATGTCGCTGCGGCTGGATTGGCTGTTCGAGTCCTATGAAGACAGAGACTGGAGCAATGATGGCCTGAGCCCAAGCAGCATCCCCAATGTGATATTGCTCGGTGATCTGGGACAGGACTACAGCGCACATTACCTGGGCCTCAGCCTGAGTTATCGCTGGTAACGGCATTCAAAGGGATTAAAGGAACGCATTATGAGCTCTAATTCTTTCATTTCGCGCCACAGGGCAAGCTTACTGCCACTGTTGGCGCTGTGCCTGTCGGCCTGCGGCGGCAGCGACGGCAAAGACGGTGAACCGGGTGCCCCCGCAGGCGATCCGGCCATCAGCATCGACAGCCTGACCATTGATATTAACTCGGTGAAACTGACCGATGGCATTCCCGAGGTCAATTTCTCGGTACACAATCAGGACGACGAGGCCGTAATCGGCATCCCCTCAGCCCGATTTATTGCCGCGCAACTCCTGCCCCAGGGCTACACAAATGCCGGTGATGCCAGCCAGTGGCAACATTTTGGTGCCGAGACCTGCGATGCCAATTGCCCGGGCATTTTTACCGATTTCAAAAACGGCAGTTACAGCTATAAATTCAGCACAGTGCTCGACGGCATGAATGGCCAGAGTCTGGTTGCCGGTGCCACCGAGCGCATGATAGTCAAGGTCGGTGGCGACAACCTTGCCGATGGAACTGCTCTGCCGGTGACCAACCAGCATCTGGACTGGACTGTTGCCGGCAATGACCCTGTCTACGGCCGCGAAATTGTCAGTATCGAGGCCTGTAATGGCTGCCATACGGATCTGGCTTTCCACCGGGGCAACTACAACCAGACCCAGACCTGCGTCAGCTGCCATAACCTGACCCGGGTCAGCGACCCTGCCCATGTGTTCGCGCCCATGATCCACAATAAACACCTGGAAGGCTTCCCCCGCAGCCTGTCCGACTGCCAGGTATGTCACAAAGACAACGACATGCTGGCAGAGCGCGATAATTGGCACACAGTCCCCACCATGGAAGCCTGTGGCAGCTGCCACACGGACATCGACTTTGTGGCCGGTACAGGCCATCCGGCACAGGCCAACAACAGTAATTGCGTTGCCTGCCACAATGCCGAATGGACGGCGGAAGTCCACAGTGACGCCGACCGGCAAATGGCATTGGCGCAGTTCCAGGCTGATATCACCTCGGCCAGCATGGACGACAGCGGCACAGTGACAGTAGCGGTCAAGCTCAGCAATCCTCAAACGGGCGAAGTCTTTGGCGCGGCAAATACCCTGTCCTTCGTCAGTGACCTGCGCATTTATGCCAACTGGGGCCTGAGTGTTGATTACACCAATCGCAGTGCCCGCAACATCCGTCTGCACGAGGTGGAGCCCATCTCCGGCAGCAATGGCAGTTTCACTTACCAGATTACCGGTCTCACCATACTGCCTGGTACCGAAGTGGATCTGGGTACCCTGGCCATTCAGGGTCGTATCTGTGCCGACGGCGCCTCACTTACCGCCTGCGGCGATAACGTGGATGCACTGCCAATCAAGGCCAGCCATGTGAGCTTCAGCAACACAGCACTGAGTGCCAAGGGACGCCGCACCATAGTGGCCAACGACAGCTGCGGCAATTGCCACGGCGATCAGCAACTGACCATTCACGGTGCCCGTAACGATCTGGAAGGCCAGTGCCAGTTGTGTCACAACCACAATCGCACCGCCGATGCCACAGCCGCCAACCCAAGCCATACCAGCGTGGATTTCAAGCAGCTTATCCATGCGCTGCACGGCGGCAAGTTTGAAGGCTTCGAAGAACTGCATTTCCCAAGTGAACTCGGCAATTGCGCCACCTGCCACGTCAATAACGACAGTGGCGTCCTGAGCATTGCACTGCCGCTGGCAAAAGAAGTGCAGCCACTGGCCCTGAGCGATGGCAGCTTCACCAGTGCCACTGCCGCAATTTGCAGTAATTGCCACGAGGATGAACAGACTCATAACCACATGATCCAACAAGGCGCCGCCTTTGCCGCCAGCCTGGCCGATGCCACCGCCGGCACCGAAAGTTGCGCCACCTGCCATGGGCAGGGCGGACCGGTTGATGTACTCAAGGTACACCCGATCCGCTGACAGCGGGGCCCGCCTGGCGGGCCCTAAACCCCCGGCTCATGATATGGAATGGTAAACAGCTATGATAGAACTCAAATATAAAGCCCTCGTGCTTCCCCTGCTGACCTGCAGCCTGCTGTGGGGCTGCGGCAATGACGGCAAAGACGGAGAACCCGGAACCCCGGCTACGGTCGGCATGTCACTCAATCAGGCCAGCAGCATCAAGGCCAAGATCACCCAGGTCAGCATAGATGCTGGCACTGTGATGGTGGACTTCGACTTCACCAATGCCAATGGCGTTGCCATCACAGATCTCGACACTTACCCCGGTGTTGACACCTTGGGGATGGGCATAGCCAAACTGGTCCCCCAGGAAGGTGAAGGTTACAAGACGCCCCAATGGGTCAACTATATGAATAACCTGGTGGCCCCCAACAGTGCCGCCATACCGTCCGGTTACCAAGACAAGGCCGGCCCCAAGGTCCAGCCGACAATCGAAACCAGCTGCCGCCAGGAATGTCTGACCCAACCTGAGCCCGGCCATTACCGTTACACCTTCCGCCAGAACCTGGCCAGTGTGACGGCCATTGAGGGACTGGATCTCAGCTATGCGCCAAGCCTGGTCCACAGGGTCAGCATGGAACTGCGGCTCGACAGCGACCGTGCTCGGCTGATCAACACCCATTATGACTTCGTTCCGGCCACCGGACTTGAAGCCAGCGAAGAGATGACCCGTATCGTCGAGAATACCCAGGACTCCTGTCTACGTTGTCACGGTGACAACTATGCCCTGAGCAGCGCCCCCAGCTTGATCCTGCACGGTGGCCGGCGCATTGACACGGCCAATTGTCAAATGTGTCATACCAGCTATGCCGCCGATCCCGAAACCGGCGCGCCGCTGGATCTCGGATACATGGTGCACAAGATCCACAAGGCCGATTACCTGATGGTGGGTTACGGTGGCCGGCTCCAAGACTTCAGCGAAGTCACCTTCCCCGCCGATCTCTATGACTGCCGCGTATGCCACCAGGAAGGCGAAGGCCGTCCGGTGGATGCCGCTAACTTCCGTCACCACAGAGCCCTGGCCTGCGGTTCCTGTCACTCGGATTCCACCGACCCTGTGACCATCAAGGAAGAAATGCACGCCAGCTATCAGGCCGAGCATGAATGCGTGGTCTGTCACTCGGAAAAAGACGATGAAGGTGCAGGACACCACGTTACCGATGCCATCGCCAAGGAAAATGTACGTCTGGACTATAAAGCAGCCTTGGTGGCCAATTCGGCACGTCTCGAAGGCGGCAGGTTGAGCTTCAGTGTCAGCTTTATGGACAGTAAGGGCGTGGCCCAGCCTAGCCCCAACGCCGATACCAGACTGAAATACAGCACCCTGTACCTTGGTTTTGGCAACGATGTGGACTTTACCAAAGGCCGCGCCTCCATCAATTTGCTGACCCTGGCACCGGTTGCGGGTGCCGATGGCATCTACAGTTATGATGTCGCTTCCAGCCTTGACTCCACCAAGGTGTCAGCCGCAAGCGCCAGTGCCTTTATCACCACCCAGATGTGTGTCGACAGGGACACACTCACCGGCGTTGCCTGTGGTACAGGAACCGACGAGGCATTCAATCCGTCGGTGATCCCCGGCAAGGCCGTGGTGTTCAACCTCAGTGGCGACACCGGCGTCAGCCCACGCCGCTCTGTGGTCAGCAATGAAAGCTGTGCCCAGTGCCATGACAATCAGTATCTGGCCAAATTCTCCAGCAAGATGCATCACAGCGGTCGTCGCAGCAACTTTGAGGGCGAATGCCAGACCTGTCACAACCCGGCCTGGGCCAGCAGTGCCAATGGCTTGATTCAGGATCATATCGACTTCAAGGTACTGATCCATGCCCGCCATGGGCAGACAGCGGTGGTACGGGCTGAAGAAATCACCTTCCCTGAATACATTGGCAATTGTGGCAGCTGCCATAAAGCGGGTCAGTTGACCCTGGCGGGATTGAACAAGGTGCCGGCCACACCGGCCGTGGACGAACTGGGTAACGAGGTTGAGTACTCACCCACAGCCTCGGCCTGCGTCAGTTGCCACGGTCCCAAGGAATCGCTGTTGTCACACATACGCACCAATGGCGGGGCAGCCAATGATCCTCGTGGTACCTACCAGGCTGGCGCCGAAACCTGCGCCGTCTGTCACGGCGAGGGCCAGGCATTCGGTGTTGATAAGGTGCACCCAATCCGATTTGACTGAAATCCAATACCCATCGATTTGCAGGCAGCCTTCGTGCTGCCTGTTTATTTTTACAGCCCAAAAATTGATATTTTACCGATACCTCCCCCAATCACCGGCTACCGCCTGAAAATAGCAGCCTTCCCTGAGGTTACGAGCATTTTACCCTACATCGCCCCGTATACATCCTGGTGATTTCCCCAACCTAACCAACACTTTATGGTATGCATTCCGGTTTAATAAGGAATGTCAGGTTTAATTGACTGCAAAACCGTTAAAAAACCCAAATTTATGTTGCCATCTATCGGAAATTCGTCTTACACTCCGAATCGCAACAAATGCAACATAAAAATAACATTCAGACAATAACAAACCTGAGAACACACAATAAGGACAAGCAAATGAAGCACAGCAAACTGTTTTCCGCCCTCGCCCTGGGTTCGGTGATTTTCAGCACCTCTGCTTTGGCAGACGGTATTCGTGCCAGCCTGGAAATGAGCCAGCAGGACTTCAAAGCCAGCGAAGATGTCATGGTCAAGGTCACCCTGACCAACGATGAGAATGTACCGGTCAAGATCCTCAAGTGGTACACAGCTGCCGATGGTGTTGAAGAATCCCTGTTCAAGGTATCGGTCAACGGCAGTGAAAAGCACTATCTGGGTGCCCACTACAAGCGCCCTGCGCCAGGAAAACAAGACTACATCAAGCTCAAGTCCGGCGAGAGCGTGTCTTATGAAGTTGAGCTGTCTTCCCTGTATGACATGAGCGAAACAGGTACCTATGAAATCAGCTACGATGTCAGCTCCATGCAACTGTTTGCCCCCAACCCTGGCCAGGAAAAGAAACTGGCACGTCTGGGCATAGATGGCATCCACTCAGATTCAGTAAGCTTCTACGTAGAAGCCAAGGGCAGCGGCAATACAGTCAAACCCGGTACCGGCGGTGGTGACACAGGTGGCACAGTGAATGGCGTGTCCTTCTCCGGTCGCTGCAGCAACTCCCAACAAACCCAAGCTCTCCAAGGTCTGGATGCGGCCCGTGTGATGGCGGCCGATGCCAAGAACTACCTGATGAGCAATAACAGCCCTGCCAGTTCAGTGCGTTACAACACCTGGTTCGGTGCCTATAACAGCAGCCGTTGGAACACAGCCACCACACACTTCGACAAGATTGACTCGGCGCTGAACAACGAGCCACTGACCTTCGACTGCAGCTGTAAGAAGAGCTACTACGCTTACGTATATCCAAACCAGCCTTACAAGATCTACCTGTGTAATGCTTACTGGACTGCACCAGTTTCAGGTACCGACTCCAAGGGCGGCACCATAGTTCACGAGACCAGCCACTTTGACGTAGTTGCCGGTACTGACGATGTGGTTTACGGCCAAAGCGGTGCCAAATCATTGGCCATCAGCAACCCTGATCAGGCTCTGAACAACGCCGACAGCCACGAATATTTTGCAGAAAATACCCCGTTCCAAAACTGATAGAAGCGTTCACGACTTCCTTTTCGGCCGACACCGGCCACACCTGACCTTGTGAATATTGGCGGAGCCTTGGCTCCGCCCTTTTTTTACCTATTTCCCGCTCCCCCCAGAAATTTGTTGCTGTTTTCCCAAGGCTCATCCCAAAGGCTTGTGTTTCCCCCCCTCCTGGGCCAAGGTAGTGCAAACCTCCCTTAACTGTATCCAATGAGCAAACCTGCCATCCAAGCCTGCCAACTTGATAACCTGCTCGGCGAGATACGTCGCTGTACCCTCTGTGAGCCGCACCTGCCCCTGGGCCCCAAACCCATATTGCAGGCAGCGGAGAGTGCCAGGATTTTGATTGCCGGCCAGGCCCCCGGTCGCCTGACCCACGCCAAGGGGCGCCCATTTGATGATGCCAGTGGCGAGCGTTTAAGAAGCTGGCTTGGGGTCGACAGGGATTGCTTTTACGATCCGGCCCGGTTTGCCATAGTGCCCATGGGATTTTGTTTTCCGGGGACCCACGCCCATGGCCGCGGTGATTTGCCCCCCAGGCCCGAATGCGCCGCCACCTGGCACCAAAGGCTTCTGGGCCAGCTGCCCCATATTGAACTCACCCTGGTCTTGGGCAAGTATGCCCTGGACTATCATCTGCCGGGGCATCAGGGGCTGGCGGTCGAAGCCGGTCGCTGGCAGCAACACTGGCCTTCACTGATGGTGCTGCCCCATCCCAGTCCCCGCAATAACCTTTGGCTTAAACGTCACTCCTGGTTTGAAACCGATTGCCTGCCCGCATTGCGCCAGCGCGTTGCCTCACTCATAGACTGACTTATTGGCTACACTTAAGATCTGGTGTTTTGGCGCTTAGGGGACGCTATGGGCGGCCACTCCCTTCCGGGCTATGGTTACACCTCCTTCAATGACATGCAGGTGGATGAGATAGATTGGGCCCGCTGGCAGAGTCTGGTCGATACTGTGGCGGAAATGTTCGCCGCACCCGCAGCCTATATCACCCAGGCCAACACCAAGGGCGTTGAAGTGCTTATCAGCTCGTTAAAGGGCGGCGATGCATTTGGTCCGGGCGTTATTTCTCCCCCAATGGAGCAGGGACTGAGCCAGCAGGTCATTGCCAAACAGCAGCCGCTCTATGTTCGCAATGCCAAGGACGATCCCCGCTGGCAGCAGACCCAGGAATACACTACCTATAACTGGGTTTCTTACCTGGGGATGCCCATCAGTTGGCCCGACGGCCACATTTTTGGCAGCCTGTGCGTGGTGTCAACCAGCCCAACGGACTACCCCGAGGTTTACATGCGGGTGCTGGCCCTCATTCGCGATGTCATCAACAGCGATCTCGCCCATTTTTACCGCGAGGCCCAACTGCTGACCCAGAGCTATACCGATCCTCTCACCCAGATTTACAACCGGCGTGGCTTTGAAGAACTGTTCGTGCAGAACCGACAATTGGCCAGGCGTCTGGGGCGAAGAATGGCGCTGCTTAACTTTGATTTGGACGGATTCAAAAGCATCAATGACAACTTTGGCCACGCCATGGGCGATGAAGTCCTCAGCGCCTTCGCCCGCAATCTGAAACAGAGCTGCCGCAGCTGCGATCTGGTGGCCCGCTGGGGCGGGGATGAATTTCTGGTATTGGTACACTCGGAAACCGACGCCATGGAAAGTTCCATGCTCGCACGCCTTGATGAACGCCTGGCGGCACTTACCAATCTGCCGGCCATAGGCTATTCGGTCGGTATGCTGCGTATCGGATGTGATGACACCCGGGAATTGGAGGAGCTGGTAATGATGGCCGACCTCAACCTGTACAGCCATAAACAACGCAAGAAAAAATCATAAAAAAATGCCCGGCAATGCCGGGCATTTTATTGCACTAAGTTCGGCTTAGTTACAGCTTACGCCTACGCTAGAGAAGGCAGCAGCTACGTCAGCAACTGAGTAACCATAGTCAGCGGCAGCATTTTGTACGCCACAGGCACCTTGGTTGAAGTTGGTGGTAGGAGCCCAGTAAATCTGGTTGGCGCGCAGGAACACATCAAAGGCTTTACGGGTGTTCCAGTTGGCTTTGGTGGCCAGCAGATAGAAGGCTTTGTTGTACACGCCTGAGGAGTAGTGTACGTCCAGACCAGAAGTGAAGTTGGCGGCGTTATCGATTGAGCTGCCATCTTTGGTTGGGTTGTCCATGTAACGCAGGGCACCGGCACCTTTGAAGATGTCATAGCCAACCATCCAGTCGTTGCTACCGTGCATGAAGTACTCGGCAGTTTCACCGGCCATGTCAGAGAAGGCTTCGTTCATACCGCCTGACTGACCGCTGTATTCCAGACCAGAGTTCTGCTCGGTTACACCGTGGCTGATTTCGTGGGCAGATACGTCCAGGCTCACCAGTGGGTAGAAGTAGCTGGCGCCGTCACCGAAAGACATGGCAGTACCGTCCCAGAAGGCGTTTTCATAGCTGCGGCCATAATGCACCTTCATTTTCAACTGGAAGCTCAGAGGAGCTGTGTTGTACCAGTCTTTGTACATGTTGAAGATCACACCACCGAAGTAGTGGGCATCGTTCAGCGGTGAGTAAGCACCGTTTACAGCCTTGTAGGTATTCTCTGGGCAAGAGAAGGAGTACACAGAACCACCACGGGTGCTGTTCGCCATGTCGATGGTTTGCACGTTGGCGTTGTTCATGGTGCACACGCCGTTGGATTCCTGTACATCCAGGAAGCCGAAGTCGGCACCATAGTAGTACTGACCGGTCTTGGCGTTACCACCTGGGCCGGTAGCCTGGAAAGCGGTACCTGTACCACCGGTGCCACCACCTGGACGACCTTTACCAGCTTTACCGGTCATCAGTTCATCCCAATGACGGATCACTTCACCGCTGGTGGCGTCAACCAGACCGGCTGGACGGCTGATACCTTCTTTACCTTCGCTCAGGTAAGATACGCGGTAAGCCAGACGAGGGGCATCGCCTTCGCTCAGGATAACCAGTTCAACATCTTTGCGACCAGAAGCATCTGAACCGGGGAAAACCTTGTTCAGGGCGGCAATAGCCTGACCTTTGGTCAGAGCCGGAGTAACAGAGAAGTCTTCAGCGATATCGGCAGCGTCGCCGGTGATGAACTGGTTAACGCCATCGGTAGCCACTACCAGATGATGACCGTATACCTTCACACCGTTGAAAAACTGCTGTTGCTTGGTCTTTTGCAGACCTTTGGCAGTGGTGAAAGACTTGCCTGCGGCAAATGCATGACCTTTGGCCAGACCCATGGCGTGAGTCAGAGATTGATCAGCGGCAGCAGAGAATTCACCGGCATGCAGTGCACCTGCAACGCTCAACGCCAGAGTTGCTGGAATAAGGGTGTATGCTTTCATGTTCCGTTCCTTATTGTCGTTATTTGTAGTTATTTTGACTGAGATAACGCGCTCAGTCGGGATAAACTGGCACAAAGTGATTCACATCACAAGGTGCAGTATTAAACTCAGGTTGATTTTCCGTAACAATATAATTACAAATTGATACAAATAGAAGATGTTTAAAGAAAAATCTTTATTTTCACCATTTTAAGTACGGCATCCTGTAATAATTCAGCATACTATTCGGTAATTTCAGGCTCCAAACCAACAGGATAAGACCTTAAAGCACCTACACATTTAACATTTACGCAACCCAGAGGTTGTCATGCAAATTCTCATAGCACCAGACAGTTTCAAGCACAGCCTCGGCGCCGCAGACGTGGCCGCGCTCATCAAACAGGGCTTCAATGACGGCTGGCCCCAGGCACAATGTGTGTGTCTGCCGCTGGCCGATGGCGGTGAGGGAACGGTCAGCGCAATAGTTCAGGAAGGTAACGGGGACCTGTTTCAGCAGGATGTGCAGGATCCATTGGGCCGTTCCCATCAGGCGGTTTATGCCCGGCTGTCGAATGGCGAGGTGGTGATAGAGCTGGCGCAGGCAAGCGGCATCCAGTGGCTTCAGCCAGGCGAACTGAACCCGCTGTGTGCAAGCAGTTATGGTACAGGCCAGCTTATCAGCGCTGCCCTGGCACACAAACCCAAACGGCTGATTTTGGCCCTGGGCGGCAGCGCCTGTAATGATGCCGGTGCCGGTATGCTGACGGCCCTCGGCGTACGCTTGCTGGATGCCGAGGGCCAAAGCCTGCCCCCCGGAGGCGCGGCCCTGGCCCGGCTGCACAGGATAGACAGCACAGGTCTTGACCCTCGCATTCTGGACTGCGAACTGCTGCTGGCCTGCGACGTGGACAACCCCTTACTCGGACCCAATGGCGCCAGCGCCGTGTACGGCCCCCAGAAAGGCGCCGATGCGGATATGGTCGCCGAGCTTGACGCCTCCCTGACCCACTTTGCCGATGTACTTGTGGATCAGGGATACCGGGATATGCGCCAGGTGTCCGGTGCCGGAGCCGCAGGCGGCACCGCTTTTGGCGCCCTGAGTCTGCTCGGCGCCAGGCTGGTGTCCGGTGCCGACTGGATACTCACCCGGCTCAAGGTCGAGGAACAACTCGGGCAGGTGGACTTGCTTATCACCGGCGAAGGCAGCTTCGATGCCCAGACGCTGCGCGGCAAGGCCCCCATGGCGCTGCTTAAACTGGCCCAGCGGGCCGGGGTGCCCATCATAGGTATAGGCGGTTGTCTCGGGCACGGGTACCAGGCCCTGCTGGATGCCGGTTTCACCGCCCTTTATGGCACCCAGGAAGCCGGACTGCCGCTGGCAGAAATCCAGGCCAAGGCCCGTGAAGCCCTGTATTTGTGTGCCCTCAAGCTTGCGCGGGAACTGGCCGCCAAGGCCGCCGCCTCTTGATTGAATACCGCCTGTTGCAGTAAAGTTAGCTCCCTTTTGGTCTTTCCGGTTTCCCGGAAAACAGAGACACCGGATCCCAGTCGCTATGACCCAGCACCACTCCCGCAAGGCTACCGCTTCCGAAGCCACCCTGATGAGAATCTTCACCGTCCCCGAGGCGGCAGATTCGACCCTGGGGCGGATAGAGCAACAGCTGTCGCGGGATTTGGCAGGCTTTCTCAACGACAGCATAGCAGCGCTTGAAAAACCCCTGTCCGACATCGAAGAACACTTCGCCAGCGTGCAGATCCCCAAGGCACCGCGGTTCGTGTCCGACTATGTGGACGATATCATGGCCCATCTGGTGGCGCAGTCGGTGCATACGGCCTCACCCAGTTTTATTGGTCACATGACCTCGGCCCTGCCCTACTTCGTGCTGCCCCTGTCCAAGCTGATGGTGGGACTGAACCAGAACCTGGTTAAAATCGAAACCTCCAAGGCTTTCACCCCGCTGGAGCGTCAGGTGCTGGGCATGATCCATCACCTGATCTTCGGCCGTGAAGCCGACTTTTATGAGCAGTGGCTCCACAGCGCCAACCATTCCCTGGGGGCCTTCTGCTCCGGCGGCACTGTCGCCAACATCACCGCCCTGTGGATTGCGCGCAACAACCTGCTCAAGGCCGACGGCAACTTCCGTGGCGTCAGCCGCGAAGGTCTGCCGCGGGCGCTGAAACACTATGGCTGGCAGGACCTGGCCATACTGGTGTCGGAGCGGGGTCATTACTCCCTCGGCAAGGCGGTGGATTTGTTGGGACTGGGCCGCGACAACATCATCACCATAGCCACGGATGCCGACAACAAGGTGGATGTGGCCAAGATGCGCGCCGAGGCCGCCAGGCTCAAGGCCGAAGGCATCCGGGTCATGGCCATAGTGGGCGTTGCCGGCACCACAGAAACCGGCAATGTAGATCCGCTGGAACAACTGGCGGATCTGGCAAAAGAACTCGACTGCCACTTCCACGTGGATGCGGCCTGGGGCGGCGCCACCTTGCTTTCTGCAAAATATCGCAGCCTGCTCAAGGGCATAGAGCGAGCCGACTCGGTCACCATAGATGCCCACAAGCAGATGTACGTGCCCATGGGCGCCGGCATGGTACTGTTCCGCAACCCGGCCCTGGCCAGCGCCATTGAGCATCACGCCGAATACATTTTGCGCCGCGGCTCCAAGGATCTGGGCAGCCAGACCCTGGAGGGCTCCCGCCCCGGCATGGCCATGCTGGTGCATGCCTGCCTGCAGATCATCGGCCGCGAAGGTTATGAGATCCTGATAAACAACTCGCTGGAAAAAGCCCGCTATTTTGCCGATCTCATCGAGGCACATCCGGAGTTCGAGCTGGTGAGTGCACCCGAGCTGTGCCTGCTGACCTACCGCTACGTGCCATCCTTCGCCAAAGCCGCATTGGACCAGGCCCTCGCCGAGGGTGACAGCGGACGGGTCAATGCCATCAACGACGGCCTCAATGCCCTGACCCGGGCGATTCAGAAAACCCAGCGTGAACAGGGTAAATCCTTCGTCTCCCGTACCCGGATCCAACCGGCCCGCTACCTGAGGGAAACCGTGACAGTATTCAGAGTAGTATTGGCCAACCCCCTGACCACAGAGCAAATATTGCAGGACGTGCTGGCGGAACAGTGTGAACTGGCGGCCGGAGAAACCAGCCTGCTCGCTGATCTGCGCGCCGCTTGTGAGTAAGGCCTGTGAGTAAAGTGAGCTTTTGAAAAAGAGGGCTTGTGAGTTAGGCAGTCCTGAGCAGACAGCACACACGCCATCCGTCTTAATAGACTAAATCTCAATAGCTAAGTCCCCAGAGCCCAGGGAGGAGCCATGACCGACAGTCCCAACAGCAGCGCCGCAGGTTCCTTTTGGCGCGGCACCCTGGCGGTGATGCCGCTGACCATAGCCGTGATCCCCTGGGGCATACTCGCCGGCTCCCTGGCGCTGGAGAGCGGTCTCAGCCCCATCCAAAGCCAGGCCATGTCGGCCATTATCTTTGCCGGTTCGGCGCAACTGGTGGCTCTGGGGATGATCAAGGCCGCCAGCGGCCTGATGGCCATTCTGGTCACCACGGCCCTTATCACCTCCAGACACCTGCTATACGCCATGGCCATGCGCGAAGCCATCAGCCCCCTGCCGCTGCGCTGGCGCCTTATTCTGGGTTTTCTGCTTACCGATGAATTGTTTGCCATCGCCAACCAGGGCAAGTTGGCAAAATTTGATCCCTGGTATGCCCTGGGCGGTGGTTTGAGTTTTTACCTGGGCTGGAACCTGGCGACCCTTGCCGGGATCCTCGCCGGCAATGCGGTGGATAATCTGGGCTCATTGGGGCTGGATTTTGCCATTGCCGCCACCTTTATCGCCCTGGTGGTGCCCAGGGTCAAAGACGGTGCCAGCTTGCTGTGTGTGCTGACTGCCCTGTGCCTGTCGGTGCTCTGCGAAGCGCTGGCGGTGCCAGGCGGCCTGCTGATAGCGTCGCTCTCGGCCATGGCCGTGGGCTATGGCTACAGCCAATGGGGAGGACGCAAGTCATGAGCGATGGCGCGCTGCATCAAGGCTGGATAACGCCATGATTTGGATAACCATACTGGCCATGGCGGCTCTGGTGTTTATCAGCCGCTATCTGCTGCTGGATCCCAAGCTGCCGATCCGCCTGGGGCGCCGCACCCAGGCATTCTTAAGCTTCTCGGCCCCGGCGGTGCTGACCGCCATCTTCGCCCCCATAGTGTTTCTCCGCGATGGCAGCCTTAACCTCAGTCCCTTCAATCCCTATCTCAGCTGCGCCCTGCTGGCGACCGTGCTGGTGCTGCTGACCCGCAACACCCTGGTGACCGTCATCATCAGCATGGCGGTGTTCTTTTTTATCCACTGACCCTGTTTATCCACTGACGCCTTCATCCGCCTGCAATTGCCGATGCGCAGTGCGGATACTGTGGCCCTTGAGGGCATAAAACAGGATGACGGCATAGCAGGGCAGCAAAATGATGTAGCCCGCCTGATGACTCAGGCCCTGATGCACCAGGGCACCATAAAGCAGCGGCAAAATGGCGCCACCGGCAATGCCCATGATAAGCAAGGCCGAGGCGGTGGCGGTAAAACGTCCCAGCCCCTGCAATGCCAGTGGCCACACCGCCGGCCACACCAGGGCATTGGCCAGCCCAAGCAAGGCCAGACAGAGCACTGTGTCGGGCACAGGTGTTATCCCCAGTGGCTGCAGCAATATTTGCGCCAGGCCATAGCTTTGTTCATCGCCCCAGATAAGCCCGGCAGCAAACACCAATCCGGCCATGGCGGAAATCGCCAGCGCTGACCTTTGGCTCAGCCAACGGGGTATGGCCACAATCCCCAGCACATACCCCACGACCATAAAGCTCATGGTATAGGAGGTCAGCACACCGAAATTGGCCAGTCCCAGATGTTGGCCATAAAGACCTATGCTGTCTCCGGCGATCACTTCGGCTCCCACGTAAAGGAACAGGGTCAGGGCCCCCAGCAACACCTGGGGATGTTGTCCCAGGGCTCGCCAGTCCCTGGCAGCTCCCGAGCCGCTGCCCTCCAGTTCAGGTTCGGGCAAGGGCGACAGACGCACGTAAAACAGCAGGGCCACCAGCACCAAGGCCATGGCAAGATAAGGTCCCACCAGGCGCGCCGACAGGCTCTGCAATGCCTCGGCCCTCGCCGTCACCTCCATGGCAGCCAGAGCGGTCTCGCTGTAGGCCTCCATACCGGTCAACACCCATGCGCTGAACGCCAGGGGTACCAGGATCCCGGCGCCCTTGTTTACCAGCCCCATACAACTGATGCGCCTGGCGGCACTTTCCCTGGGACCAATCACCACTATGTAGGGATTGGCAGCGGTCTGCAGTAAGGTCAACCCGGTACCGAGCACAAATAACGCCAGCAGGAAAAAGGCAAAACTGTGGCTGTAGGCGGCGGGAATAAAAAGCGCGGCCCCCAAGGCCATGACCCCGAGCCCCAGCTGCAAGCCGGCCCGATAGCCGAAACGCGCCAACAGGGTCGACAGGGGCAAGGCCATCACAAAGTACGCTATGTAGAAGACAAAGGTCACAAGGTATGCCTGCAGCTCATTGAGTTCACAGGCAATTTTTAGAAAAGGGATCAAGGCGCCATTCAGCCAGGTCACAAAACCAAACACAAAAAACAAGATACCGATAAGGATCATCGGCAGCAGTGTGCCTGTGGTGGCCTTTGACGTACCTGAAGACTGGGATGAATTAGGGGTCATGAAAGCGTTCCTTTAATGGTTAAGTTCGGGACAGACCGGTGATCAGCGCCAGCGGCAGCGTGAGCCCGGCACCGGGCTCGGTGCCGGCCACCACCACGCCACTCTGCCAGCGGGCACATTGGAACAATTGGTCATCCAGCAACAGCAAATCGGCTCTGGCGCCGGGCACCAGGGCCCCCCGGTCCTCAAAACCCATAAACTGCGCCGGCGTATGGGTTGCCATGGCAACGGCATCCGCCACGGCTATTCCCATGGTCCGGCAGGCATATCTGAGGGCCCCCGTCATGGTGAGAAGCGAACCGGCCAGGGAGCCGTTGCTGTCCCTGAGCGCATTGCCGCGCCGCACCACCTTGCCACCGAAGAAGGCAAACTCCGTGGTGTCCGTACCCACGGTTGACATGGCATCGGTCACCAGCATCAAACCGCGACGGCCCTTGAGGCGCCAGGCCAACATGGCCGTGGCCGGATGCACATGCTCACCGTCGAGTATGATGCCGCTGCAGCTTTGGGCGCTGTAGAGTGCGGCCCCCAGCATGCCCGGCTCCCGGGAGGTCAGTCCCGACATGCCGTTAAACAGATGGGTGAAACCTCGGGCCCCGGCGTTAATGGCCTGCATGGCGGTGGCAAAATCGCAGTCCGAATGCCCGAGACTGACCTTTACCCCGAGCGCAACCAAGTCACGTATATCGGACGGCTCCACGCGCTCCGGCGCCAGGGTCACCAGGCAGGCGCCAAGTTCCCTCACCGCTCTGCCATAGAGGGCCAGCTCGGCCGCCCCCAGGGGTCTGAGTTTGGCCACACTGTGGCAACCCCGTTTGGTCACTGACAAATGGGGGCCTTCAAAATGTATCCCGGCCACGCCATCAAATCCCAGTCGGCGGGCCTCAATGGCGGCATCCAGTGCCGCGCTCATCACGGCCACATCGTCACTGATGACCGTGGGCAACAAGGCTCCGGTGCCGTAGCGGCCATGGGCATCGAGCATGGTGCCCAGCGCCTCAGCCGTGGGGCTGTGATTGAACAGTATTCCTCCGCCGCCATTGACCTGGGTATCTATCAATGCCGGCACCAAAAGACCGTCACATTCAAAAACCGGCTCGGCGCTGTCAGGGTCCGAAGTGGCTATCTGGGTGATCTTGCCGTTTGCCAGCCGCAAAAAGGGCCTGGCAACCTCGTCCATGTTCTCACCCAGCAAGGCCCTGGCCGGGCAGAGCCAGAATGCGCTAGCTTGAACCATTGGCAATACTCCTTTTGCTTGGGGGATTGACGGCATCGCTTGCCTGGGAATTAGGGCCGTTTGATTTGGAAATGCGGCTTTCATTCAAGAGCAGGCTTTCATTCAAGAGCTGGTTTCTGCCAAGCAGCGCAGCGCCGCGGACACCGCTGGCGGCGCCGAATTCGGCCACCCGAAACTCCGGCAGGCTCACGCCGGCAAACAGGTGTTTTTGGGTCGCCACCGGCAAAGCTTCCATAATTTCAGGTACCTGGGACAAGCCGCCACCAAAGACAAAAATATCAGGATCCAGCGCCAGTATCTGCCCCGCCAGCACGCTGCCCAGGGCATCCATATAGGCATCAAAGGCACGCCTGGCCGATGCCTCCCCCTCACGGTAGGCCGCCAACCATTGATAGGTGTCGGCTTCACCGCCAAAATGCCGGTACAGGCGCCCAAGGCCGGTGCCGGACACATAGTTTTCGGCGCAGCCCCTGAGGCCACAGCCGCAGTCGTACAGTGGCAGTCCATGGTCCAGCAGCACCGAGGCTGCCAGGCCCTGGTGGCCAAATTCCCCCGCCAGGCAGTTGGCGCCATTGAACAGCCGCCCATCGATACACAGGCCGCCACCGAGCCCGGTGCCGAGGATCACCCCCACCACATGGCGCTTATCCCTTCCGGCCCCCAGCAGGGCTTCGGACAGGGTAAAACAGCGACAGTCGTTGCCCGTGGCGACCTTGCGTCCGAGCCTGGCACCGAGATCCTCGGCGACCCGGCGCCGGTTAAGACAGGGCACATTGCTCGACAGCACAGTGCCATCGGTCTGGATAACCCCCGGCAGGGCGATGCCGACCGAGGCCATGGCCTGTTGCTGTTCCTGTTCATGTTCTTCGGCCTGGGCTTGCTCTGACGCCAGGTCGCGGCAACGCTCGTCGGCCAGGGCTATCTGGCCACAGACGGTCGTCAGAAACGCCTCGTAATCATCCACCGGGGTGGCAAGCTGCCAGCGGTCCCGGCACTGAAGTTCATCATCAAATATGGCCAGGGCGATTTTGGTGCCGCCGATATCCAATCCGTAATGCATGCTCAATCACCTCAGAGCGGCGCGCGATACAAGTCCAGTGAGTGCACATTCACTCCCTGCACCACCCTGTTAACCTGGCCACCGGGACAGGGATTGTCCGGTGACACCGCCAGGTTCAACGCCGTGTAATAAGCCAAAAGTTGACAATACAGCACATAGGGTAAGCCGAGCCAGACCTCATCCAGCAAACGCTGTCCGTCCGCCGTCAGGCGTTCTTCGCACAGCATGGTCACGCCGCGGGCCTGTTCATCCCCCTCAAGCTCCCGAACCATGTCCAGATCATAGGCCCTGGCATAGGGCTCAGAGGAGGCCAGCAGCACTATCCGGGTCTGGCCATCCACCAGGGATTTGGGACCATGACGGAAACCCAGCGGAGTCTCATAGAGGCCAATCACCCGCCCGGCGCTGAGTTCGAGCAATTTCAGCGCCGCTTCCCTGGCTACACCCTTCAGGGCACCACCGCCCAAATACACCAGACGGGTGTTGTCTTCCAGCGCCTGGGCGGCAATCTCGGACAGCCGCTCGTCCAGCAGGGCGTTGGCCATGGCGACAACCCGCGCCAGGGCTTTATCGTCACGGCAAAACAGCAGCAGCACCGCCAGGTACATGCAGCTGAAGCTGCTGGTCATGGCAAAGCTGCGATCGTGACTGGCCTCCGGCATCAACCACAAACAACATCTGGTCTGTTGCTGGCGGGCATAGGCCGCCATTTTGCCCTCCGGATTGCAGGTCACCAGCAGGTGATAGCACTCGGGCAGCAGGGCATCGCAAATGTCGATGGCGGCCATGGATTCTGGGCTGCTACCCGAACGGCCAAAGGACAACACCAGGGTCGGCCGCGCCGGGTCCAGATGTAAATGGGGATGGGACACCAGATCCGTGGTGGCAAGGGCTTCGGCGCTCTGGCCCGCCAGCGGCAGTTGCTTCGCCACATGGGCCGCCAGGGCCTCGCCTATGTAGGCCGAGGTGCCGGCACCGCACAATAAGACCCTCAGGTTTTCCCTTGCCAACAGCGGCGCCAGGAAGGCAGCAATTGTGGCGGACACCTGTTCATAGGCCGCCGCCAGCTCCCCCCACAAGGCGGGCTGCTGCAGTATCTCTGCGGCGGTGAATTCGGCCCCCTCTCGGGGTGCATGCAACGCCTCACGGGCAAATTCAGGATAGACCTTGGTCTTTGATAACGAACTGACTTGCATGAAATTTATCCTTGTTTTGCGCTCAATTGGCAGGCGTCGGCATAGCGACCGAGCACCAGGCTGATATGGTCGAGTACCAGCTCAAGTCCGGTGGCGGGCAGTTGTCCCCGCAGCACCCTGGGATACTGCAGTGGCAGATACTGACTGATAAGTGGCAAGGGAATGGGCTCTTTGAGGTTGGCCAGCAACTTGTCTATGGTCAGGGCCAGCTCGGGCCAGTAATAGCGGATACGGTCGCTGTAACTGAAGCCCAGTTGCCAATCCCGCAGTTGCGGATCGGTGTAAAAACTTTGCCAGTATTTGGGCTGGGCCAACATCTTGTCCAAGCACATGGCCTTGAGACCGGCACGCTTGACCGCCGGGACCAGCAGTTCTTCGATATGATCCAAAGCAAACAGGGCTTCGCGCAGGGCAAAGGTCAGCTCGGGTCCCACCTTGAGGATGGCGAAATGATCCGCCACCAGCTCACCGTAATGCTCCGGCAGCTGATAATCGGTGGAATGGGCCTCGAATACCAGGCCACTTTGATGACGAATAAATCCCTGCTGCTCCCGGGTCAGCCTGGGTTGGTATTGGTGCACCTGACTGTGGCCAAACTCCACCCCGGGCTGAACCACCAGGGCAATGACCTTGTTCCACACCTCTTCAGCAAGACCTTCGGCCACAAAGGCGTGTTTGTGGGCCGCCACTGTCTCTTCCATGGCCGGCACCGGCGTAACCTCCAGGGCGGCGAGGCTGGCCACGCCTCCGGGAGGCGGCACTTCGGTGCCAATCACATAGCAAAGCTCGCGACCATTGGCGGCTTCTTCGGCGGCGCGGCACAGCCGGGCGGCGCGCCCAGCTATCAAGGCATCCCCCAGGGGTTCCTGCTCACCATGGCAGGCCATGCTGGCATCGAGATGGATTTTATCAAACCCGGCCAGCACACAGGCCCTCACCAGGGCCTCGGCCTCGGCCATGGCGGCTTCCGGCCCCAGGTGCTTCCAGGCCACCGGGCCCAGGTGATCGCCGCCGAAAATCAACTGCGATGCCGGCACCCCTTCGGCCTCGGCCAGTTCCCGCACAAAGGCGATAAAGTCGGCCGGGGTCATGCCTGTGTAACCGCCGTGCTGATTGACCTGATTGGCCGTGGCCTCAATCAACAGCGGCGCCCGGTTGGCTGCCGCGTGGCGCAGGGCGGCACGCAGCACCAGGGGTTGGGCCGAGCAGACGGCGAAAATCCCCTTGCGTTCGCCACGCTTGTTGGCGGCCATAATGGCCTTGAGCAATGACATGGCCCTTACCCCACAATGCCAAGCGGCTTGGCACTTTGCCACAGACCACGGGTGAAATCGGGGAAGTCCTTTGAATTGCCACGATCGGCAACCGACATGGCCGACAAGGGTTGCACCGCGGACCAGGCGGCGCCGTCATACACATCCTGATCCAGTGGCTCGGCGTTGCGCAGGCAGTAAATCAGGCGCCAGCACATCAAAAAGTCCATGCCGCCGTGACCGCCGTTCTTTTCGGCTTCGGCGCCCATGCGCAGCCACAGGGGATGATCGTACTTGCCGTACCAGTGCTCCATGTCCAGATCCCAGTCGTGGTAACTGCCGCGGCCACCATTTTCCAGCGCAATGCGGTTGGGGAAGCCGGCGAAGACCCCGTTGCTGCCCTGAATAAGATTGTGGCGGCTGTAGGGCCTTGGGGTGGTGGTATCGTGCTGCACCATGATGGTCCGGCCCCTGACCGTCTTAATAAGGCTGGTGTTCATGTCGCCGCAAATGTAGTTCATGGCATTGCGGGGGTGATCGGCGGCAAATTCTCGCTTGGCATAGGCGGCACGGCCCACGGCAGGTGAACTCATGGAGCTCAGGTAATCAAAGCGGTCACCACGGTTGATATTCATGTATTGGGATACGGGGCCCAGACCATGGGTCGGATACAGGTTGCCGTTGATCTGGCTGTGATACTTGGTCCGCCAGGAGCCGGTCTTGCGCTCCATCTCTTTCATCTGCCAGCGCAGTTCGTGGATGTAGGCAGCCTCGCCGTGCAGCAGCTCGCCAAATACGCCCTGGCGCACCATGTTGAGCACCATCAGCTCATCACGACCATAGCAGACGTTTTCCAGCATCATACAGTTGCGCTGGGTGAGTTCCGCCGTGTCCACCAGATCCCAGAGTTCGGTGAGGCTGAGGCCCATGGGCACTTCCACACAGGCGTGCTTACCGGCAAGCATGGTGTCCTTGGCCATGGGGTGGTGCCATTCCCAGGGCGTGGATATAACCACTATGTCCACGTCTTCCCGCGCCAACAGGTCGCGGTAAGCCAGCTCGCCCTGACCAAAATAGGCCACCTGGTTGTTGCCGTGTTCGGCCATGATCTTGCGGGCCCGGTCCAACACCAGGGAGTCGGTATCGCAGATGGCGGTAATGCGGGCGCCTTCGATGTTGTTAAAGTGATGGATGTAGCCCACGCCGCGCTCACCAACGCCGATAAGTCCAACCCGCACCTCGGCCATGGCCGGTACCACCAGTCCCATGACGGATTTTCCGACTGACTTTCGCATCCCGGCGGATGGCGCTGTGGCGCCCCCCTGAGCACAGGCGGCCAATGCGGCCGACGCCACCGAGGCCATTGAGGCCTTCAAAAACCCACGACGATCCCAACCCGACATAAGCACTCCCCTATATAACTACTGACTTCGTTCAACGAGGTGCAATTGCACCCCCAGTTTTTCCAGGGCCTCCACGTAATGCGGCGGGATCCCGGTATCAGTCACCAGGCGGTGAATGTGGCGACAGCCACAGATCACATGAAAGGCCTGCTGATCAAATTTGGATGAATCGGTCACCACTATGACCTCGGTGGCCAGCTCCACCATCATGCGGTTCAAACTGGCTTCCTTTTCAAAATGGGTGGTCAGGCCGGCCTTGAGGTCGAAGCCATCCACCCCGAGGATCAACTTGTTGAAGTTGTAATCCCCCAAACTCTTCTCGGCGCTGCTGCCATAAAACGACATGGACTTTTTCCGCAACAGGCCGCCGGTCAACATCACTTCCACCGACTCGGACTTGGCCAGCACTGTGGCGATATTCAGCCCGTTGGTCATGACGATCAGATCCTCATGCTGCATCAGGTGATGGGCCACCTGCTCCGTGGTGGTACCCGAATCGAGCAGCAGGCGATCGCCGTTTTGCACCAGGGCTGCCGCGGCGGCCCCCAACTCACGCTTGAGCGCCGAGTAACAACTGCCCTTCTCCTTCAGCGACAACTCACGGCTCAGCTCACTGTTGACCATGGCCCCGCCCCGCGAGCGCACCAGCAACTGCTTCTGATCCAGGGTCGCCAAATCGCTGCGAATAGTGACTTCGGAAACCCCGAAGCGGCTCGCCAGCTCGGTCACCGAGACCTTGCCCTGCTGCTGGGTCAGGCGCACTATCTCCTGCTGCCTTTCAATGGTGTTGAGCATATTCATCGTCTTTACCTGTGTGGTTTCGAAAAGCTCACTCTACCATGGCCCCTTGGCTTTCAGTAGCTTTAGCTTTCATTTACTTTCGAACCACCACCCAAGTCATAATCTCGCAAATTAATTCTTTATTTTTATCAACTTAACAGAAAGCCAACACCCACCCTCCGCTTTTGCATGAAACTACTATGCCCAACTTCGAAAGAAAACAAAAGCATTTTTACATTTATTTGTTGATTTTTTCACAGCATTAACAGTATACGTAATACATCGAAAGCTCTGTGCAGTTTCTTTGACTTTCGTAAAACAACAACCACAGGAAACACCTTCACCGGAGGGGAGCAGATGACATTGTTACGTACCCAAGTGGCCAGCCTGGCGCTGGCAATCAGTACCGCCCTGTGGGCCCTGCCGTCCCAGGCAGCCGACGTCGGGTCGGCCACCAAGGACAAGAGCCAGGCCCAAACAAACCAAAAGCAACAAACAGAGGAAGCACAGAGCGAGGAGAACGGCGGCGAGATGGAGCGGATCCAGGTCTCAGGTATCCGCTCAAGTATTAAGGAATCCTTGTTTTTAAAACAAAATGCCACCAGCGTGGTGGATCTGGTGGTGGCCGATGATATAGGCAAGTTCCCCGACGAGAACCTGGCCGAAGCCCTGCAGCGGATCCCCGGGATCACCATCACCCGCAACGGCGGTGAAGGTCAGAATATCCTGGTGCGTGGTCTGGGGGACGGTTACAACGTCACCACACTCAACGGCCGCAAACTGGCCTCTGAATTTGCCGGCCGCGATTTCAACTTCGACACCATAGCCTCGGAGCTGGTGAACGTGCTGGCGGTATACAAGTCACCCGAGGCGCGCCTCACCGAGGGCGGCATTGGCGCCATAGTGGATATCCAGACCCGTAAGCCTTTGGATATGAATGGCTTTACCCTGCAAGCCTCGGCCAAGGGTATACATGAATCCCGCACCGGTGATATCCACCCCCACGCGTCTTTCATTATTGGCGATCAGAATGATGAGGGTACCCTGGGAGCCCTGTTTTCGGCCGTGTATTCCAAAAAGACCCTGAGGGCCGACACCTATTCCGCCGACGGTTTCTTTGATGAAGACGAGGGCTGGGGTGTGGACAGCGCCGGGGTGCCGGTGGACACCAACAACAACGGTGCCATAGACGAAGGGGAAATTTACGCCTCCAAGATCCCCAGCTACATGTATTTTGCCAATGCCCAGGACGTGCGGGAGCGCATAGGCTCCACCTTGGCACTGCAATGGCGTCCCAGTGATGACCTGTTGCTGAGTCTCGACGGCCTCTATTCCCGTTACAATACCGATGGTCACAGGTACCAGATTGGCTTCGTCAACTACGACGAGTCCTGGACCCCGGGCACACCGCTGTTTACCGACGCCAGCTTCGATGAGCTCGGCCGGGTCGTGAAGATGAAGCAGACCGGTGACAATACCATGGTAGAACTGCTCAACATCTCCGAACCCCGCCAGACCGACACTTGGCAGCTGGGACTCAACGCTGCCTGGCAGCCCACCGACAATTGGTCTGTGATGGCGGATCTGGCCTATTCCCAGGCCGACAACAAGAACAAGGGTGACAACCGTTTTATCGTTGCCCGGGGCTTTGTTGACAGCATTGGCATTGACTACAGCACCGGCAATACCCTGCCGGATGTCAGCATCAGCCCGGCGCTCACCGCCGACCAAACCTACGGCGCCCACTACAGCTACAACAGCGGTACCGGGGTGAAGGACAAGATCAGCGATCTCAAACTCGAAGCCAGCTACGAGCCCGATGATGGCATCATCAGCAAGCTGCACTTTGGCCTCAACTATGTGAAGCAGAGCAAGGGCCAAGATGCCTTCAGATCGCGCAACCCCAGCCAGTTCAGTCGTGGCGGTTACTACCTGACCCGCGATGGCTATGACTTTGCCCCCGGCCAGGTCTTTACCCAGGGCGAATTCGAGCTGTTCCGCATTCCGGAAAACGTCTTTGTTCCCGCCAACTTCGACAACTTCCTTGAGGGTGAAAACAGTGTGTCGCCGGATCCCTGGCCAAGCTTTGACTATGATGCGCTGCTGGCATTCTACCGCTCCATCAACAGCGAAGCCGCCGATGCCAGCATAGTCGCCAGCCAGAGCAAGTCCGGCAGCTACGAGGTGTCCGAAGCCGTGACCTCGGCCTTCGTGCAACTGACAATGGAAGATGAGCTGTGGGAACTGCCCTACATGCTGAACCTGGGTCTGCGTGGCAGCCATACCCAGGTGGACTCCAGCGGCTTTGGTTACGATCTTGCCAAGGTGGTACTGGACGGCGAAGGTCAGCCAAGCAACAACGATTGGCGTCAAGTGGTGGCCACCGAATACGAAGGCAGCTACAACAGTCTGTTGCCCAGCATCAACCTGAGGGTAAACCTGCAGGATGACCTGCTGCTGCGTGTTTCAGCCGCCCAAACCCTGAGCCGTCCCTCCCTGTACGCCCTGCGCACCTGGGCCTCGCCCGATTTCACCAACCGCAAGGAAGGCCTGCCAACCCTGAGCCGCGGCAATCCCGGGGTGAAAGCCGAAGAAGCCTATCAGGGTGACGTCACCCTGGAATGGTACTACGGCGACAGCAGCTCCCTTGCCGCCGGTGTGTTCATCAAGGACATCAAGTCCTTTATCGAAAACGATGAAAACGCGATGGACGTGGATGGCAACCGCTATTTGGTCAGCCAACCCGAGTCGGGCCAATACGGCGCCAAGATCACCGGTTACGAGCTGGCCTGGCAGCAATCCTTCGAGGAATGGCTCCCCGAGCCCATGGATGGTTTCGGGATCCAGCTGAACTACACCTTTGTGGACAGCAAATATGATGATCCCGAGCGCTTGGATCTGCCCTTTGTGGGCATGTCGGAGAACTCCTACAACGCCGTACTCTACTACGAGAAATACGGCCTGCAGGGTCGTCTGGCCTACAACTGGCGCAGCAAGTTCCTGGTGGATCCCGAGGCCTGGGGCGGCCCGGCCTGGATTAACGCCTACGGCCAGCTGGATGCCAGCCTCAGCTATGAGCTGATGGAAAACCTGACCGTGTTTATGGAAGCCTCCAACCTGGATAACAACCGCTACTCGGGTTACATCAAACGCCCGGATCAGGTGAACTATCTGGAACGCTTCGGCACCCAGATAGCACTGGGGATCCGCGGCAGCTTCTAAATCCCTATTTGGCGGCTGTTTTGGCCGCCATGTCTCCGAGCTCTCTAAGCTTGTGGCATAAGCATTGGGCGGCCATTCGGCCGTCCTTTTTTATGTCTGACAATAGAGACTCATTCCGCCTGTTGCCCGCTCTGGGCACGCATGCGGGCGACAAAGTCCGCCAGCTCCTGCCCAGGGGTCACCGGAAAACTTTCCTCCAGGCTTTCCAGGGCCTGAATGCGATCGACCCGAAAGCTGCGAAAGTCATGGCGCAGTTCACACCAGGCCAGCAGGGTCCAGGTGCCACGCCAGAAATAAATCGCCAGCGGGCGCAGCCGCCGCTCGCTGACATCCTCCTTGGCATCCCGATAGTGAATATGGCAATAGCGCCTTGCCCTGGCGGCGATGCGCAGCGGGTCGAGAAACTGAAACTCGGCCTCGTCGAGGTAAAAGTCCGGTGAAAACATCAAAGATTGCAGCGACTGCAAGCGGCTCGGCAACACGGCTTCCACCTTGATCAGCGCCTGGGCCGCCGCCTGCCCCAGGGCCTTGCCGCCCCAGGTCTGTACCATGCGAATGCCCACCTGCAGCGCCTCCAGCTCGGCCTCGTTGAACATCAGCGGCGGCACATTCACCTCCTGACGCAGCAAATAGCCGACACCGGCCTCCCCTTCGATGGGAATGCCGGACAGGCACAGGTCCTGGATATCACGGTAAATGGTGCGCACCGACACCTCCAGCCGCTCGGCCAGCATGGCGGCGGTGGTCAGGCGGCGGTGACGCAATATCTGCACTATTTGAAACAGCCGGTCGGCGCGGCGCATAGGCTTTCCCTGAACTTAAATAATCCCCAAAACAAACAGGGCTCCCGACGCCTGGGCGCCGGAAGCCTTTCACTCACACATGAAGCAGGAACACGGGACTAGAGCGCCGGACACCAGAGGCCAACACGGTTACCCTCGCTGTCGGCAAACAGGGCAATATAGCCGCATTCACCTTCCTTGATCCCCATGGGCGGCATCAATATTTCCACGTTCGCCTGTTCCAGGCGCGCCACCAGGGGGCCCAGCTTATCGGCAAAGTGCAGATAAATCACCGAGCCGTCCATGGATGGCTTGGCCATGGGGTGTTTTATCAGGCCGATGCTGGCGGCCTGCTTGTCCTCGCACTCGAGCACGGCATACTGACATTCAGCGTTGTCTTCGCGGCGGAATTGGCAGCCGAAATGTTGACCGTAAAAGTCCATGGCCCTGTCCATGTCGGTGACGGCGAGTTCGCCCCACACCAAAGGTGCATTTTGCATCATAACCTTGATCTCCTTATGAATTAAACCTGGTTAATGTCCGACAGCTCCCCGCTGCCACCGTGGCTGCGAAGGGAAGCGAACTGAGGACAGCATAAGGGGCCCCTACTGACAGCCTTGTGTCAGCAGGGGGCTTTGCGGGTTATAAATATTTGGGGTAAAGACCTGTCAGTGGGGCAAGGAGGCCTGATGGGCTGTGACCAATTGATCCATGGTGGTTTCGGCCAGGCGTTGCACCTCGGCAAGACTGGTACCCTCAGCCATGGGCAACACCAGCTCGTAGTAGCACTTGATCTTGGGCTCGGTGCCGGAAGGCCTGACTATCACCCTGGCACTGCTGTGTGGCAGCGCCTCGTCGCCATCGAGGTGATAAATCAGCACGTCGCTGGCGGGCAAGTGAATGGTTTCTTCACGGCCATCGGCGTAGCGCTTGGTCAGCCACTTGAGATCCTCGCAGCAATTGACCTTGCGCCCGCCAATTTCGCCGGGGGGCGATGCTCGCAGCGTCTCACCAATATTGGGGGTATCGGCCCCCAGGGCTATGCTCACCTGGCAGTTATGATGGAAACCGTGGCGGCGATAAATTTGCTCCAGCCTGTCCCAAAGGGTCATGCCGGCGCTCGCCAGGGCCGCAGTGAGCTGGGCAAAGGCCAGCTGGGCCGACAGCCCGTCCTTGTCCCACACCAGATGGCCAACCGTGTAGCCCAGGGCCTCTTCATAGGCAAACAGGAAGGGACAGCTCGGGGTTTGCAGCTTTTGGGCGGTATTCATCAGCCACTTGAAGCCGGTCAGTGTGGTGTAACAGCGGCCGTCGTAATGGCCGGCAATGGCCTCCAGCAGCCCCGAGGACACCAGGGTCTTGCCCACCAGTTGTGGCTTGGGACTCAGGGACAGGAGGTAGTCCCCCAGCAGGCAGCCCACCTGATCGCCGCTCAGCATGCGATAGCTGCCATCGTCGCGACGCACCGCCACCGCAAAGCGGTCGGCATCGGGATCGTTGGCACAGGCCAACATGGCCCCCCTGGCCGACGCCTCGGCTATCACCAGATCCATGGCGCCCGCTTCCTCGGGATTAGGGAACTTCACCGTTGGAAAGTCACCGTCCGGCTGTTGTTGGGCCGCCACCGGATAGACGGCACTGAATCCCGCGTCCTTCAGCAGGGTCAAGGCCATCTCGGCCCCCACCCCATGCATGGCACTGTAGGCCATGGCCACTGAATCGGGCCGGGTGTGATGGCTGAGCAGCGCGCTGTGCTTGATGGCGCGGCGGTAACCCTCGAAAAAGTCCTGCTGTAACCATTCCAGCAGGCCGCGCTTGGTGGCCTCGCTCTGATCCATAAAGGGGATGGCTTCATTGGCGGCCCTGTCGATGCAGGCGGCAATGCCGGCATCGTGGGGCGGGATGATCTGGGCACCGTTTTCCCAGTACACCTTGTAGCCGTTGTACTGGGGCGGGTTGTGACTGGCGGTCACCACCACACCGGCGGCGGCGTGGAAATGACACACACCGTAGGCCACCAAAGGCGTGGGCGCCACTGTGGCGGTCAGATGCACCTTGAAGCCCATGGCGCAGAGCACGCTGGCGGCATCGTGGGCAAAGGTGCGCGAATCGTGACGACCATCGAAACCTATGATCACCCCGCGGCTGTGGGCATCTTTAACATGACTGGCAAGGTAAGCCCCGAGACCCGCGCTGGTCTCACGTACCACCAGGCGATTCATGGCCATGGGCCCCGGGCCCACCACGCCGCGCAGCCCGGCGGTACCAAACTCCAGCCGCCCCGAGAAGGCCGCGCCGAGGGCCGCCTCGTCTCCTGCCGCTACCATGGCCTCCAGTGCTGCCCGGGACGCGGGATCCGGATCCCGCCCCAGCCAGTGATTGAGCTGAAGTTGCAAATGGGTGTTCATACAGCCTCCTTCTCGCACCGTCTGTCAGGACAGGGGCTTTTCCCTAAGCTTAGGGGCTTCCTGCCCGGCCTGGCGCCAAATTTTCTTTTTTCATTCAGGCAACGAATTGCTGATGCCAAAGTCTGCCAAAGAGATTAGCATAGCGCGATCGTTCAAGGAGCCCCAGATGTCAGCCATAACATCAGAACAAGTGTCAGTCCCAATGCCAGCCAAAGTGTCAGCTAAAATGTCCGCCCCAATGTCTCTCAAAGGCGCTTTTCATTGCCTGCGCCCGCTGGCATTTATCACTTTTTTGCTGTGGCTGGCGGCCTGTAGCCAAACACCGTCTGAGCAGCAGCCCGATGAGACAAATGCAGCGCCAAGGATCACTGAGATTGAATCACCACAGGCAACAACAAGGGAGCCGCAAACGCCGCAAGCCCCCCAGTATCAGGATCTGTGGCGCAAGATCGCAGCATCGAACGACATAGTCTTGCATGACTCGCCGCAAATGCAGCTTTGGGTTGACTTTTATCGTCAGCGGCCAAGCTTTGCCCGCCAGCTCAGCGACAAGGCGGCCCCCTTTCTGTTCGAAATAGTGACGGCCCTGGAGCAAAAAGGCCTGCCACTGGAGCTGGCGCTGTTGCCTGCGGTAGAGAGCGGCTTCAATGCCAATGCCAGCGGCGGTGCTCCGGCCGGTTTGTGGCAGATGATCCCCGCCACCGGCAGACGTTTTGGTTTGCGGGTCGGTGCCGACTTTGACGGCCGCCGCGATCCCATGGCCTCCACAGAAGCTGTGCTCAATTATCTTGTCCATCTGCACACTACGTTGGGCCAGGACTGGCTCAATGCGGTGGCCGGGTACAATTCGGGTGAGCTCAGAATTCAGGCGGCCATCAAGGCCAACCAAGCCAAGGGCCTGGGCACAGATTTCTGGTCCTTAAAACTCAGCGGCAAGCAGGCTCCGACAGTGTACAAGTGGCTGGCGCTGATAGCCCTGCTGCGGGAAGAGGCCCTGCCCCTGGCTCCCATAGCCAATGCCCCGGCCGTCAAGCGGGAGGCGGCGGTGAGCGGCCAGCCCCTGGCTGTGCTGGCCAAGGGTTATGGCCTGAGCCTCAAACAGCTCAAGGCCCTTAATCCTGGATTTCGAACCGCGACCGTACCCACAGCGGGACACTATTCCCTGCTGCTGCCCCTGGATGCCCAATGGCAGGGTGGACAACTGAGCGCCCTCAAAGCGCCAAGCTACCAGGTTAAATCCGGCGACACCCTGGGCGCTATAGCCAAGCGCCATGGGATCAGCCTCAAGACCCTGCTCGGCCTAAACGGCCTGACCGAAAAGAGCATAATCAAACCGGGCCAAATGCTCCGACTCGAATAAGTGCTAAGGTTGGAATGAGTGCGGCGACTGGAATAAGTACTGCAGCTGGAATAAGGACGGGGTTATAAATGCCCCTCTCCTGTCAGTCCTTTCCCGTTAGCCCGAGCGGCGAAAGCGACGGCGGTACTCACCCGGACTCAGCCCACACAGGCGGGTGAAAGCCCGGCGGCAGGCACTGACATCCTCATAACCCAGCTCTGTGGCGATGCACTCGAAGCTGTCATTGCCTGATTCCAACCGCTCCCGCGCCCTTTGCATGCGCAGTTCCAACAGGTACTGGGCCGGTTGCAGCCCCGTGGCTTTGAGAAAGCGGCGCTGCAGTGTCCTTGGGGTCATGTGACAATATCCGGCCATGGCTACCACGGAAATTTGGCCGTGCAGTTGCTGTTCCAGCCAGGTTTGCAACCCGGCAATGGCGCTGTCACCGTGATTGAGTTTGGCCTCGAAGCGGCGATAAAAGCGCTGCTCGCGAACACCTGTGTCGACCACCAATAATTTCCCCAGCTGGGACACCAGGGCAGGATCGCCGAGCCTGGCCACCAGGGCGAAGCCCAGCTCCAGCCAGGACATCATGCCACCGGCACTGATGATATCGCCCTGATCTATCATAATCTGGCCGCAGTCCAGCTTGGCCTTGGCAAAGCGTTGCCTGAAGGCGGCCTCCAGCCCCCAGTGGGTGGTCAGCGGCCGCCCGCGATCGAGTCCCGCAGCCGCCAGCAAGAAGGCACCGGCACAGGCCGAGGCAATCAGGGCACCCTGCCCATGGCATTGCCGCAGCCACTGATTCAAGGCCTCATTCTCCTGGCCATAACCCGAATCGTCCATGGCCGGTGGCAGCAGCACCGCATCCCAGCGGCTTGGGGGCTCGTCGGGCCAGGTCAAAGTTTCAGGATAAAAGCGCCAGGGCAGGCCCTGCTCGGCGGCGCAGCGATTGGCGAGCAGCAGCATTTCCGCCAGCCCGTGCAGCGCCGAATTCAACACCCCGGGATAGGCCAGGATGGCAATATGCCGTTCTTTTATGGGCTGTTGGCCAAACTGCGCTTGTGCCTGCCCAGTACTCAAAGGCCCTGTATCATCCTGTGCCATGCACCACTCCCCGTTATTCAGTCAGCTGCGACTGCTCCATCAACAAGATGTCGCATTCTGCACTGAATGTGTCGCCTAAGCCACTGCTGCATCCTTAGATTTCAGGGCATCCTGTCTGGGCATTCAACAGAGGGAGAACAGAGATGCACACCAAAAACACGGCGCTGCTGCTGATTGATTTTCAAAACGATTATTTCGAGGGGGGCAAGTATCCGCAGCATGGCGCAGATAGCCTGCTGCCGCGGCTGAGGCAAGTGATAAGTGCTGCCAAGGCGGCGCAGATGCCCATAATCGCCATCAGGCATTTGGGATCCGCTGCGGCGCCCTTTTTCAATGAAGGCAGCGCCGGTGCACAATTCCACCTAGAACTGCATCCCGAACTGCAAGAATTGAGCTGGGTAGTGGACAAGCGCCATGCCGACAGTTTCAGAAATACCCAACTGGCGGACTTGTTGCAAAAGCTCAAGGTTAGCCGATTGCTGCTCGCCGGCATGATGACCCAGAACTGCATCACTCACACGGCCCTGTCGCCCTGGGGAACGAGGCTGGAGATGGTGGTGCTGGAGGATCTGTGTGCCGCCCCTGATCCTCTGGTGCATGCCATCGCCATCCGCGCCCTGGCGGACAGGGTGACGGTCAGCAGCAGTCAGGACTGGTTTGCCTGAGGCAAGGAGGATTGCGGCTCAGGACTTTAACCAGCTAAAGGCTTCAGCGAGGCTTTGAGGCGCGCCATGCCCTCGTCGAGGCTGATATGGGCCTCATAACCCAGGTCACGGCAGGCGGCGGAGATATCGAAGTAATGGCTGCAGGATAATTGCTTGGCCACAAAGCGGGTCATCAGCGGCTCCTCGCGCTTGCCAAGCAGGCCATAGAGGCCTTCCAGCAGCGCACCGACGCCATAGGCCACAGCGGCCGGCACCCTTTTGCCGACCGGCGGCAGATTAGCGCAGGCCAGGATACGGTTGAGCATTTCCGCCATGGTCACGGGCTCGCCGTTACTGAGGAAATAGGCCTTGCCGGCGCAGGGGCTGTTGTCTTTCAGCAGCGCCAGGCCCGCCAGCACGTGGCCATGGGCGGCGTTGTCCACATAAATGGTGTCCACCAGCTTGTCCTTGGCGCCCACCAGCTTGAGTTTACCGGTGCGGCCCCGCTCCAGCACTCTGGGCACCAGATGGGCGTCATCCGGGCCCCAGATAAGGTGCGGCCTCAGTGCCGTCACCGGCAGTTCGGGTGAGCTGGCCGCCAGCAACATGGCCTCGGCCTCGGCCTTGGTGGCGGCGTAATGGTTGAGAAAGCGCCTGGCATAGGGTGCCGACTCGTCAATGCCGTCTTCATCCACGCCATCAAAGGTCACGCTGGGGGTGCTGGTGTAGACCAGTGCCCTGACGCCGTGACTTGCAGCGCAGGCCAGCACGGCGGCGGCGCCGTCGACATTGGCACTGCGGTAACTGTCGAGACTGCCCCAAACTCCGGCCTTGGAAGCCACATGGAACACCAACTCGCAACCGGCCATGGCCCTGGCGACGGCGGCGGGATCGGCAATATCCCCCCGGTGCATTTCCACGCCCATGGCGACAAGCTCGGGATAGTCTGAGCGGGCGAGCCCCACCACCTGAATACCGCCCTGCAGCAACTGGCGACAGAGGGCCTTACCGAGAAAGCCACCGGCGCCGGTCACCAGCACCCGCTTGACCTGATTGCCAAGCTCGGTGGCGGCTTGCAGATGCTTGGGATGGAGTGCAAACCGGCTTGCTGCGGCCACGGCTGTTGTCGTCATAAAGGGATCTCTGGCGTTATCAGGCTTTTGTTAGGGCTTCAAAGGTGCAATTGCTTTTCCGCCCACAGGGCCAGCTTTTCGCGGAAAATCTTGGCATTGTGGCGCACGTCCATGGGAAAGCCCTCATGGATAAGGAAATAATCTATGCCGCGGGTCAGCTCGTGCTGCTCCGCCAGCTCCCTGAGCTCGCGGTACAGCTGCTTGGCATTGCCGCAGGCCTGGGACTTGTCGAGTTCGATACACACCAGCGGGATCTTGTCGCCGTGCCTGTGTACGCCCACCAGCGCCGAGCGTTTGACCTGGGGATGGGTATTGAAAATCCGCTCGCAGGGAATGGAGAAATAGCGCTTGGCAAAGGCGCCCTGGGCGGTGGCATCCACCCTGTGGGCCTTGCGGCCACACATCCACAGGCGGCCCTGATCGTCGAGATAACCGAGATCGCCCATCCGGTGCCACAGGGAGCCCACTTCATCGGCATCGGCCACCTTGGAAAGATTGTTGGCCTCGGCCCTTTGATAGTAAGCCCGGCTGACCATGGGGCCCTTAACCACTATCTCGCCTATCTCCCAGGGTGCCAGGGTTGTCCAGTCATTGGATGTGGCTATGGCAGCTTCGTCGATGGCTATGATGGCAAGCTGTACCCCGGCAATGGGCCTGCCCACCAGGATGCCGCCGCCCTGCTCGGTGCGCTCGGCGCTCTCAAGCAGCTGTTTGGTGTCGCAACGGGCAATGGGCAGGGCCTCGGTGGCGCCGTAGGAATTGATGATGGGCGCATCTTCCGCCAGCATGGCGGCAAAGCGCGCTATGGCATCGAGGTTGGCCGGGGCACCGGCGGAAATCACTCGCCTGACGCTGGCAAGTTTAAGTCCGGCTGACTCCCCTGCCCGGCCGAGCTTGTCGAGCAACGCCGGGTTGAGAAACAGATTGCTGCAGCCATAGTCGCGGATGGCCGCGAACAAGAGTTCGGGCCTGGCCTTGATGGGGCGACTGGCATCCATGTGCGGCACTATGGACGCCATGCCCAGCGCCGGGCCAAACAGGGCAAACAGCGGGAAGGTGGACAGGTCACGCTCACCGGCGCTGATGCCATAGTCCTGTCTGAGGGCGGAGATCTGCGCCTCAAACATGGCGTGGCTGTACTCCACGCCCTTGGGAATGCCGGTGCTGCCGCTGGTGAACAGTATGGCGCACAGGGCATCCTCATCCAGGGTCACCATGGGATAGGCCCCCATGGATGCGCCGCGGGCCTCTAAGGCCGCCAGCGACTCGCCGGCACCTGAGATTAAACGGCCGCCGCCAACGCGGATACACTGCTTTATGCTGTGCTTGCCCCAGCCAAACAGTCGCCGGGCCAGGTGGGCCTTGGGAATACCGATAAAGGCATCGGGGGCGGCTTCTTCAAAGCATTGGCCGAGATTGCGCACGCCCATGCCGGGATCCACCATCACAGGGATAATGCCGGCCTTGAACAGGGCAAAGGTCAGGGCAAAGAAGTCCAGCCCCGGGGTCACCATCAGCACAGCCTTCATGCCGGCCTTGAGCCCGATGGCATTGAGGCCGTGGGCTATGGCGTCACTGCGACGCTCAAGTTCGGCCTGGGTCAGTTCAAGGTAGAATACCTTGCCCAAGCGACACTGCTGCACCGCCACCGCCAGCTCATTGGGGCGCTGCATCGCGGCCTCACGCAAATGGCGGCAGAGGTTGGCCATCATTGGGCCCCGGCGCTGTGTGCACTGGCCTCGGCACTTTCTGTGCTGGCGCTGTCAGCATCGGCATGAGCTGGCACACTGACGCCTGCACCTGTTACATCGAGGCCGAGGAAACGGCACACTGAGGCTATGACCTCGTCGCTGGCATCTTCCAGTATGTAGTGACCGCAGTCATCGTAGGCATGCACTTGTGCCTGGGGCAGTTTCCGGCGCCACACTTCAAGGAAGTGGCGGTCGAACACAAAATCTTTCAGACCCCAGTGGATCAAAGTTGGGGTCTCGGTAAATTGGCCCAGGCTCTGCTCTATGCTGCTCACCAGCTCAAAGGCCCTGTCCCTGGGGTGCAGCGGAATATCCTGCACAAACCTTAAGGTAGAAATGCGGTTGGTCCAGCTGTTGAACGGCGCCACGTAGGCCCGGCGCAGTTCAGGGTCCATGGGCTTGCGCTTGACGCCCACATAGGAGGCAATACCGGCGAAGGCGTTGAAGCCACGCACCAGCACAGTGCCGAGCAAGGTATTGCGGCAGATCCACAGCGGCCAGGGGAAGGCCTTGGTCTCAGGTATGTGGAAAGCGGCGGTGTTGAGGATCACCAGGCGCTCGATGCGCTCCGGGTGTTTGGCGGCGTAGCCCATGCCTATCATGCCGCCCCAGTCGTGCACCACCAGGGTGACCTTGCCATCGACACCCAGCTTATCCAGCAGGGAATCGAGATCGTCGATGCGCCGTGCCAGGGTGTAGTCGTAGCCCTTGTCGCTGGGCTTGTCCGACAGGCCGCAGCCGACGTTGTCCATGGCGATGCAGCGGTAATCCTGTTTCAGGGCGCCAATCAGCTTGCGGTAGTACAGGCTCCAGCTGGGGTTGCCGTGCACCATGACCACGGTGCCCTTGGGCGCCGCCGGGCCCTCATCCACATAGTGAATGCGGTTACCCTTGTTGTGAAACCAGTTTCTGGCGAACGGCAGCAGGCGCTCAAGCGTGTGTTCCATCTTCATGTCCATTACCAGCGGATCCCCAGCATCATGCAGTTCAGTCCCGAGCCTATACCGAGGAAGCTCACCTGATCGCCCCGGCGCAGGAACCCCTGATCGTGGGCCATGGCCGCCGACACGGGCAAGGACACAGTGCCCATGTTGCCCAGCAGCTGGAAGGTGGGAAATTCTTTCTCTTCCGGAATACACAGGGCGCTCAGCACCTGTTTACGGTTGGCGGCCCCCACCTGATGGCAGATGACCTTGTCCACCTGCTCCACCAGCCAGTCGCGCTGGGCGAGGAAATGTTGCCAGGTGTGCTTGGCCAGCTCCACCCCTTCCTTGAGCAGGGCCACGGCGTCGGTGCGCATAAATTCGCGGTACAGCTTATGTCCTGCTTCCTGCAGGCCCCATTGGCACAGCTGGTGATGCTCGGGGGCGCTCAAATGGCTGGCGCCGAGTAACTGATGGTTGCGGTCGGTGGCCAGCTCAAAGCTGCCGTCGGTGAGGATCACCGCCACGGCCCCTGAGCCACCAGTGAGGGTCGCCAGGGACTGGGCAAAATTCTGCATGGTGGGCTCGGCCAACATGCTGTCTATGGTCACGTCCACTATGTCGCGGGCCGATTCACAGGACACCACCATGCCGGCGCGAATCTGGCCCAGCTCGATGCGATTGGCAATGTCGAGAATGCCGGACAGCACCCCGAGGCAGGCGTTGCTGATGTCGTATATGGCGGTCTCGCGGCCAACACCAAGGGCGGCAGCAATGCGGCAGGCGGTGGCTGGCTCGTGCTGATCGCGGCACACCCCGGTATAGACCAAAGCCCCCAGGTCATCACCGCTCAGCCCGGTCTCGGCCAGGGCCTTGCGGGCAGCATCTATGGCACCGTCGGACAGCTTGTGTCCCTTGGGCCACCAGCGACGCTCGTTGATGCCGGTCAGGGCCGCCAATTGGCCCATGGGAATGCGAAACTTCTGGTACAGGGGTGCCAGGCGCTGCTCCAGCTCTGAGCTGGACACCACTTCCGGCGCCAGTTCATAGGCCAGGCTATTGATAAACACGCGGGAATATTTCATTAAAAGCCAATCGCTCTCTCGGGCCTTGGTGGCCGTGTTTTTCTTATCTATAAGGTGGCGCGGCGCCACAAACTGGCGACATTTGACCAAGAATCGCCGGGGTATTCAATAAAAAATCGCACTTAACAGCACTGCGTCCGTGGCCATCAGCCGCGGCGCACCGCCTGAATGAGGGCATTGCGGGGGGTCACCTGCTGTTCGCAGAAGGCGCCGAGGCTCACCCGGTAGCCGGACTCCAGCAAAAAGGCCACCCTGTCCAGCAACAGAAAATGCTCTATCACAGGGCGGAACAGGTGGGCGGCGACATCGATGCGGGCGGTCAGGCGCCTTCGCTGCTGCCCTTCCAGACGGAAGGGTTCCAGCGGCAGTTCGTCGGACAGCGTTAGGCCCTTCACTTCGGCGCCCCAACGGCAAAACGCCTCGAAGCTGCCGGACAGCTGGCTCTGGCGCACAGATGGCAGCGGCAGGTATTCATCCATACCGCGCAATTGGCGCTGCAGGCTGTCAAAGCCCAGGCGCCAGCTTACTTCCTGCATCCTGTCGGCCCGAGCCTTGGCATTGGCAATCACGCTGTGATTGAGCGGCAGTTGCAGGCCGTGGCGGTCGAGGCGGAAATTAAGCGCTTTGGCACTTTGGCTGATGGGCTCAAGATCGCCGGAGGGAATAAGATGATAGCAACAGGGCGAAATCGACAGCCTCTGGGTGCCTGCCCGCGCCGCCCGGCGCATCAGGTTCAGGTGCAACTCACCGCAGGCGTGCAGCGCCACCCCGTGCTGGTGTGACTGAAGCACATCTTCACTGGCGGCAAAGGCATCGGCGCAGACAAAGTGCTGCTTGAGACCGCGGCGTTTGGCCTCTTCTTCACCGGCGACACAGAGCTGCGCCTGCCACTCCAGACTCAGCACCTCGCGGCCGGTAGCAGCTGTGAGCAGGCGCCCCAGATGGCCCTTGCCGGCACACCATTCCAGCAGCGGCAGCTCGCAGGGCTCCATGGCCACCAGAGAAGCAAAACGGCTTATTTGCTGCCACTTGCGGCCCTTGATCCCGGCGGCCAGGTGCACCTCCTGCTGCCTTGGCAACAGCTCGCCCTTGGTTTCGGGATAAGGGGTCAGGTGCCAGCCGAAGAGTGCTTTGTCCCACACAGGGCTGCTTGTTACTGCAATGCCTTGGGACTCAAGATTCTGGAACTCTAAATCCTGAATCAGGCTGGGCCAGAGGCTTTCCAGCAACTTTTCCTGATCTGCATCCAGCGCTTCCAGTGTGTCATCATCGAGTCGCCACAACAGCTCGGCCAGGTGCGGGAACTGCGCTTGCCAGGGCAACTCGCGCCACTCGAAACTGCGCGGCGTCCAAAGGGGCGCCGCCTCGGTCAGCAATGCCGCCAGTCGCGCCAGTGTCCCACGTACCTCCACCAGCTCACATTCCAGATGCGAGCCTTCCTGGGGCTGGTAATTCATGAGATCTCTTTTCAGGGACTCAGGGCTGGCGGTCGAAGATTCGGCTGGCAAGGAAAACGCTCTTGGGGACGATGAAATCAGGCCGGTCAGTATAACATGGCACTTAGTGCCACTGTACTTTCTGTCAGTACCTTTGCAGTCAGTGCCGTTTCCGTCAATGCCGTTTCGGCCACTCATTGCCGAGTGCAGCAACGTCTGTTACAGGTTTTCCCTGTCTGTTTGCTTATCTTGAATGAACTATGACAGCATATTGATTTGAAAGTGGAATTCATTGGAGAACCAGCATGCTGATGGGCCTTAATCACCTCACCCTGGCGGTGACGGATCTGGATACCTCGCTGGCCTTCTATGTGGATTTGCTCGGCATGCGGGCCCAGGTGCGCTGGGACAATGGCGCTTACCTGAGTCTGGGAGCACTGTGGCTGTGCCTTTCATGCGACACCGCCCTGCCCGCCCGGGATTACAGCCATATTGCCTTTGACATAGCCGAAGCCGATTTCCCGGGTTTTGCCGCCAGACTGCGCAGTGCCGGGGTCAATGAATGGAAACACAATCGCAGCGAAGACCAATCCCTGTATTTGCTGGATCCCGACGACCACCAGCTGGAGATCCATGTGGGCAGCCTGCAATCCCGGCTGGCGGCCCTTAAAGCCCGCCCCTATCCCGGTTTGCAGTGGCTTTAATGCTTAAAACTTACTTATTACTTATCTACTTAACGTCAGGCTTTCCGGACGGCCTTGAGTTTATTGGGTGACCTTGAACGGCCACGGCCAGCCACCTTCAGTATGCGCAAAAATTTGGGGCATTCGAAATGACTGGCGGCGCGGCACTCGGCCGCATGGCGCAGGCCGTCACGCATGGCCACCAGCTCGTTAATCCTGCGATCCAGTTCATCGGCCTTGGCCGCCAGCAGGCCCCTGTCTATGCTGCCGGCATCCGTGCTGAACATGCGCACCATCTCATCCAGGCTGAAACCTACGGCGCCCCCGAGGGAGATCAGCGCCAAGCGCTCCAACACTGAATCACTGAATTGTCGCCGCAGACCACTGCGGCCACAGGCCTGGATCAGGCCCTTTTCCTCGTAATACCTCAGGGTCGATGCCGGCAGTCCCGAGGCCTTGGCCACCTCAGCTATATCCATCATGTCTTTGTTCCCGAAACTATCTTCATCCGGTGTTTCACACCAGGCTGCTCAGAAATAGCCCTATAGCAAGCCATCTGCCACGCCGGTGAAAAACACCATTGACTTAAAGTCGACTTTAACTTGTAGGCTATGCCACAGAGGTCCCGAAGACAAGAGTCAAGCCCTGTCGGGGACCCGGAAATGAATAACCTGAACTATCCAAATTGACGGCCATGTTGAGCCTGGGCGTATTGCTCCGGGGCAAAGGTGAGGTGTGTATGTTAACTATCGAATTTGTATTGCTGTACCTGGCCCTGGGCGGCTTTGTCGGCTTTATGGCGGGACTTTTAGGTGTGGGAGGGGGTGGCATACTGGTGCCGCTGCTCGCCATGCTGTTCGGCTATCAGGGGATGGCAGAAAGCCAGGTTATCCACCTGGCCCTTGGCACGGCACTGACCTGCATGATAATTACCTCGGCCGCCAGCATTCGAGCCCACGCCGCCCGAGGCGCGGTGCAATGGCCCTTGGTCGGCTTTATGGCCGGCGGGATCCTGACCGGCGCCTTTTTGATGGCGCGCTGGTCATCGCAAATCAACCCGGTTTTTATCGCCCTGTTCTTCTCGCTCTTTATGGCCGTGATTGCGTTGCAGATGTTTATGAACTGGCGCCCCAGGCCCAGCCAATCGCCCGCCAGCCCGCCGGGGCTGCTGCTCGCCGGATTGACCATAGGCTCGGTATCGGCCCTGGCCGCCGTCGGCGGTGGCTTTCTCAGCCTGCTTTACCTGGGCCATAAAAACGTACCGCTGAAACAGGCCATAGGCACCTCTGCCGCCATAGGCTTTCCCATCGCCATCGCCGGCGCCCTGGGGTTCATGGTAAGTGGTTGGTCACATACCTCGGCCATCCCCTATAGCCTGGGCTACGTCTATTTGCCGGCTTTCCTCATCATCACAGTCTCCAGCATAGCCGCAGCTCCCCTGGGCGCCCGCTGCGCCCACAATCTGCCCGATGTGCAATTGAAACGCATCTTCGGCCTGGTGTCCTTGGCCCTGAGCATCAAGATGCTGGCTACCGTGATTTAGCGAACGACATTGCCGCGCACCGGCCTTGGATGCGGCGGAGCCAAAGCGGCGGCAACAGAGGTCAAGACCTTAATGTCCGAGGTCTATTTCAGGAACCCATACTGAACGCTTGAGAAAGGCTGAAGAGCACGGCATTATGGCCCGTCAAAAAAAGCATGGCCAATCCTCTACAGCGGGGTCGGCAGGGATAAATACACAGGGAATGAAATGACCAGGCTTCCAGGACTTGATTTATTACGGGCAATTGCCATTGTGTGGGTAGTGCTGTTTCATACGGCCGGCGCCGGCCTCAGCATGCCCTTCAGAGACTTTTCCATTCTCGGCTGGATGGGGGTGGATCTCTTCTTTGTGCTCAGCGGCTTTTTAATTGGCGAGCAATTATTAAAGCCAATCGCGCAACGGCGGGAATTAAACATAGGCAAGTTTTACATCAGCCGGGCCTTCAGGATCCTGCCGGCCTATGCTGTGGTCGTATTGCTGTATTTTTTACTGCCCTTCACCCGGGAAGGACACGGATTACCGCCGCTGTGGCAATTTCTCAGCTTCTCCGTCAACCTGCAGGTGGACGTGGGCACCAACACCTTCTCCCATGTCTGGTCACTTTGTGTGGAAGAGCATTTCTACCTGTTTTTCCCGCTCATCGTCTGGTTGCTGATGAACAGAAGCAGTACCGCAAAGGTGCTTGCACTTGCCATCGCCATTATCGGTTTTGGCATGGCGCTTAGGGGTCACCTGTGGCTGACCAAGCTCGATACCTTTCCCGTCTATCGCTCTTACGTTGAGAACATCTATTACCCCACTTATAACCGACTCGATGGCCTCTTGGCCGGGGTATTGCTGGCCGGCTTGAAGGTGTTTAAGCCTTCCCATTGGGAGCTTGTCGTTAAGCATGGCAACAAGGTACTGCTTGCGGGGCTGGCAGGACTTGGCCTGGCTATCTGGATTTTCAAGGAGCGCTTTGGCTTCACGGCAACTGTAATAGGCTTCCCCTTGCTGTCATTCAGCCTGGCTTTCATTGTGGCTGCCGCATCCAGTACCAACTCCCTCATAGGCAAATTCAAGGTGCCGGGGGCAGCCTTGCTGGCCACACTGGCCTACAGCATGTACTTGACCCATAAGTCAGTATTTCAGATGGTTAAAACCCTGATTGGCCCCCAACTGGTTGACAACGACTATCTGGCCTTTGCCGTCTACGGCGGCGCAGTCCTGGCCGGCGCCGCAATCCTGTATCTCACGGTCGAGCGCCCCTTCCTGAAGCTGAGGAGCAAATACCTGGCAAGAAACAAGGATGAGTCGCAACGCATTGACGGGGTTAATGCTCAGGTAACCAATACCTAGCCGATGGTCACAGATGCGACTGTGCCAATGCGTGGAATTCCGCCCAGCATTGGCAGAAACATCAAGCCTGCTTAATAGCAATTCAAAAGCCTGACTGTTGCACCTGAATCCCTCCTTTGGAGCCGCCGACGACTGCATGGATGCAGGAGTTAGGACGAAGCAGGAGCCAGAGTCGAGGGTGTTGGGCAAGAAACGGCAACAACCGAGGCATGGAGGCCGAATTGGGGTGGATTTATATGGACGTAAATCCGAGAGTCTGTCGCGTTGGCCGGTTCGCCCATAAACCCGAGGGGCCTTCGGCTCCGTTCGGGGGCATCCTTTGGGATGCAAGGGGCTTTGAATGAGCAAAGCCCCTTGCCCGGAGGCGGGCTGGGAGGCCGCGACTTTCTACCGCTGGCAAAGCGGCTATTTTGTGCTTAGTCCTGACGTCCAGCATTAGATGCAATTAATCACTTGCAGTGGGCTTTCGCACTGCCGCACCCGTGACACGGCGTAAATATGTCCCTATAGCCTCCCCTCGCCATCCATGGCTCGGACGGTCGCTGGTGCGGCAGTGCCAATTTTGGGTGTTCCACTCAGGCAAATGTACGGCTTCAAACCAAAGGCAAAGAGGTACATCAAATTTCTGCTTGCGGAACAGCAAGCATCTCTGCCAAGATGCTGAATCAGGAGATAAAAATCACAATCAGGGATGAAGAAAACCACTTCAACCCGTGCGGTAGCCATGTCGCTTGCCGACTCCTTTGCAACCTGAATGCCGCCCGGTTTCCCTCTGCATCGCAAAGATTCGCAGTGTTATTGCCACCAGCAAAAACGCAAGCACGGTTTCCTGCATTCCATGGCACGGTTTCATTGGCTTAATCAAGCTATTATTGAAATAAATCAGTGCTTTAAATGAACATCAAACTCAGATAACAGGCCGATAAAAAGTACAAAGTGTGCCAGCACGCTTTGCTTGTAAATTGATGTGGACAAAATCGGCTAACCCGAAGAATAATCGATGAATTCTCCGGCGCACTTTTCACTGGTCTGAGGACGAAAACGTACCTGTAAGGTAACGGAATGAACTGCTTCATTCCGTTAGTTGAAGCCGAAAGGCCTCCGGCCTACCACGCGGAGATAAATAAGCCGGCACACTATACAAATGTTATGTGGCAAGGAGCCATCTTGAACTTTCTTAGTATTCTTAAATATTCGCTGATTCTTTTTGTAATTAAAACTGCAGTAAGTACTGCTTCGTCAATGCTATACGGCGTAGATAACCTGGCAAGCCAATCTCCATCGAATTTGTTTATTTACCACTACATCCCGTCAATTCTAGTGAGCTTACTGGTCTTGTCTTTCTACGCTAACACTCAAAGCAGCCAGACATTGCTTCATTTGTTAGCTGTAGTTTCGCTGTCTGAATTATTCGGCTTTGCGTTAGTTTCTATATTAATGGGCGAGTTCTATGTTTCCCCGACATGGTTTATAGATTTACCAATTGCTGTTTTAACTATCGGGCTTGCTGCCATTATTGGTAGTAAAGTCAGGTTTTTTAACAAGTTGCCACATAACAAGTCAAGCAACACGGATGCGGAAAGCCGCACCGGTTCTTGAAGCGTTAGCTGCAATGGAGGCTCGATGAAAGACATCGTTCTCGAAAATATTTGCTGGAGCTTTATCGGTGCTACTTACACGAACTCCGATGAATTTAGGGTAGCGCTTCTGAAATATCAGTTAGAGGGATTCGAGGAAAACTTATTAGATGAAATTTGTATTCTGGAAAGAATGATAGAAATCGAATATTGGACTTACGAAAACGACAATCAGGTAGACCGAAAGATAATTATTGAAGCCGATAACGGTATTTCTTTGTCTGTGGTTGAACTTCTATATAAGCTTCACAATCTTGTTGTAGAAGACATGGAAGAAATAGATCACCACTTTTTTCAAGGGCTAATCCCTCTAAAATCTTCAAGAAAATCTGGAGTTAGGGGCTACGAAATTTGGCAAGGCAGCTAACCAATGCGTTCCGCGCGCTTGCTTTGAGCGTTATATGCGTGGAGAATTGATAGGATGATTACACTATGAAACAACTTAATGAGGCTTGGTTTTGGTTTAGCCTAACTACTTTGCCAATGATAGCGCTGTTTGGACTGGGGTATCTTATTGGACAGATGACATATTCAAATGATTTCAAATTCGAAAGTGTAGCCCATTTTTCTATAATTCCATTAAGCATTTGTGCCTTTTTTCAATTCAAGCATGCGCTAGCTGAAGCAAAACATAGATTTCAACACAGAGGCGTATAACAAGGCCAGCCAGCAACGCGCCCGTTGGTTGCTGGACCTCTTTTCACTCGGCCGCTGCTGGCGGCGTTAGGCATCAATACATCATGGATCGCAGATATAAAAAGAGAATGGATAGGTACTGGGAAAGGATGAGGACTTCCGCTATAAGAAGCTTCTCGAGTCTCGATACCTCTGGATGGTTCGATTACTGGCATTGCCATGTTGATTGGCAGGGCAAGGGAGATAAGCACCCCGAAAATCGAGAATCATCACTAAAACTGGGCTATGAAGTTCTTAACATGGCTGAAGAGTTCAAATCTAAAGTAAGTGGTCCAATTCAAAGTTGGTGGTTCATACACGAGCATTCATACGATGATGCAGTGTATTTACACAGTCCATACGAAAATGATTCCCCGTCCCCTTACGACTTTGAGGGTGTAGACTGGGAAAAGAATAATAACGAGACATTGTTAAATCTGGTTGATTCCAAACGCTTTAGAATAGGCACAATGGAAAATGAACATGGTACTACCTATGTGGTCGCACCAAATGCCTAACAAGCTGCTTAAACTGATAAAAAAGTCGGCCATCGCTTCGCTATTATAGCCAACCATTTTTAACTTAACAGGGCGTTGATATGATTTCCTTTGTCAAATAGATAATAGTGTCCTTACCGGAGGGCCAAAAACGCTCCGGTAAGGACACTCTGGCAGACGGGCTTGGGCGAGTAAGTGTCGGCGGTTGACCTTGCTGATATCCGCGAGTTTGGTTATTCGCATTACTTGTGTTCGCCGTTGGAGCCTTGCCTCAGTCTAGGAGCGCGGATGTGACCGCTTAACGCCCTCGAGGGTTGCTCGCACCGCTGCCGCAGCCCGGTACTGCCAGAGTGATTGCTTAAATCAGCTTCAGAACGCTTGTATTGGTTTCTCGGCGTCAAAGCCCTGCGCCAGGTCCCAGATGTAACCGGTCAGCTCCCGTGCCACCGCAGTGACCACCTTGTTGTACTCTTTGCCCCGCGCCTTCAGGGCATGGAACCGTCGGCACAGGCGTTGCTGCACTTCCCAGGAGCGGGTTTGCAACTTGATGGAATGCGCCTGCTGACGACTTTCCAGCTCCCGCGAGACCCGGGCTGGAAATCGATAGGCCCACGCCGATTCGATTAAGATGCGCCTGGCATGACCATTGCCACATTTGGTGATACCACCCCTTCGTTCCCGCTGGCCACTGGAGCGTTCACTGGGTGTCAGGCCGACAAAGTTCATTAAGGAACGCGGCGAGGCAAAGCGCCGCAGGTCACCCAGCTCGGCCAACAAGGTCATGGCGGACAGAAAACGCACGCCCCGCAGCACCGTCAGGCGCTGCACCAGCGGATACCAGCGCCAGCTTTCAGCCAGGCTTTGCAGTTCTAACTCCAGCCGCTGCAAGCGCTCATAGCGCTCGGTCACGGTGTGGATGTAATGCTGGAAGGTAATTTTGCTGGCACTTTCCGGGAAGCTGATATCCGCCAGATGACGCCGATAGGCTTCGGTCCAGTGTTGGCGACCGCTGCAGGGGTGGCCATGACGCAGCAGGAAGGATTTCAGCCGTTGCCGCGCCTGACGCAAGTCGAGCATGGCATCCTCCCGGCAGCGGATAAGGTCGCGGATGGCCTCGTCCCGTTCGTCCGGAACATAGATAGACTTCAAGTCACCACTGCGGGCCAGTCTGGCCAAGGTCATGGCATCGCGTTTATCGGTTTTGACCCGGTCTCCCGGGGCCTTGGGGATGAGCGCCGGCGCTACCACCCAGCATTCAATGCCACGGCGCAACAGATGACGATAGAGCCAGAAACCGCAGGGACCGGCTTCATAAATGACGCACAGCTTGCTGGCTTTGGCTGTTTGGTTTTTAAAGAGTTTATCAAGTGAACGCAGGTTGGTTGGAACAGTGCCATGGTAGTGCACTGTGTCAGCCGGCTTATCAGAAACCCAGGCCACGTCAGTGGTCTCCTTGTGCACGTCCAAACCGATAAAAAGTGTGTTAGCTTTAGACATGTCGGCCTCCTGTGATTGTTTGCCTATTGGATCAACAAACAGTGTGGCTCTGGTTTAACTAACCCACGAGAAAACACGGAGGCCGACACCTGCACAGGGAATCATTATGTCTAGCATTTTATGAGTGGCTCAATGACAACTATTTCGTTGCCGGAAGACGGCAAAAGTATATGCATCTACGGTGAAGAGGTAATTCTGTCCCATGCGAACTTAAAAAGCACAATAGTTCTAAAATACATATTTGAGCCGCCACATGGCGACGCGCTTTTTGAACTTTATATTAATGAAAAAAAAGAAAGTGAAAATCTATATTGGGGGCGTGGCGTTGCCATTTCGGTTGGTGGTCGTTTCTTAGCAATCACAAGAAACTTGCACGGCATATTAACAACTGTCTTTGATCTTCATAACATGAAAAGACGCGATGTTACTGGCTTCGTGCATTTGCTCGGGTTCGACAAAGATCTCTTATTGTATCAGCCATACCTAAGTGATAACGAAAAGGACTTTTTCAAGTTTGAACACGTTCAAAAAATATGCCTAAATGAGCTAACTGCTTGGACTGCAATAGAATGCTAACAAGTAACTGTGGCGTTTAGTCAATGCCTCCCCAGCGATGTCAGCCGCCAGGTCAGCAGCCAATAAGCCCCTCTCCGGCCCCCTGAGCCGGGATTAAATGCGGGAACCCGGGAGTGGATCACACTCCCGGGCGTTTTTTCGGCCCGCCATTCAGAGATAATTAAGCCTTCTCTTTCACACTGTTTTCATTCTCGACTCAGTTTGAAATTCGCCTGACTTCGGAGCGACTATGCGCAAGCGCCTATCTATGCCAAAACACCTTACTTTGCAAAAACGTCTTACCATGCCCAAACGTCTTTCCCTGGCCGCAGCCCTCATTGCCCTGCCCTTTTTTGGCTTTGCCGGCGACTTTGTCGAAGGTAAACACTACATCCAAATCTCGGACCAGGCCCCCAGCAAGACACCCAAGGTGACCGAGTTTTTCTCTTTCTTCTGCCACAACTGCTTCAATATGGAAGTGCAGTACCTGCCCGCCATCAAGGCCGGACTCAAAAGTGACATAAGCTTTGACACCAAGCATGTGGACTTTATGAACAGCGACATAGGCACAGAGGTGATGCGCGCCCTGGCGGTGATCCACGCCAGCGAGCGGCAAACCGAGATGGCCCGCGCCATGTTCAATGCCATTCAAGGTGCCGATGGCGCCCAGGGCCACCACGACCACAGTGCCGAGGGCCACAGCACCAACAGCAAAAGTGCCAAAAGCCACGAACCCCAGATCCAGAGCCGTGACGACATCAAAGCGGTATTTGCCGGGTTTGGCATAGATGGGGCCCAATACGACAAGCTGGCCGACAGCAAGGAAGCCGATGCCAAACTGGCACTGTGGCGCCAACAGCAACAGGAATTTGCGGTGCAGTCGGTCCCGAGCTTTGTCGTTAACGACAAGTACATGGTCAATCTGCAGGAAATCCGTACCCTGGAAGAGTTGAGCGGTCTGATGAACTATCTCGCCACCGAGAAGGATAAGGTCGAAGACCAGGGCGGCAGCCTGGGCTGGGCAGCCCTTGGGTTGCTGGCACTGGCGGCCATGGGTCGTAGACGCCTGGCCTGACACCGCCACAAGCCCCGCCTTTGACGGGGCTTTTTTTTAACAAGTGTCTTTGAGATCAACTCCTTTCCCCGGCCGCTTTGTTACACTGGCGTTTTTCAATGCCCGGCATTTGTCACCGGGGCAACAGCATAGGAAGCCATGCCTGTGATCACCAGTGAACAGGAGATAATCAAAGACCACTTGCGACTGCCGCTCTGGCTGGTGGTCGCCGCAGTGTTTATCTCAGTGTTTGCGGTTTATTTTCCCGCCCTCAATGCCGGCTTGGTATTTGATGATCTTGCCATGATCCCCGGCAACGGCGACCACCTTGGCCACTGGTCAAAACTGCCGGATTTTTTTGTCACCGGGGTCTGGAATCACAGCAATATCGCCTATGCCGATGGCAGCCTGTATCGCCCCCTGTGGCTGGTATGGGAGTTGCTGATGTACCAAGTGGCCGGGGAAGCGCCCTTTGGCTGGCACCTGTCCAACCTCTTGCTTCATGGGCTCAACGGCTGCCTGCTGTATCTGCTGCTGGGACGCGCGGGGAACCACCATGAGCTGTGGCGTCTGGGGCTGGTGCTGCTGTTCCTGCTGCATCCTGTCGCCAGTCAGAACGTGGCCTGGATTTCCGCCTCAACGGATCTGCTGCTGGTGCTCTGGCTGGCACTGGCGATGTTGGGCTACCATGGCTTCTATCGCCACGGCAGCCTCTCCGGACTGCTCTTGTCGCTGTTGTGCTATCTGCTGGCCATGCTCACCAAGGAAGCGGCCATCGCCTTTCCGGTGTTTTTACTTGTGCTTGAGTGGCAAAGGCCCGTGCAGCGGCGCTTTCCCTGGGTGGCCGCAGTGGCTTTTGCCCTGCTGACGCTGGGCTATCTGCTGCTGCGGCAAATCATATTGCAGGGCATGCTGAGCGGCGGGCAAAGCCTGTGGCTTTGGCAATGGTCCAGCCTGTTGCGCATGCTGGATTATGCTGCCACCTATGCCAGAGTGCTGCTGTGGCCCTGGGATTTGCCCCTGACCCGCGACCATCCGCCCCAGGGTGTCGGCACAGCGCTGGACTATGGGCTTGGACTGCTGCTGTGGCTGGCGGCGCTGCTGAGTCTGATCCGGGTACCCAGGACCCGGCCTTATCTGGCCTTAATCATAGCCGCCCTCGGCATTCCCCTGCTGCTGGCCTTCCACGGCAAGGGGGCCTTTGCGGTGCGCTATCTTTATCTGCCGCTGTTCGCCCTGTGCCTGCTGCTGGGGCAGCTGAGGCCCAAAACGCCCGGGGGCAAACCCGCTGCGCTGCTGTTTTCCTGCGTGCTGCTGTTGCTGGCCTGCGTGACCCATTTTCGCGAGTTGCCGGGTTGGCGCACCCAGGCCGACTTTGCCCGGGTACTGCTGAAATACCATCCCTCCGCTGACAATTGGAATACCCTTGTCCAGGCGCGGATTGATGCCGGGGATATGGCCGGGGCCATCGAGGATTATGACAAGGCAAGGGATGCGCTACAGAAAAGGTCACAGGAACCGGCGGTCCTGGCCGGCAGCCTTGAGGCCATAGCTTTTGCCCTGGCCCAGCAACAGGACTATGACCAAAGCCTGAAATATTACCGCGAGCTGGCCGGGCTGCCGGGCTTCGCCTATCTGGGCTGGACAGGTGCCGCAAACTGTCTGTGGGCCCTGCAGCGCCTGCCGGAAGCGAGCGATGCTTACCTGAGTGCATTGCAGGACAAGCCTGAACACCTGGATGCCCTCTACAACCTGTTTATGCTCAGTCAAAGCCTGAACCGGCCGCAGCAAGCCCAATGGGCAGCACAAGCCATATTGCGCCAGAACCCGGCGCAGGTGCCGGAGGACATCTCGGCCGCCGTCCGGCGTTACCTGCAGCGGGCCAACGCCGGCCGCTAGGCACGTGGCGATGGCGATGGCGATGGCGATGGCCTTATTTTAAGAGCTGCGGTCGCCCATCAACCCGGGCGTTACCTGTCGCTCTGGGATTCCAGCTTGTCGCTTTGCTTTTGGACCTTGTCGCTTTGCCCTTCCAGCTTGTCGCTTCGCTCTTCGACTATGTAGATGGGCCTGTCCTGTACCTGAGTGTAAATTTTGCCTATGTATTCACCCAGCACGCCGAGAAACAGCAGCTGGATCCCGCCCAGCAGAAACATCCCCGAGGTGGCAAAGGCGTAACCCGGCACATCCAGATTAAAGAAGAGTTTCTGGATGATAATGACAGCGGCGGCCAGAAAACTCAGGGCGGTGACAAGGGCGCCAAAGGCCATGCACAGCCGCAGCGGCGCCACGCTGAAGGACGTGAGGGCATCAAAGGCCAGCAACAACAGGCGGGTCCAGTTGTATTTGCTGTTGCCCGCTTGCCTGGGTTGGCGCTCAAACTCCAGCGCCGTCTGACGAAAACCTATCCAGGCAAACATGCCGCGCACGAAGCGGTTCTTTTCAGGCAGGGCATTGAAATGATCCATGGCGGTGCGGCTGACCAGACGGAAATCCCCCACGTCGGTGGGAATGGGAACATCGGAAAACAGGTTCAGCAGCCGGTAAAACAGGAAGGAAGAGACTTTTTTACGCCGCCCCTCACCGATGCGGGTTTTGCGTCTGCCATAGACCACATCAAAACCTTGCTGCCAAAGTGCGATCATCTCCAGAATAAGCTCCGGCGGGTCCTGCAGATCGGCATCCAAAATCACCCCAGCCTGACCCAGGGCCAGCCGAAAACCGCAACTGCTGGCAGCCTCGTGGCCGAAATTGCGACTGAAGCTGGCAAAGCGAACCCGTTCATCCTGCTGACTCAGGCGACGGATCTGCGCCAGGGTGTCATCGCTGGAGCCGTCATTGATAAAAATCAGCTCAAAGCTAATACCGGCCTGCTCAAACATTCCTGCCACCCGCTGGTACAGGGGCTGAATATTTTGCTCCTCGTTGAAGCAGGGCACAATCACAGACAACAGCGGCGCGGCTTGCGACTGGGAGAGCGGCGCTTCTGTGAGCGAGACGGCGGATTTGGGTGGCACTTGCTTTGATTCTGTCATGGCGCAACTTTATTGGTATATGCTGTGATTCAACCTGCCGGAAACGCCCCCTGGCGCCTATGGCCCAGTGAAAGTTTGCCGGTGTTCAAGGATACTAGCACAGATACTAAGTCTATTTTTTACAAATAATTATGGATGCAGACGTATATTTGAGAATGGCCGCACAGGAAGAGCACCACTGGTGGTTTGTGGGGCGGCGGCAGATCATTGCCCAGCAGCTGCAACACCTGCAACTCGCCCCGAATGCCACTATTCTCGAGGTCGGAGCCGGCACAGGTGGCAATCTGGCGCTGCTGTCCCGCTTCGGCAAGGTGCAGGCCCTGGAGCCGGACGCGGGCGCCAGGGAGCTGGTGGCGCGCAACCGGGGTGTGACAGTCACCCCCGGCAGTCTGCCCCATGACGTGCCCTTTGCCGAAGGCAGCCAGGATCTGGTGGTCGCCCTGGATGTGCTTGAGCATATTCCGGACGATGACGAATCGCTGCGGCAACTGCATCGATTGCTGAGGCCCGGCGGTCAACTGCTGCTGACGGTTCCTGCCTGCGCCCAACTGTGGAGCGAGCATGACGAACAGCACCATCACCAGCGCCGCTATAGTGCGGGGGAGCTGAAGCAGCTGCTGCAGGCGACGGGCTTTGAGGTGACAAGATGCAGCCACTTCAATACCTTGCTCTTTCCACTGATTTTTTGCGTCAGAATGCTCAAACGCTTGCTTGGTAGCCGCGCCCCGGATGACCGCATGCCCGCCCCCTGGCTCAACCGCCTGCTGCTGGGGGTATTGCTGCTGGAAAAACGCCTGTTGGGACTGGGTCTCAATTTGCCTTTTGGGGTGTCCATACTGCTGGTGGCCCGTAAAGAGGCCAGCGCCAAATGAGCCGGCCGCCGCTCCTGAAAAGCCTGGGACGCTTTGCCCTGGTGGGCGGCGGCGCCACCTTTATCCATCTGCTGTGCGCCCTGCTCTTCAACGAAGGGCTGCTGCTTTCACCCTTTATTGCCAACCTGTTGGCCTTCTGCTGCGCCGTGCTGTTTTCCTACACGGGGCATTACCACTGGACCTTCCTGTCCAATGGTCGTCACGCGGTCCAGCTGCCCAAATTTTTACTGCTGGCAGTTATGGGGCTGCTGCTGAACCAGCTGCTGGTATTTGGCCTGAACGGCTATCTGGGCTTGCCCTATCGTCTGGTACTGCTGGTGATAGTACTGGTGATGCCACTGCTGTCGTTTGTACTGTCGCGCCGCCTGGTGTTTGTCTGATGTGCCTTTGACACCCGCAGCCAATGTCACCACACCATATGTCGATAAACTCAGTGCTGATATCCGCCGCCAGTGGAAACACACACTCCGCTTACAAATTTGGCATTGCAGCGGACCAAGGTTCTCTGCCAAGATGCTGATTCAGAATCCAAAATAGCCAGCCTGGAATGAAGCAAAACCTGCGGTAGCCATGCTTTTTCACCGGGATCTGCGCAGTCTTGAATCAGAGGAGTTGCTGCATTGTTTGGTACAGAAAATTTATGGCTGTTTGTCCTATCGGGCATACTGCTCAATATCATACCCGGGCCCGACTCCCTGCTGATTGCCGGAAGGGCCGCCACTCAGGGCTTTAAAGCGGGCTCGGCAGCAGCGCTGGGGATTGGCACTGGAACTTTAATCCACATAGTGGCAGCCGCATTTGGCCTATCCGCGATTCTCGCCACCTCGGCCACCGCCTTTACCCTGGTGAAAATTCTCGGTGGCGCCTATTTGATTTACATGGCGATAAGCATGTTCAGAGGAAGTAAACAGACGACTGAACTTCAGGGGCCAAAAACCGAAAAGTCGTCACTGAAGAGCATCTATATTCAAGGGGTTGTGACCAACCTGTTCAATCCCAAGGTCGCGCTGTTCTTTCTGTCGTTTATGCCGCAATTTATCTCAGCATCCAGCGACAACAAACCACTGGCGTTTCTCTTCCTCGGCCTGGTGTTTAACTTCAATGGCATGCTTTGGTGTCACTTTATCGCCTGGGCCTCCAGCTCCATGAGCCGCAAAATTTCAGCCAATCAGGCGGTTAAAAAGTGGCTTACCCGACTCGCAGCAAGCTTGTTTGGCGTATTTGGAATTAAGCTGCTGACCTCAACCCAAAATTGAGCCGGCTCCGACTGAAAACCACGCGGACACAAAGGAAACAAGGAGCGATAAATGCCCTACGTCAACGTACAAATCACCAAGGGCGCGACCCGGGAACAAAAGGCCGAATTGGTGAAAGATATCACAGAGTCTTTAACCCGGGTGCTGGGTAAAAAACCCGAATACACCCATGTGGTCATCCAGGAAATCGCCGAAGAGGACTGGGGCTTTGCCGGCCAACTCACGGATGACTGGAAAAAGCAGCAGGCCTGAATGGACCAGCTGACAGCAGCTCGGCCAGGTTCGGAATTAAGCCTATGAATGATTTGCCCGTTTATCACTTTAAGCGCTCCAGAAAACAACGAGCCAAGCTCTTCACCAGAATGGGGCTGTTTTGCTGGCTGTATATTCTGGGGCTGCTTGCCTATGAATCGCTCAGTGAGCAGAGGGTGCCGGAGGCTATCAGGCTGCCCCTGCTGATAGCCTTGTCGCTTGCCAGTATGGTGTTGTTTTTCATTGCCTGGTGGCACCTGCGCCATCCTGCGGAATATGAAGCCATTATCACCAGGGAAAGGTTCAGGGTCAGGTATCCGGACCACGCCCCCTGGTCCTTCGATGTGGCCGTTGCCGAGATTGCCGGATTTGAAAACCGCCAGGCGTCAAACCATGCGGGCAAGGGCATGATGCAACACGGGATCCTGATGCGGGATGGGCGCTTTTTCCATATTTCGATGAACTATGGCAACAAGATCAGCGACATGTACCAGGCCGTTAAAACCATCAACCCCGAGGTGAGCTATCCCAAGACGGTGAATAAAAAGGCCAGCGGTCTCGGCATCCAGCGCGATTACAAAGACTGATGGCGAGCGGCTTTCTGATAATGCAGGCTAGCTGTCCAATATTCAGCCCCGCATAGATGGTGAATCCTTGGCCGAAATCAGCATGACAATCAGCCCCGGGTCATGACATAAAACGAGCATTGCTGCTTTATATGGTCTGTGATGCCCAGCCGCATAATTCAAGCACAATCGCCCATAGATAGTGATGAACGTTAAGGCGCAGGAGCCGACGCAGCTCTCACGTAATACAGGGATTAAACCAACAAGGAAACTGACCTTATATGGATGTTAAAAGCCTGGGCTGTGCCCTACTGGTGGTGTTTATCTGGGGGATGAACTTCTCGGTCATTAAATTTGGCCTGGAAGAACTGCCGCCCATAATGTTCTCCGGACTGCGATTCCTGATTGTCGCCCTGCCGGCGGTGTTCTTTGTGCCCTTTCCCAAGACCTCGGCCTGGAATATTGTCGGTGTTGGACTCTTCCTTGGGGTGCTGAAATTCGGATTGTTGTTTGTGGCCATGAAGGCCGATGTGTCGGCGGGGATCGCTTCCTTGCTGTTGCAGGCCCAGGTCATTTTCACCATATTGCTCAGCGTCTTACTCTGGAAAGAGGCCATCAGCCGCTTCCAGGCCCTGGGTATGCTGTTGGCCGCGGCGGGATTTTGCCTGTTTTTCCTCAATAGCCAGGGCAACGCCACCATAGTCGGCGTATCAATGATACTCTGTGCCGCCTTGTTCTGGGCCGTATCCAATCTCATCATGAAGCGCATGGGCCAGGTTAACCTGCTGCATTTCATGGTTTGGGTCAGCCTGATCCCGCCCCTGCCCTTGTTTGTTCTGTCCTACCTGTTTGAAACCCAGCATCCCCTCGCGTTGCTGGCGGCCACCACGACAAAAACCTGGATATCTCTGGCCTATGTGGGTTATGTGTCGACGCTTATTGCCTTTGCCCTTTGGGGTTGGCTGCTGCGCAATCACTCCGCGGCCACTGTAACCCCCTTTGCACTGCTAATCCCCGTGGTCGGCATGCTGGGCTCAGGTCTGCTGCTGGATGAACGTTTGACCGGCTTGGAAATGACCGGCAGCAGCCTGATCCTTTTTGGGCTGAGCATCTCTATACTGGGTCAGCGTCTCTTTAATGGGATTTACCTGCGACGGCAAAACCTGAACAGGCTTGAACGGGAGGATTGTTAACCATGAACACATCAGCACATTTTCCAGCCGAGGGAGGCTGCGACTGCGGCCAGGTTCGCTATCGCCTTGAGACTAACCCCTTGTTTGTACACTGCTGCCACTGCCGTTGGTGTCAGCGGGAAACCGGCGCCTCCTTTGCCCTCAATGCCATGATAGAGGCCGACCGTGTCAGCCTGCTGTCCGGCGAACCTGTCATCATCAATACCCCCTCCGCCAGCGGCAAGGGACAGCTGATCGCCCGCTGCCCCAAGTGCCTGGTGGCGCTGTGGAGCAGTTACGCCGGCTCGGGCCCCATTATGCGCTTTGTGCGGGTAGGCACTTTAGACAATCCGGATTTTCTGCCGCCGGACATACATATTTTCACTGCCTCCAAACAGCCCTGGGTGCAGCTTGCGGACGACACGCCCGTGGTCAGCGAATACTATGACCGCAAACAGTACTGGCCGCCCGAAAGCCAGGCGCGTTACCAGGCGATACTGCCCGACATCCTGGCCTATAAGGCAGGACTAAAAGAGCAATGAGTACTGGCATGACCTTTGAGTTGCTAAGCCCCAAACACGCCTGTGCCCTGCTGCGGTTCGAGCTGGAAAACCGCGACTATTTCGAAACCCTGATAGCCCCGAGGCCGGTGGGCTTTATCAGTGAGCAGGGCATTGCCCGGCATATCGACGCACAGTTGTCGGCCCATGAACTCAAGCTCGCCCGTTCGCTGGTGTTGCTCGACGGGCAGTCCATTATCGCCCGCGCCAATCTCAAGGAGCTGGACGACAAGCGCCACAGCGGGGAACTGGGTTACCGGGTTGCGGCGGCCCACACCGGCAAGGGCGTGGCATCACTGTGCGTGGCCGAGCTGGCCAGGCTTGCGGCCGGGCCCCTGGGGCTCAAGCAACTGTACGCCTACGTGCTTGAGAATAATCCTGCTTCGTCACGGGTGCTGCTGAAAAACCACTTTACCCAAATTGAATTCATCCCCGACTTTACCTGGCACAGTGGCAGGCAGCTTGATTGTGTTAAATATGGGCTGAGATTGGCATAATGCGGATACAGAAAGGCAGCTGATATTGGCGGCGGTAATGTGCATAGATATGGTGAAATAGCCCTGCAATCCACCAAGCCAAGGTGCCGGTCTTGGCTCGGCATCATTGCCCCATGTCCCTACTTGCATTTTTCCGGTATTCTGCTGAATTGATTTACAATATGGAGTACATGATGACAGCAAATACCATGGCCGAATTAATCCTTCACTTTATGGTGTTGTGCATTTCCGTAGGTTTCATTTTCCATGGCAACAGGCTAAGACAAGTGCGTGCCGTAACAGTGAACTTTGCCTCTCCTACTGTCTTTATCATTATCGGTATACTGCTCGCTATTAGCCAAATATTTGAACTTGCTGATATCTTCTATCCCAAAGCCTGAGGTTATCTTCAATGTTTTCTAGCCAGCATTAGAACAAGCTAACAACGCAGGGCCAGCACTATGAAATTTGACATCTTTGGCAAAAAAATCCTCGAAGTGACCCGAATCGGCGATGAGTGGCGGGCCTGCTACTGCGGCACGGGCGGTGTAAAACGCAAGGCCGAGGATATCCGTATTCCCGCCGGCATCAATGAGACCGAACTTGAGGACTACATAGCCGGTATCTTCCATGAGTGGGCGACCCCGGGAAGGGATCGCATAGTTAAGCTTAGTTAAGCCTGGTTACAGCACAGTCACCCGGTTGCGACCGTCCTGTTTCGCGCGGTACAGGGCCTGGTCTGCACGCTTGATAAAGCTTTCCCTGTCGTCTTGCGGCAAGAATCTTGTCAGCCCCAGACTGGCGGTAAAGTAAGGTAACCCTGGCACCTTGTTCGTCTCGAACAGCATGCGGATCTTCTCGGCTATGGCCAGGACGTCCTGGCTGTCGTGCTGACGGAACAGCAGGGCAAACTCCTCACCTCCCAGACGGAACAGGCTGTCGGTCTGGCGTACGTGCTCCTTGAGCAATTTCACCGCCTGTTGCAATACCTGGTCGCCGACATCGTGACCATGATTGTCATTGATGGCCTTGAAGTGGTCCAAATCCAGCATCAAGAGATGCACTGGCACGCCTCGGCGGCCGTACTCCAACTCCATGGCAAGACAATCTTCCCATTTATGCCGGTTAAAGGCGCCGGTCAGCTTGTCCGTGGTAGCCAACTGGATAAGCTGCTTTTCCATCTCATGCCGGTTCACCATCTCGCTGGAGAAACGCTCCACCACCTGCTGTACGTCCCAGGCCAACTCGGTCAGCTCATCCTGGCCGCGCTGCGGCTCATCCTTGGTGGTGCTTGGGGTGTCGGGTGTCAGGCTTTGGTTCAACCTGGCGATCTGGGTCTGGATATACCCCAGGCGGCGCCGGAAACTGCGGATGATGTACCAGGTCACATAAATACCAATCAGGAAGGCGCTGACGCCGAGGGAGGTATTGACGATAAAAAACTCCTGCTCATGGCGCTCGGCGTTTTTGGCTATGTCTTCGGTCAGTGCTTCGATATCCAGCAATAAGCGCTCCGCCAGACTATCGAGCTGCTCGTCGAGAGTCTCTAACCTGAGCCAATTGGCCGCGGCAGTTTCCGCCTCGGGTTTATTGAAAAGTTCACCGGCCTTTTGCAGGTATTCCTGACGCAGGATCTGGAAATGTTCGATGGCACTCAGCACCCGCTTGTGCTCGGCCACCTCTTCGGCGATCTGGGCCGTGCTCAGGCCGCGATGGATAAGCTGCTCGGCTTTTTCCACCTGCCGGGACAACTGGACGCCGTGATCCATAAAAGCCCCCAGCTGAGGCTTGATCACCGCCGGCGCCAGGTGTTCGTCCCGGGCGACGCGGATCTTTTCAAACAATATGTGCTTCTGTAGCTGCAGCACTTCAATTTCCGAAACCACCTCGGTGAGCGGTATGTCTATTTCGGCCACCTCACGCATTTCGGCACCAATCTGCGTCAGCTTGACTATGGAATAGACGATCACCACGAAGATAAAGCTGAGCAACAAGGTGGATAACCCGCCGATCTTGCGGGTAATGGATTCGCTTATCCAGTGAAGTATGGACTGGGTCATGACGGCTCTGCTGTGTTTGGCTTGAGTCAGATCCTAGAAAGTCGGGGCAAATTAGCAAGCCTTTTCAGGCCTTACCAGCATCTGACCAGGCATAGCACGACCAATAACGCCAGCCCGCAGGTTCCCAATGACTTGACCAGTTTCCCGCCCAATTACCGCCTTCCCGCCCGTAGCAGGCAAAAAGGCCGGTGCATCAGATCGTTTTTGGTCTTTTACCTTGCTTTTATTGCCTTTTTCAGCGTGAAACCACTGGTTACCGCACAAAACACCCTTAATATGCATACGTATTCATAACAATTTGGCAACACAGTATGTGGCCCGTTATTCAATAACCGGCCTATATTGAGACACCGGTTTTCGGGACGGGACCCGAGACGGAATGCGGTTAAAACAATAATAAAGACCAAGGGATGGGTCGCTCATTTATGGGGATTATCCATGAGTCACACAAGCACTAAACACCCGGCACAACAGCTCAAACCCGCGGTATTCACTCCTCAATCCATTGCCAAAACCCGCCCATCCAGATTGGCAGGCTGCACCCTGGCAGGCCTGCTGACCCTGATGTCTTCGGCGGCACAGGCCGACAATGGCGTGATGATGCAGTATTTCCAGTGGTATACGCCAAATGACGGCAGCCTGTGGACCCAGGTGGCCCAGGAGGCGCCCAATCTCGCCGCAGCCGGCATTACCGCGCTGTGGTTGCCACCGGCCTACAAGGGCGCATCCGGGGCCGCCGATGTGGGTTACGGGGTCTATGACATGTATGACCTGGGTGAATTCAATCAAAAGGGCAGCATACGCACCAAGTACGGCACCAAGGATGAGTACCTGGAGGCCATCAACAGCGCCCATGCCAATGGCCTGCAGATCTACGGCGATGTGGTGTTCAACCACAGGGGCGGCGCCGATGCCACCGAGTCGGTGCAGGCGGTAAGGGTCGACTGGAACGATCGCAATCGCGAATATGGCAGCGATGTGCAGATAGATGCCTGGACCGATTTTAACTTTGCCGGTCGCAACAACGCTTACTCCAGCTTCAAGTGGCACTGGTACCATTTCGATGGCGTCGACTGGGCCCAGAACCTCAATGAAAGCGCCATCTTCAAATTCCGCGGCATAGGTAAGGCCTGGGATTGGGAAGTGGACGGCAACAACGGCAACTATGACTACCTGATGTTTGCCGATCTCGACATGGATCACCCGGAGGTCGTGGATGAGCTTAAGCACTGGGGCGATTGGTACGTGAATTTCACCGGTGTCGATGGCTTCCGCCTTGATGCGGTAAAACACATCAAATTCAGCTTCTTCAGCGATTGGCTCGACAGCGTCCGCAGCAGCACCGGCAAACCCTTGTTTACCGTGGGCGAGTATTGGAGTTACAACAAGGAAGAACTGCACAACTACATCACAGCCACCGGTGGTCGCATGTCCTTGTTTGACGCGCCGCTGCACATGAATTTCCATCAGGCCTCCATCAGCGGTGGCAATTACAATATGGCGACCCTGATGGACAACACCCTGATGAAGGAGCAGCCAAGTCTGGCGGTCACTCTGGTGGAAAACCACGATACCCAGCCCTGCCAGGCGCTGGAATCCCGGGTGCAGGATTGGTTCAAACCCCTGGCCTATGCCTTTATCCTGCTGCGGGAGGAAGGTTACCCCAATATTTTCTACGCCGATTATTACGGTGCCAACTACACCAGCTCAGACAACAACTGCAATAACAGTAACATAGTGATCGCCTCCCAGAAGGCCAAACTCGATGTGCTGTTGCAGGCACGGCAACAATATGCCCATGGCCCGCAGCTGAGTTATCTGGATCACCATGACATCATTGGCTGGACCCGTTTGGGTGACGCCAGTCATCCCCAGGCCATGGCGGTCATCATGAGCGATGGCCCGGGAGGCAGCAAATGGATGAATGTGGGTCGGACAAACAAAAGCTTTACCGATATCAGCGGTAACCAGAGCGCAACCGTGGTCAGCAACGGCGATGGTTGGGCGGAATTCCCGGTCAACGGCGGCTCCTACTCAGTCTGGGTCGAACAGCCCGCTGTACAGGTCAACTTCAGTTGCGGCAACGGTATCACCCAATGGGGTGAGAATGTCGCCGCCGTTGGCAATACCGATGTGTTGGGCAACTGGGATCCCGCCAAGGCAGTGGTGCTGTCGGCAACGGATTACCCCACCTGGAAAGGCACCATTGGCGTACCGGCCAATAGCCGGATTGAGTGGAAATGCATCAAGGTCAACAATGGCCAGGTGGTGTGGCAAAGCGGTGCCAACAACATCTTCACCTCTCCCGCCAGTGGCACAGGCAGCACCTCGGGGACATTCTGACCTGGGCTCCCGTCAGCCCGGACCTGAGTTGCACTGAATCTGTATTGACCGGGCTTCATACCCTGAGGCCCGCTTTAATCCTCTATCCAGCCAAGGCCCCAGCCCAATCGACTTTGGGATGGGGCCTCTTCATGCTAGACTCCCTCGCCTCAGATCCACCAAGAAGAGCATAATGATCCAATCCCCCTGCGTGGCCCGTTGCGGTCTGAACTATGATGATTACTGTATGGGCTGCATGCGCCACATAGACGAAATCGTCGCCTGGAGTCAGGCCAGCGATGAACAGAAACAGGCGATTATTGCTGCCCTGCCCGCCCGGCGCGAACACCTCAGCGGTGAAAACAGCCAGAGTCTGAGCCGGGCCAAGTGGCTGGAAGCCGAGGCCAGGTTGGCCAAATAATCAAGTTGCCAAGGGGTCAAGTTGCCAAGCGGTCAAGATGGCGGTTGCAGCGCCTCAAAATAGATAGTTCAATGTCACCCCGGCGAAGCGTTCCTCGGGCTTTATCACCGGCGTCAGCAGCCAGCGCTCGCCGCCATAGGCGCCCACCGCAGCCCCCAAACTGTTAACCGCAATATCCAGCCAGGACACTTCATGGCCCTTGGCTTTATCGGCCACTTCCCCCAGGATCCCAATGCCGGTCGCAACCCCAAATCCCAACCAGGCTCTGTGCTCGGTTTGGCCATAGTGATCGGCTATCACCATGGTCCCCAACGCCATGGCTGCACCGCCGGCGAAATGGCTCAACTCACTGTTGATGCTGTCGTTGGCCCACCCCCTGCTCAGGGGCAAGAGGCATAAAATCAGGACGGTTACCGCAAAACGACGATAGTTCATATGCTCTTCCCCGCGCGAATACCCAAACCGTTACTTTCAGCCTAGGCTGCCACAGGCAATTGGCAAGCCGGCCCGGGCCCCGGCTCAAGCCCATACAAAAAAAGGCCGCTGAGACAGCGACCTTGATTCGATTCAGCCTCAATACTATTGCGGCTTTGCTGCGGCGGCCCGGCTCAAGGCCAGGGTGTGCCTGAGCAGCGCTATATCGCCGTTGTCACCGTGACCGGGCACCACCCTTGCGGCCCCGGGATAGCGGCTCAGCAGGGCTTCGATACTGTCCGGCCAGGCAGGGACATCGCCGTCAGCGGTATTGCCCATGGATTGGGTCTCCAGGCTGCGTACCAGGCAGCCACCGAACAGGGTTTTCTGCCCCGGCAGCCAGGCCACCAGGTTATCCAGACTGTGACCGGCACCGGGGAAAAACGCCTCAACCCGGCCATGGAACAGCAACTGGGGGCCGGCATCCAGGCTGTGACTTGCCTGCACCTTACCATTTTCGGCCAGTAAGCGATTGGTATGGGCCGATGCAAAGGTGGCCACGCCGGCGGCATTGAGCGCGGCCAGGCCACCGGCCCTGTCCTCGTGCCAGTGGGTCGACAAACTGCCTTCCAGGATAAAATCGCGCGCTTTCAGCCAGGCCAGCAGCTGCTCCGTGTCTTCATTGCCCCAAGGGGTGTCAATCAGGAAGGCTTTTTTGCCCTCCACCAGCAAAAGTCCATTGGCACTGACCCGGCCAAACCCCTTCACCGTCTGGAATGATTGGTGCTGATACAGACCGGGCTCCAGTTCGGTCAGGGTCAGGTTTTCGGCCCCGGCATTGGCCGCGGACAGGCACAGGGCCAACAGGGCCAAACCTAAGCGTTTGAAACCTGGATGTTTGAAACTTGGGCGGGATATCAGTGAACGCATGCAAACTCCTTTTCAGTGAAAAAAAATGCCGATCCAGAGGATCGGCATTCTATCAGACCTCAGTGCCTCAGTTGGCTTCGGCCAACAGGCTGTTGTTGTTACCGTTATGGCTGTGGTGAGTGTCGGTCAGACGACGCATCAGCGGCAATACGGCCAGCGCGATAAAGGTACAGACCAGGGCTGCCATGCCCAGCTTGTTGAACAAACTGGTGTAGATGGGCAGGGTTTGCAGCGGATCGGTCAGGCCCTGGGGCACACTGGCGAAGTTGGCCACCACACCACCCAGGTACTGGGAAATGCCCGAGGCCACGAAGTAAGCGCCCATCATAAAGCCGCCCATGCGCTCGGGCACATAGCGGGCGATCATAGCCAGACCCAAACCACTCACCAGCAGTTCGCCCAGTGAATAGGCGCCGTAGCCACCTATCATCACCCAGGATGAGGTCTTGCCATTCACGGCAAACTCACCGGCGATACCATAGATGAAGAAACCGGCTGCCACCACGGCAAAACCCAGGGCAAACTTGGCGGCGATGGACAGGTCTTTGTTATTGCGACCGGCGGTGGCATAGACCCAGGCCAGCACGGGGCTCAGCAGCATGATCCAAATGGGGTTCAAGGCCTGGAACTGGGCCGGAGACCAGGTCCACAGGTGGGCACCAAACATCTGGAAGTCCCAGTCAACGTTACGCAGGGCGAACAGTGCCAGGGAGGTGGACATTTGCTGGTAGAAAATAAAGAAGAATACCGTCTGCACCGTCAGTACCAGGGCGGCAATCAGACCGGCGCGCTCACTGACTTCACTGGTGCGGATAAGGTGAGCAAAAATCGCCAATACGCAGACACCGGCACCGTAGACGAATACCCGCGCCACATCCTCGTATTCCAGGATAAAGGCCGAGGCCACCACCGACAGGGCCGCCAGACCCAGCACAGCCGCCAGCTTTTTCATTTCCACCGGACGGGAGTCGGGCTCCGAGCCGTAGGCATCCAGGGTGTGACGCATCACCATGTAGTTGGCCAGGCCCACCAGCAAGCCAACGCAGCACACGGCGAAGGCAGCATGCCAGCCGAACTCGTTGCCATAGGTGGCGTTGACATAGTCCTTGATCCAGGGTGTCAGCAGCATGGAGAAGGTGGAACCCACGTTCACTGCCATGTAGTAGATGGTGAAGGCAGAGTCGATTTTGGAATCGTCGCCGTCGTAAATCTTGCGTACCAGGTTACCGGCATTGGGCTTGAACAGGCCGTTACCCACCACGATAACGCCGAGGGCGGAGAACAGGAACCAGGTGTTTTCGGTGGGCACTGTCATCAGGGCGTAGCCCAGTGACAGGATAGCGGCACCAATCAGCATGGTGCGCTTGGTGCCGAGGATCTTGTCACCAACCCAACCGCCGATGGCGGGTGACACATAAATCAAGGCCGCACAGGCGCTCCATACCAGGTTGGCGCGGCTGTCTTCAAAGCCCAGACGCTGCACCATGAAGTACACGATAAGCGCCTGCATGCCGTAAAAGCCAAAACGTTCCCACAATTCGATGAGCGATACGGTCATAAATGACCGGGTCTGACTCACCTGAGGTTTCCCTAAAGTCATAAGCTTGCTTCCATCTTGATTAAAATTATTGTTCGCCGAGTATATGTGGGCGGCTTTAACAAACCAATCCCCCCACGCAAGGTTACAGATTTAGTTACAAATTCAGTGCCGTGGTTCCACAAGTGAGCACAAAAAAAGCGCCCTTGGGCGCTTTTTGACAATAACCGGGCATCAACCCTTTTTGGCCATCATGGCCTTGAGATCCGCAAAGGGATTGAAGGTGGCGGCCTCCTGTTTGGCCTCCTGGGTACCGCCGTAACGGATCAGCTCTTCAAAACGGGAATGCTCATTGTCGTGGCAATAGAGACACAGGAGTTCCCAGTTGGAGCCATCGGGCGGGTTGTTGTCGTGGTTGTGGTCCTTGTGATGCACCGTCAGCTCCGACAGGTTCTTGTGGGTAAACTCACGGGCACAGCGGCCACAGATCCAGGGATACAACTTGAGGGCCTTTTCACGATAGCCACCCTCACGCTTTTCGCGGTACTCACGCTCAGCGGCCAGTACCTTGTCCAACTTACTTTGGGTCATTGCTTTTCTCTGTCAAACGGCGTCGCCTGCGGGGCAACGCCTATCGGTGTATCTGCCTCTAGCATACCGCCACCGCGAACGGCACACCAGTGGCTCAGTGAGTGGAAATCCCTGCGGTCAGGTTAAAGCGCATGGCCTCTTCAAAGCTCCAGTTCACCGGCAGCAGATCTTCACGGCGCACCAAACTGGTGACCCCAGCCATCTGGTAGGACAGTTGAAACAGCACGGGTACCCAGTCCCCTTCCGGCAAGGCATCTTGCAGTGGTTTTGGCGGCGCATCGGTCATGATAAAGCCCACCACGTAGCCGCCGTTGGCTTGCCTGACCAGCACCACCTGCTGGGACTTGGGCTTGCCGTCACGGTTCATCAGTGAGGCAATATCGCGGATGCTGCCATAGACGGACTTGAACAGCGGAAAGCGCATCAGGGCGCGTTCAATCTTGCCCCACAGCCAGGTGAAGGGGCTGACGGAAAACAGCAGACCGGCGGCAAAAATCAGTGCCACCACCAGCAAAAATCCCTCGCCGATAAAGGCGGGGTGGATGGCCACCAGCTCCAGCAGCACATTGCCCAGGCCATCGAGGGATTCAAACAGGGACCAGAACAGCCACAGGCTCAACGCCATGGGCAACAGATTCATTAAACCGCGGGTCAGGGTACGCTTCATGGGATGCTCTTGAGTAAAGGTCTTGTATAACTGTCTTGGGGTGCAGGCCTGGTTTGCATTCGGAAGTGGCACCATACCGGGCTGCGATAATAGCATGAATGCCATGTGGTGCCAGCCGGCACTCACCGACCGGTAAACAAAAGCGACAACGCCGGGCAAGCCCGGCGTTGTTGTGTGCAGCAGCAATCAGAGGTGCAGATCCCGCTCCATGTCCTCGTAGGAAGCATGGCGCACGTCCTTGCCTTTCACGTAATAGATGATGTATTCGCAGACGTTTTTACAGCGATCGCCGACCCGCTCCACCGCACGGGCGGCCCAAAGCACGTCCAGCACACCGGGGATGGAACGGGGATCTTCCATCATATAGGTCATCAGCTGGCGGATAATGCCCTCGTATTCCTTGTCCAGACGGGCGTCTTCCTTGTGCAGTTCAAAAGCGGCATCGGCATCCATACGGGCCAGGGCATCGAGGGTGGCATGCAGCATACGGGTGGCGTGACGGCCCATGCTTTCGATGCTCACCAGCAGGGGTTGCTGGTTATTGTTGCGCTTCTCCAGTGCCGCCTTGGCGATACGCACGCAGGCATCACCTATGCGCTCCAGATCGGCAATGGTCTTGGAGATGGCTATGATAAGACGCAGGTCGCTGGCAGCCGGTTGGCGCTTGGCGATAATGCGGGTGCATTCCTCGTCAATGGACACTTCCATGCTGTTGACCTTGTGATCGCCGTCGATCACCTTTTTCGCCAGCTCGGCGTCCAGGCTGCCCAGGGCATCCAGCGCCTGCTCCAGCTGGCGTTCCACCAGCCCGCCCATGGCGAGAACCCGGTTGCGTATGTCCTCAAGCTCAGCGTTGAACTGACCGGAGATATGCTTGTTGGTGCTTAACTTGTCCATTGATATTCAAACCCTTGCTGATTCTCGGGTGACCGGCGGCATTAGCCGTAACGGCCGGTGATATAGTCTTCGGTCTTGCGCTTGGCCGGTGTGGTGAAGATGGTGTTGGTATCGGCATATTCCACCAGCTCGCCCATGTACATGAAGGCGGTCTGATCAGACACCCTGGCCGCCTGCTGCATGTTGTGGGTCACTATCACCACAGTGTACTGGGCCTTGAGTTCGGTGATCAGTTCCTCGATGGTCAGGGTCGAGATGGGATCCAGTGCCGAGGTGGGCTCATCGAGCAGCAAGACTTCGGGCTCAATGGCGATGGCACGTGCAATCACCAGACGTTGCTGCTGACCACCGGACAGGCCGAAGGCGTTGTCGTGCAAACGGTCTTTCACCTCGTCCCAAATGGCGGCGCCGCGCAGTGAACGCTCACAGGCCTCGTCCAGTTCACGACGATTGTTGAGGCCCTGGAGGCGCAGACCGTAAACCACGTTTTCGTAGATGGACTTGGGGAACGGATTGGGGCGCTGGAACACCATGCCCACGTTGCGGCGCAGGGCCGCCACGTCCACCTTCTTGTCGTAGATGTTCTGGCCGTGCAGCAGGATTTCACCGCTGATGTTGCAGTTGTCCACCAGGTCGTTCATGCGGTTGATGCAGCGCAGCAGGGTCGATTTACCACAGCCGCTGGGGCCGATGAAGGCAGTGACCTTCTTCTTGGGGATCTTCATCGACACGTCGAACAGCGCCTGCTTGTCGCCATAACGCAAATCCAGGTTGCGGATCTCCAACGCGGTTTCTGCCTCGGGCAGGTTTACCAGATCCAGAGTGTCATTTTTCATAACTGAACTGTCTATCGAAATCATATTCTGTACCAATTGTCAGGATAAGCGCGGCAATCTTAATGCTCAAGGGAGCGATACTTTTCACGCAGGTGGTTGCGGACACTGATGGCGGTAAGGTTCAATGCCACGATCACAGACACCAGCAGGAAGGAAGTGGCGTACACCAGGGGCCGCGCCGCCTCCACGTTGGGGCTTTGGAAGCCCACATCATAAATATGGAAACCCAGGTGCATGAACTTGCGTTCCAGATGCACAAAGGGGAAGTTCATGTCGATGGGCAGGGTCGGTGCCAGTTTCACCACACCCACCAGCATCAGCGGTGCCACCTCACCGGCGGCGCGGGCCACCGCCAGGATAAGCCCCGTCATGATGGCCGGGCTCGCCATGGGGATCACGATACGCCACAGGGTTTCGGCCTTGGTGGCACCCAGGGCCAGACTGCCCTGGCGCACGGCGCTCGGAATACGGGACAGACCTTCCTCGGTGGACACTATCACCACAGGCAAAGTCAAAATCGCCAGGGTCAGGGCCGACCAAATCACCCCGGGAGAGCCGAAGGTGGGCGATGGCAGCGCCTCGGGGAAGAACAGCTGATCCAGTGAGCCCCCCAGCATGTAAACGAAGAAGCCCAGACCAAACACACCGTAAACAATGGACGGCACACCGGCCAGATTGATCACCGCGATGCGGATCATCTTGGTGATGGGGCCTTTCTTGGCATATTCGTGCAGGTAAATGGCGGCCACAACACCAAAGGGGGTCACTATCACCGCCATCAGCAGCACCATGAACACTGTGCCGAAAATCGCCGGGAATACCCCACCCTCGGTGTTGGCTTCACGGGGATCGTCGCTGACGAAATTACCCACGCCTGCGAACCAGGCCAGCAGACGGCCGCCAAGGCCCAGACGGTTGGCATAGGTCACGTGCAGCACGGTATCGAGCTTGAGGCTGACCTCTTCACCGCGCATGTCGCGCACTATCACGGCATCACGGCCGGCATCGTCACGCAGGGAGAAGAGTTCCTTTTCCAGCACCAGGTACTTGTCCTGCAGCGCTTTGCGCTCGGCGGTCAGTTCCAGCTTACGACTGTCGGTCAACTCGTTATTGAGCTCAAAACCCCGCTCCTTCAGGCGCAGGCGCTCCAGCTGATAGTTGATTGCGCCTATGTCTTTCTTCTGCAACTGTTCGGCACGCTTGGACAGGGCCACGGCGCGGTCAATGTGCTGCTGCAGCGAGGTTTCCACATCGCTCAGTTCCAGGCGCTGACCGTTTTCAATCACGGCCACAGGATAACCGTAGAAGTTGCCGTTCTTGGAGCGCTCCAACACCGCCACGTCCGCCGGCGTGCTGCGACTGACTATGTCGGTTTCCAATATCCAGCGGAAATCCAGCCCCACGAACTCACGGTTACCTGTCTTGACCAGATAACGGGTCACGAACTCACCTGGAGGCGTCACAAACTCGGCACCGGCGGCCAGCAGGCGCTCGGATGGCACCACTTCGCTATCATAAATCTCGCCGATAAGCACGGACTCGGCGCCCTTGGCATCCTTGAGTTTCCACTCATAGATATCGGCCGGCCAGAAGTAGGACAGACCACGCCAGGCAATCAGCAGCAACAGGCCCAGCACGGCTATCAGGCTCAGGCTGACGGCACCGCCTGTCATCCAGATCCAGGGCGAACCCGATTTGAACCACTTACCCATGACGGCCTTCCCTCAATGCAGACAAAAATTCAAACATGTGCAATCCCCAGGTTACAGCGAGCTGTAACGTTCACGCAGCCGCTGCCTTACCACTTCGGCTACCGTGTTGAAAATAAAGGTAAAGATAAAGAGTACGAAGGCTGCCAGGAACAGCACACGGTAGTGGGAGCTGCCGATGGCCGATTCGGGCATTTCCACCGCAATGTTCGCCGCCAGGGTACGCATACCCTCGAATACGCTCCACTCCATGATGGCGGTGTTACCCGTGGCCATCAGTACTATCATGGTCTCGCCCACGGCACGGCCAAGGCCCATCATTACCGCCGAGAAAATCCCCGGACTGGCGGTCAGCAGTACCACCCGGGTCAGGGTTTGCCAGGGGGTGGCACCCAGAGCCAGACTGCCGTTGGACAGATGGCGCGGCACTGAGAAGATGGCATCTTCGGCAATGGAGAAGATGGTCGGGATCACCGCAAAGCCCATGGCAATACCCACCACCAAGGCATTGCGCTGGTCGAAGGTAATACCCAGCTCATGGGTGATAAACAGTCGGGTGTCGCCACCGAACAGGGCCACTTCCAGCATGGGGCTGAATTCAAAGGCCAGCCAGCCCACCAGCAGTATCACAGGGATCAGCATCAGCTCCTGGTACACCTCGGGCAAACGCTGCTTCCAGCGACCGGGCAACTTGCTCCAGCCAAAGGCGCTCAGCAATATGCTCACCGGCAAGAGGATAAGCAGCAGCACTATACCCGGCAGATGGTCTTCCACCAGCGGCGCCAGCCACAGACCGGCAAGAAAGCCCAGGATCACGGTCGGCAGGGCTTCCATGATCTCAATGGTGGGTTTCACCAGGGCGCGCACCTTGGGCGACATGAAATAGGCGGTATAGATGGCGCCGGCTATGGCCAAAGGTACGGCGAACAGCATGGCATACAGGGCCGCCTTTATGGTCCCGAACGCCAGCGGCATCAGGCTCAACTTGGCTTCAAAGTCATCGGAACCCGAAGTGGACTGCCACACATAGGCAGGTTCGGGATAGCCCTCGTACCACACCTTGGTCCACAGGGCACTCCAGGACACTTCGGGGTGGGCGTTGGATACCGCAAACAGGTGCAGCTTGTTGCCGGCATCCACCACCAGGGCATTGGAACGGGGACTGAAGCCCATGGCCTTTGGCTGGGCGATATCAAAGGTTTCACTCAGCAGCTCGCGCTCACTGGTGGTGTACAGCAGGGTCAGCTTGCCGCTGTCACTGACGGTGGCAAAGCTCTTGCGATAAAACTCGCTGGCCAGGGTATCTACCTTGCCCAGCCCCTTGAATTCACGGATTTCACGGTACAGACGGCCCTTTTCGCCGTTGACCTGGAAATATTGCGCCACATCGCCATTGTCATAACCGAGCAAGATGGAGCTGGCACCGGCCAGCAGGCGCATACGGGTCAGGGCCAGTTTGCCCCGCTCGGCATCAATCACCTGCAACAGACTCGGGCTGTCGGCATCACGGATGTCGTAAACGTAGACCTTGGAGCCCGCCTGCAGCATCAACTGGCGTTGATCCGGGGTCATCAGGGCGCTGTTGACCTTGGCCGGGGCATCGTCGAGCACAGCATTGCTGGCGCTCCACTCCACTTCCTCGGTCAGCAGGTTCTCTTCCCCTTCAAGGTGGGTCAGACGCCATTTGCCGGCGCCGCTGCGATAGGCAAAGGTCATCTGGTTGTTGGCCAAACCAAAGGCCAGTTGGTCCAGACTGCCACCGGCTTCATCCACTTGAATGGCGCCATCGGCATTGAGGGCCCTGAGTTTGGGGGTGATAAGCCTTTTGCCCTCGGCGGGATAGGTCACACCAAACTCCACCCGGTACAGCAATGCCTGACCGTTGGACAGACCCAGGGCAAACTTTTGCTCTGCGGCCGTGGCCACGGCACTGCTCACCACTGTCACACCTTCCGGCAAGTCAGGCACATGGGACTCAATCAGGCTGCCATCGGCCACGCGCAGGAAGTCCACTTCACCGGCAATTGATACCCGATAGGCAATTTCATTCTGCTCGTCGCTGCCCACCATCAGGGCCGCGGCGCGATTGTCAGGGTAGCTCATGTTGGCTTTGGGGCTGACTTCGGCACCATCAAAGATGGGTTTCACTACGTAAAGCAGATAAAAGAAGATCAGCAGCAGGGCCACGAAGACCATGATGCCGCCTATGCTCACCCCTATCTGGGTCGCCTTGTCTTTGAAGGCCCGGCGGCTGTTACCCTTTGCCACCAGGAAATTGGCCATAGCCTTGGGCTCAGTGACCTGACTGTCCATTGATAACCTCTGTTGAAAAGCTTGCGCTTTTTTTCACTGTGATTGGCTACGATGCCGTGTTAACTATAAGCTTAAAGCAGCCATCCCATTGATGGATGCGCAGATTATATGACGCAAAAATGACAGTTGTGTTACATCCCCTGAATTTCCGGCAGCCGAGTTAACGCCCAAACCGAGGAGAATTTTGCCATGCTGCGATACCTGATCACCCTGCAGGCCCCCGACAGAACCGGCCTGGTGGAACAGATAGCCCATGCCGTCAGCCGCCACGGCGGTAATTGGCTGGATTCGGAGCTCAGGCACATTGACGGCATCTTTGCCGCCATACTCCTGCTGGAGCTGCCATCCCAGCAATGGGAGGAGCTGATTGAAAATCTCGAGTGCATAGACGGCCTCACCCTCACCTATGCCCGCACCTCTGTGGCCAAGAAGCCCGCCCTGAGGCGCAGTTACAGCCTGGTGGCCTACGACAGACCCGGACTGGTACTGGATATCTCCAACAAGATCACCGCCCTTGGGATCAATATTGAGCAGTTCTCCAGCCAGTATGAGAGCGCCAGTCACACGGGGGTTGCCCTGTTCCGCGCCACCTTCTCCCTGGGGCTCGACAATCAGGACCAGGAAGCCCGGCTGACCGAATCCCTGTACCGAATCGGGGACGATGTGGTGCTCGACAAACTCGGCCGTTAACGCCCCTTTCCGGCTTGGCAGCCGCTCTCAATCCGAAAGCGGCTCAGTCCTGCAGCGGCTGCTGATGCCTGGATTTCACCAGGTAACGCAGCGGCACCTGGGACACCAGCATACCCAGCAGCATCAGGCCGCAGCCCACCAGGGCCCGGCCGTCGAGTTGCTCATCCAGCAGCCACACACCGCCTATGGCAGCGAACACGGTTTCCAGGCTGAGGATGATGGCCGCATGGGCCGGATGGGCATGCTTTTGCGCCAGCACCTGCAGGGTATAGGCCACCCCCACCGAAATCAGCCCCGAATAGGCCAGCGCCTGCCAGCCACCGATAACGCCACTCCAACTGGTGGTTTCCAAAACCACAGACACCAGGGCGCTGAGCAGGGCACAGACGAAAAATTGCAGGCAGGCCAGCAGCACAGGCGCATGGCGGCGGGCGAAATGATCTATGGCCAGAATATGCACGGCCCAGAACAGGGCACCGATCAGCTGCAGTCCATCCCCCAGGCCAATGCTGAGGCCATCACGGATACTCAGGAGATACAGGCCCACCAAGGCCAGGACACAACCGGCCCAGGTGTTGCTGCCGGTCTTGTGTTTAAGCGCCAGGCCCAGCACGGGCACCAGCACTATATAGAGACCTGTGATAAAACCGGCGTTGGCGGCCGTGGTGTACAGCAGCCCCACCTGCTGCAGCGAAGCGCCGATAAACAGCAGACCACCGCAGAGCAGCGCCCCCCGCCACAGGCCGTCGGTCGTCAGGGTCAAACTGCCTCTTTGTTTCAGCCACCAAATCAGCGGCACCAGGCTCAGAGCGCCAATGAAAAACCTGATGCCATTAAAGGCAAAGGGTGCCAGATGGTCCATTCCCAGCCGCTGGGCCACAAACCCCAGGCCCCAGATCACCGCCGCCACCAACAACATCAGATTTGCCACAGACTTCCCCTTGAAATTCAAAACCCTCACATTACCCCAAGGCTCACACCTCAGGCAATGGCTGCACCGGAGCGCCAGGACATTTCGCTGCGAATACCCATGGGCTCAGGCTAAAAAGCAGGATAAAAAAAGGGCGCCACAAGGGCGCCAAAAGCACATAACGACAGAAAGGAACTTTTACTATTGGACCCCGGCTAACTGCCGGGGCCGGATATTTTTCGCGGCTCAGGGCTCAGGCACAGGCCTCGGGTGAGATAGCAGCAAGCTCGCCGGGCGCCCACAACCAGGCGGCTCCGCGGACACCGGAGGAGGCACCGTGGTGGTTTTTCAATACCGGCGTGGCACACTCGCCCCCCAACACATATTTTGGCAACAGCGCCGGCAGCCGCTGGTAAATCAGGTCAATATTGGACACCCCACCGCCCAGCACTATGGCATCCGGGTCGAGGGTATTGATGACCTGGGCCAGGGCCCGGGCCAGACGATCAATAAAGCGCTCAAATGCCGCCCCGGCCAGTGCATCACCCTCGGCCATTCTGGCCACAATTTCGATACCGCTTGTGGCTTCGCCGCCATGGGCGCGGAAATCCCGCACAAAGCCGGTGCCCGAAACAAAGGTTTCTATGCAATCGGCATTGCCGCAGAAACAACGGGTGGAATTGAACTCCTCCGCCGTCATCCAGGGCAAGGGATTGTGTCCCCATTCGCCACCAATGCCATTGCCACCGGCATGGGCCTTGTGGGAAATGGCAATACCGCCGCCGCAGCCTGTGCCGAGGATAACGCCAAATACCAGCGCCTTGCCCGCACCTGCGCCATCCACGGCTTCCGACACGGCGAAACAATTGGCGTCGTTGGCAATGCGCACCTCGCGGCCCAGCATGGCACCGAGATCTTTGTCCATGGGCTGACCATTGATCCAGGTGGCATTGCAGTTTTTCACCTTGCCGGACAGGGACGACACCACGCCCGGAATACCTATGCCTATGCTGGCGCGCTGCCCAGTCTCGGCTTCGGCTTCCTTAACCAGTTCAACCACTGCCGCCAGGGTCCCGGGGTAATCCCGGGGGGTGGGGCGACGTTTGCGGAATACCTCGACTCCGGCACCATCGAGCATCACAAGTTCAATCTTGGTGCCGCCCAAGTCAATTCCAATCCGGTACATAACACTCTCCAACTCAGTCTGTTATCGGGCAGCCGCAGGTCACTGGCCCTGGGCTGCAGCAATGGCATCGCAATCCAGGCGCACGGCCTCACTGTTACTGCCGGCTTCTATGGCGATCCTGGCCAGGGTCAAGGTGCCGCCCTGGCTCAGGGTCAGGGTCATGGGGCTCAGCACCTGAGCCAGTTCATTGGCGCCCAATGCCAGGCAACGAAGCGGCATTTCAAACTGGCGCCACTGGCCATCGGCCCGGGTGTGTCCGGCAATATCAACTGCCCGGCCACAGCTCTTTTCGCAGGCCATCGACAGTGTCAGCGCTCCGCCCTCGGGCAGGGATTGCAGCGCCATGGAGAAGCTCAGCACCGCCGTTTGCGGATCAAAACGTCGCAGGTCCATGGGAAAATCGTCGCGGAAACTCAAGGTCGCCGGCGCACCTAAGCTGAAGCGCCGGGCATCTTCCTGTACCTGCCAGTTCACGCTGCGCACCGACAGAGCGTCCTGCTGCCAAATCCCGCCGCTTACGCTGTGCAGCTTTTTCCCGTCGCTCACCGTCAGGCGCCAGGGAGCCTTGATGGCGAGGTCAAAAATCGGCAGCCTTGCCGGTGCGGCATTGAGCTTATTTTGCAGCTCATCAAGCTTGGCAAGCTGACGCGGGTTGGCGTATGCCAGTCCCTCTCCCTGCGCAAACAAGGGTTCGGAATCCCGCTTGGCGTAACCGTCATCAAAGGGAGTCGCCGGCCAGGGAAACGGCAAGCGGCCGCTGAAATCAAAGCCGGGCTTGCCATCCTGAGTGGCGAGCAAAACATCGGCCACCCCTGCCCCCTCGGTGCCCGGCAGCCAGGCAGCAACAAAGGCGTCGGAAAGGTTGATTTCCGGGTTCATCCACAATGGCCTGCCGGACAGGAACACGGACACCAGAGGCAGTCCTGTTCCCTTAGTGGTCTTGATCGCTTTGATGGCCCTGAGCATGGCGAGATCCCGCTTGTCGCCGCGCTGGTATTCGAGGTTGTCCCGATCGCCATTGCCCTCGGCATAGGGGTCTTCACCGTACACAGCCAAAACCAGATCCGGCTCAAAACCCTCGGGGATTGTGCCATCGACACTGAGTCTGGCCTCACCACCACCCGCCTTGAGACCGGCCACCAAGCCGGCGAAGATGGAGGTCGCGCCGGGGAAATCCTGGTTCTGCACTTCGGTGCCCTGCCAGGTCATGCTCCAGCCGCCTGACTGTTTGGGGATATTGTCGGCCCCATCGCCTATCACCAACACCCTGGCATTGGCGGCTATCGGCAGCGTTTGGTCGTTGTTCTTCAGCAATACCAGAGACTGGCGTACGGCTTGTCGGGCCAATGCTCTGTGGGCCTCACTGCCAATCTGCTGCTGTTCACCGGCCAACAAGCGTTTTGCCGGTGAAGGCGCATCAAACAAACCACCACGGATTTTCACCCTGAGAATGCGCCTTACCGCATCGTCGAGCCGCGCCGCCGGAATGTCGCCCGACTGTGCCTGAGCCAAGGTATTGTCATACAGGGGTTTCCAGGCATCACCGGGCGCCATCAGTATATCGACACCGGCATTGATGGCTGCCGGGCAGGATGTGCCATCACAACCGGGTACAAAGGCGTGACCGAGCCAGTCCCCGACCACCAGGCCATCGAAGCCAAGACGGTTCTTCAGCACCTCGGTCAGCAGATAGCGGCTGCCGTGGAGTTTCTCGCCGTTCCAACTGTTGAACGAGGCCATGACCGTCTGCACCCCGGCCGCCACCGCGCCCACGTATCCCTGGGCATGGCGCTCAATCAGGGTTTGCTCGTCGATGCGGGTATCACCGCGGTCATTGCCATCCTGGGTACCACCATCACCGATGAAGTGTTTCACCGTGGCTATGGTGTGGTTTCCCTGCAACCAGGTGGCGTCACCCACCTTGCCCTGCATGCCTTCAACAAAGGCATGGCCATAGTCGCGGATAAGCTGGGGATCCCTGGCATAGCCTTCATAGCTGCGCCCCCAGCGCAGGTCTTCCACCATGGCGACCGTGGGCGCAAACACCCAATCTATGCCGGTGGCGCGCACCTCTTTGGCGGTTGCCCGGGCGATGTCGGCAATCAAGCCGGGATCCCGGGCGGCCCCCAAACCAATATTGTGTGGAAACAGGGTGGCACCGAACACATTGCCATGGCCGTGAACCGCATCCGTGCCCCAGATAGGCGGAATGGCAATGCCATCCTCGCTGCTGTCCATGGCGGCCTGATGCAGCTTGTCTGCCAGCGCCACCCAATCGGCGGCCGTGGCCCTGGTATTGTTGCCGGGGAAAGCGCCACCACCGTTAAGATAAGAGCCAAAGCCATAGCGGCGCATGTCTTCCACGGTGAAATCGCGGATCTCGGGTTGGATCACCTGGGCCACTTTCTGCGCCACTGTCATGGTCGACAGCAGGGCGTCGATACGCGCTTCAAGGGCGGCATCGGGCGTAAATGGGGATACCTTGGCGGGCCAACGCTCCAGCTGCAGCGAGTCTTGCATTGTGTCCGCCAACAGCGGTGCCGATGCCCCCAATGACAGGGCGAGCAACAGGGAAATTCGATTCAGTTTCATTTTGCAGCCTCTTCGCGGGGCACCGAGCCCTTGAGGCCGTAAAAGACTATGTAGAGGTAACATATTACCGGCAACACATAGGACGCCGACAATCCCACCGCATCGGCCAACAGTCCCTGCATCAGCGGCACCACGGCACCGCCGACAATGGCAAGGCAAAGGATACCGGAGCCTTGGGCCGTGGCTCGTCCCAGGCCCTTCAGCGCCAGGCTGAAAATGGTGGGGAACATGATGGAGTTACATAAACCCACCGCCAACATGGCCCACATGGCAAGCTGACCATTTCCGCTCATTGCCAAAATCACCAGCAAGGCAGCTACCCCGGCATTGAAGCCCAGCACCTTTCCGGGCGAGAGTTTCTGCATCACGGCTGCACCGATAAAACGGCCCACCATGGCGCCGCCCCAATAAAAGGCGATGTAGTTGGCCGCGTCGGCTTCCTTGAGTCCGGCGACATGGGCTTCACCCATGAAACTCACCAGCAAACTGCCAATGGCCACCTCGCCGCCCACGTACATAAAGATAGCGAGGGCACCAAGCACCAGATGACGGTGGGATAAGGCGCTGCGTACAGGCGCCGCGACCTCATCTTCCTGATCATGGATGTGGGGTAATTTCAGCAAAGCAAACACCGCCGCCAGCACAATCAGCATGCCGCAAAGCAACAGATAGGGCAGTTTGACAGCATCGGCTTCCGCCTCGGCGGAGGCGCCGACGGCGACCGACAGGATCAGCACCGAGCCAAAGGCAGGCGCTATGGTGGTGCCAAGGGAGTTAAAGGCCTGGGTCAACGTCAGTCGGCTCGAAGCTGTGTCCACCGGCCCCAGCGCAGTGACATAGGGATTGGCCGCCACTTGCAGCACAGTAATGCCGCTGGCCAGCACAAACAGCGCCCCCAGAAACACGCTGTAAGTCGCCGACACCGCCGCCGGATAAAACAGGCCACAGCCCAGTGCCGCGGTTAACAGCCCCACCACTATGCCCTTCTGGTATCCCAGGCGTTTGACCAGAACCCCGGCCGGCACAGACACCAGAAAGTAGGCGCCGAAGAAGCAAAACTGGATCAGCATGGCCTGGGTGTAATTAAGTGAAAATACCGCCTTGAGGTGCGGGATCAGAATGTCGTTGAGACAGGTGATAAAACCCCACATAAAAAACAGTGTGGTCAGAGATCCGAGTGCAAAACGGAAGGTTTCTCCCGCTGCCGGGACGGCAACGCCGCCTGTGCTGGAAATGGGTGTCGCGGCCATCTTTTCTCCCCTTGAATGACACTGTGGCTTGTCGGTCCACCAGGTGGCTTGGGCACCTTGGCATTGACCTTTGTTTCATCTGCCACTAGATTAATGTAAGCGCTTTCATTTTTAACATCGGCTTTACTAATGTCAACAAATTTTACCCCCGGAAATGTGCCTCGATGCCGGGATTGACCACCAGGAAACAACAACCATGACACAGATCCCCCCTTTCAAACTGCCGGCTGACTCGCCCATGATGAGCGATAACTTCTTGTTTGGCGTGGCAACAGCGTCCTTCCAGATAGAAGGGGCGGCCGACAGTCGCCTGCCCTGTATCTGGGATACCTTTTGTGCCACTGCGGGCAAAATTGCCGACGGCTCCGACGGCAGCGTCGCCTGCGATCATGTGCGCCTGTGGCGTGACGATGTGGATCTGATTGATAACCTGGGGGTCGATGCCTACCGACTGTCGGTGTCCTGGGGCCGGGTGATGCACGCCGATGGCAGCGTCAACCGGGACGGCATGGCCTTCTACATTGACCTGCTCGATGAACTTAACCGCCGTGGCATCAAGCCCTTTGTGACCTTGTACCACTGGGATCTACCCCAATACCTGGAAGACAAAGGCGGCTGGCTGAACCGGGATACGGCCCATGCCTTTGCCCATTACGTGCGGGCCGTGGCACTGGCCTTTGGTGACAGGGTATATGCCTACTCGACACTCAATGAACCCTTCTGCAGTGCGTTTCTCGGTTACGAAACCGGCATACATGCCCCCGGCCACCAAAGCCGGGCCATGGGACGCTCTGCCGCCCATCATTTATTGCTCGGCCATGGTCTGGCGATGGCTGAACTCAGGCAACTGGCTCCCAAGGCGCTGGCGGGCATAGTGCTGAACTTCGGTCCGGCCTATCCCCAAAGCGATTGCGAGGCCGATACCCGCGCCGCCCAACTGGCCCATGAGTATTTCAATCTCTGGTACCTGCAACCCTTGATGGAAGGACGTTACCCGGACATCATGGAGGCGTTGGCAAGCGATGAACGTCCGCCCATAGAGGACGGCGATATGGCTATCATCAGTGCGCCACTGGACTATCTGGGGATAAACTATTACACCCGTAATGTGTACCGTGCCGGTGGCGATCTGGGCTTTGAAGAGGTCCGCATTGAGGGGGTACCCCGCACCGCCATGGGCTGGGAAATAGTGCCGGCGGCACTGACCGACCTGCTGGTGTCACTCAATAAGGCCTTTACCCTGCCGCCGATTTTCATCACGGAGAACGGTGCGGCCGAAGATGACAAGTTGGTGGACGGCGCAGTCCACGATCCCATGCGCCTGGATTACTTGCAAACGCACCTGCTGGCGGTGGACGCCGCCATCCGCGACGGAGTCGATATCCGCGGGTATTTTGCCTGGAGCTTGATGGACAATTTTGAATGGGCCGAGGGCTATAACAAACGCTTTGGGCTGGTGTATGTGGATTATCAGAGCCAGGCAAGGGTGCTCAAATCCAGTGCCCAGGCATACCGTGGCCTGATGACACAAAAACGTGCATCATTAACCAAATAGCCCGGGAGGCAGCATGTTAAGCGTCAGAGAGAAAGTCGCCTACGGGCTCGGCGATACCGCCAGCAACATCATATTCCAGACGGTTATGCTGTTTCTGACCTTCTTTTACACCGATATCTTTGGCATATCGGCGGCCTTTGTCGGCACCATGTTCCTGGCGGTGCGGGTGATGGATGCGGTCACCGATCCCCTGATGGGCTACCTGGCCGATCGCACCCAAAGCCGCTGGGGGCGCTACCGCCCCTACCTGCTGTGGTTTGCCTTCCCCTTTGGCGCCATCAGCGTGCTGGCCTTTACCACCCCGGACTTCAGTCAAAGCGGCAAGGAACTCTATGCCCTGCTGACCTACGCCCTGCTGATGCTGGCCTATACCGCCATCAATATTCCCTACTGTGCCCTGGGGGCGACCCTGACCACGGATCCGGCCGAGCGGGTGTCGGTACAGACCTATCGCTTTGTGTTTGCCATGCTTGGCGGTTTGATGGTGAGCGCCCTCACCCTGCCCCTGGTGGACTGGTTTGGCAACGGGGATAAGGCCAAGGGTTATCAATTGACCATGCTCGCCATGAGCATAGTGGGCACCCTGATGTTTCTTGCCTGCTTTGCCGGTACCCGTGAGCGGGACCGAAAGGTGGAAGATTCAGGCAGCAATCTCAAGCTCGCCATGAAGGCCCTGTGGGCCAATGATCAATGGCGGGTCTTGTCGGCGGCGGCCATCTTTTTGCTGACCGGCATAGTGCTCAAAACCACCCTTGCCATCTACTACGTTAAATATTTCCTCAATCAGGGGGAGATGATCAGCGTCTTCGTGACCACTGGGGTTATCGGCAATTTGTTTGGCATGGCACTGGCCAAGTGGTTGTCCGATCGCATGTGCAAGGTCAAGGCCTATATCCGCTTGCAGTTGGCGGCGGCAGTGCTGTGCAGCCTGGCCTGGTTCGTGCCGGCCGCGGATTATATTCCGGCATTGCTGCTGTACGGGGCCTGGAACTTCACCATCAACATGGGCACACCGCTGCTGTGGGCCAAAATGGCCGATACCGTGGACTATGGACAATATAAAACAGGCATCAGAACCACGGGCCTGGTGTACTCTTCGGTGATTTTCTTCATCAAGATGGGCCTGGCCATTGGCGGAGCCCTGGCCGGTTGGTTGCTGGCGGCCTATGGCTACCAGGCCGATCAGGCCCAATCTGAGCAAACCTTGTCCGGGATCCTGCTCTGTTTCACCTTCTACCCGGCAATAGGTTCGGTGCTGGTTGCCTTTGTCATGAGACGATATACACTGAACGGCCAAAGGGTTGCTGAAATACACCAGGCTCTGGAGCAGCAATCAAGCGCATAAAGATCCAAGGAAAGTCAGCCTTATGGCCACAATTTACGACGTCTCCTTTCTGGCGGGGGTTTCTCTGGCCACAGTGTCCCGGGTGGTAAACAACACCGGCAAGGTCAGCGACAAGACCCGTCAAAAGGTCATGGATGCCATGGAGCAGCTGGACTACAGGCCCAATACCATAGCTCAGTCCCTGGCCTCCAACCGTTCCAACAGCGTGGGGGTGTTGGTATCGCAACTGGACGGTCCCTTTTACGGCCCCATGATGCGGGAAGTGGAGTCCGTGTTGCGGGCGGCAAACAAGCATGTGATCATCGCCGCCGGCCACAGCGATGAGGCCCAGGAAAAAGATGCCGTCGAGTTTCTGCTCTCAAGGGGATGTGACGCACTGATCGTGGATGCGGAAATCGTCAGCAATGACTATCTGGTGCAGCTGTGCCGGGGAAAGACCCCTGTGGTGCTGATCAATCGCATGGTGGATGGCATTGCCGAATACTGTGTCCATCTGGACAACCTCAGGGGGGGCTATCTGGCCAGCCGCTTTGTGTTGGATGCCGGGCACCGCCAGGTGGCCTACATTTCCGGCCCCCTGTTCAAACTTGATGCCCGTGAGCGTCTGCAGGGTCACAAGCAGGCGCTGGCGGAAAAAGGCATTCCCTTCGATGAGGCCCTGTTCCATGAGGGCAACTTTATCGAGGAAGGCGGCTATGAAGGCATGGCCAAACTGTTGGACAGCGGCAAGCCGTTCACGGCCGTGGTCTGCGCCAACGATCAGATGGCCTCGGGTGCCATTGCCCTGTGCCTGGAGCGCGGCCTGCGGGTGCCTGAAGATATTTCCTTTGTGGGCTTCGACAACATCCCCTTCCCCCGTTATATCTCCCCCAAACTGACCACGGTTACCAACCCCATCCAGTCCATGGGCAAGATGGCCGCCAACTGGGTATTGCAGCAGGTGTACGATTGCCGCGATGCCGTGTTCAACCACAAATTTGAACCCGAACTTGTGGTGCGTGATTCGGTGGCCAAGCTGAGCTGAACGGCGTTGCAACTCATTAAAGCGAGGATTTTCTTCCTCGCTTTTTTTATTTTCATTTTCACATTAAATCAAAACATTAAGTCCGAATAAGCAAGGGCTAATGCAACATATATTAAACATTTACCAACAAGATGATTGACATCAAATTGACCTTACCCTACTTTATGTAAGCGCTTACATTTGTGCTGGCAGCGGTTGTGGTATGCCGGCGTAAAAGCAGGCTAATCATTAAAATTGGCCCAGACTGTGTACTGCGGCCAAGGTCTGAGGGAGAGGAACCGATGCGACAAAAACAATTCAAAAAAACCAAGTTGGCCACCAGCCTGTCATTGGGACTGGGTCTGTTGACCGCTGTTCCCGTGTACGCGGCCGATGCACCAGAAGACAGCAACATCGAAGTTATCCAGGTAACCGGTATACGTGGTTCCCAGGCCAAATCGATGGAGCTCAAGCGCCAGTCTGCCGGTGTGGTTGATGCCATTTCGGCCGAAGACATAGGTAAGTTTCCGGATACCAACCTGGCAGAATCACTGCAACGTATCACCGGCGTGTCCATTGACCGGGTCAACGGCGAGGGCAGCAAGGTCACGGTACGTGGTTTCGGCCCCGACTTTAACCTGGTGCTGCTCAACAACCGCACCATGCCCACCGCCCAGGTGGCCGGTGAATCTACCCGCTCCTTTGAATTTGGCAACCTGGCATCCGATGCCGTCAGTGGTGTGGAAATTTACAAAACCGGTAAGGCCGATATCAGCTCTGGCGGCATAGGTTCAACCATCAATATCCGCACTGCCCGCCCCTTTGACACCCGTGATCTGGTGGCCACGGTAAGCGTGAAGGGACACCATGAAGTCGGCCTGGATGAAGGCAGCAAGTTAACTCCTGAAATATCCGGTATTTTCAGCAATACCTTTATGGATGACACCCTGGGTCTGGGTCTGACTGCGTCATACCAGAAGCGTGACAGCAACCTCAAGAAGGCAACCATAGATGGCTGGCGCCAGAACATCGACGGTGAACTGAACCCCAATGCCGTGGTGGTCAATGAAAGCAAAAACCCCTACGGCAACACCTTTTATGCCCGCAACATGGGTTTTGCCAGCCAGGCTACCGAACGTGAGCGCAGCAACGCCCAGCTGGTATTCCAATATGCCCCATCGGACCGACTGGAGCTGACCGCTGATTACACTTACTCCAAACTGTCCGATGTCTCCAACACCGACACCTGGGGTCTGTGGTTCTCCGGTCCTGGCAACGCCACCTACGCCCATATCAATGAAAACGGCACCTTTGATTATGTGACCGAAGTGGGCGGTGACTATTCAGGCACAATGCAACAGAATGCCTCTGACAACATCAACAAGTCTTTGGGTCTGAACATCAAGTGGCAGGCCACAGATAACCTTGAGCTGGCATTTGATGCCCATGATTCCAAGGCCACCGCCGAAGGCACCCTGGGCAACAGCGCCGACAACGTGTTCTTCATCCTCGGCGCCCTGAACGTGGCAGACAAAACCTACGATGCCACCGGCACAGAGATCCCTTTGCTGGGAGCCCATTACGCCAACCTCAATCCCGCCGGTGAACCCCACCTGTTGCCTGAGCATTATGCGTCACTGTTTGCCGGTGTGCGTGCCGGTCGCAACGAGACAGATGTCAACCAGTATCAGTTCGACGGTCACTGGGTGAATGAGAAGAGCGACGCCCTGTCATCCATAGACTTTGGCCTGTCCTTCACCTCCATGGAAACCCGTGCCCAGGGTTCCTATACCGGGCCCATCAGCGCCGGTTGGTATGGCAATATGGGCCTGTGGAAGGATGACGTCAGCTACGTGGGTCTGGGGTCGGACTTCCTGTCTGACTTCTCAGGTGGCGGCAGCGACATGCTGATCCCCTACTACTACACCTACGATCAGCAGGCCGCCATGGACAAGGCCCAGGCCCTGTACGACGTGGAATATGTGGCAGCTCCCTGGCAGGACGATCACCTGATTAAGGAAGACACCACAGCTGCTTATATCCAGGCGAATATCGACAGCGACTTCAACGGCATGCCGCTGAACATTGTTGCAGGTCTGCGTTATGAGCAAACCGATGTGACCGCCAGCTCCATGCAGAAAGAAGCCCAGCAACTGGTGTGGCTCAACCCCACCGAGTGGCAGACCATCTATGCCGATGATTTCTCCTTCAGCCATGAAAGCCATGACTACAAGGAATTCCTGCCCAATCTGGATATCAATCTGGAGCTGATGGAAGACGTTGTTGCCCGCTTCTCCTACAGCCGCACCATTACCCGTCCAACCCTGGGTTCAATGCGCGCCACCACATCGCTGACACCCATCCCCAAGGTAGGCTCGCGCACCGGCTTCGCAGGTAACCCGGCCCTTAAACCATTCAGCTCAAACAACATAGATCTGTCGCTGGAATACTACTATGACGACGCCAGCTATGTGTCGGTAGGCTACTTCAACAAAGAAGTGGAAAACTTCCTGGTGAACACCATTTCCAAGGTGGAATTCGACTGGTTGCGCGATCCTTACATAGGCGCTGCCGCCGAGCAGGCCCGTGCCGAGCTTATCGCCAACAACGAGACCCCAAGCGATGAAGCCGTGTTCCAATGGCTGATCGACAATGGTTATGGCAATGCCGAAGGCCGCGTGCCCCAGGCTGGTGGCGACCCAATAGCCAGCTGGGACATCAGCAAGCCAAACAACGTGGAAGATCTCAATATCCACGGTCTGGAACTGGCCTGGCAACACTGGCTCTGGGATACCGGCTTCGGTCTGGGTATCAACTATACCCTGGTCTCCGGTGACACCAAGTACGATGTGGAGCGCGTGGATGAGCAATTTGCCCTGCCCGGCATGTCAGACTCCGCCAACTTCTCCGTGTTCTATGAGAAAGATGGTCTGCAGGCGCGTCTGGCCTACAACTGGCGCGACACCTTCCTCTCTGGCATGGGTCAGGCAGAAGCCGGTGGCCCCGCGCCACAGTTCACCGAAGCCTTTGGTCAGTTGGACCTCAGCGTGAGCTACCAGCTCACCGACAACCTGTCCATCTTCGCTGAAGGTATCAACATTCTGGAGCAGGAAAAGCGCGTTTACGGTCGCTACGAGGAGCAAATGCTGCTGGCTCAGCAAAACGCTGCCCGTTACGCCATCGGTGCTCGCTACAGCTTCTGATAGCAAGCTTGTAAAAGTGGGAAATCCCGGGGTTTCCATCCCCCGGGAGAGGTCTTTGCCGCGGCTGATGCCGCGGCTTTTTTTTATCTTGACCAAGGCTGCTGGTACACTGGGGTAATAATCACGGGGGAAAACCACTTTCCCATCACAGCAACAGCCGCAAGGACCCCCATGCAAGGCACATTGACAAAAATGCGTACCGGGCTCGACGCCCAGGGCACAGCCAACTACTTCCTGATGCTAGGTGACACAGAGGTTGCCCTCAACCCGCTGATAGGCAAGCCATTGCAGCTTATCTACTCAGGGAATATTTATTGCTGCAATTGCGGCCGAAAAACCAAGAAAAGCTACTCCGAAGGCCATTGTTTCGTCTGCATGCAAAAGCTCGCCAGCTGCGATATGTGCATACTAAAACCCGAAACCTGCCATTTTGATAAAGGCACCTGCCGTGAGCCGCAGTGGGGACTGAGTCATTGTTTCGTGCCCCACTTCGTCTATCTATCGAACACCTCCGGACTCAAGGTCGGTATTACCCGTCACACCCAAATCCCTACCCGCTGGATAGATCAGGGCGCCACCCAGGGGCTGCCGATCCTCAAGGTCGCTTCGCGCAAAATCTCGGGTCTGATTGAAGTGGAAATTGCCAAACACGTGGCCGACAAAACCCACTGGCAGGCCATGCTAAAGGGTAACAATGCCAATATGGATTTGGCCGCCGAAGCTGCACGTTTACTCAGTGAAGTGGCGCCTGTGCTTGCGGACATCCGCGCCGAGTATGGCGAGGATGCGGTGCAGGAACTTGTCAGCCAACCCCAGCCCATCGATTTCCCGGTGACCAAGTTCCCGACCAAGGTGACCTCTTTCAATCTGGACAAGGCCCCCATCATTGAGGGCGTGCTGACCGGCATCAAGGGCCAATACCTGATTTTTGATACCGGGGTGATCAATATCCGCAAATACACGGGTTATGAAGTCAGTATCGAGTACTGAAAAACGATAATCTGCCGCCAATAAAAACGCCGGGCATTGCCCGGCGTTTTTCATTTATGCCTCTTTTAAAGACAACGCTTTAGAAGCGCACTCTTGCACCCAGAGCGTAACGGCTGCCGTACTGGCGGGCAAACAGGAACTGCTCTTCGAAACGGCCATAGCCCTGTTCGGTTTCGTTATTGAGGTTGATACCTTCAAAGAACACCGTCAGATACTCGTTTACATCGTAGTTAATGCTGGCGTCCAGCTGACCGAAGGCCTTGGCATACTGGGGCGGCGCATCCGCGGAGCCCTGAGACTGCCCCACACCAATCAGATAGCTGTCACGCCAGGCGTAAGTCAGCTTCACAGACAGACCGTCTTTCTCATAAAAGGCCTGGAAGTTGGCCGAGTCACCCAGACCTTCCAATGGCTGCTGCTGCGCCAGGCTGTAGGGGTCAAATTTAACGTCTCCCTCCACAAAAGTGCCGTTAATCCCGAAACCAAAGCCTGACTCGCCAAACACGTGCTGCAGCGCCAGCTCAATCCCCTGCACCGATTTGCTGTCGCTGTTGATGGGGCTGGTGATGTCCCACACAATCAGCGGATCGCTGGCGAGCGGCACTATCTGGCCATCGGCATTGCCATAACCATTGGCAATCATCTGCTCAAAAATCGTGTTTTCACTGACCGGCGTGCCGGCAGCTTCCAACTGACTTATGGCTTCCTGGTATCTGGGGCTATCGTAAACGTCGTGCAGTCCCTCAATGGTAAGCTGAGCGGTCGAGCGGGAGACAAAGTTATCCACGTCTTTATGGAATAACCCAATGGCCGCATAACTGGCATCACCGTAGTAATACTCCAGCGACAGGTCCAAATTCACCGACTCCAGCGGCAGCAGGCCCGGATTACCCAGACCACCGCGGCGGGCACCGATTTTCGGGCTGCCGCTCAGGCTTCGTCCTGCCACCATGTCGCCAAGCAGCGGCCTGGCAATGGTTTTGCCGGCAGAGAAGCGCACCACCACATCCTCCAGTGGCTCGGCGCTGATATCCAGCATAGGCAACCAGACATTGTAATCCCCCCCCTGGGTGAAGTAGTTGTCATCGCCACCGGGAGCATATTGCATGATCCACTCGGTGGGGCTGGCCCACACCACCTGACTCTCAACCCGCTGCTTGACCGTACTTGAGGCATCGGTTTGCTCGTACCTGAGCCCCAGATTCACATTCACAGGCACATCGCCAATATCAAAGCCCCATTGGGTGGTGAGATAAAGCGCCAGGGTCTTTTCTTCCACCAGGCTGGCACTGTCAACGCCATCAAAGTAGGGGTCGATGGAGTAATAGTTGTCTCCTGCCACTGCCGGGGTGATGAAGGCCAGCTGACGGGCCACGGCTTCATCGAAATTGAAGCTGTAATAGTAATCGGGCATCAGCTCACTGCCGCCACCGCCAAGGGCATCAAGCAGGCCAGAGGCATCCTGCAGCACAAACATGGCATCGGGGAAGATTTCCGCATAGGACGGATTAAAACCCGGGCCACCACGCAGGCCGCTCCAGGCGGTGGTCCCGGACATGGTTTGCTTGGTGTAGGCGGCACCAAAGTCCACCTTCACCAGATGCTCACTGAACTCGGGGTACCAGTTGCTGTTGAATTGAACTTGCTCGATGTCACTCTCGCCCGGTGAGTGAATGAACTGGCTGAAGTTGGAGTCTATGTCGCCGGCATCCAGCACATGGGTGCCGTTGTTCCAGTTGATCAGGAAATGGGGCACCTCGCCTGTGCGGTAGTCATAGACCTTGGAAACCAGCTTATCTGAGCCCAAAATCACCTGACCGGCACTGCCAAGGCCTTTATCAGCACCATTGTCTATGTCGTTGGAGGAGTTGTGATAGTCCAGGGTAAAGCGCCAGGCTTCGTTGGGGCTCCAATCGATGTTCAGGCCAACAGACTCGGCATTCACTTCAGTGGTACTGCGGTTGGCGGTAAAAGAGCCATCGCCGCCGCGGATATCTGAGTAAAGCGCAGTGCCGTTGGCATCCAGCTCATAGCCAATCACAGGTGCACCATCCGTGGATGAGTTCCAGATCCCCCAACCAAAGCCATCAGATGCGGTCAACGCCCGTGTTGCCACGTAGTCGGCGGTCAGAATCAAATTATCCGCCGCCACAAACTGCAGCGTCACCATGCCGTTGCTGCGTTCACGCTCTACATCATTGATGCTGAAGTTCATGTCCCGCGCGAAGAAAAAAGGCGCTACTGCGTTGCCTTCGGCATCACGGAAACGGGCGACAGGGTTGCCATCGGCATCGGTTTCACGCCCATCTATGCCTTTGTCACCCGCCAGTGTTGGCAAACGGCTATTGTCTGTCTGGGCAATCCATCCCTGGCTGTTGGCCGTTTGCTGGCGAAAATCCCGCTCCTGATGGGAAACCGATACCATGACCCCAAACCTATTATCAAACAGGGTATTGCTATAAATGGCCGCCAGCTCAGGCGTGACATCATCACCCAGCTCATTTGACTCATCATAAATACCTTTGCCCGAAAAACTGAAAGACTGCCCGGGATTATCCAGCGGCTTGTGGGTGATGATATTGACCGTGGCGCCAAGGCCGCCGGTTGGGGTATCGGCACGGGCGGTTTTCACCACTTCCAGGGTTTTCACCCCCTCAGATGACAGGTTCTCCAGATTGTAAGAGCGGGTATAGCCAGTACCCGGCATCTGGCGGCCATTGAGGGTAATGAGGTTGTATTCAGGCCCGAAACCCCGGACGGTGATCTGGCTGCCTTCACCGTTGGCACGGCTGACCGTGACCCCGGTTATTCTTTGCAGTGATTCGGCCAGGTTGGTGTCGGGGAATTTACCGAGTTCCTCCGCCGAAATCGCATCGACGACGCCGTTGGCGCCGCGCTTTAAGTCCATGGAACGGTACAAACTGCCCCTAATCCCACGCACTTCAATGACTTCTATGGTCTCTTCTTCTGCGCCGTTCTGGGCGGCCACGACGCCATCGGCCGCGGTTGCCGCCTCGTCAGCCGCCAATACCAGCGGGATGGCGCCAACGCCGAGGATGGCTGCCAGCGCGGCAGACAACCGGTTACGCTTAAATGCCTTATCTAACATAATTGCCTCTTATTATTTCGCTGCGGCCACACCGGACAAATCCCAAGGTCCGGCTGGCCATTCCCATTCATGCCAAAGGTCAGGTGGATCAGGGCGTGCCTATCAGTGCGTTGTCGAGTCGGAACACAGCTCCCTCACCGGTACCCCACGCAGGGAACACCATCACCACATCGATGGCACTGGCATCGAGCCCCATATCGGCCAGGGTCTTGAGCGGGAAAGTGTAGGTCTGCCACTGACCTACAACAGGTGCGCTGCCTTCGGCACTGTCGGTCAGATTAAGCTCAACGGCGGTACTGGCATCACCGGATTCAATCTTGAATTTCCAGACCGAGCTTGAATCGTTTGGTGCAGAAACCAGCTTCATCTCAAAGCGCACCACGCCGGTATCCACAGCAGCGGATGCATCGTGATAGACACCATCAGCGGCGAAAAAGCCCACCACAGTTGGCTGAGCACCAATCACGTACTCCGCCACGGCGCCATGGGCAGCATCATCGGCCTCAACCGTGGGGGTTGAGCCGGCGCAGCAATCCCAAATTGACCAGGCATCTGCCACGGCATCAGCAAACAAGCTGAAGGCGGATGGCGCGCCGCTGCCGGGTTGATGGATTTTGACGTTATCAATGCGATACACGGCACCTTCACCCTGCCCCCAGGCTGGAAACATCATAAGTACATCGATGGCGCTTAAATCCAATCCCGCATCAGCCAAATCTTTCAGACGGAAGCTGAAGGTTTGCCATTCAGAAGATGGCACCACGCCCTCAATGCTGCTGGTTAACGGCAGTTCCACGGCAGATGCCGCATTGTCAGACTCCACTTTAAAGAGCCAGGGCGCATCTGCTGTGGACGGCGCATTGACCACTTTCAAGTCAAATTGCACCACTCCGCTTTCGTACAGGGTTGAGGCATCAAAGGGATTACCACCACCACCGAGTGCAGTGCGGTTGATGTAGCCCATCACAGTGGGGCTGGCACCAATGCTGAACTCAGAGACTATGCCGTGCTCTGCATCATCAGAGACCACTTGCGGAGTCGAGCCACCACAGCAGTCCCACATAGGCCAATCGGGGTTCTCGTTGTCGGAAAAGATGGTCAGTGACGGCAGGCTCGCATTGGGGCGGGCAATCTTCACTTCATCCAGCAGATACTCGGCGCCGCTGCCGGTGCCCCAGGCGGGGAACACCATCACCACATCGATGGCAGACAGATCCAGGCCTTTGGCCGCCAGCTCAGACAGCGGGAAGCTGAAGGTTTGCCACTGACCAACGGCAGGTGCCACACCTTCACTGCTTGCTGTCAGCGGCAGTTCAACGGCAGTCGCGCCTTCATTGCTCTCAACCTTTATCATCCAGGTTGAGCCGGGATTTGCCGGCGCACTCACCACTTTCATGGCAAAGCTCAATACGCCACTTGCCTCAATGGGCGCTGCATCAAAGGGACTGGGGACACCGGCAGGATCTGTGATAAAGGCTGCGCGGCTGATAAAGCCGTTTACCGTGGGGCTGTCGCCTACCACAAAGCGATACACGGCCCCCTTATCGGCGTCGTCCACCAGGCTTGGGGTGGAACCACCGCAGCAGTCCCAGGCAGCCCAGTTAGGGTTGGGGGTGCTGTCGAAAATCAGCAAATCTTTTGGCGTACCATCGGAAGGCGGCACCGGCACAGGCGCCTTGCCTTCCACCAGTGCGTCCTCTGGCTTGTCATAGCCCGGCCGCACAGTTTCACAGCCCTTGCCTGTATCAGGGTTGGCTGCACACTGATAAACCTTCACAAAATCAATTTGATACTTATTATTTTCGTTAAAGGCTGTATCGTCGATACCGGTTTCATTCACCGAGGCAGGCCAGCCGCCCCCCACGGCAAAGTTAACTATCAGATGGAATTTTTCATCAAATGGTGCATCACTCCAGCTGAGCTGCAAATCACCGCTGGACTGATCGTAGTATTCGGTAAACCAGCCTTTGTGGGCTAGACCAACGGCCTCGCCCTTGGAGTTGTATCTCAGTTCAGAACGTCGCTGGGTGGCATAGAGGTAGTCGTCCACATACCAGCGGATTTCACCCTGCTGCCACTCAATGGCATAGGTGTGAAAATCATCGACCGGATTGGCGCCATTGGGCAGCAAATAGGCCTTGCCTGATTGCTCATTCTTGGGCCATTCACGGCCATAGTGGAGAGTGCCGTGAACATAGGCTTCAGGATTGCCGTCAGCGGTGGCGGCTTTAAGATTCACCGCCTCGACAATATCGATTTCACCGCTTCTGGGCCAGATGCCGTAAACATTGTCAGTGGGCAGCATCCAGAAGGCGGGCCAGCTGCCCTGCCCGGACGGTAATTTGGCGCGCATTTCAAAGCGGCCATAGGTGAAATCCGCTTTGCCTTTGGTTGTCAGTCTGGCCGACGTATAGGGCTTTTCAGCGCCCTCGGGCGCCTTCAATGCCACTATGTTAAGCATGCCATCGGCAACGAAGGAGTTTGCCGCATCCGCGGTATAGCACTGAGACTCCTGATTGCCGCCCCCGGCGCAATCCACCTCGTGTGCCCATTTGGCCGCATCTATGCTGCTGCCATCAAACTCGTCGCTCCAGACCAGCTGCCAACCCGCCGTTGGCCCATCAAGTTTGACTGAGCTCAAATCTGTGTTGGTATTGGTATCGCCCCCACATCCCTGCAACGCCGCCATCAGGAATCCAAGAGAAATACATTTGGTCGTTCCAGAATTCTTAATCATTTTTGGAGCCCAACCCATAGTGTTAATTGGAAGATATGCTGTGCAAACGCCTGCATCGTGGATATCTTGCAGCCTCAATGTAAGCGCTTACATTTGTATAAACTATGTGAATGAATTGTGAGTTTCAAGATCTTTTTTTAAGCAGTGCGGCGCAGATCATGAAAGCAGCACCGGATGTCTATGCCCCGGCCCTGCTTTATTCAAGACTTTTGATGGCGCGCTGTTTTGCCTGGCAGGAATGTTTTGGCCTGGCAGGAGTGCTGGAACGCAGTGATGAAAGTGATTGTCGCCCGAGTACTGATCTCGGGGAAGGCCAGGCATCAAGGGCCTATGCCTGATTTTTGATACCGGGGTGATCACTATCCGCAAATACACGGGTTATGAATTGAGCCCGCCCCCTTGCCTGCCGCGGTCGCCAAGCAGGTTGCCGCCGCCAATAGAGGTACAGGCCGCTGAGACAAAAAAACGCCGGCAACAGCGACAGCAGCAGCCACAGCCAGCGCAGTGACCCGTGCCAAAAATCCCCGGTGTGAAACTTGTATCTGAAATGCCAAATCCGGGTCGCCAAATTGGCCCGACTGGCATCATAGCTGCCCAGCACCTCGGCCGAATAGGGGTCCAGCCACACCCAGCTGTTGGCGTGTGTTTCGCCGGGCAGTTGCATCCTGAGCGCCACCGGCTTATCCGCCGTTGCCGGATAGATGCGGTACGGCTTGGCTCCGGGCAAGACCTGCTGCGCCCGGGTAAGCGCCAGCTCTAAACTTGTCATTGAAGCTGTCAATGAACCTGGCAAAGAGGCTGCCAAGGCACCTGTCCCCTGTATCTCACTCCTAACCTCAATTGCTTGACCTGACGGCCTTGCTACCGGTGCCTGTGGCAACTCAATGCTCTCCCCCGCCAGCGCCTCGACCACAAATTGGGTCGGCCCCTGCCAATGAAAAGCCATGCCACTGAAGGCGATAAGCAGCAAGCAGAACCCAGCCAGGATCCCCAAAGTTCCGTGCAGCTGGCGCAGCACTATTCTGGGATTGGCGGAAAACTTCACCTTCAACCGTTTGAGGCGGGCCTTGGGTTTAAGCCATAGCGCCATGCCAAACAGCAGGTTCAGCATCAGCAGCAACGAGACAAGGCTTACCAGATCCTGCAAGGGACGCTTGCCGTCGGCAGTGGTCCAGGCGAGCCAGCGATGCAGCTGCATCATAAAGCCATAGAAGCTGTCGCCGGTTTTATAGTGTTTAAGCCAAGTGCCCGAATCCGGGTCGAGGTTGATGTAGCGGCCATCGCTCATGCTGAGCAGCAAAGCCTCGTCCCCGTGCTCGGGCAGCTGGATGAAACGCACCGGGGTGTCGGTCTGCGCCGTCACAGTGGCCAGCAGCTCATCGAGATTGAAGTCGGTGCCGGGCGCTGAGCGGGTCCATTGTCCCGGGTTCAAGCCGTGCTCTATGTCCTGACCGAACACCAACAGGCTGCCGGTCAGTGACAGGATCAGCACAAACACAGCGCTGACCAAGGCCAGCCATAGATGCAGCTTGCGCAATAGGTGGGTTATCACGGATTTTCCTCTTGAGCGCCTGCTCACTAAAAATGCGTAAAGGGAAAGACGCACCCGCAGTGCGCTTTCCCTTTTAAGACAGAGCGTTAAAACTGGTACTGCAGCCCGAGATTGAGACTGGTCCCCAGGGCCTTGGTGTTGTAGCTGCTGTAGGTGTAGACCTGTGAGCGCGCGCTGTAGTAATCGCGGTTAAGCAGGTTTTCGATACCGGCAAACAGCTTCAACTGCCCCAGACGGTAGCTGGCGCTCAAATTCAACAGGTCATAACTGTGCACCGGCGCCTGGGCACCAACCCATTTGCCATTGACCTTGTCAAAGCGGTCTCTGTCACCCACCAGCAGATAGGTCAGGTTTAAACTGGCATTATCCAGGGGCTGCCAGTTGACCGCGGCGGTGAATTTGGGGGCACTGATCTGTTTGCCATCCAGATAGGTGTTGGTCTCGGTGTCCTTACCCTCGACCCAACTGTAGGCGGCCTTGAGGTTCAGGGTGTCGTTAACCTCATAATCGGCGGTGGCCTCATAGCCCCAAATCTTCTGCGGAGCCCTGACCGGCATATAAACCCCGGTTTTCTCGTCGAACACATTGCTGGTGCCCAGCTCCGACGTGCTTCTGAAGGCGGCAAAGGTGAAGAACAGCGCATCCAGCTTGCTGCTGAAGCCCACTTCATAGTTGTCTATGATGGAGGCCTCGGTACGGATATCGTGAATATCCGCGACCGTTGCCGTGCGCAGCAAGCGGCCAATGTCCGAGATGTCGGCACCCTGGGAGTAGTTGATGAAAGGCGAGAACAGGCTGTTGCCTGTGTAGCGCAATCCCAGGTTATAGGTGGTGGCGCTGTAGTCCAGGGTATCGCCCTTTACCGCCATGGGCACCGAGCACTGATCCGCCTTACGACAGAGCTTGAGGGTGTGGTAGTCATCCACTTCCAGCGCTATCGACTCGTCGCGGATCCCGGCCTTGATAACAAAGTCATCCATGATCACCCACTTGGTCTGCAGGAAAAAGGCGCGGTTGCTCATGTCCATTTCCGGTACCCACATACGCCCGTCCAGCAGCGGCTGAGAGGTGACGTCATTGAGCAGATCCGTACCATAGATAAAGATCGCTTCCACGTCCTGCCACTGGTACTGGGTGTTGAGCAGCCCCCGCAGGCCCATTTTTTCCGACTTGATCATCGACTGGCCGCCGTCGTAACCCTCATCGGGATTCGCCAATACCGGGGAGAAAAAGAACACGTTTTCAATTCGTTGCCCATAGGCATCCAGGGTAAGCTGGGTGTTGCTGAAGATCTCCTCATCGGTGTACTTGAGCATCAGATTGTGATTGCCACGGGGCCCCTGGGGTTCGCCCTTCAGCGGGTTGTCGGCACTGCTTTTTACCGCATAGGTCTTGATGCCGGTATTCACATCCCCCACAACATCCACCAGATCGGAATCGGTTTGCGACTCGTAGTAGCTGTAACTGGCCTGCAATGACTTGTCGCCATCGAACTGATAGGCCAGCTTGGTAAACAGGTTTTGCGCCTTGTTGTCGGACAGACCGTATTGCAGGCCGATGACGTCCCCCTCGGCATCGCGCTGCAGTCCGGTTTCTTCACGGGCCAGGGTCACTACATAGCTGAATTTGCCGAGGCTGCCATCGGCCGCCGCCTCCAGGCGGTGCCCCAGGGTGTCCTCGGCCTTGACCAGGCTCATGTTGGCCGATGCGCCCACCCGGGCCTGCAGTTCGCCCTTTCCGGGGCGCCTGGTGATGTAGTTGATGACCCCGCCCGCGGCGCCGTTGCCGAAAATGGAGGTCGCGCCCTTAATCACCTCGATGCGCTCGATGGCGGCGGGATCCAGGGTACGGCTTCCCAGGGCACCATCACGCAGTGGAGTCGACTGAGGTACGCCGTCAATCATGATCAGCGCCTGCCGGCCACGGAGCGTCTGCCCCGAATCACTGCTGGTGCCGGTCGCCGCCGACAGTCCCGGCACAGTGAGGCCGAGTATGCTCTGCAGCTGGGTATTGACCAGCATTTGCTCTTCAATGGTGTTCCGGTCGACAAGGGTTACAGATGCCGGAATTTCATCAATGCTTTCAATCACCCGACTGCCGGACACTATGATGCGTTCAATCTTGTCGTCAGCCGGCATTTGTTGGGCCGCCAGCGGGAAGCAGGCCATTATGGCCAGGGTCAGTAAAGAATATTGGGATGGTTTCACTCGCAGGAGTCCTTTGGTTCTGATTAAAATCAGATGCGAATGATAATGATTTTTATTTAATGATCAAGTGAGAATTAGTGTGACAAGGGTTTTGACACACAAGACCGCGCTCCCAAGAGGCCACTTGCGGTTGCTCCGCACTGTGACAAGACTTATGATGGCGCCCTTTTCTGCCGGGCAAGAATTTCAGGAGTCACTGATGGATGAGAATACCGCCCAGGTTGCCGCCCATACCGAGGCCTGGGTCAAGTCGGTCATCATGAAGTACAACATATGCCCCTTCGCCCGCCGCGAAGTGGAGCGAAAAAGCATTCGCTATCGGGTCTGCGAAGAGACCCGTATGGACTATGTGCTGCAGGCGCTGCTGGACGAGTGCAAGCTGCTGGATGAGCAGCCCGGCATAGAAACAACCCTCTTCATCCTGCCACGGGGATTTGAAGGCTTTTACCTCTATCTGGATTTGCTGGGTATCGCCGAAGATTTGCTGGTGGAAGAAGGCTACGAGGGCACTTACCAATTGGCGAGCTTTCACCCGGATTACTGTTTCGACGGCGAGCCCCAGGATGACCCGGCCAACTACACCAATCGCGCGCCCTACCCCACGCTGCATATCATTCGCGAAGAAGGCATGGCGGCCGCACTGGCAAGCTACAACGAGCCCGAAAGCATCCCGGAGCGCAACATCGCCTTTGCCCGGCGCAAGGGCAGTGCCTTCTTCGAGGCCCTGTTGGCCCAGTGCATCAAGCCCGATAAATAAACGCGCCGGGCTCAAGCCAAGCCAAGATGACCGCCAGTTCCCCCATGGGGCTGGCGGTTATTTTATTCCGGCAGATCTGCCATCCAGAAGAACAGCGCCGTCAGGCGTTTATCGCGCTTATCCTGACCAAAGTAGCCGCTGGCGCTGTGCACCAGATTGGATTTGTACAGCAACAGGCGGTTGAAGCGATTTTCCACCTTCAACTCTTCGTACCAGGCCTGGGGCGGCAAGGATTGCACATTGAGGGCATCGCGCAGATTGATATGGGGCGGTGTCACTATATTGCCACCGGCAGCACCGTTGGGATAACGCAGGCGGTAAAAACTGGTGCCGGCCGCGGGTTCCGGCGTTGGACTCAGGTAGATCACCGCCGCCAGGCGGCACAGGTTCAGGCTGTCGGTGTGCGGCAGCGGGCCGGATTCGGTTTTGCCCACCAGCTGCGCCACATTGGAGTCCAATGTGATCCCCGGGGCCGTTTCCGGCAGCCATAGTTTGGATGCGCCGGTCACAGACTTGACGTAGTCTTCCAGCTTGGCCAGCTCCGGGGCCTTGAGCGCTTTTTTGGTGCGCATGCCGGGCCATTTTTCCTTGGTGTAAGGGTGACCTTTTTTCCAGTTAGTGGCGTTGAAACAGCGGTTGGCGACGTCCATGGGCTTATCAAGAAAATCGTCCACCACCCAGAAGTTCTTGCCCTGTTCCGGGGCCTCGTAATCCAATCGTGGAACGCCGTTTGGAATAGCAGGCAATTCGACACCTGGGGGGATAATCGGGAACATAAAACGCCCATTTGCGGCTGAAAGAGGCGGGAATGTTACAACAGGGTTAAATTGGCGACAAATCTTTTTCCAATCCTGGGAGCCTCAGCGTCGATTGCCAAGGCCCCCGGAGTCAACCAGCCTGCCGGGGCCAGCAACCTATTTCATGGAATGCAGCCCCAGCATATTGCCTTCGGTATCTATGGCCAGCGTGATAAAACCATATTGGCCGATGGACATCTTGGGACGCTGCACCTGACCACCGGCGGCCACCACCCGGGACTCCTCCAGCGCGCAGTCCTCACAGGCAAAATACACCAGGGTACTGTTGTTTCCGGCATCGAAGCCCGGCATACGCACCAGGGCGCCGCTGGCGCCATAGCTTTCCATATCGGCCGGGAATGACCACATCTGGAATCCCTGCTCGGCGGGCACATCCAACCGGTCCAGTTTTACATCCAGCACGGTTTCATAAAAGGCCCTGGCCCTGTCCATATCGTTGACATAGATTTCAAACCAGGAAATCGGATTCTTTGCCATTGTCTGTCTCCCTTGGCGGGCAACTACCCCGCAGTCCGTCCGTTGCGTTAATGAAATTATCGACAAGCTTGCTTGGCAGCCCGGCGCTTAAGGGCCGGACGTCAGCCCCCAGTAAAGTGCATAGCCGTTTCAAAAACAAGTAATTGGCAAGGATTCAGCCGCAAGCAGACACAAAAAAGCCAACCCTGGGGTTGGCTTTTCAGTCAGACAGGCAGGATTATTCTTCCACGCCCTTGCTGCGCAGGAACTCGTCGTAGGTGCCCTTGAAGTCATTCACACCCTTGGAGGTGATCTCTATGATGCGGTTTGCCAGCGAGCTTACAAACGCGCGGTCATGGGACACGAAGAACAGGGTGCCTTCGTAGCTTTCCAGAGCGTTGTTGAGGGACTCAATGGATTCCATATCCAGGTGGTTTGTGGGTTCGTCCATCACCAGGATGTTGGGCTTTTGCAGCATCAGCTTGCCAAACAACATGCGGCCCTGCTCACCACCGGACAACACCTTGACCGATTTCTTGATGTCATCGGCACCAAACAGCATGCGACCCAGCACGGCGCGGACCGCCTGATCGTCATCGCCTTCGCGGCGCCATTGGCTCATCCAGTCGAACAGGTTCATGTCGTTTTCAAAATCGCTGGCATGATCCTGGGCGTAGTAGCCAATGCTGGCGTTTTCGGACCAGTGAATGGTACCTGAATCCTGGGCCAGTTCATGGATAAGGGTACGCACCATGGTGGTTTTACCGGCACCGTTCTCACCCAGGATGGCGATGCGCTCGCCCACTTCGGCTATCAGGTTGAAATTGCTGAACAGCGGCTTGTCGAAGCCCTTGCTCAGGGATTCCACGATCAAGGCGTTACGGAACAGCTTCTTGTCCTGCTCGAAACGGATATAGGGGTTAACCCGGCTGGAGGCCTTAACCTCGTCCAGCTTGATCTTGTCAATCTGGCGCGCACGGGAAGTGGCCTGTTTGGCCTTGGAGGCGTTGGCAGAGAAGCGCGCCACGAAGGTTTGCAGTTCGGCAATCTGGGCCTTCTTCTTGGCATTGTCCGCCAGCAGACGCTCACGAACCTGGCTCGCGGCGGTCATGTATTCGTCGTAGTTGCCCGGGTAAACGCGCAGTTCACCGTAATCCAAATCCGCCATGTGAGTACAGACAGAGTTCAGGAAGTATCTGTCGTGGGAAATGATGATCATGGTGCTGTTGCGCTGGTTCAACATGCCCTGCAACCAACGGATGGTGTCGATGTCGAGGTTGTTGGTGGGTTCGTCGAGCAGCAGCACATCCGGATCGGAAAACAGCGCCTGGGCCAGCAACACACGGAGCTTCCAGCCGGGGGCCACTTCGCTCATGGGGCCAAAATGCTGTTCAAGGGGAATACCCACACCCAGCAGCAGTTCACCGGCACGGCTCTCGGCGGTGTAACCGTCCATCTCGGCGAACTCCATCTCCAGCTCGGCCACCTTGATGCCGTCTTCTTCGCTCATTTCGGGCAGAGAGTAGATGCGGTCGCGCTCCTGCTTGACCTTCCACAGCTCTTTATGGCCCATGATCACTGTGTCCACCACGCTGAACTCTTCATAGGCGAACTGATCCTGGTTCAATTTACCCAGACGCTCGTTGGGATCCAGAGATACGTTGCCACTGGTGGGTTCCAGCTCACCGGAGAGGATCTTCATAAAGGTAGACTTACCGCAACCGTTGGCGCCGATAAGGCCGTAACGGTTGCCGCCGCCAAACTTGACGGAGATGTTTTCAAACAGTGGCTTGGAGCCAAACTGCATGGTGATGTTAGCTGTAGTGATCAAGGGCGTTTTCCAATTTGAGTGAGCGGACAATAAACCCGCCTGAGCCAATGCAGGCCGGTCTTCGCTGCCACGGGGGCAAACGTGCCGCAAAATACCAAGGGGCGCCAACAGGGAACGCCACCGGATAAAGCGCGGTACTATAACATCACAGGATGAATTATCAACCGTTCGGCGTGCCATCCAAGGCACGGACAGGGCTAATTATACTCGGGCAACAACGTCAGGATCGCCTGATTCAGGCGCGATAAAGTCTCATCATCCACGCTGGCTGAACACATAAGATAGCGCTTCAATCCCTGGGGCATATCGGGAAATTCCACCGGCCGCATGCCCAGGGCCGAGAGTTCACCGTTTTGGTTGATATGGGCAAAGTCTTCCTGGTCGATAAACATGTAATCGGCGCCATGGTTAAGGGACACCATGCGTGCCAACTTATCCGGACTTGGGGCAGTCTGGATCGAGGCCTGGGACACACCGGCAATGGCCCTGTCCAGCTCGGCGCCATAGGACACATAGGCCACTATTCCCAGCTTAAGGGAATCGTCACTGAGCAGGGATGCCAGGGTTTTATGGCGTTTCACTGCCGCCAGCACCCGCTCCGGAGCCAGTATGATATGGGGCTTGTCCTGGTGTATTGGCAAGGAAAACTTGGCGAACTGCTCCCGCTCGGCCAACTTGTACCAGCTGGGGGAGCAAATAGGCTGAAGATTGCGGCGGATATCCGACAAAATGCGCCGCACCGGTATTTCCTGATAATGCACCGATACCTGCGCCAGCTCGAAAATAGCCCGGGTTCTGTCCATCAAGAACCCCTTGGGGACACCGGCCTCGGTATAGCTGTAAGGGGGCTTGTCGCGATACTCCACCACAATGGATGCCGGACTCGCATCACAACAGATGCAAGTCAGGAGCAGCAGCGCGGGCAACAGGCGTTTGGGCATTCATTCTCCGGCAATAGGGGGCCATGGGTGCGGGTCAGCCGCTTGCAAAATTACCGCTTGGTGCAGCCCAGAGTCTTGGGTTGCGCCCGACCTGAGGTTAAGAGTAGATCAATTTAAACCTTGCGTATAATCAAAACATTAACCAAGTTAAGCGCGCTTGCCAATCGGTGACTGAGGGCTCAAGCTGGCGGCGAAAAAGCATCTGCTGGCACTGGCGCAACAGATGGCCCGAATAGCGCAGCTGCACCACACTCTGGCCGGTCTGGTGGCCCAATGCCAGGGCGGCCATCAGCCCCACTGCCCTATTCTGGAAGGCTTGGACGGTCATCCGGGTGAATAGCACCAGTTCTGTTGGACCTCGACAAAATCGATGTCAGGGTGGTCACCAGCCTCATTGCACTAATTTACTGGGACTTGGCTGCCTACCGGCTAAATAGCATCAGCTCTGTTGGATCTCGACAAAATCGAGGCGCTTGTTCATTTCCCGCTGCAACAGCCACAGGCTGAAACAACACTGCAAAATCACTGTGACCACAGACAGGAGCCAGATCTGTTCGATATAGAAGTCCGCTTGTTGTGACATCCACAGTGCCGGGATGGCAAAGGTCAGCAATCTGCTGGCGGTGCTCAGCAATGCCGGCCAGGTATTGCCCAAGCCCTGAAACAATCCGGAGCAGACAAATACTATCGCCGAAGGTACAAAGTTCCAGCAGACTATGGTCAGGAAACCCGCGGCTATCGCAAGCACGCCGGGATCCTGACTGAAAACGGTCGCCAACAGCGGCGCCTCGTTATAACAGAGGATCCCCAGCAGCGCCATCAACACAGCTGTGATGGCAACGCCGTAATAGAAGGTCGACCGTACCCTATCTCCGAGTCCGGCGCCGAAGTTTTGCCCGGCGATGGCCGGAATGGAAAAGGCCACCGCCATGGCAGGCAAAAACACGGCCTGCATTACCCGGTAACCCAGCCCAAAGCCTGCCTGGGCATCGGCGCCAAAACCCTTGATAACAAAGAAGATCACGCCCATGTAGACAAACATCAGCATAAACTCGGCTCCGGCAGGCAGGCCAACACCGAATATCTTGCGCCATACAGGCCACTGGGGACGCCACAAGTCCAGGTCAAATCCAACATAATGTTCCAGGCGTTGGAAATAGACAGCCAGCATGACCACGGCAACCAGGGCGGCCAAAGAGCTGGCCAGCCCTGCACCGGCCACCCCCATGGGATGACCCGTGCCCCAGCCGGCGATAAGCACTGGCGCCAGGACTATGTTGACCAGCACAGACAACATTTGCACCAACATGGTCGGCTTGACCACCCCGGTACCCCGCAGGGCGGCCCCCATCACCACCGCGGCAAACTGCAGCCCCATGTTGGGCAACATCCACAACAGGTAATCACGGCCGGCACTCACGGTTGCCGCATCCGTTGACAGGGTCTGCATATAGCGACTGCCAAAGCCATAACCACCAAGCAGGACCGCCAGTCCCAGCAGCAGGCTTATCAGGGTAGATTGATTGAACAGCATATTGGCCTGTTGTTGTTGCTTGCGGCCGACGGCCTGGGCTATCAGGGTAGCGGTTCCGACATTGAGTACCTGGGTCAGGCCCATCACCAGAAACAGCAGATTACCAGCGGCCGCCACGCCCGCCAGCGCCGCCTCCCCCAACCGGCCGACAAAGTACAGATCCACCAGAAAATATAAGGTCTGAATCAGCATACCTATGCCTATGGGTACAGACATGCGGGTCAGGTGGCCCACAATGGAGCCTTGGGTAAGATCTTTCATCAACTGTCCTTGTTTTCAATTGCCCTGCCGTGGGGCTGCGCCTCATGGGCGACTCATCCGCAGCAGCATGGCTGTTATTGTGTACTTTTATATCTGGGTACTTGTATGCCTGGGTACTTGTATGTCCGGGTACTAATGACTTCCGGCATCCGCCGCGGGACTTACGACTGAGCCGGGCATGGGCATCAGATCCGGCACAGGCACCTGGTCAGCAGGCGTGAAGCCAAACACCTTACCGTAAAAGCCCAGCTCGTTTTCCAGCACCCTGGCGAGATTATCCGGTTTCCATTGACCGTGGGCCTCGTCAGGAAATTCCAATAGGGCGACCGGCACATGGCGCGCCAGCAAGGAATCGCGTATGGCCCGCGCCTGAGTTGGGGCCACCACATTATCATGCTGTCCCTGGGCAAGCAGCAGCGGCTCGGCCAGCTTGTCCAGGCGGTACAGAGGCGAGCGGTTGTGATATACCTCCCGCGCCTGGGGCCAGGGACCAATTAGCTTGTCCAGGTAATGACTCTCAAATTTGTGGGTTTCCTGGGCCAAAGATTCCAGATCGCTGATGGCGCCGCGGGCGGCACCGGCCTTGAAGGTATCGTCATAGGCCAGGGCGCCGAGCACGGTAGCTCCACCGGCGCTGACGCCACTGATGGCCAAACGCTCGTCATCAACCCAACCTTTGTCCACCAAGTGTTTGGCGGCATAAACGGCATCTTCCACATCCGCCTTACCCCAATTGCCGTACAGGCTTTGGCGATAGGCACGGCCAAAACCACTGCTGCCACGATAGTTGAGGTCGAGCACGGCAAAGCCGCGACTGGTCCAGAACTGGATATCACTGCGAAATGCCAGACTGGCCTTGGCGGTCGGGCCACCGTGCAGGGTCACCAGCAGCGGCGGCCGGGTATCAGGAAGCCCCTGGAAATGGGGATTACGGGGCCAATAGAAGTAACCCCAGGCCCATTGATCGCCGGAGGTGCGGAAATTGATATTTTGTGCCCGTGACACATAACGGGGATCAAGGCTGGCCAGCTGGGGGGTATAGACCAGTTCCACGCCGCGGCCTGCCACCCTGTATATGCCCTTTTCCGGTGTTTCCTTGGCCCCGATAAAATAGACGCCATCATGGCCCTTCACCACCTGACTGATTTCGCCGAAGTCCACCGCCAGTTTTTCCACCGAGCCACTGTCGAGGGTGATGCGCACCAGGGATGCTTCACCGTTGTGCAGGTAGGCCGCTATCAGTTGATTTTCGGATTCGAAGGCAAAATTGTGTGACCCCATACGCCAGGCAGGTACGGCAAAGTCCGCAGGGCGGCGCAGCACCTGCTGCACCTGACCATTGGGGTTAAGCCGGTACAGGTTCCACCAATTGTCAAAGTCGGCGATAAAATACAAGGTGCCGGCCGGGGAAAACAGAGGCTGGGTCACAGCTCCCTTGCGGATATTGCCGGCCACCACCCGGGCATTTTGCAATTGGCCCTTGCGGTCGAGATCGGCAAGCCATAGTTGGGTGTTATCCCAGGGCATATTGGGATGCTCCCAGGTCAGCCAGGCCAGTTGGCTGTTGTCGGCGTTGATGGTGGGTGAGCTGATAAAATCATGGCCATCCACCAGGGTGTCGCCTTCGCCGGGGAAATTGAGGTTAATGGTCACCAGGCTGGCCCTGGCCTCGCCCTGCTGCCGATGATCTTCGCGGACACAGATGATGCGTGATCCCTTGGGATAGGCAATACAGTCACCATGGCGGGTACCGTTGGGGGTCAGTGCCAACGGAGGCTGATTGGGCGCAAAGCGGTAAAACAGCTGATCGCTGCGGCGGGTGGCGAACAGGGTCTGCCCTATGGCAAGAAATGGGGCACCGCCGTATTCATGGATCCGGCTGACCGCATCAAAGCCAGCCCCCACTACCGGTACCACGGCGCCATCGGGCTCCAGACGACCAACACCCACGCCACCGCCCTGTTCACCATAGCTTTGGGAGAAATACAGCCGGTTGCCGACACTTTGCAGCGTCAGCAACTGATCGGTTTGACGATACACATCGGCCGCAGACAGGGGCGAGGCCCAACTGCCATAGGCAGCGGCCCTTACCGGCTCCTGTTCGCTGATAAGGCCCCTGGACGAACTGGGTTCACAACCCCAAAGCCACAGCGACCAGGCCGACGCCGCCAAAAGGCAAAGCAGGCCATTACGATATTTCATCATCTCCCCCAGGGAAATCGGCCGCCCGATTTCAGGGTTTAACGCCTGAAACGACTCAGCAACCAACGCATGGCCGAGCGCTGCTCTTGCTCGCTCAGGCCGAAATAAATACAAATCCAGGGTGACAGTAAAAAGAACCAGGGAATCCCTCTGGTGTCTCTGCCACTGAGCAGCAGAAACAGAAATCCGCCATAGATGATCACTACCCCCAGATAACCCACCCAGAGCATTATTTTTTTAATGGTGTTTTCGAGCCAGGACATAACTTACTCTGACTGCAGACTCCGCTTGGTGGCATCCGATGGAACAAGGCACAACCCCGTGTTCCCCATACCGGAATTGTTCAATTCCAGCAAAGATTTGTCAACGCTCGGCCCGCAATTGCCGGACAAACAAAAAGAGCCGGCGTTGCCGGCTCTCTAAAGAACTGAGACTTACAGGCGAATACCGCCATCCACCTCAAAGATACGACCGTTAACATAGTCGTTTTCAATGATAAAACGCACTGTGGAGGCAATCTCTTCGGCCTGCCCCAGACGACCGACGGGCACCATCTTCTCCAGACGCTCCAGCGCCTCGGGCTTCATGGCCGCGGTCATTTCGGTGGCAATCACACCGGGCGCCACGGCGGCTGCGCGAATATTGTAGCGCGCCAGCTCCTTGGCCCAACCCACAGCCATGGCAGCCACACCGGCCTTGGAGGCGGAATAGTTGCTCTGGCCCATGTTGCCGCAACGGGCCAGGCTGGAGATGTTGATGATGACACCACTCTGATCAGAAGCGATCATGGCGGCGGCAGCTTCGCGGCCACAGAGGAAGGTACCGGTCAGGTTAACGTTGATCACCGACTGGAACTGATCCAGTGACATTCTGTCTGTTACCTGGCCGTCTTTGGCCTTGATCAGCATGCCGTCGCGCAAAATACCGGCGTTGTTCACCAGCACGTTGACCGCGCCGAAGTCTTCGAGGATGTAGCGGAAACCGGCCACCACGTCTTCTTCGTCTGTGATGTCCAGGGCATAGCCCTGGACTTCGGTGGCGTCACCCAGCTCGGCACAGGCGCGCTCCAGCTTGTCCTGATCCACGTCGATCAGTGCCAGCTTGGCGCCGGCCTTGGCCAGGCTGTGTGCCATGGCCAGTCCCAGACCACCGGCACCACCGGTGATAACAACAACCTTACCCTGAATATCCATTGCTTATCCCTTTTTTTCTTCGCTTTTGGCAAATTGTTCAAAAATACTGGAGAAGTCACGCTTGCCATTGCCGGCCCTGGCATGGGACACGTACAGGCTGCGGGCCAAGGCGCCCATGGGGGTGCTTGATTGACTCGCCAGCGCCGCTTCCTGGGACAGGCCAAGATCCTTGACCATCAAATCCACCATAAAGCCGCCCTGATAACCCTTGGATGAAGGCACATTCTCCATCACGCCCGGGCAGGGATTGTACTTCTCCAGGGTCCAGTTGCCACCACTGGACACCTTGATGATGTCCGACAGCACCTTGGGATCCAGACCATTGTCCATGCCCAGAGACAGGGCCTCACTGGTACCCACCATAAGTACGGACAACAGCATGTTGTTACAGATCTTGGCTACCTGACCGGCACCTGGACCACCGGCGTGGAATATGTTCACGCCCATGTTGGCCAGTACCAGTTTGGCACGCTCGAAGGCCGAATCCGTGCCTCCACAGATAAAGGTCAGGGTGCCGGCCGCGGCACCTGCGGTGCCACCGGATACGGGGGCGTCGATAAATTCCAGGCCTTTTGCGGCGGCAGCTTCTGCCACTGTGCGGGCACTGCCGGCATCAATGGTGGAGCAGTCTATCAGCAAGGTGCCGGGATTCACCACCTCTATCAGGCCCTGGGTAGCGCCATTGCCCAAATACAGACCACGTACATGCTTGCCGGCCGGCAACATGGTGATCACCACATCGACACCGGTGGCGGCTTCAATGGCGCTGTCACAGGCCTTGGCACCGGCTTGTGCCAGGGTGGCCATGGCGCTTTGCATCAAATCGAACACCTGCAGGCTGTGGCCCGCCTTGATGAGATTGGCAGCCATAGGGCCGCCCATATTTCCCAGACCAATAAACGCAATCTTTGTCATCACTGACTCCTTATAGGGATAACCACCGCTGTTGCGGTGGTTTCATCGTCGGGTTGGGCCTCAGAGATCGGCCAATGGGTGAGCCTCGGCTGACCAGGGCGCGGTCAGCAGTTTGGCTATGGCCTCGTCGCTGACCTCTGTGGCATGGGCAAACTGCCAGCTTGGGTTCCTGTCCTTGTCTATCAGCAGGGCGCGCACCCCTTCAACAAAGTCACCCAGGGCACAGCAGTTGACGCTGACCCCCAGCTCCCAGCGGAAGCAATCTTCCAGGCTCATGCCCTTGTCCAGCTGTGCCTGACGCCAGATAAGCTGCACACTGAGGGGACTGCCGGCCAGCAGCGCGCCGCGGGCACGGGCAAAGTCCGGGTTATCCAGGGCCTCGAAGCGCGCCATGATGTCGGCCACGCTGCCCTCACACAGGGCGTTGATCTCGTCTTCGTATTTGCGCAGCACGCTTGCCTGCTCAGGCTGTGGCCTGCTTTCCAGCACGGCGCTCAGCGCCGCACTGTTGGCCGCCTCATCGTCGCTCCAGGCCACTTCGGCCAGGGCGTCCATCAAGGGCTCCTTGTCGTTGCTGCCCAGGAAGAAATTGGCGGTGCCGACAAAGAAGGCATCGGCGCCGTTCATTTGCCAGGCGGTCAGCCCCAGGAACATACCCAGTTTGCCGGGCATACGTGACAGAAAATAGCTGCCACCCACATCCGGATACAGACCTATGGTGACCTCGGGCATGGCAATGCGCGAGCGCTCGGTGGCCACTCTATGACTGGCACCGGCCATCAGGCCCAGGCCGCCACCCATGACTATGCCATCGCCCCACACCAGGATAGGTTTGCCGAAATTGTGGATCAGGCAATCGAGGCGGTATTCCTCTTCGAAGAAGGTCTTGGCCAGGGTCTCTGTGCTGCCGGGGTTTTCCTTGCTGGCGTTATACAGGGCACGCACATCACCACCGGCACACAGGGCCTTGTCACCGGCACCGTCCAGCAACACCATGGCGATATTGCTGTCGTTATGCCAGGCCTGGAGCTGGCCCGTCAGGGCCCGCACCATATCCAGATCCAGGGCGTTGAGGGCGGCTTCCACATTGAGGGTCGCCACCCCGATTAACTTGCCCGAGGCAGTGCCCAGGGTCTGGAAAATCACTTTCTGTTGTGACACGGCGCCTCCTTAGCAGTTTTTCCACGCCGGAGCGCGTTTTGCCAGGAAGGCATTGACGCCCTCGGCCTGATCTTCGGTATCAAACAAACTGACGAACAGCTCGCGCTCCAGAGGCAGTGCCTGGTTACGGGGCATGTTGCGACCACTTTGGATCAGCTGCTTACACACCTTGACCGCAGAGGGACTCTGCTTGGCGACCTTGGCAGCCAGGGCAATGGCGGCATTCAGGGATTCACCGGTCGGCACCACTTCTTCCACCAAACCCAGGCTCAGGGCCTTGGCGGCGTCGAGGCGTTCACCGCAGAGGATCATGCGCTTGGCCCAGCCCTCGCCCACCAGGGCGGTCAGGTTCTGGGTGCCACCGGCGCAGGGCAACAGGCCCACTGTGGCTTCAGGCAGTGCCATTACGGCCTGCTCTTCGGCAATGCGCAGATCGCAGGCCAGGGCCACTTCCAGGCCACCGCCCATGGCGTAGCCATTGATGGCAGCGATGGACACACCGCGGAAGCCGCTCAGGGTTTCAAAGGCCTGACCGAAGTGATCGGCCATGGCCTGGGCGTTGTCTTTGTCGCCGTCGGCAAACAGCTTGAGATCGGCACCGGCGGAGAAAAACTTCTCGCCTTCACCGGTCAGCACCAGAGCATAAATATCTTTGTTGTGGTTGAGCGCTATGACCTTGGTCTTAAGCTCACCCAGACTGTCCGCGGTCCAGGTATTGGCCGGCGGATTGCTGATGGTCCATATGGCGGTATGACCTTCAATGCGTTCCTTGATGTATGACATGTGCTTCTCCTTATCTCTTGGGGTGGACTGAAAAGTCCGTCAATTATGGCCTTCTTACAGTATAGAGCCGGCACTCTCGTCCAACAGGCGACGGGAGATGATCAGGCGCATAATTTCATTGGTGCCTTCAAGAATTTGGTGTACCCGCACATCGCGGAAATGACGCTCCAGTGGGTACTCACGGATGTAGCCGTAACCACCGTGAATTTGCAGCGCGGCGTCACAGACGGCGAAGCCCACATCGGTGGCAAAACGCTTGGCCATGGCGCAATAGGCCGTGGCTTCGGGATCTTTGTTGTCCAGCTTGAATGCGGCCAGGCGCACCATCTGGCGGGCGGCCACCAGCTCGGTGGCCATGTCGGCCAGCTTGAATTGCAGCGCCTGGAAGGCGGCCAGCGGCTTGCCGAACTGCTTGCGCTCGTTCATGTAAGCGATGGAGCGCTCCAGGGCCGCCTGGGCGGTACCCACAGAACAGGTGGCGATATTGATACGGCCGCCGTCCAGGCCCTTCATGGCGAAGGTAAAGCCCTGGCCTTCTTCACCCAGCAGATTGGCCACCGGGACGCGTACGTTTTCAAAGGTGATGAGACGGGTTGGCTGGGCGTTCCAGCCCATCTTGTCCTCGGCCTTGCCGTAGATCACGCCTTCGGCATCGGCGGGAATGGCGATGGCGGAGATCCCCTTGGGACCGGCCTCACCGGTACGGCACATCACCACCAAGAGTTCGGTGGCACCGGCGCCTGAGATAAACATCTTGCTGCCGTTGATCACATACTCGTCGCCCTCGCGCACGGCCTTGGTGGCCAGGGATGCGGCGTCGCTGCCGGCACCGGGTTCGGTCAGGCAGTAGGAGGCCAGCTTCTGACCCGTGGTCAGGGCTTCGGACCACTCGGCGCGCAGGGACTCGCTGCCCCAGGTGGTAACCATCCAGGTGGCCATGTTGTGTATGGTCAGCATGGCTGTGGTGGCGGTACAGCCCATGGCCAGCTCTTCGAAAATGATCGAGGCGTCGAGACGGGACAGGCCCATGCCGCCCTCGGACTCGGGGGAATAGAGCGAGCAGAAGCCCAGCTCACCGGCCTTTTGGATCACGTCTTTCGGAAAGTGGTGTTCTTCATCCCACTTGGCGGCAAAGGGGGCCAGCTCTTCGGCGGCAAACTGGCGGGCCAGATCGGCAAACTGGCGTTGGTCTTCGTTTAAATTGAAATCCATCTGGAACTCCCGTGACTCTGGGGTCACTTAATGTGTCAGGCCGGCAATGCTGCCGGCCTATGCGTGTGGATGAAAGTCCGCGATTAACGCAGGGTGATGGTCATGTTGGGGCCGCTTGGAATATCGGACTCAAACCAGCGGGCTGTGATGGTCTTGGTTTCGGTGTAGAAACGAACCGCCTGCTTGCCATAGGCGTGTTGATCGCCGTAGAAGCTGCCCTTCCAACCGGTGAAGGAGAAGAATGGCAGCGGCACAGGGATAGGCACGTTGATACCCACCTGACCCACTTCGATATTGTGTTGGTACTTGCGGGCCGCAGCGCCACAGGCGGTGAAGATGGAAGTGCCGTTACCGTAGGGGCTGGCGTTCACCAGCTCGATGGCCGCATCCAGGGACTCGGCTTCCATGCAGCACAGCACGGGGCCGAAGATCTCTTCCTTGTAGATGCTCATGTCAGTGGTCACCTTGTCGAACATGGTGGGGCCAACCCAGTTGCCGGACTCGTAGCCGGGGACTGTGAAGTCGGAGCCATCCAGCAGACAGTCGGCGCCTTCTGCCTTACCCTGTTCAATCAGCTTGAGTACCCGGGCCTTGGCGGCGGGGCTGATCAGCGGGCCGTAGCCGGCTTCCTTGTCATCCCACAGGCCGGGACGGACCTTGGCGATGGCATCACGCAGCTCGGGGATCCACTCTTTGGCTTCACCGACGAACACGGCAACCGACAGGGCCATACAGCGCTGACCGGCAGCGCCCACAGAGGCACCCACCAGGTTGTTGATCACTTGCTGCTTGTTGGCATCGGGCATGATCACGCAGTGGTTCTTGGCACCGGCAAAGGCCTGTACGCGCTTCAGGTGGTCGGTACCTGTCTTGTAGATGTATTGACCCACGCCCACAGAGCCGACGAAGGAAATGGCCTTGATGTCTTCATGGCGCAGCAGTATATCCACAGCAGTCTTGTCGCCGTGTACCAGTTGCAGCACGCCTTTTGGCGCACCGGCCTGTTCAAACAGTTCCACCAGACGTTGTGGGGTCATGGGATCCTGCTCGGAAGGCTTGAGCACGAAGGTGTTACCGCAGGCAATGGCCAGGGGGAACATCCACAGGGGGATCATCGCCGGGAAGTTAAACGGCGTGATACCGGCGCACACACCCAGGGGCTGGATGTAGGAATAGGTGTCTATGGAGCGGGCTACGTTCTCAACGGTTTCACCCATCAGCAGGGAAGCGATGTTACAGGCGTGCTCAACCACTTCGATACCGCGCCAGACGTCGCCCTTGGCGTCGTCGAAGGTCTTGCCGGTTTCCTTGGCCAGAATGGTGGCCAGCTCGTCGTGGTGCTCTTTCAGCAGGTGCTGGTAACGCAGCATTACCCGGGCGCGCTCGGACACAGGTACTTCTTTCCAGGTCTTGAAGGCTTCCTTGGCGCTGGCAATGGCACCGTGCACTTCGGCATCGGTGGCGCAGTTGATCTGGGCAATGGCCTCGTTGTTGGCCGGGTTGGTCACTGTGATAACGCGATCGCCGGTACCTGGAGTAAATTCGCCGCCGATGTAATGTTTAACTTGAGTGGTCATATCGCTTCCCTTTGAGAGTCGAGGTTAAGCTGATGGCCGCGGCTGAACCCTGGAATCATTATTGGTTCTCGCCGCAGGCCGGTCTTGTTGAGTCTAGTCGCTGTCAGCGCCGGTTATCAGATCTCTATGGCCAGTGCGGTGGCTTCGCCGCCGCCAATGCACAGAGACGCCATACCGCGCTTGAGGCCACGGGCCTTGAGGGCGTGGATCAGGGTCACCAGCAGACGGGCACCGGAACAACCGATTGGGTGGCCCAGAGCACAGGCACCGCCGTTGACGTTCACCTTGGCCCCATCCAGGCCCAGCTCGCTGATGGCCAGCATGGTCACCATGGCGAAGGCTTCGTTGATTTCATACAGATCCACTTCGTCCTTGTTCCAGCCCAGCTTGGCCAGCAGATTGGCCATGGCGCTGACGGGCGCAGTGGTGAACATGGATGGCTCCTGGGCGTGGGTGCTGTGACCCTTGATGGTCGCCATAACCTCCAGACCCAGTTCACTGGCCTTGGCACGGCTCATCAGCATCAGCGCCGCGGCGCCATCTGAGATGGAGGAAGAGTTGGCGGCTGTGATGGTGCCGTCTTTGGCGAAGGCCGGACGCAGGGCCGGGATCTTCTCCGGCTTGGCATTGCCTGGCTGCTCGTCGATTTTAACTTCCACGTCGCCACCGCGACCGGATACGGTCACGGGCACGATTTCGGCTTCAAAGGCACCTGAACTGATGGCCGCATTGGCTTTTTCCAGTGAGCTCAGGGCAAAGGCGTCCATGGCTTCACGGGTCAGGCCGAAGTCATCGGCGGTTTTCTGGGCGAAGGTGCCCATGGCACCACCTGTGTAGGCGTCTTCCAGACCGTCGAGGAACATATGGTCCATCACCTTGCCGTGGCCCATGCGCATACCGCCGCGGGCCTTATCCAGCAGGTAAGGTGCCTGGCTCATGCTCTCCATACCACCGGCGATCACCACTTCGGCACTGCCGGCCTTGATGAGGTCGTGGGCCAGCATCACGGTTTTCATGCCAGAGCCGCACACCTTGTTAACCGTGGTGGCACCGACGGACAGGGGCAAACCGGCACCCAGAGCGGCCTGACGGGCAGGCGCCTGACCAAGACCGGCCGGCAACACACAGCCCATCAGGAGTTCATCAACCTGCTCACCGGCAACGCCCGTGGCATCCAGCAGGCCCTTGACCGCAGTGGCTGCCAGTTTGGGCGATGGCACAGAGGCCAGACTGCCCTGAAAGCCACCCATGGCGGTACGTTTCGCCGCAACAATGACGATATCCTGATCAGTTACACTCATTTCACACTCCAGATTGACTAACCGGCGCCGGAGCTGGGTCCGGGCGTCGCAAACACACTGCCGCCAAGGGATGGCGGCCCAATATCTGCACTCTGACGTTTACGCGAACGTAAAGCAAGTAGTAATTGGTCTAATGAGCCGCATTTCTCAGGCTTATATTGTCACTCTGTATTTACAGTTTGCTTACAGCGAACGCAGCCCATAGCGGGGCTTAAGGATGCGGGCGGCCCGGCAATCGGGCCGCCGCCGAAGGGGTAATATCAGACCTTGGATTCCCAGGGGGTCTTGGCACTCATATCGGACAAATCGTAGGGGGTGAGTTGATACACATAGTAATTGAGCCAGTTGCTCACCAGCAGGCTGCCATGGCTGTGCCAGCGGGCTACGGGCTCCTGCGCGGGATCGTCGTTTCTGAAGTAATTCAGCGGCACTGAGGGGTTGAGACCCGCCAAGGTATCTCTTTGATATTCATCACCCAAAGTGGATTTTTGATACTCGGGATGACCAATCACGAACAGATTGCGATTGTCCTTGCTGAGCACCAGATAGGCCCCTGCCTCATCGGATTCGGCCAGCACGTTGAGCGCGGGATGGCGCTGCAGTTCGGCCAGGGGGATCTCGGCATAGCGGGAATGGGGTGCAAAGAACTCATCGTCAAAGCCCCGCAGCAGCGGAAAGTGTTGCAGGCTGCGACGATGGTTGAACACGCCGGAACGTTTGCTTGCCAATATCCGCCTTTCCACCCCGTAAAGGTGATACAGGCCGGCGTGGGCCGCCCAGCACAGGAACAGCACTGAGGTCACGTGTTGCTGGGACCAGTCGATGATTTCACGGATATGATCCCAGTATTCCACCTCGGCAAAGTCCAATTGCCCCAGGGGCGCCCCCGTGATGATAAGGCCATCGTAATTCTTGTGCCGCACCTGCTCGAAATCGCGGTAGAAGGTGTTCATATGATCCAGCGGCGTGTGCCTGGACTCGCGGTCGTGAATGCGCAGCAGCTCCACATCCACCTGCAGCGGCGTGTTGCCAAGCAGTCGCAGCAGCTGGGTCTCTGTCTCTATCTTGTTGGGCATCAGATTCAGGACCAACACCTTCATCGGCCTGATGTCCTGGTGCGCCGCCCGGGTCTCGGACATGACGAAAATATTTTCCGACTCCAGTATCCCTGCCGCCGGCAGGTTATCGGGAATTTTTACCGGCATAGTGCTGTGTGCCTCTTTCACCTAAAACCAGGGCCTTGGCCCCTTAATGCCACAATCATACACCAAGACATCTGGATGTCTATACCGCCAACTTGAATAGTATTCTGCTTTTGCCCCGCCAGTAGCCCTCCCGTACCGGGCAATAAAAAAGGCGCCCGCAGGCGCCCTTTTCAGTCAGTAATTTGCTTAGAAGCTATAGCCAACGCTGACCATGTAGACCCAAGGGTCGATGTCGGTGTTAACCTTGACCGCTTCACCGGCCAGCTTGAACTTCACATCGGTATCAATCTTGGCGTACCACACGGAGGCGTTCAGCATCCATTTGTCGTTCAACTGGTAATCCAGACCGGCATGGGCGGCCCAGCCCAAAGAGGTGCTCAGGCTCAGATCGGTCAGGGCACCATCCAGATCGTTGGTGAAATTGGTGTCATAGAAGTTGGTGTAGTTGATACCAAAGCCCACATAAGGACGGACATTGGACTTGGCGTTGCCAAAGTAGTACTGGGCCATCAGTGTGGGTGGCAGGTGTTTGGTTTCGGCAATCTTACCCAGGGCACCCAGGCTGACATCGTGGGAGAAAGGTGTGGCTGCCAGCAGTTCCACCGCCCAGTTGTCGGTCAGCATGTAACCAAAGTTCAAACCCAGCTGGGTGTTGTTACTGACGCCAAATTCGGCCACACCGGCCACCACTGGGCTGGACTCATTGGGGGCTACGGTAGCAACACCGGCACGGACCAGGATATCTCCGGCCTGGTGGGCCATGGCAGGGGCTGCACTCAGCAGGGTGGCGGCGATAACAGCAGACAGGGTGCTCTTTTTCATCATCAATCTCCATTTGGCCACTTGGGCTTATTTATTGGGCGCCCGGGTTATTTTTGGGCTGATCCCGTTCGAATGACGGCTACCCTGCCAGAGTGTTTGCATTTTTTTCTTGATCCAAATCAATTCAGGATCTGATACCCAGTTTGGGGTAATGAGCCCATGAATCAGATCACAAATTCAGAGGCTGAACTCGGCCGGTAACCGGCTGACATACGGCATCTTCACGAAATCCTTGTCACAGTGAAAAGGCGTCCGTTGCCGCGGAACAATAGCCACAGAGGAATGTTGGAAGAGCTTAATCGGCCGCCACAGAAAGGGCGCGCAGCAGGTGGTATTGCACAAGCCAGCGCTTGGCTTGCAGACGGGAGTGAAACAGCGCCAGGGGGCGCGCCGGATTGGGGCTGAGCCTGAGGTCAAACAGGGACTCAAGTCCAAAGGGAGCCGCCAGTTGCAGTCCTCCGGCCTCAAGCCGCACCCCTATGGCGGTTTCCTGCTCTGGCCAGCGGCCCATGGCCTCAAGGGTGGAGTGATAAGGCTCATCACCGCTTTTCAGGTGCATCCGGCCCTGATCTTTGACCGACCAGGGTAAGTCCGGCGAGAGTTGTAGGAGGCGTTGCTGCAATTGCAGCTCCAACTCAATGTCGCCGTCCGGGGTGTTGAAGTAGATAAGGTCAAGATCCGCCGGCACTGGGCTGACAAAACCGTGCAACTGGTCCCACACCAGATTGCGAATCGCGCCGGCCGCAAGATACCAGTCCCCGATGCCGGCATCAGCCATGACGGCCGCGGCATGCCTGAGGGCCCGCATCCGCAGCGGACAGTCGGCCACCAGGGTAAGCAGCCGCAGGTCTAAGGGAGACATGGATGGCAAGCGGTTCAGGGATTGGCCACGGCCCGCATTATGACTTCCGTGGTGTACTTGTCGTTGCTGATCACCGGGAAGCGATCATAGGTCTGGAACAGCACCCTGCCCTGATTTTTTATCATGGCCACCACGCCATAGTTGATGCCTTTATCGACGGTTTCCGCCGGCAATATGAATTTAAAGGGCACGGGCGCACGCACTATGTTGAAGCTCTTCTGGGCCACAATCACGCCGGGCGTGTCCAAATCTATGATGGCAATGGTGATATTGCTGTCCGGCGGCAACAACAGCTTCTCCAGATAGCCGGCGGCACCATTGACTATCACAGGCTTTGGCGGCTCAACGGTGACACAGCCCCCCAAGAACAACAATGCCAGGCCAAGCCACAGGGTTTGCAACAATTTCATTTATTTATCCTTTACCATTCGCATCAGTCCCTCCTGGGTTGCCGATGCCACCAATTCACCTTGGCGATTGAAAAAATGCCCTTTAACGAAGCCCCGGCCGCCGCTGGCATTGGGGCTGTCGATACTGTACAGCAACCACTGGCCAATATCGACCGGACGGTGGAACCACATGGCATGATCTATGGTGGCCATCCGCATCCCCGGCGTCAAAAAAGACACCCCGTGGGGTTGGGCGGCGGTCACCAGAAAATTGAAATCGGAGGCATAGGCCAGCAGGTAATCGTGCATGCAGCTGTCCTGGGGCAGGTCGCCGTTGGCCCTGAGCCACACGTAGCGGTTCGGTTCCCGTGATGCCGGCGCCACGGCGCTGTGGGGGGCCACCAGGCGCATCTCAATCGGCGCATCGGCCATGAATTTTTCCAGCATTTTGGCCGGCACCTTGTCCCTCAGGGTCATGGCCAGCTCCTGCTGATTCAGCAAGCCTTCGGGGCCCGGCACCTGGGGCATGGTCTGCTGGTGGGAAAACCCCTCTTCCGGGGTCTGGAAGGAGCAGGTCATGTAGAAGATGGGCCGACCCTTTTGCACCGCCTTGACCCGGCGGGCACTGAAACTGCCGCCGTCGCGCATGATCTCCACGTCATAGACTATGGGCAGTTTCTCATCGCCGGCACGCAGGAAGTAGGAATGGAGCGAATGCACCTTGCGTTCGGGATCCACAGTCTGGCGGGCGGCGCTCAGGGCCTGGCCCATCACCTGGCCGCCGAACACATGGCCAAAACCCAGATCCTGGCTCTGGCCCCGGTACAGGCCGATTTCCAGCTGTTCCAGGGACAACAAAGACACTAGGTCGTTCAATACCTGACTCATGGCAACTCACAGCTAAACCTTGGATTAACCAAGATTATCAGACATGAGCCCCCACTGACCAGAGGAGCGGAGCCGCGCTCCCACAGCCGTCAGTCAATGCTGACGCCCATTTCCCGGGCGGCACGGCGCGCCAGCGCCAGAGTCTGCTCCTCACCACTGCCGTGTTCCAGTACCGGATAGGCTCGGACTATGTCGCCCCAACGTTGGGCGAGGATTTCCGGCGTGCGCTGCTCGGGCAGCAGATACAGATGGCGATATTCCGCCAGGCACAGTTCGCTGATACTGCCGCCCGCGGCCTGCAGGTGATGGCCGTTAGGCGCCTTACAACCGAGCAGGAACAGCATGGCGGCGGTGCACAGCTCCTTGGGAAACAGCTCCTGCACCTGGGGCGCCAAATGACCGGCCGTCATCGAGGTAGCGGCGAGGGCGCTCAGGCTGTTGACATGGACATTGTGCTCGGCGCCCTCTTTGGCCAGGCTGGCGGTCAGGCCCAGCAGCGCGGCCTTGGCGCTGCCATAGGCACACATATCGGGATCGCCGAACAGCGCGGTGGCAGCGCTCATCATCAGTACCCGGCCATATTTGCGTGCCAACATGCCGGGCCAGAATGCCTGGGTCAGCAGGAAAGCGGCATCGAGATCCACCGCCATCTGAGCGCGCCAATCGGCCAGGGTCAGCTGGCCAAAGGGTTTGGCAACACGAATGCCCGCGCTGTTGAGCAGGAGATCCACCGGGCCTTCTGCCAGCACCTCTTCGGCCATGGCAGCAACGGCCTGGCTGTCGGCCAGATCCAGGCTGATGCATCTGGGCTCACAGCCCAGGGTCGCCAGGGACTGGCGCAAATAGGCCATGTTCTCGGCGGCTTCGGGTCTGTCAACCAACACCAGGGTCGCCCCCCGCTCCGCCAGCGCCAGCGTACAGGCCCGTCCCAGGTCACCCGCGGCACCGCTGATAAGTGCCCGCTGATTGTCAAAACGCATGAGTCTGCTCCTTCACTGGAATCCTCAAGCCAAATAAAGCACAGGCCCCCGGGTAAAACCTTGACACTGGTTACAAAATAACCATGAAGATACAGTGGCTTTATCAATAACAGATCCAGCTCACAAGGACGCCAAAACTTGTTATGCTAAGCGCCTTTAGCCATTAAATAAGGACATTCGCCCCGCGATGAATCCCTGGTTCCTGGCCATACGGCCCCGTACCCTGCCCGCCGCCATAGGTCCACTCTTGGTAGGCAACGCCCTGGCATTGGGGCTGGAGAGCTTTCATGTTGGCATAGCCATAGCGTCCCTTGTCTGCGCCCTGCTGCTGCAGGTGGCGGTCAATCTGGCCAACGATTATTTCGATTTCAAACACGGCATAGACACCGAAGACAGACTGGGGCCGGTGCGGGTCAGCCAGAGCGGCCTGATAGCGCCCCACAAGGTGCGCCTGGCCATGATAGCCAGCCTGCTGGCTGCACTGGCGGTCGGCGGTATCCTGATTTGGCACGGTGGCCTGCCCATAGCCCTGCTGGCGGCGGCTTCCATGCTGGCAGCCCTGGGTTACAGCGGCGGCCCCTACCCGCTGGCATCACACGGTCTGGGGGAAGTGGCAGCGCTGGTGTTTTTCGGATGGGTGGCCGTGGTCGGCAGTTATTTTCTGCAGGCCGGACACACCAACCTGGAGGCCTGGTTACTGGGCACGGCCATAGGGTCACTCAATGCCGCCATCATGCTGGTCAACAACACCCGTGACATGGTCACAGACGAGCGGGCCGGCAAGCGCACCCTGGCGGTGCGTCTGGGTGAGGCCCAAGCGAGGATCCTCTATCAGGCCCTGCTGTACCTGCCCTTTGGCATCATAATCGGTGGTTTCCTGATGGGGCTGTTACCGGGCTGGCCGGTGTTTCTCGCCGGACTGTCGCTCATCATAGCCCGCCGTCTGGCGCGGGAATTTGCCGAGCTGAGCGGCGCCGACCTCAATCCGCTGCTGGGGCGCACCGCCCGCCTGACGCTGATTTTCAGTCTGCTGTTTTGCGCAGGTTTACTGATAGTGCTCGCCAAGGGCTGATAAGCTGGGCAACACAAAAAAGGCTTCCCCGAGGGAAGCCTTTTTCTTGTTCAACCTTTTTGCCGTCAGAGTTTTACCAACTCACGCTTGGGGCTGCTCCAGTTGAGGTGATATTTCTCCCCCGCCGGGGTATCGGTGCGCTCAAAGCTGTGGGCACCGAAGTAATCCCGCTGGCCCTGCAACAGGTTCGCCGGCAGGGTTTCACAGCGGTAGCCGTCGTAATAAGCCAGTGCCGAGGTGATGCAGGGTGCAGGTACCCCGGCGAGCACGGCACCGGACACCAGGCGGCGCCAGGCCTGCTGCGACTGGTTCAGTGCCGAGGCAAAACGCTCATCCAGCAGCAGATTGCTCAGCTGCGGCTCGGCCTCAAAGGCCGACATGATGGATTGCAGGAAGGTGGCGCGTATGATGCAGCCGGCGCGCCAGATGCTGGCGATGGCGCGGAAATCCAGGGTCCAGCCCTGCTCTTTGGCGTGCATGGCCATCAACTGGAAGCCCTGGGTATAGCAGCAAATCTTGGCGCAATACAGGGCCTGTTCCAGATCCGCGATAAAGGCTTCGGCCTCCACCTGTCCCATGGGCTCAGCACCCTTGAGGCGGGTCGCCAGAGTCTGGCGCAGCGGCTTCTGGTTCGACAGGGCGCGGGCATAAACGGCCTCGGCTATGGTTGGCGCCGGGCATCCCACCTGCAAACTTGAGACTGCTGTCCACAGGCCTGTGCCCTTCTGGCCCGCCTTGTCGAGGATCATTTCCACCAGGGGTTTGCCGCTCAGGGGATCCTGCTGGCGCAGCACTTCGGCGCTGATTTCCATCAGGTAGCTGTTGAGCTTGCCCTGGTTCCAGCGCTGGAAGATATCGGCCACTTCGGTGGCACTGAGGCCCAGCACCTGGCTCAGCAACTGGTAGGCCTCGCAAATGAGCTGCATGTCGGCATATTCGATACCGTTATGCACCATCTTCACATAGTGGCCGGCACCGGCGGGGCCAATGTAGGCGGCGCAGGGCTCACCTTCACGCACCGGGTTACCGGGCTCAAGGCGCACCAGGGGCAGACCGGTTTGCGGGTCCACCTTGGCGGCGATGGCGCGCCAGATGGGAGCCAGGCGTTGCCAGGCGGCCTCGCTGCCGCTCGGCATCAGGGAAGGACCGAAACGGGCGCCCACTTCACCGCCGGAGACCGCCGAGCTGAAAAATACCAGCTTGCCTTGATAGTGGCGTTCACGGGCAACTGTGTCGGTCCACAGGCTGTTGCCCGTGTCTATGACTATGTCATCGGCCTCTATGCCTGCCTGGAGCAGGGCGTCACAGACACCGTCCACCGGACTGCCGGCGGGCACCGACAAGAGCAGCAGCCTGGGCTTGCTGAGACTTGCCAACAATTCGGTAATATTATTACAACCAACAAGGACTTGGGCGCGCCCCGGCACTTCAGTGGCGGCCTGGGAAACAGCGGCCTCAACCTTGGCCTGGTCCAGGTCAAAGGCGGCCACACGGTAACCATTGTCGACTATGTTGAGGGCAAGGTTCTTGCCCATGACACCGAGGCCGATAACCCCAATGTCTGCGAGAGCTGCGTGCTGTTGCATTGTTCTATTCCACGGGTCACAGAGACGGCGCCCGCTCAAACGGGCACCTTTATAGTTGGCGGCGATTATACGTGCCAATGTAAGTTAATTACCAGCAAACCGTTATCTTGCATACGTTTGAATTGGCTGCCATGCACACCGACATTTAAGCCTAAGCAGCGGAGCCGGATCTCACAACCCGGCAGAGGAATAGGCAAAACAGCCGTTGTTGGCGGCAAGTTTGCAGCCGCGCGGGGGATAAAAAAGTGCCGCCGTCCCTAGACTGAATTCGGGCGGCGGCACCAGGAGGAAGACTGAGAAAATCAGCTGTGCTCTTTCACCTGTGCTCTTTCACCTGTGCTCTTTCACCTGTGCTCTTTCACCTGGGAGTCCGCATAACCCAGTTTGCCGAGCACATGGCGCACCAGCTCCAGGGTGGCGGGATCTTCAATGGTGGCAGGAACCGTATAGGCCTGATTGTCGGCAATCTTGCGCATGGTGGCGCGCAAAATCTTACCGGAACGGGTCTTGGGCAGCTTGGGGATGGCGCTCACCAGCCTAAAGGCTGCCACCGGGCCAATTTCACTGCGCACCAGGGCCACCAGCTGTTGCCTGAGTTCATCATCGCCCAGAGTGACGCCATTTTTCAGCACCACCAGCCCCAGGGGCACCTGGCCCTTGAGTTTATCCTCGACACCTATCACAGCGGCCTCGGCCACCGCCGGATGTTGGCACAACACCTCTTCGAAGCGACCGGTGGACAGTCTGTGCCCCGCGACATTAATCACATCGTCGATGCGGCTCATGATGTACAGATAACCGTCCTCATCCATGTAGCCTGCGTCACCGGTCAGGTAATAGCCGGGATACATGGACAGGTAGCTATCGATATAACGCTGGTCATTTTGCCACAGGGTCGGCAGGGCACCGGGCGGCAGCGGCAACTTGATCACCACATTGCCGTAATCACCGGCGGCCACCTGCTTGCCGGACTCATCGAGCACCTGCACCTGATAGCCGGGCACAGGTCGTGCGGGAGAACCGGGCTTGATTGGCAGCTGGGCCACCCCCATCAGATTGCAGGCCACGGGCCAACCGGTTTCTGTCTGCCACCAGTGATCTATCACGGGTTTGCCAAGCTGCTGCTGGGCCCAGATCAGGGTGTCGGGATCGCAGCGCTCACCGGCAAGAAACATTTGCTTGAGACAGCCCAAATCCACGCCGCGCAGCAGCAGGCCATCGGGATCTTCGCGTTTGATGGCACGTATGGCCGTCGGCGCGGTGAAGAAGCTCTTCACCTTATATTTGGCTATGGTGCGCCAGAAAGCGGCGGCATCCGGGGTACCCACTGGCTTGCCCTCGTACATCAGAGTGGTGGCACCCACCAGCAGCGGGCCATAGACAATATAGGAATGGCCCACAACCCAGCCCACGTCCGAGGCGGCCCAAAAGATGTCACCGGCCTCGATGTCGTAAATGTGTTTCATCGACCAGGCGAGCGCCACCGCGTGGCCACCGTTGTCACGCACCACGCCCTTGGGCTGGCCCGTGGTCCCTGATGTGTAAAGAATGTAGAGCGGATCTGTTGCCTTGACGCTGACACAATCCGCGTCGGGCGCAGTTTGCATTGCCTGCTGCCAGTCGGCATCGCGGCCGGGCTGCAACTCGGCCTGATACTGGGGGCGCTGCAGGATAAGGCACTTGGCCACCTTGTGGCCGGCCTGGGCCAAGGCCGAGTCCAGCAAGGGCTTATAGGCCACAACGCCGGAGGGCTCGATGCCGCAGGAGGCCGACAGCACCATCACGGGTTTGGCGTCATTGATGCGGCTGGCCAACTCATTGGCGGCAAAACCACCGAACACCACTGAATGTATGGCGCCGATTCGGGCGCAGGCCAGCATGGCATAGGCAGTTTCCGGCACCATGGGCATGTAGATAACCACCCGGTCACCGCGCTGGACGCCCTGGCTGACAAGATAGCCCGCCAGGCGTTTTACCTGAGCGAGCAGCTCGTTGTAGCTGATGCTGTAGGCGGTCTCGGTGACCGGGCTGACGTAATGGATGGCGGTTTGCTCACCGCGTCCCGCCTCAACATGGCGATCGATGGCGTTATAACAGCTGTTCAACGCGCCATCTGTGTACCAGGAATACAGCGGTGAGCGGCTGTCATCGAGGATCTGGGTTGGGAAGCTGTCCCAATGGAGCAATTCGGCGGCAGCGCGCCAATACGTCTGCGGCTGTTCGCTGGCCTCGGTCCGCATTGCCTCGGCCGGATCCTGGATTGGACTTGTTGTGTGTGCCTGTGCTTGTGTATCTGTCATTGTCTGAACTCCTGTAACGCGGTGCCTGAACCAGTAACGACAGCCAAACTGCCGCCGCGGGCCACTCATGCCGCTTTCTACCACTGTCAGTTTTTAAGCCATTATTGTCCCGGGATGCGAAAAACCCCATTAGACCAAAGCCTATTTTTCAGCCGTTTCAGAGATGAGATACCGAGGGCGCGCCGGTAAACAGACAATAACTGGCAAGCTCTATTGACAGCGTGCCACAGGGGATTTGACCACTTGCTTTACCTTTACGTAAACTTCATATATCTTGCAAGAAAACCAGAGAAACCGGTGTCCAGATGAGCGCAAACCAGAGTCAACAAACCAGTTATTCCATCAGTGATCTGTCAAAAGAGTTTGATATCACTACCCGCAGCATCCGCTTTTATGAGGATCAGGGTCTGCTGAAACCCAAACGTCGCGGCCAGACCCGCATTTACAGCCTGAAGGACAGGGTCAGACTCAAGCTTATTCTGCGCGGCAAGCGCCTGGGCTTCTCGCTGGCCGAGACCCGTCGCCTGTTTGAACTCTACGACGCCGACAAGAGCAGCACCTCCCAGTTGCACACCATGCTGGATCTCATCGATGAGAAAAAGGCCGCGCTGCAACAGCAGATGGATGACATCAAGGTGGTGCTGATGGAATTGACCTCGGCCGAAACCCAATGCCGTGCCGCCCTGGAAGACGGTGGCAAGGCCAAGGCCTGAACCCATAAATACCAATAATAATCAGAATCAACCGACTACACAGACAGGACACAAGCCATGAGCCAACTGTACTCTAGCCTTAATTTTGGTCTCGGTGAAGACGTGGATATGCTGCGCGACGCAGTGTACCAGTTCGCCCAAGCCGAAATTGCGCCCATCGCCGCCAAGGTAGACCACGACAACGCCTTCCCCAACGAGCTGTGGCCCGTACTGGGTGACATGGGCCTGCTGGGCATCACGGTCAGCGAAGAGTTCGGTGGCGTCAACATGGGCTACCTGGCCCACGTGGTGGCCATGGAAGAAATCTCCCGCGCCTCGGCCTCCATCGGCCTGTCCTACGGCGCTCACTCCAACCTGTGCGTCAACCAGATCAACCGAAACGGCAACGAGGCCCAGAAGGCCAAGTACCTGCCCAAGCTCATCAGCGGTGAGCACATTGGTGCCCTGGCCATGAGCGAGCCCAATGCCGGCTCCGACGTGGTGTCCATGAAGCTGCACGCCCGCAAGGAAGGCGATCGCTACATACTCAACGGCAACAAGATGTGGATCACCAACGGCCCGGACGCCCACACCTATGTGATCTACGCCAAGACCGAGCTGGACAAGGGTCCACACGGCATCACCGCCTTTATCGTTGAGCGCGGCTTCAAGGGCTTCTCCCAGGCCCAGAAGCTGGACAAGCTTGGCATGCGCGGCTCCAACACCTGTGAACTGGTGTTTGAAGACTGTGAAGTACCGGAAGAAAACATCCTCGGCGGCCTGAACCAGGGCGTCAAGGTACTGATGAGCGGCCTGGACTACGAGCGCGTGGTGCTGTCCGGCGGTCCACTGGGCATTATGAACGCCTGTATGGACATAGTGCTGCCCTACGTGCACGAGCGGGTGCAATTCGGCAAGTCAATCGGTGAGTTCCAACTGATCCAGGGCAAGCTGGCCGACATGTACACCGGCATGAACGCTGCCAAGGCCTATGTCTACAACGTGGCCCGCGCCTGCGATCGCGGCGAAACCACCCGTAAAGACGCCGCCGGTGCCATACTCTACAGCGCCGAGCTGGCAACCAAGATGGCCCTGGACGCCATCCAGCTGCTGGGCGGTAACGGTTATGTCAACGAATACGCCACCGGCCGCCTGCTGCGCGACGCCAAGCTGTATGAAATCGGCGCCGGCACCTCGGAGATCCGCCGTATGCTGATCGGACGCGAGCTGTTCAACGAGACCAAATAAGCGAGGGAACGGGCCCTGCGGGGCCCGATTGCTATGGCCCGCCGCCCGGCGGGTATAAGCGACCATGGCCTGCACACTCCGACAGCCGCTCTTTCAAAGAGAAGCGTCACAGGCCAACAGTCAGTTGCCAGAAAAGGATACCCACAGTGAGCCAACTCGGTACCCGCGTGAATCCACGCAGCGATGAATTCAAACTTAAACAACAGGCGATGGCCTTTCTTGTGGCAGATCTGCAGCAAAAGCTGCACAAGATCGCCGAAGGCGGCGGTGCCGTAGCCATGGAACGTCACCTGTCCCGCGGCAAGCTGGCGCCCCGCGCCCGCGTCGACAAGCTGCTGGACCCGGGCTCGCCCTTCCTGGAGCTGAGCCAGTTCGCCGCCTTCGACGTTTATGACGAAGACGTGCCCGCCGCCGGTATCATTGCCGGTATTGGCCGGGTCAGCGGCGTCGAGTGCATGATCATCTGTAACGATGCCACGGTTAAGGGCGGTACCTACTACCCCATCACAGTCAAAAAACACCTGCGGGCCCAGGCCATTGCCGAGCGCTGCCACCTGCCCTGCATCTACCTGGTGGACTCGGGCGGTGCCAACCTGCCACGTCAGGACGAGGTTTTCCCCGACCGTGACCATTTCGGCCGTATCTTCTTCAACCAGGCACGCATGTCGGCCAAGGGCATCCCCCAAATCGCCGTGGTGATGGGCCTGTGTACCGCGGGTGGCGCCTATGTGCCCGCCATGGCCGATGAGTCCATCATAGTGCGCGAACAGGGCACCATCTTCCTCGCCGGACCACCGCTGGTCAAAGCCGCCACGGGTGAAGAGGTCAGCGCCGAGGAGCTCGGCGGTGGCGATGTGCACACCAAGATAAGCGGTGTAGCCGATCACCTGGCCCAGAACGACGAGCACGCCCTGGAGCTGGCCCGCCGCGCCGTGGAACGCCTCAATCACAAGAAGCAGATTGAGCTGATGCTGTCGCCGGTCAAGCCACCCAAGTACGACATTAACGAGCTGTACGGCATAGTCGGCACCGATCTGAAAAAGCCCTTCGACGTCAAGGAAGTCATAGCCCGCATCGTGGACGACTCGGACTTTGACGAATTCAAGGCCAACTACGGTGCCACTTTGGTGTGCGGTTTTGCCCGCATCCACGGCTATCCGGTCGGCATAGTGGCCAACAACGGCATCCTGTTCTCCGAATCGGCGCAAAAAGGCGCCCATTTCATTGAACTCTGCTGCCAGCGCAAGATCCCGCTGCTGTTCCTGCAAAACATCACCGGCTTTATGGTGGGCAAGAAGTACGAGCATGAGGGCATAGCCAAGCACGGCGCCAAGATGGTGACCGCGGTGTCCTGTGCCACTGTGCCCAAGTTCACCGTGATCATAGGCGGCAGCTACGGTGCCGGTAACTACGGCATGTGCGGCCGCGCCTTTGACCCCACCATGATGTGGATGTGGCCCAATGCCCGCATTTCCGTGATGGGTGGTGAGCAGGCCGCCGGCGTGCTGGCAACCGTGCGCAAGGACGGTCTGGCCCGCAAGGGGGAAACCATGACCGCCGAGCAGGAAGCCGCCTTCAAGGCGCCTATCATTGCCCAGTACGACAAGGAAGGTCACCCCTACCATGCCAGCGCCCGTTTGTGGGATGACGGTATTATCGATCCGGCCCAGACCCGCGACGTGGTAGGTCTGGCCCTGTCGGCCGCCCTCAACGCCCCCATAGAGGACACACGCTTTGGCGTGTTCCGCATGTAAGGAGACGGCCATGACTGAACTGATTTCCATCGAGGCCCTGTCAGCCACCTTCAGCACGGTACGCTGCGAACTCAAAGACGGTGTCGGCTACCTGATCCTCAATCGCCCCGAGGTGCACAACGCCTTCGACGAGCTGATGATCAGCGAGATGACCCAGGCCATCAACGCCTTTGCCCACGAGCGCGACTGCGCCCTGATGGTGCTGAAAAGCGCCGGCAAGCACTTCTCCGCCGGTGCCGATCTCAACTGGATGCGCAAGCAGGCCGCCATGGACTTTGAGGACAACCTCAAGGATGCCCGCGAACTGGCGAACCTGATGGACACCCTGGACCGCTTCCCCAAGCCGTCCATCGCCCTGGTGGGCGGTGCTGCCTACGGTGGCGCCCTCGGCCTTATCTGCTGCTGCGATATCGCCCTCGCCACCCCGGCGGCCAGTTTCTGCCTGTCCGAGGTGAAGCTGGGTCTTATTCCCGCCGTCATCAGCCCCTATGTGGTGCGCGCCATGGGCAACCGTGCCAGCCGCCGCTACATGCTGACCGCAGAGCGCTTCGATGCCGTCAAGGCATTGGAGCTGCAGGTGGTGAGTGAACTGGCCGAGGATCTCGAGGCTGCCGCCGCGCCCATCATAGCTTTGCTTAAAGCCAACAGCCCCCAGGGTATGGCCTGGTGCAAGACCCTGTTGACCCGCCTGCAGAGCGGCGTTATCGACGAGCACACCCGCGATTACACCAGCGAGCGCATTGCCCGCATCCGGGTCAGTGACGAAGGCCAGGAAGGTCTGAACGCCTTCTTCGACAAGCGTGCCCCGGCGTGGGTGGCGGACAAAGACAAGACGCGCGGATAATCGCGGTGAATGGAGCCAACTGAATGTTTACCAAGCTGTTAATTGCCAACCGCGGTGAAATTGCCTGCCGGATCATCCGTACCGCCAGGGACATGGGCATCAAGACCGTGGCCGTTTATTCCGATGCCGACCGTGACGCCCGCCATGTGGCCATGGCCGACGAATCCTTCTACCTGGGTGAAAGCGCCCCGGCCCAGTCTTACCTGCGCGGCGAGCTGATAGTGGATATCGCCCTCAAGGCCGGTGCCCAGGCCATCCACCCCGGCTACGGCTTCCTGTCGGAAAACGCCGACTTTGCCCGCCTGTGTGAAGCCAAGGGCATCGCCTTTGTGGGCCCGGGCTCCGACGCCATCGACGCCATGGGCAGCAAGAGTGCCGCCAAGCTCATCATGGAAAAGGCCGGTGTGCCTTTGGTGCCCGGTTACCACGGTGATGACCAAAGCAATGCCACCCTGGTGGCCCAGGCCAAGGCCATCGGTTTCCCGCTGCTGATCAAGGCCGCCTACGGTGGCGGCGGCAAGGGCATGCGCATAGTCGAGTCCGAGGCCGAAATTCAGGCCAATATCGACTCGGCCCGCCGTGAGGCCGCCTCCAGCTTTGGCAACGACAAGCTGCTGATGGAGCGTTACCTGCGTCAGCCACGCCACGTGGAAGTGCAGGTGTTTGCCGATACCCAGGGCAATGCCATTTACCTGTCCGACCGTGACTGCTCCATTCAGCGCCGCCACCAGAAGGTGGTGGAGGAAGCCCCGGCTCCCGGCCTGTCCGATGCCCTGCGCAAGCAAATGGGTGAGGCCGCCGTGGCCGCAGCCAAGGCCATCGATTATGTCGGCGCCGGCACTGTTGAGTTCCTTTTGGATAAGGACGGCAGCTTCTACTTTATGGAGATGAACACCCGCTTGCAGGTGGAACACCCTGTGACCGAGATGGTGACCGGCCAGGATCTGGTTAAGTGGCAGCTTATCGTCGCCAGTGGCGGCGCCCTGCCCCTCCATCAATCCGAAGTGCAGATTGTCGGTCACTCCTTCGAGGTGCGCATCTACGCCGAAGATCCCAACAACGAGTTCCTGCCCGCCAGCGGCAAGCTCACCTTCCTGCGCGAACCCGAGCATAGCCGCCATGTGCGCATCGACTCTGGCGTGCGTGAAAATGATGTGATCTCCAACTTTTACGACCCCATGATTGCCAAGCTTATCGTTTGGGATGAAAACCGCTCGCGGGCACTGTCACGCCTGCTGGGGGCGCTGGAGAGCTACCGCATCAGCGGCCTCAAGCACAACATCGAATTCCTGAGCAATATCGCCGAGCATCCGGCCTTCGCCTCCGCCGACTTCAGCACCGACTTTATCGGCCGCTACGGTGAGGCGCTGATAGGCGGCAGCCGCGACGACAGCGACACCGCCTTCAGCCTGGCCGTGCTGCTGCAACTCTTGCTGCGCGCCAGTCGTCAGGTAGTGCAACAAGGCAATCAGGATCCCTACAGCCCCTGGGCCAGTCTCGGTGGTTTCCGTCTCAACAGTCTGCGCAGTCATTCTGTGAGCCTGATTGACGACGAGCATCAGACCCGCCACGCCCTGGTAACCCAGGACGGCGACAGCTTCCGCCTGCCTTTGGGTGAAAGCGAACTGGTGCTATCCGGCAGCCTCTCAGGCGATCAGCTGCTGGCCGAGGTCAACGGTCATCGCAGCAAGGTGGGCTTCAATGCCGATGCCGATGGCCTGACCCTGTTCCTGCCGAGCGGCAGCTACCACTTCCGTGAAATCCAGGGCCAGGTGCTGGAAGAGTCCGCCAGCAGTGAGGACAAGCTCAAGGCACCGATGAACGGCACAGTGGTGGCCCATCTGGTGGCCATCGGTGACCAGGTCAGCGCCGGTCAGGGCCTGCTGGTGATGGAAGCCATGAAGATGGAATACACAATCGAAGCGCCCTTCGACGGTGTGGTGAGCGAGTTCTTCTTCGCCCCCGGCGAACTGGTGAGCGACGGCAGCCTTTTGCTGTCACTCACCGAGGAGGCTTGATATGGCCCTGCCAAAGAGCGTCAGCCTGTTTGAAGTGGGCCCCCGCGATGGCCTGCAAAATGAGAAAAGCGTCAGCACCGAGGCCAAAATAGCCCTGGTGCAGGATCTCGCCCATGCCGGTATCAAGCGCATCGAGGCCGCCAGCTTCGTGTCCCCCAAGTGGGTGCCACAGATGGCGGATTCCGCCGAGGTACTGAAAGGCATTCAAAGGCTGGACGGGGTGCGCTACAGCGCTCTCACCCCCAATCTCAAGGGCCTGGAACTGGCCCTTGACGCCGGCGCCTCCGAAGTGGCTATTTTTGCTGCCGCCTCAGAGGGCTTCAGCCAGAAGAACATCAACTGCTCCATAGAGGAGTCAATCGAGCGCTTTATCCCGCTGATGGAAAAGGCAAAAGCACACAATCTGCCGGTACGCGGTTACGTGTCCTGCGTGCTCGGTTGCCCCTATGATGGCGAGATTGCCGTCAGCGAAGTGGTGCGGGTGTCTGAAATTCTGTACAAACTGGGCTGTTACGAAATCTCCCTCGGTGACACCATAGGCGTTGGCACGCCGCTTAAGGCCCGTAAAATGGTCGAGGCCGTGGCCGCCAGGGTGCCGGTGGACAAGCTGGCGCTGCATTTCCACGACACCTATGGTCAGGCGCTGGCGAATATTCTCGCCTGCCTGGAAACCGGTGTCAGCGTGATTGATACCTCGGTGGCCGGTCTCGGCGGCTGTCCCTATGCCAAGGGCGCCTCGGGTAATCTGGCCAGCGAAGATCTCGTCTACATGCTGCACGGCATGGGCATAGATACGGGCGTGGATCTCAAGCGCCTTGCGGCGGCCGGTAATGCCATCAGCCAGGCGCTGGGCAAAGCCAGCGGCTCCAAGGTCGCCCGCGCTTTGGGTTAAAACGGCACAGAGCTGAGCAAGCGCTTTACAAAAGAATCAGAATCAATAAGCGGCGGTGGTGGCACAGCACCACCGCCAGATAAGCCAAATATAAGGAAACAACAATGGCAGGACTCTACAAGGTCGTCGACAGCTACGACCAGGCCCTGGCGGGCCTTACAGATGACATGACCATCATGGTCGGTGGCTTTGGCCTCTGCGGCATTCCCGAGGGCCTGATCAACAAGATGGTGCAAATGGGCGTCAAGGGCCTGACCGCCATCTCCAACAACGCCGGCGTCGATGATTTCGGCCTGGGTCTGCTGCTGCAAAACAAGCAAATCAGCACAATGATTGCTTCCTACGTGGGCGAGAACGCCACCTTTGAAAAGCAGATGCTGAGCGGCGAACTGAACGTGATCCTCACCCCCCAGGGCACCCTGGCCGAGAAAATCCGTGCCGGCGGCGCCGGGATCCCCGCCTTCTTCACCGCCACCGGTTACGGCACCCCGGTGGCCGAAGGCAAGGAAACCCGCGAGATCAAGGGCCGTCACTATGTGCTGGAAGAATCCCTGACCGCCGATTTTGCGCTGATCCGCGCCTGGAAGGCCGACACCATGGGCAACCTGGTGTTCCGCAAGACCGCCGCCAACTTCAACCCCATGATGGCCACCGCCGGTAAGATCACAGTGGTGGAAGTGGAAGAAATTGTTGAGCCCGGCGAGCTGGATCCCGACCACATCCACACCCCGGGCATTTATGTGCACCGCATCATCAAGGGTACCTTCGAGAAGCGCATCGAGCAGCGCACAGTGAAGCAGGCATAAGGGAGAACGCCATGGCACTTTCAAGAGAACAACTGGCCCAGCGCGTCGCCAAAGAGCTTAAAGACGGCTATTACGTCAACCTCGGCATTGGTATCCCGACCCTGGTGGCCAACTACATTCCCGAGGGCATGCAGGTGATGCTGCAATCGGAAAACGGCCTGCTGGGCATGGGTGAATTCCCCACCGAAGCCACCATAGATCCGGACCTTATCAACGCCGGCAAGCAAACGGTCACCGCAGTCAAGGGCGCGTCCTTCTTCTCCAGCGCCGAGAGCTTTGCCATGATCCGCGGCGGTCATGTGGACCTGACGGTGCTGGGCGCCTTCGAGGTAGACGTGGAAGGCTCCATCGCCTCCTGGATGATCCCCGGCAAGCTGGTCAAGGGTATGGGCGGCGCCATGGATCTGGTGGCCGGTGCCGACAACATTATCGTCACCATGATGCACGCCGATAAGTACGGCAACTCCAAGCTGCTGCCCAAGTGTGAACTGCCGCTGACCGGCTTTGGCTGCATCAAGCGCGTATTGACCGATCTGGCCTTTATCGAAATCAAGGACGGCGCCTTCCACCTGCTGGAACGCGCCCCCGGCGTCAGCGTTGAGGAAATCGTCGCCAAGACCGCCGGCAAGCTGATAGTGCCCGAGCACGTGCCCGAGATGACCTTCTAAGGCGCTTTCGTATAAAGCGCTTTCATATAGGCCGCTTTCACATAAGGCGCTTGCAAGCACTTTGAAAACACCCGCAATCGCGGGTGTTTTTTTATGGCTATGTCCCAGTTGTGTGTTGCATGGGGTGCCCCAGCGCCTCATGCAGGCAATGTCTGATATCAACCCCCTTCCCGTAGCGTTCCAACATCCTGCGCCAGCCCAAATAGTTCACCAGATAGCGAGTCGCCACGCCATAGAACCGCGCCATCCAGGCCTTCAGTCGATGGTGGTATCCGTTTACGTGCTGGATGTGGTACGCACCAATCACACGTTCACCATGACGATGGTGTACGACCTGATGCGTAATTCCCTGCGATCGGCTGAAACTGGCATAAACTCCAGCGCCATCGCTACACAACACCGCGTCCGGGGCAATAAGCGATTTCAACACCTCAGCCACCGCCCTGGCATTCATCTTCTCCAGCTGAAAATCTGCATGGTGGCCAGCCCGGTCTTGTACCACCATCACCGGAATATAATCCGGGCCGGTTCCACGGGTTCGCCCTTTGCCACCCCGGCGTCTTGCCGGCCTGGGTAATCCCCGCATCCCCTTGAACGACTCAAGGAAGAAGGTGTCATCCACCTCCACAATGCCCTCTTCCTGTGTCGACTGATGGGTGGCCATCGCTTTCAGGAAGCGATGGCGCCACAGGAAAGCGGTGTTTTTACTAACCCCGCAGTAGATGGCGGCCTGACGGACGGTGAGCCCCTTGATGAGAGCGTCAGCATAGTCTTCCCAGCACTGGGCTTTACGCAATCTGGCCAAGGGGGTCTTGCTGAGGACGGTACTGGTGCGCCGACACTGCTTGCAACGGTAGCGACGCAATTCCCGACTCCAGCCCCAAGGTGCCAGCTGAGCAACATCAGCCTGACAATGGGGGCAGCCATGGCAAGCCGGTAACTGGGTACTCAAAGACGCTATGGCATGCGGCGCCGTGAGCTCATGCTGAGCAACACGCCGCTGGCGCTGAGAGAGTTGTGAAAAGAGGGACAACAGGTGCTGAAAGGCAGGAGTATCCATGAGGGAAATCCTCAAATTGATGACCTGCTACAAGCTTAGCCTTCCAACACATAATTTGGACATAGTCTTTTTTATCCGCTCAGAACCAGTTGTTTCAGCCAGTTAAAACTTGTTAAGCGACAGTTGTTAAGCAACTGATATTTAGGTAATCTTTCACACGCTGTTTCGGTTGCCACACCGCCGAAAACAAAAAGGCCCAGGCCAAGGATAACAACTCAGGGAAGGCGCTTTTTGCCCCGCATTATCCCCGCCACCTTAGCGGTAATAAAACCCTCCAAGGGAAAGCCTTAACATATTGTTTTACATAACTTAGATGCCATTGAAAACCAAAGGCGTCCTGCGGTAGCCATGCCGCTTGCCGACTCCTGTGCTGCCTGAATGTCAACCAGTTTTCCTCTGTACAGGAAAAATTCCCAATGTTATTGCCAATGGCAAAAGCGCAAGCACGGTTTTATGCATTTCATGGCAAGGTTTCATAGAGCTAACCAGACTATTTTCTATATAAATCTATTGCTTAAATTAACATCAAATTCAGATAACAGGCTGTTAAAAAGTGCAAAGCGTGCCGGCGCGCTTTTCACTGGTCTGAGGGCGAAAATGTACCTGTAAGGTAACGGAATGAACTGATTTATTCCGTTAGTTGAAGCCGAAAGGCCTCCGGCCTGCCATGCGGAAATAAATGAGCCGGCACACTATACAAATGTTAGGTATCACAGGAGATCTCATGCACCTTGACTTGGAAGCGCGTTTCGCTGAGCTCGAACGCCAGCAGTCATCTATGAAAAGGAAATTGAACGCACATAAGGCGCTCATCATCCTATTGATTTCAATTTCAGCAATCTCAAGCGCGGTTGCTACCGTGGCGGTTAAGACGAACAGATTCGATCATATCGTCGCCAGGGATATTACGGTCATTGATTCCAATGGAATCGTTCGAGCTCGCATGACTTCGGATGCGCCTGATGCTGTCATGGCGGGCGGCCATGTTTCAAAGCGGGGCACAAAGGCAGCGGGATTCATCATCTACGACGAGGAAGGCATTGAACGAGGCGGATATGTGACGATGGATGAGGGGAGCAACGCAATGCTGTCCTTAGACTCCAAATATAACATGCAGGCCAATATGATTGCTGGCCCTGATGAAGTCGGCGTTTCTGTCTTGAATCTTCGCGGTGGCAACCAGCAAGTCGAGACTCGTATCGACTCAGATGGCGCGAGAACCAGCATTTCCAAGTCTGGTCTTGTGCTCATGCAATCCCCAGAACTAAAACTCCTGAATGCCGAAACATGCACTAGGTATCGGAAGCTTGAGGCACAGTACCCAGGCAAGAATGTGTGTCGCGCTAGGTTTACAGAGGAAGCCTGCAAAGCGTGTCTGGAGTGATGCCTAACAATTCATTCAAGCCGAAGCCGCTTCGCGGCTCGGCTTAATTCAGGCGTTGATATGATTCCCTCTATCAAATAGATGGTAGTTTCCTTACCGGAGGGCCAAAAACGCTCCGGTGAGGACACCAGCTGGGCTTTGGCGAGTAAGTGTCGGCGGTTGACCTTGCAATCTTGTATATAACAGAAGCGAGTCGGGCAGAAGGAAAAGGCAGGCCATTGGCCTGCCTTTTTCATTGGCTTTTTCACCGAGCGAACGAGCTGACTCAGTCGTGAGTCGCCAGCAGGGTCACATCGCTGAAGGGCTGGAACGCCTTCAGCATGATGTAGTAATAGCCGCCGGTTTGTGGCGCAGCCAGAGTGACAGTCTCGTTATTTCCGCCCACATAGGGCCTGGCGTCCCAGACGGACTCCGTTGGCCAGTCACCAAAGCGCACGTACAGATCGGCATCCCCTGTACCACCTGAGATGGCGATATTCAGGTTGGTCGCACCCGCAGGCACCCAGATGGAGTAATAGCGGGCGCTGTCAGAGGCTATACCGGCCTTGGCGATGCCGTTGTACAGGGTCTGCTGGGCAGGATCGGCCGCATCAGCAGGTATGCTGCCGCCACTTTGGCTCACATCAAACTCTGCCAGCAGCGTCATGTCGGCAAAGCCGCTGTCGGTGAACAGGGACACATAATAATAGCCACCTGTCGCTGGGGCATTGATGAACACAGTTTCGTTATTGCCACTCTGGGTGGAGCGGGCATCATAATCACTGCGGCTGGGATAACGGCCGGCCGCCACGTACAGATCGGCATTGCCCGTGCCACCAGCGCCGGTGAAGCGCAGGGTACTGGTGCCGGCAGGAACCCAGATGGAGAAGTAGGCCGCGTAAGTCGAGGAGATGCCCTGCTTGGCTATGCCCGCCGTCATGGTCGCGACATTGGGGTCACAGGCGGCAGTGTTGCAACTCCCGGCGCCACCGACATTGGGGTCCAGCGGGTCGAGATCGTCACTGTCAAGCACGCCATCGTTGTCATCGTCGGTGTCGGCATTGTTGCCTATGCCGTCATGGTCGGTATCCAGCCACTCGGTCGCGTCATCGGGGAAGGCATCGTCGCCGTCGGCTACACCGTCACCGTCCCTGTCGCTGATACCTGTGGTGACATCCGCCAGCCACTGGGCAAAGTCGGCGTCGTAGCTGCTGCCTATGGCTGTCATCAGGTTGGCGTAGGCATCGTAGTTACCGGCCCGGAAAAAGCCCAGCATGGTATCCACGTCGTTGCGATGGCGCTCGAACATGTAACGCACCGCCAGGTAGCCGCCGCGGTAGACCCTGTCGGTACCACTGCTGTAGTTGTTGCCGAAGAGGGTGCTCAGGGCGTAGTTGTTGGCGCGGCCTATGTCTATGGCCTTCTGGTTGTCATCGCCCTGGGAGATATACTCAGCCAGGCCTTCCACCCACCAGACGGTGCTTTCTTCATGGGCCGAGCCGTACATCATGGCCTCGGAGAAGCCCCCGTGCATGTCGAAGCGGCCGTCGAGATAGTGCACATACTCGTGACGCAGGTTCCACACCTCAAACTCAGGCAGCCAGCTGGCCTCGTGGGCGATAAATCGCGCCTGGTTATCGGGATCCGCCGGATTGCCTTCCAGATACATACCACCGTTGTTGGTGCCTATGCCGAAAAATACCCCGGCATACTTGCTGTAGTTGCTGTAATCATCAAACACCACCACTTCCAGATCCGTGTTGAGATCGTCCGCCACAGGTACACCGGCGGTGGCCAGCTTCTGATGGAAGTCCGTTTCCTGGGCCGACAGCTGGCCACAGGAATCTGCCAGCTCAACCGTACTCATGGCCTGGGCACGGATCTTCAGGGTTGGAGAGCAGGTGTAGTGAATGCTGAGGATCTGGGCCTGCAGTTGATCCTGATAACCGCAGACACCATAGTCGGCGCAATTATCGTAGTAATCGGCCATTTCCGCGGCCGCAAGCCAGATACCACGGCCCTGCCCAGACATGCTGTAGCGCTGCAGAATCGACTGGACCATAGGTTTGGCCTTGTCCTTGATGGCGCCGGGATACATCAGCATACGCCCCAGCTCATAGGCGGCGTTGTTGATCAGGTAATCATTGCCGCTGTCGATAAGGAAGGTGTTGTCCTTGATGAAGTTATCCAGGGTATCGAGCAGCGACAGCCTGGCCTCCAGGGTGGTGACATAGTTGCTGTCCCACTGGCCCTTGTACAGCAGGCCATAGGCGGCGTTGGTGGCGCTGCGCATGGAGCCGTAGTTGAGGTAACTGCTGTCAAACTGTTGCAGCAGGTGCTCGGCCACATCGAGGAAGTGGGAAATTTGATGGGCGCTGTCTATCAAAATCACCGCCTCGGACAAGACATCACCGTTGGCGGAGCTGATATCGAAGGCGTGGGGATTGGCAAAAAACTGCTGCAATGCCGCCAGGCTGGCGCTGTCGAGTGCCGCGCCATAGGTGCCCACCTCATCCACCAGCCCCCACTGCACAAAGTATCCCGCGCGCAGGTAGGTAATGAGATTCAGCAGGTGGCCATCATCGACACCGGTATAGGCAGGTGCCATCTGGGCCAGGCGGTTGCTGACGCTGACCATGTCCGCCTCGTTGAACAGCGCCTGGGCATAATCTGTGCCCGCGTTGAAAAAGGCGTTCACGCAGGACAAGTCCGCCGCCAACAGGGCGTCGGTCAGGGCCGTGCCCGTAAGCGGCGCTATCTCAGCAGCACTGCACGCGCCGGCGGCCGTGGTCAGTTGCTGCTGAGCAGGCTGCCTGGCCGCGCCGGAGTCGGGCTGCCTGTTTGCCAGCTTATCGGTCGGTTTGTGTGAATGGAGTTGTTGTTTCAGGGTAGTGGTTGTTGCGTTGGGTGCGGCCTCAACCGGCAGCACCTGTGCCTTGGACGCAAGCTGATCCCGGGTCGGATGACCGGGGTTCAGTCCGTCTGCCATGGCCATGCCAGGCAACAAGGTACAGAGCAGCGTCAGGGGCGCGCATTTGGTTCGCAATCTGTTCATGGATCAGTCCTGTTTTAGGTTTGTTATTGAAGACTGGAGCGATACTGCGGCATCCGCTGGCGAAATTAGCATATTTTATACAATATAAAACACCCCTCTTTAGTGTACTTTTTCTACACCACTGTCACTTTGACCATGGAATTTTGTGGCCTGGATCCCATCGTCAGCGAGAGTAAAACCGGGATCACGGCCGACATCGATTTTCTGACTAAAAAGATGATCTCTCTCGCAATTTTCTTCTTTAAACACGCATTTCAAATGCAACTTGATTAATGTCAATTCCAACGCCGCCAAGGAGCATAGTCTTAAGCACAAGCAAGACATTCACCCTCAGCTCCTGGAGCGGCGAAACATCCCAATCCAGGAAGAAAAAGTAAAAATACGGAGCATTCAATGGATAAGCACAATCAACAATCCGGTGTTATCAACGAACAACGTCGTCAGTTTCTCGGTGGCTCAGTAGGTATTGGCCTGGTGGGTGCCGGTCTGGCAGCCGGTCTGATGTCGGCCCCTGCCGCTGCAACCGGTGCAGCCCGTAAAGATGACCGCATGGCCAACTACAGCGCTGATCAGCTGGAGCGTGTAAAACTGGATTTGGTGCCACCACCAATGGTGCCCAAGCACGACCAAATCGCCACGGGCAAGCCCAAGGTAGTGGAAGTGAAACTGGTGATCGAAGAGAAACAGGTCGAGCTGGAAAACGGCACCAAGGCCTGGGTTTGTGCCTTCAACGGCAGCGTGCCCGGTCCGCTGATTGTGTGTCACCAGCATGACTTTGTGGAGCTGACCCTGGTTAACCCTGCCAGCAACAACCTGGCCCACAACATCGACCTGCACTCAGCCACCGGCGCTCTGGGTGGCGGTGAGCTGACCCTGGTATCTCCAGGTCAGGAAGTCACCTTCCGCTTCAAGGCCACCAAGGCCGGTACCTTTGTGTACCACTGTGCCCCGGGTGGCGCCATGATCCCATGGCACGTGGCCATGGGTATGCACGGTGCCATCATGGTACTGCCACGGGATGGTCTGAAAGATGCCCAGGGCAACCCTCTGCACTACGACAAGGCCTACTATGTGGGTGAAGCCGACTTCTATATTCCCAAAGATGCCAACGGCAAATACAAGGAATTCAAGACGGTCATGGACAGCATGCAGGACGTCATGGACGTAATGAAAACCCTGACCCCATCCCATGTGGTGTTCAACGGTGCCGTGGGCGCACTGACCGGCAAGAACGCCATGACCGCCAAGGTGGGTGAATCAGTACTCTTTGTACACTCCCAGGCCAACCGCGACACCCGTCCGCACATCATCGGTGGTCACGGTGACTATGTCTGGGCTGCCGGTTCCTTCACCGACGCACCACAGACCAACCTGGAAACCTGGATGGTCGCCGGTGGCAGCGCGGCAGCTGCACTGTACAACTTCCGTCAGCCAGGCCTCTATGCCTACGTTAACCACAACCTGATTGAAGCCATCATGAAAGGTGCCGCAGCCCACATCAAGGTGGAAGGCGAGTGGGACGACAACCTGATGGTACAGGTGAAAAAACCAGGCGCCATCACAGCCTGAGTCCGGATGCGGGGGTGACTTCACCCCCGCTTTTTTTGGAGGTCCCATGAAAGGTCCCTTTGCCACACCTCTGTCAGCCCTGATCTCTGCCCTGCTGTTTGGTCCCCTGTTCATCCAACCTGCCCTGGCGGCCACGCCCTCGGATTATCTGATTCAAAGCGCTGTGTATCAGTGGTACGGCGAACTGGATCTGGGCATACAGCCCAAGGCGACTGTGAATACCGATCTGGCCGAATATCCCAATGGCAAGCCTGTTGCCGGGGCACACCAAATACTGGCCATTGACCAAATCGCTGAAGAAAATGGTCGTCTCCTGTTGGAGGTGGAACTGGAGTACCAGGCACGGGATGCCGGCCCCGGCGAAGGTCGCTACCTGATCCAAACCCTGACGCTGGAGAACAGTGATTCGGCACCCCAGGCCGGTCCGACCCTGATTGCCAGCGAAACCCAAGTGAATGAAATCGATGAACTCAGTGGCCAATTCCGTCCCGCCGCTGAGCAAAACCTGATCCGCGCCCTGCTGTTTCGCTGGACCCAGGCCCTGGACTATCCCGGCTCCCAGGCCCTGACCTCCATGCTGCTGCCAGAGGCCAGCTTTACCAGTCCCGAACCGGGCCAATTGAGCCCGGTCAGCTATCAAGCGGCGCTGCAGGCACTCAACAACCAAAACAGTCGCAGGGCCATTAAAAACCTCAGCATAGGTACAGCCCAGGCCGATGGCAGCTATCCGGTAAGTTTGGAATATCAGTGGAGCGCCATCAATCAGTGGGGCGAAACCGAGCTGGCCCGCGTTGGCGTCAGCATGACAGTGCTGGTGCGTGATGGCCGGGCGCTGATTGCACATTACCAGAGCCAATATTTACCCCCGGTTACCGATCCCGGTGCCGAGATCCGTTGCTGAGCCTAAAGGAGAAAACCATGCTGTCACACCTGTCCTTTCGCCCACTGCGCAGCCAATTTTCCCGCCGCCTGTTGTCGGCCCTGTCCCTGTCGCTGGGACTGAGCCTGGCCCTGCCCGCCTTTGCCGATATGCCGATTCTCAAGGGCATAGGCGGTGATTTCAGCCTGCAGAGCAGTCGCGGCGGTGAGGTACGGCTGTCGGACTTCAAAGATAAGGTGGTGCTGATGTTTTTCGGCTACACCAATTGCGCCGACATTTGCCCCACCACCATGGCCCATATCAGCCAGTTGATGAAGCAGCTGGAACCCGGACAAAGGGAGCAGGTGCAGGTGCTGTTTGTCAGTATCGACAGCGACTATGACACCCCTACCCACCTGAATAAATATCTGAGCTATTTTGACCCCAGCTTTATCGGTTTGGTGGACAGTCGCGAAAAAATCGATGAGGTGGCCGGGCTTTACCATGCCGACTACATCAAGTTGTCCGATGAAAAGGTCACCACCGAATACAAGAAGCTCAGTCTGGAAGACAAGAGTCAACCGGCCAAGAAGGGCTTCCTCTATTCCCACAGCGCCAAAATTTTTGTTATCGATGGCCGTGGCCGGGTACGGGGTTTCTTTTACACCGGCACAGCGCTCGATGAAATGCGCAGTCAAATTGCCAGCCTGCTGGGCTGAAGGAGAATTTATGCAACAGCTTAAAATGAAATCCGCCTTGGCCACCCTGCTGCTGATGTCCTTCGGCAGCTTTGCCGGCGACCTGATGGTCCATGACGCCTGGATCCGCGCCATGCCGCCAACATCGAGGGTGGTTCCCCTGTACCTGACACTGCACAACGGCGGTGACAAGGAGCTGGTACTGAACAGCATTGCCAGTCCCAGGGGCGAGATAGCCCTGCACCAGACGGTGCAGGAAGGCGAAATGATGAAAATGCTGCCGGTGGACAGCATACGCATACCGGCCCATGGCATGGTCAAACTGGAACCCCAGGGGCTGCACGCCATGATGTCCGACTTCAATGCCGGTGTGCCCGAGCAAGGTGAAGAGGTGTCTTTGCAGCTTACCCTGGCGGACGGTGAAACGCTCCAGGCCAAAGCCAGGGTCACCCAGTTCGGCGGCAAGGGGCAGGACAGCGCCAACGCCGAACAGGGGATGCACGATCACAGCATGCACCATTGATCCATTGATCAAGGTGAGCAGCCTTCAAATGGGCGGCCCGGTTCCGGGCTTCCTGCGCTGGATCACAAATTGTTAACCGAATTTAGGTTAACTTGTGTGACAAAGTAAGTTGCAGGAATTTTGCATGATTACCGATGCCGCCATCAAAAATGCCGTACACAGCCATCACCTGTTTGCCGCCCTGGGTCAGGGTGAGCTGGAGCAGTTGCTCGGCAGCGCTGCCCGCATTCAGCTTGCGCCCCAGGAAACCCTGTTTCGCCAGGGGGATGTTGCCAAACGTTTTTATCTGGTGATCCAGGGACACCTGCAATTGTACCGCACCAGCTTGCAGGGCCAGGACAAGGTCATTGAAGTGGTCCGCGAGGGCCGCACCTTTGCCGAGGCGCTGATGTTTTCCCAGCAGGCCAGCTATCCCGTGTCGGCCCAGGCTGTGTCCGAATGTATTCTGGTCAGCTTTGACAGTGAAATCTACCTGGGGCTGCTCAAGCGCAACGCCGATGCCTGCATCGCCATCATGGCCGCCATGAGCGTCCGGCTGCGTAAAGATCTCAACGAAGTGGAACTCTTGTCGGTGCAAAACGCCCAGTCACGGCTGCTGCTGTTTCTGATGCGCAACCTGAAACGCACCGGCGATAATCAGGGCGTGGTGGAGCTGGATATTCCCAAGCGGGTGCTGGCGTCGAGGCTGTCGATTCAACCGGAAACCTTTTCCCGATTGATGAAGAAAATGCTCACCGAGGGGCTTATCCGCGAGTGCCGCAGCGCCATACATATCGATGACATAGGCCAGCTGTATGCCAGCGCCAATATCCCCTTGGAAGACGCGCAGCTGCAGGCCACAGCCATGCCCTGCGAACGGATAAATATCCTCACCCTCAGCAACTGAGGCCAGGATTGACAGCCGCAGGCGCTCAGCCCAGCTTAAGGAAATAACGCCAGGTTATAGCGAAATGCAGTAGCGATAAGAAGTGCGGCTCATACCCTGGGCCTCATACCAGGCCTGGGCCTGGGTGCGTGACAGCGAGGTGGTCAGTTCCAGCGCCTTGCAGCCGCGGCCTTTGGCCAGTTCCTGCGCCTTTTGCAACAAGGCTTTGCCGACGCCCTGCCCGCGGCAATGCTCGTCGGTCACCAGGGCCGTGATCCGGCACTGCAGGGCTGCGGCCGGAAAATAAAAGAAAAACAGCAGGCTCATCAGCCCCACTGGCCTGTCGCCGTCAAAGGCCAGCAGGCACAGGCTGTTGTCATCCTTTTCGCTGCGTTTGAGCAGCTCAACCACGGCATCCAGCGGGTGTTGATAACCCAGCTGCGCCAGCAGTGACTGTACCGCCGTGGCGTCTTGCTCCGTGGCAGTACGGATCAATCCCATACCAATTCCTGGAAGTGTTTACGGCACACGGACTCGTAGCTTTCATTGCCGCCAATGGCGACCTGAGCCCCTTCGCGCACCGGATTGCCCTGGCTATCGCGGCGCACCACCATATTGGCCTTGCGACCGCAGTAACAAATGGTCTTGAGCTCCACCAGCTTGTCGGCCCAGGCCAGCAAATACTGGCTGCCGCTGAACAACTCACCCTGGAAATCGGTACGCAGACCATAACAGAGCACGGGAATATCCAGTTTATCCACCACGGCCGTCAACTGGCGCACCTGATCCTTGGCGAGGAACTGGCTCTCATCGATAAGCACACAGTGCAAAGGGGTCGCTGCGTGGGCCGTGGCTATCATGTCGAGCAGGTTGTCATTGGCACCAAATACCTGGGCGTCCGATTGAATACCGATACGCGACGCCACCTTGCCCAGGCCATACCTGTCATCGATGGACGCGGTCATCACCAGGGTGTTCATCCCCCGTTCGCGGTAGTTATAGGAAGATTGCAGCAAAGAGGTGGATTTACCGGCGTTCATGGCCGAGTAATAAAAATAGAGCTGTGCCAAAGGGGAGTTCCTGTCCTTATCTCAAACGGCGGCTATCTTAGCATCAAATTGCGCCGAAAGTCCCGCGGCGCCTCCCTGCACCGCGGCCACGGACTGTCACAGCGTCAGTCGCGGGCGCCGGACTTGTGTTTCAGCCACAGCACCGCCAACACGAAGGTCAGGGAGGCGACACCGAAACCGGCCCACACGGACTCGGTCACACCCATCACCGTATACCCCACCAGGCTGATGAAGGCGACAATAAGGGCATATGGCAGCTGGGTCAGCACATGATCTATGTGATGGCAGCTGGCGCCGGTGGAGGACAAAATCGTGGTGTCGGAAATAGGTGAACAGTGATCGCCAAACACGGCGCCGGCCAGCACCGAAGCCAGCATGGGCAGCATCATGGCACTGTGACTGCCCATGGCCATATCGGCAGCTATGGGAAGCATGATGCCAAAGGTGCCCCAGCTGGTGCCGGTGGCGAACGCCGTCAGGCCGGCCAGCACAAACATCAGCGCCGGCAGCAGGGCAAATGGCAGATTGCCACCGGCCAGACTGGCCATGTATTTACCCGTGCCCAGTTCTCCTATGATGCCCGCTATGGTCCAGGCAAACAGCAAGATATACAGCGCCGGGACCATGGAGCGAGCCCCTTGTACCGAGGCTCGCTTGACCAACCGAGGAGCCATGCCCTGCCACAGCACCAGTGCCAGGGTGGCGCTGAGCCCCAACAGCGCCCCGAAAAACAGCGATGCGCCCACATCCGTTTTCTCAAAGGCGCCAATCAGGGAAAAAGGCAGGCCGGCGTCGGCCAGCGCCATGGCGCCGCTGCCGATCATAAAGCTGACCGTCGCCAGCACCAGCACGCCTATGGGCACAAACAAGCCGGCGACCTTACCGCTGCCCTCTTCCGGCAACTCAACATTGCTGCCCGGAGGCACGCCCTTGGTTTCATCATAAAGGTTGCCACGCTGGGCATATTGCTCATGCCGGCGCATGGCCCCCACATCCAGACCGAACAGCACCACGCACAGCAGCATTGCCAGGGCAAAAATGGCATAGAAGTTCATCGGGATCAGTTGGATAAATACCGCCAAATGACCTGTGTCGCTGACGCCATGGGATGCCAGAATGCCACCTATCAGGGCGATGATATAGGCGCCCCAACTGGATACAGGGGAAATCACACACACGGGGGCGGCGGTGGAGTCCAGCAAATAAGCCAGCTTGGCCCGGGACACATAATACCTGTCGGTCAGGGGCCGGGCGATGGAGCCCACCACCAGGCTGTTGAAATAGTCGTCGATAAAGACCACACAGCCCAGAAACAGGGTCAGCAATTGGGCATCGCGCTTATTGCGGATCCGTCCCCTGGCCCAGTCGGCAAAGGCCCGGGCCGCGCCACTGGCGCTGATAAGGGCGGTGATCATCCCAAGCAGCACCAGAAATCCCAGAATGTACAGGTTCCAGCTGTTGGGGGCACCATCGCTCCACACCAGGGCAACCACCCGTTCACCCAGCAGCAGGCAGGCATCAAGGGGAGAAAAGTCACTCAGCAGCAGGATCCCGGCCACAATACCCAACCCAAGGGACACCAGCACCCTGCGGGTCAAAATGGCCAACACGATTGCCACCACAGGTGGCAGCAGAGACAGCACCGATTCGGCGTAACTCATTACATTCATTGAATTTAATCTTCGTTTGGTTAACGAATGGAGGGCAACTGAAGCGGTGTAAAAGCACAATGAATGCAGCGGGCACCAGTCCTTTCAGTAGCGCTCCACAGTAAATACGACAGCCCATCATCCCGACAGGCATTTACTATGGCAGTGCTGTTCCTTATCGGAAACAGCACCAGCAGGCGGGTGTGATTCCCCTATCCCACTTCGGCGTCATAGCCCTTTCACGGTCGATCACCGGCATCACCCTAGCGACCGTTACTTTTGCCTGACGCACCTCTACTTTTTATAGCTGAACTTTCTATAACCGACCTGTGCCAAAAATACGCGGTTAGCTGAATTTAACGGGGCATAAAAAACACAGGCGCCCCCGGGGGTATCCCCGGGGGCGCCTATCCTGACGCAGATTAAGGCTTAAAGCAACTCAATCAGCTTGGGGACTGCCTCGAACAGATCCGCCGCCAGACCGTAGTCTGCCACCTGGAAGATGGGCGCTTCGGGATCTTTGTTAATGGCAACAATCACCTTGGAGTCTTTCATACCGGCCAGGTGCTGGATGGCACCTGAGATACCGACAGCGATATACAATTGTGGCGCCACTATCTTACCGGTCTGGCCCACCTGCAGATCGTTGGGCACAAAGCCTGCGTCCACTGCGGCGCGGGATGCGCCCACAGCGGCACCCAGTTTGTCGGCCAGTTGCTCAAGCAGGGCGAAGTTTTCACCGCTGCCCATGCCACGGCCACCGGACACTATCACACCGGCGTTGCCAAGCTCGGGACGCTCGGATACAGACAACTCCTGGGAGACGAAGCTGGTCTTGGACTCAAATACCTGATCCAACTTGGCGACCGGTGCAGGTGCGCCGCTGGCAGCCGCATCAAAGGCGCTGGCACGGACTGTCATGACTTTCTTGTCATCCAGACTGGTGACAGTGGCCATGGCGTTACCGGCATAGATGGGGCGCACGAAGGTGTTGGCGTCTTTGATTTGAACCACTTCGGACAATTGAGCCACATCCAGCAGAGCCGCGACCCGTGGCAACATGTCTTTGCCCATGCTGCTGGCAGGAGCAAGAATATGGCTGTAATCGCCGGCCAGCGACAACACCAGGGCCGCCATATTGTCGGCCAGATGGGCTGCATAAACGGCATTATCGGCCAGCAGGACCTTGGACACGCCGTCAATGGCGGCGGCAGCATCGGCGACGGCGGCGCAGTTGGCACCGGCCACCAGCAGGTGTACGTCGCCACCAATGGCCTTGGCCGCAGTCACTACCTTGGCGGTATCCAGTTTCAGACTGGCATTATCATGTTCTGCAACTACTAAAATGGCCATTTAGATCACCTTCGCTTCGTTTTTCAGTTTTTCCACCAGTTCCTCAACCGAGGCAACCATGATGCCGGCCTGACGGGCCGCAGGTGCATTGACGCTTACCAGATTCTGGTGTGACTTCAGGGTCACGCCCAAATCGGCCGCGGTCACAGTGTCCAGGGGCTTGCGTTTGGCCTTCATGATATCGGGCAGCTTGGCATAACGGGGCTCGTTCAGACGCAAGTCTGTGGTAATTACAGCTGGCATCGGCAGCTTCAGGGTTTGCAAACCGCCGTCCACTTCACGGGTCACCAGCAGGGTATTGCCTTCCACCTGCAGCTTGGAAGCGAAGGTCGCCTGGGGAGCATCCATCAGCGCGGCCAGCATCTGACCGGTCTGGTTGTTGTCACCGTCGATGGACTGCTTGCCCATGAGGATCAATTGTGCCTGTTCCTTGTCCTGTACGGCCTTCAGCAGCTTGGCAATGGAGATAGGTGCCAATTCATCTTCTGCTTCAACCTGAATGCCGCGATCGGCACCCAGTGCCATGGCGGTGCGCATCTGTTCCTGAACAGCCTTGCTGCCGACGCTGACCACCACGATTTCACTGACCACACCGGCTTCTTTCAGGCGCACAGCCTCTTCAACGGCGATTTCACAAAAGGGGTTGATAGCCATCTTGAGGTTGGCCGTATCAACATTTGTGTTGTCGGCTTTGACCCTGACCTTGACATTGGCATCGACCACGCGCTTTACAGGCACCAATACTTTCATAGGGTTTCCTTCCTGCACCTTATCTTTCAGTGGAATGTGCCGGTGCAACCGGCACGGAATAGGCCAACTTTACGTCCTGTTAACGTAAACGTCAACCTGAGACAGCAGCGCTTAAGTATCTTTGCGACTCCCATCACTGGCCAGATTTTTGAACACTTCAGACAGAAAATGCGCATTTTTGACTTATAAGCGTGCATTTTTTTAATTAAAGGGAATTTTAATTTGCCAGTTTAAATATTTATTTCTATTATTTCACTGTTATCCGTTAACCCGTCTTCGGACAATTTGAACTGGAAAAAAAATAGTATGAGCGAATTTCTGGAAATATTGACTCATGGTCGCCGTTTTAAAGCCGCTGTAAAAGATTTGTCAGTTGCCGATCTCCGTGATGTTGCAGCCAAGTTGGAAAAAGTGATTGCTGATCGCGAAGCCGAAGCCGAAGAAGAATTGAAGGCCAATGCCGAGCGCATCGCCAAGATTGAAGAAATTCGCAAGCAAATGGCTGAAATCGGTTTGTCTGTAGATGATCTGGGCGTAACCGGTGTAGCCAAGCCTGCCGGTAAAAAGCGTGCACCACGCCCTGCCAAATACCAAATTGAAGTCAATGGCGAGACAGTGACCTGGACTGGTCAAGGCCGCATGCCAACCGTATTCAAGAATGAAATGGACAAGGGTCGTTCAATGGATGATTTCCTCATCTAATTGTCCCTGACACCATTAAAAAGCCCGGCATTGCCGGGCTTTTTGTTTATGGCCGCCAAAACAGCAAAGTCATTTACAATTCCGTTTTTGCCAATGGGTATCCAATTCGGTTAACCTCGATTCACCTTTGTCCCGCAGACGCAACTGAACTAATAAAATGAACAAGTTGAATGCCAAAACCCTTTTGTGGCTGTTGCCGGCAGTGATCTCTCTGCCCTTATCGGCCAAGACCTTACTCCAAGCTCCCCTCACCCGCCTGACCGCCATTACCGGAGCCACACTGCATTTATCGGCCACCGAAACCCTGACCAATGCCACCCTGGTCATTGAAGGCAATCATATTAAAGAGATCATTAAAGACGGTCAGATACCGGAAAATGCCCTGGTGATAGACTTAAGTGGCTATGAGGTATATCCGGGCTTTATTGATCCCTTTGCCGAATATGGTATTGGCTACGAGTATCCCAAAGATGAGCGGGAAAGACCTGTCTATGAAATAAAACGCGTTGGTGGCAATGCTGACAACGGTGCTATTCATGCCCAGATGCAATGGGTGGATTATATCGAGCCCAATAAAGGTGCCGCGGATAAATGGACCAATAACGGTTTTACCAGTGTGCAGACGGCAAAACTTGATGGCATTTTCCGTGGTCGCGCCGCCGTGGTATCCCTGGCCGATAAAAATCCTTCTGAGCTTATCTATCGCTCTCAGGGACAGCAATTTATCGCCTTCGATAAAGGCAGCTCAAAACAGGATTATCCCCGCTCTTTAATGGGGGCCATGGCCCTGATAAGACAAACCTTCAGCGATGTCCGTTGGTATCAGGAAAATAAAACCAAGTTGGCAGAGCAGGCGGTTATTTCCGGTCTGGAATTCAACAGTGCCCTGGATGCCCTGGGCAATCTGGAACAACAAACATTTCTGTTTGATACCCGTGATTTGAACAGCCAATTGCGGGCGGCCCGACTCTTGTCCGAGCAGAAGCTCAAGGGCACCCTGCTGGGCAACGGCCAAGAGTATGCCAGATTGGATGAACTCAAGGCCCAGTCCTTTGGGCTGATATTGCCGCTCAACTTCCCCAAGGCTCCCGAGGTTGCCGATCCCCTGGTTGAGCGTGAGGTATCCCTTGCCGAACTGCGGCATTGGGAGCGGGCGCCGGCCAACCCGGCACTGGTGGCCAACAGCAAATTACCCTTTGCCTTTACCCAATATGGCATCAGTAAAGCGGAAGACTTCTGGCCCAGACTACGCCAGGCCATTGCCCATGGACTGAGTGAGACCGACGCTCTGGCGGCCCTTACCAGCAGTGCCGCAGAATTGGCCGGCATTGACGACATTGCCGGTCGCCTGGCCCCCGGCTACATGGCCGACTTGGTGGTCAGCCGCGGCGATCTGTTCAAAGACGGTAAAATAGTGAGCGTCTGGCTGCAGGGCGATGAGCAGGAATTGAGCCCCAGGGACACACTGTCCGGCCAATATCGACTGCAGCTGGATGAACTGGAATTAACACTTGAGCTGGAAACCGAGCCCAAACTCAAGGGCAGCCTCAGCAGTGGCGAAACCAGCATTGAGTTGCAGGAACCCAAGTTGGTCGACGGCCGCTTGATCTTCAGCGCCGATCTCTCTGCCGCCGGAATGACAGGCCTGAGTCGCTTCAGTCTGGTATTCGATAAGGATGGTGTTTCGGGCCGGATGACTGATGCCAAAGGGCAAGCGCAGCCTCTAGCAGGTACAGCCGCCGCAGCGGAGGACCTGACTACAGCGGACAATAAAAATCAGCCACCCAAGGAGCAGGCCAAACCCGCCGAGCCCCTGATTGGCAAACTCACCCAACCCAATGTGGCCTTTGGTCTGGAGCAACTGCCCAAGGCCGAACGACTGCATATCCGCCACGCCACCATCTGGACCTCGGAAGCCGAGGGCATACTGGAGGACGCCGATCTGCTGCTGGCCGATGGCAAGATAGAGCGCATCGGCAAGCAACTGTCGACTCCCAGCGGTTATCGCGTAATAGATGCCAGTGGCAAACACCTCACGGCGGGTATAGTCGATGAGCACAGCCATATCGCCATCAACGGCGGCACCAACGAGGACTCGGAGGCCATCACCGCCGAAGTGCGCATTGGCGACATACTCAATCCGGATGAAATTGCCCTTTACCGCGGTCTGTCCGGCGGGGTGACCACGGCACAACTGCTGCACGGCAGCGCCAACCCCATAGGCGGTCAATCCCAGCTGATTAAACTCAGGTGGGGTGAAAATGCCGAAGCACTCAAATTCAAGGGCGCTCCGGCCAGCATCAAATTTGCCCTGGGTGAAAACGTCAAACAGAGCAACTGGGGCGACAAATTCACCAGCCGCTTTCCCCAGAGTCGCATGGGGGTGGAATCCGCCATAGCCGATGCCTTTGATGCCGCCAGACATTACGAGAGTGAATTGGCCCAGTATGAGAGGCTGCGCAGCTCAGACAAAAAACGCACCCTGAGCCCCCGCCCCAGCACCCGTCTGGATGCCGTGCTTGAGGTACTCAAGCAGCAGCGGGATGTGCACATTCACTCCTATGTGCAATCTGAAATCCTGATGTTCCTGCGCCTGGCCGAAACCTACAAATTCAAGATCAAGGCCTTCACCCACGTGCTCGAAGGTTACAAGCTGGCGGATGAACTGGCGGCCCATGGTGCCGGCGCCTCCACCTTCTCCGACTGGTGGGCCTACAAGTTTGAGGTCTATGACGCCATTCCCCAAAATGCCTGCCTGATGACGCAAAAGGGGGTAGTCACCAGCATCAACTCCGACAGCTTTGAAACCCAGCGCCGCCTGAATCAGGAGGCCGCCAAGTCCATGATGTATTGCGGCATGAGCGCCGAGGAAGCCTGGAAGATGGTTACCATCAACCCGGCCAAGCAACTGGGGGTTGAGGACAAGGTGGGCTCCATCAAGGTGGGTAAATCCGCGGATCTGGTGCTGTGGGACAATAACCCGCTGTCCGTCTATGCCCGCACCGAAGCCGTCTGGGTCGATGGCAAGCGCTACTTTGATCGCGAGACCGATGCCACCATCGCCCGCGCCCAGGACGAAGAGCGCGCGGCCTTGGTGCAGAAAATTCTCAGCGCCGATGCCAAACGCACCGCCGGTGAAACGCCCAAGGACAATAACGAGCCCCAGTGGCATTGTGATACCCATTACCAGGCCTTTGGCACCCATGCCGGCCAGACTTTCGAGGGAGCCCTGTAATGAGAACCCTGCTTTCCAGCCTTTTACTGCCCCTGCTGGCCCTGCCTGCCGTGGCACATGATCTTATTCCGGCCACGGCCCAGAGCCGCGACCTGGTGCTGCGCCACGCCACCCTCTACACCGTCAGTCAGGGGATCCTGGAAGATACCGATCTGCTGCTGCATGACGGACGCATTGCCGCCATAGGCAAACAACTCGCCGCCGAGGGCGCCGAGGAAATTGATGCCAGCGGCAAACGTATCTATCCGGGACTTATCGCCCTGGACTCCCACGCCGGCATGGTCGAAATCGAGATGGCCAGACCCACCCGCGACATCGCCGATGTGGGATTGAACAATGCCGAACTCAGGGCCGCCAGCGCCTTCAATCCGGATTCGGAGATCATCCCTACCCTGCGCCGCAACGGTATCAGCCATGTGCAGCTGGTGCCCGAAGGGGAAGCCATGGCGGGTCAAAGCGCCCTGGTGGGACTGGACAGCTGGACTGTGGAACAGGCCCTGGTGCCAAGCCGCATGGGCCAGCACCTGTACTGGCCGGAACTCGGCCCCCTGGCCAGCGATGATGAGGAGCGCAGCAAGCAACTCAAGGAGCACGATGAGGCCATCAGGCAAATCCGCACCCTGTTTGCCGACGCCAAGCGCTATGCCCTGGGCATCAAGGCCGGCGACAAGATAGCGCAGCAGCGCAATCTGGCCGCCATGGCGCCGCTGTTTGATGACGCCGCCACCCTGTTCATCCACGTGGACAGGGAACAGCACATTGAGGAAGCCCTGAAACTGTGCCGTGAATACCAGCTCAAACCCGTGATTGTCGGTGGCTACGATGCCTGGCGCCAGGCCGCGTCACTTAACGAGTTGGGAGCCAGGGTCATCTATGCCAGCGTCTTCAGCCTGCCCCAGCGCAGCGATGAACCCGTTGACATGGCCTTCCGTATTCCAGCGCTGCTGAACGATGCCGGTGTACCCTTCGCCATTGGCTACAGCGGTGATTGGGATAGCCGTAACCTGGCCTTTGCCGCCGGCTATGCCGCGGCCCATGGTTTGGGTCAGGACAAGGCACTGCGGGCCATCACCCTGGATGCGGCCCGCATGCTGGGGGTGGATGACATGGGGGCGCTCGAGGTGGGCTACCGCGGCAACATCATAGTGGCCGAGGGCGATATACTGGACCCCATGAGCGGTCGCATTGAGGCCCTGTTTATCGACGGCCGCCGGGTGGATTTGAATAATCGCCAGCAGCAGCTTTATCAAAAGTACTTGAAGAAGTAGAATTTCCTGACGCAGGCAAGGCGTTTTCGCCTTGCCTTATATTCAAGCTCAGGGGATGAACATGAAAGCAGCACTGCCCTTGTTGTTGGTGCCGGTACTCGGTGGTTGCGCCGGTTACCAGTTCAACAGCAATCTCGATGGCAAGGCCATCAAAGACTATTTCAAGGCCGGGGACGTGCAGCTGTTCGAAGGCGATGCCCGTCCCGCGGGTCGCTATGAGGTTATAGGCTTGGTCGAGGGTCATGCCTGCCAAGCCCTGCCACAGGATGTGCCCGTGACCCTCGCCGATGCCCGCACCCATGCCAGGCGCCAGGCTGCCGATCAGGGCGCCAATGGCCTCATCATACGTCAATGCATCCTGATCACCGAGCCCAGCCCCGGCTGCATTACCAGCGCCATGTGTGTTGGTCAGGCCATCCGTCAACAGCAGGAATAAGCGGTTTTCATGTCAGCCAGTTTCAGTAACCAAATTACCGCCGTCGCCTATTGCCGCACGCCCTATAAACAGAAGTTCGGTATTCCGCGCCAACCTGGCCTGGTGGATGTTCACGGTTACGTGGAGCTAACCGGCCCCTTTAACGATCCCGATTCGGTACGCGGCCTGGAGCAATACTCCCATCTGTGGTTGCTGTTCTGCTTCCATGAAAATCTGGCCCAGGGCTGGAAAACCACGGTGCGGCCCCCGAGGCTCGGCGGTAATGAAAAGCTGGGGGTATTCGCCACCCGCTCCACCTTCAGGCCCAACGGCATAGGCCAGTCTGTGGTCAAGCTCCATGGCATAGTCCGTCGTGGCGGCAAGATTTGCCTCGAGATCAGCGGTATGGACCTGCTCGATGGCACCCCGATTATCGATATCAAACCCTATATTCCCTTTTCGGACGCCATCCCCGATGCCATCGGCGGCATGGCCCAGGAAGCGCCGGTTCAATACCCGGTGCATTTTTGCAGCGAAGCCGAGGCCCAGGTGGCCAGATACGGCGCCCGGCCCCAAAGCCCCAATCTCAGGGCTCTCATTGAGGGGGTGCTGGCCCAGGATCCCCGTCCCGCCTATAAAAAGGCCAAGGACGACGCCAAGTTATATCAGGTGGCCCTGTACGATCTGGATATCTTCTGGCAGATTGGTCCAAAGGGAATAGAGGTGCTCGAACTCAGGCCCGGCATGCTGGAGAGCGGCACTTGAGTCCGGATTATCAGGCCCAGCACAAAAAACGCCTGTCGTGGATGCCCTGGCTTTATTATTCGCTCAAGGATAAGCATCTGGCCTGGGCCAGGCCCTGGCAGCAAGCAGTGCAGGCAGAATTAACGGCGCTTGAAACGGTGCACCTGGGCCAGGATTGTTTTATTGCCCCCGAAGCAAGGCTGTTTGCCGAACCGGGCCGGGATATACGCATGGGCAATCGCTGTATGATAGCGGCAGAAAGCTTTATTCATGGCCCCCTCACCCTGGGTGACGAGGTGGCCATCAACCATGGTTGCTCCATCGACGGTGGCCGGGTGGGCATCAAGATAGGCAACAGAACCCGTATCGCCAATAATGTCACCCTCTATGCCTTTAACCATGGCATGGCCCTCGACCGGCCGCTGTATCAGCAAGCCGTCAGTTCCCGGGGCATCACCATAGGGGAAGATGTGTGGATTGGTGCCCAGGCCGGGGTAGTGGACGGTGTCACCATAGGCAATCACGCCGTGGTGGGCATGGGCGCCATTGTGACCCGGGACGTGCCCGACTATGCCATAGTGGCAGGTAACCCGGCGCGGGTCATAGGCGACAGACGCGACAAATAAGCCAGACAAGGAAGCAAGCCCATGGCCAATGCGACAACCGAAACAGATGAGTCCCGCCTGCCTTCAATGAAACAGAGGCTCAGGCTCGGCTTTCTGTTGTTGTCGATACTGCCTCTTATCAGCTGCGTGATTGCCATGTTAACCATAGACAGGATGGCGGACTTGCAGGACAGTTGGATAGACAGCTATCGCATCCAGCAGCAAGCCCAGCAGCAGGCTCAGATGCAGCAATTGGGAATGGAAAAATTGGCCCGCCACTGGCCCAGTCTTTCGCCGCGGGAACGTCAGGTGTGGCTCACAGAACTTGGCGAACGCCAACAACAACTGACCGATAGTCTGGAGGATCCCAAGGCCAAAGGGCTGGCAGAGGAGTTGCTGCGAAGCTTGAAGTCTTTGGATCCACAGGCCACTGACGCCTTTTCCTTACCTGGAATGGCTGAGGCCAGTCGCGATCTGGGAGTGCGCATCGGCAAACTCAGCCAATCCCAACTGGACAAACAGCAACACGATGCGGCGCTGGATCGCTGGAAACTCAAGCTGATCCTGGCCGGCTTTACCCTGCTGCTGTTACTCATCAGCCAAACCCTGGCCTGGTTTATCCTCGGGCGTCACTTTGTCAGACCCCTGCTGCAGCTCAGACGCAGATTGAATCTCCTCAGCCAGCAGCGGCCGATAGTTGCGGGACTCACGCCGGTCAATCGTGAAGTACAGCAAATGGACGAGCAACTCAGCCGCTTGCAGCAACGTCTGGGACAGGAAACCGGCCTGGCACAAAAAGACGCCATCACAGGTCTCCACAATCGCAGTGCCCTCAATCAACATTTGCAGCAGCAATGGCTCAGGGCCCTGCGCCACGGCGATAATCTGTCGCTGTTGTTGCTGAGTCCCGACAAGCTGCAACAATATGACGGCACGCCACTGGGGCCCCTGCCCCACCCAAGCTTTATCCGCGTGATCCAACTGCTGGAATTGCATTGCAACCGGGCCGATGATTTTCTTGCCCATGTGCGCGATGACACCCTGGCCCTGGTGCTGTCGGGAACCGATCTGGAACAGGCCGTCAAACAGGCCCAAAAATTATGTCAGTTGACCCTGAGTGCCGATATTCCCGCACCACTCAAGGCCAGCAATCCCCGCATCACTCTGTCGGTGGGCATCGCCAGTCAGGTGCCACGCTCGGCCCACGCCTGGGACAGCCTGCTACAGGATGCCGAAGCGGCCTTAGTGCAAGCCCGGGCTCAAGGGGGCAATCAGGCCCTGGTGGCTCCCTGTGCCCTGCCGGACAGGCAAGCTCCCATCGCCCAGGTCAGCTGACGGCACTCCCGGCTGACGGAATCCCCGGCTCGCGAAATCTCCCGGCCCCGATACAGTGCCATCGGCTGATAAACAGCTGCCTCATCAGGCATAAATCCTCCCATTTATCCTCGGTTCCAAGGTGACAGCTCCGCTTGAGATGCTAAGAATCCAGGGCCCATTCGCGAATTATCTTCACCAAGGGCCATCAGCTGAAAAATATTTGCCTCATCAGGCATAAATCCTCCCATTTATCCTCGGTTCCAAGGTGACAGCTCCGCTTGAGATGCTATGAATCCTGGGTCCATTCGCGAATTCTCATGACCAAATGCCATCAGTTAAAAAATATTTGCTTCATCAGGCACAAATCGGGCCTTTTATCGACCAATCCAAGGTGACAGTAACGCTTGAGATGCTAAGCAGCCTAAGGCCCATTCACAGGATTTCCGGACCGAGAGCTATTAGCTGAAAAATATTTGCCTCATCAGGCATAAATCCTCCCATTTATCCTCGGTTCCAAGGTGACAGCTCCGCTTGAGATGCTAAAATGCTGCCCATTCAACTCAATAATGGACATCGGGAATGCGAGTCAGCAAATACCTGTTATCGACACAGAAAGAGACCCCTGCCAACGCAGAAGTCATCAGCCATCAACTCATGCTGCGTGCCGGCATGATCCGCCGCAACGCCTCCGGCCTGTACAGCTACCTGCCCACGGGCCTGCGAGTGCTGCGCAAGGTGGAAGCCATAGTGCGCGAAGAGATGAACAAGGCCGGTGCCATAGAGATACTGATGCCCATGGTACAACCCGGGGATCTGTGGGTCGAAACGGGTCGTTGGGACAAGTTCGGTCCCGAGCTGCTGCGCTTCACCGACCGTCACAACCGTGACTTCGTCCTGGGCCCAACCCATGAGGAAGTGATCACCGACCTCATCCGCAAGGAAGTCAGCTCCTACAAGCAGCTGCCGCTGAACCTGTATCAGATCCAGACCAAGTTCCGCGACGAGGTGCGTCCACGTTTCGGTGTCATGCGTTCCCGTGAGTTCCTGATGAAGGATGCCTATTCCTTCCATCTGGAACAGGAAACGCTGAACGAGACCTATCAGGCCATGTACCAGGCCTACAGCAACATCATGAACCGCATGGGTCTGGCGTTCCGCCCAGTGCTGGCCGACACAGGTTCCATCGGTGGCAGCATGTCACACGAGTTCCACGTGCTGGCCAACAGCGGTGAAGACCTGATTGCCTACTCCACCGGCAGCGATTACGCCGCCAACATTGAGAAGGCCGAGGCACCGTTGCCAACCGAAGGTCGCGCAGCGGCAACCCAGGCCCTGACCCTGACCGATACTCCCAATGCCAAGACCATCCACGAGCTGGTGGAACAGTTTGGTCTGGACATCACCAAGACGGTCAAGACCCTGATAGTCAAGGGTGCCACCGAAGAGGCGCCGCTGGTGGCCCTGCTGGTGCGTGGCGATCACGAACTGAACGAAATCAAGGCCGACAAGCTGGAACTGGTGGCCTCGCCACTGGAATTTGCCAGCGATGAAGACATTCGCAGTGCCATAGGTGCGGGACCTGGCTCCATAGGCCCTGTGGGCCTCAAGCTGCCCGTGATTGCCGATCACAGCGTGCTGGTGATGAGCGATTTCGCCGCCGGTGCCAACATCGAAGGCAAACACTATTTCGGTATCAACTGGGAGCGGGATCTGCCGCTGGTTGCCGGTGCAGACATCCGCAACGTGGTGGAAGGCGAAGCCACCCCCGATGGCAAGGGCACCTATGCCTTCGCCCGCGGCATCGAAGTGGGTCACATCTTCCAGCTGGGTACCAACTACTCCAAGGCTATGAACGCCACAGTGCTGGATGAAAACGGCAAGTCCCAGGTGATGCTGATGGGTTGTTACGGTGTGGGCGTGAGCCGTATCGTGGCCGCCGCCATTGAGCAGAACCACGACGATCGCGGCATCGTTTGGCCCCAGGCCATCGCCCCCTTCAGCGTGGGTATTCTGCCAATGAACATGCACAAGTCACACCGCGTGACCGACATTGCCGAGCAGCTGTATAAAGATCTCAGCGCCGCCGGAATCGAAGTGCTGTTTGACGACCGTAAAGAACGTCCCGGCGTAATGTTTGCCGATATGGAACTCATCGGCATTCCCCACACCATAGTGATTGGCGATCGCAATATCGACGCCGGCGTATTCGAGTACAAGAACCGCCGCACCGGTGAAAAACAGGACATTCCTTTTGCCGACATAGTGGACTTTATCAAGGGCCAAATGGGCGCTTGATGACTTAAGCGTCAATCAATCAGCTGTTATCAAACACCCGGCCCCGCCGGGTGTTTTTTTATCCGCAACCAAGATTCAGCCTTGCTTTTAGGCCCCGACAACGGCTTTAATTGAAACATTATCAATTTAGCTTTCAATACATTGGAGTGAAGTCTTGCCAGCGTCCACAGCTTTGGTTCTCGGTGGTGGCGGTGCCCGTGCGGCCTACCAGGTCGGGGTACTCAAGGCCATAGTCCAGTTCTATCCGCGCAACCATGGCATTCCCTTCAAGATTGTCTGTGGCACCTCGGCCGGGGCCATCAATGGCACCTCCATAGCCACCCATGCCTCCTGTTTTCATCTGGGGGTACGCAAATTGGAGTGGGTCTGGCGTCACTTTGAAACCAGCAAGGTGTATCGCTCTTCCATCCCCGGGGTGCTGGCCCATTTAGGCCGCATGGCGTTGCGGGGCATGCAACACGACAATGTCAACAGTGATGCCGGCAGCCTGCTGGACAATGAACCGCTGCGCAAACTGCTGAACGAGCTTATCGACTTTGGCCGCATCGACCGCAATATCCGCAGCGGTGCCTTGACCGCCCTGTCGGTGGACACCTCCTGCTACAACAACTCCCGCTCCGTGACCTTTTTCCAGGCCAATCGCGAACTGGATAACTGGTACCGGGCCAGGCGCAGCGGCGAGCGCAGCAGGCTCAATACCGAACACCTGCTGGCCAGTTCCGCCATTCCGCTGGTGTTCCCGTCCATCAAGCTCAAGCAGCATTATTATGGCGATGGTTCTGTGCACCAGTTGGCGCCGCTGGCAAGCCCCATACATCTGGGAGCCGAGCGGATCATGGTCATCAACCTCGACAGTCCCCACAAGCTGGAGACCCGGGAGCTGGAATACCATCCCAAGACGGCCACCATAGCCGGTCACCTGCTGGACACCATATTTTCGGATACCCTCAACAGCGATCTGGAACGGCTGGAGCGAATAAACAACACGCTGCAGCTTATCCCCCAGGAAAGTCGCGAGCGTCTGTCGCTGCGCCCCATTACTACTCTGGTTATCAAGCCCAGCGAGGATCTGAGCCAGATGGCGGCCCGTTATTATCAGGACATGCCGTTTGCGATCCGCACCCTGCTGAGTTTTATCGGTATCGACAAGGAATCGGACTCCAGTATCGTGTCCTACCTCTTGTTCGAAAAGGCCTATACCAGCGCCCTGATAGAGCTTGGCTATCAGGATGCCATGTGCCAGATTGATGAAATAAAAGCCTTTTTCAGGCTTTGATTCAAAGATTGCCTGGTACGCTTGGGGCTGAAATCACGAAGTACACTCAAGAGCTGAGCAGATAGGCCTCGGCCTTTTCTATGCGTCTGGGTTTGCCGAGCAGAATCAGCACATCGCCGGCCCGCAGTTTCCAGCTGAGATCCGGATTATCGATTTCCTGACCGCCACGGCGTATGGCCCTGAGCTCCACCCTGAGCTTGTCCCAGGGAATATCCGCCAGGGTATAACCCACCATGGAGGCACCTCGGGGCAGCGCCACCGCGTGCAGCAGCTCCAGGGTAAAGTCCGTCTCTGTGCCGGAGAAAAAGCCGTGCAGGTATTGATAGTGATTGCGCCGCTCCGACTCCAGGCGCTTTAGAATACGGGTCAGGGGCACACCGCACTGGTACAACACCTGGCTTACCAGCATCAAACTGCCCTCAAGTGACTCGGGGATCACCTGACTGGCACCGGCCTTTTCCAGCATGCTGAGGGAGGTATCGTCCCGGGTGCGCACCAGAATCTTGGCCTCCGGCGCCAGCTCCCGGCACAGGTGCAATACCTCTTCCATGATCCTGTGCTCGCAAAAGGTCACCACCACCATCTTGGCCTGACGGATCCCCACCTGTTTAAGCAGGCTGCGTTTGCAGGCGTCGCCGAAAAAGACCGGCTCGCCGCCGCGCCTGGCCTCGGAAACCCGGGTCGGGTCCAAATCCAGCCCCCGATAGGGTACGCCTTCGGCCCGCAGGAAACGGGCTATGGTCTGCCCCACCCTGCCGTAGCCCAATATCAGTACCAGCTCGGGATGCTCGTCGGTCAGCACAGGCACAGTCTCCTTGCTGCCGCGACTGCGGATCCCCATCAATATCCTGGGGATCTCCTGGGCATGACGCACCAGGGCTGGCGCCAGGCCCATGGACAGCACCGCCACCATCACCAATATGGTGCTGGTGTCCCGGTCGAGCAGCTGATAATTCACCGCCAGCGCCAGCACCACAAAGCTGAACTCCCCCACCTGGGCCAGGGTCAGCGCGGCGGCAAGGGCGATTTTAAAGGGCTCCTTAATGAGCTTGAGCATGCCATAGACAATAAGCGCCTTGCCGAGCACCACGGCCAGCAGCAGCAGAATAATCTGCCACCAGTAGTCCAGCACCAGGGCAAAGTCGAGCAGCATGCCGATGGAGATAAAGAACAGTCCCATCAGAAGATCGCGGAATGGCCGGATATCGGCCTCCAGCTGGCGCCGGTACTGGCTCTCCCCCAGCAGCATACCTGCCATAAAGGCCCCCAGGGCCATGGATAAGCCCAGCCATTGGGTAAAGGCGCCGGTGAGTAAGGCCACCACCAAAGTCGAGAGCACGAAGAGTTCGTTGGAGCGTGAGCGGGCCACTTCATCAAAGGCCTTGGGCAAGGCCCATTTACCAAAGGCCATCAGCGCCATAAAGGCCACCAGCCCCTTGCCGAGGGACCAGAATATGCTTTGCAATGACAGGGGTTCACTGTTGCCATCGAGCAAGGGCAACAGGATCAGCAGGGGAACCACGGCCAGATCCTGGAACAAGAGCACGCTCACCGACAACTCACCGTGGCGGCGCCTGAGCCAGCCCTGCTCGTTGAGTAACTTGAGTACTATGGCGGTGGACGACAGGGCAATGGCCGAGCCTATGACCAGGGCCTGAACAACGCCCTGCCCCAAGGCCATGGCCAGCACCATCACCAAACCCGTGGTTACCAGCACCTGGGCACTGCCAAGGCCAAATACGGTGCGGCGCATGGCCCAGAGTTTGGGGACGGAAAACTCCAGCCCCAGGGTAAACATCAGCAGCACCACCCCAAGCTCGGCGACTGACTGCATCTGGTGCTGGCTGAACCAATTGAAGCCCCCCGGACCACTGACCACCCCTGTCAGCAGATAGGCCAGGATTGCCGGCAATCCCAAACGCCTGAGCAAGGCAATGGCCGCAATGGCGATCACCAGCATAAACAGAACTTGCATCAGAGTGCCATTTTCCATCAGGCGTCCTTAGTCAATTTTCCGTCGCGGCCCGGTGGCCCCCATAATGGCAACCGGGCATTGATATCAGCTTAACTGAATGACAAATAAAGACAAATTAAATAACTTCGAGATTGGGCATGGATATTGCTTGAATGTGACCATTACCGCTTCCTGTTCTGCTGGAGTAATAGTATGGACTTAGGTTTCGTTCAAGAGTTGGGCCCCGAGAGCTTTGGCTTCAGCACTGATGTGCTGACGCGGGAATCCTGCCCGACGCCGGATCTCAGCCAGCTGCTGCAAATCACCCGCCAGCTGCATTCAAGTTTAGATCCCCGGACAGTCTTTGCCTGCTACGGCAAAGTGCTGGGGCAATACTTGCCGCTGCTGGGGCTCCAGGGGTTGTTCCCGGAACTGCAGCTGAGTTGGGGCAAACGCCTGGGCACCGCCTTTGAACGTCACCTGGGTCTGGAAGACATGGAAGACGCCAGGTTGCAATACCATTGGCAAAGACCCCTGTCCCCCCGGGAGCTGAGTCTGCTGATTGAACTGGAAGGCCTGCTGAGCCAACCGCTGGTCAACGCCATACGCTATTTCAGGATGTCGGAACAGGCCATGTTTGACTCACTTACCGGCCTTGGTAACCGCCACTACTATGGTCAGTGCTTTAAACAGGCCCTGGCCCGCACCAGCCGTCACCATGACGACCTGAGCCTGGTGATCCTGGATCTGGACAACTTCAAACAGCTCAACGATGCCTATGGCCACCAGTTCGGTGATGCCGTGCTGCGCCAATTCGGCACCATGCTCAAGCAGGTGATACGCAACACGGACCAGGCGTTCCGTATCGGCGGCGATGAATTTGTGGTGCTGGTGCGCGGCGACGTGGCCTCAGTGGCCATACTCTGTGAGCGTATTCTCGACCGCATGGCCTCGGAAGGCTTTTTTGCCCGCAATCAAATTCGCACCAGCATAGGCGCAGCGCAACTGCGCGCCGGTGAAAATCAGGATCAAGTATACGAGCGGGCCGACAGAGCCCTTTATCAGGCCAAGGCCGCCGGTCGCAACTGCTACCGCCTGGAACTGGCAGCCTGACGCAGAATCGATATTAAGGGGTCTCACAGACCCCTTAATTGTATGCGGCGCAAAAATTCTGTCATCACCCTGTCGTAAAGCAGATCGCCGAGAAACAAGTCTTCAATCCCGTGGTCGACGCTGGGATTGTCATTGACCTCAATCACACAGGCGCGGCCATTCACCGCCTTGGCATCGACCCCGTAAAAGCCGCTGCCTATCAGGTTGGCGGCCTTGAGTGCCACATCCAGCACCGCCGAGGGGACCTGTTTGAGATCCACTGCATCGAAACCACCGCTGGAAATCCTGCCGCTCTGATGGTGTTGGTAAATCTGCCAATGGCCCCGGCTCATGTAGTAACGACAGGCGTAAATGGGCTGCCGGTTCAATACCCCGATGCGCCAGTCAAATTCGGTGGGCAGGTATTCCTGGGCCAAAATCAATGAGCTGTGTTCAAAGATGCGCTGGGCCTGAGTGCGCAGTTCCTCCACGGTTTTGACCTTGACCACCCCCAGGGAAAAGGCGCCATCAGGCACCTTGAGCACCGCCGGCAGACCAATTTCCTCAATCACTATCAGCTCCCAATTCTGCATGCTTTCCATGATCACCAGGCTCTTGGGGGTCGATACCTTGTGATTGGCCAGCAACTCGCTCAGAAATACCTTGTTGGTGCACTTCATGATGGACTCGGGATCGTCCATCACCACCAGCCCCAACTGGGCGGCGGTCTTGGCAAAGCGATAGGTGAAATTGGCAATATTGGTGGTGGCGCGGATAAACAGGCCGTCGTATTCGCCAAGACGGGACAGGTCGTCAGGCCCTATGATGTTGAGATCCATGCCAATGCGATTGGCGGCCTTGATAAAGCGCTTCAAGGCGCCCTTGTCCGAGGGCGGCATCTTTTCCTGTTCATCCACCAGCATGGCTATCTCGTAGCGAAAGCGCCGCGACGGCTTGGGGGCCCGCCACACCTTGCGGGCAAAGATTTCCAGATATTTGGCAAATTCGTCCTGTTCGCTGTCGCTGAGTTCCTGGAACGGAAAAGGCGCAATCTTCAGCACCTGCCACTTGTCCGCCACCAGTGCCAGCTCAACCGTCAGCACGGGCACGGTAAAACGTTCGAAAATCTTGCGGCCGATGCGCTCCAGCCCCGGCTTGTCGCAGCGGCCAAAATACAGTTTGAAACTCAGGACCTCGTCCTGGGGCGGCAGTTTGTCGAGCCCTGCCTGGGGCAGACTGAAGAAGCGGTCCTGACTGAGGTCGTTAATGGTCATCACGCTGGGGATCACCCTGTGACCGCGGGCCTCAGCCAGCAAAGAGCAGTAATAACCGCTGCTGAGATAGTCGTAACTGCGGCAGAGATTGAGTACCTGGGTGACCCCCTGACCGGCATAGGCTCCGGCCTGCAGATAGTCATTGACCGGCACCATGGAATCACTCGGCAGGTAGGGGCGCCAGTCGCTCGCGTCATCCGTTACTATCAGAAATTGCGCCATAAATAGCCATTGCCTCCTTTGCCTTTCCAAGAGTAGAGTGTGGTATCCCATGGCCAATTCGCCAAGAGGCCCGAGATGCAAATTCGCCAGGCCACCCTCAATGATGCCTCCGCCCTCAACCTGCTGGAATGGAACGTATTTCCCGGTGACAGGATAAGTCCCCGGCAGATGCGACGTTTTATCCAATCCAGCCATGCCTGCATGTTGGTCGCCGAGGAAGACGGTCAATTGGCTGGTTACAGCCTGGTGCTGTTCCATCGCGGCACCCACCTGGCCAGGCTCTACTCCATAGCCACCTCCCAGGCGTTTCGCGGCAAAGCGGTTGGTTTGACTTTGCTGCAGGCCAGCGAACGGGAAACCGTCGAGCGCGGCTATATCACCTTACGCCTGGAAGTGCGCAGTGACAATGAGGCCGCCATCAATCTGTATCAAAAAAATGGTTATAAGGTACTGAAAACCCTGATCCATTATTATGATGACCTGGCAGATGGCATTCGCATGTACAAGCGTCTGACTCCTCCCGGGCCGCAGATCATGCTCAACCTGCCCCTCTATGCCCAGACCACTGCCTTCAGTTGTGGTCCCGCCTGCCTGCTGATGAGTTTTGCCTGCCTGACACCAGAGTTTGTCCCCAGCCGCCAGATTGAGCTGCAACTGTGGCGTGAGGCCACCACCATCTACATGACCAGCGGTCATGGTGGCTGCAGCGCCCACGGTCTGGCATTGGCGGCACTGAACCGAGGTTACGGGGTGGCCCTCTATTGCCAGTCGGACTCTGTGCCCTTTGTGGATTCGGTACGGGATGACAACAAGAAGGCGGTGATCCGCCTGGTGCATGAGGATTTTGTCGAGCAGCTCAAAGCACACGGGATTGAAAGCCAGGCTTGCGCCCCCGGCACAGATGAATTGAAAGCCTGGTTGGCCGAAGGTTGGTGCGTACTGATGTTGGTAAGCACTTACAGATTCAACGGCGAAAAAGGCCCCCACTGGATAGTGCTGAGCGGCTGCAACGAGCAGTATTTTTTCTTTCACGACCCCAATGTGGAGCAGCGGGCCGACGCCATTGCCGCGGCCCACGTGCCCATCAGCCAGAGTGAACTGGCGAGCCTGGTGCGCTACGGCCGTCAGCGGCAGGTATCTTATCTGGTGATTAAACCCAAGAACGGTGGTTGATTAAGCCCCCAAAAGCGGCGGCGGGCTGGAGCGGCTCTGAGTTAAGCCAGACACAGGCGCCAGGCGATATCCCCTGGCTTGGCAAGGGCCGATTTCTCCAGCCACAGACCGGCGGCGGCCAGCAGTTGCCCGCTGGCAGATATGTCAGTGTTCACTGACAGGCCAAGCATCAGCATGGGCACCGAGGCCCGTTCCCAGGGCGGCACCCCCAGCTCCTGCCAGACTTTTTTAAGCTCCCGTCCCTTTTCCCTGTGATGGGGCCGGGTGCGGGTGCTGCCGGGCAGGCCAAAGACTATCTGCAACTCTGTCTCCCCGGCCATGTCACTTAGCCCGGGCTCACCGGGGGTGGCAGGCTCCAGCCAAAGACGGCGGCCATCGGCAAGCGCTATGCCCTGCTTCAGGGCGGAAAAGGTCACGGCAACAGGCGCCGAACTCACATCATCAAGGGTCGCATTGGCAAGCACAGGAGGCAGAGCCGGGGCCAGTGCATAGGCGCAGCCCTGGAAACGGCGCAGCTCCAGCCCCTGAAACCTCAGGTGCACAGCCGCATCTTCCCGGGCGCCGAGCAATTGCTTGAGCGCATCCTGCAGCTGCAGTTGGGACGGCAGCGGCAAGCCGTTAAGCTCAATAAAACCGCGCAGCAGCTGCTCCTGCCACAATGGCTCCTGCTCTGCCAGCGCCGTGAGGCAAAGGCGTAAGCTTCCATCCCTTTGCAACATGGGTTCGAGGCGTTTACGCATTTCCGCATCCAACAACTGCTGTTGGGACGCGCACAGGGCGGCGCTGCGGGCGCTGGTCTGGGCAAAGGCCGGCCAACGCTGCTTCAACAGCGGGATAATTTCGTGGCGCAGGAAATTGCGGTCAAAGCGGGTGTCGCTGTTGCTCTCATCTTCGATATGCACCAGTCCCAGCGCCTCGACCGTCTGCTCCATATCACTGCGGGACAGCCCCAGGAAGGGCCGCAGCTGCCAGCAGTTGGCCGCATCCTCGCTGTTAGCAAGGGTAAGGGGTTGCACCAGTCCCATGGCCGCCAATCCCTTGGGGCCCTGACCGCGCTTGAGGGCCAGCAACAGGGTTTCCAGCTGATCGTCCTCATGGTGGGCGGTCAGCAGCACATCGCCGGGGCCCAGCAGGGACAGCAGCGCCCGATAACGCTTGTCCCGCGCCTCGGCTTCCAGGCTCAATCCCTTGTCCCTGGCCAAGGTGACCCGCAATTCCTGAAACTGCAGACCATAGTGTGCCGCGCTATTCTGGCAGTGGCTGGCCCAGGCATCGGCGTTAGGGCTCAGACCATGGTGCACATGGGCGGCGATACATTGGATGTCCGGATGGCGTTTGGCGAAGTCACCAAGGGCACAGGCCAGCAGTTCTGAGTCGAGACCGCCGCTGTAGCCAAGCACTATCCGCACAGGCCGTTTGGAGAGGTGTGGCTCGCTTTCATCCTGGGGAATGGCACCCAGGGCGCTGTCAATCAGGGCCGAAAGCGCACTCAGTTGCAGGGCGGGCATCAGAGCGGGCATCAGAAGACTATCCTGACCTTGTCCGGCCCCAGCAGGGTTTGCAGCGCCAGCACCAGCTCGTCACTGGGGTTGACGCGCCAATCGTCACCGAGGCGGAACTGGCCCGAGGCCTGGGCCTGACGGTAATTGATCAGCATGGGCACGGCGCCCTGGCGCCAGGGCCCAACCAGCTCGGCGAACTTGTCCAGCAGAGCTGGGGCTATGGCCTCGGCATCAAGGTCCACCTCCAGCGCGGTGGCAAAATGGCTGCGGGCCTCGCTGATGTCTATGATATTGCGCGCCGTCATGCGGTTGCCGCCGGAGAAATCATCAAAGCTGACCTCACCCTCACAGATAAGGATCCTGTCCTTCTCCAGCAGGTGATTGAATTTCTCGAACGCCTCGGTAAACAGCATCACTTCCAGGCGGGCGCTCTTGTCATCCAGGGTCACCAGACCCATCTTGGAGCCGCGCTTGGTCAGCATCACCCTGGTGGCCACCACCAGGCCCGCGGCCTTGACGGTTTTGCCGCGCTCGGTGGGGTGTATGTCCTTGAGCCTGCCGGAGGTGTAATGCTTGAGCTCCTTGATGTACTGGTTGATGGGGTGGCCCGTGAGGTACAGACCTAAGGTTTCCCGCTCCCCTTCGAGCCAGATCTTGTCCGGCCAGGGGGTACATTCAACAAATTGCTGTTTGCCATCCTGGGGCTCGCTGTTGAGCAGGCCGAACATGTCATGCTGGCCTATGGCCTCGGCCTTGGCGTGCTGATCGGCGGCGCGGATGGCTTCGGGCAAGGTCGCCATCATGGCGGCGCGATGTGGCCCCAGGGCATCGAGGGCGCCCGAGCTTATAAGTTTCTCTATCACCCGCTTGTTGAGCTTTTTCAGGTCCACCCGGGCGCAGAAGTCGAACAGGTCCTTGAAGGGACCGGCCTCGCGGGCCTCAAGAATGGCCTCCACCGGGCCCTCGCCCACGCCCTTGATGGCACCTATGCCGTAGACGATATTGAGATCTTCATCCACGGTGAACTTGAACTGGCCCTTGTTGACGTCCGGCGGGATCAGCGGCAAGCCCATGCGCTCACACTCGTCCACCAGGGTCACTATCTTGTCGGTGTTGTCCATATCGGCGGACATTACCGCGGCCATAAACTCCGCCGGATAGTGGGTCTTGAGCCACAGGGTTTGGTAGGACACCAAAGCATAGGCGGCCGAGTGGGATTTGTTGAAGCCGTAACCGGCGAATTTCTCCACCAGGTCGAAGATCTTCATCGCCAGTTCGCCGTCGACGCCGTTGTTTTCGGCCCCGCTTTTGAACACGCTGCGCTGCTTGGCCATCTCCTCGGGCTTTTTCTTACCCATGGCGCGGCGCAGCATGTCGGCGCCGCCCAGGGTATAGCCGGACAGGGTCTGGGCAATCTGCATCACCTGTTCCTGATAGAGGATGATGCCGTAGGTGGGTTCGAGGATGGGCTTGAGGCACTCGTGCTGCCACTGGCTGTCCGGATAGGAGATCTCCTCGCGGCCGTGCTTACGCTCGATAAAGTTATCCACCATGCCCGATTGCAGCGGCCCCGGACGGAACAGGGCCACCAGGGCGATCATGTCTTCGAAGCAGTCCGGCTGCAGCCGTTTAATCAGATCCTTCATGCCGCGGGATTCCAGCTGGAACACCGCCGTGGTTTCGTAGCGCTGCAAGAGGGCGAAGGATTTTTTGTCATCAAGCGGAATGGCTTCAATCCGCACCGGCTCTTTGCCCATGCGCTTGAGCCTGGGGTTAATCATCCCCAGGGCCCAATCGATAATGGTCAGGGTCCGCAGACCCAAAAAGTCGAACTTCACCAGCCCGGCGTATTCCACGTCGTTCTTGTCGAACTGGGTGACCGGGTTATTGCCCTCGGCGTCGCAGTACAGGGGTGAGAAGTCGGTGATCTTGGTGGGCGCAATCACCACGCCCCCCGCGTGCTTGCCGGCGTTACGGGTCACGCCCTCGAGCTTACGGGCCATGTCGATAAGGTCTTTCACTTCCTCATCGGCGTCATAGGCCTCCTGCAGCCCCGGCTCCACCTCGAAGGCCTTGGCCAGGGTCATGCCGGGCTCCGGCGGTATCATCTTGGAGATCCGGTCCACAAAGCCGTAGGCGTGGCCTAGCACCCGGCCAACGTCGCGCACCACGGCCTTGGCGGCCATGGTACCGAAGGTGATGATCTGCGATACCGCCTCGCGGCCGTAGAGTTCGGCCACGTGGTCAATCACCTCGTCGCGCCTGTCCATGCAGAAGTCGACGTCGAAGTCGGGCATGGATACCCGCTCGGGGTTAAGGAAACGTTCGAACAGCAGGTCAAATTCCAGCGGGTCGAGGTCGGTAATTTTCAGGGCATAGGCCACCAAAGAACCCGCGCCCGAGCCCCGCCCCGGCCCCACGGGAATGCCGTTGTCCTTACCCCACTGGATAAACTCCATCACGATAAGGAAGTAGCCGGGGAAGCCCATCTGGTTGATAACCTTGAGCTCCACATCCAGGCGCTCGTCGTACTCGCCGCGCCTCTCGGCCCGCACCTGCGGATCGGGAAACAGGAATTCCAGCCGCTCTTCCAACCCCTGTTTGGAGCGGGCCACCAGAAAATCTTCGATGGACAGATCGCCGGTGGGGAAATTGGGCAGAAAGTATTCCCCCAGGCGCACAGTCACGTTACAGCGCTTGGCAATCTCCACCGTATTTTCGAGGGCTTCGGGGATATCGGCAAACAGCTCGCACATCTCATCGATGGAGCGCAGATATTGCTGATCGCTGTATTTCTTCGGCCGGCGGTTATCGGCCAGGGTGAAACCATCAGAAATGGCGACCCGGATTTCGTGGGCCTCAAAGTCGTCCGGGGTCAGGAACACCACCTGGTTGGTGGCCACCACGGGCAGGCCCCACTCGGCGGCGTGGGCCACCGCCATGTGCAGGTAGCGCTCCTCATCGGCACGGCCGGTTCGGATAAGCTCGATAAAATAGCGATCCGGGAAATGGCGCTGGTAAAACTCGCTCAAGGACGCCGCCTGGGAGGCGTTGCCCTTCAGCAGTGCCTTGCCCAAATCCCCTTCGCGACCACCGGAGAGCAGCAAAATGCCCTCGTTGAATTCCAGCAACCATTCCTGATCCAGCGCCACCCTGCCCTGCACCTGGCCACGCAGGTAAGCCCGGCTGATCAGCTGAGTCAGGTTCTGGTAGCCCGGGTTGTCCATGGCAATGACGGTCAGGGCGCAAAACTCGCCCTCAAACCCCGGCACCAGCACCCAAAAATCGGCACCGATAATGGGCTTGATACCCTTGTCATGGCAGGTACTGTAAAACTTCACCAAACCACAGAGGTTGTTCTGATCCGTCAGCGCAATCGCCGCCATGCCTTCGGCCTCGGCCTTGCCGAGTATGGGCTTGACCTTGGCCAGACCATCGGTCATGGAGAAGTCGGAGTGCACGCGCAGGTGGACAAACTTGGGCTGAGACATGGGCAATAAAGGCTTTTATGGCACGAAAAATCAATGGAGAAAGATAACATGGCAGCCAAGGACAACAAAAGGCTTAACTGCCGCTTTGTCCACCAGTCCGGGGATTATGTTGGCGGAATCGCCAACGGGGTATGAATAAGGTCACTTGCCGGGGGCAAAGTGACCTTGAGGGTGCCGGTCGAGTTTGAACCGTTTACCTGGCTGGTGCATATCACCAGCACCGGCAAGCCACAGAAATGAGTACTTGCCACATAAGTACCTTGGCTATTGGTTCATATCGTCTATAGGCGCATGGAAACAAGAAACTTGCAGAAACAAAAGGCTGCCACAGTCACTTGTTAAGTTTTGCAGCTACTCTCTTTTTACTTCAAGAGTGATTATTTTCGGCCAAAAATAAGAGAAGCATTTACTTACGACTAGGTAGGCTACTATGAAGAAAAGTATTTTATAAACACTATTTCCGTCAGTTAACTGCAAAAAATACTTTCCTGCAACCATCAATACTACAACTGCGATCATGAAAATCATGAACCACACAGCTCTTGATGAAGATGTTGAGACACAAACCTTATTACAGTTTTTGCAGTGTACTTCTGCTAGCTTCCAACGGCGAAGTGGCAATATTTTACCTACATCAGTCCTTGCCATTAACGGCTTTCTACAGTTTGGGCATACTATATCCATTAGAAACCTAACGCCGCCAGCATGGGCGAGCAATTTGTTGCGAGTCCAGCGCAACGACATGGCTGGCCTTGTTATAAGCACTTACTATAGACATACACATACCCATCATATAGCTCAAAGAATGACTCGTTATTAATTAGCTCTAACTCAGACCAGGGATAATTTTCATCCAAGGATTCGTATACCTCAATTACCTTTTTACTTTTTCTATCTGGGTAGACTCCATAAAATATTGAGTCTTTTTCACGAACCACACCCTCTCCAAGTACGACCTGTTCAGATTTAAATTTTAAAATTGGGTTTTCAATTTTTTTCTCAGAATCAATGTATACTTCAGGCGAAATGCTTAGCTTAGAACCAATCTTTGACTTAGCTTCAGATTCAGTCGTTAACCCACCTCTGTATTTAGTTACTTTATTAACGCACCAATCTCCAAAGAATGCTTCTATTTTATTATCTGCATTCGCCCCTATAGGAATACTCAATAAAAGAATTAAGAAGTAAATTTTCATGATTCCTCTTTGTGATTATAACAGTTGTATCGTGCGCATGCGCATAATCTCCCCGCGTGGCGCGCAGAACGCTTCGGCTCTCGCTGAAAATGAAAAACTGTTTGCATTTTTTCCACTTACGCGGCCGCTACCGCCTCCAACCACTTGGCAAAATCGCTCGCAACACGCTGTTTTTAAATTTGATTTCTACGTTAACAAAAATCATTCTGGGTGGAAAGTGCGCATGCGCATGATTTCTGCTCGTTTTGTTTCGCGCATGATATTTAATTTGCTGATTTTGAAATTATTCTCAGAAATGTTCCAGAAATAGCGTGCGACATTGTTGTCCGTTTAAGCGGCTTTTTCTCAAGACTCAAATACAACTGTATAAAAGCACTGTGCACACTGCATGGCTATCGCACGGGCTGAAGTGGTTTGCTTCTTCCCTGAACATTGTTTTATCTCCTTGAATCAGAATCTTGGCAGAGGTCGTTGCCATTCGGCAAGCGAAAATTTGAAGTGCTTCCTGGTCTTTAGTCTGAGATAGCACCTTTGTTTGAGTGGAACACCTTTGAACAAGCACTGCCGCACCAGTGACCGTCCGAGCCATGGATGGCGAGGGGAGGCTATAGGGACATATTCACGCCGTGTCACGGGTGTGGCAGTGCGAAAGCGCACCGCAGGTGATTAAGCACTTCCTTTGCTGGACGTTGTGCAAAAGCACAAGATAGCCGCTGTGCCAGCGGCACAAAGTCGTGGGTCTCCAACCCACACCCGGGCAAGGGGCTTTGCTCATCCGCGAACAACGTCCCAGTTTAACAGCCAGCTCGCCCATCCTTGGCTCGCGCTCATAGCGCTCTAACGAGCTTCGCCCTTGCAACCCAAAGGATGCCCCCGACCGGAGCCGACAGCCCCTCAGCCTTATGCTGAAAATTGGCTAACGCGTCAGACGCTCGGATTTACATCCATGTAAATCCCCCCAGCTCGGCTCCATGCCTCGCGTTCGTGAGCTTGTCGCTGCGCGACACTCACCCTGCTCGACCGAAGCAGCCTCGACATCCCTATCTCGGCTACGCGCCCAAGCTCATCGTCCTCGGCGGCTCCGAAGGGGGAAACGGTGCAACAGTCAAACTTCGCGATATCTCTTTGAGTTTCTTTGCAAGTTCCTACATAGCTAGAGTGGAGTCCCATTAGCCAGCACTGCCGCACCAATGACTATAGGAGCCGCGGTCAGCGGCTCACAGGGTGGGGTTCGCCGGGCCATGACGGCGCTTAAAACCACTGTACCACCTGCTCCATGGTGCGGCGGGTTTTCTCGTGGTGTGGCGCAGCTGCCCGGTAGCCAAAGGCGGCCATCACTGCCGGTACATAGCGCTCGGTGTCGATACCGAATTCCTCTGCCAGCACCTGTGTGGCTTTTTGTATTTCAAAGCCCTCAATGGGACAGGAGTCTATGCCGAGCAAGGCGGCCGTGGTCATCATATTGCCAAGGGCAATGTAGGCCTGTTTACCGGACCAATCGATGATCTGTCGGCGCCCTTCGATTTCAAAGTCATGGAGTTGAAATTTCTCGAAGGCCTGGTTGATAAAACCAATCACCTCTTCCGGCAAGTGCTTGGTTTCGCGCATCAGCTGCTGCTGATAATCGGAATGATGCCGCATGGTCACATCCGTATGCGCCAGGAAAATCACAAAGTGGCTGGCGCTGCCCAGCTGGCCTTGGGTGCCATGGAAGCCGCCGTTAGCGCCCCAACTGAACTCGCGGAACAGTTCCCGTTTTTCGGGGGCCTGGACCACCAGCAATTGCCAGGGCTCCATACCGAAGGAGCTGGGCGACAGCCTGGCTGCTTCCAAAATAGTATTGAACTCATCGACGGAGATTTTCTTATTTTCGTCAAACAGTTTGCAGGCATGACGGAAAGCGAAGGCGGAAGCCAACTCTTGCTGCATGGCGCTGTTGGTGATGGATTTTGTCATTGGAACTCCTGGAAAACCTTTGGGTTGGGTCAGCTTTGGCAGTGCCGCCATAACTGTTGGGCCATCAGCTTGAGCAGCTGTTGCTGAATGACCGGGTTAGTGGCATCCGGGTGGGGTGAAGCGAAACTGCCGATATCATTGTCAAAATAGCGGCCACCGGTATCGGCAAACTTGGGCGAGAGAGCCATATCAACCAACAACTTAACGGCGCCGGAGATGTCCTTTCCCTCCACGCCGAATCCTTCTCTGACCATCGAAGTCGCGAGCAGGGAGCCTGGATTGACGGCCATAAACCGGATCTGTTTGTCTGAATACAGGTTAGCCATGGCCAAGGTCCAACAGGTCAGGGCCAGCTTGCTTTCGGCATAGGCCTGCATTTGGTTGCTGTATTGCTTGCGACCACACAGACCGTCGAAATCCAGCGGCGCTTGGGCCGCCGAGGACAGATTGATCACCCGTCCGCCAGCAAGCTGCGGCAGCAATGATTGAGTGATCCAAAAGGGAGCCAGGGTATTGACCACTAAGCGGACATCTATGCCCAGTGACCCGGTTTCCCCGGCCGTCTTATAGACCCCCGCATTATTGATAAGCACATCTATGCCGCTTTGGGTTTGTTTTATCTGCTCCAGCATGCGCTCCACTTGGGACAGATCGCTCAAGTCGGCTTGGAAGGCATACACCTCTGCCCCCAAGCCGAGCAAACCTTGCCTGACGGCGGCCAACTTTTCCGGATTACGGCCGTGGATCAGTAAGCTTTGGCCCGGCCGGGACAATGCGGTGGCAACCGCCAGTCCCAAGCCATCGGTGGCACCTGTGATACAAATGGTTTTCATGACGTTACAGCGTCTCCGAAACAGCGGGGGTTGGACGCCAGGCTAAGGCTTGGCGCCCACGGACATCAGGCCAGTTCGTCCTTGGCTTCAATCAGATAGTGATTGCTGATGGAGCCGGCGGTTCGGGCCTGCAGATGCGGCACATATTCAGGATCTTGCATAAAATCCAGCGCCGCCTGCCGTGAGGGCCACTCGATAATGATCCTCAGCGCGGGCTTGTCACCCTGGCCTTCAATTTGCTCATGGCTGGCGGTGCGCGCCAGATATTTACCGCCATAGTGGGCCACCAGGCGGTTGGCGGGGCCAATGTAATCGGGGATCCACTCTTGCGTGGTGGGGGTCACATCGAGCACTGAATAGTAGGTCATCTGAATATCCTCCATTTACCGGGATTAACGTTGGAAGCCACCGAGGGGCTTCAACCACAGGGGGGCCAGGGCGGCATGACGGGCCCTGAGTTCATCGGGTAATTGCCCCAGATGCACCATCCTGGTGGGTTCGGCGGCAGCCACCCATCGCTCGGCAAAATTGTCCCAGTTGCTGACATGGATGTGGGCCGACTCAATATCACTGAAACGCTCGTACACCAACACATCACCCGCATCGGACAGGTAGTATTGATAGTTCAGTGTGCCCTGCTCTTTCAGGGTTTCTGTGACGATATCCTGCATCACGGCTTCAAATTCCGCCTGTTTTCCGGGCTTGAGTTTGGCTTCTACAATCCAACCGATATTTTCAAACATGACTCACTCCTGCATGTGTTTACCAAGATGGGTTGAATTTTAGATAAACTCGCATATATTGATAATCCAGTGGTATGGCGAATCTCTTTTTAGATTTTATTGAAAATGAATCCTGAACATCTGAAGCTTTTTGTACGCATTGCCGGCAGCCATAACATCAGTCAGGCCGGCGAATCCCTGGGCTTGTCGCCTGCCGTCGCCAGTGCCCACATGGCCAAACTGGAACAGGAGCTGGGGATCAGGCTGCTGCACAGGACCACCAGACAGGTGTCACTGACCGAAGAGGGCAAGATTTTTCTTCCCCATGCCGAGGAAGTGCTGACTACCATTGAAAGTGCCAAAGCTGCGGTGGGCGTGGGACATTCGACCCCATCCGGCATGCTGCGCATCACAGCCCCGGCGTCATTTGGCCGGCAGCACCTGATACCGGCAATCGCCGCCTTTCTAAGGCAAAATCCATTGATACGAGTGGATTTCAACATGTCGGACACCATAGTCGACCTGGTGGAAGGCGGCTTTGATGTGGCGATACGTAATGCCGAGCTGAAGGATTCGAGCCTGATAGCGCGCAGACTCACCCTGGATAAACGCATCGTCTGCGCCGCGCCAGCCTACCTGCAGCAATATGGGGAGCCCCAAACACCGCAGGCCCTGGTGGAGCACAGCAGTGTGTGTTTACGCAACCTGGAAACCTGGTCCTTTGTTCATGACGGCAAGCTTATTTCGGTCAAGACCCATGCCCGAATGCGCACCGATAACGGGGAAGCCATGCGGGATGCCTGCTGTGAGGGAGTAGGCCTGGCTATCAATTCCACCTGGAATGCTTACAGGCAACTTATCAGCGGTGAACTGGTGCAGGTTTTGAAGGACTATCCCCTGGCAACCGAAGCAGCCATTTGGGCCGTTTATCCCTCATCCCGCCTGGTGCCCCCCAAGGTCAGGGCCTTTATCGATTTTCTGCTGGAGTGGTTCGGTGAAGTGCCTTACTGGGACAGAGACCTGGCATTGCTGGAGCAAGCGGCCGGGAAGACCTCTGCCGCAAAATGAAGCCTGTCTGCTAAGCAGGTGCTCCGGAATAGAAACCCCAAGGGCAGCATCGAGCTGCCCTTGGGGTTTTGAAGCCAATGGTTAGCTGTTGGCTTCCAGCCACTCCCGCACGGGTCGGAAGCTGCGCCTGTGCTCGGGCAGCACACCGTGGAGGCTGAGAGCCTCAAAGTGGGCGGCGGTGGGATAGCCCTTGTGGGCAGCAAAGCCGTATTGGGGATGACGGGCGTGAAGCTCGGCCATTTCGCGGTCGCGGGTGACCTTGGCTATCACCGATGCGGCGCTGATGGCGGCCACCAGGCCATCGCCCTTGACCACGGCGTGAGCCGGCAGGCCAAAGTCCGGGGTGCGGTTGCCATCCACCACCACCTGCTCAGGCTGAATTGCCAAGCCTGCCACGGCGCGCTGCATGGCTAGCATGGTGGCGTGCAGAATATTCAGCTCATCGATTTCCGCCGGGCTGGCACGGCCGACGGACACAGCCAGTGCCTTGTCGAGGATTTCCTGGTACAGGGCCTCGCGCTTTTTCTCGGACAGCTTTTTGGAATCATTGAGGCCTACTATGGGCCGGGCCGGGTCGAGAATAACCGCCGCCGTCACCACATCGCCCACCAGTGGGCCGCGGCCCACCTCATCAACACCGGCGATGCGGCCCTGGAACAATTCTGCGGCCTGTTCTTTGGTCAACTGTTTATAGATGGCCATCAGTGCTTTGCTCCCATATCCAACAGGGCCACCACGGCATCGGCGGCGCGCTCGCTGGCGTTGCACCTAAGGTTTTCATGCATGGCGCTGAACCTGGCCAGCAAGGGTCTGTTATCGCGCCCCAGCATGGCGAGCACTTCGGTCGCTATCTTGTCGGGGGTGCAATCGGCCTGGATAAGTTCCGGCACCAGATCCTCACCGGACAGCAGGTTCGGCAGTGAGTAGCGGGAAATCTGCATCATGCGGCGGGCTATACTGTAGGTCAGCGAAGCCACTCTGTAAGCTACCACCATGGGCCGCTTGACCAACATGGCCTCCAGGGTGGCGGTGCCGGACGCCAGCAGTATGGCGTCACTGGCGGCCATCACCTCGCGGGAGTGACCATCCACCAGGGTGATTTCCAGATCCGGGGCATGCAGCTTGAGCGCCTCAATAAACTGCGCCTTGCGTTTGTCGTTCACCAGAGGGGTGACAAAACGTATATCCGGCAGCGCCTGTTTGATTAACACTGCGGCCTTGATAAAGGGCTCCGCCAGCATTTTCAGCTCGCCGCCACGGGAGCCCGGCAAAATCGCCAGGTATTCGGCATCGGCATCCAGTCCCAAGGTTTGGCGGGCATCGGCCTTGTCCAGCACCATGGGGATCTCGTCCGCCAGGGTGTGACCGACGAAGGTGCATGGCACCTGATGCTTGTCGTAAAAGGCCTTTTCGAACGGCAGCAGCGACAACACCATGTTGGTCGCCCTGGCAATCTTGAAAATGCGTTTGGGACGCCAGGCCCAGACCGACGGGCTGACGTAGTGCACGGTTTTGATCCCGCGGGCCTTGAGCTTAAGCTCAACACCTATATTGAAATCCGGCGCATCGATACCGATAAAGCAGTCCGGTTGCAACTCTGTCAGTTGTTTGACCAGGGAGGAGCGCACCTGCAACAGCCTTGGCAGGCGCGACAGCACTTCTACCAGGCCCATGACGGCCAGCTCTTCCATGGCAAACAGGGATTGGAAGCCCAGAGCCTCCATACGCGGGCCGCCGATACCCACAAAGCGGGCATCGGGATAGCGGGCCTTGAGGGCGCGCATCAGACCGGCACCTAAAATATCGCCGGAGATTTCTCCGGCGACCATGGCAAACACGAATGGCTTGGATTGACCCATGCGATTACAGCCCCATGCGATTATTGACCCATGCTGTTAGCGAATAATGCCCCTGGCGGAACCGTTGACGAAGTCCATCAGCAGCTTGACCTCGGGCACGGAGGCAATCTCTTCGGCGAGGGCGGCGGTGGCCTCTTCTACCGTCAGATTGCTGCGGTACAGGGTCTTGTAGGCACGGCGCACCGCCAGTTGGGCTTCCTTGGAGAAGCCACGACGTTTCATGCCTTCGCTGTTGAGGCCGCGGGGAATAGCCGGCTGACCGGACGCCATCACAAAGGGCGGCACGTCCTGCAATATCAAAGACGCACCGGCCGTGAAGGCATGGGCACCGATATGCACAAACTGATGCACCCCAGTCATGCCACCCAGGATAACCCAGTCACCCACATGCACGTGACCTGCGATGGAGGCGTTGTTGGCCATGATGACGTTATTGCCGACCACGCAGTCATGGGCTATGTGGACATAGGCCATGAACAGGTTGTTGGAGCCAATGCAGGTCTCGCTGTTATCCTGAATCGTGCCCCTGTGAATGGTCACGTTTTCACGGATAACGTTGTTGTCACCTATGATGAGGCGGGTCGGCTCACCGGCATACTTCTTGTCCTGGCAATCTTCACCCACGGACGCAAACTGGAATATGCGGTTGCCCTTACCTATGACTGTCGGTCCCTTGATCACCACGTGAGAGTGAATGATGCAGTCATCACCGATTTCGACCCCGGGGCCTATGTAGCTCCAGGGGCCAATGCTGACGTTATTCCCGATTTTGGCTTCGGGGTGAACAAAGGCTAAATTATCTATCACTTCTCAATCTCTCTGCGGGCACACATGATTTCTGCCGAACATACCAGCTCGCCGTCCACCTTGGCCTCACCGATGAAGACGCCTATTCCGCGGCGCTCCTTGATCATTTTCACTTCGAAGTGGATTTGATCGCCCGGCTCAACCACCCGCTTGAAGCGCGCATTGTCTATGCCAGCAAAATAATACAGCACGTCCGGTGATGGCTCGCTGCTCATGGTTTTGAACGCCAGCAAACCAGTGGCCTGGGCCATGGCTTCCAAAATCAGCACACCGGGCATCACAGGGGCGACTGGAAAGTGACCGACGAAGAAAGGCTCGTTAATGGTCACGTTTTTGATGGCATGCAGCGACTCACCTGGAGTGTAGTCCAGCACCCGGTCGATCAACAAAAATGGATATCTGTGGGGCAGATACTTGAGAATTTCCTTGATATCCATAGTGTTCATTTGATTAGACACGTAAAGCTTCCTCAGGGTTAAGCTAAATCACTCTTCTGTTTTCTGTGTACTTTCGAGGGCCTTCACCCTCTGGAACAACTCGTCCAGCTGCCTGAAGCGCACGGTATTGCGACGCCAGACCTTGTTTTCCATCGCCACAGTGGCCGAGGAGTAAACTCCGGGCTTGGTGATGGCGCTGGTGACATTGGTGCCACCGCTGATCATGGTGCCATCGGCTATGGTCAGGTGGCCGGCGATGGCGCTGTTGCCACCGACGATACAATGCTTGCCCAGATTCACGCTGCCTGCCAGAACGGTACAACCGGCGATGGCGGAATGGGCGCCTATGATGTCGTTATGGGCAATCTGCACCTGGTTATCCAGGATAACGCCATCGTGAATTTCTGTGTGCGCCAGGGCACCTCTGTCGACCGTGGTGCCGGCACCGATTTCGACCTTGTTGCCGATGCGCACGCCTCCGGTCTGAGGGATTTTCACCCATTGGCCGCGTTCATTGGCGTAGCCGAAACCATCTGAGCCCAGCACGGCGCCCGAATGTATAAGGCAATCCATGCCTAAATGCACATCATGGTACAGGGTGACATTGGCCCACAGCTTGGTGCCGCTGCCAAGGATACAATCCTGACCTATGACACAGCCGGGTCCTATCTGCACCTTTTCCCCCAGAATAACCCTGGGTCCAATTACCGCATTGGCACCTATGGCGACGCCTTCGCCCAGCATGGCTGAAGGGTCTATCTGAGCTGAGGGATGTATCCCTTCTGCGGCCTTGGGGGTGGTATCCAGCAATTGGGCAACACGGGCAAAGCCCACGTAAGGGTCACGCAGCACCAGTGCCATACCTTGGTATTGCTCGGCATCGGCTGCGGTCAAGAGCACGGCGCTGGCGCGGGTGCTGTCCAATTGGGAGCGATATTTGCTGTTCGCCAAAAAGGAAATCTGCCCCGATTGGGCAGACTCCAGTGTGGCGACCGAGTTGATGGCGATGTTGGCATCGCCACGTAACTCGGCATTGAGCAGGGTGGCTAGTTCACCCAGGGTCACACTCGCCATCGATTATTTGCCTTTGCTCAAGGCTTCAACCACTTTGCTGCTGATATCGGCATCGGGCTTCACAAATACCACGGCACCGCGCTGCAGTACCAGATCGTACTTGTCGGCTTCGGCTATGGTATTGATGGCCTTTTGCACCTTCACCAGCAGCTTGTTCTGCTCTTCGCCCTGGCGACGACGCAGATCTTCATCCAGCGCCTTGCCTTTGAGTTGCAGATCGGCCTTCAGCGATTCCATCTTGCGAACCAGTTCGGTCTTCTGGGTATCGTTCATCAAGGCAGCATCACGTTGCTGCTTTTCCAACAGACCGCGCAGCTCATCCTGCAGCTTTTGGGCTTCAGCCATACGATCACCGAATTCGGCCTTCAGGCTTTGAGAGATCTGCTCACGCTGTGGCAGCTGCTCAAATATTGAACCCATGTCTACCACGGCAATCTTCTCTGCCTGAGCTGCCAGCGGCGCTCCCACCAACATCAGGGCCATCAGCGCACGATTAACCATTTTATTCAAAATGAACTCCTTATTATTGTCCCAAGCAAAGCTTGCCGAGTTTATGTGTTTTAGAATGTTTTGCCAATATTGAAGGAGAAGATCTCAGTCTCATCGTCTTCATATTCTTTGATTGGCCACGCCAGGCTGAACACCATGGGCCCCATGGGTGAAAGCCACTGTACGCTCATACCCCAGGATGCGCGGATCCGACTCGGGTCGCTGTAATCCTGCAGCTTGGCAAATTCCTCTGCCGGCAGGGTGCTATAGCTTTCCAAATCAAACTCTGTATCCCAGACGTTACCGGCATCCACAAAGAAGCTGGTACGCAGCGAGTTGGTATAGGCCTCATCCAGGAATGGTGTCGGCACTATCAGCTCCATGCTGGCGGTTGCCGAGGCGTTACCACCGATGGAACGTCCCTTGTTGACCAAAATGGAATTGGGATCTCCCGGCAGGCTGCAGCCATCTCCGGATGGGTCGGGAGCACAGGGCTCACTGCCGCGGAACAGGTAGAAAGACCTTGGTCCCACAGAGTTGGACTTGAAGCCCCTGAGCGAACTGGTGCCACCTGAGTAATAGTTTTCCCAGAAGGGCAGTATCTGGTCGTTGTCATTATACTGCCCATAACCATTGCCATAGCCCAACTTGGCCCGGGTCAACACCACGAAGTTATGGCTGCGGGTCAGAGGCAAATAGAAATTGGTTTCAAAGTCGGTCTTGAAGTACTGCAGATCCGAACCCGGGGTAGTGATCTTGCCGCTCAGACGCTGTGAAGATCCGTCCGTTGGGAAAGTACCACGGTTAAGGGTACTGCGATACCAGCCCAGATTGAGATCGAAGTTGTTAAAGCTCAGCTCACTGCTTTCGCCATCGCGATAGATGTTGTAAAAGCGCAGCGCCTGCTCGTAACCGGACACATCGGAGATGCTGTTGTGACGGAAGCCTATACCACCGTTAATACGGTTATATTCATTGATGGGGAAACCACTGCTGACAGCAACGCCATAGGAGTTGTTCTTGTATCGCTCCAGGTTGGCCCTGTTGGCATCAAATTCACTCCAATACACGCTGCCACCCAGGCTGATCCCGTCCTTGGTGAAGTAAGGATCGGTATAGGACAGATTCACGTTTTTGGAGTATTTGGTGGTATTGAGGCTAATCCCCGCCTGATTACCCGTGCCAAGGAAGTTGCTTTGCTGCACCCCCAGCTGCAGACTGAGACCGGACTCGGTACCATAACCCACACCGGCGTTGAAAGAGCCCGAGGGCTGCTCCTTCACCTTAAAGGCCACATCCACCAGATCGTCTGTACCAGGAACCTGAATGGTCTCTGTGTCCACGGTTTCGAAGAAGCCCAGTCGATTCAGGCGGGTTTTGGATTGTTCAACGTTGGCCGAGTTCAGCCAGGCGCCTTCCATCTGGCGCAGCTCACGACGCAGCACCTCATCCTTGGTAACCTCGTTGCCGGTAAAGTTGATGGAACGGACATAAACCCTTTTACCCGGCTTGATATTGACGTTGAGGGTCACTTCCTTGGTTTCATCGTTGATTTCGGGGAAGGTCTTGACCTCGGGATAGGCATAGCCGAAACGTCCCAAGTACTTGCTGTACATTTCCTCGGCAAAGGTCACATCGGCGCCGTTGTACTGCTCACCCGTTTTGATTGGCAGAATGGAGCGCATTAACTCCTCACGCCCCATCAGGTCACCGGTCAGGTTGACTTCCTTAACCTTATACTGCTCACCCTCATCGACGTTGATGGTGATATACAGGCCCTTGCGGTCCGGCGTCATGGCCACCTGGGTGGAGGTTACTTCAAAGCGAATATAACCATTGTTGTGATAATGGGTCTTGATGGTTTCAAGGTCCGCCTGCAGCTTCTGCTTCTGGTAACGACGCTCACCAAAAAGATCCCACCAGGCGACGTAATCTTTAAGCTCCAGCATACCTATCAGGTCGGCATCACTGTACTTTTCGTTGCCGACTATGTTGATCTGACGAATTTCCGCCGCCAGACCTTCGGTAAATTTGAAATTCAGCTCGACCCGGTTACGGGGCAGATTGACAACCTGAGCCTCGACCTTGGCGCCATATTTACCGACACCATAGTAAAAGTCCTGCAGGCCTTTTTCGATACCGGACAACATGGTGCGATCGAGGGCCTCGCCTTCTTTAACACCGCTGCCATCCAGGCTTTCTTTAAGCTGCTCTTCCTTGATGTCCTTGTTGCCTTCAAATTTGATGGCGCTGATGGTCGGCCTTTCCTTGACCTTGACCAGCAATATGCCGTCTTCCCGACTGACAGACACTGTCTCAAAGTTGGTTGAGGCATACAGGCTTTTGATCGCCTGCTGCAATTTCAATTGATCCACAGTGTCACCGACCTTGATCGGCAAACTCAGCAAGGCCGCACCCAGTGCTACACGCTGCAAACCTTCGACTTGAATGTCGGTCACTTCAAACGGCTGAAAGCTATCCGCCCAACTCGTCCCTGAAAACGACGCCCCAAGTATTAACATGGAGGCAAAAAGTTTATTCAATCTCATAGAGCACTTCTGATTATTTAGTATGTCCTTGCTCAGAGTCGGGCAAAATCATTGAAAAGGGCGATGCTCATCAACATTAGCAGCAAGGCTGCCCCAAATCTGAATCCTATTTCCTGTACCCTTTCAGGTACGGGTTTCCTGGTGAACACCTCCACCAGAAAATACAGCAAATGTCCCCCGTCAAGCACCGGCAAGGGCAACAAATTAATGATGCCCAGGTTGACGCTGATTAACGCGAGAAATCCCAAAAAATACACCAAGCCATAGGTGGCACTGCTACCGGCTCCCTGCGCAATGGAGATGGGACCACTGAGGTTCTTTACCGACACATCGCCGGAAAATAACTTTCCCACCATCTTGAAACTGACCACGATCAGCTGCCAGGTTTTATCCACCGCTGCGCCAAGGGCGTCCACTATGCCATATTCAAGCTGAATTCGCATCGTCTCTGGCCAAGGGGCACTTTCGGGCATTACCCCAATCAGGCCTATGGTATTGCCATCGGCGTCTTTTTCAGCCTTGGGCGTCACCATAAGCCTTTTTTGCTCGCCCTGACGTTTGACTATCAGTTCAACCGTCTTTCCCGGTGAGGACTGGATCTGCAGGACAAAATCCTGCCAACTGCTGTAGTTCTCACCGTTAATGGCAATCAGCTCATCCCCTGCCCTTAAACCGGCGGCCTCGGCGGCACTGTCCTTGCCAACCTGGGCCACTGTGGGCAGAATCCCGGGTCGCATCACGCCCAGTCCCAACGCCGTGACAGGTGACTCCTTATCGGGGTCAAACTTCCAGGTTCGGGTGTCGAGACGGTAATCCCTGTTGCCTGTCTCATCTCCCTGAAGCCGGGCCAGGGGAGCCAGGGTCAACTGCAAATTGTCATCACCTATATGGCTGACCAGGGCGAGATTAACCTCTTCCCAATTGCGCACCGTCTGACCTGAGACAGCGATTATTTCCATGGGTTCCCGTATCTTGATGCTTTCGGCTGCTTTTCCAGCAATGGTGCTGTCGATAACGGGACGTACCGAGGGCACACCGATAAGGAACATAAAATACAGCGCGACTATGGCAAACAGAAAATTGGCGACCGGGCCTGCGGCCACTATGGCAATCCGCGCCCACACGCTCTTTTGATTGAATGCCAGATGACGCTGGGATGCCGGCACCTCATCCACCCGCTCATCAAGCATTTTGACGTAACCACCCAAGGGCACTGCAGCCAGTACATACTCGGTACCGTCTTTCCCCATGTGGCGCCACATGGCAGGACCAAAACCAATGGAAAAACGTTCTACTTTTACCCCGCAGCGCCTGGCAACATAGAAATGGCCAAACTCATGGGCGGTTATCAGCACACCAAGGGCCACCACAAAGGAGGCCAGATTCCATAAAAAATCGTACATCTCTGTCTCCTGTGCTGTGATCAGGCCTGCGCCTGGCGGTCAATCTCACGCTCAGCCATGCGGCGGGCGCCTGCATCCAGCGCCAGTATCGCTTCCAAAGAGTCCTGGCGTTGTAACGACAACTGCCCCAGACAAGCTTCGTTAATTGCGGCAATGCGACTGAAGCCAATTCTGCCCTGTAAAAATGCCGCCACCGCGACCTCATTGGCCGCATTGAGCACTGTCGTGGCTTCTTGCCCCAAACGACAGGCTTCCATGGCCAGGGCCAGACAAGGAAAACGCCTGAAATCCGGTTCAAAGAAACTCAATTGTCCGACCTTGAAAAAGTCCAGCGGTTCCACACCTGCGGCAATTCGCTCGGGATAAGCCATGCAATGGGCGATGGGCGTACGCATATCGGGGTTACCCATCTGCGCCAGCACTGAGCCATCCCGGTATTGCACCATGGAATGAATAACACTCTGGGGATGAATCACCACCTTGAGCTCATCCAGTCCGGTATTGAACAGCCAGCGGGCTTCAATAAACTCCAGGCCCTTGTTCATCATGGTGGCAGAGTCTACCGAGATCTTGGGGCCCATTGACCAGTTTGGATGCTTGCAGGCCTGGGCTGGTGTCATATGCTGCAGGCTCTCGAGGGGCGACGTCAGAAAGGGACCACCTGAGCCCGTCAGCAAAATATGGGAAATACCGGCACCGTCCAGATCACAGCGGCCAATGGACTGCTGCACGCTCTGGGGCAAACATTGGAATATGGCATTGTGCTCGCTGTCCACCGGCAGCAAGGTAGCGCCACTTCTTTGCATTTCATTGATGAACAGCTCGCCCGACATGACCAGGGCTTCCTTGTTGGCGAGCAGCACCCGTTTACCGGCCTTGACGGCGGCCAGTGTCGGCACCAGACCTGCGGCGCCCACTATGGCAGCCATCACGGTATCCACTTCAGAGGCAGAGACCAGTTCACACAGGGCTTGCTCCCCTGTGGTCACTTCCACTCCAAGTTCGGGGGATAACTTCTGCTGCAGTTCCATGGCGGCAACACTGTCGACCATGTGGGCAAATCGCGGTCTGAATTGCCGGCACAGCTCCAGCATTTTATCCACGCTGGCATGGGCCACCAGGGCCCAGGCACGATAGGCATCAGGATTCTGGGCTATAACACTCAGGGTACTGCGGCCAATGGAACCTGTGGCACCGAGGATCACCATATTTTGCATTGGGTTACATCCAGAATGCTAAGTAGAGTAACAGGAAAACCGGCAGGGCTGCCGTGAGGCTGTCGATACGGTCCAGCACACCACCGTGCCCGGGCAACAGGGTGCCTGAATCCTTGATGTTGGCCGCCCGCTTGAACATGCTTTCGGACAGGTCGCCAAGGGCCGACGCCAGAGCCGTTATCAGCGCCACGGCCACCAGAAGGCCGGGCTCCTGCTCGGGGGAGAGATACATGACGCCGGCCACCACCAGCATACTGGTCAGCAAGCCCCCCACCAATCCTTCCAGTGTCTTTGCGGGGCTGACATTGGGCATCATCTTGATACGGCCAAAGGCTTTACCGGCAAAGTAGGCGCCGGAATCCGTGGCCCAGACCACCAACATGACCAGAAATACCAAGGTACCACCGAACAGGGGTTGAGTGGGGGAGCTGAGCGCCTTGAGTGCAATAAGCGCGGTAAAACAGGGCACCAGGGTCAACTGGCCAAACATGGATTTCAGCATGGGGCTTTTGTGCCACAAGCGACCACTTCTGGGGTAAGAAACCACCAACATCAGGGAAACTACCCACCACAGAATACCTATATAAGTGATGGCCAGGAACACAGGATGCAAGCGCGTCCCCATCCACACGGATCCTATGGGAACAAAGAGGTTCAGGGCCAACAGCAATACGCCCATGGTGACGGTAAAGCTCCATTGCGTCACCTGGCAGCGGCTGTCGATAATCCCCCCCCACTCCTTGGCGGCAATTAAAAAGACCGCCAACAAGGCCCAGGAAAACACGTCCGACGGCACATAAAATATGCCACCGAGCACCAGGGGTATTAACCAAATTGCTGTTATTATTCGTTGTTTTAGCAAAAAAAATCCCTCGTCAAAAAGACTGTCAGGCACGCAAATCTTCGATTTGACTTCCGGTCAATCCGAAACGGCGCTGCCGGCCGGCAAAAATCGCTATGGCCTCATGGAATGCCTGCTCATCAAAATCAGGCCACAGGGTGTCAGTAAACACCAACTCTGCATAGGCGGCCTGCCAAAGCACAAAGTTACTGATGCGGAAATCACCGCCAGTACGGATCATTAAATCAACTTCGCCTTGATTTTGCATGCACAAATGCTGACTTAGTGACTCTTCTGTTATCTGATTGCTGGTGATTTCACCAGTTTCGACCTTTTGGGCCAAGGTTTGCGCCGCCTGCACTATATCCCAGCGCCCGCCGTAATTGGCGGCCACATTGAGGATCAAGTCCTCATTTCCAGCCGTTCTGGCCTCAGCCTCGGCGATTTGCTTTTGCAGCCTGGGCGAAAAACGGCTGATGTCGCCAATGATATTGAGCCTGACACCATTTTGGTCGAGCAACTTAAGCTCGCGCTTAAGTACCGTCATAAAGAGTTCCATCAACAGACTGACTTCTTTATCAGGCCTGCGCCAATTTTCACTGGAAAAAGCAAACAAGGTCAGCGACTTGATCCCAAGGGCCCGGGCGGTGCTGACTGCACGGCGTACGGCCTTGACGCCGGCCTTGTGCCCCATCACCCTGGGTTTTCCCTGTGCCTGCGCCCAACGGCCGTTGCCATCCATGATGATGGCCACATGGCGCGGCAAGCTCTGGTTGACCAAGGACGCCAGCCCGGATGCGGATGCTGTGCCGTCCTGGGTAATCCCGGACTCTGGGGAAGTGAGGTTCCCGGTAGAAGACATTCAATACAGCCCTAATAAATAAACAAACGCCGTGTAGTATACCCCTACACGGCGTCGCAACTCTAGCTTGATGGGAAGTGGATTAAACTTCCATCAATTCAGCTTCTTTGGCGGTCAGCAGCTCATCGACTTTCTTCACATGGGCATCGGTGATTTTCTGCATCTCTTCCTCGGCGCGACGTACATCGTCCTCGGTACACTCTTTATCTTTTTCGAGGGCCTTGAAGCTGGAGTTGGCATCGCGGCGCACGTTACGGATGGCAACACGGCCCTGCTCGGCTTCGGCACGCACCACTTTCACCAGATCACGACGACGCTCTTCGGTCAGCGCTGGCAGCGGAATACGTATGGTGGCACCGGCTGACATGGGGTTCAGGCCCAGGTCTGAACTCATGATAGCCTTCTCTACTGCCTGGATAGCGCTGCGGTCGAACACGCTTACCGCCAGGGTACGGGAATCTTCAACGGTCACGTTACCCACTTGCTTGAGTGGCGTCATGGTGCCGTAGTAATTCACCTGAATAGTGTCAAGCAAGCTTGGATGGGCACGACCGGTACGTACCTTGGCCATCTGTGCCTTGGTGGCATCTACACACTTGCCCATGCGCTCTTGAGCGTCTTTTTTGATATCTTCAATCACGTTAAATGTCCTTTTCGGTCATTAATAATCGATACATTCGTGGCTTATTTTTTGATAAGCGTGCCTTCTTCTTCACCCATGATGACGCGGCGCAGTGCACCCGGCTTATTCATGTTGAAGACCAGGATTGGCATGTCATGATCCCGGGCAAGCGTAAACGCGGCCAGGTCCATCACCTTCAATTCTTTTTCCAATACTTCATTGTAGGTCAGCTCGTCATACTTGACGGCATCGGCGTTTTTCATTGGATCATCGGAATACACGCCGTCAACCTTGGTGCCTTTTAGCACGACTTCGGCTTCAATTTCAATGCCTCGCAGACAGGCAGCCGAGTCGGTGGTGCAGAAAGGATTACCGGTACCGGCAGCAAAAATCACCACCCGGCCGGATTTGAGCAGGCTGATAGCTTCGGCCCAGTTATAACGGTCACACACACCATTGAGCGGGATGGCCGACATCAGACGGGCATTCACATAGGCACGGTGCAAGGCATCGCGCATCGCCAGGCCGTTCATCACGGTCGCCAGCATACCCATGTGATCGCCCACCACGCGGTTCATGCCGGCCTTGGCCAGGCCTTCACCACGGAACAGGTTACCACCACCAATCACAACACCAACCTGGAGCCCCAATTCCACCAGTTCCTTGATTTCCTGGGCCATACGATCCAGCACGCTGGGGTCGATACCGAAGCCCTCATCACCCATCAGGGCCTCACCACTTAACTTGAGAAGAATGCGTCGAAATGCAGGTTTTGGATTGGTACTCATGATCTTTATCCTGGTTATAACAAGACCGCAGCGGCTGCTGCGGTCTTGGGGTACTTTACCTAGTGGCGATTAAGCCTTTTGAGAAGCTGCGATTTGCTTGGCCACTTCAGCGGCGAAGTCTTCTTCTTTCTTCTCGATACCTTCACCCACTTCCAGACGGATGAAGTTGGCAACTGAAGCGCCTTTCTCTTTCAGGAATTCGCCAACAGTCTTCTTTGGCTCCATGATGTAAGGCTGACCGGTCAGAGATACTTCACCGGTGAACTTCTTCATACGGCCTTCAACCATCTTCTCGGCGATTTCTTTTGGCTTGCCTTCGTTCATGGCGATTTCCACCTGAACTTCACGCTCTTTGGCAACCACTTCAGCTGGAACGTCTGAAGGGTTTACGTATTCAGGCTTGGAAGCAGCAACGTGCATGGCCAGGTGCTTCAGAGTCTCTTCGTCAGCATCACCGGTTACCACAACACCGATACGGTCGCCGTGACGGTAAGAGGCCAGTTTGGCACCGTCGATGTACTCAACGCGGCGAACGTTGATGTTTTCACCGATCTTGGCAACCAGAGCAACACGGGCTTCTTCGAACTGAGCTTTCAGATCGTCGATGGTAGTCTTGGCAGCGGCAGCAACATTCAGAACTTCGTTGGCGAAAGCCAGGAAGTTGGAATCTTTGGCCACGAAGTCGGTCTGGCAGTTAACTTCCAGCAGAGTTGCATAACCAGCGCCTTCCTTGATCAGGATGGTACCTTCAGCAGCAATGTTACCGGCTTTTTTGGCCGCTTTGGCAGCACCGGACTTACGCATGTTATCGATCGCCAGTTCGATATCACCGTTGGTCTCTTCCAGAGCCTTTTTACAATCCATCATGCCGGCGCCAGTGCGCTCACGCAGTTCTTTAACCAGGGCAGCAGAAATTGCCATTGTTAAATTCCTCTATAGATAGTCGGCAATCACTTGCCGAGTCAACAGGTATAAAACAGGGGCCCACGGGCCCCTGTTAACCAATCAGATATCTTGGTTAATAAGGGAGATGAAACTCATCACGCCTTATTATTCGGCTTCAACGAAACCGTCTTGCTCAGCTTGTACAGCCAGATCTTGAGCGCGGCCAGACTTGGCAGCAGCAGCAACGGCTTCGGTGTACAGGCGGATAGCACGCATAGCGTCGTCGTTACCAGGCACGATGTAGTTCACACCGTCTGGAGCAGAGTTGGTATCAACAACGGCCACAACTGGAATACCCAGGTTGTTGGCTTCTTTGATAGCGATATGCTCGTGGTCAGCACCGATCACGAACAGAGCATCAGGCAGACCGCCCATGTTCTTGATACCGCCCAGAGACTTCTCGAGCTTTTCCAGCTCGCGAGTGCGCATCAGAGCTTCTTTCTTGGTCAGCTTGTCGAAAGTACCGTCAACAGATTGGGTTTCCAGCTCTTTCAGACGCTTGATAGACTGACGAACGGTTTTCCAGTTGGTCAGCATACCGCCGAGCCAGCGGTGATCAACATAGTACTGGTCGCAAGAGATAGCAGCTTCTTTGATAGCTTCGCTGGCAGCGCGCTTGGTACCTACGAACAGAACTTTACCTTTCTTGGAAGCAACGTTGCTGATGAACGCCAGTGCTTCGTTGAACATTGGCACTGTGTGTTCCAGGTTGATGATGTGTACACCGTTGCGGGCGCCGAAGATGAAAGGCTTCATCTTTGGGTTCCAGTAACGGGTTTGGTGACCGAAGTGTACACCGGCCTGGAGCATGTCGCGCATTGAAACTGTAGTCATTTCTTTTACCTTAAATAAAAAGGGGTTAGACCTCCACGCATCCCATGTCTTCGACCCCTGCACCTCAAACCCTGAAGCTTGTGGACAAAAGCACCCCGAAGAATGTGCCGATACGTGTGTGATTTAGTATTTGGATGATAGCCATGTATAATGGCCGCCATATTTCACTCGGACTCAATTCTTCCCGGGGAAAAATCAAGTTCAGAGTCAAACATAACGGCGCGCTTTATACCATAAAATCGGCCCAAGCACAAATTTTTGCGCCGCTTCGCGTGCCCGCCAACCCATTGACAGGTGAAGAGACAACTGCATGAGTATAGTCATCAAGACAGCTGCTGAAATCGAAAAAATGCGTGCCGCCGGCAAATTGGCCGCAGAGGTACTGGAAATGATTGCCCCCTTTGTCAAGGCCGGCATCACCACCGAAGAATTGGACCGCATTTGTGCCGAGTACACCGCAAAGCAAGGCGCGATTTCCGCACCGCTCAATTACCACGGCTTTCCCAAATCCATCTGCACTTCGGTGAATGAGGTTATCTGCCACGGCATTCCTTCGGCCTATGTGCTTAAGGATGGCGATATCATCAACATAGATATCACAGTCATCAAAGACGGCTACCATGGAGATACCTCCAAGATGTTCCTCATCGGTGACGTCTCTCCCAAGGACAAACGTTTGTGCCGGGTAGCCCAAGACAGCCTGTACGCCGCCATCCGCAAGGTACGCCCGGGCTTAAAGCTAGGTGAAATCGGCACCACCATAGAAAAGGTCATCAAGGGCGCCAAAACCGGCCTGGAAAAGTACAGCATAGTGCAGGACTACTGTGGGCATGGCATAGGTGCCACCTTCCATGAAGAACCCCAGGTAGTGCATTACAAGAACAACGACAATACCGTACTGCGCCCCGGCATGTGCTTCACCATAGAGCCGATGATCAATGCGGGCCGACACGGCACTGTGCTGGACCGCGAAGACAACTGGACTGTCACCACGGTCGATGGCAAAAACTCGGCCCAATGGGAACATACCCTGTTGGTCACGGAAAACGGGGTTGAAGTCCTGACCCTGCGCAGCGAAGAAGATTTCCCACGTATCATCTCTCACTGATGGCAGGCCTATGACTCCAGCACAATCGGCCAAAGCGGCGCTGCTTGAACAAAACCTGCAACTGGCGGCGGCCTTTCACGACCGTTTGCCCATTGCCGAATTGGTGCAGCGGCGCTGCGATTTTGTCGATAACCTGCTGCGCTCCGCCTGGCAGCAACAGGGACTGGAGCAATTCGCCATATCTCTGGTGGCAGTTGGCGGTTACGGCCGCGGGGAGCTGCATCCCCACTCTGACGTCGACCTGCTGTTTTTGCTGGATGAAGGCCTGGGCTGCGAGGCCGAAAAAGCCTTAAGTGAATTTATTGCCTTCCTCTGGGATGCCGGTTTGGAAGTGGGTCACAGCGTACGAACGGTTGCTGAAACCCTCAAGCAGGGCAAGGCCGACATCACCATAGCGACCAACCTGCTGGAAGCCCGGTTGCTGGCCGGCCCCGAATTGCTGTTTGATGAACTCTACGACGCCATTCGCAGCAATGAATTCTGGCCCTCAAGCGACTTTTTCCTCGCCAAACGCGACGAGCAACACAGCCGCCATGCCAAGGCCAGCGCCTTCGATCTTGAGCCAAATGTCAAAAGCTGCCCCGGCGGCTTGCGCGACATCCAGACCATAGCTTGGGTGGCGATACGCCATTTCAACGCCTCAAGACTTGAGGAATTGGTGCAATATGACTTCCTCGAGCCCTACGAACTGGAAGAATTGCTCGAATGTCAGCACTTCCTGTGGGAAATCCGCTTTGCCCTGCATATGGCCTCGGGCAGGGATGAAAATCGGTTGCTGTTTGATCTGCAGCGTCAGGTAGCCCAACTGATGGGCTATGAGGACGCGACCCAGTTGGCGGTAGAGCAACTGATGAAGCACTATTACCGCACGGTACGGCGGGTGATGGAGCTGAACGAGATGCTGTTGCAGTTGTTCAAACGTGCCACCCTGGGCCATGCCCTGGAAATTGTCCCCATCAACGAAGACTTCCAGCGCCGTTCAGCCTTTGTCGAGGCCTTGCGTCCCGAGCCATTCGCCCGCCCCGATGATATTATGCGGCTGTTCTTACTGGTGGCGCGCAATTCCAACATTAAGGCCATTTACGCGCCCACCTTAAGATCCCTGCGCCAGGCCCGCCAACAGTTGCAGGCGCCCCTGATGGACGTTCCCGAATGCCGCCAGGTGTTCATGGAAATTCTGCGCCATCCCCGTGGCATAGCCGCCCTGTCGCTGATGCATAAGCACGGCATACTATCGGCATATTTGCCTGCCTGGAGCCTTATTGAAGGCCAGATGCAGTTTGATCTCTTCCATGCCTATACAGTGGATGAGCATACCCACAGACTGCTGCTCAATATCGAGCGCTTTTCCCAACCGGAGCAGAAAGACGAGTTCCCGCTGGGCTCAATACTGATAAACCAATTACCCAAAAAAGGCCTGCTGGTACTGGCGGCGATATTCCACGATATAGGCAAGGGCCGCGGTGGCGATCACAGCAAGCTGGGAGCCGTCGATGCGCTGGCCTTCTGTAAATTACACGGCCTCAATGACCACGACGGCCGCCTGGTCAGTTGGTTGGTGGAGAATCACCTGGTGATGTCGGTGACCGCCCAGCGAAGGGACATATCCGATCCTGAGGTCGTGGCCGATTTCGCCTCCAAGGTGCGGGATGCAGTGCACCTGAGTTACCTCTATTGCCTGACGGTGGCGGACATCTGCGCCACCAATGAAAAGACCTGGAATAACTGGAAGGGTTCGCTGCTCAGGGATCTGTATTTTTCCACCCAAAGGGTACTGGCCCGGGGTAAAGAGAAACCGGTGGATATTCGCGCCAGGGTGCGTGAACACCAGGCCAAGGCGAAAAAGGAGTTGCTGCGGCGGGGTATAAAGGAGAAAGAGCTGGATACCCTGTGGACCCGCTTCAAGGCGGATTATTTCCTGCGCCATCAGCCCAATCAGATAGCCTGGCACGCCGAGGCGATACTCAAACACAGGCAGGACGAGCCGCTGGTACTGATCTCCAAACACACCACCCGGGGCGGTACCGAGCTGTTTGTTTATTGTCAGGACAGACCCAAATTATTCGCCACCGTCATGGCGGTATTGGACAACAAGAACATCAACGTTCATGACGCCAATATCATGACCTCCAAGGACAACTATGCCCTTGACACCTTTGTCATCCTGGAGCAGGATGGCGAGCCGCTGACCCAGCTGTCGCGGATCCAGAGCATACGCAAAGGTCTGGAAAAGGCGCTGTCCAGCGACAACCCCAAGCCCCCCAGGTTCCGAAAACTGTCACGCAAGATGAAACCTTTTAATGTGCCGACACAGGTCAGTTTTCTGCCCAGCAGTCGTCATGGTACAAGTATGATGGAACTTATAGCGCTGGACATGCCGGGACTGCTGGCCAGGGTCGGTGACACTTTTCACCGCTGCAACACCACACTCTTGGGTGCCAAGATCACCACTATCGGTGAGCGAGCGGAAGACTTCTTTATACTGCAGACAGACGATGGTCTGGCGTTGAATGCAGAGCAACAACAAAGGTTGGCCGAAGCCCTGACTCAGGCGCTGTCACAACCAACACTGAATTAACTTTTTCGGGAGACTCACATGGAGGCATTACGCCAACGAATCGAAGCGGCTTTTGAAGCACGCGCAACCATCACCCCCGCCAGCGTGGATCCTGCCATCCGCGCCGACGTGGAAACCGTCATCAATATGCTGGATCGTGGCGAAGCCCGGGTGGCCGAAAAGATTGATGGCCAGTGGCATGTGCACCAGTGGCTGAAAAAGGCCGTGTTGTTGTCATTCCGGATCTTTGATAACGGCGTCATTGAGGGGGCCGAGACCCGCTATTTCGACAAGGTGCCAATGAAGTTTGCCGATTACGATGAGGCGAGATTCCGTGCCGAAGCCGTCCGGGTTGTGCCGCCAGCAGCCGTGCGCAAGGGCTCTTTTATCGGCAAAAACACTGTGCTCATGCCCTCCTATGTCAACCTGGGTGCCTATGTTGATGAAGGTACCATGGTGGACACCTGGGCCACGGTTGGCTCCTGTGCCCAAATCGGCAAGAACGTACACCTGTCCGGCGGTGTGGGCATAGGTGGTGTGTTGGAGCCACTGCAAGCCGGTCCAACCATCATCGAAGACAACTGCTTTATCGGGGCCCGCTCTGAAATCGTTGAAGGCGTCGTGGTGGAAGAAGGCTCGGTAATTTCCATGGGCGTTTATATAGGTCAAAGTACCCGTATTTATGACCGTGAGACAGGTGAAATTCATTATGGCCGGGTACCTGCTGGCTCAGTGGTCGTGTCCGGCACCCTGCCCTCCGCCTGTGGCAAGTACAACCTGTACGCCGCCATCATAGTGAAAAAAGTGGATGAAAAAACCCGCGGCAAGGTGGGGATTAACGAGCTGCTGCGTCTGGTCGATTAACCAGCAATCAGTTTGATATTAAAGGGGCCACTCGGGCCCCTTTGGTTTTAATGGACTACAGTTCCCTGGCTGTATCAAAGGCCTGAGCCAAAATTTTCCAGTTCAGTACCCCCAAGGGCAGACCATCTTCAGACGTCACAATAAGATAATCCTCCTCGCAGGCTGCTAACAAATGCTTGGCATCTTCTATGGTGCTGGAGCGGGCAATGTGTGGAATTTTATGACTCATCACCTGGTGCACCCTTTTATTGAGTATGTGCCTGTCGGCGCCGCGCTCCGCGGCGGTATTCAAAAAGGGACTGCGCCAATAGGTCAAGATGCTTTGATCCACCTTGCCCACCATGGCACAACGTTCATCATTGAGCACCACACCAACCGAAACCTTGTCTCGGCCAAACAGGTTAATGGCCTCCTCAAGACTTTGATCCTGACTTAAACACACCAAAGGTGCCAGTGGCAGATTGCCCAGATAGTGGACGTTATTCAAAGGTTCGGTATCCAGAATCGCCAGGCAGGCATCCACCACCTCGGCAGCAAACAGGATACCTCGCCCCTCAAGCAACACCTTGGACAGTTGTGCCATTCCCCTGGATGGCCGATAGGGTCTGTGGGACAGCATGGAGTCAGCGACATCCGCCACGGCAATGATTTGTGCTTCATAAATAATTTGCTCACCCTTGAGGCCAAACGGATAGCCACTGCCGTCCAGTCGTTCATGGTGCTGCAATATCATTTGTTTCAACGGCCAGGGGAAATCGACATCTTCAATAATCTCGGCGCCTTGTGCCGGATGCATTTTCACCAATGCATACTCTTCATTGGACAGACGCGAAGGCTTATTCAGGATCTGCGAAGGCACTGCCAACTTACCTATATCGTGGATCATGGCCCCCAATCTCAACCCCTCCAGCCTATGGGGTGGTAAACCGAGTCGCTCTCCTATGAGTGAGCACAGTTTGGCCACGGACTTCTGATGGCCTGCGGTATAAGCATCCTTGAGTTCCACTGCATCTGAGATGGCCCCAACCAATTGCACCAATGACTGATTCAACTGCAATTGTTGCTTTTTAATTATTTTCGACTGCTTAAACAGCGCCTTCATGGTTCTTGGCAATTCGATGGCATGCCACAAAATAGTGGCAAATATCTGCAGGCTACGGCCGTCATTGTCCGTATAAGCCTTTTGCCGGTTGCCAACGCCAACCAATCCCACGGTGCGACCACGATATCGTATCGGCACACACATATGATTGTTAAGCTGAGGCTCCCCTGGCAGTGGCAATGCGGTATAGCTTAAGGGGCCCAAATGGTTGTCTATGGCGACCCTGCCATGCTCCATGCAGTCCTGCCACAATTGGCAGACGGGGGCGTTGCCCTGGTAATGCACACTCTCCCCCCCCAGCCCCCGCGACCACTGACTTAACTGAAATTCATGCCGTCTGTCATCAACAAGGTGTAAATAGCCAAGCTGGCTTTCTGTCAGTTCCACCGCCTGCTCTATCGCGGTCCGCAGCACCATCTCGGGTGCCGAGCTCATAACGGCTTCAATGTGTTTGAGCCAATCATCACTGGCATAAAGTGCACCTTGATAGTCGGGGTGCCAATGTTTCAGGTTATCCAGCGAGGCCTGGATATCGGTTTGATACAAGGCCCAGTGTCCGAGATGCTCGGTCAAGGGATACAGATCAAACTGCCAGGGATGCCCGTTGGCATCAACGAACATAAAGCGCACATGGGCGTCACAGGTTTCGAGATACTGACGAAGTTGTGCACTGAATCCTGGATAGACCAGTTCTATTGACTGTCGCAACAAGGCCGAAATGGGTTTTGCCGTCAGGCGATAGAATGCCTCACTGATAGAGAGGATATTGAGGCTCTCATCGAGGATAGCCCACGCCAAGTCCATGGTTTTAGGTAATTCTGAAGGTTTAAGGAATTGCTGAAATCGCTCTCTTAACATAACAACACTCCCTGTCACCTTATTATAGTTATAAGTATAGACCAAGTTATTACAACTAAAGAGTGCACCGCTTCCATGCTACAAAAGTTAAATCAGTGGATATTTATAACTTGATACAGTACGACACACTAATAATACAGATTTTTATGGGCTAAGGGTCTTTACTTTAAAGTGCCAAGTATGTCAGGAGAAACACAATGAAAGTATTAGTCGCCTCGTTATTGGCTGTTTCCAGTTTCAGCGCATTGGCTACCATGGATCCTAATGTTGAGACCTCTCTAGTAGCCGTATGCAAAGCTGGTATGAGTAACAATCAAGTGTTATTCAACTATACAATGAAAGACCACAGAATCAATGAGCAACGTATTTTTCCGCGTTTGGTTTGCAATGGTGAATCTTTCCATCAATTCGCTATAAGCAATGGCGCAGATCGTACCGCGAACAGAATTGCCCGTTACCTGCCAGGACAAGTTACCATCCATGATTTGACCATGATCCCCAAAGACGAACTTCTGTATGTGAACTTCTAGGGTAATAACACAGCTATAAAAAAGGCGCCTACAGCGCCTTTTTTATAGTGAAACGTTAAAACACGATAGTCTTGTTTCCGTGTACCACCACCTGATCATTGATAACCAAGGCAAGCGCCCGGCTCAACACGGACTTCTCCACATCCCTTCCGGCCTTAGCCATTTCCAGGGCGCTGTAGCTGTGATCCACATGGATCACGTCCTGCTTGATAATGGGTCCTTCATCCAGGCAATTATTCACAAAATGCGCTGTGGCACCAATGATCTTCACCCCCCGCTCCCACGCCTGACGGTAGGGATTGGCCCCGATAAAGGCCGGTAGAAATGAATGGTGAATATTGATGATGCGATTGGGGTAGCGTTCAACGAACTCCGGCGTCAAAATCCGCATAAATTTTGCCAGCACCAGATAATCTGCCTGATAGCTGTCAATTACCTCGAGCAGAGCCTGTTCATGCTGATGCCTGTCGAGTCCTTCATGACTGACATGGTGGAACGGAATATCAAACTTCTCGGTCAATTCCTGTAAGTTGTCGTAGTTGCCTACCACAGCGGCAATATCAACGTTCAAGGCACCATAGAAGTTCTTCATCAACAGGTCACCCAAACAGTGTGCTTCTTTGGTCACCAAGATCACTATGCGCTTGCGCCTGGCGCTTATCAGGCTCATATGATTATTGGCCGGTAAAACCTGTTGTAAGTCCTCCATAAGAATGTCGTCGTTGAATAGCCCTTCCAACTCAGTGCGCATAAAGAAGCGCCCCTGGAAATTATCAACAAATTCAGAGTTCTTAATGATATTTAGCTTATGCTTGAAGCAAACGCCCGTAATACCGGCTATCAGTCCCTGAGCATCTGCACAATCGGTCAACAGGACTTTACGTTCCGCCAGCGCTTTTACCATACCCCACATCCCCACTATTTATTGATGAGAGGTGAGTTTGTCACAGATACAAGTATGGTGGCAGAGACTTCATTCAATAATATCGACACTTACAATAATTATCCGCAAGCGAATGAGGAATGCGCAGCAAAAACAACAATTATTTAAACAAAACTCAAACCATAGAGTCATTAACCTTGCAATCAGGGCCTTGTTTACGGTTTGAAAGCTTGTATGTTCAGTTTGACATACAAATAAACCTAAAACCGCCTGGCGTGTGCTCACGGCGGTTTAATGGCACGACTGATTTTGACATTCAGTTGCCAGCGTCGGCAGAGGCTGCTTGATGCCACTGTGTCAGCCAAGGCAGGGCCTCAAGTTCCGGCTCCATGGTTTCCATGGCATCAATTTTCAGCAGGGGCAAAACTCTGATGGCGCCCAGCTCCGCAAACAACTCATCCAATTGAATGCCGGCACCACAAAAATTGTCGTAACTGGAATCCCCAAGTCCTACCACAGCATATCTTAAATGTGGAAGGTAAAGACCCGCCGCCTGCACTTTATAAAACCAAGGCAAAATATTTTCCGGCAAGTCCCCCTGTCCGGTGGTGGAACACACCAGCAGCAGATAGTCGTTATCTGGAGGTAAAAAACCATCCAGCTCTTCCGGTAGCCAAAGTCGCACCCCATAGCCCAATCGGTTTAATTCATTGCCCAGGGTTTCAGCCACGTATTGGGCACTACCGTATACCGTACCGAACACCAGGTTGACTCTTTTCATGTTATACTGCCTCTGATTCTGGGCTAAGGTAAGGCCCGGAACAATTGGAACCCAAAATACTGTAATTACTGTCATTAAGACAAGCCAGTATTTGCGCAATCAGCTTAGTGCGGGATAACACTTAACCTGCCATAGCGAGATCAGGCTCTCAGGGAGCATAAAATGACCCCAAGCTGTCGTAAGAAACAACACAAGGCCAGTCAACATCGTCGTAACCGCTTCTTCCAATGCCAACGCGGCCCGAATGCTCTCCCAAGTTCAACGACAGGATTTGTCAGTCTTCGGGAGTTGGCACAAAAGTCATCGAAACTATGAGCTGAATGCCTAAAACGCGTTAGCTCTAAAGCTGCTCCCACCCCAAGCGCTCGCGCAAAATCTGCCATTCAGGTTCGGGAGCGGTTTCCAACATTATGCGCTCCATGGTTATCGGATGGGTGAAAGCCAATTTGTGCGCCATCAACCACAAACGGTTCACACCAAGGTATTCACGCATGAATTTGTTTTGTTTACCATCACCGTGGGTCGTGTCCCCGACGATAGGATGCCGTAAATGTGCCATATGACGTCTTAATTGGTGCTTACGCCCTGTCTTGGGCTGAAGCGCCATCAAGGCAAAGCGGCTTGTGGGGTAGCGCCCTGAGCTGAACGGAATTTCAGTATTCAGAAGCGGCTGATAGCAAGTAATAGCCTGTTGCGCCTCTTTGTCCGGATCCACATCCTTGTCGGCATATTCGTCAAGCTCTTCCTTCAGCGGGTAATCCAATGTGCCAACTTCATGCATATTGCCCCGCACCAGCGCCAGGTATTCTTTTTCCACCTCATGGGCAGCAAATTGACGACACAGCTCATTGGCAATTTGACTGCTTTTGGCGAACAGTAAGATACCCGAAGTTGGCCTGTCCAAACGATGTACCGGAAACACATGGCATCCCACCAAGTCCCTTGTGAGCTGCATGGCAAACCATTTTTCATGGCGCGCCAGATAGGTTCGATGAACCAGCAGCCCTGCCGGTTTGTGTATGGCAACCAAATATTCATCCTGGTATAAGATATTGATTGTCGGGGCAAGATCATCCTGGCGCTGTGCAATAGTCATCATTGCCCCCTTCCACTGAGTTGCTCATCCAGTTGTCGCAGCAATGACACCAAAGAGTTATATTGATCCATTTCCTGCCAAACAAGCTCAGCCATTGGTGCAACGGCAGATGCTTCTGGCAATGCCAGCCCTTTATCCAGGAGATAATGCAAACGGGGCAAAAGTATATACTGCAGCCATAACTCCAATGGCATGGTGTCACAGGCAAAAGGTGCTGTACTGGACAGGGCCTCTTCACTTGGGGGCACGGGGCTCCACAGCTGCTGTTTTTTCATTTCCAGCTCAATGGCCACCAAGGTATCACTCAGCTCAAGGTGCAAATTTAACTCCAACAATCCAATCAAGGCGCCAAATCATACCATCGGCCGTCGCTTATCCCTATAATGGCGACATTTCTTATCTGATGTTGAGTAGTGATGGCGGAAATCAATACCTTAAGTCAGTTCCTGACTGCAGCGAAAACCAGTTATCAGGTTTACGATTTGGGACGTAGAGTTCAACACATTGATATGATTGCCTTTGAGCAGATAGAGGCACTCAAGAGTCCCTACCCCTATCCGGTGCAGGGGCATGCCCATATGGCCCTGGTATTCTGGGACGCGTCACAGCAGCACTTTGTCTGGTTCATAAAATTACCTCTGGATGAGCAGGGAATGCTAAGCCCGGCTCCCCGAAGCCAGTTTATTCAAATGATCATTGATGCCCTGGGTCGTGATCCTACCAAGCCCTTGACCGAGGACGAGCAACAGACCCTGGCAAACCATCCGTTTAATTTCAAACCAAGCCAGGAAAAGCTCGCGCTGTTTAACGCTTTGGTCAGAAAGCTGCTTGGTTTACGAGCCAGCGCTCAATATGAATTCGCAGCTCAGTATCTGGCAGGGGAATGCCCACAAGCGCACTGGCAGCAATTGGGATTTCAGGGACTGGCAGACATTTGTGTCAGAGCAGCCGAGATGGATCACAGCGACCGATTAGTACGTGCCTTAACTCAGGCTCCGCCGGAAGTTCAGAGGGCTATATGCCAGTGCCTGGAACATCTGACACCGCCAGAAGCGGTCTCCAAGGCTATATATGACAGGTTCACCGCCGCTGAAGGCGAAGAGCGTCTCTATTATCTCAGAGCGCTGGCAGGCAACACCCAGCTGGCCATTCAGGCAGTTAACTCTCTGATAGATAAAGCTCCATTGAATGCCGATACACTGGTGACAATCGCAGCCAGAGTTTGGCTGGTACTGAGGCAGGATGCCTTAAGGTTGGAATATCTGGAATCTTTAGCGCTCCAGCCGCAAACCTTTTTTAATCAGGTCTTTGCTGATATTGTTGCCATTCCTTCATTAAGAAGCCTGCTGTTGTCGGATCTCCGGCGACCTGAAAGAAGTCAAGCCTTAACCGAGGCGGTCGGTGGATTGTTCAGAGCAACCAGAAAATGATGACAGATCTCTTATTAATTCTCGGCTTACTTTTGCTGGCCGCATTTTTCTGGCAATTAAGGCAAATGGCCGAAATCTCGCGCCTTTTTGCTGAAAAAGAATGCCGCCGTCAAAGAGTACAACTGCTTGATATTGCGATGCTGAACGCCAGGCCTACCCTGGGAGGGGATACCGGGATCTGCTGGAAATCACGCTTCATATTTGATTTCAGCACCGATGGGCTGAATCAATTCCAAGGGCAGATTCACATGATTGGTAAACGCATAACCAAAATTGAATGGCCTATATTCCCGGAACCTGAATGGAGCGAGGCCCCCAATGCCACCGGCCGTTTTGGTGGCTGCGGCGGTCAATCCTGCCAGTCAGGAAAATGTAAGTAAGCAGCAACAAATAAAAAGAGAGGGGGCGATTATTGCTAAGCGCCCCCATCCGTTCCCAGTTAAGCCATCCAGCTATTGTTGTGCTCCCTGCACCATCCCTGCGTTCGATTGCTTCCTGCTGCGTCCCTGTCGTTCCCTGATTTTCCCTGTTCCCAATGGGAACCGTCCTTGCCTCCGGCATCCCTTGCCCGGGCTTGCTCATCCTGAGCGTGTCCTGCATCGTCCCTGGCGACATCCGTGACAAACCTTCCATGTTCGGTACCATCCCAGGCACCTCGGTTGTCTTCCCTGCAAATATGGGCATTCCCTGCCGCCTTTACCTGTCATCCTGACCGGCACCACTTCCTGTGTTTCAGTAATACGTCCTGTATCACCTCGGTTCTTCCTGAACCATCTATTGTCGACCTTCCTGGTCCGGCATCCATTGCCGTTTTCATTCCCTCGACAATTTAATCTTAGGGATTTCGGCCGCAAAAATCCGCTGACAAAGCACTGGAAAGTTGGGGTTAAAAATAAACCCTGAACGCAAATCAAATTTATATCATTGTTTTTAAATAAATAAAAATCACACCTGTGATTTTACGGTATTAACGACGGCGGCTTGTCTTACACATTTGTGAGACATATCTCACACTGGTTATGGGAATTAAGGATGCCGAGGTTCCAAGCCTATTTTTACACCGAATCTTGGGAACACCTTTTCCATCGGCAACCAAAAGAATAGGGGCGCTTATTGCTAAGCGCCCCTATCTGTTCCCAGTTAAGCCATCCAGCTATCGTTGTGCTCCCTGCACCATCCCTGCGTTCGATTGCTTCCTGCTGCGTCTCTGTCGTTCCCTGATTTTCCCTGTTCCCAAAGGGAACCGTCCTTGCCTCCGGCATCCCTTGCCTGGGCTTGCTCATCCTGAACGTGTCCTTCATCGTCCCTGGCAACATCCGTGACAAACCTTCCATGTTCGGTACCATCCCAGGCACCTCGTCTGTCTTCCCTGCCAATATGGGCGTTCCCTGCCGCCTTTACCTGTCATCCTGACCGGCACCACTTCCTGTGTTTCAGCAATACGTCCTGTATCACCTCGGTTCTTCCTGAACCATCTATTGTTTACCTGTCATCCTGACCGGCATCACTTCCTGTGTTTCAGCAATACGTCCTGTATCACCTTGGTTCATCCTGAACCTGTTACTGTCGACCTTCCTGGTCCGGCATCCATTGCCGTTTTCATTCCCTCGACAATCTAATCTTAGGGATTTCGGCCGCAAAAATCCGCTGACAAAGCACGGGATAGCAGGAGTGAAAAATCATCTCTGAACATAAATTAAATCTATTGCATTGTTTTTAAATGAATAAAAATTACACCTGTGATTTTACGGTATTGGCGACGGCGGCTTGTCTTACACATTTGTGAGACATATCTCACAATACCAATGGGAAGAATCATCGCTTGAGCGACCTGGTCTGAAAATGAAGATGGCTAAACAGCGCCACACAAAAGGAACGGGCGTACCCTGATGGGTACGCCCGATTTTAATTTGCTAGCCTTCCAGCTAAGTTGTGCTCCCTGCACCATCCCTGCGTTCGCCGGCTTCCCGCCTTCATCCTTCCCGTTCCTTCAGGTCCCTGTACTTGCGTACCCAGTCCTTTGACTGACAACTTTCATGTTGCCAACCAGTTGCATCCATGAACTCGTCCATTTGGCATCCATTTCATGCCTGGCTGTCATCCTTGATGCCTTTCTTCCTGAATGGCATGCATTCGTCCTGAACGCCTTGCAACGGCTAATCCAGCCGACACCTAAACCTTACCCTGGTTATATTGCAGTTTTCCTACTGCCTTTCCTCAACAGTCCCTGTATTCCCTGTGGGTGTTTGTCTGTTCCCTGACTGCCATTGCAGTTTATCAAAGTGCAGCAGTCCTGCCCGACCTCCCAACCCACAAGAATTCTCCGGGTAAATAAATAAAAGCAGGGATAAACAATTTAACCTTATGTTATAAAAGAAGAATACAGAAAATACCACTTTAGGGTTACTTTTGAATAACATTATTTCCTACAAGCTTTGTAAGATATGTCTCACAAATTGAATAGCAAAACATGAAGCATGGACATTCATTTACGGAGCCGACCGAGAAAATCAAATAACATGACCCAGTCGGCCACGAAGGAATACCAAGGGTAGTCGAAGGTGGCAGGTTTATTTTTCTCAAATAACGCGTGACCAATCCAGGCAAAGCCATACCCCACCACAGGGAGCGTCCACAGCAAGCGCCAATTTTGACTCACCAAACAATACCCTAGAATCAAAATGACCAAACAGCTGCCGATATAATGCGCTGCGCGGCACCAGGGATGTTGGTGTTGGGACAAATAGAAAGGATAAAATTCTGCAAATGAAGTGTACGGTTTACTCATGTGGCTCCTTGCGGTAGAACAATAACTCACCATCCACATTCCCTATTTGTAAGTGGGCAAGCGCTTCAAATCCTGCAGAAAAAAACAGATGTTGATGCATAGGCACGCTCACAAAAACGGCCAGTCCCTCAAGGTCGGGCTGGTCATCGCACCAGCCAAGCACGGCACGCAATAACTGACCGCCATTCCCCTTTCCCTGCTCCCCTGGGGCCAAGGCAATAAATTGCAATATGCCGCAACGATTTCCGGGCAGATGCTCAACAATTGAGTTTTCTTTCTTCATCAGCCTTTGTGTCGACTGCCACCCGGTTCCCAGCAGCATTTTAAGCCGCCAATGCCAATAACGCCCGTCCCCCAGGGGAACCTGCTGGGTGATCACACAGGCTACTCCGATCAAACGCTCTTCCTCAAACCATCCTATCAAGACTTGTTCCTGTTGCCACAATTCGTGCAACTCTTCACGAATGGCGGCACGCAGTTTTTGCTCGTACAGGAATTTGTCACCCGTATAAAGGGCATCCTTGAAAAACGGATCATCGTGGTAGGCATTGAAAAGAATGGAGGCCGCAACTCTAAGATCTTCTGCGGTAAGATAAACTGCGCGAAAGTGCTCTAAGGTAGAGTGGTCCATTGTGTATATTTCCTTGATCCAGATCACACCTTGTTCACTCTATCAAGTCGGTATAAAAGTGCAAATTTTCATCACACATTGCCTTTTCCGGGCTTTGACACAATGCTTATAAATGACCATCCCCAAGCCAGGGTAATGCATCATGGATACCACACCAACAGACATGAGCCACCTGTTCGAACAGTTAGGATTACCCCATCAAACAGGCGCCATCAATAACTTTATCGACAGCCATTCGGTTGATGACGGCGTAGCAATTTGGCAGGCAAAATTTTGGAGCCCGGCACAGGCCTCTTTCCTGCGCGAAGCCTTGGATGCGGATGCCCAGTGGTCTGAATTGATAGACCAACTGGACACCATGCTGAGAAAGTAAGCTTAAATCAGGGCGTAAGCGGTCGAGCCCCAACCCACCAATTTGTTGTCGCTGATCACCACTGGGGTGCATTCATCCTTGGTGGTATTGCCATCCTGATCTGTGCGCTGGGTACGGTAAAAGAGTACCTGGATTTGTTTGCCTTCTTTGACATAGGCTTCATTGAAATCCGCTTTCCCCATTAAGGTCAGTACCTGATCCTTGGACATGCCCAGATCCAAACGCGCCAGATTTTCACGGTTCTGTTGTTCCATCTTTTGCCAATGACTGCTTGACCAATCCCTGTCACCATCACTCAGGTTCACCATACAACCGCTCAGTCCGATGGATGCAACCAGCAATGCAGCGCAATATGCAGCTTTCATTTTTACTCCTTGTTATTACTAATGTGATAAAATTCACTTCAAAATCGAGCCTAAACACAGCAAGTTTCAGGCCAAAAATTAAAATCTTGTTTTATAAGGATTTAAATAAAAGCAAGATGCCAACTCCTCGCAAGAAATGAGAAATATCACTAACTATGAGTGCAAATGAACATATTCTGGTGATCGCCAGAACACTCGAACTGCAGGGGCAGGAACCCAGTGTTGCCCTTATCAAGGCGCGACTGAGCAAGCCCATGCCCTTGCCGGCAATTATCAAAGGGCTGCAGCAATATAAGGCCATGCCTGAAGATGCCAAGGCCAGAATATCTGTTACTGCGACTCAGGTTGTGGCACCTGCGCAACAGGAAGCCGAAGACGAACTGACTGTGTTGCGTCGTGAGCTTGCTGAACTCAGGCTGCAAGTGCAGGAATTGCAGGCTAGGGTCACGGACTTGGAAGGGCAGGACTGATGTACGTCGCCGAGCTCCGTTTTGAATGTTTTGCCGACACCACCATCAACCGCGCCCAAACGGCCATCAATGGCTTCCTGGAGGCATTAAGGGCCAATGGCCAAATCCTGGGACGGGAATTCGCGGTCTCGTTCCACGATGCCGAATTCAGGGTCAGATTAATGCTGCCCGAGCCCCAGAGCCTGGCACATCGCTATCACAGCCCCTGGGTTAAACAAGCGCTGCTGGCATTGACCGATGCCAAACTGCTGGCACCAAGGGAAAAACTGCTGGGTCAGGATATCAATGCCAATGAAAGCTGTCTGGAAACACCCTCATGGCAATTGCTCTATACCAGTTATGTGCACATGTGCTCACCGCTGAGAAGTGGTGACAATCTGCTTCCCATTCCCCTGTATCGTATCCCGGCCACCTTTAATGGTGATCATAAACAATTGATACGCTGGCAGACAGAATGGCAAGCCTGTGATGAGCTGCAAATGGCATCGGCCACCAAGGCAGAATTTGCCGCACTGGAAGAGCTTGGCAGCTGCGACAGCGACTTGTTTCGCCGGGGGTGGGATTTGCGGGGCCGCATCGAATACCTGACCAAGACCCCCACCTATTACTACCTCTACAGAGTGGGGGGCAACAGTCTCAAAGCGGAGCTGCAACGCCCTTGTCCCCGCTGCGGCAACAAGGAGTGGCGTCAATCCGAACCCTTGCTGGACATGTTCCACTTCCGTTGCGATCAATGCCGTGTAGTGTCCAATCTATCCTGGGACTATCAGTAACTATAACTTTAGCCAAGACAGGCGCTTATCGCATCAGCGCCGCCCAGTCAGGTTATGCCACATGCGTTTAATGCTGGCAAAGATGCCCGGATGCTCCAAGCTGACGTCCTGATAATCATGGTGCTCTTGGGGCGGCGCAACCCTGGGTTTTATGACGCCGAGAAACTCGGAGAGACTCAAAGCCAATTGCTCGCAGGGTTCATTCCCAGGGATTTCGCGCCACACGCTGCCATCGTCATTGTTGACCGTCAGCATCGAGTCCCCTTCATCGAATACACCGATAAACCAGGTTGGTGCTTGCTTCAACTGCTTCTTCATCAGCAGATGGCCAATGAGATTTTGTTGAAGCAACTCAAGATCCTGCGGGTTCCAAACCTGCAACAACTCCCCCGCCCCCCAGGGTGAGTCAAACGTCAGCGCGCCTGCAAAAAAATGACCATAAAAAGCCGCGATATCCGGGTGTAAGTTCAACTCCAGCGCCGCCGCTATGTTATCGAAATGCATAGGCGGCTCACAGGCTACCGGTTGCCAATAAACCGGCTTATGGGAGACCTGTTCACCGACGATGCAAACAGAGTCGCCATTCGGAAAAGTCTGGGGCAAGGAATCCAGGCAATTGCTGAAGGCCTGCAGATAGAGCTGATGAAATTTTGTCAAAGCGGCCAGACAAGACACTTAAGCACCGTCCTTTTTCGGTTATAATGACAGCCTATTTTGACACGGAAATACGCTTGATGACACGAAATCACGATCCCTATAGCGATGCCGCCGAGCTGGCTGGCCTGACCCTGGGTCAAGCTACAGAATACCAGGCCGAGTATGCACCATCGCTGCTGCAAGGGGTTCCCCGCAAACTCAACCGCGATGCTATCCAGCTGACGGAGCCCCTGCCCTTTCACGGCGCCGACATCTGGACCGGTTATGAATTATCCTGGCTCAATGCCAAGGGCAAGCCCATGGTGGCCATTGCCGATTTTCAGCTGGACGCAACCAGTAGCCAGTTGATCGAGTCCAAGTCATTCAAGTTGTATCTCAACAGTTTTAACCAGACCCGGGTGGCCAGTGTTGACGCCCTCAACAAAATGCTCGAGCAGGACCTGAGCCAGTGTGCCGGCGGCAAGGTCAAGGTGCGTATCATAGAGCCCAGGCATTTCGGCAGTCTGAGATTGGTGGAATTGCCGGGCACCTGCATCGACGATCTGGATATCGAGGTCAACGATTACCAGTTCAATCCGGATCACCTGCAAGGCAGCACGGACGACAAGCAAATAGTGGCCGAGACCCTGACCTCCAACCTGCTGAAGTCCAACTGCCTGATCACCTCGCAGCCGGATTGGGGCAGCGTGATGATCCGTTATCAGGGTCCCAAAATCGACAGGGAAAAGCTGCTCCGTTACCTGATATCCTTCCGCCAGCACAATGAATTCCATGAGCAATGTGTCGAGCGGATCTTTATGGATCTCAAGCGCTATTGCCATTGTGCCAAGTTGACCGTCTATGCCCGTTACACCCGCAGGGGTGGGCTCGACATCAACCCCTTCCGCAGTGATTTCGAACATCTGCCGGAAAACAATCGCCTGGCACGGCAATAAGCCTGTAAGACAAAAAAAAGCAGTGCCAGGCACTGCTTTTTTCTTCAATCAATACGACATCATCCGGGCAGCCAATCTGCCAGCTCGCTGAAGTGGCGTTGCCAGCAACATTCGCCTGCGCCATCTTTATGCAGCGTCAGCGCAAAACGGTATTCATCGTCCAAACGTCCCAGCCATGACTGCCACTCAGCGCCGTCCAATTCACCATAGGGCGCCAAGCAACTTTCAAGTTCGGGAAAATCTGCCCTGGTCATGGGGGTTCGTTTATCGAGCTCAAAACCGAAACTGCGCAGATCCTGGGCCAGGCCCAAGCCCGTCGCCTTGATAAACGACTCCTTCAAGGCCCAGAGATCGAAAAATGCCTGCCGTCTGTCATCGCTTCCCAGAGCCTGTAATTGCGCCAGCTCGGCGCCGGCAAAGTAGTGGCGCATTATGCTGTCGACGTCGGTTTTGGGCCTCAGCCTTTCTATGTCGGCTCCCAGCTGCATATGGTCACTGTCGCAGCTTGCCAGCAGCAACCAGTGACCACTGTGACTCAGATTGAATTGCAAACCGGGATGGTTCACCAATGCCGGCTTGCCCTTGTCGCCGTAGGAAAACTGCAACGCCTGCGGACTGAGGCCGGTCCGGCTCGCCAATATGGCCCGCAGCAGAACCCGGCTTGCCAATTGCTGCTGGGCCACCCAGGCCATGGGACCTGCTGACAAACGCTCCAGTTCGCTGACGCTCAGCCAGTGACGAGCCTGCTCCAGCCTTTGCAGCAAAGCATCATGGCAGCCCTGTCGCCATAGGGGGAGTCGGACAAAATCCAGTTGGATGAGAAGTGATTGAGGCTTGATGTTGTTCACCGGCATTCAATAAAAAAGACCGGCACGATTGTGCCAGTCTTTAACGGCTATGCCAAAAAATCACGGCTTGCCTTGGCCCTGTCAGTCTTCTTTGATCTCCCGCAGCAACCCATGTTGCACCGCCGGCGGGACCACCTCGTATCTTAAGAAACTCAGGGTAAATTGACCATCACCGGCGGTCATGGATTTGAGCCTTGTGGCATAGTCATCCACAGTGGCCAACGGAGCCTCGGCCCGCACCTGCACCTTGCCATCGCGCCGAGCCTCGGTGCCGCACACCATGGCCCTGCTGGAGCTGAGATCGCCGGTGATATCACCCACTCTGTCGGCGGCCACCACTATATCCATGGCCACCATGGGTTCAAGCACCACAGGACCTGCCTCAGCCACGGCCTCACGAAAGGCTTTTTTGCCGGCCATAACGAAGGCAATTTCCTTGGAATCCACGCTGTGATGTTTGCCATCAAGCACAGTGACCTTGAGATCCACCATGGGGTAGCCCCCAAGGGTTCCAGCCTGCATCGCCTCCCGCACCCCCTTCTCCACCGCAGGTATGTATTGCCCGGGAATAGCACCGCCGACCACCTTGGACTCAAACTGGAAGCCACTGCCCCGGGGCAAAGGTTCCACCCTGAGTTCCACCTCACCGAACTGACCGGCACCGCCGGATTGTTTCTTGTGGCGGTAGCGGGCAACGGCGCTGCGACCGACGGTTTCCCGGTAGGCCACCGCCGGCTTGCAGGTGTCCATATCGACCCTGAATACGCTCTGGGCCTTTTCCAGCGCAATCTGCAAATGCAAATCGCCCAGTCCCTGCAGCACAGTTTGACCTTCGGCGGCATTCTGGCTGACACACAAGCTGGGATCCTCGGCCACCAGCTTGGCCAGCACCTCGGCAATTTTCTGCTCATCGCCGCGCCGTTTGGGCGATACCGCCAAACCGAAAATCGGTTGTGGCAGCTTGAGTTCCGGCAGGTGGAATTCATCCTCATCGTGGCTGTCGTGCAGCACAGAGCCTACGTCCAGCTCATCTATCTTGCACAGGGCACAGATATCCCCGGGAATAGCCGAGGGGATTTCCACATGCTGATCGCCCTGGATCTTAAGCAGATGGGCCAGCTTCACCGGCTTGCGATCGGCACCAATAAACAGCTTCATACCGTTGGTCAAGGTGCCCTGGTACAGCCTCAATACCGCTACCCGACCAAAATAGGGATCGATACCGACCCGGAACACGTGGGCCAGCACATGATCGCTCGCGCTCTGGGTCACATCCACGGGCAGGGCCGCAGTGCCAAAACCCTTGATGAACTGCGGCGGATTGGCTTCCAGGGGGTTCGGCAACAGCTGGGTGATAATTTCCAGTAGTGAGGCAATACCCACATCCTGCTCGGCACTGGTAAAGCACACGGGTACCAGATGCCCCATGCGCAGGGCGGTTTCCAGTGGCTCGTGCAGCTGCTCGGCGCTGAGCATTTCGCCCTGCTCCAAATACAGGGTCATCAGGTCTTCGTCTTCCTCCAGTACTGTGTCCACCAGCTGATCACGGGCGGCCTGGGAAGATGAAAACAAGGTGGCGGTTTGCTCCTCGCAGTGCAGGTAACAGTCAACCACGGCATCGCCGGCCAGGGATGGCAGGTTAACCGGCAGACAACGGGGCCCAAAGGTTTGCTGTATGTCGGTCAGTAATTCTTCCAGTTTATCCAGGTTACCGTCGATGTGGTTGATACAGAGGCAAACCACCTTGCCCTGGGCTCTGGCGGCCTCAAAGGCCCGGGCCGTGACCGTTTCAATCCCTGTGGTGGCGTTAATCACCAGCAGTACCGACTCCACCGCCGGCAGCGGCAACAGGGCGCGGCCAAAGAAATCGGGTAATCCGGGGGTGTCGATAAGATTGATATGGTGTTGATCGAGATCGAGATTGAGAAAGGATGGTTCAAGACTGTGTTGGTGGGCTTTTTCCTGGGCAGTGAAATCGGCATGATTTGTGCCCTTATCCACCCTGCCCCTTTGGGTAATCGCCCTTGCCTCGAACAAGAGCGCCTCGAGCAACGAGGACTTGCCCGCACCTGTATGCCCAAGCAGGGCAAGGTTGCGGATCCTCGCGGTCTGATACTCAGCCATAATGGCCTCCTAACGTCAAAAGTGCTTTGCTTTTAGGAGAAGTATAGTCTGGAGAGCTGGAAAATATTTGAAGAAGATCTAATTCTTAACAGAGCAATCATAGCCTTTTGAAAGGCTGTTATAGTCAAAGATGGGTGAAGCAGAGCCATATGGAAAGCGCGCCTGCTTCACCTGAGCATCATCTGACTTTTTCAGGAATTGACTTACTCACAACATCAACGTAATCCCTTGCAGATTGTTCTTCATCTTCCCTCTGTTGACGGGTTGTACAACGCTTTTTGGGCATGTTTGAACCAGTAACGCGTACCGATTCGCATTTATACCCGGTCTGAGCCAATCTCTCTTGGATTTCCGCGGCTCTGGCCGCTTCTTCCGGAGTTTGAGCTGTTGAGGTACCACTGCAGCCACTGATTAAAGATGACACCAAAACAACGCCACCTATACACAGCTGTTTGCTGAGCAAATTCATATTAATCATGTCCTCTCCCTAGAAATGAACTTCAATTCAATTAGACGTCTTCTGGATATTCATCCAATTCACTACAGCATACAAACACACAAAAACCACTCATTCAACAATAACTAAAATATTGAAACAATTTTAATACTTCAAGGGTACCCCGAAAGCATCCAGTCCCAGGTGATTGTATCTGAAACCGGTCTAAGGTAGACTCAGGTCTCGCATCGTATACAGGCGCAGTTGCAAGATTAGCAATGAGCCAACGAAGACATATAAATCAAATACTAATGTCAGAAAAAAAGAGTCTCGAACTTAATCTTGACACCCCTTCCGAAACCAAACGACACGGTGCCAGACACAGAAACGCCACCACCACGGTGGAGATGCGCCGCTTTATCCAGACCTCGAACCTAGGCGTGCAGGAGCTGGCCAAGCTGCTTAACATCACCCCGGCGACTGTGCGCAAGTGGAAGCAGCGGGATTCGGTCAGCGACAGCCCCAATACCCCGCACCACCTCAACACCACACTGACGCAGGTGGAAGAATATGTGGTGGTGGGCCTGCGCTACCAGCTGAAGCTGACACTGGACAAGCTGCTGGAAGTCACCCAGAGCTTTATCAATCCCCATGTGTCCCGCTCCGGCCTCGCCCGCTGTCTCAAGCGCCACGGGGTCTCACGCCTCGGCGACATAGAACCCAATGGCGCACTGCCGGATAAACACTTCAATAAACTGCCTGTGTATCGCGGCAGCAACACCGAAAGCTACACACTCAATACCCACACGCTAGCCCAGGCCCTGGCGCTGCCCAGCGAAGATGAGCAGACAGTGGTGCAGGTGGAAGCCATGCGCATTCCCGTGGCCGCCGACCAGCCCCACTCGGTGCTGATTGGCATGGACCCAAGCCACGACTGGGTTTACGTGGATATCTATACCGACACAGACACAGAGGCCGCCAATCGCTACATGGCCCATGTGCTCGCCAATGGCCCCTTTTCGCTTCGAAAAGTGCTGGCACGCAACTATCAAACCTTCCTTGAGCGCTTCCCCGATGCGGACGGCACCAAGGCCCATACCAAGACGCCGGCTCCGTCGGCGCCCAGTGGAGAAGCTTCATGAGTCAGGCTGAACAGACGCAGGATCTGCGCCTCAACAAGCGCTTGAAAGACACCCCCATAGCCATAGTTGGCATGGCGAGCCTGTTTGCAAAGAGCCGTTACCTGAACCAGTTCTGGGATCTTATCTGCGACAAGATAGATGCCATCACCCAGGTGCCCGCCGACCGCTGGCGCGTGGAGGACTATTTCGATGCCAATCCCAAGGCGGCCGACAAGAGCTACTGCCAGCGGGGCGGCTTTATTCCAGAGCTGGACTTCAATCCCATGGAGTTTGGTCTGCCGCCCAACATACTGGAACTGACCGACAGCTCCCAGCTGTTGTCCCTGATAGTGGCCAAGGAAGTGCTGGAAGATGCCGGCATCAACGAAAATTCCGGCCATGACAGGGACCGCATCGGCATCACCTTGGGCATAGGCGGCGGCCAGAAGATCAGCCAGAGCCTCAACGCCCGCCTGCAATACCCAGTGCTGAAAAAGGTGTTCCGCGAGAGCGGCATCAGCGACGAAGACAGCGAGATGCTGATCGCCAAATTCCAGAGCCAGTACATACATTGGGAGGAGAACTCCTTCCCCGGCTCCCTGGGCAACGTTATCGCCGGGCGCATCGCCAATCGCTTCGACCTCGGCGGCATGAACTGCGTGGTGGACGCCGCCTGTGCCGGGTCCCTCGCCGCCATTCGCATGGCGCTGACCGAGCTGACCGAAGGCCGCAGCGACATGATGCTGACCGGTGGCGTTTGCACCGACAACTCCGCCTACATGTACATGAGCTTTTCCAAAACCCCGGCCTTTACCCCCGATGAGCAGATCAAGCCCTTCGATGCCGACTCCCGCGGCATGATGATAGGCGAAGGCATAGGCATGGTGGCCCTCAAGCGTTTGGAAGATGCCGAGCGAGATGGCGACAAGATTTACGCCGTCATCAAGGGCGTCGGCGCCTCCAGCGACGGCAAGTTCAAGAGTATCTACGCGCCCCGTCCCGAGGGCCAGGCCAAGGCCTTGAAACGCGCCTACGATGATGCCGGCTTCCCGCCACACACCCTGGGGCTGATGGAAGCCCACGGCACCGGCACAGCCGCCGGTGACGTGGCCGAATTTGCCGGTCTGAGCAGCGTCATGTCCGAAGACAACGACGCCAAACAGCATATTGCTCTCGGTTCCATCAAGTCCCAGGTGGGCCACACCAAGTCCACCGCCGGCACCGCCGGTTTAATCAAGGCCGCGCTGGCGCTGCACCACAAGGTGCTGCCGCCCACCATCAATGTGCGCCGCCCCAACCCCAAGATGGACATAGAAAACTCGCCCTTCTACCTCAATACCGAGGCCAGGCCCTGGCTGCCAAGGCCCGACGGCGTAGAACGCCGCGCCGCGGTCAGCTCCTTTGGCTTCGGTGGCACCAACTTCCATCTGGTGCTGGAAGAATATCGCCGCGATCATGACAGGGCCCCGTACCGCCTGCGCCGCACCAGCCAGCCGCTGCTGTTTTGTGCCGCCTCAGTCGCAGAGCTGCAAGCCGAAATTCAAACACTGGCCACTGCCCTGAAGGCCGACAAGCATGGGGGTCTGGATGCGCTTATCGCGCCCTATCTGCTCAGCGGCCGTGAGCTGGATCCCCAGTGGCCGCGCCTGGGCCTCTTGTGCCAGGACGAGACCGAGCTGCAAACCAATCTGGAGCAGGCCCTGGCGCTGCTGGGCAGCAACAGCGACGCCCCCTGGCAACAGGCCGGGTTAAGCTTCCGCCCCAGGGCGCTGCTTGACGACCAGGGCCGAAGCGTGGCCCTGTTTGCCGGTCAGGGCAGCCAGTACCTCAACATGGGACGGGAGCTTGCCATGCTCTATCCCGAGGTGCGGGCCGAATTTGCCGCTGCCGATGCGGCCTTCGCGGCTCAGGGAGAGCCGGCCGTCAATGGCATGGGCGCCCTCTCGGGCTGTGTCTTCCCAGCACCAAAATTTGAGGCCGAGGCCAAGGCCAGCGACGAGCAGCGCCTCACCAATACCCGCATCGCCCAGAGCGCAATCGGCGCCCTGGCCATGGGTCAGTTTGAATTGCTCAAGGCCGCCGGTTTCAAGCCCGACATGGTGGCAGGCCACAGCTTCGGTGAACTGGCAGCCCTGCATGCGGCAGGTGCCATCGACAAGGCTGGCTTCTACGCTCTGGCCTTTGCCCGCGGCGATGCCATGGCAAAGGTGCCCGAGGGCAAGGACCCCGGCGCCATGGCGGCGGTGATCCTGCCAAACGCCGAAACCATAGCAAAACTGGAGACACTGCTGGCCGGCGAGACCGAGGTCAGCATAGCCAACCACAACAGTCCCACCCAGCTGGTGATTGCCGGCGCCACTGAGGCCCTGAAGCGGGTCAGCGCAGCGCTGACCAGTGAGGGAATGCGGGTGATTGCCCTGCCGGTATCGGGCGCCTTCCATACGCCCTTGGTGGAGCACGCCAGGCAGCCCTTCGCTGCGGCCATAGACAAGCTGAGCTTCAGTGATGCCCATACGCCGCTCTATGCCAACGGCAGCGGTGACAAGGTTGACGGTAAGGGCAGCAAGCTGAAAGAGGGCCTCAAGCAACAGATGCTGCAGCAGGTGCAGTTTGTGTCCCAGATTGAAAGCCTCTATCGCGACGGCGCCCGGGTATTTGTCGAATTCGGCCCCAAGAACACACTGACACGCCTGACCGAAGCGACCCTGGGTGAACGGGCGGCCGGGTGTCTGATCCTCGCTGTCGACACTGGCGTTCCAGCCCTGAAGGCTAAAGATGGCGATCTGGCCTATAAACAGGCCGCACTGGCGCTGGCAATGGCGGGCCTGCCGCTTGGCAATCCCGACCCGTACCAGGCGCCACTCGCCAAGCCCAAACAAGCCCCTTCGCCAATGAATGTGCGCCTGGGCGCCAGTAACTACATCAGCCCGGCCACCCAGGCAAAAATGGCAGCAGCCCTGAGCCAGGGGCAAGTCAGCAAGCAGACAGAAATAGTTGAGAAAATCGTGGAAAAAACAGTGACAGTTCCAGCGACAGCGCCTGCAATGAAAGCCCAGGCGCAAACCGAGACTTCAGCCGGCCAAATCACCCAGGTGGCTGCCCAGAGCCCGAACCAGGACAGTCTGGGACAGTTCTTTGCCGCTCAGCAGCAACTGGCCGCATTGCATCAGCAGTTCCTCGCCATCCCCACCCAGTACGGCAACAGCATCCAGACCCTGCTGGCGCAGCAGCTGCGCTTGAGCGCGGAAGGCAAGGCCATTCCGGCAGGCATGGAGCAGGCCCTGGCCCAGTTCCACCAGCATCAGGCCGACACCCTGAAGATCCACGCCGACTTTATGCAGGCCCAGAGCCAAAGCGCCCTGCAACTGCTGGCGGGACTCAGCGGTCAGCCACTACCGGCCGCGGTTGTTCATGCAGCCCCAGCAGTGACTGCACCAGTTCAAACACTCCCAGCGGTTGTGGCTCCTACAACAATCGCTCCTGCGGTCGCCGCGACCAAGCCGCAAGCGGCACCCATGACACCAGCAGCCCAACCCATAATGGCTGCGTCCTTAACGGTTCAACCCCAGGCCAGCAGCGACAATGCTGCCGCTGGCGCTCATGATGTCAGCCAAATCATGCTGCAGGTGGTGGCCGACAAGACGGGTTACCCCACGGAAATGCTCGATTTGGCCATGGACATGGAAGCCGATCTCGGTATCGACTCCATCAAGCGGGTGGAAATCCTCGGCACTGTGCAGGATGCCCTGCCAGACCAGCCCGAGCTGAACCCGAGCGATCTCGCCGAATGCCGCACCCTGGCGGAAATTGTTGCCTACCTTGCAGCCAAGACGCCGACTCAGGCGTCCGCCAAGGCAGCAACTCAGGCAGTTGGTCAGCCTGTAGCCCAGGTGCAAACTCAAGCCCAGGCGCAAGTTCAAGCACAGACACAGGTACAGACGCAGGCACCAGCCATGCAAAGCAACATCAGTCTGGATCTGGTGAAAGACACCATGCTGGCCGTGGTCGCCGACAAGACAGGCTACCCGGCGGAAATGCTCGACCTTTCCATGGACATGGAGGCGGATCTCGGAATCGACTCCATCAAGCGGGTGGAAATCCTCGGCACTGTGCAGGACGCCCTGCCGGGCCTGCCCGAGCTGAATCCAAGCGATCTCGCCGAGTGCCGCACCCTGGCGGAAATCGTTGACTATATGGCGATCAAGGCCAGCGGTACCCTGTCGGTTGAGCCAGCAGCGGCTCAGCCTGTGGCAGTCCAAACCACTCAGGTAACACAGCAGGCCCAAACCGACATCAGCCTGGAGCGGGTTAAAGACACCATGCTGTCCGTGGTCGCCGACAAGACAGGCTACCCGGCGGACATGCTGGACCTGGCCATGGATATGGAGGCGGATCTGGGTATCGACTCCATCAAGCGGGTGGAAATCCTCGGCACTGTACAGGAAGCTCTGCCGGGCCTGCCCGAGCTCAATCCAAGCGATCTCGCCGAATGCCGCACCCTGGCGGAAATCGTCGATCACATGGGCGCCAAGGCCAGCCTCTCAGCACAGCCAGCGGCGGTTCAACCATCAGCGGCCCCAATATCTCAAGCGACTCAGGCCGCCCACACCGGCATCAGCCTGGAGCTGGTTAAAACCACCATGCTGTCCGTGGTCGCCGACAAGACAGGCTACCCGGCGGAAATGCTGGATTTGGCCATGGACATGGAGGCGGATCTGGGTATCGACTCCATCAAGCGGGTGGAAATCTTAGGCACAGTGCAGGACGCTCTGCCGGAGATGGCCGAACTCAATCCGGCCGATCTGGCGGAATGCCGCACCCTGGCGGAAATTATCGACTGCATGGCGGCAGAAAAGGCCCCAATACAAGCCGAACCAGCTCCAATAGAAGCTGCTGCGCCCCCGGCAGTCACCACTGCTGCTGTTAACAGCGACGCTTTTGAGCTGGAGGCATTCGAACAGCTGAGCTCGGCACCGGCCATCAGCCAGGCCGACATCATGGAAGCTCTGGCCGCCACAAGCATGCCGGCTGCAGCGCAGGTCGCGGCCCCGGTGCAAGGAAAGAGTGCTGCCCAAGCAACACCAACTCAGGCCGACATATTGACCACACTGCTGACCGTGGTGGCCGACAAGACAGGCTATCCGGCGGATATGTTGGATTTGGCCATGGACATGGAGGCGGATCTCGGTATCGACTCCATCAAGCGGGTGGAGATCCTCGGCACTGTGCAGGATGCCCTGCCCGGATTGCCCGAAGTAAACCCGGCGGATCTGGCCGAGTGCCGCGCCCTGGGACAGATTGCCGACGTCTACGCCAAGCTGCTTCCCGCGGCCTCGCCAACAGCCACACCAGCCCAGGCCCAAGCTGAAACTGAAGCTGAAGCCAAGGGGCAAGATCAGGACGCGGAAGCACCAGCACTGCCACCACACGGGGGCGTTACCCTAAAAAAGCTGCCGGCGGCAGATAGACTGGAAGCCGAGGCGGCCTCCACTCTGTTTGCCGCCAATGCCCGGGTACTGATCCTCGACGACGGCCACAATGCCGGCGTGTTGGCGGGCAAGCTGGCCCGGCGTCAGTTGCAGGTCACCCTGGTGCGCCCGGCTGCGGCCACGGCCCAATCGGTACAGGACAGCGAAATCGCCGCGGTGCAACTTGCCAGCGACGATGATGCCGGAATAAAAACCCTGCTGACCGGACTGGACTCAGCCCCGGCTGTGTTCATTCATCTGCAACCTGTTGCTGAGCAGAAGACTGAAGGCCTGTGGCTCGACGAGTCGGCCCGCGCCCGGGTACAGCTGGCCTTCCTGTTTGCCAAGCACCTGAGCAAGCCATTGACCTCGGCCAATGACGGCCACAGACGCGCCTTTATCAGCGTCGCCCGCATGGATGGTAAACTGGGTACCGACTCTGGTGCCGAAACCACTGCCGAGCTGGAGCAGGCGGCCCTGTTTGGCCTGACCAAGACCCTGGCCCACGAGTGGCCGGGCGTCCATTGCCGGGCGCTGGATCTGCATCCGGCCCTGGATGCGGCGCATCTGGCCGATGCAGTGCTCGATGCCCTCTACGGCCTTGACGACGAGCCGCTGGAATGGGGCTTGTGCCAGGAGGGACGTTTTACCCTGCAAGAAGGTGAAACCATTCCCGCCAGTGCGCCAGAGATCATGTCCCTCGACGGTACAGATAAAATACTGGTGACCGGGGGTGCCAAAGGCGTGACCCTGGACTGCGCCCTGGCGCTCGCCAAAGACACGGGTGCCCATTTCATCCTCGCCGGTCGCAGCAAGGCCCTGGCCTTAAGCGAATTTCCGGCCTGGGCCAAAGGCCTCGCCGCCGACGAGCTTAAGGCCGCCGCCATCAAGGACATGCTGGCCGCGGGCAAGCGCGCCCTGCCAAAGGAAATCGATGCCCAAATCCAACCGCTCGCCAGCGCCCTTGAGATCCAGGCCGCATTGCAGGCCTTCGAGGCCGTCGGCGCCAGCGCCGAATATCTGAGCCTGGATGTCACCAGCGCCGCCGACATAGCCGCCAAGCTAGGGCCTATTCAGGCCCTCGCCCCCATCACGGGCCTGGTGCATGGCGCCGGCGTGCTGGCGGACAAGCTGATTGGCGACAAGACCCTGGATGAACTGAATCGGGTCCAGGGCACCAAGGTGGATGGTCTCAAAGCCCTGCTGCAGGTGCTGAGTGCCGACAGCCTCAAGCTGGTGGCGCTGTTCTCCTCCGCCGCCGGTTTCTACGGCAACAGTGGTCAGAGCGACTACGCCATGGCCAACGAGATCCTCAACAAGGCCGCCTACAGCCTGGGCCGGCAACTTCCCAAGGCCAGGGTGGTCAGCTTTAACTGGGGGCCCTGGGACGGTGGCATGGTGACCGCGGCACTGAAGAAAATGTTTGTCGACCGCGGTGTCTACGTGATCCCGCGGCAGGCAGGCGCCGCCCTGTTTGCCCGGGCCATAGTGGCCGGCCAGAGCCCACAGCTGCTGATCGGTTCCAGCATGCAGGGCGCCGGCGGAGAGCAAGCGCTAAAAAAGCCTGAAGGGCCGGACTCCGGAATAACGCTGAATCGCAAGCTTAGCACCCAAAGCCTTGATCTGATTAACGATCATCGCATAGGTGGCAACTGCGTCTGGCCCACAGTCTGCGCCCTGGAATGGATGGCATCTGCCGCGGCCCGCATTTATGGCGGCCAATGGCAAATCACGGATTACAAGTTGCTCAAGGGCCTGGTGTTCGACACGGACGAAAAACTGCTGCAACTGAGTCTGTCACCTGAGGGCGACACACTTAACGCCAGAATCGAAGCCGATGGCAAACCCCAGTACCGGGCGAACCTTCGCCCCGCCGGGGAAACACCTGCCCCGGTGCTCAGCGCCGATCTGGCCAAAGCGGCCGCCGAGGCCAAGGTGTTGATGTCAGGTGAGCAGCTCTATGCCGACGGCAGCCTGTTCCACGGCCCGGCACTACAATTGATTGAGCAGTTGCTGAGCTTTGATGATGGATCCTTGCTGTGCCGCTATAAATTGCCTCAAGGGCAGGCCCCGAGCGCCCTGGCCCAGCAGGATGCGCTGCTGCAGGCCATGCTGGTGTGGGCCAGACTGAAATACGGCGCCGCCAGCCTGCCATCTGAGTTCAAGACCCTGTTCCAGGGTGATCTGACGACAGAGGGCCTTATCCAGCTCGAGGTGGTCAGCCACAGCGGTCGCCAGCTGTGCGCCAATATTGCCCTCTATGATGCCGATGGCAGGGCGGTCAGCACCATGACCGAGGCCAGGGTCACCATCAGCAAGGGGTTGAACGCCGCCTTTGTGGCGGCGCAGCAGGGAGAACACCAGTGATGCAAGACACGCCCGCGCCACTTAGGCTGGCACTGTGTGCCATAGAGCAGCTGCCGCCCCAGGCTATCCTGGTACCCGACGCCAACGGAGACAAGGAAATCGATTGGCCGCAGCTGTGTCAAAGAGCCTTGGCCGGTGAATGGCTGGCCCTGGGCGCTGAAGGTAAACTGCTGCTGTTGCCCGCCCTTGCCGCCGCCCAGGCAAGGTTGCACCCGCTGGCCCTGCTGCAGGGGCTGGTGGACGGCGACAATGCCATTCACAGGGCCCTGGCCCAGGCCAAGCGCACCACGGCCGAGGCCGAAATCCTGTTCGAGCCCCTGACCCTGGCGGCGGTGCTGGAGCAGGCCCACAGCCTCAGCAGCCGCACCCATCCGGTTCACGGCGGCTTTTGGAGCATGCCACCACACCAGGCGCGGGTTCTGGTGCTGGTTCAGGGCCACAGGGCCCTGGTATTGACTCAGGGTACGGCCAGACCGGCAACGCCCCTGTGTGGCAGTAATAGTGGAAGTGGTAGCAGTTGTGGAAACGGCGCCCTGCCCTATGTGCTGCCCGTGCCCCTTCCTGAACCCGACTGGCCCAGTATCCAGCGACGTTTGTCCGCCACCCAACAGAAGCTTGGCGACATCGACAGCACAGACGAGCTGCATCAACTGATCAACGATGCCATCAGCGCCCTGGAGCAGGTGCCGGGCCATCGCTGCCTGGTGCTGATGGGTCAGGATAAGGCGGAGCTGATTGCCGAGGCCGATGCCCTGTCCTGGGGCATAGCCCAGAGTTTTCGCGACGACAAGGAACTGATCAGCCCCAGCGGCAGTGCCTTCAGCCCCAATCCCATAGGCGACAAGGGACTGGCGCTGGTATTCCCCGGGGTCGGCACCGCCAGCCACGGTATGCTGGCCGGGCTGCATCTGCCCTTTGGCGACTTCTTCGTGCAGCTGGAGCAGCAATTGCACGAGCGTGGCCTCATTGGCCTCGACGATATCTTGCGCCCCAGCGCCCTGTCCCACAGACCCAGTCTGGCGGAGCAGGCGGTGGCCGGCGTCGGCGCCAGCTATGTGTTGTTTAAGTTACTGGAAAAACTTGGGATCCGCCCGGCCTTTGCCCTGGGGTACTCCATGGGCGAGGCCGCCATGGCCGCCGTCCTGGGACTGTGGCAAGACCCCTTCGCCCTGGTGCATGAGACGCTGCAAAGCTCGCTGTTTACCGAGGAAGTGTCCGGCTCACTGCGGGCCGCCCGCCGTTATTGGATGCATCAGGCCCAGGCTGAAGATGCCGCCGAGATTGACGGCGATATCCATTGGCAGAACCTGGTGGTGCGCCTGCCCGCAGACGCCATACGTCCCCATTTAGCCGAGTTCCCCAGGGCCTATATCGCCATAGCCCAGGGCCCCAGCACAGTGCTGGCCGGCGACGAGGCCCAGTGCAAGGCCTTGGTCAAGCGCCTGGGTAAACGCGCCATCAACAGCGAGCTGGTGACCGCCATGCACACCCCGGTGGCCCAGGCGCTGCACGACCATATCCGCGCCTTCTACACCAGGCCCACCAGCACTGACATGGACAGCGCTGCCCTGCCGCAACTGCTGTGGGCCAATGCCGAGCCCCAGGGCGAGCTGGATGCCGAGGCCATTGGCGGCGCCATTGCCGCCTGTTTCAGCCAGGAGCTGGATTTCGGCGCCCTGGTGACCCGGGCCCGCAAGCAAGGGGCACGCATTTTTGTGGAAGTTGGCGCCGGGCGTCAGACCTCCGGCCTGATTGAGGCCATAGGCGATGCCAACAATACCGAGTTGCTGGCCCTGCCCACCGAGGGCCAGGGTGGCAAAACCCTGCTGAAAACCCTGGCACGCCTGCTGGCCCACGGAGTCAGCATGGATTTAGGTATTTTCCGGCCTGCGCCCCCTGTGCCAGAAGCACAGCCAGCACCCGATACAAAATCATAGATAAAAGCATAAGAGAACTGAACTTGAGCCGAACACCAGATCAGCCCATAGCCATAGTCGGCATGGCCGCCCGCTTTCCCGGCTGCAAAGATATAGACGCCTTTTGGCGCCTGATTGACCAGGGCCTCGATGCCCACAGCCCCATTGACGCCGCCAAGTTCGGCGCCCCGGTGGCGGACTATCTCGGCCGCCAGGGCGAAGGCGACCGCTTCTACTGCCAGAGCGGCGGCTATATCCGCGACTTCAGCTTCGACCCCGAAGGCTATGTGCCGGGCAAAGAGGCCATGAGCAAACTGGCCAGCGAGGTGGATGAACATATCCTTTGGGCTCTGGACACCGCCAAGGCAGCCCTCAAAGATGCCGGCTTGAAAGTCGATGCCGCCGACAAGCTCGGCCGCTGCGGTCTGGTGATGGGAACCCTGTCCTTCCCAAGCCAGCGCTCCAACCGTGCCATGCTGCCCCTGTACCACAATGAGGTGCAACGGGCACTCACCGAGCGCTTGCCGGGCTTTCCCGCTCTGGCGGCCAGCGCGCCCCAGCGCGCAAATGATACCAACACCGCAGCCCTGCCCGATGCCTGGACCACAGACATAGCCGCCGAGGCCTCAAAGCTGCTGGCCCAATGCCTGGGGCTGGGCGCGGCCCACCTCAGTCTGGATGCGGCCTGCGCCAGCTCTGTCTATGCCCTCAAACTTGCCTGCGATTATCTGGCCACGGGCAAGGCGGATACCATGCTCGCCGCCGCCGTCAGTGGTGCCGATCCCTTCTTTATCAGCATGGGTTTTTCCATTTTCCACGCCTATCCCGAGCAGGGCTTCAGCGCGCCTTTGGACAAGCAAAGCGGCGGCCTGTTTGCCGGTGAAGGCGCCGGGGTACTGGTGCTCAAGCGTCTCAGCGATGCCCTGCGTGATGGCGATACCATACACGGGGTTATCCACGGCGCCGGCCTGTCCAACGACGGCCGTGGCCAGTTTGTGCTGAGCCCCTCAAGTAGCGGTCAGGTACGGGCCTTCGAGCGCGCTTACGAGGCTGCCGGCAAGGATCCCGCCGCGGTGGAGGTTATCGAATGCCACGCCACAGGCACGCCGCTGGGTGACAAAGTGGAACTGAGTTCCATGGAGCAGTTCTTCGGCCCGCGCCTCAAGGGCAGCAAGCCGCCGCTGATAGGCTCGGTGAAATCCAACCTGACCCATTTGCTGACCGCCGCCGGTATGCCGGGGATCATCAAGCTGCTGCTGGCCATGAAGCAGCGCCGCCTGCCACCCTCGGTGCGCCTGTCCCAGCCCATAGCCTCGCCGGACAAGCTCTTCGGTGAGCACAATATAGTGCGCCAGCCTTTGCCCTGGCCCACCAAGGAAGGCAATACGGCGCCGCTCGCCGGGCTGTCGGTATTCGGTTTTGGTGGTTGCAACGCCCATTTGGTGCTGGGGGCCTGGGATGACGCGGTTTCCAGTGAAAAAAGCCAAGCCGTTCTTGCAAACAGCCAAACGGAAAAGCCCCATAACGACTTCAAGGGCTTCCATATTCAGGGCGCCGCCATCCATGTGGGCAAGGTGGACTCGCTCGCGTCCCAATACCGGCTGCAGCAAACCGGCGCCACCGCCCTTTCGCCGCTGCCGGAACAGCGCTGGAAGGGACTGGAGCACAACCGCGCCCTGCTTGAGCATTTCGGCCTGTCCGGGGCGCCCGAGGGCGGCTATATCGACAGCTTTGCACTGGACTTCTTGCGTTTCCGCCTGCCGCCGCATCCCGGCGATCGCCTGGTGGCCCAGCAGCTGCTGCTGATGAAGGTGGCCGACGAGGCCATCCGCGACGCCGACCTCAAGCCCGGCGCCAGGGTGGCGGTATTGGTGGCCATGGAAACCGAGCTGGAGCTGCATCAGTTCCGCGGCCGGGTGAACCTGCACAGCCAGGTCAAGGACAGCCTGTTGCGAGCCGGCATCAGCCTCAGCGCCGAGGAATACCAGGCCCTTGAGCGCCTCGCCATGGACAGCGTACTGCCAGCCGCCAGCCTGAACCAATACACCAGCTACATAGGCAACATCATGGCCTCCCGGGTCGCCTCCCTGTGGGACTTCAATGGCCCCGCCTTCACCATCTCCGCCGGCGAGCTGAGCGTGGCACGGGCCCTGGAAGTGGCGGAAAACCTCTGCGCCACCCAGGAACTGGATGCCGTGGTGCTGGCGGCGGTGGACTTGGCCGGCAGTGCCGAAAAGGTGCTGCACCATGCCGCATTGCTTGAACAAGCAAACCTGGCCCCAGCCGATGGCGCCGGTGCCCTGGTGCTGCTTCCTACCCCGACAAGCGCATCAGCGAGCACATCTCTTAGCAAAGAGCAGGGCCGCTATGGCGAGCTGCAGCCCATAGCTTTCGATAACGCGCCGGTCAATGGCAATGAGGCACTGGCCGACAATGCTCTTGTGGAATTCAGCCCCCAGCTGAAAGCTGTCACAAAAGGCAAAGAACGCGCAGACCACAGCCTGCAACAGGACAGCGCTTCGGCCCAGCTGGGTCACAGCTTTGTGGCCGCCGCCATGGCCAGCCTGACCCGGGCGCTGCTGCGGCTCACGGACTCGGAGCAGGATACCGCCAGGGTGCAATTTGGCGACAAGGCCTCCGTGTTACTGACCCAAACCCAGGCCCAAAAAGACAGCCTCAAGGCCGCACTGGTAAATGCAGACAAGCAGCAGGTCACCGAAGGCAAGCAACTCATTCAGCAGATAACCCTGGGTGGCAAGGCCATTGCCGGGCACATACGTGGGGCCGAGCTCCCCTTTGAGGCTGAGATCAAGGCCAAGCTGCTGGCCGCCACCGCCTTTCAAAAAAACCTGCAAACAGCCGTTCCGGTCGCACAAATCACCCAGGCCAGCCATGCAGCTCATCGGAATACTGCTGCCAACCAACCCATAGACAGCGGAGTGCCCGCCAGCGTGAAGTACCAACCCCATTCTTTTGAAGCAAAGAGCATGCAAACTGCGGGCTTAGCCACGGCACCTGCTGCCATGCCTGTTCCCTTGACGCCGGGCTCACACGCCGAGGCTATCGCCGCCAATCAGGCCCTGGCACTGCAGGCGCACCAGGCCTTCCTGCAAAGCCGTGAGGCCGGTCTTAAGTTGGCCGATGCGCTTATGCAAAAAGAAATAGGGCGTCAAGACATAGGGCAAAATGAAATTGAGCGTCAGGGTTTGATGGGCCATGCACCGCTTGCTACTGAGATACCAAAGCCCGGAATAAAAGCACCTGAGCTGAAAGTGCCAACGCCAACACCAGCTGCGCCTGCTCCAGCAACGCCGGCTGTGGCGCCACAAGCGGCAACCAAGCCCTGCATCTGGAACTACCAGGATCTGGTGCAATACGCCGAGGGCGACATAGCACCTGTGTTCGGCCCCGACTATGCCATCATAGACAGCTATCGGCGCCGGGTGCGGCTGCCGACCACCGACTATTTGCTGGTGTCGCGGGTGACCAAGCTCAATGCCAGACTGGGGGAATTCAAGCCCAGCAGCATGACCACGGAATACGACATTCCGGTGGACGCGCCTTATCTGGTGGACGGTCAAATCCCCTGGGCGGTGGCGGTGGAGTCGGGCCAGTGCGATCTGATGCTGATCTCCTTCCTCGGCATAGATCTGGAGAACAAGGGCGAGCGGGTCTACCGCCTGCTGGACTGCACCCTGACCTTCTTGGACGATCTGCCCCGGGGCGGCGACACCCTGAGATACGATATATCCATCAATAACTTCGCCCGCAACGGCGATACCCTGCTGTTCTTCTTCTCCTACGAGTGCTTCGTCGGCGACAGGCTGATTCTCAAGATGGATGGCGGCTGCGCCGGCTTCTTCACCGACGCCGAGCTGGCCGATGGCAAGGGGGTGATCCGCACCGAGGACGAACTCAAGGCCAGACGCTTCGCCGAGGCCAATAAGCGCAGCTTCGCGCCGCTGCTGCATTGCCCCGAGAGCCGCTTCGACTATCAGCGCCTGTCGCACCTGCTCAGCGGCGATGTGGCCGCCTGTTTCGGCCCCAGCCACGATCTCGGCTACCAGCAGCCATCCCTGTGCTTTGCCTCGGAAAAGTTCCTGATGATCGAAGAGGTCAGCAAGGTCGACACCCGGGGCGGCGCCTGGGGTCTGGGCCTTATCGAGGGCCACAAACGCCTGGAACCGGACCACTGGTACTTCCCCTGCCACTTCAAGGACGACCCGGTTATGGCCGGCTCCCTTATGGCCGAGGGGTGCGGCCAGTTGCTGCAGTTTTACATGCTCTACCTTGGGCTGCACAAGCACACCCAAAACGGCCGCTTCCAGCCCCTGGCACAGGCGCCGCAAAAGGTGCGCTGTCGCGGTCAGGTACTGCCCCAGTCGAACCGCCTCACTTACCGCATGGAAGTGACCGACATAGGCCTCACGCCCTCACCCTGGGCCAAGGCCAATATCGAGATCATCCTCGACGGCAAGGTGGTGGTGGACTTCCAAAATCTCGGCGTTGAGTTAAAAGAAGATAATGACTGCACCCGCTACTCTGGGAATGACAGCCATCAGGCGCCTGTATCCGGTGCAAGCCCAGCCCTGCTTGAAGGCCGTCAGGCCTCGGTCAATGCGCCGCTGATGACCCACGAGGCGGATCTTAACGCCAGCCCCATCAAGGGCGTGGTGCCGGTGAAACACATTCCCGCGCCGCCAACTCCTGACTGTGCAAAGGGCTATACGAACCGCACCCCGGATACCCTGCCCTTCACCCCCTGGCATATGTTCGAGTTTGCCACCGGCAATATCGAAAACTGCTTCGGCCCCGAGTTTGCGGTTTACCGTGGCCTTATTCCGCCGCGTACCCCCTGCGGCGATCTGCAGCTCACCACCCGGGTAGTGGATGTCAAAGGCAAACGCGGTGACTTCAAGGCCCCGGCCTCCTGCATCGGCGAATACGAAGTGCCACCAAGGGCCTGGTATTTCAGCGAAAACAGCCACCCGGCGCGCATGCCCTACTCGATACTGATGGAAATTGCCCTGCAGCCAAACGGCTTTATCTCGGGTTACATGGGCACTACCTTGGGCTTCCCGGGGCTGGAGCTGTTTTTCCGCAATCTCGACGGAGAAGGCAAACTTATCAAGAACATAGACCTGCGCGGCAAGACCATAAGCAACGACTCCCGGCTGCTGAGCACCGTCATGTCCGGCACCAATATCATCCAAACCTTCAGCTTTGCCCTGGCAGCCGACGGCGAGCCCTTCTACGAGGGCAAGGCGGTATTCGGTTACTTCAAGGCCGAGGCCCTGACTCACCAGCTGGGGCTCGACAATGGCCGCACCACCACGCCCTGGTATCAGGCGGAAAATGCCGCCCCGGATGTCAGTTATGACCTCAGGGACACAGGCTGCGCCCTGTACCGGGCGGCCCCCGGCAAAGCACACCTGCGCCTGCCGGGCGGCAGGCTCAACTTTGTCGATACGGTCAAACTGGTGCGCCGCGGCGGCAAGGCGGGTCTCGGCTACGCCTATGGCGAGCGTGCCATAGATCCCAGCGACTGGTTCTTCCGCTTCCACTTCCACCAGGATCCGGTAATGCCGGGCTCCCTCGGGGTGGAGGCCATAATCGAACTCTTGAGCAGCTTTGCACTTGATGCGGGCTTGGGAGAAGGCTTTGCCAACCCCAGGTTCAATCACTGCCTGAGCACGGTGAAGTGGAAATACCGTGGCCAGATAAGCCCGCTCAACAAACAGATGTCGCTGGAGCTGCACGTCACCGCCATCGAGCGCGAGCCCGGCCGGGTAACGCTCAAGGCCGACGCCTGGCTGGCCAAAGACGGCCTGCGAATTTACGAGATAACGGATCTGGCCCTGGCCATTGAAGAAGCCTGATAAACCCAGTTTTAAAATTGGAAAGAGAACAAGATGACACAATTCCACTGGCCCTGGGCCCTTAACCCCAACACAGGTCACACTGGCACGGACGCGGTACGTACTGCCATGCGGGCCCTGGACAAGCCTTTGTATGTCGCTCAGCTGCCCGGCGGCGAGCTGAGCTTTTCACACGAAGCGCAAGTGCAGGCTCAAGAGCAAACAGACAGCGAGCTGCTACCGGTAATGGCCATGGCGGCCCCCTATGATGCCTCGCAACTGGGCGACGCGGCCTTCCGCCGCTGCCACGGGGTCAAATACGCCTACTATGCCGGGGCCATGGCCAACGGTATCGCCTCCGAGGAGCTGGTGATAGCGCTCGGCAAGGCCGGCATCCTCTGCTCCTTCGGCGCCGCCGGTCTGGTGCCCACCCGGGTCGAGGCTGCCATCAAGCGCATTCAGGCGGCGCTGCCAACTGGCCCCTACGCCTTTAACCTCATTCACAGTCCCAGCGAACCTGCGCTGGAGCAAGGGGCGGTGGAGCTGTACCTCAAGCACGGGGTGCATACCGTGGAGGCCTCGGCCTTTTTGGCGCTCACCCCCCACATAGTGCGCTACCGCGCCGCGGGCCTCAGCCGTGGCGACAATGGTGAGATCATCATCAAAAACAAGGTGATCGCCAAAATCAGCCGCACCGAGGTGGCCGCCCACTTTATGCAGAGCGCGCCGAAGAAGATGCTCGATGCCCTGATCGCCGAGGGCCACATCAGCGCCGAGCAGGCAGAGCTGGCACAACTGGTGCCCATGGCCGATGACATCACCGCCGAGGCCGACTCCGGCGGCCACACGGACAACCGCCCCCTGGTCACCCTGCTGCCCACCATATTGGCGCTGCGGGACGAGCTGCAGGCCAAGCACAACTTCGCCGAGCCCATCCGCGTCGGCGCCGGCGGCGGCATAGGCACCCCGGATGCGGCCCTGGCGGCCTTTAACATGGGCGCCGCCTTTATCGTCACAGGTTCCATCAACCAGGCCTGTATCGAGGCCGGTGCCAGCGAGCACACCCGCAAACTGCTGGCCACCACGGAAATGGCCGATGTCACCATGGCCCCGGCGGCGGACATGTTCGAAATGGGCGTCAAGTTGCAGGTGGTCAAACGCGGCACCCTGTTCCCCATGCGCGCCAACAAGCTGTACGAGATCTACAGCCGTTACGACAGCATAGAGGCCATCCCGTTGGATGAGCGCCAAAAGCTGGAAACCCAGGTGTTCCGCGCCAATCTCGATGAGATCTGGCAGGGCACAGTGGCCCACTTTATGGCCCGGGACCCGAGCCAAATCAGCCGCGCCGAGGGTAATCCCAAGCGCAAGATGGCGCTGATCTTCCGCTGGTATCTGGGGCTGTCGAGCCGCTGGTCCAACACAGGTGAAGTTGGCCGGGAAATGGATTACCAGATCTGGGCCGGCCCGGCACTTGGCGCCTTCAACGGCTGGAGTAAGGGGAGCTATCTGGATGATTACCGGCAGCGTCGGGCAGTGGACCTGGCGCTGCACCTTTTGACGGGTGCTGCTTATTTGTATCGTGCCAACAACTTGTTGGCACAAGGGGTTAGTTTGCCCGCTGCTGTGGCAAGGTACAGACCTTTGAAGCCGTTGGCCTAAGGCGGAGGCTTTTAGCACCAATGCTCGGTGCCAGCCACGCTAACATAAGAAAACCAGCCACTTGGCTGGTTTTTTAATGTCGCTTTTCAAGCGACGAAAGTCGTGGGGGTTCGCCCCCACACCCGACCTAGAGGGGATCTACAGCAATCCCCTCTAGGAACTCCCCTGCCGCCCCTGACGAAGCCGAGCGCTTTGGCCTTTTGGGCTGGAAACGGCCACCGAGACCGACTCGCTCCTGCTCGACGGTCTCTTCCTCGGCGTCCATGCCTCGGCTCACCCGTTTCTTTCAGCCCAGCGACCAAAGCGGCTTCGATGGGGAAAGGAACAGGTGCAACCTGCAAGTTAAGTGTTGTGCCTGTCCAATCTCGGGTGCTGCCTCGGCATCTGCCGGACAGGAGTCCCAATGCCGTAGAGGGCAGGACGCCTGAGAACGGCCATGCCTCGGCTCACCCGTTTCTTTCAGCCCAACGACCAAAGCGGCTTCGATGGGGGATAAGCGTGTCGCCAGACCGTGGAATGAACATTTTCATTCCACTAGCGTTCCCCGAAGGCCTCTGGCCGCCACGCGGAGAGGAGCGCGGTGCAACCATCAAGTTAAGTGCTGTACTTATCTTGCCTTTTGACGCTGCAATACATGTCTTAATATCAACGCTTCAGATCAAATAATGCTTCCCAGATTTTACCGAGCAGGTCGGGAAATGCTTTAGGAAAAAAGACTGATACAAACGCGAAGCAACCGAGGATCAGCCAAAAACCACCCCAGCCAATCAAGGTGTCTGACGGGCCGATACCACTGACAGACTTGGCAACTAAAAGCCACAGCACCAGTGCCGTAGGCACCGCAAAAACGGCTGCGGCGAATTGCCCCAGGAGAAAATCAACCCAAGTGCTTGGTTGTTTGGGTTTTCTCTGACGTCGCTGCATTTATCCTTCACCTTGTCCTGTCGTCCTTGAGATATCCGGGGAACTTAGCAGATTTTTCTATAAAGGTCTCAGTGCCATTGGTTTTCCTTCCTCGCGATAGAGAGCTTATCGCTTTGCCTCGGCTACGCGCCCAACCCCCCTTTCAGCGACACCAATGAGTAATAAGTGTGTAGCCGAACAATTTAACCTGAAGTACGCCACTTCGAAACGACCAGCAAGACCTCAGAAAAATCTTGTTGTAGCTTTCTACACTCTATCTTCCCTGCCGTAATGTGAGACATCTTTACACGTAGTCCCCCCTTCAAAATCCGCCAACTACCTCAGCATTTATCGTAAAGACCATTTACTCCTTCGCCCATGAACAGTTCATTCAGTCACCTTCGAGACAGTGCACCTTACGACTATACGAATAGTTCATCCAAGAATGAAGCCTTATATATCAACAACATACAAAAAATTGGTTGACTCTTGTTTTCATTATGAATGATTGAGTGCTGCAACATCTATGTATATAATGCCAACTGCGATTTTATCAGAACTGAATGGATTTATATGTCAAAACTAGCCATTTGTAATGTTGGGCCAATCAAAAATGGATTGGGTCGAGATGAATACATATCATTTGATGGATTGACGGTGATTACCGGCATTCAGGGTTCAGGTAAAAGTACTATTGCAAAAGTGTACTCATCGCTTTGCTGGTTAGAAAAATCACTTGTTCGGGAAGATGTTAGTTTAGATGAAGCTAATAATGTAGAGTTTTTTTTAGATGACGTTATGTCTTTTCAAGGAATATCTGAGTATTTCTCAGATAAGTCGTTTGTACATTTTATTGGCAGCAAATATGAATTTAAACTAGATAAGAATATTTTTTCTATTTCAGAGCGAGATAATCCAGCTTATTCTTCACCCAAGATAATGTACGTTCCAGCTGAAAGAAACTTCTTAACTTCAATTGTAAGACCAGAGCTTATTTCAAAATTACCAAGGGCGCTTCATGCCTTTTTAGCTGAATATGAAGAAGCAAAAGATTACATACGCTCAAAACTAGTAGATTTGCCAATAGGTAAGCTAAAGTATCAGTATGAACCTGATGATGGCTCATCATATTTAGTTGGCGAAGGGTTTAAAACTAATCTTATTAATGGCTCTAGTGGGTATCAAAGTTTGGTGCCATTATTTTTGGTTACAGAATATTTAAGTGACTTTATATCAAACCAAAATATGAATGGTACAGATGAGCACTTAAATGTCGCATTACAGAGAAGAATTACAAAAGAGTTTCAGAAAGCGTTTTCTTCATTAGAACACGTAAAGAATAGAAAAGTTAAAGATTTCATATTAACAATCAATCAAATAAGAAAAAGATTCACTTACTCTGCCTTTATTAACGTTGTGGAAGAACCTGAGCAGAATTTGTACCCAGACTCTCAAAAGAGCATTCTTTTTGAGTTATTAAAGGCTTTAAATAAATCAAAAGATAATAGGCTAGTAATAACAACACACAGTCCATATATTGTAAGTTTTCTCACTTTAAACTTTATGGCAAACAGGTTGTTTGAAAAAGAATTATCAGATACTAATTTTAAACAGGTCTCAGATATCGTACCTCGTGCCAGTACAATATCACCCAGCATTGCAAACGTATACGAGTGTAATGGCGGCGGATCGATAGAAAAACTTGATATTGCTGAGGGTTTTATTCCAGATGATAACAAACTTAACTATAAGTTCGAAGAAATAAACGAACAATTTTCAAGCTTGCTGTACATGGAGGAATAATTTTGTTTTTTTGCAATGGATGTCGCACCCAGATAAATTGGAATAGATTCGGAATTATTGACGATAATTCCAATCAAAGTGCACCAGCATTTCCTACCAATACAGATAGCCATAAGTGGATTGCTGATGTTAACAATAAAAACTCCAAAGAATTAGAATTTTATGCAATTGACAATTGTATAAGATTTTACAAATCTGATGAGCCAAAGAACTTAGAATCTACATGTGACTGTGCATTGATTGATGCCAATACCGTTGTATTTATAGAGTTAAAAGAACGAACTAGTAAAGGTTGGCTTGCAAAGGCAAGCTCACAATTAATAAACACAATCGCTCTTTATAAACAAAACGATTCGTCTGCCAATGCAAAAGAGATCATTGGGCATATTTGCAATTCCCTTCGACCTCAGGCAAACAGGAGCAACATGGGGGAAATGGCTAAGTTTTATAAGAACTCTGGAGGACATAAATTATTTATCCAGAAGCGTATTGATATTTAATAGCCAATTAAATTTGGCAGAATCGTTATATTTACTATCGATAACGAAAGAACAGTGAAATTCAACCGCAATGTGTCAAAGCTAAAGGTTTCGCCATCCCCCACGTTGAAACCTTCACTTTGTGGATTGTGCTAAATAAAACGGGCAAGCCGAACCATGGCAGTTCTCGGGCGTCCTACCCTACACGGCATTTGAACTCCTGTCCGGTAGATGGTGAGCTGGCCGTTAAACAGTAACGTTGTTCGCGGACGAGCAAAGCCCCTTGCCCGGGTGTCGGCTGGGCGAGTGTCGCGCAGCGACTGGCTTACGAGCGAGAGCCAGAGCCGCTCTCGGGCATTCTGCCCTTCACGGCATTGGGACTCCTGTCCGACAGAGGGCGAACTGGCCGTTGTGCAGGGATGCATTTGGCCACGACTTACCGTTGTTTGAAAAACAACAAACCCGCTAGGTGGTTAGACCAACACCATATCCAGCAGACTGTCGATTCGCTGGATACCATAGGCGGGCTCTGAGGCCACGCCGTCATTGAAGGCCACATAGGCGGGTACAGATCGCACCTTCAAAGACGCGGCCAGCGCTTCACATACCTTGGGATCGGCCTTGATCACCAGGGCTTTGTGCTCAAGCTCAAAGGAGGTATTGATTAAGGTCCCTTCCATGGCGCGGCAGGGCGGGCACCAGTCGGCTGAAAAGAACAGCAAGATATGTCGGTGCTTCGACATCAGCCCGGCCAAGTCATCAGGATGCTCAAGATAATGAATTATACTTGGAAACCTCACCCCTGCCCCCTGCAAAGTAGCGCCGCCGTAGGTAACGCCATCAATTTCTATAAAAACTGGCTATAAAGACTGTCGGGTCGGATAAATATCCCGAAGCGACAGACTTGTAAGCCCAAGCCATGACCGCTTGCGGGCATACAGCCTGGCCGATACCGGGTTTTAGTTAACCCTCTGCGCCTTATAGGTATTAACCCCCTTCAGCAAGGCAAACCCGGTCGGTTTGTTTTCGGCATCGGTTTCAAACCGGACCGTGGCATCCGGGGCGGTCAGGAAGAAGCTGGCATTGGCTTCAGGATGCAGTTCGAGGGCCTTGTTGCCAAGGACATTGCATTGCAGATACAGGCGGTCTGCTTCGGTAAACACATGGGCGGGCTGGTCAAACAGCTGGTACTCGCCGGCCACTTTTTGGTTCAGTACCGGGTCCGGCGCCATGGCGGTCTTTTCCGTCACCTTGAAATCGGGCCAATGGTATTCGGCGGCAATACTGGTAAAGATTTCCTCAATCAAGGCCATGCCATTGTCGCTGTTGGTCAGCACCACGGCGCCCTGGCCGGTTTTGGTGTAGCCGAACAGTAAGCTGCGAGAGCCTTCAATGCCGCCGCTGTGGCTGAAACTGGTGTAGCTGGAGCCGCTTCCGTCTGACTTATCCTCAACAAAAAAGCCCAGGCCGGTTTCGCCGAGGCCACGGGTTAACATGGTTTTGGTCATTTGACTGGACAGGATTTTGTTTGAGGTGCCGGCGTCCGACTGCTGCACTTCGATAATGATTTTGGTCAAATCAGAGGCTGTGCTCCACATACTGGCCGCGGCCAACTCGGGATATTGATGCCACAAACCTTCAATAGCTTCGCCGTTGACCTCATGTCCTGCGGCGGCATGGCTGCGCTCTTCATCCGGCAGGCGGCTGGCAAAGCGGCTGTGGCGCATATCCAAGGGGGTGAAGACTATATCTTGCAAAAGCTGTGGGAAATCCTGTTTGCTCACTTCTGTCATCAGCAATTGGATGATGCTGTAACCGCCGCCGGAATAACGCCACTCTGTGCCCGGAATGGCTTCAACCCGCACAGGTTCTGAATTGGCGGGGGCTTCACCATCCAGCACCGCAAGCAGGCTGGGTACGGTTTGCTTTTCTGGATAGCCATGAAAACCATGCACATTGACGCCACCACTGTGGTTCAGCAACTGCCGCAGGCTCACCTTGTGTTCTTGGGTGAATTCATTGTCGGGCAGCTGCCAGCTTTTCAGTTGCTTATTGATATCGCCATCCAACTGCAGTTTGCCTTGCTCAACCATATGCAAGGCCGCCATGGCGCTGACGGCCTTACTGATAGAGGCGATTTGAAACAAGGTGTCCGGCGTGGTGTGCTCGCTGCTGCCAACCAGGTTAACCCCATAGGCGCGGGCCCATTCAAGCTGGCCATTATTCACCACTGCTATGCTGACGGCAGGCACCTGGTGGTAGCGCATCCTGTCTTCGAGGCGCATTTTTTGATCCGGCGCGCCCTTGACCACCACTGAACTGGAAAGCCCCTGCTCAATGCGGGCAATTTTCTCATTCAGCGCGCTCGCGCTGTTGTTTAAAGCGTTAGAAGTTCCGGAGGCGTTTGAGACGTCTGAAGCGGCGGCGAAAGCGACGCCGGTGCAGGCGGCCCCCATACAAGCCGCAAACAGCGCGAGGCACCGCACAAGATACAGCTGAGGAGTGCGCAGTAAAGGTGATCGAGGCATAAGAGGTTCGTCCTTGAGTTGGCTATCAGTTGGATCAGCGGCCAGAATCTGACACTAACAAATTAATTTCGCTTACATTATTGAAATGCTACCGGAGTTGCAATGGCTAAGCTGTAACCAATAGCGTCACCAATGCCCCTCCGCTGAGCTTTCTGCTAATGAGGGCTGGGCCGGGTTGAGTTCGCCTACGGCGAGACCTACCAACGCCTCGCCAAGCTCAAGGGCAAATATGACCCCAACAACCTGTTCAAGATGAACCAGAACATCAAACCGGCTTAAGCTGGACTTCCGCCTCCCCGGCAGACCTAGGTGCACTGCGCTTGGGTCTGCCCTTCACGCACTTCATATCATCTGCAGTAAAGCCAAGAATCTGGACAACCTCAAAAGCAGCGGAATGCACCATTTCCCCCTTCGAAGCCGCTTTGGGCGTTGGGCTGAGAGAAACGGGTAAGCCGAGATAGGATATCGAGGCAGAAACCGTCGAGCTTGGAGCGAGTCGGTTTCGGTGGCCGTTTCCAGCCCATAAACCCAAAGCGCTTGGCTTCGGCGGGGGCGTCATTTGGGATGCAAGGGGCTTTGGACGAGCAAAGCCCCTTGCCCGGGTGAAGCCTGGAGGGCTTCGACCTTAAGTCGCTTACAAAGCGCCAAAACCAGCCCTCGTCAGCTGGCCTGACGTCTCTGAATACGTATGCAGCTTATGTCGTTGAGACCAAAGCCTAAGTTAAGGTGGTGACAAACAACAAGACACCTTACAAGGAATGATAGATGCGCTGTTCACTGCTGCTGATGGCCCTCGGGGCCAGTTTGCCATTGCAGGCCAAAACCCTGAGCCTGCACTCCCCCAACGGCGAGATTGAGGTCAGGGTCAACGATGACCTGCAGCCCAATTACGCCGTGCTGTTCCACGGCAAGTCGGTGATTGCCGCCTCCAAACTGGGGTTCGACTTTGTCAAAGCCGCGTCCTTTCGCGACGGCTTTGAAATCAAGGACAGCCAGAGCGCCAAAGTGGATGACACCTGGGAGCAGCCCTGGGGTGAGGCGCGGCTTATCCGCGACAGGCACAACGAACTGACGGTGAGTTTCGTCAATCCCGGCAGCAAGCAGGGCTACAAGGTACGATTTCGCGCCTTCGATGACGGCATAGGTTTCCGCTACGAGGTGGACAGTGACACGCCGCTGAATATCAGCCGCGAACTGACCGAGTTTGTGATCTCACAAGCAGATGAGGGTGCTCAAAGCGAACAGGGTGAACAGGCCAGCGCCTGGTGGATCCCCGGCCGCGGCTGGAACCGCTACGAATACATTTACCAGCACACCCCACTTGCCGAAGTGAATCAGGTGCAGACCCCCTTCACGCTGAAAACCGCCGATGGCGTACATCTGGCCATCCACGAGGCGGCCCTGGTGGACTATGCCGCCATGACACTGAAGCAGCACCGTCCCGGTACCTTTGTGGCCGAGCTGACGCCCTGGTCCGACGGAGTGGCGGTCAAAACCAGCGGTAAGTTCAATACCCCCTGGCGCACCATCCAGGTGGCCGACAAGGCCGCTGGCCTGATTAACTCGCACCTTATCCTCAACCTCAACGAGCCCAACCAGCTCGGTGATGTGTCCTGGGTGCAACCCGGCAAGTACGTGGGGATCTGGTGGGGCATGCACATCAACCAGAACACCTGGGGCAGCGGCAGCAAGCACGGCGCCACCACCAGCGAAACCAAGAAGTACCTGCGCTTTGCCGCCGACAACGGCTTCGACGGTGTTTTGGTGGAAGGCTGGAACCTGGGCTGGGACGGCGACTGGTTCCATAACGGCGACCTGTTCAGCTTCACTGAGCCCTTCCCGGACTTCGATATTAAGGCCATCACAGACTATGGCCGCGAGGTGGGCGCCAAGCTGATTGGCCACCACGAGACTTCCGGCAGCGTCAGCAACTACCGCAAGCAGTGGGAAGATGCCTTCAGCCTGTATGAAAAAATGGGCGTCAGTCAGGTGAAGACCGGCTACGTAGCCGATGGCGGCAACATCAAACGCATAGATGAAAACGGCGTGGTGCGCCACGAGTGGCACGACGGCCAGTTTATGGTGGGCGAATACTTGGACAACGTGAAGGCCGCCGCCAAACACCGGATAAGCATCAACACCCACGAACCCATCAAAGACACGGGCCTCCGTCGTACCTTCCCCAATTGGATTGCCCGCGAGGGTGCCCGGGGCCAGGAATACAATGCCTGGGGCACGCCACCGAACCCGGTTGAGCACATCGCCATGCTGGCCTATACCCGCATGCTGGCCGGCCCCATGGACTTTACTCCCGGCATTTTCGACATGAGCTTCAATGGCCTGGGCGACAAGACCAACAGGCCCCAGAGCACACTGGCGAAACAGCTGGCGCTCTATGTGGTGCTCTACAGCCCCATTCAGATGGCGGCCGATCTGCCGGAGAACTACCTCAAACGCCCCGACGCCTTCCAGTTTATCAAGGACGTGCCCACCGACTGGGAGCAGAGCATAGCGCTCGACGGTGAAGTGGGTGACTTTGTGGTCATGGCCCGCAAGGAGCGCAAGGCGCGTCAGTACAGCGGCAACGACTGGTATCTCGGCGCCGTGACCGACGACAACGCCCGCGATATCGAGCTGGCGCTGGACTTCCTCGAACCCGGCAAGCAGTTCGAAGCGCAGATCTACCAGGACGGCAAAGACGCCGAGTGGAAATGGCACCCCTACGAGCTGGACACAGGCAAGCAGGTGGTGCGCAAGGGCGATAAGCTCAAGCTGCATCTGGCAGCCGGTGGCGGTGTGGCGGTTCGCTTTAAGGCGCTGTAAGTCGCTTTAAGTAGGTAAGAGTTTCCGGCCAGCCTTCAACACTTGATGAAGAAAAACACCCGCATTCGCGGGTGTTTCTTTATGCCCATCACAACATATCTGCCTATAGCAAAAGGCTCAATTTAAAAAAATATCTGCAATCTTACGGGCTGTTAGCACAACCCCATCCTTGTCGATTCAGCTAAGCTGATGGAACTTGCAGCATAGGCCCCACTCATAACACCAGCCCTGGCACGGTGCGAAAATAGTCCAGTGCCCGCTCGTTAAAACCCTGGGCCAGCAGCCAGGATTCGCTGAAGGGCGCGGCTATCAATTGCTGTCCGGCACTCTGGCGTTTGACCCAGTCCGGGTTGCCTATGGCCGCCGAACCCACAGCCACCATATCGGCTCCGAGGCCAAGCAGGGCGTCGCCATCCCGGGCGTTTTGTACCTTGCCCGCCACCATCAGCGGCAACTTGCCGCCAAGCTGGGACGCTATCAGCGCCAGCAGCGACTCCCCGGCAAACTCGTCCGCCTGCTTGAAGCTGTCACCCATGGAAAAATGCACATAATCAAGCCCCCCGGCCGCGAGCAGCCGGGTAATTTCCAGCTGATTCATCAGCTTAATCCCCTGCACATTGGCATAACTTTCTGGGGAAAGGCGCACACCTATCAGGAAGCTGCGCGGCACCCGGGCACGAATTGCGCCGATGATCTCCAGCAGTATTCTGGCGCGATTTGCTGCCGAGCCACCCCACTTGTCGCTGCGCTGATTGATTTCCGGATTCAGGAAGTTACACAGCAGGAAATGGTGCGCCGCGTGCAGCTCGACCCCATGTAGCCCGGCCCCGTGGGCCCGCACCGCCGCATCGGCGAAGGCGGCTATCATGGCCTCAATGCCCTCGTCGGTCAGGGCCTCCACCCCGAGGGGGTATCTGCCGCCCGCAGGGATGGCCGAGGGGCCAACCGGTGGCCTGCCATTGAGCCCGGGAATGGCCCTCACCCCACCGTGGTGCAGCTGCACCAGTGCCAGGGCGCCATGGCTGGCCGCTATCCTGGCAAATTCGGCAAAGCGCGCCTGATGCTGCCCGGTTAGCAGGGCCGGTTGCCCGGGCCAGCAGCGGCCGCCATCGGCCACCAAGGTGGCGGCGGCGATCAGGGTGCCAAAACCGCCGGCGGCGGCCTTTTCGAGCCAGATCAGCTCGTTGTCGCTGACAAGGCCGCCCTCCAAACTCATGTTGTGGGTCAGGGGCGCCAGCACGGCGCGGTTTTTCGCCCTGATGCCCGCATCGGGGAACAGCCATGGTTGTGACAAGCTCGATTGCATATTTGGGTCCTCACATCTACCAATGGCCGTGAGCTTACTACCGCAACTCGAGGAAATAATCCGGCAGCTGAGATAGACTCTATTTCCTGACAAGAAGTAATTGGCGGTATGAAAGTCGCTAAGGAGACACACTTTGTCCAATCAAAACAATAAACTGGATAATATCTACCTGATGCGGCTGTTCAACGCCATAGTGAGGGGCGGCTCTTTTGCCGCGGCTGCCGAAGCCCTGGAGATATCCACCAGCAAGGCCTCGAAAGACATACAGTTTCTGGAGCAGCAGCTGGGCACATCCCTGCTCAAGCGCACCACCAGACGGCTGCAGGTCACCGACAGCGGCAACGACTTCCATCGCCGCGCCGAGCAGATCATTGCCCTGCATCAGCAAATGCTCGACAGCCTCGACAAACAAAAGCGCTGCGTCAGCGGCGAGCTGAGGCTCACCGCCCCCAAACTGTGGGGGGAAGAGGTGTTGACACCGGCCATCATAGCTTTCAAGCAGGCATATCCCGAGGTCATCCTGGTGGCGGACTATTCCGACTGTCGCCGTGACCTCATCCTCGGCAACATACACATAGGGTTTCGCAGCGCCGAGGCCGCCCCCGAGGACTATATTGCCCGTCCCATCTGCGAAGACGCCTCAGTGCTGTGTGCCAGTGCCGCTTACCTGAGCAGCCGGGAGGCGCCGCAGCACATCCAGCAACTGAGGCAACACAGCTGCATCACCTATGGCAATCAGCTGAGCAGCCTGGAGACCTGGGAGTTCGGTGAAGGCCGTGAGCTTATCCGCTGCGATATTCAGGGACAGCTGTGCTTCAACAGCAAGCGCGCCGCCCTGACTGCGGTGCGGCAGGGGCTCGGCATAGCCAAGATGCCGGCTTACATGGTGGCGGACGATCTCAGTCAGGGCCGGCTGGTTCAGGTATTGCCCCAGCAGCCTCTCAAGTCATCGAGGTTTTATGCCCTCTACACCCAAAGACGGGAAGAGTCGGCGCTGGTGAACCAATTTATCGGCTTCGTCTGCGATTACCTGGCCAGACAGCAACAGAGCCTCAACGCAGACTAGCTGCCGGGCATTGGGGACAATCCAATCTGCGTCATGTGGGCTGCCAAAGTAGCCGCAAAAACGAGCGAAACAGCGACTGCTGCTGCAAACCGCAAGGTCTTCAACGGGCCTATACTTAAGATCCCTCCCCCAATCTGGAGTACAACAAATGAGCAGTGTTTCCCATGGGTTGAAGGCGGTGAAGGTTATCGCCCTGGCAGTTACGGATATGGCCCGGGCCCAACATTTTTATGGCAAAGTGTTGGGGCTGGATACTGTGTCGGAGCACGGCGAGGTCAGGGGCTATGCCCTGGGGGATCTGATGCTGATGCTCAAGGATGACTGGTATGGCAAACCGACGGCCGAACCCAATCCCAGGCTGACCATTTTGTGCGACTATGCGCCGGATACCGAGGCCTTTCTGAGGGAGCGCAATGTGACTATTGCCGATCCTGTGGTGCCGATGGAAGAGTATTACCTGCTCGGCAGCTTCCTTGACAGCGAGGGCAACAAACTGTGGTTTTGCTCTGCCAATGAAAGGCCTTGATGATCCTCATGCCTTCATAACCCCATTGCCTGAATACATAGCCAGCCAAGCGGCGCCTGCGGGCGCCGTTTCCCTTAGCGCCCCACTTTCTTTTCCCGTCCTGTTTAAGACCTCTTGGTTAAGACCTCTTGTTTAAGACTTCTTGTTTAAGACTTCTTGTTTAAGACTTCCGGTTTCTGACTTCCTGTTTTTTAAGCCTGGCTTAGCGAATACCCCTCGACTATTGACAAGCCTGCTCCAAGATTGCAGTTTGTATGCAATTTTAAAAAGTGAACGTATGCCCAATGCCAATCGCCAAGACACTCTTCCCTCGCCGTTACCCTATACCTGCTCCGGGCCTATTTCGTCCGAAAAGTGCCGCCCTGCTGTGCGTGCTCGCAGTGCTGTCCACATTGGCAGGCACTGCGCAAGCTCATGCAAAAGCCCAGGCTCAAACCCCATCTCCAGTAAAAGCCCAGGCCCTGTCTGCAACTAAAGCCCAAACAGGGGAATGCACGCCCAGCGTCCTCGACCGCAGTGGTGAGCCAAATTTGATGCAGCAGTTTGACAGTTACGGCAACCAGGCCTTCAATCCCCTGGCCGATGCCGGCGCCTGGCACGGCTATCTGCTGCCGCAAAGCCCCAAGGCGGGATTCAGCGGCCCCCTGATAGTGGCCCAGGAATTCAGCCTCTATCTCGCCCCCATGCTGGAGCAACTACAGCCCAGTATTGATGGCCGCCCCCTGGACTTTGCCAGTGCCGACAGCCAGATGCAGGCCTGCGCCGGTGAGCTGCGCCAGCTTTTCAGCTGGCCGGAATTGACGCTCAAGCTGGCGCTGCGCTTTGTCGATGGCCGCAGCGCCCTTATCCGCACCGAGCTTATCAACACAGGCGATAAGCCCCTGCCGTTGACGCTGGAGTGGCGCGGCGAGCTGCTGAGCCGATTGACTCAGAACAAGGGACCTCTCTGGCCGGCCGACAAGGTCCCCTCATGGCAGCCCACAACCGGTGGGCTGAGGCTGAGCTTTCCCGAACTGCAACAGGGCTTTACCGGCTATTTCACTGCCGGTGCCGGGCTGGACATCAGCCGCAGTCTGGCCAGCAACAGCTCTGTGACCGAACTGGGCTATCTCAGTCGCAGTGAACTGACCTTAAACGCGGGTGAATCACGGCTTATCTGGAGCCGCGAGCGTTATATCCTGAGCCCGGATGAGACAGAGTCTGGGCACTCCGGGATGACAGAGGACAGGCTTGCGGCCCAGTGGCAGCAAAGCGGCGAGCGCTGGCGCGCTTACCTGAAGCAGGGCATGCCCGAACTGAACAGCTACCTGCCCAAGGCACTGGCGCAGAAAAGCCTGGAGACCCTGCTCGGCAACTGGCGCAGCCCCGCCGGTGCCCTGCTCCATGATGCCGTAACCCCTTCGCTTACCGCCCGCGCCTTCGACGGCGCCTGGGCCTGGGACAGCTGGAAACACGCCGCCGCCCTGAGTTATTTCGCCCCCGAGCTGGCGAAGAATCAGATCCGCGCCCTGTTTGATTACCAGATTCAGGCGGACGATACGCTGCGGCCCCAGGACGCGGGCATGATAATAGATACAGTGTTTTATAACCGCGACGGGCTTAGGGGCGGCAGCGGCGAAAACTGGAACGAGCGCAACAGCAAACCACCGCTGGCGGCCTGGGCCGTGTGGTATCTGCGTGACGATCCGGCCTTTATCCGCGAGATTTACCCCAAACTGGTGGCCTATCACAATTGGTGGTATCGCAACCGGGATCACGACGGCAACGGCCTGGCGGAATACGGCGCCGCCCTGCACCCGGCCCATCAGGACAGCGAGGGCAGGATGCGCTTCTACCTCAAACCCAAGGGCACAGTGCCTGCGGGCTGCGAGCCATTGCAGGATGGCTGGCTTGAGTGTGCCGGGCTGGATGACTACCGCACGCTGGCCCAAAGCCAGGATTATCAGGCCCTGGAAAGTCCGGCCCAACAGGCAGCGGGCTGGGAGTCCGGCATGGATAATGCCGCCCGTTTCGGCTTTATCGATGACAGCCAGCTGAGCGCCTATGCGGCCAAGCATTATGGCGGCGATCTGACCCGGGCCCGCCGCGACTGGTTGCCGGGCTTTGTGGAAAACCGCCATGGCGGCAAGCTGGTGGGTTACTCCATAGATCAGGAATCGGTGGAGCTGAACGCCTATCTGGCCCAGGAGAAGGCGCTGCTGGGGCAAATGGCAGCGCTGCTCGGCGATAAGCAGGCCGCCGCCAACTGGCAAAGGGATGCCGAGGCGCTGGCAGCGCGGATAAACAGCGACTTTTTCGATTCCGAATCCGGCTTTTACTACGACCGGGAACTTGGCAGCGGCAAACTGCTGACCCGCCGCGGCATGGGCCCCGAGGGCTGGAGCCCGCTGTGGACAGGGGTTGCCGCCCCAGCACAGGCACAGGCGGTGCGCCGCAACATGCTCGATCCTAAAGTCTTCAACACCCCAGTACCCCTGGGCACCGCCGCCCGCTCGGCGCCGGCCTTCGATCCCCACAGCTACTGGCGCGGCCGGGTGTGGCTGGATCAGTGGTATTTCGGTGTCTCGGGTTTGGCCCGCTACGGTTTTCTGGAGGATGCCAGGGCGCTCACCGCCAAGCTGCTCAATAACGCCGAGGCGCTTAAGGGCTCTGCTCCCATCCGCGAGAACTACCATCCCCTGACCGGCGAGATGCAGGGGGCCACCAACTTCAGCTGGAGCGCCGCTCACCTGTATCTCTGGTACCGGGAATCGGCTGCGGCTGAGGCTGAGGCTCAGGCTCAGGTTCAGGTTCAGACGACCAATAAGATCCAGTAATAAAATCAATATCTATCTGTTTCAAACACGGCCTGCCAACAACATCCATTCGGATAGGGTTGCAGGCCGTGCACGCCCTTTTTCAAATTTCAACAGCGCAAATTCAGCCTCCCCCCAAACACACAGTGGGCTTGATGCTGATGTCAAAATCCATCCCGTGTCGGAAAAGCGGATTTAACAGAGAGTTTTATAACGTCTCGCCGGCCCTTCAAGATGGTGATTTAAAGAGCAAGCGTTGTGCTGATGCCAACTTCAATTTAGGATGCCTGAGTACTTTTTCATCGCCTTTACCACGACATTGATGCATTCCGATGGGGTGCAGACATTCGGGTCTCAAGCGGCGCAGGCCCAGTTAGATAGGCGAAAATATCAATCTCGAAGAAAAACAGTCTCGAAGAAAAACAGTCACCGGGAATTCCAGTCACAACTCAAGGAGGAAGCATGCGCTTTTTAACAGCAATAGTGCTGCTGGCACTGACACAAAACAGCTTGGCGGCCGAAACTCAAACCGGCGCTCACACAGAGCTGCGCCTGGTGTCCTACAACATTCGTCATGGTGTAGGCATGGACAATAAGCTGGATTTAAAGCGTATTGCCGAGGTCATAGCCCACGCCAAGCCGGATTTGGTGGCCTTGCAGGAAGTAGATAAAGGGGTTGAACGCAGCGACAAGCTGGACATTGCCTCGGAGCTCGGCCGTTTGCTGGGAATGGAGCACAGATTCGCCAGGTTTATGGATCTTCAGGGGGGCGAATACGGCATGGCGGTATTGTCACGCTTGCCCATCAGTGATACCGAGATTCACCCTTTACCTGAAGGTGCTGAGCCACGCAGCGCACTGGAAATCAGGGTCAGTGTCCCGGGGCTTGCCAAGCCCTTATCCTTTGTCGGAATACACAACGATTGGACCGACGAATCTATCCGCACTGAGCAGGTATCAGCCCTGCTAAAGGCACTGGAACACAATGACAACCCGGTGATCCTGGCGGGGGATTTTAACGGCGAGACCAGCGATGCCTCTTTGGGGTTGCTGACCCGTGCAGGCTGGCAAATCATGAACAAGCAACAGCAAAAGACCTGGCCTTCGGATAAGCCGGAGCAAGAAATAGACTTTTTCCTCACCAGGGGAATGCACCTCTCCGAGATAAAGCACTCTGTTATCGACGAGCAAATGGCATCGGATCACAGGCCCATCTATGCCGAGTTCAAGATTGGTCAATAAACCGGGATAAGGCCTGCACAGGGCTAAAGCTGTGGCTGAGGGCAAATCTGCCAAGAGCCACAGATTAGCAGGCCAATTCAAAATCCTGACTGCTGTCGTTACTGGAGCTTGCACAGCGATACCATTTAAGTCGCCTGAACAGCTTGAACCATGAGCTGCACCACTAAGGTGCAGCGCCCTTCCCTTTGGCTGTGCATCCGGTTTAGGCAATGAAAGAAAATGCCAATAAAATCAATCACGCAATCAATGGCCCGGGGTTTGCTTTGGCCTGCGGTCATAGGAAATTCAATACAGGAAACCCCCATGGACATTCGCCAGTTTGATTTCAGCGACAAGGACAACTTCTGCGAAAAGGACAACCAAGCAGCGCCCCTCACAGCACTGACGGCACTGCTGCAGGAGCACCTTGCCGACATGCACGCCAACTCGCCACCGGGCAGTGTTCATGCCCTCAATCTTGAGCGCTTGCAGGGCCCGGATATCCGCCTCTTTACCCTGTGGCTCAAGGGGGATGCTGCTTCAGGAAAAGATGCAGATGTAAAAAACATGGGGGAAGTACTCGCCGCCTGCGGCGCCATCAAGCAGTTGTCTGAGACCGAGGCCGAACTCAAATCCATGCGCTGCGCCAACCAGTTCCGTGGCCGCGGCCTCGGCAAGGCCGTGCTGCGCCATTTACTGGAGGATGCCCGCCGGCGTGGTATTCGCCGCCTGTACCTGGAAACGGGCTCGGTGGACTTCTTCCTGCCCGCACAGGGCCTGTATCTGGCCCACGGCTTCGAGTTTTGCGGCCCCTTTGGCGACTACAGTGATGACCCCTTCAGCCGCTTTATGACCAAAGCGATTTAAAAGAAAGATGCTTTAAACACAGGGTGATAAAAGAAAAAGGCGCTTTGACAGCGCCCTGGCTTTAGCGAGCCCGGATAGCCAGGCTCTTTCGGTGAGGAACTGGCGCTTGGCACAAGCGTTCACTTCACGCTGTTAACAGCGCCAGCCAGTCTTCGGGATTGGCGAGGATAAACTCAAACTGTTTGCCGCCGTCCAGGGTGATCCGCAGCGCATCCCGGGTCACGGGCATAATGCCGCCCCCCTTACCGAGGCACTTTTCCACCTTGGTTATCTCTCCACGGGGAATGCTGTAGGGCCCGAGGCCCAATTGGGTGTTGTAGGGCACGAAACTCAAATCAGATACGGTCAACGACAGCTTGCCATCTGCCCGCGCCACGCCATTTTGCACCGCAGCCACAGTGGATTTGATTGTTTGGCTTTCCATAAATAAGGTTCCTTGATTCGCTCGGGTGAAATCACACCCTAACAAGCAAGGCCGAGCGCAACAAGCAATCTGTTGATTTTCAGACTTATGTTGTCCAATTTTACGGCTCAGCAGTGCGCTCTGGAAAACTTCAGCACTGGGAAAGCGGCAGCTCCGGACAGAGCCTCAGCTTAGCGAATAGTAGTAAAACAACCCCCCGGGGGCGGCTTCTGCATCTATGTCCGAACAAAGCCGGAAACCAGCCTTTTCCAGCACTCTGGATGACGCCGGGTTATCCGTGCCCACACCGGCGACCAAGCGCTGCCAGCCCAGACTGTCCTTGTTCTGATGGGCACAGGAGAGCAGCCCCGTCAGCAATTCACTGGCCAGGCCCTGGCCCCAATATTCTTCCCCCAGCAGATAGCCCAGGTGGGCATCGTATCCCGGCGCTTGGGTTTCCTCCCTTGCTTGTTCATAGACAAACAGGAAGCCAATCAAGGGAGAGCTCTTCGTTTTTCCCAAGTCGTCAATAAGAGTCACGGTCAGTAAACGGCTTTCGACCAACATGCGCTCCAACCAGGCCTTAGCGCTGGCAAGGTCCTGCACCTTGGCGAAGTAAGGCGGCAAATGCACAATCACCGCCGGGGTAAAGAGTGCAAGAATGCGACTCAGCAACTCATCCGCCCCAACCTTAGCGGCGGATGCGGCAGTCAACCCAGCCGCAATCAACCCATCTGCAGTCAACTCAGCCAACTGCAATCTTGGAGTGTGAAATACCAAAGGCTTGGATTCAGAGTGCTGGTTTGCTTCGGCAGACATAAGACTGTGTTCCTGTCGGGATTGGCAACTGCTTCGCAGGTTACGCCTGGAGGGAAAGGAAGGCAAACAAGGGCTTGGAGTCGGATTTAGAGTTTTGGAATAACGCCCCGGTTCAGGGGCGACCCGCTGCAACCGGTTGTTAGACGGCGCATCAACCTCATGCGCGCTGCAGACGGTACCAGTGCTCATCCGGGCGCAGCACCCATTCCAATGGCGGTGGAAGTTTGAAGAAGGACGGCTCCACGTCGGTGATCCGCCAACCTGTAAAGGCAGCCTCGATTTCTTCGCGGCTTACACCCCGGATCAAGGGGCGAATACGCCTCGGCCAGCACAGTAAAATAACTGTGGCATCCTTGGCGGCCAGCGCGTCAATGCTGCGGGCCATTCCTTTCTGCTGATCTGTGTCGAAGTCATGAAAGGTGCCGGTATCAAGGATAAGCCGGAACCCGGTACCTACTTCAGTTTCTGAAAGGCGGGTAACGTCCCCTTTCACCAGTTTCATTTCCACGCCAGCATTCTGAATCCGCTCACGCCCCCGTTCCAGGGCCTTGTCCACGAGTTCTACGCCAGTGACATCCCAGCCCCTTTTAGCCAGCTCGATACCCCAGATGGCACTCCCCGAGCCTACATCCAAGGCACGTCCGTAAGGAGGCGCACGCCCTTCCTCTTCGCGTTCGAGAAGCGATGCCAAAGACTGGGAAAATTCTTGGTCTGTATCCTCCCAAGGGTGAAAACCAATGGCATATGAAAATTTCCAGTTCATAGCTTTCTCCTTTGTCGTCTAACGCCGCCACGTGGGGATTAATAGCATCCGATGTCAGATGTCAGATGTCAGATGTCAGATGTCAGATGTCAGATGTCAGGTCAAAAATAAAAGACAGCCGTGGTGCCAGAGGCAATATGCCGACGGGCTCCTCGGCCCAAACGCATACACTATGCCAAAACAACAAGTAGGTCCGGCATTACTCAGATGCCGGGACCATTGCCGGGAAAGTGGCGGGGGCGGTGAACACCCAATCCCTGTCCTTCACCGGGGTGTGGCATGCGATACATACCTGCGGCCCTTCGTTGAAGGCCTTTTGCTCCAGGCCCACCCAGCGGGCCCAGCCCCAGCCATAGGTGTCGGCATATTTTGCCGAGTCCCTGAACATAAACTCGGCATGGACAAAGGCTCCCGGGGCCGTGGCCGCTTTCCAGTTTGCCAGCTCAGTGTCCTTCCACACGACCTTGCCGAGAATGGCGCCATCTGGCCAGGGATTGGTCTGGCCGGCGCGGGCGGCGGCGACCGCAATATCGTTGCCGAGTATCACCCTCAGGGTATTGTTATCCGTTCTGTGTGATACCGCTATGGTTGACCAATTCTGCCAACCTGCGGGATAGGCAATGGAATGGGAGGCCTCATGGTTGCTATCGGCCGCACTCGCGGCGCCTGAGACGGCCACAAGCAGGGCCGATACAATTGACTTGCGAATATCCATGCTGATTTCTCCTGTTGATTCAATACGCTGACGCTCACCGTCCCAGCGAGATCTTGAGAGAGTGACGGCGGCAGCGGTTTACTTTGGAATGGGTCATATTGGGCCAAGCAATAGCTATCAGTATGGAAAAAATCGGCTGTACCGCCAGCATGCCGGAGGAAATACGCGACTTGTGGGAGAGGTCAGGGACCAAGCATCCTCTTTGGAGCCAAATATTCTGTTTGGGGAGAAAGAGTAAGAATAGCTAAAGAGCTACTCGCTGAGGGCGAGTTGAAGGGGGTCTTTTGGTCACTTCAACAGCATCTTGATCCTTGGCAAACAGTGGCGCCTCAGCCCCGATGAACTCGCCGCCAAGCAACAGTCGTCAGGAGACAAAATTAATCTCGGGCAGAGATTCGAATCCAGGGGCGGCAAACAGGTATCCCTGCATCAACTCGACTCCGGCGTCCCGCAACCAGTGATATTCGGCCAGGGTTTCAATGCCTTCCGCCAGAGGGGTGATATTCAGGCTGCGAAACAGCTGCAGGCAGTGGCTGACTATGGCCTGGCGCACCCTGTCGCTGTCGATATGGCGGATAAGCCCCATATCCAGCTTGATAATATCGGTTTGGAAATCCGCCAGCAGGTTCAGGCCCGAATAACCGGAGCCGAAATCGTCCGTGGCGGTCTTAAATCCAAGCGACTGATAGTATTTAACAATGTTCTTGACGTGGTCGCTGTCCTCAATCTTCTCGACCTCAGTGAACTCAAACATGATCCGTTCAAGTGGAAAGCCGTATTCTTTGGCCGATGCCAGGGTGGTACGAATGCAGCGCTCGGGCTTATAGATGGCATTGGGAAGAAAATTAATACTCAGCATGCAATCTATGCCGAGCTTTGACGCCAGGGCAATGGCCTTGACACGACAGAGCTGATCAAACAAATAGCGGTTTTCATCCGTGACCCTGGATATCACCGAGAAGGCCGACTCATTGTTCAGGCCACGAACCAGGGCTTCGTAACCAAACACCGTTTGAGTGGCCACATTGATGATGGGCTGAAATGCCATGGTGAAATCAAACCCCAGTTGCTCCCGGTTTACGCAGTTCCCGCAGGTCGACCACTCCTGGTTCATCTTGATCTCCTCCATCTTAAGTCTCCTGTGGTTCTGAACGCACTTTTCCAATAGACACAGCCGAATGAGATCCAGCTTAAAATCAATTACTTCTAATGCCAACAACTATTCATTATAGCCGTCAAACCCAGATCGAGGGAGAGGCTGGCCAAGCGGGACCGCTATCCGACAGGCATAGGTCTGCTGACTGTTGCTATCCCTGTTAAACAATAAACGGCCCGGCAGAGAAATTGCGACAAACAGCGTCGCTGCATTTTTCCTGCATATTCCCGCCTTAGAGTGCACCTATGCACAAGTGCAATCTTGTTTTCATTGAATAGCAACTGAATCTCAACAGCATAGTAGAGGTGGTCCATGTCCAGAAAATTACTCTTTCCCCTGGTGATGGCGGCGGTACTGACCGCCTGTGGCGGAGGCGATGGCAGCAGCCCGGCCCCCGATAACGGCAACACGGGTGGCACCGGCGGAACCGGCGGTACTGGTGGCACGGGCGGTACAGGTGGCACGGGTGGCACAGGAGGTACAGGTGGCACAGGTGGTAGCGGCAGCAACGACAGCCCAACCCTGACCCAGGGGCTGGCCAGCTTGGAATTGGCCAACCTGTTCCCGGCAGGAAGCCGGGTGGCCGCGCTGGGGCGCAGCTTCGATGGCGATGGCGGCTCCTGGCTGGTGCCGGCCGAGGTGCGTTATCAGGACAGCACTGTGCCCATGGCCAGCGATCTCTACAATGCTTACGTGTCGGGTCACAGCTATGCCAATTCGGCGGCCGCTATCGCAGCCCTGGATGGCAGCGACATAGTGGAGCTGGATGCCGATGGTGAGGTGATCAGCGCCTTTATTTTCGCCGACAACTACTTTGAGCTGTATGTGAACGGCGTCGCCGTCGCCAAAGATCCCGTGCCCTTCACCGAGTTCAACTCCAACATAGTGCGCTTTCGGGTCAAGCAGCCCTTTACCGTGGCCATGCACCTGGTGGATTGGGAGGAAAACCTGGGCACGGGCACCGAAAACAACCAGGGCAGCAGCTTCCATCCCGGCGATGGTGGCATGGTGGCCCTGTTCAAGGATGCCAGCGGCAACATCATAGGCAAGACCGACAGCAGCTGGAAGGCACAAACCTTTTATACCGCGCCCATCACAGACACAACTTGTCTAAGCCAGAGCGCCGGACTGAGGGCCAGCAGTAGCTGTGCCACCACAGCACCCTCGGACATAGCCACAGTTTACGCCGCCCACTGGGCGCTGCCGGAAAACTGGGCCGCCAGCGACTTTGACGATTCGCTCTGGCCAAATGCCTACAGCTACAGCAACACCACGGTTGGGGTCGACAATAAACCGGCCTACACCCAATTTACCGATCTGTTCGATAACAGCGCGAGCGATGCCCAGTTTATCTGGAGCAGCAACCTTATCCTGGATAACGAGGTGCTGGTGCGGGCCACCATAGGCAGCTCCGGCACGGGTGGCTCTTCCGGTGACTTTTATCTGAGCAGTCCGGCGCTGAAATCCAAGCTGATTTTACCACTCAGTGCCACCTGCGAGGGGGCGGACAATGGCAAGATGTTGCCGCTGTCCTGGGATAATGCGCCCGAAGGGACCCAGTCGTTTGCCCTGGTCATGTACACCTTCCCCAATCCTGCGGACACAGACTTTGCCGGTGCCCACTTTTATCAGATCCAGTACGACATACCCGCCGCGACCACATCCTTGAGCGAAGGGGATCACGGCACCGGGGTGTACGGCATCAACTCGGTGAACGGCCAGCAGCTGTATTCCGCCCCCTGCTCCCAGGGAGCGGATGAGCACACCTATATCCTCAGCCTCTATGCCCTGTCGGCCCCGGTTGGCAGCCTGGGCTTAACCGCCAGCACCACAGATCTGGTCGCCCTGGAAAACGCCATCGAGGGCAAGGTGCTGGGCAGCGCCAGCCTGCATATGACCCGGGTACGTTATAACCCCAACAACGACGATCATGTACCAACCAGCACCCCCAGCGACTGCGCCACCAAGTCGGCGGCCTTTGAGGACTATGCCGGTCTGGTGTCGGTCAGCTGCGACAGCAGCACAATGACGGTCAATACCCTGGTGGGCCTGCCGGATCGCTCGCAATTGGACGTCGACAAGCCGAACGTCGGCACCCATTCCTGGATAGGCCGGGTACCGCTGCCGCAACAGCCCAGCTGGTCAGTGCCCCTGGTGCCCCAATACCTGGCAAGCACCAGCAGCAACCTCAACATTCACCATCCCATAGGCATAGCGGTCGACGGGGTGCCGATATTGCACTACGCCAAGGAGAACGCTCCGGACGAAGTCGCGCAGCTCGGCCAGGACTACAGCAGCCGCGATACAGTGCTGCTGGGTGAGCTGGATCAGTGCGGTGCCCACGCAGGTAACGGCGAGGACTACCACTACCATTATGCGCCCCTGTGTTTGATGGACACCCAGGATCCCTCCAAACCTCTGGCCTACATGTTTGACGGCATTCCGCTGTACTTCGGCACCGGCGGCGGCCAGCTGACCAGCGGTGGGGTCAATTACGGCGGCGGTCGCTACACGTCACTGGATTACAGACCGCAAAAGGTGAAAACCGGTGAGCGGCCGCTGGATGAGTGCAACGGCTACGATCTGCACGGTGACGGCAGCGAGTATGTGTATTACTCCTCTAAAACCGCGCCCTACACCATAGGCTGCTATCGCGCCGAGGCCAGCCAGGCCACGGCCATGCAAACGGTCGCGGCCCACTGGGAAAACGAGCGTCTGCAAGACTTCACCTTCGGCACCGAAGTGGAATTGACGGATTACGACACTCTCAGCCTGAATGGCGCCACTTGGACCTATATAGAGGTAACCCCGAGCGCGGACAATACCCATATTCCCGCCGGTAACGTCGCCATGATCCTCTACCGGCCTCTGGTCGCGGGCGAGTCGGGTTACCAGGCAGGCAAGGATTGCTACCGCTTCCGCTATCGGCTGGACAAGAACGACACCACGGGCAGCAATGACCTGGTGACAGCGCACTGCCGTTAATCGCACTGTCGTTAACAGCTCTGACGTTGACAGCGGTGCCGTTACCAGCGTCGCCGCTGACGAAAAGTTGCAGGCGGCACTAACGGGTGTCCTAAACAGGCGCCCGTCAGTACCGCCACTATGAGTTGGGAGAAAAAATGAATGAAGAAAACAACACTGCTGCTCATCCTCTGCTGTGGCCTGATCTCTATGACAGACGCCAGGGCCCATGGGCTCAACATGACCTCGGCCAACATTACCCTGAGGCAACACAACCACCTGTCACTGACCCTGGCCACCTCACTGACGGAACTGTTTCACCAACTGGAGTGGCAGGGCAAGCCGCCATCAATCGCCCATCTGGTGGCCGATGAGGCCAAACTGGCAGAGTTTCACCGCCAGCTGGTGCAGGTCTTTGCCGAGCAGCTGACCATATCCATCGATGGTCAGTCCCTGGCCAGCCGCCAGACCCGGGCCCCCAGCCAGGCACAGCTGAAGCAGCGCCTGGAGGAGGAAATTGCCGAGGCCCTGCTGCCTCCGGCCCATGGCCACATGCCCCATAATGACACAGTGCATGACGACAAAGCTCATGAGCCACAGTCTCACGAGGAATACCAAACCCTGGTGATCCATATCGACGGCTTTATGCCGCGCACCGCCAAGGCCGAAATGCTCGATGTGCACTTTCCACCAGCCCTTGGGCCTGTGCTGACCAACTACAGCGAGCCACGCAGCCAAACCCTGACCCCGGGGGCCGATGGCAGCAGTCTGCAGATAGGGCTCAAGCACTGATAGCGACTAAGAAAGGCAACCGCAAGGCGATGGGTCCGTCCGGCCCAAGGCGCAGTTATTCTCTGTGGCACCACAGAGGCTGCGCCTCGCCTTTGGGCGGATTATCCATTAGCATCCTGTAATTGCCCGCGGCGGCGTAACCGTTTGACCACATTGAACACTTGACCACTTGGCTGAATTCCAAACCGGCCAAGGCCAGCCTCATGAAATAAGATAAGCTTATGACACACAAGGTTTTTATCGTAGAAGATGAGAAAAACATCGCCGAGGTGATGCAGCTGTACCTGCAGGCCGAGGGATTGGAAACCCGGGTATTTAACGACGGCAATGCCGTGGTGGAGGCGGTGCGCAGCGACGCCCCCAGCCTGATGCTGCTGGACCTGATGCTGCCGGGCAAGGACGGGCTGAGCATCTGCCGCGAAGTGCGGGCCTTTTCCGAAGTGCACATCATAATGACAACGGCCAAGGTGGAGGAAGTCGACCGCTTGCTGGGGCTGGATACAGGTGCAGACGATTATGTCTGCAAACCCTACAGTGCCCGAGAACTGACCGCCAGGGTCCGGGCCGTACTGCGCCGACTCGACGGCCGCCTGACCTCGGCGGGCCCGCAGTTGGCTGTGGACGAGTCCAGCCTGACGCTCAGCTATGGCCATCACAATGTGGTGCTGACGGCGCTGGAATTCAGGTTGTTCCATCTGCTCTACAGCCACCCCAACCGCATCTATTCCCGGGGGCAAATTCTCGACCTGCTCTACAGCGACTTCAGGGTGCTGTCGGAACGCACTGTGGACAGCCATATCCGCAACCTGCGCAAGAAGCTGGCGCAGCTGGAGTCACCGGATGAGATGATCCGCTCCATCTATGGTTTGGGCTATCGCTTCGAGACTTAGGTAAAAAAGTAAAAGGGTTAAAAAGTAAAAGGGTTAAAAAGTAAAAGGGTTAAAGGGTTAAAGGGTAAAAGGATTCGAGTGCCCGGGGCAGGATCTCGGTACTCTGCATATTCACTGCACATTGCTGTGCTTTACTCATTAGCATCAACAGCTTTATTGCACTCTCAGTGGTGTTTTTGTATCGGCAAGCATCCTCAAGGTAAGGGAATGTTCGATTTTCTGCGTACCAGTCACATATTAGGCCACCCCCTTGTCGAGGACGATATTGACCTCAGACGCAAGCGGGTGGTGCTCCATGGCCTGCTGTTGGCCATTATCCTGTTGCTTCTGGTATTCAGTCTCTACAACCAGCTGCGGGGAATGTGGCCCATAGCCTTGCTGGATGTGGTGGCGCTGCTGGCCTGCACCCTGGCCTATATTCGCCTGCGCCGCAGCCAGGGTCAGACCGCGGAGCGGCAGGCAAGCGTGCTGCAATCGACGGCGCTGCAGATAAGTCTGATTTTGATAGTGTTCCTTTGGGCCCTGGCCTGGCAGGGCCGGGCGGAAAACTTCATCCTGATCTGGACCTTCTTCCTGCCGGTGTTCGTGTTCATGCTCAATGGCCGGACCCTGGGCACTGCCTTGGTGGCCGTGTTTTATCTGGTGCTGTTTGCCATGGCCTATACCCATCTGGGGCTGTGGCAGGATGGCGCCTGGAATCATGTCAGCCTCATTCGTTTCGTACTGGCCTCCCTGGTCATGGTCTTTACCTGCTATTTCAGCGAGTTGACTCTCAACCGTGCCCATCAGGAGCTGCAACGCTCCCATGGTGAGTCCCAACGGCTGATGATGGAGCGCAATGCCTTGATGCTCGACACTCTGGCCAAACAGGAAAAGCTGCTCACTGATGTGTCCCATGAACTGCGAACACCGCTCAGTGTACTGAGAATGAAGCTGGAGGCCATGCAGGATGGGGTCATGGCGCCCAGCAGCGCCAATATCGAGGGGCTGCTCAAGCACATGCAGCAACTGGATGCCTTCATCTCGGACCTGTCACGGGCCAGCAAGCTCGACCAGACCCGGCTCGACGGCAATGCGGTGCGGGTGGAATTGCATGATTTCCTGTCCCATTGGATAACCCGCTTTCAGTGCAGTGCCGCAGGCCAGGGCTTGCAACTCTCCCTCGACCTTGCCCGCAGCAATCCCCCCTGCCCCGCCCTCCTTGATGAAGCCAGTTTCGAACTGGCGCTCGGCAAGTTGCTGGAAAACAGCCTGCGTTATACCCAAGCGCCGGGCAGCATCCGACTCAGCCTTGGTCGCCACGGTGAAACCATCATACTCACCCTGGAGGACAGTGCACCCGGCGTGGCGGCGGACCGGCTTGAGCGCCTGTTCGAGCCCCTGTACCGGCTTGAGGATTCCCGCAGCCGCGACACGGGTGGCGCGGGTCTGGGTTTGTCCGTGGCCAAGTCCATCATCCTGGCGCACCAGGGTCAAATCCAGGCCTCCGAGTCGCCCCTTGGGGGGCTGCGCATGGTGATCACCCTGCCGGCATTGGCGGGTTAAGCCTGGTTAGCCAGGCGTTCACCAAATTTATAAATTAGCTATCACCTCCTTTTCCCCCCTGCGCGGCCGACATAGCCTCAGTGCACTTCTCCCTGGCTTTTTGCTACCATCTGCATTTTTCCTGCACATTTACCTGTTTTAATGCAGGGTAGAAAATTCTATTCGGGGAAATACAGCATGATGCGTTGGTTAATTTGGATTCTGTTGATCGGCTTGTGCCCGGCACAAAGCCTGTTTGCAGCCAGCCTGACGAAAAAAGTGACCATCGTCGATAACACTGCCAGCGACAAGGGTTTTGTGAATGATGCCGATAATCTGGTGTTTTTTCAGCCAGTACATCCGACGTTATCGGGCTTTGTTACACAAGCCAATGGCAAATGGGCTTTTACCACCAGTGATGGCGCGGGCTCCTCAACTGTAGACGCGGTTGGAGTACAGTTTAACGGTGCACCGGCGCTACTCGGTATTCCGGCCGAATCCGGCACTTTAACCATTGGTGCCAATAACGAGATCGCCGACCTGTGGACTAACCGTATTTTTTATCGTCCGGTAGTCTTTGTTAGCCTGGAAGACCCCAACTTGAATAACGGCGTCAGCATAGTGCCGACGGCGCCGATTACGGCCGGTAATCAGTTTTTATTCGATGTGAATCAGGCGACTGGTTTTAACGCTGACTTAGCCGGTGCCAAGGTGCATTACCTGATTGCAGAAGAAGGCTGGCACCGCCTGGCCGATGGCCGCATGTTGCTGATCTCAAGTGCTGAAGTGAAGCACACCGGCTTCAGCGGTCAAACCATTGCCCTGGGCGCCAGCTTTGAAACTGCGGTAACAGTGGCGCAGTTACAGCGGCCGATGCTTTATAAAAGCAGTGGCTTTCGCCAGTTAAACGATATGGCGGTATATCAGGGCGCGACGGTGACAGAAGGCGTGGGCAATTTTGACAGCATCACCTTGCGGCTGATGCAGGAGACTGCTGTAGAGCAGGCTAATAGTGATACGGTTTATGCCGGCCGCGTCGGTTTCATGGTGCTGGGTAATATCAGCAGTATTGCCAATACCTTTAAACTGGTTAAAGACACTAATACCAATATCCGAGGTGGCAGCTATCTAACTGTTCCGCAATCGAATTTTCAGTTTTTCCCGCACAGTGCTGCCGCAACGCCGCTATTAAACCGGGCTGCCTGCGCTGAAGATGACGATGTACAAAATTTTTGTGCGTATTTGTCGATGCCGGTGGATGCGATGAGCCGTGGTGTGTTTAACACGCCACGCTTGCCCTATATGGATTCCAATTTCGACCCGCTGCAAATGGAGCGCACCTTTTACTCAGAAAAGGAATGGGATTGGGAGCCCGTCATTGCGCAGGAAATGATGAATCCGGTCAGCGATGTTGATCAGCGCCCAATCGTCGGCACCTTGGCTAAGATGTTCCCCAATTTTGTCGCTGACCGCGGCTGGAATGAAGTCATCATAGGTAGTGATGACCATTGGCACTGGTTCGCAACCTATCACTACAACACCTGTGTGTTCGATAGTATGAACACTGCCTGTGTCGATTACGCACCAGGCAATACCATTATTGAAGACAAACCAATCGAATGGACCGCCAGTATGAACTGGTTCGATCTCGAACCCGGTTCAAACTTTTCCGGCAACACCCATCCAAGTTCAAGCAATAACCAGTTTTTACTGGCGGTACAAGACAACAATCGCAGAGATCACGTTGAATTTTATGAGCGGCTGACGCCTGAAGATTGGGCTGCCAAACAAACCCTGGATTATCTTAATCTGGGAGGTTCAACCATGCGGACGCCGCTGTCGCCAAAGTCTCCAAGTTACAACGAAACCAAAGGGCTGCTGGAAAGCTATGCCGAAACCTGGCAGTTTTTTGGCATTAATGTTGAAGCCAGTGCCAGTGAATTCTTTTGCGGCACCTGCGATGGGCCATTACCTGGACTGGATACGGGGGATTACACTGACGTTTGGGGCCTTGATATTAAAGTTCCAACCCTGCTGGCTGACCGGATATTGAATAGCCCGCCCTGGTATAGCCCTCAGACGACCCACCCACATGTTGATAAAGTCGGCCAGAATATGCGCCCCGGCGACTATCTGTTTGCCAATATTCCGTACTCAATTGACGCCACAGATTTTGTCTGGCTGCGTTCGGCAACCGGGCAAGTCAGTGATGCTGTGGTGGTTGCGAGCAATCAATTTGGCTATCAGGCCACCGCCGATGATGCCAATACCTTTGTCACCATGTGCATGACATTCAGAAACAGCCAACGCTGCGGTAAATGGATTAAAGTTGGGCAAATACCGTTCGCAACCAATGTAAAAATTAAACCGCAGTACGCCGAGCCTATCGCCGGTTCCGGGTTAATTGGACAGTACACTTACGTTGCGCCGAACGACAACGTCTATGACGGTTTGGAGTATCAAAGTCTGTACCAGTGGCAGTATGCACAGTCTGACACCTGGGTCGACTATGTCGGTGAGAATGGCATTACCTTTCAGAAAAGTGTTGCTGCCGGTACTGTTATTCGTTTTTGCGTCACGCCACATACCCACACACAGGCAGGCCCAACCGAGTGCTCTGTTGGCGTAAAAATGCAATTGGATACCGATAGCGACGGCATAGCAGATGATTGGGACACAGATGACGACAATGATGGCTATGCGGATTGGGAAGACAGGTTTCCCAAAGATGCCAGCGAATATCTGGATACCGACCATGATGGCATTGGCAACAATGCCGATCTCGACGATGACAATGACGGTTTAAGTGATGCCGATGAAATTGTTGCCGGTTCAGATGCATTAAACCCTGACAGTGACGGCGACGGCACCCTGGATGGCGTTGATCCGCATCCAACAGTGTACGGTGACCTGCCTGACTTCGATGGCGACGGTATTGCTGATATTTATGATGAAGACCGCGATAACGATGGCGTGGTCGACTTTTTCTACCAAATTGATGGTACAGATGCTCTACAAACCCTGGTCGATGAAAATGACGTGGTGCTCAATTGGGCGCGCATCGATGACAACCCTTATCAAGCTTGTACTGCAAGCCAAATCACCGTAACCAGCAATGCCGATAGTGGCCCGGGTACCTTACGCCAGGCATTAATCGATTTATGTGCCAGTGAGCCCGGAGCCGATCTGAATGTCATCAGCTTCAACGGCCCTATGACCATAATGCTTGAATCGCCGTTAGTGATTGGCAAAGGCATGAAGATAGATGGTAATAAAGCTGTTGTGCTGGACGGGCAAAATAAGACAGCTATTTTTGCGGTTGCCATAGCCGACAGGATGCTCAAAAGCCAATTCCCACATTTAGTCGGCTTAACCTTGCGTAACGGTTTTAGTCAGGGTGTTGATGCCGACGCTTATACAAACTTTGATGCTGAGCTTGGTACCTATAATAAGGCCAGCGCCGTGCATATGTATTCCAGTTCATTTCTGTTGTTGGAGCATGTGCTGATTGAAAATATGACAGCACCGGTTATTAGCGGCCGCAGTGTTGAGCTTTATCTGGAAAACAGTCTGGTGGCTAATGTTAGTGGCTCCGATCCGGCACTGATCACGGACGACGGCCAGATTTCGCTGTTCTCCAGCACCCTTTACAACAGTGAAGGCGGCGCTCTGTCTGTGGTTGGCACAGGTAAAGCCCAGTTGCGTAATAGCCTGCTGTTAAAAGGCGCTAATGGTTCAACCGTGTGTAATGTAGCAACCTGGGTGCAACAAACCGCCAGCTGGGTAGAAGATAGCGAGTGTGGCGTTACCTCTACTGGCTATGTTGAATTGGCCGATCCAGAGAATGGCGACTACAGACCTGTGCCGGGCAGCGCCAATATCGATGCCGGTGAGACAGGTGAACTTCCGGCAGGCGCAGTCGACTTGCTGGGTAATGCCCGTGTAATGGGGGCATACAATCCGGATAACCCGGAAGAACTGGGCGGGCCGCTCTATCCGAAGATGGATATAGGTGCCATCGAATATGTGTATGCCGGTGACTTTGACGGTGACGGTGTCGTCGACAGCTCAGATGCTTTCCCGAACGATGCCACCGAAACCACCGACAGCGACAGCGATGGTGTCGGTGATAACAGCGATGCTTTCCCCAATGATGCCAACGAGACCTTGGATACCGACTCAGATGGTATAGGTAATAACAGCGACAACGACGACGATAACGACGGCGTGTTGGACAGCGAAGATGCCTTCCCATTGGATGCTGCCGAGTGGCTGGATACCGATGCCGATGGCATTGGCAATAATGCCGATACCGATGATGACAACGATGGTGTAGCCGATAGCAACGATGCCTTCCCTCTGGATGCCAGCGAATCTGTCGACACCGACAAGGACGGTATAGGCAACAATGCCGATAGCGACGATGACAACGATGGTGTGTTGGATGCCGCCGATGCCTTCCCGCTGGATGCCAGCGAGTGGCTGGATGCAGATCTCGACGGCATAGGTAACAACGCCGATCCGGACGACGACAACGACGGTGTTGCGGATGTGGCCGATGCCTTCCCCTTTAATGCCGCCGAATGGTTGGATACGGATCTCGATGGTATAGGCAACAACGCCGATACCGACGATGACAACGACGGTGTCATAGACACAGAGGACGCCTTCCCACTGGACGCCTCCGAGTGGTTGGATACCGACTCCGACGGCATAGGCAATAATGCCGACAGCGACGACGACAACGACGGCGTTGCCGATAGCAGCGATCTGTTCCCCTTGGATGCCAGCGAATGGCTGGATGCAGATCTCGACGGCATAGGCAATAACGCCGATCCCGACGATGACAACGACGGCGTGTTGGATATAGTCGATGCCTTCCCCTTTGATGCCAGTGAGTCTGTCGATACCGACCTCGACGGTATTGGCAATAACGCCGATACCGATGATGACAACGACGGCGTAGTCGACAGTGACGATGCCTTCCCACTGGATGCGGCAGAATCTGTCGATACCGACCTCGACGGTATTGGCAACAACGCCGATTTGGATGATGACAATGACGGTGTGTTGGACACTGAAGATGCCTTCCCGCTCGATGCTGCTGAGTCTGTCGATACAGACTCCGATGGCATAGGCAACAACGCCGATTTGGATGATGACAACGACGGTGTCGTAGACACAGAGGACGCCTTCCCGCTCGATGCTGCTGAGTCTGTCGACACCGACCTCGACGGTATAGGCAACAATGCCGATTTGGATGATGACAACGACGGCGTGCTCGACACTGAAGACACCTTCCCGCTCGATGCTGCTGAGTCTGTCGATACAGACCTCGATGGTATAGGCAACAATGCCGATATGGATGATGACAACGACGGTGTAGTGGACACAGAAGACGCCTTCCCGCTGGATGCGACCGAGTCTGTCGATACCGACAAGGATGCCATTGGCAACAACGCTGATTTGGATGACGACAATGACGGCGTGCTCGACACTGAAGATGCCTTCCCGCTCGATGCCAGCGAATCTGTCGATACAGACCTCGACAGCATTGGTAACAATGCTGACAGCGACGATGACAATGACGGCGTGCTCGACACTGAAGATGCCTTCCCCCTGGATGCTGCTGAGTCTGTCGATACCGATGCCGACGGTATTGGTAACAATGCCGATTTAGATGATGACAACGACGGTGTGGTGGACAGCGACGATGCCTTCCCGCTGGACGCGACCGAGTCTGTCGATACAGACAATGACGGTATAGGCAACAATGCCGATTTGGATGACGACAACGACGGTGTAGCGGACAGCAACGATGCCTTCCCGCTGGACGCCAGCGAATCGGTGGACACAGACTCCGATGGCATAGGCAATAACGCCGATATGGATGATGACAACGACGGCATAGTGGACAGCGAAGATGCCTTCCCGCTCGATGCTGCCGAGTCTGTCGATACAGACGCTGATGGCATAGGCAACAACTTGGATACCGACGATGACAACGACGGTGTAGTGGACACTGAAGATGCCTTCCCGCTCGACGCAGCTGAATCTGTCGATACCGACTCTGATGGCATAGGCAACAATGCCGATTTGGATGATGACAACGACGGCGTAGTGGACAGCGAGGATACCTTCCCACTTGACGCTGCTGAGTCTGTGGATACAGACGGTGACGGCATAGGCAACAACGCCGATCCCGACGATGACAACGACGGTATCCCCGATGAGGATGATGCGGCGCCGCTGGACCCCAGCATAGGCGATACCCAAAAGCCGGTGTTTGCCGAACTGACACCACTGACCTTTGAAGCCACAGGGCCTGTGACAGCAGTAACCCTGCCAGAGCCTGTGGTGACAGATAACATCAGTAAGGTACTGACCATAAGCTCGGATCTGGCGCCAGAATTGGCACTGGGTGAGCACCTCATCACCTGGACGGCAACCGACGGGGCCGGTAATCAGGCCACTGCCGAGCAGTTGGTAACTATACTGGATACCACGGCACCTGAGTTTGATGTGCTGGACACCTTGGTTATTAACGCTACTGGCCGCCTGACCGATATCAGCGCACTGTTGGATATCAGCGCCAGCGATCTGGTGGACGGTGATGTGACAGCAACCATAGTTGGCAGCAGTGAGCTGGCAAGCGGCGCCCATGAGCTTGAGCTTGGCGCGACCGACAGCTCTGGCAATACCGCCACCACGACACTCAGCGTGCATATTCTGCCGCAGCTTAAGCTGGCGCAGAGCCTGACGGTTGAAGCCGGTGGCGAGTATCTGCTGCCAGTGCAATTAACCGGCGAAGCCCCCGTGTATCCGGTAGAGCTGAGCTACTCGCTGCTGGTCGATGGCCAGGAAGTGAACAGCGCCACAGCAACCATAGCCCAGGGGACACAGGGTGAATTGCCTGTGTCTGTCCCAACCGGGCTGACCTTGGGTCGCGAGCTGGCACTCCGGATAGATAGCGTGAGCCATGCCTATGTTGGCGAGGATGGTCAGGCACAATTGCAGTTAACAGAGCAAAATCAGGCGCCTACCTTCACCGCCAAGGTGCTGCAACAGGGCGTTGCTACACGCTTACTGGATCCGCTTGCCGGTCAGGTAGAAATACGGCTGCAGGTAAGCGATGTTAACGTCAATGACAGCCATAGCGTCAGCTGGCAGGTGGTGGAGCAAGCGTTTGGTGGCAGCATTGCCGAAGATGGCCTGAGCATGACCTTTGATCCCAGCGAGTTGAGCAGTGGCCGCTACGCCGTGGATGTGACTGTGACCGAAACCAATACCCCTGCGCCGCTCAGTAGCAGCCGCCGCATTCGTTTCACGGTCGAGTCGCTGCCAGAGCTGAGCAGCGAGGCAGACAGCGACGGTGACGGCCTTGTCGACAGCGAAGAAGGTTACGGCGACAGCGATGGTGACGGTATCGCCGATTATCTGGATAACGATGTCGATAGCAGCCGTTTGCCGGTAAATAGCAGCACAGAGCCAATGCAAACCACGGCCGGTGTACAGTTGGCGCTTGGCAACATCACCAGCGCCATGATCACCGGCAGCGGTGCCGGCATGACCATGGACGACCTGGCAGATGCTGTGGCGGCAGACACCGCCGCCGCTGACAGCAGCGACAGCCACTTCAGCCAGGTGGCGGCCGTGCTCGACTTTACCCTGAGCGGCACCTTCCAGGTGGGGCAATCGGTTGCCGTGGTATTCCCCATGCCACGGGGCACTGCGCTGCCCGAGGACGCTGTGTATCGTAAGTACACACCGGAGCAAGGCTGGTATGACTTTGTTGAAGACGTCAGCAACAGCATCAGCTCGGCACCGCTGCTTGAGGGCAAGTGCCCGCAAGTCGGTGCCGACAGTTTTGAGCCCGGCCTGGTGGCAGGCTATCACTGCGTGCAACTGCTGCTGCAGGACGGCGGCCCCAACGATGCCGATGGCACTGCCAACGGCGTGATTGAAGATCCGGGCGTCATCAGTGTGCTGAGTCAGAACCAACTGCCTGTGGCACAAGCGGATAGCGCAGCCATTCTGGATAGCCAGGTGCTGGTGATTGACGTGCTGGCCAACGACACAGACCCCGATGGTGACAGCTTAAGCGTCATAGGCGCCAGTGTTGACAATGGCACTGTAGAGCTGCTCGCCGATAATACCCTGCGCTACACCCCAAGCAGCGGCTTCAGCGGTGAGGCGGTGATCAGCTATCAGGTCAGCGATGGCTTTGGTGGCAGCGCACAGGGTCAGGTGAATGTGACCGTCAGCCTGACGCCGGTCACTGAGCCCGATACCCCGGCGACGAAAAGCCATGGAGGTTCAGTGCCGCCTTGGTCGCTGTTGCTGCTGGGTATGGCACTGTGCAGACGTCGCCGGGCGGCCTAAACCATGCTTTGACAACGTAAACCGCGCCGGGTAACACAGCGCCAAAAATAAAAAGAGCGGCCAAGCCGCTCTTTTTATTTGCCTTATTCAAGAAACCTGGTGGCTCAAGCTTAGGGTCAGCGACCGTCCCGGGCCCGGCGTTTCTTGAAGTCCGACTCTTCCAGCCACTTGGGCCAGTCGTTGTTATTGGCAAGACGGTTCAGAATGCTGCTGATAAGGCTCAGGTCCTGGGACACGCCCTCCAGTGACCAGGCAGGCGAGTAATCATCCGCCCCCTTGTGGTACTTGTGGGCTATGTAGTCGGGATCCGTGTCCCCCAGGCTCATAAACAGCAGGCCTGGCACGCCCTGCTGGGCCAGGGCAAAGTGATCCGAACGGAACATCAGGCCGTTTTGGGCCCGGGGATCGGGTTTGACCGAGCGGCCCTGGGCCTTGGCTGCATCACTGAGGTAAGACTCCAGCTCGGACACCCCGTCACCGTAGCGCAGTATGTAGTCCACGCCCTTGTCCATGTTCATGCCATCGATATTGAGGAAGGACACCAGCTTGGCCGTCGGCACCGGTGGATGCTCGGCAAAATACTGGGCGCCGATAAGGCCGGTTTCCTCGGCGGTAAAGGCGCTGAAGATGATGCTGCGCTTGGGCCTGTCGGCGCCTTCAAGCTCCTTGAAATAACGGGCCAGCTCCAGCACCCCGGCGACACCGCTGGCGTTGTCGACCGCGCCGTTGAGTATCTCTTTTTTACCCGCTTCTTCGGCAACGCCGAGATGATCCCAATGGCCGTGCATCACCAGAGCCTCATCGGGGCGCTCGCTGCCCTTGAGTATGGCGGCCACGTTGTGGGACTCGGCCCGCTCAATTTGATTATTCAGCACCAGATTGGCCTTGAGGCCCAGGGACCGGGCCTTGAACCCGGGTTTGAGAGCCTCTTGCTTGAGCGCCTCCAGTTCCAGCCCTGCCCCGGCCAGAATTTGCCTGGCGGCAGCATACTGCAACCAGCCCATCACCCCTATCTGGCTTTGGTTGTTGTCCTGGTCCACCAGGGTGAACTTGGTATTGGTGTTGGAGTTTTTCACCACTCCCCAGCCATAGGCGGCCGGTGCATCCTCATGGACAATAAACACCGCCTTGGCTCCCTGGCGGGCGCCCTCTTCGTATTTGTAGGTCCAGCGGCCGTAGTAGGTCATGGCGTTGCCCTTGAACAGGGCCGGGTCCTGGGTGGCGAAGCCGGGGTCGTTTACCAGTACAATCACAGTCTTGCCTTTCACATCCACCCCGGCATAGTCATCCCAGCCATATTCCGGTGCCTTGATGCCGTAACCGGCAAACACCAGTTCGCTGTCCTTTAGCTCCACTCTGGGCACCACTTGCTGGGTGCGGGCGGTAAAGTCGGTGCCATTGGCAAAGTTCAGTTCGCCCACCTTAAGACCCATGGACTGATCGGCAGTGATCTTGGCCATGGGCACGCTTTGCAGAAAACTGTCGCCAAAGGCCGGCGCCAACCCCAGGCGTTTGAATTCCTGCTGCAGGTAATCCAGGGTCAGTTGCTCGCCGAGGGACAGGGGCGCCCTGCCCTCAAATTCATCACTGGCCAGGGTTTGTACATGGCGGCGGTAGGCGGCATCGTCGAGAGTGAAGGGCTCGGCAGCCAGGGCCGGGCCGGACAGGGCAAGCAAACAGGATAATAACGAGCTGTTAATCAGGAATTTCACGGGGGAATGTCCTTGTTCTCTGGCAGCAATACGGCATGCTGCGATGGCATTAATGTCGGGCTCAGTAGTATGCCCGGGCCTACTGTTCCATCTATGGCCCGTGACTGCAAGCACTGTGATGACTTCAGAAAGTGACCACTGGCTGCCAAGACCAAGCAAAAAGCCCGCAACCATAAGGCTGCGGGCCCGCTAACGCTTACAGTTGTCCGTTCAGGACGCCTGTTTCCGGTTTCGCTGCATACATTGCTGCCAGAACTGCTGCGACAGGTGTCGGCTTTCACGGGCGAGGGAATACATGCTTTCACCCCGCGCTTCATCAACCTGGGATTGACCATAGCCCTCTGCCGCCAGTTCGCTGATGGCCTGCAAAGCGTCGCTTATCTCTGTCGCCGCCAGACTCTGCTCCCCCATGGCAATCGCACTTTGCTCTGTCATGGCGTTGATTTGCCCCATGGTATGCACAAAACCGCCGAACACCGCCTCCACCCCTTGCACCTGGGATACGGCCTCATTGGCCTTGGCCTGGCCGGCCCTCAGGGTCTGGGCTGCCCTGGCGGTACTGTGCTGGAACTTGCGCACTATGGTTTCAATCTGGCCGGTGGACTCCCCGGTGCGACCGGACAGATTACGCACCTCATCGGCCACCACGGCAAAGCCGCGACCCGATTCACCGGCCCGGGCAGCTTCTATGGCGGCATTGAGCGCCAGCAAATTGGTTTGCTCGGCAATGCCCCTGATAACCTCCAGCACCTCATTGATGGCAATGCTGTCCTGTTCGATTTCGGCAACCACAGAAGCAAAATTGCCCACCTCAAGGTTCAGCCCCTCAATGGATTGGATCACAGTCTCAAGCTGGGTATGGCCCTGTTGCACCGCCTGCTTGCTGCTGTCCACATCCCTGGCCACTCGCTGTATTTGCTGACTGACTTCGGTGAAGCTGGCGGTCAACTCTTCCACCGCTGCCGCGGCCTGGGTGGTTTCCTGGCTCTGGCCATTGGCGCGGGACGAGGCCTGCTGAATAGAGTGGAGCAACACATCACTGTCATTGGCCAGGGAGCTTGCCGCATCGGCCATACGGCCGGCAACACTGGTGGTTTCGGCGGTAATGAACTCCATCGCCAGGCGGATATTGCCTATTTCGTCCCGCCTCTGGGTGTAGATATGGCGGGCAACAGGATCATGGATGATGGCTTTGGCGCTTTGGTTCAGTTGGGCAAAGGGCGCCAACAACAGCTTGAGCCCACCCCAACCTAAGAGGGCACACAGGGGCAACAGATAGGGAGACAGCCAGAATGCCCCCGCCGTCAGGCAAAGCATCAACAACATAAACCACTGCAATCTGGCCATGAATCCCGGACTTTGATCGCGGATTATCTTTGGCTTGGCGCCTGACTTGAGCTGGCGATAGAGTTCTGCAGCTCTGGCCTGCTTGCCTGCACCCGCCCGGCGCCGCACCGACTGCAACTCAACCACCCGGCCATCCTTGAATACCGGAGAAACATAGGCATTGACCCAGTAAAAGCCGCCATTCTTGCAGCGGTTTTTCACTATGCCCATCCAGGGTCGCCCCTGCTTCAACCTGTCCCACAGCATGGCAAAGGCCACCTCCGGCATGTCCGGATGACGGATAATGTTGTGCGGCTGCCCAAGCAGTTCCTCAGAGTTGAAGCCGCAGATACGATTGAAATCCGGGTTGGCATAGCGGATCCGACCCTTGAGATCCGTTATAGATAATAGAATATCCTCATCCGTGAGTTTGACTTCCTGCTGATTGACCGGTTGGTTATTTCGCATTTCACTATCAAGGGGTTGCGGAATGAATGCCAAAATATTGACAGACGTCAGAAATGCTTTTTTTGATTTGGCGCAATAATAGTCATACTGAATACCGCTTTAAACAGGGATCTTGACCAAGATCCCACTCCCAAACAGCGGATAGATGGTAGGAAAGGTGCAAAGCCAGAGATATTCGCTTTTTGGAAGCAAAAAAAACGCCGCTGACGCGGCGTTTTGGTTTCTCCAATCACAGAGATTCACGGGTTGGGTTACTGCGCCTTGCAGTTCTTGCCTTTACAGCCACCGGTACCACCACCAGAGCCGCCGGAAGCACCATCACAGCCATTGGCGGTGATATAGTCCACGGCGTCTTTGGCCTGCACCAGGCCGTAACCGTAAGAGTCATCACGGCCGGCTACGCCCAGATCTTCGGCGGTGGCACGCAACACATTACGGATTTGGATATTGCTACATTGTGGGTGATGGCTCCACACCAGAGCCGCGACACCGGCCACGTGTGGTGTCGCCATTGAGGTACCATCAAAGTAGGCATAGTTGCCCGCCCCTATGGCCACACTGGCGTTGCTGCCAACGGCGGCCAACATGGCAGCACCGTCGACATCGCTCACACCCACTGAGGGGATACCGGTCGCAACGCCACCCAGGGTACCGTTAAGGGCACCGGCAACGTTGTTATAGATGATGGCAGCCACACCGCCACCGGCCTCACAGGCCTGGACCTTCTCGGCGAAGGAAATCACCCCGCGCTGGATCAGACACACCTGACCATTGGCGTTACAGGTACTTTCGCCTGTGCCGCAATCGGCCAACATGCCACTGGCGCTACCTGTGGGTGAGCCTTCCATGCCGATGGACTCATAGGCAATGCCGGCCACCTGGGTATTGGCCACCAGGGCGGTACCTGTAGGCACAGAGGACAGCACCCCTACACCTGGACCCGACAGTTCCACTTGGCTGGTCTTTTGGGAGAAATCGGCCACGACCTTGTTGCTGTCGATGGCTGCCACAGACACCACTGAGTTATATGACGCAGGGTAAGAGTGACGGGTATTGCCGTCGTTACCGGCGGCGGCAATGCTCAGCACGCCACGGCTTTCGGCGGCAGCAAATGCGGTGTCCTCGGTGCGGCTCTTGAGTGAACCACCCAGACTCATGTTAACCACCTTGGCACCCGCGTCTTCACAGCGGTCCAGTGCAGACACCAGGGATGAGGAGTAACCCCAACCATCGGCATTGAATACCTTGACTATATGCAGGTTCAGATGGCCATTGGGGTTCACCCCTACCACGCCCACATTGTTGTTCATGGCCGCTATGGTGCCGGCCACGTGGGTACCGTGATGGTTTTCATCGGTGAACCAGTTGCCGGTACCTGGATCATTGGTGCCTGTCACCTGATTGCCGGACAGGTCTTCATGTGCCAACTCGTAACCCGAGTCGATGATACAAACCGTCATGTTGGACGCGGCACTGTCGCTCAGCTGATCTGCCTGCACCATGGGAATGCCATAGGGCACAACCTGAGCCATGGGAAAACGTTTTACGTCGGCCTCAACATATTCCACGTTGGGATTGTTGGCCAAACCTTTGATAGCCTGGGCCGGCAGAGTAAAGGCCGCTGCGCCGTGACGACTTAAATCCAGCTCCATCTTGCCGCCTTGGGCGTGCAGTTGGGCCATCACACTGGGGCCTTTGCCCTCCTTGAACTTGACGATAACCCGCTCTTGCTCGGCGGCGTTGGCGTGCATTCCCAGGGTCAGGCTACTCAGGGCGAGAGTGACTGCGGCAGCCGAGGGTTTTAATAAAGCTTGCATGGCTTTCTCCTTCGTTGTCGTTCTGTGCGTCTTCTGCGGCATTGTGCTTGCCATTCCAGACGTATTTTTTATTTTTTTGTTTACATTTGTAACAATTAAGTTACAAACAGCCTCCTTTATACTCATCTGGATTCAGGATGACAAGTGTTTACCGCCGGAGAGACGGAAAAAAATTCATCTGAAAGTCGTAATCCACGGATTATTCTCTGTTTGTAATCCATGCTGCGCGGTAAGCTGCGGAGTTAGCCAATAAGCAATATAACAAGGAGAGATGTTTGTGAGTTTTCATATCAAGGTGCAATGGCAAGCCGCTGCTGATCTGGCTGAAGGAGACTTCAGTCGCGATCATCAAATTCAGTTTGGCACGGGTCAGCAGTTGGCGGCCTCCTCGGCCCCGGAATACAAGGGCAGCGCCGACAAGGTGAACCCGGAGGAAAGCCTGCTGGCTGCGCTGTCGTCCTGTCATATGCTGACATTCCTGGCCATAGCGCATCTCAAACGCCTGCCCGTGGAAAGTTACGAGGATGAGGCCAGTGCCGAATTGGGTAAAAGGGCGGATGGCAAACAAGCCATCACCCATATGCAGCTGCGGCCCAAGGTGAGTTTTAAAGCCGGAGTGGAGGTCAGCGAGGAAGTATTGGCCAAGATGCACGAGAAGGCCCATGCCAACTGTTTCATTGCCAACACTTTGGCTTGCGAAGTGGAAATCCTGCCTCAAGTGACTTGACGGTATGGGAACCGTTTTTTCGCCAACAGATTGCTGGCCTGCGGAGTGAAAATACTGCCTTCCCCCCCTTAGGTGGCTGCAGAAAATGGGCGCTACCGGCTTGGGAACCACTGCCGGTAACGCCCTAAACCTCATTTCACGTCTTCGGCTTCCCCCTGGGATGACATGGGAGCAGCCTTAAGCTCTGATACCGGGGCCTCCGCCTGACGTTGTTTCAGATAATCGATGGCCCGCTCCAACTGGGCATCTTTCCCCATAAAGGTAGTCAGCGGCAGGTTGTCCACCTCAATGTCAGGGCTCACACCGCGGCCTTCCAATATCCAGCGACCATCGATGGCATATTGGGGGTACTCGGCGACCCGCGCCATCCCCTGATCAGCCAGAGAGTTTCGGCCCGAGAGCCAAACACCGGCACCGGCGGTCTGCTTGCCGATCAGTGGTGCCAAGCCCAGGGCCTTGATACCGGCGGAGAAGGTTTCACCATCTGAATAGGTCAGCTGATCCGTCAGCACCACCAAGTGGCCGCGGAAGGTTTGCTGCATGTTGGCATTGGCTGTGCCGTGGGTCGGCTGCCAGAATGCCCAGGCCTTGCGCAGCAGCTTCTCGATGATCCAGCTGTCGATATTGCCACCGCGGTTGCGGCGCACATCTATGATCAGTCCCTGCTTGTCGTAGTTGGCATAGAACTCGCGGGCAAAACTGGCAATGTCCTTGTCACCCATGGCGTACAGGTGCAGGTAGCCAAACTCACCCTTGCCGGCCTCCTTGACCCGCTCGGCATTGTGCCCCACCCAGTCCTGATATCTCAGTCCGGCTTCCTGATTGATGGCCACGGGTTGTACCACGGTTTTATGGCTGGACTTGCCCCGGCCCAGCTCCAGCAGCACCTGGCGGTCGGCCTGATTGCGCAGCATGGCGGTGACGTCGGCCAAATTGGACGCCTTGCGGCCATTGACCGCCAGGATCAGATCCCCTTCCCTGGCATCGACACCGGGACGGGCCAAGGGCGCGGCCGCCGATGGCAGTTCGGGATCGGTGCGGAAGATACGTTCTATCTTCACCCCTTTATCGGTTTGCACCAGACGGGCACCGAGGCCGGCAGCCTTGGGCGCATGCTCATCCTTGGGCAAATCGCCGCCACGGACCTGGGAATGCAGTGCACTGAGCTCGCCCATCATTTGGCTGAAGATATCGTTGAGTTCATTTCTGTCGGTTACCCGGCTGACCAAGGGCTGGTACTTGGCCTTGATGGCGTTCCAGTCCAGACCACGCATCTTTTTGTCAAAGAAAGAATCCCTGTGCATCAACCAGGCATCTTCAAACATCTGTTGCCATTCGGCAGCCGGATCTATGGCCAGTTGCCACTGCCCCAGCTGCACCTGGCTGTTGGCCAGATCCCCCGGCAATTTATCGCCGGCATCCACTATCAGCAGCTCCTTGCCCCCCTGCTTGCCCAGCAACAGCTTCTTGCCGTCCTGTGACAGACTGTAGCTGTCGATGCCTTCGGCAAAGCTGTCGAGCTTGGGAGAGAGCGCATCAAACTTGATGAGTTTCAGCGCGGTATTTTGGCCTTCCATGTCACCATCGAGCAGATACAAACGGTCGGCAGCGACATTGAGGGAGCCGTAATTACCGCTGGCAACCGGCACTTGCCACAAACGCTGCGCCAGACCGTCCCATTCGGGCTTAAGCCTGATCTGCTTGTCTTCCTTATCTTGCTTGGGCTCTGTGGCCACCGAGTTCAACTCGTCCGGACGCTGGAACGGGAAACGGGCCTGTTTGTCCAGGGCCAGGGCATAAATGCCGCTGCGACGGTCAAATACCGGTCCCATGTTGCGATCGCCCCATGGCGAAGTCGGGGTGGCATTGAACTCGCGGTTGGAAAGGAAATACAGCCAGTGACCGTCCGGGCTGAAGGCCGGTGACCAGGACTCGTACTTGTCGCTGGTGACAAAGGCACTGTGGCCATCCTCCAGGCTGTAGAGCTGAATTTGGGGTCGGGGTTTACCCATTTCGGCCTTGGTCACGGCAATAAAGCGGCTGTCAGGTGACCAGACAATATCCGCATAGGGGCCCAGACCCTCGCCATTGGTGATGATCTTGCTGTTGCTGCCCTTTTTGCTGTCATAGAGCCAGAGGTTGCCGTCATAGTCGTCGTGGGCCAGGTAACGGCCATCGGGGGACTGGACCAGGCTCATGCGCATGGCCTTGGCGTCTTTGGTCAACTGCTCTGCGCCGGCGCTGCCATCGGCCGGGAAGCGCCACAGCTCCTGCTCGCCGGAGGCATCACTGATACCATACACCCACTTGCCATCCTGGCTGAGCAAGGCATTGCGGATCCGGCTGTCACCGGGCAGGTTGACCTGCACCAGGCGCGAGCCATCGGTGGCGGCAATGGCCACCTGACTGCGGGCGGTGATCACCGCCCTGTTGCCCTGGGGCGCCAGGCTGATGTCGGTGGCATAATCCATGGGGTTGCTGACCCAATGCTCGCGGCGCTGGCCAAAGTCCGACAACAGTGACGGGGTCAGCAGTTTTTCCTCGCCGCTGGCCAGATTGAGGGTGCGGATATCCGCCCCCATCTGGAACACCACGGTGCCCTTGTCCATGCGGGCAGCACGGATCTGCCAGTCGCTGTAATGACTGTGCTGGCGCAAATCGCTGCCATCGGTTTTGACCGACCAGAGATTGTCATTGCCGTCGCTGTCGCTAATGAAATAGAGCCTGTCTTGCCACACCATGGGTTGACGCACCGAGCCCTGATGGCCATTGAGCAGTTTTACCGCCTCCTGCTTGCTGCCCACTTGATAGCGCCACAGCTCACCGCGGGCACCGCCGCGGTACACCTTGGCATTGTCACCCGTGGCCTGCAGACCAAAGCGCACAAAGTACAGGTACTCACCCTTGGCATCCATGGCGCCTTCAATGGCATCGGCCAAAGGCAAATCACTGGTTTGCAGGCTTTGGGGATCGACGCTACGCAGCATCCAGTAGTTGGCGGGACCGAAACCGGCATCGGTGGAATAGAGCACCTTGCCATCCGGCGTCCACCCCTGCAGCCGTACCCGGCTGTTCTCGAAACTTACCCGTTTGGCCAAGCCACCGGCAAGGGGCATCACATAAACCTCGCTGGCCCCCTCGTAATTGGCCACAAACGCCAGCTGCTTGCCATCGGGCGAAATTCTTGGCGAGGATTCCTCGGCTTCCTGACTGGTCAAGCGTGCTGCGGTCGCCTCGCCCAAAGTGGTGCGCCAGATATCGCCTTCGGCGGTAAACACCAGGGTGTCGCCGGCAAGATCGGGATAGCGATAATAGCCAAGGGATTCCGTGGCCGGCGCAGACAGGGAATAGCCCAGTGCCAAAAGGCAGCTGGCGACCGAGAGACGCAGTTTCATGGGGGCTCAACCTCATTGTTGTTCTTTTGTGAATTCCGGACGTTACCAAAGGCCGGCGTCGGCGTCAGCTTTCAGGTGCAAAAGAAGTTTTAGCAAATGTGTCTTCGACACCGGCACACAAAAAAGCCCGGTACAAACCGGGCTTTTCAAGCGGTGAAAGATTAAGGCTTGGCAGGCAAATCGCCATTGGCATCGAAGGGCCAATCGATACCGGTCCAGGCCTTGAAGAAGGCCTTCTGCTCCTTACCGGGCTTGTCCACGGCCACCACTTCGGCCTTGCCGTCGGGCATTTGCTCCAGTGTCAGGGTCCGCTGTTGCAGCGCATCGGCATGGAAGAAGCTGACCTTGATGCTGTCACCGGGCTTGAAGTCCCCAAGGCGTTTGTCCAGGGTCCCGGGCACCAGCTTGAGATCATTGATGGCCAGCAGTTCATCACCGGCCACCAGCCCCGCCTGCCAGGCTGCGGAGTCGCGCTGCACGCTTTCCAGCACCAGGCTGTTGCCGCTTACCACCATCCCCGCCTTGGGCTTGAACTTGGGTTCCTTACCATAGGACAGCCTGAGGCCCGCTCTTGAGAGCAGCTCATCAAAATTAAGCGCCAGGGGAGACTGGATGTGCTGCTGCCACCAGGGGCCGTAATCCTTGCCGGAAAGCGCGCCAAGTATGGTCTTGATATCCTCGCTGCCATAGGATTTGGGCAGGGCAAAATCGCTGTACAGGCGGCGGTGCACATCGCGGTAGGAGTGCTTGAGCTTACTGTCCTGCAGCAGGCTGAAGTCCAGCGCCAGGGAGGCCAAAAAGCCTTCGGAGTAGATATTGACGCTGTGATTGATGGCATAGTCACCGCCCTGGGCCACCCACTCGTTCAGGCTGGCCTCGGCCACCGACTGCTGCTGCCGTCCCGGCGTATTGAGATGGGTATCTATCCGTTTTGCCAGATCCTCAAGGAACTCCTTTGGCGTCATCACCTTGGCACGCAGCAACAACTGGGCCTGGAAATAACTGGTGGAACCCTCGGCCATCCACAGCAGATCTGTCAGGTTTTCCTTTTGGAAATCATAGGGCACCAGGCCGCTGGGTCTGTATGCCTTGACGTTCCAGGTGTGAATGAATTCGTGGGAGGCTGTGGTGATGAACTTCAGGTAATCGGCCCGCTCGCGGAACATGAACCTCGGCAGCTGGATAATGGTGGAATTAATGTGCTCGGTGGCCCCACCGGCCCCCGAGGTGGCATGCACCATATAAACGTAGCGCTTGAAGGGCACATCATCCCAGATCACCTTGGCCTGGGTGGCCAGCGCTTCAAGATCCGCAACCATGGTATCCAGTGAATAGTTACCCTCACCCCAGACCACCAACTCATAGTCGCGGCCATCGACGCTGAAGCTGCGCTGCTGACTTAACCCAGTCTCAATCGGCGAGTCCACCAGCACATCGTAATTGGCGGCGGCAAAACTGTGGGCAGCACCACCGGTGGCCATTCCTGAATAACTTTGCCATCCCTTTGGCACCTTGAGGTTTACCGTCAAGGGTTCATCCCGGCGCTCAGGGTTATAGACAAACACCCCACTGGCATCGAGGAAAGCATGGCTGGCATCTATGTGGCGCACCCGCAGCTCAAGTTCATTGGCATAAAGCTGATAGCTGACGGTGACATCCGTTGGCGAAGCAACACTGATTTGCCACTCACCGCTGGCTGTGCGTTGCCAGGGCAATAGCTTGCCGTCACTGTCCCTGGCCTCGAACAGGCGCACCCCGTCCGCCAGCGGCAGCTGTTGGTATCTGCCGGTACGCCACACGGGCAGGTTCACCTTGAAGTCCTTGCCATCCACCGCGGGGAAGTGGGCCTCAACCCTGGCCAAATGGTGCTCGGGGGCACTGAGGTCAATGCTGTAGCTGATCACGGCATGGGCCTGCCCGGCCAACAGCATCCCAAGGGGTAAAAATGACAGTAACTTAGCTTTCACTCTAATGTCCTTCTGGTTATGATTATTTTTATAGGGCTTGTTGACGTTTCGAGATTAAATTTTGTTCGCTCTGGCGGCGTACTGAACGCGAAACGAGGAGCGAAGTTTAGTTATTCTAAATAAGCGATGAGTGACAAAGTGCAGGTCGCCGCCAGACGAACCCGAAGGGCAGCGCCTGGTCGGTCTTTCTGCTGCGTTAGTGCTCGTTTATGTAGAATAGCTACACTGCACTTCGCACTGCCTTGCATAAAAACCGGCCGGGCTGCTGCAAAAATACCCCTGAAACGTCAACAAGCCCTTAAAGGGGATCGAGTATAACAAGTGCCCAAGCTTGACTCACCCCGACTTACAAAAGCTAACAAAATAGATAAATAGCCCCAAACGGGATCCCTATGCGCTTGTTTTTTAAATTTGTAATTGGGCTGCTGATGCTGGCCCCCCTGGGGTTGCCGGCCCAGGATTTAATCCTTGAAGAAGTGGACCTGAGGAATGATCCCAAGGCTCTGTTTAACAAGCTATCCACCACAGTGCCGCTGCCCGAAGTCGTTGGCTCCCGGGATGAATACGAGGCCAATGCCCGCCAACAGGGATATACCCCTGAACAATACACCCATCTGTTGCAGCGCCTGACTCGGGTTAACCTGGAACCCAATATGGGCAATGACAACAACAAGATGGATACCAATCGACTGCTGAAGGTTCTGGATATTGGCGCATTCACGCCCTACGACAAGGCCATGTTGCTGATGCTCAAGGGACGGGAGCTGGGGCGTCATCAGCACAAGTATCAGGACGCCATAGTCCAGTTGGAACAGGCGCTCAATAGTACTCAGGACATGGACGACCTGCAGGGGCTGCTGCTTAAATTCACTATTCATGAACAGCTGGGTAGCCTGCACCTGATGCTGCATCAGGATGTACCGGCACTGGTCAGTTTGCAGCGCCTGCGGGAGCTGGCCTATCAGCTGCGCAATAACTTCCTGATTGCCCTCGCCGAGTCTGAGATGGGCAAATATTACGTCGCCAAACAACAGCTGACCAAGGCATTGCAGCATTACAACGAGGCCTATCGACTCAGCAACAGTGACGACTATCCATTGCAAAGAGCCAACCTGCAGTTGCAATTGGCCCGTGTGTACCGGGATCTGGATCAGACCACAGAAGCATTGCAATATGCCCACGACGCGGTCGAAGGCTTCGAGGCCCTGGGTTTCGATTCCCAACTGTCCATCAGCTTTACCGTGATAGCCATGATCCATGCCAATGCCAATGAGTGGAACAAGGCCATAGATTATTACCTCAACGCCCAGCAGGTGGATATCCGCGCCGGCAATAACATTGCCCTGGCGCGCAACTTCCACAATCTCGGCGAGGCCTATATCAATTTGAATCAGTTTGCCCAGGCCCTGGAGTATTTGGGCAAGGCAAACACTATGCTGGCCGAGCGCAAGCTCAACCATTACCTGGTCTACAACGAACAACTGCTGGCCCAGGCCAATTGCGGTCAAGCTGTATGGCAGGAGTGTGTGGCCCACGCCGACAAGGCCATAGCCCTGGCGGTGGAACAAAGCTTGCCCGAGGTGCAGATAGAAGCGCTGGAACAAAAAGTCCGTGCCGAGCAGGCCACAAATGATGCCACTGCTGCCATGGCAGATCAGGCGCGGATTATCGGCCTGCTGAAGCAACATCCCACCAAACCTGAGGAGACAGAACAGTCCGGTTCGGTATTGACCGAGCAGAAACTCAAGCTGGATTTGGCACTGCAGCAGGGGCAATTACAGGATATAGGCAAAGCGCTGGACAGCCGTACCAGTCAGGTGTTCGCATTCATCGCCCTGAGTCTGGTGGCCCTCATAGCCCTGTATTTCCTCGCCCGCAGCCGCCGTCTGGACAAGCGCCGTCTCAAGCGCCTGCAGCAGCAAATGCCCCAGGACGCCCTGACCGAACTGCCGGGGTATCGCGGCTTTATCGACTACCTGTCACAGCCTGCCTCAAACGTGCAGTCCTTGGTTTTGCTGTCCCTGTGGGGCAAGCAACAGCCGGATTTGGAACTGGGTTTGCACAGGTATATCCAGCTAAGCCAGCAGCAACAGCGAAGCCTGGAGCAGGCCCTGGATTGCCGTGTGTTTCTGGTGCGCCCGGGTACCTTCCTGCTGTGTTGTCATCAGGATGTGGAACAACCACAGCAGCTGATCGATACCCTGGAAGGCCAGCTCGGCCTCAAGGAACTGCGACTGGGGCTGATAAGATTGCCTTTGATGGCCAACAAGGAAATCCGCCTGACTCCCCAGGTGCTGTTCGAAACCCTGCAGATGGCCCTCGCCGGCAGTCTCAGTCTCGACAGCAAACAGAGCATTTTCGTCAGCTTGCGGGCACTGGACTTCGCCCCGGCGGCGATTTTCTCCCCGCCTCTGTATCTGCATGTGGAAAAAGCCCTCAGCCGCGGGCTGGTAAGAATTGAAACCAACGGCGATCGGGAGGCGATTTGCTGGCCCGGTGCGGCGGCCACGGAATAAGGCAGCAAATTGTGAGCGGTCAATCAGTTCTGCGTCCGGGGGAGCTGCAAGCCAGTTGCACTCTCCTTGGATTGCTATACCATTAACGGGCAAGATTGCGGCATTAGCGTACGGTAAAACCACCCATTTCATGGGCTTTGTGGCAGGAATCACTTCCGGATGAAGGACTCAAATACAACGATTTCCCAGATCACCTTGCTGAAGCAAAAGCTTCACTCGGCCAAGGTGTCTCTGGATGAACTCAATGAAGACAGAAATGCAAAACTGCAGACCCTGTTGCAATTCATCGGGAATTTGAGTCTGGCCTGTAAGGGCCAAAATCTGGAACTGGATAATAAACTCGCCAAACTGCGCCATAACCTCAGCACCTTCGAGCGCCTGGATGATGCCCTGCCGGAATTGGTGGAGGTTGAACGCCTGCTTAAGGGCCAATACCACCATGTGATGGGCAAACTGGAAGAAAGCCGCGCCGGTCTCAGCCGCGTCATTCGGCAAATCCAGCGCGTAGATTCCGCCCCCGACAAGCTCAAGCGTGAAGTCAAATACTTCAAACAGGAACTGGCCAAACCCTTCCACACAGTCTGGGACTACATTCCCAAGGTGGAGCAGCTGGTCAGCTTCTATGAAGACATATTGGCGCAGCAATTCGAGACCGGCGAGAAGCTGAGCGTCCTGCCCAAACACAGGCAACTGGGCCAGGAGTTGGCGCAGATGATTGCCGAATTGGATTTCCGCAAGGATCAGCGCGACCAGGTGCTGGTAATCAAGGAAATGCTGGCGGTCGATGTCGAAGTAGAAAATCTGCTCGATGCCTACCAGACCATATTGTCACTGCTGATGGACAATATCGCCCGGGAAAAGAGTGCTTCCCAGGAATTCCTCTACGCCCTCAACGATGCCCTGTCGGCGGTGCGCGAGGTGGTCAGCGACTCCTATAACCATGCCCAGCGCAGCCACCAGCTGAGACACCAGCTGAACCGGGAAATCGACAATCGGGTCGACTGCGTCGGTGATGCGGTATTGGATACCGATGACTTAGGCCAGCTCAAGGCCCAAATCACCGAGCACCTGGCCAGCTTGCGTGCGGTACTCGCCCGAAAAGAGGCCCTTGAACAAAGGGAACAGGCACTGCTGCGCAAGTCCATGGAAACCATGCGCAAGGAGCTGAACGATCTCAGCGAAGAAGCCTGCAACTATAAGGAGCGTCTGTTCGAACAACAGAAACTCAACCTGCTCGATCCCCTCACCCAGTTGCCCAACCGTGCGGCCATGGAAGAAAGGATGGAGCTGGAGTTCCGCAACTTCCAGCGCAATAAACACCCGGTTTGGGTGGCGGTGGCCGACATAGATCATTTCAAGTCCATCAACGATAACTTTGGCCACAGTACCGGTGACAAAACACTGCAGGTTATCGCCATGGCGCTGAAAAACTCGCTGCGGGATACAGAGTTTGTTGCCCGCTACGGCGGCGAAGAATTTGTCATGTTGATCCCTGACGTGTCTGCCAACGACATTGAGCAACTTTTAAACAGGGTGCGTGAAAAAGTAAAAAATATTCCATTTAAATTTAAAAATCAGCGCATTACAGTTACAGTATCTATAGGCGCTGCGCAAATTATGGAAAATGAGCTCATTCAGGAGACCTTCGAGCGAGCCGACGCAGCCCTCTATAAAGCCAAGCATCAGAGCAGAGACAGAGTCATTATCGACATCTGAGCCTCCCGGTGGGCCCCAGGCCCACCATGCGACTCCTGTCCTGCCAAGGAGTTGTCATGATTGTAAAAGTAAGCCCAAGGGGCAGCATGGATCAGCTTTCACAGCTGGAAGTGGATCGTCTCAAACAAAGCGCTAAAAGCGAACTCTACCAACTCTACCGCAATTGTTCCCTGGCCGTGCTGGCCTCAGGTTTGGAAAGCGACAGCTCTGCAGAGCTGTTTGACCAATACAAAGACTTTGAAATCAATATTTTGCAGCGGGAACGCGGCATCAAACTCGAACTGGTGAATCCCCCCGAGCAGGCATTCGTCGATGGCCAGATCATCGCCGGTATTCAGGAGCACCTGTTTGCCGTGCTGCGGGACATTCTCTATATCAGCGACAAGTACGACAACCTCAAGCACATCAACCTGACCAACGCCAGCCACATCACCAACGTGGTGTTCGACATACTGCGCAACGCCAGGGCCCTGCCCACCAAGAACGATCCCAATGTGGTGGTGTGCTGGGGCGGTCACAGCATCAATCCCATAGAGTACCAGTACACCCGCGAGGTGGGTTATCAGCTGGGGCTCAGGGGGCTGGATATCTGTACCGGTTGTGGTCCAGGCGCCATGGAGGGGCCCATGAAGGGCGCCGCCATAGGCCACGCCAAACAGCGGGTCTGCAATGCCCGCTACATAGGCCTGACCGAACCCAGCATCATAGCTGCCGAGCCGCCAAACCAGATAGTCAACGAGCTGGTAATCCTTCCGGACATAGAAAAGCGCCTCGAAGCCTTCGTGCGCCTGGGCCATGGCATAGTGATCTTCCCCGGTGGTGCCGGCACCGCCGAAGAACTCCTGTACCTGCTTGGTATTCTGCTCAACAAGGCCAACGAGCAGATCCCCTTCCCTCTGGTGCTGACCGGCCCGAAAGAGAGTGCCGAGTACTTCACCAAGATTGATGAATTTATCGGCGCCACCCTGGGCGATGAGGCCCAGAGCAAGTATCGCATAGTGGTGGACGACCCGGTTCAGGTGGCCAGGATAATGAAACAGGGCATGGAAGAGGTTAAAGCCTTCCGCAAGGCCAATGGCGATGCCTATCCCTACCAATGGTCATTGAAAATTGAACCCGAGTTCCAGCTGCCCTTCTATCCGGATCACGATGCCATGGCCAATCTGCACCTGTTCTTCCAGAGCAACAAGGCGGATCTGGCGGCTCAGCTGCGGCGGGCCTTTTCCGGTATAGTGGCCGGCAACGTCAAGGCCGAAACCATGAAGCTCATCAAGCGCAGCGGTCCCTTTGAACTTAAGGGCGACCGCAAGCTGATGGACCTGATGGATCAACTGCTGGCGGCCTTTATCAAACAGCAGCGCATGAAGCTGCCGGGCACAGAATATCACCCCTGCTACCGCATTATTAAATGAACAAACTGCTGATAATAGATGGCCTCAATCTCACCCGCCGCATTCATGCGGCGCAACCGGATGAGGCCGATATGGCAGCCCTGGAGAATCGACTGCTCGGGGCCTGTCGCAAATTGATCGCCTTTCACGCACCAAGCCACTGTGCCCTGGTCTGGGACGGCGATCAGGAGTCCTGGCGCAAACGCCTGTATCCCGACTATAAAAAAGGTCGCAAACCCATGCCGGAAGCCCTGGCAGCCGGCTTACCGGCCATCAAACAGGCGCTGCTGGCCCAGGGCCTGGTGTCGGTTAATGCCGACAGTGAAGCCGATGATGTGATTGCCACCCTGGCCACCAAACTTGTCGGTCGCGGCGGCGAGGCCATCATAGTGTCCACCGACAAGGGGCTGGCCCAGCTGACCCATCCCAACATCCGCCAGTGGGATCACTTTGCCCAGCAATTTCTCGACATGGCCGCCCTGGAACAGAAGCTGGGAGTACAGCGCAGTCAATTGCTCGATTTTATCGCCCTGGCCGGTGACAGCGGCAACAAGATCCCCGGGATAGCCGGCATAGGCCCCAAGTCAGCGGCAGAATTACTCAAGACCTACCGCAGCCTGGCCAACCTGTATCAGTCGCTCAATACCCTGGGTGCCAAGCAAGCCAAAAAGCTTGAGGAAGGTCGGGACATGGCCCGCCTCAGTTACAAGCTGGCCAAACTGCAGACGGATATGCCGCTCAACCTGTCGCTGGCGCAGTTGCGTCTTGGATAATGAACAGCAGAAAATCAGTCAAAATTGTTAACAAATGCGACATTGTATTTACCATTATCCCCTGCTCGGTTATCTTTAGCGCCAATATTGGAGCGCGGCGAAGGATCCACTGCCTGCGCTTCCACGGATCCTGTTAAGTCACAAGGAATGCACCACAGATGAAACCCTCTGCCCCCGTTGTCATAGGCGGCGTTTTCGCGGCCTACCTGGTCTTTGTCGGCGTGGCCGCCCTGGGCTACAAGCCCACCCCCGATGAAATGGATTGGGAAGACAGACAGGCCTATAACCAGCGGCAGTTGACCGAGCTGAATCTGGGCCTGGATATAGACGAAGTGCGTCAGATCATGGGCAAGGCCAATTTTTCCGAAGCCAAGAATACCGAGGGCGCCCAGCTGCAGGTGCTTTTTTACCGCACCCACCATGAAAAATCCGACGGCGAGACCACCAAGGATGAGTGCACCCCACTGCTGTTCAAGGACAATAAGCTGATCGCCTGGGGCGATGACAGCTACCAGCTGTTCCAGGCTGCCCCCATTGCCAAGGTGTTGTGATAAGAGTCCAGAATTCAGGGCAATGTAAAACCGCCAAACGCAAGCCACAAAAAAGCCACCCTGAGGTGGCTTTTTGCATTATTCGGCGTCCTTAAACTCCCGGTAGGGCTCGCCTTTCTCCAGCCACTCCGGGGCGGGTGCCCCTTTGAGGAAGTGATCGAAGAAAGCCATCATTTTCAGGCTGTAATCGAGCTTGTTGGGGTACTTTTTCAGATGGTGCGGTTCATCCTCATATTGCAAAAACACCACCTCTTTACCCGCCCGGCGCATGGCCAGGTACAGCTCAATGCCCTGCTCCCAAGGCACGGCGTCATCCCTGTCACCGAACATGATCATCATCGGCGTTTTAATGCGATCCACATAAAATACCGGTGAGTTTTCAATGTACTTCTGCGGCGCACTCATCAAGCTCTCGCCGATGCGGCTCTGACCGGTTTCATACTGGAACTGGCGTGCCAATCCTGTGCCGAGGCGGATACCACTGTAGGCACTGGTCATGTTGGCCACCGGGGCACCGGTGACCGCGGCGGCAAACAGATTGGTTTGGGTCACGGCAAAGGCCGTCTGATAACCGCCCCAGGAATGGCCCTGCAGACCCACGGCCTTGGGATCGGCAACGCCCATTTCAATCAGCTTTTGCACCCCGGAGGTCAGGGCCTGCACCGAACTGTTGCCCGGGTAACCTATCTCAAAGCGGATATCCGGCAGGAAGATGGCGTAGCCGTTGGCGGCGTACCAGGCAAAATTGGGCCTGTGGTTCACCTGCATTTGCGGGAAAGCATGCAGGCGATCGCTCATAAAGCGGTAGAAGTACACCAGCACGGGATAGCGTTTACCCTCCTGATAACCCACAGGCTTGATGAGCACGCCGTCCAGCAGTTTGCCATCTGTGTTGGTCCAATGCACCAGCTCGGATTGGCCCCAGCCAAATTGGCGCCGCTGGGCATCGAGATCCGTTTGCTGCACCGCTTGAGCCACTTGCGCCAGCTTGGCGCTATGGATATCCGGATAGCGATCGTAGCGCTCCTTGCTGAACAAGATTTGTTCACTGTGCTTGGCACGGGCCAGCACTGTGAGTTTCTGCTCTTCTTGCAACAGCGGCTTGATACCGGCGCTGCCGACCCTGGCCTGCCAGAAGCTGTCTGCCTTGGAGGCCCAGCCGTAACCGTGCAGCAGCAGGGTCTCTCCCGGCTTAATGGTCGAAGGTTGCAGAGGGTCTTCCACCAGACCCGCCACCCGCAGTTGCAGCTGCAGCCTGCGACCTTCACCACCGGTCAGCATAAAGCCCTCGTGGCTGCGGCTGTCGAATTGCCAGATATCGTACTTGTCATACACCAGGATCCCGGCACCGTCCTCCAACCAGGGGCCAAAACCATAGCCGGGGGCACTGGAGGGATAGTCGTGATCTTCATCGGCAAAGCTGACCTTGAGCTTGCCGCTTAAATTGAAGCGACGCCCGGCAGCAATATCATAGAGATACACCTGTCCTTGCTGGAAATAGGCCAGAAAGCGGCCATCGCCGGACAGGGTGGGTTCGTTGTCGGACTCCAGTTGCGCCACCAGCAACTGCTTGCGTCCTGTGTCGAGGTCCACCAGGTAATAGTCCCGGAAGGCCCCGGCCCAGGTGCTCATCAGTTGGTAGGGCTTGTTGCTTGAACCCAGCAGGAAACGGCGCTGCTCGGTCACTGTCACATCCGGCACCTGACTGTCGGCCAGCTGCACCAGCTTATTGCCCGCGTCCTTGCCCAGATGCCACACAGCCAGATAGGTGCGCTCAACTTCCTTACTGTATTCCTTGATTTCGTTTGGCTTTATCAAGGGATCCTTACTGTGCCACACCTTAAGACCGCGATTGTCTTGCAGTATGGCCTCGTCGCGCAGATCTGCCTCTGTCTTGAATTGTTTGCGACTGATGGGCTTGCTGACCTCTGGCACCCGGCCGACAAACACCCGTTTGCCATCCCGGGAAAATTGCACCGAGCCGTAGCGGTTCAGGGTCCAGTCTTTGTCCCTGGCGGCCAGCTTGCGTTTGCCGCTGTCATCGATAAGCAGCAACTGGTACTCCCGCTCGTCGGTATCGACTGCGGCATCCCCCAGGGTCAGGGCAACCGCCTTGCCGTCGGGACTCAGGGCCAGCGCCCCCAGATGCTGATCCTTTGAGTCCAGCAGGGTGCGGGACGAAAGCGTGTTGCCACTCAGCAATAACAGCTGGTGCAGCGGCGTATCGCCACTCTGGTTACGGACCAGGGCCACCGCCATTGTCTCCCGGGCAAAGCTGTAACCCGTGACATCAGAGAAACTGAGTTGCTTACCACTGCCGAGCGCAATCAGGGTCAGCTCGGAGCCGGCATCGGCCTTGTTGGGCTTTGATGTCTTGTTGGAATTGGCTGCCTTGCTCTTTTCCGGCTCGGTCGGGGATTGCGGCTCCTGTTTGGGCTCCTCAACCTTTTTATCCTCAGCTTTTTTCTCTTCCTCGACCTCAAACCAGATGGCCAGCAGATCGCCCTGCTCCGAGAAGGCAAAACTCTTGACCCGTTCGAAACGCTGCTCGGCCCCCGTGGTCAGGTCCAACAGCACCATGCCGGCCTTGAGGGCTTTTTTGGCCTTGGCGTCACTGCTTTCCATGGCCAGCAGCGACGGCGCCAGCTTCATGGCGGCAAATCGGCCATCGGCACTGAGTATGGGTGCCGAGGCACCTGCTATGCTGTAACTGGCGTTTTTATCCAGGGTTTGCACCAGGGTACGGCTGTCACCGCGATCCGGCTCCAGCTCCACAGCAAAACTGTTGCCATTGTCGGCCAGCACAGGTGTTTTGGCGGTTTCAAAGGCCATAATGTCCTGCAGGGACAGTGTCTGGGGCGTCGCCAGCGACTGGCCCCAAAAACCTGTACCCAAACACAGGGCCAGGGCCCGAACGAGGGGAAGTGTCTTCAAAATCATTCTCTTTTTCGTTGTTATTAGACTAAAGTCGACTTTTTAAGCCTTTGGCCTTAAATCAAGCTCTTAGCCTGATTTTACGCATTTTGGCCAAGATAAAAAACCGAGTGTTTGCTCACCTTTCCCTGTGAAAAGTGATTTAAAGTGGTTAAAATACTACAGATAAATATCGCGAAATATCCTGTCCTACCTTGGTTTCCAAGGCAGGTCAATAGCAGTAACCACCAACCGTGGAAGGATTCTCCATGTCAAAAAGAACGATTACCGTGATCCCTGGCGATGGGATCGGTCCCAGCATCATAGATTCTGCCCTCAAGATCCTCGACAAGGCAGGCTGCGATTTCGAATACGAATTTGCCGATGCGGGCCTGACGGCACTGGAAAAGCACGGTGAACTGCTGCCACAGCGTACTTTGGATCTTATTGAAAAGAACCGTATCACACTTAAAGGACCCCTGACCACGCCGGTGGGTGAAGGTTTTACCTCCATCAACGTGACGCTGCGCAAGAAGTTTGGCCTATATGCCAACGTGCGCCCTGTACTGTCTTTCAAAGGCACCCAGGCAAGATACGACAATATCGACATCATCACAGTGCGTGAGAACACTGAGGGCATGTACTCTGGTTACGGCCAGAAGGTGTCCGAAGACGGCAGCACAGCCGAAGCCACCAGCGTCATCACCCGTCAGGGCGCCGAGCAGATCACCACTTTCGCCTACGAGCTGGCCCGTAAAGAAGGTCGCAAGAAGGTGACCATAGTACACAAGGCCAACATCATGAAATCCACTTCAGGCCTGTTCCTGAAGGTGGCCCGTGAAGTGAGCCAGCGTTATCCCGACATCATCACCGAAGAAATGATAGTGGACGCCACCTGCATGAAGCTGGTGATGAATCCGGAAAACTTCGACGTGATAGTCACCACCAACCTGTTCGGTGACATTTTGTCGGATCTGTGTGCCGGTCTGGTGGGTGGTCTGGGTATGGCACCCGGTGCCAACATAGGCCGCGATGCCGCAATTTTCGAAGCGGTACACGGCAGCGCCCCGGACATTGCCGGTAAAAACCTGGCCAACCCCACCTCTGTGATCTTGGCCTCCATCCAGATGCTGGAATACCTGGGTATGGCCGACAAGGCCGCCGCCATCCGCAACGCGGTTTCTGCCGTAATTGCCGAAGGTGACCGCACCACCCGCGATCTCGGTGGCACCCATGGCACCACAGACTTCACCCAGGCGGTGCTGGACAGACTCTGATCTGTGCACATTGGGAACACAAAAGGGATGAGCCTGGCTCATCCCTTTTTTATTGGCACTTTTCCCGCAAACCGCCTTACATGGGCATACTCAAAGACAAAAGCACAGATTCGGTACCGGGATTTTTGTCGCTGATCCCGCCGTTGGAGGTGTGAAATACCCCCAGCCCCAGGCGGTAGTGGTTGTCAAAGCGATAGCCCAGCTCCAGGCCCGAGCGAAACTCCAGCTCATTGCCAAGTTGCAGCTCCTCGCTGTCATCAAAGGCGCCGGCGGCAAAGCTCGGGGTCAGCACCCAGCCGTTATCGAACAGGAAGTCACGCTTAAGCTCGGCATAAACATAATGGGCTCCACCGTTGATCCACAACACCCCAATCGACGGCACCAGCTCCCAACTGCCCATGGGCTGCCAGCGATAATCCAGGCCTATGTGCCAGGGCTCCCTGCCCTCGGCGGTGTCTATCCCAGTCTGGCCGACACTCAGGCGCAACATGGCGGGAGTGTCCTGGCGGGCCTCGGCCAGGGCAGCCATGGAACCCAGCATCAGGGCAAGGCCAAGCCAGAACTGAACCGCAATAGCGGATGGAGAATGACAGCTTCCGTAGTGCATACACACCTCCACAATCACTAACCGGTCCCGCTGTCTCCCGACAATCCAGACCTGTCCAACTAACTATAGCTTGCCCCTTGGACTTGTGAAAAAGTCCCTGGCCCGCTTCAGGCTGATAAATAAAAAAGGCAGTGAAGGCCAGGCCAAACACTGCCAGTGGGTTGCATCGGGAAAGGATTCGGGGCCGCCGCCAACGGCATAAATGGCGGCCCCGCAATGGGTTACGCGGCCTCGGCCTCCACTGCGACCAGGGCGGCCTGTCTGGCCTTACGACGGTTGAGACCGTAGTAGAACAGTGGCGTCAGCAGCAGACCAAACAGGGTCACACCTATCATGCCGGCGAATACCGCCACGCCCATGGCCTGGCGCATCTCGGCGCCGGCACCGCTGGAGTACACCATGGGAACCACACCCATGATGAAGGCGATGGAGGTCATCAGTATGGGCCTGAGTCGCAGCCGCGCCGCCTCGAGAATGGCCTCCATGGGCGCCATGCCGTGATCCTGCTTCTCCTTGGCGAACTCCACTATCAGGATGGCATTCTTGGTTGCCAGCCCCACCAGCACTATCAGGCCTATCTGGGTGAAGATGTTGTTGTCACTGCCCCACAGCAGCACCCCACTCAGCGCCGACAGCAAGGTCATAGGTATGATGAGTATGATGGCCAGTGGCAGACTCAGGCTTTCGTACTGGGCCGCGAGCACCATGAACACCAGCAGGATCACCAGGGGGTAGATCAGCAGGCCCGCGTTACCGGCCAGGATCTGCTGGTAGGTCAGCTCGGTCCACTCATAGGTCATGCCGGGTGGCAGGGTCTCGGCCAGGATTTTATCTATGGCGGCCTGGGCCTCACCTGAGCTGTATCCCGGCGCCGGACCACCGTTGATCTCGGCGGTGACAAAGCCGTTGTAGTGCATCACCCGATCCGGTCCCGCACTCTGGCTCACCTTGATAAAGGAGCCGAGCGGTACCATGTCGCCATGGGCATTGGGCAACTTCAGCTGGCGGATTTGCTCAGGGCTCTGGCGGAAGGCCTCATCGGCCTGCATGTTCACCTGATAGGTGCGACCAAAGCGGTTGAAGTCATTCACATAGGTCGAGCCCATATAGGTCTGCAGCGTCTGGAATACCTGATCCAGCGATACGGCCTGTTGTTTGGCCTTGGTCCTGTCCACTTCCAGCTCCAGCTGCGGCACGTTCACCTGATAGCTGGAGAACACCCCGGCCAGCTCTGGGGTAGACCAGGCCTTGTACATCACCTGCATCGCCACCTGATACAGGGCCTCATAGCCCAGGTTGGCTCTGTCCTGAATTTGCAGCCTGAAACCGCCTATGGTGCCGAGTCCCTGCACAGGTGGTGGCGGGAAGATGGCGATATAGGCATCCTGAATGGCGGCAAACTGCTGGTTCAGCGCCATGGCGATGGCACCGGCGGACTGCTCAGGTCCCTGGCGCTTGTCGAAATCATCCAGGGCCACAAACACCACACCGGCGTTGGTGCTGTTGGTGAAGCCGTTGATGGACAGACCGGGGAAGGCTACAGAATGGGCCACACCGGGATAGTCCAGGGCTATGGCCGACATGCGTTTGATCACCTCATCGGTGCGGGCCAGCGAGGCCGCATCCGGCAACTGGGCAAAGGCCACCAGATATTGCTTGTCCTGCCCCGGCACATAGCCGGTGGGGGTTTTGACAAACAGCACCCCGGTGGCGGCCACCAGAGCCAGATACAGCAGGCCCACTATGGCGCCGAAACGAATCACCTTGCGCACCACAAAACCGTAGCCCGCGGAGGCCCTGTTGAACAGGCGATTGAAGGGGGCAAACAGCCAGGTACCGAACAGCCTGTCCATCAAGCGGGTCAGGGCATCCTTGGGCGCATCATGACCCTTGAGCAACAGCGCCGACAGCGCCGGGCTCAGGGTCAGGGAGTTGATGGCCGAGATAAAGGTGGAGATGGTGATGGTCAGGGCAAACTGTTTGTAGAACTGCCCCGTCAGGCCACTCATAAAGGCGGTGGGAATAAACACCGCCGCCAACACCAGGGTGGTGGCCACAATGGGGCCCGTCACCTCGCGCATGGCACGCTCGGTGGCCGCCATGGGCGAGAGACCGTTGGCTATGTTGCGCTCGACGTTTTCCACCACCACAATGGCATCATCCACCACAATGCCTATGGCCAGCACCAAGCCAAACAGCGACAGGGCATTGAGTGAAAAGCCCATCAGGTGCATCACCGCAAAGGTACCCACCAGGGATACGGGCACGGCCACCAGGGGAATGATGGACGCGCGCCAGGTCTGCAGGAACAGCACCACCACCAGCACCACCAGCAAGATGGCTTCCAGCAGGGTTTTGACCACGGCCTTGATGGAATCACGCACAAACACGGTCGGATCGTAGACAATTTCATAATTGAGTCCCTCGGGAAAACCCAGGGACAGTTCGGCCATACGGGCGCGGACATCGTCGGAGATCTGAATGGCATTGGAGCCGGATGCCTGGAAAATCGGAATCGCCACGGCATCCTGATTGTCCAGCAGTGAACGCAGGGCGTAGCTGGAGGCCCCCAGCTCTACCCGGGCCACGTCTTTGAGGCGCACTATCTCACCATCCTGACCGACGCGGATAATGATGTCTTCAAATTCGCTCAGCTCGCTGAGGCGGCCCTTGACGTTGATCAGCAACTGGAAGTCGGCGCTGCCGCTGGGCTGGGCCCCCAGGCTGCCGGCGGCGGCCTGCTGGTTTTGCTCCCGCACCGCGGCCACCACATCACCGGCCGACAGCCCCAGGGCCTGGACCTTGTTGGGATCGAGCCAAATACGCAGGCTGTATTCACCGGCACCGAACAATTGCACCGACCCTACGCCCTTGATCCTCGCCAGCTCGTCCTTGACGTTGAGCGCGGCGTAGTTGGACAGGTACAGCATGTCATAGCGCTTGTCCGGTGAGGTCAGGTGCACCACCATGGTCAGGTCCGGTGACGATTTCTCGGTCACCACCCCCAGGCGTTGCACTTCCTGGGGCAAACGGGGCTTGGCCCGGTCGACCCGGCTCTGCACCTGGGCCTGGGCCCGGTCCACATCCGTGCCAATGGCAAAGGTGATGGTCAGGGTCATGCGGCCATCGGCGGTGGCCTGGGAGGACATGTACAGCATGTTCTCCACCCCGTTGACTTCCTGCTCCAGTGGCGAGGCCACGGTTTCGGCGATCACCTTGGGATTGGCACCGGGGTAGCTGGCGGTGACCACCACGGTCGGCGGCACCACCTCGGGATATTCTGTGATGGGCAGTTGCCAGACGGCAATGGCCCCGGTGATGAAAAACAGCAGCGACAGCACTGCGGCGAATATGGGTCGCCTGATAAAAAACTGTGACAACATAACTTCTTTCCTCAGCGACCGGTTTACTTGTTCAAGGCTGTTGGGCTCAGGGCTGTTTTGCGATTAACCGCTGGCTCAAGGCTGCCGGCCAGCTCAGGGTTGTTTACTTGCTCAAGGCTTTTCGCCAGCTCAGGGCTGTTAGCCAGCTCAGAACTTTTCGCGAGCCCAGAACTTTTCGCGAGCTCAGGGCTGTCGGCAAACAGCCCCGCCTGTTGGCGGCGCAGGTTTTCAATAATCTCTTCGGCGGCCATCTCAACCATGTTTGGCTGTACCTGCATGGTCGGTCTGACCCTTTGCAGGCCGTTGACCACTATGCGATCGCCGGCAGTCAGGCCACTGCGGATAATGCGCAGCCCGGCCACCTTCTCACCCAGCTGCACCTGGCGGTAAACCAGACTGTTGTTCTCATCCAGCAGCAGTACATACTTGCTGCCCAAGTCAGTGCCAATGGCCTTGTCGTCCACCAAAATGCCCTGGTAGCGCTTGCTGCCCGCCAGGCGCACCTTGGCAAACAGGCCCGGCAGCAAAGCACCGTCACTGTTGTCGAAACTGGCCCGGACACGAATGGTGCCGGTCTGGGCATTGAGGCTGTTGTCGACGAAATCAATCTGGCCCTGGTGGCCAAAGCCCGTCTCGTTCACCAGCGACATGAATACCGGGTTGCCTCCGGCGCGGGGATCCTGCAGCTGGCGGGCCCGGGACAGGGCGGCGTACTTGAGGTAGGTCTGTTCATCCACGTCGAAGTAGGCATACATGTTGTCGGTGGACACCAGTCGGGTCAGCTCGGTTTGACCTGCGGACACATAGTTGCCGGCTGTCACGTTGGCGATGGACACCCGGCCGCTGATGGGCGCTTTCACCTGGGTGTAGGACAAGTCCAACTCCGCCCTCACCAACGCCGCTTTTACCGAGGCCACATTGGCTGCCGCCTGGCGTTTCTGGGCCAGACGCCCGTCCAGCAATTCGGCTGACACCGCCTTGCTGGCAAACAGTTGTTCGGCACGGGCATAGTCATTGCGGGCCAGCACCTCGGCACTTTCGGCACTGGCCAGTTCGGCCTTGAGCCTGGCAACTTCGGCCTCAAAGGGCGCTGACTCTATCTGGAACAGCACTTCACCCTGCTTGACCAGGGCACCTTCACGGAAACGCACTCCCTGCAGATAACCCGACACCCTGGGGATCAGCAGTACCTGCTCAGGCGCCTGCAAACGTCCGGTAAATTCGTCCCATTCTGTGATGCTCTCTTCCAGCACCTGGGCCACATCCACAGAGGGCGCAACGGGTGCCTGAGCACCCTCGGCCTGGGACTGGCCGCATCCCGCGAGCAGCCACAGGGCAGCCAGTGCCACCCCGGCAAAACGAAGTTGAAGTTTATGGCTCATAGCATGCCCCTCTCTGCATGTGCACCGGTTCCAAACCGGTGAAGAAAAATTTGCTACCAAATGGTACAAATTATCTGTACCGATCGGTAATATATAGATCCGGCCACAGGAGTCAAAGTATTTTTTACCAATCGGTATATTATTATTTCAGCCCCTGTGTCAGACTGACACTGAATCACTGTAAGGTGAGACAGCAGCAACATGGCGCCAACTATTGCTGGGGCTCTGAGATGCACAGGGGCAAGGAGTCGCTCAGGGGCAAGGAGTGGAGCCCGCACAGGTATTGATTGCGGCGGCAGGGGACTCACAGGCTGGACAGGGTCCCCATCGGGCCTTATCCTAGGCGCCCAGCTATCCGCAACAGCCAAAAGTCGTAGCAAGCCACCATTTGAGGAGAACGCCCATGTCTGTCGATGCCCAAACACTTGATGCCAAGGCAAGCGATGCTGAGGCGAACGAAGCTCAGGTAGCAGATAGCAAAGCCACTAGCAGGCCCGGCCCCTGTGTGGGACGACCCCGTGCCTTCGATATGGAAGAGGCCCTCGCCAAGGCGCTGGAACTCTTCTGGCGTAAGGGCTACGAAGGCACCTCGCTGACGGATTTGACCCAGGCCATGGGGATCAGCAAACCCAGTCTCTATTGCGCCTTCGGCAACAAGGAACAGCTGTTTCTCAAGGCCACTGAGCTGTATGAAAACCGCCCCGACGCCTGCTTCTACCCTGCCCTGGCGCAGCCAACGGCCTATGAGGTGGTGCGCCACATGTTGATGGGGTCGGCCACCAGTCTGGCTGACAAAAATCATCCCAATGGCTGCCTTATGGTCCAGGGCGCCCTGGCCTGCAGCGAGTCGGGCCAATCGGTCAAGGAAGCCTTGATGGGCCGCCGCCGCAAAGGCGAAGAGGCACTGCATCAGCGTTTGTTGCAGGCCCAGCAGGATGGCGATCTGCCAAAAGGCACTGATGCCGGTGTGCTCGCCCGCTACATAGGCACTGTACTGCAGGGCATGGCCATCCAGGCCACCAACGGCGCCACAGCCGAAGAGCTGATGCAGGTGGCCGAACTGACCCTGAGTCATTTCCCCAGAAACTGAACCTCACCAAGGCGCCAATGGCGCCTTTTTTCATCGCTAGCGACGCCGCAGCTCCCATCCGCTAAGTGCTGTACATAGATGCACCAAAGTACGGTTGGCTCCGTCTGTTTTGTTACTGACAAAACTGACATTTCCTCCATCCTGGTCATTGAGCGCCCATGGTTCGGACGGTCACTGGTGCGGCAGTGCCAATTCAGGGCGTTCCCCTCTGGCTATTGGAGTGTTCATCGTATTCCCGAATGGAAAAAGCAAAAGCCGGACTGTTGCATCGCCAATTCCCCCCTTCGGAGCCGCCGACGACTGCATGGATGCAGGAGTTAGGACGAAGCAGGAGCCAGAGTCGAGGGTGTTGGGCAAGAAACGGCAACAACCGAGGCAGGAAGCCGAGGTAGCGACACTCGAGCAGGGTGAGTGTCGCGCAGCGACAAGCTCACGAACGCGAGGCATGGAGCCGAGCTGGGGTGGATTTACATGGACGTAAATCCGAGAGTCTGTCGCGTTGGCCGTTTCGCCCATAAAGCCGAGGAGCTGTCGGCTCCGGTTGGGGGCGGCAGGGTGATCCAAGAGGGCGAAGGTCACGCAGTAACATGCTCCTGAGCGCGAGCCAGGGATTGGCGAGCTGGCTGTTAAACAGGGACGTTGTTATTGCTGTTGAGCCCCTTTTGGCCGGGGGTGGGCTAGGCGCCCCCGGCTGGAGGCCCACGACTTTGTGCCGCTGGCACAGCGGCTATCTTGTGCTTTGTCCTGACATCCAGCATTAGATGCAATTAATCACTTGCAGTGGGCTTTCGCACTGCCACACCCGTGACACGCCACGAGTCCGTCCATGGAGGCTCACCGGCGACATCCTTGTCGCCGATGGTCACTGGTGCGGCAGTGCCAATTCAGGGCGTTCCCCTCTAGCTATTGGAGTGTTCATCGCATTCCGGAATGGAAAAGCAAAAGCCGGACTGTTGCACTGCCAATTCCCCCCTTCGGAGCCGCCGAGGACGATGAGCTTGGGCGCGTAGCCGAGGTAGGGATAGCGAGGCTGCTTCGGTCGAGCAGGGTGAGTGTAGTGGTCTAATAATTCCGGACACCCATTAAGGTGGTAAAATTGCCACACTAAAAGAGGTGTTCAATGACCAGAAATCGTCGTACTTATTCGCCAGAGTTCAAGCATGAGGCTGCTTGCCTGGTACTCGACCAGAATTATTCAGTTCCGGAAGCCTGCCGTGCAGTTGATGTGGGTGAAACCGCCATGCGCCGCTGGGTTGAGCAGTTGAGAGCGGAGCGTGGCGGGCTGACGCCAAGTTCCAAAGCGCTGACACCGGAGCAGCAGAAAATTCAGGAATTGGAGGCCCGGATTAACCGCCTTGAGCGAGAAAAGGCAATTTTAAAAAAGGCCACAGCTCTCTTAATGTCGGACGAACTCGAACGTACGCGCTGATAGACCAGTTGAGGGAGCATGGTGCAGTCGAATTGGTCTGTTCAGTGTTCGATATCGCTCTATCCAGTTACTACGAATACAGGCAACGGCAACAAGGCCCTGACCCTGAGCGCATGGCGCTGCGCAGCGACATCAAGCGGCTGTTCCGGCTCAGCCGCGGTGCTGCCGGCAGCCGTACCCTGGTCCGGATGATGCGGGAGCTGGGGTATCGTATCGGTCGCTTCAAGATCAGAAGATTGATGCAGGAAGCCCAGTTGATAAGCAAGCAGCCCGGAGCTCACGCCTACAGACAGGCCACGGTTGAACGACTCGATATCCCAAATCGCCTGAGCCGTCAGTTCAAGGTGAGTGGCCCCAATCACGTCTGGTGTGGGGATATCACCTACATCTGGGCGGGCAGTTGCTGGTGCTATCTGGCGGTCGTGCTCGACCTGTACCGGCGTCGCGTGGTCGGCTGGGCGCTGTCGGATAAACCCGATGCGACATTGGCAACCAAAGCGCTGACCATGGCGTATGAACAACGGGGACGACCACAGGGTGTAATGTTCCACTCCGATCAGGGCAGCCAATACACCAGCCGCCAGTTTCGGCAACATCTGTGGCGTTATCGTATGACCCAAAGCATGAGTCGCCGCGGCAACTGCTGGGACAATGCACCGATGGAGCGCTTGTTCCGCAGTTTGAAAACCGAGTGGGTACCCGTGACCGGATATAGCTCCAGGGGAGAAGCAATGAAAGATATCAGTTTTTACCTGATGGACTACTACAACCGGCGACGGCCCCACAGCTACAACGCTTGGTTGCCCCCTGCGCGAGCAGAAAATCAACCTAACTTACAGTCCGGAAATTGTTGACCACTACAGAGTGTCGCGCAGCGGCAAGCTCACGAACGCGAGGCAGGGAGCCGAGCTGGGGTGGATTTACATGGACGTAAATCCGAGAGTCTGTCGCGTTGGCCGTTTCGCCCATAAACCCGAGGGGTTTTCGGCTCCGGTTGGGGGCGGCAGGGTGATCCAAGAGGGCGAAGGTCACGCAGTAACATGCTCCTGAGCGCGAGCCAGGGATTGGCGAGCTGGCTGTTAAACAGGGACGTTGTTATTGCTGTTGAGCCCCTTTTGGCCGGGGGTGGGCTAGGCGCCCCCGGCTGGAAACCCACGACTTTGTGCCGCTGGCACAGCGGCTATCTTTAATGCAGGCATTTGCATCAACCTCTCGATGCAACCAATCACCTGTAGTGGGTGCAGTGCATGGATGCACCAATGTCGCGACCGCATGGATGCGAAAGAGCGACCTATCGCACTGCCACACCCGTGACACGGCGCAGATCCTTCCCTGGAGCCTCACCGGCGACATCTGCTGACCAAGGATGGTCGAATGTCGCGATCACATGGCCTGTTTTGTTCCTGACAAAACAGGCATTTCCCCCTTCCATGGAGGTCAGATGCGAAAGAGCGACCATGTCGCCGATGGTCACTGGTGCGGCAGTGCTTGTTCAAAGATGTTCCACTCCGGCAAATGTGTGACCTTTGGCTAAAGACAAAAACGATTCCACTTTTTGCTTGCCCAGTTACAGCAACCTCTGCCAAGATGCTGATTCAAAGAGATAAAATGAAGTTCTGGGACGAAGCAAATCACTTCAGCCCGTGCGGTAGCCATGCCTTTGATGGCCAGGTTGGAAACGGATTAACCAAGTAGCTGCCTGTGGCCGTACTATTTTATATGCACCAATGATGTGAAATGTTGATTAGCTTATAACGAACAAATTCAAGCAATAAGCACAATCTAAGCTTCACTACTTATGCCAGATAGCCGGCATCCGCGTGATTTTAAGGAATATGACTATGGACAGTGTTTTCAAACACATTTTATACGATAACGAAAAGATCCTTTGGCAGGAGAAACCTTATTTCCCTTTGTTTATCGTAAACTTTAATGACTTACTAGCAATTGCAGTATCTGCGTTATTGTGCAGTTTCTTACTATCAGGGATGGACGAAAGTACACAAATTATTCTTATTATATTCTTTTTTATATTTTTTGTGCCTATGATTTACCGTTACTTTGTCTATCCGAATACTTATTATGCCTTAACAAATAGACGAATTATCTTTCGCAGCGGCTTTATGGGGATTGATTACAAATCGGTTGATTATGATTGCATATTAAACGCGGAGTGTAATGTAAACCCACTTGAGAACATATTCGGTGTAGGCACCATTCGTGTATTTAATGGCGAGTTCTGTGAGAGAGGGCCAACTACGAATGATATGCGTGCAATTCCATTCCCTTATGAGACTTATAAGCGCATGAAATCTATCGCCATGGATATTAAATCGGATATCAATTTCCCAAATAAATTGAGGCCTGAAGATAATCCGGGATATCACTCAAAGTACCGCGAATGATCTTCAAAAGGGAATCAAGGTGCTCGCTGCGATAACCGTACCTTTTCTCGATTACAGCTGTGGGCGGTAAGCACAACATGAGTCAAAATTTCGAATTATTGCGCAGACTGTTGCGCTCTAAGGATCGTATGGACGCGGCCCCCCAGGAGGATTGGCCCATTAAACGCCTGGCTGAGGTCAGCGCCGTTTCGCCGGCGCATTTTGCCCGGGAGTTTAAAAAAGCCTTCGGCGTACCGCCACACAGGTACTTGCTCAGCCGTCGTATAGAAAGAGCCACGGCGCTGCTGCGCGACTCAGATCTGCCCATTACAGAAATAGCCCTGCAAACCGGTTGGAACAGCATTGGTACCTTCGGCAGAATTTTCAACGATATAACCGGTGAGAGCCCCGGAGAATTTCGGGCTCGTGAATGCTCGACGCCACATTCACGACAGGAAGTGCCCGAATGTGTCATGCGCGCGATCGATCGTCCAAACCTCAACATAGCAGTTTCGGAGAAGCGCCGACTCGAGTCTGCCGTTAAGCTGGAAGTCCACAATCAAGATAAGGAAGTGACATGATGACAGGTATAAACACGGCAGCCTTGTATGTGCGGGATCAGGATGAAGCCGTTTCATTCTATGTTGAGAAATTGGGATTCGTGATCCACACCGATATTCGTAATGGAGACTATCGTTGGCTCACGGTTCAGCATCCCAAGCAGCCTTCTTTCCAACTCGGTTTGATCAAACCCGGCCCGCCGGTGCATGACGTTAAAACAGCGCAAACCCTGCATGAAATAGTCGCCAAAGGAGCCATGCCACCTATGGTGTTGATGGTGGATAACTGCCAATCTGCTTACGAACACATGAGTGCATCCGGAGTGGAATTTACCCAGACCCCAACGGCACGATACGGGACTGTCGATGCCGGCTTTCGGGATCCGTCAGGCAATGGCTGGAAGATGATTGAAACATCGTCAAAGTCACAATCAAGGAGTTAGCCATGAACTGGAATCACTGGATCCGGCAAAGCCATCGTTGGTTGTCCATCGTTTTTACCCTGACCGTGATAGCCAACTTCGCAGCCAGAGCCTTAGATACGACAGAGCCCTCGTTGTGGGTAACATATTCGCCACTGCCCCCGCTGTTTTTCATGCTGGCAACCGGACTCTATCTGTTTTTTGCTCCGTACATCAGCAAACGGAAAGCCAGCACTTTTGCCTAAAACCAGCTCACGGGAAAATCACAGCAGAATGAAGCTGTGATTTTCCCGTGATTAACGCATTCAAATTGTTATGAAAAAATATATCTTCGCTTGTGCCGTGCTCGCCTCTTCCAGTCTTGCTCGGCATACTACGCAGAATCTTTTATCGCGAAATCCTTTATCAATGAATACCTCTCAAACTTTACCAAGACATTGATCAAAATGGCGGCTGCAAGTCCTGTGAGACAAGCATTTGGCCGCAGAACCTCGTTCACTCAATCGCTGCTGATACCACTAAATTAAGGATGATATGAAACTCTTCTCAACCCACAACTCTCCTTTTTCCCGGGTAGCAAGAATTGCAATACAGGAATTAGGCCTGTCAGAAGACGTGAAAATCGAGTTTGTCACGGTAAGAGACCCAAACAGTGAGCTGCTGAAATATGGGCCGCTAGGAAAAGTCCCGGCATTGCAGATGAACGGCGAATTATTTTTAGACACACGCATTGTGGTCGCCATGCTGGAATCGGTTTCTCCCAATACCAAGTTGACAGCCAGTAGCGATAATTCGCAAGCGCTGGCGTTCGAAGGCTTTTGCATTGGTTTCCTGGAAAGTATTGCCGTTTGGATCCGAGAGGCGCGGCGCCAGCCTGAACTCATCTCAGAACACTTGTTGGCAGTAGAACAGCAACGCGCTATTCGATGTGTCGAATATCTTAATGAGCATTCACATAAACTGAGCCACGAATTGTCTTTGGGCAGCATAGCCGTTGCCTGCGGCCTTGATTTAGCCAAAAGAAGGCTGGGTTTCATTGAGTTCGAAAAATACAGCGCCCTAAACGACTGGTTCCAGTTGATGACGCAAAGAGCGTCCTTTCAGAGCACAGTGCCAATCTAACAAGCGTAGTCTTGGGGTCTGATTCTGTACGCCCCTTCTATGTGCAGTCTCGCCGATTCCAATGATGTCTTCGTGCCAATTCAAGGCGTTCCCCTCTGGCTTCAACAGAAGCTTTAAGGTTGCCGAACTCCACTCAACTGCTGGACTGTCGCACCAATCCCCCCTTCGGAGCCGCCGAGGGTGTTGGGCAAGAAACGGCAACAACCGAGGCAAGGACGCCGAGGTAGCGACAGTCGAGCATGGATGCGAGTCTGTCGCGTTGGCCGTTTCGCCCATAAACCCGAGGAGCTGTCGGCTCCGGTTGGGGGCGGCAGGGTGATCCAAGAGGGGCTTGCTGTTGAGCCCCTTTTGGCCGGGGGTGGGCTGGAGGCCCACGACTTTTTGCCGCTGGCACAGCGGCTATCTTGTGCTTTGCCCTGACATCCAGCATTAGATGCAATTAATCACTTGCAGTGGGCTTTCGCACTGCCACACCCGTGACACTGCGTGAATATGTCCCTATAGCCTCCCCTCGCCATCCATGGCTCGGACGGTCACTGGTCCGGCAGTGCCAATTTTGGGCGTTCCCTCTGCAATTGCGTGTCCTTATCTATAAAAGCCAAACGCACATAGTTATACCGCTTGCCTAAGTGTGTCATTCTCTGACAAGATGCTGATTAAAATAGATAAAAAGAATTTCAGGGACGAAGGGAATCACTTCAGCCCGTGCGGTATCCATGCTACTCACACAGTGCTTTTATACAGTCGTATTTGAGTTTTGATAAAAAGACACAGCAAACAAGCAAAAGTCTCGCGCATGTGTACGATATAAATGTTATGTCTCTATAGGAGTTATCAGAATAATGGATATGTTTAAAAGCAAATGTCCCAAATGTAAATCGGTGAATATTACTGAGAGCGAGCTATACACATTTTCGCCTTCAGTCTGTCTTGAATGCGATTACAAATTTAGTTTTTCTCTTTGGATGCGCTTTTCTCCTTTAAATGTAGTTTTTTTCCCGTTCGTTACTTTTTATTTATCATCACTGCTCTTTACCAAAGAAAATGGTGCACTGGTATTGGCTTTGTTAGCAACGTCTCTTATAACTGCAATTCTCTTTTCTTTTTTGGCTTTCTACTTTAAGCGAACAATTGTCTATGAAGAGCAATATGCTAAAAAGCAAAAAGTATTATTTTTGTTCGGCTTGTCAGCAGTTGTATCTATATGCTATTTAATTTACTTGTCATTCGAAACATAGAAAGGTCAATCTGCATCGCCAACAAAGCTAGCAGGACCTCGCTACGCTCGGCCACTGTTGACGGCGTTATATCAACAAACTAAGGATCTTTCATTGAATACCAATTTCTATAGATTAATTTTTGTAGCCGCCCTTTCCTTCTCTGGCGTTTCTCAAGCTGGGGTATATTCGGACGACCTTTCTCGCTGTTTGGTCGAATCATCCACTTCAAAAGATAAAAGCACTCTCGTTAAGTGGATGTTTACTTCTATGGCATTACACCCGGATGTAGCCTCCATGGCTTCAATCACCCCGGAGCAGCGTGAAGCCTCTGACAAAGCCGCCGCTGAGATGATTTTTAAGCTCATGACGCAAACCTGTCTTACTCAGGCAAAAAAAGCCATTCAATACGAAGGTCCTCTTGCAATTCAACAAGGGTTCTCCGTATTTGGCCAAGTCGCCGGTCAAGAACTGTTTGCCAATCCGAATGTCGCGCAAGCGCTTAATGGCCTTGAAAAACATATTGATGCCGAAAAATTGGCTTCAACACTTGGCATAAAGCAATAGCAGCTAAAATGTTTTGGGGATAAGTCAGCTCCCCTCCGGACATTAAAAAGGCGCCCTAAGGCGCCTTTTGTATCAGTTCCAAGGTGAATTCGGTCGCAACCACAGGTGGACCGTCACCTCATCCCTGTCGTGGTACAGGTGTTTGCAGCGCATCTGGAAATCGGCGACGCCGTTTTCCTTCAGAATAGCCGCCATGTTTTCCAATATGGTGGCCACTTCCTTGTAACGGCTTTTCATTGGCAGCTTGAGGTTGAAGATGGCTTCCTTGAACCAGCCATTGATGGCCCAGGCTTCCATCAGCTCGGCGACGCGGGCGGGCTTTTCCACCATGTCGCACACCAACCAGTAGACATTCTTGCGTGCCGGTTCGAAGCGGAAGCCGTCGGCCATATGGTGGGTGACCTGGCCCGTTTCCATCAGCTTGTCGTTCATGGGGCCGTTGTCCACGGCGGCGACAAACATGCCGCGGCGCACCAGCTGATAGGTCCAGCCGCCGGGGCAGGCACCGAGATCGACGGCATTCATGCCGCTGCGCAGCCTGGTTTCCTGCTCTTCCTTGGGAATGAAGTGGATAAAGGCTTCATCGAGCTTCAGGGTTGAGCGGCTGGGGGCATCGGCGGGGAACTTTAGCCTGGGGATGCCACCGAAATGGGGTGAGCTGTTGTTCGACAGCGAGTAACCGGCATAGGCCTGCCCCGGGGCCACAAAACACACGTGCACTATGGGACGGCGGGCGTTTTCCTTGTCCAGCAGGGTGCCGGATTTTTTCAGGGCCTGGCGCAGGGGCACGGTGAACTTGCGGCAAAAGGCCGACAGTTCCTTGGCCTCGTTGGTGTCCGGGGTTTCGACCCTGAGCTCGCCGCCGCGGCTGACGCCTTCCAGCGCCGCCACCAGGGGACTGACCCTGTCGTCGCTCGGCAGATCACGGATAAGGTCGCCGCAGACAAACATCTGCCGGGCAAAGATCAGGGTGTCCAGCAGCAGTTCCCGCGCCAGCAGTTCGGCGCCCTCGGCATCGAAACACTGATAGACCACAAAGGCATCGTTGTTGTTGGCCTTGACGAAGCCACCGACATTGAGCATTCCGGCCCGTTGCTGGATCTCGGCCGCGCAATCTTTTTCATAACCGGCGCGGCAGAATAAAAACAGGTTTTTCATTGAATATCAGACCTATAACAGGCAGTGTGGCAAGGGTGCTTGCCGACAAACAGAAATTGGCGCCGAGTATACCACAGGGCGTGCTATTGTGCGCCGCGGCTGCGCCACACACCCGCCGCCAGCAGCAACCAACCGGCCAGCAGGCACAGGCCACCCAGCGGGGTGATGGGCCCGAGCCATTTATGGCCGGTGAGCACCAGAGCATAAAGGGAGCCGCAGAACAGCAGCATGCCGGCGATAAACAGCCGCGCCGCCCAGTTGAGCAGGGGCGAATCCACCCAGGGTCTGGCCAGCGCCACCGCAATCAGGGCAAAGGTGTGGTAGAACTGGTACTCCACCGCCAGGTGAAACACGCCGAGCATCTCGGCCGAGACCAACTGTTTGAGGCCATGGGAGCCGAAGGCACCAAAGGCCACCGCAAGAAAACCGCTGACGCAGGCCAGCAAAAACAAGCCTCTATTCATGCCGCTGTTCATCTCTTTATTCATTTCTTTATTCATTTCTTTATTCAGCTCTTTGTTCAGCTCTTTGTTCATGCCCAGCTCCAATAAAGGCCATGCAGGCATCCACGGCCAGGGCCAGATTGCCTTCGAGGCTGTGACCCGAGGCCTTGCGTGGCTTGAGGCTGTGATCGCCATCGGGGATCCAGCACAGGCCCACTTTTTCCGGCAACTGCCACGCCAACACCTGCTCCCGGGTACCAAAGCTGTCACGCTCCCCTTGCACTATCAGCAGCGGCACTGGGCAATCTAACACAGGGGCGAGGCGCACCTCCTTGCCCTTGGGCGGTAAAAAGGGATAGCCAAGACAGATGACGCCGGCAATTGGCGCCTGTGCAGAGCTGGCTTCAGGGCTGGCTTTAGAGCTGGCAGCAACGGGACTGGCAGCAACTGCTCTTGCAGCAAACAGCGTCGCCATCCGCCCGCCCATGGACTTGCCAAGCAAAAACACCCGCTTGGGCTTGAAGCGCGCGCTGGCCTGCTCCAGTACCTCGGCAAAGCAGTCCAGCAGCTTAGGCGCCCGGTCCGGCGGCCGGCGTGTGCCATCCAGGCGGCGCTTTTGCATATAGGGAAAATTAAACCTCAGCACGGGCACGCCGCGCTGGGCCAAGCCCTTGGCCATGTCCGCCATAAAATCCGAGTCCATATCGGCGCCGGCACCGTGGGCGAAGATCACTAAAGTGTCGTGCCCACCTTGCAAACCATCAGCGGACGCGTCGAGTCGCATCCAGTCCGGCAACGCGGCGCTTTTATCCAGGCAAGAGTTCACTGCGTGACTCCTCGGCAAACATGTCCAGCATCCATTCGCGGAAGGCGACTATCTTGCCGAGCTCGGCGTGGTTCTGGTGGCACACCAGGTAATAGGCATCCTTACTCACCAGCACTTCCTGGAAGGGCACCACCAAGCGCCCGGCCTTAATGTCGGGCCTTGCCAGCACACTGTAGCCCAGGGCCACACCCTGACCGTGGGCCGCGGCCTGCAGCACCAGGGAGGAATGGCTGAAGATAGGGCCCTGGTTGACGTTAACATCTGTCACGCCGCACTGGCGGAACCAGGCCTGCCAATCGTGGCGGCTCATGTCGTGCAGCAGGGTGTGATGCTTGAGATCGGACGGCTTTTCCAGCGGTTTGGGGCCGTGCAGCAACAAGGGCGAACACACGGGGATCAGCACCTCGTTGCGCAGCTTATCGGCCCGCAGTCCAGGCCAGTTGCCCTGACCATAGTAGATGGCCACGTCCACATCGTCGGTGAGCGAGCTGACCTCGCTGTCCACCGCCTTGATGCGCACGTCAATTTCGGGGTTCTTTTCGCTGAACTTGGCCAGCCGTGGCACCAACCACTGGATGGCAAAGCTGGGCGACATGCTGACCGTCAACGAACCAATGGCACTGCGTGCCAGCAACCTGTCGGTGGCGTCGGCCAGATCGGTGAAGATATCCTTGATGTCGAGAAAGTAGCTCTGACCCTCTTCGGTGAGCAGCAAAGAGCGGTTCTTGCGGCGAAATAATTTTAATCCCAGAAAGTCCTCAAGGGCCTTGATCTGATGGCTGACCGCGGCCTGGGTCACAAACAGTTCTTCCGCCGCGCGGGTGAAGCTCAGATGGCGGGCGGCGGCCTCGAATGCCTTGACCGCGTTGAGGGGGGGAAGCCTTCTCGACATGGTGATATAGCTCTCGTTTTTTGATTAGTTTTTCTAATCCTGATTGTTACATTTTATCGTTTGTTAATGGAAGCCCTTTTGGATAAATTTTGCATCAAGAAAACATGAGGTTGGGCAATCTCAAATGACGTGAAGGGACTGCCTGACAAAGCGAAAAATTCGCCCGGAGGCGTCCCATGAAATACTTCAAATCTATCCTTGCCCTCGGCCTTGCCGCCAGTCTCAGTCATATGGCCTTTGCCGCCGATGAACAACCAGTAGCAACCTTTGATACCGCCGAACTGCAGGCCAGTATCAGCGCCGATCTGGAGCGCTCCTTCGATGAACTGCAACTGCAACTGCAACAGGACATGGGTGCCATGCTGATTGCCGGTGAAGCCGACAGCGAAGAAGCACCGCAGCTGGCCAAGGCCGAATAAGGTTCGGGTCCCAGGCAGTAAGCACAAGCGATAAACCCAAGCCAATAAAAAAGCCGCTTATAGCGGCTTTTTTATTGCTCAGGGCCAGGCCCTGAGCTGTGAATGGCCCGGCTACGGGCCCATATCAGGGACGATATACCTTGATATTGGTAAAGCCCTGCTCCTGCAGATAGAGGGCCTGCAGCTTGCTCATCACCCCGCGCTCGCAGTACAGCAGATAGGTTTTGCTGCGATCGAGATCGGCAAAGGCGGTGGCCAGCTTGAAGAAGGGAATATGCTTCACTTCCACGCCATCGAGCTCCAGCGGTTTGTTTTCCTCTTCCTCGGGGGCGCGGATATCCACCACTATCTCGTTGCCACTGACGGCTTGTACCGTTTCGGTTTCGGCTACCTGGGCATCCATGGTGGCGGCAATCTCGCGTATGTCGATGGCCTTGGCATCGGCAATCACCCTGTCCAGCAGATCGGCAGAGAACTTCAGTTCCTCCTCTTCCACCTTGGACAGCACGGCCTTGACCGTGGGGCGCTGGGAGATCACGCCGCAATACTCGGGCATGGAGGCGGCAAAGTCCTCGGTGCCGATACGGCGGGCTTCGTTGATAATGTCCTGCTTGTCCATGGTGATAAGCGGCCTGAGGATCAACAAGTCGGTACAGCGGTCAATCACGTTCAGGTTGGTGAGGGTCTGGCTCGATACCTGGCCCAGGCTCTCACCTGTTACCAGCGCCTGCACGCCCATACGGTCGGCCACCCGGGTGGCGGCGCGCATCATCATACGCTTGAGGATCACCCCCATCAGGCCCTTGTCGATACGCTCCAGGATCTCGGTCACCACGGGATCGAAGGGCACGCTGATAAACTTGACCTTGTGTGATTCGCTGTAGGTCTTCCACAGGTGGTAGGCCACCTGCTTAACGCCAATCTCGTGCTGGGCGCCGCCCAAGTTAAAGAAACAGTAATGGGTACGGGCGCCCTTTTTGATGAACTGGAAGCTGGCCACACCCGAGTCGAAACCGCCGGAGATCAGCGACAGTACGTCTTCCTGGGTCGCCATGGGGAAGCCACCCAAACCTTCGATACGGCGGTTGACCATGTACAGCTTGTCGCGATCGATTTCCAGGTTCACCGTAATATCAGGGTCTTTGAGCTTAACGCCCTTGGCCTCGGTGAACTGGTTCAGGCCACCGCCCACGTAGCGCTCCACCTCGATGGAGTTGAAGTCGTGCTGACCGGAGCGCTTGACCCGGACGCAGAAGGTTTTGTCTTTGAGCACATCGCGATACACCTTGAGCGCGTGCTGATAGATGTCATCCATGGTGGTGAAGCTGTACTCGGCCACCTGCACCACGTTGGCGATGCCGGGAATGCAGGCCAGACGCTCGGCAAACACGGATTCCAGCTCCGGCTTGTCCTTGGGCACCATCACCATGATCCTGTCCCACTGGCGCTGCACCTTGGCATCTTCATCGATCTTTTTCAGCACATTGCGTATGTTGGACTCGAGCATTTTGGTAAAGCGCATTCTTACCGGTTTGCTCTTCATCATGATTTCGGGGTACAGCTTGACGATAAACTTCATTGGATTTCCGCAGGACAATTTAAAAACAGCAATTTGCCGATTATAACAAAGCACGGGGATGAGAGCAGAGCTTTTATTGCAGTATGACGGGCAGGGCCGGCGGGTAAAAACAGAGGCCCTGAAATGTCAGGGCCTCGTCTGCTATTGCCGGGGAGGTTATTTGCCGACCTGGATCTCGTCGGATTCCTTGGCCTTGCCCTGCTCTATGGCGATTTCCACCCGGCGGTTGCGGGCGCGGTTCCCGGCGGAATCGTTGGGCACCAGGGGCGCAGTGGAGGCCATGCCCACCACCTTCATCCTGGAGGCATCAAAGCCCTTGACCTTGATAAGCTCGTGGGCCACGGCCACGGCGCGCTTGGAGGACAGGTCCCAGTTGGAGCTGTAGAGCTCGTTGCTTATCTGCATGTCGTCGGTGTGACCCGAGACTGTGATAATGCCGGGCACATCCTTGAGCAGGTTGCCCACGGCGCGGATCACCGGCTTGAACCTGGGTTGCAAAAAGCCCGAGCCCGAGCCGAAGGCGCCCTTCTCGCGAATACGGATAATGATCTGTTGCCCCAGGGATTCGATTTCAATGGCGCCGTCCACTATCTGCTCATTGAGCTCCTGGGCCATTTTCTTCACTTCCTGGTTGATCTTGTCCTGGGCCGAGGCGGCCTCGGACTTCTTGGCTTCAGCGGTTTCCTGGGCCGTGGCCGAGGCTTCGCCGCCGCGCTGCTCACCCTGTTGCTGCTGCACACCACCGGCGCGATCCGAGTCCCCTTCCTGGAAGTCGAGGATCGGCTCTGTCATCTCGTTGGTCTGCTGGTTGATGATTTCGATGGGCGTAGGTTCGGGCTTGCCGGGTCGGAATTCCAGGGCGATCACCGAGGTGCCCTTGGGTATGTCCTTCACTTCCACCTTGTTTTGCACCCCGAAAGCGTACTTCATGGAGCCGGCAATCTGCTTGAACTTCATCACGTCCATTTCGGAGAAGGCCAGCAGCAACACAAAGAAGCACATCAGCAGTGACATCAGATCGGCAAAGGTCGCCAGCCAAGCCGGCGCCCCCGGCGGCGGACAGTTACACTTGTCCTTGGCCATGGGATTACTCCCCGTCCGTGGTGTCTATCTTCCGCTGTTTTTCGGACAGATAGTTCTTGAGGAAGCCTTCGATCACCCTGGGGTTCTGGCCGTCCTGAATTGCCAACACGGCATCCATAATCAGGTTACGGTTAAGCATTTCCTCGCCCATCCGCAGCGCCAGCTTGTCGGCAATGGGGATGGCCACCATGTTGGCAATCACAGCGCCGTAGAGTGTGGTCAACAGAGCCACCGCCATGGAGGGGCCGATGGACTTGGGGTCATCCATGTTGGACAACATGGCCACCAGACCCACCAGGGTACCTATCATACCCATGGCCGGAGCCACGTCACCGAAGGCCTTGAAAATACTGATACCGGTACGATGGCGCTCCTCTGTGAGGGCAATGTCCTTTTCCAGGGCCTCACGCACCACGTCACCGTCGTGGCCGTCAACCAACATGTCAACGGCCTTTTGCATAAAACTGTTGGAGATTTGCGCCTCTTCCAGAGCCAGAAAGCCACCCTTACGGGCCGCATCGGCCATGGACACCGACTGCTCAATCAGCTCTTCGGGCTTTTCCAGCTTGAACATAAAGGCCTTGGCGGCAATCTTCACTGCACCGAGGAATTGCTTGAGGTTGAATTTCATCATCACCACAAACAGCGAGCCGCCAAATACGATAAGCACGGAAGGCACATCGACGAAGATAGCCAGACCGCCGCTGCTGACCATGGCCATGATGATAAATGCAAAGCCGCCCAACAAGCCTATCAGGGTTGCTAAATCCACAGTTGCTCCTCAATGGTGTCGCCAAGGACGAAAAGAGATGTCCAAATCTGTCTGAAACCCTTATACCGGTTCTCCCGGGGTCTGGACAAGGGCGCGTCAGTCATTTGCTATTCTCAGTTATCGGACCGAACTTGGGCAAGTTTAGTGTCATTTTATTTTTTTCAACAAAAATTCAGCAACAAAGCGTGCAGCGAGGCAAATTTTGCCCGCCTGAATTTGACCCTGGTGGGCTCCTGAGATACCTTGTGTCGGCTAAATTTTCAGGAAGTGTGACAGTGGCCAAAAAACCCGACAGCTTAACCTTTGAAGAGTCCCTGCTTGAGCTCGAACGCATAGTGAGCGAGTTGGAACAGGGGGATGTGTCCCTCGATGATGCCCTCAAGCAATTCGAGCGCGGCATAGGACTGGTGCGCGCCAGCCAGGCCAAGCTGGAACAGGCGGAGCAAAAGGTCGCCATACTGCTCAAGCAGGAGCCGGATGCGCCCCTGGCAGACTTCCTGCCCGAGGGTGAATAAGTGCTCAAACACAGTCTGGCACTATGCCAAGCCCGGGTTGATGCCATTCTCGCCCGGGAAATTGATCAACTGGACGACGGCGCACCGCGCCTGAAGCAGGCCATGCGCCACGGCGCCCTCCTCGGCGGCAAACGTATCCGTCCCTTCCTGGTGTATGCCGTGGGAGAACTGCTGGGGGTCGATAAGCAGCAGCTCGACCCCTGCGCCGCCGCCATAGAATGTATCCACGCCTATTCGCTAATCCATGACGACTTGCCCGCCATGGACAACGACTGCCTGCGCCGCGGTCAGCCAACGGTACATATCGCCTTCGATGAGGCCACCGCCATTCTTGCCGGGGATGCGCTGCAAACCCTGGCCTTCGACATTATCAGCACCGCAGACGCCGAGCTGGATGCCCAGCAAAGGCTGCAAATGGTCAAGGCACTGGCCCAAGCCTCAGGTTATGCCGGCATGTGTGGCGGCCAGGCTATCGATCTTGCCGCCACCGGCCAAAGCATAGATTTGGCCCAACTGACCCGCTTGCACAACCTCAAAACCGGTGCCCTTATCCGCTGCGCCGCCGAGCTGGCGCTGATTGCCGCCAAGGCGCCTGAGTCGGAAAAAGCCGCCCTGCGCAGCTATGCCGATGCCATAGGTCTTGCCTTCCAGGTGCAGGACGATATTCTCGACATTACCGCCACCACCGAAGAGCTGGGCAAGCCCCAAGGCTCGGATCTGAACGCCAACAAGAGCACCTTTCCCAAACTGCTGGGATTGGCAGGCGCACAGCAAACGGCCGATAACCTGGTGGCCGATGCACTATCGGCGCTGGCAAAATTGCCATACAATAGCCAGTTACTTGCAGAATTCGCCCGCTTCATCATAGAGCGCCGGGTATAAAAAGAGAGTCATTGAACCTCGCTATGAGTTTGGACATTTCCCAATTTCCGGTACTGGCCAAGGCCAACACCCCAGAAGAACTCAGGCAATTGCCTCAGTCACAGCTGCCGCAACTGGCCAATGAATTACGCCAGTTCCTGCTTAAATCCGTTGGCATGTCCAGTGGCCACTTCGCCTCGGGTCTGGGTACGGTCGAGCTGACCGTGGCCCTGCATTATGTGTACAACACCCCCTTCGACCGCCTGATCTGGGACGTGGGCCACCAGGCTTACCCCCACAAGATCCTCACAGGTCGCCGCGATCGTATGCACACCATCAGGCAGAAGAATGGCCTGCATCCCTTCCCCTGGCGGGAAGAGAGTGAATACGACACCTTCAGCGTCGGCCACTCGGGCACCTCGGTCTCGGCCGCGCTCGCCATGGCGGTCGCCGCCGACAAGGAAAAGGCGGGGCGCAAAGTGGTGGCCGTTATCGGCGATGGCGCCATGACCGGCGGTATGGTGTTTGAAGCCATGAACCATGCTGGCGATCTCGACAAAGACATGCTGGTGGTGCTGAACGACAACGAGATGTCCATCTCGGAAAACGTCGGCGCCCTCAATAACCACCTGGCCCAGCTGATGTCCGGCCGCCTGTACACCACCATTCGCGAGAGCGGCAAAAAGGTGCTCAAGGGCATGCCGGTGATCAAGGAAATGGCCAGACGCACCGAAGAACACCTCAAGGGTATGGTCGTCCCCGGCACCCTGTTCGAGGAGCTGGGCTTCAACTACATAGGCCCCATCGACGGCCACGATGTGGATGCCATGGTCGAGACCCTGCGCAATATGCGCGGCCTCAAGGGCCCGCAAATCCTGCACATCATGACCAAGAAGGGCCGCGGCTACGAGCCGGCGGAAAAAGATCCCATTGGCTGGCATGCCGTGCCCAAGTTCGACCCCAGCCAGTTCCGCAAACCGGCCACCAAGCCGGGACTGCCCACCTTCAGTCAGGTGTTTGGCAAATGGCTGTGCGACATGGCCGAAAAAGACAGCAAGCTGCTCGGCATCACCCCGGCCATGCGTGAAGGCTCGGGTATGGTGGAATTTTCCCAGCGCTTCCCGGAGCAGTATTTCGATGCCGCCATCGCCGAGCAGCATGCCGTGACCCTGGGGGCCGGTTTTGCCTGCGAAGGCTATAAGCCCGTGGTCGCCATCTACTCCACCTTTTTGCAGCGCGGTTACGATCAGCTGATCCACGATGTGGCGCTGCAACGTCTGCCCGTGCTGTTTGCCATCGATCGCGGCGGCATAGTGGGTGCCGATGGTCCAACCCACCAGGGCGCCTTCGATCTCAGCTTCCTGCGCTGTGTGCCCAACATGCTGATCATGGCACCAAGCGATGAAAACGAATGTCGGCAAATGCTGTACACAGGCTATTGCCACAACGAAGGACCAAGCGCGGTGCGCTATCCCCGTGGCAGTGCCACAGGTGCCGAGCAGGTGGAACAAATGACTGCCCTGCCCATAGGCAAAGGGCTGGTGAAACGCCATGGCAAGGGCATAGCCGTGCTCAACTTCGGCACCACCTTGGCCGCAGCCCTGACCGCGGCCGAGGCGCTGGATGCCACAGTGGCCGACATGCGTTTCGTTAAGCCTCTGGATGAAGCCCTGGTGCTGGAACTGGCTGCCAACCATGAGGTGCTGGTGACTGTGGAAGAGAACGCCATCATGGGCGGCGCCGGCAGCGGTGTGCTGGAACTGCTGGCCAAACACCGCATCTGCAAGCCTGTGCTGCAAATCGGCCTGCCCGATGAGTTCATCAAGCACGGCTCGCCGGAAGAAATCATCGCCGAGCTGGGCCTCGATGCTGCAGGTATCGAGCGTCAGATCCGCGCCTATATCGACTGAGTTGCTGCTCGATAAGGTAAATAATCCACCTTCTGAAGAAGGTGGCTTTGCCTAAGCCCCCTAGAAGGGGGCCAAAAGCGACTATTATTTACCTTACCTACTTTCGTAGTTGTTTAGCCACTTGTGGAGCTGTGTGAGAGGTCACACAACCCAACTCGATAAGTCACAATGCCTGAGCCTCAATGTTCATTACAGGCAAAGCCTAAATTGATGATAACCACCTACTGAAGTAGGTGGTTTAGGGCTGAAAACAAAAAAAGGACTGCCTTGGCAGTCCTTTTCTATTATTGGGTTGGCAAGGGCTGATTAAGCCCCGAACTTAAGCCCCGGACTTAAGCCCCGAGCTTAAGCCTGAGTATCGACACCGCCGCCCTGGGAGATCATCACCATGGCGGGACGCAGCAGGCGACCATTGAGTTCATAGCCCTTCTGCATCACCAACATCACGGTATTGGCGGGGAAGTCATTGCTCGGCTGCATGCCGATGGCCTGGTGCTGCTCAGGGTTAAAGGCCTGACCCATGGGGTCAACCGCCTTGATCCCGAATTTTTCCACCGCGGTCTGCAGGCTCTTGAAGGTCAGCTCCACGCCTTCCATCATGGCCTTGCTGGCCTCGTCGCTGCTGCCACCGGCCAGGGCGCGCTCCATGTTGTCCAGTACCGGCAGGAGTTCGTTGGCAAACTTTTCCAGGGCAAACTTGTTGGCCTTCTCCACATCCATGGCGGCGCGGCGGCGAATGTTGTCCACTTCGGCGGCGGCACGGATCACTGAATCTTTCTGCTCCTCGACCTTGGCCTCGGCGCTGGCGAGAGCCTGTTCCAACTCCTCAACACGGAAATTGGCCTGGGTCAGCTCGTCAACCAGAGACGCCTCTTCGGTGACAATTTCGCTTTCCTGCACTGTATCCTGTGGATCTTGTTGTGGTTGGGTCGAATTCTTACTCATCTTAACTCCGGCTAAAAATGCTTTGTTTCTGCATAGGCTAGGCATATTATGGGGATCAATTCCGGCGTTTCAAGGCCTAAGGCACGCACTTTCCCCATATGACTTCCCCGTTTCACACCATAGGCCTGATTGGCAAACCCCATCACAGTGGCACCAACCTGACGCTCAAGCGGCTGCATCACTGGCTGACGACCCAGGGATTTGAGGTTCTGGTGGAAGAACGAGTGGCCGGTGAACTGGGCAATCAGGTGACCGCCGTGGATCTGCTGGAAATCGGCAGCCGCTGCGATCTTGCCATAGTGGTGGGCGGTGACGGCAACATGCTGGGGGCCGCGCGGGTGCTGGCGAGGTTCGATCTCGGCGTTATCGGGGTCAACCGCGGCAACCTGGGCTTCCTCACCGATCTGCCCCCCGATGGTTTTGAAGACATGCTGGCGGATGTGCTGGACGGCGACTTTGTCACCGAACACAGGTTCCTGCTGGAGGCTGAGGTGCACAGGCACGGCGCCATCAAGGCCAGCAACACCGCGGTCAACGAAGCCGTGTTGCACCCGGGCAAGATAGCCCACATGATTGAATACGAGGTCTACATAGACGATCAGTTTATGTACAGCCAGCGGGCCGACGGCATGATAGTCTCGACCCCAACCGGGTCCACAGCCTACTCACTGTCGGCCGGCGGCGCCATACTCACCCCCAATCTGCAGGCGCTGATCCTGGTGCCCATGTTCCCCCACACCCTGTCTTGCCGCCCCATAGTGGTGGACGCCCACTCCACCATCAAGCTGGTGGTGTCGCCGGACAATGACGAGAACCTGGAAGTCAGCTGTGACGGCCATGTGACCCTGGCGGTACTGCCCGGCGATGAGATCATTATTCGTCAGAGCGCCGAGCGCCTGCGGTTAATCCACCCCAAGGGCCACAATTATTTCCACGTGCTGCGTAACAAACTCGGCTGGGGCAGCAAACTGTTCTGAACAAGCTGTTCTGAGCAAGCAGTTCTGATTAGCCCAGAGCCCGGTCAACGATCCTGAAGCGGCGCCACATCCACAGGCAGAGGCCGCTGCTGACACAGGCCAGCGACACCCAGACCCCCTTGACCCCGAACAGCCAGGCAAAGCTGTAGATCACCAGGGCTATCAGCAACAACTTGCTACCGGTCAGTATCGAGGCTTCCCTGGGCCTGTTGGTGGCCTGGAAGAAACTGGCCCCCACCAGGATCATGCCCTCAAAGGGCAAACCCCAGAAATACAGCCCCATGGCCTGTGTGGCCACCGGCCTGAGTTCGGCATTATCCCCGGCAAACACATACAGCATCCACTCTGGGTGACGGTAGAGCACAATCAGCCCAAGACCTGCCACCAGCAGTGCCGCGCTCAGCGCCAGCCGCCTGGCCTCCCGTACCCTGTCGTGGCGCCCGGCGCCGGCATTGAAGCTGAGGATCGGCTGAGTGCCCAGGGCGATCCCCTCGAAGATCAGATAGAAGAAGGCTTCGGTATAACTGACCACCCCATAGGCGGCCACGTGCAGCGGCGTTCCTACCCACAGCAGCGCCGTGTTGTGCAGCGTCAACACTATCGACAGGTACAGATTCATCAGCAGACTGGGCAGGCCCACCCGGGCGATATTGAGACAGTTGTCCAGGGTCAGCGCCATCTGGGTCAGGTTAATCCTGAGTTTGGTGCGGGGGCCGAAGAAATGTACCAGACACAGACCGCCGGTCACCGCCTGGGACAACATGGTGGCTATGGCGGCACCGGCCAGTCCCAGGGGAAACACCATCATCAGCAGGTAATCGAGCAGGGTGTTGAGCAGACCGCCGCCAATCAGCACCCAGGTCACGAAGCCCGGACGACCGTCGTTGCGCAGCAAGGTGGTGAAGCTCATGGAGATGATGGGGAAAATACACAGGGCGTAGTACCAGAACAGATACTGATTGGCGCTGTCCAGCACCTCACCCTCGGCCCCGAGCCAGCGCAGAATATCGTGGGAAAAGACTGTGCCCAGGGTGCCCAGTATCAGGGCACTGAGCAGGCACAGGCTGAAGGCGTTACCGAGCAGGCGTCTGGCCCTGGCCTCATTGCCCTGCCCCAGATTGATGGACACCAGCGCCGCCGCCCCCATGCCAAGCAAGGCCCCCACGGCATACACCAGGGCACCGACCGGATAGGCCAGCATCATGCCCGCCAGCCCCTGAGCCCCCAGCAGATGGCCGACAAACATGCCGTCTATGGTGACATAGATGCCTGTGACCAGCATGGAGGCCACGGTCGGCAGGGTATAGCGCCAGAACAGCCTGGGCAGTGGCAAGCGGATCAGCGGGTTATCCTGGGGCTCGGACATTCACTTGGCTCTTTGTTTTTATGGGCATGCAGCCTGGAAAATGCTGCCGATTCTACCGCAAACGGCCCGGCGCCGCAGCCCCGACCGCCATCATGATGCACTGAAACAGGCCTTTACCCCCTGCTCCAGCTGCGCCCAATCGAGCGGCTGCTCGGAGATAATCTCCAGACGGGAGTCGAGGGCATCGTCAAGCTCCGCCAGCTTAAGCTCATCCCCCAGGCGATTGATGGCCAAAATGCCATCGGCAGTGATCATCACAGCCTTGAGCCGCAAAGAAGGCACGGCATTCACCCAATTGAGCAAGGCATCGAAATCAAATTGCCAGCCGGCGCCGAAGATCCAGCCACAGCTGTGCATAGGGCCTTCGCTGTGTTCTCGCCTGAGTATGGCGTCCTGAGCAGGTTGCGGATCTGGCTCAGTTTCCCGGCTGTCGAACACTGAGCCCGGCGCCAAAGGCGTAAGCGCTTGTCGCAACAAGCTGTCATTTGGCGTCTTAGTTCTGGGTTCGAGTCTGGACCGGGTCAGCCAGGGGGCATAAGTTAAGGGTTTATCCCCTATGCTGAGGATTTCCTGCCGCAAGCCTCGCTCCGTAAGATAATTTTGCAACGCCGCCAAGGCATCCGGCCCCCAGGCATCGGCCTTGCTGGCGAGGATAAGATCCGCCACCGCCAGCTGATCGTTGAACAGGGGATTGCCCGTGTAGCGCGGGTCATTCAGTACCCTGGGGTCCACCAGGCACACTGTGGTCTGTATGCTGAGCACGGGTGCCAGATAGGGATTTTGCAGCAGTTTCAGAATTTGCGCCGGGTGCCCAAGCCCAGTGGGTTCTATCAGCAGGCGATCGGGCCTGGCCTTTGCCAGCAATTGGTTAACCGCCACCTGGGTCGGCACCCCGGCGGCGCAGCACAGGCAGCCCCCCGGCACTTCGCGAATAACCACTTCGGCGTGTTTGCCCAGCAGCGCCGCATCCAGGCCCACCTCGCCGAACTCATTGAGCAGCACGGCCCAGGTTTCGCCTTCGGGTTTGTGGGCCAGCAAGCGACCGATAAGGGTGGTTTTGCCACTGCCGAGAAAGCCGGTGATAAGGTTCACCGGGACCGGATTGCGGATCATGGAATTCCTGGAATATCAGCGTTTGGCGCCCAGCATAACAGCCTCAAAGGGGGCCAGCCACACAGGGCCAGGCGCTCAGCGACCGGCTTTGCCGCCGGGGGATTTTTTCCCGGGTGCGCCGAAAGCTTTCCTATTAAGGTTGTCACCCCTGCTATCGGGGTTTCTGTTACCTGAGCCTCTGTTACCTGAGCCCCTGTTTCCTTGGCTACTGCTACCTGAGCCTCTGTTTCCAGAGCTACTGTTACCTGGGCCCCGGGCATCCGAGCGCCGCCGCGGTTTGTCTTCCCGGTAGCCACCGGCGACAGCGCCCCCCTCGGGTGGCAATTCCCGGTAACGGGCCGGCAACGGCGCCCCCGGCTCATAACCGGCAGGAAATGCCGCGTCGGGCAGCGCAATGCCGGCCTTGGCCGCAATCAGCTTCAAACGCGGCAACTCCTTGGCAGTCACCAAAGTCAGCGCCAGGCCATCCTGACCGGCGCGGGCGCTGCGGCCTATCCTGTGGGTGAAGTCTTCGTCGGCCTCCGGCAGGCCAAAGTTGACCACCACGGGCAAGGCCTCGATATGCAGGCCCCGGGCCGCCACATCGGTTGCCACCAGCACCCTGAGCTTGCCCTCCTTGAAAGCGTCAAGGGCCCTGTTGCGTGCCCCCTGAGTGCGCTCACCGTGGAACTCTTCGGCCTTGAGACCATCGAGTTTCAACTCCTGGCACAGTTGCCCTGCCTGCTGCCGGGAGGCGACAAACACCAGCACCTGCTGCCAGTTGTTGCGGCCAATGAGCTCGGCCAGAAACTCACTGCGCCGCCGGCTGTCCAGTTGCCACACCTGCTGGCTGAGTTTGCCCTCGGCCTCAGTGGCCGTCGCCTGGATCCACAGGGGATCCCGCAGCAGCTCCCGTCCCAGCGCCTGCACCCTGGCGTCGAAGGTGGCAGAAAAGCACAGGGTCTGGTGCTCGGCGGCTATCAGGGCCCGGCATTTGTGAATATCACGCACAAAGCCCAGATCCAGCATGCGGTCGGCCTCATCGACCACCAGAACCGAAACCGCATCCAGGCGCAGTCCGAAATGATTGACCAGATCGAACAGCCGTCCCGGGGTTGCCACCAGGAGGTCAATTCCGCTCGCCAGTGCCCTGGCCTGGGGACGAATGTTGGCACCGCCGTACACCGCCAGGGTCCGCAGCGCAGTGGCCTGGCTGTAGCGCTCGGCGGCCAGGGCCACCTGCTGGGCCAACTCCCGGGTCGGCACCAGCACCAGGGCTCTTGGCCCAGCGTTGGCCTGTGCCTGTTCCTGTGCCGATGAGGCATTTAGCCTTTGCAGCAGCGGCAGCAAAAAGGCCGCTGTTTTGCCCGTGCCTGTGCGGGCGCAGGCCAACATGTCCCGCCCCTTGAGCGCCTCGGGGATCACCTGTTGCTGTATCGGAGTCGGCTGCCGATAACCCACATCGGCAACGGCATGCAGCAAGGGCTGGTCAAGGCCGAGTTGTTCAAAGCTCATGGAGGGGTGTCCTAATTTCGGTGACTGGGGTAAAAACAAAGGCGGCGAGTATACGCCCGATGGGGCAAGCATGAAAGTCAGGCATTGGCCTTGGCATCCAGCAGGAACTCTTGCTCGAACTCGGCGGCGCTCATGGGACGGGAGAACAGGTAGCCCTGGGCATAGTCGCAGCCCATGTTACGCAGCAGTTCACGCTGGTCCTCGCTCTCGACCCCTTCGGCTATCACCTTCATCCCGAGTTTATGGGCCATGACGATAATGGCCTCGCACAGGGAATGATCGCTGGAATCATCCACCAGATTGCGGATAAAGGACTGATCGATTTTCAAATAATCTATATCGAACTTTTTCAGGTAGGCCAAAGAGGAATAGCCGGTGCCAAAGTCATCCAGGGCCACCTGAATGCCGGCATCGCGGTAAGCCAGCAGCTTATCCGATACCCCGGTGGCGGCGTCGAGCAGCAGACCCTCGGTGATCTCAACACATATGCCGCCGGGCCCCAATTGCAGCTCCTTAAGCAGTGACATCCAGCGGCTGAAATATTCCCCCTCATCACGGAACTGGATTGGTGACTTGTTGATACTGAGCTGCACTATACGTTCATGTTTTTGTTGCCATTCCTTACTCTGTCTTGCCGCCTGTTCCAGCACCCAGGCACCTATCTCCAGAATAAGGCCTGTCTCCTCGGCCACGGGAATAAAGTCCGCCGGTGAAACATAGCCGCGGGTCTCATGCTGCCAGCGCAGCAGCACCTCGGCCTTGTGAATGTCGCCGCTTTTCAGCTCCACTATCGGTTGGAAAAACAGGCTGAACTCCTGCCGCTCCACAGCCAAACGCAAGTCCTGAATAAGGTGCATGCGGAAATGGGCATATTCCTGCATTGAGGGGGTGAAGAAGTTGAAGCGGTTGCGGCCCTGGGCCTTGGCGGCATACATGGCTTGGTCGGCGTGTTTCAGCAGCGCCTCGCGGCTGTCGGCATCCTCGGGATACAGGGTAATGCCGATACTGGCGCTGATGTAACTGGTGTGCTCCCCCAGTTGATAGGGTTCGGCCAGGGCCTTGAGGATCTGGGCCGCCACCCGCTCGACCCCGGATTGATCGGCAATGTCCCGCAGGATCACGGTAAACTCATCGCCCCCCAGGCGTGCCACCACGTCCGAATCGCGCACGCACAGTTGCAGGCGGCGACTGCACTCAACCAGCAGCTGATCACCCATGTCATGGCCTAGGGTGTCGTTGATTTCCTTGAAGAAGTCCAAATCAAGAAACAAGAGGGCAAAGTGACGCTTGCGCCGCTCGCAGGCAATGATTTCCCGTCCCAGGTAGTCGAGCAACATACGCCGGTTCGGCAAGCCGGTCAGCGGATCGTAATTGGCCTGCTGCCAGATCAGCTGCTCCTGCTGCTTCATTTCAGTGATATCCGAGAACAGCGCCACCCGCCGGTGTGGCCTGTGCTGGCGGTCGTAAATGGTATTGACCGTCAGCCAGATCAGATACTCGTCGCCGTTTTTGCGTTTTTGCCACATTTCTCCCTGCCAGTGGCCCTTTTCACGCAACTGTTGGTTCATCTCGCGATAGAAATTTTCACCGTTGGTATCGCAGTTGAACAGGGACACATGTTGCCCCTGAACCTCGCTTTCGTTGTAGCCAGTAATTCGGGAAAAGGCCGCATTGATGGTGATGATGTGGCCCTTGGCGTCGAGCACACTCATGGCCTCGCTGGAACTGTTGTAGACCGAGGCCGCCAGCTCCAGGGACTCCTGTTGTTTGCGACTCTGGGTGATGTCCACATGAATGCCGCACATACGCAAGGGTTTGCCCTGCCCGTCACTGGCCACCACCCGGCCCCGATCGCGGATCCAACGCTCGGTGCCATCGGCGGTTTTCAACCGGTAATCAATGCTATAGCTGGCGGTACGGCCCTGTAAATGCAGCTCCATGGCCCTGAGCATTTCCACCCTGTCGTCGGGATGGATGGCGTTTACCCAGATCCTGTGGTTTTCCATCAACTCGTTATGGCTGACTCCCAGCATCTGGGCGCAGCGCTCATTGCGAATAACGTCATCCCTGGGGATATCCCAGTCCCAAAAACCCAGCTCGCCGCTGTCGAGCACCAGCTGCAGTTGCTCGCGACTGGCGCTGACCGACTGCTCCGCCAGGGTCTGCTCAGTGATATCCAGAAAGCCGGCGATCACCAGTTGCACCCGTCCGCCACTGCGTTTGCAGGAGACGCTCATCAGGGTGTAGACCAGGGTGCCGTCTTTGGCGAAGAAACGTTTCTTGAGCTCGTACTGGTCAATCTCCCCCAGCAGCAGGCGTTCGAACTGTTGGGTGTCGGTATAGAGATCGTCCGGGTGTGACAGCTGATCCCAGCCCAGACGCAGCAGCTCCTTTTCGCTGTATTTGAACATCTGGCACAGGCGCGAATTGACCTTGATCCAGCACTTGTCGACCGTGCCTATGGCTATGCCTATGTTGCCGGCGTCGAACTGGGAGCGGAACAGGAAGTCATCCTGCAGGCGCATCTTGTCATCCCGCTCAATTTCGATACGCCGCGACAGCAAGCGCCCCACCATCATGGTTGCCAGCGGGTATATGGTCAGCACCGGCAGGGTGATCTGTGTCAGTACTCCCTTGGCCGTCTCCCAGGGCAAAAACAACATCCAGGACAGCATGATAAGATGTACCAGGAAACCTATGCCATAGAGCTCGCCCCAGCCCATGGATGCCAGCATGGATTTACGGCGACTGCGCCACAGGGCCCCCACGGCGCCACTGGAGATGATGACAGCTATGCCTATCCATACCGCTGGGCCGCCGATGGCGTAGCGATAGGCAGCCGTCATGATCACGGCAACCGTGGTGGGCAGGCCACCGAAAAACAAACCGGAGACGGCCAGGAGTACCGAGCGGGTATCGAAGATGATGCCGGGGGCAAAAACCCAGGGTGTCGACATGATTGTCATGCCGATGGCGCCGACGATAACCCCTATGCCGAGGCGCCAGAGCAGGAAGTACTTGCGTTTGTGACGGCGGGGAATGGCGTCATAGACGAACACCAACGCCAGCAGCAGGGCCGCGTTCTGGATCAACGGAAAGAAAATGCCCTGCTCCATGAAGCGCCCTATCCCCTTAGCCGTGTGTTTACCTCTTTTTTATCAATTGAGTGTAGCAGATATCCACAGCGACTCAGGGGACATCAGGCATACAGCAAATCGGCATATTGCCGGGCCTGGGCGGGCCAGTCGAAACGGCTGGCGGCGGCGTTGGCGGCCACCTGACGCCAGGTATCCGAGCCCACCAGGGGCAGCAGCTCCGCGAGGCGTGCCAGCAGCGCTTCTCCCTGGGCCAGAGGGGTCTCGCCCTGAAACGACCAGCCGTTATGGCCATGGCTAACCGTGTCCACCAGACCGCCGACGCCATGCACCAGACAGGGCTGACCGGCACGCATGGCCAGCATCTGGCTGATGCCGCAGGGCTCGAAGGAGCTTGGCATCAGGAACAGATCGCCCCGCAGATACAAAGCCTCGGACAGGGCTTCATCATAGTGGTTGATAAACAGGAAGTTATCCTGCTGCGCCGCTATTGCCTGAAACTCCCGACCTATGTCCTCATCGCCGCTGCCGAGCATGATGAGCCGGGCATCCGGGCGCCAGGCCCGCAGCTGCGCCAGCAGCGCTTCCAGCACAGTCTCGCCGCTGCCGCGCCTCTGCCGCAATATTTGCACCTTCTGGGCGGTGAGCCGGCCCACTGAACTGATAACAAAGGCCTGCTCATTGTCGAACAGTTCAGGCAGGCGGGCGGCGGCGATAAAGTCCACCGCCGCCACCTCCCGTCTGTGGGCCTGCACCCGGATCAGGGTCCGCTTTATGGTGCGCACCAGCTCTGAGGCCGTTGGCCTCACTGAAGGATTGCCGTCATTGTCATAGTTGCAGCCATTGAGTATCCCCACCAAAGTGCCCCTGTCCCTGTGGCGCGCCAAATCCAGCTCCAGCGACTCGCCGCCGATAAAGCCCGCCTCGGGCCTTGAGGGCAGCAGCACCTCCTCGCAGTAGTGGGGCGACACCAGATGCACCCTGTCCACCAGATTGATGGCGGCGCGCAGCGGATTGATGCAGCCGCCGTAGCGCCGGTCTGCCAGCTGGGCCAGCTGAGCGCCGTCGAGGGAGGCAAACAGGGCCGGGAACCAGGCCGCCAGCGAGGAGGACTCCTGGGCCAGGGGCCGGGTGCCCTGCAGCGCCAGATTGTGGACCGTCAGCACAGCCGGTATGTCCCTGAGAGCGAGATACCTTGGGTCGAAGGCCCGCAGCAGCGCAAAGGCCCCCATATGCCAGTCATGCAGATGCAGCACATCGGGCATGGGCACCAGGCCATTGCACAGGGCGGTGGCCGCCGCGACGCCGAACAGGGCGAAACGGTCGGCATCATCGGCAAAGGGCCGCTGGGGACTGCTCTGGTGGTAGAGCGCGGACGGCGCCGCATCCAGGCTGGGACCGTCGATAAGGTAAATCCGTGCCGATTGCGCCTTGGGGTGCGGCAAGATGGACAGACGCATGGACCAATGACCATCCCGGAACGGCACAACAAACTCTGCCACCAGGGCGGCACCGTGACGGCTTGCCAGAAAGCCGTAGCCCGGCATCAGCACAGAGGCGGCAATGTCCACCTGCTCCAGGGCGGCGGGCAAGTCGCCAATCACATCGGCCATGCCGCCCACCTTGGCACCTTTCAATACGGCGTTTTCAGCCGCCAACAACAACACTGACTTCAATCCCATTCCCCTTCAATTCCTACACACAGGCACACATAACGAAAAGCGCCTTATTCGTAGCCCACCGGCAGGCCCAGCATGTCGCGGGTCACCAGCACCACCCCCTTCTCGGACACCCGGAAGCCCTTGGCCCTGTCCTGGTCGTGGTTGTAGCCGATGACCATGCCCTCGGGAATAATGCAGCCGCGATCGATGATGGCGTTCTTGATTTTGCAGTGGCGCAGCACCACCACATCAGGCAACACCACAGAGTTTTCCACCGTCGAGAAGGAGCAGACCCGCACCTCGTTGAACAGCACGCTGTGGCGCACAGTGGCGCCTGAGATGATGCAGCCGCCGGATACCACTGAGTCCACCGCCATGCCGCGGCGCTCATCGTCATCAAAGACAAACTTGGCCGGAGGCAGCTGCTCCTGATAGGTCCAGATGGGCCACTTGGCGTCGTACAGGTTCAGTGCCGGGGTCGGTGACAGCAGCTCCATATTGGCCTGCCAGAAGGAGTCCAGGGTGCCCACATCGCGCCAGTAGGCCTGCTCATTGGGAAAGGCGCTCTTGAATGGATAGGCGAACACCTTGTGCTGCTCTATGATGGCCGGGATGATGTCCTTGCCGAAATCCCGGTCCGAGTCGGCGTTCTGGGCATCCTTTTTCAGCTGCTCAAACAGAAATTCGGTGTTGAACACATAGTTGCCCATGGAGGCCAGGCACAGCTCGGGATTGCCCGGCAGGCTGCGAGGCTGCGCCGGTTTTTCCTCGAACCCCAGGATGCGATTGCTCTCGTCCACCTCCATCACCCCGAAGGCATTGGCGGCCTCGGCCACAGGCACCTCCAGGCAGGAGACTGTCATGTCGGCACCGGACTCGGCATGGGCCGCCAGCAGGCCGGCATAGTCCATGCGATAGACGTGATCCCCGGAGAGGATCATCACGTACTTGGGCAGCTCGTGGCGGATAATGTCTATGTTCTGGAATACGGCATCGGCCGTGCCCTGATACCAGTTTTCCGAGTAGCGCTGGGAAGCGGGCAGGATTTCCACCGACTCCCCCAGCTCCTTCTTGAAATGGCCCCAGCCGCGCATCACGTGGCGGATAAGGGAGTGGGATTTGTACTGGGTCACCACCCCCACCCGGCGAATGCCCGAGTTGATACAGTTGGACAGGGGAAAGTCGATGATCCTGAACTTGCCGCCGAAATACAGCGCCGGCTTGGCGCGCCAATCGGTGAGTTCGTGCAGGCGCGAACCCCGGCCACCGGCGAGGATCAGCGCATAGGTTTCCCGGGTCAGGTTACTGATGTAGCGGGGGCTGGAATTAGGCATAGACATGTACTCCTTGGGTCAGACAACTCATCTTCGGGTTCCTTTTCAAAACCAAACGTTTTCGCATCGCATCAGGCTCCCTTCCATATTTCATCGCGCTAAGTGGCAATAGTTCGCTATGGTGACATCGCTGGAAAAAAGGCCAGCTAACAGACATCTCAGGCTCCCTTCCATATTTCATCGCGGTAATTCGCAATGGTGACATCGCTGGAAAAACGGCCACTGGCGGCGGTATTGCGTATGCTGCAGGCGGCCCAGCGCTCCGGATTGCGGTAGAGTTCGTTGGCCCTGTGCTGGGCCTGGCAATAGGCATCGAAGTCGGCGGCCAGCATCCACTGATCCCAGGGGCTCTCTATGGCCTGCACCAGGGGCTCGAAGATCCCAGGTTCCAGCAGGCTGAAATGACCGCTCTTGATCAGCTCCAGCACGGCCTTGAGCGCCGGTGATCTCTGGATAAACTCCTGGGGCCGGTAGTCCCGCTTCATGGCCGCCACCTCGTCGGCACTGAGGCCGAAGAGGAAGAAATTGTCCTCGCCCACCTCTTCCATCATCTCTATGTTGGCGCCGTCCAGGGTGCCTATGGTGAGGGCGCCGTTCATCATGAACTTCATATTGCCCGTGCCCGAGGCCTCCTTGCCGGCGGTGGAGATCTGCTCCGACAGATCCGTGCCGGGGCAGATGCGCTCCATGGCGCTGACGTTGTAATTTGGCAGGAAGGCAAAGCGCAGCCAGGGGGTGACCAGGGGATCTGAGTTGACCATGTGGGCCACGTTGCCCGCCAGCTTGATGATCAGCTTGGCCATGGCATAGCCCGGCGCCGCCTTGCCGCCGATCAGCACGCAGCGCGGCACCATATGCTCAGTGTCACCGGCGAGGATTTTCTGATACAGGTGGATCACATGCAGTATGTTGAGCAGCTGGCGCTTGTACTCGTGTATGCGTTTGACCTGCACATCGAACAGCATGGCAGTGTCAAACTGCACCTGGCACTCCCGCGACACCAGCTCAGCCAGGGCCTGCTTGTTGGCCTGCTTAACCTCGCGCCAGGCGTGGATAAAGTCCCGGTCGCCGCAGAAGGCATTGAGGCCCGACAGCAGGCTCAGATCCGACTTCCAGCCGCTGCCAAGGCGCGAGTCCAGCAGCGCCGCCAACCGCGGGTTGCAGTGTGCCAGCCAGCGCCTGGGAGTGACACCATTGGTCTTGTTGTTAAAGCGCTCGGGCCAGAGGGCATAAAAGTCGCGGAACAGCCCGTCTTTCAGCAAGCGGGTGTGCAGCGCCGCCACCCCGTTGACCGAGAAGCTGGCCACTATGGCGAGATAAGCCATACGCACCTGGGGTTCCGGCCCCTCCTCTATGATGGACATGGCCGCCAGCTTGTGGCCGTCCCCCGGCCAATGGTGTGCCACCGAGTCCAGATAGCGGGCATTGATCTCGAAGATAATCTCCATAATGCGCGGCAAAATGTGCCCCAGGGTGCGCACGCTCCAGCGCTCCAGCGCCTCCGGCAGCAGGGTGTGATTGGTGTATGCCATGGTGTGGCAGGTGATTTCCCAGGCCTGATCCCACTCCAGGCAATAGACATCCATCAGCAACCGCATCAGCTCGGGCACGGCGATGGCCGGATGGGTGTCGTTGAGCTGCACCACGTTGTGGCGGGCAAACTGGGAGAAATCCTCGCCGAAACGGCGCACATAGCGGCGCAGCAGATCCTGCAAACTGGCGGAGGACAAAAAGTACTGCTGCCTCAGCCTCAGCTCCTTGCCGTTCTCGCTGGCGTCGTTGGGATAGAGCACCATGGTAATCTGCTCCGCCAGGTTCTTGCGCGCCACCGCCTCGGCATAATCGCCCTGGTTGAATTCCTCCAGATCGAAATCATCTGTGGCCTCGGCCTTCCACAGCCTCAGGGTATTGATGCGGCCATTGCGATAGCCGGGCACCGGCATGTCGTGGGGCACGGCCAGCACGTCCTGGGTGCCGACCCACTGCATATGGCGCCGGCCGTTACGGTCCACATAGGATTCGGTGTGGCCGAAGAAGGGCACGGTCAGCGCCCGCTGGGCCTGGCGCACCTCCCAGGGATTGCCGTCCTTGAGCCAGCGATCCGGCCGCTCAATCTGGAAGCCGTCGACTATCTTCTGGGCGAACATGCCGTATTCGTAGCGAATACCGTAGCCTGTGACCGCCAGGTCCATGCTGGCACAGCTGTCGAGAAAGCAGGCCGCCAGCCGTCCCAGGCCACCGTTGCCAAGGCCTGCGTCGTGCTCGGCCTCCTCCACCGTCTCCAGCGCCACCGCATGTTCGGTCAGGCAGCGGCGGGCCTCGTCCGTGAGGTCGAGGTTCAGCAGTGCATTGCCCAGGGTGCGGCCCATCAGAAACTCCAGCGACAGATAGGCCACCTGGCGCCGGCCGTAATCGTTGTCGGCATTGCGGGTGGCGCGCCAGTCATCCAGCAGCTGCTCCTTCACCGACAGCGCCAGGGCCTGGAACAGATCCTCCACTCGGCGCTCATCCCGGCACAGGCCCGCCCGCAGATGGCGATTGAGGGTGGCCGCCAGCGCTTCACAGGGCTCGCAGGGTGGCAGGCGCTCACCTGTGTGCCCCGCATCCGTCGCTGCATACTTGTCTGCTTGAGCATCTGCTTGTTTCGCCATAGGAACTCCAGATTTAACAATCGCTTGCAATATGAATAAGGGCAGGCAGGGTGCCGTGGAACAACAGCACCCCCATGGCCGAAACCCAGATGTCGGCCCCCGGGGCCAGGCGGGTGCCCACCAGATCGCTGTCGGCGCTCGACAGCAGGCAGTGGAATTCACCCTCTATGGGCACGGCGGGAGCCTGGAAGCGCAGCGGCTCGCTGCCGGTATTGAGCATCACCAGCAGGGCATCGCTGTAGGGGGCTTCGCGGCAGGACAGCAGCAGGCTAAGGCAGGTGCAGTGGGCATCGCTCCACTGGCTGCGACTCATGGGCTCGCCAGCCTGACTGAACCAGGCCAGGGCCGCCGGTGCCGCCGGGTTATCGCAGTGGATATAACGCTCGCGGCACAAAAATCCGAAGCGGCGGCGGATGGCGATAAGATCCGCGGTAAAGCGCTGCATGGCGGGATCGGCCCCCTGCCAGTCAATCCAGCTGATGGCATTGTCCTGGCAATAGGCATTGTTGTTGCCGCGCTGGCTGTGCCACAGCTCGTCGCCCGCCAGCAACATGGGCACCCCCTGGGACAACAACAGGCAGGCCAGCAGGCTGCGGGCCTTGCGTTGGCGCAGCGCCTCCAGCCCGGCACCACCTTCGCCTTCCAGACCATGATTGCTGCTGAAGTTTTCATTGTGGCCGTCGCGGTTGTCCTCGCCGTTGGCCTCGTTGTGGCGGCGGGCGAAACTGAGCAGATCCCTCAAGGTAAAACCGTCGTGGCTGCAGATGAAGTTGATACTGGCGGCGGGCCCCCGGCCCGTGTGTTCGAACAGATCGCTGGATCCATGGAAGCGGCGGGCAAACTCAGGCAGCATGCCGGGATCGCCGCGCCACAGGCGCCTCAGGGTATCCCGGTACCTGTCGTTCCACTCGGAAAAACTCACAGGAAAGTGTCCCAGCTGGTAGCCGCCCGGCCCCACGTCCCAGGGCTCGGCAATCAGCTTTACCTGCCGCAGCACGGGATCCTGGGCCAGGGCATCGAAGAAACCGGCGCCCGCATCGAAGCCATAGGATTCGCGGCCGAGACAAGCGGCGAGATCGAAGCGGAAACCGTCGACGCCACCGACCTCGACCCAGTAGCGCAGCGAGTCCATCACCAGGGTCAGCACCTGGGGCTGGCACAGGTCAAGGGTATTGCCGCAGCCGCTGTCGTTGATATAGAAACGGCCATCGCCACCGCTGAGGCGGTAGTAACAGGCGTTGTCTAGGCCGCGGAAGCTGTAAATCGGCCCCAAACGGTTACCCTCGGCGCTGTGGTTGTAGACCACATCCAAAATCACTTCGACGCCAATGCCGTGGAGCGCATCCACCATGGCGCGGAACTGGGCTATATCGCCGTAGGGGCTGTGGGGCGCCATAAAGCCAATGCTGTTGTAGCCCCAGTAATTGACCAGGCCCTTGTCGAGCAAAAAGGGCTCGCTGAAAAAGGCCTGCACAGGTAAGAGTTCGATGGCGCTGATCCCAAGACTTTGGAAATAGGCCAGCACAGCAGGTTCGGCGAGGGCGGCAAAGGTGCCCCGCTTGGACTCTTCTATGCCGGGAAAGCCCATGGAAAAGCCCTTGAGGTGCAGCTCATACAGCACACTTGCCGCCATGGCATGGCCGGGTTTGGCATGCTGAAAGGACGGCAAGGCATTGATGTCCAGCACCAGACACTTGGGCATCAGCCCGGCGTTGTCTGTCTCATCCAGCAGCGCGTCTTCCAGGGCCTGGCCCGGCACATGGGCGTAGCTGGCCCCGGAAATCCGCGGCACACCGGTCAGCGCCCTGGCATAGGGGTCCAGCAGCAGCTTGTGGCGATTGAACCTGTGGCCCAGGGTCGGTTCCCAGGGGCCATGGGCCCGAAAACCGTAGGCCTGACCGGCACCAAGGCCATCGACCCACAGGCACCACCAGAAACCCTGCTGCACCATGGGCAGACGGGCGGTTTCCATGCCAGCTGCGTCAAACAGGCACAGCTCCAGCGCCGCGGCGTGGCGGCTGAAGACGGAGAAATTGACCCCGCCCTCCCCCAGGCTGGCGCCCGGGGGATAGACCTTGCCGACGCGGCAGCGGCCTGTCATGCGCCCGTTCCCTTGGTGGTTTTGGGCTTGGCGGCGGCCTTGGGTTTAGCTGCGGCCTTGGACTTGCTCGCGGTCTTGGATTTAGCGGCCGCCTTGGGGCTCTCGGCCTTGGACTTGCTCACAGTCTTGGGTTTGGCGACGGCCTTGGGCTTGGCCGAAGTCTGAGCCTTGGTCTCGGGCATGGCTTCGGAAAGGGTTTCGGGAGTGGCTTTACTGACTGCAATAGCGGCTTCCGGCGCCAAGACCACACAAGCCAGCGGCGGCACAGTCACCAGGGCGCTGTGCTCCATGTCCTGCCAGGGTGTTTCTTCGGCCTGGATCCCGCTGCCGTTGCCCACATTGCTGCCGCCATACACCTCGCTGTCGCTGTTGAGCAGCTCCTGCCACAGCCCCGCCCTGGGCAGGCCCACCCTAAAGCCCTGGTACACATTCGGGCTCATGTTGATGATAAACAGCAGCTCCTCATCGCCGTGGCGACGCAAAAACAGCAGCACGGACGCCTCGGCATTGTCACAATCGAGCCAGCGGAAACCGTCGGGGGAGCTGTCGGTCAGCGCCAGGCAGGGCCGCTCGCGGTAAAGGCGGTTGAGATCCTTAAGCCAAAGTCCCAATTGCTGATGGGGCGCGTATTGCAGCAGGTGCCAGTCGAGGCTGCGGTCATGGTTCCATTCGTCGCGCTGGCCAAACTCGCTTCCCATAAACAGCAGCTTCTTGCCGGGATGACCCCACATAAAGCCGTAGAAGGCCCTCAGGGTGGCGAACTTCTGCCAGTCGTCACCGGGGATTTTTTCCAGCAGGGCGCGCTTGCCGTGCACCACCTCGTCGTGGCTGATGGACAGGATAAATTGCTCGCTGAAGGCGTACATCAGGCCGAAGGTCAGCTGGTTGTGATGGTGACGGCGGAAGATGGGATCCCGGCCCAGATAGTCCAGGGTATCGTTCATCCAGCCCATGTTCCACTTGAAGCCAAAGCCGAGGCCGCCGCTCTCTATGGGACGGCTGACGGCGGGCCAGGCGGTGGACTCCTCGGCTATCACCATCACCCCGGGGCACTCGCGGTACAGGGTCTGGTTCAGCAGCTTGAGGAAGTCTATGGCCTCCAGATTTTCGCGGCCGCCGTGACGGTTGGGCAGCCATTGGCCCTCTTCGCGGCTGTAGTCCAGGTACAACATGGAGGAGACAGCGTCGAGGCGCAGGCCGTCGAGGTGGAATTCCTTCAGCCACCAGGCGGCGTTGGAGATGAGGAAGCTCACCACCTCGCCGCGACCGTAGTTGAAGATGGCCGTATCCCAGTCGGGGTGGCTGCCCTGGCGGGGATCTTCGTGCTCATACAGGCAGGTGCCGTCGAAGCGCGCCAGACCGTGGTGATCCTTGGGAAAGTGGGCCACTACCCAGTCCAGCAACACGCCTATGCCGGCCCTGTGGCAGGCGTCCACCAGATACCTGAGGCCATCGGCGTCACCGAACCTCTGGGTCGGGGCGTAGAGGCCCACGGGCTGGTAGCCCCAGGAGCCGTCGAAGGGAAATTCACTGAGCGGCATCAGCTCTATATGGGTAAAGCCCAGCTGCTGCACATGGGGCACCAGCTGATCCGCCAGCTCGCGGTAGCTGAGGAACTGCTCGCCATTGTCCCCCTTGCGGCGCCAGGAACCCAAATGCACCTCGTAGATGGACAGGGGCTTGAGGTGCTGATCGCCAAGGCGAGCCTGCATCCAGGCCTCATCCTGCCACTGGAAACGGCTCTTGGGCGCTACCCGCGAGGCATTGTTGGGGGCCCCTTCCATGGCATGGGCGTAGGGATCGGCCTTGACCAGGCACTCGCCCTGCTCTGTCATGATTTCGAACTTGTAGTGATCGCCGGCCCTGGCCGCCGGGATAAACAGCTCCCAGACGCCGTTGGCGGGATGGCGGCGCATCACATGCACCCGGCCATCCCAGTGGTTGAAGTCGCCAACCACGGACACCCGCCGGGCGTTGGGGGCCCAGACGCAAAACAGGATCCCCTCAACCCCATCGACGCTGCTGTGGGTGGCGCCCATAAAACCCTGGGCATTGAACTGGCGCCCTTCGCTGAACAGGTACAGATCTTCCTCCCGCAGCAGGCTGGCAAACTGGTAGGGATCGCAGATGTCCAGCGTCGCCAGGGGATAGCGTACCCGCAGCAGATAGGGAAAGGCCTGCTTGCGACGGCCGGCGAGGCCGGCAAACAGCCCCTCGCTACCGCAGGGCTCGAGACTGGCGACCTTCTTGCCGTCCTTGCGGCCGATAAGCTCTACCGCTTCGGCCCCCGGCAGAAAACAACGCACCATGAGGCCATCGGCCACCTTGTGCATGCCGAGCAGGGAGAAGACATCGATAAACTCGCCACGGGCCAAGGCATGGGCGGCGCTGGGTTCAAAGGCGGGTGCTTGTTGGGTCATGGTCGGTCCCTCTCAATTTGATAATTCTTTAATCTGCGCAGTCCTGGGCCGCCTGCAGCCGCCCCTGACGGATAAGGTGCAGGCACTGCAGCAGCAGTGGGTCGGCAAACAGGGTGGTCAGGCTGGCGGGCAGGCGCCGCTGCCAGTTGGCGTATTGGTGACTGGTGCCGGGAATGTTGACCGGGTGGCGGTCGCGGGCGAGATCGGCCAGCTGGACGCTGACCAGGAGCGACCGGCCCTTGGCCACCAGGGCCATGGTGCGCGGCAACAGGCTGTCGAAGGCCAACGGCCGCTCGGCGCCGGCTTCCAGCAGCCCCTCCTGCTCAAGGCGCCTGAGCAGCGCCTCCTTGTCCTGTTCGCGCGCGGCGAGCGCAGCGCCCAACTCCTCGTCGCTGCCAATCAGCTCCAGCTGGCGCCTCAGGTGCAGATCGCTGCCACTCCACCAGGCCGACAGCGGCGCCACGTCGTGATTGGCCTGCATCATCAGGCTCTGATGGCGATAGTGTGCCGGGGCGCAGAAGTCCTCGCCCTCGCGACAGAAATAAAACAGGTCGTTGCCGGGAATGGCGCTCTCCCACAGGCGATGGCGCAGATCCGGCGCCACAGTGCCGAGATCTTCCCCCAGCACCAGGCAGCAATTGCGCTGACTCTCAAGGCACAAGATTGCCAGCAAGGTATCGCTGGGGTAGTAGACGTAGCCGCCGTCCCTGCCAACCCACCACCAGAGGCGTTGCAGCCCCATGATGTGATCGATGCGCAGGGCGCCGCAGCCGCTCATGTTGGCCCGCAGCAGTGCGATGAAATGGCTGAAATTCTGCTTGGCCATGGCAATGGGATCCGGCGGCAGCAGGCCCCAGTCCTGGCCCGTGGCCGAGAAGGGATCCGGCGGTGCCCCTATGCTGGCCTCTTGGCAAAAGAGGCCATTGGCGGAGGTCAATTCACTGCCCCCGGCGCGGGCGCCGACCGCAAGATCCCTCACCAGGCCTATGCTCATGCCGCCCTGACGGGCCCGGAGCTGACACAACTGCAGCTGATCGGCGGCGATAAATTGCAGGTATTGATGGAAATCCTCCCGCGCCAGGCAATCCCTGAGCCAGGGCGCATCGGCGGCGCCTTCCCACAGGGGCGATACCCTGGCACGGCTGACCTCGGCGCGGGCAAAGTCCACAAGGGCCTGCCCCTGGGCAGCCACAAAATCCGCCAGGCGGCTGCGGCGCAGGTTGTCGTCCTTCAAGCGACAGAACTGCTGGAACAACAGGGCAAAGGCGCGATACTTGAGGCCCTGCACCCTGGGGTAGTCGAGCCAGGCATCCTGGTTCAGCAGCTTGCGCTGGATTTGCCAGTCGTTGCCGGCAAACTCCTGTGACAGCGCCGGGTATTCGGCGCAGTCTTCAATCTGGATATACAGGGGATTGAGCCAGCGCCTGTCCCAGGGACTGTAGGGGCTGGGATCCTCCGGGCTGGCAATATCGGGGGCGTGCAGGGGATTGAGCAGCACAAAGTCGGCGCCCTCGCGGCACAAAAAATCCAGCAGCTGGCCGAGGTCGCCAAAATCCCCTATGCCCCACTGATTGGCGCTTCTCAGGGCCCAGAGACCAACGCTGACCCCAAAGGGCAACCGCTGCTGATTGCGCCGTCCCGGCTCAAGCCGGCCGAGAAAGGCCTGCCGCGGCGCCAGCATGAGTATGCCCTCGGCCTCCCCCAGCAAGGGATGGCAAAGCCTGAGCCTGTGATAACCCAACCCCGGCCCTGGATTGAGCACGGCGTTAAACCTCAGGTACTGAATATCATCGATGCGATATTCACCCGTGACCCTCATGGCCTTGGGTGACAGCTCCAGGCTCAGCCACTCCTGCTGACCTTCGGCCTGTATATGGCACTCGAAGGTCTGGTCCATGCCAGCGGGCAGAAAACATTCGATGGCGGCGGCATCCACGTGCTGCCATTGGAAGCGCGGCAGCAGGCCACGCCAGGGGGCGGCGTCCAGCTCAAAGATGCGCTCATTGATCAGCTCATCGGCAAGCACTTCCCCCACGGGCAGGCCCAGCATGGTATTGAGCAGTGCCCGGCGGCTGCCCGGGTCTATGGGCAAGTCCCGGCCCAGGCAATCGATAAAACGATCCCCAACGCCCTGCAGGTAAAGCAATTTATCCAATGCCATACTGCCTTCCTCCCCAGCCCTATCCCTAAGGCACCCAATCCCGTTATTGGATGAGCAGCAAGCATGCCAAAGTCAGATAACAGCAATGCGACAGAAAGGTGTCAGCCAGGTGACGGATTTTTTCCAATATTTTTCAGGTAATTGAAGAGCAGTCACCCGGGAGGTTAACACCTTAAGCCATCAGCATTTTTTCCGTTAACCAGCCTGAGGCTGCACAAATATTGTGCAACACGCCCCAGAAGCAGGCAGAACAGGGGGCGATAAAAGGCCGACCTGACCGACTAAAAAGCTCAATAACGTTATTCAGTTTCAAGTTTTGCGGATAAGTCGGCAGCGGGGGGCCAGGATTGGCGCCGGATCACAGAGCTGCGCGGCGCAAATTGCTACCTTGCCGGTCAGAAAATTTCTTCAATATTTCTTTTATATTTCAAGGTGGATTTATGGCTGCAAAATTTTTTATTCCCGCTGTTAACGTACTGGGTCAGGGTGCCCTGGAAACCGCGGTCACAGATATTCAGTCTTTGGGGTTCAAGCGGGCCCTGATAGTGACAGACAAGCCCCTGTGCCAGTTGGGCATGGTGGCTCAGCTGCAGGACAAACTGGCCACGGCGGCCATAGCATCCGTGGTGTTTGACGGGGTGCAACCCAACCCGACCACGGCCAACGTGGAGGCCGGGCTGGCACTGCTACAAGAAAACGAATGTGACTTTGTGATTTCCCTCGGCGGCGGCTCGCCCCACGATTGCGCCAAGGGCATAGCCCTGGTGGCCAGCAACGGCGGCAGCATCCGTGACTATGAGGGGGTCGACAAATCTGCCAAACCCCAGTTGCCCCTGGTGGCCATCAACACCACGGCCGGCACCGCCAGCGAGATGACCCGTTTCTGCATCATTACCGACGAGGCGCGCCACATTAAGATGGCCATAGTCGACAAGCACACCACGCCGCTGCTGTCGGTCAACGATCCGCACCTGATGCTGGCCAAACCCGCCGGGCTTACCGCCGCCACAGGTATGGATGCCCTGACCCATGCCATTGAGGCCTATGTATCCATTGCCGCCAATCCGATCACCGATGCCTGCGCGCTGAAAGCGGTTGAGCTTATCAGCGCCTTCCTGCCAAGGGCCGTGGCCGAGGGCCACGACATGGAGGCCCGTGAGCAGATGGCCTATGCCCAGTTCCTCGCCGGTATGGCGTTCAACAATGCCAGCCTGGGTTATGTGCATGCCATGGCCCACCAGCTGGGCGGCTTCTACGACTTGCCACACGGTGTCTGCAACGCCGTGCTCTTGCCACACGTGCAGCGCTATAACGCCCAGGTGGCGGCAGCCAGGCTGGCGGACGTGGCCAGGGCCATGGGGGTCAATACCGATGGGCTGACCGCGGCAGAGGGTGCCGAGGCCGCCATCACCGCCATCGAGGCCCTCGCAACTGCGGTGAATATTCCCGCCAACCTCAGCACTCTCGGGGTCAAGGCCGAGGATATTCCCACCCTGGCGAGCAATGCGCTCAAGGATGCCTGCGGCCTGACCAACCCCAAGCAGGCCAGCCATGAAGAAATCTGTGGCATATTCGCCGCCGCTCTGTAACAAGCTCTGAAGCTTAAGCCCGGCCAAGTGCCGGGCTTGTTATATCCGCGGCCCCGACTCTGTATCAGCAACTGCTTAAAAAGACATCAGTCAGATACGGTTGACAGCTAAATGGGATCGGGCGCACCTTTTGGATCAGGCTTTTGCTGATACAAAGAACCCACAAGGGATGAAATTCCCCTTTTCTACGGCTAAGGTAAAACCTAAGCGTGCGCATTTATGACTCAAGGCAGGTATTGAATGACAGCGATTACCCATGTTTACAACTACACAGTCCGCATTCCCCATTACAAGGATCCCCAACACGACGTCAGTTGGCGCAATCATGTAGAAATCAACCATTCCAGCGAAATCGCCCTCGCCCGTATCACCAAGTGGCACAGGGACTCGGGCCAACCGGCCTTCGAAACCCAGGGCTTTATGGTGCGCAAGGCCGAGAATGAGGACGCCTATTTTGCGGTCCAAAGCGATAGGCTGAAATCCGATGGCCATGCCCTGGTGACCTTCAAGGTATTTACCGATGAGGCCGTTCCCGAGGTCAATCCCAAAGAAATTATCGAACACCTGATTGAAGATTACCGCGGCCGCCTCGATCGCGGTTAATTGAGCCCCAGCAGGCCGGCCGGATCCCACCGGCCGCCGCCCTTTATTGCCCGCGGTCCCATTCAGCTTCCTTTCCTATTGCTTGCTTCCCCTTAATGCCTGTCGCTGACGCGGCCGGTCTTTCTGCTTAACCATCAAAAGTTTCTGCTTGGTCATCAAAGGGTTCTGCTTGGCCAGCAAAAGTTTGCCTTTGCCGCTTTCCCATATAAGTCATCAATGGGTCAAATTGGTAACACCCGAGTTAAACCAAGGTGAAATAAGTGTTGTCGACTTTTACCCTGAATCTGTGTCAGGATGAGCCGGTTGCCCAGAGGGATCCTGGTCACAAAAATCAGGTATTGGGGCCTTCTCCGGTACACCTGCAAGGACACGCAGGATAAAAATTATTATAAAAAAGGAAGCAGTAGATGACACAACACAAGCAAGCCACCTTGGTCGATGCACTCATTCCCGTGGTAGCCCTGGTCAGCATGTTGGCCACAGCGGTTTACCTTTTCTCCTCCGACAGCTCTGCCGGCGCCAACCAGATAGCCCTTATTCTCGCCGCCTGTATCGCCATGGTGATCGGCATCAAGAACGGCTACCGTTGGGAACAGATTGAGCAGGGCATAGTTCGCAGCATCGGCGTGGCCACCCCGGCCCTGCTTATTCTCTTCAGTGTTGGCTCCCTTATCGGTACCTGGATCCTCGCAGGTACCGTACCGGCTATGATCTACTACGGCATGCAACTGCTGAGTCCCGACTATTTTTATGCCGCCAGCTGCCTGCTGTGCGCCGTGGTGGCCCTGAGTATCGGCAGCTCCTGGACGGTGGCCGGCACCCTGGGTATCGCCCTTATCGGCATAGCCCAAACCATGGGTCTGAGCATGGAAATCACCGCCGGCGCCATAGTCAGTGGTGCCTATTTCGGTGACAAGATGTCACCCATGTCTGACACCACCAACCTGGCGCCCGCCGTGGCCGGTACCGACATTTTCAGCCATATCCGCCACATGACCTGGACCACAATGCCGAGCATACTGATAGCCCTGGTGCTGTTCCTGTTCCTGGGCCTGTCGGCGGACACCAGTAATGTCGAAACCAACCTCGACGCCACCCTGGAGCTGCTGTCGACACAGTTTCACATAGGTCCACACCTGCTGCTGCCGCTGCTGGTGGTACTGTTTCTGGCCTATCGCAAGATGCCGGCCTTCCCGACCGTGATCCTCGGCACCATAGCCGGCGCCTCCTGTGCCGCCCTGTTCCAATTTGACGGTGTAGTAGCCCTGGCAGGTGATGCCAGCCTGATGCCACTGCTGGCCATGGTCAAGGGCATTTGGATTGCCATGTTCAATGGCTACACGGCCAACACAGGCGATGCCATTCTCGATAGTCTGCTGAGCCGCGGCGGCATGAGCGCCATGGTGACCACAGTGTGGCTTATCCTCTCCGCCATGGCCTTCGGTGGCGTAATGGAAGCCACCGGTCTGATGGAGCGCATACTGCAAAGCCTGCTGCGCCTGGTCACCAGCACCAGCAGCTTGATCCTGACCACCCTGGGCTGCGCCATCGGCGCCAACATCATCACCGCGGATCAGTTTATCGCCATCATACTGCCCGGTCGCATGCTCAAGCTGGAATACACCCGTCGCGGCCTGGCACCGGTGAACCTGTCACGGGCCCTGGAAGACTCGGCCACTGTCACCAGCCCCCTGGTGCCCTGGAACACCTGCGGTGCCTTTATGGCCAGCACCCTCGGGGTTGCCACCATAGCCTACCTGCCGTTCGCTTTTTTCAACCTGATCTGTCCCGTGGTCAGCGCCAGCTATGCCTGGTTCCAGATTAAGATTTTGCCCCTGGAAGAGCCGGAAGCCGAACTGGCAGAAGCCTGATTCAAAAGCATCCAATAAAAAAGCCGCCCCGGGGCGGCTTTTTTATTGGCATTTTTATAGCGTTGCTCAGCCAATGGCGTCGCGCAAACGGCCGTAGTGATAGTAGCCCCACTGTCCCAGGCGGCGGGCGGCGGCAAAGGGGAAGGTCGGCAGCGGGCTTTGATACAAAGGCAAGGCCGGCGCCGCAACGCCGCTCAGCATTCCCGCCAAACGCCAGGCGGCCTGGGCACTGAAGGACACCCCGGCACCGCAATAGCCCATGGTGTAGCCACAACCATCCTGACTGTAAACATGGGGCATATCATCCATGGAGGCCGCAATCCAGCCGCTCCAGCGATAGTCCACCTGTTTGGAGGTCAAGGCCGGGAAGGCACTGTTAAGGGCCTGCTTGAGCCTCGCCGGGTATTCCGGCCTGTGCTCATCTTTGCCCCAAACGGCGCCGCGGCCGCCGAACAGCAAGCGGTTGTCCGGCAGCAGGCGGTAATAATACTTGAGGATGCGGGTATCCATGGTCACCTGCCGGCTGTGCATGCCGGCGGCAAGACGCTCGTCCTCGGTGAGTGGCTCGGTCACTATCACGTTCGACAGTATCGGCAGGAAACGCTTGTCCAGCAGCGGTGAAAAATGTTTGGGGGTGTAGGCGTTGCCGCTCATCACCAACTGGGCGGCGCTGAGTTCGCCGCCATCTGTGGTGAGCAGATAACGGCCCTGCTCCCGGCGCTGGGAAATCACACAGCTGTTTTCATAAATACGCACCCCGGCATCGAGGGCCAGTTTACGATAACCCAGCAACAGCTTGAGCGGATTGAGACCAAAACCGTCCGGCAGGCGCAACGCGCCAAAGGCCTGGTGGTGGTCGAGCAACTGACTGCGCAGCTCGGCGGCGCTGAGGAATTCGGCATCGCCGCCAAAGTACTTGCGGATAAACTCGGCCCCGGCCTTGAGCGTCTCCATGGCGGCCGGATTATGGGCGACCTTGATATAGCCCTTTTCCTGGGGCTCACAGTCTATATTACCGCTGCTAATCAGCTCCTCAACCCGGCTGACGGCCTCGGAGAACTCCCGGTAGATGCCATGGGCGGTGTCGAGATCCCAGCGTTTGGCCATCTGGGCGTAACTGAGCCGGCCCGAACCCTTGAGCACGAAACCACCATTGCGGGCGCTGGCACCAAAGCCAATGCGATTGGCCTCCAGCAGCACCACCTCGCGGCCATAGTGACTGGCCAGGTAATAGGCGGTCAGCAGGCCACTGAAGCCCCCGCCCACCACGGCTATCTCGGCCCTGTGACTGCCCAGGAGTGGCGGCAGCGGCTGCGGCAGGGCCTGGGTCGAGGCCCAGTAACTGTCCGGTAAGGCCAGGTGGTGTGGCAGCGGATTGACCAGGGGATCGTATACGTTGACTGAAGAAGCGGACATGGGTTACCTAAAACGGAAGGTTCAGAGTTTGTCGAAGCTGAGCAGCATTTCACAGGCGGTGCAGTGGCAATCTGTGCCGCAGCGCACACACACATAATCGGGATTGTCGTGGGACTGATTCCAGCGGTCGGGGTGGGCCTTAATCAGCCTGCCACCGGCCTTGGCAAAGTAGCGCACCGCGGCATTATGGGGGCTTTCCTGCCACAGGTGGGCTATGCCCCCCAGGGCTCCCTGGCGGGCACAGGCCCTGGCCGAAGCCAGCAACAGGCGCCCGCCCAGGCCATGACCGCGGGCAGCCTCAGCCAGGGTATTGGATTTGAAATAACACACCTTGTCCTTGGGCAGCTGCCACAGCTCGGGACTGCACCAGCGGTCGGGCTGCCACTGCCCCGCTGCCAGGGTCAGGCGGAATCCCAGCAGTTCATCACCACGGACAGCCACATAGCTGGGATTGATGCCATCCTTGATGCCCGAGTGCCAGAGCGCCTGCAGATGCGGTATATCCAGATAACCGCCACCATGGACCTTGAGGCCGAGGGCAATGACGCTGTCGAAATCGTCCTCTGTCATGGGACGCACTGTTATGGAAGAAAGATGAGAGGATTCGGATGTCATGGACCGTCTGCTTGTTATCATTTTTATGACAACACATTAACACAAGCGAGCGCCGCTGAAAGCCCCCAGGGCGATGACAAAATACCTGGCCGGCTGCTATAGTGCGGCGTGAATCACCAAGTGCCGCATCCAAGCCCGGCTTGCGAATTTAGAGAGGATGTCAATGCGATATATAACGCTGTTTTTTGTGATCCTGTTGAGCGCCGGCTGCGCCGAGCTCAAGGATGCCGGTCAGGCCATGGGCGAAGCAGGCCAGGCCGTGGGTGAGGCAGGCAAGCGGGTTGGCCGCGACATAGGCCACGCCACCCGGGATACCACCAAGGCCGTGGGCCATGCCTCCCGGGACGCGGTCAAGTCGGTCAAGGAAGATCTGAGCGAGAAGAATTGAGCTAGAAGAACTGGGCGAGAAGAACTGGGCGAGAAAAACCAGCGGCTTATCTGCCCAGCCCTAGGCTGCCCTGGCCCTGTGTGGCGTAGGCAGCCCCTGGGCATCCACATGGACAAACACCATCTTGTCGATGGTGGCCACGGGCAGACGGGAGACCAGATTGCGCACCAGAGCCTGGACTGTGATCGAACTGTGGCCCATGTGTACCAGCTCGAAACCGAATTCCAGCACATCGCCCTGATGGGCCGGGGTCATAAAGTTAATCTCCGAGATCAGCTTGGTGACGTGGCTGACGCTCTTCATCTGACAGGCAGCAAAAATAGCCGCCTCTTCGTCTATCCAGCTCAGTAATTGGCCGCCAAACAGACGGTTGGCGGGATTGAGGTGCTCGGGTTTGACCAGGCGGCGACTGTAGAATTCCATGTTTGCTCTCCTGCTGAGTGGGCCATCTCAATGACCCGCAAATAACAGCAAGAACAACGCCAGCTTTACATTCCCTTTAATATCATCGCTTTAAATAAAGGCTCTGGCCTGGTGCCCGCCCGGTTTGCACCAGGGCGATGCAAGCTGCACCGGCGCAGGCCATTCGCAGGCCCCTGGAGCAAGGGTTAAACGGGCGCCTTGAGAGCCGCGGCAAAGCGGCGGATACCGTCGCTGTTGATGTCCTTGTGGGTCACAAAGCGCAGCTGCTTGCCTGGGCTGATGATAAAGCCCTGCTCTCTCAGGCTGCGGGCCTTGGCCTGAATATCGACACCCTCATTGACCGAGGCAAACACCATATTGGTCTGCACCTGGTTGATGTCGAGGCTCAGCCAATCCACATCGCCGAGCAGCTCCGCCAACAAGCGGGCATTGGCGTGATCCTCTTCCAGACGCTCCACCTGTTCCGTGAGGGCCAGGATCCCCGCCGCCGCCAACACGCCCGCCTGACGCATACCGCCGCCGAGCATCTTGCGCCAACGTTTGGCCTTGTTGATCAAACGCTCATCACCCAGCAGCAAGGAACCCACGGGGGCTGCCAGGCCCTTTGACAGGCACAGGGACACTGAGTCGAAATGCCCGGCAATACGGGCCATGTCAACGCCGCAGGCCACGGCAGCATTGGCCAGGCGGGCGCCGTCGAGGTGAATTTTGAGCCCCTTATCAAAGGCCAACGCCTGGGCCCTGGCCAGGTAATCCAGTGGCAGCACCTTGCCGCCGATGGTGTTTTCCAGGCTCAGCAAGCGGGTGCGGGCAAAGTGAATATCGTCCGGTTTAATTGCGGCGCTGATGGCCTCCAGGGCTATGGTACCATCGGCCTGATTGGCCAGGGGTTGGGGTTGAATGCTGCCGAGCACGGCGGCCCCTCCGCCCTCGAAGCGGTAGTTGTGGGCTTCCTGGCCACAGATATATTCATCGCCGCGCTCACAATGGCTCATGAGTGCCAGCAGGTTGGCCTGGGTGCCCGAAGCGGTAAAGAGCGCGGCATCAAAGCCCAGCATCTCGGCGGCCATGTCCTGCAGGCGGTTGACGGTAGGGTCGTCACCGTAAACATCATCACCGACCTCGGCTCTGGACATGGCCAGGCGCATGGCCTCTGTGGGTTGAGTGACTGTGTCGCTTCTGAAATCCAGCATGATCTACTCCGTTTTTCGAGTACTTTTTAAATCCAGCCGTGGGGGCTTTTTAAAGAGAGACCACTCTAGCCGCAGTCATCCGACTACCGCAAGGCTTATCCCTGGGCTTTGCTTAAACAAAAGGCAGACTCTGGGTCTGCCTTTGGAAATAACCTGTATCGCGATCAGTTGCTGCTGATTTGCCGCAACGCCTTAAGCGCCGCCTCATAATCGGGATGATGGCTGACATCGCTCACCAGCTCACGGTACCTGAGCACGCCCTCGGCATCCACTATCAGAATGCTGCGGGCCAGCAGGCCGCGGTTCTCAATAAGCAGGCCATACTCTTCTGCAAAGTTGCGCCACACAGAGTCGGACAACACCTTGATTTTGTCGACGTTTTCCACCTTGCAGAATCGCTTCTGGGCAAAGGGCAGATCTTCACTTATGGTCAGCATCACCACCTTGTCATCGAAGCCGGACACTTCCTTGTTGAAGCGCTTGGTCTGCAGGGCACAGACACCCGTGTCCAGGCTCGGCACGGCGCTGATAAGCACTGTCTTGCCCTTGAAGTCGCTCAAGCTGACGGGGGTGAACTTCTCATCCACCACCTTGAAGTCCGGGGCCTTGTTATCAAGCTCGGGTTGCACCCCAACGAGTTTGGTGGCCGAGCCCCCCAAGAGTACGCTGCCCTGCTCGGGGGCGGCCTGGGCCTGGGCCTGGATCAGAGTCTGGGTCAGGAAAGTGCCCAGCAGCAGCGCCGTCGTTAAAATTGCCTTGTTCATCTTGTCTCCCTAAAGGTTTAGCCAACGCCTGGCGCATGGCAAAGGGTAAATTGTCTGTGTTATTAAAAAGCCGGTACTGGACCGGCTCTTGTGATTGCTGACTGGATTATTGTGATGGCATGGCCTTCACATGAATATCCATTTGCGGGTAAGGGATGCCAATACCGGCGTCATCCAGGGCAATCTTGATCTGCTCCAGCAGTTCAAAACGGGCCGGCCAGTAGTCGCTGCCCTTGACCCAGGGACGAACCACGAAATCCACGGAGGAATTACCCAATTCACTGACCGCTACCGTATAGGCGGGATCTTTAAGCACAAAGGCATTGTTATCCAGCACCTTGGTCAGCACTTCCTTGGTGGCGCGGATATCGGCGTCGTAGGACACGCCTATCACCAGATCGATACGGCGCTTGTCCATGGTGGAGTAGTTGGTGATGGTGCCATTCATGATGGCCGAGTTCGGCGCCACTATCACCTTGTTATCACCGGTGCGCAGCTTGGTTGAGAAAATGGTGATCTCATCCACCACACCGACAATACCGGCGGCTTCGATAAAGTCACCCACACGGCAGGGACGGAACAGCACCATCAGCACGCCTGAGGCAAAGTTGGACAGGGAGCCCTGCAAGGCCAGGCCCACGGCCAGGCCGGCGGCACCGATAACCGCCACCAAAGACGCTGTCTGTACCCCGATTTGCCCCAAGGTAGCAATCACGGTGAACACGAACACCAGGGCCCAGGCCAAGTTGGCCACGAAAGACACCACAGTCTGATCCACCTTGCGGCTGCCCAGCACCTTGGCGGTCAGACGTTTGGCGACGTTTGACAGGTATTTACCGATAAAAAAGATGACGATGGCGAACAAAATGTTCAGGCCGTAACCCATGACCAGCTCGGGTAATTGTTTAAGCAAACCTTCTAGGTTTTCCATTGCGTGACTCCCAGTTTTCCAGTTGTAATATTAAGTAGATCGCTAAGTGACTAGTTAAGAAAATCGCTAAATAAATAGTTAAGTAAGTCGTTAAGTAATGAGTAAGTTATTCGGCATCAACCAAAAACTCAACCCGGCGGTTAAGCTTTCGTGCCAGGGGACTGTCCCCCGCTTCCACCGGCTCGTTGCTGCCGCGGCCCTCGATAAACAAGAGTGCCGGGTCCACAGCAAAATCCGCTTCCAGCAATAGCCTGACATGATCGGCCCGCGCCAACGACAGTGCCTGATTGGCCTCGTGAGAACCTATATTGTCAGTGTGCCCCACCAGATACACCGCCTTGCCATGACGTTTGATAAAGTCCGCCACCTTGGCCAGGGGCCAGGCCTGATCATAGCCGAGCTTGGCAACCGCAAAATCGAAATACACAGTCACGGCCGAGGTATGCTCACATTGGGGTGGAAAGAGTGAATCCCGGGTGGTCATCAAACAAAGATCCGGGACCTCGGCCACGGGCGCAACGACGCAGCCGTTGGCGCTAACCTTGGCCTTCAATTCGGTAGCGGGACAGGCATCCTTGAGATCCGGCACCCCGTCGCCATCCTCATCGTTCCAGCCCCAGGCGGGTTGAATATGGGAAACCAGCAGCAAAACCACCAACAACACAGCTATCGAAGATTCACGCAAGCAGGCGCTCCTTCCGCCATGGGCGGTGGTCCGGTTGGGCCTTATCTGAAATGTCGCATTCAAGAACTTTCAACAGTTTATAGCCACTATTACCAGACCGCCAGCGGGCGGGGAGCAGTTGCGCACTAAGGCAGCAGGCTTTGGGGTAAGCAGCAGGAGCGGACGGGCTTCCCCTTCGTTGACTTGTCTAAGTATTCAGCAGCCAGGCCGCACCCAGAAAGCAAATCAAGGCTATCGAGATGCCGATAAAGGGAATTTTGAACCAATATTTTTTAGCCAGCACCAGGTAGCAGGCCGCAACCAGCACCGGCAACCAAGAGAACCACAGCGAGTCTTGCAGCAACTCATGATGATTTATGGCCAGGGGCAAGTACACGGCGGCCAGCAGCATGGCCCCCAGACTATGGCTGGCGTTGAAACCAATCCAGGCCTTCCAGACCGTGGTTTCCCGGGTAAGCCGGGGCGAGGTGGATTTCATGGCCTCGGCCACAGCCCCGTCATAGGGACTGAACTTGGTGGTGAACAGGGTGTAGATCAGATGGATTGTGCCCAGAATGCCAAATATGGCCGCACCTGTGATCAGCAGTAACTTATCCATGTCGCCTCGCTTGCTATCAGTTGTGGATTAAATCAGTTGTGAATAAAGAACAGTAGGTTATCTATAGCGCGGAATAGCAGCGGACTGTTGTCCAGCGGGACATTGTGGCCGGTACTGTTCGTCACCAAATGCACTGCATTGGGATTATGGGCTATCAGGCTTTGGTGCAGCTCGCGCCAGAGTTTTTTCCCGGCAGCGCTGTGCCCTATCCACCAGTCGCTTTCGTTTAACTTTGAGGAGGTGACCACAACAGTAGGAAGCTTCTGGGTGATACCTTCATCGGCTATGGCATTTTGCCTGTATATCTGCTGCAAATTGCGCCATTCTGGCTGTTCATTAAGCATGGCATCCAGCCGGGCTGCATCACGCTCCGCCCACGCCTTATCCAGATTTGCCAGTCCCTTGCCAAAGCCCTCATGACTGGGTTCAAGCAACAGCAGCCCTTTTACCAAATCCGGATGCACCGCGGCGAAGGTTCGCACCTGCAAGCCGCCATAGGAATGGCCCAACAGCAGGATCTTATTTCCCGCCTCAATTCCCGTCAGCAGTTGTTGCAGCCGCTCATTTGAAGCCGCCAAAGAGACATCATTCGCCTTCTGCGACTGACCATTTCCGGCGCGGGAATAGATGATGGTTCTGAGCGGCAGCTTTTCAAGCTCCGGCAGCAAGGGCTGCCAGTAATCGACGCCCATACCCACACCGGACTCGATAACCAGGGTGTATTCCCCTGCCCCCAAATCCAGGTACTCCAGCTTAGTACCGCCGGCATCGAAGAACCTGGCTTCCAAGGGAGTGGCCATGGCCAGTTGGGTGATGAAACAGCAAAGACCAAGAATAAATCTGAATTTCAAAATGTGCTCCAATTTTGAGAAATTTAACGCATTAACTATCAGCTGAATAAAGAATAAAGAGAATAAAGGGGTCGGAGTTAATTACACCCAATCCAAATAAAGGGGTCGCAATAAAGGGGTCGGAGTTAATTACACCCAATCAGGTGCTACACTTCTTCAACCTAGCCAATGCCCAAGGAAGGACCATGCCTAGAAAACCCCGCTTTTACCTACCCGATATCCCATACCATATTGTCCAGCGCGGTAATAACCGCACCGCCTGCTTCTTTTCACCAATCGACTTTGGCATCTACATTAATGCACTAACCGATGCCCTGCAAACATTTCACGTCCAGCTACACGCCTTTGTACTGATGACCAATCACGTACATCTATTGATGACGCCCAGCGATTCACAAGGCATTTCAAAGGTTATGCAAAGCGTTGGCCGCACCTATGTCCGCGCTATTAATGGCCTTTACCGACGTACAGGAACACTTTGGGAAGGTCGGCACAAGGCCAGTCCCATCAACAGTGAAGAATACCTGCTGATTTGTCAGCGCTATATCGAACTCAATCCAGTGCGTGCCGGGATGGTGGGTCACCCATCCGAATACCGTTGGTCTAGCTATCAAGCGAATGGCGCAGGCAAAGCTATTCGCTGCCAGACTCCCCACCCAACTTACCTATCCCTAGGCAATTCCCATACCGAACGCCAACATGCCTATCGCGAGCTGTTTAACTGCGACATTTCCAGCGAACAACTGCATATCCTTCGCGACTGCCTTAACCACAACTATCCAATGGGCAATGAACGCTTTAAATCCGACATTGAAGCCGCGCTCAATCGAAAACTTGGTCATCTCAAACCCGGGCGACCTTGGCCTGGTAAAAACGAATGAGTTTTTTAATTCACTCAGACCCCTTTATCCTACATCCGAGCCTTTTTTCTCGATTTTTTGATCAAAAACTTCAATAGTCCTCTCCCTAAGTTCTTTTCGCAAAACCAGATTCCTTATGTAACTCGAACACATAACGCATTAATCAGCGAAGCACGTTAGTGCGTCCGGTTGCTGTACTTTGTCAAACTACAATGTAGTCAAAAAATGGTTAATAATAGAATCTTTAATTTCTGGAGCAGTCTCTTTACTAAAGCCATGGCCAGTTTTATAGGAGTTATGGGTTACTGGATATTTAAATTTCTTATCTTTTAAATATACTTCTATGTCTTTAGACATTTGATAAGATGGCCATATTTGATCATTCTCTGCTGAGATCATTAATAATGGACCATTAATGTTTTCGAATTTGAATAAGGCCTTATTTACATTTTCTTGGTTTTCTAATGCAACGTTAAATCGTTCGATTAGCTTGGCGTTAGAATCCAATTCCAGACTCAGGGCTGGGATGTCTTGACCCTTAAAGGTCCATGCTGATTTGGGGACCGTTAATCCGTACCATGCGACTTTGCTTGGGGTGGTAACAACAACCGATTTAATCCTAGAGTCCATGGTTGCCAATAGAAATGCAGCTTCAGAACCCCGAGAACCTGCAACTACCCCAATTCTGGAGGAATCAATTAAAGGCTGAGATTCCAAATACTCAATTGCATCTATAAAGTATTCCATTGGTATCTGATCTAAAGTTTGAGAAATTCCTTTTTCTTTAAAGAAAGCTAATCCCAAGACCGCAACGCCATGGGGGGCAATCATTTCACCGTTAGAATCTCCCGTGGCTATCCCTCCTTCAGAGCCTCCAAAAGCAATGACAACCGGCAATTTATTTTCCGTTTTTGGCAAATACAAGTTAGCAACTAAATTTTTATATTCAACTTTCTTTATATCGTAATGATAATTTTCAGATTTTGATGGGAAAGACAGCAGCGAGACAATTAAAGCTACCATAGGTACGAATTTATGCACGATATCTCCTTGTAGTGTGAATGTTCACAATAGGCGCAAGGACTGCGAAGCAGACGGAGTCCAAGTCACTTGTTAAATTTAGCTTCTAGAAAGCTCACTTAGCGCTTCCCCCGACACTCGCCGAATAGCCATATGCTCAAGCACATGAGAATGTATGGACTCATAAAATCCATTACTCATCGACTTATCCTTTACTACGTACCATTCTATTCGGCTACATCCCGACTTTAGTGCAATAGAAGCCAACTCAGACATAGCACTTCTCGCCACACCCTTACGTCTATGTTCAGGACGAATGTATATTGCCTGCATATACATTTCCCTTTGCCCAGTAAAAGTTGCCCACTTCCAGCTATAGATTAAGAACCCTGCGACACTGCCCCTGACCACAATCAGCATTGCATAAGCCACTGGGTTATCTGAGAAGAAATTAGCTCTCAGATCCTCTTCTGATGTATGTATCTCTTTCACGCCATCGCTGTGTCCAAGATCATGCAGCATATCAAGGATGCTCGGACAATCCTCAATTTCAGCTTTCTTTAGATAAACACTCATATCTCAAAAATAATTTAACGTTTTGCTAAGGGGCTGGCGCCACGCGCCAGTCCCACGGAGCCAGCTTTAGCTGGCGGAGTAAACTTGAGCAACTGGTTATGTGAACCTATACACTTTGTATAGATATTTTTTCACACTTTGACTTTTTAATCATTTTCATAGTTGCTGCAACTACAGAATGTTCCACATTGCAGTCTACGATAAGATGTACAGAATCACATTCCGGCAAAGAGTTTAACGATTCGAGTAAATCGTATACGAGATTTCCTTGTACCTTTATAGACTTGGAGTCAAGCTCAACCACAACCATTTTATTTTCCTTAAAGTGAACTAAGGTAAAAAATAGAATCGAACAAATCAGTATGAATATTTTCACCAAACCCTCAGTTCACATAACAGCTGTATAGTGCGCATGCGCGTTTTAGTCCTCGGAGGAGTAAAACGAGCATTGCTAATTTATTGTATTATCTGCTGAATACGACAAATAGCCAAAATATTCTCGGCAGCAAAACGCGCATGCGCGGTTTTCAAACCTATTATCTACATCGAAGAAATTTCAACTTGCTAATTTTATTATATTTTTTAAAAGGTTACGGGATTAGTGCGCAAGATTTTCATCCGTTTATTGAGTCTTTTCCCCAAAACCCAGATACGACTGTATAAAAGTACTGTTAAGCCAAGTAGCCCAAGTTTTAAGTAACCCAAACTAAGTGGCATCGCTTTACGTTGACGCCAGCACACTACCCATCTTAGTTGTCGTTAGGGCTGTCATAGAGAGCTATTAAGAAGACATGGCTACCGCACGGGCTGAAGTGTTCCGCTTCATCCCTGCACTTAATTTTATCTTCCCGAATCAGTATCTTGTCAGAGAATGGCAAGGATAAGCAAGCGGTAAAATAATACGTATCAAGCTTTGAAGCCTAAGGTCGCACGAATGCCTGAATGGTGCACCTTTAATCAAGCACTGCCGCGCCAGTGACCATCGGCGACAGGGATGTCGCCGCTGAGCCTCCAAGGACGGACTCGTGGCGTGTCACTGGAGTGGCAGTGCGAAAGCGCACCGCAAGTGATTAATGGCATCCGATGCCAGACGTTGCAAGAGATAGCCGCTGTGCCAGCGGCACAAAGTCGTGGGCCTCCAGCCGGGGGCGCCTAGCCCACACCCGGCCAAAAAGGGCTCAACAGCAATAACAACGTCCCTGTTTAACAGCCAGCTCGCCAATCCCTGGCTCGCGCTCAGGAGCATGTTACTGCGTGACCTTCGCCCTCTTGGATCTCCCTGCCGCCCCCCAACCGGAGCCGAAAGCCCCTCAGCCTCCTGAGCTTGGTCATGCTACAGCTTCGAACTCGCATCCTGCTCGACCGAAGCAGCCTCGATATCCCTATCTCGGCTACGCGCCCAAGCTCGTCGTCCTCGACTCTGGCTCCTGCTTCGTCCTAGCTCCTGCATCCATGCAGTCGTCGGCGGCTCCGAAGGGCGAATGGCGTAACATTCCGGCATCTGACTTGCCGTTAAACAAACCGCAAGCATTCCCCAGAATATTCAGCCCCTTACGTGAAGATTTATTACTTACCAAGCCGGATCATGCATCAAAACAAAATATAGCCGCTGTGCCAGTAGCAAACAAAAACGGCCCTGAAGGGCCGTTTATGTTGTATAGCGTGAGCTTATTGGGCTCGATTCGGTGGGTAGTTGGCCATGATCTTGGCCACGGCCTGACGGATCAAGGCCTCGCGCTCCTGGGGGGTATTCTTGTCCTTGATGGTGTCGGCCAGGGAGCCGCGCCACACCAGGCGGTCGCTCTTGTGGTCCACCAGATCCACTATCAGGGTGCCGACCTCGTATTCGCGTACCACGGTTTGGGTCTGGACGCTGTTGCCAAAGCCCCAGGATGGTCCCCAATAGGGGTTGTAACCAAAGCTGGTGTTGAAGGTATCGACATTGATTTTTTTGTCGACCTTGGTGAGGTAGTTCACCAGCAGATCCGCCTGCTCGGTGGCCACCAGGCTGAAGCCCTTGGCCTTGAGTTCGGCATCAACTGCATCGCGCACCCTCTGGTCCATCAGACCATCAAGATGGTAGCCGGCCCCCTCCTCCTGCTTCGCCACCCAGGCATAGGTTTTGTACTGGGTGAAATTGACCGCAGGGTCGAAATCCCAACTGGTCTTGATACTGCTACAGGCCCCCAGCGCCAGTGCTGCCAGGGCGATAAGATACTTCTTCATCATGTTTCCTTTACTCTGTTATCCAAGCCAATCAAGGCGAATTTACCTATGGTTCTTGATTTCAGCTTAGCCGAACTGAAGCGGCATTCACAATAGCCATCAAGGACTTCTGCCTCGCCATTCGCTTTCTTTTTTGCGGTTGCTTTATTTCGGATGACTTGACTCCAAACAAAACTCAATTGACAATCATTATCATCTGAATCTCAATGGAGTGACCCCATGTACTGGTTTTTGAGTGCCTTCGCTGTCGCCGCCGCCATCTTGCTGTTTGCGCCCCGGTCCGCCTCCGTCAGCCCTGATCCCGGTCGCTTGTTGCACCAGACCGCAGTCGCCGACAGCAAGGCCACCCCAATGCTGTTGCTTATCACCCTCGGCATCAGTCTGTGGTTGTTGCTGCTGGTTAAATCTCAGGGGGGTAACAGCTTCGTCTGGGCGGCGCCCGGGTTCGTGTTGACCGCAGCCATAGTGGCCATCCCCACACTCAGGCGCTTTCTGCTGCCGGTGGCCCTGGGCACGGGATTGCTGCTAGCCCTTATCTGCTTCCTGCAACTGCTGCCCTGATAACGCAGGCATCAGATTATCCAAGGGGATTAGCGGCTTAACTACTGGTTCCTGCTGGATTCTGCTTTATAATGCCTTGCCCCGGCGAGGCTGAAATAGCTCCGCTATCCGGGGTAATAGTCTGGTAAACTGAAAATAGAAACCCCATCCAGAGCGACAGATGAGAATCGATCCAAACGTATTGCTGGTATACAGCACAGACAAGGGCCGTATCGATGCCCCCCGGGAAGAAGCCGAAGTCCCCAAGGGGGATGGCATAGTGCGGATCCACAAGGACAGCAAGGGCCGCAAGGGCAAGGGCGTGAGCGTCATCAAGGGACTGGGACTGGACGAAGCGGCACTCAAGGAATTGGCCCAAAAACTCAAGAAACAGTGCGGCTGCGGCGGCACAGTCAAAGACTTCTGCATCGAAATTCAGACGGACAACCGCGAACAGCTCAAGGGACTGCTGGAAAAGCTGGGCTATCAGGTGAAGTTGGCCGGCGGTTGACCTGTAGGAGGATAAAATGGACAGTCTGCAAAACCATTTCCTTATCGCCATGCCGGCACTGGCCGATGGTTTTTTCGATCGCGCCGTCATTTATATCTGCGAACATGATGCCCGTGGCGCCATGGGGCTGATGATCAACAAACCCATAGGACTGGATGTCAACGAATTGCTGGAGCAGATGGGCCTGGAGGGCGATGAACTGCGCCGTATCCCTGCCCTGGATGCCAAGGTGGTAGTGGGCGGTCCGGTCAATCCCGAACGCGGCTTTGTGCTGCACAGTCCCCAGCCCGGCTGGGCAGGCAGCACAAAGCTGTCGGATGACATAATGCTGACCACTTCCCGCGATGTGCTGACCAAGGTGGGCACAAACGAAGGGCCTGAGCACTTTATCGTGGCCCTGGGCTATTCGGGCTGGAGTGCTGGGCAGCTGGAGCAGGAGCTGGCGGATAACAGCTGGCTCACCATTCCAGCCAACAGCGCCCTGCTGTTCGGTGCCCCCCACGAGGACAGGTGGCAACAGGCCAGCCGCGCCCTGGGATTCGAGCCCTGGCAAATCTCCAACCAGACCGGCCACGCCTGAGGATTTTATGCAAGCCAAGACAGTCATGGGCTTTGATTTCGGCACCAAGAGCATAGGCATTGCCGTGGGCCAGAGCATCACCGGCAGCGCCAATCCGCTGCTGTCCATCAAGGCCACCGACGGGATCCCCAACTGGGATCAAATCGCCGGCCTTATCAAGGAATGGCAACCTGATCTGCTGGTGGTGGGACTGCCGCTGAACATGGACGGCACAGAGCAGGAAATGACCCTGAGGGCACGCAAGTTTGCCAACCGGCTCCAGGGCCGCTTCGGCCTCAAGGTGGCGACCCAGGACGAGCGCCTGACCACCGCCGATGCCAAGGCCAGACTGTTTGAGTTGGGCGGCTTCAAGGCGCTGACCAAGGGTCAGGTGGATGCTGTGTCGGCTGTGCTGATAGTGGAGAGCTTTTTCGAGGCCCAACTGGCCTGACGTGCAACCCTTCACACCTAAATAGCCCCATAAAAAACGCCGCTGACTGCGGCGTTTTTCATTTCCGGCAAACCCGGTTACAGCAAGCCTGGTTGCAGCAAGCCTGGTTACAAATAGGGCGCCACCAGCTTGGCCATCATATCTATGTGGGCCGGATCATCATTGAGGGCCGGAATATAGCGGAAGCGCTCGCCGCCGGCATGCTCGAAGATTTCCCGGTTTTGGCCGGCTATCTCTTCCAGGGTCTCCAGGCAGTCGGCGCTGAAGGCCGGACAGACCACGGCCACATCCTTTACCCCCTCGGTCGGCAGCTGGGCCATGGTGGCGTCCGTGTAGGGACCGAGCCACTTGGCCTTGCCAAAGCGCGACTGGAAGGTGTTCATGTACTCACCTTCCTGCAAACCCAGCTCCTCGGCCACCAGACGACTGGTTTTGAGGCACAGGCAATAGTAAGGATCGCCAAGGTGCAGGTTGCGCTCCGGCATACCATGGTAAGACAGCACCAGCTTTTGCGGCTTGCCATTGGCTTCAAAATCGCGACGTATGCTGGCTGCCAGGGCCGAGATAAATTCGGGCCTGTCATGGTAGCTATTGATAAAGTTGAGCGACGGCAGATAGCGCCAGCCCATCAGTTCTTTGGCCACCGCATCAAAGGCGGAACCAGTGGTCGGAGCCGAATACTGGGGATAGAGGGGCAGCACTGTGATGGCATCGACGCCGTCGCTGTGCAGCTGCTGCAGCACTGAGCTCACCGACGGCTGGCCATAACGCATCGCCAGCTCCACCCGCACCTCACTGCCCTGCTCTGCCAGCAAGGCACGCAGCGCGTCACGCTGACGCAGGCTGATGTCCATCAGCGGCGAACCCTGCTCGGTCCAGATCTGTTGGTACAGGGCGGCGGATTTGGCGGGCCTGACCCGCAACACTATGCCGTGCAGTATCAGTTGCCACAGCAATTTGGGGATTTCCACCACCCTGGGGTCCGATAAAAACTCCGCCAGATAGCGGCGCACGGCCTTGGGCGTCGGCGCATCCGGGGTCCCCAGGTTCAGCAGCAATACCGCCTTCTTGCCCCTTGGGCCATGGCCCTGTTGTTTGGAAAGTCCTTTCAAAGCAATTAACTCTTGTTATGTTTAGCCAATGCCGCTTCTATGGCGGACACGAGTGCCGGATCTTCCGGCGTGACACGGGAGTTAAAGCGGGTAACCTCGCTGCCATCCGCACTCACCAGGTACTTGAAGAAGTTCCACTTGGGGGAACCGGCCTTCTCGCCCAGATACTTGAACACGGGATTGACGTCGCTGCCCCACACCGCCGAGGTGGCGAACATGGTAAAGGTCACACCGTAATTGATGAAGCAAATTTTGGCAGTATCTTGCTCTCGATCTTCTTCCTGGAAAAAATCATCGGATGGAAAGCCGAGGACCACCAGGCCCTGATCTTTGTACTTTTGATGCAGCGCTTCCAGGCCCTTGAACTGGGGCGTAAAGCCACAGTGACTGGCGGTATTGACGATAAGCACGGGTTTGCCGGCCGTGAGTTGGCACAGATCCACTGTCTTCTCGGAGTGCAATTTGCGCATTTCCTGCCTGAGAAAATCCGGGCAGTCGGCCATGGCTGGCTTGGCCAAGGCCAGTTGCGCCAGGGACAACAAGGCCAACGCAGGCAAAAAGAAGGATGTTTTCATAGCGTGCCTCCTCTTGTTTACTTCAGGCCAGACAGGAAAACGCCAGACCCGGGGTCTGGCGCTGTCCTTGCGGCCTGGGGTTAATCCATATCCAGGGTCACACCTTCCAAAAAGCCCGAACCGCCGGAGTCCTTGCTGGCGAGCTTGATCATCAGGCGCAGGTCGTTGGGCGAGTCTGCATGGTGCAGCGCATCGGCGTAACTGATTTCACCTTCCTGATACAGGTTGAACAGCGCCTGGTCGAAGGTCTGCATTCCCTGTTCATTGGACTTGGCCATGGTATCTTTTAGCAGGTGCAGCTCGTTCTTCTGGATGATGCTCGACACCCTGGGGGTATTGATCAGAATTTCGATGGCTGCCCGGCGGCCGGTGCCGTCGGCCTTGGGTACCAGCTGCTGAGCCACAATGCCGCGCAGGTTCAGCGACAGGTCGAACAGCAATTGATGATGTTTGCTTTCAGGCACCAGGTGCATGATGCGGTCCAGCGCCTGGTTGGCGTTGTTGGCGTGCAGGGTAGCCATACACAGGTGACCGGTTTCGGCAAACGACAGGGCGAACTCCATGGTTTCCTGGCTGCGGATCTCACCGATAAGGATCACATCCGGCGCCTGGCGCAGGGAGCTTTTCAGCGCCGCGTCGAAGGAGTCGGTGTCTATGCCCACCTCACGCTGGGTAATGATGCTTTGCCTGTGGTCGTGAACAAATTCCACCGGATCTTCAATGGTGAGAATATGACCGCGGGCATGACCGTTGCGATAACCCACCATGGCGGCGAGCGAGGTGGACTTACCCGTGCCGGTACCACCGACCATGATGATAAGACCGCGCTTGCTCATCACCAGATCCTTGAGGATGGCCGGCAGCCTGAGATCGTCCATCTCGGGGATCTTGGTTTCGATGCGGCGCATCACGCAACCTGGAGATTCCCTCTGCCAGAAGGCACTTACACGAAAACGTCCCAGCTCCTTGGCCGCAAAGGCGAAGTTACATTCACGGGTTTCGTGGAATTCTTTTTTCTGGGCGTCAGACATCAAGGACTCGACAAAGTCCAGCGCCTGGGCCGGGTTGAAGGCATTTTCCGCCAGCGGCCGCAGCTCACCGTCTATCTTGGCGCTGGGCGGGAAGCCTGCGGTGATGAACAGATCCGAAGCCTTGCGTTCGACCATCACCTTCAGAAACGGACGTACATCCATCATAGTTCCTTAAAAGTGTTACTTAAAAGTTAGCCTGTTTGTTGGAGCTCTTGGCCATGGCGTCTTCACGGGTGATGAGGCCACGGTTTACCAGATTCTGCAGACATTGCTCCAGGGTTTGCATGCCGTGGGCCATACCCGTTTGGATGGCAGAATACATCTGCGCCACCTTGTCTTCCCGGATAAGGTTACGAATGGCCGGTGTTCCCATCATGATCTCATGGGCCGCCACCCGGCCGCCACCGATTTTCTTGATCAGGGTCTGGGAAATTACCGCCTGCAGGGATTCCGACAACATGGTACGCACCATGTCCTTTTCACCGGCGGGGAACACGTCGACCACACGGTCAATGGTCTTGGCCGCTGAGGTGGTATGCAGGGTACCGAATACCAGGTGGCCGGTTTCCGCTGCCGTCATCGCCAGACGTATGGTTTCCAGGTCACGCATCTCACCCACCAGGATCACGTCCGGGTCTTCACGCAGTGCGCTGCGCAGCGCGGCGTTGAAGCTGTGAGTGTGCCTGTGTACTTCCCGCTGGTTGATAAGGCACTGCTTGTTCTGGTGCACGAATTCGATAGGGTCTTCGATGGTGAGAATGTGGTCGTGCCGGTTCTCGTTCACATAATCTATCATGCCGGCCAGGGTGGTACTTTTACCTGAGCCCGTGGGGCCGGTTACCAGCACCAGACCGCGGGGAAAACTGGCAATTTTCTTGAAAATTTCCGGCGCGCCCAGGGTTTCCAGTGACAGGATTTCGCTGGGAATGGTACGGAACACGGCTGCGGCGCCGCGGGATTGGTTGAAGGCGTTAACACGGAAGCGGGCCAGATTGGGCACCTCAAAGGAAAAGTCGATTTCCAGGTGCTCTTCATAGTCTTTGCGCTGCTTGTCATTCATAATGTCGTACACAAGATTGTGTACGCCTTGGTGATCCAGCGCCGGCAGGTTGATTTTGCGAACTTCGCCATCGACACGGATCATGGGAGGCACACCGGCTGAGAGGTGCAGATCCGAGGCCTTGTGTTTTACACTAAAGGCAAGTAACTCAGTGATTTCCATAGTGTGGGATATCCCTTAGACCGATTGATTAAAACATGACAACAATAGCAGACAGACTTTCAATCGCCCAGCACAGGATTGCGCAAGCGGCGCAAAATGCTGCAAGAAACCCTTCTGAAATCAAATTGCTGGCCGTCAGCAAAACCAAACCCGCTGCGGACGTGATCACGGCCTACCTGGCGGGACAGCGCTGCTTCGGCGAAAACTACGTCCAGGAAGGCGAAGCCAAGGTCGATGAACTGGCTCCTGCGTTCCCGGATATAGAATGGCATTTCATCGGCCCGCTGCAAAGCAACAAGAGCCGTATTGTGGCCCAGAAGTTCGCCTGGCTGCACACCCTCGACAGGATCAAACTCGCCAAGCGCCTCAGCGAGCAAAGACCTGTGGCCATGGCGCCGCTGAACGTACTTATCCAGGTCAACATCAGTCAGGAAGACAGCAAATCTGGGGTCAAACCGGAAGACGTGGCAACCCTTGCCGCCGAAGTTTCTGCCCTGCCCGGCCTGTGTCTGCGCGGCCTGATGGCGATCCCAAGCCCGATTTCTGAAACCCATGGCAGTGACCGCCTGGAGCAGGAGCTGGCGACCATGAAGATGCTGTTCGATGCCCTGAGGGAAACTTATGCCTCGGTGGATACCTTATCCATGGGCATGAGCGACGATCTGGAACTGGCCATAACCCACGGCTCTACCCTGGTACGTATAGGTACGGCCATATTCGGCGCACGCAGTTATACCCCTTAAGCAGCTATACCCCTTGGTCAGCGCCGGAAACCGCCATACCGGCAACAGCTTGACACTATTTTATCCGGCGGCCCGGATTGTAAAAGTTGGCGCCAGTCCCCATATTGCAGACTAAAGACGCAGGAAAAAGATTGAGGATCCAATGACAAAAGCGAAAATCTGTTTCATCGGTGCCGGCAATATGCCCCGCGCCATCATAGGTGGCCTGGTGGCCAGCGGTTATGATCCCCATCTTATTCATGCCACCAATCCCAGCGCCCCCAAACTCGATGCCATGCGCGCCGATTTCGGTATTCACACCTCCCATGACAATCTGGCGGCCGCCCGCGATGCCGATGTGGTGGTGCTGAGTGTCAAGCCACAACTGATGGAAGCCGTGTGCCGCGAACTGAGTCCGGCCATAGACAAACAATTGCTGATCACCATAGCCGCCGGTATTCCCGAGCGCCGTTACCATGATTATTTCGGCAAGCAGGTCAAACTTATCCGCACCATGCCCAACACCCCAATGTTGCTGGGCCTGGGCATGACGGGACTGTACGCCCCCGCCAAAATAGGCGAGGCGGACCGCGCCCTGGCCGGTATGCTGATGCAAAGCTGCGGTGATATTCTTTGGGTCGAGAAGGAAGAGGATATCAATAAGGTCATAGCCCTCGCCGGCAGTTCCCCGGCCTACTTCTTCCTGTTTGTGGAGGCCATGGTCGAGGCCGGTATGGCGCTCAATATGACCGAAGAGGCGGCCCGCCATCTGGCACAGCAGGCGGCGGTGGGCGCCGCGGCCATGATGAAGGCCAATCCAGAGCAATCACTGGCCCAGCTGCGGGAAGCCGTTACCTCCAAGGGCGGCACTACGGCCCAGGCCATAGCCACCTTCGAACAGGGCGGCCTCAGGCCTCTGGTCAAACAGGCCATGGACAATTGTATCAAGCGCGCCGAAGAGATGGCCGACACCTTCTGAGCCGGGTTCGGATCCGGTTAACCTTTAAGGGAGCTTTGCATGAACGCAATGATGTTTTTAATCAACACCCTGTTCGATCTCTACCTCATGGTGGTGATTTTGCGGATTTGGCTGCAACTGGTACGGGCCGATTTCTACAACCCCTTCAGCCAGTTCGTGGTCAAGGCCACCCATCCTATTGTGGGCCCGTTGCGCCGGGTACTGCCGTCCATTGGCAAGCTCGACAGCGCGTCCGTGGTGTTGGCACTGGCCCTGGTGGCCATCAAGGTGGTGCTGCTGAGTCTGATTGCCGGGGCGCCCATCAATCCACTGGCCATAGCCCTGTTTGCCCTGGTGAGTGTTATCAAGCAGGCCGGGGTCTTGTTCTTCTGGATGCTGCTTATCCGCGCCATTCTCAGCTGGTTCAACCAGGGGTATAACCCCTTTATCATGGTCATAGCCCAGCTGACCGAGCCTGTGTTGGCGCCGGTCAGAAAGATTATTCCGCCCATCGGCGGCCTGGACTTCTCCGTACTGGTGGTGTTTATCGGCCTTAACTTCATCAACATGTTGCTGGCCCAATACATACCTTACTGGGCCAATGCCTGATGGCGGCAGTAGAGAGGCAGGGCGATACGCTGTTGCTGAATCTTTACATTCAGCCCAAGGCCAGTCGCGATCAGATAGTGGGGCTCCATGGTGATGAGCTCAAGGTGGCCATCACGGCGCCGCCGGTGGACGGCAAGGCCAATGCCCACCTGGGACGCTGGCTGGCCAAGCTGTTCAAGGTGCCCAAGACCAATGTGCAGATAGTCAAGGGTGAGCTTGGGCGCCACAAGCAGGTACGGATCCTGGCACCGCAGTTGCTGCCCGAACAGGTTTCGGCTCTGCTATAACTAAATAAATCGGGATCATGGAGCCTTTGACATCATGGTCTTATACTCAAGTGAGAATCCAGCAAGAGGTTTTTACCATGTTACGTCAGCTACTCGCCGTACTCGCCCTGACCGCCAGTCTCTGTGGTGTTGCCAGTGCCGAACAAAAGGAACAGGTCGGCCAATATGATATTCATTATATGGCCTTGGGAAGCACCTTCCTCACCCCAACTATCGCCAAGAGCTATGGCATAGAGCGCAGCAGTTACACCGGCATTATCAATATTGCGGTGCTCGACACCTCGGTCGCCGGTAACCCTGCGGTGGAAGTAGAGATAAGCGGCGTGGCCAATAACCTGCTCGATGCCCGTGTCGACCTTAAATTCAAGGAAATACGCGAAGGCGATGCCATCTACTATATCGCCGAGGTGCCCTACCGCGATGACGAGGAAATCAATTTCCAAATCGCCATCAAACATGGCAACCAGCTCAATACCACGCTCAAGTTCAAGCAAAAATTCTACGTTGAATGATACCGGGGCCCGCAGCATGCGGGCCCTGTGCTATCTGGAGCCTCGTGCTTGCTTGGGGTATCATGGAGCCCAATTTAGATCCACAGACAGAGTAACAGATGAAACAGATAGTGCTTGCCAGCGGCAATAAAGGAAAACTCAGGGAGTTCAACGAGATGCTCGCGGACTTCCAGATTTCTGTGTTAGCCCAGAGCGAATTTGACGTCCCGGAAGTCGCCGAGACAGGCACCACCTTTGTCGAAAATGCCATCATCAAGGCCCGTCACGCCGCCGCCATCACAGGCCTTGCCGCCATCGCCGATGATTCGGGACTGGAAGTGGACTGCCTCGACGGTGCCCCCGGCATTTATTCCGCCCGCTACGCCGGTGCAAATGCCAGTGATACAGATAACTGGCAAAAACTTCTGACAGCAATGGATGGCAAAGCGCAGCGCAGCGCCCGCTTCCAGTGCGTGCTGGTATATATGCGCCACGCCAAGGATCCGACCCCCATCATCTGCCAGGCATCCTGGGAAGGCCGGATTGCCGAGGCCGCCACGGGTAGCCAGGGCCATGGCTACGATCCGATCTTCATCCCGGAAGGCCTGCACCAAAGTGCTGCCGAGCTGTCCGGCGAGCAAAAAAATGCCCTCAGCCATCGCGGTAAAGCCATGGTATTGCTGCTCGATGCCCTCAGGGCCAAAGGGGTCATAGCCTAAGCCATGCTGTCACTGCCTCCCCTGAGCCTGTACATACATATTCCCTGGTGTGTGCAGAAATGCCCCTATTGCGACTTCAACTCCCACGGCCAGCAGGGCGAACTGCCCCAGCAGGCCTATGTGGATGCCCTGCTGAAGGATCTGGATGCCGATCTTGGCTTTGTGCAGCACAGGCCGCTTTCCAGCATATTTATCGGCGGCGGCACCCCGTCGCTGTTTGATGCCGCCAATATTGGCCGTCTGCTGCAGGGCGTCCGCGAACGGATCCCCTTTGGCGATGACATAGAGATCACCATGGAGGCCAACCCGGGTACCCTGGAGCATGATGACTTCAAGGCCTACCGTGCCGCCGGTGTGACCCGGCTGTCGGTTGGGGTGCAGAGTTTCTCCAGGGACAAGCTCAACCTGCTGGGGCGGATCCACGGCAAGGATGAGGCGGTACGCGCCGCTGAGCTGGCCCAGGCCGCCGGCTATCAGAGCTTTAACCTTGATCTGATGCATGGCCTGCCCAACCAGTCCTTCGACGAGGCCATGGCCGATATCGAAACCGCCGCCGGTCTCAATCCACCACACCTGTCCTGGTACCAGCTGACGATTGAGCCCAATACCCTGTTTCACTCCAGACCGCCACAATTGCCGGATGATGAGTCGCTGTGGCGCATCTATGAGGCGGGGCAGCAGCGTCTGGCGCAGCTCGGCTATGAGCAATATGAAATTTCGGCCTATGCCAAACCCGGCTTCCAGTGCCGCCACAACCTTAACTACTGGCAGTTCGGTGATTATCTCGGCATAGGTTGTGGCGCCCATGGCAAGCTGACTTTGCCGGAGGAAAACCGCATAGTACGAACGGTCAAAATTAAGCACCCCAAGGGCTATCTGGCCGCCGACGACTATCTGTTTGAACTCACCGAGGTGGCGGAGGAAGACAGGCCCCTGGAATACCTGATGAACCGGTTGCGGCTGATGGCCCCCATGGCCAAGGAAGAATTCGAGCAGCGCACCGGCCTATCACGGCAGGTGCTGACCGAAGGCATGATCAAGGCCGCCGAGCGGGGACTCATCACCGAGAGTGACAGCCACTGGACTCTCACCAGCAAGGGACAGATGTTCGTCAACGACCTGCTGTCCCAGTTCGTTTGAACCTCCTCCCCTGGCACAGGTGTTTCATGCATCTGTGCCTATTTATGTATTAGCGAAACATTTACTAACATTTCACGCTGGAATTTAGCCATGGCTGCTTTAGGATGACTGCACGAATCTGCAGGAGTCATAATAATGTCCAATAAATTCCCCAAGACCCTGGTTGCCCTCGGCCTGTGCGCCGCCCTGGGAAGTATCACAATAGCAGAGGCCAGGCCTCTGCTGTCCGCCAATGAAAGCATTGCCTCTGAAACCCGGGTGCTGACAGAGTCGGCCAAGGCCAATGAGCTGTTTGAAACCCTGTTCATGGAAGATGTGATGGCCAGTCCCCTGGCTCAAACCGAGCTTGGGATCAAGACCGCAGACTATGGCAAGTGGGACGAGATTAGTGAAGCGGCCGATGCCAGGGATCTGGCCCGGGCCAAAAAACAACTGCAACAACTCAAGCAAGTCAACGAAGCTTATCTGGATGCCCAGACAGCCCTGAGTCTGTCACTGTACAAGCAGCAGTTGGAAGACAACATAGCTGACTACAAGTGGCATCTGTACAACTATCCCGTCAACCAGATGTACGGCGTGCACTCCACGACACCCTCTACCCTGATAAACCAACATCAGATAGGCGATGAGTCCGATGCCCGCGCCTATATCAGCCGTCTCAAGGGAATTTATCCGCGTTTTGAACAGGTTCAGGCCGCGCTGGAGCTGCGGGCGGAGAAAGGCATAATTGCCCCCAAATTCGTGTTCAATTACGTGATATCTGACAGCCGCAACATCATCACAGGCGCCCCCTTCACCGAGGGTGAAGACAGTGCCCTGTGGGCCGACTTCAAACGCAAAATTGAAGCACTGCAACTGGATGAAAAGCTCAAGTCCGAGTTACTGGCCGAGGCCAGAACGGCCCTGCTGGAGCAGGTCAAACCCGCCTACGAACAGCTGATTGATTATGTGGCGAAACTGCAACAGCGCGCCGATGACAGGGACGGTGTATGGAAATTCCCTCAAGGGGATGCTTTCTACAGGGATGCCCTTAAACGCACCACCACCACAGACATGAGCGCGGACGAGATCCACCGGCTGGGTCTGGCCGAAGTGGAGCGGATTCACGGTGAAATGCGCGCCATCATGACCAAGGTCGGCTTCAAGGGCAGCCTGAAGGACTTCTTCATCTTTATGCGCAACGATGAGCAGTTCTACTATCCGGACAATGCCGAAGGCAAGGCGGCCTATCTGAGCGAAGCCAAGTCCCTTATCGACACCATGCGTTCCCGCCTGGATGAGGTATTCAGCATCAAGCCCAAGGCCGGCATTACCGTAAAGGCGGTGGAGGCCTTCAGGGAAAAATCCGCCGGCAAGGCTTTCTATAACCAACCCTCAGCCGATGGCAGTCGCCCCGGGATCTTCTACGCCAACCTGTACAGCATGAAGGCCATGCCCAAGTACCAGATGGAGGCCCTGGCCTACCACGAAGGCATTCCCGGCCACCATATGCAGATTGCCATAGCCCAGGAACTGGAGAATGTGCCCAAGTTCCGCCGTTTTGGTCGTTACACCGCCTATGTGGAGGGCTGGGGTCTGTATACCGAATACTTCCCCAAGGAAATGGGACTGTACAAGGATCCTTACTCCGACTTCGGGCGCCTGGCCATGGAACTGTGGCGCGCCTGCCGTCTGGTGGTGGACACAGGCATACACGCCAAGCAATGGACCCGGGAACAGGGTATTGCCTACTACACGGAAAATACACCCAACGCCGAGTCTGATGCGGTTAAAATGGTGGAGCGCCATATAGTCATGCCGTCCCAAGCCACGGCCTACAAGGTGGGGATGAACAAGATCCTCGCCCTGCGCGCCAAGGCCCAAAAAGCCATGGGTGATAAGTTTAATATCCGCGAATTCCACACCCTGCTGCTGAAGAATGGCCCCTTGCCACTGGATGTGCTGGAAAGTCAGATAGACGATTGGATTAAGTCGGTCAGCATCAGCTGATACCCTTATCGAGCAAAGAAACCAAAGCCAGGTCCCCGGACCTGGCTTTTTTATTGCGACCTGCTGAACTGATGGCGCTTGAGCTTTCAAACCCCGAAAAAAAATCACCCCAGCGGTGAGGCCGGGGTAAACCAAAAACTAGGATGATGGTTTCAAGGCCAGTGGAGCCATGGTTAATGAAATTAGTTCATCAGCTCTCACCGGCATTGACTCAGGACTGCTATCAGCGGATCTGCGCATCCAACATGGAAGGGGTCATTCCCAGGCCGGCTACGGACTCAGATCATCCCGAATCAACTGACGCCCATTGTATTAATTTAAGAACAAGGTGCAACTCCGACCTGAGCAACCCGATTAGAAACGCCTTAATTAGCCTTGTTTATTTAATCACCTGCAAACCATTAAGCAGCTGATTTATAAATACTTAAGCAAAACAGGCAAACCTAATCCAAAGTATAGTTCTTAAATCAGAACAAAGTTTCCAGCTTTCAACGTCGCTCGGCATAAAGCTCAGCGTAGGGCTTGTCCCAATAGGGTGGCGTACCTATATGATTCTTAATGAAATCAATAAAGGCACTGACCTTGGGGGCCAGATGCTTGCGCCTTGGATATACGGCCTGCAGCGGCAGGTGATGGGTCAATTGCCAATCCCGCAGCAAAGGTACCAGGGTGCCCTTTTCTATTTCGCCTTCCACCAGATAGCTGGCCAGATAGACCACGCCCAGGCCGCTGACGGCCGCCGACTTGAGCGCCGGCGCATTGTCGACCCGGAAGTTACCGGAAACCCCTATCTCGCAATAATCATCGCCACGCTTGAACTGCCAAACGCTGTGCTCATGCCACTCACCGTGGTACACCAGGCAGTTGTGATCCACCAGCTGCTCCGGCTTGGACGGCTCGCCGTGGCGGGCAATATAGTCGGGTGATGCCAGCAACATGAACTGGCACTTCATCAGGGGGCGGGCCACCATGCCCAGGGGCAATTGTTCGGACATGGTGAGCAACAAATCCAGGCCTTCGCTGACCACGTCAACCTTATGATCGAGCAGGCTCACCTGCAGTTCCAGCTCGGGATGACGAGCCATAAACTCAGGTAATGCGGGAATGATGTGCATGGTGCCGAAGGATTGGGAAATCCCCACCTTGAGCACGCCGCGGGTGGCATCATTGAGGTTATGGACACTGGCCACCGCCTGATCGGCGTCGCGCAGCAATTCCTCCCCCTGCACGTACAGCAAATGACCTGCTTCCGTGAGACTGAGACTGCGGGTGGTGCGCTGAATAAGCTGCACCCCGAGCTTATGCTCCAGATCCGCTACCTGGGTACTGACCTTGGACTTGGAAATCCCCAAACGCCGGGCAGCAGCACTGAAGCTACCGGCACGGGCTACGTGGGTAAAAATGGCGATAGGTTCTAACAGTTCTAACATTAAGCTGGCCTTAAACTGTTTTCGACTGGCTATTGGCCGTTAATCGCCTGGACGCTGTCACAGCAAAAAAACGGATACCATATCGATGATATTCAAGAAGATATACCAAAAACACACACTGAGGTAGAGTCCGGAGCACCGGTATTTTTACCGGATTTTTTGTTATTTTTTAGAAGTATAACAAATTATCTGACCGCGACTCCAGCGAGCTGCCATCTTACTGTCATAACTGCCTGGGTAGCCTGGGCAAATCCGGCCTATAAAAGCCACGAAATGGGCTTAAGCCGCCCCGGCGCAACCGGCTAAAAAGCGAATAAAAAAAGCCCCGGAGGGGATCCGGGGCAAAAGACTTTTCAGCCTAAGTTCAAAGGAAACACTTCATTGGGTTTAGCGGGTTGGGGGACCTTCAATCACTCCCGGTTTATTCACGCAACTCGACTTGCTCACGCTGTGCCAGGGGGTAATCCCTGAGTTCAGGAATTTCTTCCCGGACGCGGTTTTCCAACACCAGCAACTCTTCAAAGTTTTCACACATCTTGTCGGCTCGGGCCTCAATCACCTCGGCCTGGGCTTCCATTTGCTTTTCAATATCGTCGCCAATGGATTCCATCTTCTTACCGAAATTCTCCATCTTCTCTTCGAAGCTGCCGCCGTCAGCAGAGAGGATCTGGCTACCCAGGTTGATCATCAGGGTACCCACAGAGTTCTGTACCATCTGCTCGATTTCCTGCTCAAACTCTTCGTTGAATACTTCATCCATGGAGTCTTCGGTGGCGCCCACATAGTAGCTGTCACCGTTACGGTACATGACCTTGTCCATACGCTTTTGCAGATTGGCCACCAGCTCGTCCACCTTGGCACCTGTGTCATCACCCAGCAGCGGAGTCAGCGCCATGCTCACCGCTTGACTGGCCAAAGACACGGCCTCGGTCACCAAGGTTACGAACTCGGGAACTTGCTTGGCCAAACCATCGGAATACTGCTCAAGCAGCGCTTTTTGCTTGCTGTTGAGGCTGACTTCTTCACCATCGACAAACAGCCTGCCCGGCTCGATGCGGTACTGTTCCTTACCCTTGCTGCTGAACACCATCTTTTTCGGCTCCATGGTCAGATCGTAATTCAGGCTGACATTGCATTCCTGGTGATCTTCATGGGCCATAACAGGTGCAGTGCTACAGATCATGGTGGCGAGGGCTATCCCTGTGAGCATTGAAGGTAATTTCATTTGCGTTCCATCCTGTGATTGTCGATTTCGATGGTTTGGATAAAGCACGGAGCGTGCCAAAATTATATCCAATTGATTTTATTGCATTCATGCGGATTTTATCGATGAGAAATGACAGCCTTGGTGAGTCTGACCACCACTAAGTGGTGATTTTCACCAAGGCGTTGGCAGCAGGATCAGAAGATGGAGCGCCCCAATGCCTGACACAGGCGCTCGAGCAGGGCGGTACCGGCCAGGGAATTGCCATGGCCATCCAGCTCAGGGGACCAGACACAGACGGACAGGAGACCGGGGATCACGGCGATAATGCCGCCACCGACGCCACTCTTACCCGGCATGCCAACCCGGTAGGCAAATTCGCCGGCGCCATCGTAAAGCCCCGAGGTGGCCAGCAGGGCGTTGAGCTGGCGGGTTTGGGTGGCGCTGACCAGTTGCTGACCGCTGAGGGTTTGGCCCCGGTTGGCCAGGTACAGCATGGCCCGGGACAAGTCGGCACAGCTCATTTTAAGGGCGCAGTAATGGAAATAATTGCGCAGCACTGCATCCACATCATTGTGGAAATTGCCGAAGGATTTCATCAGATAGGCGATGGCGGCGTTGCGGGCACTGTGCTGATATTCAGAATCGGCAACCTGCTTGTCATAGCAGATGCCGTTGTTGCCACTCATCATGCGCACCACTTCCAACATCCGCTGCTTGGGCGCCCCCAGGCGGCTTTGCAGCATGTCGGCTATCACCAGGGCACCGGCATTGATAAAGGGGTTGCGGGGAATACCGCGCTCCAGTTCCACCTGTACCAGGGAATTGAAGGAATGGCCCGAGGGCTCTTTGCCCACCCTGCTCCAGATCTCCTGCTCTTCATAGAGCATCAGGGCATTGGTGAGACTGAATACTTTGGAAATACTCTGAACCGAGAAGGGTTCCAGGTAATCTCCGGCACCGACTGTAGTGCCGTCGATGGAGGTGACGGCGATCCCAAGCTTGTTGGGATCGACGTCGGCAAGGGCCGGAATATAATCCGCCACCTTGCCCTTGCCGAGCAGCGGCCGGGTTTGTTGGACTATCTCGTCGAGCAAGCCTGGTTCAAGCGACAACTGCTCGGTCACGATTTAGCCCCACCAAATGTCGTACAGATCGCTTACTTCGACATTGGCAACGCTCTGGTTTGCCCAGAACGCCTTGACCGCAGCTCTGTCTTCCTCGGTGCACTTACCCAGGGTTTGAGTAGCAATAATGCCTTCCCACTCGCGGTGACCGCCACCGTGGAAGCCCAACTTACGCGCCTCGATAACGTCGTCGATGAACTTGTCCACTATGGTGTCGATATCGGCTTCGGCAACCTTGGCATCAAACTCCCAGCTGATGTCAAAGCCCAGTTCCTGGAACTCATCCACACGCAGTTTCTTGCGCAAGCGGCGGCTGCGATTCTTGGCCATTGTGATTTCCTCTTCTTGGTTATGGTGCCGCGGCGCGGCGGTTTTTGCCCGGTTGCCCGGACGGAATTCAATCCTGCTTTTCGAACATCAGATCCCAGACGCCGTGACCCAGGCGATGACCGCGGGCCTCAAACTTGGTCAGGGGACGATAATCGGGGCGCGGTACATAATTGCCTTCGGCCGACTGATTGCGGTAACCGGGGGCGGCGCCCATGACTTCCAGCATGTGCTCGGCATAATTTTCCCAGTCGGTGGCCATATGGAACACACCGCCCACCTTGAGCTTACGACGAATAAGGTCGACAAATTCGGGTTGCACTATACGGCGCTTGTGGTGGCGCTTCTTGTGCCATGGGTCGGGGAAGAACAACTGCACCCGGGCCAGGCTGCCATCGGCAATGGCGTGCTCCAGCACTTCCACCGCATCGTGGTGATACACCCGCAGGTTGGTCACGCCAGCGGCACCAGCATCCCCCAGACAGGCACCGATACCGGGTTTGTGCACTTCCACACCGATAAAGTTGAGTTCGGGGGCGGCGGCGGCCATCTGCACCAGAGAGGCGCCCATACCGAAGCCGATTTCCAGCACTGTATCTGCCTCACGGCCAAATACCTGGGTCAAGTCCAGGGCCACAGGGCTGTAATCAAGGCCCATGGCCGGCCAATGGCTTTCTATCGCCTGGGCTTGGCCCTTGGTCAAACGCCCTTCACGCAGCACGAAACTGCGGATCTTGCGCAGATACTTGCCTTCTTCATTAAACTCGGCAGTGGTCACTTCACTCATGTCGGCCTGGCCCCAATAGCACACAATAAAAAGAAGGGGCATTATCCAAAGTTACGCCCACCGCGCAAGCCCTTGCGCCGAAAAAGTATACCAAGATCTGCGCCAAGTGCGAGGTTGGCTTCCCTTTGGCCTTGTCGCCCCGGATTCCAGTCGCTACACTGCCCGCCCAGCCCAAGCTTTTCCTTATATAAAACCCATGAGCACCAAAAGCTTCGCCGACCGCATCATAGCCTGGTACGACAGCCACGGCCGCAAGACCCTGCCCTGGCAGCAAAACAAGACCCCTTACCGGGTTTGGGTCTCGGAGATCATGCTGCAGCAAACCCAGGTAGCCACCGTAATCCCCTACTATGAGCGCTTTATGGCCCGCTTTCCGACGGTCACGGATTTGGCCGATGCCCCTGAGGATGAGGTGCTGCACCTGTGGACAGGTCTTGGCTACTATGCCCGCGCCCGCAACCTGCACAAGGCCGCCAAGGAAATAAGGGATAAACATCAGGGCGAATTTCCGCAGGAATTCGATACTGTGCTGGCGCTGCCCGGTATTGGCCGCTCCACCGCGGGCGCCATCCTGTCGCTGTCATTGGGGCAGCATCACCCCATTTTGGATGGCAATGTCAAACGGGTACTGGCCCGCCACGGCGCCATCGCCGGTTGGCCGGGGCAAAAGAGTGTTGAAGAGCAGCTCTGGCAACTTACCTCAACCCTGACGCCTAAAGAGCAGATAGCCAAGTACAACCAGGCCATGATGGACATAGGCGCCAGTATCTGCAGCCGCAGTCGCCCCGATTGCGGCGTCTGCCCCGTGGCCGTCGATTGCCACGCCCAGCTCAGTGGCCGCCAAAGCGAGTTCCCGGGTAAAAAGCCGAAAAAGACCATACCAGCCAAGGCGGGCTGGATGCTTATCCAAATGCAGGGGCCCGAGGTGCAGCTTATCAAGCGCCCCCCAAGCGGGATCTGGGGCGGCCTCTGGTGCTTCCCCCAGTTCGCCAGCGAGCAGGAACTGCGGGCCCATATTGAGGCAAAGCAACTTGCAGGCGAAGCGGAACTGCTGGATGGTTTTCGCCATACCTTCAGTCACTTCCACCTGGATATCCAGCCGGTATTGCTGAGCTGCAAGCCAGGTTCTGCCCATCAAGTCATGGAAGATGGGGGCGCTCTCTGGTATAACGTCAGGCAACCACAAAAGCTGGGGCTGGCCGCCGCCACCGAGCGGATTTTGGAAACCCTGGTTCAGCGCCTGAAATAGCGGCGTTAAAACAGCATTAAAAGACATCAGCATAAATGCATAAGCCCGGCCCGTAACGTCGGCAATCAAGGAGTACTTATGGCCCGTACAGTCAACTGCGTTTACCTCAACAAAGAAGCCGAAGGCCTGGATTTCCAGCTCTACCCGGGCGAACTCGGCAAGCGCATTTTCGACTCCATCAGCAAGGAGGCCTGGGGCCTGTGGCAAAAAAAGCAGACCATGCTGATCAACGAGAAAAAGCTCAACATGATGAATCTTGAGCATCGCAAACTGCTGGAAGAGCAAATGGTTAACTTCCTGTTTGAAGGCAAGGAAGTGGAAATCGAAGGCTACGTGCCACCAAGCGAATAAGCTGGAGTTCCTATAACCCTCTACTCCAGAAAAAAGGCCCTACATGGGCCTTTTTTCATGCCACGGTTTTCAAAAGCGGCAGCTCTTGCAGAGTTTTGGTCACTTGCTTTTTCCGGATATATTTTAAGTCTGATTTAAGTTTGCCTTGGCTAGGCTTAAGCTATGCCAACCAAGGAGTCATTATCATGTCACTGAATCAAGCTTCAAATCGCACTGCAACGCCCATGCAAACCATCAGGGTGTGGGATCCTCTGGTGCGTCTGTTTCACTGGTCATTGGTGGCCTCATTTGCCATAGCCTATTTGACCGAAGGGGAAGAAGACTGGATGACGCTGCATAGCTACGCGGGTTATACCGCCCTGGGGCTGCTGGCCTTCCGTCTGCTGTGGGGATTTGTCGGCAGCTACCATGCCCGCTTTGTCAATTTCATCACAGGGCCCGGGGAAGTGATTGCCTATCTCAAGGGACTCAGGGCCGGTAAGGTAAAGGACTACCTGGGCCATAATCCGGCCGGAGCAGCCATGATAGTGGCGCTGTTCCTCAGCTTGGTTGCCACCGGCTTCACCGGCATGGTGGCCTATGGCATTGAGGGGCACGGGCCGCTGGCAGGCAGCTTTATGGCCTCCTGGTCCGAGGACACACTGGAGGAAGTGCATGAATTCTTTGCCAACTTTACCCTGGCACTGGTCGTGCTGCATGTGGCCGGTGTGGTGGTGAGCAGTCGTCTGCACGGTGAAAACCTGGTGCGAGCCATGCTGAGCGGCAATAAACAACGCCCCATGGGCACTCCAGATGAAAAGCATTAATCACGTCCTGCTGCTTGCCTGCGGTCTGTTGGCTACCACCGGGATGGCCCATGAGTCGGAGAAGGATCTGTCCAGCCAGGTGCTGGACTGGGTCGCCCAAGGCAGGGTGCTGCCACTAGATAGCTTGCTGCAGCGCTATCAGGGCAGGCTCGATGGCCGACTGCTCGACCTTGAGGTCGAGCAGGAAGGCGACAGGATCATTTATGAACTGGAGATCCTGCGCCAAAATGGTCAGGTAATTGAAATTAAACTGGATGCTGCAACCGGAGAATGGCTAACGGATGAGGGGCACTGATGCGGCTGCTGTTGATTGAAGACGATATGGAACTGGTTGCCAGGCTGCTACCCGTGCTGAAAAAGGCCGGCTATGCCATTGAGCATGCCGCCAACGGCATAGATGGCGCTTTCCTGGGCCAGGAGGAAGACTTTGACGTGGTGGTGTTGGACCTCGGCCTGCCAGGGAAACCCGGCCTCGAGGTTTTGGCCCAATGGCGCAGCCTTGGCCTGAGACTGCCGGTGCTTATCCTCACCGCCCGCGATGCCTGGCACGAACGGGTGGATGGCCTCAAGGCCGGCGCCGATGACTATCTGGGCAAGCCGTTTCACACCGAAGAACTGCTGGCACGGCTGGAAGCGCTGGTGCGGCGCCACCATGGACACGCCAATAATCAGCTGCAACATGGCGGCGCGGTCTTGGATATCAACCGCCAATCTCTGACCCTGGCCAATGGCACTGTCATCCCCCTTACCGGCATTGAATTTCGCCTGCTGCACTGCCTGATGCTGGAGCCCGCCAGAATAGTCTCCAAGTCCGAGCTCAGTGAACGCATTTACGAAGAAGAGCAGATAAAGGACAGCAATGTGATTGAGGTTTATATCAATCGCCTGCGTCAGTATCTGGGCAAGGATTTTATTGAAACCCGCCGCGGCCAGGGCTACAGGCTCAGCGACTGAGTACCAACGCCAGGGAAACGGACACTTGTATTCACTTAAACGACATTTAAGCCGCAATCTGCTGCTGACCCTGATCCTGGCCATGCCGATACTTTTGCTGGGCCTGTACCAGGGAATTGAACTCCTGACCCGGGACTTTGTTGCCTCGCGGCTGCAGCATGATGCCGACAGCCTGATAAGTGCCCTTTACCTGGACCAGGACAGCCAATGGGCGGTGCAAAATGACAGACTACCGGCCATATATCACAGGATCGGTTCGGGGCACTATTTCGGGGTGAGTGCGGACCAAGGTCTGCTGCGCTCACGCTCGCTGTTTGACAAGCACATCACAATTCAGCCACTTCAACCGGGTCAAAGTCGGCTTGAATATCAAAATAACGGAGCGGAAGAGCACTGGCTCAGTCTCAGCCTTGCCATCAGCAAACAGGGGCAGACCTTGACCCTATGGGTTGCCGAAGACATAGGGCCGCTGGAGCAGAGCCGCAGCCGCTTTCTGCTGCTGGCCACCGGCGGCATACTGCTGCTGATTGCGGCGCTGTTGGCCATTCAGTATCGTCAGTTACAGCTGGGTTTTGCCCCCCTGGCAGCCATGCCAGAGGCCATTCGCCAATTGCGCACCCAGGGTCAGGCCCTTGACCGGGAAAAGCTGCCCAGCGAAACCGCCCCCCTGGTCGATGAGATCAGCCGACTTATCCAGCAGCTGGGCCAGAGAGTTGAAAGATCGCGCCACGCCCTGGGTAACCTGGCACACGAAATGAAACGCCCCTTACAGGGGCTTAGAAGCTGGCTCGACACCTTACCCGAGTCTCAGCGGGCTGAGGGCCTCAAACAACTCACCGCCCTGCAACACCTGCTTGAGCGGGAGCTGAAACGCAGTGCCATAGTGGGACCGGCAATGCCGGGACGCATGCTGCATGCCGCTGAGGATCTGCCGCCCCTGTTGACCCTGATGGGACGCATCCACTCGGGCATCCACCTTGACAGCCATTACGATCCCGACTTGGTGCTGGCGCTGGAGCGGGACGATCTGCTGGAGCTGCTTGGCAACCTGCTGGACAATGGCTGTAAACACGCCCGCAGCCAGGTGGCGCTGACACTTTCCACTAATAATGACGGCCTGACGATCCTCATCGACGACGACGGTGCCGGTGTGTCCGATACCGAACTTGGCAGCATCACCATGCGCGGTGTGCGCCTGGATGAACACAGTGAAGGCCACGGCCTGGGGCTGGCCATTTGCAAGGACATAGCCGACAGCTATGGCGGAGAACTGGGTTTTGCCCGCTCTTCCCTGGGGGGACTGAGGGCCAGGGTATTCTTACCCTGGCCCATTTGAGGGTCAGCGGTCACAGGGTGGGCAGGAGTCCATCCAGAACACCTCCCAGATATGGCCATCGGGGTCCTCGAAGGAGCGACTGTACATAAAACCGTGATCTTCGGCTGGCCTTTGCTCCATGCCTCCGGCATCTATGGCCCGGTGAAACATGTTGTCCACCGCGGCTCTGTGTTCCTGCTGCAGTGCCAGCATCACCTCCAGACTGCGGCCGGGATCGGCCAGACTCTTGGCGGTGAAGCGGCGCATGCTGTCGGGGGTGTGCAACATGGCATAGATGCCGTCGCCAATCACCAGCGCCGCAGCCTGCTCATTGCTGAATGCCGGGTTGAAATGCATTCCCAGCGCCTTGAAAAATGCCCGTGAACGGGACAAATCCTGCACTACCAGGTTGACGTATATGGCCTTGGTCACAGCCGCCTCCTTAAGCTTGAGTCTTGCCTTGAACACTTAGCGCGTCCTTCACCGGATTTAACTCCGGCGCACTACTCCTTGGGTGCCTTATTCAGCGAATTGCCGAGCTTACTCAGCAGTTCAAGGGGAAGCGGGAACACTATGGTGGAATTATTTTCACCCGCCACCTCCGTCAGGGTTTGCAGATACCTGAGCAAAATGGCATTGGGTTCTTCCGCCAGGGTTTTGGCCGCCTCCACCAATTTTTCCGACGCTTCCATTTCCCCGAGGGCGTGGATCACCTTGGCACGCCGCTCCCGCTCTGCCTCGGCCTGGCGGGCAATGGCGCGGATCATGGTTTCGTTGAGGTCCACGTGTTTGATCTCCACATTGGCCACCTTGATCCCCCAGATATCTGTGTGGGAATCGAGAATACGGCGGATATCGGCATTGAGCATATCGCGGTTGGCCAGCATCTCATCCAACTCATGCTGGCCGAGCACAGATCTCAGGGTAGTCTGGGCCAACTGACTGGTGGCATTGAGGAAATTCTCTACATTGATGATGGCCTTTTGCGGGTCCACCACCCGGAAGTAAATCACCGCATTGACGCGCACCGACACGTTATCGCGACTGATGACGTCCTGTGACGGCACATCCATTACCACGGTACGCAGATCCACCCGTACCATTTGCTGGATGACGGGGATGATGATGATAAGCCCCGGCCCCTTGACCCGGTAAAATCGTCCCAACATAAAAACCACGGCCCGCTCGTATTCACGCATGATGCGAAACATCGACAGCAGCAGTGCCAACACCAGCACCATAAGTGCCCCGAAGGAAATGTTCAAACTCGAGATTAGCTCATTCATTTTGTTCTCCCTTTGGCTTATTCATTGGGCTGAGCTCCAACACCAGCCCCTCGATTCCATCCACCCGCACCAGGTCACCCGGTGCCAAAGGCACTGAGCTGTGACCGTTCCAACGCTCACCCATAAACATCACTTCCCCCTCACCGGGGAAACCTCCAAGCACCAGGGCTTGCTGGCCCACCATGGCTTCAAGGCCCGTGACCGGTGCCCTGCGGCGGTTTTTCAGCACAAAGGTCAGTACCACAAGGAAAAAGATAAAGCTGGCCAGGGTGAAGGTGAGGATCACCGGCCAGGCGATACGGAAGGCATCAATTTCGCTGTCGATAAGAAAGATGGAACCGAGCACAAAGGCCACTATGCCGCCAAAGCCCAAAATACCGAAGCTCGGCACCAGGGATTCGGCCACCAGCAAGCCTATGCCCAGCAACAGCAGGGCACCGCCGGCATAACTCACCGGCAGCATCTGCAGGGCAAACATGGCCAGCAGCAAACAGATGGCACCCACCACCCCGGAGACGCCGAAACCCGGGCTGTAAAATTCCAGCAGCAAGCCATAGACCCCAAGCAACATCAGCACATAGGCCACGTTGGGATTGGTGATGGTATTGATGAACTTGGCGCGCCAGTCCGGCGAGGCATCCACCAGGGGAGCGCCGCGGGTATTGAGGGTATGTACCTCGGCCCCCAGGGTGAACTTGCGACCGTCGAGGGCATCAAGCAATGCCCTGGGGTTGGCGGCAACCAGGTCGATTACCCCCAGCTCCAGCGCCTCCGAGGCCGTGGCGGTGGCAGCTTCCCGCACCGCCTTTTCGCCCCAGTCGGCATTGCGACCACGCAGCTGCGCCAGGGTGCGGATATAGGCAATGGCATCATTAAGAATTTTGCGTTCCATATCAGAGGGTTCACTGCTTTCCTTCTGATCCTGGCCACCGGGAGGTCCCAATTGCACCGGTGTGGCGGCACCCAGGCTGGTGGCAGGGGCCATGGCGGCCACATGACAGGCATAGAGCATATAGGTGCCGGCACTGGCGGCGCGGGCCCCTTCGGGATAGACAAAACAGGCAACGGGTATGGGGGACGCCAGTATCGCCTGATTGATATCCCTCAGGCTGGATACCAGGCCACCGGGGGTATCGAGAGTAATAAGCAACAGCTGCGGCCGCTCGGTCTGCTCAGCTGCACGCGCCATGGTGCGGGTCAAATAATCCGATACACCGGGACCTATGGCACCACTAACCTCAAGGCGCAGCACTGGGGCTGGAGACTGAGATTGAGACTGAGATTGTGGTTGCGGCTCGGAGTAAGACGGGCCCGGCAATATCAGCAAGACCGCCAGCAGCAGGCCGAGCAACCTGGCCAGATAGCAATTCAAACCCTGGGACGATGCCAATGGGTGCTGCAGCCGCCTGAACATAAAACCGCTCCCGCAATTACAGATACTTAAAGGCTGAGCCGGGCATCTAACCCGGCTCTTTAAGCATAGTCTCTAACGGGAATATTAGGGGGAAGAGTCAGGCTCATCCGAGCCAGAAGACCAGGCCCTGCAGACAGGCCCAGGCAAAAATGCCGGCCAGCACATCGTCGGCCATGATGCCAAGACCACCGTGGACCCTGGCATCAAGCACCCGAATGGGCCAGGGCTTGAGGATATCGAACAGACGGAACAGCACAAAACCCGTCAGCAGCCAGGGCCAACCGGCGGGGGCGGCGATGAGGGTGATAAGCAAACCTGCCACTTCGTCCCAGACTATGGCGCCATGATCGTGCACCCCCATGTCGCGGGAGGCCCGATCGCAGATATAAATACCCAGCACCACGGCGGCTATTGTCGCCAGCAGGTAGGCCGCCAGCGGCAACTGAGCCAGTAACAGGTACAGAGGAACGGCGGCCAGGGTGCCAAAGGTGCCCGGCGCCTTGCGGGCCAGGCCTGAGCCAAAGCCCAGGGCCAGGAAATGCCAGGGGTTTTTAAGTGACAGGCGTTTGAGCGCCTCATCCTGTGATAAAAGACGCATCAGAAGTGTTCAAACCCTTTGAATTCAGGGGTAAAAGGCTCACCGTTGAGCTGCAACTTAAGGCGATTGCCGGCGTTGATCTGGCCGATGCGGACAAACTTGACCCCGGCATGGCTGAGGGCAATTTCCAGGGCACCGCGCTGGGCCTCGGGCACGGTAAACAGCAACTCGTAATCCTCGCCGCCGGTCAGGGCATAGGCCAGGGCCCGGTCGAGGCTGACCGAGTCCTTGAGCGCCTGGGACAGGGGCAGGTTTTCCACTTCTATGTTGGCACCGACGCCGGAGGCCTTGAGTATATGCCCCAGATCCGACACCAGACCATCGGAAAGATCTATGGCGCTGGAGGCCAAACCGCGCAGGGACTGACCCGCGAGGACTCTGGGCACAGGACGGTAATGGCGCTCGATAAGGTATTCCCTGTGCTCGGGTCGGGTCTGTTCAACACCGCGCAGCAGATCCAGTCCCAGGGCCGAATCTCCCAGGGTACCGGTCACATACACCCAGTCGCCCACATGGGCACCATAGCGGGTCAGCGCCTTGCCGGCCGGTACCTGGCCATGGACAGTGATGCTGAACATTTTCACCGGGCTGGCGGTGGTGTCACCACCGATAAGGGCTATGCCGTAGTAGTCGGCGGCCTCGAACAGGCCTTCGCTGAATTCACTGAGCCAAGCTTCCTCGGCTTGGGGCAGGCTCAGAGCCAGGGTCATCCAGGCGGGCTCGGCACCCATGGCCGCCAGATCCGACAGATTGACCGCCAAGGCCTTGTAACCCAGTGCCCGTGCCGGCATATCGGCAAAGAAGTGTACCCCTTCCACCAGGGTATCGCAGGAGATGGCCAGTTGCTTGCCTTCGGCGGGCTGCACCAGGGCGCAGTCATCACCTATGCCATGCACCACATCGCGGCGCAAAGGGCCGCGGCCATTGAAGAATTGATCTATGAGTTGGAATTCTTTCACTGTATTCCCGCTGCCTCGGCCAGGCAGCGCCTCGGAAATCACCAGAATGGACACCCGCCGTAAATGAAAAACGGTACCCTCAGGATACCGTTTTCAGTTTACTTGCGCGCAACCAGCTTATCCAGGATGCCGTTGACGAACTTGTGACCGTCTTCGGCACCGAAGGCCTTGGCCAGCTCGATGGCTTCGTTAATCACTACCTTGTAAGGCACATCCTTGCGGAAGGTCAGCTCATAGGCCGCCAGACGCAGTATGGCTTTTTCCACCGGAGAGACATCATCGAAGTCCCGGTCCAGTTGTGGCAGTAACATCTCATCGAGTTGGGCTTTCTTGGTTGCCGTACCAGCAAACAATTCACGGAAATAAGCGATGTCGACACCGTCGATGTTTTGCTCGGTGAGGAACTCGTGTTCCACGTCCGCGACGTTGTTACCGCTCAGTTGCCATGAATAGATGGCTTGGACCGCCAGACGACGGGCCTTACGGCGCTCAGAAGGCTTCATTATTTTTCCTACTTGTTACAGCTGTGAATCGATTGCTTGCAGCACATTGACCATTTCCAGCAGACCCAGAGCAGCTTCACCGCCCTTGTTGCCTGCCTTGGTACCTGAGCGCTCAATGGCCTGCTCTATGGTATCAGTGGTCAACACACCGAAAGAAACCGGGGTATTGAATTCCAGGGAAACCTGGGCCAGACCCTTGTTGCACTCACCGGCGACGAAATCGAAGTGGGGAGTACCGCCACGGATCACAGCACCCAGGGCTATGATGCCGTCGAACTTGCCGGAGGCGGCCACTTTCTTGGCGGCCAGCGGCAGTTCAAAGGCGCCGGGTACGCGCACGACAGTGATGTTGTCATCGCTCACCTGACCGAAACGTTTCAGGGTATCAATGGCGCCCTCAAGCAGGCTCTCAACCAGAAAACTGTTGAAACGCGATACCACGATCGCCACTTTGGCAGTTTTCGCTTCGATATTACCTTGTACTATGTGCATTATCTTACCTAGTTCAGCTAAAGCACCCGGCTCGGGGCAACCAGCCTGGGCACCTTACGGCACCCGGGCAAAAAAGTGGCGCTATCATACCACAGGCTTTTGCCCCGTTCCCTATGCAATTTGTTCGAAAACGGGATTTTTGTGTGCCTTACTCGGCCACGTACTCAGTCACTTCCAGACCGAAGCCCGACAATGAATGGTACTTCTTCGGTGAGCTCAGCAGGCGCATCCTGGTGACACCCAGACTCGCCAGAATTTGTGAGCCCACACCCACACGGCGCGAGGTACCTGCCCACTTGGCGGACGCCGGTGCCTGGCCCTTGTCCTCGGCCTCGAAGGCCTTGACCTTGGCCAGGATATCGCTGCTGTGTTCACGGTTACCCAGCAGCACCAGCACCCCACCCTCTTTGGCGATGCGCTCCATGGCCACTTCCAGCGGCCAGCTGCGCTGCTGATCGCGCTCGGAGTGCAGCAGGTCGTTGAAGGTATTGGTCAGGTGCACCCGCACCAGTATGTCTTCCTTGACCTCGCCCTTCACCAGGGCAAAGTGCAGCTGGTTGTCTATGGTGTCGCGGAAGGTGTGCATTTCAAACTCACCGAAACGGGTCGGCAGGCGGCACTGGGCCTCGCGCACCACAGTGGTTTCTGTGTTGTTGCGGTATTCAATCAGATCGGCAATGGTGCCTATCTTGATGCCGTGCTTCTCGGAGAAGATTTCCAGATCAGGACGGCGGGCCATGGTGCCGTCTTCATTGAGGATTTCCACTATCACACCGGAAGGCTCAAGACCGGCCAGACGGGCCAGATCGCAACCGGCTTCGGTGTGACCGGCGCGGGTCAGCACGCCGCCATCCTGGGCCATCAACGGGAAGATATGACCGGGCTGCACCAGATCGGCGGCCTTGGCATCCTTGGCCACGGCGGCCTTCACTGTGACGGCGCGGTCGTGGGCGCTGATCCCCGTGGTCACGCCTTCGGCGGCCTCGATGGACACGGTAAAGTTGGTGGAAAACTGGGCATTGTTATTGCTGACCATCAGCGGCAGGTTCAGCTGCTGGCAGCGGGCCTTGGTCATGGTCTGGCAGATAAGGCCTCGGCCATAGGTGGCCATGAAGTTGATGGCTTCGGGAGTCACCAGCTCAGCCGCCATGATCAGGTCGCCCTCGTTTTCCCTGTCCTCATCGTCCATCAGGATAACCATTTTGCCCTGACGTATGTCCTCGATGATCTCTTCGATACTGTGTAGCGCCATTGTAAGACCTTTATTCTGTGCTAATGAATCTGTGCTATTAGATGGGGTGAATTCTAACCGGCCCCGGGCTAAAAACCAGTCCGGTGACCAAAAACCATGACGGGCGCCCACAGCGCCCGTGCCTTATCCGAGAAATCCCGAGCGCGCCAGCAGCTCCATGGTGACACCACCGCTGCCCTGCTCTTTGCCGGATTGCATCAGCCGCTCCAGATAGCGGGCAATCTGGTCCACTTCCAAGTTGACCCTGTCGCCGACACTCAGCTCAAGCAGGGTGGTTTCGCTGGCGGTGTGCGGCACTATGGTGAGGCGGAAGCGATTGCCGTCCACTTCGTTGACCGTCAGACTGACGCCATCGATAGTGATTGAGCCCTTGTGGGCTATGTAGCGCGCAAGCTCAGCCGGGGCTTCAAGCCAAAATTCGATGGCCTTGCCGAGGTTGCTGCGGGATACCACAGTGGCGCGACCATCAACGTGGCCGCTGACCAGATGACCGCCGAGACGGGTAGTTGGGGTCACGGCCTTTTCCAGATTAACCCTAGTGCCGGGGCGATAGTCACCAAAGCCGGTCAACTTGACCGTTTCGGCGGAAACATCGGCCACATAGCCGTCCTTCAGGCACTGCACCACGGTCAGGCACACGCCGTTGGTGGCTATGCTGTCGCCGAGGCGCACGTCACTGAGATCCAGCTTGCCGCTGTTGACCGTGAGGCGAATGTCATCGCCCATACGCTCCAGCCTGCTCAAGGTACCGACGGCTTCGATAATTCCGGTAAACATATACTCTGTCCTAGCTAGTGCTCTGTCCCGGGGCCTTCAGGCCGCAGCGAGTCTGAAAACAAATCTTCTGTCCTGGCCCAGGCGGCGCTCGTCCACCAAAGTCAGGGAAGGTATGGCATCCATGGTCTGGAAGTCCGGCAATTGCAGCAGATCTCGACCATGGCTGCCGAGGATCTTGGGCGCCTGGTACAACACCAGTTCATCGCACAAACCCTGCTCAACAAAACTGCCGGCCAGCTTGGCACCGGCTTCCACCAGCACCAGATTGCAGCTCTGGCCCAAGTGAGTCAGCAGCGCGGCAAGATCAATGCGGCCATCGGTCGATGGCAGCACCAGGGTGCTGACAAAATGGGGCAAGGCTTTGAGCAGCTCCGGCTCATAGGGCCTGGCCGACACCAGGATCACAGGGCTTTCGATTCCGAAGAGTTTGGCCTTGGCCGAAATGCGGCAGTTGCTGTCCAGCACCACCCGCACCGGTTGAATCAGCTCGGCCTCGGCAAGACTATTGCCCAAACCGCCGAGCTCAGCATGGCGAACATTGAGACTGGGGTCATCCGCCAGCACTGTGCCTATGCCTGTTATAAGGGCGCAGCTTTGGGCCCGGAGCCGCTGCACATCACGTCGCGCCTCAGGGCCGGTAATCCATTTGGACTCGCCGTTGGCCAGGGCCGTTTTGCCATCGATACTTGCGGCCAGCTTGACCCGCACATAGGGGCGTTTGCGCTCCATACGCGATAAAAATCCCGGGTTCAGGCTGCGGGCATCGCCTTCCAGCAGGCCGGATTCCACCTCGATACCGGCATCCTGCAATAGTTTAATGCCGCGACCGGCCACCTCGGGATTGGGATCTGTCATGGCCACCACCACCCGCTTGAGGCCGTGCTCAATCAGCGCCTTGGCGCAGGGGGGCGTGCGGCCGTAATGGCTGCAGGGTTCCAGGGTGACGTAAGCTGTGGCGCCGCGGGCCTTGTCGCCCGCCTGGCGCAGGGCATGGACCTCGGCGTGGGGGCCGCCGGCACGTATATGCCAACCCTCGCCCACTATGGCGCCGTCGCTATCCACTATGACGCAACCCACATTGGGGTTGGGGCGGGTGGTGTAACTGCCGCGCCGCGCCAGCATGATGGCGCGGCTCATCATTTGGGTATCGGTTGCAGACCACATAACACTATGCCTGTTATCTGTTTTGATGAGATTAGTTCTTTTGCAGCCTGGCGATGGCCTCACCGAACTCGGACACGTCTTCGAAGGCGCGATACACAGAAGCAAAGCGGATATAGGCCACTTTGTCGAGTTCAATCAGGCTGTCCATCATCAGGTTGCCAATCATTTCCGATGGCACTTCCCGCTCGCCGGTGGCGCGCAGGGTGGATTTAATCTTGGTCAGGGCTTCTTCTATCTGATCCATGGACACCGGGCGTTTTTCAACCGCCCGCAGCATGCCGCCGCGCAGCTTCTCTTCATCGAAGGGCTGACGGCTGCCGTCACGCTTGATGACCCTGGGCATCACCAGTTCGGCACCTTCAAAGGTGGTGAAGCGCTCGTGGCACTCGGTGCACTCCCGCCGCCGCCGTACCTGATGCCCTTCCCCCACCAGCCGTGAGTCTATGACCTTGGTATCGGTTGCGTTGCAAAATGGGCAGTGCATGGGGCCTCCTGGTGCGGAAACTGGACTAATTGGAGCAAAAACGGAGCAAATAAAATGGCCGCTTGAGCAGCGGCCATGAGTGTATCCTATTCAGGTTAAAAGGTTAACCGTAAACAGGGAAACGGGCGCACAGTTCCAGTACCTGACCTTTCACGCGCTCGATAACTGCGTCGTCTTTGGCATTGTCCAGCACGTCACAGATCCAGCCGGTCAGTTCACGGGCTTCGGCTTCCTTGAAACCGCGGCGGGTGATGGCCGGAGTACCGATACGGATACCCGAGGTCACAAAGGGTGAACGTGGGTCGTTTGGCACTGAGTTCTTGTTGACCGTGATGTTGGCGCGGCCCAGGGCTGCATCGGCTTCTTTACCGGTCAGATCGCGACCGATGAGATCCAGCAGCATCAGGTGGTTGTCGGTACCGCCGGAAACTATCTTGTAGCCGCGGGACTTGAACACTTCCACCATGGCCTTGGCGTTGGCCACAACCTGCTGTTGGTATACCTTGAATTCTGGCTCCAGGGCTTCCTTGAAGGCCACGGCTTTACCGGCGATCACGTGCATCAGAGGACCACCCTGACCACCAGGGAATACCGCAGAGTTCAGCTTCTTGTACAGCTCTTCATCGTCGGCAGCAGAGATGATCAAACCACCACGGGGACCGGCCAGGGTCTTGTGGGTGGTAGAAGTCACCACGTGGGCGTGTGGCACGGGGTTGGGGTACACACCGGCGGCAATCAGACCGGCCACGTGGGCCATGTCAACAAACAGGTAGGCGCCAATCTTGTCGGCGATTTCACGCAGCTTGGCCCAGTCAACTATGCCCGAGTATGCGGAGAAGCCACCGATGATCATCTTGGGCTTGTGCTCCAGTGCCAGGCGCTCCAGCTCAACGTAGTCAATCTTGCCGGCTTCATCGATGCCGTAAGGAATGATGTTGTACAGCTTGCCTGAAAAGTTCACCGGTGAACCGTGGGTCAGGTGGCCACCGTGGGCCAGGTTCATACCCAGTACTGTGTCACCGGGTTGCAGCAGAGTCATGTATACGGCCATGTTGGCCTGGGAGCCGGAGTGAGGCTGCACGTTGGCGAAAGTGGCACCGAACAGTTCCTTGGCACGCTCAATGGCCAGGGTTTCCACTACGTCGACATACTCACAACCACCGTAGTAACGCTTGCCGGGATAACCTTCTGCGTACTTGTTGGTCAGCTGTGAACCCTGAGCCTGCATCACGCGGGGAGAGGTGTAGTTCTCGGAGGCGATAAGCTCAATGTGCTCTTCCTGACGCAGGGTTTCGTCCTGGATCGCCTGGAACAGCTCGGGATCATAGTCGGCAATATTCATGGTTTTGTTCAGCATTGGTCACTCCAGCTGGCAAATCTTATAGGTAGGGTTGCGCGGTATTCTACTCTGCAAACGGCTTCAAGCCCAGCCGCATGATGATGAAAATCCGTCTCACAGCCAATGACTGTGTTTCATGATGAAAACAGTTCCGCAGTGAAGCTATTCCCCGGCAGCCATCTGGCAGTAACAGAGGCAAATTGGTAAACTGCCGACAATTTTTTTGGATCAGAGAATCTTTCATGGCTCAGTTCGTTTACAGCATGCTCAGGGTCGGCAAGATAGTGCCGCCCAAGAAGCAAATTCTTAAAGACATTTCATTGAGTTTCTTCCCCGGCGCCAAGATTGGTGTTTTGGGTCTGAACGGCTCGGGTAAGTCCACTTTGCTGCGCATCATGGCCGGCCTGGACACGGAAATTGAGGGTGAAGCCCGCCCCATGCCGGGTCTGAAAATTGGTTACCTGCCCCAGGAACCAAAACTGAACCCGAACCAGACGGTGCGTGAAGCCATAGAAGAAGCGGTACACGAGGCCAAGAATGCCCTCAAACGTCTGGACGAAGTGTACGCCGCCTACGCCGATCCCGATGCCGACTTCGATGCCCTGGCACGGGAGCAAGGGGAGCTGGAAGCCATCATCCAGTCCCAGGATGCCCACAACCTGGACCATATCCTCGAGCGCGCCGCCGACGCCCTGCGTCTGCCGGATTGGGACGAGAAAATCGAGGTGCTGTCAGGTGGTGAACGCCGCCGGGTGGCCCTGTGCCGCCTGCTGCTGGAAAAGCCGGAGATGCTGCTGCTCGACGAACCCACCAACCACCTGGATGCCGAATCCGTGGCCTGGCTGGAGCACTTCCTGCAGGAATATGCCGGTACTGTGGTAGCCATTACCCACGACCGTTACTTCCTCGACAATGCCGCCGGCTGGATCCTGGAACTGGACCGCGGTGAGGGTATTCCCTGGCAGGGTAACTACTCCAGCTGGCTGGAACAGAAAGATGCCCGTCTGAAGCAGGAGGCCGCCACCGAAAGCGCCCGTCAAAAGACCATTGCCAAGGAATTGGAATGGGTGCGTCAGGGTGCCAAGGGCCGTCAGTCAAAGGGCAAGGCCCGTATGAACCGCTTCGAAGAGCTGAACAGCTCGGATTACCAACGCCGCAACGAGACCAACGAGCTGTTTATTCCGCCCGGGCCTCGTTTGGGTGACAAGGTTATTGAGGTGAACAACCTGACCAAGAGCTATGGCGACAGGGTACTTATCGACAACCTGTCCTTCTCTGTGCCCAAGGGCGCCATAGTCGGCATTATCGGTGCCAACGGTGCCGGTAAATCGACCCTGTTCCGCATGCTGACCGGCACAGAGCAGCCCGACAGCGGCAGCATAGATCTGGGTGACACTGTACAGCTGGCGTCGGTTGAGCAGTTCCGCGACTCAATGAACGACAAGAATACCGTGTGGCAGGAAATCTCCGGCGGCCAGGACATCATGCGTATCAACAACCTGGAGATCCCAAGCCGTGCCTACGTGGGCCGCTTCAACTTCCGCGGCGCCGATCAGCAAAAGATCATCGGCACCCTGTCCGGTGGTGAGCGCAACCGGGTGCACCTGGCCAAGCTGCTGCAAGCCGGCGGCAACGTGCTGCTGCTCGACGAACCCACCAACGATTTGGACGTGGAAACCCTGCGCGCCCTGGAAGAAGCCCTGTTGGAATTCCCCGGCTGCGCCATGGTTATTTCGCACGACCGTTGGTTCCTCGACCGTATCTGTACCCATATCCTCGACTACCGCGACGAGGGTCAGGTGAACTTCTACGAAGGCAACTACACAGAGTACTCTGCCTGGCTTAAGAACACCTATGGCGCCGATGTAGTTGAACCGCACAGGCTCAAGTACAAGCGCATGACCAAGTAAGCGCTTGCCTCAGGCATAAAAAGGAGACCTTAGGGTCTCCTTTTTGTTGGCGCGTTTCGGCTCAGTCAGTGGCTCTGAATAGCAAGGGGCTTAACCTTCGTGTGCCAGCAGGTCGAGGATTTCCTGCATATCCAGGTTGAAGTCATCGGCACGGACACATTTGACTATCAGGTCATCGGTCACGGTAGCCAAATCTATGTCCTCACCCACCTCGAAGCGCTTGGGGCTGATGTGATAGAAGGGTCTGACCCTGGGACGGATAGGGTCGTGAGCATTGCGGCTTTCCACTATCGCCAGACGGTTTGACTCCAGCTGCACCACAGAGCCCACGGGATAGACCCCCATGCAGCGGATGAATTGATCCACCAACTCGGCATCCAGCTCATTGTTGGCCGCCAGCGCCCGCAGAATATTGAAGGCCTTCACCTGGGAATAGCCATCCTTGTAACAGCGGTTGGCAGTCAGGGCATCGAAGATGTCGCAGATGCTGATCATGCGGCCGTAGCGGCTGATTTGCTCGCTGCTGACACCCATGGGATAACCCTTGCCGTTGAGTTTCTCGTGGTGCAGCGCCGCCACCTCCAGGCTCAAGGGGCTCAGGCCCGGGGTTTTGCGCATGATGGCGATGGAGTGACTGGCGTGTGACTTCATCAGCTCAAACTCGGCATCGCTCAGCTTGCCGGGTTTGTTGAGTATGGCGTCAGGCACCATTATCTTGCCCACATCGTGCAGATAGGCACCTATGGCCAGTTGCTGAATGATGTCCTTGTCCAGCTTCAGATACACGGCAAACATGGTCATCAGCACCGACACCGCCACCGAGTGTTCCAGCAAATATTCGTCTTTTTTACGGATGTTGATTACGCAGGCCAGGGCATCGGGATTGTTGAAGATCACCTCGGTGGATTCAGAGGTGATCTTGTTCACCGAGGGCATGTCCAGCGGCAGGCCGTGCTGGGCATTGTGAAACAGCCCCTTTTGGATGGCCTTGGACTCATCGAAAACCTGCTTGGCCTTGATGATCTCTTCCTTGGCCAGCCCGCGAGATCCACTCTTTCCGGCACCCGGCACAGCTGCCGATGCAGTGGCAGGCTTGGGCGTCTTGACTTCCCGGGGAGCGACCGTTTTTTTCAGCGGCGCCGCCTGGGTCTCAGTGGACGCTTGAGCGACAAGGGGCTCTGCGTCGCGGGTTTTGCTGCCATCGATTAACAGCCGCTCCACCCCCTTGCGTCTTAGGGCCTCAATAACACGTTCGCTCTCCAGCCACCCCTGGCTGCGGAGACGAAACTTGTCTTTTGGCGCGGTGATTTCAACGACGTACATGCCGACGCTGACTTCTGCAATGTTATGTTCTTTAAGCATAAATCCACATCCAATGTCACTGTTTCAGCTGGCCGTTCCTTGCCGGGCCGACAACAATCCCGAGGTTGATTGGTGCAGTATGACCTAACTGGATACGCGACTCAAACAGCCTGTGCAGCCCAAGCCCACTAAACCAATATGATTTTGAGATGTCTCGTTTACAGCAGCCATTTTTCTAACCAAAGACGGCTTAATCACTTTCACTCAATTTGCGATATGCTGCATTCAATATGCGCAATTTGTTGCTGTTGTTCCTTCTGGATGCGGGTTATTATTCGCAGCAAATGGACAGGACTACAGGGACAGTCATGCGCATCATTTTCCTCCTTTTTCTCTCTCTGCTGACCCAGGCTGTCGGCGCCAATCAAACCTCATTGCAATTGGCGGCGGAAGACAGTTGGCCCCCCTTCGCCGATGATGCCGGTCGCGGCTTGTCCCATGAACTTATCAAACGTGCCTTTGCCAAAAGCGGTGTTAAGGTCGACTCCCTGGTGGTGCCCTATTCCCGTGCCCTGATGATGGCCGAAAAAGGCCAGGTGGATGGGGTGTTCAATGTGGCCCGTCAGCAAAGCACGGAAGACAGGTTTGTATTCGGCGCAACGCCCTTGTTTGTGGCCAAGGCTTCCTTCTATGAATACCGCCAGCGTCCCCTGCCCGCCCGTGATAAACACCTGCTCCCCGTGGGGACTGTGATAGGGGTGATGGAAGGATATGAATACGGCGACGAGTTTGCCTCCCTGAAAAACCTGCGGTTGCTGGAGGTGAGCAGTCAGCAGCAGCTGATTAACCTGTTATTGTGCGGCCGCATTCAGGGGGCTGTGATGTACGATCTGGTGGCCAGCCAATACCTGAAGCGCATGGGGGTGGAGGACGAGATAGTGCCGGCCTTCGCCAACCATGAGAGCAATATTTATCTGGCCTTCTCCCGCACTTTACCCGCTGCTGCAGAGTTGGCCGCCAGTCTGGATGCGGGTTTGGCCGAGTTGATGCGCGACGGCGAATACCAGCAGTTGCTCACCGAATTGGCGCAGTAAGCAAGGCTTGGACTCTGTGGTACACTGGACGCCGATTTTATCTCCCAGCCTAGAAGCCAAGCCTTGAGTCAGAAAGCCGATTTCAGTCAGTGCCGCAGTTTCAGTTTCCCGGTACAAATCTACTATGAAGACACGGATTTTTCCGGAGTCGTCTACCATGCCAATTTTATCAAATACTTCGAACGCGCCCGCGAACAGGTGATTGGTGCAGATACCTTAAAGCAGTTATGGCACCAACAGGGGCTGGGGTTTGCGGTATACCGCTGTGACATGCTGTGCCATGATGGGGTCGAGTTTGCCGAGGTTGTCGAGGTCCGTACCCGCTTTATTATCGAGAGCAAGTACCGCACCCTGTGGCAGCAGGAAATTTGGCGCCCGGGAGGCCAGAAAGCGGCCGTCAGCGCCTATATAGAAATGGTATGCATGAATCAGAACCGGCAGCTGTCCCCCATGACACCCCGGATGCTGGCAAGCCTGGAGGCACTGCAGCTGTCTGTATGAGTTGAGCCTTCAGGCCTCAGCTTGCCTTGGTAACTGCAGCCGCTCGCGGGCACTTTCCAACTCCGGCGCCTGCATGGGTGAGGCAATAAGCAGGCCCTGAATTCTGTCGGCGCCCATGGCCTTGAGGGTGCGCAGCTGGTTTTGGGTCTCCACCCCTTCCACTGTTACCTCAAACCCCAGTTGTCTCGCCAACTTGATGCTGGTGTGCAGGATCTGCCTGGCGCTTTCATCATTTTCCATGCCCAGCAAAAAGGAGCGGTCTATTTTGACCTCATCCACCGGCAAGTGCTTGAGGTAGGCCAGTGACGAGTGGCCGGTACCAAAATCATCTATGGCCACCTTGATCCCCAAGGCGCGCAGCCGAATGAGCATGGCACCGGCCTGGTGCAGATTGTTCATCAGGCTGCCCTCGGTAATTTCCAGTGCCAGCGCCTCCCCCGGCAAATCATAGTGCGCCAGACGGTCCTGTACTTCTTCCACCAGGGCAAGGTTCTCCAAATCACCGGCGGACAGATTCACTGCCACCCGAACCCTTAAGCCTTCGGCATACCAACGCTGTTGCTGTGCCAAAGCCTGCTCCAAGGCCCAATGACTGACCAGGCCTATGGCACCGGCATATTCGGCCAGCGGAATAAACTCCGCCGGTGACAGCCGCCCCAACTCGGGATGATCCCAACGAATAAGCGCCTCCAACTGATCGCACCCCTGGGCCTTGATCGAAAACTTGGGCTGATACACCAGATACAATTGGCCACTTTTGAGCGCCTTGGGCAGGCTGTTGATTATCTTGAGTTCCCTGAGCTGGGCCACATCATCGCCTTCGGCGTAGCAAGCCAGGCCATCCTGTGCCCGTCTGGCCTTCTTCAGCGCCAAATCCAGGCGTCTGAGCATCTGGCTGATGTCGGTGTGGAAGCGCTCGAGATCCAATGCCCCCAAATGCAGCTTTAGGCTGACCAGGGTGTCCTGGATTTTAAAAGGCACCTGTAGTCGCCCTTTGAGCCCATTGAGAGCGGACTCATCCATGGGCTCATCAAACAGCAGCAAAAACTCGTCGCCATCGAGACGGGCGATAAACCTGGGGCTGTGATGCAACTGTTTCAAGCGTTCGGCAAAGGCCACCAACAACTGATCGCCAAAGGCGAAACCAAACAAGTCGTTGATAAAGCGGAATCTGTGCACATCCAGCAGCACAAATGCCCCGGCAGTCAGTGGCATCAGGGGCACCATGGCCCGCTTGAACCCCACCCGATTGGGCAGTCCGGTCAAGCGGTCACGGCCATTGTTGGCCGGCAACTGCTCCAACAATTCCTGCAGGGCACGACTCAAAGGTTCAAACACGGGGGGAATGTTTTTTAAGATCAGCGGTGTGCGCTGTTGGCTCTGTTGCAAAAGGGCCTGGGTAAGCTGCTGTAAAAATTGCGTTTGGTTACGGGCGCTGCGCCACCAAAGACCACAGAGTATGACCAGAGCCAACAGGAGCAACAGGTACAACATAGGCCCCTCCGGGAACGCAACCCCGGTGCACTGCACCGGGTAGTCAGTGTGTCTTACTCGTAACTGGCCTTGATGGAGTGGAAACTGTCGAGGAAGGCTTCACCGGCGAGATCGTCCGGCGTCACCGGCAGGCCCCGCTGGGCAAACACATCCAGGCGCTCCTCCAGCTCATGGCCGGCCCTGAGCTCGCCCACATAGAAGGCCGCAGCACGAATAAAGTCGAGATAGGTGACGTGCTCGGGCAGATAGTGCAGATCGGCCCAGCGCTCCACCACTTCCGTCACTTCCGGGGCAAAGTCCCAGCTCTTGAGCACGGCCCGGCCCAGCGGCCCCTGCATCTTGCGCACCAGCGCCCGCAGTTGCTCTATGCTGTTGAACAGGTGTGGATGGGCCTCGGCCTCGGTCAGCACCGGCAAGGCACCGATATTGTGCACCAGACCCGCCAGGGTCAGGGTGTCGTAGTTCAAACCACTGCCCGGATGCTTTTTATTGTAAATCAGCAGCATGGCACAAGCCGCAGCGGTCACGTCAATGGAGGTGCGCCACACTTCGTCCATCACTTCCCACACCATTTCGTTGGTGGAAATAAACAGCTGCTCCATGGCCACTGAGGTGGCGATGGACTTAATCTGGGTCAAACCGATACGGGTCACGGCGTTGTTGATGTTTTCCGCCTTGACGCCACGACTGTAGAGGGCGCTGTTGGCCACCTTGATGATACGGGCCGACATGGCCGCATCCTGACCTATGATTTCGGCCACCTGTTTCAGGCTGGAATCGGCTCTGCCGACCACCTCTTGCACCCGCATGGCGACCTCGGGCAAGGTGGGCAGTACCAGGGCGTCGTCCTTGAGCTTTTTCAAAAGACTGACCAAAAGCAGATGTTCGCTTGACATCTTTACTCCCAAATCTGTTCCGTGAATATTGTTATATAGCGATGAGTATATCAGCCCCCACTGACAGAGACGGTTTAAAAATCCACCGACCGGGGGTGTTGCTCAAGATATCCGACCATCATAGAGCAAAGACCATGAGTTCACAGAGATTTTAATCAAATCGACCGATATTCTCCAGCCCGGCCGGCGCCGGCTTATTTGCATAACCCCAGTTTCCTTGGGTAAAATACCGCCCCCGCGCACCGCGTCCACCCTTAAAGCCTTATCGGGAATCTTTATGTTTAAACCTGAGCTCTTGTCCCCCGCCGGAACCCTGAAGAACATGCGTTACGCCTTTGCCTATGGCGCCGATGCCGTGTATGCGGGTCAGCCCAGATACAGCCTGAGGGTGCGCAATAACGATTTCAAACTGGAAAACCTCAAAACCGGTATCGAAGAGGCCCATGCACTTGGCAAGAAACTCTATGTGGTCAGCAACATAGCACCGCACAACGCCAAGCTGAAGACCTATATCGACGACATGGCGCCCGTGGTGGCCATGCAGCCTGACGCCCTTATCATGTCCGATCCCGGCCTTATCATGATGGTGCGCGAAGCCTTCCCCGAGCAGGTGGTGCACCTGTCGGTGCAGGCCAACGCCATCAACTGGGCCTCGGTCAAGTTCTGGCAGACCCAGGGGATCAAGCGGGTGATCCTGTCCCGGGAACTGTCGCTGGATGAAATCGAAGAGATCCGTCAGCGCTGTCCCGACATAGAGCTGGAAGTGTTTGTCCATGGTGCCCTGTGCATGGCCTACTCAGGCCGCTGCCTGCTGTCCGGTTACATCAACAAGCGCGATCCCAACCAAGGCACCTGTACCAACGCCTGTCGCTGGAAATACGATGCCCACGAGGCCACGGAAAACGAGACCGGTGACGTGGTCGCCATTCACACCCCAGACAGCGCGGTGCAGCTTGAGACCCCAACCCTGGGTCAGGGCCCGGCCACAGACAAGATTTTCCTGCTGCAGGAAGGTAACCGCCCGGGCGAATATATGCCTGCCTTCGAGGACGAGCACGGCACCTACATAATGAATTCCAAGGATCTGCGTGCCATCCAGCACGTGGAACGCCTGGCACGCATCGGGGTGGACTCGCTCAAGATTGAAGGTCGCACCAAGTCCTTCTACTACGTGGCCCGCACCGCTCAGTTGTATCGTCAGGCCATAGACGATGCCGCCTCAGGTCGCGGCTTCGATCGCAGCCTGATGACCCGCCTAGAAGGCCTGGCACACCGCGGCTATACCGAAGGCTTCCTGCGTCGCCACGTACACGATGAATACCAGAACTACGACTATGGCTACTCGGTCAGCGACAGCCAGCAGTTTGTGGGCGAATTCACCGGCAAGCGCAATGGCGAAGGCATGGCGGAAATCGAGGTGAAGAACAAGTTCAGCGTCGGTGACAGCGTCGAGCTGATGACCCCCCAGGGCAACATCAGCCTCACCATAGACACACTGCAAAACCGCAAGGGTGAAGCCGTCGAAGCCGGTCTGGGCTCGGGTCATACAGTGTATCTGCCGGTACCCGCCGAAGTGGAAATTGAAAAAGCAATACTGCTGCGCAACCTGGAGCTGGGCCAGGATACCCGCAATCCACACGACGCCCAGACCGTATCCCAAGCCGATTAAGGCTTTACGCACTGAATAACATAAGCCCTGAATAACATAGGCCCTGCAATGCAGGGCCTATGTATTTGGACTGAGTAACAGATTCTGGCGTTTTGAATGTTCACCGTTTCTTCACTGGCCTGTGCACCTGGTCAGAGAAGCTGCAACGCACTGTCGAAGACTACTTTTTAAGAGGGCCACAAAGAGCTTTTTCGAAAAGAGCCCTATTGAGCCGCGCCAGCAAAAGCAAGGGAACTCAAAAACGTTCCAGGCTCTCAGTGCCGGGTTTCAACGGCCCGAAACTGGCCATAGCGTCAGCACCGATACAGACTAGGGATTGGCGCCTTGCCCATGGTACAATCAGCGGGTTTTAGTGACGCCCGAGCCTAAACTACCAAAGGCGGGGAAAAGTAGTATCCGAGGAAGTGAATGGCCCTGATTATCGACGACAGCTGTATCAACTGCGATATGTGCGAACCCGAGTGTCCCAACCAGGCCATCAGCATGGGGAGCGAAATCTATGAAATCGATCCCGAGCGCTGCACCGAATGCGTCGGCCATTATGACAAACCCACCTGCGTGTCGGTCTGCCCCATCAACTGTATAGACCCGGATCCGGCCCATCCCGAGAGTCAGGATGAGCTGCTGGTCAAATATGCCCGCCTGACGGGCAAGCTGTAAGGCTCAAGCCAGACAGCTCAGTCTATGGCCCCAGGGGGCCAATCCAATAGTGTTAGCCTTAATGCTGGCCGGCCAGCTCGGGCTCACGGCTGTGCATGACCAGGGTCGCCAACTTATCCAGCGCCAGACGTACCGGTCCGGGTAAGGAATCAAACTCGACGCCGAGCAACAGGTTTTTCACTTCCAGTCCCAGCTCGGTATCCCCTTCAATGGCCAATTTACGCTGGAAAAACAGGGTGTCGGGATCTTCCTTGGCGGCAGCAATCAGCAGCAGCTCGGGGGAGGCGGCGCTGAAGCGTACCGAGGTTTCGCCGCGGGGACGCACCCGCCACTGGCCTTGGAAGCTGACATCAAATTCCAGTCCCAGGTCCAGGACGCTGATCCCAACCCAATGATCCTGCAAAAAATCCAGCTCGCCGCCGCGGGCATGGTCGCGGAACAGGTATTCCAGCACCGGCCGGATCAGGTTGGCCTTGAGCACAAAGGGCACATGGCCCAGGGGACGCTTGAGGATACCCGGCGCCCGGTTAACCAGGGTAGCAGGTAACTGGCTGGTCCATTTCAACGACATAAACTCCTCACTCGCAACAGGGGTAATGAAATGGCTCACAGTGTAGCGGCATTTTTTGATCCCAAACCTGTTTTATATCAATTCCGGCGCATTCAATTCCCGCTACACTCGCCGCAGTTTTTCGCCACAGTCTTTTCCTACAACAAGAGAATCACGCCATGGAATTGTTATGTCCGGCAGGGAATCTGGCAGCCCTGAAGACCGCCATCAAGGCCGGTGCCGACGCTATCTACCTGGGCCTGAAGGACGACACCAATGCCCGTTCCTTTGCCGGCCTCAACTTCACCCCGGAAAAGCTTGAGGAAGCGGCGCGCTTTACCCACGGAGCCGGCAAGAAGCTGTATATGACGCTCAACACCTTCCCCAAGCCCGGAGAGGAACAGCGCTGGTACCATGCGGTGGACCTGGCCGCCAAGGTCAATGCCGATGCGCTGATCGTCGCCGACTTATCGTTGCTGGATTACGCCTCCAGCCGCTATCCCCATATTCCGCTGCATTTGAGTGTCCAGGCCAGCGCCACCAACCATGGCGCCCTGTCGCTGTACAAACAGGCCTTCAATATCGAGCGCGCCGTGCTGCCCCGGGTACTGTCGATGAAGCAGGTGCGGGATCTGGCCAAGGACAGTCCAGTGGACCTGGAAGTTTTTGCCTTCGGCAGCCTGTGCATCATGGCCGAAGGCCGCTGCCACCTGTCATCCTATGTGACCGGCCAGTCTCCCAACACCGGCGGCTCCTGTTCACCGGCCAACGCGGTGCGCTGGCAGGAAGAAGACGGCAATCGCATGACGCGTCTTAACGATGTGTTGATAGACAAGGCCAAGGTCAATGAGCAGATAGGCTATCCCGTGGTGTGCAAGGGCCGCTTTACCGCCGAGGACAGCGATTCTCCCAGCTACCTGCTGGAATCCCCCACCAGCCTCAATACCCTGAGCCTGCTGCCCGAACTGGCCCGCGCCGGCGTGGTATCCCTCAAGATTGAAGGCCGCCAACGCAGCCCGGCCTACGTGGAACAGGTCACCCGGGTGTGGCGTGCCGCCATTGATACCTTTATGGCCGCCCCCGAGCGCTATCAGGTCCAGACCCAGTGGGATCAAGCCCTGGCCAAGGTGTCAGAAGGTCAGGTAACAACCCTGGGTGCCTACGAGCGCCAATGGCAATAGCAGGAGAAAACACATGAAACTGAGTTTGGGCCCCCTGCTCTATTGCTGGGAAAAAAGTCGGGTAGAAGATTTCTACACCCAGGTGGCGGTCACGGATATTCCGCTGGTGTATCTGGGGGAGGCGGTGTGCAGTCGCCGCCGTGAACTGACCACGGGTGACTACCTGCAGTTGGCACGCATGCTGCGCGATGCCGGCAAAAACGTGGTGCTGTCGACCCTGGCGCTGATCGAGGCCGGCGGCGAGCTGACCGAGCTGAAGCGCCAGGTGGACAATGGCGAATTTATCATTGAAGCCAACGACATGGCCGGCGTGTTCCACGCCCGCGATGCCGGATTGCCCTTCGTCTGTGGCCCCCACATCAATTTGTATAACGCCGCGGCCGTCCGCCGTTTGCACGACTGGGGGATGCAGCGCTTTGTGATGCCGGTGGAACTGTCACGGAACTGGCTGGCCAAGGTACTGGACGATTTGGGCGATATTCGCCCGGAGGTGGAGGTGCTGGGTCACGGCCATATTCCGCTGGCGCACTCGGCCCGCTGTTTTACCGCCCGCCATCGCAAGCTGGCCAAAGACGGCTGCAAGACCATCTGCCGCGAGTACAGCAGCGGCTTGTTGGTGCAGACCCAGGAAAACCAGCCATTGCTGCGCCTTAATGGCATCCAGACCCAATCGGCGGCCTGTGTCGATCTGCGCGGTGAATGGGATGCCATGGCAGCCATGGGGGTGGATTACTTCCGCATTTCGCCCACCGATGAGAAACTGCCGCACATGCAGCAAAAGCCCATATTGAATCCCATGAGCTGTAACGGCTATTGGTTTGGTGAGGCCGGCATCCGGCAATTGTGACAATCCGGTGTAATCACACAAAAAGGGGCCAATGGCCCCTTTTTGCTGAGCGTCACAGCTAAAAGCCTTCATCATCAATGCCATCGGCAAAACCACAACTCTTACGGTATGGAAATTGAGACCAGAACAAAGCCGACACAAATCAACAACACTTTCTTAATCAAACAATTAGGTCGTGAGTTTCGCTTCATCCACAGGTAGAATATTTCCAGTCGTTGCGACTCAATAATTATGCTGTTTGCCTGGCGCTGTTTGCATGACCTCCATGCAGGCAGGCTTATGTTTTACAGCGGGACGCAAAAGAGAGTACTCTTTGCCGGCGCCTGGCCCACAGCATGACGATAGTGCATCTTCATGCGCTGCCTTGACCGCGCAGTTGAACCGGGAAGCAAGAACCGGTGCTCAATGAATAATTTATAGGTAACCCCTCAAGTGGCAAGCGAAAAACAAAACCATAACATCAGGACCATACTCACCTTTTTGGTGCCGTCCCTGATCGGCCTGTTCCTGTTCATGACTCCCATCAGCTATCAGGACGCCATTACCATTCCCATCGCCATCATTTCCAAGGCGCTGCAGGCGGCGCTGGGTGACACTGCCACCTCTGTGGTCACCGGCATAGTGGTATTCAGCACCCTGGTGTCGATTCTGGCGTCGACGCTCAAGCCTAAGTGGTTACTCAGACACAAGTTTTTGGATGGCCTGTTTGATGTCAGCCCTATGTGGCTGGCAATCCGCATTCTGGGCGCCATCTTTACCGTCATGACCTTCAGCGGCATGGGCCCCGAAGCCATCACCTCGGCCAACACAGGTGGCCTGGTGCTGAACGATCTGCTGCCCGTGCTCCTGTCTGTGTTCATCTTTGCCGGCCTGTTGCTGCCGCTGCTGCTGAACTTTGGCCTATTGGAGCTGTTCGGCACCCTGCTGACCAAGATAATGCGCCCGGTATTCAATCTGCCAGGTCGCAGCGCCATCGACTGTATGGCCTCCTGGCTCGGTGACGGCAGCGTCGGCATATTGCTGACCAGCAAGCAGTATGAAGCCCGCTTTTACACCCAGAGGGAAGCCGCCATCATAGGTACCACCTTCTCGGCTGTGTCCATTACCTTCAGCTTGGTGGTGATCTCCCAGGTGAAACTGGAAGCCCTGTTTGTGCCCTTCTACCTGACCGTCTGTCTGGCGGGCCTGGCAGCGGCCATCATAGTGCCCAAACTGCCACCGCTGAGCTGGAAAAAAGATGACTATATAGACGGCACCCCACGTCATCCGGACGATGAAGCCGTGCCAAAGGGGCACCACGTGCTGTCCTGGGGCTTTGATCGGGCGCTGAACAAGGCTGCCAATACTGGGGGCCTGAAAGAGCTGGTCGATGAAGGCATAACCAACGTGGTCGATATGGTGTTCGGTGTCATCCCCGTGGTCATGGCCATAGGCACAGTAGCGCTGATGATTGCCGAATACACTCCGGTGTTCAATTATCTGGGTCTGCCCTTTATTCCAATGCTGGAACTGCTGGGCATTCCCGAAGCCACCGAGGCCTCCAAAACCATAGTGGTGGGCTTTGCTGATATGTTTATCCCTTCCATCCTCGCCAGCGGCATAGCGTCGGACATGACCCGTTTTGTGATTGCGGCACTGTCGGTCACCCAGCTCATCTATATGAGTGAAGTGGGCGCCCTGCTGATAGGTTCCAAGATCCCGGTTAACGCCTGGGAGCTGTTTGTGATCTTCATTCTGCGGACCCTCGTGACCCTGCCCGTGATTGCCGGCATGGCACACCTGATTTTCTAACGGCTAACAGCCTGACGGGGCCGTCTTTGACGGCCCTTTTTTATAGCGCCACAATTATTCCGCATACCGTTCCAACGCTTGAAAATTCTCGCTTTTTGCCCAGCACAGCTCTGGCACAATCACAATTTGCTTCTACACTTTAAACTACTCGCATCAAGGATTTCTGTCCGTGATTCAACGCTTGGGTTCTGTCTTCTTGGGTCTCTTGTTAATCTGTTGCAGCCTGCTGTGTCAGGCGGCATCGATACGCTTTGAGACCCTGGAAGCCGAACACGGCTTATCGATGAACACTGTCAATGATCTGCTGACCGATGAACAGGGTTATCTTTGGGTCGCCACCCAGGCGGGCCTTAACCGCTTCGACGGCAATCATTTCCGGGTTTACAGCCAGAGCGACGCCCCCTATGGCCCCTCGGCCAACAACATCAGCCAGCTCTACCTCAGTCACAGGGGCCAGCTGTGGCTGGTGACAGAAAACAATGACATCAACCTGTACCATCCACAAACCGACACCTTCGAGGTGTTTGGCAAGGCACAGGGACTGTCGGGCATACGCATCACGGCCATCAATGAAGATGCCGCGGGCATGTTATGGCTTGCCACCGCAGGTGACGGTATCTATGTGTTCTCCCCTGAAAGTGGCAAGGTGGTGCGGCACGTGCGTCAGGAGGATGGCAGCGGTCTGGCAAGCAATCACATACACCTGTTGTTCAGCGACAAATACCAGAGACTATGGCTGGTGGCAGAAAGCGGTCTGCAGCTATACCAGAGTGAGCAGCAAAAATTTCTCAGCTTTGACGAACTCAAATACCACAAGATCAGTGCTATCGAAGATGGAGACAATAATGACCTTTGGCTCGGTACTCAGGACATGGGGTTGTGGCATTTCGATATAGATACCCATGTGCTGACCTCCTTCCACCAGCATTTCCCCAAACAGAATGAAACCGTGCCCATCAGCAGCATCAAACGTGACCGCCAGGACAACCTCTGGGTCGCCCTGCAGGGCAGTGGTTTGTTGCAGCTCGATGCCAAGCGCCAACTGACCGGCTGGTACAGGCACTCCCCCAGCCAGTACCAAAGTTTGGTGAGCCAGAACCTCACCAAACTGTGGCTGGATGATGAAAACCAGCTGTGGATAGGCACCCGCAATTCGGGCCTGAGCAAAACCTATCTTGGAGCCGCAGCCCTTAACCGGGTCGATCCCCAGAGTTTCACCGACAACAATCTACCCAACGCCGATGTGCGCAGCATCTACAGAGATAGGTTAGGCCAACTGTGGATTGGCACCACGGCCGGGCTGTATCGGGCCTTGGAGTCCAGACCCGGCGTCATTACCGGCTTCAGGGAGCACGGTCTGGCGGACAGCACGCTTAACCAGGCCTTTATCGGCTTTTTGCGTGAGGACTCAGAGGGTCGATTGTGGATAGGCACCCGGGGGCAAGGCTTGTTTATCCTCAATACCGATCGCGGCCAGCTAAAGCATTACCTGCACAACAGTGAAGATCCCGGGAGTTTGCCCAGTGACAGCCTATATAGCTGCTTTGTTGACCGCCAGGGGCAATTCTGGCTCACCACCCTCGATGGTGGCATTGGTCGCTACCTGCCTGAGTCGGACAGTTTTGACAGCATAAGCGGCGCCCAGCTACCGGATGATCAGGTTTTGGGTATGGTTCAGGACGGACAGGGCCGCTACTGGCTCACGACCTACGGTGGAGGCTTGGCCATGTTGGCGGCAGACGGGACCATAGCCCATTACAACACAACCAGCGTCCCGGCATTGCCTTCCAACTATCTGTTTTCCATTTTTATCACTGCTGATGATTTGCTGTGGATCGCGTCCGACAGCGGCGTTTTTTCCCTCGACAGCCGCACCCTGTATTTACAGCATTACAACCAGACCTCGGGCCTTGCCGGCGATATCGCCTATTTGTTACAGCTGGATCCGCAGCAAAAGTTGTGGATAGGCACGGGTACCGGCCTGAGTGTCATGGATCTCAACGATGGCAGTATCCATAGCTTTGGCGAAGAAGATGGCTTGCAGGACAATGAATTTAATTTCGGCGCCAGCTATATCGATAGCGACGGCAGCATTTATTTGGGGGGGATCAATGGCTTTAACCGGATGAACTTCTCCAGCCTGCCGAAACTGGGCTCCCCCAGAGCCCCCATCATTGACCAACTGGAGTTGATGAATCGGCCATTGCGTCTCAGCCAGCACCCCAAATACCCTCAGGATACGGACATCAGCGCAGCCAAAAGCATCAGCCTGGGCTACGAAGACACCCAGTTTGCGCTGCATTTCCACACTCCTTCGCTGCACAGGGCAAAACAACTGAAATACGAGTACCGCATGCTGGGCCTCAACGACACCTGGATTGTCGACAGCAGCGATCAAAAAGCGGTGTTTACCGGCCTCGCTCCGGGGAAATATCGCTTTGAAGTCAGGGCCAGGGATCTCAATGGCCATCTGAGTCCCACCACTCCCCTGGACCTGGCCGTAATCCCCCCTCCCTGGCAAACTTGGTGGGCCTACAGCTTCTACCTGCTGGCATTCCTGAGTTTGCTGGCTCTGGTAAGCCTTATCCGTATCCGCAAGTACCAGCAAAAGATGCAGATGCTGGAACAGATAGCCACCAGCGAACAGAGGCTCAAGCAGGCCCTGTGGAGCAGCGGCGATGAATTCTGGGACTGGGAAATTGCCCAAAAACGCCTGACCCGGTCCAATACCTTCCTCGGATACCCGGAAAAAGAGATTAACCTGCAACAAACCATAGAAGCCGTGATCCACCCCGACAACATTGAGGCCGCCAAGGAAGCCATGTCTGCCTGCCTGTACCAGGGCAAGGATGAATTTGAGGTCAGTTACCAGGGAAAGACCCCTGACGGCGGCTGGCAGTGGGTAATGAACCATGGCAAGGTCATTTCCCGCGATGAGCAGGGCCGTCCCAACCGCATTATGGGCACCATAAAGAACATCCAGCCCCTGAAAGAAACCGAGGCCGCCCTGCGACAACTGAATCTGGAACTGGAAGACAGGGTGCGGCAGCGTACCCGGGCGCTGCAACAGAGCAATGACGAGCTGAATGCCACACTGGAAGAGCTGCGCCTGACCCGGGACGAACTATTGGACAAGGAAAAGATGGCCACCCTTGGCGGCCTGGTCGCCAGTATTACCCATGAGGTCAACACCCCCATAGGTATCAGTGTGACCGCCGCTTCCCACCTGCAGGACAGGGTGAGGGAATTCAACCGTGCCTATGAAGAAGGCGAGGTGGCACACGAGGACTTCCAGCAATACCAGGGAGAGGTCGCCGAATGCTGCCGGCTGATGCTGACCAACCTGGAGCGGGCCGCCAAGCTGATCCACAGCTTTAAACAAGTATCTGTGGATCAGTCCCATGAGGAACTGCGGGACTTTGACTTGGCCCTGTACCTGGATGAAATCTTCCTGTCACTCAATCCCATGCTGTCACGCACGCCCCACGAGTACACATATTCTTGCCCGCAAAAGCTGATTATCAACAGCAATCCGGGCATTTTTTACCAGATCATTTCCAATCTGTTCAATAACTCGATTATTCATGCCTACCCGGATAAACGTCACGGCAAATTGGCACTCAGGATCAGTGTCGACGAACAGGGACTGCACCTGAATTACTGCGACGATGGCTGTGGCATGGAGCCCGAGATTGCCGAGCAAATATTCAACCCCTTCTTCACCACCAAACGTGGCCGCGGCGGCAGTGGCCTGGGGATGAATATCGTCTATAACCTGGTCAACCAGGTGTTGGGAGGCTCCATTCGTATTGAGACGGCCCCCGGCAAAGGTGCCTGTTTCACCATAGATCTCCCCGCCAGCATCATCAAATCAGCAACTGCCCAGCCAACTCCAGCCAGCTGAGACACAAGCTAAAGCCATAGGGCTAACCCCTACTGTGGTTGCGCATCATCCAAGCCACTGTCACACAGACGTCACGGCCAATTCATCATTCGGTCAAGCTCGCCCCTTATTCTGGCGCCAATATCCGCTGCGGGAGACAGTGGCCCATGCCAGATGCCAAGACAGGCCCCCTGAAAAGTATCAGCCAGGGTAAAGATTCTGCTGACAAAGCCCGGTTTCACGCCCTGTGGCTGTCGGATATTCACCTGGGCTGCAAGGACTGCAAAGCGGACTTTCTGCTGGCACTGCTGGATAAAGTCCACTGTGACAAGCTGTATCTGGTGGGTGACATCATAGACTTCTGGGCCCTGAAACAGCGTATCTTCTGGCCCGAAAATCACAACCTGCTGCTCAGGCGCCTGATAGCCCTGGCCGGCGCAGGCACAGAGGTGATTTACATCCCGGGCAATCACGATGAGTTGCTTAAACCCTACACGGGCCTGACCGTCTGGCAGGTGGCACTGCAGGGGCACTATGTGCATCAAAGTCCCACGGGAAAACGCCTGCTGTTGGTTCACGGGGATCAATTTGATGCCGAGGTCTGCATAGGCCGCTTCTATGCCCGTCTGGGTGATCATCTCTATGACCTGCTGCTGTTCCTCAATCGGCAACTGCACCACTGGCGCGCCCGCCTCGGTTACCACTATTGGTCCCTGGCAGGCTACCTCAAGCGCCGGGTAGGCAAGGCGCAACAGGCCATCAGTCGCTACCGCGACGCCGCGGTGCGCCACGGACGGGCCCAGGCCATGGACGGGGTGATCTGTGGTCATATACATCAACCCTCACTGTCCAGTCACGGCGGTTTTATCTACGTCAATGACGGCGACTGGATTGAAAACTGCACCCTGGTTGCCGAAACCCACCAGGGCACGCTGCAGCTGCTGCGCTGGGACGAAGGCCTGCAGGGTCCCAGGGTCGAACAGGAAATCTGTCTGCACACGGCCGAATTGCTCGGTGCAAACAGCCATCAAACCGGATTGTTTGAAACAAGGTGAATCCCATGATTTTTACCGTCGATAATGTCGTCGCCGAAAACCTCCCCAAGTTGAACCAAAACCCCTGGTTGGCCCGGCCCACCAAGGCCATGTTGCGCTACCTGCTGAACGAGAAGGAATGCAACGACATCGCCAATAGGTTCGCCTTCCTGCAAGGGGTAGATTTTGTCGAGCAGGTGCTGGCCAGCTTCGACTTCAGCTTCAGCGTGCCGGATAAGGACATTGAAAATATTCCCAGCGAAGGCCGGGTGGTGATTTTTGCCAACCATCCCATAGGCTCCCTCGACGCCCTGGCGATGATCAAACTCATCAGCGAAGTGCGTCCGGACATCAAGGTGGTGGCCAACGAACTGCTGATGGCACTGAAACCGCTGCACTCCATATTGCTGCCGGTACGCAACATGGGCGGTGGCACCCCGAGGCAACACCTGCATAAAATCCATGAGCACCTGCAAAACGATGGCGCAGTGCTGATCTTCCCCTCGGGCGAAGTCTCACGCTTAAGGCCCAACGGCGTGCGTGACACCCACTGGCACTCGGGATTCCTGCGCATGGCCCTGTCCTGCGGCGCCCCGCTGCTGCCCATGTATGCCGATGCCAAAAACTCGGCTACCTTCTACGGCGCTTCGATGATTTACAAGCCCCTGGCCAGTTTGCTGCTGGTAAAAGAAATGTTCCGCCAGAGCAAACGCAATATGCCCATCCGTATCGGTGAGCTTATTCCCTTCGATGCCTTCAACACCCATGACTTTGACATCAAGACCAAGGTGGGGCTGCTGAAAAACCACCTGTATCGCATAGGCAAAAACCGCCCGGCACTGTTCCGTACCCAGAGCGCCATTGCCCATCCCGAGTCCCGCGCCGAGTTGCAATCCGCGCTGAATCAGTGTCAATTGCTGGGGCAAACCCAGGACAACAAACTGATTTATCTCTACGAGCACAATGGCGCCAGCCCCATAATGCGTGAGATTGGTCGGCTCAGGGAAGTGGCCTTCCGAGCCGTGGGCGAGGGTTCCGGCAAGCGCCGCGACACCGACAAGTACGATCCCTATTACCAACACCTGGTACTGTGGGACAGGGAGGCGCTGGAAATCGTCGGCGCCTACCGTTTCGCCAGCGCCAGCAAGGTTCATGAGTTGCAGGGGCCGGAGTCACTCTACAGCCAATCCCTGTTCGGTTTCGGCGAGGCCTTCGCCCCCTATTTCGCCCAGGGGCTGGAGCTTGGCCGCAGCTTCGTCCAGCCCAAATACTGGGGCAAACGCAGCCTGGATTACCTCTGGTACGGCATAGGTGCATTCCTGGCCAGGCATCCCCAGTACCGCTATCTCTTTGGCCCTGTATCCATCAGCAATCAGTTGCCCGCCGGCGCCAAGGAAATGTTGATGCACTTTTATCTGCGTCAGTTTCCGGCAAGGGTGGATCTGGCCCAATCCTTTACCCCCATGCAATTGAGTCCGGAGCGCAATCAGGAGCTTGATGCCCTGTACCCGGGCCTCGATTACCAGGAAAACTTCCGCATCCTCAAACAAACCCTGGCCAGCATGGGCGCAGCCATTCCCACCCTGTACAAGCAATACGGAGAATTGTGCAAAGAAGGCGGAGTCCAGTTTGCCGCCTTCGGCATAGACGCGGATTTCGGCGACTGTATCGATGGTTTGGTGTTGGTCGATACCCACAGCCTTAAGTTTAAAAAACGCAGCCGCTACATCGACAGCCATTTGGGTGAATTCAGCCCGGAAACCGACCCGGACTGCTGACCACAGACCTGCCAATCCCGGCTAATCCCCCCAGAACCTGCTTGCCGGCCACGGGGGGATTAGCAAAAAAGCCAGTCTTCTGATATAGATAGCTTACTAGGGAAGATTGCCGGGGGACGCCTGTGACACACACTATAGGTCAACTGATGAGCACCAGGGTGGTAACGGTGGAAATGGACGATCGCCTGATGGTGGCCAAGGATATCTTCGAACAAGCCCCCTTCCACCACCTGCCGGTACTGGATGAAAACGGTCACCTTGCCGGCATGCTGTCGGAGCGGGATCTGCTGCGGGCCATCAGCCCCCACATTGGCGCCGTAGGCGAAACCAACCGCGACCTCGATACCCTGCTCAAACGGATCCATCAGGTTATGCGCCGCAATCCGGTGACCGCACCCCCTTCCCTATCGGTGGATTCGGCCGCCAAATTGCTGCTGCAGCACAATATCGGCAGCCTGGTGGTACTCGATGGCGACAGCCTGGTCGGTATAGTCACCTGGAAAGACCTGCTCAGACACTACATTAATCCCTGAGAGCCCCGGCCCCCTGCCGGCCGGGAAAAATGCCAAACGCTTCACAATACCCATGTTTTCGGTAATGTTTTCAGCCTGATTCTTGGCATGACCCCCTGTGAGATCAAAAATTCTGCCGCGCTGCGGTGATAGATTTAGCCCCCATTGTGCATCTGATACGGCACTTGCCCGGCTGAATACAGGTATGTTCAAGGCTCAATATGCTCTCCGCTCTCTTCTGCTGCTCTGGGCACTGACCCAGAACGCCGGCGCCGCTGACACGCACGTACAACAGCAAGCGCTGGCGCTGTTGCAACAGGTCTACGACCTGGAAGAATCGATCCTCATTCCGGATAAAGATCAGCTCTTTGTGATGTTCGACAAGGAAATGGGCGCCGCTATTTTGGTGGAACGCATTGAGGTTTTCCTCGATGAGCAATTGGTGACCAACAGGGTGTTCAGCACAGCAGATCTGCTCAAGTTCATGGACAGGGGCATAGCCCCGATTTCGGCCCGCCTGGTGCCTCCGGGAGAGCACAGGCTGAAGATTCTGTTGCACAGCATGAACCAACCCGTGATCAGCAGTGAACTGCAGTTCCATAAGGGCTCCTCCCCCCAGTTTATTCGTCTCAACCTGTTGAATAACAAGGTAGAGCTGCTTAACTGGAGCGGACGGTGAAACGGCGCCCCAAATACCTGTGGCTGCTGGCACTGCTGCTTGGCGGTGCTGCCCAGGTGCGCGCCAACGATGAGTCACTGGATCTGCAATGGCAGTGGCTCTCCCCGCTGTTTGAGCAATGGCAGCAGGCCTCAGTCTCGGTAACCGGCCAGGGTTTTGGCACCTTACTCGACGCCCACAGCGGCAAAACCGGTCTGCTGTCCTTACCCTCAGAAAGTGAACGCGCCAAAGGCGATCCCATCCAACGCCTGGTATTGGCCAGTGATTGGTTTAACCAGGAACAATACGCCCAGGCCCTGGCGGTACTGGACAGCACGGCCACAGACAGTCCGGCAGCCAGGCGTCTTGGCGCCTTGCTGGCGGCACATCAGCAGCAGTGGCAAAAGGTGTTGGACTGGCTCCCACAGGACGGCACAGACTCGCTCGGCAGCTATCTGAGGGCGATGGCGCTATTACAGCTGGGACAGCCGCAGAGAGCCCAAACCGAACTGGCGAGCGAAATTAGCCCGGTAAACGGCCCACTCGCTGTCGCTCAGCGCTTGTTGCAAGCCAGGATTGCTGCGGCCGAGGGACAGGAAGAGCGGGCACTGTCGCTGCTGCGCACCCTGCCCCCCGATGCAGAAGTACAAGCCCTGGCGCTGTGGACCGAAGCGCAAATATTATTGCAAAGCGACAGCCCCGAACGGGCCAGGCCCGCGCTGTTGCGGCTCAGTCGCCGTGAAGGCCCACTGCAAATTGAGGCCTCCGCAGCGCTGTTGAACCTGCTTGGCCAGGACCAACATCTGGCACTGGCCAATGAGCTGCGCCAATCCCTGCTGCAACTGCTGGCGCGCCAGTGGCAGGCGCAGCCACTTGGCAAGAACCCCAAGTCCTTCAACCTGGTGCGACTGGAGCTGCTCAAGCGCAGGACCGAACAACTCAAAGACTGGCTGGCCACCGCTGCCACCAGCTCCCGGGCCTATGCCAGGCTGCTGGATAAGGAGCCCGACGCTCTCAATGCCGCGGTAAATGACCTCAGGGACAAGATGGCAGCCAAGGCACAACAAACCTGGTTGACCCTCGACAGGGCCGGCAAGCAATTGCAATTGGAGCAGCTGCTGACCGAGCTGCTAGGTCAACCGGCAGAGCAACAGGTGCGCTACCGGCTCCTGGTCGCCCTGTCGACCTGGGAGCAGGGGCAAGCCTTCGGACACAGGTGGTGGCAAGAGGATGCCCCATCGGATGCGGTTCTTGATGGCGCCAAACAGGAACTGGAATCCCTGCTGCAAATGCCAAGGGTTTACCGCCAGGCTCTGGTGGCCACCCACCTGCAACAGATTAAACTGAAGCTCATCGCCAGTGCCCAACAGGCGGAACAGCTTGAGCAACAATTGACCCAAAGGACAGTACAACTGGCCGATGAACTGGCCCGGGCCCATCAACAGGACGAGCAACAGCGTCTGGCACAACTTGAGCCGCAATTGCTGCGACTGACCCAGGAATTGCTTGCCGCATCTCCTCTTTATGGTGCGGCCAAGAGCAGCAGCACCCTGAAGCTGGAAGCCGATCCGGCCGCTCCCGGCCCCAGTGCCGGCCGAGTCGGTGAACAGATGCAGTCCTTGGCTGATCCCGACTATTCACAACTGCAGGCCCTGCTTGGCCAGCTGGGCAGCCAGGCCCAGGCCCCCGGGCTCAGGCGCCAGGCCATGTATCAGGAAGCCGACCTGCGTCTGCGCCTGGCGGAGCAAACCACTGAGCTTGAGCCCCAAACCGAATTATTGACCGGCGCCGGACTGCTGCTGGAGCAGCTGCTGCAACAGCAGCAAGATGCCAACCTGCTGTATCAGTTGGCCCGGGTTAAAGACATGCTGGGGGACACGGAAGCGTCCCTTTCGCTGCTAGGCCGCTTCGGCAGCGCCTTCCCGGCCCATCCACTGTGGCGCGAGGTGATGTTCCGCAAGGGCGAAGCCGAATTTTCCCTCGGAGACTATGCCGCGGCCAGCGCCAGCTATGCCGCCCTGGAGTCAACCGGGCAGGATGAATTCAGTGACAAGGCCAGTTACAAACTGGGGTGGTCCAGGTTCAAAAACGGCGACTACCCCATGGCCGCCGCCAGCTTTGTGGAATTACTGAGCCTTCATTGGTCCTCCCGGGAACAACAGGCCCAGGCCTTGTGGCTGGAGGAAATACTCAGGATCAGCGCCATCACCTTCTCTTACCTGGATGGCGTCGATGGCCTGCAGATCCTGCGACGCCCCGATGGCAGCCTGCCGCCCTTCTTTGAGCCCCTGTCATTGAAGCTGGCAAACTATTTCCTGAACAAGTCACGCTTTCAGGATGCCGCCGCCGTTTACCAGAGCCTGCTGGACAATTATCCGGACTCTCCGCGCGCCTTTGAATTCCAACAGGCCAAGATCCAAGCCTACAGCGATGGCAAATTCCCCTCCCTGGTGTGGCCGGAAAAAGCCGCCGCCTGCAAACGATTTGGTCAGGACTCAGCCTTTCGCCAACAGGCTCCGAACGAAATACGCCAGGCGATGGACAAGGTGCTGACAACCTATAGGGGCGAACTGGCCCGCTATCACCACGCCAGGGCGCAGAAACACAACCGGCCAGAGGACTGGCAGGCCGCCATCGGCTGGTACCAAAACCTGCTGAGCCACAGTGGCCAGCCGGATGCCGGGATTGAATATCTGCTGGCCGAGGCTCTCCATGACAGCGGTGCCGCCGTCGAGGCCATAGACTATTTCGTCAGGGCCTCCTATGGCGCGCCCCCCTTCGATAAGGCCGACATTGCCAGCTACAGGGCTCTGCAAGGGCTGCAAGCGCTACTCAAGCAAGCGCAAGTCAAACAAGGCCCCGAACCCGAGCTGCGCCAGCGTCTGCAGACCCTGGCAGAACGACATCTGACACAATTTCCGCACAGTGACTCGGCCGGCACCATAGGACTGACCCTGGCCGAAGAATACTTCACCGCCGCAGATCACCCCAAAGTACTGGCCACTGTGGCGCGGCTCGCTGACCTGAGCCTGAGCGCCGGACAACAAGGCTCTGCCCTTACCCTCAAGGCCCACAGCCAATTTGCCCTGCAACAATACGCCGAGGCGGAACAAAGCTATGAAGCCCTGCTGGGCAAAGGCGCCGATACAGAGCAAGTCGCCATGCTCGAGGCCCGCCTGGCGGAAAGCATTTTCCGCCAGGCCGAAATTGCCCGTGAGCACGGCGAGGTGCAAAGCGCCCTGACGTTGTTCCGGCGCCTGGCCAAACGTCTGCCCCATGTGGACGCCGCCGTCAACGCCCTGTTTGACGCCGCCACTTTGGAGTTGAATCAGGGCCTCTGGCCAGACGCGCTGAGGGCCTTTGAAGATTTTGCCAGCCGCTTCCCCAATCATGCCCTCAGCGCAACTGTGCCGGAAAAGTTGGTGTTTCTGTATGAAAAAACCGCCGCCTGGAATAAGGCCGCGGCGGTGCTGGCCGGGATGGCTGCCAAGCAAGATGACAAGGCGCTCAGCGCCGCCGCCCACTGGCAAGCCGCCGAAGACTACGACAAGGCCAATAACCCCAAGGCTGCGGCTGAGCAGTACCAGGCCTTTATCGCCAGCGGCGCCGGCAGCAAACCGGACATGGCTGAAGCCTGGATGCGCCTGGCGAACATGACCGACAACGAAGCGGAAAAGCGCCAAAGGTTGCTGCAGTTGTTGGCCATGGACCAGCAAGGCCTGACAGCACAGTTTGCCAAAGCGCACCTGCTGCTGGGCCACAGTTTCAAGCAGGAAGCCCAGGCCCAGTTATTGAACGGCGATCTGCAGCGGGCCATCAAGCGGCGCCAGAAGTGGATGAGCAAGGCGGTTGACCACTACAGCCAGGTCGTATCCCTGGGGCTGGCAGAGCCTGCCTGCGAAGCCACATTACACATGGGCCTGCTGTATGGCGATCTGGCCAAAGCCCTGCTCAGCGCCCCCACACCCAAAGGGCTGAATGAACTGGAGCTGGAGCAATATGAGATTTTGCTGGAAGAGCAGGTTTTCCCCTTGGAAGACAAGGCCATCGCCCTACACCAGCTGAATCTGGCCCGTATTGCCGAGGGTCTTTACAACCCCTGGATCGCCCAGAGCATGATGCAGCTCAAACGCCTGCTGCCGGCCCGCTACGCCAGAACCGAATTGACGGAGGACTATGTTGAAAAACTTTATTAGGCCAATGTTGTTGATGCTCACAGTATTGCTGTGGGGCTGCCAGAGTACCGCGCCGGCACCTGAGCCCCGGCCACAACTGAACCCTGCCGTGACGCAACTGTTCAACCAGGCCATGGGGCAACTCAAACAGGGAGAACTGGACGGAGCCGAGGCCTTGCTTGAGCAGGTGCTCAGGTTGGACGACAAGCTCCCCGGCGCCAGGTTAAACCTGGCCATCATCAGTCACAAACGGGGCGATAGCGCCAGGGCCAAAGCCCTCATCGACAGCGCCCTGGCCTTGGCTCCCATGCCGGAAGCCCTCAATCTTCGCGGCGTGCTGGCCCGCCAGGAAGGGGATTTTCGCGCCGCCGAGGCCGACTTTACAAAGGCCCTGACCCAGGCCCCCGGGTACGCTGCCGCCCATTACAATCTGGCCCTGCTGTACGACCTTTACCTGCAGCAGCCGGAAAAGGCCGCCTTTCACTGCCGCCAGTATCTGGCCCAGAGCGGTGATAGCGAGGCCACTCCCTGGCTGGAAGAATTATCCAGGAGGGCCGTAAATGAGTAAGCCCCGGCTGTGGCTGTCACTGATTTTGCCCCTGTGCTGTCCGCTTTCCGGCGAGGCAACAACCGATGCGCCAAAGCCGGTTGCCCAGGGCAACAGCAGCGGCTTTGTCATCACAGGCGATCAGGAGTTGCCGGCGGTGATCTACCTCATTCCCTGGAAAGCGGCCGACAGTCCTTTTCCGGGAATACAGCCCCCCCTGGATGTTCGGCAGCCCGCCCAATTGCCCTGTCGCTTCGATGTGATCACAGCGACAGCCGACTGGGACTGTCCAAACAGGGACTCCCCTTGATCTCGGACATGGTTTATTCCTTCGCCAGGACGGTATAATCCGCCCGCAAATCATCAGGTAAGTATCTGGAAATAATATGGAATACTTCTACAGCATAGTTCGCTTCATCCAGAACGGCGGGATCTTTATGTACCCGATAATGATCACCCTCGCCATCGGCCTGGCCATAGCGCTGGAGCGTTATCTCTATCTGGGGGTAATTAAGCGCCGCAACAAGGTCGCCTGGGAGCACATACATCCCTTGATGTTGCAGGGCAAGGTCAAGAGCACACTGGAATATGTCCGCGGTTCCGATGCCCACATATCCAAGGTGCTGGTTTATACCCTGACCCATCTGGTGTCGGGGCGTAAGGTCGACGAAGTGGAAAAGATGCTTGAAGAAGGCCTGGTGGAAATCATCCCCCAGCTGGAAAAGCGTACCCACTTTCTGGGCACCTTTGCCAATATCGCCACGCTGCTGGGACTGCTCGGTACAATCTTGGGCTTGATCGCCGCCTTCTCGGCCGTGGCCAATGCCGATCCGGCCGAAAAGGCCAACCTGCTTTCCAACAGTATCTCGGTCGCCATGAATACCACGGCGTTTGGCCTTATCACCGCCATTCCGCTGTTGCTGCTGCACTCCTTTATTTCCACCAAGACCAATGAAATTGTCGACAGCATGGACATAGTGACGGTCAAGCTGAACAACCTTATCAACATCAACAAAAACGCCAACAATGGTCTGACGGAAATTGATGAAGTGACCAAACAGCAGGTGACATTGCAACCATGACGGTCAGGCGCAAATGGCGCCAAAGGGCGGCGCCGGAGTTGGACATTACCGCTTTTCTCAACCTGATGGTGGTGCTTATTCCCTTCCTGCTGTTGTCGGCGGCCTTTAACCAGCTTTCCATTCTGGAGCTGAGCCTGCCCAAAACGGCCACCGAAGCCGCTCCGCCGGCCCCCAAGAACAAGCCGGAGCTTGAGCTTATTCTGGCCGCCGATGGACTGGTGCTGAACGATCGTCTCAGGGGGCCACTGCAGCGCTTTCCCAACCTGGAAAATGGCGGGCGGGATTTTCGCGCCATGCAACTGGCCCTGGCGAACATCAAACTCAGCTTCCCGGATATGCTGCAACTGACAGTGCTGGCACAGCCGGACACCCCCTATGAAGCCATTATTCAGGCCATGGACTACAGCCGCAGTATCTGGGTTGATGGACAGGGCCGTCGCACGCTCAAGGAACTCTTTCCCCAGGTAAGCCTGGGCGACGCGCCGCAAACCATGGGGGCAAGCCAATGAGCAAGACCATGTCGGCCAAGGAAAGGCGTCTGCTGCGGGCCCGAAAAAGAGCGGTTCCCGGCCTCAACCTGGTGTCACTGATGGACATATTCACTATATTGGTGTTTTTCCTGCTGGTGAACTCTTCGGATATTCAGCAGCCCCCCAGTCAGTTACTGACCCTGCCGGAGGCCCATGTGGACACCCCGGTCAGCAACAGCCTGATCCTGCATATCAACAGTCAGGGGATCAGTATCCAGGGACGCAAGATTGCCCAGGCCGCAGATCTGGAGAATGATGCCCAGGCTCTAATTCAGCCCTTGTTCGATGAGCTCACCTATCAGCAGCAGCGGCATCCACTGGTTGAGGGAGAACGCACCCTCACCATAATGGGCGACAAGGCCATACCCTATAAGCTATTGAAAAAAATCATGTCCACCGCCACAGAAGCCGGATATGAAGCCATCTCCATGGTGGTGATCAGCCAAGCGGTCAAGGATGGCCAATGAGCGCTCAATTGCTGTATCCAAGCGATCTGCAGGTACTGCCCTGGGCAGAGGAGCCCGGCAGCGCCGAACGTCTGCTGCGGCTGCTGCTTGCGGTGGTTGGCGCTATCCTGCTGGTGTTTGTGGTTCTGGATCAGGGGGTAACGGCCCCCCCATTGACCCGGGACAAGTTGGAGGAAGTGCCACAGCAACTGGCCAAGGTGTTAATGCTGGAAAAGCAGGTTGAGCCCACCAAGCCCGTGGAACCCGAGCCTCTGCCTGAACCCCTGCCTGAGCCAGAGCTGGTCGAGCCAAAAGCGCCGGAACCCGAGCTCCGGACCGAACCCGAAAAGCCCAAGCTCTCCTCCGAGGCCAGCGAACAACAGGTACGTAAGGCCAGGGAGAAGGCGGCCCGCAGCGGTGTCATGGCAGCAGCCGACTCACTCAAAACCCTGCGCCAGGCGCTGGATCTCTCCGCCCTTGCCGCAACGCCACTGAAAAATGGCGACAGTGGTGATGCCAAGGCCACCCGGCGCGATCTCATTACCGCCAAGGCCAAGGCCGACAGCGGCGGCATAGCGGCGACGGAAGTGGCCAGCGTCAGCACTCAGTTGGCCGGTATTGCCAGCAGCCAAATAACTCAGGATGGGGCCGCGGCCGATGACAGCAGCGGTGACGGGGGAAGCAGTTTGTCGGTGCGCACCCAGGAAGAAATCGCCCTGGTATTCGATCGCAACAAAACCGCATTTTACAGCCTTTACCTGCGGGCATTGCGCAGTCAGATGGGCCTCAGGGGCAGGTTCGTATTTGAATTGGAAATCCAGCCCGACGGCAGCGTGTCCCGCTGCGAGCTGGTGTCCAGTGAACTGGGGCAGCCGGAGCTGGAACGCAAACTGCTGGCCAGGATCCGCTTGCTGAACTTTGGCCCCAAGGCCGCCGAGATATGGCGCGGCAAATATCACATAGATTTTGCCCCTTCGGTTTAGGGCTTGTGGACGTTTCTGGGTTATTTTGGCAGCAGCCAGAGCGAACAAAATTCAAATTCGAAACGTCAACCAGCCCTCGCCAATGCACTGAAATTCAAGGCAGGAATTTTTACAGAAACCGTATGTTGGCGTATGCTTAACGGCAAAGTCGGCAGCCCAGCACAAGGACAGCGAATATGAATGAAAGGCGCAAGTTTTCCCGGATCCTGTTTGACACCCGGGCCAACCTGGATCAGCCACCGCAAAGCTGGGGCACCCGCATTCTGGATCTCAGTCTCAACGGTGCCCTGGTGGAAGAACCCAGGAATTTTGCGCCTTTGGGAGACAGGCTGACCCTGTCCTTCACCCTGCCGGAATCCGATATTGAGCTGCAGATGGAAGCCGAAATCATCCACCGCAAGCTGGGCCTGCTCGGCCTCAAGTGCCTGCACATAGACGTGGAAAGCATCAGCCACTTAAGACGCATGCTGGAGCTTAATCTGGGTGATGCCAATCTGCTGTACCGTGAACTGGAACGCTTTATCGAAGAGCACGAGCAAGCCGCAGACAATAGCTGAACCTGGGCTCACAGCGCCGCCAATGCCTCCGACAGCTTGCTGACACCTATGATTTCCATGCCCTCGGGCGGCCGCTTGGGCACATTGGCCCTGGGCACTATGGCGCGGCGAAAACCGTGTTTGGCCGCTTCCACCAACCGCTCCTGACCATTGGGCACGGGGCGGATTTCACCGGACAAGCCCACCTCACCAAAAGCCACCAGATCCCGCGCCAGAATATCACCGCGGAAACTCGATACCATGGCCAACAAGAGGGTCAAATCGGCACTGGTTTCGCTGACCTTGACCCCACCGACCACGTTGACAAACACGTCCTGATCCGCCATTTGCAGACCGCCATGGCGATGCATCACCGCCAGCAACATGGCCAGACGGTTGGCGTCCATACCCACGGCCACCCTTCTTGGGTTTGACAGGGCCGAGTTGTCCACCAGCACCTGCAGCTCCACCAGCAGCGGCCTTGTACCTTCCCATACAACCATCACCAGGGATCCGGATGAGGCCTCGTCACCGCGGGAGAGGAAGATGGCCGAAGGATTGGCCACTTCCTTGAGGCCCCGCTCGGTCATGGCGAACACCCCCAACTCGTTGATGGCACCGAAACGGTTCTTGTGGGAGCGCAGGGTGCGGTAGCGGCTGTCGCTGTCGCCTTCAAACATCACAGAGCAATCGATACAGTGTTCCAGCACCTTGGGACCGGCCAGGCTGCCGTCCTTGGTCACATGGCCCACCATGATGACGGCTATGCCGTGCTGCTTGGCAAAGCGGGTCAGGAAGGAGGCGGACTCACGTACCTGGGCGACGCTGCCGGGGGAGGACTGCACATCGCTGATATGCATCACCTGAATGGAGTCCACCACCACCAGCTTGGGCTGTTCCCTGAGGGCAATCTCGCAGATGGTTTCGACGCTGGTTTCAGACAGCATCTTGAGTTTAGCGGTCGGCAAGCCCAGACGATGGGCGCGCATGGCCACCTGCTGCAATGACTCTTCGCCGGTGACATAAAGTGCCGGCATGGTTTCGGCCAATTGACACAGGGTTTGCAGCAACAGGGTACTCTTGCCGGCGCCGGGATGACCGCCAATAAGGATGGCGCTGCCGGGCACTATGCCGCCGCCGAGCACCCGGTCGAACTCGGTGAAACTGCTGCCGATGCGGGGCAACTCATTGAGATCGATTTGATCCAACGTCTTGATTTCACTGGCTGCGGCACCGGCATAGCCACTGAACCTGTCGCTGCGGCCCGTCGTGACCGCCCCCAGGCGCACTTCTGTGATACTGTTCCATTCATGACAGGCGCTGCATTGGCCCTGCCAGCGGGGAAAGTCCTGGCCACACTCGTTGCAGACGTAAGCGGTTTTATTCTTTGCCATAACTCACTAAAATTTGTATAAAAAAGGTAAAGCCCGCCCTACGGCGGCCGACATAAGACTAACAGCAGCGCCTTGCGTCCGCACTATAAAAGAATCCACCCATGAGCCTAGAGAGTCATTCAGCCCTGATCGAACAGCTAAAACCTTTGATGATGGAACCCAATTTCCCTCAGGTTTTCGAGCAGTTGACAGCCGATGAATCCAATTCCACCCGTTTTCTGTTGAAAATGGAGCTGACCCGTCTGGGCAACAACTGCAGCCGGCTCATCGATTTGCGTGACAAAAGTGAGCTTCCCTGCGAGGAAGTACACCTTGAGCGCCAGGTCCACTTTCTCGACGCCCCCGCCAGGCAGGTATTTGAACGGGCCCTGCACCTGTACCGGGGTCGCTATACCCTGGGTGTCTATGAAGAGGTGATGCAGGCCCACAAGCAACGACGGTTGCAACAACGCCAATCACCGACGGAACTCCAGTCCCCCGGCAGCCTCCCCTTCCTGTTGCCGGCCGTGGTCATGGGTAGCTATTTCAACCGCACCGAAGAGCGGATGAATTACAGTATCCGCATTCAGGCATCCCAGGTCGGTCGTGAAACCCAAAACGGGATCACTGTGGATCTCTCAGTGGGCGGCGCCCGCATACGCCTGCCAATGAGGCACGGTTTCAATCCCGACAAGCCGCTGCGGGTTAAATTGGTGGATCTGAGTCAGGAATACTATTACGAGGATCTGCAACAGGGGGTGGACTACCAGATAGTCGACACCGACAGCAACAATGAGTATTGCTGGATGCGCCTTAAACGCATCGGCGGCACCGAAGCCCTGGCGAAAATGCTGGGCAACCTGATCAACGGCTACAAGTACCGTTACAAGGTGGATATCAACGATGTGCTGGTCACGGCCACGGGCCTGGCATTCGAGCGTCAGTACCTGGCACACCTGCCCCACCTGCCGCTGTTCATGCCCAAGGGCGACGTGCCTTCCATCAGCCATCTGCTGCTGAGCCATGACAATCAGGGCATAGTGCACTTTTTTCAGGACGAGGAAGATATCAGCCAACTGCCCGCCATGCTGACCCCCGGCAGGCTCAATTACCTGCTCAACCAAGCGAACAACCCGGACCACAGCCTGTTTTTCTGCTTCACCCACAACGCCAACGGTCGGCTGTTCTTCTACTCGGCAACCCTCGCCGAGCTCAAACACAGGGGTGAAATGCCACTGTTTCTCGGCTTTGGTGCCAGCAAACCCAGCTGGCGGGTGTTCCGCCTCAGCGCGGACATCATAGATCACGACAAGCAATACAAAAGCGCCATGATACCGGGGGACAGCGGCAGCTACTCGGCCCTGACCGAGCAGCAGTTGGCGGGATTCAGCCATGTGCTGCAGCTGATGGACGTCACCTGCGAGGCCGCCCGCAGCCAATACCGGCAGTGGTTTGACAACAGCAACGTCAATGCCCTCAAGGTGTATGGCCAGAAAAAGCTCAACAGCCAGACCATACGCCAGGTGGCACTGGAGTTCAGTGAACGTCGCCGGGAAGCCCGCTTCGCCTTCAAGACCCTGGTGGAGATCCGCCAGGGAAAACTCAGGGCCCAGGGGATCAGCTGCGATATCTCCACCCGCGGCATGCAGTTGAACCTCGACGAATGCCTGCCGTTCGAATTGAATAAGCCCGTCACCCTGAGCCTGCCCAAGTTGCAGGCCCTCGCCGGTAAAACCCGGCTTGAGGAACTGCCCTACCAACTGGTGCGCAGCCGTCGTGACGGCTGCACCCTGCACCTGGCTGCGATTGTGGGCCATACCCCCCATGCGGGCGTGGAGTTTCTCAACAAGCTGATTGAACACAACAGGGAAAAACTGGAACAGCTGACGGAAAACAATGCCGAAGTGAAAGAACTGTCCGATGGCATGAAGAATCTGCTGATGCGGCGCCTGCAAGGTATTCCGCTGTTTATCGAGAAAACCAGCAAGGCCACGGTGGTCAGCCATATAGGCGTCGGAGTGGAGCCCCATCCGATAGCCGATCTGTTTGCCGCCCTGAGCACCGAGAAACTCAGGTACGATTTGACGCCGCTGCTGGGCAATGGTGCCGCCAAGCGTGACATCATAGATCCCATCCGCGAAATGCGGCCGCTGCAGGATGTCGACAGCATTGAAATCTTTATCCAGGTCGCCCACCAATCCCGGGGCAAGGTACAACTCAAGTGTGTCCGCCGTGACAGCCTGAGCGAGGAAGCGCAACTGGCCTTTATCCGCCAGAGTCAGATACTGGGGCGATTTGTGGCGCTGAAATTGTACCGGGCCGCCACAGGCAAACCCGATATGGCCTACATTCGCCGGGAACTGGAATACATACATATCCATGCCCAGCACAAGGCCAAACAGTTGGAAGAGCAGATGTGGCGGATAGTGGGTGTGGCCGAACTCTTGGATATCAGCCACGAGGTATTACAGCGTTATCCGGCATTGTATCGGGAATAGCGGCAAGATTTGGCAGGAAATTAATTAGCGTCTGCCAGCACCGCAAGATCAAAGCCCAAATACCAGTCCAACACAGCCGGAAAATGATCCACCGGGGCATCCATATGGGTCAGCATATCCGCATGGCCATAATCGTGCAGGTTGCCGTTGGCCCGTGACAGCAAGGTAAAGCGGCCATCGGCGGCGTGACACTCAAGCATCATGTCACGCACATCGGCGGGGTTACCGAGCACAGTGTCTCGCTCGGCGGCGATAAACCAGCATGGTGGCAGGCCCCTGGCCGCAGCACCATAGTCAAAGCCATCGTCGTGATCGACCCAGTCGCCCCGAACCCAATCGATGCTCTCATTGAGTGAGGACAGGCTTTCGTTATCCATGCCCATTTTCAGTTTATCAGCGGCAAGATAGCCGCGGCGTTTGGCCAGTGCCGGTGCAATGCGGTTCCAGACCATATCCACCATCCACCACTTCTTCAGTGACTGCACCCTGATGGTACGCTTGCTGCCAAAGGTCAGCAAAGAACGGACCGACGCGGCAATCTCCGGATAGCGCACCAGGCAACTGGCCATCAAGACCCCGCCCCAGGAATGGGCACACCAATGCACGCCGCTGGCCTTGGGATGCCATTGCAGCAGTTGCTGCTGTACCAAGGGCAGCTGCTCACGGATCACCTTGCCCTGGCCGGGGTCCACACCGGGTCCCAGCCTGGGCTCGCTCAGGCCCCGCCCGGCGCTGTCGAGTACATAGACGCAAAAGCCTGCCCGGGCAAGAAAACAGGCCAGGCCACGGCCGGAATTACTGTAGAACACCCGCCCATTGGACATGGCACCGTGCAGCATAAGGATGGGGCTGCCATGGCTGGCGCCGGCACTGGGCTGGATGCGCCTCAGGTGCAGGCGACCTTCACCATAGGGCAGAAATATGGACTCTTGCTTGAGCGGGATATTTGGCATGGGTTCTGTTGACCGGTGGCGGGCAGGCCCGCCTATGACTCTTACCGGTTAAGCTAGCGCCTGGGGCCGGCAAACACAAGAGCATTTACTCAAATGCGCTTAGCTCAAGCCCGCAGCAAAAATGGCAGCACCCGCAGGTCCAGGCTGCGAATCGCGGCATCGGCGGCGGCCGCCAGCTTGGGTTTGGCGTGGAAAGCGATGCCGAGATCCGCAGCGTTGACCATGGGAATGTCATTGGCGCCATCGCCTATGGCCACTCTCTGGCCCGCTGGAATTTGCCACTCCTCGCCCATGCGCCCGACCACATCGGCCTTGAACTGGGCATCGACCACCTTGCCTGTTACCTCACCGACGAGTTTGCCATCTTCGATAACCAGCTCATTGGCAAAGGCCGCATCAAGCCCCAGTAGGGTTTTAAGATGGCCAACAAAGGGAGTGAAGCCACCGGACGCCAACACCAGTTTCCAATTGTGGGACTTGAGCTCGGCCACCATGGCCTCGAGCCCTTCCATCAGGGGCAAGTTGTCACACAGGCGGGTGATGATATCCGCGTCAGCCCCCTTGAGTTTCCCGACCCGGGCCCGCAGGCTTTGCTCAAAATCCAGTTCCCCCTGCATGGCGCGCTCGGTCACCTCGGCCACCTCGGCCCCCACCCCGGCCATGGCCGCCAACTCGTCAATGCATTCAATCTTGATGGCGGTGGAGTCCATGTCCATCACCAGCAGGCCGGGCTCACCAAGACGCGGCAATTTGCTCGAAAGCAAAAAGCACTCAAGTCCATCCAATGCCGCCAGATGGCCGGGCAATTCGCCTGCGTCCTTAAGCACCAACTCCAGTCCCAGCAATCCGGACTGACGCTCAAGCAGCGCCACCGAGACTATCTGCCCGGCGCTGGCGACCAAACGCGCCATGATCTCCGTTGTCAGCCCCTCGCGCTGCCATACCAGACGCAGTACCTGCCCCTCGGGGGCGTCGGCTTCAGCATGTTGCTGCAGTGAAGACGCGCCAATCAAGGCATGGAGCTGCTCTGAAACAAGGGACTGGGCATTCGGGGTCATGGACTAAGGCTCTCCGGCTATCGGCCTTGCGCACAATCCATTATGATTGGAACAAGGCTCATCAAATCTAAGGGTTAGGGTGTTCCATTTAAAAGGGCTCAAAAAAAGCCATAAAATCAGCCGGCTGCTGCAGATTGGCATAGCGCTGGCCCTGATCTCGGGCCTGGTCCAGCTGTGGCAGTCAAGCCTACTACAAGGCCAACTGCTTCTGAAGTCCCAAACGGAAAAGATGGCGAGATTATTGGTGCAGCAGACCGCCTATGGCGCGGCACCTGCGCTGCAATTGCAAAATGATGAGCAATTGCAGTGGCTCGCCAGCGCCCTGGTGGCGGATCCCAAGGTCATGGCGGCGGCCATCTACGGCGAACAGGGTACCCGCTTGTCCTTTGCCCAGAGTGTCAGTGAGCAGGCATTGGAGCCGGACTCGGAAGAGCTTAAACAGGCGCTGGCGCCCTATTCCCCCTACGTGGAAGCTGTACTGCAGGACGGCCGCAATCTGGGCTATGTGGAGGTCTATCTGGATCCCAAGCTGTTTTTTGAAGAGATCCGCGAAGCGCATCAGCTCAATATGGATCAGCAGCAACTGATGTTATTGGTGGCCGGTCTAATCGGCATGCTGTTGGCCCGGGCATTGAGTTTCAAGCGGGCCCATTTTGACCGCCGCAAGGCCCGTATCAACCGTATCAGAAAAGCAGCCAACAGTGGCGCGGCAGAGCAAAGCCAGGGCTCAGCAGACAGCCCCGACGGACAAGAGAAAGCAAACGATCCGACCTGAATCCGGCAACAAAAAGGGCGCCAATGGCGCCCTTAGTTTATCAACTTAACAAGCTATCAGAGCTGGATGGCTGCATCCAGGGTCATGATGATCATGTCATTGAAGGTGGTCTGACGCTCTTCGGAGCTGGTCTTCTCACCGGTACGGATATGATCGGATACAGTCACCACACACAGGGCACGGGCACCGAATTCGTGGGCCACACCGTACAGACCGGCGGCTTCCATTTCAACACCAAGCACACCCATTTTTTCCATCACGTCAAACATTTGTGGATCAGGAGTGTAGAACAGATCGGCGGAGAAGATGTTACCCACGCGGGCCTGGATACCGTGAGACTTGGCAGATTCCACCACGGCACTCAGCAGGCTGTAATCGGCGATGGCGGCAAAGTCCTGGCCCTTGAAGCGCAGACGGTTTACCTGGGAATCGGTACAGGCACCCATGCCGATGATCACGTCACGGACTTTCACGTCTGTGCTGATGGCACCACAGGTACCAACACGGATCAGGTTTTTGACACCGTAGTCCTTGATAAGCTCGGTGGCGTAGATGGAGCAGGATGGGATACCCATGCCTGAGCCCATTACGGAAATGCGCTTGCCCTTGTAGGTGCCGGTGAAGCCCAGCATGTTGCGCACGTCGGTCACCTGCTCAACATTTTCCAGGAAGGTTTCGGCAATGTACTTAGCACGCAGCGGATCGCCCGGGAAGAGCACTGTCTCTGCAAATGCACCGTCAACAGCATTAATGTGTGGTGTAGCCATCAGAATAACCCCTGTATTTTTGTTTAAGACTTAAGTCTTTGATAATAGGCGGTTCAAAGGAAACCGCCAAAATGAAACTTCTTCAATCAGCCGACGAACGACTCACCGTACTCCATTGGACTGAGGCCAAAGTAGCTGGCAATGGACTGACCTATGTCGGCAAAGCTGCCGCGCTTGCCAAGGGAACCGGCCTTCAAACCGGCACCATAGGCCAGCACGGGAACGAATTCACGGGTGTGATCCGTGCCCTGCCAGGTGGGATCGCAGCCGTGATCGGCGGTCAGCAGCAGTAAATCGCCTTCCTGCAACAGTGCCATCAGCTCAGGCAAGCGGGCATCGAAATATTCCAGCGCCTTGGCATAGCCCGACACGTCGCGGCGGTGGCCATAGTGGGAATCGAAATCCACGAAGTTGGTGAACACTATGCTGTTGTCACCGGCAGTCTTGATTTCCGCCAGGGTGGCATCGAACAAGTCTTCCAGGCCTGAGGCCTTGACCTTCTTGGTGATACCGCAGTGGGCATAGATATCGGAAATCTTGCCGACACTGACCACTTCACCACCGGCGGCCTGGAGCTTGTCCAGTACCGTCTTGGATGGCGGCTCGACCGCATAGTCGCGGCGGTTGCCGGTGCGGGCGAAATCGCTTGGGCCTGTGCCGACAAAGGGACGGGCTATGACCCGGCCGATATTGTAGGGCTCCAACTCCTCGCGGGCGATTTCACACAGGCGATAGAGGTTTTCCAGGCCGAAGGTCTCTTCATGACAGGCAATCTGGAATACCGAGTCGGCGGAGGTGTAGAAAATCGGCTTGCCGCTCTTCATGTGCTCTTCGCCCAGATCTTCGAGGATCTGAGTGCCGGAGGCATGGCAGTTACCGAGAAAATCCTCCAGCCCGGCGCGGGCGAGGATCTTGTCGGTCAGTTCCTTGGGGAAGGAATTGCTGTGATCGCTGAAGTAACCCCAGTCAAACAGCACGGGCACACCGGCCATTTCCCAGTGACCACTGGGGGTATCCTTGCCGGAGCTCAGCTCCTGGGCATGGCCGTAGGCGCCTATCAGTTCCACATTGTCACCGAAGCCGGCGGCAAAGCTGCCTGTGGCTTCCATGGCGGCGTGTGCCAGCCCCAGACGGCTCAGGTTCGGCAGCTTCAATGCGCCCTCGCGGCCGTTGTTGGCCTTGCCCTCGGCACACATCTTGGCGATATGACCAAAGGTGTTGGAGCCCACATCGCCGAACTTGTCCGCATCATCGGCGGCGCCAATGCCGAACGAATCCAGCATCAGAATAATGGTACGTTTCATCATAGTTTCCCTCACAGATCCGCCGCACGTACGTACTGGTAGATCTCAGGTGTTTTCTCGGGTTGGCTGTCGGCGACCTTGATGGCGCCCCTGACGGCCTTGGCCGCTTCTTCGAATGCAGCCTCGGACTGGGCATGGATCATGGCCAGCGGAGTGTCCTTGTTGATTGTCTGTCCCAGGGTACAGACATTGGACAGACCGACACTGTAATCCAGGGCATCACCGGGTTTACGGCGACCGCCACCGAGTGTGACCACGGCCAGACCCAGTTCACGGGTCACCATACTATAGGCATAACCCTCGCGGTCTGCATAAACCGGGCGGATAATCTGCGCCTTCGGCAGGTACTTATCGTAGGCCTCAACAAAGTCCACCGGACCGCCAAGACCGGCCACCATCTTGCCAAAAATTTCCGCTGCTCGGCCGTTATCAAGCACGGCATTGAGCTTGGCTCTGGCTTCGGCTTCAGTTGCCGCCAGGCCACCCAGTTGCAGCATTTCGGCACACAGGCCCATGGTCACTTCGTAGAGGCGGGGGTTGCGGTATTTACCGGTCAGGAAATCCACCGCTTCCTTCACTTCCAGGGCATTACCGGCGCAGGATGCCAACACCTGGTTCATGTCGGTGAGCAGTGCCGTGGTCTTGGTGCCGGCACCATTGGCTACCGCGGTAATGGAGCGGGCCAGCTCCAGCGAGGCCTCGTAGGTGGGCATAAAGGCGCCGCTGCCCACTTTTACATCCATGGCCAGGGCGTCCAGGCCTGCGGCCAGCTTCTTCGACAGAATGGATGCCGTGATAAGGGATATGGATTCCACGGTCGCGGTGTTGTCGCGGATGGAATAGAAGCGCTTGTCGGCGGGCACCAGATCGCCGGTCTGGCCTATGATGGCCACGCCCGCCTCTTTGACTACCTTGCGGAACAGTTCGCTTGAGGGCTCGGTCTGATAGCCGGGAATGGCATCAAACTTGTCCAGGGTGCCACCGGTATGACCCAGACCGCGGCCGGAAATCATGGGGACATAACCGCCACAGGCGGCTGCCATGGGGCCGAGCATCAGGGAAATCACATCACCGACACCGCCGGTACTGTGCTTGTCGATAACTGGGCCATCAAGTTGCAAACTGTCCCAGTTGAGGACAGTGCCTGAATCGCGCATGGCCGTGGTCAGGGCGATACGCTCATCCATGGTCATGTCATTGAAGTACACCGCCATACCCAGGGCCGCAATCTGCCCTTCTGAGACGCTGTTATCTGTGATCCCCTTGACGAAGAATTGGATTTCTTCCTTGCTCAGGGCCTCACCATTGCGCTTTTTGCGGATAATCTCTTGTGCCAAAAACATACTTTGCCTCCCGATATGTCGCTGAGTTTCATTTATCAGCGACAATCTCAGCTCTTGAACTAAAATTCTGTAATTAACTTACAAGAATACTACTCAATTCCTGAGTAACAGGACTCGATACCGATCACAAATTGGACCGGGATCAGTAGCCCTGGGCACCTTTGGGTGCATCGGCCAGTTCAAGAGTATGCAACAGGCTGTTCAATAAACTGGAAGCGCCGAAACGGAAGGTACGCGGGGTCACCCAATCTGCGCCCAGAATGCGCTCGGCGGTACCGAGAAACTCGGCTGCGGCAGCAGCATCACGCACACCACCGGCGGGCTTGAAGCCCACGGCGCGATTCTTTTCAGCAATCACGGTCAGCATGATCTCGGCGGCTTCCAGGGTGGCGTTAACGGGCACCTTACCGGTAGAGGTCTTGATAAAGTCGGCACCGGCATCGATGGACAACTCAGACGCCTTGCGGATCAGGGCCGGATCTTTCAGCTCACCGGATTCAATGATGACTTTCAGCAGCACATCTTCGCCACAGGCTTCTTTACAGGCCTTCACCAGTTCAAAGCCCACGGTCTCGTTACCTTCCATCAGGGCACGATAGGGAAAGACCACGTCCACTTCGTCGGCGCCGTAGGCTACCGCGGCACGGGTTTCCAATACGGCAATGGCAATGTCATCGTTACCGTGGGGAAAGTTGGTGACAGTAGCAATGCGGATATCCTCAGCGCCCAGGTCGATCAGGGTTTTACGGGCAATGGGGATGAAACGGGGATAAATGCAGATGGCAGCGGTATTGCCGGCTGGCGTCATGGCCTTATGACACAGGTCGATCACCTTCTGATCTGTGTCATCGTCATTCAGCGTGGTCAAATCCATCAGTTCAATGGCACGCTGTGCCGCTTTTTTCAAATCGCTCATAGTAGCTCTCCGAGACGTAAATCAATGAATTGGAATCAGTCCAAAAGGGCTTCGCCGGGAGGTGGCTGGGTACATTTATCTTATAGTTATGGCCGGGCCTTCAGGCAATGCCGGATGCCATTTTGGCATCAAGTCAGGTATTCAATGTTGATAACAACTAGCCGAGGCTAGGGTCACGACTTGAATCCTTGAAGACCGGAAAGGGGGAAACAGAACTGCTGCTCCTGCCTTCCGCGAAAAATCCTTTTTAACGCGAGAAATCACAAACCTTTAATTAAGCAAGCTTAGTCAAATTTGCTTAACTAAGGACTTGGAAAGTGGAGCCATACTTGCGTATGGCTCCCGCCTTGCATCAAGCTCTATTAGAACTTGTAAGTGGCTGTGAAGTAGTGAGACCAGCCAGTGGTTTCCAGACCAACGATACCGCCCTTGTCTTCCAGCAGGTATACGTCTTTGAAGCCTTTCAGGCCATAGCCCAGAGCATATTTGTCAGAGTGCCAGTACAGACCGAAGAAGATGTCACCGCCGCTGCTGGTGGTAGGAACAAATTCGTTGTGGTTCTCGTCAGCACCGAACTGCCAGTCCAGGTAGCCTTGGAAAGACAGGAAGCTCTTGTTGTCGAAGAAGTAGAAAGGCTTGAACCAGTTGGCAGAGAACTGATAACCGTTCCACTCTTTGTTGTTCAGGTCATAGTAGGCATACAGGTTCATGCCGGTTTTGCCCAACCATGGCACGTTCACATCGGCACCCACACCCCAGAAAGTGGAGTTAACACCGTCGCCTACGCTACCGTTCCAGTTGAACAGAGTAGAGAAGTACACTTCCTGGATAGGACCTACAGACAGATCTTTACCGAATACGGCATCCAGAGAGATACGTGGGGCAAACTTCATGAACAGCTTGCTGGCGCCAGAACCTGGGTTCTTGTCACCGTGCTTGCTGGATTCGTTAGCCAGGTTGAACACGTCAACATAGCCATACAGATCAACGATACCCTTACGGCCGCCGAACTCCATTTCCATGTAGTTGTGCTCGTCACCATTCAGCTCAGGCTTTTCACCGATTGAGTACATGGCATTGAACTGCATCCACTTGTAATCGCTGGCATAGATGTCGCTGCGATCGGCTGCGAAAGCGTTACCGGAGATTGCTGCAACCGCGGTAGCGGCCAGTGCATAAGATTTTACGTTTTTCATCATCAACCCCATTTATCTTTGGTTTTGTTGCTGCCTTCGGGGACAGCATTTTTTAGACCCGTGCATTGTAGCGCGACTTTGTGAAGTTACAAGAATCTGCACTCAAAACACGAACACAAAATTTTGTTTTGTGAACAAAGTCAGGAAACGACCCCAACCGCAATTAACATCATTAACGTTATATCAACATCAATCACGGCCCGTCCTCAGACGGATACTGCTTCAGACTTTGCTCTTGGAAACTGGTTGTATTAACTGGGCCCCACCCTACTGGCAGGGCCCGATACACATCTGTTTGTCGGCGATTAGAGCGCCAGGAACAGACCTGCGATTGTGGCGCTCATCAGGTTAGACAGGGAACCGGCGATAACGGCGCGGATACCCAGTTTGGCCAGATCGTGACGACGGTTAGGGGCCATGGCACCCAGACCACCGAGCAGAATCGCGATAGAAGACAGGTTAGCGAAACCACACAGAGCGAAAGAGATAATCGCTTTGGTGCGGTCGCTCATGGCAGCGCCGGTTTCTGCAACCAGCATACCGCCATCGGCTACGTCTTTCAGGTAAGGAGCGAAGTTCAGGTAAGCCACGAACTCGTTCACTACGATTTTTTGACCAATGAAAGAACCGGCAACCAGAGCTTCATTCCATGGCACACCGATCAGATACGCCAGTGGCATGAACACATAACCCAGGATCAGTTCCAGCGTCAGGCCTTCGTAACCGAACATACCGCCCACACCACCTATGATGCCGTTGATCATGGCGATCAGACCCACGAAGGCAATCAGCATGGCGCCTACGTTCAGAGCCAGTTGCATACCGGAGGAAGCACCGGCGGCAGCAGCATCAAGCACGTTGGCTGGCTTGTCAGGATCGGCTGGCAGCTCGTCCATTTCGTTTTTGGTGGTTTCAGTCTCTGGGTGCATCAGTTTAGCCATCAGCAGACCACCAGGAGCAGCCATGAAGGACGCGGCAACCAGGTACTCGATAGGCACACCCATAGAGGCATAACCGGCCAGTACTGAACCGGCAATAGAAGCCAGACCGCCCACCATGATGGCAAACAGCTCAGACTGAGTCATGGTTGGAACGAATGGACGTACCACCAGTGGCGCTTCAGTTTGACCAACGAAGATGTTGGCTGTGGCTGACATGGACTCGGTACGGCTGGTACCCAGAGCCTTCTGCAGACCACCGCCTATGATGCGGATGATCCACTGCATGATGCCCAGGTAGTAGAGCACGGCAATCAGTGAAGAGAAGAAGATAATGACCGGCAGTACGTTGATGGCGAAAATAAAGCCAACCTTGAACTGGGCCAGATCGCCGAACAGGAAGTTGATACCGTTTTGACCGTAGCCGATAACGCTGGACACGCCATCGGAAACTGCCTTCAGGATATCCTTGCCGACAGGAACATACAGAACGAAACCACCGAAGGCAGCTTGAATGGCAAGAGCGCCACCCACTGCACGAACGCTGATCGCTTTTTTGTTATTGGAAAGGAGGAAACCTATTCCAAGCAGGACTATTACGCCCACCAAGCTCATTAATATACTCATTAACCATCACCCTATTTGTTAACACTTTTTAATTATGTTGTTAACCAACCTATTTCCGAGCAAGATTATACCCGAGCCTTTACGGAAAATCGTCGATTTGATCATGTTTTTGAAGTTAAATTTCAAATGCTTACCTGAATCCGCCATTGCGACAAACACCTGTTCAAACAAAACCAACTACAGCTCAAACAGTTGCACCGCATTCTCAGACAGACGTTCTGATATTAGAACACTGGATTTTTTTTGCAAATTGGCCATTTTGGCGACAATTTGGGCTATTAACAGCGGGGTATTACGCCTGTCGATGGCCGATTTGGGGGCCATGGCAGGCGAATCCGTCTCCAGAATAAAGGCATCCAGTGGCAAATGTTGCACAGTTAAATGCAGCTTTTTTGCATCCTCATTCAACAACAATCCACCAATACCCAAGCGATAACCCAGGCGAAAATAGCGCGCTGCCAACTCAGGGGAACCATAAAATCCATGGATAACGCCACGACGGGAGGGTGAATGGCGGCTCAAGAGGGTAAGCAGTTCTTCATGGGCACGCACACAGTGCAGAATAACCGGCAGCCCGAGCTCGTCAGCCAATTGCAGTTGCGCTTCGAGCCAGGCCTGCTGGAAGGGCCAGGTGTCCTGACGCAACTTATCCAGCCCACACTCACCGATTGCAACCAAAGCATGATCTTGACGCCTTGAATTGATCAGGAGTTTCAGTTCTGAAATATCCACATCGTTTTTGAGCGGACAATACCAGGGGTGGATCCCCAGGGCGTAATAGAAGCCATATTGGCGCGCAATTGCCAATTGCCTTTGCCACAGAGCAGGCGCTACCCCGGGAATAATGGCGTTGGATATCCCCTGCTCAAGCATCTGCTGCACCAGGGTATCCCTGTCAGGATCAAATTCGGAAAAGTCCAGATGGGCATGGGTATCTATCAGCTGAGCCATAGTGGCCTGTTCCTTAACAAATACTGTTGCTGAATCTTGTGGTCAGCTTAGCACTCTCTTTGCGAACAGGCTTTGCCGAATGTCCACTTGCTTCAGGCAATAAAAAAGCGGGCCTCAGCCCGCTTTTACCCGATTAATGTTCCCGGGTCTTGGCAAACTGGATGTCGGGATAACGTTCCATCGACAGATTCAGGTTCACCATGGTGGGGGCAATATAGGTCAGGTTATCACCACCGTCGAGCGCCAGGTTGGTGGAACACTTGCGCTTGAATTCCTCCAACTTGCGGGCATCGTTGCAGTAAACCCAACGGGCGGTGGCAACGTTGATGGCTTCATATATAGCCTCAACGTTGTATTCCGACTTGAGGCGGGCCACAACCACTTCAAACTGCAGCACACCAACAGCACCCACGATCAGATCGTTGGTATCCAGCGGACGGAATACCTGCACGGCGCCTTCCTCGGACAGCTGCACCAGGCCCTTGAGCAATTGCTTTTGCTTCAGCGGATCCTTCAGGCGAATACGGCGGAACATTTCGGGAGCAAAGTTGGGGATACCGGTAAATTTGATATCTTCGCCCTGGGTAAAGGTATCACCTATCTGTATGGTGCCGTGGTTGTGCAGACCTATGATGTCACCGGCGAAGGCCTCTTCAGCACGCTCACGATCGCCTGCCATGAAGGTCACGGCGTCAGAGATGTTCACTGTTTTGCCAATGCGCACGTGTTTCATCTTCATGCCCTGGGTGTACTTGCCCGAAACAATGCGCATAAAGGCGATACGGTCCCTGTGCTTGGGATCCATGTTGGCCTGAATTTTAAACACGAAACCGGCAAATTTATCTTCCGTCGCGGCCACTGTCCGTTCGGCAGTTTCACGGGCCATGGGTGCTGGCGCCCATTCGGTGAGACCGTCAAGCATGTGGTCAACCCCGAAGTTACCCAGCGCGGTACCGAAGTAAACCGGGGTCAGTTCACCTTGCAAAAACAGCTCAAGATCGAACTCGTTGGATGCACCGCGCACCAGTTCAAGCTCTTCGCGCAACTGCTCGGCAAAGTCGCTACCCACGGCAGTATCCAACTCGGGATTATCCAATCCCTTGATAATACGGACTTCCTGAATAGTATGACCATGGCCGGTTTGATAAAGAACCGTCTCATCCCGGTGCAGGTGATAGACGCCTTTGAACAGCTTGCCGCAGCCTATGGGCCAGGTAATAGGGGCGCAGAGAATTTTCAGCTCGGTTTCCACCTCATCGAGCAGCTCCATGGGATCGCGGATATCGCGGTCGAGCTTGTTCATAAAGGTGACAATGGGCGTGTCGCGCAAACGGGTCACTTCCATCAGCTTGCGGGTACGGTCTTCCACCCCCTTGGCTGCATCAATCACCATCAGGCAGGAATCCACCGCCGTCAGGGTGCGATAGGTATCTTCGGAGAAGTCTTCGTGACCCGGGGTGTCGAGCAGGTTTACCAGACAGTCATTGTAAGGAAACTGCATCACCGAGGTGGTTACCGAAATACCACGTTCCTTTTCCATCTCCATCCAGTCCGATTTGGCGTGTTGGGATGAACCACGGCCCTTCACCGTCCCAGCGGTCTGAATGGCGCGTCCGTGGAGCAATACCTTTTCGGTAATGGTGGTCTTACCCGCGTCGGGGTGCGAGATAATGGCGAAGGTGCGGCGGGAAGCCACTTCCTGAAGCAGTGTATTTGACATGAATAACTATCTTTTAAAGTGAAGGGGAGCAAAGCATGCTCCCCTGGATGGATCAGAATTGGGCGCTATTTTCGCCTATATTGGCACCGAGCACAATCACAGCGCTGCCTGTGGGTCGGCTTTATTCCTGCCCGGCCAGACGAGCCAGCTCAACCCTGGCATATCTGTGCTCGACAAAATCATAGACATTGGTGGCGAGCGCCAAACGCAGGTAATTGGCTGCCAGCTCCTTGTTGCCCTGTTCGGCTTCCGTCTTGGCCAGATAGAAATAGGCTTCGCACAGGCGCTCGGTATATTCCCTTGGCTGACTCAGGCCCTGTTTGGCCTTGGCAAAGACCTCAGACTTATTCACCTTACCCAGGTAAAAATCCACCAGAACCGTGGCCCAGGCGTCACCGCTCAGCTGTTGCCTGTGCTGTTTAAGATGTGCCAAGGCCTGTGGTTTGTCCTTGGCAGATTCCACCAGATACAGCCACAGCGAGCGGTAGCCATCGCTGGGGTCAAGGGAGAAGAACCGGTTCATATCGGCAATGGCCAGATCGGCCCGCTCACCGTAATACAGGGCTATGCCACGGTTAAGGTAGGCATAGTCATAGTCGGGTTGCAGCTCCAGTACGCCATCGAAAGCCTCGTAGGCGCTGTCGAACTCACCTTCCTGGGTATAGTAGATGCCGAGGAAGTTGTAGGCATCGGCGATATCGGGACGAATACGCAGCGCCTGGGAAAAGTCCAGCCGGCCCAACAACCTCAGGCCCAGACTGTCGTAAAGTACGCCACGCTCGTAATGGAATCTGGCCCTTTGCTCTTCGGTCAGCTCCATGGTAGACAGCACTTCATTGAGCTTGGCGAGGGTGACTTCCTGCTTATAGTCCGGTAGCAAAGGCGCCACCATCAGTTTACCGGAAATCTCATCACCGCCGGCCCTTGCCGTGGCAGAGCAACCGCTCATCATCAGGCTTGCTCCCAGCAGGCTAACTACTGCCAATGCCTTGAATTTACTTACCATCAGAACCTACCTTGATTCGCCTGTTAACGGGGAGCGGCCATAATAGCAATCCGCCATCTTTGCCGCCATCCACTATTGATATTAATTGGCTTTTTCAAATGACGGCATAAAAAAAGGAGACCCAAAGGTCTCCTTTTTTATCTGGTGCCGGACTGTTGCCGGAATTACTCAGCGGCTGGCGCTGCTTTTTCCTTGGCTTCCTTGATGGACAGACGTACACGGCCCTGACGATCCACTTCCATGACCTTCACGGTCACTTCCTGGTTCAGTTCCAGATGGTCTGACACGTTGGCTACACGCTCATCACTGATTTGTGAGATGTGTACCAGGCCATCTTTGCCGGGCAGAATGTTCACGAAGGCGCCGAAGTCAACGATGCGGATAACCTTACCTGTGTACATGCGACCCACTTCCACTTCGGAGGTGATCTCTTCGATGCGGCGGATAGCTTCACGGGTTGCGTCGGCATTGTTGGAGGCAATCTTCACTGTACCGTCGTCTTCCAGCTCAATGGTAGTGCCGGTTTCTTCGGTCAGGGCACGGATAACCGCACCGCCCTTACCAATCACTTCACGGATCTTCTCTGGGTTGATCTTGATGGTGGTGATACGTGGCGCGTGGTCAGAGATATCCGGACGGGCGCTGCCGATGGCCTGGTCCATCACGTTCAGGATGTGAACGCGAGCGCCGTAGGCCTGCTGCAGAGCGATTTCCATGATTTCTTTGGTGATACCTTCGATCTTGATGTCCATCTGCAGTGCAGTCACACCATCACGGGTACCGGCTACTTTGAAGTCCATGTCGCCAAGGTGGTCTTCGTCACCCAGGATGTCTGACAGAACCACGAAGTTATCGCCTTCCTTCACCAGACCCATGGCAATACCGGCTACAGAGGTCTTGATAGGTACACCGGCATCCATCAGGGCCAGAGAGGTACCACACACAGAGGCCATGGAAGAAGAACCGTTGGACTCGGTGATTTCAGATACCACACGCACAGAGTATGGGAACTCTTCAGCAGAAGGCATTACCGCGTTGATACCGCGCCATGCCAGCTTGCCGTGACCGATTTCGCGGCGCTTTGGCGAGCCAACCATACCGGTTTCACCCACAGAGTAAGGAGGGAAGTTGTAGTGCAGCATGAAGCGGTTGGTGCGCTCGCCCATGATGGAGTCGATCTTCTGCGCATCACGCTCGGTACCCAGGGTACAGGTCACCAGCGCCTGAGTTTCACCACGGGTGAACAGTGCAGAGCCGTGGGTACGTGGCAGAACGCCGGCCATCACAGACAGGGCACGGATCATGTCTGGCTCGCGGCCATCGATACGTGGCATGCCAGCGATGATACGGCTGCGAACCACGTTCTTCTCGAGGCTGCCCAGCAGATCGGCGGCTTCGCGTACGTTTACTTCAGGATTGACTTCCTGCAGCTTGGCGATGGTGGCTTTCTTCACTTCACCAACGGCTTCGTAGCGCTCTTGCTTGGCCATGATCTGGTAAGCAGCGGTCAGACCTTCTTCGGCCAGCTCTTTGATTTGGGCAACCAGGGCTTCGTTCTTAACAGGGGCAGTCCAGTTCCAACGTGGCTTACCGGCTTCAGCGGCAAACTCTTTAATGGCATTGATAACAACCTGCTGCTGGTCGTGACCGTAAACCACGGCGCCCAGCATTACTTCTTCAGGCAGGGATTTGGCTTCGGATTCCACCATCAGTACGGCACCCTGGGTACCGGCAACTACCAGATCCAGCTCACTGCCTGCCAGTTCAGCGGCACCTGGGTTCAGCACGTATTCGCCATTCACATAACCCACACGGGCGGCGCCCAGAGGACCGTTGAATGGAATACCGGAGATAGCCAGTGCAGCAGAGGTACCGATCATGGAAACGATGTCCGGCTCAATCTGAGGATCTACCGATACCACTGTGATGATGACCTGTACTTCGTTGGTAAAGTCATCAGGGAACAGAGGACGGATAGGACGGTCGATAAGACGGGCAATCAGAGTTTCGTCTTCAGAAGGACGACCTTCACGCTTGAAGAATCCACCGGGGATTTTACCGGCTGCGTAGGTCTTTTCCTGATAGTTTACGGTCAGAGGAAAGAAGTCACGGCCTGGATCGGCTTCCTTTTTGCCCACAACAGTCACCAGAACTGTAGTGTCGCCCATGCTGGCCATAACGGCACCATCGGCTTGACGAGCGATTACACCTGTTTCCAGAGTGACTGTGTGCTGACCATACTCAAAACTTTTTACGATAGGATTCACGTGACCCATTCCTTAATTAATGACCTTGAATTACGCGCGTAAGTATACTGCAACTGCAATCAATAGATAAAGAGCAGATCATGATGACAAATCAGCTTCTTTTCACTAGAGTGGGACAAAGATGTCGATTTTAGGGACTTGGAAATAGGGATGTGCCGCCTATGGTTAAAACGCATTGGCAAGGATACTAATAAATGACGACCCGGTTTAAATCGCTGACCTGGAAACAAACCAACCTTGTTGTATTTACCGCGCTGTTTTTTGCCGTAGCTGTTTTTCTGGTAGAAATTGCACTCGTAGGGTTAAGCACCCGCCAATCGCTCATCACTACCCAACACGAACTGCTGGACTCGGTTGAACAACCCTCCACCAACGCCGTCTGGGCCCTGGACGACAACCTGGCACGCCAAACCCTTGAGGGGGTACTCAAGGTTGAACACGTAGGCTCTGCCGTCATAGAACTTGACGATGGTTCGCTGTTTGTTTCGGTCAGCAACGACAAGAGCGTAGGCAAAGGCGCCTTTATTGACCTGGGTAATCGTCTGTTTGGAGACTTGCGGGAAATTTCCCGCCCCCTGTACCGCCCCTTTTATTTCGAAGGCACCCGACAGCAACAGCTGATCGGCACCCTGACCATTTTTTACGACACCCAGGAACTGACCAACAGCCTGTTCTCACAGCTGAAATTAGGCTTTGTTGCCACCCTGGCGCGGGCGCTGCTGCTGACTTTGGCCCTGTCGGTGGTGTTTCACCGTTTCCTGACCCAACCCATAGCCCGCATTGCCGAGGCCATTGACAAGATTGAACCTGAATCACCGGACGAGAACCTTCTGCCACTGACGGAATCCCACAAGGATGATGAGCTGGGTCTGGTGGCCTCAAAATTTAACCAAATTCTGATCCAATTCGGCCAAACCCAAAGCAAACTACGCAAGATGGCCACCCGGGATCCGCTCACCGGCCTGCCGAATCGTACCCTGCTGTTGGAGACCATAGCCGTCACCATACAAAGGGCCAGGGTCCACAAGCGCCACTTTGCCCTGCTGTTCATCGATTTGGACAGGTTTAAAAACGTCAACGATTCTCTCGGTCATGCCCTGGGGGATCAGTTTCTGGCCCGTATCGCCCGCCTGCTGGAACGGGTGGTGGGCGACAAGGGGACAGTGGCGCGCTTAGGGGGCGATGAGTTCGTTATCCTGGCAGACGAAATCCAGACCGCAGATCAGGCCGCCGACTTTGTCGATAAGTTGCTGGTGCAGCTCAATAACCCCATACAGTTGAACGAACATGCCATACACCCTGCGGCCTCTGTGGGTATATCCCTGTACCCGGAAGATGGCCACAGTGCCGAGGATCTTATCCGCCACGCCGACATTGCCATGTACAGCGCCAAGGCCTCGGGTTCCAACCAATGGGCCTTCTTCAAGCAACAGATGACAGAGCGCGCCGCAGTGAGGCTGCGCACCGAGGCATCACTGCACGACGCGTTGAAAAATGATGAATTCCTGCTGCACTTCCAGCCCAAGCTGGATTTGGCCACCGGTGCCCTGGTGGGCTGCGAGGCCCTGATCCGCTGGCAAAAAGATGGTCGCCTTATCAGCCCCATGTCCTTTATTCCTGTGGCGGAAGAGACCGGCATCATAGTCCCTATTGGGCGCTGGGTGATAGAGCAAAGCTGCAAGGTGTTGAAGCACTGGCAAAAACAATACAACTTTGCCGTGCCCATTGCGGTGAACGTGGCCTCACAGCAGTTCAGCGATGCCAGCCTGGTGCCCGACATCAAGCAATTGGCGTTGCGGCATCAGATCTCACCGGAGTTGCTGGAAATCGAAATCACCGAAACCTCGCTGATGAACGATATCGAACTGGCTATTATGAAGCTAGATCAGCTCAAGAGTGCCGGTTTCGGGATTGCCGTGGATGATTTCGGCACCGGCTATTCATCCCTGTCCTACCTGCGGCACCTGCCCATCACCACCATGAAAATTGACCGTTGCTTTGTGTCGGATTTGCCGGAGGACAGTGCCATAGCATCAACCATCCTGATGCTGGGCAAACAATTGGATCTCAAGATAGTCGCCGAAGGCATAGAGAACGAGCAGCAATTGGAGTGGCTCAGGAACCATCAATGCGGCATTGGCCAGGGCTTTTATTTCAGCCAGCCCTTACCGTTGGAAGAGTTCGAGCAAAAATACATTGCCGGCAACAATGCCAGCATTTGTGAAATAGGCGGATAACCAATTTATCCGCCGCATTCGGGTAATAAAAAAGGAGGCCAAGGCCTCCTTTTTTATTTATCCGCTCGGGATTAGCGACGCAGACCCAGCTTCTGGATCAGCTCAACGTAACGGGCGTTCTCAGTACGTTGCAGGTAGGCCAGCAGCTTACGACGAGAGCTAACCATACGCAGCAGACCACGACGTGAGTGGTGATCGTGAACGTGCTGTTTGAAGTGATCTTGCAGGTGGTTGATCTGAGCAGTCAGCAGAGCTACCTGAACTTCAGTTGAACCAGTGTCGTTTTCACCACGGCCAAACTCAGCCAGGATTTTTGCTTTTGCTTCAGTACTTAGTGACATGAATATCTCCAAAATTTCTATAAATGGCTTCAGCCGATCACTAACTCAGCCAAAGTGGAGCGGTATTTTAGCCCTAATTACAGGCCATAGCAACCGCTTTAATCCCCATCCCTGCTGAACACCACCAGACGTTTGGGTGCCAGCAATCCCTTGTTGTCCATGATGCCGATGCCAACGAAACGCTGCTCATCACCCAGGCTGATGCGTACCAATTGGTCGGGCTTAAGTCCCGGCGCCTGCACCGGATTACCATTGAGCAGATAGACACCGACGCTTTCGGGCAGATTAATCAGCGGTAAATCCGCCACTGCGGTATCCATGGGCAGCAGCAGCGGATCCAGCACGGACTCGCTTGCCTCACCTCGCTCGTGCGCCCCGGCAACCAGGGCTTCCAGCTGCTCCAGGGTGACCATCCTGTCGTAGGGATATTTGGCCACCTGGGTTCGGCGCAACATGATCACATGGGCGCCACAACCGAGCTTCTCACCCAGATCATCGACTATGGTACGGATATAGGTGCCCTTGGAGCAGTGAATGTCCAACGTCAGCTCATCACCTTCCCAACTGATGAAGTTGAGCTCAAATACCGTGATGGGCCGGGCTTCGCGGGGCACTTCCTTGCCTTCACGGGCATACTTGTACAGGGGTTGGCCCTGGTATTTGAGCGCCGAGAACATCGACGGCACCTGCATGTTGTCGCCGCGGAAGGTATCCAGGGCCGCATCCAGTTGCTCACGGGTGACATTGACAGGTCGGGTACTGACCACTTCACCATCCGAGTCGCTGGTATCGGTGCGCTCACCCAGCTTGGCGGTCACCAGATAGCGCTTGTCGGCATCAAGCAGATGGGAGGAAAACTTGGTGGCTTCGCCAAGACACACAGGCAACATGCCGGTCGCCAGAGGGTCCAGAGCCCCGGTATGACCGGCTTTGGACGCGTTGTACAGGCGCTTGACCCTTTGCAAGGCAAAGTTGGAACTCATGCCTGTAGGCTTATCCAGCAGCACTATGCCGTCGATGGCGCGGCCCTTGGAACGACGGGCCATCAGTTATCTTCGTCCTGCTCAGGGGTTTCATCGCTGCGACCGGCCTGGGTTTTCTTGGCTTCGTCATCACGGATCACCTTGCTGACCAGGTTGGACATGCGCATGCCCTCTATCAGCGAGCTGTCGTACACGAACCTCAGTTCGGGCATGACCCGGAGCTTCATCCGGCCGGCCACCAGGGTGCGGATATAGGGCGCTGCTGCCACCAGGGCTGCCAGCTTTTGTTCGATAAGCTTGGGATCTTCTTCGAAGAAGGTGACAAACACCTTGGCGAAGCTCAGATCCCGCGACACGTCGACGTCATTGACAGTCACCATGCCGATACGGGGATCTTTCATTTCCCGCTGCAGCACTGCCGCCAGTTCCTGCTGTAACTGCTGGCCAATGCGGCGGGTACGACTAAATTCTTTTGCCATAATTTAATGCCATAAAATCAACAAGGGCGGCCAAAGCCGCCCTTTTTGGTTGTTACAGTGTCCGTGCGACTTCAATGGTTTCGAACACTTCGATCTGGTCGCCTACGCGAACATCGTTGTAGTTCTTCACCCCGATACCACACTCCATGCCATTGCGGACTTCGCTGACGTCATCCTTGAAGCGGCGCAGGGATTCCAGCTCGCCTTCATAGATAACCACGTTGTCACGCAGTACACGGATTGGCGCGCTGCGCTTGACTATGCCTTCGATAACCATACAGCCGGCAATAGCACCCAGTTTAGGCGACTTGAACACATCGCGCACTTCGGCCAGACCAATGATCTGCTGCTTGAACTCGGGCGACAGCATACCGCTCATGGCGGCCTTGACTTCGTCGATCAGATCGTAGATTACGCTGTAGTAGCGCAGATCCACACTCTCGTTCTCGATGGTCTTGCGGGCCTGGGCATCGGCGCGGACGTTGAAGCCCACCATGATGGCGTTGGAGGCCGCAGCCAGGGTCGCATCTGTTTCTGTCAAGGCACCTACACCGGAGGCTATGATGTTCACCTTCACTTCGTCGGTGGACAGCTTGCGCAGCGAGTCGGAGATGGCTTCCAGAGAACCCTGTACGTCGGCCTTGAGCACCACGTTCAGTTCTTTCACTTCGCCTTCGGTCATGTTGGCAAACATGTTTTCCAGCTTGGACTTTTGCTGACGCGCCAGCTTGACATCACGGAACTTGCCTTGACGGTAAAGCGCCACTTCGCGGGCCTTACGCTCGTCACGTACCACAGTCGCTTCGTCACCGGCAGCAGGCACGCCTGACAGACCGAGGATTTCAACCGGAATGGACGGACCGGCTTCGGTAATGTTCTTGCCGTTTTCGTCCTTCATGGCGCGGATCTTGCCGTATTCCAGACCACAGAGCACTATGTCACCGGTACGCAGAGTACCTTCCTGAACCAGTACTGTGGCCACAGGACCACGGCCCTTGTCCAGTTTGGACTCGATCACCACACCGGCGGCCATACCGTCGCGAACGGCTTTGAGTTCCAGTACTTCTGCCTGCAACAGAATGGCTTCCAGCAGTTCATCAACGCCGGTACCCGCCTTGGCAGAAACGTAGGCGAACATGTTTTCGCCGCCCCACTCTTCAGACATTACGCCGTGCTGGGACAGTTCACTCTTGACGCGATCTATATCCGCCTCGGGCTTGTCCATCTTGTTCACGGCCACGATCAAGGGCACGTTACCGGCCTTGGCGTGCTGGATTGCTTCTATGGTCTGCGGCATTACGCCGTCGTCGGCAGCCACTACCAGTACCACAATGTCGGTAGCCTTGGCACCACGGGCACGCATGGCGGTAAAGGCCGCGTGACCTGGGGTATCCAGGAAGGTGATCATGCCGTTATCGGTTTCCACATGGTAGGCACCGATATGCTGGGTAATACCACCGGCCTCACCGGCCGCAACCTTGGCGCGACGGATGTAATCGAGCAGCGAGGTCTTACCGTGGTCAACGTGACCCATGATGGTCACTACCGGCGCACGGGATTCTTTCTTCTCGTCTTCGTCACGGTCAGCCAGAACCTGATGCTCCAGCTCGTTTTCACGCAGCAGCACTACCTTGTGACCCATTTCCTCGGCAACCAGCTGGGCAGTTTCCTGATCCAGTACCTGGTTGATGGTGACCATGGAGCCCATCTTCATCATTTGCTTGATGATTTCGGTAGCCTTGACCGCCATTTTCTGGGCCAGTTCGGCCACGGTTACGGTTTCACCGATGCGCACGTCACGGTTCACGGCAGCAACCGGCTTGTTAAAGCCGTGGGCCATGGACTCGGGCGCAGTGCTGCGGTACTTGATGTGCTTCTCACGGCCTTCGCGGGCATCTTTGCCGCCACGCTTGGACTTGGTCGCAGTCTTGTTACGGTTACGACGGCCACGCTTCTCTTCGTCCAGATCCGAGCTGTCTTCGGCAGCACGGGCCACTTTGGACGTGGTCAGGTGGTGATCGCTGATACGTTCGGCTTCGGCGCGACGACGCTCTTCCTCGGCCCAACGCTTTTCGTTTTCTTCTGCCAGCTTACGGGCCTTCTCGGTCGCCTTGGCTTCCTCTTCGGCGGCCTTGCGCTTGGCAGTTTCTTCCTGCTGGGCCTTCAGACGCTCGGCCTCGGCACGGGCAGCTTCGGACTCAGGAGTCTTGGGAGCCGGTGCAACTGCAGCGGCCTTGGCCTTGGCTTCGGCTTCGGCTTTAGCCTTGGCTTTAGCCTTGGCTTCGGCTTCCGCCTTGGCCTTGGCTTCAGCTTCGGCTTTGGCCTTGGCTTCAGCAGCGGCCTCGGCGGCTTTAGCCTCTTCCTCGGCCTTAATCGCGGCTTCATTCACATCACGCTTGACGAAGGTGCGTTTCTTGCGCACTTCCACCTTGATGTCCTTGGACTGGCCGCCGCTACCGGCAACGCTCAGGGTGGACACTGTCTTGCGCTGCAGCGTCATCTTGGTGGGCATGGCATCGCCACCATGCTGCTTTTTCAGGAAATCCAGCAACTGCTGTTTTTCGGCTTCGGTGACGCTGTCGCTCTTGCCTTTCTTAATTCCTGCCTGAGAGAACTGTTCGATAAGTCTTTCAACCGTCTTGCCCACTTCCGTGGCCAGTTTCTCTACTGTTGTTTCTGTCATAGGTTACCTCCCCCTGTTGATCGACTTATGCATCTTCGCCAAACCAACAGATGTTGCGGGCAGCCATGATCAGCGCACCAGCTTTCTCTTCTGTCAATTCTTCTATTTCGATCAAATCATCAATGCCTTGTTCGGCCAAATCTTCCAGTGTTACCACGCCCTTGCTTGCAAGTACGAAGGCCAGATGGCGCTCCATTCCTTCCAGGGCCAGCAATTCTTCACTGGGCTCTGCACCGTCGAGCGCTTCTTCCGATGCCAGGGCACGGGTAGAAATGGCGGCTTTGGCGCGCTCACGCAGTGCTTCTACTATGTCTTCATCGAAGCCATCGATGGACAACAGCTCAGTTACAGGCACATAGGCAATTTCCTCAAGCGAGGTAAAGCCTTCATCTGCCAGTACCTGGGCAAAATCTTCATCCACATCCAGGGCTGCCATGAACAAACTGACCACCTTGGCACTCTCGGCCTGGTGCTTCTTGTTCATGTCTTCCACTGTCATCACGTTCAGCACCCAACCGGTCAGTTGAGTGGCCAGACGCACGTTTTGACCATTACGGCCAATGGCCTGGGCCAAGGAATCGGCCTCAACGGCGATATCCATGGAGTGGTTGTCTTCGTCCACGATAATGGACGCCACGTCGGCAGGCGCCATGGCGTTAATCACGAACTGGGCCGGATTATCATCCCACAGTACTATGTCAACACGCTCACCACCGAGTTCGTTGGACACGGCCTGAACGCGGGCACCACGCATACCAACACAGGCACCGATAGGATCGATGCGACGGTCATTGGACTTCACGGCAATCTTGGCACGGCTGCCAGGGTCACGGGCAGCGCCCATTACCTGGATCATTTCGTCGGCAATCTCAGGCACTTCAACGCGGAAAAGCTCGATCAGCATCTCGGGCTTGGTGCGGGTCAGGAACAGCTGGGCACCGCGGGCCTCGGGACGCACCGCATACAGCAGTGAACGCACGCGATCACCTGGACGGAAAGATTCACGGCTGATCAGATCTTCCTTGAACAGCACGCCATCGGCGTTGTTGCCAAGGTCAACCACGACGCTGTCACGGGTAGTCTTTTTCACCACACCGGTAATCAACTCACCTTCTTTATCCAAGAACTGTTCAACCACCTGGGCGCGCTCGGCTTCACGAACCTTTTGCACTATCACTTGCTTGGCAGTTTGAGTGGTGATGCGGTCGAATACGACAGACTCAATTTCATCTTCGATGAAATCACCCACCTGGATCTCAGGATTTTCGTAGCGTGCGGCTTCCAGGGTAATTTCGCGGAACGGGTTTTCCAACGCCTGGCCCTGATCGTCTACCACCAACCAGCGACGGAAGGTCTCGTACTCACCGGTCTTACGGTCAATGGCAACGCGAACGTCGATATCACCTTCGTATTTTTTCTTGGTTGCTGTGGCCAAGGCGATTTCCAGCGCCTCAAAAATCTTTTCACGCGGAACGGCCTTTTCGTTTGAAACCGCCTCAGCGACCAGCAGAATCTCTTTATTCATCGTCTTGCCTCGTTCACCTTGAAACCATCAAAACTTAGCTATCACATTGCCCTTGCGGATATTGTCCAGGGCAACAACCAATTCTTTGCCATCCACAGTCAAGCTCAGCATCTGCCCTTCGACCTTGGTGATGACACCTTTCAAATTACGACTACCCGCCACCGGCATAGTCAGTTGAACCTTGACCTCTTCACCAACGTAGGCACCATACTGAGCTGCGTTGAACAGGGGACGGTCTACCCCGGGAGAAGAGACTTCCAGGGTGTATTCATGGGAAATGGGGTCCTCAACGTCAAGCACAGCGCTGATCTGGCGGCTGGCGTTGGCACAATCTTCGATGTTGACGCCGTTTTCGCTGTCGATATAGACCCTGAGCGTGGAATGTTTACCCGCCTGGATGTACTCAATACCCCACAGCTGGTAACCAAGCGCCTCCACGGGCGCTGTCAGCATCTCTGCCAGTTTGGATTCCAACGTTGCCAATTTGACCCCCAAAAAAACAAAAAAGGGCATAAAGCCCCAGTACAGTGTCACAAACCCCGTGACGAATTCAGAAGTTCATATAACAAAAAACCCCGTATTCACGAGGTATTCATCATAAAAACCTGTAAACAGTATGGAAATTTGTTGCCAATTTGCAAGTCAAACTTCCAACTGGGAGCTGGTTGCGGGGGCCGGATTTGAACCGACGACCTTCGGGTTATGAGCCCGACGAGCTACCATGCTGCTCCACCCCGCGTCAACTGCTGCAAGTATATTGACTCTCGTCGTTACTTGCAATGACTAGGCTGAGCTGACTCTTACCTAATCACATAATTGGTGCCGAGAGCGGGACTTGAACCCGCACGTCCGTTAGGACACAGCCACCTCAAGGCTGCGCGTCTACCAATTTCACCACCTCGGCTAATCTTGCTTATTAATCAGGAACCTTGTTCTCTGATTTTTCGGCCTGCTGTGGCGCCTCTTCGACGACCTGCTCAGCAGCACCTATTTCTTTCCATTGATCATCCTGCTTGGCATGGTTTGCACTCAGGTTGCCGATAATCAGGCTCAGAGTGAAAAACGCAATTGCCAGGATGGCTGTGGAACGGGTTAAAAAGTTACCTGAACCACGGGATCCGAACAGTGTGCCTGAGGCACCGGCACCGAAAGAGGCACCCATGTCAGCTCCCTTGCCTTGCTGTATCAGTACCAGACCAATCAGGCCCAGAGCTACCAGCAAGTAAATCACAATCAATACTTCGTACATATTATGCGCTCATTGCTATGGAACACAGACTCAAAAACTCACTGGAGTTTAAGCTGGCTCCGCCAATCAGTCCACCATCAACATCCGGCTGGGCAAACAGGTCTGCCGCATTGCTCGGTGTCACACTGCCACCGTAGAGGATCCTGATGTTCTCACCGATAAAGGGAGATACCTCAGAGAGCCGCTTGCGTATAAACGCATGTACTTCTTGGGCCTGCTCTGGTGTAGCGCTTTTACCTGTCCCCACAGCCCAAAGCGGCTCGTAGGCGATAATGGCATTATCAAAAGCCATGGTGCCGTTTTTCTCGATCACCACATCCAGCTCTTCTGCTATCACCTCAAAGGTGCGTCGCGCTTGCCTTGCTGGACCGGATTCACCCACACAAAGTATCGGGGTCAAACCGTGCTTCTGAGCGGCGGCGAATTTCTCAGCGACTATATCACTGGTTTCACCATACATTCTGCGCCGCTCTGAATGTCCGATAATCACATATCGGCATCCGGAATCTTTCAGCATCTGCCCGGATATTTCACCGGTATAAGCCCCAAAGTCATGTTGACTCAGGTTTTGGGCTCCCATCCTCACAAGACTGCCACTCAGGGCATCCTTGTTGGCTTCAAGCAGTTGCCTGACGCTTTCCAGATAAATCGTTGGTGGACACAGGACCACTTCCGCAGAATCATTTTGGAGCTTTACGGCGAACTTCTTGAACAACTCCTGCGCTAATTGCGCACTGCCGTTCATTTTCCAGTTGCCAGCTACCATTGGACGTCTGAGTGCCATCACCATCTCCTCTGAAAGCGGCGTGAATAATAGCGAACCACTTATTAAGTTACAAGACCCAAATCCGGAAAATTTACGAAAACAGGTTGGAATGCTGCTTTTTTACGCTCACCAACCTGAATTCGCATATTTAACAGCCTAAGCTGCTAAATATTAAGCGTAAAGCTGCTAAACAGCAGCCTTTACCGCATCGGCAATCCGGTGCGCCAACTTGGTTACCTGGGCATCATCCTCGCCTTCCACCATGACCCTGATAAGGGGCTCTGTTCCGGACTTGCGCAGCAATACCCGACCACGTTCACCCAGCTCGGCTTCCACCGCGCTTACCGCCTCTTTCACCAGGCTTGACTCCAGTGGATTGCTTTGCCCTTCGAAACGCACATTCACCAGGATTTGCGGGAACATCTTCATGCCAGAGGTCAATTGCTCGAGGCTGAGTTGATGACGACGCATGGCCGCCAGTACCAGGATACCGGCCACTATGCCATCCCCCGTGGTACCGTGGTCCAGGTTGAGGATATGGCCGGAGTTTTCGCCACCAATACGCCAGTTAAGCTCTTTGAGCATTTCCATTACATAACGGTCGCCCACTTTGGAGCGGGCAAAGGGAATCTCCTCCGCCTTGAGCGCCAGCTCCAACCCCAGATTGGCCATCTGGGTACCAACGACGCCGCCCTTGAGTATGCCGCGCATTTTGGCATCGCGGGCAAGGATATAAAGGATCTGATCGCCGTCAATCACCTCACCATGGCGGTTAACCATCATGATGCGGTCACCGTCACCATCCAGGGCAATACCGAGATCCGCCTGTTCACGCACCACAGTCTCACAGATCTGCGCCATGGCGGTGGCGCCACACTTGTCGTTGATATTGGTACCGTTTGGCTTGTCGCCTATGGCAATAACCTCGGCCCCCAACTCGCGGAATACCGCTGGCGCTATGTGGTAGGTGGCGCCGTGGGCGCAATCGACCACTATCTTCAGTCCCGCTAGGGTCTGATCCGCCGGGAAGTTACCCTTGCAATATTCAATGTAACGCCCCCTGGCATCTTCGATGCGCGACACTTTGCCCAAATGTTGAGACTCGACACATTCCAGCGGTTTGTCCAACTCGGCCTCAATTTCCAGTTCAATGGCATCGTCCAGCTTGCTGCCATCGGTGGAGAAGAACTTGATGCCGTTGTCGTAATAGGGGTTATGGGAGGCACTGATAACAATACCGGCCTCGGCCCTGAAGGTGCGGGTAAGATAGGCCACCGCAGGGGTTGGCATTGGTCCCATCAGCATCACATTAAGTCCAGCGGCCGACAGGCCCGCTTCCAGTGCTGATTCGAACATGTAGCCGGAAATCCGGGTGTCCTTGCCGATAATCACCTTCTTGGTACCGGTTCTTGCCAGCACCCGGCCGGCGGCCCAGCCTAACTTCAGGGCCAACTCGGGGGTCATTTGCCCCGTCCCCACCTTGCCACGAATACCATCGGTTCCGAAAAATTTACGTTCTGTCACTCTTTAACCCCATCAATCTTACGGCCAGAGGGCCCAATAGGTTATTCGCCATGCAGTTGCAAACAGCTCACAGCGATTGGAAATTTTCACACGCACCCAATACCTTGAGTACATCGACAGTCTCGGCCACATCGTGGACCCGGATAATGTGCGCCCCTCTTTGAGCCGCTATCATAGCCCCTGCCAAACTGCCGGCAAGCCTTTCTTTGGGCTCCCGACCCAGCAGGTTGCCCAACATGCTCTTGCGCGACAAGCCCGCCAACAGCGGCAATCCCAGCGAGCTGAAGGCATCGAATCTGGCCAGCAGCTCATAGTTGTGGGCGAGGGTTTTGCCAAAACCGAAGCCGGGATCGAGAACGATATTCTCTCTGGAAATACCAGCCTGCACACAGACCTCAACCCTCCCCAGCAGGTAGGCATAGACCTCATCCAGCAGCGACTGGTAGTGGGGACTGTCCTGCATTGTCCTGGGGCTGCCCTGCATGTGCATCAGACATACAGGCAAACCCAACTCGGCGGCGGCCTCCAGGGCGCCGGGCTCGCTCAGGGCACGCACATCGTTGAGCAGATGGGCACCAGCCTTGGCCGCGGCACGCATTACCTCGGGCTTACTGGTATCAACAGAGATCCACAACCCGGGATAACGGGCAGCATATTCCACCAGGGGAATTACCCGGCGAAGTTCTTCTGCCACCGAGACCTCGGCGGCACCGGGACGGGTGGATTCGCCACCTATATCGATAATGTCGGCCCCCTGAGCCACCAGCAGATCCACATGGCGACAGGCGGCATCAAAGGCGGCAAATTCACCACCGTCGGAGAAAGAGTCCGGGGTGACGTTAACTATCCCCATGACCCTTGGCCGATCGAGGGCCAAGGTCAGACCGGCCGCACGCAACTGATACATTAGAACTCCTGCAAACAAGAAAACCCCGCTAACGGGGTTTTCTTTTATTTCCAGCGATTATTTAACGCTGGACTCATTGGGCTCGGACAAGTCGCCGGCCTCTGGCTCTGGCTTGGCCTCGGCCTTGGACTGCTGTCCCTTGTCACCATTGCCGTTGTGATCATCCTTCTGCCAATCTGCCGGCATACGGACTTCGCGGCGCTCCATTAAATCTTCAATTTGCAGCGAATCAATGGTTTCGTACTTCATCAGCGCATCTTTCATGGCGTGAAGTATGTCCATATTGTCGGTCAACAACTGACGGGCACGATCGTAGTTACGGTCGATGATGACCTTAACCTCGGTATCTATGATGGTCGCGGTTTCATCGGACATATGCTTGGCCTTGGCCATGGAACGACCGAGGAACACCTCGCCCTCTTCATCGGCATACAACAGCGGGCCCAGCTTGTCGGAGAAGCCCCACTGGGTCACCATGTTGCGGGCGATGGAGGTGGCATACTTGATGTCCTGGGACGCACCGGTAGACACCCGCTCGCTGCCGTAGATCAGCTCTTCGGCCAAACGACCACCGTAGGCCACGGAAATCTGGCTCTCCAGCTTGCGGCGGCTCTGGCTGATGGCATCGGCTTCCGGCAGGAAGAAGGTCACCCCCAGGGCGCGGCCACGGGGAATGATGGTGACCTTATGCACGGGATCATGCTCAGGTACCAGATAACCCACAATGGCGTGACCGGCCTCGTGATAGGCGGTCATTTCTTTCTCGGCTTCGGACATCACCATGGAGCGGCGCTCGGCGCCCATCATGATCTTGTCCTTGGCGCGTTCGAACTCTTCCATGGTGACCACACGGCGGTTGCCGCGGGCAGCAAACAGGGCAGCCTCGTTCACCAGGTTGGCCAGGTCGGCACCTGAGAAACCCGGAGTACCACGGGCTATCACGCTGGCCTTGACGTCTTCGGCCAGGGGCACCTTGCGCATATGTACCTTGAGGATCTGCTCACGGCCACGGACATCGGGCAAACCGACGACCACCTGACGGTCGAAACGACCGGGACGCAGCAGGGCCGCATCCAATACATCGGGTCTGTTGGTAGCCGCAATAACTATGATGCCCTCGTTGCCTTCGAAGCCGTCCATTTCCACCAGCATCTGGTTCAGGGTCTGTTCACGCTCGTCATGACCACCACCGAGACCAGCGCCACGCTGACGGCCCACGGCATCGATTTCATCGATAAAGATGATGCAGGGAGCGGACTTCTTGGCCTGCTCGAACATGTCACGTACCCGGGAGGCACCGACACCGACAAACATTTCCACGAAATCGGAACCTGAAATGGTAAAGAACGGCACCTTGGCCTCACCGGCAATGGCCTTGGCCAGCAGGGTTTTACCCGTACCCGGAGGACCTACCATGAGTACACCTGTGGGGATACGTCCGCCCAGCTTCTGGAACTTGCTGGGATCTTTCAGATAATCCACCATCTCCTTCACTTCTTCCTTGGCCTCGTCACAGCCGGCCACATCGGCGAAGGTGGTCTTTATCTGATCTTCGCTCATCAGCTTGGCCTTGCTCTTGCCAAAGGACATGGCGCCCTTGCCGCCACCGCCCTGCATCTGGCGCATGAAGAAAATCCACACCCCGATAAGCAACAACATGGGGAACCAGGAGATAAAGATCTGGGTCAGGAAACCTGACTCTTCCGCTTCCTGGCCGGAGAAAGTGATGCCGCGGCGATCCAGGTCATTAATCAGGTCCTGATCGTAGATGGGCATAATGGTGGTGAACTTTTCACCTGTGCGCTTGGTACCATTAATGGTGCGCATGTCGCTCTTGATCTCCACCTGGGCCACCTGGCCGCCACGGACATCATCGAGGAAAGTTGAATAATCCATCTTCAGCGACGACGAAGAAGAGGGGGAATAACCCTGAAACACGGACATCAGCACCACGGCGATGACCACCCAGAGTATTAAATTTTTTGCCATATCACTCAATGTACTAGACCTCTTTAAAGTCTTGCGATGTTATGCGCAAGGGTACTATAACTTATACCCTGTCGCTACCAGATAGACTTCCCGGGAACGGGCCCTGGATGAGTCTGGTTTGCGGGTCTTGACGACCCTGAACGCCTCTTTAACCGCCTTCATATACTCGTCAAAGCCCTCCCCCTGAAAAACTTTGACGGCAAAGCTGCCGTTGGGCGCCAACACTTGATGACACATATCCAGCGCCAATTCCACCAGATACATGGCTCGCGGTTGATCTACACCATCCGAGCCGCTCATATTGGGCGCCATATCGGACAGCACTATATCCACTTTATCCTCGCCAACCCGCTCAAGCAACGCGTTTAGCACCTTCTCTTCCCGAAAGTCCCCCTGCAGGAAGTCTACGCCAACTATGGGATCCATGGGCAGAATATCACAGGCAACGACCTTGCCCTTATCCCCCACCAGTTTCACTGCCACCTGGGACCAGCCACCGGGCGCAGCCCCCAGGTCGACCACTGTCATACCCGGTTTAATCAATTGATCCTTTTGCTGCAGCTCTTCGAGCTTGAAGGCTGCACGCGAGCGTAGGCCGCGTTTTTGTGCCAGTTTGACATAGTGATCATCAAAGTGTTCCTGCATCCACCGGGTGGAGCTGGCGGTTCGTTTCTTTCCTGACATGCAAAATCCGCGACAAATGAGAGTTACACAAGGGCTATATGAGGGTAGAATAGCGACTTTTCAACAGTAACTCAGCAAAAGTTGGTAGAAATGAACTTAACAACCAAACAGAAACAGTATTTAAAGGGCCTGGCGCACAGCCTCAAGCCTGTCGTGCTGCTTGGTGCCAATGGCCTGACTGAAGGGGTACTGGCTGAAATTGATAATGCACTCGCTCATCATGAATTGATCAAAGTGAAAGTCGCCTCTGAAGACAGAGAGCTGAAAGCAGCTATCGTTGACGCCATCGTCCGTGAAACCCAGGCGACCAAAGTCCAGCTTATAGGTCACGTGCTGGTGCTTTTCCGCCAGTCAGAAGACATGAAAATTGCCCTGCCAAAGGCGAAGAAATAAGCCGGCAGTCCAATCGTCAGTCAACAAAAAGGCCACCTCAGGGTGGCCTTTTTGTTGACTGCGTTGTCAGGAGCCCTGTTACAGGTATTCCACCGCTACCAGCTCGTAATCGGTCACGCCGGCCGGGGTGGTAATGGCTACCTCGTCACCCAACTGCTTGCCAATCAGGCCTCGGGCGATGGGTGAGTTAACCGAAATCAGGTTTTCTTTGATGTTGGCCTCATCGTCACCCACTATGCGGTAGGTGACTTCCAGATCGGTATCCAGATTGAGAATGGTCACGGTGGCACCAAAGATCACCCGACCTGTGTTGGTCATCTTGGTCACATCAATAATCTGGGCATTGGACAGTTTGCCTTCGATATCACGGATGCGGGCCTCGCAAATGCCCTGCTCTTCTCGGGCGGCATGATATTCAGCGTTTTCTTTCAGATCGCCCAGCTCCCGTGCCGCGGCAATGGCTTCGGTGATCTTGGGACGGCGATCAAACTTCAATATATCCAGCTCTTTGCGCAGTTGCTCTGCGCCTATCACTGTCATCGGCACCTTATTCATAGTGTCTGTGGTCTCCTGTCAAACAAAAGCACGCCTGTGCCGGCTCAAGGCCGTCACTGGCGTGACTTATCTGGAAATGGTCGCCCCGTTCCCCGTTTTACCCCTTGTCGGGAGGGGCCGGCTTCAGCCGGGGGCAACCATGGAATGAATGGCGACAGCTTAACCAAGACCAAGGGCTTTTGCCAGCTTTATCGGCCCCTTGCTACTGCTTGCGTACCCCTTCGACCACCAGCTCCAACTGGACTTTGGATGAGGCCGGGCCCAGATCATAGCTGATACCGTAATCCTTGAGAGCAAACTCGGTATGGCCAACAAAACCGGCACGATAGCCACCCCAGGGATCCTGACCTTCACCCACCACGTTGGCGGCGATCATCAAGGGCTTGGTCACTCCATTGAGGGTGAATTGTCCCGTGATAGCGAGAGTGCCATCGGCCTGGGATTCAACACCGGTGGAAACAAAACTCGCCTCGGGGAACTTGCCGGCATTGAGGAAATCACTGCTGCGCAGGTGCTTGTCACGTTCAGCATGGTTGGAGTCCAGGCTGTTGGTGTCGATCTTTACCGCTACCTTGGAGGCCTGCGGCGCAGACGCATCATAGCTGAAGTCACCGCTGAAGTTGTTAAAACGGCCCACCACAAAACTGTAGCCTAGATGGCTGACCTTGAATTGAATCGACGCATGGGCGCCGTGGGTATCTATGCTGTAATCGGCAGCCTGGGCGACCGTCATCACCATGCTTGAGGCCAGCAATGCGCCGAAAATGGACTTGTTCATCTGTAATTCTCCTTGATGGGGGTCAATATGCGTTTAAGGGTTAAATCCCGGTCAATAAATTGATGTTTGAGGGCACCGACCAGGTGCAAACCCACCATGGCCATCAGACTCCAGGCCGCCAGCGCGTGCAGCTCACCGGCCCAGTCCTCCTGGTTCGGTATTTGCCACGGCAAGGCCGGCAGTTCAAACAGGTTAAAAACAGCAATACCGCGGCCATCGGCGGTGGAAATAAGGTAACCGGAGCACATAATCAGCAGCATCAGCAAGTAAATGACACGGTGAACCAGTCGTCCGATACGCGCTTCCAGCGCGGAGTGAGCGGCAAGCGGTACCGGCTTGGTTTGCAGCCAACGCCATAACAAGCGCAGCAAGGTCAGCAGCAACAATGCCAACCCCAGACTCTTGTGCCAATGGGGCGCGGTTTTGTACCAGTTGCTGTAATAGTTGAGATCCACCATCCACAGTCCCAGGGCAAACAGCCCCAGAACCAGACCCGCCGACAGCCAGTGCAGGCCTATGGCAATCCAGCCATAACTTTGGTCATTGTTATGCCACATACATATCCTTCGATTTGTCTTCTGCCTTCGATTTGCCTTCTGATCGGATAATAAAGGAATCAATAGAAACTAAAATCGCTAAATTTGGCTGAAAACGTTCGATTTTTATGAAAGGTCCAGCCTTGGTGGCGGGCTGGGAAAGTTGGCTTTTTGGGTGGAAATACAGCAACAAACACAGGCCTGAGCAAGAACTGAGCATCCGAACCTCAATTCCGAAAAATGGCTTGCAGGATAAAAATGGCCACTATATTATACGCGCACTCCAGACGAGACGGGCTCAATAACCCGGTCTGGCGTAGACGACTAACGCTCAGTTTAGTTGCCCGAATAGCTCAGTTGGTAGAGCAGCGGATTGAAAATCCGCGTGTCCCTGGTTCGATTCCGGGTTCGGGCACCACTATTCGCCGGCATAGCTCAGTTGGTAGAGCAACTGACTTGTAATCAGTAGGTCCCGAGTTCGACTCTTGGTGCCGGCACCATAAACAGCAAAGCCACTCATTGAGTGGCTTTTTTGTTTTCTGCCCTTTCCCCACAAAACTGCCCCACGAAATGGGTTCACAACATTGCCCCCATAAAAAAGGGAAGCCGAGGCTTCCCTGATTTTTTATGCAGCTTTGGCTACCAATGGCGCATCTTGTGCCCCTTGAGGGCATAAAACAGAATGAACAGATAGCAGGGTAAACCTATCCAATAGCCGAATTGGGTGGCGCCGGCCAGATGGCCCAGTTTACCAAACAGCAAGGGCAGAATGGCACCACCCGAAATCCCCATGATAAGCAGAGCCGAGCCCTGGGCGGTAAATTTACCCAGGCCACTCAGGGCCAGGGGCCAGATAGAAGGCCACACCAAAGCGTGGGCCAAGCCCATCATGGCGACAAACACCACAGAGTTGGGGATCAAGGGGATCCCCGCCCAGCCCCAGAGCAAGGCCGCAACACTGGTATCATCTGTGGAGGCAAACACAGCGCCGAGCACGCACAGGCTGCCGGCAATGGCCGACAGGGTCAGGGCTTTTTCCTGACTGATAAAACGGGGAATACAGATCACCCCCAAACTGTAGCCGAGCACCATAAACACCATGGTATAGGAGGTCAGAGAGGCAAAGTTGCTGACCCCAATGGACTGACCATAGAGACCAATGGTGTCTCCGGCAATCACCTCGATACCCACATAGGCAAACAGCGCGAGCGCCCCCAGTATCACCTGCGGAAACTGCATGACACTACCCTTCTCGCCATCGGCAGATGCACTCTCCTCAAATCCGATTTCCGGTAGGCCGGAGAACTTCACCAAACCGATCAGGATAACCAGGGCTATGGCCATATAAACATAGGGCATCACCAAACGAGCGGACAGCTCGCTGATTTGTGCCGCACGCTCAACCTCATTTAAAGCAGCAAGATGGGCCGCATCAAAGTTTTCCAGTCCCGACAACACCAGCGCGGTAAACATGATGGGTACTATAACACCCGCGCCCTTGTTGATGATCCCCATGATGGAAATCCGCATGGCGGCACTTTCTTTGGGACCAATATGGACCACGTAGGGATTGGACGCGGTTTGCAGTATGGTCAGGCCCGTCCCCAGGATAAACAGCGCCCCCAAAAACAACAGGAAGTTGGCACTGTACGCGGCGGGAATAAAGCTCAGGCTGCCGACCACCATGATCCCCAGCCCCACCGCCATACCGTTCCGGTAGCCGGTGCGACGCAATATCGAAGACATGGGCAGTGCCATCACCGTATAGGCAATATAGAAGGCAAAGGTAACAAACAGCGCCTGAAACTCGTTGAGTTCACAAATCACCTTCAAAAAGGGGATCAGTGAACCGTTCAGCCAGGTTACAAACCCGAAGATAAAAAAGAGTACCCCGATGATGGTCATCGGCAATAGGCTGCTCTTTCGCGCAACCTGAGCCTCGCTCGCAATTGTCATGTTCATATGCCTGCTTCTTATGTGTCGTTTATTATTGAGCTCAGCGAAAAGCCGAACCATCCATCAAGGGTACCACCCACTCCTGCCAATCCCGGGTCATGCCAACCCGTGGTGGCTTGGGGCCAATTTCCAACGGGCTCTGACGCCATGTTTCACTGATGTTAAAGCACGCACACCCAAAAGACAACGCTGTCATTTCATTTGTGCAACCATGCTGAACGCGCCAGCTTAATCTCTGGCGCTTAAATACGGATGAAAATGCCCTTGCGATACATCCACAGCAGCAACACCCATTGCACAGTAAGAAAGCCCATGGCGGCCCCCAGCAACCGGGCAGGTTCAGGTAACGCATTGATCATGCCACCAAAAAGGCTCTGACTGAGGTAGTCCCAATTCATCAGGCTTGATGCCAGGTAAATGATGATGGAATTGGCACCTATCACCACAAAGGGAAATGCCAGCCGTCTGGCACCAAGTACATCCACCAGCCCATAGAATATGGCCAGCAATAATAAACTCCAGCCCGTGGTGACCAGCACAAAGGAGGATGTCCAAAGATCCTTGTTAACCGGTAACAGGGGATCCAGTGCCCAGCCCAACGCCAGCATAAGTCCGCCCGCACCGGCCAGCGTTGCCAGCTTGCCCCAGTCGCCCTGGGAACCGTTGCTGACGATAAAGCGGCCGGTCATGACGCCGGCCAAGGCATTGACTATGGCAGGTATGGTCGAGAGTATGCCTTCGGGATCGTAGGCTTTGTGCTGATAAGTGATACCGGGCAGGAACTGACCGTCTATCCAGGCATTGATGCTGTGCTCCGGCGTCAACTGCCCTGCTGCGCCACCGGGAAAGGGCAGCCAGAGATGCATGGCGCCATAGCCCCCCAGAAGCGCAATGGCCACCAGCAGCTGGGTTTTCAGACCCGTGTGCCATACCAGCATGGCCGCAAAAAACCAGGCGAAGGCGATACGCCCCAGCACACTGGCATAACGCACCTCATCGGGATGCGCCGGTATGCCACTGCCCCAACCATGGTTATAGAGCACGCCCAGGGCCAGCAATAACAGTAAACGTTTAAACGCATGGCGATAGACAGGGATGCGCTCGGCAGCGGCCATGGTGTCGAGCCGCTTGGGCGACAGCCCCAGCGCCACCCCGGAGAGGAAAATAAACAGCGGGAAAATCAAATCATAAAAGGTAAAGCCGTGCCATTGGCTGTGGTGCATCTGGGTATCGGCCATTTGCCAGAATGACCAACCGGTCAGGGCAAACAGCGCCATAAAGAGCTTCTCACCACCGAGGATCCAAAACATGTCAAAGCCCCTCAGGGCATCGAGGGACATCAACCGCGGCCTTTTCACCTGTGGTTCTGTTGCCTGCATCTGCTTATCCTTTTCATTATTATGAGCATCGATTGTGAGTCACTGGCGTATCCAATAAAAACAGGCCCCGAGGGAGCGAGCTCCACCAGGGCCTTAGCGCATCGGGTTATCCGTTCACAGGCCAAAAACCTGCTCCCCGGCCATCCAGGTGCCGAGGCACTTGCCGGCATCATCGAGCAGCACCATGTCGGCACGCATGCCCGGCTTGAGAGTGCCTATGCTGTCGGCCAGTCCGAGGAATTCCGCCGGATAACGTGTCGCCATCCTGATGGCCTCGGCCTGTGCCACGCCCAGCATGGCAACCGTATTTTGCACCGCCCCGGCCATATCCAACACACAACCGGCCAATTCGCCCGTCATGGCATTGAGCCTGTCGCCCTGACGCAGCACACGGGAGCCGAAAAGTTCAAAGCTTGACGCTTGCTCCTGGCCCACCGGCGGCATGGCATCGGTCACCAGCATAATTTTTCCCTTCGGCTTGGCGGCAATGGCTATGCGAGCCGCCGCGGGATGCACATGGTGGCCATCGACAATCAGTCCGCACCAGGCCTCGCGGCTTTCCAAGGCCGCCCCCACCATGCCGGGTTCACGGGAAGTCAGTGGCGACATGGCGTTGAATAAATGGGTGAAGCCGCTGGCGCCTGCCGCCAATGCCACCTGCACTGTGTCATAGTCGGCGTTGGAATGCCCCAGACACACCCGCGCCCCCGAATCCACCAGCGCCCGGATAACTTCAGGCGCCACGTTTTCCGGTGCCAGGGTAACCAGCCTTTGCCCCAGATCCTCACGGCACAGCAGCGCCAACTCCCGCTCGCCGATGCGGCGGATATGCTGCTGCGGATGCACGCCTTTTTTCGGTACCGACAAATGCGGGCCCTCAAAATGTATCCCCAACACACCGGGCATCCCTTTGACCAGGGCCTCGGCCACGGCGTCGGCGGCCCGTTCCATCACTTCCAGCCGGTCTGTGATAAGGGTCGGCAGCATAGCTGTGGTGCCAAAGCGGGCGTGGGCCGCAACTATGGCTGCAATGCCTGCCAGGGTCGGCGAGTCGTTGAACAGTACACCGCCGCCGCCATTGACCTGCACATCGATAAACCCGGGCACCAGTGTTCCGTTGAGACGTACTTCCCTGCCGCCGGCAAGGGTATTCCAGGCCACTATGTGACCATCGACCACCGACAGCGGCACATTGTGATGAAACTGCTCGCCGTCAAACAGACGCTCGGCGATATAGGTGGTTTTCATGCTCACTCCCGTGGCTGAGTCAAAGTGTCTGGATCAAAGTGTTTGGAACAGTGTCTGGCTCAGAGTGTCTGGGTAACCTTTTTCAAACCGGCAGGGGCATCCGGATCTATTCCACGGGCCAATGCCACCGAAGCCACATCTATATAGAAACGTTGCAACAAGGCCAAGGGCGCCACCCTGGGGTGTATGCCGATATCGGTCTGGTTCAGGTGCAGCAATCTTGCCCCGCGCTGACTGACATTTTCAATCTGCTCCAGATGGCTGGCGTGGGATTCATCGGCCACACACACATCGACGATATTGAGCTTTTTCTCCACCAGGGTCACCGGACCGTGCAAAAACTCGGCACTGGAAAAGGCTTCCGCATGTATGGAGCAGACTTCTTTGAGTTTAAGGGCAATTTCCCGGGATACGGCGTAACCCAGTCCCCGGCCCAGTACCACCAGATTATTGACCCCGGCCAATTCCTCAGGGGTTAATTGCGGCGCCGCAGCCACCGCCGTATCCAGTGCCTGGGGCAAGCTTGCCACCGCCTGCTGCAACGATGGACTTTGGGTCCATGCCGCCACCAGCTGGATCAGGGCCGACAGGGTACAGAGGTAACTCTTGGTAGCTGCCACCGCCTTTTCCTCACCGGCGCGCAGCGGCAACAGCACATCGACTATATCCTTGATGGGCGCAGTTTCGTCATTGACCAGGGCAACACAGAAAGCACCGGCATTTTTCGCCATCCGTGCCTGCGCCAAAATATCGGGACTGCGGCCGGATTGGGAGATCACTATCACCAAAGCCCCTTCCAGCTGCAAGCTTTTGCCATAGACACTGGCCACCGAGGGAGCAGCGGCAAAGGTTGGGATGCCGGCTTCAATTTCAATCAGGTACTTGGCAAATACCCCGGCGTGATCGGACGAACCCCGGCCGACAATCATCACAAAGCGTGGCTTGAACTCACGCAGTTTTTGCCCCAGGTCGTCTGCCAATTGGGCATTGGCGGCAAGCTGGGCGGAGATTTTCGCGGGAGCCTGACGGGCCTCCAGTTCCATTAGGGTATTGGTCATCTGAGTTACCTTAAGCCTTGAAAAATTCATCTTCATCAGTCGTTACCGGCGCAGGGGCCGACTATCATGACAACCGGTTCCATTAGGGTATTGGTCATCTGGGTTTACCTTAATTATGAAGCTTTAAGTCGTTGTTAAGCATAGAGTCATTGAGTTAGTTGCTGCCTGGCGTACAGCACAGCGCCATATTCCGGCGGTGCCAGTGTCGGGGACAGCCGGGCCACCACGTCGCCATCGAGCCAGGGACGCAGCGGTTCGGCCAGACCACCTATCATGGAAAATCGTGGTGGTTGCAGCTCGAACAGGCGTTTGGCCATGGCGCTGATATAGGCGCCCCCTTCGGTGACTATGGCATTGGCAATCGCATCACCGGCCGCGGCGGTCTCCAGCACATCCCGGGCAAAAGCGGCAAAGGTCGCCGATGACTGCCCCGCGAGTCGGGACACTATGCCCAACGCATCTTCAACGCCAAGGTGTGCCAACAGCCTGGCTTCAAGGGCCGTGGCCTGGCCAAACCCATCCAGGGTCAACAACACCTGCTCGGCGGCCTTCAGTCCCAGCCAGGCACCACTGCCCTTGTCGCCCAAGGCAAAACCATGGCCACCAAGAGACAAGCGGGCATCTCCCACCTGGGCAAAACCACAGGAGCCGGTGCCGGTAATAATCACAGCGCCCTCGCCGCCCCCATGGGCCCCCAGACAGGCGGTATGTAAATCGGAGGTGATAAAGAGGTGGGCAAACGGATGTTGCCACTGACGCATCTGCGCCATCAAACCCGGTACGTTGACTCCGGCAAGCCCCATTCCGGCGTTAATGTCACTGCAGGCCGCCATGGACAAGCCGGCTTCGATGAGTGCCCCTTCGGTGGCAGCCAGAATCGATGCCAGGGTCGCCTCCACTCCGAACAAGGGATTTGCCCGTCCGGCCACCGCTGTGCCCAGCACCCTGTCACCAGAGTCATACAAGGTTGCCCGGCACTTACTGCCGCCACCATCGATGCCAAGATACAGCTGCCCTTTTTTATTTTGGTGCAGACCCATGAAAACCCTCATCGCAAAAATTCATCCGGCGCTTGCCGCATCAGGGGAACGCCACATTGAGCGGATGTTGTTGAGTTCATACTACAGCACAAATGACAGCGCTGTCATTAACTTTTGAACAAATAGCTGAAAGACAACTTTTCTCTTAATGGTCGCCAGTTAGCCAATCTGGAATCGACCGCCATGCCAGAGCAGAACAGCTGTTGGCCACCATCGATGCGGCCGCTAAACTGAACGCGCTGGACGTTTCCAGGCTAATCAGCTCTGCTATTGCACTTGCAGGCTGCGACCACGGCGCTTACCGTCGGCCCCCACGGCGCGTACCTGTACGGGCCCGGCACCGACTTCAATGCTGCCCTGGTACGTTTGCCAGGCGCCCTCTCCCAGGCGGTACTCTATCCCCAGCCCGGGAAATATCAGGTTGGCATACAGACGTCCCTCGGATATGCGCGCGCCTACCGTCGGGATCCGGTAGCCAATGCCGGTCAAATCCAGTTTTTTGAGTTCCTTATGCCCCAACAGGTTGGCAATCCGGTACCAATCCTGTGCCTGGGCCAATTTGAGTTCAGCATTGAAGAATCCGCTGTCGGCGTTATAGATGGCGCCTTGGTACTGGTAAGGCACTTGCCAATCCGGCTTATGCCAGGCTCGCTCGGCCAGCATCAATAGGCGTGGGAAAGCCATGTATTCCACCAGCTCATCAGATCTCAGGGTTTCGCTCCAAATTTGTCCCTGGATCCCTGCAATACGGTTTTCAGGCCGTAAGGGCTCACTCACTTGCTCGCCGGCTCTGTCATCGGCGCTGTAGGGTCGATTCTCAATGTCGGTCCATTGCTCGGCATTGGCCGGCAGGTTGTCCGTCATAAAGTTGAACAGGTGGCGACTGTTGTTCTGCCTTGCTCCCCAGTAATAGCCATGTTCCTTGGGATCGGCCTCATAGGGAAAATCAAAATACAGGACCTCGGGCGTGGACAGTACCAGTTGCCAGCCAAGATTGGCCTGCCTGTGCGCCACCCTGTGCCCCTGATGGCTCAACAGATCCCAGCTGTTACTTTGCACCTTGGCCGGCATGCGATCCGCACGGACATGCCCCATACCATCACTCCAGCCCGCCGGCGTAATGCCCTTGGAGGCCAGCATGGTGCTGACCCGCTCAATAAAGTAAGCCCCCAGATGCTGTTTATCACCAATGCTGCTGTCGGCAGCAAGCAATGCCTCACAGGCCGGAGATTCCAGCCAGGCACCGGCGGTCTCATCGGCGCCGATGTGATACAGCTGCAAGGGCACACCGGCACTCTGGTGCAGCTTGGCAATTTCATCTATGACCTTGTCTACAAAGTGAAAAGTGGATTCGAGACAGACGTTCAGCGTATTGTCATTGTAATATTGGACCGAGCTGTATTGGGTCTTATCCTCGGGATCCAGCAGGCGATATTCGGTTGCCCCTTTGCTGTCACCCTTGGCCAACAAACGGCGGTATCGCGCTTCCATGGCCTTAATGGCGGCGCGGCTATGACCCGGCATATCCATGGAAGGGATCACCTGAATTTGCCTGGCGGCCGCGTATTGCAGCAGCTCCACATAATCAGCCTTAGTGAGGAAACCGTTGACGGCGGAGTCAGGATCCGGGCCACTGCCCAGCTGTGGCAAAAGGCAGTTGTCTTCGGCCAGATCGTGGCAACGTTTGCTGCCGATGTCGGTCAACTCGGGCAAGCCATCTATCTCCAGGCGCCAGCCTTCATCATCGGCAAGATGCAGGTGCAGACGATTGAGTTTGTAGGCCGCCATGGCATCGATAAGTTTCAGCAGCAGCTGTTTGGAGTGAAAATTGCGCGCCAGGTCCAGATGCAACCCACGGAAACCATAGTGGGGCTCGTCCCGGATACGCATGGCACTGATTTGGAGGGAATCGGGATCCAACAAGGAAGCCAGCGACGACAGGCCGTAGGAAAAACCGGCGGCCCCGGCAGCACTGATCTTGATGGCCCCCGCGGCGATATCGAGTCGGTAGCCCTCGCTGGCGAGTGAAGGGTCACTGACCAGCTCCAGCGCGACACCGGCGGAATCTTCTCTCACACCCAGTCTTGCCAACCTTGCCAGGGCGGCCGCCACGGGAGCCCTTTGCGTGCCGATAAATACCGGGGAAATCCCCTTCTTAAGATCAACGGGCGCTTGCTCTGGCAGTAATTCCTGGTGCAGCGGTGTCGGTAACAGACTGTCAGCGGCGAGTTCGGCGTTATCCGGGGTATCCTGATTGCGTTCATAAATGACATTGGCCTTGGCCCAGGGCAAGTTATCCTCGGGGCTGCGCTTGAACTGGCGCTCCTCATCGGTGAACGCCACCATGTAGGGACGCACTTCCAGGCCGGTTTCGGGGTCCTGCTGCAATTGGGTGCTGGCGATTACCACGGGCTGGAGATTGGGCGCCACCAGATAATAGTTGGGCATGGCATCGACTTCGGAAAGTTGCCAAAAGTCGGCGCGGATTGGCAGAACCTTGGTCTCGCCGGCCTTGAAACCGCTGAAGCCGGCCGAAGGGCTGATACTGTGCAGATCGCCCTGGATATGGTTAATGATAAACTCGGAGGAATTCAGCGATTGTACCGGCCGCATCTGACTGAAATAGATTCGCCAGTCAGCGGCACTGAATTCAAAAGGAGAGGCCAGGCTGATTTCCGCCTGAAAACAACGCCCTCCGGCCCTGTCCCGGGCACATTGATCATCGGAGACATTGGTCAGCACCCGGTAGCTAATCTTGAGATTGTCGGCAAAACGCTGCAGCTCAGATTGGGTTAACGCTGCCGGCGACGACTGCGGGGCGGGTAACTCAGGCTGGGAAACCTGCTGTGGCTCCTGAGGTAAGCAAGCACTCACGCCAATCATGCTCAGCAACAGCAGAATTGCAGCAGAAGTCTTCATTATTATCCCCTTTTATCCATCACACCGGCATTCACCAGATCCCAACCTCTCCACCACCTTCTTAATCACTTTCTGCAATTAAAAAAGGGCCGGGTACTGCCAGAGCACCCAGCCAACCATAGTTTCTGGGGAGAGACTATTGCACAAAAGACAAATGCCATGTCGCCCGACCTGGCGTTTGCAATGCATGAAGAGGAGACCTCATCCTGTTCATGCTGACCTTACAACAGCGGAACACAAGCAAATGACAACGCTGTCATGCATTACCATACACAAAGTAACCGCTGATTGCTACAATTTTTTCACATGCAGTCGGGCCATCAAGTTGTATCAAGGATGGTACAAAATGACCTTTAACTTTCTGGTGACAAGCTCCATCAGCATTGCTAACATCCGGCAAGCCCTGGACGTGCGGGCACAGGCTGCAGGCAATGCATAGCAGCCTTTTCCTACCCGCCTTTGACTCCGGGAAGATGTAATCACCCATGGTGCCGGATACATGAATTCAACCCGTTGCCGGCCCACAGACAAGGATAACAACAATGACTGCGCAGTACGTTCCTCTGAACAACGGTGTTCACAAAAATCTCAAGGTCAAAGCCGGTATCGATTTCAGCGATTATGAGAAAATGCATATGCTGCCTCTGGTAGTGCAGGAATTTATGCCTGCCGCCACCAGCTTCCCGATCATTTTCGCCAAGAATGCCCAAAGCGGTGAGTTCCTGCCCGTGGCTATCTCTTCTCTCAAGCCGGAAACCAACCGTTTCATCAAAGATGGCAAATGGACCCGCCGCTACCTGCCAATGCAGATGCGCGTCGCGCCATTCACTGCCGGTCCGGACGAGCAGAAGCAAAACGTCATGATTGGTATTGACGTCAACAGCCAGTTCGTCAACGAAGCCGAGGGCGAAGCCCTGTTCAGCGAAGAAGGTGAACAAACCGAATTCCTGAAGAGCCGCGTGCAGTTCATCGGTCAACTGATTGAATTCCGCGAGTCCACCAAGCAGTTCATCAAGAACCTGACCGACCACGATCTACTGCAGCCCAAAACGCTGACAGTGACCGACAAGGAAGGCAACAAGAGCAATTTTGATGGCATCTACGTGGTAGACGAGCAAAAGCTGACCGATCTCAGCGATGAGGTTAAGCTGGATTTCGTTAAGAAAGGCGTGTTTGCCGCTGTTTATGCTCACCTGTGCTCACTGAACCAGATTGACCTGGTCATGGAATAAGACAGGTTAGAGAAATAGAAACGCCGCAATTGCGGCGTTTTTTTATTGGCTAGATCCTTTGCATACCGTAGCGATGGATCTTGTCTATCAACTCTCTGTGGGACGGCAGTTGCCGGCACAGTTCCCCTGCTATCCCTTCCAGCTTACGGCTCTGGGTCATGGCCTGGGCCAAATAGGCCGGTGCCGGCGGCTGAATGTGACTGTGGAACCCCATGCCATAGAGCACATAGAGAACGCTCTCAAGTTCAAACACTTCGAACTTACTGAAGAAATCATCCCGCTGGGGAATGAAATCCCGCCACAGCGCCAGTCGCTCCCTGAGGCCTGCTGGTATATGGGCTTCGAGGCGGTTGTCATGCCAAAAATCCGAATCGGTTCGGTCCGACAGGCAATAATGCAGCTTGATAAACTCCACTACCCGCTCCCAGGCATATCCCATCACCTTATTGAATCTTTGCTCCAACAGCGGCAATTGCCCCCTGTGATCCGGGAAATGTGCCGCCAGGAACTTACCGGCAAAATCCGTCAGCAAAATCGATGTGGCTTCCAAAGGCTCAAGAAAGCCCTGGGCCAACCCCAAAGCAACACAGTTTTTATGCCAGAAGCGCTCCCTGTAGCCGACCCGCATGGGAATTTTGCGCACGGTTAACTTATCCGTGTTGCAACCCAGATATTTTTGCAGTTTACGTTCGGCACCACTGTCGTCCAGATGATGACCGGAATACACCAAACCTACTCCCCGTCGACTGGACAGGGCTATGTCCCAAATCCACCCGGCCTGATGCGCCGTGGCTTGAGTATAAGGTGGGATCTCGGCATCGGTAGCAGTCGGCACCTGCACTGTTAAGGCACTGTCCACAAACAGCTCGCCGGACTTATCGATAAAGTCGACCCCGAGTACCTTTCCCAATAGAAAAGCGCTCTGGCCACTGCAATCGATATAAAAATCAAATTCCAGTAAGCCTTGGTCTGTCTCCAGAGCCCCTATGGCACCATCATCAAGTACCCTTGCACCGTGAACCCGGGTCTGCAGATGTTTGACCCCAAAGCGCGTCCTGGCGTTATCGGCCAACAGGGCGGCAAATTTGGCTGCATTGAAATGATAGGCGTAACTGACCGCGCCGCTGAATTCCTTGGTAGTAATATCCTTGGGCGCCCTTTGAGCCTCGCACAGACTGTGTTGCGGTGACACCCAACCGGCATAGCTGCCGGTACCCTCGGTGAGCCAGCTGGCCGTCAGATCCAGACCCAGGGGGCTTGGCGCATCAAACAGGTGATGATAGAAGTTGGCACCATGACGCCTGCTGTCGCGCCAGTTGTTGAAACGAATGGATTGTTTGAAGGTCGCATCGCACTGGCGAATGAGCTCGGTTTCGCTGATCCCGAACAATTGCAATGACTGGCGAATGGAAGGTACTGTCCCCTCCCCCACACCTATGATGGGAATATCAGGCGCTTCTATCAGCGTCAGGCTGATATCAGGCCTGTGTGACAGCGCCTTGCCCAAGTGATTGGCCGTCAGCCAACCAGCGGTGCCGCCACCGACTATGGCAATGTTGGAAATCTTCACACACCTTCCTCCCCAATGTCCCGCGCAGCGTCAGGTTACCGACCCGGCTTCACTGACCCATGACAAAAAAGCCTGGCAATGGCCAGGCTTTTCATCGGTTGCGTGATTAGAAGCGCAACGCAACACCCACCTTGTAACGGGCTTCACCATCGAAGCTCCAGGCCGGATAGTTGGCCTTGAACTCATTGATCACGTTTTCGTTATCAGCAGATGATATGCCCAACTGGATGCTGTCTTCTTCGGTGATATTGACCGCTTCGAAGGTTACATCCATGAATTCAGTCACAGCATAGCTGGCGCTGAAGTCAAGGGAGCCATAATCCTGATGCTCACGGTTACCGTAGAAACCGGGCAGTTCGCGGATCATATACTCAGAACGCCAGTTGTAGGCCAGACGGGCTGAGAAATCATCCATTTCATAGTAACCCACCAGGTTCACAGTGTGTTTGGATGAGTCCGAGAACACGCCTATCTGATCTGGATAGTTTTCCGCCGGGGAAGAGGCATCGGCAAAGGTGTAGTTGACCGAGTAACCAAAACCGTTGTCGAAAGCGTCCTGCAACTGCAGCTCGATACCGTCAATGGTGCCACCGGTGGCGTTATATTTCTCACTCACGGTCCAGCAATCATAGATACCCTCACCACAAGGGCTGCTGCCCTGGGTGATCAGGTTGGGATCTTCGATACCAATCTGCTGATTCAAGCGCTGACGGGTGGTGATAAAGGAGCTGATATCCTTGATAAAGTAAGTGGCAGCAAACAGACCTTCCTCACCAAAGTACCATTCCAGACTGATATCTGCCTGGGAGGCCTTGAATGGCTCAAGGGCAACATTGCCGCTGACCAGCTTCTCGTTTCCGGGCGTGCCATCGTTGTAACCGGGCAGTTTGCGGGTGGCAAAAAGATCGGTGTAGTTGGGGCGTGAAATCACCTGTGAAGCCGAAGCACGCAGGATCAGATCATCGGCCAGATCGAAGGCGATGTTGAGGCTTGGCAGCACGTCATGGTAGCTGGCTTTGTCTGTACTCAGAGTGTCGGCAAATTGTCCCTGGGCATTGAGGCCGTAATAGTCAGACTCAACGTCGGTGGAGATATAACGCAGACCGAAGTTACCGCGCACCCCTTCGGACTCGAAACTGGCCATGGCGTACAGTGCCAGGTTCTCTTCCTGCAGCGTGCCGTAACCGGACTTGTCGACTTCAAAACCACTGATGGCGGCATAGGCATCGGCAATCATGGCATCGTAATTCGGCTCAGGCAGAGTGAAGCCGGCGCCGGAAGACACAGTGCCCGAATAGTAGGCATCGGCATCCTTGGTGAGCACCTTGGACTCGTCAAGAATGGCCTTGTCGGTCTTCTGGGTCACTTCATGGTCGGCGTAGCTGATCCCGGTTTTAAATGCGGTGATGACGCCAAGGGACACGGGTACGGTCAGGTCAAATTGGGCGAAGGTTTCTTCATCCGTGTTGGGCTGCTTTTTCAAGGCCCAGCCGGCGGTGGACAGCTGACCATTGAAATCCTCAGCCCCGAAACTGTTATTGGCGATGTCGATAAGGATCTTTTCACCGGTAGCATCGTAGGTGCCGGCAAAATCAGCCGGTTTACCTATGGAATTACCATAGTTGGAAGTGAGATCGGTACCGCCTTCTGCCTCGGTACGGCCAATACGACCTTCAAGCTTATAGTTGTCGGCATCGTAGGCGAAATTCAGATCCAGGGTGTCCGATGTCATACTGGCCTTGCGCGCCCATGTCTGAGCCCAGGCAAAACCACCTTCATCGGTGTGATTTATTTTGGTGCACACCCCGGCCGCATTGACACTGGTACAGGTGTTTGTGCCTTGCTGGGTGGGGAACAGGAATATCGAGGTGTTGGCGTTATTGGCATCAAGCGCCAGATTCATATAGTTCAGGCCCAGCTCCAGCTTATCGTTGGGGCGGTATTGCAGGGCGATGTTGAGTGCCGTGCGTTCCCTGTCCTGTTGGAAAGTAGTGGGCACAATTTCGCCCCAACCCAGCAGGGATTCGATACCATTGCGCTGATAGTCGGTTTGAGCCAGGGAACCGGCCACCAGGACACCGAAACTTTCGTCTTCATTGGCCCAGCTGTACAAGCCTGATACCTGCGGATCAATTTCTTCCGATACCGTTCCGTAATCCCCCTTGGCGCTCAAAAAGACGGTGTTAGCTTCCATGTCCAGCGGCTTGCGGGTGTTTACAATCACAGTGCCACCTATGCCGCCCTCGGTCAGATCAGCCTGTGATGATTTGTACACATCTATGCCGCCTACCATTTCAGGTGGCAGCAAGGTGTAGTTGAAACTGCGATCTATGTCTTGCTGATCATACCAACCCGTGGATGCCACCGAATGGCCATTCAACTGGGTGCTGGTCAACTGGGCAGATGCACCGCGGATGGATACCTGCTGTCCCTGACCGAACTGACGGCTAACGGAGACACCGGGGATACGGCCCAGGGACTCACCCACATCCGAGTCAGGAAACTTGCCAATGTCTTCCGCGGTGACCGCATCGACCACGGCGTCAGAAAAACGCTTGGCGTTAACCGATGCCTTCAATGAGGCACGAATGCCACGAACTTCAATTCTTTCAATATTGGCTGATTGTTCAGCCGCCGCTTCGGCAGCTACTGCGCCAACAGATACCGCGCCGCTGAGCAGGATCGCAATATTGGTGGCGAGGGTACTCTTCTTAAAGCTAGATGGTCGCATCTCGTTTCCCTTCCATACTTGTTATCGTTTTTGGTATCCACAACCATTCCCACAGGAATGACAACGCTGTCATGTCTAGCGCAAACATTACACAATAATTAACAGTCTTGCCACAACAAAATGACCTGTTTCTGCAAAATGTCGGCATCGGGAACAAAAAATCAGATATCGATGATGGTAATAGTCTTTACTTAACAGCAAGTTAAAATAGGAGTTGATTGCTTGAACAAATTTCAATCCCCCCCTATCCAGCAGTTCATTGAAGGCGGCTGCAATTCAGCATTGCCAATCCCCTGAAAAGCCCGCACTATTAGCTGAATTTATTTCAATACCTCAGAATCGCAGCAACCATGCTGATAAGCCCCCATGGGGGCGGTAATTTGGCAGCGATATTCAAGAGTTCGGATCCCATGAAAGTCACTATCAATGATGTAGCCAAGTATGCGGGTGTCTCTATCAAGACAGTCTCCCGGGTGACCAACAATGAGCCATCGGTAAAGCAAGAAACCATAGACAAGGTTAATGAGGCTATTAAGGCATTGAATTATCAGCCTAACCTTGCGGCCAGAAACCTTGCCGGCACCAAGTCATACGTCATAGGTTTTATCTATGACAATCCCAATGCTTACTACATTATCGACATGCAAAACGGGATATTGTCAGCCTGTCGGGGTCGCGGTTATGAACTGCTTATCCATCCCTGCAACGCCAAATCAGAATCGATTTGTGAAGAACTGACAGCGCTGGTCAAGCATAGCCGCCTGGCGGGACTCGTACTCACGCCGCCGCTGTCAGAGGATCCCAGGTTGTTGCAGGCACTGGATGATATGGATGCCAACTATGTACGCATCATAGCGGGTTCGGGGGCTGAGGGTGCCAGGGGATTAACCGTACTGGTTGATGACCGCCACGGTGCAGTGGAAATTACCGAACATCTGATCAAACTCGGCCACAAGAAAATCGCCTTTATCAGTGGTGATCAGCACCACGAATCCACCAAGGAACGCTTTACCGGATTCGAACAGGCCATGAAACGCGCCAAACTCAGACTGGAAAACGATTACATCATTGAAGGCAACTATTCCTTCGAATCCGGGGTTGCGGGTGCCAAACAACTACTGGCTATGGAGAACAGACCGACTGCCATAGTAGCTTGTAACGATGAGATAGCCGCCGGGGCGCTGTTTGCGGCCAGATTGGCAGGCGTGGATATTCCGGCGGAACTGTCCATTGTCGGCTTTGAGGACAGCCCCTTCTCCAGGCAAACCTGGCCCAAGCTAACCACAGTCCATCAACCCAACCAGCGCATAGCCCAGATGGCCACTGAGCTACTTATCGACAACAGACGCGAGCAACAACAGCTGGCTCCGCGGGTGTTTACCCCGGAGCCCGTTGTGCGAGACTCCTCCGCCAAGCCGGCCTGACAGCCTCAGTGGAGTTTGAGTTTGGGCCTTTGCCAGCGAAGCAGCTTTTGCGCCAAACGGTACACCAGAGCAGAAAACCAGCCAAACAGGCTGGCCAGATGCCTCTGATACAGAGAGTTATACATAAATCGGGCAATGTGACCCTCGATAAAAAAGTCGCCTGAACGTAAATTTCCCATCAGGTTACCCACGGCGGAAAAACGACTCAGAGACACCAGGGAGCCGTAATCCCGATAGTGGAACGGCTTTTCGGCGCCATCCTTTAGTCTGGTCAGGATGTTCTGGTACAGGGTCGCAGCCATTTGTGACGCCGCCTGGGCCCGGGGCGGAACCGGTTGGCCATTGTCCATAATGAGGGACGCGCAATCACCTATGGCATAGATGTCGTTGTGGCCCTTTACCCGCATGCAGGCGTCCACCTCAACCTGATTTCTGCCATTGATTGGCAATTTGGTCAGATCTGCAAATACCTTCGGCCCCTTTATCCCAGCCGCCCAAACCTTCAGGTCGGCCTTTATCAGGGTGCCATCCTGGGTAACGAAGCCACTCTGGGTCACTTCCTTCACCTGAACCCCCAGGTGCAATCTGACACCGATACGATCCAATACCGCCTGGGCCCGACCGCTGACCTTATCGGGTAATTGGGGCAAAATCTTGGGCGCAGCTTCTATTAAATGAATATCAAGATGGTGCTTGGATATATTCTGATAACCGTATTCCCGCACAGACTCAATGACATGATGTAACTCCGCGGATAATTCAACCCCTGTGGCGCCGGCACCGACAATGCCTATGCTGAGACGTTGGTGCGAATCATTCAACAGCATCAGGCCATCAAGCAGGCGACGATGGAACAGCTCGGCACTGTTGAGGCTATCAAGAAAGATGCAATGTTTTTCGGCGCCCGGGGTATTAAAGCTGTTGGAAATCCCGCCAACAGCGAGCACCAGAAGGTCATATTGCAAGGTGCGGGGAGATAACAGCAATTCATTTTGTTCGTTGTACATGGCTGCCAATTGGATGGTCTTGGCATCGGGATCGCATTGCTCCAGCTCCCCCCTTTGATATCGGTAACCATTTTTCAGACCGTGATCTCGATAGAACACCCCTTCTACCGACTGATCGATAACACCAACCGCTAACTCATGCAGCTTGGGTTTCCAAATGTGGATTGGATTGCGGTCAATCAGGCAAATATCGGCTTCGCCCTTCAACCCCAAACTTCGTCCCAACTTCGACGCCAGCGCCAAACCACCTGCACCGCCTCCGACAATGACAATCCGTTTGCTTGTCATCCTAATCCACCTGTTACATCGGCTGAAAGATGTCCCTCTTTATACCACGACTTGCTTATAAAACAACTGCTTCTACAAGCCAGCCACAGGATCCATCACCAAAGACAGCAGCCACAACAAGATAAAACACCAACAAATGTCACACAGGAAAATAAAACCCCAAAGCAATTGAGTTTTGCCTTGGGGTTAAAGCATAAAACGTCGAATTTAAAAAAACTGGTTACACAGCTTCTTCGTTTTCTTCACCGGTGCGGATACGTATCACTCTTTCAATATCGGTCACGAATATCTTTCCGTCACCAATCTTACCTGTGCGGGCCGTTTCAACAATCACGTCAATGGCCTGGTCGAGCAACTCGTCTTGTATGACCAACTCAATCTTCACCTTTGGCAAAAAGTCGACCATGTATTCTGCGCCACGGTATAACTCAGTGTGTCCTTTCTGACGGCCAAAACCTTTTACTTCGGAAACCGTCATACCGGTAATGCCAATTTCCGCCAAAGACTCCCTGACATCGTCCAATTTGAAGGGCTTGATAATGGCTTCGACCTTTTTCATTAATTTGCTCCTGAGACTCACACTGGATTGCGCTGATAACGCTAGCTTAACATGCCAGCCGTCACCGGCAGAAGTCCAAAGCCAAGCTATTCGTCCTTTAACTCAAACACTCTGTTATTGGCAAAGTCGTTCTTAGCCGGAAAATCTCTAAAAACCCCAAAGCAAACTGCTTGGCGAACGCTACAATTAAAACTCAAATTGGCTGCGCCGCAGCGACTTTTTCAAGGATGAAGAAGATGAATATACGCCAAGGATTCACACTGGTGGAGCTGATGGTATCAGTATTGATCACATCAGTAATTGCTGCTATCGCACTCCCCTCCCTTAGTAACTGGTATCAAGCATCACGCGCCAATGCGAACATCGAAGCATTGGCATCGTTAGCCAAATTGGCCAGAAATCATGCAGTCAGTTATGGGGTGAGGGTCACAATTTGTCCCCTGGCATCAGGAAAATGCAGTAATGACTGGCGAGCAGAGTTAACCGCATTTACCGATCAAGGCAGCACTAACGAGTTGGATGGCACAGATGTAATTTTGAGTCGCTTACCAGCAGTAGAAGACGGCGATAGCAGAAACTACAGTCGTACTAGCTTACGGTTTTTAAGCGATGGACTCGCCAGCGGTGCCAACGGTACTCTGAAGTTTTGCCCCCAAAAGCCCGATAGTCCTTTTGCCAAAGCGCTCATTATCAATAATGCGGGCCGCATACGTAAAAGCTCAGAGTTTGCAAACTGTAATAACTAATCAACTTTCGTCAATATTTCCTTTAATGACAATAAATTGTCAGTAAATCAACTCCATGAAGAAGCTGATTTATCCCTTTACCTGCCTTATACTCACTGGATGTATTTCTGTGGGGAGTTAAGCAATGAACAATGCTGTGAAAGGTTTTACTTTGGTCGAATTGATGGTCACAGTTGTTGTCGTAGCCATTGTTGCAGCTATCGCCTTACCTTCACTGTCTGCTTTCTATGAGCGCTCTCGCGCGGACAGTGAAATCAGCAAAATTCGGGAAGCATTAAAGCTTGCCCGCAATCAAGCCTTCTCCTATGGCGCAACTGTTGGCGTATGCGCCTATGGCACAAGTGACTGTGGTACCAATTGGAATAAGGGGTTACGAGTCTACCTGCTGAAACCGGATAACTCCCAGGAGACACTTAAACTTATTGAAGGATTTCACAGCAATGATACTGTGAAAGGCGTAAGCATTACTTTCACATCTAATGGTTTAGCCTCCGAGGCAGCTACCTACATTTATTGCCCCGGCGGGAAGACGGATTACTCCAGAAGCGTCGAACTTTCAGTGACAGGCATTATTAAGAATGCTGCAGATGGTAAAAGCTGCACCTAAGCTAAGTACAGCCTTAACCTGTTTTGTTATTTCAGTGTTTTTTTATCAAGCCGCCGGGCTTGTAAACTGGAAAAGGATTTCCCCATCGGCACACACTCATGAACCTCTTTGACAAAGTTAGCTTTACCTTTCACATCTGCTAACTTCTTGCCAACAAGCTTTTGTTGATTTTCCTGTAAAGAATTGATTTCCCAACTAAAGAATAAAATCTTCTGTCCCTGACTGGCGGTCAGATAACATTTAAAATCCTGATAGCTTACAGCACCAGCCTCCGAAGAGAAAACCAGCGAAAGTAAGGACAGCATTAACAGTTTATTCATTTCCAACACTCCGATTTAGGCCCTTTTACACCCGCATCAGTAATAGTAAGACTCGTACATTCAGTATCCCGACTCGCCTGCCCCCCCTTGGGGGTCGCCGTAATAGTGAAACTGTCTGCACTGGTCGGTACTGCCGTATCCACAGAATAATGCCCGTTCTCAGTAATAAAGGGATCGGCTCCCAATCCGAGTTTGGTCATATCCGCAGTGTAGCTGCGATGATCCAGGTAATACTGCTCCTGAAGATTGGCTATGCGCATGACAGCAGCCTGTCCCTCGGAGCGGTTTCCTTTTGCGACATATTGAGTATATGAGGGGTAAGCAATCGCAGCTAAAATAGCCACGATTGCCACTGTGATCATTAATTCTAATAAGGTAAAGCCCTTCCGTCGGTTCATACTCGCTACTCATCAATATGGAAATATATTTTATTGGCGTTCAATCCGGTGCCTATATTAATGGTTCCCTTATACTGGCCGCTTTCATCAGCCTCCCCTTTACCCACACCTATAATATAGGCCTTAGGTTCCTCACCGTTTTCCGGTGCAGGGATCACTATCTGTGGAGTATCTGGAACCCGCTCACCCAACTCATAGTATACATGGCTGTAAGTTCTGGTTCCCTTATGTAGGTCAAATACATACAACCGCCCCTGTCCGGAGAGCCCACAAATACCCGCATCAATATCAACACTTGTACCACTGGGGGGGATAAATGAAGTGAAGTAAACCTTGCCATCAAATATCAGCGATGCCGACAGGGTCTTTTCACCGGCCATAGTGAAGTCGTAGTACCAACCTTTCTTTGTACCAAAATCGACATTTTCGGCGTCAGTTGAGGGCGCAGCGCTGGTTACATTATAAAGATCTGAAAGGGTCAAGGTCGTGGGAGGAGCATCACTACTGAAATGTTCGCTTACCACGTTCCTGTCCTGGAACACATAAAACATATCTACCGTATTGGTATCCAAAGGATGAGTCCGGTTACCCGAGCCAACGGTCACCGCATCGTAAGGTATGGTTTGATAGGTGATCGTCTCACCTTCTTTGTGCAAATTGGTAAACTGAGTTTGCGCCACTGTAGGTTCAGCAAAAAACATGCGATCGTTTGGTGCAGCACTGGCTATAGACGCGAATTTAAACACAGTCCATTCAGTACTGGTTTTACTGGCCAGGTCCATACGCCAAATGTTACCACTAATGTCTGTCGCATATATTCTGTCGGTAGTACCGTCGTTATTGCTGTCGAGCACGGCCACCTTATTGGGCACGGCATCCATACCTATTGCAGAAAACTTGCGCACCAAGTCCCCGGTAAAAGCATTTGCTATATATACCGCTTGTCCAGAGCCATATTTAGCGTCGCTATAACCTCCACCGAAAATAACGACAGGGCCATCTATCCCGGGAACCGTAGTTACAACAGGCTCTGACCAGGTCTGTCCCAGATCAGTAAATCCATCTTTGTCTGAATTGATAACCCAACCCAAAGCAGGCGCATCAGGTTTGGTAATATCCAAGGCATAGTAGGACGCACCTCCACGTCGCATCCCCACATAGACCCAGGCTTTAGTCACGGCACCGGATGAATTGGTTTCGGTATAAGCCACCGGGGAAGAATCCATGCCATAAACATCATGGCTACCAGTGGGAGTATTCTCTTTGAGCGTGGGTATATTGTGGATCAACTCTGCCGGTAAGAATGCCCATGACTCTTCTACCGACCCCACACTGTAATCGCCGCTGCCGGTATCTGAATCCTTGAACATATGCAGCAAGCCCTGGTTGGTACCAACCAGCACCCTCACATCCAAACTGGTTGTAGAAGGTCCAAAATTGATGGCCAATGGTTTGGAATGCAAGGGATCGCCCATAATGTCTTCCCGGGCTTCGGTGATATTCAAATCCCTGTCGTCGTCACCCACATCAACGCCATAAAGCCAATCCAAATGGACTTGTACCGCCACAGCCTCAGATACGGCAGCCGGGCTGCCAAGTAGGCCATACAATGTGGACTCAGAAACGCTGCCGATATCGGTTAAGCCTCCACCCGCATTGGTCAAAATCTTTCTCTGCTTCAACAATTTTTGAAGCCCAGGCAAGACCCCTCCGGCGATAACATTATTGCCATCGCTAAGACCTCGCGGACAACTATTCCAAAAGGTACAGGTCGAGGATGCAATATTGCCTTTGTCATCAATAGCATTGGCAGTAGGTCCAGGAGACACTAATTCACCGGAAGAGGTTACCTTCAATTTTTTGAGGTTCCCCTTCCACCGGGGGCCTTCACTCGGCAGGAACATGGCATAGTAAGCCGAATTATAGGTTTGGGTTTTATCAAAGTTATTGCTGGCAATACTGGGCGAGGTGAAGGAAGAATCGATGGCCAAAATTGACTTCAGGGCGTCATGCATCGCGCTTGCCAAGTCCATTTTATTCTTGGCCACGTAATAGCCTGTAGATATGCCAGGTTCAATTACACCATCAACCTCTTTCTCTATCCTTGGGTTTCCGCCTCGGAATGCAGCCTCTTCAAGCAAATCTGCAGCCTCTTCCGCGCCTTCGGAAAAGCCTATGGTGAAAAGTCGTACACTTTGTTTATTGTCAACCCCGCTGGCATCCTTTTTTCCGACTACCAGATCGTTGTTATACATGTAAGCCGCCAGTGCGGGTAGGTAACTGGTATGTGCAATGCCTGCAAAGTCCTTATAGGTGAAAGGGCTATAATCGCCTTTCTCCTTGGCATTCGCTGTTAACCCCTGAATCAAAGTATCTGCACTGGCATCCAGAGTCGGAGCGCCATCGGTAATGTAGATTACGTAGCCAACATCAGGACATGTCTTAAATGGGGAGGTATAATTACCGCTGGATATGATACTGGGCGGATTGTTAACTACATAACCATCAATTCTATCCTTAGGATCTTTAGCATTATTGGCATCCTTATTACCAAAGTGGATAGCTCCACCGCTAAAATACAGGTAAGCCTCATAGAGAGTCTCACACAAGGGCGTATTGGTCTGTGCCGGCATGCCATTTATCAAAGAAATAAGCGAATCCCTATTGGTAGCGGTCATTTCTTTAATAGCAGATACAATACGCCCGCCATCAGCATATCCCTCTTCAGGATAGTTAAGGTTAAATACGGCAAGACCCGCATCAATGGGAATGGAAAGGTTTTCCAGAGCCGTTTGTAACGCTTCTTTGGCAACATCAAGGCGCGACTTTACTCCGCCGCTGGATTGCCCCGCGGTGGTGGTGGTGACCCACTTGTACCAAACCAGATAGTGAGGTGTATATAAGGTGACAGGCTTGCCAAGCGGAATACCAACTTTCGCCGGCCTGTCTTTCACATACCCGCCTTTTACATTGGCAGGATAGCCATCAGCATAAGAACCATTACCGCCTGGGTTCTCAGGATCTGACTCCGTCCAATCCTGATAGCAATCAAAAATATCCTTTTGATTAAGACCATTATTGTCTGCCAAATCTTTCCATTCATAGGTATTGCCGCTGGATTTAAACTCCCAAAGATATCCTGTGTAGCGCCCCTGGGATGCCAAGGCCAATTGGGCCTGATGACAGTTGTTACTTACCTCGACAAATCGCCTAGCATCATTGGGGTCATCGGGTGTGGGCATGCTCCCGTTATCTATGCCACCGGCATTCCAATAAATCCCCTTGTTATTGATATATCCAGAATAGCTTGCAAGATATTCTTCAAACCCAGTGGCATAATTACAAGTGCCACTTGCTTCATCGGCAGCTGAGCAGTATGGACTCGAGGTGTTTTCATCTTCGGTTGACATACTGCCGGAGTTGTCAAATATAAATAGTACCTGGGGTCTTTTACCTGTGCTGACATCCGAACTTATCAAATAGAGCTCAGTGTCATCACCAAAACTCATACCAGATATCACTGTTAGTGAGGCTATTGCACTAAAAACTAATTTCTTAATCATGGCATCAGTTTCCTGTCAGTACCTGTTGCTCAATACCCGAAACAACCGTTAACTGTCCGAGCCCCTTGCGTCCAAAGGTAGTGGTTGTATTGATTTCTGCCCGCTTACAACTAATTAAATTGGCACCCGATGCCCGCGAACTTCGCTGGCATGAAACATCTTTGACTATCCCGCCCACTGCAGGGGTCGGCAGTGGTGTAATAACCGCGGTAGAGCGCAAGTCATCTCCTTCGCTATCATTCACAGTCGCTTTTAAACCGTCCGCGCTGAGATTCGCTAAGTTGGCACCACGGTTATCATTGATAACCTTGTCCTGAAAACCTTGAGCAAAAATAAAGGCTTCTATTCTTTCAGCACCGGCACCAGCCATTCTTAGGGACTGGCTGGAATTCATTGCCAGGGCCACGCCAATAACTGTCATGATAACCAGTACAACCAGTGCAAAAAAGAGCACCATACCCCGTTCTCTTTTCATATCAATTCCTTATCAGCATTGGATTCTCAAGCACTATGGTGCTGGAAACGACTTTGCGTCTAAAGTGATCTTTAGTTTCAGCAATCGGAATCGCCTTGTCGCCCAAGGTGTATTGCACATCATTGGTATAACTCTTGTCCTCATCTACTGCGCGCACCAACAAGTAAACTTGAATCGACACCAAGCGCTGAAACAACTCGTTGTCCCACATCTGGTCGGTCACATTTTCAGCCGAGACATACCTGTCGGCGGTATCATCACCATCATTATCATAGCCGTACATGATGCGCATATTCTCTATCCCTTCCACTAACTGCTCATCATTACTCATACCGGCTGTCGACAGTGTCTTGCGTCTTAGCTCCGGCACTTTATTTGCATTGACAGCGATGAAATAAACATGATGCTGATATTCCCAAAAACGCGCATTATCCAAGGCGGGAGCTCCGGCGGCGCCGTTAAAAAAGACAGCCTGATTGGCGGTCGTTGCCAGGTAATAGCGGTTGGTAAGTAAAGCCGCAGCAGCCGTATTCGGTCCAATCAACCTCTTCATCTGAATAACATCGGTTTTATTCTTGACGCCAGAGACATCTAAACATTTCAATTCCAATGATGCTGCAATTACTCCCTTTTCATAACCCCACAGCTTTCTGAAATGCGCTGGGGTATCCTTTGGGAAGGTCGCATTATTGGCACCGGCACCAATACAGTCATTAGTAACTGCAGCTGGAATAGAGGCATCTAAAGTGGTATTACCGTCGATAACAAAGTCGGTACCAGTGATGTCCCCCATAAAACCCAACTGGCTTAAGTCACGTTCCAAAATTGCCAGGGCAATACGGCCATTTTCCTGGATTTGACTGAATTGACTGGTAGTGGTGACGTTGGTTGCCGACATGGAAAAGATAGATAGTATGCCGGCAGATAAAAACAAACCTATGATCAGAGCCACCATCAACTCGACCAGCGAAAAACCTTGCTGTTTTTTATAAAAAGCGTACATCAGCATCGTCCTAGATGATCACAGTGTTAATAACATAGACGCGTCGTCGATCACTTTTAGTGCCGCAAGTTGCAGCAAGACCTGTGGTGCTGGTATCAACGGCATCGGAGACTGTTCGTATACCGCGCCAGGTTATCACCACCGTGACATCATTACCGGCAACACCTATACAGGCGATGGGGGTATCCAGGCCGCCAACTTTTTTGCCACCACTGATTTCCGCAGCACCCAAAAACAACTGCTGCCATTGATATAAATCCCAATCTTTGGTTTCTGACAAAGTGCAGACGGTAGCTGTGCCTATACATGGCTTGGCGGGAGCGGAAGAACTGCCATTATATGTGCCTGCATAACCAGCCAACTGAGTTCTATTCAGGCGCATCCGATTGATGATATCGTTCGCATAATAAGTCGCGTGAGTTTGTTGAAAAGACTCAAAATTACTCTGTTTGGCAACTGTATGCAGATTGAATATGCCAATGAGGCCTATCACCAGAATGACCAGTGAGACCATAACTTCGATCAGTGAAAAACCATTCCTGCTGTATTTCATCGGCGTCAAAACTCCGAAAAATGCCATTTTATTGACAAAAAATCTGGCAATTTATCCTTGCAAATCCGAATCTTAGATAGAGAACATCATACTACCTGTTAATCATAGATGAGTCGAATGTTAGCTGCCAGTAACAATAGCATCTAAAAGATTGATTCATTATATTCGGCTGCGTTTTTATACAAAAAAAGAGGCAAACGCCTCTTTTTATTGGTTTTGTGCTTTTACCTGAGCTCAACTGGCACGGCAAAGACGGTATCTTCCTTGCGTCCTTCCACTTCAACCACAGTGCTAGGTGCAATAAGGGTAATAGCATTAACCACCTGCTGAACCAGTATCTCGGGGGCAGAAGCGCCCGCTGTCACAGCGACCTTTTTCACCCCGCCAAACCAGTCAGGATCCACATCCTCGGCTGTATCCACCAAATGTGCTGCAGTACCCGCCTTTTTAGCCAGTTCCTTAAGACGATTCGAGTTGGAACTGTTCTTTGAGCCCACCACTATCAGCAGGTCCACCTCAGCGGATAGTGACCGCACCGCATCCTGACGGTTTTGGGTCGCATAACAGATGTCATCCTTGCGGGGACCTTCAATGGATGGGAAACGTTTTTGCAGGGCCGCAATGATATCCAGGGTATCATCAACCGACAGTGTGGTCTGGGTAACAAAGCACAGGTTATCGGGATCTTTAACCTGCAATTGCCCCACGTCTTCGGTGGACTCTATGAGGTAGACACCACCTTCAGGATTATCGTATTGCCCCATGGTGCCTTCCACCTCAGGGTGTCCGGCATGGCCTATAAGGATGCACTCTATTCCCTTACGGCTGGCACGGGTGACCTGCAGATGCACCTTGGTGACCAGAGGACAGGTGGCATCAAACACCTTCAAACCTCGGCGTTTTGCCTCGGCTCTGACCGCTTGGGACACTCCGTGTGCAGAGAAGATCACTATGCTGTTGTCCGGCACCTGATCCAGCTCTTCAACGAAGATGGCGCCCCTGTCCTTCAGGTTCTGCACCACATACCTGTTGTGCACCACTTCATGACGCACATATATAGGTGGTGAAAACAACTCCAGGGCCCGCTCAACTATGCTGATAGCCCGGTCGACCCCGGCACAAAAACCGCGGGGGTTGGCCAGAAGGATATTCATCTGTGGTGCCTGACTCATTTACAGTTCCTCAACCACTTCCAATTCGAAGGTCACAGTGTGACCAGCCAATGGATGGTTAAGATCCACAGTGACAGAATCTCCGGCTACCTCGCGAACTATGCCTGGAATTTCACTGCCACCTGGACCGGCGAAACTCAGGATAACCCCTTGCTCCAGTGTCATGTCTGCAGGAAAGCGGCTGCGATCCATGTGGTGAATGGCATCCGGATTCACGGCGCCAAAGGCATCTTCCGGTGCCAGGGTAAACTTATGATTATCCCCTTGTTTCAATCCTGCCAATTGAGCTTCAAACGCAGGACTCAGGCTGCCATCCCCTAAATTGAGGCGAGCGGGTTTGCCCGACGCTTTGGTGCTGTCGGCGGTAGAACCATCAGCCAGCACTATGTTCATGTGACACACTAAGGAACGAACCGACATTTATTACTCCTTGGCGGCCTTGCTGCCGTTATCGGCAGACTTTGACTCGCGAAAACTGTCGATGATGATCAGGGCGGCACCGATAAAGATCGCCGAATCCGCAATATTAAACGCCGGGTAATGACTGGTTCCCCAGAAAAAATCCAGGAAATCCACCACGAAACCGTGCTGTAAACGATCGATCAAATTGCCAATGGCGCCACCTATGACCAAGGTATAGGCCAAATTGCTGCGCCACATTGAGGCAGGCTGTCGTCTTAGCCACAGGGTCAGCAATAAACTGAACCCCAAGGCAACAAGGGCGAATAACCAACGTTGCCAACCACCGGCTTCGGCCAGAAAACTGAAGGCCGCACCTGTGTTGCGGGCGTAGGTCAGGTTGAAAAAGGGCAACAGGTTAAGCGTTTCCCTATACTCAAAATTGGCCATAACCCAGAGTTTGGAGGCTTGGTCCAATAGCAGTACCAAGGCCACAACCCAATACCAGCGCAGCCCGCTGTCTCTCAACTTCAGTGACATGTTCATCCCTTAGGCGAACTGACGCAGTTCACCTTCTCCCTCGATGTTGGTCACACAGCGTTGACACAGGGTTTCGTGGGAAGCAATGCTGCCAACCTCTTCACGATGATGCCAGCAACGTTCACACTTGGCCGCTTCCGTCTTGGCCACCAGCAATTTCAAACCGGCAAGGTCGGTAGTCACTGCCGCCTCAGGTGCAGCAGCTATGGCTTCAACCTTGGCATTGGAGGTCAGGAGTACGAAGCGCAGCTCGTCACCCAGCAAGGTCAATTTCTGCGCCAGCTCGGCATCGGTAAACAGGGTAATTGCAGCTTCCAGTGAGCCCCCCAGACGCTTGTCGCGGCGGGCCTGCTCGATTTCCTTGTTGACCTCGTCGCGCACGGCAATCAATTGCTGCCAGTAGTCATCGCTGAGATCGCCTTCGACTGTCACTGACGCCAGGCCTTGGTACCACTCTTCGGTAAATACATAGGCACTGCGCTCGCCCGGCAACAGTTGCCAGATTTCATCGGCGGTGAAGCTCAGAATTGGTGCAATCCAGCGCACCATGGCTTCGGCAATATGGAACAGGGCCGACTGACAGCTGCGACGGGCATGGCTCTCGCGCTTGGCCGTGTATTGGCGATCCTTGATGATATCCAGGTAGAAGCTGCCAAGCTCAATGGAGCAGAACTGCATCAGTTTCTGGGTCACCAGGTGGAAGTTGTACTGCTCGTATGCCTCGATAATTTCCTGTTGCAGCTTGTCGGCACGGCGCACCATCCAGCGATCCAGTGCCACCATATCTTCGAGAGCAATCATGTCACTGGCAGGCTCGAAACCGTTGAGGTTGGCCAGCAGGAAACGACCTGTGTTACGGATACGGCGGTAGGCGTCGGCGCTGCGATTGAGGATCTCATCGGATACCGTCATCTCGCCGCTGTAATCGGTGGCCGCAACCCACAGACGCAGGATGTCCGCGCCCAGCTTATTGGTCACTTCCTGGGGCGCAATCACGTTACCGATAGACTTGGACATCTTGCGGCCCTTGCCGTCCACGGTAAAGCCGTGGGTCAGCACCTGCTTATAGGGTGCCTTGCCATTCATGGCGGTGGAGATCATCAAGGACGACATAAACCAGCCGCGGTGCTGATCCGAACCTTCCAGGTACAAGTCCACCGGCTGACCATGAAACTCGGGGCGAGCAGCCACGACGGACGCAAAGGTGGAGCCTGAGTCGTACCACACATCCAGGGTGTCGGTCACTTTGCGGTACTGCGCCGCTTCGTCGCCCAGGATTTCGCTCTCTTCCAGATCCCACCAGGCTTGTATGCCCTGCTGTTCGATTCTGTGTGCCACCCGCTCCATCAGTGATACGCTGTCCGGATGCAGCTCGTCGGTATCCTTGTGTACAAACAAGGTGATGGGCACGCCCCAGGTACGTTGGCGCGAGATACACCAGTCAGGACGATTAGCCACCATGGCCTCGATACGACTCTGGCCCCAATCAGGGATCCATTGGGTCTTTTCTATCTCGGACAAAGCCGTGCTGCGCAGTCCCTGGTTATCCATGGAGATAAACCATTGGGGCGTGGCGCGGAAAATGATTGGTGTCTTGTGGCGCCAGCAGTGTGGATAGCTGTGACGGTAGCCCACATGATTCAGCAAGGCGCCCTTCTCTTTCAGCAACGCCACCACATTGTCATTGGCCTTGAACACATGCTGGCCGGCGAAGAAAGGCGTATCGGCCTTGTAAACACCGTTGTCACCGACGGGGTTAGCCACTTCCAGGCCGTACTTCTGGCCGATGACAAAGTCGTCCTGACCGTGGCCAGGAGCGGTATGCACCACACCTGTACCGGCATCAGTGGTCACATGGTCACCCAGGATCACTGGCACATCAAAGTCCAGGAAGGGATGGTTGAAGCGCATCAGCTCCAGCTCTGCCCCCTTGATACTGCCCAGCACGTCAAATGACTCGGCGCCATAGCGCTTCACGCAATCTTCGTGAAGCACATCGGCAACTATCACGGCGCGGGTCTGATCTTCCTTGGTGAAAGACACCAGTACGTAATCCAAGTCAGCGCTGATGGCCAGACCGCGGTTGGCAGGCAGGGTCCAGGGGGTCGTGGTCCAGATCACCATGGCAATATCGCCGTCATAGTGAGACACGCCAAACTTGGCCAGCAGAGCGGCCTTGTCGGTGACGCTGAAACCCACATCGATGGCGGGAGAGGTTTTGTCCTCATACTCCACCTCGGCCTCAGCCAACGCCGAGCCGCAATCGGTACACCAATGCACCGGCTTAACGCCCTTGTGCAGGTGGCCGTTAGAGATAACCTTGGCCAGAGAACGGACTATGTTAGCCTCGGTGGCAAAGTTCATGGTCAGATAAGGCTTGTCCCAATCGCCGAGCACACCAAGACGCTTGAAGTCTTCACGCTGGCCGTCAACCTGGGCGGCTGCATACTTGCGGCATTCCTCACGGAACTCGGCGGCAGAGATTTTCTGCCCTGGCTTACCGACCTTCTGTTCTACCTTGAGCTCGATAGGCAGACCATGGCAGTCCCAACCCGGCACATAGGGGGCATCGAAGCCGGCCATGGTCTTGGACTTGATAATGATGTCCTTGAGGATCTTGTTCACCGAGTGACCAATATGAATGCTGCCGTTCGCGTACGGTGGGCCATCGTGCAAAATGAATGGCTTTCGACCGATGCGGCTGTCACGGATCTGTTGGTACAGATTGTCCTGGGTCCAACGGGCCAGCATTTCGGGCTCGCGATTGGCCAGATTTCCACGCATCGGAAACTCGGTTTCCGGCAAATTCAAAGTATTTTTATAGTCGCTCATCGATCCTATACCGTTAATAAAGCTATCAATTAGCCTGCATCATCGCCAAGCAGCGCCATGGCCCTGTCGGCATCATTCGTAATCTGTTTCTTCAGCGCATCCAAAGACTCAAATGGCTGTTCATCGCGTATTTTGGCGACCAGTTCCACTTCAACTCGGCGTCCGTAAAGGTCACCGTCAAAGTCAAACAAGTGCACTTCGAGCTGGCACATCTGCCCCTTGACCGTCGGTCTGAAGCCAATATTGGCCACCCCATCATAAATGTCACTGCCGTCCCACCACAAGCGCACCGCAAACACGCCCCGCACAGGCACTACCTTGCGCTTCATGGCGATATTGGCGGTCGGAAATCCCAGGGTGCGACCGAGCTTCTGCCCGTGGGCCACCCGGCCGCACAGGGTAAAAGGATGGCCAAGCAGACGTCGTGCCTGTTCCAGGTTGCCCTTGGCCAGTTGCTCGCGCACCGCGGTGGAACTGACTCTTTGATCGCCGAGGGTAAAACTGTGGGTGTTTACTACCGCAAAGCCGAACTTTTCACCGGCACGCCTCAGCATGTCAAAGTTACCCAGTCGACCTTTGCCAAAACAAAAATCATCGCCAACCACCAGGTAGCGCACACCAAGGCGTTTCACCAACAGGTCTTCAATAAAAGACTCGGCCGGCCAATCAGCAAATTTGCGGTTGAAGTTAACACACAGCAGCCTGTCGATACCCAGCTCATCAAGCAAGACTATCTTATCGCGCAGGAGGCTCAGGCGCGCCGGCGCATCGTCGCCACGGAATAATTCCTGGGGCTGGGGTTCAAAGGTCATCAGGGTGGCCGGCAGGCCAAAATGTTCGGCCTTTTCCACCAAACTGGCAATAACCTGCGCATGGCCGCGATGTACACCATCAAAATTGCCAATGGTCAGCACACAGCCCCTGTGGGCCGGCAATATGTTGTGGATCCCGCGGATCAATTCCATCGTATTAGACAACTGCCAACGTAAATTGGCGGATTATATAACAGCCGCCACAGAGAATCAGCCCTTAACCGCCGCTTTCATCCGCCAGGGACGGATACCGGTCGCCAAAAGCACACTAGCATAACACAGGGTCCCAGCCCCTATGAGTCCCAGCAAAACGCCGGCCCGGTGGCTGAAAGACCATTCCAGCCACACTGTCTGCTGTGGCAGCAGGTACCATAACAGCGCCGCCATAAGCAGACAGGCCAGAGTCACCTTGACCAAGAATACCAGGGTCGCCGCGCCGGCACTGTATACCTTGGCCTTATGTAAGCCGCGATATAACAGACCGGCATTAAGCAAAGCCGACATGGAAGTGGCGACTGCCAGCCCCACGTAACCAAAGGGAATGGCCAACAAAATGTTGAATACCATGTTGCTCACCATGGCAACTATGCCATAACGCACCGGGGTGCGGGTGTCCTGACGGGAATAGTACCCCGGCGCCAGCACCTTGACCAACATGAAGCTGAGCAAGCCGGATCCGTACGCCATCAGACTATAGGACGCCATGGTCACATCGGAAATATCAAAGGCGCCGCGCATAAACAACACCATCAACATGGGCTTGGCCAGAACTATAAGGCCTGTCATGGCTGGCATACCCAGCAGGATCACAGCCCTGATCCCCCAATCGAGGGTTCGACTGAACTCGTGGCCCTCATCGTTGACATGTTTGCGGGACAAGGCCGGCAGGATGACGGTGGCAATGGCAATGCCAAACAAGCCCAAAGGAAATTCCAATAACCGGTCTGAGTAATAAAGCCAGCTGATGGAGCCTGTGACCAGGAAAGAGGCAATAAAGGTGTCAAACAGCAGGTTTATCTGTGACACAGACACACCAAATAATGCCGGCAGCATCAGGGTGCGAATTTTTACCACTCCGGGATGGTGCCAGCCCCAAGAGGGCTTCACCAGGGCACCGGCCCGCAGTAAAAACGGGATCTGAAACAGGAACTGGATTAAACCACCAAAAAATACGCCCCATGCAAGTCCCAACTCAGGCCGCTGCAACTGCGGCGACAGCCACAGGGCTGCTGCGATAATGGCAATATTGAGAAAGACAGGTGTAAAAGCGGAAACAGCAAAGCGCCCACGGGTATTGAGAATCGATCCCGCCAACGCTGTAAAGGTGATAAACCATAAATAAGGAAAGGTGATCTTCAGCATCAGCGATGCCAGTTCGAACTTTTCACCATTGGGCTCATCATTAAGCCAGGCCACAAACCAGCCACCACCAAAGAGCGCCGTCAGCACAGGCGAAGCCACAACGCCAAACAGGGTCACCAGAGTGACCAGCCCCCCCAGGGTGCCGGCAACCTTTGACAGCAACTCGCGAATTTCCTCACTGGTGTGTTTTTCCTGATATTCAGTCAGTACCGGCACAAACGCCTGGGCAAAAGCCCCTTCGGCAAACAGGCGTCGCAAAAAGTTAGGGATCTTGTTAGCGAAGAAAAACACGTCAGCACTGGCACCCGCCCCCATTAAATTGGCAACCACCACGTCACGCACCAAACCCAACACACGCGAAATAAAAGTCATGGCGCTGACTATCAGGCCAGACCTGACCAATTTTCTGCTCAATGGAGCCCCCTGGAAAGTGCTGCAAAATGCCAGCGAAATCGCGGAAAAACGCATCCGGCTCTGTCACCCAGCCAGAAATGCTGGTAGAATTGCGCGACATTTTACACGAGTTGGGTTGAAGATAGCCAAGTCGGTTGGATTAATTTGTCTTTATGATGGATATTCAATCATTGTCATTGACAAAATGGCAGAATGCAGGCATATTCCTCGGCCTTTAAAAGTTATAAACCCAAGTTTTTAGGAGTTGCACCTTGGCTAATAGCAAGTCTGCAAAGAAGCGCGCGCTTCAATCTGAAAAGCGTCGTCAGCACAACGCCAGCCGTCGCTCAATGTTGCGTACCTATGTTAAGAAAGTTATCGCTGCTATCAAGAGCGGTGACCACAAAGCTGCTACCGAAGCGTTCGCTGTAGCTCAGCCTATCGTTGACCGTATGGCAACCAAAGGTCTGATCCACAAGAACAAGGCTGCCCGTCATAAGGCTCGCCTGAACGCCAGGATCAAAGCACTGGCTGCTTAATTTGACGTTTTTATAAAAAAACCGGCTAACGCCGGTTTTTTTGTTTCTGCTTAATGGCAGTAAATATTATTCAACAAGTGAATGATTTCTTTAACTTCATCACTCTTAAGTGAATAAAATACCGTCTGCGCCTCTTTGCGGGTTGTCACCAGATTGTCTTTTCTCAGCCAAGCCAGATGCTGGGAAAGCGCCGATTGACTCAATCCAAGTTTCTTGTTCATTTCCCCGACGCACATCTCCCCTTCATTGAGCAGATGGCAAAGAATAAACAACCGTCTTTCATTGGCGAGTGCTTTTAGCAGCACAACCGCGTTATCAGCTCGCTGCTGCATCAATTCTATGTTCATTACCAGCAGGTTCTCCTAATACTAACCCCTGCCTAATATAGCGTTGCCTTACGGATAGAGTCGGGACATAAAGCACACTTTTTGCTAGATTGTTCTCCAAAATGCGACCTAGCTTATAAAAACAGAGGAAACCCATGAAATCCCTATCCCGTCACTTGCTTGCCAGTGCCATTGTCACCGCCCTCTCTTTCAGCCATCTGGTGCGAGCAGAAGACTCGATTCAACAACTTGCCAGTCAATTAGCCGAGCAGGCCCAGGCATCTTCTTTAGGCTATGACATAGTCGAGTCACTGACAGTGGAAGTGGGCCCGAGACTACCGGGCTCAGAAGCCGATACCCGCGCAGTGGCCTGGGCCGAGACAAAACTCAAGCAGCTGGGGTTTGACCGCGTCTACAAGGAGCCCGTCATGGTGCCCGTGTGGCTACGTGGTGATGCCCAGGCAAATATTACCTTCCCTTTCCCTCAAAAATTGGTGATCACGGCTCTGGGTGGCAGCGTGGCAACCCCAGAACAAGGTATCGAAGCCGAGATCATTCGCTTTGCCAACCTGGATGAGCTTAAAGCGGCAGACTTGGCGCAGGTCCAGGGCAAGATAGTCTTTATTGACCATAAAACCGAAAGAGCCAAGACAGGCGCCGGCTATGGTAAATCCGTCCCCGGACGCTCCCAAGGTGCTGTCGCCGCAGCAGAGAAAGGTGCCTTGGCAGTCATTATCCGTTCCATAGGCACGGATTCGGATCGCATGGCCCATACAGGCATGATGCGTTATCAGGACGGGGTCAACAAAATTCCTGCCGCGGCCATATCAAATCCGGACGCGGATTTGATTGACGCCATGCTGAAGCGCGACCCCAAGGTGGTGTTGTCGCTTAAATTGTCCCCGCAATCCCAAGGGCAAGCCACATCCTACAATGTCATTGCCGAGGTAACCGGCAGCAGCAAGGCCGATGAAATCGTACTGATTGGCGCCCATTTGGATTCCTGGGATGAAGGAACCGGTGCAATTGACGATGGTGCAGGCGTCGCCATTGTGACCGCTGCCGGCAAACTTATTCAGGAGCTGCCCCGGAAACCGGCCCGAACCGTACGGGTGGTACTTTACGCCGCAGAAGAGTTGGGATTGATCGGTGGGAAAGCCTATGCAAAGGCCCATGCCGCTGAAATGGACAAACACTATATTGCCGCAGAATCAGACTTTGGCGCCGGCAGGATTTACCAGTTGGACTGGAAAGTCAATGACAAGGCGTTGCCACAGCTGCTTGAGCTCAGTGCCGACATGGCTAAGATTGGCGTGGCCGCCGGTAATAATCAGGCCTCTGGAGGGCCTGACGTGTCAATGCTGCCGGAACTGGGCGTACCGGTAGCATCTCTGCGGCAGAATGGCATCGATTATTTCGATTTCCACCACACGCCAAACGATACTCTGGACAAAATAAATCCCAAGGCCCTGGCCCAGAATGTGGCGGCATACGCCCAGTTTGCCTATCTGATGGCCAATTCAGACATTGAATTGCGGCCAATTCCGGTAACCAAAAAATAAAGTGGCACAGAATTAAATCAGGCCCACGCTGACACAAAAAAGCGCTGCCAATGCAGCGCTTTTTTTGTCCGTGCCAGGAAGCTTATTGCTCTTCCCGCAGGAATACGGGCTCAAACTCGCTGGACTGGGCTTCACAGTAATAATAACCACCGCTATTGAAACAGCGCAGATCGGCTATCTGTTGCGGTTTTTGCTGCAAAATAAAACGGGTCATCATGCCGCGGGCCCGCTTGGCAAAAAAGCTGATGACCTTGTACTGACCGTTCTTGCCATCCTTGAACACAGGCGTCACCAGGGTGCCATTCAGCCGCTTGGGTTTAACCGACTTAAAGTATTCGTTTGATGCCAGGTTAATCACAATATCATCGCCCTGAGCTGCAAGCTGTTCATTGATCTTATCCGTGATGATATCGCCCCAGAACTCATAGAGATTTTTCCCACGTCCATTGGCCAGGGGCTTGCCCATTTCCAGACGATAGGCCTGCATCAGATCCAAGGGTTTGAGTACCCCATACAGCCCGGAAAGGATACGCAGATGCTGCTGGGCATAATCCAATTCGGCATCGGTCAGAGTGTCGGCGTCCAGGCCCGTATAAACATCCCCACGAAAGGCGAACAGCGCCTGCTTGGCATTCTCCGGCGTAAAGTCCCGACTCCAACTGGCAAATCGGGCCGCATTCAATCCGGCAATCTTGTCGCTGACCTTCATCAAACTGGCAATATCGGCGGGTGTCAGAGTACGACAGACCTCGATCAGTTCCTGACTGTGATCCAGCAGTTCGGGCAAACTGTACCTGGATGTAGTGGCCGGATTGTCGTAATCCAGGGTTTTGGCTGGAGATACAAGGACAAGCATGGTTTTCTCTCTTATTGGCTGCGTAGCCATTATGATACTGACGCGAGATGAAAAAACCACGCCCGAAAGCGTGGTTGATTAGATTGGGACAATCGCCTAATCAGGCTGGATCGGCAACTGAGCTCTTGGGTGCATCAGTCCAGACCCCCTCGCCCAGCTGTCCTTCCAGTTCGGGGAACTTACGGCGATCGAACACCGGCATGTCGCCATTGGCCAGTTGCTGGCGATAATCGTTAATCACCCGAATAGCCAGTCCCGACAACATCACCAGGGCGACAATATTGACTATTGCCATCAGGCCCATGGACACATCCGCCAGATCCCACACCAGAGAAATCTTCGCCAGGGAGCCGAACATCACCATGCCCAACACCAGCATACGAAACGACAGCAGGCCCTTTTTGCTGTTGCCGTTAAGGAACATGACGTTGGTTTCAGCGTAGGAGTAGTTGGCAATGATGGAGGTGAAGCAAAACAGCAGTATGGCACCGGCAATAAAGGTGGCACCCCAGGCTCCCACATGACTGGTAAGCGCGTCTATTGTCAGCTTGATACCGTCGCCATCGCCACCCATATCACCGGCGAGCAAAATGATGGCAGCAGTGGCTGTGCAGATAACAATAGTGTCGAAAAACACGCCCATCATCTGAACAAAGCCCTGGGATGCGGGATGGTTGGGGTTTGGTGTGGCACTGGCGGCCACGTTGGCGGCGCTGCCCATACCGGCTTCGTTGGAAAACAGTCCCCGGGCGATCCCGGCCTGCATGGCCTGAGCCACGCTGTAAGCCACACCACCGGCGACCGCCTCCTGCCAACCAAAAGCGCTCTTGATAACTAACTCAATCACTTCCGGCAACTTCTCCAGATTGGAGAAAACCACAACCAGTGCAATGGCTATGTATGCCAGGGCCATAAAAGGCACAATGATCTCAGACACTCTGGCCACCTTGCGCAGCCCGCCCATGATGACAAAGGCGCTGGCCAGCACTGTCAGGCTGCCAACATAAAGGGGATCAACACCGAACACCTGCTCCATGGCACCGCTGATGGTATTGGCCTGTACCGCATTGAAGACCAAGCCAAAGGCCAGGATCAGAAACAAGGAAAACAGCACGCCCATCCAACGCTGTCCAAGTCCCTTTTCCATATAATAGGAAGGGCCACCGCGGAATTGTCCATCCTCGTCCCTAACCTTATATACCTGCGCCAGGGTGGACTCTATCATCGCCGTTGCCATACCCAGAACGGCAATGGCCCACATCCAAAACACGGCACCAGGGCCCGCAGTCCCAATGGCAACGGCAACACCGGCCATATTACCTGCACCAACTCTCGCGGCCATGCTGGTGCAAAACACCTGAAATGATGACAAGCCGCTGTTACCGCCCTGGCGACTGATGGTCAATACCTTGATCCCATGGCGAAAATGGGTGAGCTGAATGAAAGCCAGTCTGACGGTGAAATACAAGCCCGCACCAACCAGGCCGTACACCAATAATTTGCCCCACAACAGAGCGTTCAAAAAATTCACTATGGTTTCTAACATGGGATTCTGCTTCTTTCCAATGAAAACACCGGTCTCAAAGGGCCGATGAATGACAGGCTGAACAGCTTATCTATTGTTGTACAGGACTGATAAAGACCTGGCGTTCAACCATGGGCGCGCCGGGCGCTGCAAAGTAGCACAGTATTGGAAAATCACCTTGTGATCAAGCTCACAGTTAAATGCCACAGCATCGACTGAGGCAGGCAAAAATCCACCGGATAACTACTGTTAAATACTGCAAAACACAATCTTTACAACCAGGCAACCAAACACAAGCAGACAATTATTCTGAGTAAAATTGGAGGTAGGGCACGTTTTTGTAATTTAATTACAACTATAGTTACCGCCAAGCAATCCAGTTCACTTTAATCATCTTTGTGCAGTAAGAGGCTTACCATGACACAGCAGCATGAGATTACCGCCCTGAAAAAATATGTGCGTGCCACCAACTTCCTGGCCACGTCACAGATTTATCTTAAACAAAACGTTTTGCATAAACGTCCATTGGCCCACAGTGATATCAAGCCCAGACTGCTTGGACACTGGGGTACCTGTCCAGGGATTAACTTTGTATACGCCAACGTTAACCGCCTCATTGTCAAACACAAGCGTCCGTTCCTTTATCTCGTCGGCCCAGGCCACGGTTTCCCCGCTGTTCAGGCCAACCTGTTCATTGAAGGTTCACTGAGCCACTTCTATCCGGAAACCATTCCTTATAATGAAACCGGCATCGAAGACATTTGTAAGAAATTTTCAGCAGCCTATGGTTATCCATCCCATGCCAATCCGGAAGCTCCCGGACAAATCCTTGAAGGTGGTGAGCTGGGGTATTCCCTGTCAGTGGGTTGGGGTGCTGTGCTTGATAATCCGGATTTGATTGCCACTGTACTGATCGGCGACGGTGAATCGGAAACCGGCCCACTGGCGGCATCCTGGTACGCCAACCGCCTGGTCAATCCGGCCACCAACGGCGCGGTGCTGCCAATTGTACATATCAACGGCTACAAGATCTCCGGTCCAACCCGCATGGGTCGCATGAGTCACGAAGAACTGGATTTGGAATTCCGTGGCCTGGGCTATTTCCCCATCATAGTGGATGACCAGGGCCAAGAAGACGTCTATGTACAAATGGTCAACGCCATGGATCAAGCCTATGCCATGATCAATGACATTCAGACCCGCGCCCGCAATGGCGAAGACGTGTGCAAACCCCGCTGGCCGGTGATCCTGATGCGTACCGCCAAGGGCTGGACCGGCGTTGCCGAAGACAAGGGCAAAAAGCTGGAAGGCAACTGCGAATCTCACCAGGTCATTGTCAATAAATGCGCCACCGACAAGGGGCATCTGGAAGCCTTGGACAAGTGGCTGGCAAGTTACGGTTTCAGCGACCTGTACCATATGAATGAACAGGGTGAGCTGATCTTCGACAAGGACATTCAGTCACTGATCCCGCCCAAAGAATTGAGCTGCGGTCGCCAGAAACTGTCCTACGGTGGTGAAATGGTGCGCGCCCTGTCCACCCCGGATCTGACCAAACTGGCCTATGGTCCTGAAGTACCAAGAGGACATCGCGGTTTCTCCATGAACAAGATGGGCGAGTGGATGCGCGATGCCTTCAAACTGAACCGCGATCAACGCAACCTGCGGATATTCAGCCCCGACGAAACCTACTCCAACCAGTTGCAGGCGGTATTCGAAGAGACAGATCGAGCCTGGCAATGGCCCATCGAAAGCTGGGACGTTGACATGACCCGTGATGGTCGGGTGATGGAACTGCTGTCGGAGAACCTGCTGTTCGGTATGATGCACGGCTACACAGTCACAGGTCGTCACGGCATGTTCCCAACCTATGAGGCCTTCTCTCAGGTGGTGTCTTCCATGGCCGACCAATACTGTAAGTATGTCTATGCCAGCCAAGGAGTACATTTCCGCAAGCCGCTGCCATCGTGCAACGTGGTGCTGTCATCTCTGCTGGAGCGTCAGGATCACAACGGTTACTCGCACCAGAATCCGTCCTTCCTGGGCGCCATGCTGGAGAAACACCCTGAGATTATCTCGGCCTATCTGCCGGCCGATGCCAACAGCACCCTGGTTTATACCGAGCGTGCCTTTGGCGACCGTGACAAGCTCAACATTCTGGTTGCAGGCAAGAAAGATCTGCCACAATGGCTGACCCTGGATGAAGCCCGCAAGCAGGCAAAAGACGGCATCATGGTGTGGGACTTCGCCTCCGATGATAATCCGGACGTGGTGCTGGCAGGCTGTGGTGACTATGTTACTCAGGAATGTATGGCCTCGCTGGTACTTATCCGCGAGCTGCTGCCAAGGGTCAGGATCCGCTTTGTCAGCGTGTCGGAACTCAACTCCAATGGTCTTGGCAGCCGCAAGTTCCAGGAAAAGCCATGGATGATGGATGAGATCTTCACCAAAGATAAGGGTGTGGTGTTCAACTACCATGGCTACCCCAATACCATCAAGAAACTGATCTTTGATTACAAGGGCAGTCGTCGATTCCGCATCAAAGGCTACGAAGAAGAAGGTTCTACCACCACTCCATTCGACATGGGCGTGCGTAACGGTACCTCCCGTTATCACCTGGTGATAGATATGGCCTACAAACTGTTCCAGCAAGGTGTGATTGATGAAACCCAACACGTGGCCATCACCACTGATATGTTGCAGCGCTTGGTAGACCATAAGAACTACATCAAGGCCAATGGCGTGGACCCCAGCTACATCGAAAACTGGGTCTGGACCCGCTGAGTTGTTAACATGTGGTAAACGCCGTTAGTAAAAAAGCACCCAAATGGGTGCTTTTTTTATGATAATCATAAATTTGCTCCGCACTATATGGCGCAAAGCCCGTCTGGCAGCGATAATATTCAGGGTCCGCTAATAATATCAGGAAAGCGCCAGCACAAGTGCGGACCGTGCTCACCGAGCATACTGGCACAGTCACACAATAATGGACTTGGAGATTAATGATGAACAATTCTTTGAAAGCATTACTGCTGGTATCGGCACTGCCCTTCGCTGCCAATGCAGCAGACGGCCTCAGCCCCTGGTATGCGGGCGCAGGTTTAGGTATCAACAACTACGAACCCAATTGCGATCAGAAAACCATGATGACCTGTGGTGAAGATGATCCTTATGCCTGGGATGTGTTTGGTGGTTTCCTGTTTAATGAACATTTCGGTGTTGAACTGGGCTATCGCGATCTGGGCCGCGCCGAATGGGTCGATTACAGCAACGTGCTCAACGATGTCGGCGCCCGAGGCCTGAGCCTGGGCTTGGTGGCCTTTTTCCCCATCGCCGAAAAGTGGAGTCTGTCAGCCGAAGCCGGTGCCATGGATTACCTGCTGTACAACAACAAAGATGGCGGTGGTCAGTACTACAGCGACAGTGGCATAGCCCCCTATATTGGCGCAGGTGTCGGTTATCAACTGACCGAGAATCTGAAACTGCAAGCCAAATACCGCCGCTATGAAAATCTGGATGACGACGCCTTCAATACCCTGGAAATGGAAAGCAATTACTGGGGCCTGGAACTGAGCTACCGTTTCGGCGAGTCCAAGAAGGCAGCGCCGGCACCGGCTCCTGTGCCCATGGTGAAGGAAGAGCCCAAAGACAGTGATATGGACGGCGTATTTGATGAGCAGGACCAATGTCCGGCAACCCCATCCAATCACAAGGTCGACAGCAAAGGCTGCACCATCTACAAAGATGATGTCAGCACCTATACCTTGGGTTCACTGCGTTTTGCCAACAATTCTTCGGTCATCAACCCAAATTCTTATGCTGATATCGAAAAATTGGCCAACTACATGAACCAACATCCAGGTTCTACCGTTGAGATTGGCGGCCATGCCTCCAACGTGGGCAATCCCGACTACAACCTCAAGCTGTCTGACAAGCGCGCCCAGGCTACTGCCAAGGTGCTGGTTGAAAAGTATGGTATCGCAGCTTCAAGAGTCTCCGCCAAAGGTTATGGTATTACCATGCCGGTGATGGATGGCAACAGCGACGAAGCCCACGCCGCCAACCGTCGGGTGGAAGCCGTGGTGACAGGTTCTGAGAAAGTTGCAGTACTGAAGTAACAAAGATCGTCTAGATTAAAAGCCACTGCCTGCAGTGGCTTTTTCATCACTGGCATGTGCAGGCTGAAACACTCAGTTCAATTTGGTAATTTTTTTTCATGAACGGTTGGAAATCAGACTCAAATGGCTTCTAATATCAGGAGCGAAGTTCTGCGGCCAACGGGCCCATTGAGAAGGATAAGATCCATGGCGAATACCTTAGCGCAATTGAAGTCACTGACTACCATAGTGGCGGACACAGGTGATATTGAGGCGATAAAACGTTATCAACCCGAAGATGCCACTACCAACCCATCGCTTATCCTCAAGGCAGCCCAGATCCCTGAATATGCTCCCCTGATTGACGATGCCGTGGCCTGGGCGCAGGCACAAAGCGATGATTTGGAACAACAAATTGAAGATGCCGGTGACAAATTGGCGGTCAATATCGGTCTGGAAATCCTGAAACTGGTTCCGGGCCGTATCTCCACCGAAGTGGATGCCAGACTATCCTTTGACAAACAAGGCTCCATCGCCAAGGCCCATAAGCTGATTAAGCTTTATCAGGATGCCGGCATAGACAAGTCACGGATCCTGATCAAGCTGGCCTCCACCTGGGAAGGTATCTGTGCTGCCAAGGAACTGGAGCAGGAAGGCATCAACTGCAACCTGACCCTGTTGTTCAGCTTCGCCCAGGCCCGCGCCTGTGCCGAGGCCGGGGTATTTTTAATCTCTCCCTTCGTCGGTCGCATCCTTGATTGGTACAAAAAGAGCACAGGTAAGGACTACAGCGCCGCCGAAGATCCGGGCGTGGTCTCGGTGACCGAGATCTACAACTATTACAAGCGCCATGGTTACGACACCGTGGTGATGGGGGCCAGCTTCCGCAATACCGGCGAAATCATCGAATTGGCGGGCTGCGATCGTCTGACCATTGGCCCCTCATTGCTGGAAGAACTGGCCAACAGCAACACCCCAGTGGTGCGCAAACTGTCCGCCGCCACCAGCATTGAACAACCAGCTGATCCCCTGACCGAAGCCCAGTTCCGCTGGGAGTTTAACCAGGATGCCATGGCCGTCGACAAGCTGGCCGAAGGGATCCGTAACTTCGCCATAGATCAGGGCAAGCTCGAAGACATGCTCAAGGCCAAGTTGGCCGACTGATTTCAGGAAGTGGATCAATGACAGTGATGAATAGCTATCCCCAGTGGCAAACATTGCAACGCCTCAGCCAACAGCTGCCGCATATGCGCAGCCTGTTTGCCGAGGACCCCAAGCGTGCCGAAGCCATGTCGGTATCAGCGGCGGGCCTGATGCTGGATTACTCAAAAAACCGGATCACCACAGAGGTGATGCAGTCTTTGCTGGCCATGGCACAAAGCGCCAACCTCAAGGACAAGATAGGCGCCATGTTTGCCGGTGAACGCATCAACACCACTGAACAGCGGGCAGTGCTGCATACAGCACTGCGGGCCAGCGCCGACAGTGAAATTGATGTCGATGGCCAAAATATTGTGCCCGAAGTACAACAGACACTGGCCAAGATGGAGGCCTTTGTTGAAGCCATCACCTCGGGTGAGTGGCGCGGTTATACCGGCAAGGCCATTACCGACATTGTCAGCATTGGTATTGGCGGCTCTTTTCTTGGTCCCAAGATAGCCACCCAGGCGCTGCGCCCCTACTGGAGCGGTAAACTCAAGTGTCACTTTGTGGCCAACGTCGACGCCACCTCTCTGGTGGAAAAACTCAAACTGGTGGATCCGGAAACCACCCTATTCCTGATGTCGTCCAAGTCATTCGGCACCCAGGAAACCCTGACCAACACCCTCAGCGCCCGCGACTGGTTCCTGAGTCAGGGTGGCAGTCAGCGGGATATAGCCAAGCATTTTGCCGCCATCACCTCCAATGTCGCCAAGGCAACCGCCTTTGGCATGGATGAGGCCAATATATTTCCCATGTGGGATTGGGTCGGCGGCCGTTATTCACTCTGGTCAGCCATTGGTCTGCCCATAGCGCTGATGGTGGGCATGGACAACTTCCGTGCCCTGCTGCAGGGCGCCAGAGACATGGACAGGCATTTTGTCGAAGCGCCACTGGCACAAAACATGCCGGTGATTATGGGCATGCTGTCGGTCTGGTACAGCAACTTTTTCAATGCCCAATCCCATGTGGTGTTGACCTATGATCATTACCTGCGCGGTTTGCCGGCCTACTTCCAACAGTTGGATATGGAAAGTAACGGCAAATCTGTCACCCTCGATGGTGAACGGGTAGATTTCAATACCGGCCCGGTGATCTGGGGTGGTGAAGGTACCAATGGCCAACACGCTTATCACCAGCTGTTGCATCAAGGTACAGCCCTTATTCCAGCAGACTTCATCATGCCACTGCAAAGCCACAATCCCCTGGGTGAACACCATACACAGTTGGCCTCCAACTGTTTTGGTCAGACCCAGGCGCTGATGCAGGGACGTACCTTTGAAGAGGCTCTGGCCGAACTTGCCGGCAGCAAGCTCAGTGACCAGGACAAGGCCATAATAGCGCGTCATAAAGTGATGGATGGCAACAAACCCAGCAATACCCTGTTGATGGATAAGTTGACTCCACAGACTCTGGGCGCTCTTATCGCCCTGTACGAACACCGCACCTTTGTGCAAGGGGTTATCTGGCAAATCAACTCCTTCGATCAGTGGGGAGTCGAACTCGGCAAAACCCTGGGTAATGATGTGCTGGCACGGCTTGGTGCGGCAGAAGAAAGTACCGATCTTGATGGTTCCAGCAATAGATTGATCCGGCTTTTCCGCCAGGGACACCTGTAACATCAAATAAGGCCAGCACATGCTGGCCTTATTTTTCAATGCGTTACGCTAACCACCTAACAAACAACAAGATTTCATCCAGACGTCACTTGCAGTTAACATAATTGAAACACAAATCTTGCACCCTATTCCTCTATTGTGGTATTTAGTTGCTGACAAAACACACAACAACAGGAGGTTGCCATGGATCGTTTAGACTATGGTAGTGCGCTAGATGAAGTCGTTGAAAGACCAAATCGCTCCAGGGGCTGTACCAAAAAGCGTAAGTGGAGAGAGATAGAGGCGCTGAAGGACAAGCACCGTCTGCTCAAAGAGCTGCAGGATATAGACAGTAATTTCGATTACGATATCGACAGTTTGATGGTCTGATGTATCCTGAACAAAAGAGCGCCAACCGGCGCTCTTTTTAATGGCTGCTATTCAGCGACAGCCAAATAATTTCTCAGTTCATCAAATAGTTGATTGTCGTTATCACTGAATAACGGGTCATCTATCAGTTTCTGCAGACACAGCTCATTGATAGTAGCCCAGTCCTTGTCACTCAAGGCAAAGGTTAGCTGCGGAAAAATCTCCCGCTCTTCGAACAGCATGTGATGTTCCTGCATCTGAACGTAGTTTTTCAGCTCGGAAATCAGCTTATCCTTGGCTACCACCACATCATTGAGAATTAAATTCAGTGTCGCCATCAGGGTGCCAGAGGCTTCCACCAGACGGGCATGCTCCTCACTCAAGCGGTTGATGCGCTTTTGCTCCGGATTGGCCTTGAGATAATAGTCATAAATAATCTCTTCCAGAGGATGATGACTGTGCTCGGCGTAACCCTGCATGTACTCGATAACGTCACGTACCAGATTGAAGTTGACGTATTCCCCCTCTTCCAGTTTGAGTACCTTGCTCTTCAATATCTTCAGAAGTATGGCAATGTGTTTATGGTCCCGCATCAATCGGTTAAGCATAGGCATCTCCTGCGCCGGCATAAGCTTATAAACTAAATACTAGTCAATAGTGGTCACTTTACCCACTATAGCCAAGCTTGATCCGGAGAGGGCGTGACCGGGATCAAGCTTTGTTTTTAAAATGTTACGAACTCGATTTCAGCATATCCAAAATAGATGACAGTGAATCTTTCACGGCAATGAATGCCTGGGATGCTGTTTTGGCCTGTTGCAGGTTACGCTCAACCAAGGCAGCAAAAAATCGTTCCTGCTCTTCGGTCATGTCGAGTACATGAAAGCTGGCCCGAATGTCATTGGTGATATTGACCATGGCGCGGCCAAAAGCCTCATCGCTCTGGCGGATGGAATCACCAAGACCCTCCAGCAGCGCGCCGATATCGGCCACCAGGCTTGCCAAAGCATTCTGGCGTTGTATATCCAGCACCCTGGCCTCCAGGCCCTCGACGACGACGGCTATGATGTCCCGCACACGCCCATACAAGACTTCATCCTGTAGTGGCATGTTTTTGATAAGAAAAGACACATGCCTGTCGTTGCACACAGTCCTGGCGCCAAAGTCATAGAGCCTGCCCTGTCTGTCGAGCAACTCAAAGATGTTGGCCTCTATGGGGCTGATGGGCGTATGCTCAGGCACAAAATAATGGGTATCCTTGACCCGGATCTCCAGGCAGGTATTCAGATTGAGTTGCTCCATCAGCTCAAAAAAGGCATCGGCCAGGGTTTGAAAATCCCGGCACAGAAAGCATTGGCGGAAAAATTGCAGCACGGCGCCATATTGGGCCGACTCGCCCATGGATTGAAAGGCCATATTGCGCGACATGGATTCGGCCTGCTCCAGCGAGCGCTTTTTCGCCTGATAGTGACCAACCGCGTGGGTCTTTGCCAATAGCTCCTTGAGCTCAAATGGTTTGGCAATAAAGTCCACGGCACCGGCCTCATAGGCCTTAAGCCGCTCTTCCAGGGTATTCATGCCAGATACAAAAATGACCGCAGTATCCAGCTCCGATTCCTGCAATTCCCTGCACAGGGAAATACCACTGGAATCCGGCAGATTGATATCCATCAGCACTATATCCGGCCGTTCCCGGGTAATAAGATCCCGGTAACTCCTGGCGTCGACAAAGGCCCTGACATCAAAGCCATCCTCAAGTACTTCTTGCATCAGATGGCAGTAGTCCTCGTCATCATCCACTATCCACACCTTTAACTGTTCCATGCCTGCCTCGCATCCTTGTTGACAAACGCTATACCCACTTCCGCCAGCGCCAGGGCAAACCCATTGAGCTCAAAGGGTTTATGCAACACCTTGTAGGGCATTTCCTCATGGTGATTCACCCCTATGTCACCGATAAATCCGGAGATCAGCAACACGCTCAGGGGCTTTTTCGCATCCAGTTCACTGGCCAGCTCATAACCGTTGATACCCCCCGGCATCAACACGTCGGTGATCAATAGATCCGCATCGATATCACCCTGACGGGATAACGCCAGCACCTCATGGGGATCGCTGTATGCCGCCACCTCGATCCCCAGAAGTTCACAGTAGTCCGTCAGCACCCGAAGCAACTCGACCTCATCATCCACCAGCAGCGCCCTGACCTTGCCCTTCACCTGGCACAGGTCGGCCTCCGCCATCACATCTGTCTGTGGTTGCGTTTTGGCACTGACGGCAGGAAACCACAGCCTGAACTCCGTGCCGTCGGAGCCCGTGTGCAACACATTCAAATAGCCATGGGAGCGCTTGGCAAAACCATAGGTCATGGCCAAACCCAGACCTGTCCCCTTACTTTTGTCCTTGGTGGTGAAAAAGGGGTCAAAAATTTTATCCAGCAGTCGCAAAGGAATGCCGCAACCTGAATCCAGCACAGAGATCCATACATAACGGCCCGACTCCACCGGCACTTTCGAGCCAAGCCCGGGTAAAAAACCGCAGAGTTCAGACTCCCCGGTGCCTATGGTCAATACCCCGTTGTCATTCATGGCATCCTTGGCATTGAGCACCAGATTGAGCAGCGCATCCTCAAGATCCCCCGTATCGACCCGGATATCAGGCAAATTTGGTGTCAACTTGACCTGCAGGCGGATCTTGGCCGTAAGCGACTTGGCAAACAGTTCCTGCAGATCCGATATCACCTGGTTGACCTGGCAATTGCAGGCATTGAACTGCTCCTCACGGGAAAACTGCAGCAGTCTGCGGGTCAGCTCGGTGCCACGCTGGCAGGCCTTCAGTGCGGTATTGAGGTAATTGTCCAGCTTGGGCTCCACATTTTTTAACTGGACCAGCTCCAGATTACCCTTGAGCACTCCGAGAATGTTGTTGAAGTCATGGGCTATGCCCCCCACCAGCTGGCCAATGGCCTGCATTTTCTGGGTTCGGGCCATGGTCTGCTCCAACTGACGCTGTTCGGTACGATCGCGCCCAAGCAAGGCAAACAAGCTGGCATCACTGCTTTGCTCCAGCGCGACCAGATGCAGCTGCACCAAAGCGCGCTCGCCATCGGCGCGGTAGCAGTAAAGTTCGAAATCCAAATCCCGCTGCAGCTCCAGGGCTTGCTGCAGATCTTCGGCCTCGGGATTATCCGGCCCGGGTGGGAACAGCAAACTGACCGGCTGGCCAATCAACTGACTGCGGGGGAACAGGGAAACACAGGTTGCCGCGGCATTGGCATAGATAATTTCGCTGCTGCCTTTGGCAGTTCGGCTCACCACCAGGATCAGATCGTCGCTGTTGCTGACGATGGAGCGGAATAATTCCTTGTCAAAGGCACTGGGGATCTGCTGGCCAATTTTCTCCCGCCAGTCGGCCGCTTGCAGGGTGAACACCCCCATGAGTATTTCCGCAATCAAATCACCAAAGCCGAGCAGGAATGAAAACCACTCCTCGCTGGGAGTGTGAAAGAACACCAGGGTGTTGCTTTGTTTGACCGGCCATACCACAAACTTGTGCCAACAATGCACCAGTTGTTCCTGGCCGGCAAAGGGCCAATTGCGGACATCCTTCCAGAGCGTCAGATAACGCACGGGATCCCGGCACCAACAGGACGCGGCAGCAGGCATATCTTCGCTGAACATGGCATCGGCATTGATCATCAGCACAGCTTCGGATTCGCTTTGCTCCGCCAACAAGCGGCACAGGGGCAGGAGTACGTCTTCCCCGCGGATAAATTTGGCCTGCAGCTTGCCCAGTTCGGCAAGCAATTGAGGGGGGAAATCCAAACTGAGATTCACGGCGGCGGTGCCAGAGTCCATTCCAATTATCCATGGCAGATTCCATGGCTAAAGCTTAGTCAAGCTTGCCGGCTTTGCTAAAGGACTTACGAATCAAATGCCAATTTTTCATGGCGTTGGACAGGCCGACCTGAATGGCCGGCCTGTTGCGGGGCGCTTACATCAACCGTTCAAGCAGGTGGGCTTTAAGCAGTGCAAAGTCGGCGGGCAGTTCCGCTGACAATACAGGTTTGGCCGCGACCGCCGCCAGGGCTTCGGGCAACGGCAGGTTCAATCCCAATTCCCGGTCAACCACATCCTTGAACTTGGCAGGATGCGCCGTGGCCAGGAAGATCCCCCGTTCATCGTCCGCCAAGGTTTGGGACAAAGCCGCCGCCGCAATAGCCGCATGGGGCTCGGATACATAACCGTCCCGCTCCAGAGCTTTGAGCGAGGCGCGGGTGGCGTCCTCATCCAGGGCCAGGCCGGTCAACTCATTCAAATCCCAGCCCTGATGGGCAAAGATGGCTTCAACCCTGGGCCAGTTGCTGGGCTCGGACACATCCATCGCATTGGACATGGTGGCGACCGTGTTGTTGGGGGCCCATTGACGCCCTTCAAGGTAGCGCGGCACTGTGTCATTACTGTTGGTGGCCGCCACAAACCGCTTCACCGGCAGCCCCATGGCTTTGGCAAACAGCCCGGCGGTGAGATTACCGAAGTTGCCGCTGGGAACCGCAATTACGGGCGCATCCTGATGCAGCTTGCGATATTGGGCCACCGCTTCGAAGTAGTAGCATATCTGTGCCAGCAAGCGGCTGATATTGATGGAGTTGGCCGAATTGAGGTGCAGACCGTCACGCACTTGCGGGTCATCAAAGGCTTGCTTTACCAACGCCTGACAGGCATCAAAATCCGAGTTGATGGCCAGGGTATGAATATTGCGCCCCAGGGTAGTAAACATCTTTTCCTGCAGCAGGCTGATCTTGCCCTTGGGATAGAGCACCACCACCTGCACGCCGTCGAGCCCATAAAAGGCATCGGCGACGGCCGCACCTGTATCCCCCGAGGTTGCTGTCAGAATAGTCAGCTTTGCCTTTCCCGACAGTCGGCTCAGGCACTGGGCCATAAAGCGGGCACCAAAATCCTTGAACGCCAGGGTCGGACCGTGGAACAACTCCAGACTGTATCTCTGGTCATCTACCCTGTGCAGCGGCAATGGGAAGTCAAAGGCCGCTTCCACCAGCTCATTCACCAGAGCCTGTCCCAGCTCGGGTGCCAGCCAGGCCCCCAACACCTTTTGGCTGCGCTCAACAAAAGGCAGGGCCAGCAAAGCTTCCACATCCTCCAGCACGGGGATCTTACTTGGGAAAAACAGCCCCCGGTCACGCCCCAGTCCCAGGCTCAGGGCCTGGGTAAAGCTCACCCGCTCGGATGGGTGCTTTAAATTGAATAATTCCATGAAGTTACCTTTTTAAAATACCAATACTCTTATTCAACGACCCGAGTGCCCAGGCTATCCAGACGGCACACATGCACAAATCCGCCGGGCTCCAGCAAATAGTGTTGCTCCAACCAGGTTTTGGCCCGCTCTGCGGTCTCAAGGTCAGCGGCCACGGAAAAGAGGGTGGGACCGCTGCCGGAGATGCCGGTGGTCAACATGCCAAGGGTCGCCAAGCCGTCACGGGCCTTGAGGTAACCCGGAATCGCCGAGGCTCGGTATGGTTCTGCCAACACATCCTTTAGCACCGCCAGTGCCAAGGTCTCATCCTGGCGGTAACAGGCATGAACGAAAGCGCTCAGATGACGACCAAAATCAATGCAGACCTTGCGGTCGTATACATCCGGCATCAGGGCCCGCATCCGGGCAGTGGACAGGGATATCCCTGGATAGGCCACCACCCAGTACCAATTATCAAAGCATGGAATGGTTTCGCAGATCCGCCCGGGCAGATCCAGCATCAGCTGCATTCCCCCAAGAAAACAGGGAGCCACATTGTCATAGTGCACGGCACCGCTGATCCTGCCCTCAAATTCTCCCATCAATGCCAACAGGCCCTGGGGATCGTATGGTCTGCCGAAGTACTCATTGAGGGCATAGAGGGCCGCAACCACTGAGCTGGCACTGGAACCCAGACCGCTGCCTACCGGCAGGTTTTTTTCCAGCACCAGGCTCAAACCTGAATCAGACTGGCCCTGGGCTTCAAGGAAGAACTGTGCACACTGGTACACTATGTTGTCCGCTTGCGCCTCCGGCAGACGGCTGGCCCAGGGGCCCGCCAATGTCAGTGACAGGCCGGACGGCGCCGCGGCAACCGTCACCCGGTCCCCCAGAAGACTGCCATCCACGGGAGCCAGAGCCGCCCCCAGCAAGTCGAACCCCACCCCCACATTCCCCATGGATGCCGGGGCATATACTGTCACACTCATAGGCTCACCTCACGGGTCCAGTTAAGGGTGCGCAGCAGATCGGCGAACACCCCGGCAGCGGTCACTTCAGTACCCGCACCATAACCCCGCAAAACGAAGGGGATGGGTTGATAGTAGCGGCTGTAGAAGGCCAGCGCATTCTCACCGCCCTTAACGCTGTACAGAGGGTCATCCGCCGCCACGGCCTTGATGGCGACTCGGCAGCCCTGCTCATCAATTTCACCCACATAACGCAGCACCTTGCCTTCGGCCTTGGCCGCACTCACCATGGCGGCAATATCCTGGTCGGCCTTGGGCAGATTCGCCATAAACTCGGCCACATCGCCGCCGGCATCAAATCCCTCCGGCAGCACAGATTCCACCCTGATATCGTCCAGTTCCAGCGTCAATCCCACCTCGCGGGCCAGGATCAACACCTTGCGGGCGACATCCATGCCGCTGAGATCGTCCCTGGGATCGGGTTCGGTGAAACACTTCTCTCTGGCGATGGCCGTAGCCGCCGACAGGCTCATGCCCTCGTCCAGCTTGCCGAAGATAAACGACAGGGAACCAGAAAGAATCCCGTTGAATTTGTGTAACTTATCGCCGGCACACAGCAACTTTTTCAGGTTATCTATCACGGGTAACCCGGCGCCCACATTGGTCTCGTACAGGAACTGGCGTCGCTGCTTCAGGGCAGTGCTGCGCAGGCTGCGGTAGAAATCCTGCTCGCGGGTATTGGCTTTCTTGTTGGGCGTCACCACGTGCAGTCCAGCTTCCATCACCGCCGGATATTGCCCGGCCACGTCACTGCTGGAGGTGCAGTCCACCAGCACGGGATTGAGCAACTGCTGCTCATTGGCCCAGCGCACCAGGGCCGGCAAATCGCTGTCAAGCTCACTGGCCTCAAGCTTTGCCTGCCAGTTTTCAAGATCTATTCCCCTGGCATCCAGCAGCATCTTTCGTGAGTTGGCTATGCCGCAAACCCGGATACTGATGTGTTGCTCCCTGAGCACCTGCCCCTGGGCGCGGATCTGGGCCAGCAAGCCGGCGCCCACATTGCCACAACCCACCAAAAATACGTCCAGATACTGCTGCACATCAAAGAAGCTCTGGTGACAGGCACCGATGGCGTGCCGGGTGCGGGATTCTTCCACCACGGCGGAAATCGACCTTTCCGAGGAGCCTTGGGCTATGGCCACTATGTTGACCCCAGCCTGGGCCAGGGCCACAAAGAACTTGGCGGCAACCCCTTTGTGGGTGCGCATGCCATCACCTATCAATGACACTATGGCTAGGCCGTGACGCTGCTCAAGGGGCTCCAATAATTCGCTTTTAAGCTCAAGTTCAAACTCCTGTTTCAGGGCGCCTTCAACCTTGGCCGCATCGGCTGTGGCAACACAGAAACTAATGGAGTACTCACATGAACTCTGGGTGATAAGCGACACTGACACACCGGCGCGAGCGATGGCTCCCAGGGTGCGGCTGGCCATGCCCACCATTCCCTTCATTCCCGGTCCAGACACATCAAACATGGTCTGCCTATCCAGGTTGGAAATGGCCTTGACCTGCAACCCGGTTTCATCGGGTTGGCTTGATACCAGGGTGCCGGGCGCGGCCGGATTAAAGCTGTTTTTGATGTAACAGGGAATATGGAACTGGGCTATGGGCGCTATGGTCTTGGGATGCAACACCTTGGCACCGAAATAGGACAACTCCATCGCTTCCTGGTAGCTGAGCTGAGTCAGGAGCTTGGCGTCGGCCACCACTCGGGGATCGGTATTGTAGACACCATCGACATCGGTCCAGATCTCACAACTGCTGGCATCAAGGCAAGCCGCGAGCACAGCAGCCGAGTAGTCTGAACCATTGCGCCCCAGGGTCACGGTGCGCCCCTCGCTGTTGGCCGCGGTAAAACCGGGCATGACCCAAACCCGCTTGGAAGAGAGCGGCAAACTTTGGCAGCGCTGCTTGCTCTCGGCGATATCCACCACAGATTCAAGGGCGCCGCCATGGGCCAGGAACAACTGCCGCGGATCCAACTCACCGCTCGGCAATCCCTTGGCCGCCATCACGTCCAGCATCAGCAGTGCCGACAGACGCTCACCGGCAACCACAACCTCGGCCCTTACTGTGTCCGGGCACTCTCCCAGCAGTGAGGCGCCATGCAACCTGGCCTCCCACGCCTTGACCTGATCGGCCAGGGTCAGCAGCAAAGCCTGCTGGCTCTCATGTGACAAAAGTGCTCCTGCTTCGGTAAACAGGCTGACAAAGCAACCCCGCACGCGCTCCAGTACGCTGGCGTAATCCTGTCTGGCCACAGCCACATCGACCATCTCCAGCAGGCCATTGGTCACAGTGGCCGGAGCCGACAACACGGCCGCCACGGGACCATCCTTGGCCGCCGCTGCAATAATATCGGCCGCCATGGAAAAACGTGGCCAGTTGGCCAGTGAGGTTCCGCCAAATTTCATGACTTTCATTACATTCTCCCAATCGCCGCGCCCAAGAAACAAAAAGCCCGCTTCTTTGGGGAAGCGGGCTTGTTGATTTCAAATTTGTTCAGGGTGTATCAGCCCGCCCCCATGGTGGTAATGGTGGTGGTAATAATGGTGGTGAGCACAAAAACATGCCTTGCCATTGCTGATGACTCCTTGAGTGAACTGGACACAGAATTGCTTGTTTTGCGCTCGCTTGTCAAGCCGCGTTTAAACAAATAATTCACAAAGCGGCAGCAAAAACGAGGAATCATCAATAAAACTGGGATAAAAATGAATTTCCACAGGCAGTTTTGGGTAAAAAAGAACAAAATCTCAGTTGACGTAAACGTAAGAAAAAGTACCAAAGACACGCAAGCAATTGATTTTAATATACTGATTCAATTTCGGCTCAGTTGAATAAATTTCAGCATGCCGCGCCGCATTTTATGCAGCCATGGGCAAAGCCTGCGTTAGTTAACAAAGCCTGATGTAAATCATCGCCACTGGGGTAAAACTTGAGTATCATTTGCGCCACTTTGAGATGCGGAGGCGTTATGAAGATCACCCAACACACAGCGGTTACCATCCACTACCGCTTGAATGACCAGCAAGGCCAATTGCTGGAAAGCTCCTTTGAAGGCGAACCCATGGTATATCTCCATGGCGCCGAAAACCTGATCCCCGGTTTGGAAGCCGCTTTGGAAGGCAAGCAAGCCGGTGACAATCTGGAAGTGACCATTGAGTGTGAGCAAGCCTACGGTCCTTACCATGAGAGCCTGCGCCAGGAAGTGCCATTGGCCGCTTTCGGTGACATTGAAGACATAGTGCCCGGTATGCGTTTTATCGCCGAGACCGAAATGGGCCAGCGCCCGGTACAGGTTACCGAGGTAATGGACAACAGTGTCATAGTTGACGGCAACCATCCTTTGGCCGGCCAATCACTGAACTTCAGTGTACAGGTGGTCGAGGTGCGAGCCGCCACCGAAGAAGAAGTGGCCCATGGTCATATCCATGCCCACGGTGGCTGCGGTGGACACCACCATCATGAACACGGCGACGAAGGTTGCTGTGGTGGTCATGAACACAAGGAAGAAACCAAGCCCGGTTGTGACGGCAACGGCGGTTGCGGCTGCCGCTGATAAATTCAGGCGGGATCACAAAAGGCTGAACAGAATTTGTTCGGCCTTTTGTTTATCTGTTACTCTTTGGTGAGATAACCAATCGAAAAAGGGGAACAGCTACAGTGACAATCAGGTTCCCCCCACGGCAAAGGAATGCTTGAATGAATCGTTTTCTCTACGAATTACTGCCCTATCTCTATATGAGCCTTGGCGCCATTGTGATGCTGACCTTTCCAGCATTAATAGCACAACTGGCCGCCGGACTGCTGCTTCTCGCCGGCGCCCTGGTTTACGCCTTGCGCTCGGACCACAGGCGTACCGATCCTACAAGGCGGCGTAAACCGGGATTTTGGCCCTTTTGGGTGTATGAGTTGCTGCCCTTTGCCTGGCTGGCGGCCGCACTGCAACTGTTTCAGCAGGATCAGAACAAAACCCAATTGATGCTGGCGTTAATCATGACAACCTGGGGTCTATACCTGCTGGCACGGCGCTCTTTGCATAGGCATCACAAACGCGCCTGAGCATTCAGCGGATATCTCCCGGGTCTGAGACGATAAGACTCGCGATTCTGCTGCGCTCGGCGTCGCTCATGTGTTTGAGATAATTGGAACAACGGGTGATGGTGGCGATACTTATCTGGTACTCAGCGGCGATTTGACGCTGGCTCAGCCCACCTCCCAACAACAGCTGAAATACCTTTAATCTGCCGGCGATAGCGCTGCGCTCCTCTTCGGTCAACAGCAACTGGAACAAATCCAACAGTTGTTGTTTGTCCGGGTGCGCCAGGATCTTTTCCAAAACCAGTTCCCAAGAAGCCCGCATGGCAACCCCATTCCTTAAGTGCAATCAATATCGGGCAGTGTAGCAAGGCCTCATGGGACTGACAATCGGCGTCATCCGCGTTCGTTTATACATAAACGCTTGCAAATTAAGCGGTTCCGATTGTCATGGGAGTATGCCAGAATACCCCCGCATTGCTGCAACCACAGGAAACGTGAGATATAACAATGAAGAAAATCATAATGACACTGGCCGGCGCCAGCCTGCTCAGCGGCATGGCGATGGCACACAACTTTGACGACGAAAAGGAAGCCATCGGATACCGCCAGTCAGCTTTTTCCCTGATCGCCTATAACTTCGGTGACATGGGCGCCATGCTCAAAGGCAAAAAGCCCTTTGACGCAGAGGTATTCGCCATGCGCGCCGAGCACGTCGCCGCCCTGTCCAAGTTACCGATAGAGGGTTTCATTCCCGGCTCGGACAAAGGCCACACAGACGCCCTGGCCAAAATCTGGCAGGATAAGGCCGACTTTGATGCCAAGATGACCCAGTTCCAGGAAAATGCAGCCGCCCTCGCCAATGTGGCCAAGGCCGATAACCAGGACGACATCAAGCAGGCTTTCATGAAAACCGGCAAGAGCTGTAAAGGCTGCCACGACGCCTACAAGAAAGACTGATTGTGATATCAAAAAAACAAAGCCCGCAATGCGGGCTTTTTTATTACATGCTCTGCAACACCGGCCAAATAAGAAAATTGCCAATCAAATAGCCCAACACAGTCACTATTAACAGCGCACGTCTCAGCGGTGCAAAGCGTACAGCGACGTTCTCACCAATATGGGGCTTTTTACCGGTGAACATGGCTCCCAGCAAACGGTCACCGTTGAGCAAGTGCCAGATCACAGCCAACACGTGCACAGTCGCCAGCAGCAACAGCAGGTTAAAGTTGAATTTATGCAACCAGGTCAGCGCCGACGCCACGTCCGAACTGACATAGGACACCAGCGGTCCCTCGGTAAAAATTTCATCGGTGGCAAACAGACCGGTTCCCAGTTGCAACAACAGTAGAGACAACAGTGTCACCACCATATACGCGCCCAGGGGATTATGACCGACATGGGCCTTAACGCCCTCACGACGCACGCTGCGGGCGTAGGCCAACACCTTGAGCGGATGATGCACAAACCGCGCAAATCTGGCCGTATCGCTGCCCACCAGTCCCCAAAGGATCCGAAACAGCAGCAGTACCATCAGGGTAAAGCCAAATACCTGGTGCCAGGCCATCTCGCCGGCCTCGGCACTCCACCAAAGCAGGCCAAGCAGAATCACCATGGACCAATGAAACAGCCGAACCGGCAGATCCCAAACCTTGATGTGTGATTGAGTATGCATTAGGACATCCAGACAAAATACCAAGCCCGGATTTTAATCAACTGAGGGGGCAATGAGAAGGTAAAATCGCGATAACCTGCCGAGGTTATCCGTTCAAATATGAACCTCAACCGGGACCATGACAAGCCTTTTCAGGCCGTTTTTCGCGTTTCGGATTCAAGCGTTCAAATATACAGCGAACGATTATGTGACTGCCGTGAAACGTGATTTTACTCACGACTTTCCTCACTGTGCTTGGTAGTCTGAAGTCACGGAAGCAAAAGAAGGTGAGACAATATGATTAAGATCACAAGCAAACAACTGGAAGTCACTGCTCCTATCCTTGCACGTATTGAAAGCCGTTTTGAAAAGCTCACAAGGCACGATGTATCCCTGATCAATCCCCATGTCATCATCAGTCAGGAAAAGACCTTTTTCAAAATAGAAGCCTCGGTCGGTATCCCCAGCGGTGAATTGTTCGCCCAGGCCAAACACGAAAACCTCTACGCCGCCATTACCGCCATGGGTCAAAAGCTGGAGAAACAGCTCAATCGCCTCACCCATAAAGCCGAAGGTCAACGCTTTGAAGGCGTGGAAGAAGCCGAGGAAGAGTTCGAATACGAACTGAACGTGGCATAAGCCCCAACAGCACATAGCGCACCCCAGGGTGCGCTTTTGTTTAGCGCAAGTTGCAAAAGATTTGATTGACACTGCCGCGCCCTGAACTTAGTTTTAGAGACCATGAACAGACTATTCGCCGTTTTTACTTTCTTTTTTATTCACTTCCCCTCTGGAGGCGGTATTTCTGTGTAAAAAAGAAAGTGAAAATACCAAAGCCTCCACCACCCGGGAGGCTTTTTTGTTTATAACACAGGTGAAATTGCAGTACAGATAGAGGTCAGCATGGATAAACCCCAACCCCTGAGTCAAACCCGGGAACAGATCACTACCATAGACAATGACATACTGTCGCTGCTCGCCAAGCGTCGGGATCTCAGCCTGGAAGTCGCCCGCAGCAAGGAAGTCGACGTCAGGCCGGTGCGCGATACCCAAAGGGAAAAAGAACTGCTGGCCCGCCTGGTACAAAAGGGCCGGGAACAAGGGCTCGACCCCCACTTCGTGGTGCAACTTTATCAAAGCATTATCGAGGATTCGGTACTCAACCAGCAGGCCTACCTCCATGGCCGTGCCAATCCCGAAACCCAGAAGCAACAATACTGTGTCGCGTATCTGGGGGCCCGGGGATCCTATTCGTTCCTGGCCGCAAATCGCTATTGCCAGCGCCGTCAGGTGGAAATGATTGACCTGGGTTGCCAGAACTTTGATGAAATAGTGCAAGCCGTGGAGTCCGGCCATGCCGATTACGGTTTTCTGCCCATCGAAAATACTTCCTCCGGCTCAATCAACGAAGTCTATGACGTACTGCAACACACCAGCCTGGCGATTGTAGGGGAAACCACCATAGAGGTCGGTCATTGCCTGCTGGGCAAAGCTGAGGCTCAAAGCGGCAAAATCCATACTATCTATGCCCACCCACAGCCCATCAGCCAATGCAGTCGCTATTTGGCAAGGCATCCGGGTATTCGCCTGGAATACTGTGCCTCCAGCGCCGAGGCCATGGAGAAGGTGCAGTTGAGTGATGACCCTGGTGTTGCCGCCATCGGCAGCGCTGAGGGTGGCGCCCTGTATCAACTGGAAGCCCTGGAACAGGGACTGGCCAACCAGAAGGTGAACCAGAGCCGCTTTATCGTGGTCTCCCGCAAGGCGGTGGACGTGCCCGAGCAATTACCGGCCAAATGTACCCTAATCATGGCCACAGGCCAGAAGCCGGGTGCCCTGGTGGAGGCTTTGTTGGTACTCAAGGCCAACAATCTCAATATGAGCAAACTGGAATCCCGGCCCATTCCGGGCACGCCCTGGGAAGAGATGTTCTACCTTGATATAGATGCCAATCTTAACAGCGCACCGATGCAAACCGCGTTGAAGGAATTGGAACGGATCACCCGCTTTGTCAAAGTACTGGGCTGTTATCCCAGCGAATCCGTCAAGCCGACCCAGCTGAGCAATCATCAGCTGCTGATCGAGCCCGATACCCTCAAGCATCAACAGCAGCATGCCGAAGGAACCACAGAGCCCAAGCGCCACAGCCGTGCATTCAAGCAACTGGCCAGCCCGCTGCAGGTCAAACACCTGTGTCTCGATGGCAGTCAAAGAACCGCACTGGTGCAGTTTGCCCTGCCCCAGACCACCACGGGGTTGGATAATCTGGCCAAGGAACTTAAGTCCTCGGGTGTTCAGGGGATCATTTTTGATGGCGCCGGGCGTCACACAGACACAGCGACCCGCCTGGCAGCTGCTGCAAGGGTGCTGGACCAGTTTCAGCTTGTTACCATCGTTGCCATAGAGCAGGAGGCGCAACTGAGCCAGTTGGCTCCCTTTGCCGACATTCTGCTGCTGCGCGGCAATCAGATGTTCAATCAGGACTTGCTGGAGCAGGCCGGCAGGCTCAATACTCCGTTGATATTGGAGCGCAACTCCATGGCCAGCCTGGAGGAATGGCTGGCCAGTGCCGATGTGATCCTCGGAGCAGGCAACCAGCAATTGTTGCTGTGCGATGCCGGCGTCAGCGCCTTCCATCATCAGGCGGGCGGTACACTCGATTTGGCGTCCCTGGTGGAACTCAAGGAAGTCAGCCACCTGCCTGTGCTTGTCAATCCCAGCTACGCCGTGGCACCCGAGGCGCTGAGCCGCCAGGTCCACGCTATAGTCAAGCTCGGAGCCGATGGCCTGGTGCTGGATTTGGACACCCTGCCCCAGGCGCTGGTGCGCCAGGTGGCGGCCCAGATACACAATTGATGCTGAAAAGTCTCAGATACACAAAGGGGCCTGCGGGCCCCTTTGCATTGTTCAATTACATCACGGTGTTATTACATCACGGTGTTATTACATCACGACGCTATTACTTCACGGCGCTATTACTTCATGGTGCTATGCCATCGATAAGGCTGACCCAGCCCTTGACGATGCGCATCACAAACCACATCAGGGTTAAGGACATCAGTGCCAGGGCGCTGGCGTCATGGGGCAGGTTGTAGCTCAGTGGCAACAACAGCGCCAATCCCAGCATGGAATGACGCTGCCAACGCAAGTGGCTGCGCCCCAATGGACCGCTGCAGCCCTTGGTCAGGGACAGGTTCAATACCAGGCCCAATAACAGCGGCAACAACAGGGGAAATGCACTCATCAGCCCATAGTTGAGGTGCAACAGGCTGCGATCTTCGGCACTTGTCTGCATCAGACTCAGTTGGGTCATGTTCATCTCCCGTGATATAGCGGACTCGAAGGCCCTTAATTTAACCTTACTGAGGAGTCGACAAATTCGCAACCGACCGCAGTAAATTCTCTCAGCCCGTCTTCATGTCATTGACCGACTGCAACATGGCGCGGCTTTCACGCTGGAACTGGGCCGCATAGTCGCCAAACCAGCGGGCTACTTCATTGAATCTGCTGATAAAGCCCTGTCTATCTCCCGCCTGCAGCAATGCCAGGGCCTCGCGGTAATTGTCGAGATAGTCGGCAATGACCTCCAGGCTGCCTTGCTGGGCAAAAATAATATCCGCATACAACTGTGGGTCCTGGGCAAACAAGCGCCCAACCATGGCCAGCTCCAGCCGGTAAATGGGCGAGCTGAACTCCAGCAGGCTATCTATGTCGGCTTGCTCCCGGCACAAATTCAGGCCGTAAACAAAGGACGAGAAGTGACGCATGGCCTGCACCAGTTGCATCGCCTTGTCGTGGCGGACCGCTTCGGCTTCAACCAAACGTGCCCCCCAAATCCCAATTTGTTCCAGCAACCACTGGTATTGGGTTTGACCGCGACCATGGCACACCACCACCACCTGCTTGGCGAGACTGCCAACATCCGGGCCAAACATGGGGTGCAGCCCCACCACCGGACCGTTATGAGTCTCCAGCATAGCGTTCAGTGGTGCCTCCTTGATGGAGGTAAGATCCGCCAGAATGCAATCCTGTGGCAGATTTCCCAAGCGGCTGCGGATAAGCTCACAGGTGCTACCTATGGGCACTGTCACCAGCACCAGACCGGCGCCGGCAAACAGGCTGTCTGCCACCTGCCAGTCATCCTTGTCGAGGATTTGCACCCTATAACCGGAAAGGCTGAACATCTGGGCAAACAGACGACCCAATTGCCCCTTGCCGCCTATGATGACTATCTGGCCCAAATCCGGTTTTATCTGCTTAAAACCCACATCCTTTTCACTCAGGTAGGACTCGCGCATCAAGCGCCTGAGCACATCTTCAATCAGCTGTGGATTGACGCCCATGGCCTGGGCTTCTTCACGGCGTTTGCCAAGCATGGCCGCCTCTCTGGCCGGGGCATAGATGGGCAGTCCGGCGGCGTGCTTCACCGCGCCCACCTGGGCCACCAAATCCAGGCGCTTGCGCAGCAAATGCAGCAACTGGTTATCAACGCCATCAATCAGGCCGCGCAGTTTTTCCAGCTCGGCCGTGGTCTTTTCCGTCATATCAAATATCCTGTCAGCCATTGGCGGCCTTCAGCATAACAGAACGGCTTTGACGCGCCGAGGCCAGTTGGGCCGCTCCTTCACGCAGCAATACCTCGGTACTGGACCAATCGATACAGGCATCGGTCACAGATACCCCGTATTGCAGTTGTGCCAGTGGCTTATCGCTGGCCTGGTTACCGGCATTGAGATGACTCTCCAGCATTACGCCTATGATGGTGTCGCTGCCTTCGGCAATCTGCGCAAAAACATCACGGCACACAGGCAGCTGGCGCTCATGGTTTTTCGACGAGTTGCCGTGACTGCAATCGATCACCAGTCTGGGCGTCAGCCCCGCCTGGCGGATTTGCTGTTCACAGTCGGCAACGCTGTCCGCATCATAGTTGGGGGCGCTGCCACCACGCAGGATCACATGCCCATCGGGGTTGCCGTTGGTCTGCAGCAGCGACACCTGCCCTTCCTGGTTGATGCCCATAAAACGGTGGCCGCTGGCGGCGGATTTCATGGCATTGATGGCCACGTCGAGCTTGCCGTCGGTGCCATTCTTGAACCCCACCGGCATGGACAAACCTGAGGCCATTTCCCTGTGGGTCTGGGATTCCGTGGTGCGGGCCCCTATGGCCGACCAGGTGACCAGCTCGGAAATGTACTGGGGACTGATGGGGTCGAGCGCTTCGGTCGCCACAGGCAGCTCAAGCTCGGCGAGGAAAATCATCAGCTCGCGGGCCAGTCGCAGCCCCTTTTCCACATCAAAGGAGCCGTCCATGTCGGGATCGTTGATCATCCCCTTCCAGCCAACCGTGGTGCGTGGCTTTTCGAAGTAGACCCGCATCAGGATAAAGAATTCATCTTTGAGCTCATCATGCAGCCGCTTGAGTTTCAGCGCGTATTCCTTGGCAGCAGCGATATCGTGGATGGAGCAGGGACCGGTTACCACCAGGGTGCGCTTATCGCGGCGGTGCACTATGTCGGCCACCGTACGCCGGGCCCTGAGAATATATTGCTGGGCATGGGCAGACAGGGGCAGCTCGGCCTTAAGTTCTTTGGGCGTCAGCAGCACCTTCTCTGCGCTGATGTGCACGTTGTTTATCGTATCCTGCTGCATGGCCTTTCCCCTTGAATACTGAATCTGGCATTTCATATTGGATGACACAATTGCAATGCTGTAACGCTACACCATTACATCGAATGCACAGTGTGCCCTGCTGCTACGCCGTAAGCAAGGCTTAAAGCTGAAATTTTCTCAGTTTGAACAAAATGACCAAAAACAAAAACCCGCCTCGGGAGGCGGGTTAATGTGCGAACACTTGCGTCTTTGTCTAACCGGTACCGAATTACTTGGTAGCCAGTTTCTCACGGATACGTGCAGACTTACCTGAACGATCACGCAGATAGTACAGCTTGGCGCGACGAACGCGGCCACGACGCTTAACTTCGATGCTGGCAATCATAGGGCTGTGAGTTTGGAACGCACGCTCAACGCCTTCGCCATTAGAGATTTTACGTACGGTGAAGGCAGAGTGCAGACCGCGGTTACGCTTAGCAATAACCACACCTTCGAACGCCTGCAGACGCTCTTTGTCACCTTCTTTAACGCGTACCTGAACGACTACGGTATCACCGGCACCGAACTCAGGAACGTCTTTTTTCATTTGCTCATCGTTGAGCATCTTGATGATGTTGTTCATATAAACTCCATACTAGTATTAACTGAGCTACGACTTCTGTGGATGTTCCATCTCGTCAACAAACTGCGCCAGGAGGCGGGTTTGCTCGTCAGTCAGAGCTAGATTTTCAAATAATTCCGGTCGTCTTAACAAAGTTCTTCCGAGACTTTGTTTCAGACGCCAGCGTCTAATTTCTTCGTGATTGCCGCTCAGCAGCACTGCCGGTACATCCAGACCATCCAACTGTTCGGGCCGGGTGTAATGGGGACAATCAAGCAGACCATCGGAGAAGGAATCCTGCTCCGCCGAGGCTTGTTTACCCAGCACGCCGGGCACCAGTCTCGAGACTGCGTCGATAAGGGTCATCGCCGGCAATTCACCGCCCGAAAGCACGTAATCGCCCACCGACCATTCCTCATCCACTTCCGTCTGTATGATGCGTTCATCGATACCTTCGTAACGACCACACACCAATATCAGCTTCCGCGATTCTGCCAGCTCAGCCGCACCTTGCTGTGTCAGCTTGCGCCCCTGAGGCGACAGATATATCACTTTAGCGCCCTCACCGGCCGCCGCTTTGGCTGCCTGGATAGCGTCTTTCAGTGGTTGCACCATCATCAACATTCCCGGGCCGCCGCCGTAAGGTCGGTCATCCACGGTATTGTGTCTGTCATGGGTGAAATCACGGGGATTCCACGTTTGCAACTCCAGCAGGCCGTTCTTTACGGCCCGACCCGTTACTCCAAAGTCACTGACGGCACGGAACATCTCGGGAAACAGGGTGATTACCCCTAACCACATGTGTTGTACCTCGACTTAAAAGTCCGGATCCCAATCCACTACTATCTGTTTTTCCGGCACATTCACCTCGAGGATGAATTGGCCGGGGACAAAGGGGATCATACGTTCCACTTTGCCGAAGCTATCTTTGGCGTTGGCTTTCACCAGCAGTACGTCGTTGGATCCTGTTTCCACGATCTGTTCAACCTTGCCCATGTGATAACCCTTGGTGTTAATCACCTCGCAGTCCATGAGATCGCGCCAATAGAACTCGTCTTCGGGCAACTCAGGCATCTGCTCAGGCAGGATGGCAATCTCACAGTTAGTGAGCATTTGCGCCTGCTCCCGTGTCTCAACCCCTTCCAGTGCGGCAATCACCGCCTGGCCGTGGAAGCGCCACTGGCTGACTTTCACTTCACGCCACTTTCCCTGTTCTTGGATAAGCCAGGGCGAGTAGTCAAAAATATCTTCAACAGAATTGGTATAGGAGGTGATCTTCATCCAACCTTTGATGCCGTAGGTAGAGCCAATTTTGCCCACCACTATCGGCTGTTGGTTACTGCTCATCAATCTATACCTTTACGCCATTAAGCAGCAGCTTTACGGGCGTCTTTGATCAGCTTAGCAACACGCTCAGTGGTCGCTGCACCGTTGGCCACCCAGTGGTCAACACGGTCCAGGTCCAGACGCAGAGTTTCTTCCTGACCTTTGGCCAGTGGGTTGAAGAAACCAACGCGCTCGATGAAACGACCGTCGCGGGCGTTGCGGCTGTCAGCAACAACGATGTTGTAGAATGGACGCTTTTTCGCGCCACCACGAGCTAAACGAATGGTAACCATGCGTTTTTTATCCTCTAATGATTTGCCAGAAGCAAAAATAAAAACTGGAACCCCGTGTTCGCAAGAGAGTCCCAGAAAGAAAGCCGGACGATTTTACCTGACTTTCGGGCGAATGCAACCGCTACTGGCGATTTTTACGGCGGCATTCGCGCTGTATTTCGGGGCTTAACGCCCCGGGAATTTCATGCCTCCCGGCATCATGCCACCCATGGCGCGCATCATCTTTTGCATACCGCCCTTGGCCGACATTTTCTTCATCATTTTCTGCATCTGGGTGAACTGCTTCAGCAGGCGGTTCACATCCTGAATTTGGGTGCCTGAACCGGCGGCAATACGACGCTTGCGCGAACCCTTGATGATGTCTGGGTTCTTGCGTTCCCCCGGGGTCATGGAGTTTATGATAGCCTCCATTTGGCGGGTCATCTTGCCATCCTGCACCTGGGCCAGGGCCTCGGGTGGCAACTGGCCAACGCCGGGCAGCTTTTCCAGCATGCCCATCATGCCGCCCATGTTCTTCATCTGCTGCAACTGCTCGCGGAAATCTTCCAGGTCGAAATTGCCGCCGGACTTCACCTTGGACGCCAGCTTCATGGCCTTTTCTTTATCGACGCCGCGCTCAACCTGTTCAATCAAGGAGAGCACGTCGCCCATGCCGAGGATGCGTGATGCCACCCGGTCCGGATGGAAAGGCTCAAGGGCATCGGTTTTCTCACCGACACCGAGGAACTTGATGGGCTTGCCTGTGATATGGCGGATGGACAGGGCCGCACCGCCACGGGCGTCACCGTCGACCTTGGTCAGTACCACACCGGTCAGCGGCAGGGCTTCGTTGAAGGCCTTGGCGGTATTGGCGGCGTCCTGACCCGTCATGGCATCGACCACGAACAGGGTTTCTATGGGCTTGACCGCGGCGTGCAGGGCCTTGATCTCGTCCATCATGGCATCATCGACGTGCAGGCGACCTGCGGTATCGAGGATCACCACATCGATAAACTTGAGCTTGGCGTGGGCTATGGCCGCGCTGGCAATGTCTATGGGCTTTTGGCTCACATCGGAGGGGAAGAATTCCACTTCCACTTCCTTGGCCAGGGTTTCCAGCTGCTTGATCGCCGCCGGACGGTAAACGTCGGCGCTGACCACCAGCACGGATTTCTTCTGGCGGGTGCGCAGGAATTTCGCCAGCTTGGCGACGCTGGTGGTTTTACCCGCGCCCTGCAAACCGGCCATCATCAGCACCGCCGGCGGCTGGGCGGCCAGGTTCAGGGCCTCGTTGGCCTCGCCCATGGCTTTTTCCAGCTCGCTTTGGACTATCTTGACGAACACCTGGCCCGGCGTCAGGCTCTTGGTCACCTCCTGACCTACGGCGCGTTCCTTGACCGCATTGACGAATTCACGCACCACGGGCAAGGCAACATCCGCCTCCAGCAGTGCCATGCGCACTTCCCGCAGGGTGTCTTTAATGTTGTCTTCCGTTAAGCGACCACGGCCACTGATATTTTTCAGCGTGCGTGACAATCTGTCGGTGAGGTTCTCAAACATCGTCCTGTGCTAACCCTATAGAATTGACCAATGTGGGCTGTATTATAACGATGCGCTCAGTTTATGCTACTGCAACGCCGGCCTGCGCCTTGGCGACCTTGAATGCAATTTCTGCGACTAACGACAGGATTTGACTGAAATTTGCAACTTACATCACTGCCCAATCGCGGCAAGCTCGTGTTATTCTAGCGACAATTTATTCGGACACCCGCCAGCAGCGGGCCCCACACTCCTTTGATTAGGGTACGGATCCATGGTTCTTTTTTCCGCTTCTGCCATGTTCTTCTACAGCATAGCGCTGGTGCTGGTTACCAGCAGACTGTTCCATGCCGATGGCCCCAACCGCCGTGCCGTGGCCGCCGTGGCCGCCATTGCCGTGGTGTTGCATGCAGCTGCCCTGTCCCAGGCCATGTTTACCGGTGATGGTCAAAACTTCAGCCTGACCAATGTGATTTCCCTGGTGAACTGGATCATAGCCTTCAGCTTTACCCTGCTGATCTTCAGGCTCAAGGTCATAGTGGTGGTGCCGGTGATCTACGCCTGCTCCGTGCTCAGTGTGGCCCTGTTATGGTTGGTACCACCGCAATACATCACCCATTTTGAGCTGCACCCCGAGGTGCTGGCCCACGTGGTGCTGTCGCTGATGGCCTACAGTGCACTGATGATTGCCGCTCTCTATGCCATCCAGTTGCAGATGATCCAGAACAAGCTGAAGAAGAAGCAATTGCTGCTCAGCCCTGCCATGCCGCCGCTGATGACGGTGGAAAAGCAGCTGTACCACCTGATCATCATAGGGGTGATACTGCTCAGTCTGTCCCTGGCCACAGGCTTTGTATTCCTTGACGACATGTTTGGTGATGGCAAGGGCCACAAGGCCATACTGTCAATCCTGGCCTGGTGTGTTTATATCGCCATGTTGTGGCAGCAATACACTGTTGGCTGTAAGATACGCACAGCGGTGATATATAGCCTGACCGGTGCAGGCCTGTTATCCCTGGCCTATTTTGGTGCCCGCATCGTCAAGGAACTGATCCTAAACTGACGTTGACTTGACACCCCTGTAAAATGCCAGTATTTACTTACTTCTCCCGGCCATAACGGAGCCCTTGCTTGGAATCTATATCGACCGGCACCCTGTTGCTGTTCCTGTTTGTCCTTATTCTCATATCCGCTTATTTTTCCGGTTCGGAAACGGCGATGATGACCCTGAACCGCTACCGCCTGCGTCATCTGGCCAACAGTGGCCACAAGGGAGCGGAAAGGGCATTGAAACTGCTGGAACGGCCAGATCGCCTGATTGGCCTTATTCTTATCGGCAATAACCTGGTCAATATTCTGGCCTCGGCCATTGCGACCATCATAGGCTTGCGCCTTTGGGGCGATCTCGGGGTGGCCATAGCCACTGGGATCCTGACCCTGTTGGTACTCATTTTCGCCGAAGTGACCCCCAAGACCCTGGCTGCCTTGCACCCTGAGCGTATCGCCTATCCTTCCAGCCTGTTGCTGCGCTGGCTATTGGTATGCCTCTGGCCCTTTGTAAAGCTGATGAACCTCATCACCTCGGGCATGCTGCGACTGATGGGTATACATTCGGTGGCCACCAACGACGCCCTCAGCCAGGAAGAGCTCCGCACCGTGGTACACGAAGCCGGCGCCCTCATCCCACAACGTCACCAGGACATGCTGCTGTCTATCCTCGATCTGGAAAAGGTCACAGTGGAAGACATCATGGTGCCGCGGTCGGATATCTACGCCATTAACGTCAACGACGATTTCAAGGTGATCAATCGCCAGGTGGTCACCAGTCCCCATACCCGGGTGTTGGTTTACCGCGACAATATCGATGATGCGGTCGGCTTTATCCACCTGCGCGATGCCCTGAGACTGCAGTCCAAGGAGCAGTTCAGCAAGTCTTCACTGCTGCGGGCGGTGAAGGAGTTGTATTTTGTGCCCGAAGGTACGCCGCTCAATGTGCAGCTGGCCAACTTCCAGCACAACAAAGAACGTATCGGCCTGGTGGTGGATGAGTACGGCGATATTCAGGGTCTGGTGACCCTGGAAGATATCCTTGAAGAAATAGTCGGTGACTTTACCACCTCGATGATCCCGACACCGAGTGAGGATATCAGCGTCCAGCAGGACGGCAGTTATCTGATTGATGCCAGCATCAACATTCGCGATCTCAACAAGGAAATGAAGTGGGACTTCCCCACCGACGGTCCCAAGACGCTTAACGGCCTGATCCTGGAATACCTGGAAGAAATTCCCGCCGCCAATACCAGTCTGCGACTGGCGGGCTATCCGATAGAAATAGTGGAAGTGGCGGACAACATGATTAAAAGCGTCAGGGTCATTCCGGGGCATTACCGCGCCCCCTGATAAAGTAATAAGGCGCCCCTGGGCGCCTTTTTCATATCAAGGCTTGTTTGCCTGCTGCTTGTTCTTCTGCTGTAAGGCCCTGCGCCTGGCCACCGCCAATGGCGTAATATCCTGGTTCAGCCGCGCCTCGAGCCCCAAGGCAAAATACAGCTCCGCCATCAGGAACAGCGGTCCTATTAATAACTGATTGAGATCTTCAAGGAAGGCTGGCTTGGCCTTCTCAAACCTGTGCCCTATCAATTGAAACACCCAGCCAATGCCAAAGGCCGCCGCCGCTATCCAGGGCGCATGGGGCTGCGCCGCCATCCATTGGGCACTGAGCACCAAGGGCGTGCCAAAAAGCACCATGCCCAATGCCAGGCGCCAATGGAGCAGCAAGTAATAGCCGAGTATCAACAGCGCGGCCAGAGTGGACAGGGGCGCCTCCCCCGCAAGTGGCAGGGACAGCCTGGGCAAACTCATCCAGACAGCGGCGGCCCAGATAATGAGGGGAATGCCCACACAATGGGTTTTGAGGTTGGTGGGATTCAGGTGCACGCTTTTATAGCTGGCGAGCTGTTCAACGGCGGATTTCATCCTTATCTCCAAGGTCGAAGTTCACGGCCGTTACCGCGGGCCAGGTTTTTCCAGTAAACCAGAGCCGCGGGGGCAACTCAAGCCAATAAAAAAGACGCCACCTGGGCGTCTCTTCAAAGTCGGGCAGATCTGTCAGTCACGCGAGAGTATCACGGTTGCCACCGCATAATGGCGTTCGTCGGCGATGGAGAGGTGTATCCGGTTGCCACCCATGGCGGCCAAGCGTTCGGCGGCACCGCCACTGAAACTCAGCACCGGCGCCCCATCGGCATTGTTGTCCGTCTCAATGTGCTGGAACGACACGCCCCGACCTATACCGGTGCCAAGTGCCTTGGCAGCCGCTTCCTTGGCGGCAAAGCGTTTGGCCAGATAACGCTCGGGTTGGGCACTGGCGGCAAAACGGGCCAGCTCCGCCTCGGTCAATACCCGCCGGGCCAGGCGCTCACCGCCACGCTCCAGCTGGGCGCGGATCCGCTCAATTTCAACTATGTCAGTGCCCAGCCCCAGGATTGCCATTACTCGCCCCGACGACCTTCCAGCATCAGCTGCTTCATGTCGCGCACGGCCTTATCCAGACCATCAATGGCCGCGCGGGCAACAATCGCATGGCCTATGTTGAGTTCATATAACTCGGGAATGGCGGCAATGGGTTTAACGTTGTGGTAGTGCAAACCGTGACCGGCATTGACCGTCAGCCCCTGCTCATGGGCGTACTTGGCCATGCGGGCGATCCTGTCGAGCTCGGCGGCCTCTTCGGCTTCGGTTTCGGCATCGGCATAACAGCCGGTGTGGATCTCGATATACGGAGCCCCCACGGCAACGGCGGCGTCAATCTGGGTTTTATCGGCATCGATAAACAGGGATACCTTGATGCCGGCAGCAGCAAGGCGGGTTACCGCAGCGCGGATCTTGTCCATTTGCCCGGCCACATCCAGGCCGCCCTCAGTGGTCAGCTCTTCACGCTTCTCCGGCACCAGGCACACATAGGTGGGCTTGATGTCACAGGCGATATTCAACATTTCCTCGGTAACGGCACACTCGAAGTTCATTCGGGTCTTGAGGGTCTTGGCCAGCAGATACACGTCGCGATCAATGATGTGGCGCCTGTCTTCCCGCAGGTGAATTGTGATGCCATCGGCACCCGCGTGCTCGGCCACGGCGGCGGCATGGACAGGATCGGGGTAATGGGTGCCACGGACCTGACGCAGGGTGGCAATATGATCTATGTTCACGCCCAGTAAAATGCGGCTCATCGACAACTCCTTGGCTTTTTGGTGAGGCGCCATTGTACTTGAGCCGCGCCACAAAGTGCAGTCCTATCGTCGCGACTCAGGCTGGTTGATTGCCACCGTGACGGCGGCGGAACAATTCACGGCTGGCCAAGGGCTTATCGCCGACAAAGGGGGCCAGTAATTGCCGCAGCAAAAGTTTTGCCTGACGCAGCTGCTCAGATTGCAGCTCCTTGTTACTGAGGGCCAACAGGGTATGACCGGCTATGTCGCCACGGCTGTCGGGGGCAAGGCCGAGCTGAGGTCGCCAGCTGTAGTGGCTGTCGGCCTGTACCACATTCCCCAGGGCATCTTCCGCCAGTGGAGGACAGGTGCCGAGTTCTGAGAGCAGCGCCAGCTCAAAATAACGCAGACAGGCCTGGTCCATACCGAGCGCCAGCCGCATCAGGGTTTGGTGATAGGCCAGGAACAAGCCTTCTCCCGCGTGGCCGTGTGACAGGCAGCGGATAAGCAATTCATTGAGATACATGCCGGCATAGAGGGCATCGCCGCCAAGGGGCACAGCTGGGGCGTAGGCTTCCGGTTGTTGCAGGTTTTTGAGTTCACCGCGACCGGCAAGGGAAAACAGCAGGGGTTGGAAAGGTTGCAGCAAGGCCTTGACGGTGCGCTTGCCGCTGCCGAGGCGGGCCACCGCGTCCACCCGTCCCTGACCGTCCACCAGCAATTGCACTATGGCGCTGGATTCCCGGTAGGGACGCAGGTGCAGCAGGTAGCCCCTTTCCATGGCAACTCAGTCTTCGCCGTAGCCCAGACTGCGCAGGGCCCGTTCGTCATCTGCCCAACCGGACTTGACCTTGACCCACACTTCGAGAAATACCTTGTTGTCGAACAGGCGCTCCATGTCCATCCGCGCTTCGGAGGCTATGGTGCGGATACGCTCGCCTTTTTTACCTATGACCATGCGCTTCTGGCCATCGCGTTCCACCAGGATCAGGGCGTTAATCTGATACACGCCGTTTTCCATCATTTTGAACTGCTCGATTTCCACCGTGGCATCGTAGGGCAGCTCGTCCCCCAAAAAGCGCATCAGCTTCTCACGGACGATTTCGGACGCCATAAAGCGCTGGGATCTGTCGGTCACGTAATCTTCGGGGAAGAAGAACACAGATTCGGGCAAAGACTCCCGCGCCAACTCGAGGATGCGGGCCACGTTGGTGCCGGTCTTGGCGGAAATTGGCAGTATTTCATCGAAGTCATACTTGGCCGCCAGCTCTTCAAGATGGGGGAACAGTTTTTCTTTGTCCTTGATGCCGTCGACCTTGTTGATGGCCAGCACAATCTTGCGCTCCTGATCGCCACGGCGCAGCTTGCTGAGCACCATTTCATCGTCGGCGGTCCAGGCAAGACCATCGACCACGAAGATCACCATGGACACATCGGCCAGGGAACTGGCAGCGGCCCGGTTCATCAGACGGTTGATAGCCCGCTTCTCTTCAATATGCAGACCTGGGGTGTCGATAAACACGATTTGGTGCGGTCCCTCGGTGTGGATCCCCATGATCCTGTGACGGGTGGTTTGGGGTTTGCGCGAGGTAATGCTGATCTTCTGCCCCAGCAGACGGTTGAGCAGGGTCGACTTGCCCACGTTGGGACGGCCGACTATGGCCACCATGCCGCAATAAGTCACATCATAGTGCTGCGCGGGCGCATTTTGGGCATTCATGCGGGCCAGCAATTCGTCCAGGCTTGGCTCGGACTGGGGCGCATCTTGAGGACGAATGTCCTCGGGCTTTTTACTCATTTCTTCAATAATTCCAATACTTGCGTAGCAGCAACCTGTTCGGCCTTGCGCCTTGAACTGCCAACACCGATCACAGTCTGGGACAGATCGGCAATGCGGCATTCCACGGTAAATGTCTGGTCGTGGGCCTCGCCCTCAACCGCGACCACATGATACTCGGGCAGCGGCTTTTTCATGCTCTGCAGATACTCCTGCAACGTGGTCTTGGCGTCTTTCTGACTCACACCCGGTTGTATGCCCGCCAGGCGCTCCTTGTACCAGCTGAGCAGCAGGCCGCGGCAGGTGTCGAGATCCGCATCCAGATAGACTGCCCCTATGATGGCTTCCACCGCATCGGCGAGAATCGACTCACGGCGGAAACCGCCGCTTTTGAGCTCTCCCGGCCCCAGGGTCAGGTAGTCACCCAGTTTAAATTCCTTGGCTATCACGGCCAGGGTATCACCGCGCACCAAAGTGGCACGCATCCGACTCAAATCACCTTCGGTGGCCTTGGGAAACTGGTGATACAGGGCGTCCGAGATGACTATCGACAAAATGGAGTCACCGAGAAACTCCAACCTTTCGTTGTGCAGATTGGAGGCACTGCGGTGGGTCAATGCCTGATTCAGCAGGCCTATGTCATTGAAGCTGTAGCCCAGGGTACGGCACAGCCTGGGCAGGTTCTTGATAGGTTCCATGACTTAGTTTACACCGCCGACCCGGTTAAAGCGTACCCCAGTTGGGATCCAGCTTGGCAGCACATCGCCGGGGCCACGTTCGAATTCAAAACTGATCCAAATGGCCACAGCCTTGCCCACCAGGTTCTCCTCAGGCACGAAGCCCCAGAAACGGCTGTCGGTACTGTTATCACGGTTGTCCCCCATCATAAAATAATGGCCTTCGGGCACCAGGAACTCGCCTGTTGGCAGGCCGTCCTTATGGAAGAACATGCCGCGCATATCCGGGCGACGTGGGTTGATCAAAATATCGTGGGTCACATCGCCCAGCTGTTCGCGGAATTTCAGCAGCGGCACACCGTCATGGGAGAACTCACCCGAGTTCACCGATACCCGCTCCACCTTTTGCGGCACGCTGCCGCAGGCTTCGCCTTCCTGGCAGGCGCGCTGAATATACAGCTGCTTATCCTGATAGAAGATACGGTCACCGGGCAGGCCCACTACCCGTTTAATATAGTCAATGGCCGGGTTCTCAGGGTACTTGAATACCACTATGTCGCCACGCTTGGGGTCGCCTGTGTTAATCAGTTGCTTGCGCCACACAGGGTCCTTGATGCCATAGCTGAACTTCTCCACCAGGATGAAATCCCCCACCAACAGGGTTGGCATCATGGAGCCCGACGGGATCTGGAATGGTTCATACAGAAAAGAGCGCAGCACCAATACAAAGGCGATGACGGGGAAAATGGAATGGGCGGTTTCGACCATATAGGGCTCACGCACCAGGGCCTCGGCGGCTTCATCGCTGAGGTTGGCATTGCTGGCCTTGGCCAATGCCAGGGCTTCGCGGCGCTTGGGGGCCTGAAACCTGGCATCGAAAAACCATATCAGTCCCGAAACCAGGGTCACCAGAACCAGAATCTGTGAAAAGTAAGCGGCCATGAATTCTCCTTGCCGGTTGATTACGTCTTGTTAGTCACTTTTATACCAAGGATGTTCCTGAATGCATTGCGCTTTGGTGAATTTACCCGCCGCTGGCGGATAAACTAACTAAAGCGCCGCAAACTGCGGCGCTCAGGTCTTGGTCAGTACAGGCTCAACTGTTACTCGTTGAGCTTGAGTACGGCGAGGAAGGCTTCCTGCGGTACTTCCACGTTCCCCAACTGCTTCATCCGCTTCTTACCTTCTTTTTGCTTCTGCAGCAGCTTCTTCTTACGGGACACGTCACCACCGTAACACTTGGCGGTTACGTCTTTACGCAGCGCCTTCACGGTAGAACGGGCCACAACCTGGTTACCCACAGCCGCCTGAATGGCGATATCGAACATCTGCCTTGGGATCAGCTCTTTCATCTTCTCCACCAGGGCAATACCCTTGTGGCGGATGTTGGAGCGGTGGATGATCATCGCCAGCGCGTCTACGCGATCGCCGTTGATTAGCACGTCCAGACGCACCATGTCGGCGGGCTCGAAACGGATAAAGTTATATTCCAGCGAGGCATAGCCGCGGCTGGTAGACTTGAGGCGATCGAAGAAGTCCATTACCACTTCGGCGGCCGGAATATCATAGGTCAGCGCCACCTGGTTGCCGTGGTACACCATGTTCTTCTGTACGCCGCGCTTCTCGATACATAGGGTGATCACGTTACCCAGATACTCCTTGGGCACCAGGATGTTGGCCTGAACAATGGGCTCGCGCATTTCTTCGATGTAGTTGATGGCCGGCAGATCGGACGGGTTATCCACGTACACGGTTTCGCCGTTGGTCAGCAGCACCTCGTATTCCACGGTGGGCGCCGTGGTGATGAGGTCGAGATCGTATTCCCGCTCCAGACGCTCCTGAATGATCTCCATGTGCAGCAGGCCCAGGTAACCGATACGGAAACCAAAGCCCAGCGCCGAAGAGGTCTCGGGCTCGAACTGCAACGAGGCATCGTTCAGGCTGAGCTTGTTCAGCGCATCACGGAAGCTTTCATAGTCGTCGGTGGATATGGTAAACACACCGGCGTATACCTGAGGCTTAGCCTTCTTAAAGCCCGGCAGTGGTTTCTCGGCACCGTGCTTGGCCAGGGTCAGGGTATCACCCACGGGGGCGCCGTGAATTTCCTTGATGCCGGCGATAACATAGCCTACCTGACCGGTTTTCAACTCGTCTTGGTCTTTCATCTTCGGCGTGAAGATACCGACGCGATCAGCGTTGTAAGCCTGGCCTGTGCTCATCACCTTGAACTTGTCGCCCTTCTTGAGCGCGCCGTGCTTGATACGCACCAGAGACACAACGCCCAGGTAGCTGTCGAACCAGGAGTCGATGATCAGTGCCTGCAGTGGACCTTCAGGATTGCCTTGCGGCGGCGGAATTTGCGCCACTATGGTCTCGAGCACTTCGTCTATGCCCACACCTGTCTTGGCGGAGCAACGCACCGCATCCTGAGCTTCGATACCGACTATGTCTTCAATCTCGGCGGCAACACGCTCAGGCTCGGCCTGGGGCAGGTCGATTTTGTTCAGTACCGGCACCACTTCCAGATCCATTTCCAGTGCGGTGTAACAGTTTGCCAGGGTTTGGGCTTCTACGCCCTGACCGGCATCGACCACCAAAAGCGCGCCCTCACAGGCGGCCAGGGAGCGGGAAACTTCGTAGGAGAAGTCCACGTGGCCCGGGGTGTCAATGAAGTTAAGCTGGTAGGTCTCGCCGTCTTTTGCCTTGTAGTCCAGGGTCACGCTCTGGGCCTTGATGGTGATGCCGCGCTCACGCTCAAGATCCATGGAGTCGAGTACCTGTTCAGCCATTTCACGGTCGGTCAGACCGCCACACACCTGGATAAGCCTGTCGGACAGAGTGGATTTGCCATGGTCAATGTGGGCAATGATGGAAAAGTTTCTAATGTGTTTCATTATGCTGTAATGACTAAAGTGAACGACGAAATCAAAGGTGCGAAATTGTACCCGATTGCTATCCCAATACCAATCAGATTCATGCTATTTCGCCCCTTGGGGAACTTCAGGAATGGGAGCCCACGGACAGTTGCGGCCCCAGCCGTGCCAATATGATGGGCTGACTGTCGCTCTCAAGCCGGGTCGCAAGACGTTTGCCAAGCCACCAAGTTGCGGCAGCACCCGCCAGCCCCAGGACGATGGCTGTACCATCGCTGCCAAGTGAGGTGAAGGCGCCGAGACTCTGCCCCAGCACAGCACCGAGCAGCAGGCCCGCCAGCGGCAGCAGGTACACCAAAGCGGCCGCCTTCAGCAGCACGCTTTCTGGCAGTCCCAGGCGCACCATATCGCCCGCCTGGCAAGTGACATCGGTATGAATGGAAAATCTTTGATGTTTGGGAGCGAAGGCCTTGGCTACCGCGGAGGTGCCACAATTGTCGCTGGCACTGCAGTGGCCACAGGCGCTTTTGAGTTCCACCTCAAGTTGGACCCAGCCCTCTGGTTCAATGGCCACTACCCGGGCCAACTCCTCCATCATGGCGCAGATTCCAGGGTCAGGCTGCGGATGATACGGCTCAGGGTCGCAGCAGGTACCTTGCCCACAGCCACCACTTCGGCATTGCCCACCTTTTCGGTCACCAGAGCCAGGCCATTGCGGCTCACCAGCTCATCGGGCAGGGGCGTGCTGCCGGCGCGGGCCACATACACGGAAATTTTGGCTATGCCATCGGTCAAGGCCACAAACTCCACCGCTTCCTGGCTGCCCATCAGGCGGTGGTGGTCCCGGGCCACTATTTTGAACCCCTCTGGTAACCAGGAAAACTGCCAATTCTGGCCATCCTGGCGCGCAAGCTGGTTCAGCACGGGAGGCCATTCCTGACGGGCGGCTTCCACCAGCAGCGCCGGAGGCGTATCCAGCACCAGCAGTTCAATGACCATGACTTGCTCAAGCAGTTCCTTGTTGGCGGTCAGCATGTCGTAGCGCAGCGGCAAAAAGGTTTCCATATCCAGCCACACCTGCAGTGCAAATCTGTGATCATCGCTCGGGATCAAGCGCACCTGTTGCCCGGGACGACCGGCAATCCGACTGCGGCCACCGAGGACAAACTGGTAGCCTGGCTCCAATTCATTGATGTTCCCGGCAAATATTGCCGGCCACAGCCCTTCGATACTGGTCGCATTGACGCTGTAGGCCGGTTGATCATGCTCGATAAAGGTGACGGTATTGTCGATACGCACCGCATTTTTCACCGGACCATTGAGATGCTCAAGAAACGCCACTTCCCGGCCCTCTACCTTGCCATGCAGATACACCAGGGGGCGGATATGGTCGGCCTGCATGTGCATAACCGACATTTTGTACTGTTGTTGTTTGAGGGCCTGGCTCATCTGCTCGAGCCAGGCTTTGGCGGACATCTCATCCGCAAAGGCGGGAAAAATCAGGCCACAAAGGACCAATAACAAGAAACGCAAGCTAACTCCTTCAGCGATTGACCGGGGTTTCCTCGCTATTCTCGTCTACAACCACACCTGTGTTCAATCTTTGTTGCAGCATATGGTCCTGCAAATACGCATTGATACGGCGACGCTGCTCCAACAACTGCTCATTGATCATGCCCTGATTTTGTTGCGCAGCACCTGTCTGCAGGCTCACCGGCGATGCAGAACCGACCAATGGACGGGTATTAAGCACGGGCAAAGGGGCGCTTTCGGTATCAACGGCCTGGTAATTCTGTACCCCTACCACGGCCACCAGGGCCACAGCGGCAGCAATGCCATACTGGCCAAAGTGACGCAGCATGCCACCCAGTTTGCCCTGCGCGAAGGAACGGCGCGGTGCCAAAACAGTTGGCTCCTGCTCAATGGCGGCCGCAATGCCGGCACTCAGATCCAGATGGATCGTCTCAGGCAACTCGCCGCGCATCGCATCCCCAATCAGGTGATAACGTGCCCATTGCTGCTGTGAATCTGTATCTGCCGCCAACTGCGCCAGCGACTCGTTGTCGATCTGGCCGTCCACTGCGGCTGATACCCATTCCTGACCTGTTTTTTCCATTACGCACCTGTCTCTGTCAAGGCTGTTAAAATCAAGACTGCTTGAGTGTTCAGTTTCAGTTCTCCAATAACGGCTGGAGCTTTTTGTCTATCGCTTCCCGGGCACGGAAAATCCGCGACCTGACAGTTCCAACCGGGCAATCCATGATGTTGGCTATATCTTCATAGCTCATGCCATCGAGTTCCCGCAACGAAATTGCCATTCTCAGCTCTTCGGGTAATGACTCCAGGGTCTCAAACACCACCCGTTTAATTTCATCGGAGAGCATCAGCCGTTCCGGTGAAGCAAATTCCTTGAGCGCATCACTGCCGTCGTAATACTCGGCCTCATCGGCATCCACATCGTTGGCCGGCGCCCTGCGTCCCTGGGATACCAGGTAATTTTTGGCGGTATTAACCGCAATGCGGTAGAGCCAGGTATAAAACGCACTCTCACCACGGAAATTGGGCAATGCGCGATAAGCCTTAATAAAGGCTTCCTGAGCCACATCGGCCACGTCAGCCTGATTCCGTACATACCTGGAAATCAGGTTGATGACCTTTCCCTGATATTTTTGCACCAGCAGGTTAAAGGCATTTTTATTGCCCTGCTGCACCAGCTCTACCAGCTGTTGATCGCTTTGTTGTCCACTCATCCGAGCCGACTTCTCCCAAATCTATATTGCTGATTTCTCAGTCGCTCGAATCATATTCAGTTATTGAGACTCGCGTCTGTATAAAAAGTTCTGCGCAATTATAAAAAAACCGCGACGGCGGCAAGTACCTTAAAAGTGCGACTTGGTTTACCATAGCGGAACTTATTTGACCTGACATGATACCCGATGAAACAAGCAGTTGAACACCAATCAGACATACTGGTGATAGGCAGTGGTGCGGCCGGCCTGACTTTGGCGCTGCATCTGGCTGAAAAAACGAAGGTTATTCTAATTTCCAAGGGCCCATTAAGCGAAGGCTCCACCTATTACGCCCAGGGCGGCATCGCCTCTGTCTTTGACGAAGGCGATACGGTCGAGTCCCATGTGGCCGATACCCTGGTGGCCGGCGCCGGTATTTGCGATGAGGCCGTGGTCACCTACACAGCCGCCAATGCCAAATCCGCCATGCAATGGTTAATAGAATGCGGGGTCGATTTTGACAAGGACGAGGAAGGCGACGGCAGTCAGCCCTATCACCTCACCCGTGAAGGCGGCCACAGCCACAGGCGCATATTGCATGCCGCCGATGCCACCGGCAAGGCGGTACAAACCACACTGCAGGACAGGGCCCGCAATCACCCCAATATCCAGGTGCTGGAGCGGTACAACGCCATCGACCTTATCACCAGCCGCAAACTGGGTCGCCCAGGCAACCGGGTGCTGGGTGCCTATGTCTGGAACCGGGAGCAGGAGCAGGTGGAAACCGTCAGGGCCAAATTCGTCGCCCTCGCCACGGGGGGCTGCTCCAAGGTTTATCAATACACCTCCAACCCGGATGTGGCCAGTGGCGATGGTATCGCCATGGCCTGGCGGGCCGGTTGCCGGGTCGCCAACATGGAATTCAACCAGTTCCACCCCACCTGCCTCTATCACGCGGACGCCCGCAACTTCCTGCTGACCGAGGCCCTGCGCGGTGAAGGCGCCTTCCTGCGCCGCCCCGATGGCAGCCGCTTTATGCCGGAATTCGATGAGCGGGCCGAGCTGGCACCGCGGGACATTGTGGCCCGGGCCATAGATTTTGAAATGAAGCGTCTGGGTGCTGATTGTGTGTATTTGGACATCAGCCATAAACCGGCCGAATTTGTCATCAAACACTTCCCGACCATCTACAGCCGCTGCCTGGAGCTGGGCATAGACATCACCAAGGATCCCATTCCCGTGGTGCCTGCTGCTCACTACACCTGCGGCGGCGTGATGACGGACTTGCACGGTCAGACCGATCTCAACGGCCTGTACGCCATAGGTGAAGTGGCCTATACCGGCCTGCACGGCGCCAACCGCCTGGCCAGCAACTCACTGCTGGAATGCCTGGTGTTTGCCCGCGCCGCCTCCCAGGATATAGAGAGCCAGCTGGGCAAGATCCCCATGCCGGGACAACTGCCGGCCTGGGACGAAAGCAAGGTGTCCGACTCGGATGAGGAAGTGGTTATCGCCCACAACTGGCACGAGCTGCGGCTGTTTATGTGGGACTATGTGGGCATAGTGCGTACCGACAAACGCCTTGAGCGGGCCCTGCGCCGCTGCGCCATGTTGCAGCAGGAAATTGAGGAGTATTACTCCAACTTCCGGGTCAGCAATAACCTGCTGGAGCTGCGTAATCTGGTGCAGGTTGCAGAGCTTATCATCCGCTGCGCCATGGCCCGCAAAGAAAGCCGCGGCCTGCACTGCAACATAGATCATCCGGCCAAGCTGGAACACTCGGGCCCCACCATATTGCAGCCCGATTAACCCGAAAATAAAAAAAAGCGCCTTGCAAGGCGCTTTTTTATTAGATCACCGTCTGTGACTTTTTGTCCCTTATTTGCAGCAGCAAGCGACACAGGTGGCGGTATTGGTTATCGGGCAGCATATCGGCACAGATAAGCACACAGCGGCCCCGGCGCTCCAGCACGCCCTCATGTCCCTGGTTGCGGAAACAGATCAGACAGGCGAAGGGAGACACCCACAAAGGCTGAGACAAGGAGAACTGACGCCCATCGGAATGCAGTCCCCGTCCTTCAGTATCCAGGCTGAATTGCCAGCGCCACAACCACAAATGCCTGGCGGCAACGATAAAAGACAGGCATAGCGAGAAGATAAGCAGGATTTTCAACCAGGCCAGCGACGTTTGCCGCGGCCAGGCCAGAAAACTACTGAGGCTCAGGGCCCACAACAGCGCAAAACAAAGCCAACTGTCGCGGGATGGCCCCAGGGAAAAGTTATGGCGCCTCGCGTCCACGAACCGTGATCACCATGGCGGCCAGCTCGGGATCCGGACATTGCTCATGTCCCATGAACCAGGCAAACAACTCAGGATCTTCGCAAGCCAACAACCGCACGAACACCGCCTTATCGGCATCGCTCATGGCCTCATAATGCTTTTCAACGAAAGGTTGAAACAGCACGTCCAATTCCAGCATACCGCGGCGGCAGGCCCATCTGACTCGGGCTATGTTCATCAATTCCGACACCTTTTTCCCCTTACTCATACTGCGGTCAAGTGGACGCTAGTCTAGCAGTTTTGCCACCGCAAGCGAATCCCATCATTCGGCCGAGGGAGAAAGTTCTTCGCCGGCAAACAAAGACCCAAAGTCCGACGCCAGCAGGCGTTTTACCGCCGGGTGCTGGATCATGCGCTCGGCAAACATCACGTGGTACTCCTCACGCACGTCGAGGGTTTCCCCCAACAGTAGCATTCCCTGCTGCAACAGATCCTGACGGTAAATGGACGGGGCAACAAATATGCCCCGACCGAACAGACCAAAGGCCTTCATCATGGCGGCGTCGTCGAACTCGCCGCCTATATTAACCTCAAGGTTTTGCTCATGGAACCAACGACATAATTGTTGACCAAGGCTGGTACGCTTACCCGGGATCAACAGTGCATCCTGCTCCAGACAAGCCGGGAAGGGTCTGTCATAGCTACGGACGGAGAAAAAGCTCACACCGCACTCCCCCAGTTTTTTGGAGAGGATTTCCGGGTATTTGAGTGATTCACCGGCACAGTCGGACAATATGATGTCAAGCTTATGCTCCCGCAGCCTGGCCATCAGGCTCTCATGGGTGGCCTCATAGCAATTAAGGCGCATCTTGTCATCCATGGCGGTGAGCAAGATGCGACCGGCCAGCGCCTTTGACAGGGCATCGGCTATGCCCACCTCGAACAGCAGTGAGGCATCCTTGCGATAATTGAGCAAGTCCAGCAGTTCGTAACTCAAGTTGAACATACGATCGGCATAGCGGAATACCAGTTCACCCAGTTCACTGGGCTCAAGACTGCGGCCGGCCCGGCGAAACAACGGTCCTCCCAGGCGCTCTTCCAGGGCGCGAACCTGACCAGTTACCGTCTGTGGCGTCAGGCACAGGGCCTCGGCGGCCTTGGCCACCGAGCCCTTGCGCTGCACCATCCAGAAATAATACAGATGGTTGTAATTCAAATGCTGCATCTTCAATCCCTGCTCACTGTCTTGGGCAGCAGGCGATCAAGCCAAAGGTAACCTATCACCGCCGCCAGCATGGACCCCAGCAGTATCCCCAGGCGAGCCAGATCGCCAAACTCAACGCCGCCATGCTCGAATGCCAACGAGGCGATAAACATGGACATGGTAAAGCCGATACCACACATGACGGCCACCGGCGTCAGTGACTGCCAACTGACGTTTTCAGGCAACTCAGCCAGCTTGAGCTTGACCGCCAGATAACTGAACAACATCACCCCCAAAGGCTTGCCGATAAGCAGACCCAGGGCTATTCCCATGGGTACGGGAGACAGCAGATCGCCCATGGACATATTGCCCAGGGGGACGCCCGCATTGGCAAAGGCAAACAGTGGCAGGATCAGCCAGTTGCTCCAGGGATGCAGCTTGTGCTCCAGGTGTCTGGCGGGCGAATTGCCACGCTTGCCGGCAAGCGGAATACAGAAAGCTATCACGACGCCGGCCAGGGTCGCATGGACGCCGGACTTCAGTACCGCAGTCCACAGCAGCAAACCGAGCACACCATAGGGCAGCAGGCGGTTAACACCACGGATATTGAGGGTCACCAGACCGGCGACCGCCACCGCGGCCACCAACAGGCTGGTCATGGACAGATCGCTGCTGTAAAACAGGGCAATAATGACGATCACACCCAGGTCATCAATGATGGCCAGCGCCAACAAAAACACCTTTAGCGCCGGTGGCACCCGGTTGCCAAGCAGCGCCAGGATCCCCAAAGCAAAGGCAATGTCGGTGGCTGCGGGGATGGCCCAGCCGTTTTGGGTCAGGGGATCGTCGCCGTTAAAGGCCAGGTAAATCAGTGCCGGCGCCAACATGCCACCTATGGCGGCGAAAGTCGGTAACGACGCCTTGGACAGACTGGACAATGAACCTTCCAGCAATTCCCGCTTAACCTCAAGACCAATCAGCAGAAAGAACAAGGCCATCAGGCCATCGTTAATCCACAGCAGCAAGGGTTTGTCTATGTCCAGGGCGCCGATGCGCAGTTGCACCGGGGTGGCGATAAAACTCTGATAAAGCCCATGGAGTGGAGAATTGGCCAACAACATGGCCAGCGCCACGGCCAACAGCAGCAAGATACCGCCGCTCGATTCCTGGCTAAAAAAATTACGCAAAGCTCGTTTCATGTCACCCTCCGAATGAATATGGAGCGAGTGTACCTAAACAAGACTAGCAAATATAATCGTAAGTTTCTGCCTGATACCTCGAAAATTCCGAGGTATCAGACTTAAGCATCAAATGGCAACCGGCGCCTTGATGTGGGGATGGGGATCGTAGCCGGATAACTCAAAGTCCTCGAAGCGGTAATCGAAGATGGATTCGGGCTTGCGCGCTATGGTCATGGTCGGCAGCGGCCTGGGTTCACGGCCCAGCTGCAAGCCGGTTTGCTCCATATGGTTGCTGTACAGATGGGTATCGCCCCCGGTCCAGACAAAGTCACCCAATTCCAGATCGCACTGCTGGGCCACCATCATGGTCAACAAGGCATAACTGGCGATATTGAATGGCAGTCCCAGGAAGACGTCGCAACTGCGCTGATACAGCTGGCAAGACAGCTTGCCATCGGCAACGTAAAACTGGAAAAACGCATGGCAGGGAGCCAGTGCCATCTTGTCCAGCTCGCCGACGTTCCAGGCCGACACAATCAAACGGCGGGAGTCAGGGTTTGACTTAATTTGTTCAATGACCTGGCTAATCTGATCTATATGACGACCATCCGGTGTCGGCCAACTGCGCCACTGGGCACCATAAACCGGCCCCAGATTGCCATTCTCATCAGCCCATTCATCCCAAATGCTGACCTTGTGTTCATGCAAATAGGCCACATTGGTGTCGCCCTTGAGGAACCACAGCAGCTCATGAATGATGGAGCGCAGGTGACACTTCTTGGTGGTCACCAGGGGGAATCCCTTGCTCAGGTCGAAACGCATCTGGTAACCAAAAACGGAGCGGGTACCGGTACCTGTGCGATCGCTCTTGTCGGTGCCGTTGTCGAGAATATGCTGCATTAATTCCAAATACTGTTTCATGCACGTGGTTCCTGTTTACGCAAAATCAAATACAAACCCAATGCCAACATGGGCACGGACAAAATCTGGCCCATGGTGATAAAGCCCAGATAATAACCAAGGTGGGCATCGGGTTGACGCACAGTTTCCACCAGAATGCGGAAACTGCCGTAGCCGAGCAAAAACATGCCGGAAATCGCCCCCTGCTGTCTTGGCTTGCGACTGAACCAGAACAGCAGCAGATACAGGGCCACACCTTCCAGGGCAAATTGGTATAACTGAGATGGATGACGGGGATCGGGTCCGCCGGTCGGGAACACCATGGCCCAAGGCACATCCGATACCCGGCCCCAGAGTTCACCATTAATGAAATTGCCTATGCGACCGGCGCCCAGGCCTATCGGCACCACAGGGGCCACCATATCTGCCACCGCGAAGAAATGCCGCTTCTGCTTCCAGGCTATGTAGGCCATGGCAGAAATCACCCCGATAAGACCGCCGTGGAAGGACATGCCGCCCTCGGTGATCTTGAACAGGTACATGGGATTGGCCAGGAGCAGATCCAAATGATAGAAGAGCACGTAACCAACGCGCCCCCCAAGCACAACCCCGAGAAAGCCATAAAACAGCAGGTCCGACACCTGCTCCCGGCTCCACAGTCCATTGGAGCGGTCGGCTTGACGGTTGAGCAGCCACAGGGCCGCCACAAAGCCCACCAGATACATAAAACCATACCAGCGCAGTGCCGGTTCAAGGCTGGTGCCGAAGATCTCGAAGGGACCAAAGGACACTATGATGGGATCTATATGCGGAAAATTCAGTGCCATTGCAATTCCATGTTAACAGGCATTTATCAGGCCAAAACCAAGCGCAAACCAATAATGGCCAGCAGCAAGGCAAAGATTTTTTTAAGCAGGGGCGTGGGCCAGCTACAGGCGGCCCGAACACCCAAAGGTGCCACCAGGGTTGAGGTCATCACCACCCCCAAAAGCGCCGGCACAAAAACATAACCCAGGGTCCACTCGGGCAGGCCTTCTACCCGCCAGCCGGCAAGAATATACCCCAGGCTACCGGACAGGGCGATACACAGGCCCGTCACCGAAGATACCCCCACAGCCTGGCGCAACTGCACCCCAAAAAAGCTCAGCAGCGGCACCAGCAGCACACCACCACCAATCCCCATCAGAGCCGCCAGCAGGGCGATGACCAGGGTAATGGCGAACAGCAGCCCGTTGGCCGGCAATGATCGTTGCGACTCCGCCTTTAGCGGATAGGCCATTTGCACCGCCATCAGGATCACAAACAGGGCAAAGCCCCGCCGCAGATCATCGGCGGGCACCATCTGAGCCACAAAGCCCGAGGCCAGTGCACCGAGCAATACCGCAGGTAACAGAGGTTTAAGCAGAGAGAACGGGATATTGCCGCGGCTGTAATGGGCCCGGGCGGAAGATAAGGATGTCAGTATGATGGCCGCCAACGAGGTGGCAATGGCCACGTGGGGCAAATGGGCCTCATCCACGCCAACGGAGGGCAGCAGATAAAGCAAGGCCGGCACTATCAGCAAACCACCGCCGATCCCAAGCAAACCGGCCATAAAACCAACCAGGGCGCCGAGCATGATACAAAGGGTGAACACCCACAGCACACTTTCCACTGTCATCCCTTTTATTCTTGTTATCGACGGGGCCGATAGCTTAAATCATTCTCAGTCCAGGATCGAGGAAAGTTCCCGACTGCTGAGATACTCACGCACCAGTTCCCGCACCTCGTAGCCACTGGACATCTGCAGCACCAACTCCAACAGTTGTTCCAGCTCGTGGCACTCGACCCGTCGCAGCAGATAATTGACCTTGGCCAGGCTGCCCTGGCTCATACTGAGTTCCCTGTAACCCATGGCAACCAGCAATAACGCCCCCATGGGCTCACCGGCCAACTCACCACAGACACTGACGGCCAATCCATAGGACTGGCAATCGCGAGCCGCAGCATGGAGGGCCCGCAAAACGCCGGGATGATAGCTGTCAAACAGGCTGCTGACCCTGGGATTGTTGCGGTCCACCGCCAATAAATACTGGGTCAAATCGTTGCTGCCGACGGAGACAAAGTCGACCCTGGCGGCCACCTCTTGGAGCTGATACAGCAGCGCCGGCACCTCCAGCATGACCCCTATGGGCGGGCGCTTCAATTGTGCATTAAAGTCGGTGCGCAATTCGTTGAAGGCCTGTTCCAAATAGGTCAGTGCCTGGTCTATCTCATCGAGGTGACTGACCATGGGCAAGAGGATTTTGAGCTGCTCACCATCGGCAGCAGCCTGCAACATGGCCCGCAGCTGCACCAGAAAGAGTTCCGGATGATCCAGTGACAAGCGCACGCCCCGCCAGCCCAGGAAGGGATTTTCTTCCTTGATGGGGAAATAAGGCAAAGGTTTGTCGCCACCCACGTCCAGGGTACGCATAACCACGGGCTTATTGGCAGCAGCCTGCAGCACCTGACGGTAAACCTTTATCTGCTCGGATTCGCTGGGAAAGCGCTGCTGCAGCATAAAGGGGATCTCGGTACGGTACAGGCCTATACCATCGGCACCATCGGCAATTTCGGAAGCCACGCCACTGAGCAGCCCGGCATTGAGAAACAAGTGCACCCTGTGGCCATCGAGGGTCAGCGCCGGCTCATTCAATTCGCTGGCGTATCGACGCTGTAAGGCACGCTGGGCAGAAATCAGGTTGCGGTATTCGTCCACCACAGAGGGGGTCGGCGAGACGAGCAATTGCCCACGGCTGGCGTTAAGCACCACCAGCTTCTGATCCAGTCCCGCCTGGGTAACCTGGTCCACCCCTATCATGGCCGGCACATCGAGTGCCCGGGCCAGTATGGCCGCATGACTGTTGACACCACCGAGTTCGGTAACCAGGCCCGCGAGCTTCTGGCGCGGAAACTCAGCCAGCAGCCCGGTATCGGCTTCACGCACCACCAGGATCACCGGCTTATCCGGCTCCAGGGTCACCCGACCCGGTTCAATCAGCTGCCTGAGTACCCGCTGCCCCAACTCACGGATATCGCTGGCCCTTTCCTTGAGGTAGGCATCTTCCATGGCGCTGAACTGGGCAATGCAGCGCAGCGACACCCGGCTGACCGCCGACTCCGCCCGCCATCCCAGGCTTACTTCGCGGGCATACTCGCCCCCAAGACTGGCTTCATCTAACAGGGACAGGAGCGCCGAGAAAATACTCGACAGCTCTTCATCCTGCTCACCGTCAAACTTCTGCGCCAGGGCGCTCAGGGCATCACGGCTACGGCCGATGGCGGTGCGCAGCCGCAGCAATTCCGCCACTGTATCTGCGGCCCTGAGCTCAGGTTGCTCCAGGGGGATCTCTCCCCCCAGCACCAGTGCATGGGCTATGGCAATACCTGTGGAGGCACAGGTGCCGTTGAACAGTATCTGTTGCTCCAGCCCCTGCACATCGGCACGACGCTTCAGACCACTGATGGCCATGGCCAGCTGGGCCGCCAAGGTCATCAAAAAGGCTTCTTCACCCTCATTGAATTGCCGGGCGCTGGCCTGTTGCACCACTATCACGCCAAGGACTTGTTTCTGATAAATAATGGGGGCGGCAAGGAAGGCGCGGTATTCTTCTTCCGCGACCTCGGGAAAGAGTTTGAATCTGGGGTGTTTCCTGGCGTCGGCAAGATTGATGGCTTCTTCACGCTCGGCCACCAAGCCCACCAAACCTTCGGAAAGCGGCATCTTGACCCGTCCGACGGCACTTTTCTCAAGACCATCGGTGGCGGAAAGGATCAGCTCTTGTTGCTCAAGGATATAAATGGAACAGCACTGGGTATCCATGGCGGCCTTGGTTTGAGCCACCAGCAATTCCAGCGCCAGTTCCAGCGTGTGGGCCGCAGCAACGGCCTGAGTAATGTCCCTGAGCGTATTAAGCACTGCCTCCCTCCTCTTAATGAAATGCCAGCCTGCGTCAGCGTTGGCGACTGCGCTTGCGCGGTGGCGGCTCCTTGTTCTGGAATGCCAGAGCCGTGGCCGCGAACTCCTTCATTACCTTACGGTACACATCCCGCTTGAAGGAGACCACCTGCCGCACCGGATACCAATAGCTGACCCAGCGCCAATCATCAAACTCCGGGTGACCGGAAGAATTGAGGTTGATGGCGCTTTCCTGGCTCTTCAGCTGTAACAAAAACCACTTCTGCTTCTGGCCAATACATACGGGCTTGCTGTCCTGGCGCACCAGACGCTTGGGTAAGCGATACCTGAGCCAGGAACGGGTTGAGGTGAGGATCTGCACGTGTTCGGGTCTCAGCCCTACTTCTTCATACAGTTCGCGATACATGGCATCTTCTGCCGTTTCACCCTCATCGACCCCACCCTGGGGAAATTGCCACGAATGTTGTCCAAATCGCCTGGCCCACATGACCTGGCCGAATCTGTTACAGATTATGATGCCCACATTTGCGCGAAAGCCGTCGCTATCAATCACATGGACTCCGAATACACAAATTGTTATAGCGCGATTGTTTCATAAAGCCCGGCCGGCGGCAAACCCCTATTTATCCCGGTGCGTTGGATAAAATCCACACTAAACCAAGATTATCAACAGCGATCCGAATCCAACTGCCAGTCTATCCACAATTTCTGTGGATATCTCTGTTTGAAACTGACCTAAAACCATAGGATCGATTAAAAAGCGACAAACCCACCTCCTTTAACCGCCTTATCAAAATAGACGTTAACACCTGTTAAATATGGATATTTTTTAATGCGACGTCTTTTCATATACAGCCATCAACCAAGATGGCGCATTTTTAAGCAGTGGTTTTTAGCCGTCATTTTTGACTGGCAAGTCGGTACATTTATTCACAGCCCCTGTTGGGATCTCGCTAAAAATCTGCAAAATGAGTGCTTATTTCGGGTTGACTTGGGCATTTCGATCGGTTAAAAGCGCTGCCGACACCAAGTTATCCCGTAATTCTGTGGATAAAATTGTTGGCAACAGTGGGGAAATACACGAGTAACTTTTTCCCCGGTAAGCCCCGTGATAACCGAAACTTTTTTTAATTTTTATATTCAATAACTTAGATTTGTAAATTTGTCTTTATGGCCGTCCACAGCCACCCTTGCTCAAAAATCAGCCAGGATTGATTCTCTCTCCAAAGGGGGTAGAATCGCGCCGATGAATATTCATAACAGCCCCACATCTCTAGAGGAACTCATGGACAGGGCCGTCGGTATGGCGGGTCTCAGCCTGGCACAACTGGCTGCCGAGCACAGTCTGGGGGTCCCAAAGGATCTGCGCCGGGATAAGGGTTGGATTGGGCAACTGATGGAGCTGGAACTCGGGGCCAGCGCCGGCTCCAAACCCCAGCAGGATTTTCTGCACCTGGGGGTGGAGCTCAAGACCATACCTGTGGATGACACGGGTAAACCGCTGGAAACCACCTATGTCTGTGTGGCACCGCTGCTGGATACCACTGGGCTGCGCTGGCACGATAGCCTGGTACGCCATAAATTGCAGCGGGTGCTGTGGATCCCGGTGCAGGGAAGTCGCGACATTCCCCTTGGTGAGCGCCGTATCGGCATGCCGGTACTGTGGCAACCCACGCCGGCAGAAGAACAAAGCCTGAGACAGGACTGGGAAGAGATTATCGAGCTTATCGCCCTGGGAAAGGTGGCATCCATTAGCGCCAGACACGGTGAGGTATTACAGCTCAGACCCAAGGCCGCCAACAGCCGTGCCAAGACCGAGTGCATACGGGAAGACGGTACCATAGGCCTCACCAATCCGCGGGGGTTTTACCTGAAAACCGCTTTTACCCAGCAAATTCTGCGCGCCGCCTTTGCCGACTGAGCCAATATCTGCATTCGCCTTGATACAGATCACAATTAAGGCTGGCAATGCCTTTGCGGGTTTCTGTACACTAGCCCACTCTTTGAACCCTAAGTGGATTAGAAATCCCAGTGAGAGCAAGTCGTCAGGCAAAGAAGCTATTGTTTGCCATTTTGGCCTGGGCCATTGCCATGGCAGCCTTTGTATTCTTCCGCTATGCGCAATCCCCGGAATTGCCCAAATGGGCAGTCAGCTCTGCGGATCTGGCAACCTTGGCCATCTATATGGGGATAGTGTTCGGCAGCCTGCACTGGATGTCGAATCTGGTCACTGACTTCAGCGCCATCCACCGCCTGCCCTATTTTTTCTCCGTGCTGTTTAAAGGGCTGTTTTTGCTCCTGGGTGCCACCACATTGGCCTACATCACCCAGTACCTTAACCTCTGGGCCATAGAGAATCACATGGCCACCCTGAGGCAGATGCTGACCGTGCATATTCTTTACAGTCCATCATTTCAGGCACTGATAGTCTATCTGGTGGTCGTCCGGCTGGGATTGGCCTTTATCGAGCAAATGGGCTTGTTGGTGGGCCCCAGGGTGCTGCTCAATATTGGCCTGGGCAAATATCATAAGCCCAGGTATGAACAACGACTCTTCCTCTATCTGGACATGGTGGCCAGCACCACCCACGCCGAATCCCTGGGTGACTACAGATTCAGCCGCCTGATCCAGGACAGCTTCAGCCTGCTGTCGGATACAGTGGCCAACAATGAAGCCGAAATTTACCGTTACATGGGTGATGCCGTGCTGATCCACTGGCCCATGGAGCAGGGCATCAAGAAAGATCGCTGTTTGAATATCTACTTTGAATTCAGTCAGGAGCTGGCCTGGCAAAGGCAGTTCTTTGAAGAGCGCTACGGATTTGTGCCCAAATTCAAGGCCGCGGCACACTGCGGCCAGGTGGTGGCCGCTGTGGTCGGGGTGCAAAAGCAGGAGATCAGTTTCTTCAGCGATGTGATTAACACCCTGGCCCGCTTGCAGGATCAGTGCAATCCTCTGGGACAGCGGATGCTGATTTCCGGCGCGCTGGCCTCAAGGCTCGACCGCAGCGACAGCGATTATGAGCTGACCGATCTGGGACCGGTGAAGCTTAAGGGTAAACAACACTCCATCGAGGTTTTCGGCGTCAGCCAGAAGAAACCCCAGCAGGACTGATCAAGGCTGCAGCAATTGCTGAATGGCCAACCCCAGGGTTCTGAAGGTCATCAGCCGGCTGCTGGTCTGGCGCCACACCAGGCCTATGTCGCGGTAGGGCGCTTCCCCCGGCGGATCCATCACAGTCAATTCAGTGTCCTTAAGGATCCCGGCATCTATTGCCATCTGCGGTAAAAAGGTGGTGCCCAGCTTACTGTCGACCATCTGCACCAGGGTGTGCAAACTGGTAGCGGCAAAAGGGTTGATCTTGGTGCTGTCCTTTAACTGGCAGGCACTTATCGCATGGCCGGTAATGCAATGCTCATTTTGCAGCAGGAAAATGCTTTCATCCGGCAACGCCTGGTAATCCACAGGTTCATGAATGCCACCGGCGAGATCCCGGTGCACCACCAGTTTGAAGGGATCGACCCCCACCTTCATGCTGTGAAAACCGCTGGTATCCACAGGCAAAGCCAACAGCAGCAGATCCAACTCGCCCTTGCCCAGAGCCTCCAGCAGTTTTTCCGTGGTGTCTTCCTTGAGCAGCAGGCTTAAGCCGGGGTAATGCTGCTGACAGTGGCGCACCACGCGGCTGAGCAGGAAAGGCGCTATGGTGGGAATACAGCCAAGGCGGATCTCCCCCGTCATGGGTTCGCCCTGATTTTTCACCAGCTCCACCAGGTCATCTACATCGGTCAGGATCTTACGGCAGCGCCCCACCACTTCTTCACCCACGGCGGTAAACATAAAGGACTTGTGATCCCGCTCTATCAGCTGGTGTCCGAGCTGCTCTTCCAGATTCTGAATTCCGCTCGACAAGGTTGACTGACTCACATGGCACACCTTGGCGGCGCGGTTGAAGTTTTGCTCCTGATGCAGATTCACCAGGTAATAGAAGTTTTTCAGGCTGGGAAGATGTTTCATTTTTCCGATTGCCATCTAATCAATGGATAGATAAAACCTAACACATCAGGGGTGAATACGCCATCGGGATTGGGACGAGGATTAGGGCAAGGATAGAGAAGCCGGCAAGGATGGGTACAGCGGTAAGCCGGAAAATAAAAACGGCGCAGTCTAGTGACTGCGCCGTTTAGTGAAATCAGAAATCAGGCCTTGGCTTCAAGGAAAGACTTGAGTCTTTGCAGATCGGCAAAAGCATGCTCGGCAATCATACCGAGCCAAAGTTCATGGCCCGCATCCCAACCGGCCTCTTCACCATGCTGCAATAGCTGGGCATATTGCTGAATGCGCTTGAGACCAACACTGCCGGCAGCACCCTTGAACTTGTGGGCCTCGGCACAGAGGGTTTCCTTGTCTCCGGCTTCCTTGGCCTTGACCAGGTTGGCCACATATTCCGGCATCAACTGCTCAAACAGCACCACACTCTTGAGCAGGGTACCGGCACCTATTGCACTGCAATATTGTTCCAGGGTGTTGAGATCCAAAATTGTGTCCAGTTCAGCCGTCGTCATGTAGCTCCCCTTTAAGTGAGAATTCTGTCTGAGACAGGGATGCAGCACCCCCGATGAATTACCCCATCATACCCACTCACACCGGCCTTGCAACCGCGGCGGCAGTGGATTGAGTAAAAGAACTCAGATTTAACAAATGATTAACCAGGACCACAGCTATCCTAAACCGCCCGGTAAGGGGTGTCGGTATAGTGCCCCTGGCCACCCAAAGCCTGCAGCGAATCAAGAATGGCCATCTGCCCTTTCCAGCGATAGCTGCACCAGTCCGGCGCCAGCAACATGGGCCGTTTGGCATAGGCGGTGACCCGGTGAAACAGCACCTGGGCCGGGGTATGGCGGATAAGTTCGGCTGCACTGAAGGCATAGTCTTCCAGGGTGACAGGTTCAAGTCGCCCGGCCTGCCATTGCCTGGCCATGGTACTGCCGCTCACTATATGCAGGGGGTGCAGCTTGAGACCATCAACCCCGAGGTCCAGCACCTTTTTATGGGTATCAATAAAATCCCCGTGGTTTTCCCCCGGCAAGCCCAAAATCAGATGGGTGCACACCTTGAGCCCGTGACGCCTTGCCCGCCGCACCGCATCGGCATAAGCATCAAAGCCATGGCCACGATTGATGCGCCTTAGGGTGTCATCATTGGCCGACTGCAACCCCAGCTCAAGCCAGACCTCCAGTCCCTGTTGCTGATACGACGCCAGCAGCGCCAACACCGAATCGGGGACACAGTCAGGCCGGGTCCCCACAAACAGCCCCACTATGTCGCGCTCGGCCACGGCTTCACGGTACTGCCGCTGCAGCACCTCGTAATCACCATAGGTACTGGTGTAAGCCTGGAAATAGGCCAGGTAAGGCGTACCCGGCTCCGCCGCCGGCAATTTTTGGCTCGCCAACTGGGCGGCAATTCCCAGGTTCGCATCGCTTTGATTGAAGGATTGTACGTTGCAAAAGGTGCAGCCCCCCCGTCCCAGGGTGCCATCCCTGTTGGGGCAGCTGAAGCCCGCATCCAGAGTCAATTTCTTCAACCGCCGGCCAAAACGGCGCTTGCACTCATTGCCATAGGTATTCACGTAAGTGTCGAGTCCCAGACTGGCCTCAGACATGGACAGCTCCTGCTCTGTTGTGACAAAAGCCGCCAGTCTAGCGGCTGTCACGGCGCCAATCCCTGTGCTGGGTCAAGGCAAGTCGCAGTTGGCCATCAGTAATAGGAATGGCCACAAAAACCAAAACACATAGATAATCACAAATTTCGAATAGTTAATCACAGACACTTTTTAACATCGCCAAACACTGTGTATGCAAAAAAAATCACTATTTTTAAATCGAAAACAATGGGGACGCCATGTTACACCCAGGTAAACAAAATTGGATGGTAAATTTAAAATTGCATTTATTCATAATGTTATACGTCAACTTTCTCAGTTGACGTCAACGTAAGCCTTTTCAAAAATCTGTATTAAACGTGATTTTTTACCCATGTTTTATGCAATTTTTGGGTTTGACCTTTGGAGTTTCTCACGATAATTTGGGAAGTTCGGGTGCATATCTATAGCAGTCACTGCTTTCCCCGAGTCGTAGAGGAAGAGGTTTTTCAGGTGGGGAACGTGTTATGAGCTTGTATCATCCCAGTTTTGAGCGGGACAATTGCGGATTTGGTCTGATAGCCCAGATGGATGGCGAGGCCAGCCATAGGATAGTGCGTACCGCGATTCATGGCCTGGATCGGATGAAACACCGTGGTGGTATTGCAGCCGATGGTCGCACCGGCGATGGCTGCGGCCTGTTGATGCAGCTGCCGGTTAAATTCTTTGAGGCCATTGCTGCCGAGAACGATTGGCACCTGTCACGCAAGTTTGCCGTAGGCATGTTTTTCCTCAGCCAGGATCAGGACCGGGTTGCCGCCGCGCGTTTTCTGCTGGAACGTGAGCTGGAAAAGGAAACCCTGAGTATCGCCGGCTGGCGTGAAGTACCGGTCAATCCCGATGTGCTGGGTGAGATAGGCAAGGCCAGCCTGCCGCGCATAGTGCAGGTGCTGATCAACGCGCCCATTGGTTGGCGCGAGAAGGATCTTGAACGTCGCCTGTACATGGCCCGCCGCCGTCTGGAACAACAGCTGACGGACGATCCCGATTTTTATGTCGCCAGCCTCTCGGGCCAGGTCATAGTTTATAAGGGCCTGATGATGCCCGCCGATCTGCCCGCCTTCTATCCGGATCTGGCCGACATCCGCTTGCAAAGCGCCATCTGTCTGTTCCACCAGCGCTTTTCAACCAACACTTCACCCAAGTGGCCCCTGGCACAGCCCTTCCGCTACCTGGCCCACAACGGTGAGATCAACACTATTACCGGCAACCGCCAATGGGCCCGCGCCCGTGCCTACAAGTTCAACTCGCCACTGCTGCCGGATTTGCAACAGGCCGCGCCCTTCGTCAATGAAACCGGCTCTGACTCGTCCTCTCTGGACAACATGTTGGAAATGCTGCTCTCCGGCGGCATGGATCTGTACCGCGCCATGCGCCTGCTGATCCCGCCTGCGTGGCAAAGCAACCCCGAGATGGACGATGAGCTCAAGGCCTTCTATGACTTCAACTCCATGCACATGGAGCCCTGGGACGGCCCGGCGGGCATAGTCATGACCAACGGCCGCCACGCCGCCTGTGCGGTTGACCGCAACGGTCTGCGTCCATCCCGTTATGTGATCACCAAGGACCGCATCCTGACCCTGGCCTCCGAGGTCGGCATCTGGGACTACGCCGCCGACGAAGTGGTGGAAAAGGGCCGGGTTGGTCCCGGTGAACTGCTGGTGCTCGACACCCTCAGCGGTCGTTTGTACCAATCCTTTGAAATCGATAACGATCTCAAGCGCCGTCATCCCTACAAAGAATGGATGGCCAAGAACAGCCGTACCCTGAAAAGCGCCGAGCAAATGAGCGCCGAGCAACAGGGTGCCGCCGAATTCACCCCCGAAAACCTGCTGTGTTACCAAAAGCTGTTCGGCTACAGCCGTGAAGAGCTGGAGCAGGTGATCTGGGTATTGGCGTCCCAGGGCGAAGAAGCCGTGGGCTCCATGGGAGACGATACTCCCATGGCAGTGCTGTCCAACCAGCAGCGTTCCCTGTACGACTACTTCAGGCAGAAGTTTGCCCAGGTCACCAACCCGCCGATAGATCCGCTTAGGGAAAAACACGTGATGTCCCTGGCCACCTGTGTCGGCCGCGAGCAAAACCTGTTCAACGAAACCACAGGCCATGCCTACCGGGTGATGTTCAACTCCCCTATCCTGCTGTTCAGTGACTTTAACCAGTTGATGTCGCTGGATAAGGCCTACTATCGCGCCAACACGGTCGACCTTAACTACGACCCGGCCGAAGGGCTTGAAAAGGCCATAGTGAGGATCACCGAAGATGCCGAGCGGCTCGCCCGCACCGGCACCACACTGCTGGTGCTGTCGGACCGGGCCGTGGCCAAGAACCGCCAAATTATTCCCGCCGCCATGGCCGTGGGCGCCGTACAGCAGATGCTGGTATCCAAGAGCCTGCGCTGCGACACCAACATCATAGTGGAGACGGCATCCGCCCGGGATCCGCACCACTTTGCGGTGCTGCTGGGCTTTGGTGCCACCGCCATCTACCCTTACCTGGCCTATGAATCCATTGCCGATCTCGCCCGCCGTAACGGTCAGGACGATTTCGCCGCCCTGATGCTCAACTTCCGCTATGGCATTGAGAAAGGCCTTCGCAAAATAATGTCCAAGATGGGCATCAGCACAGTCGGCTCCTACCGCTGCAGCCAGCAGTTCGAAGCCATAGGTCTGGCAAGCGAAGTGATAGAACTCTGCTTCAAGGGCGTGGTCAGCCGCATTGAGGGGGTGGGTTTCGAAGCCATTGCCCGCGATCAGGCCAAGCTGCATCTGGCCGGTTTCCGTCCCCATCAGGGCCTGACCCAGGGCGGCTTGCTGAAGTATGTGGCGGGTGGCGAGTACCATGCCTTTAACCCGGATGTGGTCAATACCCTGCAGGCCTCATTGCGGGAGCGCGACTATGGCAAATACAAGCAGTTCGCCCGCCTGGTGGATGACCGTCCCGTGGCCATGCTGCGGGATCTTATCCATATCAAGGCCGGCCAGGCTGCCATAGCACTGGACCAGGTGGAGCAGGCCAAGTCTCTGTATCCGCGCTTCGACAGTGCCGCCATGAGTATCGGCGCCCTGAGCCCCGAGGCCCACGAGGCCCTGGCCATTGCCATGAACCGTCTGGGTGGCCGCTCCAACTCAGGGGAAGGTGGTGAGGACGCCGGTCGCTTCAACAGCGAGCGCAACTCGGCCATCAAGCAGATTGCCTCGGGCCGCTTTGGGGTGACCGCCCACTATCTGGTGAACGCCGAGGTGCTGCAGATCAAGATTGCCCAGGGGGCCAAGCCCGGTGAGGGTGGACAGCTGCCGGGGCACAAGGTCAGTGTTGAAATCGCCGGCCTGCGCCATGCGCGTCCGGGTGTCACCCTGATCTCACCGCCGCCGCATCACGATATCTATTCCATTGAGGATCTGGCGCAGCTGATCTTCGATCTCAAGCAGATCAACCCCAAGGCTTTGGTGTCGGTCAAGCTGGTATCTGAACCCGGTGTTGGCACCATAGCCACCGGCGTGGCCAAGGCCTATGCGGATATGATCACCATCTCCGGTTATGACGGCGGCACCGGTGCCAGCCCGCTGACCTCGGTCAAATATGCCGGCTCACCCTGGGAGCTGGGCCTGGCCGAAGTGCACCAGTCCCTGGTGGACAACGGCCTGAGACACAAGATCCGCCTGCAGGTGGACGGTGGCCTCAAGACCGGCACCGACGTCATCAAGGCCGCGCTGCTGGGGGCCGAAAGCTTCGGCTTTGGCACCGTGCCCATGATAGCCCTGGGCTGTAAGTACCTGCGTATCTGTCACCTGAACAACTGCGCCACCGGCGTCGCCACCCAGGATCAGAAACTGCGCCAGCAACATTTCCACGGCCTGCCGGAGCGGGTGATGACCTACTTCGAGTTTGTGGCCGAGGAAGTGCGTGAATGGATGGCCAAACTCGGTGTCAGCCAATTTGAAGAATTGGTGGGCCGCAGCGATTGGCTGCAGGCCGTCGAAGGCAGCACAGACAAGCAGCGTGGCCTGGATCTCAGCCCCATACTGTACCGCCCAACGGTACGTCCCGGCAGTGCCGCCAGCTGGCGCGAGACCAATCCACCATCGGATCCGGGCCTGCTGAACCAACACCTGCTGGAAGAATGTCGTCAGGCAATCGACGAAGACGCAGGCTTTGTCGGCAGCTTCAGCATCAGCAACACCGACCGCTCAGTGGGGGCATCCCTGTCCGGCTACATAGCCAGTCGCCATGGGGTCAAGGGTTGCCAACAAGCACTCAAACTCAGCTTTAACGGCAGCGCCGGTCAGAGCTTCGGCGTCTGGAACGCCCCCGGGGTGGAGTTGTCCCTGTGCGGTGATGCCAACGACTATGTGGGTAAAGGCATGTCCGGCGGCAAGATTGCCCTGTATCCGCCCGTCGGCAGTCCGTTCCAGAGTGAACGCAGCGCCATCATAGGCAACACCTGCCTGTACGGCGCCACCGGCGGCAAGCTGTTCGCAGCAGGTCAGGCCGGGGAACGCTTCGCGGTGCGCAACTCGGGCGCCATAGCTGTGGTGGAAGGCGTGGGCGACAACGGCTGCGAATACATGACCGGCGGCATAGTGCTGGTGCTCGGCAAAACCGGGGTGAACTTCGGTGCCGGCATGACGGGTGGCTTTGCCTATGTGTTCGATCAGTTCAATCGTTTCAGTCGCAGGGTCAACACCGAGCTGGTCGACACCCACAAGCTGACCTCGGTAATCCATCAGCAGCACCTCAAGGGCCTGATAGAACAGCATGTGGCCGAGACCGGCAGCGAGCATGCCAGGATGATCCTGAGCGATTTTGAAAACTGGCTCGACTGCTTCGTGCTGGTCAAACCCAAGAATGTGGAAATGGCCGATCTGCTGCGTTTGGAGCAGTCCGAGGCCAAGCTGGCGGTCAAGGCGGGGTAATAGACAATGAGTAACGATTTCCAATTTATTGAAGTAGGCCGCATCGACCCTTCAAAGCAGCCGCTGAAACTGCGTACCAGTCAGTTTATCGAGATCTATCAGCCCTTTAATCAGGGCGAGGTGAAGGCCCAGGCAGACCGCTGCCTGGACTGCGGTAACCCCTATTGCGAGTGGAAGTGCCCGCTGCACAATTACATTCCCAACTGGCTGAAGCTGGCCCAGCAGGGACGCATTATGGAAGCGGCGGATCTGGTGCACGAGACCAACACCCTGCCGGAGATCTGCGGCCGGGTCTGTCCCCAGGACAGGCTCTGCGAGGGCGCCTGTACCCTCAATGACGAGTTTGGCGCCGTCACCATAGGCAATGTCGAGAAATACATCACAGACACGGCCCTGGCCCAGGGCTGGCGCCCGGATCTGAGCAAGGTGACCCCACGCCGTGAGCGGGTGGCCATAGTGGGCGCGGGCCCTGCCGGACTCGGCTGCGCCGATATCCTGGCCCGCAACGGCATCAAGGCCGTGGTGTACGACAAGTATCCCCAGATAGGCGGCCTGCTGACCTATGGCATTCCGGCCTTCAAGCTCGACAAGTCGGTAATGCAGACCCGTCGCACTGTGCTGGAAGGCATGGGCATAGAATTCCGTCTGGGCGTCACCGTCGGCAAGGACATTGCCTTTGATACCCTGCTCAATGAATTTGACGCCGTGTTCCTCGGCATGGGCACCTACAAGGCCATGGCTGCCGGGCTTCCCGGTGAGGATGCCGATGGCGTGTTGCAGGCTCTGCCCTTCCTGATTGGCAATACCCATAAGCTGATGGGTACTGATAATGGCACTGCCAGTGCCGAGCATCCCTATATTGATCTCGCCGGCAAGAAGGTCGTGGTGCTCGGTGGCGGTGACACCGCCATGGACTGCGTCCGCACTGCGGTGCGTCAGGGAGCCGCCGAGGTGACCTGCGCCTACCGCCGCGACGAGGCCAACATGCCCGGCTCCCGCCGAGAGGTACAAAATGCCCGCGAGGAAGGGGTCAAGTTCCTGTTCAACCGCCAACCCACGGCCATCAAGACCGAGGGCGGCAAGGTGGTGGGCATTGAATGCGTCGAGACCCGCATGGGTGAGGCCGATGCCAGCGGTCGCCAAAGCGCCGAGGTCATTCCCGGCAGTGAACAATTGCTTGAGGCCGATGCCATCATCATCGCCTTTGGTTTCCAGCCCAGCCCCGCGCCCTGGTTTGCGGATTTCGGCATAGCCCTCGACGACAGGGGCCGGGTCAAGGCCGCCAAAGAGGCCAACAACCCGTTCCAGACCAGTAACCCCAAGGTATTCGCCGGTGGCGATATGGTGCGGGGCTCGGATCTGGTGGTCACCGCCATTGCCGAGGGACGCGATGCGGCCCTGGGTATCCTCAACTTCCTGGAGACGGCCAAGGCCTGATCCCGGCACAGCTTGCTTGTGTCTTGCGCATCCAAGGGGGGGACCCGCGGATGCGCCTTTTTATTTGACCTGACTGTTTGACCTGACTGTTTGACCTGACTGTTTGTCTTCCCCATCCGCTCCCTGTGACCCGGCCGCGCCATATGGTATATTGCGGCGATATTTTCCCATTCCATAAGGTCACCCCATGAAAATCGGAATCATAGGCGCCATGGAGCCCGAAGTGGCTCACCTGCTCGCCGCCCTGGAAAACAGTGAAAGCCGCACCATAGCCGGCATCGAATTTACCCAAGGCCAACTCAGCGGCCGTGAGGTGATAGTGACCCGCAGCGGTATAGGCAAGGTGGCGGCCGCCATCGCCACCACCCTGCTTATCCAGGAATATCAACCCGATGCGGTGATCAATACCGGCTCAGCCGGCGGCTTTGTCGACAGCCTGACCATAGGCGACATAGTAATAGCCAACGAAGTGCGCTACCACGATGTGGACGTCACCGCTTTTGGTTATGAGATTGGCCAGATGGCCCAGCAACCGGCCGCCTTTGTGGCCGACTCTCGCCTCACTGCCGCCGCCAAGCAAGCTGTGGCCGCCCAGGGTGAAGTGAAAACCCTGGAAGGCCTGGTCTGCACCGGCGACAGCTTTATCTGCGATCCTGTCCGTACAGCCAAGATGCGCGCCGACTTCCCCACCATGGCCGCCTGTGAAATGGAAGGCGCCGCCATCGCCCAGGTTTGCCACCAGTTCAAGGTGCCCTTTGCGGTGATCCGCTCCCTGTCGGACAATGCCAACAACGACAGCCCGGTGGATTTCGAGTCCTACCTGATCAAGGCCGGTCACCACTCGGCCCTGATGGTGATGGAACTGCTAAAGCATCTGTAAGCCATGACCGCCTCCTTCTTTGACCGCTTGCTGCAACTCGATGGCGCCATGTTCGAGGGTTTCCTCGTGCTGCTGTGCGCCCTGCCCCTGGCACGGCTGGCGCCGTTGCCAAGGGAGATGCAGCCCCTGGTCTGGTTTGGAGTACTGGCCAAGCGCCTGGCCGCCAAGGTGAATCACAACCACAGGCATCCCAGTCAACAATTGACCGCCGGATTGCTCTCGGCACTCTTGCTGATCCTGCCCTTCTGGGCCATCGTCAGCTTCCTGCTGCAACTGGCGGCCTTTCCCTGGTTCTTTGAGTTCCTGGTGCTCTACCTGTGTTTGAGCGATGCCAGCTTCGCCCAGGTGGCCGAAGACATAGACAAGGCGTTGCAACGCAACGACAAGGAACACGCCAGAGCTCAGCTCGGTCAATGGCTGGCGCGGGATACCGGCGAGCTGTCGGAAGTCGGCATAGTCAAGGCCACCATAGAAAAGCTGGTGACCTCCCCCGTGTACGGCACCGCCGCCGTGGTGTTCTTCTTTGCCATCGCCGGCGCCCCTGCGGTGCTGGCGGTGCGCATGGTTAAGCAACTGGAGCTGGTGTGGCCGCCGGTATCGCCTAAATACCGCTACTTCAGCCGCCCGGTGCAGCTGCTCAGCCATGTGCTGCTGTTGCTGCCTTCCTGGCTCTGGAGCCTGACCCTGGCCATACTCGGCGGACCCAAGGGCTTTGCCGCACTGCTGCGGCCCTTGCCGGGTAAGCAGCCCCACGCCAATGCCCTGCGGCCGGCCACAGTGGCCGCCAACATTCTGGGCGTGGAACTTTGCGGTCCGCAGCGCCACAATGGTGAGCGCGTCGCCATAGCCCCCATCAAGGGCGGTCCCAAGCCGGACCGCAGCGCCATAGCCCCGGCGGTACGGCTGTCGAACCGCGCCTGCCTGCTGTGGTTTCTGTTTCTGCTGCAGCTGCCCCTGACTTGGACAGTGCTGCGCCTGCTGCAAGCCCAGTAACGCCAAACTGCAGCGCAGCCCCTGTCATTCGGGGCGTCAGGCAGTATAATGAAGGGCTGCCGGTCACTGGCCGCCGGCACACAGTTCCCCCGGGCCAGAATCCTTTTTTCGGAGCCTCATCTTGCTAGAAAACATGCAAATTTCCCTGACCACACCGGCCCTGTTGTTTCCGGCGATCTCCCTGCTGCTGCTCGCCTACACCAACCGCTTCTTCGCCCTGGCGGCCCTTATCCGCAGCCTCTCCAGCGGCGAGCAGCCGGTGCATCAGGATCAGATTAAAAATCTGCGGCAACGCATCGTCATTATCCGTCGCATGCAGGAAGCCGGGGTGTTGAGTTTCGCCCTGTGCGTGCTGTGCATGATCTTCATTTACCTTGGCTTTCTGCACACGGGCTCGCTGATCTTCGGTGCCAGCCTGCTGCTGTTGCTGTACTCACTGATCCTGTCGGTAATTGAAATCCGCATTTCGGTCGATGCCCTCAACATCCACCTCAAAGAGATGAGCAAATGAGCTGGATTTATTTCTTTGACCTCTGTGGTACCTCGGTATTTGCCCTCACCGGTGCCCTGGCAGCTGGCCGGCATCGCATGGATCCCTTCGGCGTGACCGTACTGGCCGCGGTGACAGCCGTCGGCGGCGGCACCATAAGGGACAGCATCATAGGTGCCACCCCTGTGTTCTGGCTCAGGGATCCCAACTACATCATAGTGATACTGGCGACCGTATTGGCCACCCTGCTGCTGGTACGCAGACCGCGCAAGGTGCCCCAATACACCTTGCCCATAGCCGATGCCCTGGGGCTGGCGCTCTTTACCGTCATAGGTGCCCAGAAGGCCCTGAGCCTGGGCCTCAACGGCATGTCCGCCGTGGTCATGGGCTTGATTACCGGCGTGGGAGGAGGCATTATCCGGGATCTGCTTTGTCGGCAAATCCCCATGGTACTGCGGACCGAAATTTACGCCACCGCCTCCATCATCGGCGGCATAGGTTACACAGTCAGCCTGCAGCTGGGCATGGGTCCCAAGGTTGCCCTGTGGCTGGCCATGCTCAGCACCCTGGCCATACGTCTGGCCGCGATCCGCTGGCACCTGTCGCTGCCGGCCTTTGATTTGAAAACCAAGAGAGAGTGACATTGCGATTTTTAGGTTTCTTGCTTTGGTGTATTGCAGCGCCGCTGTTGGCCGATACGGGTGAAATGCCCAGGGAGCAGCAGATGGCGGTGAACTACATCAAGGCACTGACCGATCATGACTATGCCACCCTGGCCACCTTCTACAACAGGGACAGCGTATTCCAGGACCGCACCGCCGGCCGCAAATACAAGGGCGGCCGCTTTATCATAGGTTTCTTCCAACGGGCCCATGCCGGGGTGCTGGAATACAATTTCAACATAGAGCACATGTACAACACGGGCTCACTGGTGGTGATGATAGGCAACTATCACTTCAAGGGGCCGGGTGAGCAGTTTGGCAAGCCGGGCAAGATCATAGATGTGGCCGTGCCTGCGGTGACCACCCTGGCGCTGGATCTCAATAACCACAGGGTGCAGGAGCACCTGGATCTTATCGACTACCAAACCATGGCCGACCAGCTGTCGATGCAGTAGCAGTTATTGAACCAGCTGTGAATAAAGAATGGCTGCAAATAAAAAGGGCGCCCTGCGGCGCCCTTTTTATTCAATAGAATTGAATTGGATTTCTCAGTCCAGAGTCACCCGGGCAAACTTGCGCTTGCCGACCTGGAATACCGCTTGGGTACCGGCTTGCAGCACCAGCTTGGTGTCTTCGACCTTGTCGCCATCCATCTTCACCGCGCCCTGCTTGATCATCCGCATGGCATCCGAGGTGGAGCCCACCAGATCCGCCTCTTTCAGCAGATTGGCTATGGCCAGACCTTCGGCGCCGGCGCTCAGGGTCAGTTCCGGCATCTCATCGGGCATGGCACCCTTCTGGAAGCGGTCGATGAAGTTCTGGTGCGCCTTGTCGGCGGCTTCCTGGTTGTGGAAGCGGGCGATGATTTCCTTGGCCAGGGCAATCTTGATGTCACGGGGGTTGGCACCTTCGGCCACATCGGCACGGAACTGCTCGATTTCCGCCAAAGGACGGAAAGACAGCAGCTCGAAGTAACGCCACATCAGTTCATCTGAGATGGACATGATCTTGCCGAACATCTCGTCCGGTGCCTCGCTGACGCCTATGTAGTTGGCAGCGGACTTGGACATCTTCTTGACCCCGTCCAGACCTTCCAGCAGTGGCATCATGATCACCGCCTGGGGCTTCTGGCCCTCGACCTTTTGCAGCTCACGGCCCATCAACAGGTTGAACTTCTGATCTGTCCCGCCCAGCTCCACATCGGCCTTGAGCGCCACAGAGTCATAGCCCTGCAGCAAGGGGTACATAAATTCGTGGATGGCGATGGACTGGCCGCTGTTATAGCGCTTTTTAAAGTCGTCACGCTCCATCATGCGGGCCACTGTCTGCTGGGAGGCCAGGCGGATCATACCGGCGGCGCCGAGCGGCTCAAGCCAGCTGGAGTTGAATTCGATACGGGTCTTGGCCGGATCGAGGATTTTGTACACCTGCTCCTTGTAGGTCTCGGCATTGGCCAATACCTGCTCACGGGTCAGGGGCGGACGGGTGCTGTTCTTTCCGCTCGGATCGCCCACCATGCCGGTGAAGTCACCTATGAGGAAGATCACCTCGTGCCCCAGCTCCTGGAACAGACGCAATTTGTTGAGGATAACGGTATGACCCAGGTGAATGTCGGGGGCGGTAGGATCCGCGCCGAGCTTGATCCTCAAGGGGCGACCTTCCTTGAGTTTTTCCAGCAGATCGGACTCCAGCAATATCTCGTCCGTACCACGTTTAATTTCTGCTAATACCTGGTCTAAATCAGCCATTTTGGCAGCTACCCCTGAGATTCAAATGCAATCAAAGAGACTTATGTTACTTGTTAGCCAGAGCAAATGAAAGTGTGTACACTAGGCCCAGGCAAACTGAGACAGGTAAACGGTAAAAGGCTCAATGGGAAAGGTCATTACACTCTTCAAATTACTCCCGAAAAAGCACCAGATCATAGTGAGTATTTTGATGCTTTTTGTCACTGCCAGCCTGTTTTTCCCCTCTGAGCCCGCCCAGGCATCAAAAAATGCCGACGAGCCCAGTACCCATGCAGAAACCGGGGAAAGTTATCAGCTGCCTTTGGCCTTTCGTACTCCCACAGCCCCCAGCAACGACTCAGGTGACCTCGATACCGAGCTTGGCACCCGCGTGCCCGGCGCCATAGTGGAACCCAAATTAGAAGAGCCCCAGGTGCCAGAGGCCAAGGACAGCGACAAACTGCACCAGACGGTGGAGCACTTTGAAGTGGAAAAGGGCGACACCCTGGCCGCTCTGTTCCAGCGCGCCAACCTGTCGAGCCGCGATGTCTATGAAATAACCCAACTGCCCCTGGCCAAGCAGAACCTGCTTAAGATAATGCCCGGTGAAGAACTGGTGATAGCCAAGGATGCCGAGGGGCAGCTCACCGAACTCAGCTACCGCATAGATGCGGTTTCCACCCTGTTTATCCGCCGTGATGGCGAAGGTTACCGCGAAGATGTGCAGGTCAAGGAAGTGGAACTGCGTACCCAATTTGCCCAGGCCAGCATCAAGAGCAACTTCTGGAATGCCGCAGTGGATGCCGGTTTAACCGCGTCGCAAATCATGGAGCTGGCGACGCTTTTTGGCTGGGACATAGATTTTGCTTTGGATCTGCGTGAGGGCGACACCTTCGCCCTCATCTATGAGCAGCAATATGCCGATGGCGAATTCCTCAAGAACGGTGCCATTCTGGCGGCCGAATTCATCAATGAAGGTGACCGTTATACTGCGGTACGTTTCAGCGACGGCAACTACTATTCCGAGTCCGGCCAGAGCATGCGCAAGGCCTTCCTGCGCTCACCGGTGGACTTCAAGTACGTCAGTTCCAACTTCAACCCCAAGCGTCTGCATCCGGTCACGGGCCAGGTCAAGGCCCACCGGGGTGTGGACTATGTGGCGGCCATAGGCACCCCCATCAAGGCCGCCGGTCGGGGTCGGGTGATAGAGGCGGGCTACAACCAGTTCAACGGCAACTATGTGTTTATCAAGCACAACGACACCTATACCACCAAGTACCTGCATCTGAACAAACGCAAGGTGAAAAAGGGCGACACGGTCAAGCAGGGTCAGGTTGTGGGCACCCTGGGTAAAACAGGACGGGTCACGGGCGCCCATCTGCACTACGAATTTATCGTCAATGGCGTACACCGCAACCCCCGCACCGTGGATTTGCCCAAGGCTGAATCCATTGCCGCCACCGACAAGGCCAAATTTAGCCTTATCAGCCAGGATTTGATGGCTAAACTTCAACATAACAAGCAATTGCAAGTGGCGATGACGCCCTGAGAATCCCGATGAAAAGTGCCTATTACGTGGGGCTGATGTCCGGCACCAGCATGGACGGTGTCGATGCCGTACTGGTGGACTTTGCCGGTGACGCCCCGGCCCTGGTGGCCAGCCATACCGAAGCCTTTCCCGAGCACCTGTTCAAGGGATTGCAGCGCCTGTGCCAGCCGGGCCAGGATGAAATCAATCGCCTGGGGCGGCTCGATCGCAGCGTTGGCCTGCTGTTTGCCAAGGCAGTCAACGAGTTACTGAGCGTTGCCGGGGTGGACAAGTCCCAGGTGCGCGCCATCGGCAGTCACGGCCAGACGGTGCGTCACATGCCGAATCTGGAAGTGGGCTTTACCCTGCAAATTGGCGATCCCAACACCATAGCGGCCATGACGGGCATAGACGTGATCGCCGACTTTCGCCGCAAGGATATTGCCCTTGGCGGCCAGGGCGCGCCTCTGGTGCCGGCCTTCCACCAGCAACTGTTTGCCCGCGAAGGCCAGCAAAGGGTCATTCTCAATATCGGCGGCATAGCCAACCTCACCTATCTGCCCGGTAACGCCGACAAGGTGCTGGGCTTTGATACCGGCCCGGGCAACACCCTGATAGACGCCTGGATCCGCGAAGTGCGCCAGGAAAGTTTCGACTGCGACGGCGCCTTTGCCGAAGAGGGCACGACCCACCCGGCGCTGCTGGCCCAGTTGCTGTCACACCCCTACTTTTCACTCGATTACCCCAAGAGCACAGGACGGGAACTGTTCAACCATGCCTGGCTGGAGCAGCAACTGGCGCCCTATGGCAATCTGGCGGAGGAAGATGTGCAGTCGACCCTGCTGGATCTCACCTGTCACAGCATTGCCAATGACATCAACAAGCTCTCGGCCAAGGGTGAGCTCTATGTCTGTGGCGGAGGCGCCCTTAACGGCGCCCTGATGCGACGCTTGGCGGCCCTGCTGCCGGGCTACAGTGTGGCCACAACTTCGGCACTGGGAGTCGATCCCAAGTGGGTTGAGGGTATCGCCTTTGCCTGGCTGGCACTTAGGCACGATTTGGGTCTGCCGGCCAACCTGCCGGCGGTCACGGGAGCCAGCCGCGAAGCGGTGCTGGGTGCCCGTTTCCCCGCAGCCTGAAGCAACTCTTGCCGGGGCCAGCAGCGCCCCGGCCCCGACTTTTACACACACTGAACTTTTTCTCGCCTGCGGCAGATGTTAACATCGCGCCCATTAAGCCCCTTATTGAGCAAATGACCATGAGCAATCAGCGCAAATCCCTGGCCCAAATTACCGCCCTCACCCCCGAAGGTCGCTACGACTACCTGGTAGAACAGGTCAAAGAACACAAGGAAATCTGGACCCTGCAGGACAATGACGGCTGCGTCATGCTGACCACTGAAGATGAAGACTGCATCCCCATGTGGCCATCGGAAGAAGCCGCCGCCCTGTGGGCCGTGGATGATTGGCAGGACTGCCAGCCCCTGTCCATTCCACTGAATGAATGGGAAGAGCGCTGGGTGTCCGGCATGGAAGACGACGAACTGATGGTGGCCGTGTTCCCGGTGCAGGACGATCTGGGTGTGGTGGTACAGCCCTGGGAACTGCAACAACGCCTGCAACCCAAGACCAAACACTAGGAGTCTGTGATGGCAGAGTTTCCCTTGAAGCAGATGCCCAAACGCCTGCTTGCCCTGAGCCTGCTGTACGCGGCTGCCGCAGTCAGCGGCTTGATTGCCAAACAGGGGGAGATATTCTGCATCCTGACCCTGCTGATGGTAGTGGCGATCCTCGCCCGTCAGCGCGCCGGCCTGTGGTTTCTGCGCGGTTATACTCTGGTGCAGCTGGCACTGGTGAGCCTGATGCCCTTTATACTGGATCAGGGCAGCAACGTCAGCACCGGCCCCAACAGCCTCAATCTCGGCGGTATGGAGCTTAAGCTGTCAGATTATGCCATCTTTGCGATGTTGATCCTGCTGAGCATGGTGCAGGTGTGGCTGGCCTTCACCCCCAAGGTGGCCCAATGGTTCAAGCGCACCCAGAGCTTTAATCTGATGCAGTAAGTCGGTGAGAAAGCCGACCGTCAGGCACAAAAAAGCCGTCCCATGGGACGGCTTTTTCAATGCTATGCAGTCTCGGTATCAAACGGAGAAGCTGGCACCGCAACCACAGGTGGTGGTGGCATTGGGGTTTTTCACGAAGAAACGTGACCCCTCCAGGCCCGAGGTGTAATCCACTTCGCCACCGACCAGGTATTGCAGACTCATGGGGTCAACCACCAGTTGTACACCCTGCTTCTCAACGGTGAAGTCACCCTCGTTGACCTTCTCATCAAAGGTGAATCCGTACTGGAAACCGGAACAACCGCCACCGGTCACATATACCCGCAGCTTGAGGGCCTCGTTTTGCTCCTCTTCCAACAGGCTCTTCACCTTGGCAGCCGCCGCGTCGGTAAACTTGATGGGCATTGCTGCGTCAGCTTGATCAGTCATTACTACCTCGTACTTCAGTATTCTGTGCCGAATTATCCGTTACCTGACTATTTTGTTCAAGTATTATACCGGCTTCTTTTTGGCCCTCCAGCAGCTCCGGCAGGCTGAATTCCTGCTCGGTCTGGGCGCCTTTGCTCCAACGGCTGGCGGGTACTATCACCTTGACCCGCACCCGCTTGAGTTCAAAATCCGCCGGGACCAACAAGTCCGATTCCAGCACCTGAAAATAACGGAAGTCAAAACCGCTGAACTTGCCGCCGGCCTTGCTGATATCCAACTCGGTTGGCTTATTGTCACGCAGGCCTATCAAGGTGGCCTCAATCCGCCCCTTGAGCGCCTGCTTGCGCTTTTGCAACTGGGTCAATACCAGCTTGAGCTTTTGACTCCCGGGTTGAAAGCCGGGCAGCAATTCCAGACCGTGGATCGACACACCATCGGCATTTTCCCCCGGCGCCATAATGGCCCGGTAAAAGGCCAGCTCCCGCTCCAGCGCCTTCTGCTGCTGATGCTGCTCGGCAAACATCTGTTTCAGCTTGTCGTTGGCATCCCGCTCCAGCGCCAGCTCCAGATTGCGGCTGGCCAGTTGTTGGGCCTGCTCGGCTAATTGTGCCGCCAGCTGCTTGCTCTTGCCGCCCCCCAGGCTGATGGGGGTATTATCCAGCGCCAACCAAGAATGGTAGCTCAGGGCTCCCAGCACAAAGGCCACCAGCATCAGGGCGCTGAGGTAGCGGCTCGATGGCCTGAATTTGCGCTCCATCACTTGCAGCCGATCCAGCCAGCGGTGATAATTCCCCATTGGATAACAACCTCTTATAATAAGCATTTTGCCGGAGTCGCGGCTCCGGCAGCGCAGAATAACAGCAAGCACCCCGCCAAGGCCAGTCGAACCTGCGGGGACTTGTGCTACTCCAGCAGGCGGTTCCGTGACAGTGCGAGCAAAGCTTATCAAACTCAGGCAAGGGATCCACAGCTACCTTCGCGGTGAGCTGAGGGACAAGTTGTCCGAAGCCCGAACCAGCCTGCAATTGTGCGCCCTGGCACTGCTGTTCGGCATCCTGGCGTCTTTGGTGATCCTGCTGTTCCGCCTGTTGCTGCAATGGGCCGATAGCTACACCCATATCCAGGAAATGGACTTCAGCGACATGTTGCACAACTGGCGAGCCCTGCTGCCACTGATTGGTGCCCTGTTGATCTGGATGGTGGCGGCCCTGGGTTCCCGCCGCTATCGGCGCATGGGCATAGCCTATGTGCTGCACCGCTATAAATTGCACTATGGCAAGATCCCGCTGCAGTCGGCACCGGGCCAGTTTTTCCAGGCCCTGTTCGCCCTGGGCACCAACTTTTCCGTGGGCCGCGAAGGCCCGGCCATTCATCTGGGCGCCGTCAGTGCCAGCGTGCTGGCCGAAAAATTCCACCTGCCGGACAACAGTGTGCGCATCATGTGCGCCAGCGGCATAGCGGCGGGTATTGCCGCCACCTTTAACGCCCCGCTGGCGGCGGTGATCTTCGTATTCGAGGTGATAGTGCGCGAATACAAGATCCATTACTTCTTCCCCATCATTATTTCCGCCCTGTGTGGCGCCGTGTCCAGCCAGCTGGTGTTCGGCAACGTGCACGAATACGACAGTATTGAAGTGATCCGCATTCCTTTGGATCACTACCCAGTGCTGGCCCTGGGCGGCATAGTGCTGGGGGTGGCTTCCGCCGGCTTTAATTCAGCGCTGCTGCGGGTAACAGAACTGGGCAAACATTGGCCCCTGGTGGCCCGGCTGTTGCTGGCCGGTTCCATTACCACGGCCGTGGGCATAGCCCTGCCCCAGGCCCTGGGTTCAGGGGACTTTGCCATCGATGTTGCCATCTCGGACAATCCGGCCCTCTGGTTCCTGCTGGCACTGCTGGCCGGCAAGGTGATAGCCACCATAGCGGCCATAGGTCTTGGGATCCCCGGCGGCCTGATAGGCCCCCTTTACGGTATGGGTGCGTTGCTGGGGGCGATACTGGCCTTGGTCAGCAGCCTGATGTTCCCGTCCATTGCCGCTTACGTCGGCCTCTACACAGTAGTCGGCATGACTGTCATGATGGGGGTGTGCCTCAGTGCACCGCTGGCCGCCCTGGTGGCCCTGCTGGAGCTGACCAATGATGCCGCCATCATAATGCCGGCCATGTTCGTGATGGTGCCGGCGTTTTTGACCGCCCATCAATGGTTTCGCACCGAGTCGGTATTCTTCCGCCAGCTCGACCTGATGGGCCTGGGGTACAAGGTGCCACCGGTCAATCAGGGACTGCAAAAGGTCGGGGTACGGGCGCTGATGGACAGGCGCTTTGTGATAGTGAACAACAATGACGAGCTGCTGCTGGAAGTATTGAAGCGGGCCGAAGGCCGGCCCGTAATGGTGCGCAATGCCGAAGGGCAGATAGAAATGCTGCGCCTGGAAATGCATTCTTTTGAGGATGCCACCACCCTGTCCCGCCAACCCATGGAGGGACTGCCGGATAGTGCCAGCCTCAATCAGGTGTATGAACTGCTGCTGCCCAAACGCAGCGGTGAGGTCTACATCTATCAGGACACGCCGGAGCAGGTGGTGGGCGTGATCAGCTGGGGCAATCTGCAACAACAAATCCGTGCCGGCGAAGTCTGATCCGCCAGCGCTGGATTTTGGCCGGCGCCATTTCAAAGACCCCGGCCATCTGCTATAGTTGCGCCTCAGCCAAACCCTACAAATAATCAGGGCCGCAACCCAGGGTTGCCACGCCCCCTAGCTATTGGAAAACAGGCTGATGACTCAGTTTCAGGGATCTCACATCCTCTCCGTAAACCAGTTGGATCTGGACTCAATCCACACCATTTTCAGTGTCGCAGATCGTATGGCTCCCTATGCCCTGCGAGAAAAGCGTACCCGGGTACTCGACGGTGCGATTCTGGGCAACCTGTTTTTCGAACCCAGCACCCGCACCCGTGTCAGCTTTGGCTGCGCCTTCAATCTTCTGGGTGGCAGGGTGGCCGAAACCGTAGGTATGGCCGCATCTTCCCTGTCCAAGGGTGAATCCCTGTACGACACGGCCAGGGTACTGTCGACCTATTCGGACGTCATCGCCATGCGCCACCCCGATGCCTATTCGGTGCGTGAGTTTGCCGAGGGCAGCCGGGTACCTGTGATCAACGGCGGCGACGGCCCCAATGAACATCCGACCCAGGCGCTGCTGGACCTGTTCACCATCCAAAAGGAACTGAATCAGGGCGGTCGCGGCATTGACGGCATGCATATCGCCATGGTGGGCGATCTGAAATTTGGCCGTACGGTACACTCGCTGTCGCGTTTGCTGTGCATGTACAAGAACATCAATTTCACCCTGATTTCACCAACCGAGCTGGCCATGCCCGATTATGTGATCGCCGACATTGAAAATGCCGGCCACAAGGTCACAATTACCGATCAGCTGGAAGGACACCTGGACAAGGCGGATATTCTGTACCTGACCCGCATCCAGGAAGAGCGCTTCCCATCACAGGAAGAGGCCAACAAGTACCGCGGCAAGTTCAGGCTCAACCGCAGCATCTATACCCAGCACTGCAAGTCCAACACAGTCATCATGCATCCACTGCCACGGGACTCCCGCGCCCAGGCCAACGAGCTGGACAATGATCTGAACAGCCATCCGAACCTGGCCATCTTCCGCCAGGCGGACAATGGCTTGCTGATCCGCATGGCGCTGTTTGCCCTGACTCTGGGGGTCGACAGCCAGCTGGAAAAATATGAGTGTGCGGTTAACTGGTATTCACGCAAAGCCGATTTCTGATATCGGCCAAAGACATAAAGGATCTATACATGACCCGTTCCGAAACCTTGTTTGAACAGGCAAAGAAATCCATTCCCGGCGGTGTCAACTCGCCGGTGCGCGCCTTCAACGGTGTTGGCGGCACCCCACGCTTTATTGAGAAGGCCGATGGCGCCTACATTTATGATGCCGACGGCAAGGCCTATGTGGACTACGTGGGTTCCTGGGGCCCGATGATCCTCGGCCACAACCATCCTGCCATTCGTGAAGCCGTACTCAAGGCGGTGCACAACGGCCTGTCCTTCGGCGCGCCCACCGAGCTGGAAGTGACCATGGCCGAAAAGGTCATTGAGATGGTGCCTTCCATGGATCAGGTGCGCATGGTCAGCTCTGGAACCGAAGCCACCATGAGCGCCATCCGTTTGGCCCGTGGTTTCACCAAGCGCGACAAGATTTTGAAATTTGAGGGTTGCTATCACGGTCACGCCGACTGTCTGCTGGTTAAGGCCGGCTCGGGCGCCCTGACCCTGGGTCAACCCAGCTCTCCCGGCATTCCGGAAGATTTCGCCAAGCACACCCTGACCGCCGTCTATAACGACCTGGACTCGGTGAAGACCTTCTTCGAGCAATACCCGGAAGAGATAGCCTGTATCATTATCGAGCCCGTGGCCGGTAACATGAACTGTATCCCACCGGTCCCCGGTTTCCTGCAAGGTCTGCGCACCCTGTGTGACCAATACGGCGCACTGCTGATCATCGACGAAGTCATGACCGGCTTTCGCGTCTCCAAGAGCGGCGCCCAGGGCTATTACGGCGTAACCCCGGATCTCACCACCCTGGGCAAGGTTATCGGTGGCGGTATGCCGGTCGGTGCCTTTGGTGGCAAGAAAGAAGTGATGCAGTATCTGGCCCCCGCCGGTCCTGTGTACCAGGCCGGCACCCTGTCCGGTAATCCCATCGCCATGTCTGCCGGTTTGGCTCAGCTCGATGCCCTGTGTGCCGATGGCCTCTATGAGGAACTCGCCGCCAAGACCAAGCGCATCGCCGAAGGCTTCAAGGCCGCCGCAGACAAGCACGGCATCCCCATGGCAATCAACTATGTGGGTGGCATGTTCGGCTTCTTCTTCACCGACGAGCCGGAAATTATCCGTTTTGAGCAGGTGACCCGCTGCAACATGGAACAGTTCCGCGCTTTCTACCACGGCATGCTGGACGAAGGTGTCTATTTGGCACCGAGCGCCTATGAAGCAGGTTTCCTGTCCATGGCCCACGGCGACGCCGAAATCGAGGCCACCCTGGCCGCGGCCGACCGTGTACTGGCCCGCATGAAGTAAGCCTCACTCTTCCGAATAAAGGACGCCGCGGCGTCCTTTATTTTTTGTATTCAAGGTCAAGAATAGCGTCCAAATTGCTGCATATTGGATGCGGTATAAAACGCCATGGGGTTTAGCGCCAAACCAGCCAGAATCCGGTAATTGATCTGGCACAAGATATTATCTGCTGCCGATGCCCACACGCGTCAGTTAAAGCTGCCAGAAAACCAATAAGCCCACAGGATAATTCAGCATTTATCACTGCATCACAACAAATTTGCCAGATTTATCTCTGTAAAAAGAAACATTTCACTCGATCCGGCTCACAAAGATTAGACGAATTGTTATACCGCTAACGGTTGCGTTCTGCCCCTGGTTATGGTCTGATCCGCACGCCTTCTACAGGCACAAATGCAAGCGGCTTTTCTTTTTGTGAAACAGCCAGTGCTTGTCTCGGCCCACAGGGCCTGAATAAATACAATCAGCAGTTGGAAATGCATTTATGCTCTACACCTTTCTGATCATTTTGGCAGTGCTGGCACTGCTGAGCATCATCTTTGAAGAGGTTACCCACCTTAACAAAGCCAAAACCACCCTGTTTTTCGGCTGTGTCTCCTGGCTGGCCCTGTTCATGCACGCCGGCGACGGCGAGCACAGCAAACTTGTCGCCGAATCACTGAACGAGAACCTGTTGGAAATTGCTACCTTATGGCTGTTCCTGATGTCGACCATGACCTTCGTGGCCTACCTCAACGCCAAGGGCATGATCCAGATAATGGTGCAGAAGATTTTCCCCCAGCGGGTGACTGTACGCATGCTGATGATCCAGGTGGCGTTCTTCTCGCTGCTGCTGTCGGCCTTCTGTGATAACGTCACCGCCACCCTGGTGTCCCTGGGGCTGCTGACCACCTTCAAGCTCGACAAGCAGATGCGCCGCCGCATGGCCGTGCTGATCATCTTCGCGGTGAACTCAGGCGGTGTGGCACTGATCACAGGCGACGTAACCACCCTGATGATCTTCCTGAGCGGCCACGTGCATATCTCCGAACTGCTGGCGCTGTTTGTTCCCGCCTCGGTCAGTGTGCTGCTGCTGGCGGTGCTCTTCTCCATGAATGCCAACGGTGAAGTCAGTACCAGCCCCATCAAGCGCAGTTACCAGAAGGTGGATGTGGCCATCGCCATCATCTTCTTCTGTACCATTATCATGACCATGGTGCTGAACGTGCTGTTCGGCATACCACCGGTACTGACCTTCCTCAGCGGTCTGTCGATCATGTTCCTGGTGGGCCACACCGCCCGCAGCGACAAGGAAGAAATCAAGATCCTTGAGTACATACGTCAGGTGGAATACGACACCCTGCTGTTCTTCCTCGGGATCCTGCTGTTGGTGGGTATGCTCAAGGAAATAGGCACACTGAACATGCTGACCGAGGTCTACGCCATGTTCGACCCCAATATCTCCAACTTTGTCACAGGTATGGGTTCGGCGCTGATCGACAACGTGCCCCTGACCGCAGCCCTGCTGAAGGCAGAGCCTGTGCTGAACACCCCAGAATGGCTGGGCCTGACCTATGCCGTGGGTGTGGGTGGTTCGCTGCTGGTGATTGGTTCGGCGTCCGGTATCGTGGCCATGAGCAAGGTGAAGGAACTGACCTTCGTCAGCTACCTCAAGTACGTGCCATCCCTGCTGCTGTCCTACAGCGTCGGCTACGCCCTGACTTTGTTTATGGCGTACGAGTTCTTCAACTGATACTCGAGTCCATGAAAAAAGGCGCCCAAGGGCGCCTTTTTGCTGTCAGAGCCTTGTCCTAATCGGCTAGATAGCCGGTACCTTGAACTCAGTGCCTTCGATGGAAAGCACCACGTCCCGCGGCCGGATCTCCACTATGGTCAGAAGCCCCTTGATCTTGTCCCCCTGTTGCAGCTCGGCACCGTCGACATTGAGCCAACGGTTGTTGGGTGCAGTGGCATACACATGGGCGTTGATATTGAACTCGGGCACTCTGAGCTGCAGCGCCGCCGGCAATTCACCGTACTTGGGATAATCCTTCTTGGGCGCTGGTATGGGATCGAGCTTGGGTTCGGTCACCGGCTGGTTGGCGGATTTGTCGAACTCCACCTCCTTGAGTGCCGCCTGAAAGGCACTGACCAGCTCGGCATCGGCGACCTGGGGCCTTGCTTTCTCTTGTACCTGGCTCAGCCCCTCCTCGGCGGCGGCCGAAGCCACTTCCTGTTTCAGGGCCGCAAGTGTATCCAAACCGCGCTGATTGGCCCCGGCACCGAGGATAATCGGCTCGGAGTCCGGCTCAGTGTCAAAGCTTTCAGACTCAAGCTTGGTTTGCCGGGCAACGTCAGCATCTTCGACGTTTTGCCCTTCAGGATCTTGTGCAGAGCTTTTTTGCTCGAGGCTCTGTTGCACAAAACCCGATGGCTGGGTCTCCGGAGTTTGGGACTGCCAACTACGGGACAAAGGCAAGGCCACCTTGCCCGCCAGACGCACCCCACTTTCCTGGATCCCCTGCTCTGTATCAGCGGCGGCTTGCTGCGACACCGGCTGCTTGGCTGAAACCTGCGTTTGAACCTCATTTTCAGAGGTCTGGATTGCAGAGGCTTGAGTGGCAGCCTGGGTAACAGCTGCACTACCTTCTGTGCCATGTAGAAAATGATTCAGCCCCCAGGCCGAGGCAATCGCCAGGGTCAGGGCCGCCGGCAACCACAAATTGGCCAGCGGCAAACCATTCTTGGGCTCCTCATACAAGGGTCTTGGGCTGCTGAGCAAATCCCCCTGCTGCTGTTGGCTGCGACTGACCGCATCAAGCAGAATCGACATCAGCTCAGCCCCCCATTGCTCACAAGACGTGGCCCCTGGCGACTCAGATACAGGTTCAGCTGTACCTGGGTCTGACTGCCGGCAATGCCATCGGCCTTGAGACCATGTTGACGCTGAAACTGTTTGAGGCGCATTTCCAACTGGCTGTCGAAACTCTGCATTTGCCTTGGGGGACGGTCATCAAGCTGGGCCAGACCATTTTCCAGCCACTGGATCTGGCTCAGCGCCGATCCCCGTCCTATGTCGCTGGCAGCCTGGGCCGGCGCCTGCCAAAACAGCTCAAAGGTGCCGGTAAAGTGACGGTTGAACCAGTCCCGCTCCACCCACAGTTGCTGCTCAGCCAATTGCAACAGCAGCGAGTCACCATCGCGCGCCAGCACGGTGCCATAAAAGTCCTGGCCCTCATCGTCCAGCAGATACACCACAGCCGGATAATTGAGCCGGGTGAGACTGAACCAGTTGCCCTGCTGCTGATGGCAGGACAATCCCTGGGCCTGTGCTCCCTGGCAGGGACTCAAGTCACTGTAAGGAGCTGCGCCCCAGGCGCCGAACAGGGCAGCAAAGGCGGTATCGATCTCGCGACTGGCGTCGATGGCGATATTCAGCACCCTCGCCTGGGCCTGGAGCTGAGCCTGACGCTCTGACTGGGCCTCATCTATGCTGTTTGCCGGCTGGAGTGCCACCACTTCGGCAGCGGGAGTTTCCACGGCAGTATCAGATACCACCGCCTGGGTAGTGACAGGAGGCTGTTGCCCGGCTTCGGCCCCCGGCAGCAGACCGCTATATTGATTCAACCACAGCAGGGCACCACCGAAGGTCAGGGCAGTGGCTATCGCAATCGGTACCGGCCGCTGCCACAGACCGGGTTTTGGCGCCTCCAGACCGAGTACCTCGGCCGCGGCCTGGCTCACCATGCGGGCATCTATGGGCACCCTGGAGCGGGCATAACCCGCCATCAGTGCCCGTTCGCACATCAGGTTGATCAGCCTCGGGATCCCCCCGCTGAATTTGTGCAGCACCTTGATGGCACCGCGGTTAAACAGGGGCTCGAAGCGCCCCGCCACCTGCAGTCTGTGCTGCACATACATGCCCACTTCTTCCAGGGTCAGGGGCAACAGGTGGTAGCGGGCGGTGATCCTCTGGGCCAGTTGCCGCAACTCCTGACGTTTCAGCAGTTGCTGCAGCTCCGGCTGGCCTATCAATATGACCTGTAGCAGCTTTTTGGTGTCGGTTTCCAGGTTGGTCAGCAAGCGCAATTGCTCCAGCACCTCGGGTCTCAGGTGCTGGGCCTCGTCGATGATCATCACGGTATTGCGGCCCGCCTGATGGTTTTGCAACAGGAAGCGGCTGATAAGGTCGGTCAGTTGCTTGAGGCTGGGATTGTCGCCGTAGGGAATTTTCAGCTCGTCGCACAGGGTGGCCAGCAGCTCCTGCTCCGTCAGCGAGGGATTGAGAATAAAGGCCGTATCAGTGTTGTCCGGCAGTTGCCGCAACAGGCAGCGGGACACTGTGGTCTTGCCCGTCCCCACTTCCCCCGTCAGCAGCACGAAGCCGCCGGTCTCCCCCAGGCCATAGGTCAGGTGGGCTAAGGCCTCCCTGTGCCTGTCGCTGAGAAACAGGAAGTCGGGGTTGGGGGCGATGGAAAACGGACTCTCTTTCAGTCCATAGAACGCCTTGTACATGGAAATTCCCTTAAAACTTGAGGCCCACAGGCCAAGATTGTAGCCCAAATTACTGGCAGCGACCGTCAAAGTCAAAGCCTGCGGCGGCCTCTCGGGCCGGTGGCAAGCTGAATTGGCACCGGGACCATGATAAGCTCAGACCATACAGAGAAGAGGATTTCATTGTGAAACGATTTTTGGTCGGCGGTGCCGTCCGCGATGCCCTGCTGGGTCTGCCGGTGAAAGACAGGGATTATATGGTGGTGGGTGCCACTGTGGAGGAGATGCTGGCGGCAGGTTTTCGCCAGGTGGGCAAGGATTTCCCCGTGTTCCTGCATCCGCAAACTCAGGAGGAATATGCCCTCGCCCGCACCGAGCGCAAAACCGGCAGCGGCTACAACGGCTTTAGCTGCCATGCCAGCCCCGAGGTGACACTGGAAGAGGACCTGCAACGGCGGGACCTGACCATCAATGCCATAGCCCAGGACGAGCAAGGTAAATTGCATGATCCCTGGGGCGGCATTAAGGACATAGAAACCAGATTGCTGCGCCACGTGTCGGCGGCCTTTGTGGAAGACCCGCTGCGGGTACTGCGGGTCGCCCGCTTCGCCGCCCGTTTCGCGCCCCAGGGTTTTAAGGTTGCCCCGGAGACCATGGCACTGATGGCCACCATAGCCGCCAGCGGCGAGCTGGAAGCTTTGACCGCCGAACGGGTGTGGCAGGAACTGGAGCGGGCGCTGGCCACAGAAGCCCCCCAAGTCTTTTTCGAGGTACTGAAGGACTGTGGTGCCCTGGAGGTTCTGTTTCCGGAAATTCATGCCCTTTTTGGCGTCCCTCAGCCCGAGCGCTGGCACCCGGAGATTGACACGGGCGTTCACACCCTGATGGTGCTGGCCCAGGCGGCCAGGCTCAGCGATGACAAAACGGTGCGTTTTGCCGCCCTGGTGCACGACTTGGGTAAGGCCGTCACCCCCAGTGAACTCTGGCCCAAGCACCATGGCCACGGTCAAAAGGGGCTGCCTTTGATAAGGAAGATGTGCGAGCGCCTGCGGATCCCCAACGAGTACCGGGACCTGGCCCTGCTGGTCAGCGACCAACATCAGAATCTGCATCAGGCCTTCGAACTCAGAGCCGAGACCCTGGTGAAGATTTTCGATATGGCCGATCTCTGGCGTAAACCTGAGCGACTGGAGCAGCTATTGCTGTCCTGTGAGGCCGATATGCGTGGCCGGACCGGCTTCGAAGATCAGCCCTATCCCCAGGGCGAATATGTGCGCCAATGTTTTACTATCGCCCGTCAGGTTGAGGTAAAAAATATCATTTCAGCCGGTTTTGAAGGGGCGAAAATTAAGGCCGAATTACAGCGCCAAAGAGTGAGACAAATATCACAGTTCAAGACGGTGAAAAATATTGTGCAAAGTAGCGGGCATCCGCCCATAATTTGACAATAGGCTGTTAAAAAACGGTGACAAAATTCACCAATTCGGCTTCAGACTTGCAATTGACTGAGGATTAGTTAAGGTAAACAGGCTAATTGATGAATATTCGTAGCAAAAAAAATTGGCTGTGACATAATTAGCGCGCTTCAGTTGCGAGGCAACTGATAACTTAAAATCCAACCTATTTCGAAGGGATTTATTTCATGAAAAAAGTACTGCTGATTGCTGGTGTTGCTATGACTGCTCTGCTGGGTGGCTGTGCCAACACTACCGCTCTGGAAGAAAGCGTTGCTAACCTGGGCAACAAAGTTGACCAACTGTCAGCTGAAGTTAGCTCTCTGAAAGCTTCTCAAGGTGAAATCGCTGCCGATGCAAAAGCTGCCAAAGCTGCTGCTATGGACGCTCAAGCCGAAGCCAAGCGCGCCAACGACCGTCTTGACAACGTTGCTTCTCGCTACAAGAAGTAATGTGGGTGCCGGTAGCCTCCAACGGGGCTACCGGTATTTTTTTGCCTGAAATTTGCCGGATTCAGGCTTTTTGCGCCACCACTATCCGGTAATCCAGTTCCAAAGCCGAAAAATCTCCCCGCAATATTTGATGACGCATGGCATCCTTGAGGCGCCAGGCATAGGGCGTCATTTCCAGCAATACCAAAGCCGCCTCGGGCTTGAGATCCAGGGTGAAGCTGACAGCACGCTCACTCACCAGTGTCATCCCGGCGGGCAAATTGGCCACAAAGGGCTTTTCACTCAAATCGCCATAAATATATTGCCGCAGTTGCCACAGGTGCCTTGGCCCCTGGGCCAGATTCACCAGCAATCCGCCCTGCTTCAATACCCTTAAACCATCCTTGCCCTTGAGGGCCTTATCCATCAGCCACAGCATATCGAAGGCACCATCGGCATAGGGTAAGGACTTGAGGGAGGCATAGCTTATCCCGGCGGGTCCCTTGGCCTTGGCCGCGGCAAAGGCCGCATTTTCAGCCTCTGTCACCGCCTGCAGCTCCAGCGCCAGGGTCTTGGGCAAAGCCGCGGCCAGGGCCCGGCTGAAATAGCCATCACCACAATCAAAATCCAATGCCTTGAGGGTGCCATCGGTTCCAGCCAACCCGGTAACTGTCTCGGCCAAGGCCGTGATGGCGGGCATTAAAATGCCTGACTCCAACAGGAAATGCTTTGCCCTCAGCTCGGCGCGGCTGTCGCCCTGCACCTTGCCCTTGGCGGGTTTGGCAAAGCCCCAGAAGCCCGGCTCACGCTTGTCGAAATGGTGTTTGCCATCACAATACCAGCCGCCCGATGCCTGGTGGGCATGCAATGGCAAAGCGCAGAGGGGGCATCGGAACAGACCTGTCATGGATTCACTCACAGGAATATAAAGCCGCACAGCACGGCACCCAGTGCCAGGCGATAGATAACAAAGGGGGTCATCCCCATGCGGCTGATGATTTTCAGAAAATAGTGGATACAGGCATAGGCCGCCACAAAAGAAATCGCCGTGCCCAGGGTCAGCGCCTGTACATCCACAGCATCGGGGCTTTTGAGCAGATCCCTGGTCACCAGTATGGCGGCACCGAGACTGACGGGCACAGACATCAGGAAGGAAAAACGCGCCGCCGCTTCTCGGGTCAGGCCCAGCATCAGACCGGCGGTCATGGTGATACCTGAGCGAGAGGTGCCCGGGATCAAGGCTAACGCCTGGGCAAAACCGATAAACAGGGCCTTGCGCCAACCGGATTGGTATTCATTTAGCTGCCTGACGCCCTTCTTATCTGCCCACCACAGCAACAGGCCAAAGACCACGGTTGTCACGGCAATAACAGCAGCGCTGCGCAGATGGGTGGCGATAAAATCTTTAGCGGCAAAGCCAAAGAAAATCGCCGGCAGGGTGGCGAGAATGATCCACCAGGCCAACTTACTCTCGGCGCACAGTTCACGCTTGAAGATGCTCAGGGTCCAGGCTTTGGCCATGGCCCACAGTTCGTGACGGAAATAGATCACCACAGCCAACAAGGAGCCGGTGTTGACCGCCACATCAAAGGACAGGCCCTGATCCTCCCATCCCAGCAGCTGCGCCGGCAAAATCAGATGGGCCGAGCTGGAAATCGGCAAAAATTCGGTCAGACCCTGAATGAGGGCAAGAATAATAACCTGTAGGGTATCCATGAAATTCCTTGGGGATCAGTTCCAGTTAAAGTCTATCGGCCACAATTTTTGGCTTTGTTTATCAAATGCCTGCCACATGGCGGCAAAACTCAGTCCCGTGAGGGGATGCTGGGTTTCGGGAGCGAGATCCGCCAGCGGCCAAAGCACGAATGCGTTTTTGACTATCTCGGCCCGCGGCAGTTCCACCGGTACGGTACACACACATTGATCGTAAAGCAGGAGGTCGAGATCCAGGGTGCGGGAGCTGAATTTGCGCGCCTGCGGATCCCGGCCCTGCTCCAGCTCAATGCGTTTGCATTGGGCCACCACCTGGGCGACATCAAGATCTGTGTCGGCACCTATCACCAGATTAAGGAAGTGACCGCCGTCAAAGCCAACCGCTTCACTTTCATATACGGGCGACAAGCTAAGCTCGCCGAAAACCTCGGCCAGCAAACGACGTGCCTCACGCACATAGTGCTGTGGATTGATGTTGCTGCCGACGCTGATATAAATCCTTGCCATCAGTATTTCTATCCCCTGTTGCAGTCAAAACGCCGCGGCATCAGCAATGGCCGCGCTCGATTTCAACCCCAACGGCGGTGGCCGAGGGTACGGCGCCGGGCTTCATCACCCGCACCTTGACCCACAGCACCCCGAACTCTGTCATCAGACAATTGGCGGTCATCTCGGCCACCGTCTCGATAAGTTCGATGGGCTGGGCCGTCACCAGCTCGACTATGCGCTTGGAGACTGTTTCGTAGCACAGGGCATGGCGGTAATCATCTGTGCTGCCGGGTAAACGGTTATCCCAGGCCATATCCAAATCCAACAACAGACTCTGGTGGATCTGCTTTTCCCAGTCGTAGATGCCTATGACTGTGTCTATGCGCAACTCACGGATCAGCACTTTATCCATCTGTGTCTCCTGAGGTCAGATAAGCTGTGGCACACAAAGCCGGTATAATCGGCGGCGCATGGGCTCACAATCGATTAATTGAGCTTTCGATCAGGGCCCAAGCCAGTTAGGATAAGGCCTTGAAGGATAAGATTTACCGCCCGGCACTCCGTTAAGGCGTCGCCGGCGATTTGCGGAGCGGTTCAAGGTATCAGTTCCAGGCCGAACCCGGGAATGCAGCCCCCGCTCCAACAGGCCGCGATAATACCCCAAGACGTGTAAGGAAACCAATTTGACCAGCGAAATTGCACTGATTGCTCTGATGATAGTCACGGCCTACCTGGCAGGCTCAGTGTCCAGTGCTATCTTGGTCTGTCGCCTGCGGGGATTGCCGGATCCGCGCAGCCAGGGCTCAGGGAATCCCGGCGCCACCAACGTGTTGCGTATCGGCGGCGCCAGCTCCGCTGCCATGGTACTGTTATTCGATATGCTCAAGGGCGCCATCCCCAGCTGGGTGGCCTATAAGCTCGGCATAGAATCCGTTTGGCTGGGGGTGATCGCCATCGCCGCCTGCCTGGGACATATCTTCCCCATATTCTTTGGTTTCAAGGGCGGCAAGGGTGTAGCCACCGCCTTCGGTGCCATAGCCCCAATTGGTGGTACCCTGGCAATCTTGCTGGTGATCACCTGGCTGGTGCTGGTATTTATCAGCCGCTATTCCTCGCTGGCGGCGCTGCTGACGGCATTTCTGGCTCCCATCTATACCTGGTGGCTGGACGACAGGTTTACTCTGCCGGTGGCCATGCTGTCGACCCTGATTGTCATCCGCCACAAGGACAACATTCAGCGACTGCTGCGGGGTGAAGAAAGCAAGGTGTCCCGTAAACGCCGCAGCTGATTGCTTTCAAGCAATTGATTGCAAGCAATAAAAATTCCAATAAAAAACGGCGCCAAGGCGCCGTTTTTTATTTCAAGCCAATCAGACCGCAGGCAGGCTGTCCAGGGGCCAGCGGGGTTGGCCCTTGACCGCGAGATCTTCCACCTGACCGGCCTTGAGCCGCTGCAGCCCCGCATAGGCAATCATGGCGCCATTATCGGTACAGAATTCCCCCCTGGGGTAGTACACCTTGCCACCGAGTTTTTGCATCAGCTCGGCCAGCCCGGCCCTCAGTCTCAGGTTGGCGCTCACACCACCGGCGATGACCAGACGCTTGTAACCCGTCTGCTCCAGGGCGCGGCGACACTTGATGGCCAGGGTATCCACCACGGCTTCTTCAAAGGCGCGGGCGATATTGGCGCGGGTCTGCGGATCATCGGGCTCGGCGGCTATGGTGTTGGCCACAAAGGTCTTGAGGCCTGAAAAGCTGAAATCCAGTCCCGGTCTGTCTGTCATGGGACGGGGAAATTTATAATGAGACGGCAATCCAGAGGCGGCAAGCTTGGCCAGTCTTGGGCCTCCGGGATAATCCAGGCCCATCAGCTTGGCGGTTTTGTCGAAGGCTTCACCGGCGGCATCGTCAATGGACTCGCCCAGCACTTCATACTGGCCAATGCCATCCACCTTCACCAACATGGAGTGACCGCCGGACACCAGCAGTGCCACAAAGGGAAACTCAGGCGCCTCGTCTTCCAGCATGGGCGCGAGCAAATGGCCTTCCATGTGATGCACGCCTACCGCCGGCAGGTTCCAGGCATAGGCCAGGGCACGGCCAACACAGGCACCCACCAACAGGGCACCGATAAGACCCGGCCCCTTGGTAAAGCAGATGCCATCGAGATCTTCGATACGGGTGTCGGCGTTTTTCAGCGCCTCACGGATAAGCGGCACAATTTTGCGCACATGATCCCTGGAGGCCAACTCCGGCACCACACCGCCGTAATCGGCGTGCAGTTTAACCTGGCTGTACAAGGTGTGCGACAGCAATCCCAGTTGATCGTCATATATGGCTATTCCCGTTTCGTCACAGGAAGTCTCAATACCCAGAACCCGCATCGTTTCTCTTTATCTCCTCTGGCAAGGCGGCCAATTCTACCCGTCACCGCCGCGCTTGACCAGCCAAAGTGAGGCATGAATCTCGTTTTGGGGTTTACAATGTCTAAGCGGTCAGTGTAAAATTCCGCACCATTTTAAATCCTCTTGGCGAGGATGGGTCGACCAACCTTATCCGAGTCAATACAAATCTACACCTAAGGGGTGATGGCGTATGCCAATTATTAAAGTACGTGAAAACGAACCATTCGACGTAGCTCTGCGTCGTTTCAAGCGCTCTTGTGAAAAAGCAGGTATCCTGGCTGACGTGCGTGCTCGTGAATTCTACGAGAAGCCAACTACTGCCCGTAAGCGCGCCAAGGCCGCTGCAGTTAAGCGTCTGGCCAAGAAGCTTTCTCGCGAAAACGCACGTCGCGTACGTTTATACTAATCCCGTATGAGCCTGACAGAACAGCTTAAAGACGAAATGAAACAGGCACTTGTTGCTAAAGACAAGGCTCGCCTGGGCACTATTCGTCTGGCCCTTGCCGCCATCAAGCAGATTGAAGTGGATACCCGCGAAACTCTGACCGATGAGCAAGTACTGGCTGTACTGACCAAGATGGTCAAGCAGCGCCGCGACTCCATAGCCCAATATGAGGCAGCGGGTCGCAGCGATTTGGCTGAGGTGGAAGCAGCGGAAATCAAGGTCATTGAAGCTTTCCTGCCTACACCGCTCACCGAGGAAGAAATTGCCTCGCTGATCGACGCCACTATCGCTGAAGTCGGTGCCGCCTCTATCGCGGACATGGGCAAAGTAATGGGAGCACTGAAGCCGAAAGTGCAGGGACGCGCAGATTTGGGAGCCATAGGCCCCCGAATTCGTGCCAAACTGCAGTAATAGGTTCACAGTGTATGAACAAGCCGTGCATCTGCGCGGCTTGTTTGTTTTATTGATCGACCGGCGTAATTTGGCAACCTGATGGCAATACCCCGTGATTTCATCAATGATCTGATAGCCCGCACCGACATAGTCGAGTTAATCGACCGCAAGGTGCCCTTGAAAAAGGCGGGTAAAAATTACTCGGCCTGTTGTCCTTTTCATAGCGAAAAATCACCCTCCTTTACCGTCAGTCGCGACAAGCAGTTCTACCATTGCTTCGGCTGTGGCGCCCATGGCAATGCCATCGACTTTGTCATGGAATATGAACGGCTTGAATTTGTTGATGCCATAGAAGAACTGGCTGGCCAGCTGGGCCTGGATGTGCCCCGCGAGCAGGGCTCAGGCCCCCGTCGCGATGAAGGCCTGAGCCGGGATCTGTACCAGTTGATGGAAGAAGCTGCGCTGTTTTATCAGAGTCAGCTCAGGCAACATGCCGACCGCCAGCGGGTCCAGGCCTATTTGGACAAGCGCGGTCTGTCTGCCGAGGTCATCAGCGATTTCGGCATCGGCTTTGCCCCCGAAGGCTGGGGCGGCCTGCTTGGTCGCTATCGCCAGAACCAGGACGCCCTGGACAAGTTGCTCACTGCCGGCATGCTGATTGAGAATGACGGCGGCAAACGCTACGACCGCTTCCGCGATCGGCTGATGTTCCCCATCCGCGACCGCCGCGGTCGGGTTATAGGTTTCGGTGGTCGGGTATTGGGGGATGGCACGCCCAAGTACCTTAATTCGCCGGAAACCCCGATTTTCCATAAGGGCAATGAGCTTTACGGCCTTTATGAATTGAAACAAAAACACCGGGACCCTCAGCGGGTTTTGATAGTCGAAGGTTATATGGACGTGGTGGCCCTGGCCCAGTTCGGACTCGACTATGCGGTGGCGTCGCTCGGCACTTCCACCACGGCGGAGCAGTTTCAGTTGTTACTGCGCAGCGCCAAAGAAGTGGTTTGTTGCTACGACGGTGACAAGGCCGGTTTCGAGGCCGCCTGGCGGGCATTGGATACCGCACTGCCGCTGCTCAAGCCCGGTGACAGAGTCAAGTTTATGTTTTTGGATCAGGGAGAAGATCCCGATTCACTGGTACGCAAGATAGGAAAAGACGCCTTTGAGGAACAGATAGCCCAGGCACAATCGCTGCAGGATTATCTGTTTGCCACCCTCACGGACAAATACGGCGCCGACAAGGGCAACCTTGCCAAACAGGCCATTGCCCTGATTGAAAAGATTAAAGACACAGTGCTTGCCAATCTGCTGCTGGAAGATCTGGCCCACAAACTGGGCATGAACAGCAGTGAGGATCTTAAGAAAAAGCTTGGTTTGCAAACCAAACCGGCTTCGCAGGCACTGGGTCAAAAGGGCCTCAAGGGCCGTGGTACACCGCTTAGGTTGGCCATTGCCCTCTTGGTCCAGCATCCGGCGTTGGGACAGGGTTTACCCAAGCAACCGGCGTTGGAGCACCTTAAGATGGCAGGTATAGAATTACTTAACCTGCTGTTGGAATTGACCCGGCCGCAAGCCATTAACAGCGCACAGCTGCTTGAGCAGTTCAGGGAGAGCGAACACTGGAATCCCCTGAAAAAACTGGCCCAGTGGGAACATCAGGTAGCAGACGAGAACTTGCAGCAGGAATTCCGAAAAGCGCTGATTTGGTTGAACAACCAATATATAGAACAGCGCTACCAGGAGTTGAGCATGAAACCCGACCTGACCAGGGAAGAAAAGCTGCAACTCCAAAAGCTTATCACTGTGATGAAGGGCTTGAAGTGAAACAAAAAACCAGCTTCAAACTCTGGCACAGCCTTAGGCAGATGGCTATAATTGACGATTTGCGCGACGTCGCCCGTGGGGCGCCGTCCGTCGTTGTAACAGTTACCCAACTTGGATGATATCTATGGATCATACTCCGCAGTCGCAACTCAAATTGTTGCTCGCCAAAGGTAAAGAGCAAGGTTATTTAACCTATGCAGAAGTGAATGACCACTTGCCTGCAGATATGGTCGACTCCGACCAGATCGAAGATATTATCCAGATGATCAATGACATGGGTATCCGCGTATACGAAGAAGCGCCGGATGCCGATGAAATGATGATGTCGGAAGACAACACCGACGAAGATGCGGCCGAAGAAGCGGCCGCCGCCCTGGCGACGGTGGAGAGCGAGCTTGGTCGCACCACGGATCCCGTGCGCATGTACATGCGTGAAATGGGTACTGTGGAACTGCTGACCCGCGAAGGCGAAATTGTGATCGCCAAGCGCATTGAGGAAGGTATCAATACGGTACAAAGCTCGGTGGCCGAATATCCCCAGGCCATCGCCATGATCCTGGAACAATTCGACCAGTACGAGGCCGATGGCCTGCGTCTGTCAGACATCATCTCCGGCTTTGTGAATCCGGATGAAGACGATGTTGCCCCGACCGCCACCCACATAGGTTCAGATCTGTCCGAAGATGAACTGGAAGATGAAGACGATGTGGATGATGAAGATGAGGATGAAGAAGGCGGCGACAGCGACGACGATGGCGCCAAGGGACCTGATCCCGAGGAAGCCCGCGAGCGTTTCAGTGCCCTGCGTACCGCCTACGAAACTGCTCTCAAGGTCATAGACGCCAAGGGCCGTGAACATCCTGAAGCCACCAAGGCGCTGTTTGAGCTGGGTGAAATCTTCAAGGAATTCCGCCTGGTACCCAAACAGTTCGACCGTCTGGTCAAGAGCATGCGCGAAATGATGGACCGTGTCCGCGTTCAGGAACGTCTGATCATGAAGCTGTGCGTCGAACAGGCCAAGATGCCGAAGAAGAACTTCGTCAAGCTGTTCACCGGCAATGAAACCGACCTGACCTGGTTCAACAAGGAAATCGCCGCCAGCCGTGCTTACTCGGGCGATCTGAAAATGGTGGAAGACGACGTACTGCGCTGCCGCAGCAAGCTGGAGTCCATTGAGGGCGAAACCGGCCTGTCCATTGCCGCCATCAAGGACATCAACCGTCGCATGAGCATAGGTGAGGCCAAGGCCCGCCGTGCCAAGAAGGAAATGGTGGAAGCCAACCTGCGTCTGGTGATCTCCATCGCCAAGAAGTACACCAACCGTGGTTTGCAATTCCTTGACCTGATCCAGGAAGGCAACATAGGCCTGATGAAGGCCGTGGACAAGTTCGAATACCGTCGTGGTTACAAGTTCTCCACCTATGCGACCTGGTGGATCCGTCAGGCCATTACCCGCTCCATCGCGGATCAGGCCCGCACCATTCGTATTCCGGTGCACATGATTGAGACCATCAACAAGCTCAATCGCATCAGCCGCCAAATGCTGCAGGAAATGGGCCGTGAGCCGTCTCCGGAAGAACTGGCCGAGCGCATGATGATGCCGGAAGACAAGATCCGCAAGGTGCTGAAGATAGCCAAAGAGCCTATCTCCATGGAAACCCCAATCGGTGACGATGAAGATTCGCATCTGGGTGACTTTATCGAGGACACCACCCTCGAACTGCCACTGGACAGCGCCACCAGCGAAAGCCTGAAGCAGGCCACCCACGAAGTGCTCGCCGGCCTGACCGCCCGTGAGGCCAAGGTGCTGCGTATGCGTTTCGGTATCGACATGAACACAGACCACACCCTTGAGGAAGTGGGCAAGCAGTTCGACGTGACCCGTGAGCGTATTCGTCAGATTGAAGCCAAGGCCCTGCGCAAGCTGCGCCACCCAAGCCGCTCGGAAATACTCAAGTCCTTCCTGGACGAGTAATTCCAGCCAAAGAAAAAGCCGCCCAAGGGCGGCTTTTTCTTTGGCCTCGTTGCCACTGCCCTGCCCCTCTCCCGGCCGCATGGACAAGCCGTGTAAATCCAGTTGATTAACAGATAACCACTTGAACATTCAGAGTGAAATTTTGCCAATATTCACGGGTGACAAGCGCTGACAAACTTCGTATACTGCAACCCGCTTGAGTGGAGTCACATCCAAAAAGCGCCGGCCCCTTAGCTCAGTTGGTTAGAGCACACGACTCATAATCGTTAGGTCCACGGTTCAAGTCCGTGAGGGGCCACCATATTCCAGCCAAAAACGCCTGCTTCTGCAGGCGTTTTTGCTTTCTGTGTTTACTCCTGTCCCGTGAGGCGGGCGGGATCCAGCAATCGCGCCAGCTCTTCCTTATCCATGTCGGTCATTTCCGCTGCCACTTCCAGTATCGGCCTGCCCTCGGCATAGGCCCGTTTGGCAATCTCCGCCGACTTGGCGTAACCGATGACGGGATTGAGCGCTGTCACCAAGATCGGATTACGGGCCAGATCCCGCGCCAATCTGTCATCACAGACCTCGAAACCGGCAATGGCCTTGTCGGCCAGCGTCACCATGGCCTTGCTCAAGAGTTGCAGACTGGACAGCAGGTTATGGGCTATAACGGGCAGCATCACATTGAGTTCAAAATTCCCCGACTGACCGGCAACCGTGATACAGGCATCATTGCCTATCACCTGAGCGGCGACCATGGCCACCGCCTCGGGGATCACAGGATTCACCTTGCCCGGCATAATGGAAGAGCCGGGCTGCAGCGCCGGCAAACGGATTTCCCCAAGACCGGACAGGGGGCCGGAGTTCATCCAGCGCAGATCGTTGGCAATTTTCATCAGGGTCACCGCCAGGGACTTGAGCTGACCCGACAAAGCCACCGCCGCGTCCTGACTGGCGATATAGGTAAACAGATTGGCGGCCGGTTGAAAGCCCAGGCCGGTAATTAGATTCAGCTCATCGCAAAAGGTCCGGGAAAAGCCTGGGGGTGCATTAACCCCGGTACCCACGGCTGTGCCACCCTGGGGCAAATTTTGCACCGCCTGCAAATGGGATTGGAGTTGCAGCGCCTGGGCATCCAGCTGACTGGCCCAGGTCTCCAGGCTCTGGCTCAGGCGCACAGGCATGGCATCCATCAAGTGGGTGCGGCCGGTTTTGATTGAACCGGACAGACCGGTGGCCTTGGTCCGAATGCTGGATTTAAGCTGCTCCAGCGCCGGCAACAGCTCGGTTGCCAAAGCCTTGGCGGCCGCCACATGGATGCAGCTTGGGATCACATCATTGCTGCTCTGGCTTTGGTTGACCTCATCGTTGGCGCTGACGGGGCGTCCCAGACCTATGGCCGCCAAACTGGCCAGTACCTCGTTGGCGTTCATATTACTGCTGGTGCCTGAGCCGGTTTGGAATACGTCCACCGGGAAGTGCTGCATTAGCCTGTCATTGCGGGCCAGGGACAGGGCGGCTTCGGCAATGGCATGGGCGCAATCCGGAGCCAATACTCCCAGGTGGGCATTGGCCCTCGCCGCAGCGGCCTTTATCTGCAACAGCGACTGAATGAAAGCCTTGGGCATGGGCGTGCCGCTGATGGGAAAGTTATCCACCGCCCTCTGGGTCTGGGCACCATAAAGTGCCTCTTTCGGCACGGCGACCTGACCCATGCTGTCGCGTTCAATCCGGGTTTCCATCACACAGATTCCTGATGCCTGAGCCCGGCCAACCCAGGCTTCTTCTACCCATGTTAGTTCAGGCTCGGGGCACCCGCCCCTTCCCTGCCACAGCCCGATGAGATTTACAATGATCTTAATGATAGTGATTTGCATTTAGATTAAGTTCTCTATACAATTCGCGCCATCAACTGATATTCCAAGATGGGGAAAAGGAAATAATGAAAACAACTTCGTTAAAACTCAGTGCGTTGGCAATGATCATTACAGGCGCCCTGATGCAAAATGCCCAAGCCGGTGAAGACCTGTTCGGCTATGTAAAAGGGGCTGAATCCCTGCCCAAGGATGCGGTAGAGCTGTACCAAAAAGTCACGGTACGCGATGGCAAAAGCATCGGCAGCTACCAGGGCATAGACTATGAAACCGAGCTGGAATACGGCTACAGCGACAAGTTCTCCGTGTCCGCCTCGGCCAAATTCATGTCCCTGGACGCCAAGGGTTTGAGCGTTGATGGTTACCTGCCCGGTGACAAGAACATAGGTTTCAAGACCTCGGGTGCAGAGCTCGGCATGGCCTACATGTTCCTCAGCCCCGCCAAGGATGATCTGGGCCTGCAGGCCTCCCTGTCGCTGGACTATGACTGGGTCGACAAGCACTCGGGCTATGACAAGGACACACTGTCACTGGAAATGGGACTGCAAACCCAGAAGTACATGCTCGAAGGTGAGCTGGTTTGGGTTGGCAACATGGCTGTTGAAGCCACCTATGCCGATCGCGCCGCCATCAATAACCTGCCGGAAGACTTTGATTGGCCAACCGATCCTGAAATGGAAATCGAACTCAAGTTCGGCACCGGTCTGAGCTACCGCTTCGCCCCCAACTGGTTTGTCAGCGCCGAAGTGCTGTACGAAACCGAATTTGAAACCGAAGTGGGTCAGGAGCGCTGGTCCTGGTTTGCCGGCCCTTCCCTGCACTACGGCAGCGCCAACTGGTGGGCAACCCTGACCTGGTTGCCGCAACTGGCCGGTGGTGGTGAGCAGTTCGATGGTCAGGATACGGATCTGCACCTGATCGAGAAAACCGAGCAGGAAATCCGCCTGAAAGTGGCCTTCAACTTCTGATGCCGCGGCGGGCATGGTCCCATGCCCGCCATTTTTGAGGAGCTCTCCATGTCAGACAATCTGTTCAACAACAGCCTGTGGTTCATCCCCATGGCCCTGGTGGCCGCCCCCGCGGTTGCCGCCGATTACCTCAGCATTCCCCAGGCCCAGCAGCTGCTGTTCTCGTCCCAGGCGCAATTTATCGAGCGCCCCACCCTGTTTAACGGCGATGCCAAGGACGAGATCAAGCACAAGGCCGGCACCCGCCAGCGTCAGGATCAACAACCCATTTGGCGGGTGGAAGAAAACGGCGAATTCCGTGGCTGGTTTATCGTCGATGACGTCATAGGCAAGCATGAATACATCACCTATGCGGTCGGCATCAGCCCCGAGGGCGAGGTGCTGGGAATGGAAGTGCTCAGCTATCGTGAGACCCACGGTGGTCAGGTGCGGGAACAGGCCTGGCGCGATCAGTTCAAGGGCAAGCACCTGGGGCAACCCTTCAAGCTGGATGAAGACGTCAGCAACATCAGCGGTGCCACCCTGAGCTGTCGTAACCTGCTCGATGGGGTCAAACGCCTGCTGACCATACAACAGCTTTACCTTGCCAAAGACGCATGACACTGCAACGCCGCGCCCGGCCCTTGCTGGGCACCCTGGTGGAGTTAACCCTCCGCTGTGATGACAGTGCCAAGGCACAGGCCGCCTTCGGGGCGGCTTTTGCGGTGATGGCGCAGATAGACAGTAGCCTCAGCTTCCATCGCCCGGACAGCGAACTGTCCAGGCTCAACGCCCATCCCGGGCAATGGCAGCCCATGGGGCGCCACGGCCTGCGGATTCTGCGCCTGGCCAGGGCCCTTGGGCGGCGGACAGAGGATAAATTCAACGTCACGGTCGGTGGGTCTTTGGTGGAGCGTGGCGCCCTGCCAAGGCACAAGGCCCGGGATTTTTTGACCCTCGGCAGTTGGCGGGATATTGAACTTGGCCCTCAAGGCGCCAGGCTGGCCCGCCCCGTGCTCTTGACCCTGGATGGCATAGCCAAGGGCTACGCGGTGGATCTGGCGGTCAGGGCACTCAAGGCGCAAGGTATTCAAAGCGGCAGCGTCAATGCCGGCGGTGATATCCGGGTTTTCGGTGATATGCGCCTGGCACTGCGGCAAAGGCGTTGCGATGGTTTGAGCGCCCCCATGGCATTGGAAAACATGGCCATCGCCAGCTCACGCCTCGGTGGCGCTGCCGATCCCAGCTTTCCATCACTGCTGCTCTGCGATGCGACCACCAATGGCGAGCGCATGCTGAGTGTCGCCGCCCGCTTTGCCTGGCGTGCCGATGCCCTGACCAAGGTCGCTGCCTGGCACAGAGGCCCCGAGCTGCTGGCGGAGCTTGGTGGCACCCTGGTCGATTTTGATTGAGGACAGAATGAAAAGGCTCAATGGTTATCCCAACGGATTTTTCTATTTACTGATTGGCGCCATGGCGCTGGTGGGCTTGTCGGGCCTGGCCATGCTGCCCTGGGTTGCGGAATTCAAACTGGAGCTGGATGTGGGCATCCAACTCGCTCATGGCTGGCGCCAACCCATAGTGGTGAGCCATATGCTGGCGGCCTACGGCCTGTTGCTGCTGCTCGGCGCCCTGTGGCAGGTGCATATCCGCGCCGGTTGGCGTCGGCGCGAGAACCACCGCAGCGGTCTGATCCTGACGTTGTCACTGCTGTTGCTGGCACTGACGGGGCTTGGGCTCTATTACCTTGGCGACGAAGATTGGCAACTTTACGCCAGCCTGCTGCACTCAGGCCTGGGGAACCTGCTGCTGCTGCTGTTCCTCTGGCACTGGCACCATGGCATCAAGGTCAGGCGGGCAACCATAGAGGCGGCCAAACACAGGCAGTCTGTCAGGCACCGGACCAATCAAATCCCTCAGCCAGCAGGGACACCAGAAATTCTATCTTGATATCAGACAGCTGGCGGTAGTCGAAGTAGGGGCAGACAATCAGCCGCCTGCGGCGGTCGATGGCAAACTCAGGATTAAGCCAGTCCAGCTCGGCCACCAGCCGCCCCTCGTCCAGTAACTGCTTGGCCCAGGTGCGGCCCATGATGAGGTGCACTCGGCCGTCATCAAGGGTTGCGGGGGGCTCAAACAGCAGCGCCGTCCCCGAGCCCGGTTGCAGCAAGAGGTCATCCCGGTACTGCTGCCATTCCGAAAATTCCTCTAGCCGGGCCAGCGGCGGCTCTTGCGCCAATCCCGCTTGCTTCATGGCCCACAGCAGTTTGGCGTAGACATTGAACACCTTGCGCCAGCCATTGCCACAGGCATCCCCTATGGCCTTGATCTCACCCGCCACCAGGGGACGGCAACTATCCAGCTGCTGCAAGCCCATAAAGGGCGGCCTGTTGCCTATGCAGACGCCAAATTGATAATTGCCATCGCCCAGGCCCACGGGCGTGTTTTCCCCACTCATGCCTTCTACCTCGCCAAACATCCCGGTATGCGGGACTGAAATGGCCACCAGCATAGGAGATCCGCCGCAAGACTCCAAGGACTGCCGCCGGGCTGGTATACTGACGGCCTTGTTTATCTTATTGCCAAGCAGATGCCGGACAGCAGCCACGCCTTTGATGCCAACTCTCCCTTAGATGCCAACTCGCCCTACGGGCGCTATCACCAGTTGTGCCAACAGCTGGCGCTGGACTTTGATCCCGCCCAGCAGGCGGCGCTGGCGGCACTGCAACAGCGATTCGAAGGGCTCAATGTGGGCGAGCGCGGCCGCGGTCTCTATCTCTGGGGCGATGTGGGCCGCGGCAAGACCCTGCTGATGGACCTGTTTCACGCCTCCCTCGGTAACATGCCCAGCCTCAGGCTGCACTTTCACCGTTTTATGGCCCGGATCCACAGGGAACTGAACCTGCTCAGCGGCGTCAGGGATCCCCTTAAGCACCTTGCGCGGGAGTTGGCCAAAGACTGTAAGGTGCTCTGCTTTGATGAGTTTTTTGTCTCCGACATAGGGGATGCCATCATACTCGGGCGCCTGTGCGAGGCCCTGTTCGAGCAGGGAGTGCTGCTGGTGGCGACCTCCAATACCCCCATCCCCAGGCTGTATGAGAACGGGCTGCAGCGGGAGCGCTTCCTGCCCGCCATTGCCCTGCTGGAGCAGCAACTGGAGTCGATTCACCTCGATGGCAAGCGGGATCACAGGCTAAAAACTATGGCAACGGATATTCCCCACGGCCCGCTGCCGCGCTGGCAACTGGGGGGTGAACCCAATTTCGATGCCTTGTTCAATGATGCCTTGCTCAGTGAAAAGGGGAAGAATGCACTTGAGGTGCAGGTGCTGGGACGGCCCATAGCCGCGGTTCGCGCCGGAGCCGGACGAGCCTGGTTCAACTTTAACGCCCTCTGTGAAGGGCCCAGGTCCCAGCTCGATTACATGGCGCTGGCAGAGCAGTTTGACTTGCTGGTGCTCAGCGATGTGCCGCGCCTCGGCGGCGAGCCCAGGGGCTGGATCCGCGCCCGCGGTACCGAAGATGGGGTTGAGGCCACGGCCACAGGCGAGCGCATCCTCAGCTATGCGCCGGAGGACGATGCCGCCCGGCGCTTTATCGCCCTGGTGGACGAATTTTATGACCAGGGTAAACAGCTGTACCTGCACACCCTGGTGCCATTGACCGAGCTGTATTGTCAGGGCGCCCTGAGTTTTGAATTTCGCCGCACCCACAGCCGGCTGCAGCAGATGCTGCGCGCCGACTGGCCGGGTTAAATCCCGCGGCGGCCGGTATTGAGGATCTGCACCGCAGCGGCTGCATTGCCAAGCCAGGTGTCCAGCTGCGCCCTTTCATGGAATTCGCCACCCTGGATTAACGCCTCTATCTGCATGGTGGCGCTGATGTCCGCCAAGGGGTTGGCACGCAGCAGCAAGAGATCCGCCCGCTTGCCCTCGGCTATGCTGCCATAATCCTTTTCCAGTCCCATAAATCTGGCGCCGTCGAGGGTGGCGGCACGCAAAATTCTCGCCGGGCTCAATCCCGCCTGCTGCCACAGTTGCAGCTCGCTGTGCAGCCCCTCAGCCGGGTACACATAGGTATTGAGCGCTGCCGAATCACTGCCCGCCAGCAACATGACCCCGGCCGCGTCCAACCTGGATAGCTGCGCCGCTTCATCCTGATACTTCTGCTTTCGGGCTTGCCATTGGGCCGGCGTTTGCTCGCCCATGCGCTCAATGCGCCAACTGTATTTGTCGGTGAAGGCCGAGGTCAGGTAACGCAAAAAGCCGTCGGCACTGTGGTCGGTAGCGTCGAGGTTGGCCAGCTGATAACCGCCTATCAGGGTTGGGGTCACGGCCACACCTTGGGCGGCAAGCATGCGGTAGCCCTTGTCGGCCAGGGTCTGATCGAATCCCAGGCCATAACGGGCCGCAGCCTCCTTGACTTCCAGGGTGCCGGAGCGCACCGATGCCGCTATCTCCGGCTCATCCTGATGCCCAAGGCGCAGCACATAGGACAGATGCTCTATGCTCGACAGCCCGGCATTCGCGGCCTCAGCCACAGAGACGCCATAAGGAATGTGGCTTGATACCCGGTAGCCACGGCGACGCGCCTCGGCCACGGTTTTCAGATAGAGTTCCGGTTGCAATGTGTTTTCGGTGATCTTGATAAAATCCACCCCCATGGCGGTGAGCTTGTCCATACCCCGCGCCATGGCCGCCTCATCGCCCACTTCCAGATCGCCATTCCAAAGGGAATCTATGCCCTCAAATTTTTGCCCGGCGGAGAAAATACGCGGCCCCACACGCTCACCATTGGCGATTTGCTTACGCCACACCATGACCTCGGGGGCGAGATCGCTGGCCGCTTCCCGCACCGCCGTGATGCCGTAAGCAAGGTACAGGGGCAGCAACAGTGCATTGTCCTCCACCAACTCCCGGCCCTCAAAGTGCACATGCATATCCCACAGCGACGGCATCAGATACCGGCCCCCCAGATCCCGACTGCTGTCCGCCACCAGCACCTCGGTTGCCGGGGCGATACGCACTATGCGGCCATCTTCAATCAGCATTTGCCTGTCCTGCAGCAGCCGTCCCTGCTCCACGTCCACCAGCTGGAAATGGGTCAGTTTCAGGGTCTCGGCCTGAAGTGGTGCAGCCAAGGCCAAGGCCAGGCAGAGTGCGGAAACAAGGCTTGGGTGCTTTCCGGGATGAGGAGAAGAGAGCTTGAGCAGGGGCATGGGCTTGGGTCCTTTTGGGAATATTGTTGTAATCAACCCAGTCTAGGGGCGGACAAATTGATTTAGAAATTAAATAAAGAAATAATCATCAGTGGATTTTCCACTACGACTTAAACCGAAAACAGACTGAACTCTATGACAGACCCGGCCTCTCCCGCGAACCAGGGACTTTTGGATCCCGTATTGCTGCGCGCCTTTGTGGCCGTGGCCGACAGCGGCAGTTTCACCCGCGCTGCGGCGGCCACCCACCTGACCCAGTCCACCGTCAGTCAGCAGCTTAAACGGCTTGAGCAGCAATTGGGCTATGAGCTGCTCGACCGCAAGGGCCGCTATGCAGTGCCGACGCCGGAGGGCGAGCGTCTTCTGAGTTATGCCAGAAACATACTGGCGCTGATGTTGGAGGCCGGCAGCACTATGCAGCGTCAACGCCTGCTGCGGCTCGGGGTTGCCGAAGACTTTGCCGGTGATACCCTGATGCCGGTTCTGCAGGCAGTTCGAGCACAGTATCCGGATCTGCGCCTGGAGCTCAGCTCAGGGCTCAGTAAGCCCCTGTACCAGGGATTCAGGGAAGGAGAATTGGATCTGGTGTTGATAAAGCAGCGCCAGGCTGAGCACAGCGCCCGGGCCAGCTGGCCCGAACCCCTGTGCTGGATGGCAGCCAAGGGCTGGCAGTTTGACAGCGGGCAGCCCTTGCCCCTGGTGTCTTTTCCACCGGGGGGGCTGTATCGCAATGAAATGGGCCAGCTGTTGGATGAGGCCGGCATCCCCTGGCAACTGACCTACAGCAGCAACTCCCTCGAAGGGGTGCTGTGTGCCGTGGCGGCGGGCCTGGGTGTCAGCCTGCTGCCGGCCCGCCTGCTCAGACCCGGGCAACATAGCGAGGTGCAAGCCCTGCCCCCGGCCTTACCCATGGAGCTGGCCTTGCATCAGGCCCCCGTCGCCGGGCCCGAACTGCAGTTCCTGGCCCGGGAAATTCAGCGCCATTGCGACCTGCTGATGTCAGGAAGCGCCTACTAATTCGCCCCTGCGCCGAGCACGGCCTCGTAAATGGTACAGACCCGCTCCACATGGTCCTCCACCTGATCCAGCGGCAGTTGCCCTGCCTGACCGGCCAGGGTCAACCTGTGGTTTTCATCCCTTAAGGTGCAATAGGCCTGGGTCAGGTGCTGGGCCACCGGCAGCTCCAGCAGCTCCAGTTCGGCCGCGGTCTGAAAGATGCGCACATTGTCGCTCCACACCGCCATTTCCGGCCAGTTGTGACTGTTGGCCAGCACCAGATACTGGGCAATAAATTCTATGTCGGCAATGCCGCCGGCGCTCTGCTTGAGGTCAAACATGCCGCTGTCCACCTTCAGCAGGTGCTCACGCATCTTGGTGCGCATATCACGCACCTCGGCCTTGAGTTTGTCGGCGTCACGCTCTTTGGCCAGCACCTCGGCGCGGATGGCGCTGAAGCGCACCGCCAGCGGGTTGTCGCCGAACACAAAGCGTGAGCGCACCAGGGCCTGATGCTCCCATGTCCAGGCCTCGTCGCGCTGGTATTCGCCGAAGCGTTCAATCTCGCTTACCAGCAGGCCGGAGGCGCCGGAGGGCCGCAGGCGCATGTCCACCTCGTACAGCTCGCCTGAGGTGGTGCGGGTGGAGAACAGGTGCAGAATGCGCTGGGCCAGCTTCAAATAGAAGTGACTTATCTCAATCGGCTTATCGCCATTGGTCATGCCGCTGCCCTGGTAGTTGTGCAGGAACACCAGGTCGAGATCCGAACCATACCCCAGCTCAATACCGCCAAGCTTGCCGTAACCGACCACGGCAAAGCCCATCTGCCCCGGTGTCAGGTGTTCCGGGATCCCGTGGCGGGCCGACACCTGTTGCCAGGCCTGGTGTACCACCTGCTCGATGATGGCCTCGGCAAGGAAGGTCAGGTGATCGCTGACCTGCATGATAGGCAACACCCCGGTGACATCGGCGCTGGCGATTTTCAGCTGCTGCGACAGCTTGAATTGCCGCAGCGCCTCCATTTGCTGTTCCATGTCCTCTTCGGGTACCCGCAGCAGGTACTGGCGCAACTCGCTGCCATAGTCATCCAGGGAGGTGGTGTCGTACAGCTGGGCCGGGTCGATAAGCTCGTCCAGCAGCATGGGGAAACGAGCCAGCTGGGTGGCAATCCAGGGACTGGCGCAGCACAGGCTCACCAGCTGGGCCCGGGCGCCGGGATTTTCGCACAGCAACTCCAGGTAGGTAGTGCGGGTCAGCACCTGCTCCACCACGCCGAACACCGGCTTGAACGCCTTGGAGGGCTGGGGCATGGCCACCAGCTCCGCCAGCAGCCGCGGCATCAGCTTGTCGAGGGTCTCGCGGCCGCGGGGACCGATGGAGCGGCGACTCACTGTGTCGCGCCAGGCGCTGAGCAGGGGCCAGAAATCCGGGTCATCGATTTGCTGATCCCTGAGCAGGGCCTCGGCGTGATCGTCCTGCTGCACGTTCCAGAATTGGTGGGTCCAGTGCTCCTGGTTATCGTCCCCCTCCTCGCCGCCGACTGTGGCGCGGAAATGGCGATGGATCTTGCCCATGGCTGCTTCCAGATGGGTACGCAAATCGATTTCGTTGGCCAGCTCCATGGCATAGCACAGTCGTTGCCAGTCCAGCGGGTTATCAGGCAGGGTCTGGGTTTGCTTGTCATCTATGGCCTGCAGCAGGTTTTCCACCCGTCTGAGCAGCAGATAGCTGTGTTTGAGTTCATCCACCGCCAGGTATTCCAACTGACCCAGGCTGTAGAGGGTGTCTATGGCACCGAACAGACTCTGGGTGCGCAGCGCCGGCTCCCGGCCACCGCGAATAAGCTGGAAGGATTGCACCACGAACTCCACCTCACGGATGCCGCCGGCGCCGAGCTTGATATTGTCCTTGAGCTGACGGCGGCGCACCTCCTGGGCGATAAGCTGTTTCATGCGCCGCAGGGATTCGATGGCGGAAAAGTCGATATAACGACGGTACACAAAGGGGCGCAGCAGGCTGTGCAGCTCGTCGCTGTCGCTGCTCCAGGGGCCGAGGGCCCGGGCCTTGACCATGGCATAACGTTCCCAGTCGCGGCCCTGCTCCTGGTAGTAATCTTCCAGGGCGCTGAAGCTGACCACCAGGGGACCGCTTTCGCCGTAGGGGCGCAGGCGCATATCCACCCGGAACACGAAGCCATCCACTGTCACCTGGTTTAGCAGGTTCACCAGGCGCTGGCCCATGCGGATAAAAAACTGTTGGTTGTCGAGGCTGCGACGGCCTCCCTGGGTTTCGCCGTGTTCGGGGAAGGTGAAGATAAGGTCGATGTCGGAGGAGAAATTCAGCTCCCGGCCACCAAGCTTGCCCATACCGAGGATCATCAGCGTCTGGGGCCGGCCATTGCCGTCCACCGGCGTGCCCAGGCTCTGACACATGTCCTGGTACAGCCAATCCCGGGCGGCGACGATCAGCGCCTCCGCCAGGGCCGAAATGTCCAGCAGGGATTCTTCCAGTTCGCTGTAACCGAGAAAATCACGCCAGGCCAGGCGCACCATGTGCCGATTGCGGAACTGGCGCAGCACAGCCTTGGCTTCGTCTTCACTGCGGACATTGGTCAAATCCTGGTGCAGTTTTTTGTCGAACTCACTGCGTTCTACTTTTTCCAGCTGACCGGCAAAATACTCGGGGATCCACTCGGGATGGCGGCACAGTTCCCGGGCAATAAAATCGCTGAGCCCGAGTACGGTTTCCAGCTCCAGCCGCTGCTCGGCACTCAGGGCCGCCAGGCCTTCGCCCCAGATCTCCTGCAGACGCTCCATGGGTATTACGGCGGCATCCCTGATGGCGGTTGGCGGGGGCGATAAAGGCTTAAGCATACATATTCCCTGGCAAAGTTGACTGTCGACATATTATGTCATTAATGCTATAGATAGGGCTGCGCCCTTCCGGGTGCACCATCCCCGGCTACCGTCCCCTGGATTGGAACGACTGGGAATAAGGTTACTATAAACATCCGCTTGCGGCATATCGGCAAAGAAGATAATTCGTGATCCCGGCCGCAGCGGTGCATTGGGAGAGAAAATGGCAGGTATGCTTACCCGAGCCCTGGTGGCCGCGTTACTGCTTTTACTGGCCGGTTGTGGTGACAACCGCCAGGAGCAGGTGGCGGCGCAAATCAACAAGTACAGCCAGCTCAGCGAGTCGAGAATCGCCAGTCTCGGCGAGCAGCTTCAGCAAGGCAGCATACGCAACGCCATGCTGCTGGAGCACTATGCCGGCTTGTTGGAGTCGCAAAAGCCCGCGCTGGCGCCCCTGGTCAAGCAGCTGGCGCTGGATGCAGGTACCGACGGTGCCCTTTATGGCAGCCTCAAGCGTCGTTTGGAGGAAGCCAAAGATCCGGCCAACTTCATTGATGAGGAAACCCGGCTGCAGGAGCTGGAAAACCTGTATCAGGCCGCCGATCCCGCCCTGTACAACGATCTGCTGTCGGATCCGGTCAATGTGCTGGCGGACATGTCCGACGGTCAACTGGCCAGGGTCAATGCAATCAGCCGCGAGTCAGAATCTCTCGCCAACGGCGCTGACGATCTGGGCCCCGGCAGCCAGCTGGTGGGCAATCCAGCCTATGGTCAATGGCAAACCAACAGCAATGGTACCTCCTTCTGGGCCTGGTACGGCATGTACTCCATGTTCTCCAACCTGTTCAACCGTCCCGTTTATTACGACAACTGGTCCCGTGGTCGCAACTACAGCTATTACCACGATGTGGGCCGCTACCGTTACAGCTCGCCCCGGGACGTGTTGCAGCAGGACAGGGTATTCCAGCAGGAAAAGAAACGCTTTGATTCCCAGGGCAAGCGTTTTGACAGCCCCTATGCCAAGACCCGCAGCGGCGCCAGCGGCCTGTCGCGCCAAAGCAGCCAGGCGCCCAGCAGCCGCCCCAGTGCCGAAAAACCCAAGTTCCGTTCCAACTATGGCAAGGACAGCAGTTTTCGCGATTCGCGCTCCCGTACCACCCGCAGCGTGCGCCGCGGCAAATAACAGCAAAAGGATCCAACATGACACTCTTTACTGATTACGGCATCACCCAGGAACTGGCGATCATTCTGCTTATCGATCTGTCCATTGCCGTGGCGCTGCTGACCGCCATGCGTTATTTGCAGGGCTGGAGCATCAAGGTCAACAGCAGCGACGAGCTGGCGGTCAGGGATAACGTCGCCTTCGGGATCAGCACGGCCGGGGCCGTATTGGCCCTGGGTATAGTGCTCACCGGCGCCATCACAGGCGCTGCCGCCCACGATTACCTGACCGAGGCCATGGGCATGGCCGCCTATGGCCTGTTTGGCCTGGTGCTTATCAAGTGTGGCCGCTGGCTGCATGACAAGATTGCCCTCAACGAACTGAACAAGAACGAGCACGTACTCAAGGGCAACGTGTCCGTGGCCCTGGTGGATGCCAGCGCCGCCCTGGCAACGGCCATCATCATCCGCGCCGTGCTGCTGTGGGCCGAGGATCTGACCCTCAACACCTTTATTGCCATCGCCTCGGCCTTCGCCGTATCCCAGCTGATGCTGGTGTTGCTGACCCGGCTGCTGGAACGCGGCTATGCCGGCCGCAATCAGGGCGCCTCCATGCAGCAGGCCCTGTGCAGCGGTCACACGGCGCTGGCCATACGCCACAGCGGCCACATGCTGGCGCTGGCACTGACCTTCAATGCCGCCAGTCACTTCATTGTGTTCGAACCTACGGCTTATCTGGGTAACCTGCTGGGCTGGCTGTTGTTTTCCGTCATCATGCTGCTGGCACTGACCCTGTTGCTGTGGCTGGTGAAGAAACTGGTATTGGCGCGGATTAATCTCGCCGATGAGGTGGAGCGGCAACACAACACAGGCATAGCCGCCGTGGAGCTGGCCATCAGTATCGCAGTGGCGCTGATCCTTACCGGGCTTATGGCCTGATGGAACAGGGCGTGAGCGAACAGGGCCTGATGGAACCAGTTCAGCCCAAAAGCCGCCTGAGCAGGCTGGATGACGGCCTGCTGCTGGGCATAATGGCGGTACTGGCGGGCTGCGGACTTATCTACGAGTACCTCTTGTCCCACTATGCCGGGCGCATTCTCGGAGCCCTGGAAGCCGCGGTCTACACCATGATAGGCCTGATGATAGTTTCCATGGGCCTGGGTGCCTTTGCCGCCCGCAAGATCCGCTGTGCCTTCACCGGCTTTGCCATATTGGAACTCTTGGTGGCCCTTGCCGGTGCCGGCGCAATAATCTTTACCGCCGCTGCCATCGGCATAAGCCAGCAACTGCCCATGCTGCTGGCGGAAACCCTGGAATTGCCGCCCGACAGGCTGCCCGCCGGTGGCATGTTCGGCCAGCTGCAACAACTGACCCAATACCTGCCCTACGTGTTCGGCGTCCTTTTGGGACTGATGGTGGGCATGGAAATTCCACTGATAGCCCGGGTGCGCCAGTCCCTGTCCGAGGCCCACCTAATCCATAACGCCGGCACTATTTACGGGGCCGACTACATAGGCGCAGGTGTCGGCGCCGCCCTCTGGGTCGGCTGTATGCTGACCCTGGATGTGCAGCTGTCGGCAAGCCTGACCGCCGCCTTTAACCTGTTGGCGGGCCTGGTGTTTATCACCCGCTTCCACGGCAAGATCCGCGGCGCCAATTATCTGCTGCTGGCCCACCTGCTGGCATCCTTGCTGCTGGGACTGCTGGCCATCAAGGGGCCGGATTGGGAGCAGGACTTCAATAATCTGCTTTACAAGGACAAGGTCATCTACAGCCAGGCTACCCGCTTTCAGCAGCTGACCTTCACCGAACGTCTGCGCGGCAAGGGACTGGCCCCCGTGTACTGCCTGTACATTAACGGGCGGCTGCAATTCTCCTCCGCCGATGAGAAGATTTACCATAGCTTCCTGACCCAGGCGCCACTGCTGGCCAGCGCCCGCCACGACAGGATATTGATAGTCGGCGGTGGCGATGGCCTGGCGGCCCGGGATGTATTGCGCTGGCAACCCCGGTCCGTGACCCTGCTGGATTTGGACGAACAGCTGGTGCAGCTGTTTCGGGAACCGCCCGAGGACATGCCGCCAAGGCTTGCCAAGGCACTGTTGGCACTCAATCAGGACGCACTCAGGGATCCGCGCCTGAACCTGGTATTCAACGATGCCTTCAACGGTGTCGATGAGCTGATAGCCAAGGGGGCCAGTTTCGATGCCATCATAGTGGACCTGCCGGACCCCAGCCATCCGGATCTGAACAAGCTGTATTCGGATCTGTTTTACCGCAAGTTGGCGGAATTGCTGAGCCGTGATGGCGCCATCAGCATCCAGTCCACCTCGCCCTATCACGCCAGGGCGGCCTTTATCAGCATAGGCAAGACCCTGGCCGAGGCAGGATTCAAGGTGAATCAATATCACCACAATGTGCCGAGTTTCGGCGAATGGGGTTGGACCCTGGGGACCCTGAACGGCGCCGATGGCAAACAGAGGATTGATACGCTAACCACGCTGCCGGTGACCGACGGTTGGATGACCCCGGAGCTGCTGCGGGGCGCTTTCGCCTTTCCGGCGGATTTCTACCGCGACAGTGACGCGATTAAGGCCAACAGCATAGGCTCCTTCACCCTGTATCAGTACCACCTCAAGGCCTGGGCCGAGAGCGAAGGGGAAGCTCTTTATTAAGCTTTATTAATCAGCAGTAAAAACCGTCGGGATAGTGCTTGACATATTATGTCGCAATGCTATCTTGGAACACAGACATAATATGTCAGAGAGGACAAATATGAATATCCACGCGATTGCCAATCACCTCAATGGACTGGGAGATAACAGCCAGACGGGTTTCCAATTTGATTGTTATCCCATCGATGGAGATGTGGAAGTACTGCAGGTCAACGTTGTTGGCCGTGAAGAAATACCTGTGTTTGTGTCGGTAACTGACAACCAAATCCTCTGCATCAGCTACCTCTGGGGCGAAGATGAAGTCAGGCAGGAACGCCGCGCCGAAATGTTTGAAACCATGTTGGAGTTGAACATCCCCATGCCACTGTCGGCCTTCGCCAAGATTGACGACAAGTACGTGGCCTACGGGGCCCTGTCACTCAAGTCCAGCATGGAAGAGATTGAGCAGGAACTGGCAGTCCTGTCCGATAACTGCCTCGAAATCATTGATGAAATGGTCGATTACCTGAAATAAGGAGCCAGATTATGGGCATACTGAACAAAATCCTCACCGCCTTTCGTGGCGGCGCTACCGAAATTGGCCAAAGCATTGTCGATGCCAATTCCACCCGTATCTTCGAACAGGAAATCCGTGATGCCGAGCGTCACCTGACCAAGGCCAAGCGCGATCTGACCGACGTAATGGCCAAGGAAATGCAGGCCAGCCGTGAAATCGACCGCCTGAAGCGCGCCGTCGCCGAACACGAAGGCTATGCTACCCAGGCACTGGACAAGGGTAACGAAACCCTGGCCCTGGAAGTGGCCGAGAAGATTGCCCAGCTGGAGCAAGAACTGGCCGATCAACAAAGCGCCAACGAGAGCTACAGCGCCCACGCGGTCAAGCTCAAGGATCTGGTGAAGAAGACCGAACGCCAACTGGCGGACTATCAGCGTCAGCTGTCCATGGTCAAGACCACGGAAAGCGTGCAGAAGGCCACGGCTTCCATCACTGACTCCTTCGCCTCCAGCAACTCCAAGCTGCTTAATGCCAAGGACTCACTGGAGCGGATCAAGGCCCGCCAGCAGCAATTCGACGACCGTCTGAAGGCCGCCGAGACGCTGGAAGCGGAAAACAGTGACAAGTCACTGGCCGCCAAACTGGCCGAAGCCGGCATTGGCGAGTCCAAGAACGACGCCAACTCTGTCCTTGAGCGCATCAAGGCCCGCAAGGGTTAAGCCCCCTTGCAATGGACACCCGGCCCTGGCCGGGTGTCTTTGTTGATCCAGCATCAGGAGTAACCATGGGATTCCTCAAAGGCCTGTTCGGCACCAAAGCCGAGCCACCAAAACGCCAACTCAACCACCCGCGCCAATTGCAGGTGGGCGACATGATCACTCTGGACACCGACTTCGGCCTGCCGACCCAACTTAGGGGCCAGCAGTTCAGGGTAGAAGCGGTCAACACCTATGAATACAGCCGCAGCCAGCATCCCGAGTGGGTACTCAAGGGCTACAGCGGTGATACCGTATTCCTTGGACTGGACGAAGACGATGAATGCTCATTGGTGTTTTCCATCACCATCACCCGCCCAGAGGTCGACAGCCTGTTTGGCCTGGATGCCTTCGGTGAGATTTTCGAGGAAGAGCAAAAGGCCGAGTTGCAGACCCTCGCCGTCCCCGAGCGTCTTGAGCAATGGGTTGGAAAACAATACCATGAAGTCAGTTTCGCCGAGTTTGGCTACTTCCACCGTCAGGACTATCGCGGCCTGAAACCACCCCAGGATGCCAATGGTGCCTGTGGTGACGCCTTCGAAGCTTATGGGCTGGAGGATGACAGCGGTGAGCGGGCTCTGGAAGTGGAAGTTTATGAAGGCGGTGATACCGAGGTTTGTGTCAGCCTGTACCGCCCACTGAGCGACATACGAGAATACTGGCCAGGAAGTTAATGCCATGAGCAAAACCAAACACCCTTTGCCGGATACCTGGCTGCAAAACCAAAAGGCCGCCAAAGCCACCCAGGTGGCCTTTGATTTGGATGAAAAGTTCCAGTATTCCATTCGCAAAGCGGCTTTGGATGCCGGGGTGAGCCCGTCGGATCAAATTCGCACCATACTGGGCTTGTCTGTGGCCAAGCGTCCCAAACGCCCCAGGCTCACAGTCTCCCTGAGCGAAGAGGATTATGTCCAGCTGGCGGAGCGCTATGGCCTGGCCAGCGATGCCCAACTGGAAATCAAACGGCGGGTGCTGGATGACCTGGTGCACTTCGTCGACCAGGAAGAGGCCAAGGACTGACGATGGCACACAAATGACGGCACAGACAAAACACCACAGCAATCTGAAACTCCTGGCGCCCAGCCCCATAGAGCTGGCGATGATGCTGTTATCCTTGCTGTCTGTGGTGGTGGTGCTGACCCTGACCTTTGTCAAACTCGACGACGAAACCGAGCGGCTGCTGTTCTACATAGACACCAGCATCTGCGTGATTTTTCTCAGCCACTTCGGCGTCCAGCTGCTGCGCGCCCGCGATAAAGTGTTTTTTCTGCGCCACCACTGGATAGATCTGGTGGCCAGTATCCCCGCCATTGAAACCCTGAGATTTGCCAGGCTGTTCCAGATCCTGCGGGTGATCCGCCTGCTGCGCATGAGCCGCTCTCTGTTCAAACAACTGGTGCGCCAGCGCCGCCAGGCCACGGTCGCCAGCCTGTTGGTGGCCATGGTGACCATACTGACCTTGTCTTCGGTGGCGATTCTGTTGGTGGAAGCCGGTGCCGAAGGGGCCAATATCCATACCGCCGAGCAGGCCATCTGGTGGGCCATGGTGACCATATCCACTGTGGGCTACGGCGATCACTATCCGGTCACCAGTGCCGGCCATTTCGTGGGCGCTTTGGTGATCATCTGCGGCGTGAGTTTCTTCGGGGTGATTTCCGGTTACATGGCATCGCTGTTCGTGATGCCCGACGAAGAAGAAATGTTGGAGGCCAAGAGCGACAGCCTGCGCCAGGATCTCGATGCCGTGTTGGCACGGATGGAAGCCAATCAGGCCGCCTTGCTCAAGGAGGTGACCGAACTAAAACAGGCCCTATCCGAGCGCAGCGACCGAAATAAATAGCGCAGCGACCGACATAAATAGCGCAGCGCCCCGCAGCAATAGCACGGGCGCTGCATGCGGCCCGGTCTCAGCGCCAATAGGGTTGTTGTTTCAGCGCCGCCTGGCGTGACTGTTCCATGGCAAACGCCAGGCTCTGGGTCTTATCGTCCAGCCATTGCTGCAACTCGCCATTGTCTCCACACATCTGCCCCATCAAGCCATAGGCCAGCAACACCAGGATCCCCTGGCGCAGATCTTCCCACGGTGCCCGGAAAACACGGCGGCTGTCCATGGGAAACAGATTGCCATAGGCCAGCCCCACCAGCAGCGCCGCGTCCAGGGCCCGGCCCGCCTGGCGATATTCATCCAGACTCAAGGGCTTACCCAGCGGCATAGCCTGGTGGATCGCTTCCCACGCCGCCTCCAACTGCCCACAGGCAAAGTCCGCCAGGGTGCCGTTTCCGCCCTTCAAGCCTTCCAGCATCATGGACACCAGCTGCAACTGCAGTTGGCCGTAGGCCGGAAGTTGCCACAACTTTTCCAGCCTGCTGGCAAAGTTAAGCTCCGCCAAAGCCTGCAGCGCCCGCTGGGACAGCTCGGTTGCATCGCTGCGACGACCGAAGATCTGCTGCTGATTACCGGCCAATTGTGCCAGCGCCTGGGCGTCGTCGACAAAATCCAGTTGTGCCCTCACCTCGGCAAAACCCTCGGCCATGTTGGGCTCCAGCATGCCGAACTGGCTCAAAGTGGATTCGAGCAAGGTGATACAGGCCAGCAAACGCTGCCAAAGATCGGCACAATCCCGGGGCTGGTCCACGGAGGCAAGTATCATGGCCTCCAACAGTTGCCAGCGCTCCAGTGCGGTTTCCAGCAGCAGCGTAAAGCACTGGCCGAGTTCCAGATCCCGCGCGAGCGGCATCACAGCCAGGGCATCCAGTGTCTGCGCCTTGCCCTTGCCTGCCAACTGATAGCCGCGTTGGGCCTTGCTGGCCTTGCCCAGCCGCAGCGGCACCTTGTTCGCCAATTGCTGCGCCAGGGTCAGCAGTGCCTTGGGGCTGCCTTCCAGCAGTTCAAATTCGATCTCACACAGGGGTTCTTCTCGACCTGCGGCTCGGATAACACCCTGATCCAGTGCAATTTCGACCAGGCTGTCATCAAGGCGTACGTGCCAACTGTGGCGGTTGAAATCGGTATTGAACACACAACCGAGCTGGGCCTGCACCTCAGTCAGATCCGCACCTTCAGGCCAGATTTCGGCGGGAAACAGCCCAAGATCCGGCACATCACCCCTGATGGTGACATTGTATTCCGGGCGTGAGTGAATGCCACCGGCAACCTTGCCCGCGGTTTTTATGGTCTGTTCCCGGAAATCATCTATACCGCGGACCCGCAGGCCCATGTCCCAACGCCGCAGCTGCAGATCCGGGGTATCAAAATAGCCGTTGAATAACTGCTTGGCGCCCTTGCTTTGTGCGCCATTGAGATCGTTAATTAGGGAGGTGAGTGCGGATTTGTGTTCCGGTGGAAAAAACAGCTTAAGTTCTATCTCGGCATCCATGGGGGAGAAATGCTCACTTTGTCATCAATAATTCATGTATATGTCACTATAAATTCATAATGTCATATTGCTGTCACAAAACTCATCTAGAATTTGGGACTCGGGTTGGGTTATAACCCGAATGTATAAGAACTGTCTTCAAATATGTGAAAACACAGTTTCAATACGCGGACGCTTGAGTTACCATGCGCCCGCAATTTCCAACGGTGGAATAACCTAAATAGGTAAACGGCTATGCCAGTAAACTCTATTTTGGGCGTGTTTGCAAAATCGCCAATCAAGCCTCTGCAAGACCATATCGACAAAGTGAATGAGTGTGCGTCCATACTTGTTCCCTTCTTTAATGCGACTGTCTCCGGTGACTGGGATACCGCAACCGAGCTTCGCAAGCAGATCAGCAAAACCGAAAAAGAAGCGGATGCCCTCAAGCGTGAAATCCGTCTGACCCTGCCCGGTGGCCTGTTCATGCCGGTCGAACGTACCGACCTGCTGGAACTGCTGACTCAGCAAGACAAGATTGCCAATAAAGCCAAGGACATTTCCGGCCGTGTTATCGGTCGTCAATTGGTGATCCCGCCTGCCATTCAGGCGCCCTTCTCTGCCTACCTGCAGCGTTGTCTCGATGCTGTCAGCCTGGCAAAAGAAGCCATCAACGAACTCGACGAACTGCTGGAAACGGGTTTCCGCGGTCGCGAAGTGGACTTGGTGGCCAAAATGATCAGTGAACTCGATGTGCTCGAAGAAGACACTGATGATCTGCAGATCCAGGTCCGTCGCGGCTTGTACGCCGTAGAATCGGAACTGAATCCCGTCGACGTGATGTTCCTCTACAAGATAATAGAGTGGGTTGGAGACCTGGCAGATCTTGCCGAGCGTGTAGGTTCCCGCCTTGAGCTGATGCTGGCTCGCGTCTAACTGTCTAAGGTTATCAAGGTAATAACATGGTTGATGTATTTGTCACCTATGGCCCGTGGCTGATTGCCATCGCGGCCGCATTTGGTTTTTTTATGGCCTGGGGTATCGGCGCCAACGACGTGGCTAACGCCATGGGGACTTCCGTTGGTTCCAACGCCATTACCATTAAACAAGCCATCATCATTGCGATGATATTTGAATTTGCCGGCGCCTATCTGGCCGGTGGGGAAGTGACCAGCACTATCCGTGATGGCATCATAGATGCCAGCTATTTCACCGATACGCCTGAACTGCTGGTGTACGGCATGATAGGCTCACTGTTGGCCGCCGGTATCTGGTTGGTAGTGGCTTCAGCTTTGGGCTGGCCCGTATCCACCACTCACTCCATCGTCGGTGCCATCATTGGTTTTGCCGCCGTGGGCGTGAGCGCAGATTCCGTTGCCTGGGGTAAGGTGGTTGGCATAGTGGGTTCCTGGGTTGTTACCCCGGCCATTTCCGGTTTCATCGCCTTCCTGATCTTCCAAAGTGCCCAGAAGTTGATCTTCAACACCGACAAGCCGCTGGAAAACGCCAAGCGTTACGTACCTTTCTACATGATGCTGGCCGGTTTCGTGCTGTCGCTGGTGACCATCAAGAAAGGCCTCAAGCACGTGGGTCTGCACTTCAGCGATGTTGAAGCCTACGGTCTGGCCCTGGCCATCGGCGTGGTTATCGCCATTGTCGGCAAGCTGTTCATCGGTCGTCTGAAGATGTCCGAGAAGACAGACCGCCATACCCAGTTTGCCAACGTGGAAAAAGTGTTTGCCGTGCTGATGGTGGTTTCTGCCTGTTGTATGGCCTTTGCCCACGGTTCCAACGACGTGGCCAACGCCATCGGCCCCCTGGCTGCCGTGGTATCTGTGGTCAACAGCGGTGGTGAAATTGCCTCCAAGTCGCCACTGGTATGGTGGATCCTGCCCCTGGGTGGTTTCGGTATCGTTGCCGGTCTGGCCATCTTCGGCAGTCGCGTAATGCAGACCATAGGTAAGAACATCACTCACCTGACCCCAAGCCGTGGCTTCGCCGCCGAACTGGCTGCCGCTGCGACCGTGGTGATAGCCTCCGGAACCGGTCTGCCTATCTCCACCACCCAAACCCTGGTGGGTGCGGTTCTCGGTGTGGGTATGGCCCGTGGTATCGCCGCCATCAACATTGGCGTGGTACGCAACATTGTGGTGTCCTGGGTAGTAACCCTGCCTGCCGGTGCCGGCCTGTCGATCATCTTCTTCTACATGATCAAAGGCACATTCAGCTGATTTACCGCGCCAATAGGCTGATTACAGAGGGAAGTCCAAGGACTTCCCTCTTGCATTGGCGGCCATGAATCCCTAGCATGTGGCTATCTTTTGCCTTAGAGAATTCAGCAGTGATGAGATTCCTTCTCCTGGCCGGAGCCCTGCTCCTGTCCCCCGCCCTGCTCGCCGCAGGACAACAGCGTTACATCTCAGACAACGTCTTCATCTACCTTCACAATGGTCCCGGTACCCAGTACCGCATTCTGGGTTCCATCGAAGCCGGCCAACCGGTGCAGTTTCTGGGTGAAACCCAGGATGACTACAGCAAGGTCATCGACCATAAGGGCCGCGAAGGCTGGGTCGCCAATGACATGCTCAGCAATGAGCCCAGCCTGCGGGAGCGCATGCCGCAACTGGAAACCGAACTGGCCAGCGTGAAAGAACAACTCGCCAATCTGGAAGCGAATCAGAGCGATGCCGGCAGTCGCATTGAAAATCTGCAGACCCAGTTAAAGCAAGCCGAGGATGCCCTCGCCAAGGCCAATCTGGAGCGTGACAGCGCCATGGCCAAGGTCAATGATGTGCAGGATAACGCCCGCTACCGCATGTGGCAGGAAGGTGGCCTGATCGCCGCCATCGGTGCCCTGATAGGCATTATTTTGGTGTACCTGCCCCGCCCACAGCGCCGTAAAAAGAACCGCTGGATGTAACCCTGCTTTATCCCCGGGTTCCCTTGCAATCAAACAAGGGAACCCTGTCAATCCAGCGTTACGCACGCTGAAATTAATCCAAATCAAACAAAATTCACTATCCTTGGTGCCGGAGTGTTGTACTTGTGCTTTTGCAGGTATAATCTGCGCGCCCGACGCGCGAAATTGTATACAAAATTAAAAGCGGGTGGGCCAGGGTCAGAAAAAGACCCTTTCAAACCGCCCTATTTTCGGCCTAGATGGAAACGACTACTATGTTCAAAGCGAGTGAAGTACTGGCGGGTCGCTACGACAACGCCACTCTCGACGAATTGTTCAGTGCGATCACCCACAACTATATTGTTGATGAAGAACAATATCTTAAGGAGCTGATCCAGCTGGTGCCGTCGAGCGATGATGACATCGAACGCGTAACCCGCCGTGCCCACGACCTGGTGGCCAAGGTGCGCCAGTATGAAAAGAAAGGTCTGATGGTCGGCATTGACGCCTTTCTGCAGCAGTACAGCCTGGAAACCCAGGAAGGCATCATCCTCATGTGCTTGGCCGAAGCCCTGCTGCGTATTCCCGATGCCGAAACCGCCGATGCCCTTATCGCCGACAAACTGTCCGGTGCCAAGTGGGATGAGCACATGTCCAAGAGTGACTCTGTGCTGGTAAACGCCTCCACCTGGGGCCTGATGCTGACCGGCAAGATCATCAAACTGGACAAGAACCTCGACGGCACCCCAAGCAACCTGCTGAGCCGCCTGGTTAACCGTCTGGGTGAACCCGTTATCCGCCAAGCCATGCTGGCTGCCATGAAGATCATGGGCAAGCAATTCGTGCTTGGCCGCACCATTGAAGAAGGCCTGAAGAACGCCGTCGACAAGCGCAAGCTCGGTTACACCCACTCCTACGACATGCTGGGTGAAGCGGCGCTCACCACCAAGGACGCCATCAAGTACTACAAGGATTACGCCAACGCCATTGCCGCCCTCGGCAAGGGTGAGTTTGACGAGTCCGAAGCTCCGCGCCCCACCATTTCCATCAAGCTGTCGGCCCTGCACCCCCGCTATGAAGTGGCCAACGAAGACCGGGTGATGACCGAGCTTTACAGCACACTGATCAAGCTGATTGAGCAGGCCCGCAGCGTTAACGTGGGTATCCAGATCGATGCCGAGGAAATGGACCGTCTGGAGCTGTCCCTCAAGCTGTTCCAACGTCTGTATAACTCCGATGCCGCCAAGGGCTGGGGTCTGCTGGGCATAGTGGTCCAGGCCTACTCCAAGCGTGCCCTGCCGGTGCTGCTGTGGCTGACCAAGCTCGCCAGGGAACAGGGCGATGAAATTCCTTTGCGTCTGGTGAAAGGCGCTTACTGGGACAGCGAGCTCAAGTGGGCCCAACAGGCAGGTGAAGCCGGCTATCCGCTGTTTACCCGCAAGGCCGCCACCGACGTGTCTTACCTGGCCTGTGCCCGTTACCTGCTGTCTGACGCCACCCGCGGTGTCATCTATCCGCAGTTTGCCAGCCACAACGCCCAAACCGTGGCCGCCATCAGCGCCATGGCAGGCGATCGCAAATATGAATTCCAGCGCCTGCACGGCATGGGTCAGGAACTGTATGACACAGTGCTGGCCGAGGCCGCGGTACCCACGGTGCGTATCTACGCGCCCATAGGTGCCCACAAGGACCTGCTGCCCTATCTGGTACGTCGTCTGCTGGAAAACGGTGCCAACACCTCGTTCGTACACAAGCTGGTGGATCCCAAGACCCCCATCGAGTCGCTGGTGACCCATCCAATCAAGACCCTGCTGGGTTACAAAACCCTGGCAAACAACAAGATAGTTAAGCCAGCCGATATCTTCGGCCCCGAGCGCAAAAACTCCAAGGGACTCAATATGAACATCATCTCCGAAGCCGAGCCATTCTTCGCCGCGTTGGAAAAATTCAAGGACACCCAGTGGACCGCAGGCCCCCTGGTCAAGGGTGAAACCCTGGCCGGTGAAGTCCGTGACGTGGTCAGCCCCTTCGACACCACCCAGAAAGTGGGTCAGGTGGCTTTCGCCAACGACGCCGCCATCGAGCAGGCCCTGGCCGCTGCCGACAACGCCTTCGCCTCCTGGTGCCGCACCCCGGTTGAGACCCGCGCCAATGCCCTGCAAAAGCTGGCGGATCTGCTGGAAGAAAACCGCGAAGAACTGATTGCTCTGTGTACCCGCGAAGCCGGTAAGAGCATCCAGGACGGTATCGACGAAGTGCGCGAAGCCGTGGACTTCTGCCGTTACTACGCGGTGCAGGCCAAGAAGATGATGACCAAGCCCGAGCTGCTGCCCGGCCCCACAGGTGAACTGAACGAACTCTTCCTCCAGGGCCGTGGCGTGTTCGTCTGTATCAGCCCCTGGAACTTCCCGCTGGCCATCTTCCTCGGTCAGGTAGCCGCTGCCCTGGCAACGGGTAACACTGTTATCGCCAAGCCTGCCGAGCAGACCTGTATTATCGGTTACCGCGCGGTGCAACTGGCTCACCAGGCCGGCATTCCCAAGGACGTGCTGCAATACCTGCCAGGCACAGGTGCCACAGTGGGTGCAGCCCTGACCGCCGATGAACGCATTGGTGGTGTGTGCTTCACAGGTTCTACCGTGACCGCCAAGGTCATCAACCGCACCCTGGCCGGTCGTGACGGCGCCATCATTCCGCTGATCGCCGAAACCGGTGGCCAGAACGCCATGGTGGTGGACTCCACCAGCCAGCCAGAGCAAGTGGTGAACGACGTGGTTTCTTCCGCCTTCACCAGCGCCGGTCAACGTTGCTCCGCCCTGCGGGTACTGTACCTGCAGGAAGACATTGCCGATCGCGTTATCGACGTGCTCAAGGGCGCCATGGACGAACTGAGCCTCGGCAACCCCGGCTCGGTGAAGACCGACGTGGGCCCTGTTATCGACGCCACCGCCAAGGCCAACCTGAACGCCCACATTGACCACATCAAGCAAGTGGGTCGTCCAATTCACCAGCTGCGCCTGCCGGAAGGCACTGAGAACGGTCACTTTGTGGCGCCCACTGCAGTGGAAATCGACTCCATCAAGGTGTTGGAGAAAGAACACTTCGGTCCTATCCTGCACGTGATCCGTTACAAGGCCTCCGACTTGCAGAAGGTCATCGACGATATCAACAGCACAGGCTTCGGTCTGACCCTGGGCATCCACAGCCGCAACGAGGGCCATGCCCTGGAAGTGGCCGACAAGGTCAACGTGGGTAACGTCTACATCAACCGCAACCAGATCGGTGCCGTGGTTGGCGTGCAACCCTTCGGCGGCCAGGGCCTGTCAGGCACAGGTCCCAAGGCCGGTGGTCCACACTACCTGACCCGTTTTGTAACCGAGAAGACCCGCACCAATAACATTACCGCTATCGGCGGTAACGCGACTCTGCTGTCTCTGGGCGACTCAGACGAATAACAGCTGTCGCTGTTAACCCTAAAAAGCCAGGCTAAATGCCTGGCTTTTTTTATGCCCCCTTGTGGCGGCAAGGCACATGATTGAGTTTGCTCGGTAACCCCCCATAGTTGCATGATAATGATGCCACCTTTTTGAGCAGACACTTGTGCGGCAGTGCTGGCTATTGGTGTTCCACGCCGGTCATGGCGGAATCGGCAAGGAAACTCAAAGAGATATTGCGAAGTCTGACTGTTGCACCGATCCCCCCTTCGGAGCCGCCGACGACTGCATGAATGCAGGAGTTAGGACGAAGCAGGAGCCAGAGTCGAGGGTGTTGGGCAAGAAACGGCAACAACCGAGGCCGGACGCCGAGGTAGCGACAGTCGAGCAGGACGCGAGTCTGTCGCGTTGGCCGTTTCGCCCATAAACCCGAGGGGTTTTCGGCTCCGGCTGGGGGCATCCTTTGGGTTGTAAGGGCGAAGCTCGCTAGAGCGCCATGAGCGCGAGCCATGGATGGCGAGCTGGCTGTTAAACAAGGAAGTTGTTCGTGGATGAGCAAAGCCCCTTGCCCGGGTGTGGGTTGGAAGCCCACGACGTTGTGCCGCTGGCACAGCGGCTATCTCTTGCTTCAACTGCAACTTCCGGCATCGGATGCCATAAATCACCTGCGGTGGGCTTTCGCACTGCCACTCCAGTGGCACGGCGACTCTTGGTTTAAACATCAGCATCCCTGGAGGCTCACCGGCGACGTCCTGTCGCCAATGGTCACTGGTGCGGCAGTGCTGGCTAATGGGAGTTCCACTCCAGACATGGCGGAACAGTCGAGGAAACTCAAAGAGACATTGTGAAGTTTGACTGTTGCACCATTTCCCCCTTCGGTGCCGCCGACGACTGCATGGATACAGGAGTTAGGACGAAGCAGGAGCCAGAGTCGAGGACGTTGGGCAAGAAACGGCAGCAACCGAGGTAGCATTACCATTAACGCCTATTGATCAACCAGTTGAGGACAACTGATCAAGCTATACAAAACCTGTGATGTCGGATAGCCTGCAAGGTAACGAACCTTGCAAGGTCGCAATAATAAAATGTGAGGTATCTATGAACATTCTGCCAATGTCAGAGTCTTGTCCTGAAAATGTAGATTTGGAGAAGTTAAAAAAAGAAATAGAATCAAAGAACTTGGTGGGACTCTGTAACAATACTAAGTGGAATGAACTTTTAACCGCATTTAGAACAAATAAGTGGATCGTATGTAATCGCTCTAAATGGATTAACGGTTTTATATCTCACTGGGAAAATGATTGGTTTTATCACCTTCCATTTCCGTTTCTCGGTGTTGAATGGTTTGATATTAAGTTTGAAAAAACGGTATTCATCATCCGAGATGGCGGCAGATATGAAGAAGAGATAAACCTGAAAGATGAGATTCTAAAGTGTCTTAGGGCTATTGGAGTTGAATTTGAGGTCACATCTGATTTTGTTAGAGTTTGGGGCTATGCGCCAAAGTGTTATAAAGAGTTCAATGCCAAAGATATCTAACATAGGCAGCCAGCAAAGCTCACCAAGGTCGCAGGCCCCGGTTCACTCAGCCTCTGCTGGCGGCATTAGGCTCTAGTTATGGTGACCTTCATATTGATAGTCATTGGAGTAATCGGTGTTTTTTTGCTCTTGCTCCCAACTGAGTTCATTTTGGCATTTGATGGCCAAACGGGACGTTGGCTATATGAACATACTAAAGACAAAGAAGAAGGTGTGAGAAAAGCCAGGATGTTTTATAGAGTTTTAGGGACTTCATGTGTGGTTGTCTCAATCTTGTTTTTGATCTCCACCTAGCAAGTTGCCAAGTATTATCCAGCCGCAAAATGCAGCCCCTCCGCCGGACAAACTACACTATGTTTCGGTTACCCCATTAGCAACGGCATTAGATGATTCTTATCAACATCTGACATGGAGACATGCTATGGACAGCTACAAAAACAACCTGCTTATTTCTGCACCAGCCTCTGACGTTTACGCAGCATTGACCACGCAACGCGGTATTTCCGATTGGTGGACGACTTCCTGCGAGGTCGGTACAGGCATTGGCGATTTAATAACCATAAGATTTGGAGAAACTTTCAAAGTGATGCGCATTGAATCCCTGCGGCCACAATCTGAGGTTCGTTGGAATGTCATCGACGCCCAACTAGTTGTTCCAGGTTTGACACGTACGAAGGAATGGATTGGCACCACAATCGTATTCCAACTTGCAAGCCCATCCGAATCCACCACGCGCCTCGCTCTGGAACATCAAGGTCTGACGCAGCAAATTGAATGCTTCGACATTTGCAGTCAGGGCTGGGGTCATTTTCTGGCAAGTCTTAAAAGCTACATAGAGACAGGTAAAGGGATGCCTTATGCCGAGCCCGAGGCCTGACAGGTCACTCAAGCACGCAATCTTGGCGTACTTAAATAAAAGGGCTGATACGAAAGTAATCAGAGCCGTTTATGTCATGCTCGCCCACGGCGCCCCATGACTTTCTGCCGCTGGCACAGCGGTAATCTTTTGCTTTTCTGCAACTTCCGGCATGGGAAGTAATCAATCACCTGCGGTGGGCCTTCGCACTGCCACTCCAGTGACACGCTGTGAACCCGTCCCTGGGCGCTCAACGGCGACATCCCTGTCGCCGACGGTCACTGGTGCGGCAGTGCAAACTATTGGAGTTCCACTCCAGCAATTGCTGCAACTCGATAGTTTCACAGGTAGTGATACTTGGTTAAAAGTTTGAGTGTTGCACCGCCCCCCTTCGTAGCCGCCGACGACTGCATGGATGCAGGAGTTAGGACAAAGCAGGAGCCAGAGTCGAGGACGCTGCTGAAAATGGCGTGGTGAGGGCGAATGCTTGCCTGCGGCAAGCGTGCTTATGAGCGCGAGCCATTGATGGCGAGCTGGCCGTTAAACATGGAAGTTGTTCGTGGATGAGCAAAGCCCCTTGCCCGGGTGTGGGCTCGGCGCTCCCGGTTTGAGACCCACGACTTTGTGCCGCCGGCACAGCGGCTATCTTGTGCTTTCGTGCAACGTCCGGCGTCGGATGCAATCAATCATCTGCGGTGGGCCTTCGCACTGCCACTCCAGTGACACGGCGACTCTTGGTTTAAACATCAGCATCCCTGGGGGCTCAGCGGCGACATCCCTGTCGCCAATGGTCACTGGTGCGGCAGTGCTAGTCTATTGGTGTACCACTCCAGCCATGATGGAACAGTCTAGGAAACTCGAAGAGACATTATGACGTTTGACTGTTGCACCGCTTCCCCCTTCGGAGCCGCCGAGGGTGTTGGGCAAGAAACGGCAACAACCGAGGCCGGACGCCGAGGTAGCGACAGTCGAGCAGGACGCGAGTCTGTCGCGTTGGCCGTTTCGCCCATAAACCCGAGGGGTTTTCGGCTCCGGCTGGGGGCATCCTTTGGGATGCAAGGGGCTTTGGATGAGCAAAGCCCCTTGCCCGGGAGTGGGTTGGAAGCCCACGACGTTGTGCCGCTGGCACAGCGGCTATCTCTTGCTTCAACTGCAACTTTCCGGCATCGGATGCCATAAATCACCTGCGGTGGGCCTTCGCACTGCCGCACCCGTGACACGCCGTGAATCCCTCCCTGGAGGCTCACCGGCGACTTCCTGTCGCCAATGGTCACTGGTGCGGCAGTGCTGGCTAATGGGAGTTCCACTCCAGACATGGCGGAACAGTCGAGGAAACTCAAAGAGACATTGTGAAGTTTGACTGTTGCACCATTTCCCCCTTCAGAGCCGCCAACGACTGCATGGTTGGGGTAATGAACAGGCATTATCATTATTAAGGTGTTAGGCTGTACTAAGGCACCAGTACGGAACCTCCGGGAGGTTGCCATGAGTGAGTCCCATCCCCCTATCCCCGAAACAGGCACACAGCATCCGCTCGTTGAACCTGAGTGGCTGGAGCAACATCTGAACGATCCCGACCTGCGCGTGGTGGATGCAACTGTGCAGGTTAAGCTGTGGCCGTTCCCGCGGGTTAAGAGTGGTAGACGTGAGTTTCAGCGCTCTCACATTCCTGGTGCTGCCTTTGCCGATCTCCTGGAGATATCGGATCCCCAACGGCCTTCCTACACCTTCACCATGCCAACCGCTGACTGGTTCGCCGACCAGATGGGCCGGCTTGGTATCGGAGACGGCACCCGTGTCGTGCTTTATGATGGGCGGGAAAACATGTGGGCCGCGCGCTTGTGGTGGATGCTCCGCACCTTTGGATTCGACAACGCGTCGGTACTTAACGGCGGCTGGACTACCTGGCGGCTTGAAGACAGACCTGTCTCCTCGACACCATGCGCTTACCCGGCGGCGACCTTTACCCCGCACCTCAGACCGGAACTCATCGCCGACAAAGAGCAGGTGCAGGCCGCCATTAAAGACTCAAAGACCTGCATAGTGAACGCTCTCGGTCGGCGGCAGCACAGTGGTGAGCGGAAGGAATACGGTGCACGAGGCCATATCCCAGGTGCAAAAAATGTAACCGCGTGGGAAATCCTCGACCGGGAGACCATGCGCTATCGTCCGACCGAAGATCTGCGCAAATTGTTTCGCCCTATGCTGGAGACTGAACGCGTAATTACCTACTGCGGCGGTGGTATTGCCTCTTCGAGTGACGCCTTTATTCTCCACTTGCTGGGACATCAAAACGTGGCCGTTTACGACGGCGGGCTTATTGAATGGTCGACAGACAACTTGCCACTTGAACTCGGTGAATAAGGCGCAAACAAGGGGCGCTTGACCAAATTAACCTGCTTCTCGTCGCTGTTCACAGCCTCTCTCATGTCCTATTTTTATTGGCATCAATTTCTTAAGACTGCCAATCTTTACCGAATGCCAGGCAACTACACTTGGCATTTGCCGCCCAAGTTTCCCACCGCCAGCCTTAGCCAAATCCCCAGCCTCACCATTTGGGGCGCTGAAAAAGCACAGTCTATACTTGAGGCTGTCACTCAATCGCAGGAGAACCCCATGGCTTCCAAGTTGCTGACCCTGGACGAGGTCTGTCAGTTGCTCGACAAGACCCCCACCACTATCAAACGTTATGCCAGGGAAAATCTGTTATCCAGCATCAGGGACGGCGACAATTTGTTATTCCATGAGGAAGAAGTACTGCGGTTTCTGGAATTTTCCAAACGGCTCGGCTAAGGCTTTTGGCTGGAACCTTAGGTTAAAGGGCCAGGTCAGCGGTGCCTGTTGCGATAAGCTGCTCACCGCTCGTAGCAACTATCACCGGATGCAGCTATCACCAAGTCCAGCTAGCAGCGGATTGAGCTATTAGCTGCTAGCGCCGGTATTGACGGGCATAGGGGGTGAACTCCGAGAGCAGTTGTCCATGATCGCCCCTCGCCACTATCTGGCCCTGCTCCAGCACACAGATCTGATCCATTTGCCCCATGGCGGTCAGCCTGTGACTTATCATCAGCAGCGTCCTGTCTTGCTTGCGCTCGCCCTTGGTCAACGCCTTGGTTTCGCCCCCGGCCACCCCCTCATCCCCAGCAGATTCTCCGTCCCCGCCCCGACAGTGGGCCAGCAGAAGCCTGAGCATCTGCGCCTCGGTGTGCCTGTCGAGTCCTTCCGTGGGTTCGTCCAGCAGCAGTATAGGACTGTCACGCAGCAGCGCCCGGGCTATGCCAAGGCGGCGGGTTTCACCGCCGGACAGGGGCCGGCCACCGTCGCCGAGCCAGGCATCCAACGCCAGATGGCCAAGGCCCACCTTGGTGAGCACGGCTGTGAGTTCGGCATCTGTCGCTGCCTCATTGGCCAGCAGCAGGTTATCCCTCAGGCTGGCGCTGAACACATGCACTCTCTGGCTCACGACCGTAATGGCACGGCGCAGTTCGGCCTCGCTGTAAGCTGCCAGTGGCAGCCCATCCAGCAGTATCTCGCCGTGTACCGGCTCCCAGCTGCGGGTCAGCAGCGACAACAGGCTCGACTTGCCGCTGCCGGTCTTGCCGATAAGGACGGTGCAGCTGCCGGGTGCCAGTTCCAGGCTGATGCCCTTGAGCACAGGGCCGTTGCCGGGATAGGCAAAATCGACATCCCTTAACTCGATACGGCCCTCTGTGACCGTCGGCCCCTGGCTCACAAACTGCACGCCGGACGGGGCGGTGAGCAAGTCATCGACCCGCTTTGCCGCCTCCAGGGTGCCGGCCAATTGGGCGAAGGCGGTGCTCAGGGGCGACAGCAGTTCCATGGTCGACAGGGCAACAAACAACACCAATGCCGCCAGGGCGCCCGGCGGTTGACTGCTGCCAACGCCATTTGAAACCAGCAACAAGATCAGCAGCACCAGGGCGCCATGGAGCAGAATAGTGAAGCCCTGGCTCAGACCGGCGAGCGCCGCCAGTTGCCGCTGACAATGCTGCCAGCCCAGCTCCAGCTCATCGAGTGCGGCTCGGTAGCGATCTGTGGCGCCAAAGAGCGCCAACTCACCCTGGGCCGAGATAAACTCCAGCAATGCCACCCGGTAATTGCGCCGCCCCTGCACCTGCCCGCGGGCGGCCTTGCGCCCCAAGGGATAGGTAAGCAGCGGCAAGCACAGGGCACTGAACAGTAAACCGGTACCGAGGATCAAGGCCAGGGTTGGGTCGAGCCAGGCGAGCATGCCCAGCAAGGTCAGCAGCCCAAGCAGGAAGCTTAAAAGAGGCACCGCCAGGCGCAGATACAAGTGATCCAGGGTATCTATGTCGGCCACCAGACGGTTGAGCAGCTCGCCGCGGCGCTCGCCCCCCAAACGCGCTTCGCCGAGGGGCAGCAGCGCTTGCCAGGCCAGGGAACGCAGGGTAGTCAGGGCCCTGAAGGTGGCTTCATGGGTCACCAGCCGCTCGCCATAGCGACTGGCGGTACGGGCGATGGACAGGGCCCGCACGCCCCCGGCCGGGGTAAAGAAGTTGAAGGCCTGGGCCGTGGTGACGGTCAGGCCAGCCAGCGCCGTGGCCGATAGGAACCAGCCCGACAGCGACAACAGCCCCATACCGGTCAGCAGCGCCAGCAGCGACAACAGCAGCCCCAGCAGCATCATCAGGCTGTGGCGTTTCAGCAGTGGCCACAGCCAGTCACTTGAGCTGGTATTGGACCTGATGCCGGCGCCCATGCCGGGTCCTCTCGAAGTCATCATTGCAAGCCCTCCTGCGCCAGCAGCTTCGCCACCGGGCCCGCAGCCAGGGCGAGTTCCCTGAGTTTGCCCTGCTGTTGCAGTTGCCCCTGCGCCAGATACAGCACTGTATCCCCGCCATCGAGTTCATCGAGCCTGTGACTTATCAGCAGCCGGGTACGACCAAGGGAAGCCTGTTTAAGGCTATCCATCACCAGGCGTTCGCTGTCCACATCCAGGCTGGCACCGGGTTCATCCAGCAGCAAAATCCGCCCGGCACCCGCCAGTGCCCGCGCCAGTGCGAGCCGCTGGGCCTGGCCCACGGAAATGCTACTCCCCTGCTCCGCCAGCATCTGTTCCAATCCTGCGGGCAGACCGCGGACGAAATCACCTATGTGAGCCCGGTCCAGCAAGGCCCAGATCTCCGCATCACTCAGGGGCCGACCCATGGCCACATTATCCCTCAAAGTGCCGTGCAGCAGCTGCGGCTCCTGGGACAGCCACAGCAGTTGCGCCCGCCAGGCACTCAAATCCAGGTCACGGAGTTCGACACCGCCCACCGTCAGGCTGCCCGCATAGGGTAAAAAGCCCAGCAGCGCATTGAGCAGACTGCTCTTACCGGCGCCGCTGGGGCCGAGAATGGCCACCTGCTCCCCCTCGGCGACAGCAAAACTCAAGGGCCCCAGCAGGCAATGGCCGTCATGGCTTAAGACCCTGAGCTCCTTGGCGCAAATGGCCAGTGTGTCGGGGACGGCTTGCCGACCCGCCTCAGGGGCGTGCAGTTCGCCCTCCAACAACTGATGCAAGGCCTCGGCCGCCGCCACCGCCTGGGCCTTGGCATGATAGTGGGTGCCCAGCTCCCGCAGCGGCTGGTAAAACTCGGGCGCCAGCAAGAGCACAAACAGGGCGCTTCCCAGTTGCACCCCGGCGCCGTAGTGGCCAAAGTCCAGGTGCCCCAGCAGGCTGAAACCAAAATACACCGCCAGCAGGGCTATGCTGACGGCGGCGAAAAACTCCAGTACCGCCGAGCTTAAAAAAGCCAGGCGCAGCACAGCCATGGTGCGGCGACGAAATTCTTCCGAGGCGTTTTCTATGGCCTGCTGCTCGGCGGCAGCACGGTCAAACAGCCTCAGGGTAGAGAGCCCCCTGAGTCTGTCCATAAAGTGCCCCGACAGCCGGGACAGAGCCTGAAAGTGTTTACGATTGGCATCGCCGGCGCCCATGCCCACCAGCACCATAAACAGCGGGATCAGCGGCGCCGTGCCGAGCAATATCAGCCCGGCGGCCCAGTTCAGCGGCCAGACACAGGCCAGGATCAGCAAGGGCACCAGGGCCACCAGTGTCGTTTGCGGCAGATAGCGGCCGTAAAAATCCTGCAACTGTTCCACCTGCTCCAACAACTTGCTGGCCCAGCTGCCGGCGCTCTGACTGCGGATATAGGCCGGTCCCAGGGTGCTTAACCTATCCAGCACCCGCCCCCGCAGGGCGCGCCTCAGCCTGAGCCCGGCCTCGAAGCCGGCCCGCTCACGCCCCCAGGCACACAGAGCCCGCAGCAACAGGAGTGCCGCCATGGCAAGCAAATCGGGCATATGAGCAGCAGCGGGAGTACCGTTAAGCACCAGATCGCCAAGCACCCGGGCCAGCAGCCAGCTTTGGGCCACCAGGGCGGCGGCATTGAGCGTTCCCAGCAGCAGGCTCAGCGGCAGGAACAGGCCGCAGACGCGCTTTTGTTGTCTGAGCCAGAGTGTCAGCTGTTTCTCGAGGGATTTATCCATGCAAAACCGTAACTTGTGTTGGCCATCCAGAGAGGGCCTGTGAATTGAGCGCAGTATCTCAGCCCGGGCGCCGGGAATAAAGGAGTAAATCAGTCCGCCAGGGGACGTCCGAAGCGCACCAGCACATGCCAGAGCCACTTAAGCTCTTCAAGGTGCCTGCTGCTGCCGCCACCAGAATGAGTACCCAGTTTTCTCGCCGCTACACCTATGGCATGGGCTGTGACCCGGCCATCAATGGCAACCTGCCTGGCCAGCGCCGGCATGGTTGCACCGCGAAAATCCCGCGGCACCTGCTCCGGCAGCAAGTGTCGTCCCCCGTGCCAGTGCAATTGCAGCGCATAACGGCGACAAAGGGCAACCAACAGCTCCCCCACTTGCGTGCCCCTGAAGCTGGGATCGGCCACCAGGCAGTCCACATCTGTTGTCAGTGACAGGGGGCCGTGGATCTGGGCCTCAATGTAATGATCCAGATTACCGCTCATGGGTCGGTTCAGGCCGGGAACCTGCTGCCGTGCGTCACCTTGCCCCAGATGCTCCAGCAGGTGTGCTATCAGTTTCGGCGGCGGCAATCCTTCCTGCCCCAGGGCATAACCCCGCTCAAAGCTTTCGCTCAGCAGTGCCGCCATCGGCAGCTCGAAACAATCGAGGGTGCCCTTTTCCCTGGGGGTGCGATAGGAGTCCAGGTAACAAAAGGTGCTGCGTTGCAGCGCCGCCGCAGAGCACAGAAAGTAGCAACTGCCGAAACGGGGTGAGGGGCCATCGGCAAACAACCCCAGATCCAGGGCACCGTATTTGGGACGGGCCGCCTTGTCATTGCAGAGGCTGCCGAAAAACGCCCGCTCCCAATGATCCCGGGGACCGCCAATCTCGGGCGACAGCAGGCCATTGGATACATGGGTCTCAAACTGGTTGCGATACAGGCCGTCATTGAACAGGCCCTCGGCCACCATTTGGCCGCGGCAATCGAGGCGATCGGGATGAAAATGCAGCGCAATGCGGCCATGGGTCATGATGGCATCCATGGCGGCATTGAATCTTTGGGGGGAGATATCAGACATCTGCAACACGTTGCGGATCAGCGCCTGGGCGCTCTCCCGCTGCTCAAGGGCATAGCGCCGGATGCTGTCGATGGCGGGATAAGTGGCCGCGGTGTTGAGTGGGCTGGATTTTTGATTAGCCGTGACCGAAGGTTTGAGATTAGCGGTGACCGAAGGTTTCACATTAGCCATAGTTTCGCACGCTCATTGTCGGGCACTGGAACACGGCAGGCATCAGCTATCCCCTTTTGAGCTATGCCTTTGTGAGCTATGCCCATCCCTGCGCCTGGAACTGGGGCTCAAGATAGCAGAGCACTCCGGGCGACTCCATGTTTATTAACCCTTTTTAATGCACAGCGATCCGATGGCAAAGCTGCAACAGGCCCGGCAGGGCAGCGGCAACTGCAGGTTTCGGACAACAAACAGCTGAATTCGACCGGGGCTTATCAGTGGCTTAAAATGAGGTATCGATGGCGGCCGGAGCCCGCATAGGGTAAGCTTGCGTCCCCCTGTACCGGCCCGACCGGCACATCCCGTTTTTCCAGCAAGAGAGATCTGCATGAGTTTTGCCTCCCTGGGGCTGTCCGCCCCCATTCTCAAGGCCCTGAGCCAGAAAGGTTATCAGACCCCGTCCCCCATCCAGGCCCAGGCAATTCCTGTGGTGCTCAAGGGCGGTGACCTGTTGGCCGCGGCCCAGACAGGCACGGGCAAGACCGCAGGCTTCACCCTGCCTTTGCTGGAAAATCTGAGCAAGGGCCAGAAGGCCGGCCCCAAGCAGGTGCGTGCCCTGGTATTGACTCCGACCCGTGAGCTGGCGGCGCAGATAGCCGACAACGTCACGGCCTACGGCAAGTACCTGCCACTCAAGAGCACCGTAGTGTTCGGCGGCGTGTCCATCAATCCGCAGATCAGCGCCCTGGCCCGCGGCGTCGATATCCTGGTGGCCACCCCGGGTCGCCTGCTGGATCTGTATCAGCAACATGCCCTGAGCTTCCACGGTTTGGAAGTGCTGGTGCTGGACGAGGCCGACCGTATGCTGGACATGGGCTTTATCCATGACATCAAACGCATTCTCAAGCTGCTGCCGCCCAAGCGCCAGAATCTGCTGTTCTCGGCCACCTTCTCGGAAGAGATCCGCACCCTGGCCCACGGCCTGTTGCACAACGCCGCCGAAGTTTCGGTCACGCCGCGCAACTCCACCGCCGATCGGGTGCGCCAGTGGATCTGTCCGGTGGACAAGAACCAGAAACCGGCCCTGCTGGCCGAGCTGACCCGCTTCTATCGCTGGGAACAGGTACTGGTCTTCTGCCGTACCAAGCATGGTGCCAACCGCCTGGCAAAACAGATGGAGGCCGAAGGCATCAAGGCCGCCGCCATTCATGGCAACAAGAGCCAGAGTGCCCGCACCAAGGCGCTGGCGGATTTCAAATCCGGCGCCATCCGCATGCTGGTGGCGACAGACATCGCCGCCCGCGGCATCGACATTGCCGAGCTGCCCCAGGTGGTCAACTTTGAACTGCCACACGTACCCGAAGACTATGTACACCGTATCGGTCGCACCGGTCGTGCCGGCAGCGACGGCGAGGCCGTGTCCCTGGTGACCCATGAAGAGGTCAAACAGCTGCGCGACATTGAGCGCCTGATCAAGCAATCGCTGACCCGCAAGGAATTCGACGGTTTTATCCCCACCCATCCGCTGCCAACCAGCCAGCAAGCCGGGGGCGGCAGCCGCTCCCAGGCCAAGCCGGGTCAAGGCGCCAAACAGGGCCAGGGCGCCAAGCGTCCAGGTCGCACCGGCCAGCCACAGGGTGAACAACAACGCACCGAACGCAGGACCGATGGCCGCAAGGGCGGCGAGCAAAGGCCCGCCGATAGTCGTGGCAATGCGGAAAAACGCGACAGCGGTGACAGACGTCAACAGCCCGAGGGCCGCAAGCCCCAACAAAGCAAGCCACAGGGCAGTAAGCCACAGGGCAACAGATCTCAGGCCAGCAAACCTCAAGGCAGCTCAGCAGAGGGCAAGCCCCAGGTACGCCGTCGTCGTCCAAAACCGCAGGGCGCCCCAAAACCGGCGGCTTGATTGCACGCTTGAATTCAGACTTGATTAGAACATGCCCGGGCCCAGTGCCCGGGTATTTTTTCACCCAGCTCCACAGCACAACAGCGCTAATGCCAACGGCAGCGAGAGTGAATCTCACTTTGATTCAGGCAAAAAGCACGCCATGTCCCCTAGCGCATTAAAGATGGATTGTCACTATCACCGCTCTCTGACAGAGCAAAAGAATCTGACCGCCAAGCCGCATTAGGCGTAAAATTAATGCTCCGGTATACCATTGGAGTCATCGCCATGAGCAGATTTCAAAATCTGTTGGCCGTCACAGATGAAAGTACCCAATCCCGCGCCGCCCTGCAAAAAGCCATTCAGCTGGCCAATCTCTGCCACGGAAATCTAACCCTGTTAAGGGTACAACTGCCTGAATATCAGGGGGTGGTCCACTGGCTGGATCAACACCTGTCCCATCACGATGAGCAGAAAAACGAGTTCCCCCGCCATGACAGCTACCCGAATCAGGACATCAAGGTACGGGTGAAGCATTGCCGTGCTGCCTCTCTGGCTGCCGCCGTAGTCAACGAAATCAGGCAAGAAGATTACGATCTGCTGCTGGTGGAACATCACCACTACGCGCCCTGGCTATGTGAATTTGCCAGTACCGACGACTGGCAACTGCTGAAAGACGTGGCCCTTCCGGTACTGTTTGCCGGTGAGCAGCCCTGGAGTTCGGACGGCCGTATCCTCACCGCCCTCGACATTGACGACGATCAGGAAACGCCAACCTTCAACCGTGCCCTGCTGCACTTTGCCGGGGATCTGGCGGAGTTGCTGCATCAACAACTGCATCTGCTCAATTGTTATCAGGATAATGAACTGGGCATGTCCTTCAGCGCCAATCAGGCGCCGGACGAGGCCAGCCATCACTGGCAAAAACTCAGACAACTGGCAGAGGAACTGGCACTGACCGACGACAGGCTGCACCTGGGCAACGGCCTGCCGGACTTTGTGATTGCCGATACCGCCCGGGCCTGCAACAGCGACATAGTGGTGCTGGGCGCCAATGCCCACGAAGACTGGCTCAGCGAAATCAAGGGCCATACCTCCCAGGCGCTGCTGAATCAGTTGCAGTGCGACATACTCGCCCTGAGAACCAACCTGCATTGACGCCAAATCATACCGGGTAAAAACACACCCCTGCGATTCTTACCACGCATCAGATGCAAAACCGGACAATGAGGTAAATGGTGGCAAAATAGTCGACTGGCACGGCGGTGAGCTCAGTGCCGCTGCCAGCGCCGACCTGGGGGGCGCCTGTTTCCGACTGACGCTGCCATTGGAGAATGGCGGTAACAATGCATAACGGTACTGAGCTTACAGTCCGCTCACCTGGCAGTGCCCGCAATTGAGCCTTGAGCCCGGTTTGACTGGGTTAAGTGACGGGCGCTCGCTCAAGGGGCTATACTCGCTCCAGTTATGACTCCACGGACAGACTCCTTGAACCGCATTCTGATCCTTTGTATCGCCCTGTTTGCTGTAGTCTGGACCTGGCACAGGTATCCGTCACAGGAACAGACGGCGCCACCCGCTCACGCCAGCCTGGCCGAAATTGGCCAAACCGAGACAGATCTCACCGAGATTGACCCAACCCAAATCTCCAGTGGCGATGCCCAACTCGCCAGAGCCTTTGCCAATCGGCAAAGTCAATTGCAGGTGCAGGGCGAGGGGGAAGTGATTAAGTTATTGGCCGATGATAACGAGGGCAGTCGCCATCAGAGGTTTATTATCCGCCTGGCGTCGGGGCAAACCCTGCTGATTGCCCATAACATCGACCTGGCACCGCGGCTGTCCCCCCTCAATATCGGCGATTGGGTCAGTTTTTATGGCCAGTATGAGTGGAATCCCAAGGGGGGCGTCATACACTGGACCCACGCCGACCCCAAGGGACACCATCCCGAAGGCTGGTTGAAATTTAAAGACCGCTGAGGCGGTCTCTTGCCCTTACCCATCAGAAAAAGGTTCTTATCCGTCAGAAAACGGCGAGGGTTCAGCTTGGCAGTTCTCCGACTGAATATGTGATAGATGGCCCTAATTTAGCAGGCAAAAATTGACCTGTGACTCCTGCGTCATCCACAATAAAAACTGACTGCGCGCAAACTCTGAGTCTGGGGTTTGACCTGTGTAAAACACTCATGGATGAGTGTTTCCGCTGCCAGAAATAAACATCCAGAGGAAAGCGCTACTTTGCCTATGTCCCGCACCAAACACGATAACTTACTCTCTCTGTTTGAATTGGGGTTATTGCCCTTATTTTTGCTGAGCCTGGTCTACATACTGAGCGGCAAACTGGGCTTGATGCTGGCCCTGCCACCGGGATATGCCAGCCCGATTTTTCCACCTGCGGGTATCGCTCTGGCGGCAGCCTTTCTGGCAGGCAGGCGCACCTGGCCGTTCATTTTTGTTGGCTCCTTGCTGCTGAATCTGTGGATTGGCTATCAGGATCAGGGCAACATTGGCACCACAGGCGCGCTGGTGGCCACTATCATTGCCCTGGCCTCTTTGCTGCAAGCCATTCTCGGCAGCGCCATGTTGCGCAAAATCATGTCCCTGCCCACCTCCCTGGACAACAGCCGCGAGGTCGCCGGCTTTTTACTGCTGGCGCCGGTGTTTTGTCTGACCAGCGCCAGCTTGTCGGTGGGCGGATTGTTCCTGCTCGGCTTGGTTGACGCCAGGGAGCTTATCAGCAACTGGGTAGCCTGGTGGATTGGCGATACCCTGGGGGCCGTGGTGTTGTTCCCCCTGACCATGATATTCACCGCCGCCCCCTTTACTCTTTGGCGCAGCCGCATCAAAACAGTGGCCCTGCCCATCAGCGCGGTATTTGTGTTTTTCGTGGCCATCTTCATCAAAACCAGCCAATGGGAATACGGTGATTCCCTGTCCGAGTTCAAGCAGTATTCACAGCAGAGCCTGATGCAGTTTCAATCCAAACTGGAAACCCAGGAAGCCCTGCTGGCCCAAACCGCGGCCCTGTTTGCCCGCGACGGCGATGATGCGGTGAGCCGCAATGAATTTGCCCGCTTTGCCGATCGCTCCCTCAGTCGCTATCCCATGATCCAGGCCCTGAGCTATGCGCCGAGGATCACCGGCGAGCGGCGTCAGGCATTTATCACCAAGCAACAGTTTGAGCTGACCCAATTTACCATCACGGAGCGCAACGACCAGGGTAAGCTGCAGGCTGCAGGCTTCAGGGACTTCTATTATCCCGTGACCTTTATTGAACCCCTGAGCGGCAATCAGGAGGCCCTGGGCTTTGATCTTGCCTCCAATCCGTTGCGACTGACCGCCATAGTCTCCGCCAAGCAGACCGGCGCCCTGGTGGCATCGGCACCGCTGCAACTGGTACAGGAAAAGCAGGGCCAAAAGGGGGTGCTGCTGTTTATGGCCATCAATCCCCAGGATCCTTATTCCGGCGTGGTGACCTCGGTGTTGCGGATGGGGGAATTCATGACCCAGCTGCTGCCGGAAGTCAGTCCCCATCTCTACATGCGCCTGACCGATGCCGAAGAGCAAAGCACCCTGTACGACAATTTTGGCCCGGAGCAACCAAGGCCGCTGTTTTCCCGCACCCTGGATTTCGGCGGTCGCAGCTACCGCCTGGAAACCGCACCCACCCCGCTTTACAACCAGATGCACCGCAGCTGGCAGAGTTGGGGCGTGCTGGCCATCAGTGTTCTCAGTACCGGACTGCTGAGCGCCCTGCTGCTGCTGAGCACTGGCTACACGGCCCGCATCGAGGCCCAGGTCGCAGACCGGACCCGCAAGCTCAGGGACAGCGAGTTCCGCTGGAAGTTTGCCCTCGAAGGTGCCGGCGACGGCGTGTGGGACTGGGATGTCTCCAACGGCAAGGTGTTCTTTTCGAGGCGCTGGAAAGAGATGCTCGGCTATGACAAGGAAGAGATCAGCGACAGCGTGGACGAGTGGAAAAACCGCCTGCATCCTGATGACAAGGCGGCCACCCTGGCGGCGCTGCAGGCCAACCTCGACGGTAAAACCCCAATTTACACCATAGAACACAGGCTCAGGTGCCGCGACGGCAGCTGGAAGTGGATCCTTGACCGCGGCATGGTGGTCAGCCGTGACCACAATGGTCGGCCCTTGCGGGTAATTGGCACCCAGACCGACATCACAGAGCGCAAACTGCACGAACAACTGGTGCAGCGTCTGGCCCATTACGATGCCCTCACCGGCTTGCCCAACCGCAGCCTGTTCGACGATCGTTTTCGGCAGCATCTGACCTCAGCCAAGCGGGATAAGCAGATGCTGGCGCTGATGTTTATCGATTTGGACAGGTTTAAACCCGTCAATGACGATCTCGGTCATCATTGGGGCGATGAACTGCTCAAGCAGGCCGCGACCCGAATGCAGGCCTGTGTCCGTGAGGCCGATACAGTGTCGCGCATCGGCGGTGATGAATTCATAGTGCTGCTGCCATCGATTAAGACCCTCGACGATGCCTTCAGGGTTGCCGAGAAAATCCGTCTCGCCCTGAGCGAGCCCTTTATGCTCGACAACCACAGGATCTGCATCTCCTCCAGCATAGGCCTGGCCCTGTATCCGGACGATGGCCTGGACGAACTGCAGCTGTTGAAAAATGCCGACACCGCCATGTATGCCGCCAAAGCGGCCGGGCGCGACACCATACAGCACTATAGAAATGACATGCAGCTCATGGGGTTGAAACAAGCGTTGGAGCCGGGAGGCAAGGCGGACAAACATGAGTTGTAAGCAAAAGGCGGCTGCGTTGGAAAACCGGCTGGCGCAACAACAGCAAAGCAGCCCGCAGAACCGTATCTCCTGGCCCCTGAAGCTGGCTTGCCTGACCCTGGCACTGGCGGCTGTGGTGCTGCTCTGTTACCTCGACTGAGCAAGGCAAAGCGCCCCGCCGCCGGGCAGGGCGCGTGACGCTATCACTGCGGCTCAGTTATTCTTGGCGCCTTGATCTATCCACAGCTTGATGGTGTCAATCTGCTCCATGCTCAAGGGCTCGCCCTGGCCCTGGGCCATTTTGTCTTCATGGTGCGGTGGCATCTGGATTTTGGGATCCACATTGTGCGAAATCACCAGATACAGGGTGCTTGACGCCGCGCTGCCGGGGACAACCACAGGCCCCATCTTGGTACCGGCCATCATGCTGCTGTAGCTGTTGAGTATTAATCCCGCATTCTGCGCACCTTCACCCGCCACATGGCAACTGAAACATGAGGTCCGCAAAATAGGCAGCACCTCTTCCTGATAACTGACCTGACGACTGCACCCACTCAGCACCACTCCGGCACCCAGCAGCAGCATCAGGGAAACTTTATTCGATAACATAATTCCCCCTTAGCCATAGACTCCAGCGGCAGGCCTGATCCCGGCTCGGTCGGGGCAAATCGCCCCAATCGGGTTGAAGCCTCTCAAAATCAACACCCTGCCATAGGGTTAAGTGTAGTTGCTGACACCCTTTCACCACATATTTTTCATGGTTAATTCAGCAGCAGCGGACTGGCATCAAGGCTTGACGGGCAAAAAGGAAAGGGGCTCAGGAATCGATACGTTGATTGCGCACCAGGGCGCGGCGGACATTACGGCACAGCTTACCGAACTGGTTGAGATCGTCGAATCCCGGCGCTATCCCCTGATTGATCCTGTGCTGCCAATATTGCAGCTCACCATCCACCAGCTCCATCAGCTTCTTGGGGCACCCCTGACAAGTGTTATCCGGGCCACACTTGAAGGTGTCCTCAAGATACAGGGGGAACTCGGCCTTGACCGCATCTATGATCTGCTGCATGGCGGTGATCCTGTCGGGCTTTCGGGTCACTTTGCTCCCCCGGGCTGTTGGCATTTCGGCTATTGTAGAAGCCCGGCTTTGCTCGGCACCAGCGCCCGGGTTAACAAAGGTGGCTGCGGTCACGCTTTATGGATCTCGACCTTCCCGTAGCACCCACTTTCATCAAACGACAGAGCCCGGATGAAAAATCATCAGGCAGCGCCACTTGAGTTTTACTGCAATGGCTGTAACTTGGGATAAAAATCAATGGAATGGAAAATAATCATGCGCTTTATCCACCTGCTGCTGCCAGCCCTGGCCTGTTTGATATCCCTCAGCACCCAGGCCGAAAACCGGGTCACCATAGAGACAGATATGGGCAACATGACCTTTGAGTTCTTCCCCGACGAGGCCCCCAAAACAGTGGCTAACTTCCAGCGCCTGGCACAAACAGGTTGGTACGAAGGCAAAGCCTTTTACCGGGTGGTGAAAGGCCATGTGATCCAGGCCGGCAGTATGGATGAAAACAATGAGCCCACAGTGGTGGCCGAGTTCAACAGTCATCCCCACATCAAAGGTGCCCTGGGCCTGGCTCGGGACGAAGATCCCAACTCAGGCTCCACCGAATTTTACATCTGCGATGCAGCCCGGCCTCACCTTGATGGCCGCTACACAGTGTTCGGTCAATTGGTGGAAGGTGAAGCCGTACTGGACGCCATTGCCAATGTCGCTGTGACCGAAAAGTGGTATGGCGATGATAAGAAGATAGCCTTCCATGAACCTCAAAAGCCGGTGTTAATCAAGGCGGTGCGCCTGCACTGACCGCCAATGCCGGCTTGAGCACAGCCGGCCGCAGCGAATTGGCAAACTCGGGGGCAGTTATTGCGGCGGCGGATTCACTGCCCCTCTGCTTTCCGGGGTCCGGCCAAAGGCGGCCGAGATACAGCTTCTGACCCGATAGCTGTAACCCTGGGGCTGGCTCTGGTCCGGCAGAATCTCCAGGATCTCGTAATCGTTCAGCTCCACTATCTTGCTGCCCTCGGCATGCTCACAGCGGGAGCGGCCGTCGGCCTCAAATTGGAAAATAAACAGCGCCAGTGCCGATTGCTGCAACGAGTGATAGCGATTGGCCCGGTTCTGCATGTCCTCGACCGGCATGGACACCACAGAGGTGGTCTCGCCTTCGCTGACGATATGGATACCAACATTACCCTGGGTATCCTGCACCAATTCTGCCTTGGCCTCCTCGTCCCCCTGGCCTGAGTCAGCCTTTTTCTGCTTGGCCTTGTTACCGCTTTCCTCCAGCTCCGCCAGGATTTCATCATAAACCCCGCGGCCAAAGGCGCCGGCATCGGCCGCAACTCCGGTGGCAGCCCCCAGCATCAACAGTTGGATCAGCAGGGCAAAGCTCCAGACATAACGCACCAGGGCCGTGGTAAACACAAAACGATAATGGGGCGGATGCCACAGGCCGTGCAAACCGAAGGGTTTGAGCAACAACAGCAACAGCAGATAAAAGGGCATGGCCACCTGGACAAACAACAGCACCAGCAGCGAGGTCATGAAAAACCAGCCGGGAAGGCTGAGCAGAATGGCAAAGTTGTGACTGTAGGGCAGGCTGGCGGCCGACACGCCGGTGATATCGTTCACCATACCCGCGGCGTTGCCCAGGGCAAAGTTGGCCACCACGGCATAAAACAGCAGGATAAATGCCTTGCCCGGCAGGCTGTGCCACACATGCAAAAACCGCGGCCAGAACTCACTGGCCAGTCCCGCCAACACCAACAAGGTCAAGGCGCCGGTGAACCAATTGACCCTGTCTGCCACCATCACAGCCTCAAGCAGGAACAGCAAGGTCGCCAGCAAGTAGCAGCGCTGGGCGAAATTCAGACTGTGCCAAAAGCCCTTGAACCGCATCAGGGTTGTGGCCAGGGGCCTGGTAACGGGGCGGTCAAAAAGTTCGCTGAACTTCATGCGACTGAATTTCATGCGAATGGTGGTGGTGAGCGCAGGTAATAGCATGATTTTATTCGAGCCAATCCATTGTTTCAGATAAGTCTCCCAAGATACTGGAAAGGGAAATGTTACACCAGAGTAAAAAAACAGCCGCCATGCCAGTGAAACAGGGGAATTCACTGCGCCATGCCGAGATGACGATGCAGTTATCCGGTGAACGGAACACCATCCGGATAAAATAATGTTACAAAAATGTTGAATAAGTTTGTTTTGGCCATTATTTTATGTCGTCTCACCGTGGCAAGCTGCCACGTGGTCGGTGGGTATGGGCAGACCATGTCTCACATTTGGAGCAGTTAAAAAGGATGATTTTTTCCCTAAGGGACTATGTATGACAAGTCGGGGGACCGGTTCTGCTTAATCAGTGACATAGAAATCCAATAATATTAAAAAGGAAAAAACTGTGAAAATAACTCTAAAAACTTCTACCCTGATGCTTGCCCTGGGCCTGACAGCCGCCCCCCTGAGCGGCATGGCCAATAACGATGCGGCCTTCGATCACGCCAATCCCAATGCCTCCTTCCTGCGCTGTGGCACCAAACACCCCAGTGCCGAAGAGTCTGCATTGAAAGAAAAACACTTCCAAACTCTGCGCGCCAGAAGCGGTGACACTGGTATGCAACAAAGAGCCAACGGCTCAGTGACTATTAATGTCTACATGCACGTGATCACCGACAGCCAGAACAACGGCAACCTGTCTACCGCTGACATCAATGCCCAGATGAGCGTGCTGAACAATGCCTACAGCAATACCCCCTTCAGATTCAATCTGGTATCGACCGATGTGACCGCCAACAACAGCTGGTACACCGCCGGCCACGGCTCAACTGCCGAGACCGACATGAAGTCGGCCCTGCGCCAGGGTGATGCTGCAGATCTCAACATCTACACCAACAACATGGGTGGCGGCCTGCTCGGCTGGGCAACCTTCCCAAGTGACTATGCATCAGCCCCCATCAAAGACGGCGTAGTGATCCTCTACAGCACACTGCCAGGTGGTTCAGCGGCCCCCTATAATGAAGGTGACACCGCCACTCACGAAGTTGGCCACTGGCTCGGCCTGTACCACACCTTCCAGGGTGGTTGCAGCGGCAGCGGTGACTATGTGTCCGACACTCCTGCTGAAAAGAGTGCCGCCTACGGTTGCCCGGTCAATCGCGACTCCTGCACTAAAGGCAAGAGCGCAGCCGGTGTGGATCCTATCTTCAACTTCATGGATTACACCGACGACAGCTGTATGTTTGAGTTCACCAATGGTCAGGCCATCCGTGCCGATGAGCAGAGCCAGACCTACAGAAATCTCTGATGCTTAACGCGCTTCAGAAATGACTGTGAAAAAAGAGGCACCCCGGTGCCTCTTTTATTTTTTAACGTCCGAGGCATTCATATGAAGCATTCAAATGAAGCATTCAAATGAGGTATTCAAATGATAAGAGTCATACTGTTGGCTATCGCACTCAGCTCACCACAGGCCATGGCAGAGCCCTTGGCACAAACAGGTCGCCTGCGGGTGCCTGAGTTTGTCACTTGCGACCCCAATCTGCTGACCTCCTGGACCGGCACAGTGACCCGCTATCAACACCGGGGACAATCCCTCAGCCTCACCCTGGCAACGGATGCCGACACCACGGAATCCGTCAATCTGCAGGGGGACGCCCACCATGATCTGCTGGCGCAACTCTTCCTTGAAGGCAGACCCTTTAACACGGATGACTGGCCAAAAATCGAATCCGCCCCCGGGGTGCTGCGCGAAGGCATGCGCCTGACGGCCTGGGTTTGCGCTGATGCGCCGATAATCCTGGATTGGCACACAGGGCCCGGAACCCAAAGTGAATAAAGAGCCGCAAAGTGAATAGCGGCTCAAATTGAACAGCTACTCAACATGAATTGGCCCGGTGAAAATCCATGAATAAGGCATCCATGCCCAGTAGCCAACATTCGCGGCTTGGCTTTATGGCTTGGAGAATGATGCCTTTGAGAACAGCGCCGTGACCTTTTCCTTAAAGCCCCGCTGTCTGAAATCCACCTTGTCGGTCACCCTGCCCGCTTGATCCACAGTGATAACGGTCGGCACCTGGGTGACACCGAACCTGGCAAACAGCTCGCCATCTGCATCAAATATGATCGGCCCCACAGCGCCATGGCTGGCTTGATATTCGGTTAAATCCTCTTTGGAGGTCCACAGATTGGTTGAGACGGATAACCACTGGGTGTCGCTGTCATCTGGTCTGTCAGTGCCATGACTTTCCAGCATCTGTCGCACCAGAGTGCAGGACTTTGAGGTTAGTGGCTCGGTTTGCTCCAGATACCATTCACACCAGGGGGCAAAAAACACCAGCACGGTTTCCTTGGCGTCGCTGCTGGTCGAAGGCAGGCTGGCGCTGTTGGTCGCCGGTGCGCCAACACTGTTTCCAGCCGGTACGCTAAAGCCTTGGTTGGCAATTGACTTCAGGCTGATGGGAGCCAGCTTATCGCCTATGTCATAGCCTTTGATTTGGGTGGCGATAACCGAGGCTGTCGGGGCCACCTCGGGCGCTTCCTCGGCAATCACCTGCTCCAGTGCCCGATAGAAATTGCCATCGTCCTCATGACCCACATAGGCAAACTCACCGCGTTTATTGATCAGCAGATGCTGCGGCGTTACCCGGAAATTCAGCGCCCGCGCCAGGGTGCCATCATCAATGGCAATCGGCATGGAGAGCCCCGCCTTGTCCTTAAAGGCACTGACGGATTTGAGATCGTCGCTGAGCCCGGTGTTAACGGCTATCACCTGAATTTGCTCACCGTACTTTTGATAAAGCGCTTCAAAGCCGGGCATTTGTTTGCGGCAGGGGGCACACCAGGTCGCCCAATATTTGATGTAGACCGGCTTGTGACCATAAAGCTGGCTTAAATCTATGGTCTTGCCATCAAGGGTCTTGATCAGCAGCTGTGGGGCTGTTGTTCCAAGCAGCCCCTTGCCCGCCAGTTTGGCCCTTCTCTCCCCTTCGGCGCTGTAGTCTTCTTCTGCCAGCGCCTGGCCCAGGCTCAGAGCGGCGAGGCTGGCGACGAGCAATTTCATTAGTTGGCTTTTACGCTTTAACATCCGGGATCCCCATTGTCAGAAATAATTCGGGTTGCGCGCCAGGCTAAGAATTCAAAGGCACCGGCGCTGCGACTGAGGCAGCATAGCTGGGGGCTGGCGGCGGGAATTGTACTTTTCCGACATGCTGCGCCCACAGCCAGGGAAATCTGTGCACAGCGCATGGCTTTGATATACTGCGACTACCGATACAAGGAAGGCGTCTTTATGTCGACACTGCCTCATCTTGGTTTTCAGCGTTTCCAACCCTGCCCCCGGTTGCGGCCCTTTATCAGCTGCTACTGGAGCATCTTCAAGCCAGCGGGCCCGGCGCCCCTGGTCACAGAGTTCATGCACCCGGAAGGCGGCAGCGGCGTATTCTTCAATTTTGCTGACCCGCTCACCTTCGATGGCGGTCAATACCTGTCCCATTGCCTGATCAATGGCCCCACCAAGCACAGCACCAAGCTTGAACTCGCAGGCAAGGTCGATGCACTCGGCATTCGCTTTTGGCCCGGCGCCGGGCGGGCCTTTTTCCGCTGCCCGCTGTCGGACATGCTGGGCCAGTTGTTGACGCCCCGGGATCTGTCGCTGGCAATCCTGGGTGATGACCTGGTAGAAAAGCTGGCGGCCCTGCCAACCACGGCCGAGCGCATCGCCCTGTTGGAAGCCTCCTTGCTGCAATACCTGGCCGCCAGCGGTCTGGGGGAAAGCACAGAGCCGAGAATTCAGCATGCGGTGAACTGGATAGACAAGCACAGGGGCCAGGCAGACATCCACAGCCTGATGGCGGAGCTGGATGTCAGTCAGCGCCAGCTCGAGCGCCTGTTCCAGCAAAACCTGGGCCTGTCGCCCAAGTATTACAGCATATTGCAGCGCACCTCCTTCGCCCGGGACCTGCTCAGGCAAGACAGCGACCAGTCCCTCACCGACATAGGCTACCACGCCGGTTTCTACGACCAGGCCCACTTCATCCGCGAATTTAAGCAGGTGATTGGCATCACCCCAGGGCAATATAGAAGCAAGGCGTTGCTTAGGCGCTGAGGTTAAATTCAACCTCGCCATCTGTGCACTCGGAAGTAGCCCTGTGCCCAAGTTGGATTACCACTTCAGCCCAACACGTAGCACCGAAACCGATCCGTTACACCGTTTCCCCTTTTTGGGCTGCCGAGGGTGTTGGGCGATGGATAACATATGTCGAGGCAAGGCAATTAATCTCTAATATACTGTTCAAACAACCGTCTCAATGTTTGATCATCTAACACCATCCATCTTATGAATGCAGAAAACTCCTGTTCTACTCTTAAAAAATGAATAATTTTTTCTTCTGCTTCTTTTTTCTGTTGAGGAGTACTATCATCATCCGAAATAACAGATATCTCTTTGAATACTTTTACCAGAATAGAAAACAATTTTTTACGTAACATTGTACGAGTTATTTTCCTATTACCTGTTGAATCGTCATTAAAAACTTTATCAATTAGCTCAATAGTTTGAGAAATACTAGGAGAATTTTGTACAGCTTCATTTCTAGATATTTCAACGTGACTGTTTGGCGTGGTAGGGAACTTATGTTTAATTGCTCTAAACACATCAGTGTTAGGGTCAGCTGGATCTATCAAATTATTGTAATTAGCATTTTTGAAGTTCGAATTACATCTATGACAAGCAAAATACAAATTATTCCAGTCAACCCTGTCCGCGTTAGTTGCATCAAAGTGCTCTACCGCACAAGCTTGCGGATCTAAAACCTCACAGATGTAACATTTTGAGTAAAACATCCGACTTAACTCTTCTAGTATTAGGGGATGATTATGGTTTCTTATTCCATCTAAAATTGGTTGAGGAGCTGGATTTGTTCTTACCACATTGAACATACTAAGAAGTCCTTTCTATTTATTATTAAACTTATTAACTGCGGCAGCCAGCTGTACTTTAGACTCATCATCCAGAATGCCTAAAGATTGAGAAAGTCTTTTTATTGAACCTATATTTTCAGAAACATAAGCATCATCATCTAATCTATTTAATATATTTTCCAAATAAATTGAGTAATTAGGAACATCAAAAATTGCACCTAGAATCACATCAGTACTGTATGTTCTTAAGTCTTCATTGACTAAGGTAGTAGTGGATAAATCATACACTACTGAGTCATCTTCGGAAGATGTAACAAAAGGAGAGTGAGTTGAGACAATAAACTGAACATTTGGAAATAGCTCACTGAAAAAAGGTAATACTTTTCTTTGTAGTGATGGGTGCAAATGAGCGTCAAGCTCGTCTATAACCACGAAGCCAGTAATATTCTCCGGAGTAAAATCAGAAACCTCGACAGTCATTAACAATTCAGTAAATACTTTTAAGATTGATGAATACCCAGCAGATAGATCTCTGAATGAAAAGTCTATCTTATGACTCTGAGTAATTGAATAGTTAAGCGTGTCATCGTCAAAATGTAAATTTGTCGAATCATCGTCTAGCAGTATTTTTAGTTGATTTACAAACCTTTCCTTCCAAAGTTCCAACTCTTTGGTCACTGAAAAATCCTGCTTTCTTTCTCTCAAGGCGCTTTTAACTTCCCAGTTTGCAAGAAACTTCTCAATTAATGAACCTGCATTACCTCTTCCTTTATTTCTAGCTACCTGTGTCGTTTGAGACTTAATATTTTGCTTTTCATGCTCTAGAGAGGTTATATTCTGAACAGGTTGAAAAGAAGATTTACGAAAAGCATCAAAAAACATTAATAACTCAATTTTAGCTTCACTCTCTATGTATGAAACTTCTGTATGTTTAATTGTCTCGGACTGTTTTATTTCAGTATATGTGGTCAAGGATGAAACTTGATCATTAAAGTTATTTTTAGCTAAATTTATTTTCGAAATAAAATTTTCAATTTGAGCTCTATCGCGAACCACTTGACTTTCTAGTTCAGAAATATTCATCTCAACTTGTTTCAATTGAATGTTTGCGAGATTGGTTTGCAATAACTTTTTTTGAGACTCTATATTTTCAACAGCGTTGTCAATGCTGGCAGTATATATTTCAACATTGTGACTAAAACTTTTCAGCTGACTTTCGAGTTGATTTTTGTAGGCATACTTTTGACTCATAAAGTTAGGAGATCTTAAAAGCACTTCAAAAATTGACTCAAGTAACTGAGTTTTTCCACATCCATTTTTACCAGTAACTATTAAATTTTTACCATTTAATTCGATTTTTATTTTTTTATCTGTAAAAGGAATTATTCCCTGTATACTCTCAATTTTCACGATACTTATTCCCTAAACTGATTTTCAGAAACTAATGCTGTATTTGTACTTTTCCCTTCTGCTGTTGATACACTATCACAACTATACTTTATAAATCTAAAAAACATCTGACAACATTTTTGTCTACATAAGCAATAGCTTAACTAAATTAAAATACTCGCATTGGTTTGCGACGAGACAAAAACGAGTTAGATCAGGTGGGGATTCTGAGCCTTTTTGATTTATGTTCGGCCTGTGAGTTAGCGACCCCCTTTTACCTACTGAGGCTCAACCGACTTCACAGTCAGGAAGTTGTTGACCACAATAGGTTGGCCTTACGGCTACCAGCTGAATAGTCGGCCTTCCGGCCGAAGCAAGTCGTGGTGTTCCACACCACACCGGGCAAGGGGCTTTGCGCGTCCAAAGCCCCTTGCATCCCAAAGGACGCCCGCGACGAAGCGGAAAGCCCCTCGGGCATTTGACGCCTTCCCGCTACCGCGTCAGACGCTCATCCTTGATTCGACTGACGCTGCCTCGGCATCCATGCCTCGGCCACGCTTCAGGCATCAATGCCCTTCGGCCGCTTCAAGCGGGTACGGTGTTCTATGCGAGCACGGAGTTATGCCGACACAGGCTCTCTCGGTCGATGATCGCTCCAGTTTATTGGTGTTTCCTTTTGGCTACAGGGGACTACAGGAAAAGCAACAGTGCTGAACTGTTGCACCTGTTCCCCCTTCGGAGCCGCTGAGGACGATGAGCATGGGCGCGTAGCCGAGGTAGGGATACCGAGGCTGCTTCGGTCGAGCAGGACGCGAGTCCGAAGCTGTAGCAAGACCAAGCTCAAGAGGCCGAGGGGCTTTCGGCTCCGGCTGGGGGTCGCTGGGGGATTGGATAAGGGGGCAAGTCGACACTGCCCCCTTTCCCCGGGTGTGGGTTGGAGACCCACGACTTTCTGCCGCTGGCACAGCGGCTATCTCTTGCTTCGTCTTAACTTCCGGCATCGGATGCCATAAATCACCGGCCGTGGGCTTTCGCACTGCCACCCCAGTGACACGCCGTGAATCCCTCCCTGGAGGCTCAGCGGCGACGTCCTGTCGCCGATGGTCACTGGTGCGGCAGTGCTTGATTAAAGGTATTCCTCTCCGGCATCAGTGAACTTTCGAATCAAAGAGCTGAAGCCAGACCGTTACACCACTCCCCGTTCCGACGCTGCCGAGGGCGTTGCTGAAAATGGCGTGGCGAGGCATGGATGCCGAAGCAGCGTCAGTCGAATCAGGGATGAGCGTCTGACGCGTTAGCCAATTTTCAGCATAAGGCCGAGGGGCTGTCAGCGTCGGTGGGGTGTCCTTGGGGTTGCAAGGGGTATTGGACAAGCAATACCCCTTGCCCGGGTGTGGGTTGGAGACCCACGACCTTTCGCCGCTGGCACAGCGGCTAAACCCGCCAGGGTTTCAACAACGCCAACCACTAGTGGGGCTAACAAGAGCCCATAAAAAAACGAACCCTGGGGTTCGTTTTTTATTGCCTAACTGAACCTGGGTTCAATCAGGCCGCAATTGCGTTGCTGACGACGCTAATGCAAGGCAAATCGCTGGTTCCAGCGCGCAGTTGACTCTTCGCGATGAGCTTAGGTCAATGGCCACTGGAACCGAGATTTAACGCCGCAGTAGCGAGTCCAAGCAGCAATTACTCGTAGTCACTCATTGGCACACAGGCACAGAACAGGTTCCGGTCGCCGTACACGTCATCGATACGGTTCACGGTTGGCCAGAACTTGTTGGCCTTCACCGCAGCGGTGGGGAACACCGCCAGTTCACGGCTGTATGGACGGGCATCAAATGCCGGGTCCATGATGTCTTCCAGGGTGTGCGGCGCGTTGTGCAGCGGGTTGTTGTCCGCAGGCCACTCACCGGCTTCCACCTTGGCAATTTCGCCGCGGATGGCAACCATGGCCTCGATGAAGCGGTCCAGCTCTACCTTGGACTCGGACTCTGTGGGTTCAATCATCAGGGTACCGGCCACGGGGAAGCTCATGGTGGGCGCGTGGAAACCATAGTCGTTCAGACGCTTGGCCACATCCATCTCGGTCACGCCGGAGGCTTCTTTCAGCGGACGCAGGTCGATGATGCACTCGTGGGCAATACGATCGTTACGGCCGCGGAACAGCACTGGGTAGTGCTCGGACAGCTTCTTGGTCAGGTAGTTGGCGTTCAGCATGGCGGTCTGGGTAGAACGGGTCAGGCCCTTGGTACCCAGCAGCTTGATGTACATCCAGCTGATTGGCAGGATACCGGCGCTGCCGAACGGTGCGGCAGATACGGCGCCGTTGTTGTCGCTTTCAATGCCTTGCTTGACCACGGCGTGACCGGCCACAAATGGTGCCAGATGTTTCTTCACGCCTATGGGGCCCATGCCTGGACCACCGCCGCCGTGTGGGATGGCGAAGGTCTTGTGCAGGTTCAGGTGCGATACGTCGGCACCGATAAAGCCGGGAGCGGTCAGACCCACCTGGGCGTTCATGTTGGCGCCGTCCAGGTACACCTGGCCACCGTGCTGGTGAATGATGTCGCAGATGTCACGCACTGTCTCTTCGTACACACCGTGGGTGGACGGATAGGTGATCATGATACAGGACAGGCTGTCGGCCACTTCGGCGGCCTTGGCGCGCAGGTCGTCCAGATCCACGTTGCCCTGCTTGTCACAGGCGGTAACCACAACCTTCATACCGGCCAGTTGGGCCGAGGCTGGGTTGGTACCGTGGGCGGACTGAGGGATCAGACACACGTTACGGTGACCTTCGCCACGGGACTCGTGGTACTTCTTGATGGCCAGCAGGCCGGCGTATTCGCCCTGGGCACCTGAGTTGGGCTGCATGCACACGGCGTCGTAGCCTGTGATGTCCACCAGCCAATCGGACAATTCCTTGATCAGCTGGGCATAACCCTGGGCCTGCTCGGATGGGCAGAAGGGGTGCATGTTGGCAAACTCGGGCCAGCTGACGGGGATCATTTCCACCGCGGCGTTCAGCTTCATGGTGCAGGAACCGAGGGAGATCATGGAGTGGTTGAGGGCCAGATCCTTGTTCTCCAGGCGCTTGATGTAGCGCATCATTTCGGTTTCGCTGTGGTAGCGGTTGAAGGTCGGGTGGGTCAGGAAGGCTTCCTGACGCACCAGGGCGGCAGGGATAGAGCTTGAACCCTTGGCGACAATCTCGGCATCCAGGGCAGCGCAATCCAGACCGTGACCGGCACCGAGGATAATGTCGAACAGTTCGGCCACATCGGCACGGGTAGTGGTTTCGGCCAGGGCAACGCCCATGACGCCGTCGGCGTCAAAGCGCAGGTTCACACCGGCGGCCAGGGCACGGGCGCGGATGGCGGCCACATCGCCCTTGAAGCTGATGGTATCGAACCACTGGTTGTTCACCAGGGACACGCCCTTGGCTGCCAGACCGGCGGCCAGGATGTCGGCCAGACGGTGAATGCGCTCGGCGATCACTTTCAGGCCCTGTGGACCATGGTACACGGCGTAGAAAGACGCCATGTTGGCCAGCAGCACCTGGGCGGTACAGATGTTGGAGTTGGCCTTTTCGCGGCGGATGTGCTGTTCACGGGTTTGCATCGCCATACGCAGGGCGGTATTGCCACGGCTGTCCTTGGACACACCGATAATACGGCCGGGCATGGAGCGCTTGTGCTCGTCCTTGGAAACGAAGAAGGCGGCGTGTGGGCCACCAAAGCCCATGGGTACACCGAAGCGCTGGGCTGAGCCGAATACCACGTCGGCACCCATGGCGCCTGGGCTCTTGAGCAGAATGAGCGACATGATGTCGGCACCGACGGTGACAATCACGTTCTTCTCGGCCAGCTTGACAAACAGCTCGGTGAAGTCGGTCAGCTGACCCTGGCTGTTGGTGTACTGGAACATGGCACCGAACAGGTTGTCATGGTTCAGGGCATCGCTTGCAGGGCCGGTCACAATGTCAAAACCGAAACACTCGGCACGGGTCTTTACCACGTCCAGGGTTTGCGGGAACACGTCGTCGGCAACGAAGAAAGCATTGGCTTTCTTGGCCTTGGAAACACGCTTGGCCAGGGCCATAGCCTCGGCAGCGGCGGTGGCTTCGTCCAGCAGAGAAGCGGATGCCAGGTCCAGACCTGTCAGGTCGATGGCCAGCTGTTGGAAGTTCAATATGGCTTCCAGGCGGCCCTGGGCAATCTCGGGCTGGTAAGGGGTGTAGGCAGTGTACCAGCCTGGGTTTTCCAGCACGTTGCGCAGGATAACGTTTGGCACTTCGGTACCGTAGTAACCCAGACCTATGTAGCTCTTGAATACCTGGTTTTTATCGGCCAGGGCGCGAATATAGGACAGACCTTCGGCCTCGGAACAAGACGGGCCTACGGCCAGCTCACGGTCAAGGCGAATGGCCTCGGGCACGATTTGCTTGGTCAGATCATCCAGGGATTCGGCACCAACAAAGTTGAGCATCTCCTGCTGCTGAACACTGTCCGGTCCAATGTGGCGGGAAAGAAACAGCTCGTGCTGTTCCAGTTGGGTGAGGGTTTGCTTGGTCATGATAAACCTTATCTATTTGCGCCGGTATGGCCGTAGGGGAGCCACCGGTCTCATCTTGGTTACAGATAAAACAAACGAAGCCCCGGGGGGCTTCGTTTTATGCGACGATTATTCTTCGTCGATAACGGCTTGATAGCCTTCTGCATCCAGCAGGCTGTCCACTTCGGACTCGTCTGAAGGCATGATGCGGAAGAACCAGCCATCACCGTAGGCATCGCTGTTCACCAGCTCTGGAGAATCTTCCAGGGCCACGTTCACGGCAACCACTTCGCCGGAGATAGGAGCATAAATGTCAGAGGCGGCCTTTACAGACTCGGCCACGGCGCAGTCTTCACCGGCAGACACGGTATCGCCCACTTCAGGCAGTTCAACGAACACCATGTCGCCCAGCAGTTCCTGAGCGTGCTCAGTGATACCTACTGTGTAGCTGCCGTCTTCTTCCTTGCGGATCCACTCGTGGGAAGAAGCATATTTCAGTTCTGACGGGATATTGCTCATTGTTCTTGTTCCTTTATCGGGTATTTTTAAAATGCTTGTTTTCCGTTACGCACAAAGCTGGGGGCAACCACACGCACCGCCACACGCTTCTTGCGCATTTCCACTTCAGCCGTGTCGCCGATGGAGCCGGGTACGCGCGCCATCGCAATAGAATAGCCCAAAGTGGGTGAGAAAGTACCACTGGTGATCACGCCTTCTTGCTCGACACCGGCGGCGTCGGTGAAGAACACCGGCATACCGTGGCGCAGCACGCCCTTCTCTTCCATCACCAGACCCACCAGCTTGTCGCTGCCCTTGGCCTTGATGGCTTCCAGGGCGCTGCGGCCGATGAAGTCACGATCGCTTGGTTCCCAGGCAATGGTCCAGCCCATGTTGGCGGCCAGCGGGTTAACGGTTTCGTCCATGTCCTGGCCGTACAGGTTCATACCGGCTTCCAGACGCAGGGTGTCACGGGCGCCCAGACCACAGGGCTGCACACCGGCATCCAGCAGGGCTTGCCACAGGGCCTCGGCTTCCGCCTCGGGCACTATGATTTCATAACCGGCTTCACCTGTGTAGCCAGTGGTGGCGATAAACAGGCTACCGGCCTGCTTGCCAAAGAAGGGCTTCATGCCTTCCACCGCGGCGTTTTGCTCGGCGGTGAACACTGTGGCGGCCTTGGCCTTGGCGTTGGGGCCCTGCACGGCGATCATCGCCAGCTCGGGACGCTCGGTGACGGTCACGTCAAAGGCCTTGGCTTGCTGACCTATCCAGGCCAGATCTTTGTCACGGGTGGCGGAGTTCACTACCACACGGTATTGGGTATCGCTCAGGAAGTAGGTGATCAGATCGTCAATCACCCCGGCGTTTTCATCCAGCATGCCGCCGTAAAGGGCCTTGCCGGGAACGGTCAGCTTTGCCACATCGTTGGCCAGCAGTTTGCGCAGGAAAGGACGGGCGTCGTTGCCTTCCACATCCACCACAGTCATGTGGGAAACGTCGAACATACCGGCATCGCGGCGAACGGCGTGGTGTTCCTCAATCTGGGAGCCGTAGTTCAGCGGCATATCCCAACCGTGGAAATCCACCATCTTGGCGTTGGCTTCCAGGTGCTTGTTAAAGAGTACAGTTTTATTAGCCATTATTATCCCTTCTGTCCGGGGCTTTCTGTGCCGGAGCAGTGCGCGGCACAGGGTTAAAATGCGGCGAAATTATACCTTGTGGAGCAAATTTGTATACAAGAGAATTTTCTAATCCGAACAGTTACCAGATTAGTTTTTCTTATGACTCACATGTAATTTTTTTACATTTGTAACCCACTGAAGGGCAAAAAGACGGCAATGATTTGAATATTGCCGTCTTTTTACTCACAAATCTGTTACTTCAAGTGAAGATATGTCAGCGACACAAATCGGGTAAGTTTTGCTTATTGCCCATGGCCTGTTTGATGAACACAGTTTTCAGCGGTGACAACTGATCCACCAGGTTCAACCCCAGATCGCGGATGGCCTGTTTAAGCGGATTATTACCGGCAAACAGGCGCTTGAACCCCTCCATGGCGGCGATCATCTCCAGCGCATCGGCCTTGCGGGCCCGCTCCAGTGGACGCAGCAAGCGATAATCGCCTATGTCACGGCCGGCCTGATGCAGCTCACAGACCTGCTGCACTATGGCGGCGGCATCAAGGAACCCCAGGTTTACTCCCTGCCCCGCCAGCGGGTGTATGGTGTGGGCGGCATCGCCGGCCAGCAGCAGGCGGTGGCGGGCGAAATGGCGCGCATAGCGCATCCTGAGCGGGAAGCTCTGACGGGCTCCGGCCACCTTACACAGCCCCAGGCGGCCATCGAAGGCGGCGGTCAGGCTGCGTGAAAATTCTTCATCATCCATGGCCAGCAACTCAGCGGCCCTGGGTTCTGGCACCGACCAGACGATGGAGCACAGATTGGACTGGTACAGAGGCAGGAAGGCCAGCGGTCCTTCCGGCAGGAACACCTGGCGGGCACAATCGCCATGGGGCACCTCTGTGGCTATGTTGGCCACTATGGCGCTGTGGCCGTAATCCCAGAAGGTCAGCGGGATCTGGCACTGGCTGCGCACCCAGGAGTTGGCGCCGTCGGCGGCCACCACCAGGGCGGCGCTGAAACTGTCGCCGCTTTCCAGGGTCAACCAGGCCTCACGCTCACCGAAGGCAATGCGTGACAGGCGTTGCTGCTCGCGGTAATCAAGATTGGAAAAATCCGCGGCGCGGCGGGCCAGGGCAAAGGCGATGGCGTCGTTTTCCACTATGGTGCCCAGGGTCTGTTCCCCAAGCTCGGCGGCATCAAAGCCGATGCGGCCCATGCCGTCCTTGTCCCAGACCTGCATCCGGCCATAGGGGGCCAGGCGCCGCTCATCCAGCAGGCTCCAGGCGCCGAGGCGGGTAAGCAAACGCTCACTGGCCTTGTTGATGGCGCTGACCCTGAGCCTGGGTTCGCCGGACACGGGCGCCTGGCTGCCGGCATCCAGCACCACCACCTGCAACCCGGCTTCCGCCAGGCCGATTGCCGTGGCCAGGCCCACCATACCGCCGCCAACGACGGCCACATCATAGGTTTGGGTTGTCAACATCAGCAGTTCTCACTCAGGCGCTTGCCTCTGCGCCAGCCCATGGCGCGGCTGGCCACGGGCGCCTTGAGCGGCGGACACCATGACAACAACCTCAGCCCCAGGCTGCGTCCGGCCACCAGGGGCCAGTATTGATTGGAAAATCCCCGTACCAACGCTTCGATATGGCACAGGGTCTGATTGCGGTCATCGGTCCGCAGCTCGAGATAGTGGTGCAGCAGTGAATGCTCACCCACATCGGTACCGGCCACCAGGGCACTGTCCAGCACCTGCAGCAGATCCACCACGTCCCGCAGCCCCAGGTTAAAGCCCTGCCCGGCGATGGGATGCAGGGTTTGGGCGGCATTACCGACAAAGACGCACCTGTGGTGTATGGGTCTTGGCATAAAGCTCAATTTGAGCGGATACACATGGCGTTTGCCGACGCTGATAAACTTGCCGGCGCGGCTGCCGAAGGCCCGCTGCAGCTGGGAGAGAAACAGAGCCTCATCTGCACTTGCCAAGCGCTCCGCCTCTTCCGGCGGCAGGGCCCACACCAGAGACAACCTGTGCTGACCCGCGCTGTCCTGCATCGGCAGCAGCGCTAGCGGCCCTGTGTCGGTAAAACGTTCCCAGGCCCAATGACCATGGGGTCGGTCGCAGCCGATATTGGCCACCAGGCCGCACTGGGCAAAGTCGCGGCTCTCCAGCGGCAATTTGAAGCAGTCCCGCACCCGGGAGTGGAGGCCGTCTGCGGCCACCAGCAGTTTGGTGCGCAGCCGCACGCCGCTTTCCAGGGTCAGGGTGTGGCCATCGCTGTCGCTGGCAAGCTCGCGCAAACCATCGGGACAATAGATTGTGATACCCGCGTCCTTGACCGCCGCCAGCAGCTTTTGGCCCACGGCTTCCAGCTCCACCACCTCACCCAGAAAGGGCAAATCAAAGCCCTCACGATTCAGCTCTGTCATGCCGAAGTGACCGCGATCGGAAATATGTATGTCGTTGATGGCGCAGCCCAGGGGCGCCAACAGGGGCCAGAGGCCGAGACGCTTGAGTTCGGTGACCGAACCATGGGCAATGGCAATGGAGCGGGCGTCAAAGCCGGGATGGCCGGAGCCCTGTTCATGGGCCTCGATGAGGGCAATGCGCAGCGGCCGTCCCAGGGCTTTGGCCCGTTTGGCCAGGGCCAGCGCCAGGGTGGTGCCTGCCATGGCGGCACCTATGATGGCGATATCCAGCGCTTGTGGCGCAGACTCTGGGGTTGATGGATTCATGGCTGTTCAGCTCCCATCCCAGCCGGTTCCTCCGGTCGGGGCAAGGTCAAGTCAATGCTTCAATTCAATGCTTCAAATCAATGCTTCAAATCAATGCAAAATGGCGCCGTTGTCCTCGGTCCCGTGGGGCAATTCCGGACCAAACTCCTGGTAACAGAGGATGGCGGCGACACGGACAAACTCCAGCAGCTCGTTGAAGGCATTTTCGGATTCTTCATCCTCGCCGACATCAAATTCCACCTGGGCTATCTCGGCGAGATCGCGGATTACTTCGCGCACATCGTCGGAGGCCTGCCCCAGTTTGGGCTGGATAATGGCAATGCCGGTGAGGAAGCTTTGCACCCAAAGGGACAGGGCCTCGACCCGGTCACACAGGGGTTCTTCCTCTTCAGGCAGCAGCGGCACAAAGCCAAACTCCACATCGGTCAGCCGCGCGACGGTATCCTGGAACAGCTCATCCACCAGCTGCAACAGTTCGGGAGGCAATGCCTGGCCGTCATTCATCAGCTCCAGCAAGGGCTTGATCCAGGCGCCCCGCCCCTGCTCCACGCCGCCACACAAGAGGCCCACCAGGGCACCGTGAACTTCCACCGGATGCTGGCCGATTTCGGCCTGTTCCAGGGCTTGCAACAGCTTGTCTATTTTCAGGGATGGAGGAGTGGCCATGGTCTCGGGCTCATGCAGTCAAAAATTCGCATTCATGCTATCAGACAGGAGCGGATGTCACCAAGCAGCGCCCGGATAAATATGGCAATTTAGCTGTACAGCGCACGAAATGCTCATACAAGCAGCGATCGGATGAACTGCCCTCAAGAGGCGAGCGCTGCGTCCTTGCACTTTTGGCGGGGGACTTATATAGTCCGCCTCAATCAAGCCCTGAAAGGATGCCGCCCGACATGAGTAGCAGTGCCATTGACATCACCCTCCTGGGTCGCACTTACTCTATTGCCTGCCCAACAGGCCAGGAGCAGGCCCTGAGAGCCGTGGCCAACAAGGTGGAGCAACAGCTTTCCAGCCTCAAGGCCAAGACCAACAGCCTGAGCCGGGAAGAACTGGCCATCATGGCTGCCCTGAATATTGGCCACGAGCTGTATCAGGAACAGAAGAAAAATCATGATTATATGCGCCAGATGGATGATCGCATCCGTCTGCTGCAATCCACCCTTGAGCATGCGCTGGTTGAGCGCAGCCGCAAGGAAGATTAAACTGATAGTGAGCCCGGTACCGCCATTACTGGCGCGTATCGCTCAAAAATTTGCTCCCTGGGGTGTGCGCCAGCTGGTAATGTCCCTGTGCCGATATTTTTGACCTCAGGGTGAATGTTTTGCCGACATTGAGCAGGCTCGGCCAGTACCGAGAAGCCTTAGGAAGTAATCATTTACCCGCCTTGAACCTACGGTTCAAGGGCTACACCGGCAGCGGCATTCTGGGGAGCATCTCATTTCATGACCATGTCAGTCATCGCCAGGGCGCGCAGCGCCATCCGTAAAGACATACGTTCCAACAGAAAAGCACTGACCCCGGATGAGCAGCACACTGCCAGTCGGGCAGCCGCATCCCATGTGCTCGATTCCCTGCCCCATGCCCAAAGAGTCGCCCTCTACCTTGAAAATGACGGTGAACTGGGAACCCGTCCACTGATTGAAGCCCTGTGGGCCAAGGGCTGCGAGACTTACCTGCCTGTGCTGCATCCCTTTGCCGAGGGCCATCTGCTGTTTATCCACTACGAAGCGGATACGCAGATGACGGCCAATATCTACGGCATTCCCGAACCCAAACTATCGGTCCAGCGCCTGTGTCCGGCAGACCAACTGGATGCCATCATTACCCCACTGGTGGCCTTTGACAGCACAGGCAACCGCCTCGGCATGGGCGGTGGCTTTTATGACCGCACCCTGGCCCACCTGCCGGACAGGGTCAAGGTCATAGGCCTGGCACACGATTGCCAGCGTCTGCCGGCCCTGCCGGTGGAAGCCTGGGATGTGCCCTTGCCCATGATAGTCACCCCGTCCCGGATCTATCGCTTTGGTTCTGAGCCGAACCAATAGCCGGCCCTTGCCAGAACCGGCACAGGTTAGGGTAAAGTAAACAAAGCTTTTCTTTGTGCAGGAAACAGGAATGCGCCCAAGACGCAGTCACGCAGGAAAAATCGACAGTGCCAACGCCGCCAAGGCCAAGCTGGACATACTGCAAAACGCCTATGACGGCTTGCGGCAAAAGCAATCCGCCTACCGGACGCTGCTCGGGGCACTGCTTGGCGCAGTCCCGGCCCTGGCCTTGTTTGCTTACCTGAACAGCACCCTGTCCGGCGTGCTGGTGCTCTATCTGGTGCCGCCACTTTTCATCGGCCTGGGTGCCAGAGCCCTCGGACATTGCTACGAGTGGCCTCTGCTGTTAATCCCGGGAGCCGTGTCGCTGCTGAGTTTACTGGTCGTCATACTCGCGGCACTGAAATTCAACTATCTGGATCTCATCATAGTGCCCGCAGGCGTTGGGCTTGCCATGTTTGTCGCCCGCAAACGCCTTACAGTCACAGAGCAAAAAGCCCTGTGGCAGGCCAAGCTCGGCAAATTGAAATAATCACCCCGGCCGCCGGGCGCCCCTTGAATACAACTTCCCTTTTATCCAACCAGCGTCAGGCATAAGTCGGGCCACAAGCTTTTGCACTTTCCAAGAGACATATAAAAATTTGCGCTGGCTCAAGCTTTTGGCTGCCTATCAGACTCAAGCCAATACAAAATTGACCCAGGTCAATATTCAATCACATCAAGTCGCCATACTCAGGCCATCACGTTTTTCTCTCAGGTCTTCTGGAAAAGGAATTGGATTATGAACACTGGCAAAAAAACCGAAATTATCGTGCTGCTGATAGCCACCCTGGCGCTGGTGGTGGCCCTGGTTGGACACATAGCTATGGCCTTTATGGGTAACTTCAGTGCCCTTGGCATGCTGGCCGCCCCAGTACCCTTCGTGCTGATGGCCGTGGGGGTGGTGGCCTTTAAATATGCCGCCGCCAATGACCAACCCAGCCATCACTGAGGTTGATGACAAGGCAGTACTGACTGCCGCCATTAAACAAAAAGCAGTGCCTTGGCACTGCTTTTTGTTTATTCCGCTCATTATCCAATCTTGAGTCTCAGTGTTCGGCCTTTCCCCGTAACCTGGCAATGATACCAAACAAAAAAACGACAACGGCGCCGGCAATCACACCGAAGATAAGGTTCAGCACACTGGGGGTCAGGACCGCCAGCAGCGGACCTGCCACGGCAACATTGGCCACCAGCCCGGCCGCATGCTCTATGCCATGGTGCAGGTAATCCACCCCGTGGGTGAGTATGCCGCCACCGACCATAAACATGGCGGCAGTGCCCACTATGGTCAGCAGTTTCATTAACCTTGGAGCTGCGGCCAGCAACAGGCCACCGACCCACTGGGCCACTGCCGTGGTCTTTTTCGACAGCCACAGGCCGAGGTCATCGAGTTTAACTATCCCGGCCACCAAACCATATACGCCGACCGTCATGACAACGGCGATAATGCACAGAGTCGCCACCTGGGTCATAAAGGCCTCTTCGGCCACTATGCCAAGGGTGATGGCGATGATCTCTGCCGACAACACGAAGTCGGTACGTATGGCGCCCTTCACCTTGTCTTTCTCATAGGCGTGGACATCTGTGATGGTCTCCACCGGTTGAGCCGCCTTATGTTCGGCCTCCTCCTTGCCGTGCCAGAGCTTTTCAAAGCCTTCGAAGCAGAGGAACAGGCCCCCCAGCATCAGCAGTGGGGTCACGGCCCAAGGGATAAAGGCGCTTATCAGCAGCGCTGCCGGCACCAATATCGCCTTGTTGAGCAAAGAGCCCTTGGCCACGGCCCAGACCACGGGCAGTTCACGATCGGCATTGACCCCGGTCACCTGCTGGGCATTCAATGCCAGGTCATCCCCCAGCACCCCGGCTGTTTTCTTGGCTGCCACCTTACTCATGACCGACACATCGTCGAGAATGGTGGCTATATCATCCAACAAGGTCAGCAGACTGGCTCCCGCCATAATGACTCCTTTAATTTTCATCCTGTTGCTGTTTGCGGCTATCCTACCCAAGCCATGGCAAAAACACAGCCCCGAAGCGAATCACAAAAGCGGAATTTTGTCGGTCGCCGACCACCTTTCTGCGCCTTTGCTTGTATAATGTGGGCAACTTTTCGCTTTATCCGCATTAACAGGAAGTCATCATGACCCAAGACGAAATGAAAAAGGCCGCCGGTTGGGCCGCACTGCAATATGTTGAAAGAGATAGTATTGTCGGTGTTGGCACTGGTTCTACCGTCAACCACTTCATCGATGCCCTGGCCACCATCAAGGCCGATATCGAAGGCGCAGTGTCCTCTTCCGAAGCTTCCACCGCCAAACTCAAGGCCCTGGGTATTCCAGTTTACGATCTGAACTCGGTGGACAAGCTGTCCGTGTATGTGGACGGTGCCGATGAAATCAACCCGCACATGGACATGATCAAGGGCGGCGGCGCTGCTCTGACCCGGGAAAAAATTGTCGCCGCCGTGGCCGACAAGTTTATCTGCATAGTGGACAACACCAAGCAGGTGGACATTCTGGGCAATTTCCCGCTGCCGGTAGAAGTGATCCCCATGGCCCGCTCCTACGTGGCCCGCGAGCTGGTGAAGCTGGGTGGCGATCCCGTCTACCGTGAGGGCGTGGTGACAGACAACGGCAACGTGATCCTTGACGTCTACAACCTGAAGATCATGGAACCCAAGGTTCTGGAAGACAAGATCAACGCCATTGTCGGCGTGGTCACCAACGGCCTGTTTGCCAAGCGCGGTGCCGATGTGCTGCTGGTCGGCACACCGGACGGGGTCAAGACCTTCAAATAAAGGTCTGCACCGTATTCAAAGGAGCCCAAGGGCTCCTTTTTTGTTGCCACGTTCTTAGTCTCTGACTGCCAAGCCCTCATCCGCAGCCTGCCCCGCCGGCTCCCGAATTCCGCATCTCAACTTGAGCTTCACACCAACACCCAGTCCCTTGGCCATTCTCGCCAACAGGTGGTGAAAAACCGCGGACATTGGTGTCCGCGGACAGTGTCCACTGTGGCAACGGACAAAGTTAAAAACACAAGCAATTGATTTTAAACATTTTATATATTGGCATCCTAATTGCAGATCTAAGTGCCGATAAGGAACTCAACCTTTAGTCCGCATTCAGGAGCTCAGATCATGTCCAACAAGTCAGTATTATCCGTTATCACCGCCGCCCTGGTTCTGGGTGGCTGCGTATTCCAGGTCAACAGCGCCCCCCTGGAGCACAGCCGCCAACAACTGAACCTGGATACCGCCAGCCTGAGTTCGCTCAAGGCCGATACAGGTGCCGGTGAGCTGGTGATCATGGGCGTCCCCGGACTGGAGCGGATTGAGGTCGAGGCCGACATCTACACCCGTACCGATATTCCGGCCATTCTCACCCTGAAGCGCGAGGGCAAACATGCCAAGCTGGAGGCCCGCTTCGAGGAGCATGCCTATAAGGGCAACTCCCCCTATATAGATCTCTTGGTCAAGGTGCCTGCGGAACTGGCCCTGGATATTAACGATGGTTCGGGCGCAATCCGCATCGGCAGCGTGGATGCCGATATCAGTGTTAACGACGGCTCAGGCGATCTGGAAATCCGCGGTGGTCGCAATATTGATATCAGCGACGGCTCAGGCGATCTGCTGGTGGAAGGCAGCACAGGCAAGATCAATATCACCGACGGTTCAGGAGATATCAAGGTGGCCAAGACAGGTGCCGATGTCACAGTCACCGACGGTTCCGGCTCCATGGTGCTGACCGATATCGGCGGCCTGGTGACCCTGTCCGATGGCTCGGGCAATATCGAAGTACACAACACCCAGGGCCTGACGGTACTGAATGCCGGCTCAGGCGGCATCAAATACGACAGTATCAATGGTCCGGTGAACCTGCGCTGACCAACTTCCCGGCGCCGGGCGGGTTGGCCATTTGGGGCCGGCCCGTCTTGCCCACCCTTTCCACTGCTTCGCCGCCGAAGCAGAAAAAATCGGGGCCGCAAATTTGCGGCCCCGATTAATTATCTCTTCCCTTTCTATCCACCAGCTTCCAGCCAACTATCAGCTATTTAGCCGCCGCCAAGCACGGCCTTGAGCGACTCACCCAGGATGGCCAGCCCCTCGGCAATGTCCTCATCGGAGGCGGTCAGGGGCACCAGAATACGCAGCACATTGCCAAAGGTACCGCAGGAGAGCAGGATCAGTCCCCGATCCCGCGCCGCCGCCAATATGGGCGCGCTGTACTGGGGCGCCGGGGCACCATCTTCCATCAGCTCCATGGCCACCATGGCCCCGAGACCGCGCACTTCGGCGATTTGCCCATATAGGTGTTGTAACTGCCGCAGCCCGCGGGTCAGCTGCTGGCCTATGGCCTGGGAGCGGGCCAGCAGTTTTTCCTGCTCAAACACCTCGATCACCGCCAGGGCCGCGGCGCAAGCCAGCGGATTACCGCCGTAGGTGCCACCCAGTCCCCCCGGGCCTATGGCGTCCATGATTTCCGCCTTGCCGGTGATCCCCGACAGGGGGAAGCCGCCGGCGATGGACTTGGCAAAACAAGTGATGTCGGCGGCCACACCCATTTGCTCCATGGCGAAAAAGGTGCCGGTACGACCGGCGCCGGTCTGCACCTCATCGGCTATCAACATTATGCCTTCGCGATCGCACAGCTGCCGCAGGCGCTGCATAAAGCCGGGGCTCGCGACATAGAAACCGCCCTCCCCCTGCACAGGCTCAAGTATGATGGCAGCGATATCGGCGGGCTCGGCATCGTTACGGAAGATCTGCGCTATGGAGTCCATGGCGTCGTCCTCGCTGATGCCGTGCAGGGCGCTGGGAAAACGGGCCCGAAATACGTTGGCCTGCATCAATCCCATGCCCTTGCTGTAGGGCGCCACCTTGCCGGTCAGGGCAAGTGCCGCCATGGTGCGGCCATGGTAACCCGAGGTAAAGGCTATGACCCCGGCCCGGCCCGTGGCGGCGCGGGCCACCTTGATGGCGTTTTCCACCGCCTCGGAGCCGCTGTTGAACAGGGCCGTCTTCTTGGCAAAGTTCCCCGGTACCAGGTTGTTGAGCTTTTCACACAGGGCCACATAGCTCTCGTACCCCAGCACCATAAAACAGGTGTGGGAGAAATGCTCCAGCTGGGCCGCCACAGCGGCCTTGACCTTGGGATGCAGATGCCCGGTGTTGAGCACGGCAATGCCGCCGGCAAAGTCCAGGTACTCCTTGCCTTCCACGTCCCACACCCGGGCATTTTCGGCCCGCTCGGCAAACACGGGGTGAATTTGGCCAACACCGGTGGCCACGGCCGCCTGGCGTCTTGCCATCAGGGAAGCATTGTTCTTGGTCATGGGCCGCTCCTTGCGCCTGCTACACCGACAGGCAGATGTATTTGAGTTCCAGGTATTCCTCTATGCCGTGCCTTGAGCCCTCGCGGCCCAGGCCCGAGGACTTGATGCCGCCAAAGGGCGCCACCTCTGTGCTGATAAGGCCGGTATTGACCCCCACCATGCCGTACTCCAGCGCCTCAGCCACATGCCACACCAGCGACAGATCCCGGCCGTAGAAGTAGGCCGCCAGACCAAACTCGGTGTCGTTGGCCATGGCGATCACGTCATCCACCTCTTTAAAGCGGAACAGGGGCGCCAGCGGGCCGAAGGTTTCCTCCCGGGCGAGCTTCATGCTGCTGTTGGCCTCGGTGATAATGGCGGGCTCCATAAAGTTGCCGCCGAGGGACTTGCCGCCCAGCAGCAGTTTGGCACCCTTGGACAGCGCGTCCTGCAGGTGATCCTGCACCTTGGCAAGCGCCGCGGCATTGATCAGTGGCCCTGTGGTGACTCCGGGCTCTGTGCCCTTGCCCACCTTGAGTTCGGCGACGGCCTTGGCCAGCTTGGCGGCAAAGGCGTCGTAGACCTCATCCTGCACATAGATGCGGTTGGCGCAGACACAGGTCTGGCCGGCGTTGCGGTACTTGGAGATCATGGCGCCGGCGACTGCTTCATCGAGATCCGCATCCTTGAACACGATAAAGGGCGCGTTGCCGCCCAGCTCCAACGACAGCTTCTTGATATTGGGCGCGCACTGGGCCATCAGCTTGCTGCCCACGGCGGTTGAGCCGGTGAAGGACAACTTGCGCACCGTGGGGTTGGCGCACAGCTCGTTGCCTATGGCCACAGCATCACCGCAGACTATGTTCAGCACCCCGGGCGGGATCCCGGCCCTGTCAGCCAATTCGGCCAGAGCCAGGGCGGTAAAGGGGGTCTGGGGCGCGGGCTTGACCACCATGGTGCAACCTGCTGCCAGCGCCGGGCCCACCTTGCGGGTTATCATGGCGGCGGGGAAGTTCCAGGGGGTGATGGCGGCACAGACGCCCACCGGCTGCTTGATCACCATGATGCGCTTGTCGCCCTGGTGACCGGGTATGGTCTCGCCGTAGACCCGCTTGGCCTCCTCGGCAAACCATTCGATAAAAGAGGCCGCGTAGCCCACCTCGCCCTTGGCTTCGGCGAGCGGTTTGCCCTGCTCGCGGGTCATCAGCAGCGCCAGATCGTCACTGTGCTGGTTGATGAGCTCAAACCAGCGTCTGAGCAGCACGGCGCGCTCCTTGGTGGTCAAGGCGCGCCAGGGGCCCAGCGCCTTATCGGCGGCCTCGATGGCATTCCTGGTTTCGGATTGGCCCATCACAGGCACAGGCCCCAACACTTCACCGCTGGCGGGATCGGCAATGGCCACTGTCTGGCCCGATGCGGCATCGCACCACTGACCGTCGATATAACATTGCTGCTTAAACAGGCTTGGATCCTTTAATTGCACCTTAATACTCCAATTCATGCATGCGGCCTGGCCGCTTGGTTAAATACCTAATTAAATGCCTAAATTCCCAATACCCAGTGCCTGAATCTCTATATGCCAAGGGCGTCCCGCAGCGAATAATACCAGGCCCCCAGGGCACTGAAGGGTACCCGCAACGCGTGGCCACCGGGGAAGGGATAATGGGGCAGCGAGGCGAACAGGTCAAAACGGCTCGCCTGGCCATTGATCACCTCGGCCAGCAAGCGCCCGGCGAGGTGGGTATAGGTCACCCCATGGCCGCTGCAGCCCTGGGAGTAATAAATATTGCCGCCGATACGGCCCACCTGGGGTAGGCGCGACAGGGTCAGCAGGAAGTTGCCGGTCCAGGCATAGTCGACCCGCACGCCTTCCAGCTGGGGAAAGGTTTTGAGCAGCTTGGGCAAAATGATGGCCTCGATATCGGCCGGATCCCGGGCGCCATAGACCACGCCGCCACCGTACAGCAAGCGTTTGTCGGCGGACAGACGGAAGTAATCCAGCAGGTAATTGCAGTCCTCGACGCAGTGATCGCCGGGCAGCAGATGTTTGGCCTGGAACTCGTCCAGAGGCTCTGTGGCTATCATCTGGGTGCCGCAGGGCATGGATTTGGCCGAGAGCTCGGGCACCAGATGCCCCAGGTAGGCATTGCCCGCCACCACCAGAAAGCGGGCTCTGACCTCGCCCCCGGCGGTGCGCACCCGCACAGGTTCCCCCTCCTGAATGTCGATGGCTGCCGAATCCTCGAAGATTAAGCCTCCCAGGCGCTCCACCGCCGCCGCTTCACCGAGCGCCAGATTCAGCGGATGCAGATGGCCGCCGCTGCCATCGAACATGCCACCCACATAGCGGCTGCTGCCGACATAGTTGCGGATGCCACTCTGGTCCAGCAGATCCAACTCGCCCTGGTGGCCGTGTTTTTGCCACAGGGCCTTTTGGGACTCCAGATGTTTAAGCTGCCGCCGGTTGAGGGCGGCAAAGACGGCGCCGTCCTTAAGATCGCAATCGATTTGGTAACGGTCCACATACTCGCGGATAATGCGCGCCCCTTCGAACGCCATGGCGCCGAACTGCCTGGCCTTCTCGGCGCCGACGCTGCGCTCGATAACGTCTATGTCGCGGCTGTAGCTGTTAACTATCTGACCACCGTTGCGGCCCGAGGCGCCCCAACCGATGCGGGCCGCCTCCAGCACCACCACCTTGAATCCCCTCTCCAGCAGTTGCAGCGCCGTCGACAGGCCGGTGTAACCCGCGCCTATGATACAGACATCGGTCTCAATGGCGTCTCTGAGGCGCGGCCGCTCGCGCTTGTCGTTGGCACTGGCGGCGTAATAGGAATCGGCATGGGCTGTGGTCATGGCGGCATCCTTTCTAGACTGTCAGCAACAAAAACTCCCGCTCCCAGGCGCTGACCACCCGGCGGAAGTTTTCCAGTTCGGCTTGTTTCACCGCCACATAACCTGTGGTGAAGGCATCCCCCAGATACTTGCGGCAAGCCTCGCTCTCTTCCATGGCCACCAGCGCCTCGTCGAGGGTCAGGGGCAGGCAGTTGACGTTGGCGGTGCGGCTCTCGTTGGCCTTGCCATGGACGGGATTGCTGGGCTTGAGCCCTTCCACCATGCCTATGTAGCCGGCGAGCAGACTGGCAGCCACCGCCAGATAGCAATTGGCATCGGCACCGGCGAGGCGGTTTTCGATGCGGCGGGTGTGCGGCGGCGACTCGGGAATACGCAGGCCGCAGGTGCGGTTTTCCTCGCCCCACTCCAGGTTCACCGGCGCCGAGGTGCCGGGCAAAAATCGCCGGAAGGAATTGACGCTGGGGGCCACCAGTGGCAGGAATTCCGGCAGATAGCGTTGCAGTCCGGCAATATGGCTTAAAAACAAAGGGCTCTTGGTGCCGTCATCCAAAGTGAAGATATTCTTGCCGCTGGTCTTGTCGAGCACGTTCTGGTGAATATGCATGGCGCTGCCGGGCTCGTTGGTGACCGGCTTGGCCATAAAGGTGGCGCAGACATTGTGCTTGAGCGCCGCTTCGCGCAGGGTGCGTTTAAACACAAACACCTGATCCGCCAGGGACAGTGCATCGCCGTGGCTGAAGTTGATCTCCATCTGCGCTGTGCCTTCCTCGTGGATCAGGGTGTCTATGTCCAGCCCCTGGGCCTCGCACCACTCGTACATGTCCTCAAACAGGGGATCGTATTCGTTGGCGGCATCGATGGAGAATGACTGGCGGCCGGACTCGGCGCGGCCGGAGCGGCCCATGGGCGGCTTCAGTGGCAGGTCAGGATCTTCATTGCGCGCCACCAGGTAGAACTCCATCTCGGGAGCGATTACCGGTTGCCAGCCGTGATCGTCGTAGAGTTTAATCACCTTTTTCAGCACGTTGCGCGGTGACAGCTCTATGGGGTTGCCCATCCTGTCGAAGGTGTCGTGGATCACCTGGGCCGTGGCCTCCAGGGTCCAGGGCAGCAGGAATACGGCATTTTCATCGGGGACACAGATGAAGTCGATTTCGGCGCTGTCCAGCAGCTCGAAATACACCTCCTGACCTATGTTGTCGCCGGTGACGGTTTGCAGCAGCACACTTTCCGGCAGGCGCATGCCCTTCTCGTTAACAAACTTGTCCACCGGCGAGATCTTGCCCCGGGCTATGCCCGTCATATCGCTGATGACGCACTCCACCTCGGTGATTTTCTTGTCTTTCAAAAATGCGATGAGCTTTTCCATTATGTCCACCCTGCGTGGTCTTTAGCCTGCGCCCAATGCCGCCCTGGCCCGGCACGCGGCGCCGAAGGCCTGGAATATGGCCAGATAAAAGGGGTTGTCGGCCACCTGCCACTCGGGGTGGAACTGCACTCCGAGGGCGAAACTGTCGCCGGCCACAGAAAAGGCCTCCAGCAGCCCATCCTCGGCATAGGCCTCGGCTCTGAGCCCCGGCGCCAGGCGCGCTATCCCCTGGCCATGGAGGGAATTGACCCTGACCCTGGGCTCGGGCCAAAGCCCGGCCAGCAAACCGCCGGGCACCAGATTGATGTCATGGGCCGGACCGTACTGCTCGCTCAAAGGCGCGGTTTTATCCTCGCGGTGATCATCGAATAACCCGGTGTCAGCCACAGCCTGATGCAGGCTGCCCCCCAGGGCCACATTCATTTCCTGAAAGCCGCGACAAATGCCCAGCAGCGGCACACCTGCGGCAATGGCGGCGCGGATCAGCGGCAAACTGGTGGCATCGCGGGGATGATCTTCAGGGGACTCGGCCTGAGTCTTGGCGCTCTGGTAATGCACCGGGGCCACATTGGAGGGCGAGCCGGTGAACAACAGGCCGTCGAGGCGTTCAAGCAGTGCCGTTGGCGGCCAGGGATCATCAGGGAGGATCAGCGAAGGAATGATCAGCGGCCAGGCCCCGGCGCCATTGATAACGGCGCGCAGGTACTTCTCACCGGCAATATTGAACGGGTGCAGGCCAAGTTGGGTTGTACAGGCAATCACGCCGACCAGCGGCGGGCGGGGTTCACTCATGGGTCACCTTCTTGTGGCGGCGCAGTCCATCCATCTCGGGTCACGTCTTCGACGTTACACCCTTCACCGGATGCTGACAACCACACCACGGACTGATATTGCCGGGAGCTGCCAAGCTTTAAGCTTTGAAATACAGCACCTTGCAACTATCAATATTAGCAGGCTTTAGCGTCGTCTGCCTGAAGCCCCAGCCCTCAGCGGCAAGGGCGAACGACGCTAGATGGCTATCCAGGTGGCCTTGATTTCGGTGTACTTGTCAAAGGCATGCAGGGATTTATCCCGGCCGTTGCCCGATTGTTTGAAGCCACCGAAGGGGGCCGTCATATCACCGCCATCGTATTGATTAACCCAGACAGAGCCGCAGCGCAGCGCCTTGGCCATGCGGTGGGCCTTGGATAAGTCTGCCGTCCAGACCCCCGCCGCCAGACCGTAAATACTGTCGTTGGCTATGGCTATGGCCTGCTCCATGCCGTCAAATTCAATCACAGACAGTACTGGGCCGAAGATCTCTTCCCGGGCGATTTTCATCTGATTGTGCACCCCGTCAAACAGGGTCGGCTCCACGTAAACACCGCCCGTGCTCTGCAGCACCTGATTGCCGCCCTGCACCAGGGTCGCGCCTTCCTCCCGGCCTGCGGCTATGTAGCCCAGCACTGTCTGCAACTGTTGCCGGTCCACCAGGGCGCCACAGCGGGTTTCGGGTTCCAGCGGGTGCCCCGGCTGCCACTTGGCCAGCTCGGCCCTTACCTGGGCGATGAATTGATCGCGGATGGGTGACTCCACCAGGAGGCGTGAGCCCGCGGTGCACACCTCGCCCTGATTGAAGGCGATGGCCTCGGCTGCCGCCCTGGCGGCCAGTCCCAGATCCGGGGCATCGGCAAAGACTATGTTGGGGCTCTTGCCACCGGCCTCCAGCCAGACCCGTTTCATGTTGGAGCGGCCGGCATAGATCATCAGCTGCCGTGCCACCCGGGTCGAGCCGGTGAACACCAGGGTGTCCACATCCATGTGCAGCGCCAGTGCCTCGCCCACCAGGTGGCCGAAACCGGGCAGCACATTGAGCACGCCGTCGGGGATCCCGGCCTCTTTGGCGAGGGCCGCCATGCGAATGGCGGTCAGCGGCGATTTTTCCGAGGGTTTGAGCACCACGCTGTTGCCGGCGGCCAGCGCCGGCCCCAGCTTCCAGCAGGCCATCAACAGGGGAAAGTTCCAGGGCACTATGGCGGCGACCACACCTATGGGCTCGCGGGTGATCATGCCTATTTCGTTGTGTGCCGTGGGCGCCAGCTCGCCATAGAGCTTGTCTATGGCCTCGCCGGACCAGCGAATGGCGCGGGCGGCGGCCGGCAGGTCGACGCTGCGGGCATGGGACACGGGCTTGCCCATGTCGAGGGTTTCCAGCAGTGCCAGTTCATCGGCATGGGTCTCCAGCAGCTCGGCAAAGCGCAGCATCACCTGCTTGCGTTTAACCGGCGCCAGGCGCGACCAGCTGCCGGACTCGAAACTTTCACGGGCAGCGGCCACGGCCCTGTCGGCATCCTCGGGGCCACAGCTGACCACCTTGGCCAGCACCCGGCCATCGATGGGACTGATACAGTCGAAACTGTCGCCGCCCGCGGCCTCCACATAGCTGCCATTGATAAAGGCCCGGCCATTAATGGTCAGGCTGGCGGCCAGATGTTCCCAGTCACTGCGCTTTTTGGCTATCCCCATACATCCTCCCTGTACCTGAGTGCGCGGCCGGCAGTTACCCGCCGCTTAAGCAACTACACCCAGACTAGGCCGATTGGGGCGGCTTTTACAAGTATCTCCCGGCCATAAAAAAACCGCCCTTGGGCGGTTTCTGTTGTTGAATTGGCTACTGAGCCAGGCGCGGCACCTTGCCGTCATTGAGCTGCTGCTTCAATTCGCTCCACTGCTGACTCAGGCGCGTCAGGGCGCTCTGGCGCTGCGGGAATGTGGACTGCAAATTCTGCAGTATTTGGATCTGCTTATCGCAGACCTGAGCCCATCCTCGGGCATTGGCAAGTGACATGATTCCTTCCTCTATCCGGCCGCATTATTGCTGTATCAGGGTAGAGCTTCCACCCGCCGCGGACAAGAGCGATTTTTGCGATCCCGGACTCTTTTCCGGACAAAAGTTAGGGGGTATCTTTAACAAAAACACCACAAGGAAATGCCATGGTAGCCACAGTGCTGAAAATCGTCTTTGTCCTCATAGGTCTCGCCTTGCTGTACCGGCTGTTTTTTGCCGGCAGTCGCAAGGGATTAACCCTGTTCGAAATGCATTTCAAACAGGGCCGTCTGGTGAGTCACAAGGGCAAGATCCCGGAAAAATTCGAGCGTGAATGCCGGGCCATTGCCAAGGCGGAGAAACTGACCTGCACTGTGCGGGCCGAACGCTTGGGGGATGTGCGGTTGCACGTATCCGCCAATGTGGGAGAAACCATAATCCAGAGGCTGCGCAATTTGTTTCCGTTCGAGTATTACGACAAGAAAACCCTCGACAACAGCAAGCAGACCGGCTGAAGGACAAGGCGCCCGGCTCAGTCGTCCCGGGTCAGCACTTCCAGCAGCTCTATCTCAAAGGTCAGATCGGAATTGGGCGGTATCTTATCGCCCATCTGCCGCTCACCATAGGCCAAATGAGCCGGCACTTTAAGCCTGCGCACCCCGCCCACCTGCATGCCCATCAGGCCCTGATCCCAGCCCTTGATCACCCGACCTGTGCCTATTACGCACTGGAAGGGACGGCCCTTGTCGCGGGAGGAATCGAACTTGCTGCCATCGGCGAGAAAGCCCTCGTAATGGGTGGTAATGAGTGCTCCCTTGACCACGGTCTTGCCGTCGCCAAGCTTGATATCCTCGATTTGCAATTCAGCTGACATCTTATTGTCCTTATTCAACTATTTTTCTGGCATCGGCCACTTCTGCGGCACCTAAATGGCGCCACTGTCCCGGTGCCAAAGAGGCATCCAGGCTGATATTGCCCACCTTGAGGCGGTGCAGTGCCACAACAGGATTGCGAAAGCGGCCAAACATGCGCTTGATTTGATGGTAACGGCCCTCGGTCAGCTCCACCAGTGCCACCCGGGGAGCTTCTATGACCAGGCGGGCCGGGCGGGTGGTGATATCCTCAAAATCGAAATACATGCCCTCGGCAAAGGCCTGCACCGCCTCCGGCGCTATGGGGTTGGCCAGGGTCACCCGGTACAACTTGGGCACATGGGCATCGGGCTGCATCAGGCTCTCGGACCAGCGGCTGTCGTTGGTCAGCAGCACCAGACCCGAGCTGTGTTTGTCGAGCCGTCCCACTATATGCAGCCCGGGATGCAGCGCCTCGGGCAACAACTGCATCACCGTTGCCTGCTCGGCGTCACTGGTGGCGCTGAGGATCCCGGCGGGCTTGTGCAACATCAGATAGACGGGATCCCAGCCCAGCAATAACTCGCCATCCAGCGCCAACTTGCAAAACTCGTCCACCTGGAGATCCGGCGCGCTGACAGTATCACCATCGAGGCTGATGCGACCTTCGGCCAACAGGGCCCGCACGCTTTTGCGCGGGATCTGCAAATGCACCGCCAGCAGCCGGTCGAGCCGCCCCCTTTTGCCGCGCATATCAGTCGACCTTGATCAGATAGGCACAGCGACGGGCGCCACCGAGGATATGCTCCTCGCGGCTGACGCTGACCCCGGGCCCCAAGAGCTCGCTGAACAGCTTAAGCTCGGAGCGGCAAAAATTCTGGCACTCACGGGCGGCGGCACAGATGGGACAGTGGTTTTCCAGCAGCCACAGACCACGCTCATCCTCTTGCACCTCGGCCATATAGCCCTCACGACTGCGCTCCGTCGCCAGGGCTTCCAATCTGGCGCGCAGATCATCACAGTCGGCCATGGCCGCAGCATATTGAGCCGCGCTGGCCTGCTCCCTGTGACCTATAAGCTTGTCCAGCCCCTCATCGCCGAAGATGACCTTGACCGACTCTATCAGTCTCAGGGTCAGATCCTCGTGGCGATCGCCAAAATGGTTCTGGCTGGCCTCGGTCAGGCACCAATACCGCGCCGGACGACCACGGCCCTCGCTCCTGTCCTCAAAACCCAGCAGGCCCTGGGCCTCCAAAGACAGCAGATGCTGGCGCACCCCCATGGAGGTCAATCCCAGCTCGGCCGCCAGTTCGTTGGCGGTCTGGGGGCCATGCAATTTCAGGCGCTCAAGGATCTTGTCTGTGGTCTTCATCTGTATCCGGTACTTACTGTGCTTGTCAGCATTATTGCTGATCTTCAGATTAAGTAAACTTTTTTATTTATTTTATCTTTACAGGATTAAATAAACCAATTAGTTTACAATTTAATTTGCAAACCAAAGGATTTATAAAATGCGACTCACCATAATCAACGGCAGCCAACGTCACCCCTCCCAAAGCGGCCGGGTCGCGCGCTTTCTGGCACAGGAAGCGGAACGCCAGGGACACTTTGCACAACTGGAAGTGGTGGATCTGGCCGAGCTGTCATTGCCCTTTTGGGATGGCGACAGCCAGGAAAGCAAGGGCACCGATTGGCAGGTGCTGGAGCCGAAACTGGCCGCATCGGACGCCTACATACTGATCACCCCCGAGTGGAGCGGCATGGCAACACCACTGTTAAAGCAATTGCTGATGAACGCCAGCGTGCCGGTCACCGGCCACAAACCGGCGCTGTTGGTGTCGGTCAGCGCCGGCATCAACGGCGTGTTCCCCCTGGGGGAACTGATGCAAAGCGGCAATAAAAACAACAAATTGGTATTTATCCCCGCCAACATCATAGTCCGGGACGTGGATGAAATGCTCCATCCCCAGCCCAGGGAAGCGCAACTGCCACACGATATCGCCATCCGTGAGCGCATAGATGCCAGCCTGGAGTTGCTTGGGCATTACGCGAGGGCGCTGCAACCACTCAAAGAATACCGGGATCCTTTCCGTTACGGCATGTAAGGAGATAACTGATGAGAATGAACCAAATAACCCTGCCGGCGACAGATCTCGCCGCCGCAGTCGACTTCTACCTGACCCTGGGTGCCATCCAGATAGTGGACACCCCCCACTATGCCCGCTTTGTCTGCCCCGAGGGTGACAGCAGCTTTTCCCTGCACCTGGTGGATGCGCAGATGCTGCAAGAGAGCGGCTGGCGCATTTACTTTGAATCGGACCGGCTTGATGCCTGGGTGGAAGAATTGCAGCAGGCGGGCCTGGCTTTTGAATCCTTGCCAAGGGACGAGCGCTGGCTGTGGCGGGAGGCCAGACTCAGGGATCCCGCCGGCAACCAGGTGGTGTTGTTCCATGGTGGCGACAACCGCCTGAGCCCACCCTGGCGGGTGGATATCCGCAAGAATGCAACGGCATGACACCAGGGTCTCTGGTGCCGAATAACCTTACAAGGAGTCAATCATGATCAGACTGGAACACATCAACCTGGTGGTAAAAGACCTTGAGCGCAGCCTGAGTTTTTACCGGGCGGCCTTCCCCCATTGGCAAGTGCGCGGCGGCGGAGAGGGCAGTTGGTACGGCAAGCCGCGTCAATGGCTGCACTTTGGCGATGACTATCAATACCTGGCGCTCAATAACGATGGCGAGGGGGATAACCGGGATCTGAGCGGTCACCAGACGGGCCTGGCTCACTTTGCCTTTGTGGTGGATAACTTGGATGCCCTGGTGGCAAGACTGGCGCAGGCCGGGTTTCCTGTGGCCAAGGACGGGGCACCGGACAGCGGCCGTCGCAATCTCTATTTCCTCGACCCCGATGGTTTCGAGGTGGAGTTTGTCGAGTACTTGAGCGATATCCCCGCGGTGCGCAATCAATACCCTTGAGCAGCCTCAGCTATCGCTGCCGGGGGCAAGAAACTGGCTCAGGCTCTGCTCTCCCGGGCTCCCCTGACCCGGTGTGGCGAACACACTGAAGCGGAATTGTGCGGTTTCCGCCAGGGGCTTGAGGCAATAGCTGTGACCCGAGTGCAACAGCACCCGTTCATTGGCCTTGAGCCTGAGCTGCAATGGCTGCCCATCAGCGCGCAGGCTCAGGTAGTCCAGCTCACCACTGAGCAACTCCAGCCGGCAATGGAATCCGGCCTTGGGGATATGGGGCTGCAGCAGCTGCTGCGGCGCTTTGCGACTGTCAAAGGTCGTGGTGGTACCAAGCTTGATACAAGCTTTGGGGATCATGGCGACAGCTCCTTCGGAATATTACCCGGATAAAGTGTAATCCAAGCCGGTGCATCTGCCCCGGCAAATGATTCAACTGAATTCTCTCAGGCTGGCCATCAGGAAGGCATCCACGTATTCACCGTTGCGAAAGCCATAGCCTATGGCCTCGCCTTCAATAACAAAGCCGTGGCGTTTATACAGGCGAATGGCCGCATGATTGTCCGTGTACACCTCAAGCTCGATGCGGCGCACCGCCAGCCAGTTATGGGCCAAGTCCATCATGGCCGCCAACAGGGCCGAGCCCACGCCTATGCCCTGAAAATCTTCACTGACCGCCATACCCAGGGTTGCCACGTGCTTGCGTCTGGGGGCTGCACAGACTTCCATGCCAATCTGGCCCACCACTTCACCATCGATTTCGGCCACCAGGCTGTAGCAATTGTCCGGCAGACTGCCGAGTCTTTGCTGCCAGCGGGCCAGGGATGGAAAGGGCGCCTGCAGGGTGGAGGCGAAACAACTGGGCTGGGCATAGATGGCACGCACGGCGGCAGCATCTGATTCCTCGCTGTGACGCAGCTTGATGCGCCCCTTCTGATCTTGCAGTGGTTCGGGATACATGATGAATATTCCTTGAAAAATAACTACTTGAATATGCCAGCTTAAAAGGCCAACAGGCAAGGGTTGCCGAAAAGACATCAAGGAAAAATTTGCTCACCGACAATGGGAAAATATATCAATATGCAACTATTGACTCAGCTGTCAGAATGGCGCCGTCACCGGCATTGGAATGGTGCCAAGCGTCACCATTGGCCGGTAACCTATTAAGTTAAAGGAAAAAAAATGCGTAACCTCCCCGCCCTCTCCTCCCTGTCTGTCCTGTTGCTGGCCCTGCTGTCACAGCCGCTCAGCGCCACCGAGGATGAGCCGGTCACGGATTTACCCCCCGCCCCCACGGAAGATGTAGTGCAGATCAAGGCCGTGTGTCAGCAAATTGCCCTGGAAGATCAGGTGGAAGCCGCCGACATGCAAAAATTCTTGCTGGGCTGCCTCAACGAACAGTTGAACGAGATGGGCTACCAGCCACTGACGTCCCTGGATTAACCCGGGATACAGGCTAAAGCCGAATAGAGGCCCGCCCCCGCACCGCTTGCCAAGCTGCGGGGACGGTGAAAAATCAAGGCCCCGCTGAGGGGGCCTTGGAAGGTTATTTTTGTTTCAGTGCCGCCGAGCGCTGGCTTTCCATTCCCAGTGCCAACATCCGCGGATCCTCGGCCTGGCCAGCGCTGAAGCTCGCCTTGTCGGCCCAGCCAAACCAGTTGATGTCGATAAGGCTCTGGGCCACAGGGCCACCCAGGGTATTGCCCGGCCCCAGCACCAACACCCGATCCGGCGCGAACTCCTTGACCGCCACCGCCACTGCCTTGCTGAAGTCATAGGGCTCAAGCACCTGATGCCCCAGGGTGTAATCCCACAGTTTGTGGGTATCTGTGCTGTATTGGGTCCAGATCTGCCCGCGGCCGTCCACCATGGGGATGGCGGGCTTGCGGAACAGGCTTTCGGGCAGCTCGCGCTTGCCGCGCTCGGAAATGGCCCCCAGCAGCGGCGAGTGGAAGGCGCCGTGATTATACAGCCGCATGGGGTAGCGATCTTCCAGTGACGGCAGCAGGCTTTCGGCCAGCTTGAGGCCGGCCTCGTTGCCCGCCAACACCCGGTAGCCACCGAGGAAGATGGACGTGAACAGGGCACAGCCCTCGGTCTGGTTCACCTGGGCTATGACACTGTCGATAAGCGCGCTCTTGGCGTCATCCTTGTGCCACTTGTCATCCATTTCGGGATAAATCAACTGACCGCCGATAAGGCCATCGGCCATCATGGAGCCCATGGTGTTGATCACCCCGATGGCACCTTCGGCATCCAGTGCGCCGGCCAGCGCCAGGGCTATGTACCAGCCCATGGAGTTGCCCGTGACCGCCACTATCTCAAAGCGCTCCCTGTCTATGTCCATAAAGTCGGCCATGGCACAGGCGTAGATCAGTGCCGAGGCATTTTCGCCCGGGGTGTGCAGCTTGAAGGAATACTTGGATTCACCGTCCAGTGCGGCAATGGAACTCTGGCCACAGGCCCGGCGGTAACTGTCGATATCGGCAATAAAGTCCTGCTTGTCGGGATGCAGCCGCGCCAGGTAGCCCAGCTCTTCCTTGTTGTAGCAGCCACGGCCCGGGGCTATGACCACTACCCGCTCTTTGACGCGGTTTTCTGTTGTCTGGCTCATGCGCGGGCCTCCATGTTGATTATGTCTGCCGTGCCCTTTTGCACCAGGGCAAGGGCTGCGGCCACTATGCTGTCGCGGCTCGGCAGCGGCAGGGTGGCGGCATCGGCCAGCGGAATAAAGCAGTCCTCGGCGTTAAGGCGTGCCAGCGGCGGACAAGCCGCCCCCAGACGTTCATGCAGTGCCGTGACTATGGCCTCGGACACCGAGCCGCTGCGGCGACATTCGTCGACAATCAACACGTGGCGGCATTGGCTCGCCTGCTCGGCTATGGCCTGCTCGTTCAGGGGCACCAGGAAGCGCAAGTCCATTATGGTGCAGTCTATGCCCTGCTCCCTGAGCTGCTTCTCGGCCTGGCGGCTGAGGAAATAACCGTTGCCGTAGGTGATGATGCACAGGTCTTTGCCCTTGCCGTGGATGCCGGGTTCGCCGAGCGCTATGGGGGTCGCCTCGCGTTCGGGCACATAATCGGCGGCCCACAGGCTGTCGCCTGCTTCATGCAGATCCCGGGTCATGTACAGGGCAATGGGTTCGAGGAACACCACCACCCGCTGCTCTTCCCGCGCCAGACGCACGCATTCACGCAGCATCTCCACCGCATCCTTGCCATTGGATGGACAGGCGAGGATCAGCCCGGGAATATCCCGGAACAGGGTGAAGGAGTTGTCATTGTGGAAATGACCGCCAAAGCCCTTCTGGTAGGCCAGACCGGCGATGCGGATCACCATGGGGTTGGTGAACTGACCATTGGAGAAGAAGGACAGGGTCGCGGCCTCACCGCGGATCTGATCTTCGGCGTTATGGACATAGGCCAGGAACTGGATCTCCGGGATCGGCAGCAGGCCATTATGGGCCATACCCGTGGCCATACCCAGAATGGAGGTTTCATCCAACAGGGTGTTGATCACCCGGTTGGGACCAAAGCGGTCCACCAGGCGCGAAGTCACGCCGTAGACGCCGCCTTTCTTGCCCACGTCTTCACCGCAAATCACTATGTTGTCGCGGCTGGCCATCAGTTCGGTCAGGGCCAGGTTAATCAGCTTGCCCATGTGCACCGGTTTGCCGATGGACTGGCGGTCTGCCTTGAACAGTTCGCCCAGCTGGGCCTCGTCCAGCGGAGTTATGGGGGCAACATCGGCCTTGGGTGGCACTATGCTGGCCATGGCATCTTTGGCTGTGGTGAGCTTGGGCCTGCCGGCGGCCACCAGGGCGATGGCGCCGATACGGGCCTTGAGTTCCTGGTACAAGTCGACAATGGCCGCAGGCGTCATCAGACCGGCATCGATCAGCTGGGCGGCACTCACCAGCAATGGATCCTGGGCCTCGGTGGCAAAAATACGCTCCTTCGGCAGGTAGGCAATTTCGGCATCGCTGCCGGCATGGCCCATCAGGCGCACGGTGCGCACATGCAGGAACACGGGCTTACGGTGACGACGGCACCAGTCGGCGGCTTCGCGGGTCACCTTGAAGGTGTCGAGCAGATCGCGGCCGTCACAATAGAAATACTGGATCCCGGGCCTGTGCTCAAAGTTGGCGCGGATCCAACCCTTGGGGGTGGAGGTGGAAATGCCTATGCCGTTGTCTTCACAGACAAACATCAGCGGCAGCGGCACGCCCTGATAGGCGGCCCAACCGGCGGCATTGATGGCGGTCTGGGCGCTGGCATGGTTGGCCGAGGCATCACCGAAGTTACACATCACCAGGGCATCATGGGGCATCACGGCCTCAACCCTGAGCCGACTGGTCAGCGGAATACTGAGGGCGGCACCCACGGCCTTGGGCAAGTGGGAGGCAATGGTGGAGGTCTGGGGCGGGATCAGCAGGGTCTTGCTGCCCAGCACCTTGTGGCGACCGCCGGAAATCGGATCTTCACTGGAGGCGGCAAAGGACAGCAGCATATCCCACAGCTGGGTTTCCCCCGGTACCTGGCGACCACGCTCCACCATAAAGGCGCCGCTGCGGTAGTGCAAAAATGCCATGTCCGTCGGCCGCAGCGCTGCGGCCACGGCGGCGTTGCCCTCGTGCCCCGAGGAACCTATGGTATAAAAACCCTGATTGCGGGCCCGCATGCGCCGCGATTCCAAATCCAGCAAACGGCTCTTGAGCTGGGATTCGAAGATACCAACAAAGTCGGCGTCGCTCAGCCCCAGGCTGCGGTGATCCCAGCCCTCGCTGATGTCATTGAGTATGTTCAGGACCGAGCCGTCGCCGACCCGCTCCAGAAATTGTTTGTCTATGGCTATCGCTCTGTCTTCCATTGCCCATCCTGCCTTGCAAGGCCACCCTGAGTGGCGTCATCCGCGGCCGCAACCGGCCACGGCAAAATGCCGGGGGCCAGACTGCAAGCCCCCGGGTTCGACAAAAAAGCAGGGGGCCGTCGGCCCCCTGGAATAATGCAATCAGCCGAAGGCCTGGATGCCGGTTTGGGCACGACCCAGGATCAACGCGTGGATGTCGTGGGTGCCTTCGTAGGTGTTGACGGCTTCCAGGTTCATCACATGGCGGATAACGTGGAATTCGTCGCTGATGCCATTGCCGCCGTGCATGTCACGGGCGACGCGGGCGATATCCAGCGCCTTGCCGCAGGAGTTACGCTTGATAAGGGAAATGGCTTCCACCGGCAGGGCATCCTGATCCATCAGGCGACCGGCCTGCAGACAGGCAAACAGACCCGTGGTGATTTCGGTTTGCATGTCGGCCAGCTTCTTCTGAATGAGCTGGGTGGCCGCCAGGGGACGGTTGAACTGGATCCGGTCGAGGCTGTACTGACGGGCGGCGTGCCAGCAGAATTCGGCGGCGCCCAATGCGCCCCAGGCGATACCGAAGCGCGCCTTGTTGAGGCAACCAAAGGGACCTTTCAAACCCTCAACGTTTGGCAGCAGTGCATCTTCGCCCACTTCCACGTTGTCCATGACGATTTCACCTGTGATGGAGGCACGCAGGGAGAACTTGCCCTCAATCTTGGGTGCAGACAGACCCTTCATACCCTTCTCCAGCACGAAGCCGCGGATCACGCCGTCGAGCTTGGCCCAAACCACGAACACATCGGCTATGGGGCTGTTGGTGATCCACATCTTGGCACCGTTGATGCGATAGCCGCCATCGATGCGCTCGGCGCGGGTTTTCATCCCGGCAGGATCCGAGCCCACATCGGGTTCGGTCAGGCCGAAACAGCCGACCCACTCACCGGTGGCGAGCTTGGGCAGGTACTTCATGCGCTGGGCCTCGGAGCCGTAGGCGTAGATAGGGTGCATTACCAGCGAGGACTGTACGCTCATGGCGCTGCGATAACCGCTGTCGACCCGCTCCACTTCACGGGCCACCAGACCATAGCTGACATAGTTGGCGTTGGCGCAGCCGTACTGTTCCGGCAAGGTGAGCCCCAACAGGCCCAGTTCACCCAGCTCGTTCATGATTTCGCGATCGAAGTGCTCTTCGCGGTTGGCCATCAGCACCCGGCTCATCAGCTTGTCCTGGGCATAGCCATGGACCATGTCGCGGATCATCCGCTCTTCTTCGGTCAGCAGGGAATTGAATTGCAACGGGTCTTGCCAGTCAAAATGAACGCGGGTCATAGGGTTGTCCTTATTTTTGGCGCTTAAGTTCCGAACTTGGTCGGCAGAGCTTAGGGCTGCGGTTATGTGAACTCCCGGGCAAAAGTGTCCGGGGAATTTGCGAATGGCATTAGCATAGGCATAATGCTGGCTTAGGAAAAATATTCTTTTTCTTTAACATCCATAGCTTTTCCCTATATCTGACGCTGAGGTAAAGATGAATCTCAAGAGCTTGAATTACTTCGTAGTTGTGCTGGAGAAGGGCAGCATCAGTGCCGCCGCCAAGCACTGCTACATTGCCCAGCCGTCGATATCTGCCGCCATCTCACAACTGGAATCCGAGCTCAATACCCAGCTGTTTCATCGCCACGGCAAGGGCATTACCCCCACGGATGCCGGCATGCGGCTTTATCCTTTAGCGCGGCGGCTGCTGAACGAATCCCGCGCCATTCAGTCGCTGTTTGCCAAACAGGAAATCCAGGTGCCCTTCCGCCTTGGGCTTATCCGCTCCCTCGGGGTGCAGCGCATGAGTATGCTGCTCAAGGAGTTCACCGCCGCCTGTCCGGATATGGATCTCACCCTGGTGGAACCTACCGAGGACAGCGATGCCCGCATCATTACCACAAGCGATCTGGGGATCAACGAGAGTTTTCTGCCCATGTGGCACGACACCTATGTGCTGGCCATCCCCCCGTCCATGAGCCTGGGGCTGAAAAGTGCGGTCAGGCTGGAGGATTTGCATCAGCAGCCCTTTATTCACAGGGCTCCCTGTGAGGCGCTGACCAGCCTGCAGCAGCTGCTGGATATGGAGGGTATCAAGCTGCAGGTCAGGGCCAGGATCCAGACGGTGGAATACGCCGTCGGCTTGGTGGCGGCGGGGCTGGGAATAGCCCTGGTGCCGGCCATTCCGGCGCTGCTGGAGCAGCAGGATATAGTGTTCCGCCCGCTGGCAGACATAGAGCTCAAACGCACCGTCGGCCTGGCCATGCCCCTGGGACAGGCCCAAACCCCACAGCAAAAGCAACTCTCTGCCCTGTGCAACCTGTTCCGCTAACGGCGCCACGCCGGGCGATAAGGGGCCTGCTGCTTTTTTGTAACCAAAGTATCAATTTGCAACAGCCGGGAATTTGCCGCTGCTGATATTTGCGATTAATGTTACTTTTGTGCCCCTCAACAGATTCAGTAACGTCAAATCAACAATGATTAAACTTCTCAGTTTTTGCACTGCGCTATTGCTGTTGCCTGCGGCCTGGGCTGCCCCGGGTTGCGATGCACAGCATGGGTGTATTGAGAGTAACAGTTGGGAATTGGGGCTGGCATTGGGCTACGGCGAGCGCAGCAATCCACTGCGTGAACATAATGACATCCCCCTCTACCTGGTACCCGAGATAGCCTACTACGGTGATGACTGGTATTTCGATAACGGCAGCCTGGGCTACATACTGTGGGAAGATGACCGCTTCAGCCTTAACCTCGCCGGCAACTTCGCCAGCGACAGGGCCTATTTCGATCGCTGGGATCCGGCCAACCTGTTTATTACCGGCAACCTGAGCAACAGGGACGTGCCGATAGATCAAGGCCCGGTAATAGACCCCAGTGGCGAAGATGAACTGACCAGCTTTGATGAACTTGAAACCCGGAATTTCACCTATTTGGGGGGATTGGAAGCTTATTACTTCAGTAAGCTCGGGATGATCAAGCTGGCCTGGATGCACGACCTGTTTGGGGTCCACCAGGGCAGTGAAGTCCAGTTCAAATGGGAGTACGGGATAAATTTTGGCGATCTGACCACCACAGCCTCGGTGTTTGCCGATTGGAAGAGCAAAGACCTGGTGGCTTACTACTACGGCGTCAGGCCCACGGAAAACCTTTACTGGAGTCAAACCTATCAGGCCACCTCGGGCTGGAACCGGGGTCTGGAACTCAACCTCAGCTACCCGTTGGCGCAGCACTGGGAGCTGCTGGGCATGGTGCGTTACACCCGCCTGGCTGAAAGTATCAGCGCCAGTCCCCTGGTGGTGGAAGATGACAGCCTGGCTTACTTTCTCGGCATAGGGTACAGCTTCTGATGAATGTGACCATGGCATCAAGATTCTACTTCCTATTGATCTTATTGCTTCTGCTGCAGGCCGAGGCCCGGGGGGATATAGCGCCCGAGCCTTCACTGAGCCTCAGGCCCAGCCTGTGCCTGACAGAGAAGGATGCCAACGACTGTGACATTCGCCTGGAGCTGCAATGGACGGCACCGGGCCCCATCTGCATAGAAGCCAAACTTGAGACCCCGGCACTCTGGTGCCCCGAAGAAGGACTCACAGAGCTCACCATTAATATCAGCGCCGACAGGGACGTAGAATTTGTCTTGCTGGACAAGTCCGACAGTCAACCTCTGGCCGAGGCAAGGTTGCAGGTTAAACCTGTGACCGAGTCCAGTTTCAGAAGACGTTTCCGTAATCCCTGGAGTTTATTCTGATGAACCAGCCCCTTTATCGTGTCCTCTTGGTGGAGGACGATATCCGCCTGGCTAACCTGATAGTGGACTTTCTCAAGACCCACGATATGCACGTGGAAGTGGAACGCCGCGGCGATACGGTATTGACGCGGCTGATCAACTATCATCCCGACATCATACTGCTGGATATCATGCTGCCGGGAATGGATGGCCTGAGCCTGTGTGAGAAGCTGCCGGATTACTTCTCCGGTCCGATATTGCTGATGAGCGCCCTGGGAAGCAGTGAAGATCAAATCAAGGGCCTGGAACTCGGTGCCGATGACTACGTGGTCAAACCCGTGGACCCGGCACTCTTGGTGGCGAGGATCAATAATCTGCTCAGGCGCCACAGTCAGCCGCCCAAGCCCAGCGACAGCAAGAGCCTGACCTTTGGCAAACTCAGTATCGATCCCCACACCCAGATGATCCGTCTGGGAGACAGGCAAGTGGATCTCACCAGTCACGAGTTCGAACTGCTGTGGCTGCTGGCCTCACAGGCCGGTCAGGTGCTGAGCCGCCAGTACATCTATCACTACCTGCTGAACATAGACTTCGACGGTCGGGACAGGAAGATAGATGTGCGCATCTCCAGGCTGCGCAAAAAACTCGGGGATAACCTGGATACCCCGTTTCGGATCAAGACGGTTTGGGGTCAGGGCTACCTGTTTGCTCCCGAAGCCTGGAACAGCTGACGGTGAAGCGACTCTTTGTCAGCCTCTATTTACTTCTGAGCCTGTCGGTACTCGGCATAGGTTGGACCCTGGACAGCCTGTGGCAAAGCAAGGTGGCCGACAGCCACAGCGAAGACGCCCCCTTGCTGGCTCTGGGTCAGCTGCTCAAGGCCATCCCCCCGGCGGAACGCGCCCATTTTTTGGAGGCCATGGAGCCGAACCCGGATTTTCCCCTGAGCCTGGTGAACGCCGCGGATATCGCCATGGGCAACAATGACCAGCTGTCCAAAAACCAGCTGGTTACAATCCGTCTCGACGACAGTCATGAACAACATCTGCTGCGCCTGGGCGAACAGGTTCTGGTCGCAGGGCCGGTGCGTGTCGATCCGCAGGAAAATCTCAGGTGGCTGTTTACCTTGTTCTTTTACCTGCTGCTTGCCGGCGTGGCCCTGGTGTGGGTCTGGCCCCTGTCACGGGATTTGCGTACTCTGCGTGAGGCCGCCGCCGCGCTGGGGCGGGCCCGCTGGGATACCCGTATTAACTTGTCCAAAGGCTCCCAGGTGGCAGCCCTGGCCGACACTTTTAACGAGATGGCCCGTCACATAGGCGCCCTTATCGATGATCAGAAACAGCTGACCAATGCCGTGTCCCACGAGATCCGCACTCCATTGGCACGACTCAAGTTTGCCCTGGCGCTGTTGCCGACCCATTGCCCCAATCCCGAAAAACGCACCCAGCTGATGCAGGACATGCAATTGGACATAGGCGAAATCGAAGATTTGGTGCAGGAGCTGCTGACCTATGCCAGGTTGGAGTCCCAGCAGGCCGGGATCCATTTTGAACCATGCGAGCTGGGCGCCCTGGTGCAGCAGGGTGTCGAGCGTCTGGGGCGCCGTGGGGGGCCGCAAATCCAGCTTGAGCTACCGGCGACACCATTGCTTATCCGTGCCGATGCCGCACTGGTGGAGCGGGCGCTGCAAAACCTTGTCACCAATGCCCAGCGTTTTGCCGAAAAGGAAGTCAGGGTCAGGCTGTGGCAAAATCACAGGGGCGCCTGCATTGAGGTCAGGGATGATGGCCAGGGGATCCCGGAGGCAGAGCAGCAACGGATATTTGAGCCCTTTTACCGGTTGGATTCGGAGCGCAATGCCAACAAGGGCCATGGCTTGGGATTGGCCATCATCAGCCGCATCATGCAGCGTCACAAAGGCAAGGTGGTATTAAGCAGCCAACCGGGCGACACCCGCTTTGAACTGCGCTTTCCCTTTAATCCCGACTGAAATGGTTAAAGGTAGATTGAATCAGTCGAGATTGAAGTCACCGAGGTCGAGCAGTGGTTCATTCTCTTCCAGGTTCAGGCTGCCATTGGCATTGGCGCGCTCGGCCGCCAAAGCTTCCTGCCTGGCCTTGTACAGCGCCAGCAACTTACGCCGCTTGCGATCGCGACACAGGCGCATCACTTCGTGTTTTTGGGCATCGGAATAGCTGTTCCAGTGGAAACGCTCATCGCGGCTGCGAAAACAGCCCAGGCAATAGCCACGGCTGTCATTCTGACAGACGTTGATACAGGGACTGGGGATATCGAAAAACGCTAACTGTTCCATGACTACCCGGGAGCAAAAACCGCGCATTGGCGCAAGCATCTGTCTAGGTATATCACCTTAGCTTAAAAAAGGCGAAAATTTGCCCGGCGGGCCTATTGCAAGGGGCAAAACAGGTCTAAGGAGAAAGCGGGGCAAAGACGCAGGCCTTTGCCCCAAACGGCATTACTTCAGCAACCAGGCGCGATAACTGCGGCCCTTGATCTTGCCCTTTTGCAGCTGCTTAAGGGCCCGGTTGGCGGCGCCGCGGCTCACGGCCACGAAGGCGCGGATGTCACCCATCTGAATTTTGCCCACCTCGGTGCCGGCAAGGCCATCATCACCGGCGGTCAGGGCGCCCAGTATGTCACCTGGACGCAGCTTCTGTTTCTTGCCGCCGTCAATCTGCAAGGTCACCATGGCCGCCTGGCGCGGTTGCTTGTCCAGCGCCGCCAGTGATGGCAGGCTTTCGGCCACTATGGCATAACCCAAGTAGTCTTCCAGCAAGGCCAGTTTCATGCCGTCCTGATGACTGTAAAAACTGTAGGCCGCCCCCTGACTGCCGGCCCGGCCGGTGCGACCGATACGGTGAATGTGCACCTCTGTGTCATGGGCCAGATGGAAGTTAAACACAGCATCCAGAGCCTCGATATCCAGGCCCCGGGCCGCCACATCTGTGGCCACCAGCACACAGGCGCTGCCATTGGCAAAGCGCAGCAGGGTCTGTTCCCGGTCTTTCTGTTCCATATCGCCGTGCAGTGCCAGCACGCTGAAGCCATTGTCGGCTAGCTCATCGGCCACCATCTGGGTTTCACGCTTGGTGTTACAAAACACCACGGCACTGCCGGGCTGGTGTTCCAGCAGCAGGAGTTTCAGCGCCTGCATCCGGCTGCCGTGCTTATCCAGCTCAAAGAAGTGCTGGCTGATGCTGACGCTGTCATGGGTAGCGTTAACCTTGACCATCAGCGGAGAGCGCATGATACGGGCGGCAATGGCCTGGATCTGCTCCGGAAAGGTGGCGCTGAACAACAGGGTCTGCCGATCGGCCGGGGTGTGGGCGATGATATTGTCGAGCGCATCGGCAAAGCCCATTTCCAGCATGCGATCGGCCTCATCAAGCACCAGCATGTTGAGATGGCTCAAATCCAGGCGACCTCGCTCCAGGTGATCGAGTACCCGGCCCGGAGTGCCGACTATGATATGGGCGCCGTGCTCCAGGGATCCCACCTGGGGGCCCATGGGAACACCACCACACAGGGTCAACACCTTGATATTGTGGATGCCGCGGGCCAACAGCCGTATGTCCTGGGCCACCTGCTCTGCCAGCTCCCGGGTTGGACACAGCACCAGGCTCTGAATGCGGAAGCGCTTCACCTCAAGGTGATGCAGCAATCCCAGACCAAAGGCAGCGGTCTTGCCCGAGCCCGTCTTGGCCTGGCCTATCACATCTGTTCCGGCCAGGATGGCCGGCAGACTCTGGGCCTGGATCTCGGTCATGGCCTGGAACCCAAGGGTGCCGAGGTTTTCAAGCAGGGCAGGTTTAAGGGCCAAGGTGGAAAAGGCCTGTGACTGTTGTTGGCTCAAGGGGATATCCTTCACTTGCGATAGGGCTGTGGCCGGAGCTACAGCAAACGGGCTGAAAATGGGGTGTGGTGCAGGTGTGGCACCAAGACCGGCGCCATTGTAGCAGATTAACTATTTTTGCGCTGATTTGCTTTGGTGCAAGAATCTACATCAGCTGATGCAGATAGAAGTGCTTAGCTGCGCCACCTGTAAGCTGCTGTGGCGCGGGAGCGATAATGTTGAGTTCGGTGAAGCGGATACATCTTAGTGAGCGTTCACAGTCCTGCCTTGAGCCCAGGCCTTGAGCGCGAGAATTTTCTCCCGCATCACCACGGATAAGGGCCGGGTGCGCGACAGCTCTTCAAGGATAATCTCCTGATCTACCTGCTGCTGCCGTCCTGCGGCGGCATAAATGGCGGAAATGACCGCCTGTTCAATCTCGGCACCGCTGAATCCCACACTGGTGCGTGACAAGAGCCCCAGATCCATGCTGGTCACATCCACTCCCCGTTTTTTGCAGTGAATGAGGAATATAGCCTTGCGGATCTCTTCATCGGGCAAATCGACAAAGAAGATTTCATCCAGGCGCCCCTTGCGCATCAACTCGGGTGGCAGAGCCTGGATATCGTTGGCCGTGGCCACCAGAAATACATCGCTCTTACGTTCGGCCATCCAGGTCAACAGCGCGCCCAGGATGCGCTGTGATGTCCCTTCATCACTGCTGCCGCCACTGATGCCCTTCTCAATTTCATCAATCCAGAGCACACAGGGCGACATCAAATCCGCCAGCTCCAGCGCCTGACGCAGGTTCTTTTCGGTTTCGCCTATGTATTTGTTGTAGAGTGCGCCCATGTCGAGCCGTAACAAGGGCCGCTGCCACACGCCGGCCACCGCTTTGGCTGCAAGGCTCTTGCCGCTGCCCTGAACCCCCAGCAGCATAATCCCCTTGGGCGATGGCGCGGAGGTATCCCTCATTTGGGGATGACGAAGCTTGAGCCATTCCTTGAGGTTATGCAGTCCGGCAATGTCAGCGAAACTGCTGGTGTCGTACTCGTACCTGAGAACCCCGTCCATATCCATCAAACTGAACTTGGCTCGATTAACCTTATCCACATCTTCATGGGTGATGGCGCCATCATCCACTATCGCCTTGTGGATCAGCCTGCGGGCATCATCAAAGGTCACGCCGCGCAGGTTATCGGCAAGACATGCCACAGCTTCATCGTCCACCCTCAGCGGCAGCCCCTGGCGCCGCACCTTGTCTATCTCATCCATAATCAGGTTTTCGAGCTGATTCTTACTCGGCAACGACAAGCGGAAGTGGGCACAGTAACGACGGATTTCAGGTGGGATCTCAAAAGCATGGCTCACCAGTACCAAGGTGTGTTTCAGCGCATCGTACTCCAGAGCTATCTCTTTAAGCAGACGCACATTTCGCGGTGCATCCTGCACAAAGGGATGGAAGTCGCACAGCACATAAATGCCCTGCTGCTGGGTGGATTTGATGTGCCCGAGTAAATCACCGGGGTCGGCGTTGAATTTCTGGCTGCCCATGTCCCTGTCGACCCGGGACAAACCGCTGGTAATAGACCAGGTAAACAGTGGCTGATACAGGGTGGCGGCTACCCGCTTCAGCAGCTCTATTACCCGGTATTCCTCGTAGGTTTCAATGACCACTATGGGAGTGTTGGACCTTAATACCGCCGCTAAATCCTGTACATCCTGCATCTTGCCAATTCCTTTAATGATCAGTTCCAGGGGCCCACCGGGCTCAGGGATTATGCGACAAAATTCATCAGCAAAACAATGCCTTCAGAAGGAAGTAGCCCCTCAGCATCCTGACTGAAGCCGATATCCGGAATTCCGGGAGGCTCGGTGTGCTACACCAGTCGGTTACTGCGCTCACCTCGCAAAAACGCCGCCACATTGGCCACGGCGATATTCATCAGATTTTGCCGCGCTTCCAGTGTCGCCCAGGCGATATGCGGGCTGATGCTGATATTGGCGGCGTGAAGCAGTGGGTTGTCGGGCCTTGGTGGCTCACTGGAGAGCACATCGACAGCCGCTTGCAGCTTGCCGGCATTGAGGGCCCCGGCCAGGGCCACTTCATCCACCAGATCGCCCCTGGCGGTATTGACCAAGAGACAGCCGGGTTTCATCAGGGCCAGGGTCTGTTCGTTTATCAAATGCCGGGTATCCGGCGTCAGCGGGCAATGCAGACTGATTATGTCGGCACAGGGCAACAGCTCTTGCAACGGCAGCCATTTGGCACCATTTGGTAAATCCCGCGGCCGGCTGCGGCTGCTTATCAGCAGTTCCATGTCAAAAGCGGCGCCTATCCGCGCCACCTGACGGCCTATGGTGCCAAAACCCACTATCCCCAGACGCATGCCCTTGAGGGAGCGCAGCTGGCTCAGGGTAAAGCAGAAATCCGGACTGCGACTCCACTCCCCCGCCACCACAGCGCTATGGTGCTCCGCCAGGTGACTGACGTGATGCAATATATGGGCGAAGACCATCTGGGCCACGGCATCGGGGCCATAGGCGGGCACGTTGGTGACGGCAATGCCCAGGGCCTTGGCCGCCTCCATGTCCACCACATTGGTGCCGGTTGCCAGCACCCCTATGTATTTGAGTCCCGGCAGCTGTCTTAAGGTATCGCCATTAAGCACAGTTTTGTTGGTCAGCAGCATGGGAGCTCCCAGGGCGCGGCTCAGCACCTCTTCGGGAGCGCTGCGATCGTACAACTGCAAATCACAAATAGCTGCCAGCGGTGACCAGTCCAAATCGCCGGGGTTAAGGGTATAGCCATCAAGCACACATAGACGCATATGTTAAAATCTGAAACTCAGCCCCAGGTTAGCCTGCCCCTGCCACATGAGATCAGATTCAATCCTCCACACACAGTTGTCGGCACTGCAAAACAAGTCGTTATCACCGTTGATAAAGGTGGCAAAACCACGCATTTCCGCCAGCAGGGCCAGATTATCGCCAAGCCGATACTCGGCTCCGATGCCAAGGCCCATGGAAAATCGGGTCTCGTTGCTAAAGTCATCGCCCGGGCGCATCTGGGTCAGGCCTGCGGTAGCGGACACATAAGGATGAAAGTCCCCCACAGGAAAGTAGAGGCTGCCCCCCAGGTGGGCATAGTCCAGTTGGAGCGAGGTGATGCGCTGATTACTGAAGTCACCACCACTTTTGAGCTGCGTGTTCTGGTTTGAATAGAGCAGGTAGATATTGCCAGGGTGTCTTGTCAAGACTCCAAGCATGATGCCGTAGTGGGACGATTCCTCGGCCTGAATATCCCCGCTTATGCTCTGATTATCTCTGGTCAGATTAGCGTCCAGGCCACTGGCACCAAAGCTGTAACCGCCGAAGGGAGTAACAAACACCTCGGCAGACGCCAAGGGCACAACCAATAACAACAGGACAGCATATATTCCGTGTTTCATGGATTTCTCCTCGATATCAACGCATTCCGCGGGCAACCTTCACCGCTTCGTAGGCCGCCTGAATATCCTGGGCCTTGCGCTTGGCCAGTTCCATCATTTCCGCCGGCAGGCCCTTGGCCACCAGCTTATCCGGATGATGTTCATTCATCAGTTTACGATAGGCTTTTTTCACCTGCTGATCCGTATCCCCGGCTGAAATACCCAGCAGGCGATAGGCATCCTCCAGTGTTGGCCCCTTGCTGCGACCACCTTGCTGGAAGCGGAACTCTCCCTGCCAGCGTCCCAGCAGCGCATTGAGCTGGGCTTCGCTTATGCCCAGGGTGGCGGCCATGGTTTGCAACAACTGCAACTCCCGGGGATGCAGCTCACCATCGGACAGTGCCGTTTGGATCTGGATTTCCAAAAACATCTGCAGCAGCTCGGGACGCCCCATGGACAGCAACCTCAGGCTGTTAAGATTGCCCTTAAGATCAAAGTCACTGGCTTTGCCATCCCTGAACGCCTGCTGTGCCTGACGCCTGGCCTCGCCCTCCAGCCTGAGCTCGTCCATCAGGGCGCTGGCGAGGCGGATATCGGCTTCGGTCACCCGCCCGGAGGCCTTGGCCATGTGGCCCATCACTGCGAAGGTGGTGCTGAAAAACACCATCTGGCGCTTGCTGGCACCGCCCTGACCACCGCTGCTACGCCTGTCATACAGATGACCCAGATACAGGCCAAACAGGGCGCCAAAGATACGGCCAAACATAAAACCGATTAAAAAGCCGAAAAACTTGCCTTTAAAACGCATTAACTTGCTCTCCCGGCATGGCCTTGCAGACGCTGCTCCAAGTCCTCGAGCCGTGCAATGGTGCCCACATCGCACCAGTAACCATCAAATTTAGCGCCCGCAACCAGACCCGCAGCCATCTTGCTGCGCAGCAAGGGCGCCAGCGGCCGGGCCCCCGGCGTGAGACCGGTAAACAGCGCCGGGCTGTAGATCCCCATGCCGGAAAAGGTCAGCAAGTGCTCACCCTCGGCGCCTATCTGTTGCCCGTCTAAGACAAAGTCGCCCTGAGGATGCTGGGGTGGATTGTTCACCAGGTATAACCAGGCCTCGGCGCCCTCGGGCAAGCGTTCCGGCAAGGGCGGCAATTGGTCGATAAAAATATCGCCATTGACTACCAGAAAAGGCTCATCCCCCAGCAGTGGCAGGGCCTGGATAATACCACCGGCGGTTTCCAGCGCTTCTGCCTCATGGCTGTAACTGATGCTCAGCCCAAAGCGGCCGCCATCACCGAGGGTTTCCGGCAACTTGTGTCCCAGCCAGGCACAGTTGATCACCACCTCCCTGAAACCCGCCGCGGCCAGCTTGTCCAGGTGGTATTCGATAAGGGGCTTACCCAGCACGGGCACCAGGGGCTTGGGCAGGCTGTCGGTCAGGGGCCGCAAGCGCTCACCACGGCCCGCAGCCAAAATCATCGCCTTCATTTAGCCGTCACCTTCATTTGGCCATAACCTTCATTTGTTCGTAACCTTGGGCCAGACCCTTTCATTGATAAAGCGCGCCAGGGGACCGAGTTCCCGGTAACGTACGGCCACATCGCGGATATAGCCCAGGGTCAGGGGAATATCCTTAAGGTAACCTGGCTTGTTGTCCCTGTGGTTGAGGCGGGCGAAGATCCCGGCAGCCTTCAGATGACGCTGTATTCCCATTAAATCGAACCAGCGGCGATAGCGGTTGAAGTCAGTGTCCATTGGTATCAGTCCATGACGGTGACAAAGCTCAAAATGGGTCAGCATGCCTTCCTCCACCAGATGTTCGGGCCAGCGGACATAGCAATCCCGCAGCAAAGACACAGCATCATAGGTAATGGGGCCCTGCACCGCGTCCTGAAAATCCAGCACCGCAAGTTTGCCCTGCACCAACATCAGGTTGCGGCTGTGAAAATCCCTGTGCATCCCATGCCTTGGCTGCTCCAGGGCATTCTCGGTCAAAAATTCAAAGGCTTGCTCCAGCATGGCGCGCTCGTCGCTATCCAGGGGCAGTTGCAGGTGTACTTCAAGCAGCCAATCGACAAAGATCGCCAGCTCCCGCTGCACAAACTCGGCGTCGTATTCCGGCAATGGGCCGGCATCCGTGGCCTTGACCGAGGCGATGGCGGGCAGCAGCTCCAGGGCCTGCCCGTACCAATCGAGCACGGATGTCTGGGTCAGGTGCGACAGCAGCAGGTCATCGCCGAGATCCTCCAGCAGCATAAAGCCCTGGTTTGGCTCGGCGGCGAGGATCTTGGGTACAGGAATACCGGCCTCGCCGTATGCCTTGGCCACCAGCTGAAATGGGCCAAGGGGGATTAGCTGAGGCGGGGAGTCCATGACGATAAAGCTCTGGTTCCCGTGGGTGGCTCTGAAATAACGCCTGAAGCTGGCGTCACCGGAAATTATCTGCAGTGATGGGGCGGCCGCAAATTGCTTTCCAAGCCATTCTTGCAGCGAAACAAATCTGGGATCTGAGGGGGTCATTTCATGGCTCTGGGCAAAAAATTGCTTTATTATAGCTGGCATATTTTTAGGAAACAGCCAATAAATTGAACAGAATGAATCGGCTGTGTTGCTCTGGAACTGAGTGCAACATTTCCCATCCCCCGGTGTCCAGACAATAAACAAGAATTATCGACCACAAGATGCAGATCCGATTCCTATTGGCCTTGAGCCTGTTACCCGCATTCTCACACGCCGACCTGCTCGATGACACTGAGACGGGCGCCCAGTGCAGCGTCGAGCCTCCGGTGGCCATACCCGCTGCGGCAGTCACGCCTGATTCAGAGCAGCTGGAGATACGCATTGAGTCCGACAGCTCTGATGCGACCATGAATCAAAGGGCGCAATTTGATGGCAACGTCAGTTTCTCTCAGGGCTCCAGACGCATTGCCGCCGATAAGGCATCTGTGGATTATGTGGAACAGCGCCTGGATGCCAGCGGCCAGCTGGTGTTTCAGGACAGTATGTTTACCGTGACCGCGGATGCGCTCACCGCCAGGATGCAGGACAACAGCGCCACCCTCTCGGGCGCCAGCTATTGGCTCCATGGACAGCAGGTGCACGGCGAGGCCAAGCGGCTGGAGATCACGCCGGACAACAATTTACAGCTGAGCCGCACCAGCTTCACCACCTGTCCGCCGGACAACGTCTCCTGGATGTTGGAAGCCGACCGTATCAAGATAGACAGCAAGGAAGAATGGGGCGAAATCTGGAATGCCAAGCTGCGCATTGCCGATGTGCCGGTATTTTACATTCCCTATATGACGGTGCCCGTGTCCGACAAACGCAAAACGGGTTTTCTGTTCCCCGAGTTCAGCACCAGCACCACCAATGGCCTGGAATTTGCCACCCCCTGGTACTGGAACCTGGCCCCGGAGTACGACCTGACCCTGACGCCGCACTATATGTCGTCCCGCGGGCTGTTTCTCAAGTCAGAATTCCGCTATTTGGCGGGCGATGCCCAGGCGGGGCAACTGAATCTGGAATACCTGGGCAATGACCATAAGCTCGACGGCAGCCCGGATCGTTACCTCTATCATTGGCAACACCAGGGCGCCCTGGACACCCATTGGCGTGTGCTTGCCAACTTCACCCAGGTATCGGACAACAATTATTTCAACGATCTCAAATCGGAAGTTGCCCGCGCCACGGACAACCAGTTATCGCGGATAGGCGAGGTCAGCTATTTCGAACAGGATTGGGATATCAGCACCCGGGTGCAGGATATCAAGGTACTGGGTGAGGAAGAGCTGCCCTATCGGGTAATGCCACAGCTGAACTTCAATTACCGCGCCAATGACTTCTGGCAGAATTTGGACTTCGGTTTCAACGCCGAAGCCAGCAATTTCCAGCATCAACAGGACGAGATGGCTACCGCCAACCGCCTGCACCTGCAACCCAGCGTTACCTGGCCCATTCACGGCCCCGCCGGTTTCCTCAGCAGTGAACTGACCCTGCTGCAAACCAATTATTGGCAACATAATCTTGACCGGCCCGAAAACCAGGATCTGGATGAGACAGTCAGTCGCACCATCCCCAGGGCCAAGATCCATGGCCAGATCAACTTTGAACGCAACACCTCGCTGTTCGACAGCCAGATGCGTCAAACCCTGGAGCCCCAGTTCCAATACCTGTACGTGGGCTATGAAGATCAATCCCACATAGGCCTGTACGACACGGCCCAATTGCAGGATGACTATTATGGTCTGTTCCGCGCCCGTCGCTTCTCCGGCTGGGACAGGATTGCCGATGCCAACCAGATGACCCTGGGTCTGACCACCCGCTTGTTCGATGAGCATAATCTGGAGCAAATGAAATTCAGCTTCGGTCAGATTTTTTATTTCACCGACAGCAAGGTGGCCCTGAGCGAAGATCTGCGTCAGGAGCGTCCCAGTGCGTCGGTGCTGGCCGCCGAACTGGATACCCGCATCTACAAGGACTGGTTTTTTTCCGGCGCGATTCAATACGACACTCACAACGGCGATACCCGCAAGTCCGAGTTCACCCTGGACTTCCGTCCCGAAGCCAACAAGCTGGTGCAGTTCAGCTACCGCTACGTGCCGGATTTGCTCAACAGCAACACCAATGACAGGGTGGACATTTCCCAGACGGGCCTGAGAACCACCTGGCCGCTGAGGGACGATCTCTATTTCGTCGGCAACTGGTATTACGATCTTAAGGAAGCCCGTTCGGTGGAGGCCTACACCGGCTTCCAATATGAGTCCTGCTGCTGGGCGGTGCGCTTAAGCTACCACTACCACATCAAGACCAACTACAGCGACGAGTTCAATCCGAGTATCGACGAACGGGAACAGTTTGAGCGCGGCATCTTCCTCAATTTCGTGATCAAGGGGCTGGGTGGCTCAGGCCCCTTGGGTGTCAGCGACATGCTCGATGAGGGGCTGTTCAACTACAGGAAGCCGCTTTATCTGAGGAATTAACACAGAAATGTGGTAGATTGCGAAACCACATTCGGGACTTGCTGTCCAAACAGGTTAACACTACCGGGGTTGTCTGCCGGATAGGTGGATAAAAAACCCAGATTGCCAAGGATTTATTTGGATGAAACCCAGAAAGAATTTGATGTTTGCCCTGCTGGCCATGACCCTGAGCAACGCCGCTCAGGCTGCGCCTCAACCGCTGGACAGGATTGCGGTACAGATTAACGACGGCATAGTGCTCGAATCTGAAATCGACAATATGATCGCCACAGTGACCAAAAACGCTACCGAAGCGGGCCAGACCCTGCCCTCGGATGACGCCCTGCGGACCCAGGTAATAGAGCGCCTGATCCTCACCCGTTTGCAACTGCAAATGGCCGACCGTATCGGCCTGCACATAGGCGATCTGCAGCTGGATCAAACCATAGAAAACATCGCCCGCGAGCAAAAGCTGACAGTGGATCAGATGCGCAAGCAGATCGAATCCGAAGGCATGAGCTTCAGCCAATACCGTGAACAGGTCCGTGAAGAAATCACCCTGGGCGAAATCCAGCGTATTCAGGTACAGCGCCGCATTCAGGTGTCCCCACAGGAAATCAATAACCTGGTCAAAATGATCGAAGAACAGGGCATGAAGGATGTGGAATTCAAGATTGGCCACATCCTGATTGAAGTACCGGCCAACCCCAGCAGCGAACAGTTGGAAGCTTCCAGCAAGCGCGCCCAGGCGGTACTTGACCGCCTGAAAGACGGTGCCGACTTCCGCTCCACCGCCATTGCGGCCTCTTCCGGCCCCAAAGCGCTGGAAGGCGGTATCTGGGACTACATGAACATCAACGAAATGCCCACCCTGTTTGCCGAAGTGGTGGGCAACGCCAAGAAAGACGAGATTATTGGCCCCATCAAGAGCGGTGCCGGTTTTCACATTCTCAAAATAGTGGATATTCGCGGCCTTCAGACCAAGGAAATTGAGGAAGTGCGTGCCCGTCACATACTGCTCAAGCCCTCACCTATTCTGTCGGAAGAACGCGCCAAGGCCATGCTCGACCAGTTTGTAAAGCAGATCCGCAGCGGCGAAGCCAAGTTTGAAGATCTGGCCCGCCAGTATTCTGAAGATCCGGGTTCAGCCACTAAAGGCGGCGAGCTTGGATGGGCCGAGGCCGGTATTTATGTGCCCGAATTCGCCCAGACTCTCAACAATCTGGCCATAGATGAAATCAGTGAGCCGTTTCGCACCACCCACGGCTGGCACATAGCCCAGCTGGAGGAAAAGCGCAAAACAGATGCCACCGAGCGCTTTAATACCAATCGCGCTCACCAGTTGATTTTCCGTCGTAAATTCAACGAGGAACTGCAAAACTGGTTGGACGAAATGCGCGCCGAGGCTTACATTGAGGTCTTTGAACCCGAGAACGACAGAGGCTGATTTCCGTGACAGTCAAGCGCATTGCCATTACCCCGGGTGAACCGGCAGGAATAGGTCCGGATCTGGTGATCCAACTGGCCCAGCGTCCCTGGCCGGCGGAGCTGGTGGTGTGTGCCGATCCGGCGCTGTTGCAGGCCAGAGCCAAAAAGCTCGGTCTGCCGCTCAGTCTCAGGCCCTACCAACCCGGACAGGCCCCAAAGCCACAGGAAGCAGGCACCCTGACATTGGTGCCGTTCCAAATGGCAACCGAGGCGGAGTGTGGCAAGCTCAATGAGCTTAACAGCGCGTATGTCATTGATACTCTTCGTTATGCCGGCGAGAAGAACATGAGCGGCGAGTTTGATGCCGTGGTGACAGGTCCGGTGCACAAGGGCATCATCAATCAGGCGGGTATCTCCTTCAGCGGCCATACCGAGTTTTTTGCCAATCAGGCAGGCTGTCAGGATGTGGTCATGTTGCTGTCTTGCCCCGGCTTGCAAGTGGCGCTGGTGACGACCCACATCCCCCTGGCATATGTCGCCAAGGCCATCACCCGGGACAGGTTGCACAAGATCATCAAGATCCTGCACCAGGATCTGGTCAGTAAATTCGGCATAGAAAAGCCAACTATTTATGTCTGTGGCCTCAACCCTCACGCGGGTGAAGACGGTCACTTGGGCCGGGAAGAACTGGATGTTATCATCCCTGCCCTCAACGAGCTCAGGGAACAAGAGCATTTCAATATCGTCGGTCCTCTGCCCGCCGATACCCTGTTCCAGCCCAAATACCTGGAGCATGCCGATGTGGTGCTGGCCATGTACCACGATCAGGGCTTGCCGGTTCTCAAGGCTCAGGGGTTTGGTAAAGCAGTGAACATCACCCTGGGTCTGCCCTATATCCGCACCTCTGTGGATCACGGTACAGCGCTGGAGCTGGCAGGTACGGGCCGGGCCGACACAGGCAGCTTTGTCTGCGCCTTGCATAAAGCCATTGAATTGGCTGGCAAAACCAACTGATATAGTGATAGATGAGCAATAAAGTCCACTTGGGCCACACGGCCAGAAAACGTTTCGGTCAGAACTTTCTGACCGACGGTAACATTATTAACCGCATTGTGGGTGCCATAGCACCGGACAATGACCATATCATGGTCGAAATCGGTCCAGGCCTCGCGGCACTGACAGAGCCTGTGGCCCTGGCCATAGACAAGCTGACAGTAGTGGAACTGGACCGGGATCTGGTGGAGCGCCTCAAGGTGCACCCCACTCTCAAGGACAAGCTCGACATCCATCAGGGGGATGCGCTGCAATTTGATTTTGCCCAGCTGTGCCAGCCGGGCAAGAAACTCAAGGTATTCGGTAACCTGCCCTACAATATTTCCACGCCGCTGATGTTCCACCTGTTCGAATTTGCCGGACAGATTGAAAACATGCACTTCATGTTGCAAAAGGAAGTGGTGCTCAGGCTGTCAGCCAGCCCCGGCACCAAGGCCTATGGCAAGCTGACAGTAATGGCGCAGTATTTCTGCCAGGTAGTGCCTGTGCTGGAAGTGCCGCCCGGCTGTTTCACACCACCACCCAAGGTGGACTCTGCCGTGGTACGTTTGGTGCCCTATGCCGAGAAGCCCTGGCCTTGCAAGGATGTGGAGCTGCTGCGCAAGGTGTGCAACACTGCCTTTAACATGCGGCGCAAAACACTGCGCAACAACCTCAAGCCCATGCTCAACGACGACGAATTTGCCAAGTTGGGGATAGACGCCGGTCTGCGTCCGGAAGACATCAGTGTCGAGCAGTATGTTGCCATAGCCAATTACCTGTACGATAAGAAATAAGTGTAAGGGGGCCCCGGCCCCGGAATTCAGGATTTCCATGACAGCCACAGATCCAGCTATCAAGATAGAAGTCGATACCGAATATCTGGAACAACAATCGGATCCCGATGAAGGCAAATACGTCTTCAGTTACACCATCACCATCATCAATCTGAGTGACAGAGCCGCCAAACTGGAGACCCGCCATTGGGTCATCACCGACGGCAATGGTCATATCAGTGAGGTTCAGGGCGCCGGTGTGGTAGGCGAAACCCCGGTGATCCCCCCCAACACCGCATATCAGTATACCAGTGGCACTGTATTGGAAACGCCACTGGGTTTCATGGAAGGCAAATATGGTATGACGTCAGAGTCCGGCGAACCATTCGATGCCCTTATCCCGGCATTCCGATTGGCGGTTCCAGGACTCCTGCACTGAGATAAGATTGCTATGGCCAACTACTTTGTCGGAGACATCCAGGGCTGCAATCAGGAACTGCAGTCTCTGCTGGCGAAAGTAGACTTCAATCCCTCCAAAGACACCCTCTGGGCCGTTGGCGATCTGGTTGCCAGGGGACCGGACTCCCTCAAGGTACTGAACTTTTTTGAATCCCTGGATGGCTCGGCCAGGGTAGTGCTGGGTAATCACGATCTGCATCTGCTGGCCATCTATAATGGCCTCAAACGCGCCAAAGCATCCGATAAGCTGGAGAAACTGCTGGCATCCGAGCGATTGCCAACGCTGATTGGCTGGTTGCGGCAGCAACCCCTGATGCAGGAATTACCCGAGCATAAATTGATCATGACCCATGCCGGGGTGCCCCCACAGTGGGACCTGCCGACCCTGAGGGCCGAAGCCGCTGCAGTGCACATGGCGCTGCAACAGGAGGACTACTTTGAACTGTTGGCCTTCATGTACACAGAAACGCCGGAAGCTTGGTCTGAAACTCTGCAGGGTAAGCTGAGGCTGCGTTACTGCATCGATGCCCTGACCCGAATGCGCTATCTCCACAGCGATGGCCGACTGGATTTCAAATGTAAAACCCCCCCGGAAGATTGCAAGGAGCCGGATCTGCATCCCTGGTTTGAATTGCCCTCGCATTTGGAAGACCATACCCTGGTGTTTGGCCATTGGGCAGCCCTGATGGGCAAAGTGGACCATCCGCTGCGCATAGCCTTGGATACCGGCTGCTGCTGGGGAGAACATTTGACACTCTGGCACCTTGAAAACAGAGAAAAAATTAGCCAAAAAAGGATGAAATAGGGTTAAACTAAACCTTGTTCCAGCCGATATAGAGCCCGTCGCGTACAATCAGTACTGAATTGGTTATTTTTCGGGAAAAACTATAAAAATCACCGGAGTATCATATGAAGATAAATGTAGCCACCCGAGTCATTGGCGGTTTCAGCGTAGTAACCCTTCTCTTGGTGATTCTGGGTATCGCCTCTCTGGTGACCAACAGCAGTCTCAAGGACAGTACCGTGCTGGTGCAGGAATTGAGCATGCCTGCCCTGGAGGCCACGGGTAACCTGTCCGAAACTCTGAGTGAGCAGCAGCGCCTTATCCTTATCGCTTACCACAGCGCCCATTCCAGCGCCATTCCCGAGCAGGAAAAGCAATTCAACACCCACAGCAAAAACTTCAAGGAAGGTTTTACCACCCTCAGTGGATTGCTGGAAAACAATCAAAACTATCTCAGCCAGCTAAACCTGCTTAACAGCAGCTATCTCAAGTTTGCCAACGACAGCAAGGCGATGATCGATGCCCGGGAACAGGCACTGACCCAGCAGGAAGAGCTGATTAAACAGCGCAGTACCCTGGAAAACAGCGCCGATGATGCCTCTTCTGGCCTGCTGGATCTTATCGATCTCGAAAGCAGCTCCAACCAAACGGAAAAGGAAATTGCCGCAGCCGCCAGCGCCATCGACACCAGCATGAGCAACATTATCACCACTGTCTATGACCTGGTTTCTACCGAAGAGAAAAGTAAGTACGACATCATAGTCAAGGAACTGGACTACATAGTCGGTGAGGCCAAAACCAAGATTGAATATGTTAATCGTCATGGCGAAGGACTGCTTGACCAGGAGCTGATGCAGGGCATCAATAAAGATACCAGCAAGGTGTTCAGCATGCTCGATGGCAAACAAAATACCATGCTGTCACTGAAAGCCAGTCAGCTCAACAATGCAGAAGCCGCGCTGACCAAACTCAATGCCGTTGAAAAAGATGCCAAGGAAGTCTCGGCAAAAATGCGTGAGCTGAGCAAGAGCATTGACGGCGTGACCAAGGAAATCAGCAATAAAGCCATCAGCGATGTCGACAGTGCCTCCATGCAAACCACGTTGCTGGTGATCATTGCCATTATTGTCGCCATTGGTGTCAGCTTGTGGGTGGTCAGGCCGCTCAAACGCTCCCTGGACGAGGTCAATGATGCCCTGAATGTGCTGGCATCGGGCGATTTGACCCATAAGCTGGATGATTCCGGCCACGATGAATTTGCCGAATTGTCGCGCAACTGTAACCGCTTGGTGGACAGCCTGCGGGCACTGATCGTGGGCATTCTCGATCGTTCTACCCAGCTGGCGGCGGCCGCTGAACAAACCTCGGCCATTACCTCCCAGACCACTACCGGTATTCAGGAACAAAAGAGCCAGGTGGATCAGGTGGCAACGGCAACCACAGAACTGAGTTCAAGCGCCCATCAGGTGACCCTGAGTGCGGATGATGCCCTGAAGCAAATCAAGCAGGCCGATGATGAAGCGCACCACATGCGCACCATAGCCGATGAAAACAAACGCACCATACAGGCGCTGGCGGAAGAAGTGGCCAAGGCCAGCAAGGTGATCAACAAGGTGCATGCCGACAGCGCCTCCATAGGCTCGATCCTCGACGTGATCCGCGGCATTGCCGAGCAAACCAACCTGCTGGCACTGAACGCCGCCATTGAGGCCGCCCGTGCCGGTGAACAGGGTCGCGGCTTTGCCGTGGTGGCCGACGAGGTTCGCAGCCTGGCCTCACGGACCCAGGAATCAACCCGCGAGATCCAGCAAATGATCGAAGTACTGCAACAGGGTACTCAGCAGGCGGTGGCAGTCATGGAACTGGGTCAGACCCAGGCAAAAGCCTGCGTCGACAAGACAGAGCAAGCCAACGTGGCACTGGAAACCATCAGCAAATCGGTGCACCAGGCCTTCGATGCCGGCACTCACATTGCCCATGCCGCTCAGGAGCAGAATCTGGTGAGTCAGCAGGTCTCGGAAAAATTGGAACACATTGCCGCCATTTCCGAAGAAACGGCCATAGGTGCCGATCAAACGGCACAATCAAGCCATCAGGTAGCGCGTCTGGCGGAGGAACTGCAAGCCTCGGTAGGTGAGTTCAAGGTCTAAGCTTAAGTTCCATAAAAAAAGCCGCCATAAGGCGGCTTTTTTGTGCCTGGACTGTCGCTGCAGTTGATCAGGATAATAAAAAACCGGGCTGAGGCCCGGTTTTCTATTGATGAAACTGTTAATCTTCGCTTTCGCCACCGCCACCGCTGAGGCGCTCTTTAATCGCAGCCGTGATTGGGCTGCCACCATGGCCATTGGCCTCGGCCCAGGCTTCGATGGTTTTGCCATCGGCTTCGGCAGCACCGAGCTCAGCAGCTGTCAAACGCTTGGCAATAAACTCGCCCACATCCGCGGCATTGGCCACATAGGCGGTGCGCAACAGACTGATACCATCACAGCTGATGCCTGAGTACACATTGCGCAATTTCACCCGGCTTTCTTTGAGCTTTTTACGCAGACGGTTTTTATCATTGGATTTCACGTAGTCACAAATACTAGCAACCAACTGATCGGTGTCGGCCATGGCCGGAGTGGACACAGAAACAGAGGAAGCTGCAATCAGCGCTGCAATAGCCACGGGCAATACACGCATCCGATACTCCTTTGTATTTTTCATTATTCAGTGGACTCGTCAAAAATCCACATCAGGGTACACAACACCGGCTAATTTAACACTTTTTTGCCAATGTGATAAAGCGATATTCAATACCCGATGCGGCAATGTGCTCACTCTTTTCCAACAGCTCCCAGGAACCGTCATCCCAGGCAGGGAAATGGGTGTCACCAGCCACGTCCAAGGCAATCTCTGTTAAATATAGCCTATCGGCTTGGCTAAGAAGACTCTGATACAGTTGCCCTCCGCCTATGACCACCAGTTCCTCACAATCAGCCACCAAGTGTTTTGCAGCCTCAAAAGAAGTGACAACGCTCACCCCTTCTGGGCGATAGTCTGTATTGCGACTGATGACGATATTGTGCCTGCCGGGCAATGGTCGACCTATGGACTCAAAGGTTTTGCGCCCCATGACCACGGGCTTTCCCAGGGTCATGGCCTTGAAGTGTTTGAGATCCTCAGGCAAGTGCCAGGGCATTTGGTTGTCTTTTCCTATGACGCGATTGTTGGCCATCGCGGCTATCATGGCGATACGCATGCTTATTCCCTAATTTGATTGAATTTTTATATTACGGGACGGGTTCTGAAATACAAGAGTCCCGGCAAAGCCAGACCCACCGACAGGGCCCCAAGAATAAATACCGTCTTCAGGCCATTGCTGATAACGGCTCCTGTGAGTGCCGGACTGACCTGACTCTGTGCCGTCAACTGAACCAGGGCAATCACGGTATTAAAGGCATAGGTCCCCGGGATCATGGGGATAATGGCCGCCACCGCATACAAAAGCGGCGGCGCCAAATGCCGCCTGGCAAAGGCTATGGTGACTGTGCCCACCAAAGCCGCAGCAGCAAAGGTGGCCCACTCAATGGGCAACTCCAGCTGCAACAGGGCGGTGCGGAAACTGTGCCCAAGGGCTGCGGCAATGGCGCAGTAAGGCAGAAAACGCTTGGGGACATTAAACAACATGGCAAAGCCCAGTGCCGGAATCGCCGAAAACAGGGCATCGTTAAGCAACAGCCACAGCATGTCCATTGGGCTTGAGGTCACAGGAAAATGCCTCCCAATTGCATGGCACAGGTAATGCCAATCACCGAGGCCAGAGTCAGCAAGCTCGCCTGCCCCCAACGGGAGATCCCCACGTTCATGTGTCCTTTCACCATGTCCGAAATGGCATTAATCATCGGAAAACCCGGCACCAACATCAACACGCTGGCTGCCATGGCCAATTCCGGCGTTTGGGTCAAAGGCCAGCGATAACCTATCTGGGACAGGATATTGGTAACAAAGGCGGTCGCGGCAAAGGTGACCAACAGATTGAAATGACGTCGGGTCAACAGCAAACGCACTATCATGCCGATGGAAGAGGCAAAGGCCGTGATAAAACAGGCCGCCAGATCGCCACCAAACAGATGGCAAAAACTGCCACAGGACAGGCCTATCATGGGGATCACCAAGTGCGCAGGATAAGATTTGGGCGAGATTTTGGCCAGACGCCGACGAACCTCATTGGGCCCGTAAAGCCCCTTTTCCGCCAACAGGCACAAGCGCTGTAATTCGCAGATAAGGGCCATATTGATGCCATGTTCACGAATACGGCGAGTGGTAGTGATGCACCTGCCATGGACCAAACTGGTCAGCACCAGGGCATTGGAAGAGATGGAAAGCTCGACGCTGGCCAAGCCCAGCGCCTTGCCAAGGCGCTGGCTGATCTCTTCAACCAGATCAGACTCAGCGCCATAGGCCAAAAGTAATTGCGCCACGCGCACTACCTGGCGGGTGATGTCATTTTGCGTTTCTGCGTACACGTCACGCTCAACTTCAGGGGTAAAAGCTTACCTTTGATAGATGATCTCTACATCGTAATCATCGTCGTCGAAGTCGTCATCGAAGTCATCGTCATAATCTTCGTTGGCGTCTTCCAGGCTGGCCTGGTGATAGTTATCCCATTTGAACTCAACGTCAGCATCGGGATCTTTATCTTCCTCATCGGCAGGCAGACTGCTGATAAAGTCATACAGCTTTTCGGCCAGTTCCTTGGTGCCTGAACGGGTGTAGGCAGAGATGGTATAAACATCCCCTTCCCATCCCAAATCCGCCACTATGGCATCCACCCTTTCCTGCAGCTCTTCTTCCAGCAAGAGATCCGTCTTGTTGAATACCAACCAACGGGGCTTGGCAGCCAGCTTGGGAGAATACTTCTCCAGCTCAGCCACAATGGCACGGGCGGCATCGGCAGGATTGGAACCGTCAACGGGCTCGATATCCAGTATGTGCAGCAGGACACGGCAACGTTCCAGGTGTTTGAGGAAGCGGATCCCCAAACCGGCACCATCGGCAGCCCCTTCAATCAGGCCGGGAATATCGGCAATCACAAAGCTCTGTCCGGGTCTTGGATTCACAACCCCGAGGTTTGGCACCAGGGTGGTAAAGGGATAATCGGCAACCTTGGGAGTCGCACGGGAAACCGAGCGAATAAAGGTCGACTTACCGGCGTTCGGCATCCCCAGCAGGCCCACGTCGGCCAGCAACAGCAGTTCCAGCTTCAGGCTACGCACTTCACCCGGGGTACCAAGGGTCTTCTGCCTCGGCGCCCTGTTGGTGCTGCTCTTGAAACGGGTATTGCCCAGGCCATGGAAACCACCCTGCGCCACCAGCAGTTTTTGACCGTGGGTGGTCAGGTCGCCGAGCACTTCCTCGGTCTCTTCATCCACCGCACGGGTACCCACGGGCACCTTGAGGATCAGGTCCTTGCCGCTGTGACCGGTGCAGTCACGGCCACGGCCGTTTTCACCGCGCTCGGCCATGTGGAAACGCTCAAAGCGATACTCGATCAGGGTGTTGAGGTTTTCATCGGCCTGCAGGAATACGCTGCCGCCATCACCGCCATCACCACCGTCCGGACCGCCGTCGGGGATATACTTCTCGCGACGGAAACTCACGCAACCGCTGCCACCGTCACCCGCTTCAACCCGGATCACTGCCTCATCGACAAACTTCATACATACTCCCGACACCCCAGAATGGAGGAATTATACCTTTTAACCCCAGGGGTCGCCAAAAAACTCATTTTATCCCAGCTTTCCGACCACAAGCTGTGGCGGAAACCACAAAACAAAAGCCCCACCAATGGCGGGGCTTAGTCAGCTTAGGCTGTTTGAAGATTAGTCTTCGATGCTAACAAACTTACGGTTGTTAGGACCTTTAACTTCAAACTTAACCTTGCCGTCAGTCAGGGCGAACAGAGTGTGGTCACGACCAACACCTACGTTCACACCAGCGTGGAACTTGGTACCACGTTGACGAACAATGATGTTACCAGCCAGAACTGATTCACCGCCGAAGCGCTTTACACCAAGACGTTTGCTTTCTGAATCGCGGCCGTTACGAGTAGAACCGCCAGCTTTTTTATGTGCCATGAGTCAGACTCCTAATTAAGCGTTGATAGCAGTGATTTTAACTTCAGTGAACCACTGACGGTGGCCCATCTTCTTTTCGTGGTGCTTACGACGACGGAACTTTTGGATAGTTACCTTTTCGCCGCGGCCATGGCTGACAACAGTAGCAACTACTTTGCCGCCTTCAACCAGTGGAGCACCCACTTTCACGTTTTCGCCATCAGCAACCAGCAGAACTTGATCGAACTCGATGGTTTCACCGGTAGCAACTTCAATTTTTTCCAAACGAACTGTATGGCCTTCAGCAACACGGTGTTGCTTACCACCACTTTGAAAAACAGCGTACATAGCTATTTTACTCCGAAATTCCTAACACGCCGACTCACAGGTAGAGCTGGGGTGCTATAAAAACTTTATTGACAATGGGCGCGGATTTTACGCGAAGAATCCAGTACTGGCAAGCCCTAATTGGCAAAGATCAAAAAAAGATCCCTATCCTTCGCACATCCGACCCGCAATGGCTGTCATGTGTGATATTTTCCGGTAAAATCGCATCTATTATAACACTTAAGCCTAACTCGGGGCAGCAGACCCTCTGTCCTGTAACCAGAGTCTATATATGGATTTAAATGCCATTCGTCAGCTGGCTGATGCTGACATGCAGGCAGTCAACCAATTGATCTATACGCAGCTCGAGTCAGACGTTGCCCTGATCAACCAACTTGGCTTCTACATTATAAATGGTGGTGGCAAGCGTCTGCGGCCCTTGCTGTCGGTGCTGGCAGCCCGCGCCGTGGGGTATGAAGGTGACAAGCACACCAAACTGGCCGCCATTATCGAGTTCATTCACACCGCCTCACTGTTGCACGATGATGTGGTGGACGAGTCCACCCTGCGCCGTGGTCGGGAAACCGCCAATGCCCTGTTTGGTAACAGCGCCAGCGTCCTGGTGGGTGACTTCCTTTATACCCGTTCCTTCCAGATGATGACCGAACTGGACAGCATGAAGGTGCTCAGGGTATTGGCCGATACCACCAATGTCCTGGCAGAAGGCGAAGTGCTGCAACTGATGAACTGCAATGACCCCGACACCTCGGAAGAGAGTTATATGCGGGTGATCTATTGCAAGACGGCCAAGCTGTTTGAGGCCGCCACCCGCCTTGGCGCTGTCCTGGCAGGTTGTGATGAGACCATTGAGCTGGCGCTCGGCGAATATGGTAAATACCTGGGCACAGCATTCCAGCTTATCGACGATGTGCTGGATTACACCAGCGACGCCGAGGAGCTGGGTAAAAACATAGGTGACGATCTCGCCGAGGGTAAACCCACGCTGCCACTGATCCATGCCATACATAATGGCAATGACACCGAAAAGGCACTGATCCGTGGCGCCATCGAAAAGGCCGATGGCACAGATGCCATCGAAGAAATTCTGAGCGCCCTCAAGCGCTGCGGCTCCCTGGAGTACACCAGGGCAATGGCCGAGGCTGAGGCGGATAAAGCCATTGCCTCACTGGCACTGCTGCCACAGAGTGATTTCAAGACAGCCCTGGAATCCCTGGCACGGATTGCGGTTTCCCGCAGCAATTAATATCCGCTTGCCCCATAAAAAACCTCGCACTGCGAGGTTTTTTTATTTGTGAGACTTAATTTTGCACTTATTTTTGTGCTCGGGGTTGCCAGTGGATGGGACTGTGCCCCTGTTCCTGCAACATACTGTTGATCAATGAGAAGTGGCGACAGCCGAAAAAGCCCCGATAAGCGGACAGCGGCGAGGGATGGGGGCCGGAAATGATCCTGTGCCAGGGTGCATCTATCACCTTACCCTTCTTGATGGCATGGCTGCCCCAAAGCACGAAAATAATAGGCTCTTTCCTGGCATTAAGGGCCTTGAGCACATTTGTGGTGAAGGTTTCCCAACCCGCCTTGGCATGGGAATGGGCCTTACCCTGCTCCACCGTCAGCACTGTATTGAGCATCAATATCCCCTGCTCGGCCCAGGATTGCAGAAAGCCGTGACTCGGGATCTCAAAGCCCGGAATATCGCTGGCCAACTCCTTGTACATATTGACCAGTGACGGCGGAGGCTTGATACCCGGCTTAACCGAGAAACACAGCCCATGGGCCTGCCCTTCGCCGTGATAGGGGTCCTGCCCCAGGAGCACCACCCGCACCTTATCCAGGGGCGTATGCCTGAAAGCACTGAACACTTCATCGTGGGGCGGATAAATTTGCTTGCCACTGGCGCGCTCGGCATCAACGAATGCGCTCAGCTGCTGAAAATAGGGCTTGGAGGTTTCTTCCGCCAACAAGGCATCCCAATCCTGAATAAGGGCCATTTGAATTTCCTGCTGCACAATTCACTCTCTTTAAGACGGCCACAGCTTACGGACTGCCCTTGGCTGACGCAATAAAAAGCCGCCCCGGGGCGGCCTTTTGTTCAAGAATTCACGTGTCCACTTACCCGAGTAACCCGAGTTACCCGAGCAGTTGGGTCCAAATCACCCTCAGCCCCAACAGAATCAGTACCACGCCCGACAGGCGGTCAATCAGAGCCGCCCTTGCCCTCAATTTCGGCAGCAATTGCGGATGGGACAGCATCAGCGCCACCAGGGTATACCAAAGCCCATCCACCAGCAGTGGCGTCAAGACTATCACAGCCTTGCCACTGCCTCCGGCGGAGGCCAATACGAACTGGCTGAACAGGGCCAGGAAAAACAGCAGGATCTTGGGATTAAACAGGGAAATGGCCAAGCCGTCACGGGCCGCCTGCAACAGGGAGCTCGACTTGCCCGCAGCCAACTTATCGGCCATACCGCCCTTGGAGCGCAGTGCACCAATTCCCATCCAGATAAGGTACATGGCACCGAGCAAGGCTATGCCATTAAACAGCAGCGGCGCTTCCTTGAGGGCGACGGCCAGGCCCAACAGGGTCACCAGGGCGTAAACTCCAATGCCGATGGAATGGGCCCAGGCACAGACTATGCCGTGCAACCTGCCGCCCCCCAGGGTATGACGCACCACCATGGCCAGACTGGGGCCGGGTGACATGGCCCCCAGACAACAAATGGCCAATAACCCCAACCAAATACTGAAACTCATACACGCCCCTGTAAACTTGCTGCTGTCGGTGTCTTAATCCGCACCTAGAGAGCGGCCACTATACCCCAGAGCCTCGGCGGCAATGAAGCGCTTGTTTGCTCCGGATATCGAATCACGATATTTCGCGACCATGAAGCCGCCAAGGGTGACAGCCACGGTCCTGCTGCCTATACTCGGCCTATTATTACGCCTGAATGCCTGCCCTTTGCTTATGTCCCAAACCGACAGTTTCCTGCCAGAAAACCGCCTGCTGCTCAACGCCGTCAGCGAAGGTATCTATGGCTTTGATCTTAAAGGCAACGCCGTGTTTATAAACCCGGCCGCCGAGCGCATGACCGGCTGGAGCGCCGACGAACTCTTGGGGCGCAAAATTCACGACTTTCACCATCACAGCCACGCCGATGGCAACCCCTACCCCCACGAGGAGTGCCCCATCTATCAAACCCTGAAGGATGGCAAACCCAGGGAAATCAGCTCCGAAGTGTTCTGGCGTAAGGATGGCAGCTGCTTTCCCGTGCACTACAACTCCACCCCAGTGTGGCAGGATGGCAAGCTTAAGGGCGTAGTCGCGATATTTCGTGACATCAGTCTGCAAAAACAAACCGAACTGTCGCTGCGGCAGGCCTTGGAACAGGTGCAGGCGCTGTCGGAGCAGCTGGCCTCGGAAAATTCCTGGTTACAGGCCGAGCTTGAGGACAAAACCGGTCATCAGCAGATCAGTGGCAACAGCAGCGCAATCCAGCAGCTGCTGAAACAGCTGCGCCTGGTGGCCAATACCGACAGTACAGTACTGATCCAGGGTGAGAATGGTACTGGTAAAGAACTGGTTGCCCGTCAGCTGCACCGTCTCAGCGCCCGCCGGGATAAACCCATGATCAGTGTCAACTGCGCCGCCTTTTCGGCGTCCCTGCTCGAAAGTGAGCTGTTCGGTCACGAAAAAGGTGCCTTCACAGGAGCCAGCCAAAGACGCAAGGGCCGCTTTGAGCTGGCCCACAAAGGCACCCTGTTTCTCGATGAGGTGGCGGAGCTGAGTCTCGAAGCCCAGTCAAAACTACTCAGGGTCATTCAGGAGCAGGAATTTGAGCGGGTCGGCGGCAGTGACAGCATCAAGGTGGACATACGGCTGATTGCCGCCACCCATCACGATCTGCAAAAACGGGTGGAACAGGGGCTGTTCCGCATGGATCTGTATTATCGCCTCAATGTCTTCCCCCTCAGAGTGCCGGCACTGAGGGAGCGGCGGGAAGACATTCCCGAGTTGGTGCAGCAAATGCTCAAAAGCCTGTCACAAAAACTCGGCAAACCCTTGGCCGGAGTCGACGGCGACAGCCTGCAGCAACTGATGCATTATTCCTGGCCCGGCAATGTGCGCGAGCTGCAAAATCTGCTGGAGCGGGAAGCCATTCTGACCCACAGTCCCATTATCAGCCTGGCGCCCTTGACCCAGTCCTCCTCCGGCCCCCGACCAGGGCAAACCCTGGCCGAGGTGGAAGCGGCGCACATTCAGGCCACACTGCAAGCGTGCCAGTGGCGCATATCGGGCCCCATGGGAGCGGCGGCCGCGCTGGGATTGCCGCCAAGCACTCTGAGATCGCGGATGCAAAAACTCAAGATCCGTCGCCCCTGAACCGCCACCAAGTCACGATATATCGCCTTAATCACGATATGTCGTGACAACTCAAGCCATCACCAAGCAAGTTTTTAATATTAAACAATAACTTAAATAGCGAGATTTCCTGGCACGTCACTTGCCTTATGAGGGGGCATCCAAAGTTAATCAGGAAGTCCCATGGTCAAGCAGTACAGTCCAATCACGGAATCCATTCCGGTCATTCACATACCCACAGCACCGCAAACCGCCCCGGCCCAGCGCAATACAAAACTTCACTTTCGCAGCCAGAGCGGGCGCTTCAACCGCTGGCGATGGGGGCTCAATACCCTGTTGATTGGGCTGTTTTTTCTTTTGCCCCTAATCAACTACCAGGGTCGACAGGCCATCTGGTTTGATTTGGCCAATCAGCAATTTTACCTCTTTGGTGCCAGCCTCTGGCCCCAGGACTTTACCCTGCTGGCCTGGGTTTTTATCGCCGCCGCCTTCGCCCTCTTCTTCGTGACCCTGTTCTGGGGCAGGGTCTGGTGCGGTTTTTTATGTCCGCAAACCGCCTGGACCTTTATGTTCGTCTGGGTGGAAGAAAAGTTTGAAGGCAGCCGCAACCAACGTATTGCGCTGGACAAGGCGCCCATGAGCCTCGGCAAGGCCGGAAAACGCGCCGGCAAACACAGTGTCTGGTTGCTGCTCTCCCTGCTGACGGGCTGTGGCTTCGTGGCCTATTTCGTGCCGGCCAGGGAGCTGTACACAGCCATATTCAGCTTCAGCGCTGCCTTTTGGGATACGGCCTGGGTGTGGTTTTTCGCCCTGTGTACCTACCTCAATGCCGGCTGGATGCGGGAAATGATGTGCCTGCACTGCTGCCCCTACGCCCGGTTTCAGTCTGCCATGTTTGATGACTTTACCCAGACGGTCACCTACGATGCCGCCCGCGGCGAAGCCCGTGGCCCACGCAAGCGTAAACAGGCGACCGAACTGGGTGACTGCGTCGACTGCAACCTTTGCGTAGAGGTTTGCCCCACCGGCATAGATATACGTAACGGCCTGCAATACGAGTGCATCAACTGCGGCGCCTGTGTCGATGCCTGCAACCAGACCATGGACAAATTCGGCTATCGCCCCAATTTGATTTCCTATACCAGTGATACCGCGCTTAAGGGTCGGAGTCAGCCTCTGTGGCAACGCAAACGTTTCCTGGGCTACGGCCTGGCGCTATTGGTCGTGCTGGCCATGCTGGTACTGGATCTTCAGACCCGCGAGCTGATCGACCTCAACGTAATCCGCGATCGCCAGAGCCTGTACCGGGTGATGGACGATGACAGTGTGGAGAACAGTTATGTGCTGAAGATCCGTAATAAGACCCAGCAGGACAGACACTACAGCATCGCCGCTGAGGCCAACCTGCCGCTGACCCTGTCACAGCAAGAGGTGTTTATTGCCGCCGGGGAACAACTGGAATTGCCGCTGACGGTAAGGGTGAAACCGCCCATTCAGCAGCCAAGCTATCAGCTGCGTTTTGTGGTGACGGACAGCCTTGATACACACCAGACGGTCGGCCAGACATCGGTTTTTTTCAGCCATTGAGCAGTGCCGGAACGGCGGGGGAGCCGTGCCAAAGCCTTAGGGAATGAGTTGCGATAAACATGGAGTAAGTGCCAATAAAAACGCCGGCGATAGCCGGCGTTTTTTTAACTTTAAGTGATTCATATGCAACTAGATATCGTAGTGCAGACCGCATTCGCGCTTGAGGCCGTTGAAGCGGGTTTCTTCTTCGGTCATCCCAAGCTCCAGCGGCTTGGTGGAATGGGTATCGCCCACAGATACATAGCCCTGCTCCCACAGTGGATGATATGGCAGTTCATACCTGGTCAGATACTGATGCACGTCTTTGTTGCTCCACTCTATGATGGGCAACAGCTTGTAACGCTTGCCGTGGATGGCCAACACAGGCAGGGCTTCCCGGGTGGAGGCCTGACTGCGGCGCAGCCCGGCAAACCAGGTGCCCACTTCAAGCTCATTGAGGGCCCGCTGCATGGGTTCCACCTTGTTGAGCCTGTTGTATTGCTCAAGCCCGTCGAGTCCCTGTTCCCACAGCTTGCCGAAGCGCGCTTCCTGCCAGGCCGCCGTCATCGGGGCGCGGTACACCTTAAGGTTAAGCTTAAGGCGCTCGGTCAGTTCATCGATAAAGCGGTAGGTTTCCGGGAACAAATACCCGGTATCGGTCAGCACCACAGGAACATCGCTTTTTACCTGCGTCACCAAATGCAGCATTACCGCCGCCTGGATACCAAAACTGGAGCTTACAATATGCTCGCCGGGTAATTCACGCAGTGCAAATTCAACCCGCTCGGCAGGCGTGGCCTTGGCCAGCTGTAGATTGATGTCCGCAAGCGCGGCCGCTTGCTCGGCTGCGTCCAGACTAAGTAAATCGTGATAATTCATGCTTATCTCCAAGGGTTCTGGCGTCGCTACACGTCTTGGCACCGGCCATCGGGCCGCCAAAACAAACGGGGGAAGCTTTGCTTCCCCCTGACTGGTCTCAGGCGTGGAAGTCGGTTTTACTGACTTTCACTTCGGCAACAACACCCACCCGAATAACAAAATCACCAAAACATTCACCTGGGTTACGCTCAACTGACCAGCGGCCAATCAAGGTATCCAGTGCAGCCAGAATTTCCGCTTCGGCTACGTTATCCAAATACAATTTCGGAATACGGGTACCCGCAGTGTTACCGCCCAGATACAGGTTGTATTTGCCAGGACCACGGCCCACTAAACCGGCTTCTGCCAACATGGCGCGGCCGCAGCCATTCGGGCAACCCACGACGCGCAGGATGATATGGTCGTCCGCAATGCCGTGCTTGCTCAAGATCCCTTCAACGTGGGTGACCAGCGTTGGCAGGTAACGTTCGGCTTCTGCCATCGCCAGCGGACAAGTTGGCAGTGACACGCAAGCCATCGAGTTTTTACGCTGGGTGGTCACGTTATCCAACAAACCATGATTGCGCGCAAGCTGCTCAATCTGCGCTTTATCTTCGGCAGCAACCCCTGCGATGATCAGGTTCTGGTTTGCCGTCATGCGAAAATCGCCTTTATGCACTTTGGCAATTTCAGCAACGCCCGTTTTCAGCGGCTTACCCGGGTAATCGAGCAGACGGCCGTTTTCGATAAAGAGTGTTAAATGGTGCTTACCATCAATGCCTTCCACCCAACCAAAGCGATCGCCACGGTGGGTAAATTCATAAGGACGGCTTGGGCCAAAGGCCACGCCAACCCGTTGTTCCACTTCTGCTTTGAAAGCGTCAACGCCGATACGATCTATGGTGTATTTGGTTTTGGCATTTTTCCGGTTAACCCGATCGCCGTAGTCACGCTGCACTGTGACCACGTGCTCTGCGACTTTCAGCACATGCTCAAGACCGATAAAGCCCAAATCTTCTGCCCGGCGCGGATAAGTCGCTTTATCGCCATGGGTCATCGCAAGGCCGCCACCAACCAACACGTTAAAACCAACCAGTTGGCCATTTTCAGCGATAGCGACAAAGTTCAAGTCGTTGGCGTGGACATCGACATCGTTATGCGGTGGGATCACCACAGTGGTTTTAAACTTACGCGGCAGGTAGGTATCACCCAGCACCGGCTCAGTTTCCGTGGTTTCTACTTTTTCTTCGCCCAGCCAAATCTCGGCATAGGCGCGGGTTTTTGGCAGCAAATGTTCAGAGATTTTTGCAGCCCACTCATAAGCTTGCTGGTGCAACACCGATTCCACAGGGTTTGAGGTACACAGCACGTTGCGGTTTACGTCACCGGCGGTGGCAATCGAGTCGATGCCAATTTTATTCAGCATCTGGTGCATCGGCTTGATATCCGGTTTAAACACGCCGTGGAACTGGAAGGTCTGGCGGGTGGTTAACCGAATTGAGCCATACATGGTGTGCTCGCGGGCAAATTCATCAATCGCCAGCCATTGCTCAGGCTTGATAATCCCGCCGGGCATGCGCGCCCGCAGCATCACATTATGCAGCGGCTCCAGCTTTTGCTCCGCGCGCTCAGCACGTAAATCGCGGTCATCCTGCTGATACATGCCGTGAAAACGCACCAACATGAAGTTATCACCGGTAAAACCACCGGTAATTTCGTCTTTTAAATCTGTGGTGATAGTGCCACGCAAATGGTTGCTTTCAGCCTTCAGACGCTCGTTATCAGACAGCTGGCCCTGCACCTGCAGCTCAGGTTTAATTGGATATTGGCTCATTAATAAACATCCTTCTGATAACGTTTGCTCGCGCGTAACTCTTCAAAATACTCGTCTGCTGCTTCGTCAGACAAGCCACCGTGGGTTTGGGCAATTTGTAATAACGCCTGATGTACATCTTTCGCCATCCGGTTGCCGTCACCACAAATATATAAGTGCGCACCTTGTTGCAGCCAAGACCACACTTCGGCGCCTTTGGCTGCCAGTTTATCCTGCACATACACTTTTTGTGCTTGGTCGCGGCTAAATGCCACATCCAGGTGGGTTAACACGCCACGCTTCAAGTAGTCTTGAAGCTCCACCTGATATAAGAAATCACGGGTGAAATGCGGGTTGCCAAAGAACAGCCAGTTTTGGCCGGTCGCACCTGCGTTATCACGCTCTTGCAAGAACGCCCGAAACGGCGCAATACCGGTGCCGGGGCCAATCATCAACACTGGCGTATCGGGGCTTGGCAGGCGGAAGTTGTCGTTGTGTTCAACAAAGACTTTCACCGGCTCACCTTCGGCTAAGCGCTCAGCCAAGAAGCCAGAGGCACCGCCTAAATGGGTGCTGCCAAAAGCATCGTAACGCACCACACCAACGGTTAAATGCACTTCTTCGCCCACTTCGGCTTGGCTTGAGGCGATGGAATACAAGCGTGGCTGCACTTTGCGCAGGCTGTCCACCAGCTGCTGTGCGCTGATGTTGGCAGGGTTTTGCACAATCACATCGGCACTTTGTTTATCGGCCAGATAAGCGCGCAGCGCGTCCTTGTCTGCGCCAAGCGCCTGCAATTCGGCATTGTTGCTCGCCTCTGCGTACTTGGTCACCAGCGACGGGTAAGCCTGGGTGAGCTCCAGCTCGTCGGTTAACGCCGCTTGCAGGGTTAATGTCTGGCCAGACAGTTCAACTTGCTCGCTGCCAGTTAAACCTGTGGCGGCCAGCACGCTGGCGACAAGCTCCGGTGCATTGCGGAAATATACCCCTAAAGCATCACCCGGCTGATAGGTCAGGCCGGAGCCTTCCAGCGAGATCTCAATATGACGCACGTCTTTGGTGGAATTACGCGCCGTGATCTTTTGATTAACACTTAACTCAGCTGTCGCTGGGTTTTCCTTATCATACTGGCTGTGGCTAGCCGCGGTGCCAGTCGCACCTGGCCATGCAATCACTCGCTCGCTACCGGCGCCTGATGCTTTAAGCAGCGGTGTAAACACATCTAAGGCTGCTTCCTGCCAGTTTTTCGCACCCTCGGCATAATCGACGTCAAGCAGGGCTGGCTCATACAAGCGTTTTGCACCTAATGCAGCCAGTTGGCTGTCAAAGTCAGTGGCGGTTTTGCAGAAAAACTCATAGCTGGTATCGCCAAGGCCCAACACGGCAAATTGCAGCTGCGGTAACTTCGGTGCTTTTTTACCAAACAGGAACTTATAGAAACTAACAGCGCTCTCGGGTGGCTCGCCCTCGCCATAGGTCGAGGCAACAATTATCAGGAATGTTTCTTTTGCCAACGCATTCGTTTTATACGAGGCAATATCTTGTAACTGCACAGCTAAGCCACGGCCTTCTGCCGCCGCTTTGATTTTACTGGCCACGCCTTTGGCATTGCCGGTCTGCGATGCGTAAAGCACCGTTAAAGTCGCGGCTTCCTGGGCAGCTGGTGCTGCAGCAAAAGCCCCCCCAGCGGCAGATTGCGCGCTTGCCGCCAGATAACCACTGACCCAGGCCAATTGCACGGCATTGAGCTCAAAGGTCAGATTCTTGAGCTTGTCGACCTGCTCGGCACTGAGCGGAGACGCGAGAGAGGATAATTCTTTTAACAGCATGAGGACGACCCAGTGACATTTTATTGCATGCTAGCTTAGTGCCCTTTAGCTCAAGCAAAAAAGAATAAATATTAATTTTTAATTCGTTTTAGGAATATGCAGAGTGGAAAATTTAGGCTACAAAAGTGTGTCCTGTCGCAAAAAATTTGCTCCGACCAGTGGCTTAGCTCGTCACATGAACAAAATACACTTGTGTAACAATACAGACTTGCCACAATGGCTTTTGCCTGTCGGGGCGCAAATAAGCTTGCCCGGAGAGCCTGGACGCCCCAAGAAGAACAGGCGCCGCTCCCCGGAAACAAGCGGCCCGCCCCAGGACACTGTGCCCAACATCTAATAATTCATCAGGGATTTGTCATGCAGATTGGAATACCGAGAGAAAGTCTCGCCGCCGAGACCCGGGTCGCTGCGACCCCGGCAACGGTCGAGCAACTGAGGAAACTCGGCTTTGAAGTGGTGGTAGAGCGAGGCGCCGGCAAGCTGGCCAGCTTCGGCGATGCCGCCTTTGAGGCCGCCGGCGCCAAGGTGCTGGATGATGTCTGGCAGGCCGACCTGATTTTCAAGGTCAACGCGCCGACGGAGCAGGAAATCGCCAAGGTCAAAGATGGCGCTACTCTGGTCAGCTTTATTTGGCCGGCCCAAAATCCCGAACTGCTGAGCCAGCTGTCGAGCCGCAACATCAATGTGCTGGCCATGGACATGGTACCGCGCATTTCCCGGGCCCAGGCCCTCGATGCCCTGTCTTCCATGGCCAACATAGGTGGTTACCGCGCCGTGGTGGAAGCCGCCCACGAATTCGGCCGTTTCTTTACCGGACAGATCACCGCCGCAGGTAAGGTGCCACCGGCCAAGGTGCTGGTGATAGGCGCAGGTGTGGCCGGTCTGGCCGCCATTGGCACCGCCGGTTCCCTTGGTGCCATAGTGCGCGCCTTCGATACTCGCCTGGAAGTGGCGGAGCAGATTGAATCCATGGGGGGCGAATTCCTCAAGCTGGATTTCGGTGGCGAAGACGGCTCCTCAGCCGACGGCTATGCCAAGGTGATGTCGGACGAATTTATCAAGGCCGAAATGGAGCTGTTTGCCCAGCAGGCCAAGGAAGTGGACATCATAATCACCACCGCCCTGATCCCGGGTAAACCCGCGCCGCGTCTCATCACCAAGGAAATGGTGGACAGCATGAAGAGCGGCTCTGTGATAGTCGATATGGCGGCGGCCACCGGCGGTAACTGCGAATACACCAAACCCGGTGAACTCTTTGTCACCGACAACGGCGTCAAGGTCATAGGTTATACCGACCTGCCCGGCCGCCTGCCGGCCCAGTCTTCCCAGCTCTACGGCACCAACCTGGTGAACCTGATGAAGCTGGTGTGCAAAGAAAAAGATGGCAATGCCGTACTCGACTATGACGACGTGGTGCTGCGCAACATGTCGGTGATCAAGGCCGGTGAAATCAGCTTCCCGCCACCGCCAATCTCTGTGTCCGCGGCACCGGCGAAACCTGCTGCCAAGGTGCCCCACAAGAAGGCCGAGGCCAAGCCGTCCAAGCTCAAGTTTGTCCTCGCCGCCCTCGGCATCGCCGGTTTCGGCGCCGTGGCCTCCGTGGCCCCGCCGGAGTTTCTGTCCCACTTTACCGTATTCGTACTCGCCTGCGTGGTGGGCTACTACGTGGTGTGGAACGTGACCCATGCGCTGCACACACCGCTGATGTCGGTCACCAATGCCATCTCCGGCATTATCGTGGTCGGCGCCCTGTTGCAGATAGGTCAGGGCTCAACGCTCATTACCGCGCTGGCCTTTATTGCCGTGCTCATTGCCAGTATCAACATCTTCGGCGGTTTCACCGTCACTCAGCGCATGCTGAAGATGTTCCGTAAGGATTAAGGGGGTTTATCGTGTCTCAAGGACTGGTAACAGCAGCCTATATTATTGCCGCCGTGTGCTTTATTTTGAGCCTGGCGGGTTTGTCCAAACAAGAAAGCGCCAAACACGGTAACCTGTTCGGCATCATAGGTATGGGACTGGCGCTGGCCGCCACCATATTCAACCCGAATACCGCCGGGGTCGAGTGGATCATTCTCGCCATGGTCATAGGCGGCGCCATCGGCGTGCGTCTGGCACTCAAGGTGGAAATGACCGAGATGCCGGAACTGGTGGCCATACTGCACAGCTTTGTGGGTATGGCGGCCGTGTTGGTGGGCTGGAGCAGCTTTATCGACCTGCATCCCCAGGCGGTGAACGAACTTTTCGGCAAACATGAGCTTGAAGCCTTCGCCAACCTCGGCAAGCACAGCCTCGATGGCGCCATGCTCAATATCCACCTGGTGGAAGTCTTCCTCGGGGTCTTTATCGGCGCCGTGACCTTTACCGGCTCAGTGGTGGCCTTTGGCAAGCTGCGCGGCATCATCTCCTCCAAACCTTTGATGCTGCCACACCGCCACAAGCTGAACCTGCTGGCGGCCCTGGTGTCCATAGGTCTGATGCTGCAGTTTGTCCATGTGGGTGGCGCCTTCTGGCCGCTGATGATCATGACCCTTATCGCCTTTGCCTTCGGCTGGCACCTGGTTGCCAGCATAGGCGGCGCCGACATGCCGGTGGTGGTGTCCATGCTCAACTCCTACTCTGGCTGGGCAGCCGCAGCGGCGGGCTTTATGCTGTCCAACGATCTGCTGATTGTCACAGGCGCTCTGGTGGGCAGCTCGGGTGCCATTCTGTCTTACATCATGTGTAAGGCCATGAACCGCTCCTTCATTTCTGTGATTGCCGGTGGCTTTGGCAGCGACAGCAGCAGTTCCGCCAGCAGTGAGGAAATGGGCGAATACCGCGAGACCAATGCCGAGGAAGTGGCCGAGCTGCTCAAGGGCTCAAGCTCGGTGATCATCACCCCAGGCTACGGCATGGCGGTGGCCCAGGCCCAGTATCCTGTGGCGGAAATCACCCAGAAGCTGCGCAATCTTGGGGTCAAGGTACGCTTTGGTATCCACCCGGTGGCCGGTCGCCTGCCGGGGCACATGAACGTGTTGCTGGCGGAAGCCAAGGTACCCTACGACATAGTGTTGGAGATGGACGAGATCAACGAGGATTTCGAAGAGACAGACACTGTGCTGGTGATTGGCGCCAATGACACGGTCAACCCGGCGGCGATGGAAGATCCGGGCAGCCCCATCGCCGGTATGCCTGTGCTGGAAGTGTGGAAGGCCCATACAGTTATCGGCTTCAAACGCTCCATGAATACCGGCTACGCCGGGGTGCAGAATCCGCTGTTCTTCAAGGACAACACCCAGATGCTGTTTGGCGATGCCAAGGCCAGCGTTGAGGCCATCCTGAAGGCCCTGTAAGCCAATGAAAGTTAAAAAGGGAGCCCAAGGGCTCCCTTTTTATTGCCCTGTCTCTGGTGGTAAAGCCAAAGGGCAGAAATAAAAACGCCCTGCATTGCAGGGCGTTTGCTCAATCAAGCTACATCAGTCAAGACGCATCAGCGCACGCGGCGACGCAGTCCCAGCAGTGACAGCATGGCCAGGGCCAGACCGCCTAGGGCACCGCCCTTGTCTGCCGGTGCCACGGGCTCGGGGGTGACTGGCTCAACCGGGGCCGGATAGCTCAGGGCCACAATCACAGGGTCATGGTCGGAAGCCGAGAAGGCGTTCTCGGATTTGGCCAGTTCACCGGTGAATTTCTTGCCATATTCAAACAGGTTGGATTCAACCGAGTTGATGTGCCAATCCTCTATGTCCACCAGGCGCTTGGCCAGGCTGGCGTTGGCCAGGGCGTGGTCCAGATTGCCAAGCTCACCATTGTAGCTGTAGGAATAGGTATCGGCGCCGTGAGCCTGGGTGTTGAGGTTGATCAGGCCATAACCCTTTTCAACCACTGAGCCCTCACGCTCGTACACCTTGCCATTGAGCGTGGTCCAGGATGCCGTCTTGATGGCGCGATCCGAGTTCGCCGCATCATAGTCTGTCAGCACCCGCACAGGATCTTCCAGACCGTAGGCATTGAGATCGCCTATCACCAGCAGGTCGCCGTCCACATCCTTCAGGGCCTCACCGATCACCTTGGCGGCGGAGACGCGGAAGTCGTTGCACTTGCCCTGCAGGTGGGCGGGATCGACCTTGTCTTCAAAGTTCAGCCAGTCTTCCAGACAGCCCGAGCCCTTGGACTTGAGGTGGTTTACCACCACGGTCAGGGAGTCATCGTGGATCTTGAAGCGCTGTCCCAGGCTGTGACGCTGGTACTTGTCCTGGGCAGGACTGGTTTCCACTGTCTCACCACTTTGGCGGGTGGCGACACCGGCGGCGGCGTGCTGCTCCGGGGTGACAATCACAAAGGCATCCCCCTCTGGGGTCACCCGGGCGGCGCGGTACAGCATGCCCACGGTAATGGCATCTTCAGCGAAATACTTGCCGTCATATTTGTCGGCATCGGCGATTTCAACGAAGCTGTATTGGTTGCCGGTATCCTGCTGCGCGTTGAGGGCATCCACCAGGTTGCGGATGGCGCTCAGCTCACCAAAGCCGTTGTTGCCGATTTCCATCAGGCCGACGATATCGGCATTCATGGCACTGATGGCATTCACTATCTTGGTGCGTTGCAGCAGCATTTCTTCTTCGGTCAGGGCACCGCGGTTACTGCCCGTCGGGTTGGCATCGCCGCCCACCACGTCGTTGAAGAAGTTGAGCACGTTGAAGCTGGCGACCCGGATATCACCCTTGGTGGCAACACTCGGGGCCTGGGTGCGGTCGTCGCCACGCAGTATGTCACCGGCGCTGATGGTATTGGTGGCCACCAGGCGGTACTCGTTGTAGCTGTAACCCACCATGCCTTCAAGGTGGGTCAGTTGATCGCCCACCCGGATATAACCGGTTTCGGCATTGAAGTCCGGCATATAAGGCACCACGCCGTTGGCGGCCTTATAGTCGGATTCCAGGAACAGCTCATTGGCGCGGTTGGCTTTTTCCAGCGCCATGGCCTCTTCGGTCAGGGCGGGGTAAACCTGGGTCGGCTTCATCAGCGGCGCCTTGTGGGACAGCATGATGTTGTTGCGACGGGCCGCATAGTCGTAGCTGAAGGTACGGCTGACCTTGATGTCACTGCCGGCATCCAGTACCACTTTCATGCCCTCGTAGCGCTCCAGCGCTTGCTCCAGTCCTTCGCCATCGGCCACATAGAAAGGCACGGCCGCAGGAACATCACCGGCGGCGCCCAGTTCAAATTTCTTGTCGGCCTTGATGTCCAGCTGGGTCAGACCGAAGTATTCCTTCACCTTACCCTGAACACACACCTCAACGCCGGGCTGAATGGCTTCCGGGGCGGCTTCACCGAGGAATACAAATATGCCATCAGAGGTGTAGGGCGAGTTGTCGCCCTTTACGTCGGTCAGGTAGAAGCCCTTGAACAGGCTTTCACCGCGGGCACTGACCACACCGCGAACCGTGACTTCGTTGTCGGACTCAAACTTGCCTTCGGGCACCAGGGGGCTGGAAGCGCCTGCGCCCTGGATATCATAGATGGGTGTCAGTTTGGCACCGGCGCAGCTGAATGCGGGTACCTCAGGGGCGGCTGCACCTTCGAGGCTGCCAAGGCCGGCGAAGCTGTCATTAGGCAGGCTGTCCCAGTTGGCGGCGTTGAAGCTGGCGCTGGCGCTCAGGGCCGTGCTCTTGCGGGCCAGGGTGATGTCCTTGCCCCAATCCAGGGGTGTAGGTACTGCGCCCACCAGATCCACCACCACGCCGTCTTTCAGCAGGCCCACGGCGTCACCACCGTTGAAGTAGAGATCGCCAGTCATGGAGTCGGTGCCGGCCGGCAGGGTAATGGCCGCGCTTGGGTGCAATATGACCTTGATGGCCTTGGGTGCCAGGCTCTTGCCGTCCAGCAACACCATGTCCAGCGGATCTGTGGCGCCGTCTTTGTAGCGCACCAGCTTATAGCCGGTCAGATCCACGGCGGCATCGCCGCTGTTATAGAGTTCGATGGCCTTGTTATTGGAACTGCCTTCGACATATTCGGTGATCATCACATCGGCATTGGCCATCACAGGCAAAGCCGAAGCCACTGCCAGCGCTATGGCTGTCAGCTTGTTAACGTTATCCATATTTTCAACCCCTGTATTTATAATATTGTCGTTATTCTTAATTAACGAGCGGCGGGATTGTCCCAAAGATAATCAACTAAAAGAAGGGGAAAGATCACAGTTCATCAATGGAATTAAAGCGTATAACACACGGATAAATATGATCTTTTTTACAGATAAAAGAACAGTCAAATCAAGACTTAAAGATGAAAACCAATAAAAACATAAATTAAGCAGAAAACAGCCAAGACGCGATATAATCTTAATAGCCGACTTAATATATCCAGCATGGTAAATTAGATTCACACGGGCAAATTCAAACGCCGGTATTTTAATCAACAAATAACGGAATTAAATACGGTATTTAAATAGCATTGTGCACCATAAACTTGTCGATTTCATGGTACACAATGCGATTAAATCAGAGACTGAAATATTGCTGGTGATTCTGGGCCCAGCGCAATAACTCTACCCTGTTACGGGATTCGGTCTTTTTGAAAATCGAGGAAATATGGGCCTTGACCGTGTGCTCGCTGATACACAGGTTATCGGCGATTTCCCTGTTGCGGGCACCGCTGGACACCAACTGGATTATGGTGCGCTCGCGATTGGTAAGGGACTGCAGCGCCGCCAGGCTGTCGTGGGTCTGGGATTCGCGGCTATCGAGCTTTTTAACCAACTGCCGGAACACCTTGCTGATAAGCGGCCGCTCGAACCACAGCTCATCGGCCACCATCTTGCGCAGCCCGGTGAGCATAAGGTCGAGACGCTGATCCGCATACAGCAGACCACGGATCCCCATCAAGAGGGCGGCCTCGGGCTCCAGGGCACTACGGTCCACGTGATACAGGGCCACGGGTACATGCTGAACCAGGCGACTGGCCAGCAAGGGAATGCCCTGGTTATCCAGTGCCGACCCTTTTTGGGCTATCAGATAAAACGCATTGGGATTACCGCTGGGCTCCAGCTCAGCGGCGTGACGTACCACCCGGGTCTTCAAACCTATGGACTCGGCCAGCATGGCCAGATGGCAAGGGGCTGCGACCTGATGAACAAAAATTAGCTCATTGATGTTACTCATCTGCTTTTCTCCCTGAAAAGTCTCTTATGGTTTTGTGGCATTACTCAGGTAATTCTGTGGCCAACATTCCATGTTCTGGCCTTTATAGTTAATTCTGTTACTCGGGCTAGATTGTGCTGCCGGCAAAGCATAACTCCATCAGTCCAAAGTATGATTCTGACGAGCTTGATAAACACCCAAAGGCTAAGCCGTTGAATCACAATCACTAGTTGGATTTTATTTGAACTGTCACAATAGAAGCAATTGATAATATTAGGTAATTTTTTGCAACTGACGGTCATGCATACGGTTAAACAGCAGCAATGCCAGCATGCCACCGAGCAGCGCCATCAGCATGTCGGACTGGGTGTCCCAGACATAACCCTGGGTGCCGAGAAACGCCTCGGCACTGTCCCCGGTGGCTACCGCCACCCACCATTCGATAAGTTCATAGAAGGCCGACAGGGCCAGCACAAAACACAGACACAGGAAATGACACCAGGCCCCGGGTTTCACCGCCTGCTTTCGCAGCATGATTTCCCGCGCCAGTATTACGGGTACAAAGCCCTGGGCCAGGTGCCCCAGCTTGTCGTAATTGTTGCGTTCGCTCCCCATCCACTGGGCCAGGCTGTCAAACAGCGGCACCTCGGCATAGGTATAGTGGGCACCTACAAACAATATGCTGCAGTGCAGCAACACCAACACATAGGCCAGGGGCGTCAGAGGAAAGCGTTTGCGGGTCAGGGCCAGCAGCGGCAGGGCGACGAGTGCAGGTACCGCTTCTAAAAACCAGGTAAAACCATCGTGGGGTTGGTAAAGGGACCAGAGCAAGATTGCCAGGTAGCTGCCCAGCCATATTAAGGGTTTATACAAAGAACGGACCTCTTATACGATATTGTTCTAAAATTGGAATAAACACTTTAGCCGTCCAGCCCTCCACAGCAGGTTAAAAAAATGCTAATTTGTGCTGGCAGTTGGCAGTCAGCATAGCACATAGCATAAGCATAATTCCTAAAACGAAGAGGGTATCAACAGATGGCGAAACACTCGCTGGACAAGGATAAAATCAAGATCCTGTTGTTGGAAGGCGTCCACCAGTCTGCGGTGAATGTATTCGAGCGCGCAGGTTACACCAATATCGAGTATCACAAGGCCTCCCTGGCGGAGGATGAGCTGATCGCTTCGATTAAAGATGCCCACTTTGTCGGGATCCGCTCCCGCACCCACCTGAGCGCCGAAGTGCTGGCCAGGGCCGAGAAACTGGTGGGCATAGGCTGCTTCTGTATCGGTACCAACCAGGTGGACCTCAAGGCCGCCGAACTGGCCGGTGTCCCTGTGTTCAACGCCCCCTTCTCCAACACCCGCAGCGTTGCCGAGCTGGTACTGGGTGAGATCATTATGCTGATGCGCGGCATACCCCAGCGTAACGCCCTGGCCCACCGCGGTGGCTGGCTCAAGAGCGCCAACGGCAGCTTCGAAGTGCGCGGCAAGACCCTGGGTGTGATTGGCTATGGCCACATAGGTACCCAACTGGGGATCCTGGCGGAAACCCTGGGTATGCGGGTGGTGTTCTTCGATATCGAAGACAAGCTGCCGCTGGGTAATGCCCAGCAAATTCACTCCATGGAGCAACTGCTGGCCCAGGCCGACGTGGTCAGCCTGCACGTACCCGAGACCCCACAGACCAAGAACATGATCGGCCCCGAAGAGCTGGCCACCATGCGCAAGGGCAGCATTTTGATCAACGCTTCCCGCGGCACTGTGGTCGACATTGATGCCCTGACCGCCGCCCTCAAGGAAGAGCATCTGGCCGGTGCCGCCATCGACGTGTTCCCGGTGGAGCCCAAGTCCAACACCGACGAATTCATCAGCCCCCTGCGCGGCCTCGACAATGTGATCCTCACCCCGCACGTGGGTGGCAGCACAGAAGAAGCCCAGGAAAACATAGGCATCGAAGTGGCCGGCAAGCTGGCCAAGTACTCGGACAACGGCAGTACAGTGTCTGCGGTGAACTTCCCCGAGGTTTCCCTGCCGCTGCACAAGGGCACCTCGCGTCTGCTGCACATACATAAAAACCGCCCCGGTATTCTGATCAAGATTAACCAGGCCTTCTCCGAGAAGAGCATCAACATCTCGGCCCAGTACCTGCAAACCACCGCCGAGATAGGTTACGTGGTAATGGAAGTGGACACTCACCAGGCCGAAGAGGCCCTGGAACAAATGAAGGCCATCGAAGGCACAATCCGTACCCGCCTGTTGTACTGATAAGCTGGGCATGGTTAAAAGGGGCGCCAATGGTGCCCCTTTTGTTTTTGCCGCCGCTCTTTGCTTCTGCCCCTTTAATGTCAGACGCTTAATCCGCTACAATCCGGGCATACTTGCCGTTATTTCCAAAGGAATCCGCAATGACCTTCACAGTATCCCAACCCCAATGGTCACTGGACAGCCAGGGCCCAGCCCTGGGGCTGTGCCTGCTTAACCACCTGGGGCTTATCCGCATCAGCGGCGAGCAGGGCCGCAGCTTTATTCACGGTCAGGTGACCGCCGACATCAGCTCTCTGGCCAGCGACGCCTGGTGCTGGGGTGCCCATTGCGATCCCAAGGGTCGCATGCTGGCCAGTTTCCGCGCCTTTTCTCTGGGCGATGCCCTGGCGCTGATGATGCCCCGCAGCGCCCTGGAAATAGACCTGCCGCAACTGAAGAAATACGCCGTGTTCAGCAAGGCCGAACTGGTGGATGCCAGTGGCGACTGGACCCTGCTCGGGGTGATGGGCAGCGAGGCCAAGGCCTTTGTCGAAGCCAAATTCGGCCCCTGTGACTCGGCCTTGACCGCCCTGGAGCAAGGCGCCGTCATCCGGGACAAGGCGCGCTACATCCTGGTATTGCCCAAGGCCGATGCCGAGGCCCTGGTGGCCGGCAGCGGTCAGCCTCTCTATGACGCCAGTGCCTGGCAGGCGCTGGAGATCCGCGACGGTTACCCCAACCTGGCGGCCAACCATGCCAACGAGTACATACCGCAGATGTGCAACCTGCAGGCGCTGGATGGCATCAGCTTTACCAAGGGCTGCTATATGGGCCAGGAAACCGTGGCCCGCACCCATTACCGCGGTGGCAACAAGCGCGCCCTGTACGTGCTGTCGGGCACGGCAGCCACCAAGGTGCGCCTGGAGAGCACACTGGAAATCGCCGTTGAAGGGGGCCATCGCAAGGCGGGTAACATCATAGAAGTGGTACAGCGCGACAACCAGGTGCTGCTGACGGCCGTGCTGGCCAACGACACCCCGGCCGATGCCCTGCTGCGCCTGGCGGACGACCTCGGTGCCGAGCTGCGTCCCCTGCCCCTGCCCTACAGCCTTGAGCAGGCCTAACGCGGCAAACTCGAAAAAACAAGGCGCCCACGGGCGCCTTGTTTATTTCAGCTAAGGATTACTCAGGCCCGCCATCCGTCTCCATATACTTGTCCCGTACGGCTATCACCTTATCGAGGATCAGCTTGAACTGGGCCACCAACTCGGGATCGAAGTGTTTGCCCGCCTCGCGCTCCAGCAGTGCCATGGTGTCCTCTATGCTCCAGGCCTGCTTATAGGGGCGGATGGAGGTCAGGGCATCAAACACATCGGCAATGGCCACTATGCGCCCTTCGATGGGGATGTCCGTGCCCTTGAGACCCTTGGGATAACCGCTGCCATCCCACTTTTCGTGATGGGTCAGGGCGATACGGCGTGACATTTCCAGCAAGGGATCGTCATGTTCACCTATGATCTCGGCACCGATTTCGGCGTGTTGCTGCATCACCTGCCACTCGTCGGCTTCCAACTTGGCGGGCTTCTTCAGCACCGCATCCGGGGTGCCTATCTTGCCTATGTCGTGCATCGGTGCGGCGTTGTACAAGAGCTCGCAATACTTGGGCGGCAAGCCCAGCTGCTCAGCCAACAGGCGGGCGTAGTGGCTCATGCGCACCACGTGCAGGCCGGTTTCATTGTCCTTGTATTCGGCAGCCCGCCCCAGACGGCGGATGATCTCAAAGCGGGTCTGCTCCAGCTCGCGGGTGCGCTCGGCCACCTGTTGCTCCAGCAGCCGCTTTTGATCGTACAGCGCCAGATGGTTGCGCACCCGGGCCTTGACTATGGGGGCACTGACCGGCTTGGTGATATAGTCCACGGCCCCGAGGGCAAACCCCTGGGTTTCATCCTCCACCTCCGACAGGGCGGTGACAAAGATCACCGGGATATGGCTGGTGAGCGGCTCCTGCTTCAGACGCCGACAGACTTCGTAACCGTTCATGCCCGGCATCATCACATCCAGCAGGATCAGATCCGGCAGCGCTTTCTGCGCCAATGCCAGGGCCCGGGGGCCGTCAATGGCCACCTTGACCTTGTACTCATCCCCCAATATTCCCACCAGAATGTCGATATTTTCCGGGGTGTCGTCCACCACCAGAATGCTAGCCTGCTCCATGCACTTCTCCTGCCTCCGGGGCTGTTGCCATCTTTGCCAGCAGATCCTGAATAAGTTCTGCGGCCTCATCGAATTGATAATTGGCGGTCATCCTGACCACGGGTTTAAGTTGTTGTTCAAGGGCCTTATCGACCCGTCCGGCTATGGCTTCCACCTGGGGCAGAGCCGTGGCATCGGCCTCTTCCAGGGCCGTCAGCAAGGTCGTCAGCGCCTGCTGCAGTTCGGCACCGGTCAATAAGGCCGCTGTTGCTTGTGGCTGCTCTGCGACCACAGTTTCCCCCTGCCACAGGCCTATGGCGGCGCAGATATCCGCCACCAGGGGTTCGAGTGTCGCCAGCACAGCCTGCCAGTCGCCGTTGGCCGCCAGCTGCGCCTCCAGCTCCCGTGCCTGCTCCGCCAGGGCCGCCGAGCTCAGATTGCCCGCCAGACCTTTCAGAGTATGGGCCAAGCGCACCGCCTCCTCCTGCTTTTCTGCCGCCATGGCGGTGCGGATCCGCGCGCCCACATCGGCCTGGGACTCAATAAAGCGCTCGAAGATGCGCCGGTACAGGCGCTCCGAGTGCTGCACCAGCTGCAAGCCTCTGTCTATGTCGAGTTCAGCATGCTCGGGCCAGCTGGTGAGAGTGGGCGTATCCATCTCCATCACCCCGGGGACAGGTTCGCTGCCATCCCCCAGATAGCGCAGCAGGGTGCGGTACAAGAGCCCCACCTCTATGGGCTTGGGTATGTGATCGTTCATGCCGGCCCGCAGGCACATCTCCCTGTCACCGGCCATGGCATTGGCGGTCATGGCTATCACAGGCAAGTTGTCGAGGCCTGGCAGCTTGCGCAGCGCCGCCGTGGCCTGGTATCCGTCCATCACCGGCATCTGGCAGTCCATCAGCACCAGATCAAAATGCTGCTGCCCCAGTTTTTCCAGGGCTATCTGGCCATTTTCCGCCAGCGACAGCTCAATCCCAACTTGCTCCAGGAACTCGGTCGCCACCTCCTGGTTCATCTCGTTGTCTTCCACCAGCAGTATGCGTTTGCCCTTGAGCTGGGCCAGCAGTGGCTCTGCCAGGCTGTGGTCCCTGCCGCGGCGAACCCCCTTGTGCCCCTGCTTGCCAAGGGCCGACATGATGGCATCCAGCAGGCGCGAAGCGCTGACCGGCTTGGTGATATAACCACTGAGGCCCAACTGCTCAATTTCACCGATAAAGTCCGCATTGGCGTGGGCCGACACCATCAGCAGCAGCGGCGGTTCACCGGGCAGGGCCTTGATCCTGGCGGCAGTTTCCACCCCGTCGAGCTCCGGCATCTTCCAGTCGATAAGGGCGATGCGGTATTGCTCACGGCTACACTTGTCCACCGCCTCTATGCCGCTGCGGGCGCTGTCGACCTTGAAGCCCATGCTTTCCAAGGTGGTGCGCATTATGTCCCGGGCGGTGCCGTTGTCATCCACCACAAGCAGTTTCATCCCCTCCAGTTCCTGCTCCACCTTCAGCCGGGACTGATCCCTGATCTTTAGGCGGACGCTGAAATGGAAGCTGCTGCCATTGCCATACTGACTCTCGACCCCAATCTCGCCGCCCATCAGTTCCACCAGCTGCTTGCAGATGGCCAGCCCCAGGCCGGTGCCGCCGTATTTGCGGGTGGTGGAGGAGTCGGCCTGGCTGAAGGATTTGAACAGCTTGGCCTGCTGCTCGGCCGTCAGGCCTATGCCGCTGTCGCGCACGGTAAACCTGAGCACCAGCTCATCGTCCTGCTGGGCCAGGTCGGTGACTGTCAGCATGATCTCGCCGCGCTCGGTGAACTTGATGGCATTGTTCATCAGGTTGTTAAGCACCTGCCCCAGCCGCAGCGGATCCCCAATCAAATGGGTCGGCACGCTGGGGGCGACGCTGAACAAGAGTTCCAGCTGCTTGTCGGCCACCTTGGCGGCGAACATGTCCGCCAGGTCCTCCAGCAGGGTATCAAGTTGGAACGGGATGGCCTCTATATCCATTTTGCCGGCTTCAATCTTGGAGAAGTCCAGAATGTCGTTGATGATGCCGAGCAAGGACTTGGAAGCGCGCTCGATTTTCTCCACGTAATTGCGCTGTTTGCGGTCCAGCGCCGTCTGCAGACACAGCTGTGACATGCCTATGATGGCATTCATGGGGGTGCGGATCTCATGGGACATATTGGCCAAAAAGTCGCTCTTGGCCTTGCTGGCGGCATCGGCTTCATCCTTGGCCTGCAGCAATTCCCCTGACATTAATTTGAGTTCGGTGATATCGGCCATGCTGAGCACGGCGGAGCTGATTTCGCCCGCCTCCCCTTCCGAGAGCGCGGTGGCATTGATGTTCATCCACAAAATTGCGCCATTGGCCGCCAGCAGACGCCGCTCAGTGGTCAGCTTGGCCTGACCGGCGGCGGTCAGTTCGGCAAACAGCTGGGCTGCGCTGACCCTGTCGTCGGGGTGCAGCAGCTCGGAGAACATCCTGTGGCTCAGGCTCTGGCGATCGAGCCCCAGGTAGTGGCAGAACTGCTCGTTGCAGTCGATGATGCAGCCGCGGTGATCCAGATTGACTATGCCTATGCCGGCGGTGTCGAACAGGGCACGGAAGTGGGCCTCGCTCTGGGCCAAGTCGGCTTCCATATGCTTGCGGGCGCTGATGTCCATCAGATAACCGTTCCACAGCAGACCACCGGCCTGGCGGATCCCCCGAGCCCCGGCCTGCAGCCAGCGCACATCCCCGGAGGGATGGTGGTAGCGGAATTCGTGCATCCATTGCAGGCCGTCGGCACCGGAGAGCGCCCCGACCACCAGGGGCCTGTCTTCCTCCACTATGCGTTCGGCCACCAGCTCGAAATTTTCCAGGATCTGATCCCTGTGGATCCCCAGGGTGCCGATGGCGGCACTGGACAGAAAGGTAAAGCGACGGCGCCGCTCCCCATGCCAGGCCAGCTGATACACAGTGCTTGGCAGGGATTCTGTGATGGTCTCCAGTTGCTGACGCGACTGTTCCAGGGTTTCCTGCGCCAACTTGCGATCGGTAACGTCGTTGAGACTGCCGTCAAACCACAGTGGCCGGCCCTCCTCGTCATAGCTGGCCTTGCCCTTTTCATGGATCCAGCGCACGCTGCCATCCCTGTGATGAATGCGGTATTCCACCTCGAACGCCTGCTGCTCGGCAATGGCGGTGGCAATGACATGATGGCAACGTTCACTGTCCTCCGCCAGGATCAGCGAGCCGAAACTGCGCTGTTTCGATTCGATAAAGTGCCACGCCGGGAAGCCGGTGATCTCGGTAATATTGTCGCTGACATATTCCATTACCCATTCATCACCGAGCCGGGTGCGGTACACGGCGCCGGGCACATTGGATACCAGGCCACGGAAACGGCTTTCGCTTTCACGGATCTGCCGCTCCACCGCCTGTTGCTCGGTGAGATCGCGAATGGAGGCCGCCACCTGGCGGCGGCCCTGATGATCCGCAGGCAATAAACTGAGCCCTATCTGCACCGGAAAACTGCTGCCGTCGGCCTTGAGCGCCCGTAGCCCATCCACCTTGCCCATGGCCCGATCGACCCCGGCGGCGATAAAGCTGCGCCGCAAGTCTGGATGAGCCCCGCGCCACTGCTCGGGCATCAGTTGCTCAACAGTAAGGCTCAACATGCGGGTCGCGTCATAACCGAACAATTGCTGGCAGCGGCTGTTGCTGAACACCAGACGGCCCTCTTCATCCACTATCAGCATGGCTTCGGGTGCGGCTTCCAATACCGCATTGGACCAGGCCGCCGCCGAAAACTGCTCGGTGACGTCGTTGAACAGCATTTCCACCGAAATAAGCTTGTCCTGATCATCCAACAGCGGCTGCATAAAGAGATCCAATCGCCTTACCCGGCCCTCGGTGTCGTACATTTCCACCTGATGCGGCGGCACATTCTGCCCCTGCAGCGCCTGCTCCATGTAACGCCAGTTGGCCTCGTTGATGGGGTTGCTGGAAAACAGCCGCTGGTATTTGCGTTTCAGCAGCTCCGGCGCCAACCCCAGCACCTTCTCGACCCCGGAACTGATCTGCACCAGCTGGCCCTCGGGATCCATGGAACAATAAAACGACTTGTCGCTCATGCCGTCGATAAGACGGGCAAACCTGTTGCCGCGGGAATCCAGCAAGGCCTGCTCCCGCTCCGCAAGCATCTGCGCCATCTCATTGAATTTATTGCTGAGGGTGGCGATTTCCCGCACCGCGCCCTCGGGGGCGTCGAGGCGCTGGATCTTGCCCAGACCAAACTCCTCAATGCCGGACTCCAAATGCTCCAAAGGCTGGGTGAGGCGCTTGGCGGTCCAGTAACTGATCAGCAGCAGCGCCAGGGCCAGCAACAGCAGGTTCATACTCAGGGCGGCAAAATCGGCGGCAAAGGCATCCACCAGTTGCTGCTGCGGGGTGATCACCAGCAAGCGCCAGTCCAGGCTGGGGATGGCGGCGATGGAGGCCAGAAAATGCACCCCGTTGAGATCCTGCAGATCCACCTGGCTGCGATCGCTGAAAATTCGCTGCAATGCATCGCGGCGCTCGCCCCCTGCCAGCCAATCCTTCAGTCCGGCATCCCGGGACAGGTTGTTGTCTGGGTGATAGATAAGCTTGCCTTCCCGGTTAACCACCAACAGGGTCTTGGGATCCATCCCCAGTCGAAGCGGCAGACTGGACAGGGCCAGATCCGTGGTCACCACCCCCAGGGGCTGGCTCGGCTCACCAAAGGGTTGAGAGAAGGTGATCATCAGGGTATTGCCGGCGCCCTCGTCAAAATAGGGTGCGGTCCACACCCCGTCGGGGGAGTTCAGGGCGCCGGTCCACCATTCCCAGCTGCCGTCTGTGTAGTCATAGGCCTCCTTGCCTATATCCAGGGTGGCAATGCCGAGATCCTGGCGAAAGGCATAGGGAGCAAAGCGGGTTTGGGTGCCGATAAAATCGGGCCGAAAGGCGATGGCCGAGCCATAAAATTCGGGATTGCGCTCCAGGCGCCGGGTCAGCATCTGTTCCAGCTCGCTGCGGTCGCGCAGGGTGGCGGCAAATTCCAGGTTACCCAGGTTATAGGCCAGGGTCTGGGTATCGCGCTGGGCCAGTGACAAGATGTATTCCAGCCGTTTGGCACCAAAATCGGCCCTGACCGAGAGGTCGGTAAAGAACTGTTGCTCTTTCTCGTGATAGTGGAACCAGCCGGTGATCCCGTAGACCACAATCATGATCAGGGTCAGGGGCACGGCGATCTGGCTCAGGATCTTACTGCGAAAGCTGCGGAGTTTGCCGGTGTCCATCATAACTGCGTCTCTACTGAACCGGCCAGGAGCCGGAGGGCATCATGCCCGGATACCTGCCCCGCCGACCTGACGCGGCCAAGGCACTCGAATGCATGCAAATCGTTGAATAAAATTGAAATTCAACAGTTCATTTAAGCATTCGCTACAGGTGCAGGCAAGCACCCAAACGCAGTTTTTTAAATCAGCGGCCGGGAAGCACCAGAGGTACTTCCGGCCGTCACATCATAAGAAGGTATTATTTCATCCTTGACTGATACTCCAACCCCGCCAGGGCGGAAAACCTGAGCCAGCCCCGCCACCAGCGCGCCAGCAGGCCCGGGGCTGGACTTGTAGAACAAGCTTCTGCATTATCAGTAAAATCAACCTTGGTTACGCGAACACATTCAGCCATGATAGCCACTCCCTCTGCTGTTGCCATGGCGCTGATTATTTCCGGGCCCCGGTCAATAAACCAACGATATTCCCTTACAGGAACTATAAGTTGAACTTATGAATCCATTGAACCATCTCAACAGCCTCAGGGCCATAGAAGCCGCAGCCCGCCATCGCAGCTATACCCTGGCTGCGGCGGAGCTGTTTGTGACCCAGGCCGCCATCAGTCAGCAGGTACGTCAGGTGGAAGCCTGGCTCGGGATTAAGCTGTTTGTGCGTCAGGGGCGACAGATGCAGCCGACGGCCAAGGGCCAACAGCTGGCGGAACAGCTCAGTCAGGGGTTTGCGACCATAGGCGAGGCGGTGAAACGGCTTAAATGTGAACCCCTTGAAGGTGAGCTGAATATCACCACCACCCAATCCTTCGCCACCATGATGTTGTCGCCGGCCCTCGGCGACTTCAACCGCCGCTATCCCGAGGTGCAGCTGAAGGTGTGGGCCTCGACGGCCATGGAAGATCTGCACCACGGCAGCATGGATGTGGCCATACGTTACGGCTTCACCGAGTACGCTGGGCTTTCCCAGCGTACCCTGCTCGAGGATGAGCTGGTGCCCCTGTGCTCACCGGCACTGTGCCGCGATGGTCAACTGACCAATGCCGCGGCACTGCGGCACTGCTGGCTTATCGACAGCACCCAAACCACGGGCCGCGACTGGCCGGCCTGGTTCGCCTGTGCCGGTATCGACATGCAGCCCCGTGATTTCAAATGGATCAGTGTCAGCAACCTGGATATGGCCCTGAGCACGGCCCTGTCCGGTCACGGGGTGTTTCTGGGCTCGCGCCGCATGGCCCGCGCCTTTATCGAGGCCGGCAGCCTGGTCAACCCCATCAATCTGGCGCTGCCGTCGGGGATCCGCTACAGCCTGCTGCACGATCCCCAGTCCCCCAGGCTGGCGCGGATCCAATTGTTCGAAAACTGGCTGCTCGAGCGCTTTGCCAGCTGAATACAGTGGCATGCCCAGCCGACAGTGAATGGGTTATGCTTGGGAGGCTCGGGCCGAATGCAAAAGGATGGGTTCAAGGTGCAGCAGATTGTCGCTCTGGACGGAATAAGCAAAAGCTTTATCGATGGACATGAGCAGCACAGGGTGCTCGATGGCGTGACCCTGACACTGCACCAGGGGGATACTGTCGCCCTCACCGGGCCAAGCGGCAGCGGCAAGAGCACCCTGCTTAATCTTATCGCCGGCTTCGACAGCCCGGATAGCGGCGCCCTGTCCCTGCTGGGCCGGCCCAGCAGCGGTTTTTCCAGTGCCGACTGGGCCGGATTTCGCCGCAAGCAACTGGGCATGGTATTCCAGCAATTCAACCTGCTCACCCCACTCAATGTCAGGGACAATATTGGCTTTCCCCTCGCCCTCAACCGCCAACCCTGGTCGGCCTGGTGTGAGCATCTCTGCGACCGGCTGGGACTGAATCCCCTGTTATCCCGTGCCGTCGACAGCCTTTCCGGCGGCCAGCAACAGCGGGTTGCCATAGCCCGGGCCCTGGCCCACAGGCCGCAACTGCTGCTGGCCGACGAGCCCACCGGCAACCTCGATGAGCAGGCCGGGCTGGAGGTAATGGCGCTGCTGTGTGAGCTGGCGCGGGAAGGCGGGACGGCCGTGCTTATGGTCACCCACTCAGAAACCTGTGCCGGCTTTATGCAGCGACGCTGGCATCTGAGCCGTGGCCGCATCAGCGAATACCGCAGCGCAGACCCAACCCAGGCACAGGAAACAGACCATGGCTGAACTGGCCCCCCTGCGCAGCTGTCTGCGGGTGTTTGCCGGCCATTATCGCCGCTCGCCGCTGCAGGCCGGAGCCATACTGCTGGGAATTGCGCTGGCGGTATGCCTGCTCGTCGGGGTCAAGGCCATCAATGACAATGCCCTGCGCAGCTACCACGAAGCCACCGAACCCCTGTCGGGCCGTGCCGGGGCTTTGCTGCTGCCGGCAGGTGGCGCCACCACTTTGGATGAAGCCCTGTATTTCCGACTGCGCCGGGCCGGACTTGGCCCGGCACTGGCGGAACTTTCGGGCCCATTAACCAGGGAAAATGGCCCCCCCATATACCTGCACGGCACGGATCTGCTGGCAGCGGTCACAGGGCGAACGCTCAGTACCCAAGAAAGCGGGACTGCCAACCCGAGGCTGCCACGGGGATTGCCCCTGGCACGGCTGCTCGGCGGTGAGCCATTGCTGCTGATGAGCCGCAGTCAGGCGAAGAAACTGGCCGGCGATGGCCGGCTCAGGCTCAGCGGTGGATCTCTGGAAGTGCTGGCCCTGGATGAAGATCTCGGCCTTGGCAGTACCATAGTGGCCGATATCGGTCTGGCCCAGCGTCTGCTGAATATGCCGGGGCGGCTGTCTGCCATAGTCTTGCTGGGCCCATGGGAGGAAGCGCAACTTAAGCAGGCGCTGGCCCAGCATGGGATCACCGAGGCCGAGGTCAGCATCAATGTGCAGGACAGGGGCGAGGCCCTCACGCAACTTACCGGCAGTTTTCACCTGAGCCTCAGGGCCATGAGCCTGCTGGCCTTCGTGGTCGGGCTCTTTATCGCCTACAACGGAGTACGCTACAGCCTGATGAAACGCACCGCCCTCTTGGTGCAGTTGCAGCAGTTGGGCCTGAGGCGGCGGGAGCTGATGGCGGCGCTGGGACTTGAGCTGCTGTTGATGGTGCTGCTGGGCTCGATTCTTGGCTTTGTTATCGGACTGCAACTGAGCCAATTTTTGCAGCCCCTGGTGGCCATGACCCTGGAACAGGTTTACGGCGCCAGACTGCTGCCGGGGCACTGGCAGGCAAGCTGGCTGTGGCAGGCTCTGGGGCTGACGGCGGTGGCCAGCCTCGCGGCCTGCGGCCCCCTTTACTACCGGCTCTTGTGGGCCCCCTTATCCCACTCCCGCCATCAGAGCAGCGAACTGGGGTACCACGGCCGGGTTCATGGCCTGCAACTCAAGCTGGCAGTGGCCCTGTTGGTGCTGGCCGCGCTGTTTGCGCCCTTTGTCAGCGGGGCGATGCAAAGCCTGTTACTGCTGGGCCTGTTGGCCATCAGCACCCCGCTGTTATTGCCGGCCCTGCTGGCCCGTTTGCCCCGCGCGCTCGCCGCCCGGCTCAAATACCGCGGACGAGCCCATTATGCCCTCGCCGAGAGCAGCGAGCTGGCCCCCGCCATGTCCCTGGCCATGATGGCGCTGTTTCTGGCGCTGTCCGCCAATATCGCCATGGCCACCCTGGTGGGCAGCTTTGAATCCACCCTGACCCGCTGGCTGGAGCAGCGCCTGCACGCCGATATTTATTTAAGGCCCAGCGGCAGCCAGATGGCGCAGGTGATGGAGCAACTGGGTGCTGATCCCAGGGTCAAACAAGTCTATCGTCAATGGGTTTCGGATCTGGCAGTAAGAGTCGGTGACAAGAGCCTGCCGGTCGAGCTGCTGGCCCGGGACAAGGTATCGCTGGCGGTCACCAGCACCCTCAAGCAAGCCGACGACGACCTGTGGCAGACCATGTTGGCCCAAGCCTTGCCCCAGCCCATGCCTCAGTCCGGGCCCTCGACTCAAAACACCGAGGCTCTGGTGCTGGTCAATGAACCCATGGCGCTGGCACTGGGCTTGGCGTCTGGGGATCTGCTGCGACTGCAGCTGGCCGGCCAAGAGTTCGGGCTCACCATTGCCGGAATCTATTACGATCACGGCAATCAGCAGCACCAGCTGTTGATAAGCGAAGCCCTGTGGCACAAGCTGGGGCTGATAGCCACACCCTACAGCCTGGCGCTGGATTGTGACTGCGATGCCGCCGGGCTGGTACCCGAACTGGCCCGGCAGCTGCGCCTTAACCAAGCCCAGATCTACAGCCAGCAGGACATCAAGGCCGGCGCTCTGGCCATGTTCGGCCGCACCTTCGATATCACCGCCGTGCTCGGCAGCCTGACCCTGTTGGTGGCGGCCGTGGGCCTGTTCTCAGCCCTGTCGATGCTCGGCAACGCCCGCGAAACCGCCCTCGCCCGCCTCTACGCCCTTGGCCTCAGTCGCGGCGAGATCCTCGCTATCTGTGCCGCCCAGATGTTGCTTATGGTGCTTATTACCTCCCTGTTGGCGCTGCCGGTGGCGGCCCTGCTGGGCTGGGTACTGATCCACAAGATGATCCTCTTGTCCTTTGGCTGGAGTCTGGTGATGGAATGGCAATGGCTTGCTGCCGCCAAGGCGGTACTGACGGCCCTGCTGGCCGCGGCGCTGGCTTTGGCCTGGCCCCTGTATCGCCAGGCGCGCCGGCCCCTGGTCTATGGCCTGCAACGGGAGGATATCTGATGCGGGCCCTATTCTTAGCCTTAGCCATTTGCCTGATGCTGCCGGCACTTGGCGGCTGCGAACCTGCGCCGGAGGCGCCCTCCATGGGCAGCCTGATGGGCGGCGACAGCCAGGGCTTTGCGGAGGTCAAGCCCGGACACCCCCTGACGTTTCCCCAAGATCATCTGGCCCACGGGGATTTTCGCCAGGAATGGTGGTATTTCACCGCCAACCTGCAAACGTTGACGGGCGAGCCTTTGGGACTGCAATGGACCCAGTTCAGGGTGGCGCTGGCGCCACAGCAAGCGGCCTCCCCCAACCCGGCAGATTCCCGGAGCCCGAATTCTTGGGCCACAGGGCAGTTGTATTTTGCCCACGCGGCCCTGACCCGGAGCGATTTTCATCACAGCGCCGAGAAGTGGTCCCGGGGCCACCCGGCCCTTGCCGGTGTTGCAGCTTCGCCTTTCAGTGTCTATCTCGATAACTGGCGCTGGCAGGGGCTCGGGCCGGACGTCTTACCCGCCACCCTGGAAGTGGACACAGAGGAATTTGCATATCGGCTCAGACTCAGGGCCCTGGCGCCGCTGCAATTGCAGGGCGACGGCGGCTTCAGCCGCAAGCAGGCCGACGGCGAACTGGCCTCCTATTACTATTCCCAGCCCTTTATCCATATTGAGGGCCAGATCCGCAGCGGCAAGGACGGCGACTGGCAAGAGGTGAACGGCCAGGGCTGGCTGGATAGGGAGTGGAGCAGTAATTTCCTTGGCCCGGAGCAGCAGGGCTGGGACTGGTTCGGTCTGCACCTGGATGACGGCTCGGCGCTGATGCTGTTTCGTCTGCGAAGCCGGGACGGCAGCTTCTATATCAGTGGTCGGCGCATGTGGCCCGATGGCCACGGCGAGACCTTGACGGACATAGACCTGACCGAGTTGGCGCACAGGGGAGACAGGCCACTGCGCTGGCGCCTGGAGTTGCCCCAATACGACCTGTTCCTGAGCCTCAGCCCCCTCAACCCCGACGCCGAAATGGCCCTCAGCCTGCCCTACTGGGAAGGACCTGTGCAGCTGGAGGGCAAGGCACGGGGTGAGAAAGTCAGCGGCCAGGGCTATATGGAGCTGACGGGCTACCGCGGCCACTGATGCAATTGGGTCTCTCATTCCAAGTGGGCGGCTTATTCAACAGGCATGTCGGGTTGAGTTCGCCGCCGTCCCGGTACACACTTTAGCAATAACAATTGCAACATGAGGCTCCCATGCCAAGCAAAGCCCAACTTTTGCAGATAATCGGGATCCAATCTGCACTCGCCAAACAGGGATTTGAATTGGCAAACGTCATGGACTGCGTGGTGGAATCCGTCCTGTCACTGATCAACTCGGACGGCGCCGTGGTCGAATTGGTGGAAGGTGACGAGATGGTTTACAGAGCCGCCGCCGGTAGCGCCAGCAAACATCTGGGACTGAGGCTGGCGCTGAACAGCAGTTTCTCCGGCCTCAGCGTCCGCACCGGTGAAATTTTGATGTGCAGCGACAGCGAAACCGACGACAGGGTCGATCGCGAAGCCTGCCGCAAGGTCGGGGTCTGCTCCATGCTGGTGATGCCGCTGAATCACGAGGGTCGCAATGTCGGGGTTATCAAGGCCTATTCGGCCACGCCCAGGCATTTCAGTCAGTCCGACACAGAGCTGCTGGGCATGCTGTCCGACGTGATAAGCGCTGCCATGTACCATGCCAGCGAGTACCATGAGAGCGATCTCTATTTTCGCGCCACCCATGACAGCATGACCGACCTCGCCAACCGCTCGGTGTTTATGGACAGGCTGAGACAACTCACCCGCAACAGCCGCACTCCCCCCCGGCCCGCCGCCATCTTTATGGTGGACATGGATGGCCTCAAGGCCATCAACGACAATTTCGGCCACAGAACCGGTGACGCCATATTGATAGAATTTGCCCACAGGTTGCAGACAGCCGCCCGCACCACGGACACTGTGGCGCGCCTAGGTGGTGACGAATTCGGTATACTGCTTACCCCCCTGGCCCAGGATCATGAGATCCATTCGATATTGGAGCGTCTGCAACAGACCATTGCCAAGCCTTTCACTTTCGAGGGAGAAAGCCATCAGCTCAGGGCCAGCATAGGGGTGGCCTTTTTCCCCGGCGATGGGCTGGATATCAACAGCCTGATGGATACGGCCGACAACCGCATGTACCAGATAAAGAACATCTCACGGTCGCTGCCGGGGGGCGGTCTGCACATAGCCCTCAACAGCTGAGGCCACAGCGACGGTAAGGGGCTGGCAAAGCCCCTTGGCTTGGGGTAGTGTAAGCGCCAAAAAATAATCCCGAACTCAAGGATCCCCAACGTGAAGCTGTTTAAGACCGCTGTGCTGGCGCTGGCACTTGGCAACCTGTTTTCCTGTGCCGTTACCCCACATTTTGATCCCACCAAGCGCGATGGCAGCGCCTTTATCAGCGCAGAGCAGGCCGCCGAGCGCTCGGCGCGCGTCAGCAATGTCCGCTACGAGCTGGATTTTGACCTCACGGGCGCTGAAAGCTTCAATGCCATCAGCAAGGTCAGCTTCGAGTTGGCGGACACTGAGGGCTTTCTGACCCTGGATCTCAATCAGGCCCAGGTCAAAAGTTTCAGCATCAACGGCAACAAGCTCTACCCCAAGTACAACGGCAGCTATTTTGAGATCAGCGGCAAGCTGCTCAATAAGGGCGAAAACAGCATTGAGGTGCAGTTCAGCCGCAAGCACAGTACCAATGGCGAGGGCCTGCATCGCTTTGTCGATCCGGTCGATGGCAAGGTGTACCTCTACTCCCATTTCGAACCTGCTGCCGCCCAGCAGATGTTTGCCCTGTTTGACCAGCCGGATCTCAAGGCCAGCTACCAACTGACTGTCACGGCCCCCGCCGACTGGCAGGTGGTCAGTGCCACCCGCGAGCAGCAGATTGAAGATCAGGGTGAGCGCCGCCGCTGGCACTTCCCGGCCACGGCCAAACTCAGCCCTTACAACTTCTCCATGCACGCCGGTCCTTACCGGGTATGGGAAGATAGCCGCGGCCCCTACCCCATGCGCCTGTTTGCCCGTCAGTCGGTGGCGGCCCAGGTCAATCCCGAGGATTGGTTCAGCTACACCAGCGCCGGGCTCAAATTTTTCGATGATTACTTCGGCATTGCCTATCCCTTTGGCAAGTACGATCAACTGCTGGTGCCCGACTTCCTCTACGGCGCCATGGAAAACGCCGGGGCCATCACCTTCGCCGAGGGTCACTTCCTGTCCAGCTCGGCCATGAGCAGCGACCAGAAGCAGAGCCTCGCCGGGGTGATAATGCACGAGATGGCCCACCAGTGGTTTGGCGATCTGGTCACCATGAAGTGGTGGAATGGCCTGTGGCTGAACGAAAGCTTTGCCTCCTTTATGGGCACCCTGGCCCTGGCCGAGTCCACCGAATTCAAACACGCCTGGCAAAGCTTCTATGCCAAGGGCAAGCAGCGCGCCTATGAGCAGGACAGCCTGGTGACCACCCACCCCATAGAAGTACCTGTGGCCACCACGGCCAATGCCTTCGACAACATAGACGCCATCACCTACCAAAAAGGTGCCTCTGTACTGAAACAGCTGCGCCACCTGCTGGGGGAAGAGACCTTCCGCCGCGGTGTGTCCCAGTATCTGCAAACCTATGCCTGGCAAAATGCCACCCTGGATGACTTTATTGCCAGCCTGGGCCAGGCCGCAGGTCGCGACCTGAGCCAATGGACCCGCGACTGGCTCTACAGCGCCGGAGTGAACAACCTCAAAACCGAACTGGTGTGTGAGTCCGGCAAAATCAGCTTTTTCAGCCTGACCCAGAGCGCCCCCGCTGACCTGCCTACACTCAGGGAGCAAAAGGTGCAGGTGGCGCTGTTCCAGGCCAACCGCCGCGAGCTGGAACGCACCCAGTTGCAGCAGGTCACTTACAAGGGCGAGCGTACCCGGGTGCCGGCCCTGGAAGGCCTGCCCTGCCCGGATCTGGTCTATCCCAACTACGGTGACTGGGGCTTCGTCAAGGTGGTGCTCAACGATCGCTCCTTTGCCACCGCCAAACAGGCCCTGGGCAAGGTTGAAGATCCCATGCTGCGGGCCATGCTGTGGCAAAGCCTGTGGGACAGCGTCAACGACGGCCAGCTGGGTCTGGATCAATACATAGCCACCGCCCTGGTCAACGCCCCGGCGGAGCAGGATGAACAGTTGTCGGCCCAGATCATCTCCAGTCTGCTGCGATCCGCCGACTACCTGCAGGCATCGGTCAACGATGGCCACTATAGCCGCAACGCCCTGCTGGCCCTGTCGCAAATGAGCCTGCGCAAAACCATGGAGAGCAAGGGCCAGCATGATCTGCAGCGCAGCTGGTTCGAGGCCTGGATTGAACTGGCCTATGGCAAGGACGCCAGCGAGCATCTGCGTCAGCTGCTGGAAGGCCGCGCCAGTATTCTCGGGCTGACACTGGACCAGGACCTGCGCTGGGCCATTATCGCCCGCCTCAATCGCCTCGATGCCCCCGACAGCGCCACCTTGATCCAGGACGAACTGACGCGGGATCCCTCAGATGCCGGCCAAAAGGCCGCCATCAGCGCCGAGGCCCAGCGCCCGGAGGCCGCCATCAAGCGCCGCTGGCTGCAGAAAATTCACCTCGGCAGCGAGCCCTTCCCCAAGCTCAGACCCGCCATGGGCGCCCTGTACCCGCCGGAGCAACAACTGCTGAGCCAGGCCAGCGCCGACGAGCGCCTGTCGCAACTGACGGAAATGGACAAGCGCGGCCCTGTGTTTATGCGCAGCTATGTGCAGCTGATCCCGACCCAGTGCAGCCGCGAAGGTATAGATCAGTTGAGCCAAGTGCTGGACAGTAAAACCAACCTGTCCAGCGGCCTGCGTCGCGCCCTGCTCAACACCCGCCAGCAAGAAGAGCGTTGCCTGATGATCAGGCGGGGCTTACCCCAAGGTTGAGGACCCGGGGCTGAGGTCAGCCCCTTTCCCCTTCCCCAACAAAAAAGCCACCTCCAAAAGGAAGTGGCTTTTTTATTGACAGGGGAATCTGTTAACGTTTGTCTCAGTCACTCAGGTCAATACTATTTATTGGCTGTGAATTTATTGAATAAGGTGATTCACTGGGCATCAAGTCTTTTATAATCATCAATTCGAGTGTTATCTAGCATCACATCATTCAAGAATAGATTTACTCACCAACTTCATTTAGCTCAGTCTCAATGATTTGCTCTATGCTGTATTTACCATTAGCCTTTCTTGTTATTACACCAATCATCAACGGCTGTTTTATAAACTTTATAACAATAACATCTTGATTATTCTTTGAGATATAAACCTCTTTATTAAGATGAAGCATAAAATTAGGAAAATACATTAGGATGTCACATATTTCTTCAGCATCACCCTCCAAAATATTAGAAGCAGCTTTGGCAAAAAATTCATTAAGACTAACTCCAATATCAACGTCTTCCTCTATAATGTACGTTCTTTTTTTGTACTTCTGACGGCTGACATTAGCTCTAACGGTAGTGGCATAAAAGTTTGCCATATTGTGCCAGTTTTCCAATGAATCAATATCCGTTTTAGAGAAACCATATGCGTTTACCTTTCCTGGCCCCTCATACAGTTTCAAATCCAACTCGGCTAACAAATCTTCTGCAGGTTCAATAATAACTTTAGCTTCACTAACTAAATTATTAATATCATCAATGCTGCTACATGCAATAGCCTTAAAGGTTGAAAATAAAAGGAACAATGAAATTACTGCTCTATCCATTACCATACCCATAAATTTTTGCTGACTACTTTTTATTGGCTTCGAAATACACTCTCTCATAAACATCATATAAATGAATAGCCCAGAATACATCAACTATCATCAGCAATCCCATTGCATAAAATAAATCTAACCAAGCCACTAACAAAGTATACAGACCACTTGATATGTATGTGTAAGCAAAAGACTCTCTGAAATCACTATCATATTTAAGAAGTTTAATCTCATCACTGCTTGAGAAAAACAATAAAAATATCAGTGAGCAAACACCCGCAGCAATCAAATGACCGCTAAGCATAAAAAAAAGCCCCGCGTGCATTGATGCGATCGGCATAACACCCGCCTTTACAAAAAAATAAGGTCCAACATGATCGGTATTCTCATATGGATTTTTCATATTACTATTTCGTTAATGACGTATGGGATAATTTCAAAATTAGAGCCAAGTTTATAGGTAAGCTGAATCTATTCCTAGCCTTAAAGCAAAGCATGTCACCGGCCGCTCACTGAGACTCTCTGGCGTATGCTGTTCGCTTTGTCGGAGCATTCAAAAGCTTAGAGAAAAATGATGTGCATTGATTCTTTTAGTTAAATGCAACTCTAAAGCCCGAGAGGAACACCTATTTGGGCACTGCTGCACCAGTGACTATCGGCGACAGGGAAGTCGCCGCTGAGCGCCCAGGGAAGGGTTTACAGCGTGTCACTGGGGTAGCAGTGCGAAAGCCCACTGCAAGTGATTAATGGCATCAGATGGTTGATGTTGTGCAGCAGCAAAAGATAGCCGCTGTGCCAGCGGCTGAAAGTCGTGGGTCTCCAACCCACACCCGGCCAAAAGGGGCTCAACAGCAAGCCCCTCTTGGATCTCCCTGCCGCCCCCCGACGGAGCCGACAGCCCCTCAGCCTTATGCTGAAAATTGGCTAACGCGCCAGACGCTCATCCCTGATTCGACTGGCGCTGCTTCGGCATCCAAGCCTCGCCACGCCATTTTCAGCAACGTCCTCGGCGGCTCCGAAGGGGGGAAGATGCAGGTGTAATTTTCAGGCTTTATGTTACATCTTCAAAATTCTTAGCAAGTTCCGTATTGGCTGGAGTGGAACACCCACTTAGGCACTGCTGCACCAGTGACCGTCCGAGCCATGGATGGTGAGGGGAGGCTCCAGGGACGCTTCTTTTTAAGCCAAGAGTCGCCGTGTCACTGGGGTAGCAGTGCGAAAGCCCACCGCAGGTGATTGATTGCATCCAATGTCGGATGCTATGACAAAGCAAAAGATAGCCGCTGTACCAGCGGCAGATAGTCGTGGGTCTCTTGAGCTTGGTCATGCTACAGCTTCGGTATCCAAATCCATCCATGGACAACTGCCAGCTCGGCATCCATGCCTCGCGCTCATAAGCACGCTTGCCGCAGGCAAGCATTCGCCCTCGCCACGCCATTTTCAGCAACGTCCTCGACTCTGGCTCCTGCTTCGTCCTAACTCCTGCATCCATGCAGTCGTCAGCGGCTCCGAAGGGGGGAAGATGCGGGTGCAATCTTCAAGCATTCCATACACCTTCGAAATTCTTCGCCAGTACCGTATTGGCTGTAGTGGAACACCCACTTAGGCACTGCTGCACCAGTGACCATCGGCGACAGGGAAGTCGCCGCTGAGCGCCCAGGGAAGGGTTTACAGCGTGTCACTGGGGTAGCAGTGCGAAAGCCCACTGCAAGTGATTAATGGCATCAGATGGTTGATGTTTTGCAGCAACAAAAGATAGCCGCTTTGCCAGCGGCTAAAATCGTGGGCATCCAGCCAGCCCCCACGCAGATGAGGTTTGCTTGGAAAGCCAAAAAAAAAGGACGCCGGGGCGTCCTTTTTCCTTGCCTGTGGCTCAGTTGGTGCGATAACGGGCGAGGATCTTGCCCAGAGATCGCGAGGCCTCGGACAGGCGAGCGACGCCGGTCGCCGACTGTTCGGCCACTTCCCTGATGGTATTGGACTGGCTGCGGATATCGCTCAGCTCCGCGGCTATGCTGTTGGCGACGCTGCTTTGCTCCTCCGCTGAGGTGGAAATCTGCACGCTCATATCATTGATGGTGCGGGCCGAGTCGGCGATGGCGGTCACGTCCTTGCCGATTTCGGCTATCACGCCGCTGCTGGCCTGGGCCTGGCTGACGGTTTTCTCTGTGATCCCGGCAATATTGCGACTCTCGGCCTGCAATTTCTCAATCATGGCCTGAATTTCCACCGTGGCTGCCTGGGTGCGGCTCGCCAGGGTACGCACCTCATCGGCCACCACGGCAAAGCCCCGTCCCTGTTCACCGGCGCGGGCCGCCTCGATGGCGGCGTTCAGTGCCAGCAGGTTGGTCTGCTCGGAAATGGCGTTGATCGTGGTGATCACTTCGTTAATCTGGGTGGTGTTGACGTTGAGGCTGGCCACCGAGCTGGAGGCCTGCTCTATCAGTTGCGACAGCTGGTTCACGTCATGAATCGCCTTCTGCACCCGCTGGAAGCTGGCCTGCACCTGGGAAGCGTCCTGCTCGGCCTGGGCCGAGGCCTGGCGGGAGATATTGGACACCTCCTGGGCGGAAGCTGTCATTTCTTCCATGGCGGTGGCCACCGAGTCCAGCGAGGTGTACTGGCGGTTAATTTGCTGTTGGCTCTGCTTCATTTCGCGCTCGAACGAACCCGAGGTCTGCCCCAGGGTATCGGCGTTTTGCTTGACCACCTTCACCAGCTCGGTGAGCGTGTCCATGGCCTTGTCGAGGGCACAACCTATGGTGCCGAACTCATCCCGGCCGGGGTGAAAACCCAGGCGCGAGGTCAAATCCCCTGAGCCAATCTTCTCCGTGGTGGTATAGAGCACCCACAGAGCCCCGCCGATAAAGGTAGCCACCCAATAAAGAAACAGGGCAAAGGGCAACACCCACAGGAAGGTCAGCCAAAAGCCGGTCATGGCGGTGCTGCGGGCCGATGCCTCCAATCCGCGGACGTTTTCCGTCAGGGCATAGACCTCACCGTTGCCGGCGCGCAGGCTGACGGTAACACTGTCCCTGCCGAAAATCGGCTCGCTCAGACTGGATTGGCGTCTCAGGTTATGGGCTTCGGCCTGCTCCAACTGACCATTGGCTTCCAGGGTTTCGAGCACCCCCCGCAGACGGTATTCGGCGGCAATGGCCGAGGTGTGTTCTATGCCATCCAGGGCGTCGGAATATCTCAATCCGGCTGTCACTCCCAGTGACAGTAAAAACAGCAAAAAGATGACCCACATCTTGTCGTTGATGGACATCTTGATGAAGAGTTTGTCTATGGAACGGAACTCGACTTCTCTCATGGTGACTCCGGTGCCTTGGGATTAGTAAAAGGAGAACTCAGTTATTATTACTCCTGATACAAGGGTTTGCACAATGCTGCACGGGTCATTTTTACGGTAAAGTGAACGGTAAAACAAAAAAGGACGCCTAAGCGTCCTTTTTTTAACCTGAGTGATTCAGATTTAAGCCTTATTTGGCAGCGCCATCGGTGGCAGCGGCCTGGGCCTTCTCGATGGAGATCAGCTCCACTTCGAAGATCAGGGTAGAGTTGGCAGGGATGGTGCCTGTGTCACGCTCGCCGTAGGCCAACTCGGCTGGGATCACGAAACGGTACTTGGAACCTACAGGCATCAGTTGCACACCTTCGGTCCAGCCGGCAATCACGCGGTTCAGCGGGAACTTGGCGGTTTCGCCACGCTTGTAAGAGCTGTCAAATTCGGTGCCGTCGATCAGCGTGCCCACATAGTGCACTTCAACCGTGTCTTCGGCGGCGGGCTTGTCACCGGTACCGGCGGTCAGCACTTCGTACTGCAGACCGGATTCAGTGGTGGTTACGCCTTCTTTGGCCTTGTTGGTTTCCAGGAATTTCTTGCTTTCTTCCAGGTTCTTGGCTGCCAGCGCCTGAGCTTGCTCGGTACGCTTGTCATTCAGCTTCTTGTCCAGGTTTTGCAGTACTGTCTGGATTTCTTCTTCGTTCAGTTTGAGCTCGCCGTTCAGACCATTGCTGAAACCTTCCACGATCAGGGCGCGGTCAACCGGCATACCCAGTTCTTCCTGCTCCTTGATGTGACCGGCCATGTAGCGGCCAATGGAGGCACCTACGCTGTAGGCTTCTTTTTGGGCATCTGTGGTCAGCACGGTTGCAGGCGCTGCTTCTTCTTTTACTTTTTGTTCTTGATTACAAGCAGATAGACCAACTACGGCCAGGGCGACCAGCGAATATTTATAAATTGATTTCATTAAAGCTTCCTCAGCATCCTCAAGTGGTTACAATAACCTTGTTATCCTAAAGCCGAACCACTTTATACTAGTGTGTCCGGGATTCCAATGGCGAAATGACAGGCCAGTAGCTGGCTGCAATGGACCCGTTTTGTGACAAGGAAGAGTAGAGTAAGTTCATGCATCACATTTTAATGCTGCTTTTTTGTACTCTGCTGCTGAGTGGCTGTGATTCCGGTCCCGAGGCGGCCATGACCCTGACCCAGGGGCCCAGTTACAGCGCTACCCTGTCGGCCGATGGCAAACTGGCCATGGTCAGCACCGACAAGAACGGGGTGCAGCTGTGGCAGCTGGCCCCCCTCAGTCTCAAATACCAGTGGCAACAGGACAGTGACAGCAACGCGGTGATCGCCACGGCGCTGTCGGACAATGCCGGTTATGCCGCTTCCCTCAGCCGCGAATCCGTGGCCCTGTGGCGTCTCAGCGATGGCAGCGCCGTCGGTTGGTGGTCACTGCCCTCTGCGGGGCAGGCGCTGGCGGTGGCAGACAATGGCACCCTGTTGGTGGGGCTCAGCGATGGCTCAGTGATGTCCATGGCACCGGGGCAGAAATCCCTGATCCAGTTTCTGGGCCACAGCGAAAAAATCAATGCAGTGGCCCTGACCGCCAATGGCAGCCTGGCCCTATCCGCCGGCAATGACGGCCAGGCCATATTGTGGCAAACGGCCACCGGCCAGCCACTGCGCAGCATAGAGATGGACTCCAGGGTGCTGATGGTAGCCCTGAGCCCCGATGGCACCCTGGGTTTTGCCTCGGACAGCACGGCCAATGCCATTATCTGGGATAACCAGAGCGGCGCCCTGCTCAGCAAGTTGGCGATTAAAAGGCGGCAGATGACCTTCTCCAGCGCCCGCTTCAGCGCCGATAATACCCTGTTGATGACCGGCACCCCGGCCAGGGAGGTGCAGGTGTGGGACAGCGTCGAGGGCAAGTTGGTTAATCAATGGCAAGTGGCGGCGTCTCCCAAGCCCAATATCAAGAGCGCCGTTGTATACTCGGTAGCGGGCCCCCTGGCCCGCAGCCAACAATTTATCAGTATCAGCAGTAATGGCCTGGTGGAGTTCTGGCAATAGCCCCGGGCAGAGGAAACACATGCAACAGCAGGAACTTATTCAGCGTATCGAAGAGCTGGAAACCAAACTCGCCTTCCAGGAAATGAGCCTGGAGGAACTCAACCAGCAGGTCATCAAACTCAATGATTTGCTGGCTCATCAGGAACACAGGATGCATTTGATTGTCGGAAAGTTGCAGGCCATTGAGCCAAGCAATATCGCCACTCAGGCGGAAGAGACACCACCGCCACACTATTGACCCCAACGGGAGCCGCCATGCCAGAGACAGCGCCAACCAGGCCCGCTTCAGATGTCGCCGCCATAATCCAGGTGGGCGATCCCCTGTTGACCAGGGCAGCACTCAAAGTGACCCGCTTTGATGAGGGACTCAAGTCTCTGGCCCTGACTTTGCTCGCCACCATGGAACAGGCCTGTGGCGTCGGCATTGCCGCGCCCCAGATAGCCGAAAGCCTGGCCCTGTGCATAGTGGCGTCCCGACCCAATATCCGCTATCCGGATGCGCCGGCCATGGAGCCTATGGTCATGGCCAATCCGGAAATCCTGGCGCGCTCGAATGAGATGCACTGGGGCGAGGAAGGCTGCCTGTCGGTGCCGGAGCGGCGGCAGCAAATTCGCCGTCACCTGTGGGTCGATGCCCGTTGGCAGGACCTCGACGGCAATTGGCAACAGCAAAGGCTGAGCGGATTCATCGCCCGGGTGTTCCAGCATGAACTCGACCATCTCCATGGCATCACACTGCTGGAGCGCTGCACCATGGCAGATCAGCGGGACGCGACCATTCAACAAGAGGACGGCCTCCAATGAGGCGCCTTGCCGGCTTACTGGGATGCGGTGTGCTCGGGTGCAGCCTGCTGAGTGGCTGCGCCTTCAACAGCCTGTTTATCAACTACCCCAGCCAGCTGGCGCCGGTACGCCAATCCCTGGCCTCCAATAATCCCGCCGAGCACCTCAAGGATCTCGGTGACAATATCCACGGCAATGACGGCCTGCTCTATGCCCAGGAGGCGGGGCGGGTCGCGCAAATCAGCGGCGATTTTGCCGCCAGCCAGGGGTTTTACGCCAGCGCCATCGCCGCCTACGAGGCCTTCGATGCCAAAGCAACCCTCAGCGCCTCACAGCTTGGGGCCAATGCCGGCGCCCTGGTGCTCAACGACAATGTGATCCCCTACCGCGGTCCGGGATTCGAGCGCATCCTGGTGCACCAATACCAGGCACTGAATTTCCTGATGCAAAAGCAGCTGGACGGGGCTCTGGTGGAAGTGCGCCGGGCCAACGAATTGCAGGCATTGGAGCAGGCGAGATACGAGAAGTCCTCTACTGAGGTCCGCGACATGGCCAATGGCACAGTCAATGCCGAGCAAGCGCGTCTGGGTCAGGCGGCAGGCTCGGTCAGCAGCTCCTTCCTCAATGCCTACAGCTATTACACCACAGGTCTGCTGCACGAGCTTCTCGGTAACGGCAACGACGCCTTTATCGATTACCGTAAGGCCGCACAGATAAGCCCCGGCAATCCCTACCTGGAGCAGGATCTGCTGCGCCTCGCCCGAGAACTGGAGATGCCACAGCTGGAAGAATTCGAGCGCCAGTTTGGTCAGGCTGAAATGCCACAGTCAGGTCAGGGCCAGCTGGTACTTATGCTGGAGCGCGGTCTGGTGCCTGAGAAGCAGGCCCTGACCGTCCCCTTTACCATCAATGGCAACTGGCAGTCCGTGTCACTGGCTACCTATCCAGGCGTGCCTCTGCCCTTGCCCGAGGTGCAGGTAACAGGTCTTGGCGAGCCCCTGACCATGGCGCCGTTGGCGGACATTGACGCCCTGGCCATCAACGCCCTCAAGGAAGACCTGCCACTGATGCTGCTGCGTCAGGTGGCCCGGGTGGTCACCAAGGCCGAAATGGCCAGCAGTATTCAAAGCGAACGCAAGAAGGCCAATGGCGGCTTCGATGGCGGCGTCATTGCCATGCAAATTTTCAACCTGGTGACCGAGCAGGCCGACCGCCGCAGCTGGCTGACCCTGCCAAGGCAGGCCTTATTGGCCAGACGTTTTGTCAATCCGGGGGACTATTCCCTGGCTCTGGCAAACCATACTGGCCAGTCCGTCAGCATAGAGGCGGGAAAAACTACCCTGGTATGGGCAGTGGAAACTGGTAATTTGCTGCGGTTTTATTCAATAATCCTATAGTAATCAACAAATGGAACTGACTATGAAACACATCAAACTGATCTTAGTGCTGGCGGCCGCCATGGGCCTGGGTGCCTGTCAATCCAAGGTGGAGTACGGTGATGCCACCGAAGTGGAAACCGTCAACGAGAACTTCGGCTCCAGCGATCTGCAGGCCATCACCGCCAAGATGGTGGACGACATGATGTCTTTCCCAACCGTCGTTGCCATGACGGTCAAGGACAGGCCGGTGATCTTTGTCGACAAGATCAAAAACAAGACCTCTGAGCATATAGACACAGAATCGGTCACAGACTCCATCAGTAACAAGCTGCTGCGTTCCGGCAAATTCCGCTTTATCGACATGACCAAGGTAGACGCGGTGCGTAAACAGCTGGATTACCAGAACAATGCCGGCATGGTTGACCCCTCCAGCGCCATCAACTTCGGCCGCCAGATCGGCGCCCAGTTTATGCTGTACGGCAACCTGTCGAGCATAGTCAAACAGGATGGCAGCACCAAGGACGTCTACTACAAGATGACCATGCGCCTGATGGATCTGGAAACCGGCCTGATTGAATGGTCCGATGAAAAAGAGATCCGCAAAACCAAGTCCAAGTCCTTCCTCGGACTGTAAATAAAGACGCCGGCCCAGTGCCGGCGTTTTACTCTGGTTCTCACCGGTTCCAGGGAGTAACATTCACAAAACCTGATACAAGAAAGCCAGCGTAAGCCAACCAATGCAAACAGACGAGCCCATGACCGCCACCACTGCCCTGCCCACGGAAAAGCTGCCCGCCCGCCAAGCCCAGCAATTGCTGCTGTGGATGACCTTTGTGATGTCACTGATATTTGCCGTCTGGCAGGCACTGCTGAACAACTTTGTCATCGAACGCGCCGCCTTCACCGGCGCCGAAATTGGCATACTCCAAAGCCTGCGGGAAGTGCCGGGCTTTTTGGCCTTTACCGCCATTTTCGTACTTTTGCTGCTGAAGGAGCAAAGCTTCGCCCTGCTGTCCCTGCTGGTGCTCGCCATAGGCGTTGGTATCACAGGCTTTTTCCCCTCGGCATTGGGCCTGTATCTGACCACTGTCATGATGTCGATTGGCTTTCATTACTATGAAACCCTCAATCAATCCCTGACGCTGCAGTGGGTCGACAAGGAAAACACCGCCGGCTTTATGGGCAAGGCCCTGGCCTGGCGCTCCGGCGCCGCCCTGGCGGGTTACGGCAGCATCTGGCTGGTGATGACCTGGCTCAAGCTCGACTACCGGTGGATGTATGCCCTGATAGGGACCCTGGGCGCCATTATGGTGCTGAGCCTGAGCCTGTATTACCCCAGCTTTGATACCGGCGAAATGCAGCACAAGAAGGTCATACTCAGGCGCCGTTATTGGCTCTACTATCTGCTGACCTTTTTCTCCGGCGCCCGGCGACAGATTTTCGTGGTGTTCGCCGGTTTTATGATGGTGGAGAAATTCGGCTACAGCGTCAGCGAAATCACCTCCCTGTTCCTGATCAACTACCTGGTTAACCTGCTGTTTGCCCCCGCCATTGGCCGTTTTATCGGCCGCATAGGTGAACGGCGGGCACTGATTTTGGAATACCTGGGACTCATCGCCATTTTCTGCAGCTATGCCCTGGTGCAGGATGGCCACGTGGCCGCCGGCCTTTATGTGCTCGATCACCTGCTGTTTGCCATGGCCATCGCCATGAAGACCTATTTCCAGAAAATTGCCGACCGTCCGGACATTGCCGCCACCATGTCGGTCAGCTTCACCATCAACCACATAGCGGCGGTGATCATCCCGGCACTGTTGGGGATCCTCTGGCTCAGCTCACCGGCGGCGGTATTCTTTATCGGTGCCGCCATGGCGGTCTGCTCCCTGCTGTTGTCCCTCAATGTTCCGGCTGTCCCGGCACCGGGCCAAGAGGTGCTCTGGCCAAGGGGTAAAGCCCATGAGTGAAGAGCAGGAAGTCGTCATAGAACAGCTGGATTCCGGTCGCGACAAGGATGTGTCGGCCCGTAAAAAGGCGCTGCTGCTCGGCCGACTGCTGGGACTCGCCAGTGAGCAAAACTACAGCCCCGCCAGCCAAAGCCTGGCCGAGCGCGCCGAGCACAGGGCCCGCAAACAGGCGGCCCAATGCCAGGCCAACGTGGAAACCATCTATGCCCTGGCGCTCAAGTACACCCCATCCGATGTGGTCGGCAACGATCCCGACCCCGATTGGATTTACCAATTTTTCGCCATGGCGGAGCAAATTCATAACCGCCGCATGCAGGAGCTGTGGGCCCGGATCCTGGCCCACGAGCTGACCAATCCCGGCAACTTCAGCCTCCGCAGTCTGGAAACCCTCAAGCGCCTCACCTGGCGCGAAGCCCTGGTGCTGGAAAAGGCCCTGGGGCTGTCGGCCCAGATCAACGGTGATACCCGCCTGAAACTGGTCAGCGGCTACCGCCTCACCGGCGGCCTGGGACAATACTTTCGCAAGAGCACTGCCATCAGCCTGCCGCTGTCGCAGTTCGGCCTGCCCTACTCGGCGATTTTGACCTTGGTGGAAGCCGGGATTTTACACGGCAGTGAATTTGAAACCGGCGAGCTGGCACCGCGTCAGGGACTGAGGTTCGCCCTGCCGGAATCCGAGCTTACCCTGACCCCCAAGCACAGCCACCTGCTGCTGACCTACTACCGCTTCACCCCGGTGGGGGATGAGCTGGCGCAGTTGGTGAAACCCCGCCAGGATGGGGCCTTTGTCTCCGGTCTCAAGGCCGTGTTTGCCAGGGACTTTGAACTTAACTAGTCGGCAGTTAATTGGCCGGTCAGCCCAAGTCCAGCCCCGCTGGGAAGATAGCCAAAGTGCTGCCAAGCCCACCAAGTAAGCCCCAAAATTCGGGGGTGATGTTTGAATAACGCCAAGCTGCGCTTGGCTTAACCCTGTGGGTTAGTCGCTTTGCAAGCGACTTAAAATCGCGGCCTTCCAGCCCGCCTCCGGGCAAGGGGCTTTGCTCGTCCAAAGCCCCTTGCATCCCAAAGGACGCCCCCGACGAAGCCAAGCGCTTTGGCTTTTGGGCTGAAAACGGCCACCGTGACCGACTCGCTCCCAGCTCGACGGTCACTGCCTCGGCATCCATGCCTCGGCTTACCCGTTTCACTCAGCCCAACCGCCAAAGCGGCTTCGATGGGGAGCTCTGGTGCAATCCGCAAGTACCGAGTTGTATTTGTGAAAATTATTTAAAGGAACTCGAAACGCCACTCATTGACAGTCCCTCTCAAGCCGTTTGTTGCGTGCGTCCCCGAAGCTTACTAGAAAGCACAGTTGCTTTTGAAACTACATTACTTAAACTGTCTATGCTTTTTTCAGCAAGTTCTACTGTCGGTATTAATGATGGATTTTCGTTAGCAGAAAAAGGAAATCCTGATAATTGGGCTAAGATTGAGATTTTAATGTCTTTATCAATCTCAGGTTGCGCTAACATTTCTCGATAAATTAGCAAAAGTAATAGACGATCCTCACATAAGCGGACACGAACCGTACAAATTCTAAATAGATATACTATTGCTAAAAAGGACAATGTGATGCCACCTACGATAGGTACCCACATAGTATTGTTTCCAACAAGACCAGCTATTTTTTCAGGGGAACTTAATTCGCCTGGAGTTTTTCCTGTAGCCTGAGCTATTTGAATCATAGAATCAGCAACTAGCTTGAGAGATTGCTCTGCAAACTGAGCAACATACAAGCCAAACAACGTAATACTCATACTTAGTATTAATAAAATTAAGAGAAGTATGTATTTACCACAGCGGGCACCCAATAACTGCTTACGAATCTCTTTTTCCAAACCAATGAACATTTATTCTTCTCCATAGTACATAACGCGTCAAGCAGCTGCGCTGCGTTAGCGGATCCAGCCACGAAGTGGTATGCTGCTTTGACTTGCTATACATCTGCCCAATAGTTGTGAACTTGAGTGACTTGGTTTGCCCAGAATGTAAGCCTTGCAATTTGATCTCGTGTCCCATCAAAGTGGCCAAGTTCTTGAGCAATAGCAAAGAAACCCTCACCAGGGTTGTTGTCATGCCCCCGGTGTACGATCAGAGCTGTAAGCATTGGACGACCTTCGCTATTTTCATGAATGGCGATTTCTCCTAGTAGGCGGGCAATTTCATTACGGTCAGCGTCGTTATCCATAGATAGACCCACTAGTGATGCTACGTCACTGTATGCAGCCAAAATCTGAGCTCTGGCTAACCTTTGTAACTCAATGTATAAGATTTGATTCATGACTTTCCTTAGTGCTTAGCACCTAAATAACCGACAGAGCTTTGCTGCGTACGGCGACAAAGGCGCGAAGTTGATCGATTTGTTATGCATTTACACCCTCAGTTAATTTAAGTAGCTCAGTTTGATCCGATATGATTTTTTCGCTTTTTACAGCGTCCACATATATATCAATAAGGCTATTTACATCATCATCACTTAGTAGCCCTCTTTCCTTTGCAGACCGAACAGTTTCAACTATTTTGTTAACGAGTAGTTTAGATCTAATATTGCTAACTCTTTCTATAAGAAAAAAGCTTTGGGCATTATTTGGATTATTCTCAACCCGGCCCCAAAAGTGCTCCATCGCTTCGATGACACCAAATCGTCGAATCTCGAAGCGCACAGAGGAAATATAGATATCTAGAATTAAATCCTTGCCGATCACTTTTGTAAGCCAGGGCGCTAATGACAATTCTATAAACTTTCGTCGTTTTGTCTTTCTTAAATTTGTTATAAATAGTGTTCTTATAAGCTGCTGCACAATGGTTGAGCCACCAGATCTTGGCTTTATTTTCACTAAACCCAACACGCTTCTTATAAGTGACTTATAGCTAATTCCAGAGTGATTGTAAAAATCTCTGTCTTCGATAAATATAAGAAACTTCTTAATATTTTCTGTAGAAACTTTAAGTCTATCTGTTTCATAAACGGCCAGCTTGGCGCGATAAATAATATATTCAACATTCTCAATTACAGGCAAACCTATAATCCTAGAAATGAATTTATAAAATATTAGACGAGACGTTTCATGAGTATCTAGCAATGATGAACGATAGGTTATCATTGAAGACATAAACCAAACTAATCCCATTAGAAAAATAAAAACAACATTATATTCTGTTGGAATGATATCAGGGTTTTGCTTTATAAAATTGGTACTCAAAAACAATATTACGGAACTTGAAATAATCGAGATAATCCAAAATGGATATGCTGCATATGTTAGCCACCCAGGAAATAATTTTAAGGCCAGAGGTTGATCCGCGCCTTCGACCCTCCAGTTAGGTAGAAGGAGTTGGATATTTCCGTAGCTTAACCCCAGCATTCGTCTCAAAATAATAACTTTTCTTCCCGCAAATATTATTGCTCTCTGTCGATCAGAAAAATACTTTAAGCTGATAAATGAAAATCCAATAATTATAGATAGTAGAATTAATGAAATAATATATGAAGGAATTATGCCACCAAATACAGTCATTAGTTGGCCTGATGAGCCAACCAACAAAGATCCTAACGCGGCTGAAGAAACAAGCGTCACGTTTGAAGCATTTAGGAAAACTCTTTCTTCAGATTCTAAGTTTTTGGCTGCGACCTTGTACTCTTCCAAAGCGATATCGCGATTATCAAAATGGTAAGTTGGAAAGTGCTGACGCCATCCTTGTTTATAGTCTTCTACGATCAATTTTTGACTTCCATACTATTGCTTAACACCTCTAATCAGGGGAAAATCTGCTTTTTAGCACTAAGCGCATTAAATTTTTCCAGCAACATAGTTGCGAACTGGCTTGGTTTTTTAGCCGTTAACTGCAACTGACAAAGCTTTTTGAAATACTGGATTCCACTCCTCGTAGCTAAATCCTGTCGATGGGTGTTGAATTACACATACCTGAATAGACGGATCGACTTTAGGGATTTGCGCACCTAACTCTTTGCCCAACACCAATATAAATTGCGGCTTAAGAATATCTATAACCTGTTTAAAGGGCATTTGTGCAGATGCCCATTGTTCTGAGTTTGGCCGAACTCTAGCATCCTCACTCACAAAACTTGGAATATAGTTATAAAAAGCAACGTCCTCCCAAATGTCAGAACGCTGGCTATCACTGATATACGTATCGGCATCGAAATCAAGCAAGACCTTAGAGACTTTCGTAAAAAAAGCGCATCTCTCATCTTGCCCTAGTCTTTTAATAATTTCTTTAGTAAAGGTAGGCCTTATTTCAGATACATCACCATAATGTGATTCACCTAACACCAAAACTCTACGCCCAAAATGGTTTTCTGATTCGTATCTACTCCCAATCCATGGGTCAAAAACTATTGTATTCACAAGACTTCCTTTTATTGGCTAACATTTTAATAGTGCGGCCTTTCAAGGTAACCCAATTTTACAAGCATGGCTCTACACACTTCTTATATTGAGAAAGCTAACACAGCTTTTTGTTGTCGTCTGTAGGATATTTACCATTTTATTCAAAAGCTTGAGATGGTAGTAGGTTTGCGTTGCAACGATGCTGGGTTGTCGGGGATAGAGAGGATAGCCATAACTCTTTGGCTGAAGGTTGCGCGGTGCTATGTCCCGCTCGAAGCGGCTGAGGGTGTTGCTGAAAATGGCGTGGCGAGGCATGGATGCCGAAGCAGCGCCAGTCGAATCAGGGATGAGCGTCTGGCGCGTTAGCCAATTTTCAGCATAAGACCGAAGGAGTCGTCCGCTTCGTCGCGGGTCGCAGGGGGATTGGACAAGGGGGTCTGTCGAAACGACCCCCTTTCCTCGGGTGTGGGGTGAAACCCCACGACTTGAGTCGCTTGCAAAGCGACAAAACCGCAAGGTTTTAACTAAGATTTCCGGTGTCAGCTAACCCACTACTGCCAGTGGTACACTGACACACAGGCAAAAGCCTAAAAGCCCAATCAGGCGGGAATATACCCACCGCTGGCAAGATAATCCAACAGCCTGCCGACCTGGGCTTCCAGGTCCCCTTCACTGGTGTCTATCACCAACTCAGCACCGACAGGTGCCTCATAGGGCGCGGAAATCCCGGTAAAGTCCTTAATCTCACCGGCCCGGGCCTTCTGGTAAAGGCCCTTTGGATCTCGGCTTTCGCACACCTCAAGCGGCGTTGCCACATGTACCTCGATAAACTCCCCGTCGGCCACAAGCTCGCGCACCAGCTCCCGCTCTGCCCGCTGGGGTGACACAAAGGCGCTCAGCACTATCAGCCCGGCGTCCAGCATCAGCTTGGCCACCTCGCCGACCCGGCGAATGTTCTCGCGCCTGTCGTCGGCGGAAAACCCCAGGTCCTTGCACAGACCATGACGGACGTTGTCACCGTCAAGCAGATAGGAGTGCACCCCGCGCTCATGGAGCGCGCTTTCCAAAGCCCCCGCCAGGGTGCTCTTGCCGGCACCGGACAGACCGGTAAACCAGAGAATGGCGCCCCTGTGGCCCTTGTGGCCGGCCCTGAGTTCCCGGGTGACGGCATGCTGGTGCCAAACGATATTATTCATAATTCTCCTTGCCCGCTCACAAAGGCTGAAACGGGAACAACAGTGGGATCAGCACCAGCACCGCCAGGCTGTAGGCTATGGCCATGGGTATACCCACACCCACGTATTGGCGCAAGCGGTAATTGCCCACGGTAAATACCAAGAGGTTGGTCTGGTAGCCCCAGGGGCTGATAAAACTGGCGCTGGCACCGAACAGCACCGCCATGATAAAGGGCATGGGATCTATGCCAAGGCCCTGGGCCAGGCTGATGGCGATTGGGCACACCAGGGCCGCGGCAGCATTGTTCGACATCAGTTCCGTCAGCAGCAGGGTCAAGAGGTAAATACCTGACACCACCAGGGTCAGTTGCACTCCGGAGAAGCCCAGCACCATTTCTTTCGCCAGCAGCGCCGAGATGCCGCTGTTGCCCATGGCCTGGGACAGAGCCAGGGCGCCACCGACAATCAGCACTATGTCTATGGGGAAGCGGCGCTTGAGCTCCGACAGGCTGACCACACCGGTCAGCAGCAGACCGGTCACAAACAGGGTCAGGCCCTTGAGCAGCGGCAGCTGCTCGAACATGGCCAGCCCCACCACGGTGGCAAAGCCGGCCAAGACCCAGCCGCTGCGACGGGAAGACAGACGGGTGGCCGAGTCCACACCGTTGACCAACAAAAATTCTTTTTCCAGCACCTGCTGGCGGCTGCAAAATTGCTTGCCCGGCACCAGCAACAGGGCATCACCGGCCTGCAGCACTATGGAGCCCAGACCGCCCTGCAGCCGTTCGTGACCGCGGCGCACCGCCACCACCACGGCATCAAAGCGCTCGCGAAAGCGGGCATCCTTGAGGCTCATGCCATTGAGTGACGAGGAGTGGCTGATGATGGCTTCCGCCAGGCTCTGACCGTTCATTGTGTGGTGGCCGTAGAGGCTGAGGCCCTCGATTTCCTGCAGCACGGCTACCGACTCCATGTCGCCGGCAAACAGCAAGATATCGTCCTGCTGCAGCACCGTCTCAGGAGTGACGGGGATGATAGTGTCATCCCCGCGCTGGATTTCCGCCAGGAACAGCTTGCGCAGATGCCTTAGCCCCGCCTCCGCCACCGTCTTGCCAATCAGGCTGGAACCGGCCTTGATCCTGGCCTCGAGAAAATAGGGCAAGGCCCCTTCCTCATCGGGCTTTTCGGTGATGGGCAGGCGATCGGCAATCAGCCACAGCATCAACATACCCGCCAGCACTACCCCCAACGCCACCCCAGTGGTACTGAAAAAGTGCAGCAGCGGCAAACCGGCCCGGTCGAGAAAGCTGTTGATCACCAAATTGGTAGAGGTGCCAATCAGGGTCAGGGTACCGCCAAAGGTGGCGGCAAAGGCCATGGGCAGCATCAGCTTGGAGGGCGCATAACGCTGATTGCGCTTGATGGCACCAATGAGGCTGGCCACCACGGCGGTGTTGGCGGTAAAGGAAGACAATACCGAGGTGGACACCCACAGCTTGGTGAGCACCGAGCGCAGACCGCCACGGCTCAGCTGCAGCCCCACCCAGCTTATCAGCCGGGTCTTCTCCAGCGCCACCGATGACAGCAACAGCAGCACCAGGGTCAGCAGGGATGAGTCGGTAAAGGAAGATGACAACTCATTGAGACTCAGTGAGTTGCTCACATAGGACAGCAAAGCGACGCTGGCAAAAGCCCAGGAGGCCGGCAGCCGGGTGCAGCTGAGCAGGCCCACCAGGCCCAGCACCAGTCCCAACACCCAATATTGCTCCAGCGTCATCTGCTTATCCTTTTAGCCAATCAAAGTTATCAAAGCACTGCCGGTCCTGCCTGGACCGGCCGGGGTCACTTGCTGATATCCAGCGCTTGCCAGTGCGGGAAGTGCTTGCGGATCAGCGCATTGAGTTCAAGTTCAAACTCGCTGAAATCCGTCTTCTGCGCCTTGGCTTCCAGGGCGCTTTCCACCATACCGGCACCGACAGTGATATTGCTCAGACGGTCGATAAAGATGAAACCACCCGTGTCGCGGTTGTCGCGGTAGGCGTCAAACACCACCGACTCGTTCAGTTCCAGCTCCACCAGGGCTATGCCATTGAGCGGCAATTCACTCAGGCTGGTTTCCGCCAGGCTGTTCACATCTATGCCGTGCACCAGGTGCTTGACCGTACCGGGCACCTTTTTGGTGCCGAGCTTAATGTTGTACTGACGACCGACAACCAAAGGCTGCTCGTGCATCCACACCACCTTGGCCAGCAGGCGGTTCGACACAGTCGCCCGGCTGTCGGCAGGCACTATCACGTCGCCACGGCTGATATCGATTTCATCATTGAGGGTCAGGGTCACCGCCTGGCCGGCAAAGGCCTCGGGCAACTCGCCATCAAAGGTCACTATGCTCTTGATGCGCGAGCTTTTGCCGGAGGGCAGCACCTTGACCTCATCCCCGGCCCTGAAACTGCCGGACGCTATGGTGCCGGCAAAGCCACGGAAATCCAGGTTGGGGCGATTGACGTACTGCACCGGCAAACGGGCCTCAAAGCCGTGATTGAAGCCGGTTACGGGCGCCTGCTCCAGCAGCTCCAGCAGGGTTGGGCCCTGATACCAGGGGCTGCGCTCGGAGCGGTTCACCAGGTTGTCACCTTCCAGTGCCGACAGGGGCACAAAGCGAATGTCCGGCACCTGCAGCTGGGCCGCAAAGGCCAGGTAGTCGCGCTTGATCTCTTCAAAGCGGGCCTCGTCGAAGCCCAGCAGATCCATCTTGTTGACCGCCACCACGAACTGCTTGATACCCAGCAAGGCACAGATAAAGCTGTGACGACGGGTTTGCACCTGCACCCCGTGGCGGGCATCAATCAGGATAATGGCCAGATCGCAGTTGGAAGCGCCTGTGGCCATGTTGCGGGTGTACTGCTCGTGACCCGGGGTATCGGCAATGATGAACTTGCGCTTCTCGGTGGAGAAATAGCGGTAGGCCACATCTATGGTGATACCCTGCTCGCGCTCCGCCTGCAGACCGTCCACCAGCAGCGCCAGGTCGATGGCTTCGCCTGTGGTGCCGTGGGACTTGGAGTCCTTGTGCAGCGCCGCCAGCTGATCTTCATAGATCTGGGCGCTGTCGTGCAGCAAACGGCCTATGAGGGTGGATTTACCGTCGTCCACCGAGCCACAGGTCAGGAACTTCAGCAAAGACTTGTGCTGTTGCTTTTCCAGGTACTGTTCAATACCCAGATCTTTGACTTGCAGTGCGACTGACATCAGAAATAGCCCTCACGTTTTTTCTTTTCCATTGACCCGGATGAGTCATGATCTATCACCCGCCCCTGACGTTCGCTGGAGCGGGACAGCAGCATTTCCTCAATGATCTCGGTCAGGGAGGAGGCGCTGGACTCTATGGCGCCGGTCAGCGGATAGCAGCCCAAAGTGCGGAAGCGCACCCGCTTCAGCTCAGGCACTTCGCCCTCATTGAGTGGCATACGCTCGTCATCCACCATGATCAGGGTGCCGTTGCGCTCCACCACGGGGCGGTAATCGGCAAAGTACAGGGGTACTATGTCGATGTTTTCCTGATAGATGTATTGCCAGATATCCAGCTCGGTCCAGTTCGACAGCGGGAAGACCCGGATGCTCTCGCCCTTGTTCACCTGGCCGTTATAGGTGTGCCACAGCTCCGGGCGCTGGTTCTTGGGATCCCAGCGATGATGCTGATCGCGGAAGGAATAGACCCGCTCCTTGGCGCGGGATTTTTCCTCGTCGCGGCGGGCACCACCGAAAGCGGCATCAAAGCCATACTTGTTGAGCGCCTGCTTCAGGCCCTCGGTCTTCATCACGTCTGTGTGCTTGGAAGAGCCAAAGGTGAAGGGATTCATACCCATGGCAATACCTTCGGGATTCTTGTGCACCAGCAGGTCAAAACCGTATTTCCTGGCCACCTCATCCCGGAACGTGATCATGTCGCGGAATTTCCAGTCGGTATCCACGTGCAGCAGCGGGAAAGGGATCTTGCCCGGATAAAAGGCCTTGCGCGCAAGGTGCAGCAGCACGGATGAATCCTTGCCGATGGAATACAGCATCACAGGGTTATCAAACTCCGCGGCAACTTCACGGAAGATTTGAATGCTCTCCGCTTCCAACTGTTGCAAATGACTGAGGACGGGCCCTGACATCATATTTCTCCGATTCTTTCTGTTTACGGCCAAGGGCCGGCTTATTTCACAAGCTGTTTGGCCGGCGTCTCGCTGACGGCGGCGGGTTCAAACCAGTTCAGGCTGTCGGCCAGGCTGACCACCTCGCCCACTATCATCAGCGCCGGCATCACCACCCTGGGATCTTTGGCCAGGGCTTCGAGGGCACCCAGGGTACCAATAACCTTCTGCTGCTGGGCCGTGGTGGCTCTGGATACTATTGCCACCGGGGTGTCGGCACTGCGGCCATGATTAATCAGTTCACGCTGGATAAGGCCAGCGTTGAGTATGCCCATGTACACCACCAGGGTGTTGGCCGGGTTGGCATAGCCCTGCCAATCCATGGGGCGGCTGTCCAGTTGGCAATGGCCGGTAATAAAGGTCACGCCCTGGGCATGATCCCTGTGGGTCAAAGGAATGCCGGCATAGGCCGAGGTGCCGCTGGCGGCGGTGATCCCGGGGATCACTTCAAATTGCACCCCGGCTTCCGCCAGGGTCTGCAGCTCTTCACCACCGCGGCCGAAGATAAAGGGGTCGCCGCCCTTGAGGCGCACCACATTGCGGCGGGTAAAGGCCTTGGTCACCAACAATTGATTGATTTCTTCCTGGCGGGCGCTGTGGGCACCGGCCCTTTTGCCTACGGCGATCTTTTCCGCCGAGGCCGGGATCAGCGCCAGTATGTCATCGCTGACCAGGGCGTCGTACAATACGACATCGGCAGCGGCCAGCACCCGGGCGGCCTTGAGAGTGAGCAGGTCCACGTCGCCGGGTCCTGCGCCCACCAACCATACCTTGCCCGCCGTTTGTTGCCCCGGCAGTGTCACTATGTCCATACCCGTTCCCCTCTATCTGCTATGTTGGCAATATAGCGGCACTCATATTCCATAATAAATAGTAAATAGTTAGTTTTTATAACCAATAGTTATTTACCGGCAGGACACCAGGACTTATCCCCGCAACGGCATAACAAACTTGGGGGAAAAGTGCTTAATCCATTGACTCTTAAGCACTCAAACTTGTCAAGGCTGCTTTCATTCAAGCACTTGGAGCAGATTTCGGCACTGTCACTACTATAAGATATGGCAAAAAAATCTAGCCATGGTGGCGCGCGCGCGTTGCTCTCGCTCCTTAACTGGTCAAGCAGGTGGCCACTGGGGTAAGCTTGGGGCCGCAATCATTACTACAGGGACAGCAAGATGCGGATCCGAACACTTTTGACTTGCCTGTGTAGCCTCATGGCCATCCATGCCCAGGCCGAAGACTCGCTGGTAAAAGACAGGGTCAAGGAAGAACTGGCCACTTCGGACAAACCCTTTGTGATCACCCCGCACAAGGTCAACTACCTGTTGCCCTTTACCTACAACAGTTCCCCCAATATGGCCCCCTTCGAGGACGAGGCCCGCGAACATGGGGCCACACTGGATAATGCCGAAGCCAAGTTTCAGATAAGCTTCAAGTTTCCGCTTTGGTACAATGTCTTTGGTGACAATGGTCATCTGTTTTTCGCCTATACCAATCAGTCCTACTGGCAGGTGTACAACCAGGACATATCGTCTCCGTTCCGCGAGACCAACCATGAGCCCGAGCTGTTTATGCTGTTCAACAACGACTGGAAGCTGTTTGGCATGACCAATTCGCTCTGGGGCTTTGGTGCTGTCCACCAGTCCAACGGCAAGGCCGGAGACATGTCCCGCAGCTGGAACAGGGTTTATGGCACCATGGTGTTTGATTCTGGCCCACTGGCACTGGCGGCCAGGGTGTGGTGGCGCATACCCGAAAGCGAAAAGGAATATGAGGGCGATCCCCGCGGTGACGACAATCCGGATATCGAAGATTATCTGGGCAATTTTGAGCTCCATGCCGTCTATGGCCTCAATGAACAGCGCTACACCCTGTTGCTGCGCAACAATCTCGACAACCCCAACCGCGGCGCAGTGGAGCTGACCTGGAGTTATCCCCTGGTGGGCAATCTGAGGTTCTATGCGCAATACTTCAATGGCTACGGCGAAAGTTTGATAGATTACAACGCCCACACCCAGCGCATCGGCCTGGGCGTGTCCCTCAACGATATTCTCTAGGCAGACCGGAGTCGTGATGGCGGGAAGCAGTGAACCGGTGCAAGACCCACGCCCCCTGAGTTTTCGGGGCGTTACCGCTTGCCTGTGCCTGCTGATCACCCTGAGCACCCTTGCCCTGCTGCAGCTCAGCTGGCCTGAGCCGGCCAAACCGCAGCAACTGACAAGCGCCGACATAGCCGAAGATCTCTATCTGCTGCAGCAAAAATTGACCAGACACTCGGCCTTTCTGGCACTCCATGGAAAGAGTGCCGAAGACAAGTTGGGCCGGGCCAGTCAGGCACTGCTTAAAAAAGTGGATGGCCAATTAAGCAACAGGCGTTTTGCTGCCGAACTGCTGCGGCTATTGGCGCCATTGGAGGATCCCGGTCTGCACCTGGCCGCAGAGTCGCTCGATTGTCGTCAATTACCGCTGCAACTGCGGCCCATGGAACACCAGTGGTTGGCACTGAATGAAACCGGCGCGCCGCTGGACGCTGATTTTCCCTTTATCACCCACATAGATGGCCTGCCCCTGGAACGCTGGATAGGAGCGGCTCAGCGTTACCTGCCATCGGGCTCCAAAAACAGTCCCGGTCTGTTGCAGCCCTGGCTTGGACGCCTGGGCATTTTGCGCAGGGATCTCGGCCTGCCGGACACGGACTCTGTGTTGCTTGGGCTCAGCGATGGTGAATTTGCCTCCCGCTTCCACTCCCTGGCGCTGGCAGCAGAATCCTCAATCCAAAACAAGGATGAGTTCCCCCAGGCCACGGCATGGTTGGCAACTTATCCGGCGTTTAAGCCCCTGCTGCAGCCCCTGTTAGGCTCACTGATGTTGCGGGGCGGCAATCAAGAGCCGGCACCCGAGCCAAGGCCAATGCCGAGTTTACAGCGGCTGGATCCCGGCAGTATGTCGCTGACAGTGGACAATCTCGATGCCCTGGATACCCAGGCAAGCAAAGCGCTGTTGAGTCAGGCCTTGGCATCGCCAAGGCTGATTGTGGATTTGCGTCACGCCCACGGCCACAGCCCCCAGCTGCTCAGTATGCTGGCCGGCTATGCCGGTGAGTCAGGCTCACTGTTGGGGTTTGCCCACTACCGCCGCGGTGATACCCGCAGCGACTTCTTTGGCAGTGGCGCCTTTCGAATTCTGCCTGGCGCAGTGGAGCCAGGTTTGCCGGAGAGTGGTGAAGCTTTCGGTCCCTGGTACAGTCGCAGCCTTGAGGGCCAATCCTCCCGAAGCCGGCCCGATTTCGCTTCCGCACCCGATACCAGGCTGGCCATTATTGCCGGCCCCAATTGCCGCCAGGAATGTGAATGGATAGTGCACAGCGCCAAGCATTGGGCCAGGGCCGTGATCCTCGGTGAGGCCACCAGCGGCGATCTTGGCAAGCTTTACAGCCTGACTTTGCCCAATTCCCGCATCCGGGTTTCCTTCAGCCAGTCGCTGGCATTTGCTGCCGACGGCCAATTGCTGTCAGCGGTGGGAACCCAACCCGACATCATCATCTCCAGCGTCGATGAACCCGATTGGCAGGGCTTGTTGCAATTAATCGACAGCGAGCAACTGGCGCAGACCAGTAGCAGCCATGGCACAGGCGCGCGTTGAATAGGGTATAAAAGGGAGAAACCCCGAATAGTCCAGGAAGATCAATGGGACTATCCGGGGGAAAACGCCGGGAGAAGACTGCACTTGCGCCAGCAAGTCAATCAAGGCTCTCACGAGCCCAGCGCCATTCAGGGGAAGACTGTTTTCCGGCGGCAACCAAGTCGGTTACCAACTACCGGGGGAGCATGATGCAGCGAGACCAGAGCCTCAGTGACCAAGCCCGCCACAGCCTGAGAATGGCAAAACCACCTACGGGAACTTCCAACTATAGACTATCTGTTGAAATTGTGAACAAGTCTGTGGGTGAAATTGTACAAATTTTTTGAACCAGCTCACAACGTGACTAAAAGCAATTTAATTTCATAATCTTAAAGCAGAAGCACATCAAATTTTATCCACAAAAGCAAAAGGCTGCCCTGAGGCAGCCTTTTCATTTCAGCAGCAGCTATCAGAAGCTGTAGCTGACACGGCCATAGTAGTAGCCACCGTTAAAGCCATAGGGCGAGGTGACTGGGTACTGGGCACCGGCGATGCCAGCCCATGGGTTGTCATCGGGATACTTGTCGAACAGGTTCTGGGCACCCACGGACAGGCTCCAGTTGTCATTGACGTCATAGCTCAGCTCGGCATCAAAGGTCACAGCAGAGCTGACATCAATTGGCAGTTCGCCGTCTGAATCCAGGTGGTTTTCCCAGTAAGAACCGTAGTAGTTCATACGCAGCATGGAGCGCCAGTCAGCACTGAGTTCCTGGGTCCAGGTCAGGGTACCTTTGTGGTGCGGCAGGGCTTCTTCCAGTGCCTTCACCTTGGCATCACTGATGTTCTCAGGGTTCCAATCATCTACTTCGGTCTGGGTCCAGTTGTAAGCCAGGGCGAAGTTGGCACCGTCGAGCCAATCGGGTGCATAGCTGACCACCAGATCGATACCCTGGGTGGTGGTATCGAAGTCGTTGGTGAAGTAACGCACAGCTGAGAAGCTGCTGGCATCCAGAATACCTTGGGCCAACAGAGCATCCTTATCGGCCTGAGTCAGATCCAGAGGTGATGTCTGGGTGATGCGGTCTTCCAGTTCGATATGGAAGTAATCCAGGGTCAGGAAGAACTCACCCAGGGTCAAAACGCCACCCAGGGAGTAGTTGAAGGAGGTTTCCGGATCCAGTGGTTTACCACCCTTCTGAACCGAAATTGGGTTGGTGGGTGGCAGAGTGGCCTGATCCTGCAGACCATTCGGGCTGAAGGCCGTGGTCACGTTACGCACATTGTTCTGACCCACGGTTGGGGCACGGAAACCTGTGCTGACCGCACCACGCAGTGAGAAGGACTCGGCCACGTTGTAGATTGAGCCCAGCTTCCAGTTGGTGGTTGAGCCGAAATCGTCGTAGTGCTCGTAACGCACGGCGCCGGTTACCAGCCAGTCGAGGGTGATTTCTTTCTCAACATCTATATAGGCGGCCACGTTGCCACGGCTCCAGGAACCTGAATCCTCGGGCTTGAAGCCGGGGAAGCCGTTGGATCCTATACCGAAGCCCTGGGACGCCAGCGGGCCCACTTCGAACGAAGCCGGGTCGCCGTTGTAGATTTCGAAAGTTTCACGACGGTATTCCAAACCGGCCGCGAAGCTCCAGGTGTCGATTTCGAAGTAGCTCAGATCCAAGCTGGCACCGCGCTCCAACTGCACATACTTGCCTGGGTTAAAGGTGTTTGGCGACATAGGTCCCAAGGAACCGTTAACCGTGTTCTTGATGTAGTAGTCAGAGGTGTTCTTGCCATAGGACAGGCTGAAGTCGTAGTTAATGCTGTTCTTGGTGGTACCCTTCAGGCCGGCCACCAGCGAGCTGTCTTCCACCACACCGCCAAAGTGTGGGGTAAAGCCACCGGGGAACATTTCATTGAACACGAAGCAATCGGGATCAGCCTTAACCTGGGCCAGTGCATCTGGATCAGGTACTCCGCCCACTACATTAATGGTGGGGCAATTACCCGACATGTCGCCGGTCAAATCCCCTACCAGCAGGGTCTTACCGCCATCGGCGCTGTAGATACCATCACGGTTGGTTGGGTTACGGTAATAGAAGCCACCTTCGACATCGCGGCGGGCCCAGTTACCGAACATATAAGCAGTTTGATCGGCATTCAGATCCAGACCGGCGTTGAAGAAAAGTTTGAAGTCTTCCTTGGTTTCCGGAGTACCCCACACCTGGGCTGGTACAGGCACGGCAGTGTTGCCGGCATCGATCAGGCCTTGGGCATCATCGCGCTGCACGCTGCGGCTGGTGGGGTCCTGGGTCTTGTATTCACCGCTGACGTTAAAGAAACCGTTGTCTGTCAGTGGCATACCCACGTTGGCGGCAATCATGGGGCTGGAGCCATCACCTTCATAAAACTCACCGTAGCGGGCTTCTATGGTGCCGCCGTCAGAGTTGTCCTTGAGCTGAAAGTTGATCACGCCGGCAATGGCGTCGGAACCGTATTGAGCGGCGGCGCCGTCACGCAGCACTTCCACCTGCTTCAGCGCGATGGCGGGAATAACGGAAATATCAGGCCCCTGGGCACCATCGGAGATACCGGCGCCCTGGAAAGCGATCACTGAAGAGCGGTGGCGGCGTTTGCCGTTCAGCAATACCAGGGTGTGGTCCGGCGCCAGACCGCGCATGTTGGCGGGGCGCACCAGAGTCGAGGCATCACTGATGGGTTGGGCGTTTACGTTATAGGAAGGCACCACCTTGCTGAACAGATCGTTCATGTCGGTGGCACCGTTCTTGGTGAATTCTTCATTGCCAATGATGTCAACGGGTACAGGCGACTCACCTACTGAGCGGGGAGCGGCACGGGAACCTACTACGGCAATTTTTTCAATATTTTGTGCCTCGGCCTGAGCTTCTTCTTCGGCGAATGCGACCTGGCTGGCCAGAGTGCCTGTCAGGGCAAGCGAAACAGCTAAACTCAGTGAGCTGAACCCGAACTTTCTTTTGTTTTGTAAAGTCATCATTTGTGCTCTCAACTGCTTATTTATTGTTCTGTATGCCGACTTACTCCGTGTTTCCGGAGTTTTCCCGTCAGCCACTCCCTGGGAAGTGAAATCTAGATTTACACTCACGCTCCTTTTTTATAACAAGTCACTCACAAAAACCAACACTTTATTACACGGATCACATAATAAATTTACGAATCATTTCATGGCCGAAGGGCTTGCCTGACGTCCGAACATGTGATGGAGGGGGGAATAGTGATGGAAGAATGGACAAAATTTATCGCAGGTCATTGACCCTGACACAAACCCGGCTCTAGGCTAGCATTCAGTTTGCAGCCCAGGTTCACCATGCATTTCCGCTCGTGGGGCAAGAGACAATTCCAATGCTGTATGACACTGAATCAGAATTAAAAATTGAATACTCATCCCTGGTGGATCTCATAGATGCCAGCTGCAAGCGCTATGGCGACAAGCCCGCCTTTGCCTGTCAGGGCAAAGAGCACAGTTTTCGCGAAATCCATACCCTGGCCAACGCCTTCGGTGCCTGGTTACAACAGCAACCTCTGTTGCAACCGGGCGACAGAATTGCCATTCAGCTGCCCAATTTGACCCAGTTTGTTATCGCCGCCTACGGTGCCCTCAAGGCCGGGCTGGTATTGGTCAACACCAATCCCCTCTATACCGAGCGCGAGCTGATCCATCAGTTCAAAGACTCAGGGGCCAAGGCCTTGGTGGTACTGTCGGATCTGTTACCCATATTAGCCAAGGTGGTGGCCAACACGCCGGTGGAACTGGTGATATCCACCCATCCGCTGGATCTGCTGGCACCCCAGGTGCAACCCAAGACAGGGCTGAAAAATGTGGAATTCATGCAGGTGCTGCAACAGGGCATGGGCCTGGAACTTAAACCCGTCGCTGCCAACCACAACAGTCTGGCGGCTTTGCAGTACACGGGTGGTACCACGGGTGTGTCGAAGGGAGCCATGCTCAGCCATGGCAACCTGCTGGCCAACGCGGCCCAGTGCCAATCCCGGCTGGGGACTGTGATAACCGAGGGACAGGACATCTTTGTCGCCCCCCTGCCCATCTATCACATCTATGCCTTTCTGGTGAACCTGGTGCTCTATTTCGAGCGCGGCGCCTGCTCAGTGCTGATCCCCAATCCGCGGGATATCGCCGGCCTGATAAAGACCCTGGCCAAGTATCCCTTTACCGGTTTTGCCGGCCTCAATACCCTGTTTGTGGGCCTGTGCCATCAGGCCGAATTCAAGGCCCTGGATTTCAGTCACCTCAAGGTCACCATCTCAGGTGGCACAGCCCTGACCGAGGCGGCCGCCAAGCTCTGGCAACAGACCACCGGCTGCACCATCAGCGAGGGCTATGGGCTGTCGGAAACCTCCCCCGTGGTCAGCCTCAATGCCCCGGGGTTGGAACGCCTTGGCACCATAGGCAAACCCGTGCTCAATACCAGAGTGAAAATCCTCGATGGCAACGATGTCGAAGTGACACTTGGCGAAGCCGGGGAACTGGCGGTGGCCGGCCCCCAGGTAATGAGTGGCTACTGGCAGCAGGCAGAAGAAAATGCCCGGGTGTTTACCGCCGATGGTTTCTTTCGCACCGGCGATGTGGCCGTGGCCGATGCCGAGGGCTTTTTGCGGATAGTGGATCGCAAAAAAGACATGATTATTGTCTCGGGCTTTAACGTCTATCCCAACGAGGTGGAGAACGTACTCGCCGGTCACCCGGCGGTACTGGAGTGCGCCGTCATAGGTGTGGCCGACGAGAAAAGTGGCGAGGCGGTCAAGGCCTTTATCGTGCTGACCCCAGAGGTGGAAAATCAGCAGCAGGCCAGGGATGCAATAATGCAGCACTGCGAGGCCAATCTCACCGGCTATAAATTGCCGCGGCAGATAGAGTTTGTCCCCCAACTGCCCAAGAGTACGGTCGGCAAGGTGCTGCGCCGGGCGCTGCGCAGCTAAGACTAAGCAATTAATAGCGAGACCATTAGCAGCTAAGCCATCACAACAGCCAGCCCATAACAACAAGCCCCGGCAATGCCGGGGCTTTTTTATTGCCATTAAACCCTGAGCCTTAAATGGTTAAGCCCCACAGCTCAAAGGTTTCCCGGCACAACTGCTCACGAAAATCCGGATGGGCTATGTCCACCAGAGCCTTGGCCCGCTCCCGCAGTGAGCGACCGCGCAGGTTGGCGACACCATATTCGGTCACTATGTAGTGCACATGGGCGCGGGTGGTCACCACCCCGGCGCCGGGGGCCAACACTGGGGCTATGCGCGACACCTTGCCACCGGCCGCCGTGCTGGGGATGGCAATTACCGAGCGGCCGCCCTCGGACAGACCGGCGCCGCGGATAAAGTCCATCTGGCCCCCGACACCCGAGTAAATGCGGGTGCCAAGTGAATCGGCGCAGACCTGACCGGAGATGTCCACCTGCAGCGCCGAGTTGATGGCCATTACATTGGGGTTGCGGCGGATAATGGCGGTGTCGTTCACCTGCTCAATATCGAGGAACACCACCTCGGGATTGTCGTCGACAAAGTCATACAGGCGGCGGCTGCCGAGGGCAAAACCTGTCACCAGCTTGCCGGGGCGGAAGCGTTTGCACTTGTTGGTCACCACACCTCGCTCCACCAGCGACAGTATGCCGTCGGAAAACAGCTCGGTATGGATCCCCAGATCGCGCCTGTCATGGAGGCAACCGAGCACGGCATCGGGAATGCCGCCTATGCCCATCTGCAAACAATCGCCGTCGCGCACCAGGGTCGCCACATGCTCACCTATGGCACGGGTGACCTTATCACCGGCGGCCATGGGATGCTCCGGCAGGGCCACACTTTCCTCGTACACGGCGGCAAACCTGTCCATATGGACAAAGCCGTCGCCGTGGGTGCGGGGCATCTGCGGATTGATATGGGCAATGATCCTGCCGGCCACCTCACAGGCGGCCAGGGTGGCCTCCACCGAGATCCCCAGGGAACAAAGACCGTGCTTGTCCGGTGGTGACACCTGAACTATGGCGGTGTCGATGCGCTGCTCGCGGCTGCGGAACAACTTGGGCACTTCCGACAGGAAAATCGGCACATAATCGGCGTCCCCCTGTTGCAGCAGGGAGCGGGTCGGCACACCGCCGAAATAACAGCGGTGGCGCAAATGGCCCTTGAGTTCGGGACTGCTCAGGCACTCGGCCTGCTCCGTATGCAGTTGCAGCAGGGTCAGATTACGGCGGTTGCGGGCGTGCAGCGCCAGCGCTTCCAGCATAATCCTCGGGGTCGCCCCCATGGAATGGGTCCAGATGTACTCGTTGTTGTCTATCAGTGACACAGCCTCAAGGGCTGTGTTGCAGTGCCGTGGCGCCATGGCCTTTCCTTTGTGAGAATAAGACCTTGCTGTTATAGCAGTAAAGACAGGCGCTTGGGCTGAGCCGGATCATGCTTTTACGATTTCCCACCCGGCCTGAATTTGCCGGGTTAACCCGGCACTGACAGCGGCGCCTCTTCGCTGAGCAATTGCAAGCTGGCAAATTCCCGGTAACGTTCGCTGCTTGTCAGGAGTTCACTGTGGCTGCCTTGGGCTATCAGCCGCCCCTTGTCGAGCACCAGGATGCGATCGGCATTGATAACGGTCGACAGCCGATGGGCGATGATCAAACTGGTGCGCCCCTGCATCAGCACATCCAGGGCCTGCTTGACCTTGAGTTCGCTGACCGCATCCAGAGCACTCGTGGCCTCATCGAGCAGCAGCACGGGGCGATTGGCCAGTATGGCGCGGGCGATGGCGATGCGCTGCTTCTGGCCACCGGACAGGCGCACGCCGCGCTCACCAAGATAGGTGTCGTAGCCGTCCGGTAGCTCGCGGATAAACTCGTCGGCGCGGGCGGCGACACAGGCAGCGCGCACCGCCTCGATTGAAGCCTGCGGATCGCCATAGCGCACGTTTTCCAGCACACTGGTGGCGAAGATCACCGACTCCTGCGGCACCAGGGCAAACTGGCGCCGCAGCTCATCCAAAGACAACTCGGCAATATCTGTGTTGTCGAGCAGGATGCGGCCGCCTGTGGGCTGATAAAAGCGCGCCAACAGCTGGAACAGGGTGCTCTTGCCGGCCCCGCTCTCGCCCACCAGCGCCACCTTTTCACCGGCACGGATATGGACATTGAGATCCGCCAGTGCCGGGGTTGTGACGCCATTGCCGTTCTCTCCACCAGAGCCACTGCCGGGATAGCTGAATTGCAGCGCCTGCAATTGCAGCTCACCGCGCACCGGCTTGGCCAATTGTTTGGGCTCGGCCAGCTCAGGAATGTCGCTTTGCGCTTCGGTCAGTTCCTTGAGTCGCTCCGCCGCGCCAATGGAGCGCTGGATATCCCCCACCACCTCGCTGATGGTGGCGGTACCGCCGGCCACCATCACGGCATAAAACAGGAAGGCCGACAGCTGACCGGCGCTGACCACCCCGCTCATCACGTCCCGGGCGCCAACCCAGGTCACCAGGGCGATGGCGGCAATGGATAAAAACATCACCAGGGCGATCAACGCCGCCCGCACCCGGATGCGGCGGTTGGCCGAGGCCATCACGGCCTCCACATGGTTGCCGAACAGCGCCCGATCCACAGCTTCATGGCCATAGGACTGCACAGTGTGGATCTCGTGCAGGCTCTCATCCACGTAAGCGCCGAGGTCTGCCACCCTGTCCTGGCTCTCCCGCGACAGGCTGCGCACCCGCCGCCCGAAAAAGAATACCGGCACCAATACCGCGGGCACCGCCAGCAGCACCAGAGCGGTAAGTTTGAGACTGGTCACCGCCATCATCAGCATGCCCCCCAGAACTGTCACCGCCGAGCGCAGCGCCATCGACAGGCTGGAGCCCACTACCGTCTGCAGCAAGGTAGTGTCGGCGGTAAAGCGCGACAGCACCTCGCCGGTGCGCAGCCTGGCGTAAAAGCTTGGCGACAGGGTCAGCAACTGGCGGTACAAATTCAGCCGTATGTCATTGCTGACCCGCTCACCGAGCCAGGTCATCAGGAAAAAACGGCAATAGACGGCGCTGGCGCTGACGGCGGTGATCCCAAGCAGCATAAGGATGATTTGATTAAGGCGCTCCACCGAGCCGCTGACAAAGCCCTCGTCTACCAAGAGCCGCACCCCCTGGCCCAGGGCAAGCCAGGCAATTGAGCCCAGCAGCAGGCACAGCAATGCCGCAACCACCTTGAGTTTATAGGGGCGTAAAAATCCCAGGATCCAACCGAGCACATCCGCCCGCGGTGTCTTGCTGTCCATAGTGGCTCCGCTTGAGAAAAGAGACCGCGCCCTTCTCTATGACGGCGGCGCGGCTGGTAACTTCTAACATGGGGTATGCCTTGGCCAATTGCAATGGCAGCGGCGGATTGAGCCAGCGCAACAGTAGGGAAATCATGGCACTTAAGGGGTATCATGGACGCCATTGGTTTTTATCAGAAAAAACAGAGCATCCCCATGACCCCAGCTTCACCCGAAACCCGCGAACAGGCGATGAAGGTCGCCAGCGCCACCCAGAAACCCGGCCAAACCAAGGAACAGACCCGGCTTATCGCCCAGGGCATAGAAAAGGGCATAGCCGAGTTCAAGAAACAGCAAAAGGCCAAGGCCCGGGAGCGCGACAAGTTGCGCAAGCGCCAGCTTAAAGACCGCCAAATCCTGCTGGATGAGACCGAGCTCGAACAAGAACTCGAACAGGACTGGCCGGACAGCGCTTGGTATAAAAACGCATATATACCCTGGAGCCTGCTGCTGGTCAGCTGGCTCGGCTTTGCCGCCTGGCTGCTGGCACGTTGATAAGGCCAGCATAAACAACATCTATCCCCCGGAGCGGTTTTTTGGAAGCTTAGTTTTTGGGAAGCTGAGTTTCCGGGAAGCTTTGATGGCTAATGCATGAGCGCCGTTGCAGGCAAAACTGCTTCAATGGCACATCATTCACTCATGGAGAAGCCTATGTTTCCCACCTTGTTGCGCCCATCACGCGCATCCCGCCTTCAAATCGGCCTGATCGGCGCCGCCCTGATGCTGTGGCAAAGCACGGCGCTGGCCGGGCAATTCAGCCTTCGATCCCCCGATGACAGCCTGGAAATCCGCCTGAGCACAGGTACACATACAGAAACAGGCACAGTTCAGGGGCTGGAATACCAGCTCTGGGTCGATGGCCAGCAGCAGCTACAGCCGTCCCGGATCGCCATGGCCTTTGACGATGGCAGCGCCTTCGGCCCCGGAGCCAGGGTCACGGACCAGACTCCGGTTGAGGTGGACGAAGAAGTGCTCCCCGAAATACCGCTGCGCCAGGCCAAAATCCGCAATCACTATCGCGGCCTGACCTTGAGCTTCGATACTGGCTTCCAGCTGGAGCTGCGGGCCTTCAATGAAGGGGTGGCATATCGCTTTATCGCCGGCAAACACCCGGCCACGGGCCTTAAAGGGGAAACCGCCGAATTCAACCTCGCCAAGGGCAGCTTCGGTTATTTCCCGTTCGAAAAAAATTTCCGCAGTGCCACCCAGCCGCTGTTTACCCCCACAGCCACCAAGAGCCTGGGCGGCGATCAGCTCGGCAGCCTGCCGGCGTTGTTTGTCAGCAAGGGCGTCAACCTGCTGCTGACCGAAACCGATCTGCAGCACTACCCCGGCCTCTGGCTCAGGGGTGATGGCCGGGGCGGCGTCTTTGGGGTCCACCCCAGGGAGCTGGATAAGGAAGGCAATGAAATTGACAGCCACGCCAGCATCGAAGGCAATCGCAGCTTCCCCTGGCGCATCATAGGGGTGGCCCGCAGCGATGCCGCCCTGCTGGACAACCAGTTAAGCTTTCTGCTCTCAGAACCCTCCAGGATTAAGGATGTCAGCTGGATCAAACCCGGCAAAATCGCCTGGGACTGGTACAACGAAAACCACCTCAAGGGCGTAGACTTCAAATCCGGCATCAACACAGACACCTATAAGTACTTTATCGACTTCGCCGCCAAATTCGGCATAGAAAACATATTGTTGGATGATGGCTGGTCCACCCACGAGGACGTGTTGACAGTGCTGCCCGGCATCGACATGCAGGCGATTCTCGCCCACGCCAAAGAGAAAGGGGTCAAGGTCCAGCTGTGGGTGCCCTGGAGCGGTCTGGAGCCCCAGATGGAGCAGGCCATGAAGCGCTATGCCCAGTGGGGGATCAGCGGCCTCAAGATAGACTTTATGAACAGCGACAGCCAGCGCATGGTGGACTTCTACTGGCGCACCGCCGCCACCGCCGCCAAGTACAAGCTGATGGTCAACTTCCACGGCGCCTACAAGCCCGCAGGCATCCACCGCACCTACCCCAACGTGCTGACCCGCGAGGGCGTCAAGGGGCTGGAAAACCATAAGTGGTCCGACAGCATCACCCCAACCCACAACCTGCATCTGCCCTTTATCCGGATGATCACAGGTCCCATGGACTACACCCCCGGCGCCATGCGCAACGCCCAGCGCAAGAACTTTGCAGCCATATTCTCCCGCCCCATGAGCCTGGGCACCCGCGCCCATCAGGTGGCCATGTACGTGCTGTACGAGAGCCCGCTGCAAATGTTGGCGGACACCCCCAGCAGCTACGAGGCCGAACCCGAGATCCCGCGCTTTATCGCCGCCATCCCCACAGTATGGGATGACTACAGGGTGCTGGAGGCCAGCATAGGCGACTACCTGGTGATGGCCCGCCGCGCCGGCAAGGACTGGTTTATCGGCGCCATGACCAATGAGCAGCCGAGGGACTTCCAATTGGATCTCGGCTTCCTGGCACCGGGCCGCTACCGCCTGACCCTGTGCCGCGACGGCATCAACGCCGATGAAAACGCCGAGGACTACCGCATCGAAACCCGCGAGGTTAACGCCGGCGACAGGCTCGCCATCACCCTCGCCCCCGGAGGTGGATGGGCGGCGAAGGTTACGCCGCTGTAACCCGTCCAAGACCCGATACCAATCGGGTCTTTTCTTTCATGCCCGAAAGAAAAGCGGGCTTTCTTGGGGTTCATCTCCAAGTTTCGAACACGTAGAGGCTAGCGATGCAGCTTTCTTTACTGCTTGCGTAAACATCAACGCCTTGATGCTACCAATCACCTGCGGTGGGTGCCGCGTATGGATGCACCAATGTCGCGATCGCAGGACCTGTTTTGCTCCCGACAAAACAGGCATTTCCTCCGTCCATGGAGGTCAGATGTGTTTGAGCGACCATGGCTCGGACGGTCACTGGTGTGGCAGTGCTAATCATTGGCGTTCCACTCCGACATTGGTTGAACTGGCATCAACTATCGAAGAAGAATGCCCAAGATGAAATGCTGCACCGCTACTTGCCCCCATCAGGAGCCGCTGAGGTCGATGAGCTTGGGCGCGTAGCCGAGGGAGGGAACCCGAGGCTGCTTCGGTCGAGCAGGACGCGAGTCCGAAGCTGTAGCAAGACCACGCTCAAGAGACCGAAGAGCTTTCGGCTCCGTCGGGGGTGGCTGGGGGATTGGATAAGGGGGCAAGTCCACACTGCCCCCTTTCCCCGGGTGTGGGTTGGAGACCCACGACTTTCTGCCGCTGGCACAGCGGCTATCTTGTGCTTTGTCTTAACTTCCAGCACTGGATGCTATCAATCTCCGCGTGGCGGCCAGAGGCCTTCGGGAAACGCTAATGCGGTGAAACCATTCACCGCATTGTCTGGCGACACGCTTGTCCCCCTGCGGTGCGCTTTCGCACTGCCACCCCAGTGACACGGCGTGAATCCGTCCTTAGAGGCTCACCGACGCCAAATGGATGCATGGATGCATGAGTTAAAATGAAGTAGAGGCCAGAATTAAATATATAGACAAGAAAAGACAACAACCTAAGTATGGGGGAATATCACGGAGCAATAAGCACTAAATATTTAATATTCCAAACTGTAATGTTCATAAATAGTCTGGACTAACCACTAAAAATTATATAACAATTTCAATATTAAAATTACCATGCAACACTTAATAACCAGACTATAATTAGAGTGCGGATTATTTATTATAACAAGGAGTATATTCACTTAACAAAAAATATTATCCATTGATTAAATTTAAAAAATGCATTATCAAAAACTGAAATAACTTTAATCACAACCATGACTAAAATGAACTTTTGCACATATCAAATAAGCTCGGTCCTTTTATTGGGAATCCGAGCTTTAAAGTTGTAATTACTAAAACACCTTACATGAGCAGAGCAGAGGTATTGGACAACGATCATCAGGATCAGGACAAGTGCTTCCGGCATAAGCCGCAAAAGAGCCTAAGGCAATAACTGCAGCAAGAGCTCCAGCAAGTGCAACTTTAATCATTTTCATGTATCGCATTCCTCTGTTTTATCAAAGTTAAATTAAAGCCAATCATTAACCATTTAATGATCAACATTTGGCTTAAATGAATCTATTTTTGCACATTTATTTTGTCAACGATTAATTTTTTTAATATCAAAAACAGTACAAAATAACTAACAACATAGACTTTATTACAACATGGAAATACAACTACGAAATTTTGCTATATTCACCAATACAAATTACTTACTAAAAAATATAATAATCACACTTAAGTTCAATACCGTCTATCCATAAATTATTTTTGCGTCATTTTTTAAGAGTGATTATTAATAAATGACTATTAGAGCTAACAAATAAATCAGATAAAGCATGCTGAATTCAGCCCAGCCCCTGAATCGCTGCTGACTCCAAGAAATTAGATGTGACGTCTAATACCTTCACACTTTCTCCAATGCTTGTTGCAAATCGGCGATCAGATCGCCGACGTGTTCCAAGCCCACAGACAGGCGCATCTGGGCCGGGCTCAGGCCCAGAGCCGCGAAGCGCTCTGGGTCAAGCTCCTTCTGGTAACCTATCGCCGGGGCGTAGATCAGACTCTCGTGGCCGCCCCAGCTGACGCCGATGCGTATAAGCCTGAGGGCGTTGACGAAACGCCGCGCTGCCGCTTCCGCATCCCTAACGTCAGCGCTCCCCGCCTCGGCGCTCTCTGTATGAGCACCTTCCGCTAACCCCTCTTTTAAACCAGCCTTTAAGCCTGCCTTTAAACGAAAGCCCATCAGCCCGCTAAAACCCGACATCTGCCTGCGGGCCAATTCCGCCTGGGGAAACCCCGGCAAACCGGGGTAATCCACCCGTGCCACCTTGGGATGGGCCGCCAGCATGGTAGCGACCGCCAGGCCGCTCTGCTGATGGCGTGCCATCCGCAGCGGCAGGGTGCGCAGGCTGCGCAGTAAAAACCAGGCCTCCATGGGGGCGATGCGGGCGCCCAGGAGTTCAAATTCGCGGCTGTGGATGGCGTCCAGCAGCGCCGCCGAGCCGAGCAAAGCGCCGGCAATAATGTCGCTGTGGCCGCCGAGATACTTGGAGCAGGAGTGCACTTCGAGATCAATTCCCAGCGCCAAGGGCCGCTGGAACAGCGGCGTGGCCCAGGTGTTGTCCGCCATGGTGGCTATGCCGTGGGCCCTGGCCAGGGCGGCAACGGTGCTTAAGTCCTGCAGACCGAACAGCCCTGAGCCCGGACTCTCCAGGTAAATCAGCTTGGTGTTGCCGCGGATACAGGCAGCGATTTCCTCCACTTCGGCACCGCCGACAAAACTCAGCTCAATATTGAGCTTGGGCGCCAGGTATTGCTCCAGCAGCGCCAGCACGGGGCCATAGGCGTTGCGAACGCAGATCACATGGCAGCTAGGTTGCAGAAAGTGCAGGATTCCGGCGCTGATGGCGGCCATGCCGGAGGCGAACAGCTTGGCCTTTTCGGCACCGGCAAAGGCCGCCAGTACCCTCTCGGCCTCGACCACAGTGGGGTTATGGCCACGGCTGTAGATGGGGGTGTTGATCTTGTCCTCGAAGGCGCTTGCTATGGCCTCCCAGGAGTCGAAGGTGAACAGCGAATTCTGGTAGATGGGCGGCACCACGGCGCCAAAGGCATCGCCGCCGCTCTGGCACAGCAGGGTTTCCGGGTGCAGCCGGTTTTCAGGATGCAGTTGGCTTTCAGGATAAGAAAGGCTTTCCGGATCAGAGCGGCTTTCCTGGTAAGAAGATGGTGGATGTGAAGACATATGGCTGCTCGCGGCTCCTGCCTTGGTTTTTCTACTGACACTTATTTAATGAGATGGAGCCGGGCATCCCTGTCCGGCGTTTATCCTGATATGTTTCGACGGTTTCCCATCAAAGACTGAGCAGCAGCGGCGCGCCGCCATCCCAGTCCTGTTGCAGCAGCACGGCATCGCCGCGGCTGACCTTAACCCGGGTCTTGGCGCCTTGGCGCTCGGCGCAGATGTCGAGGTTGTCGTTAAAGGCCTGCACGTGCTTCAGGCACATGGACGGCCAGTCCCTGGGCAAGCGCGGCGCCAGGGCAAACTGCTTCAGCCCCATGGGCTCTATGCCGAACAGCCCCTCGGTGATCACCCTGGCGTAGAGACCGCTTTCCGCCGACAACTGGCGCTGATCCCCCTCGGGCCAGGCCTCCACCGCATAGGGCACATGCTCACCCAGCAGGCGTTTGCGGCTGTAATAGCGGAAGTAGTCCATGGCGGTATCGGTGCGCGCGGCGGCAAAGATGCCGCGAAAGGCGTACAGTGTGGCCCGGTCCCAGAAGGTGTCGTCACCGGACTCGGAATAGATGCCGTTTTCATTCCACAGCTTGGGTGACAGCAGCGCCTCCAGGGTGCCCTGCTGGCGCTCGTTAAGGCCCATCACCAACGGCAGGGCTATCCAGGCCCGCAGCTTGTCGTTGCCATCGTAATATCTATAGGTGTCATAACCTTCCACCCTGGCGGCAAAGGCCTTATCTATGGCGCTGCGCAGCCGCCCGGCCTCGGCTCTCAATGCGTCACCATTCAGGCCCAGGGAGTCATACAAATGCCCCGCCGCCATCAGGCCGCCATAGGCCAGCATATTGGTGCTGAGGTTGGCATCCCCTGAGGGGAAGCGACCCTCCAGCTCGTCGCTGTCCGAGGCCACTATGCCCTCGGGTGTTAACTGGCGGCGGTTGTACTCCAGGCACCACTGGATCAGTGGCAACAGCTGTCGCGCCTGGGCCTCATCACCGGAGGCCAGGGCATAGCGGCTGGCGCCGTAGGCTATCATGGCGCAGTCACCGCGATCGCCGGCACCGTTCCAGATGTCCTGCCCCTCGGCGATGATCGACGAGGGAATGGGGCGATACTCCGGATTCATAAAACGGGCGAAATGCCGGAAACTGTTCATGGCGGAGCTATTACCATTGGCATCGCCCAAAAAGGGGAACAAGGGATTGACGTATTCGGCCTGATCGTTGGCCCAGATGGCGGCATAGTAGCGGCCACCGCCGGGACCGTGCATCAGGCCGCCACGGGTGCGGAAAATGCTCTCGGCGGCCCTGAGCTTGGCGAAGGCGAACATGCGGTCAAGCACGGGATCCGGGGTCTCCAGCACCAGCTTGTCATTCAAAGACGCCAGATACTGGCGCCGCGCCGCCAGGGCCTCGGCCGGGCTTTGGCTGGTTTCCTGGGTAGCAGAACTGGCAGCCTCGGCGACTATCTGCGCCTCGAAGCTTAAGAAATAACTCAGGCTGTCGCCGGGGCCCAAGAGGCGCTCACCGTCGAAATCGCTGTGGGCACTGATGCGATAGCTGCCATAGACTCCGGCATCCGTTGGGGTATCGAACTGCTCATTGAGGGCGTTCACCCTGATCCTGATAGCCTGCTTGCCCAGGTTGCGCAGCTCGTGGCGCTCCACCAGCAGCGGCGCCGTGGTGGCGGGTGCCAGGGTGCGGATAAGCTTAAGGCCGTCTATCTCCGACTGCCCCTGCCCCGCCTGCAACTCGCTTTCCAGGGTCAGAATGCCATCGAAGCTCACGCTCTCAAGCCGCTCGGCCCCGACCGGAGCATCGTTGATCAGCAGAGTCGGCGACCTGTCAAAGCTGTGGCTCAGGCTGGCATGGGTGTCATTGGGAATGGTGCGCAGCATGGGCCACACCAGCTTGCGGCTCAGCAGCAGGCTGCCATCGGCCCGGGTGCCGTAATCTATGATGGCCGAGACCTGCTCACCGCTGAACTCCAATTGATCCTGGTGCACATCGCTGACCTGCCAGCGGATGCCTGAGTCCTGCAGCTGCCAGCGATCCTTGAGGCTGGCCGCCAGGGAGGCGGAGCTGTCCTGCACGCAACCCGTCAGCCCAGACAACAAAAATGGGACAAGACATGGCACCAGCAGGGCCAGGGTGGTTTTTTTCATTGTTGTTCTCCCGGGCTCGGGGCCCATGTTCAGTGGCTTGCGGCCTGGCCGGCCAGCATCTTCTGGGTTTGGCTGCGAAACGCCTGGGGCGTCATCTTCAGCTCCCGCTGGAATATGTCGTAAAAACGGCTGATGGAGCCGAACCCCGCCTCGATGGCGATGTTCAGCACCCCCTGATCCGTGTCCACCAGCAGCGCCTGGGCATGTTGCAGCCGCAGCCGGTTGATGTATTGCTTGATGGAAATCTTCATCACCCGGTTGAACAGCTTCATGGCGTAATTGGGGTGCAGCCCGGTGGCCGCTGCCACCTGTTCTATGGTGATCTTCTGGTCATAGTGATCGGCGATATAGCGCAGCATGGCGTCTATGTGGCCCAGACCTGAGACAGGGTTCTTCAGCTCCCGCGCCGTGTCTGTGCCCAAGCCATAGCGGCTGTAATTCTCCACCGCCATGCGACGGATGCGGCCACGGATCTCGCTGATTACCTGGGCGGTCAGTGCCGCCTGCTTCCGCTGCAGATCCTGCTCCCACTGGCGGGTCAGCTCGTAATCGCTGCGGTGCAGTTTTTCCGACACCAGTACCTCGCCCCGCAGCAGCAGGCCGACAAATTCGGGGGGAAACTTCCAGGCCTGAAACGCCTGCAGCGGAATATAGATGTTGACCATGTGACCGTCACCGCTGCTGGCGGTCATCTGGTGTGGAATGGAGGCCCAGAAAATGATCATCTTGCCCTCGGGCACGCTGATGCGACGGCCATTGATCAGGTAGTCGGCGGCGCAGCCGAACAGGTAATTGATCTCTATGTGACCGTGCCAATGGCTGTGGGCCATGACCTCGGGCTCATGCACCTGAAAGCCGAATTGATGCTCGTTACCCTGCATGATCAGCGGACTGCTGCTGTCAAAAGCGATTCTGTTAATCCACTCCAACATGGGTTTGTCCTCCTCACCTAATGACAAAGGATATTAAATATTGCATGCAAACAGCTCAAGCCAAAGCTGAGTTTTCGGGAATCAAAGTCAAGGAAACGGGAAGGCTGGAATGCCGGGCCACTTACAGCCATCCCAACAAGGCGGGGGCGTTAAAAGCCGGGCGCATAAAAAAGGACCGCAACTGCGGTCCAACAAGGGCTATGCCTGACTGGCCCCGCCGCCCGGCGACGGGGAAACAGCATCAGAAACTGGCACGGATCCCCAGGGAGAAACGGCGACCATAGGTGGCAGCGTACTGGATATGGGACGGGTCCCCCAGATAGTGGGAGTCCACCTTATCCTGCAGGTTGCTGACATCCGCGGTCAGGGTGAAGTGATCGTTGATGGCGTAGCTGGCGCTAAGATCCAGCCAGCTGAAGGGGTTGGCCTTCACGGGCTCCGAGATCCAGCCGTCCGCGGTCCTGGACCAGTTGTCCCAGGCGGTGTAGCCGGAGCGATAGTTGTAGGCGATGCGCGCCTCCAGCCCATCCTTCTCGTAGAAGGCCACCAGATTGTACTGGTGATCAGACAGACCGCGGAACGGCTTGTCCTTGCCCTCGTCATCCTTTTCACCCGAGACGCTGTCGTTGTAGGTGTAGTTGGCCTGGACCCCGAAACCGGCCAGATACTCCGGCAACAGTTCGTCGAAGGTTTGCAGCCAGGCCACCTCCAGGCCGCGGATCAGCGCCTTCTTGCTGTCGTCGTTGTAGGGCTTCCACACCTCGAACGGCTGACCGTCTATCTCTTCCTGGGTCTTGTCCCACTTGATAAAGCTGGCCACTTCCTTGTAGAAGGTGGCAAAGGCCAGGGTGCCTTCATCGGAGTAGTACCATTCCAGCGCCGTATCCCACTGATCGGCGGTATAGGGCTTGAGATCCGGCACCGACATGGAGTAACTGCGCACCCCCTGCTCGTTGGGCTCAATATTGATCGAGGTATAGGGCGACAGCTCCCACAGCGACGGACGGGAAATCACCTGGGACAGCGAGGTGCGGAACACCAGCTCGTCGGTCAGCGACAGCTTGAAGTTCATGCTCGGCAGCCAGTCGCCGTAGCTGTAGTCCTCGGACACCGGCTGGGTCTCCTTCCAGCTGTCATCCACAGGCTCACCGTCTGGGCCGAATTTCAGCTTGTGAATGTTCTGGCTGTAGCCGCTGGAGGTCACCCGGGTCTGGGCATAGCGCAGCCCCAGGTTCAGCAGGAAGGGCATATCGAACAGGCTGTCTTCCAGATTGGTCTCAACATAGGCGTGCAGTATCTCTTCCTTGATGGTGAAGGACTCGGACAGGTACACGTCGGTGTTGAGCAGATCCGCCGAGACGGGATCCAGCTCCCGCAGGAAGTCGTACAGGCCGTCGAGATCTATCGCCGCCCAGTTGGCGGGAATGTCGGCATCCGTGCTGCCCATAAAGTTGCTGACATTGCCCGGCAACATGACGCTGGATGGCAGCTGCCACCATTCGTGGCCATAGAAGTTCACCAGATGGGAGGCGTCGGCGTTGACCTTGTCGAGGTTTTCCCCGGCGAAGATCGACGGGTTGCGGGATCTGAAGGTGGTACGCTGCTTCTCCTGGCTGTTGTAACCGGCGCCGAAGAACAGCTTGCTGAACAGGCCGTCACGCTCCCAGGTGCCGTCAAAGGTGATGCTGCTGGTGGCATCTTCCACTCCTGTGCCGTCGGTGTTGGTATACCAGGCGCCGAATACCTTGTCCGGGGTCACCTCTTCCGACAGCTGGATATCCGGCACCGCATTGCCCGTGTTCCAGTCGATGCGGGCGGCATTGACGCCGGTGCGGGCCACCACGTACTTGTTGTCGCCGTTGTTTTCGTTCTTGGCCTCCGAATGGGCCATGTCCAGTACCAGGGTCAGGTCGTCGAGCATCCAGTTAAAGTTCAGCCCCACCTGATAGGTGGTGTTGCGGCGCGGATCCCGGGTGTCCACTATGTCCATCAGCGCCGGGCCTTCCCAGGCCAGATCCTCGGCCCAGCCATCGGTGCCCACATGCACGTCGGTGTAGTTGCCGTTGGCGGCCGGCAGCCAGGGCTCTGAGTAGGTCACCACAGACAACTGGCGGCCGTGGGAGTCTATGTCGTAGACGCTGTAGAGACCGTCGAGTGTGATGTCCAGGTTATCCTGGGGACGCCATTGTAGGGCGAAGGTGCCACCGGTACGATCGCGCTGATCCTCATAGGTGGTCAGCTGGGCATAACCTGGGAAGCGCACGCCGCTGTAGTCCACTGTGCCGTCGCCGCCCAAGTCCACATCGCGCTCGTGGAAGGACCAGGCCTGGTAGCTGTCGTGGCGGTTGGTGTAGCTGGAGTGGGTCAAAGACAGCAGTATCCCCAGGGTGTCGTCGTTGAAGGTGTCGCTGATCATAAATGAGGCGCGGGGGTCCAGGCTTTCGGAGCGCTCGTTGTAGGCACCGCGGACCGAGCCCACCATGGCGAACTCGCCTATGTCCAGCGGCCGCGCCGTGCTGACATTGACCACGGCGCCTATGCCGCCCTCGGGCAGATGGCCCTGGGGCGTCTTGTGCACCTGGATACCGCTGATAAGCTCAGAGGCAATCACGTCATAGTTGAAGTCGCGGCTGGCGTTGTCCGACGCCAGTTTGCGGCCGTTGAGTGTGGTGATGTTGTAGTTGCCGGTCAGGCCGCGCACTGTCACAGTCTGGCCTTCACCGTTGACCCGGGTGACGCTGACGCCTGGGATGCGCTGCAGGGCTTCGGCGACGTTTTCATCGGGGAACTTGCCTATGTCCTCTGCGACTATGGCGTCCACCACGTTGTCGGCCAACTTTTTGATTTCCTGCCCTTCCTTGAGGCTGCTGCGAATACCGCGCACGGTAATCACCTCATCGACCTGCTCCACAGGTTCGGTCGTGGTGGCGGTTTCATCCTGGGTCTTGCCGGTTTCCTTGCTGGTTTCATCCGCCGCGTACGCCGGCAGCGCCAGGGCGGCACCAATGAGCAGTGCCAAATAGGATTTCTTCATGTTATTGCCTCATAAGCCTAGAGCCGTTACGCCCGCACCGCGCCCTTGGCGACCACCGGCAACGGGTATGAACAAGAATGGGAACTGTGCCCGGCAGGCCAACGGCGCGCCAAAGCCCCCCATTTATCCTCCTGGCCAAGACGCATCTCTTCCGCAATCCCAAGCCCTGCTTCTTGAAAACTAAGGCCGCTCTCTGGCCAAAATCGCCTCCTTGTAACAAAAGTGTTGCAAAACGGGCCCCGGCGCCCCCTTCCGTATTTCACGCCATTGTTTCCCGCTTTCTGCCCCGCCAAGACTCGGCGACTCTTGGCACAACTAACTGAAACTATTGCTTATTAACTTTGTATTCCCGTTTAGTCACCTAAGCCGCGACTGTCGTTGACGCTGATAAAAGCCCGGGGCTAACTTCTGGCCATTCGCAATCCGCCACAAGTTTGAGCAGCCATGACCGACTTTGCCCCCGATGTTGACCCCAATGTTAACCAGGAATTTGATCAGAACGAGCAGCCACACAGGCGCCGCAATCCCCTGAGCGGTGACTGGGTGCTGGTGTCACCCCACAGGGCCAAGCGCCCCTGGCAGGGACTGGAAGAACCCCCGGCCCGGGAGAGGCTGCCGGAGCACGATGCCGGCTGTTACCTGTGCCCCGGCAACCGCCGCATTCAGGGCGCCAATAACCCCGACTACCGCGGCCCCTGGGTGTTCGACAATGACTTTCCGGCGCTTAAACCGGACGGTGCTGCGTTAAAGCCAGACGGCGCGGCGCAGCAGTCACAGGACACAGCACAGGATCCCCTGTTTGCCAGCGACAGCGTCCGCGGTCTGAGCCGGGTCATCTGCTACAGCGAATCCCACAGCGCCACCCTGGCCACTCTGGGCCAGCAAAAAGTCGCCGCCCTGATAGACACCTGGTGTAACGAATACCAGCGTCTGGGGCAGGAGTACCTCTGGGTGCAGGTGTTTGAAAATAAAGGCGCCATCAACGGCTGTTCCAATCCCCATCCACACGGGCAAATCTGGGCCAGCGACCGGCTGCCGACCCTGGTGGCCCGGGAAGATCAACAGCAGCGCCACTACACCGACGACCATGGCAGCAAGCTGTTGCTGGACTACGCCGAGCGCGAATGGCAGGCGCAGCAACGCCTGGTGTGCCACAACCAGGATTGGCTGGCGCTGGTGCCCTACTGGGCCTGCTGGCCCTTCGAGACCCTGGTGTTGCCGCGCTTTGCGGTGCAACGCATGCCCGAGCTGACCACTTCCCAGCGCAGCAGCCTGGCGGCACTGTTGACTGAACTGTGCGTGCGTTACGACAACCTGTTCCAGACCCCCTTCCCCTACAGCATGGGTTGGCACGGCGCCCCCTTCGACGGCCAAGACCAGGGCCACTGGCAGTTGCACTGCCACTTCTATCCGCCGCTGCTGCGCTCCGCCAGCGTGCGCAAATTCATGGTCGGCTACGAGATGCTGGCGGAATCCCAGCGGGATCTGACGCCCGAGCAGGCCGCCGCCCTGCTGCGGCAACAGCCGACACAACACTACTTGCTTAAAGAGCCGACTTTCGGAGACAGATCATGACACTGGCAGTTGCAGACCAGACCACTGGCAAGGGCCAGTACCAGAGCAGCCAGTACCAGAGCAGCCAGTACCAGAACAGCCAGGTGCTGAGCCGGGCCTTTGCCGCCGCCTTCGGCAGGCCGCCGAGCCTGGTGGCGCAGGCGCCGGGGCGGGTTAATCTCATCGGCGAGCACACTGACTATAACCAGGGCTTCGTGCTGCCCTGCGCCATCGATTTTCATACCCTGGTGGCGGTGCGGCCGCGGCGGGATCGCAAGGTGCAGGTGCTGGCGCTCAACTACCCGGGCGAGCAAGAGAGCTTCGACTTAAGCGCTCCCGAGGCCACTCCAGGGCCAGGCTGGGGTCGTTATGTCAGGGCCGTGTTCCAGGTGCTCGCCCGGAGCGGGCTGGAGCTGCCCGGCTGCGAGCTGATGATTCTGGGGGATGTGCCCCAGGGCGCAGGACTCAGTTCCTCGGCGGCGCTGGAAATCGCCCTGCTGCTGGCACTGACGGCGCTTATCGGGGTGCAATTGCCTCCCGCCGAGCTGGCCCGGCTCGGCCAGATGGCCGAAAACGATTTCGTCGGCTGCGCCTGCGGCATCATGGATCAGCTGATCTCCGCCGCCGCCGTTGCCGGCCACGCCAGCCTTATCGATTGCCGCGACAACAGCCTGAGCCCTGTGGCCCTGCCCCGGGAGCTGTCGCTGCTTATCGTCAATTCCAACGTCCGCCGCGGCCTGGTGGACAGCGAATACAACCTGCGGCGCCAACAGTGCCGCGAGGCGGCCAACCTCCTGGGGTTGACCAGCCTCAGGGATCTGGATGAGTCGGCCCTCGGTGAAGCCATAGGTCAATTGCCGCAATTGCCCGGCATGCGCGCCGGCCATGTGCTGGGAGAGAACCGCCGCACCCAGGCACTGGCGCGGGCCTTTGCCAGGGATGACAGGGCTGCCATCAAGGCCCTGATGGCAGCCAGTCATGCCTCGATGCGGGATCTGTTCCAGATAACCTGCCCCCAGATAGATCTCTTGGTGCAACTGCTGGACTCGGTCGCAGGTACTCGCGGCGGCGCCCGAATGACCGGCGGCGGCTTCGGTGGCTGCGTGGTGTCCCTGTTGCCCAGGGAGCTGCTGCCCGAGGCCCGGTCGCTTATCAACCGGGAATACCCGGCCCAAACCGGCCTCAATGCCGACTTTTACACCCCGGCCGTGGTCGGCGGGGCCCACTTGCTCGAACACTGTTAACAGGAGAGACCCATGTCCAGTTGGGATTTTGTCACCTTCGGCGGCTATTGCGTCGCCCTGATAGCCATAGCCTGGTGGGTATCCCGCCGCGACGCCAAACAGCAAACCAGCAGCCAGGATTATTTCCTCGCCGGTAACAGCCTGCCCTGGTGGGCGATAGGCGCGTCACTTATAGCCGCCAATATCTCCGCCGAGCAGATGATAGGCATGTCGGGTTCGGGCTATGCCATAGGCCTCGCCATCGCCTCCTACGAGTGGATGGCGGCCCTGACCCTGATCCTGGTAGCCAAATTCTTCCTGCCCATCTTCCTCGAAAAGCGTATCGCCACCATGCCGCAGTTTCTGGAGCAGAGGTACGACAGGCGGGTACGCACCACGCTGGCGGTATTTTGGCTCGGGGTCTATGTGCTGGTGAACCTGACCTCTGTGCTGTACCTGGGCGCCCTGGCCATGGACACAATCACGGGCATAGGCTTGATGCCGGCGCTGCTGTTCCTGGCACTGTTTTCCTTAAGCTATTCCCTTTACGGCGGCCTGCGAGCCGTGGCCTTCACCGACATCATCCAGGTGCTGCTGCTGATAGTCGGCGGCCTGCTGGTGTCCTTCCTGGCGCTGGACAAGATAGGCATGGGCCAGGGGGTGCTGGCGGGGACCAGGACACTGCTCGAAACTGTGCCGGACAAGTTCACCCTGATCCTGCCGAGCAACCATCCCCACTACGGCGATCTGCCGGGCTTGTCCGTGCTCTTCGGTGGCCTGTGGGTGATGAATTTCTCCTACTGGGGCTTTAACCAATACATCACCCAGAGGGCGCTGGCGGCGAAGAACCTGCAGGAGGCCCAGAAGGGGGTGGTGTTTGCCGCTTTCCTCAAGCTGCTGATGCCTGTGATAGTGGTGCTGCCGGGCATAGCCGCCGCCGTGCTGCTGCCGGATCTGGCCAAGCCGGACCAGGCTTATCCCGAGATGCTTAAGCTGGTACCGGCGGGCCTGCTCGGACTCACCTTTGCCGCCCTGGTGGCCGCCATCGCCTCCTCGGTCAGCTCCATGACCAACAGCGTGGCCACCATTTTCACCCTGGATATCTACCAGCCGCTGCTGCATCCCGATGCCAACGATAAACGCCTGTTGTGGGTGGGGCGCTGCTCGGCGCTGCTGTCGCTCTCGCTGGCGGTGTTGATTGCCGAGCCCTTGCTTGGCCGTCTCGATCAGGCCTTCCAGTACATACAGGAATTCACCGGCTTCTTTACCCCCGGGATAGTGGCCATCTTTTTGCTGGGTTTCTTCTGGAAGAAGACCACCGCCAATGCGGCGCTGGCCGCCGCCATCGCCTCGGCGTTGCTGTCGCTGACACTGAAACTGCTGTGGCCTGAGTTGCCCTTTATGGACAGGGTGGGACTGGTGTTCCTGTGCTGCATCCTGGTGGCGGTGACAGTGGTCAAGCTGATTGAGCGGCCACGGGACAATCACCATGCCGCGATTCATCTGGACAGCCTGAGCTACCGCACCAGCGCCGGCTTTAACTTGGCTTCTGTGGCCCTGTGCCTGGTGCTGGCGGGACTGTACGCCGCCTGGTGGTAAGCCATTGTTGTCATAATGAAAATGGGCTGAGGCGAAAGCCGCATTTGCTGTTATTCTTGGGCGAATCCGGATAGATAAAGGGAAGTGCCATGCCACTCTCTCCAGAGCACCTCGTTCAAGTGCGCCCCAGCAGGCTTGGTTTCAAGCAAAGACTCACGACCAAGCCAATAAGCGGCCGGCTGCTGCTCTTTTTGCGAGTAGTTTGGCGAAAAGCGCAGCAAGCCTCGCGGCTCTCATTGCTGACAATCATGCTGCCTGCCCCCGCCCTGGCCTATAACCCGGACACAGGCCACCTGCCGCTGGCGCGCCAGGCCTTGGCCCTGTTTGAGAGTTGCACCGGCGACAGCTTTTACCAAAGCGGCCTCACTGTTCCAAACGACAGCAGGGCCAGCCAGGTGTTAAGCGCCAACCACGCCATGGACAAGGGCGCCACCGCCCTGCCCCGCCCCCTGCTCAAGCTGCCGGAGGCAGATGCCCTGTTTCCCATGGCAAGACGGGTCCACAACTGGCACTTCTTCAGCCCGGACAAGCAGGACCCGGCCCTGACACTGGAGGGTCGCACCGACATGTCGATGGCGCGGCTCTGGAATAACGCAACTCAAGGCTTTGAGCGCTATGGCGATGATTACCGTTGGTATTTTCTCGGGGCCCTGATGCACTTAACCGAGGATGTCAGTGTTCCGGCCCACGTGGCACCCGTGTATCACGGCCCCAAGCTGGTGGCCTGGAAGCGTGCCTTCGCCCCCCTGGTCGACTATCTGGGCTGGGGGTTTCGCGGTGTGCTCACCATTCACGACAGGATTGATGACTGGCCGGTCAGCGCCGATTTGGCAGCACCCCAAGCCGGCCTGTGTGCCGTGCTCGCTACCCCGGCAGCCTCTGTGGACAGTATTCGCCTGAGTCTGGCCCGTGCCACCCTGGCCGCCATGGCCGAGGCTGTACCGGGCTGCCCCGAACTGCACTGGGGCGATTACTGGCAGCAGCCCCTGGGACACAAATACTTTGTCGGCTATAACCAGCAGTTACCACCCTTTGGTGAGGTGCGCGCCCGCCGCCCCGGCCTGTTTCCAAGCTGTGTACCGGACAAGGCAGCCTTCGATGCCTTTGTTAAAGGCCGTCACCTGGATGCCATTCGCGCCGATCTGCAATTACTGCAATGGGCCAGACAGAGCGCCAGTGGACCGCTGCAACCCGGAGTCAGCGCAAGGTAACCCGGTTACGGCCCTGACTCTTGGCTTCATACAGGGCCTGATCCGCTTCCAGGTAAAGGGACTCAAAGGTAGGATTGTTGTTCTGGGTGGCAACACCGATAGACACAGAAAGGGCTATCTCTCGGCCAGGGGTTTGCAATGGCAGACTTTGGATCTGAGCGCGGATCCGTTCGGCGATCACCATGGCATCCTGGCTGTCGGTATTGCCAAGAAACACCACAAATTCTTCGCCGCCAAGGCGACCTATCATGTCGAACGGCCGCAAGCTGGCCTTCATGACCTCGGCACAATGTTTCAGCGCCAAATCGCCGATATGATGACCATAGGTGTCATTGACCCTTTTAAAGTGATCCAAATCCACCAGCAGTATGGTCATGGCGGCGCCGGTTCGGCTGCAGCGGGCCAGTTCGGCGCTGACCGAGTCCTGAATCGCCCTGCGATTGGCAACACCGGTCAGCTCATCGGTCAATGCCATCACATGATACTTGTATAATGCCGCCTGCAAATGTTGCTCTGACTGCTTCTGTTTAGTGATATCTTTGATTTGCAACAACATGTTGCCCATGGCATCCGTCTGCTCCGACATCAGGAACCAGCGGCCATCCAGATAGTCAACCTCAAACAGGCGGTAGGGTTTGGAGCGTCTGACGCTTTCCACGTATGCAATAAACTGCTCTATGTCACCAGAACCGATATGGGCTGCCCGGCCTTCGTGGAAATTGCGCCGCAAAATCGCATCAAAGGTCAGTCGCCCCACTTCATCACGAAATACATACATGAGTGAGAGGAAGGCATCGTTGGCATAGACCAGCCGATCATCAGAACCAAAGAGAGCGTAGCCATCCAGGGAACTGTGAAGCAGATCCATCAATAATTTTTCGTAAGCTTGCATGCCTGCTTTATCCGGATGGCCAGGGCGTTCCGGCAAAGTATAGCCGAGCCAGATGATTGCCTTAAACCACTGTCACTCGGTCGTTAACAAGGCGCGAATATCGTCCACATGGGTGTCCACCCAGGCACTGCTGATGGGCCCCCAGGTCAGCACCTTGTAGTAACCGGCATTGTGGCGCTCGCCATCCTGGACGAATTCCACCTTGATCCCCAGATCGCCGAAGCTGGCGATGGCATCCTGCAGGGTGCGGCGCGGCATGCCGGTGAGTTTGCCAAGGGACAACAGGTTGTGGCGGGCATCATCCATCAGGTGTGCCAGATAGAGTTTGCGCAGAAAAGCCTTATGGGCTTTACTGACCTCGGGTACGACAGGCATTGAGCAGGCTCCCATAGCTGGATATGCCTTAAAACTACTTTATTTTCAGCCCATAACCAATAGGCCAAGACAAAAGTCCAATAGGGCTCAAGCTGTGATTGGCAAGGAGCAACAGATGTCGACCTCTCTTCCCCCTCAAGCCGAGGCTGTGCTGCATTTCTGGTTCGTCGAGATCAGCCCCAAACAATGGTGGGCCAAGGATCCCGGGTTCGACGACTTGATCCGCAGCCGCTTTGGCGCCCTGCTTGAGAGTGCTGTCCGCGGTGAGCTGTTCAGCTGGCGGGCAAGTGCCGAGGGTCGACTGGCGGAGGTGCTGGTGCTGGATCAGTTTTCGCGCAACATCCACAGGGATACCCCGGCAGCCTTTGCCGCCGATCCCATAGCGCTGGTGCTGGCCCAGGAAGCGGTGGCCCAGGGCGCCGACCGTCAGCTGCCGGCCGACTGGCTGGCCTTTTTGTACATGCCCTATATGCACAGTGAATCGGCGCTTATCCACGAAACAGCCATGATATTGTTCGATCAGGATGCCACCCGCGGCAACCTGGAATTTGAACGGCGCCACAAGGCCATCATAGACAGGTTCGGCCGCTATCCCCACCGCAATGCCATATTGGGCCGCAGTTCCACCGAGGAGGAACTGGCCTTTCTGGCCCAGCCGGGGTCCTCTTTCTAGGCGAAAAATGGAGAGCAGCCCTGACAGGGCTAAGCAAAAGCCATCGAAATTCACATTTTCATAACAGACGGCTTGACAGCAAGACCGGCCTGAAGGAGCTTTATGCCATGCGCCAGGGATGGAGCTAAAATAATTAAAGGCTACTGGCCCATTCCCCAGAGGAATTCCCTGAGATGACGTATCAAGCGCGGATGGTCGCCCGCCGACATGCAAACAAGCTACGACGCAGATCCGCCAGGCGCGGTCTGGCGCTGTCGCTGGGACTGATGTTGTCCGGTACCCATGCCGATGAACTGACCATAGGCGTCAGCTTCTCTATTCCCCCCTACGTGATTCAGGAAAACAACACCGGCCTGGAGCTGGAGTTGCTCAACATGGCCCTGGCCGCTTCGGGTCACAGAGTCAACATCACCTATCTGCCACTGGCGCGCACCTTCCATGAATTGCGGGAAGGTAAGCTTGACGGCATCATCAATGTGCACGAAGGCATGGTGGACAAGGTGTTTTACTCGGATGTGGCCATAGTGTTCCAGAACTGCGCCATCAGCCTGGCCAAGAACCAGCTCAAGATTGATAGCATCCGCGATCTCAAGGACAAACGCATAGTCGCCTTTCAGCGGGCCTCGGTACTGCTCGGGCCGGAATTCAGCCAGGTTGTGACTGCCAATGACGAATACAGCGAGGTCGCCCGCCAGCAACTGCAGGTGTACATGCTGATGAAGGACAGGGTGGATGCCGTGGTCATGGACCGGCATATTTTCAACTACTACCGCAAACAGGCCCTGTTGCAAAATGCCTTGAATGCTGCCGAGTTGCAGCAATCCCTTGTCTACCACGAGATATTCCCTCCCACAGAATACCGCTTCGCCTTTCAAAGCGAACGTATTCGCGATGACTTCAACAGGGGATTGAAACAGCTCAAAAGCGATGGCAGCTGGCAACAACTGCATGAAAAGTATCAGGATGATATGACCTTGGTTTCCAATCCAACCAAGCCCTATGACGCCGCGCCCCTGAGCCTGTTGCCAAAGCCAATGGAGCACGAGGAAACGCCCGCCAGCGATAATCCGCAAAACCAGCCCGGTGTTGCCATTCCCCCATCCGAGCCAGAGCCTGAATAAAATTCCTGTTTCAGCCCCAAGGCAAGCTTGAGCAAAAAATCCACCGGCGCTAGAGTGTCTGCCTGTTCTCCTTTAAGTCGTATCCGGATGCAGTTTTATCTGATGGCAGCCCTGTCTGCCGCCCTGATGGGCACCATAGGTCTCATCGCCCGTTACAGTGGCATAGATGCTGCCAGTCTCACTTTTTATCGACTGGCGCTGGGTGCGATAATTTTACTGCTGTTTTTGTTACCCAAACGCAGGAATCGCCATCTGTGGCGCCGCCCCCATCCGGCGGTCATTGCCGGTGGCGCCCTGTTGGCCGGCTTTATTCTGAGCTTTCTCAAAGCCATAGAAACCATTCCCATGTCGCTGGCCATCATGCTGGTGTACCTGGCGCCGGCGCTGGCGGCACTGGTGTCCCACTTTGTGTTTCACGAGCGCCTCAATCGCTGGATGTTACTGTGCATCGGCGGTGCCTTCTTCGGTTTTGCCATGCTGCAGGAGTTTCGCCTCGACACATCGGCCTGGCAAAAGCAGGGCCTGTGGTATGCACTCGCCTGCCTCGGTGCTTATGCCAGCTTTATTTTGGTCAATAAGCGGGTTCCGCGCAGCCAGCACGCTTACGGCAAGACCTTTTGGCAATTGCTGACCGGCGCCCTGTGCGCCCTGCCCCTGGTGCTTGAACAACCACATCCCACGGGAGAGCAATGGGGCTGGCTGTTGATTGCCGGCGTGTTTCCCGGCTTTTTGGCAATCCTATTTGCGGTGCAGGCCATAGCCGCCCTGCCGGCGCGGATTTTCGGCACCCTGTCATATCTGGAACCTGTGACTGTACTGCTGATTGGGTGGATCTTGTTTCAGGAACCCATGTCAACACTGCAATGGGGAGGCGCGGCTGTGATCATCGCCGCCGGGATAGGCCAAAGCTGGCTCAAGACGACAAGGCGAAGTTAAAAAAAGCCCGGCAACGCCGGGCTTGTTGTTATTTCCTGGCCCCCACAGGCACCATGATGTGGGCGTAGGGTGTCCCCTTCCACATGACATAGGGACCACCGTAATAGGGGTCAGTGGGCAGGCTGTCCAGCAGCGCCTTGTCCGGGGTAATGATCATCAGGTGGGGACCCTCGTCTATCCATTGATTATCCGGGGTCTGCATTTCGGCGTAGGGATCTGTGTTGCTGGCCCCGCCATCGCCGGCCAGCATATAGGAAATGCCGATACTCTTGGCCTCGAAGGGTTGCTTGTTCATCCAGGCATGGGCCCATTCCATCCAGGGACCATCCATGCACATGGGTGACTTACCCGTCATCTGGGCCGGTGTCGGGAAGCAGGTGTAGTCCACACTGCCTTGCTGCAATACATTCTTGTCCCAGTCCAGCACAGTCACCTTGTCACGCAAGGTGGGTGGCGCCGCGCTCAGGGCATCGTCCAGCATCTGTTGCTTCATCTGTGGGTCCATCATGGCGCCCATTTTTTCATCTTCTGCCATGGCAGAAGCACTCAGGCCGGCAACGCCGATAAGCAGCGTACCTGCCATATAAGCTGACATGTTCATAAAAACAGCCTCCTTAAGGCTTGGTTGCCGATGCAGCCAAGAATTAGAGTCTAGTCCATATCAGCCAAAGCGGCGGGTGTGATTGCTATGGGGCAACAGCTTGTCAGGTAAGAGCTTTCCAAATTTATCGGAATACCATACCTTAATAAAAATCCCCCAGAGTCCCAGGAGTCCCATGTTCTCTAGCGAACAACAACAGGCCATATTCAAGGCGCTGCCGGATCCTGTATTCATTCTTACCCGCAGTGGCCGCTATGCCGACATTCTTGGTGGCAGTGACAGCCGCTATTATCACGACGGCAGTATGCTGATCGGCCAAAAAATCGAGGATGTGTTGATCCCGGAGAAGGCCGATTGGTTCATGCTGCAGATTGAGCGGGCACTGGCATCACGCCAATTGCTGGTGGTGGAATATGGCTTGGCCGGCTCCGATGTGAAGGGGCTGGGAAACGATGGGCCGGATACTGTTATCTGGTTTGAAGGACGCATACAGGCATTGGACTTTACTATTGATGGAGAAGATGCCGTGGTGTGGGTCGCCAGCAATATCAGTGCCCGGCACGAACTGGAAGCCCAACTGCGCCACAAGAGCGAGATTGATGAATTAACCGGATTACATAACAGGCGCAGTTTAATGGTGCAGCTGCGCAACCAGTTCTCCCTTTTCCAACGCTACCAAACCCAAACAGCTATCCTGCTGTTTGATTTGGACTTCCTGAAGACCATCAATGATTCTTGTGGCCACCTGATGGGTGACAGAGTGCTGAGATTGATTGCCGACTGCTGTCGCAAACACCTCAGAGAACAGGATTTTTCGGCCCGTTACGGTGGTGATGAGTTTGTGATTTTGATGCCACAGACATCGGTGGAACAAGCCGAACACCTGGCGCAGCGGCTGCGACTGGCAATCGTCTCGGCCATGGGCTCACAGCCACTGCACTCCCGCAACAACCCAAATGACGCCATCAAAGAAAGAGGGATCAGCGGAGGCCTGAGTCAATTCTCAGCCGGCGATGCCTCATTCGAAGACGTCATAGGCCGGGCCGATCGGCTGTTGTATATGGCCAAACAACAAGGTCGCAATCGGATTTGCGTATAGCGCTGTACTCCAGGGGCGCAGATTCCCCTTTCCTTGGGGTACTGGCACATTATTTTTCACCCGAAGGTTGCACAAAATATACAGTGGTTCTAGTCTTAAAGTGTAACCGGCAAAACCCGAGGACGTATGACACAGTGACATTGTGAAGCGTCCAAGATACAGCAAGCAAGACAGTCATGCGGTTACACTTGTAAGTTGCAAGTGGCTACGGTTGGCGGCCGTGAATTGTCAGCCTAATCTGGAATCCAAGATGTTGTTTTTGTTATCAGAGTAAAAGCCCGCCCTATGCATGAGCGGGCTTTTTATTTGTCTGCCGTCGCAGTCTTGACGCTAATCAGCCTTCTGTCCCTGTTTGTCTCCCTGCTTACCATGACACATTTAAATCAACCACTTGCTACAGGATTAGCCAACTGGTGTAAGATACAGGTTCCCGGTGATCTGTACCGATTTTTAGAAGGAAGCAAGTGATGAATGGAGCGGGTGGAACGTCCGGTGGCATAGGACAATTTTTTATCGGCCTTATCATGCTCTGCGGCGGTGTATACCTGCTGCTCAATGCCATCAGTGTGACCTCAAGCTTTGGCCTGGGTGCCAGACTGTATGGCATCTCGGCCTGGGGCGGCAATTACGGCATTACCGGCGGCATGATAATGCTCCCCTTCATGTTTGGAATTGGCATCATCTTCTTCAACGCCAAGAATCCCTTGGGCTGGCTGCTTGGAATAGGCTCCCTGGTGGCTCTGGTGTTTGGCGTCATATCCTCGGTGCATTTCCACTTGCGTGCCATGACGGCCTTTGACCTCATAGTCATACTAGTGCTCGCCGTTGGCGGCCTGGGGCTGCTGTTGCGTTCCCTGAAAGACAGCGGCAACTAAAGCCACCCTCCTTACATCCTCGCTAGGCCCGACCTGGCGCTGCGCTTCCCGATTATCCCAATATGCCGACAGCCATGCGCTGACCGGCATTAAAGACCCATATCCCAGCCGCCTTGCTGCTAGCAAAGTGCGTACTTTTGGCTATGGTTAAAAGACTCCTGCAGAGTTAGTGCGGCCAAGGACAGGGCAACCCCCTCTGCGAAACCGGTCAATTGCGGGAACAGATTATGAAGCAACAACAGAAACTCGCCTTGGCATTAATACTTCCGGGATTAATGCTCTCAGGCTTGGCCTCGGCCACACACAGCTGGAACAACTATCACTGGGCAAGAACCTCCAACCCATTACCGCTTATTGTTGTAGACAGCACCAGTCCCGAATGGAGCAGTGAATTGGACGCTACCGTGAACGCTTGGAACGCATCCAAAGTCTTGAGCCTGACACCGGTGCAGGGTGAAACTGACTCCCGCACCCGCAAACGCTGCTCCATGGTGACCGGTCAGATGCGGGTCTGTAATGCGGCCTATGGCCAAAATGGCTGGTTGGGCCTGGCGTCCATCAACCTCGACAGCTCGGGCCATATCACCAAGGGCACAGCCAAGATGAACGACAGCTACAGCTGGTATTGGACATCGGAAGAAAAGAACCACGTCATGTGCCAGGAAGTGGGTCATGTGTTTGGTCTCGGCCACACCAGCGAAGACGGCACCAGCCAGGGTACATGCATGGACTACAGTTCGGACATTAACAGTCAATGGCCAAATGCCCACGACTACGAGGAACTGGCAACGATCTACGGTCACTTAGATAGTTACAACAGCTATGCCACAGGCTCCGAGCCCCCCAGCACTTGTAAGGGCAGGAAATGCAACTCCAGGGCCTTCGGACTGGGACACAGGATCTATGGTAACGAGCACTTCGAAATCTGGGCCGAAGCGGAAGAGGACGGCACCCTGACCCTGCACCACGTCTACCTGGCCGATGGCCACGAAGAACACTGATCCCATAGCTTACAAGCCACTGGAAACAGAAAAAACAAACCCCGCATTGGCGGGGTTTGTCATTCACTTGGGTCATTGACCGGTTAGAACGGGATATCATCGTCCCAGCCGTCATCCAGATCCGGGGTATAGCTTTGCTGTTGTGGCTGGGCCTGCGGCTTGGGCGCTGGGCGCTGCTGTGGGGCCTGCTGTGGCTGATAAGCCGGAGCCGCCTGTTGTGGCTTGGGCTGATAGGCGCCCTGCTGAGGTGCCTGACCAAAACCAGCCTGCGGCTGAGCTTGTTGAGGTTGCTGATAACCACCCTGAGCCGGGGCACTGTAACCGCCCTGTTGTGGCGCTGCAGCGTATTGGTTCTGAGCCGGGGCACTGTAACCACCCTGCTGGCCAGCTTGAGCTTGACCACCCATGGGGGCGCCCTGACCTTGACCTTGACCTTGGGCACGACCACCGAGCATCTGCATGCTGCCGCTCTGATCGACCACTATCTCTGTGGTGTATCTGTCCTGGCCGTTCTGATCTTTCCACTTACGGGTCTGCAGCTTGCCTTCCAGGTACACCTGGGAGCCCTTGCGCAGGTATTCACCGGCAATTTCGGCCAGCTTGCCGAACATAACCACCCTGTGCCACTCGGTGCGTTCCTGTTGCTGACCCTGGTTGTCTTTCCAGCTTTCGCTGGTGGCAACTGTGATATTGGCAACGGCGTTGCCATTGGGCATATAGCGAACTTCGGGATCTTGTCCCAGGTTGCCTACCAGAATCACCTTATTCACACCACGACTGGCCATCAATCTCTCCTGCAATTTTGCACGTTAACGCATATTAATCTGCAGAGCCTAACACAGCTCTGGCTTCTCTTAAATCGAAATGCTCATCCACTTTCAGATAGGCAACTTTTTCCTCAAGCACCACAATGGCTTCCGCCACACCGGCCAATTCCGCCAACCTGCTGGCCATCTCGCGGGCCTGCTCGCGGCCGTCTACCCGGGCCTCAAGGGTGTAGCTCTTGAGCATCACGGGGTTTTGCATCCCCAGGGTCAGCAGCAACCACAACAGCATCAGTATCATGGCAGCGAAGAACACCCAGGTCGCCCCCAGCAACTGATAGGCACTGCCTCCCAGAATACCGCCGCAGAAGGCACCGAAGAACTGGCTGGTGGAGTAGACGCCCATGGCCGAGCCCTTTTCCCCTACGGGACAGAACTTGGCGATCAGGCTCGGCAGCGAGGCCTCAAGGTAGTTGAAGCCGGTGAAAAACAGCACCACAGCCGCCGACAGTACCCACAGCTCGTGGGAAAACAGCGCCATGGCCGCCAGCGAGGCCAGCATCAGCAGCAAGGCCAGCTGGAACATGCCCTTGGCATTCTTGCGCTTCACGCCGATGATGATCAGCGGCACCATGAGGAAGAAGGCGCCGACGAAGGCCGGAAAATACAGCATCCAGTGCTTTTCCTTGGCCAGCCCCGCATCCACCAGATCCAGCGGCAAGGCCACAAACACCGCGGTCAGCACCAGATGCAGGATAAAGATCCCGGCATCGAGGCGGAACAGCTGGGCATCGGTCAGCAGGCGCCACAGCTTGGCCGGCGCCGCCACGGTATCGCCCTTGGGGGCGTGAGTCACGGGATTGGGTACCAGCAACTGCACTATCAGCATACCCAGCAGCGCCAGGCCGGCGGTCAACATAAACAAACCAGTGAGCCCCAGATGCTGTGCCACTATGGGGCCCACCAGCAGCGACAGGGCAAAGGAGAAACCTATGCACATGCCGATAACGGCCATCACCTTGGTGCGCTGCTCGTCACGGGTCAAATCCGCCGCCAGCGCCAGCACGGCCGCGGCTATGGCGCCCATGCCCTGCAATGCCCTTCCCAGCACCACACCGTAAATACTGTCGGCCATGGCGGCCACCAGGCTGCCGAAGGCGAACAGCAACAGACCCGCCAGGATCACCGGCTTGCGACCGTATTTATCCGACAAAATGCCCATGGGGATCTGCAACAGCGCCTGGGTCAGGCCGTAGGCACCTATAGCAATGCCGACCCACAGGGGGGAGTACCCCGTCAGGTGCTGACCATAAAGCGCGAATACGGGCATGATCATAAACAGGCCCATCATACGCAGGCCAAATACGCTGGCCAGTGAAAAGGCCACTCTTTTTTCGGAGGCGGAAAGCCCGGTGTTTGCCATACTCTTGCCTTGAAACCTTGCCTTGAAAATCAAAGAAAAAAGGGGCGCAGCCAGAGTCTTGTCGTTGCGCGTCCCAAAGGCGGCCCGTGGGCCAATAAAATACTGGCCCAGATTGTAAGGTCGATTCGCTCCCGAGGCAAAGCGTGATTTTCCCTTCGGGCACTGTGGGCAAACTGGCAGTGTGGTTCGCGGCGCTTTTATGCGATACTTGGGCTCTTTTTATTCGGCGTTTGATGTGGCAGATGGACAAGATTGAAATCCGCGGGGCCCGTACCCACAATCTCAAAAATATCAACCTGACGATCCCCAGGAACAAGCTGATAGTGATCACCGGCCTGTCGGGATCGGGCAAGTCGTCCCTGGCGTTTGACACCCTCTATGCCGAGGGCCAGCGGCGCTACGTAGAGTCCCTGTCGGCCTATGCGCGCCAATTCCTGAGCCTGATGGAAAAGCCCGATGTCGACCATATCGAAGGCCTGAGCCCCGCCATCTCCATCGAGCAGAAGTCCACCTCCCACAACCCGCGCTCCACGGTGGGCACAATCACAGAGATTTACGACTACCTGAGGCTGTTGTTTGCCCGGGTCGGCGAGCCCCGCTGCCCCACCCATGGCCAGCCGCTGGCGGCCCAAACCGTGAGCCAGATGGTGGACAAGGTGCTGGAGCGCCCCGAGGGCGAACGACTGATGCTGCTGGCGCCGGTTATCAAGGCCCGCAAGGGCGAACACGTCAAGCTGCTCGACAGCCTGGCGGCCCAGGGCTATATCCGCGCCCGCATCGACGGCGAGGTGTGCGATCTGTCCGATCCACCAACCCTGGATCTGCACGTCAAACACACCATTGAAGTGGTGGTCGACCGCTTCAAGGTCCGTGACGACATACAGCAGCGCCTGGCGGAATCTTTCGAGACGGCCCTGGAGCTGTCCGGGGGCATAGCCACCATAGCCAGCATGGAAGACGGGGCGACAGAGGAGCTGATCTTCTCCGCCAACTTCGCCTGCCCCCACTGCGGCTACTCCATGGCCGAGCTGGAACCGAGGATCTTCTCATTCAACAACCCAGCCGGCGCCTGCCAGACCTGTGACGGTCTCGGGGTACAGCAATTTTTCGACCCCGAGCGGGTGATAGTCTCCGGCGATCTGTCCCTGGCGGGCGGCGCCATCCGCGGCTGGGACAGACGCAATTTTTATTACTTCCAGATGCTGACCTCCCTGGCGGACCATTACGGTTTCGATATCGAATCCCCCTTCGGCACCCTGCCGGAGAAGGTGAAAAAGACGGTACTGTACGGCTCCGGCAAGGATGAGATCTCCTTCCGCTACATCAACGACCGTGGCGATGTGGTGGTCCGCAAGCACCCCTTCGAGGGCATACTCAACAACATGGACCGCCGCTACCGCGAGACAGAGTCCACCGCGGTGCGCGAGGAGCTGGCCAAATTCATCAGCACCCAGGCCTGTCAGAGCTGTGAAGGTTCCAGGCTGCGCGAAGAGGCCCGCCACGTGTATATCAAGGACCTCAACCTGCCAAGGCTGACCACCTGGTCAATAGGCGAGGCCCTGGACTATTTCATGGCACTGGAATTCGATGGCCAGAAGGCACAGATCGCCGAGAAGATTTTGAAAGAAGTGCGCGATCGCCTCGGCTTCCTGGTGAACGTGGGCCTCAACTACCTCAGCCTGTCGCGCTCGGCGGAAACCCTCTCCGGCGGCGAGGCCCAGCGCATTCGTCTGGCGAGCCAGATTGGCGCCGGTCTGGTGGGGGTGATGTACGTGCTCGACGAGCCCTCAATCGGCCTGCACCAGAGGGACAACGAGCGGCTGCTCAGCACCCTCACCCACCTGCGGGATCTGGGCAACACTGTGATAGTGGTGGAGCACGACGAAGATGCCATCCGCATGGCGGACCACATTATCGACATAGGCCCCGGCGCCGGGGTCCACGGCGGTGAGGTCATCTGCGACGGCACGCTCAAGGACATCACCGACTGCGAACATTCGGTCACGGGTCAGTACCTGAGCGGCGTGCGTAAAATTCAGGTCGAAGGCGAGCGCGCCGCCTTCGATCCCGAGCGGGTCATTTCCCTCTATGGTGCCCGCGGCAACAACCTGAAAAACGTTGACCTGACCATACCCGTGGGCCTGTTCACCTGCGTCACCGGGGTATCGGGTTCCGGCAAGTCGACCCTGATCAACGACACCTTCTTCCGCATTGCCCACAAGCAGCTCAACGGCGCCACGGTGGATGAGCCAGCCCCCTACGACAAGGTCGAGGGCATGGAGCACTGCGACAAGGTGGTGGACATAGATCAGAGCCCCATCGGCCGCACCCCGCGCTCCAACCCGGCCACCTATACCGGCATATTCACCCCGATCCGTGAACTGTTCGCCGGTACCCAGGAAGCCCGCTCCCGCGGCTATCAGGTGGGCCGTTTCTCCTTCAACGTCAAGGGCGGCCGCTGTGAGGCCTGTCAGGGTGACGGTTTGATCAAGGTGGAAATGCACTTCCTGCCGGACGTGTACGTGCCCTGCGACTCTTGTAAGGGTAAGCGCTACAACCGCGAGACCCTGGAGGTCAAATACAAGGGCAAGAATATCCATGAGGTGCTGCAGATGACGGTGGAGGATGCCCGCGACTTCTTCGATGCCGTGCCCGCCATCGCCCGCAAACTGCAAACCCTGATGGACGTGGGCCTGTCCTATATCCGTCTAGGCCAGAGCGCCACCACCCTCTCCGGCGGTGAGGCCCAAAGGGTCAAGCTGGCCAAGGAGCTGTCGAAGCGCGACACCGGCAAGACCTTGTACATACTCGACGAACCCACCACAGGTCTGCACTTTGCCGATATCCAGCTGCTGCTGGACGTGTTGCACCGCCTCAAATCCCACGGCAACACCATAGTGGTGATTGAGCACAACCTGGACGTGATTAAAACCGCGGACTGGATTGTGGATCTGGGCCCAGAGGGTGGCTCAGGCGGCGGTACTATCCTGGTGACGGGCACCCCGGAACAGGTGGCCGAACACAGCGCCTCCCACACGGCGCGCTTCCTCAAGCCACTGCTGGAGCGCTGATGCAGATCCGGGCCTGGGGTTTCAGTGGCTTGAGGGATTCAGGCTTACGCTCAAGCCTGAACCTGGGCCTGAGCCTGGGCCTGCTGTTGCTGACAGGCTGCACCTCCGGCCCCAGCCATTGCCCGCGGGATCTCAAGCCCCAGTGGGTCGATATGGCGCAGCTGCGACAGGACGTGGCCGAACTGGCCTCCGAGCCCTTTGCCGGGCGCAAGAACGGCACCGAGGGCTCCCGCCTGGCCCAGCAACTGCTGGCGCGCCGCTTTGAAGAAGCGGGGCTTATGCCTGCTGCGGCCCTTGGCCTCAAGGACACCCAGGGCTATCTGCAGCCCTTCGACTTTCGCCACGGCTTTTCCGACCGCCATGGCGCCAATCTGGTGGGGATCCTGCCCGCGGCCACGCCCAGCAAGCGCTGGCGGGTAATTTTGGGCCACTACGATCACCTGGGAGGCCAGGGCAGGCGTTATTACCCCGGCGCAGACGACAATGCCTCGGGCACGGCCGCGCTGCTGGCGCTGGCGAGCCATGGCGCCACGGATACAGAGCGCGCCGCCGACATCAACTGGCTGTTTGCCGCCACCGATGCCGAGGAGTTGGGCCTCTACGGCGGCAAGGCTCTGGTGGACTGGCTGCTGGCACAGGGACTTGAGGTGGAAGCCGCCATCAATCTGGACATGGTGGGCCACCCCGGCCGTCCCTACGCCATTTACCTCGAAGGGGCACGCAACTTCAGCAACATTGACGCCCTGTTGCCAGGGCTGAAGAACCATGGTCTGTGTGTACGCCTCAGTCATTCCCGCCTCGACCGCGAAGGCAACGGCAATATCAACTGGCTCAAGGCCTCGGATCATTACCCCTTCCATCAGGCAGGTATTCCCTGGCTGTATTTCGGGGTGCCGCCCCATCCCCAATATCACAGCATGGACGACACTCCGGATCGGCTGGATTATGGTTTTCTTGCGGCCGTGGTAGAGGCTGTCTATCCGCTGCTGTCCAAGCCCCTGGTGCCCAAAACCGACTAGTTAACATGCCTTTTCGGGCCGTATACCGCCATTTCAGGCCATATCAGGCAAAAAAACACATTTTACATAGGCAAACAGCGCCGGCCCTGCTATACTCTGGCGTTTTCGGTACGGGAAATCGACACGGGGTTGATTTTCTGTCATAGAAACTCAACACAGGTGCATTCTGCACCGTCAAAGGCTACAACCCATGTCATTCAGTGAAAAAACCTTCCGTGAACTCGGCCTTTCCGAGGCGCTTTTGCGTGCCCTCGACGAACTCGGCTACGAGAACCCTACCCCAATTCAGGCTGCGAGTATCACGCCCCTGATGGCCGGTCAGGACATACTCGGCCAGGCCCAGACAGGTACCGGCAAGACCGGCGCCTTCGCCCTGCCGCTGCTGTCCAACATAGATGCCGGCCTCAACGCGCCGCAAATCCTGGTGCTGGCACCGACCCGCGAACTGGCGGTACAGGTGGCCGAAGCTTTCTCCAGCTACGCCAAGTTCATGAAGGGCTTCCACGTGCTGCCCATCTACGGCGGCCAGAGCATGCACCAACAGCTGCAGGCCCTGCGCCGCGGTCCCCAGGTGATAGTCGGTACTCCGGGCCGTGTTATGGACCATATGCGTCGTGGCACACTCAAGCTCGATACCCTGAAGGCCTTGGTGCTGGACGAAGCCGATGAAATGCTGAAAATGGGCTTCATCGACGATATCGAATGGATCCTGGAACACACTCCGGAAAGCCGTCAGCTGGCGCTGTTCTCCGCCACCATGCCTGAGCAAATCAAGCGCGTGGCCAACAAGCACCTGCAAAACCCGGTCAACATCAGCATCGCCGCCAGCCACACCACAGTGGACTCCATCGAGCAGCGTTTTGTGCAGGTATCCCAGCACAACAAGCTGGAGGCCCTGGTGCGGGTGCTGGAAGTGGAAAACACCGAAGGTATCATCATCTTCGTTCGTACCCGTAATTCCTGCGTCGAGTTGGCCGAGAAGCTGGAAGCCCGCGGTTATGCCTCCTCGCCCCTGCACGGTGATATGAACCAGCAGGCCCGTGAGCGCGCCGTGGATCAGCTCAAGTCCGGCAAGCTGGACATCATTATCGCCACCGACGTGGCCGCCCGTGGTCTGGACGTTGAGCGTATCGGTCACGTGGTTAACTACGATATTCCCTACGATACCGAAGCCTACGTGCATCGTATCGGTCGTACCGGCCGCGCAGGTCGTACCGGCATGGCAATTCTGTTCGTGACCCATCGTGAAATGCGCATGCTGCGCACCATTGAGCGCGCCACCAACAGCCGTATTTCGCCAATGAAGATCCCAAGCCCCGAGACAGTGGCCGAGCGCCGCCTGTCCCGTCTGGGTGAGCAAGTGGGCGAAGTCATCGCCAACGAACACCTGGACTTTATGAAGGGTGCCGTGGCTCAGCTGTGCCAACAGCTGGAAGTGGACACAGACGTACTGGCCGCCGCCCTGCTGCAGCTGGTGCAACAGGAGCGTCCGCTGCAACTGCCCGCCATCCAGGAGCGTCAGCGTGACAGCCATGATGAGCGCAGCGGCCGCGGTGATCGTGGTGAGCGTGGTGAGCGCTTCGAGCGTGGCGAACGCAATGAGCGTCGTCGTGACTCACGTCCCCTGCCCGCCAACCTGGGCAGCGCCGAGGCACTGAAGGACAATCCCGACATCAAGATGAACCGCTACGTCATCGACGTGGGTCGTGAGCACGGTGTGGGTGTGGGCAATATCGTCGGCGCCATCGCCAACGAAGCCAACATCGACAGCCGATACATTGGCCAGATCCAACTGTACGATCAGCAAACCACGGTCGACCTGCCCGACGGCATGCCCAAGGACATACTGGTTCACCTGAAGAAGGTGCGCGTCTGTGGCAAGCCGCTGAACATCCGCGAAGTGGGCGCCGAAGGCGGCGAAGACTTCAGCCGCGGCGGCCCGGTGCCCAAGCGTCCACGCAAGCCCCAGGGTGAGCGTTTTGCTGAGCGCGGTGAGCGTTCTGACCGAGGCGAACGCCCGGATCGTGGTGAAAGAAAGTTCAGCGACCGCAAGGCGCCATCCGATCGCAAACCACGCCGTTCGAAAGAAGGCTGATAGCTAACCAGACTGAATAAAAAAACCACCCCATGGGTGGTTTTTTGTTGCCGCAATTGCGGAGATGAATCTTGCCTGCCCCTATAAATCTTGCTGCAACAGCGCTATCACCGAGGGTCTCCGCTTCGCGACCGACTTTAGCAAAATCGCGGTCTTGTTAGCTTAAAAAGCAAAATAAAGCTTACCGAGCATGGGGGCCTCCTGCTGCTAAGCACAGCGAAAAGATTCAACCGTGCCCATATCCGATACTGGAACGCATCTATGAATATAAAATCAGCAGGTTAGTGTATAGAACACTGAAAAAATGGACATGAAATCCGTGCCGGTTTAAATTGGGTGAAATCAAAATGAATTGAAAATCGACTAATCTCAGAGCGATTAGTTCAAATTGGGAACAAGGACGATGTATCTATCTACTCGCTTGAAAACATTAAGTTTGATACTGGTCTTGGCACTGACGGCCTGTGGCAGACACCACCATAAAGAAGCGCCTGTTGATGTTTCAGCACTTTCCATACCTGTCACGTTAAATACTGTGCGGGGGTCCCAGGAAGGTATTCCCCTTACCTGGTCGAGTGTTGAGACTGCAACCAGTTACGCCATTTACCGTTGCGAGGTTCCCGATGGCGTCACCCAGGATTTGGTTGCCGCGGCACCGATTGATAATTGCGGCGATCCCATTGCGATCACCACTGAACTCAGTTTCACCGACCTGCCACCGCTGACTGCACCACAGGCCTACGTCTATCACCTGCGCGCCTGCGCCGATCTTGAGGCACAAGTGTGTGGCAGCGTAATAGCATCCATCGCCGCGTCTCAAGCCATTCCTGCAGACATCCCGCAAATGACCACCAATATAGGCGATGATGGCCGTCAGGTGATTTCGGGACTGACAACCACGTTACATGCCTTTGCCCACGATGCTGTAGGGCCAGTTTCATGGAGCTGGACCCAGGAGAGTGGCCCAAAAGTCACGCTGACAGGCGCCGACACTTCGGTATTAACCTTTACCGCGCCGACGGTCACGATAAACACCCTGCTGTCATTCGAACTGCGAACCCAGGACGATAATGGCATTGGCCGGCCATCCAAGGTGGCTGTGACCGTGGTGCCGGCAAATAATGTCAGTGTCAAAGCCGGGGCAACATCGCGTTTGGTCCAAGCGGGACATGAGGTCTTCTTGCACGCCAGAGGCAGTGATAGCAATCTGACTTATGAATGGCGACAAATATCCCCCGACTCACCGGTCGTCACTCTGAATAATGCAAACACGGCCAATCCCAGTTTTATTGCCCCTTCCATTCCCCAAGGGGGCGTATTGCATTTCGACGTCACTGTTACAGATCCTGTGACCGGGAAAAATGCCAGTGCACGAACGGCCATCCAAGTTCAGTATGCGGTGCCAACCTTAACCCCGATACTGGAACCGTCTCAAACGCCGGATCCTGTGCCCACGCCGATACCTATTGCAGCCCCCTTACTGATGCCACTGCAAATAGCACAACCCTTGCAGGTCCCCCAACCGCTTCAATTGGTACCTTCACCCAATCCGGTGTTGGTGCCCCCCAAAGTACCGCCACAGGCCTTGGTCTTATTGGCACCACCAGTGGTAACCGCCACGGGCGGAACCAGCGTTCAATTAGGCATGACCGCCAGTGGTGGTCAGGAGCCCTATCAGTGGGATTGGATTCAGACCGGCGGTCCTGCGGCAACGCTCCTGGACAGCACCCAAGAAGTGGTGACAGTCGAGCTTCCCAGTGTGGATTCCGCGCAGGCACTGACTTTCCAGGCCAGCCTTATTGATGCCGAGGGGAATGAGCGTACCGCTGAAGCCGTGGTGCACGCCACCCTACCCCCAGGGCCGGCAAGTGGTGCAACACCAACGCCAATCACCCCACTGGAACCCCGTCTGGTGGTGGTGAACGAAACTGTCCCCGTGATGAGTACGCCATTAACGGATGTGACAGTGACCCAGACCTCGGGGCCCGAATTGCAAATATCACAGCAGTCAAACGGCGGTGATACTGGTACCCAGATAAGCGTCACGGCCCCGCTCCTCAAGGACAACTCGGCCCACGCCACCCTGACTGTTACCGGTAAAGATCCCAAGGGACAGCCTTTGCATTATGTGGTGCCGATTCTCATCATGCGCCCGCTGCCGGTGATCCCGGCGCCGGAAGCCCCACCACAGGTATTACCGCCACAACAGGTGCCAAAACAGGACGACCCTTTGGTTATCATTGGTGGTGTAACCGGGGTGATAGTCAATGAAGGCTCCACAAGGGGCTTGGCGGTTGCGGTTCAAGGCGGTAAAGGTCGTGATTCTTATCGTTATCTTTGGTCTTATCTGAAGGATGATGACGGCCCGGATATCACCCTTCACCACACCGACACCGCCAGAATGATATTTACCGCGCCCGGAGTCGACAGGCCAACCCTGCTGCGATTCAATGTGCAAATCACCGATGGCGCCCAAACCATCCAACGGGATGGGTTGGTGCAGGTAAACGATGTCTCCGCCTCTCTGGTTGTCGGCGCACTGGCACCTATCACTGTCGACAGCGGTCAGTCCGTGAGTATAAGTGCACCCGAACCCACGGGGGGCATTCAATTTCCGACCAGGGATCATTACCGTTATGCCATTGCACAGGTGTTAGGAACCCCGACAGTCACCCTTACCCCAACTGACGATCAAGCCGATGAGCGGGCAAGCCATTGGACCTTTATTGCGCCCACCCTGGCACCGGGCGCTGCCGACGCTGTGCTGCAATTTGAGCTGACCAGCCGAGATCGCGTCGAGAATACCGTTAAAACAACCCAAGAAGTGATAGTCAAGGCACCTCCCCTGCCTAGCGTTCCTCCCTTGGTCCCCAATCTGTCTGTGCCCGTAAGCATTGCCTTGGGCGCACCTATCACCCTGCAAGCAGATGCCAGTGGCGGAACGCCGCCCTATACCTTTGAATGGTTAGCGCACCCGGAAGTGGTGGCGATTGCTGGTAGATCCTCATTTAACTTACCCGACCTGACGGCAACCGGACAAAATCCGACTCTGTCACCAGATAATTTGGGAACCCGACGCGGAGATGCGGCTGATTACCGCCTCAAGCTGACCTTAAAAGTAACGGATGCCAATCTGCAAACCGCAGAGACTAAGGGAGAGGTACAAGTCGTGCTGATGGAAGCCAATCGGCCAGGCACAGTGGCATTGCTATGTGGCAAGCTCGCCACCAATGAGCCCTGCACTGATTTGGAGCTGGTCTTGGGGCAAACCAAAGCCTGTCCAGACGATAAACCCTATGCTATGAACCAAGTCAACCAAATTAACCGCTTTCTATCTGAGTATCGATACTGTGTGGATGCCATAACGGCCTTTAACCTGTTTGTGGTGGGCGGCAGCAAAGACAACCCTTTATGTCGCCATTACGATCCAGCAGCATCGTCGGGGTCAATCACCTGTTACCTGGCGTGCTACGGTGATGATTGCAACATTGATACAAATCCACCAGACAGCACTCTGGTTGGGCCGGTTGGCCGCGATGGCTTACTCTCTATCGGACTGCCACCGCTGACAAGCGGTTCAGGGCATTAACCGGATTAAGTCGTTAAATTAAAAAAGCCCCATGCATGGGGCTTTTTTACTAGTGAGCAACAGGCCATCAAAGTGACAGCCCAGCCTTGGCCAGCGCTGCCGAGGAGGCCTTCAGCGACTCTACCGCCGCCTCTTTAAAAGGCCGGGTCGGTCAAATTCCCAAAGTCCTGGTGGATCTTTTCCCAAGCGTCCGCACAAACCACAAGGTGAGCGCTTTGGCCACGGTGAAAGAAAGTTCAGCGACCGCAAGGCGCCATCCAATCGCAAACCACGCCGTTCGAAAGAAGGCTGATAGCTAACCCGGCTTATTTAAGAAAACCACCCAATGGGTGGTTTTTTGTTGCCGCAAGTGCGGCAAAAGCACCTGGCTAGTTGTGCCGCAAGCTGTGAGTGATGCCTCAGTAGCAGCGGCCAAAGTCGTGGGTCTCCGACATTCATTCACTCTAATAACTTCCTCAGTTTCAGCAGCTAAAAGTCGCGGCCTTCCAGGCCGCCTCCGGGCAAGGGGCTTTGCTCGTCCAAAGCCCCTTGCATCCCAAAGGACGCCCCGACGAAGCCAAGCGCTTTGGCTTTTGGGCTGAAAACGACCACCATGACCGACTCGCATCCTGCTCGACGGTCATTGCCTCGATATTCCTATCTCGGCTTGGCCGTTTCACTCAGCCCAACCACCAAAGCAGCTTCGATGGAGAGCTCAGGTGCAACCAGCAAGTACCGAGTTGTACCTGCAAGCAGCCCAAAGTGAAAATAGGACTCTTTAGGGAGATCAATTAGCTGAATCGGAGAAATAACAATTGCCGGAAATCTACTGTCACTTGTTATGCATTCTGCTGCCAATAGCCCTTTTCTGCTACGCTGACAACCTCAAAAAACTTACCGTCTGTATCGTCGTCGTTCTCAGGTATCGTTGGCCGATAAAAGCAGACTTGTATGTCTTGAAAAATGTAGCTGTAGCCTAACTCCCAATCGTCTTCGTCGAACCGGTAGGAGCCTGAAACTCGATCAATAACTTCCGATGCGGGCGTTCTCAAAGGATCGATTTCTAGGAAGTTAATTTCATAGTCAGGATCCAAGGTTGCAGCTATGAACTCAACATTACCCGCATCGTTGAAGTGAATACAAAACGCTTTGTAATGGTATTGGGTGGTTTCATCTTGCTTTACTTTAGAAACAGGGCTGCCCAACACGGACTCGACATCTGTGTATGCACTCCCGAGCTTAATTGGACCCATTCCGAAGAAAGGTTTTATCTCAAATTGCTGCATAGTTCCTGAATATATAACGCCGTGCGCATGGAGGAGCGGCGCAGCCGCGAATCCAGCCCGCAGGGCAAACATGCCGCACCTGGTTATGTGTTGATTTTATTGCCATACTTATCTATTTCACATCCACACGTGCAGGTGATGCCCCCCCACAAAGCTTGTCTTAAGTTTCGAGGTTTGCGTACCTTGGGTTGGATTGTGCCACAGTCTGGACATTTTATATCAGCTAAATTAATGCCAAATTTAGTCTTATTTTTTGTGCTGTAAATTAGGAATGTATAACTAACGTACATGACAAATAAAATAAAGCCTGATAGTAATAAATTTATGATTAGCACTTACTGCCTCTGTAAAGACACATAACGTTTGAGCTTAGGGCCGTAGACTCTGCAGCGAATGGTTAGCCGCCAACACCAGCATGTGGGCGGCAAGTTCTCTGAGCCACGAACGATAACCTTCATCAGTGCCTGGCCAGTAGTAGCAACCCAGCGCTTGCACCTGAGCGGACAATTCCTTTTCTGAGATTGGGGCCTCCGAAAGCTTGGCGACTGCAGAAGCAACGAGTCGCGTAAGCAATGGGCCGGAGTCCTTTGCATAGTGCTCCGCAACTTGCTCCCACGAGGAATGCTCATCAACCCAGTCCTGATGAAAGTAGGCTCCGAAAAATTGTGAGAGTTCAGCTTTTGACGATGGCATGGGAATTTTCTTGGCGGCTAACGCTTTGCATTGGGGCGGCTGAAACAGAGCGAAGCGACGTGCAGGCTGTCCCAGCCGCGCAGCGGCGACAACAGCAACTTGTTATATTTTTTAGTTAGATACATGTAGAAACTTACCCGTATATTCCTGCTCAAGCAATTGTTCAACCTGGGCATCAATTACCTTAAACTCTTTGTTATGATTAAAAGCCTGCACGTCAATTACCAATTGGTCATTTAGCTTTCGCGCACCGATAACCAGACTATTCATTTCCGATTCTGAAAAGTAGCACTGAGTTTCTGGCCGATCTCGTTCTCTGAGAGAAAGTGAGTTACGAATAGCAATCTCCCCAAGCAGACTACATAGAGCTTCTATTTCACCTTTGGCACTATATTCGGAAAACGAACCTAGGCTATAACTTGCCCTTGGGAACGAGTCACAGCCCACTAAATTAACTAGCAAAACTGAAAGTAGTAAATATTTCATATTTAAAATATAACATTTTAATAGTGTGACCTTGCAAGGTAATTCAATCTGACAAGCTAGAGCTATCTTGCAAGATTGGCTCTACACACATCTTATGCTGAGAAAGCTAACACAGCTTTTTACCGTCGTCTGTAGAATATTAGCCCTTTTATTCAAAAGCTTGAGGTCGAAGGAAGGTTCGAATTTCGATGCCGTTGGCTTGTAGCAAAGTGGGGGTGGAAAGGTACAACACTTAACTTGCAGAATGCAGGGGCAATTCCCCATCGGTGCCGCCGAAGGGCGTTGGTGCAAATGGCGTGGCGAGGCATGGATGCCGAAGCAGCGCCAGTCGAATCATGGATGAGCGTCTGGCGCGTTAGCCTATTTGCGCCATAAGCCCGAGGGGTTTTAGGCACCGTCGGGGGCGTCCTTTGGGATGCAAGGGTCTTTGGACGCGCAAAGCCCCTTGCCCGGTGTGGTGTGGAACACCACGACTTTCGTCGCTTGAAAAGCGACTGAATCTTCCTACAACCAAGGCATATCTCATTTCCTTCAGACTTGATTGCTGCATGTATCCCAGTGTGCTGACACCGGATTTAGGATTTGGAAAGCCTTTATTAAAGGCGGTTGAATCTATACCCTTGGTGCAAGCCAAATTTAAAAAATCAGATTCAAAAATCAAAGCACCATAAGGACTTGCTCTTAGGCCATGACAGCCCTGCCTTTACCCCTGATTATTGCCGGCCCAATTTTGCGCCGCTGTACACCAAGCAGTATGACCCTGTGGTTGGTCAGTTCCCGGCCACTGGATGACTTGCTCCTGAGACTGGGTGACAAGACGATTGCCATCACAGACAGCCAGTGCCTGCCGTTTGGGCAAAGGGCGTTCCAGTACCTGCTGACGGTGGAGGCCGAGGGGCTTTTGGCTGAGCCTGAGTGTCTGGAATACGACCTGCTGGAGCAGGATGCCAAGCATGGGCAGAGCTCGATACTGGCTCAGGTCGAGGGCTTGGCCTACCAAGGCTACCGAGGGCCCAGCCTAAGGTTCAGCAACAGACTCGATAGCCTGATGCATGGCAGCTGCCGCAATCCACACCATCACAGTGGTGATGCCCTGGTGGCGGCCGACACCCGGCTTGCCGCCAATCCGGATGCGCGTCCGGCGCTGCTGATGCTGAGCGGCGATCAGGTCTACATGGACGATGTGGCCGGCCCCATGCTGCATGCCATATCCCAGGTGATCCGCTTGCTGGGACTGTGGCAGGAAGACTTTCAGGGGGCGCCGCTGGCAAACAGCGAGTCCCTGGATTACAGCCCGGCCGCCATGTACCAAAGACCGGCGACACTGCTGCCGCGTACCAATTACCCGGCCTCCAGCGCCCTGTGGCACTGGTACATCAACCATCCCATATTTACCTCCTCTATCGCCGAAAACCATCTGGTGAGCCTGAGTGAAATGCTGGCCCAGTACCTCCTGGTCTGGTCGCCGGAGCTGTGGCATTTGCTGGATATCCCCCACTCACCGGAGGGACTGAAAGGGGCCCGTCTGGTCCAGTGGCAAACCCAGTGGGAGCGGCTGTTGCAATTCAAGGCGGGCCTTGGCCAGGTACGACGCCTGCTGGCCAACGTTCCGAGCTACATGATTTTTGATGATCACGACATCACCGACGACTGGAACCTGACCGCCAACTGGGAGCGGGCCGCCTATGGTCATGCCTTCTCCCGCCGCATCATAGGCAATGCCTTGATGGCCTATACCCTGTGTCAGGGCCTTGGCAATGGGCCAGGGGCCTTCACGGACCTCATGCCCGCAATGCGAAAATTGCTGACGCCGGGCCAGGGCCGGCTGGATGCGGGCTTACAGGATGAACTGATAAATGAGCTGCTCAGCTTCGAGCGCTGGCATTACAGCCTGGATACTGAGCCCAGACTGGTGGTGCTCGACACCCGCACCCGCCGCTGGCGCAGCGAGTCACATCCCACCAAACCCTCGGGGCTGCTGGACTGGGAGGGGCTGATGGATCTGCAGCAGGAGCTGCTGGGACAGGAGAAGGTGGTGATAGTCTCGGCGGCGCCGATATTCGGGGTCAAGCTGATAGAGGCGGTGCAGCGCACTGCCACCCTGCTGGGCGGTTCGCTGCTGGTGGATGCGGAGAACTGGATGGCCCACCCGGGCTCGGCCAATACCCTGCTGTCGGTATTTATGCACAGGCGCACACCGCAGCAGTTTGTGATCCTCTCCGGCGACGTGCATTACTCCTTCGCTTACGACATCAGCATCCGCTTCCGTCACGCCAGCCCCAATATCTTTCAGATCACCGCCAGCGGCCTCAAGAACCAGTTCCCGGAAAAGCTGCTGCCCTGGTTTGACCGTCTCAACGGTTGGCTCTATGGCCACTTCTCGCCGCTGAACTGGTTTACCAAGCGCAAGCGCATGTTGATCCGCGGCCGCAGACCCAATGGCCACCGCAGTCAGCGCCTGGTGAATCAAAGCGGCATTGGCCTGTTGACGCTGGCGGAGGATGGCGCGCCGCAGCGCATCGCCGTGCTGCACGCGGACATGACTGAGACTGAGTTTCTGCCGCCACGCAATGCTTGATCCCTTGTATCAGCCTGTGTTTCAGCCAGGCACAGGAGCGGCTCCCTGTGTCAACGGCTCCTTGTTTCAACGGCTCCCTGTGTCAGCGACTCCCTGTTTCAAGGAACTCGGCGTCAAAGCCCTCGCAGCTGACATCGTGATCGCGGCCGCTGATGGGATCGCGAAACCTCAGGCGCTTGGCCACCAGCTTGAGCGGTTTGTCAAAGTCATCCGGGCCCTTGGGCTTAAGCGTGGGATAGAAGCGATCGTTCAGCAGCGGCATCCCCAAGGATTGCATGTGCACCCGCAGCTGATGGGTTTTGCCTGTGATGGGGCTGAGCTCAAACAGACCCAGACCGTCCTTGACGGCAATCAGGCTGATTTCCGAGTGGCTGTTGGCCTCCCCCGGAATTACCTGCATCAGAAAGGATGGCTCGGCGGCGTGCAGGCGATTTTTCACCGTCCAGTGCCGCGGCAAGTCCCGAACCTCACTGTTGGAGGCTTCACTATGGGCCGCCGCCAGCTCAGGGGTCAGCGCCGCCACCGCCTGATAGTCCTTACAAATGGTGCCGCTGAGAAACAGCTCATGGTATCTGTGGCGGGTCTCCGGGTTGAGGCTCATCAGCATGACCCCGGCGGTTTCCCTATCGAGCCTGTGTGCCGGCGCGATTGTGCTGATGCCGGTGGCAATCCGCAACCTGTGCACCAGGCATTCATTGACATAGTTGCCGCTCGGCGTCACCGGCAGAAAATGCGGTTTGTGCACCAGCATGATCTGCTCGTCCCGATAGAGGATTTTTTCCCTGAAGGGGATCTGGGTTTCGGCCTCCACCTCGCGGTAATAATAGACCCGGGCCGTGGGCCGGCAGAGGGTGTCGAGATCTATGGGGCTGCCATCCTGCCAGTGCACCTTGCCACTCTGAATGCGGGCACGCCACACCTCCTCGCCGATGCGGGCAAAGTGCTCGGCGAGAAAGGCAAATACCGTCAAACTCGGAGATAAGTCACGCGGCAGGACCACGAAGGATGGCTGGGCCGCACGGGCGGTGGTCGATGGGGTCAAGGGCCAAATCCAAAGCAAAAAAGCGGGGCGTCAGTGTAATGCCAAACACTGCCGCCCGCAAAGGGACGCATGTATGTGAACAGGCTAACCCGTCCCGCTATCCGGCGTGGGACTTGATCAGTCGCAACACAAAATCCATGGTCTTGTGGCAATCGGGCTGGCTGACCAGTTTAAACTTGTCCTGGTTGTACATGGGCAGCACTTCCAACCAGCGCTGGCTGACCCAGGCCGCATCTTCCAGATGCATGTCATGGTACAGGTGCAGCAGATCGGGATTGACCTGATAAAACTGCTCCAGTGCCGCGCTGATGATGGTGAATTCCCCCAAAATGGGCTCGTGGGCCCAGTTCTGGCAAGGCACGGCCCGCACCTTCCACAGCCCGTCCCTTTCCTGGGCGGCCGAGATGATACGTACCCGCTGTTCGCCTTCCAGCACTATGCTGAGGGAGTCGTCTTCCAGCTGGTTAAAATCGATAATCTTGCATTGTGTGGCTTCGGGATAGCAGGGGGGATGACCATTGGGCTTGAGCATGCCAAAAGCGAGGGGATAACGCCCCTTGAACACATCGGCTACCATACGCAGATAGCGCGGCTCAATGATCCTCAACTCCAGCCGTCCATCTGGCAACAACAAGGCATCATGGGTCAATAACGCCATTTCCTGTGTTTGCATGGTAACCTCCACTCAGGAGCAAAACCGTGTCGCATTTTAAAGTTTAGCAGCTGTGTAAAAAGTCTACACACAGTCCAAAATTTATCAGCCTCACGAATTAGACCTTTGCCAGCAAGGATTTGTTGCACAGGAAAGGGCTGCCAGACCCGAATTTACAGGGGTTCCAGCCGCTCCTGCCAGCGACCGTTGTGGATAAGCTGGTTCAGTTCATCGGCCAATTTCAGGCTCATATCCGCCGCCCGGCGCCAGGCCAGTTGGCGACTGGCGGTATCCAGCAGTTTGAAGTCATCCCTATCCGGCAGCTTGCCATTGGGCAAGGACGCAATAAATTCGGCACTGGGCGCCAACATCAGCGCATTGGCGTAGTTGCCTTTGGCCCGGCGCCAGCGCAGCGATTTATCGAACCATCCCGGACTGGCGAAGGGGTAAAAATGCGGGTACAGGGTCAGACCGGGTTTGGCCGTAAGCGGCAGGTCGAAGTGATAGTCGGTGATGCCGCCATCATAGTAGTGCCCCTGTGGCAGGCCGGTTATCTTCTCCACCGGTGACAGCACCAGGGGGATGGAGCCCGTTGCCAGCAATACCTCGGCGGCATTATCCCGGGTCAGTGAATAATCACGGGTAGGCAAATCCTTAAGATCCCGAAACGGCGAGTCAGGTCCCTCGGGGCCAAAGACGCAGCGCTCGAAATGCCAGCCCAGGGTGCGGCGGCTCAGCAAATTGGAGCCGGCGGTCAGCGATAATCCCAAAGCCAACAGGCTCTTGGAGGACAGACGATTCAGGTGGCGGCCGCGGCACACCAGAAAGTGGCTGCGAAATATCGGATTGTCCACCAACTCGCCTGCACCCGACTCACCCAAAATACCTGCCACCACCTGGGCCACCTGAGCTGAGATCTGCTCCCGGGTTGGTTTGCCTTCGTAGCGCTGACCTATGTACAGGGCTTCCAGCCGCTCATAGGCCTGCAAGGGATGTTGCTGACCCAAACAGGCCAGGCGCCATGCCCCCGATGAAGCCCCCAGGGTATAGAGGGGCGTCTCCCGGCCGCGAAAAAACTCACCGAACAGAAAGCGATCAAGCCCGGCGATCCCCAGCCACTTGGGACCGCCCGAGGCCGCCAGCAGGCGGGAAAACATGCCGGGCTTAAGGCCATCGCGCTTCAGGGCGTCCATGGCCAGGGGGCCCGCCAGCAATCTCAGTGCTTTCAATCTATTACTCCGGTTCGGTCGATATCCGGCCCACTATAACAAGGCAGGAGCCCACTGCCAAAACGCCCCTTGAATCACGCGCTGAATCAGGGCCTGCAAGACCACTGCCCAAGGTACCCGGGAGCCGCTATAATCCAGGCTTTCCCCTCAGCATCGGAATCCCCATGATAGTTGATACCCTCAGCAACCGCGCCCTGTACCAGGGGCTGCATCCCAGGTTGCACCAGGCTCTGGAACACCTGGCCACCACAGACTTCAGCCTGCTGCAACCGGGCAATTATGAACTCGACGGCAAGAACCTGTTTGTCATAGTCAATGACTACCAGACCAAGGCGCCGGGCACCGAGCCCTTTGAAACCCACAAGCGTTACGTGGACGTGCAGTTTGTGGTCAGCGGCGAGGAGTCCTTCGGCTACCTGCCGCTGGCGCAGCAGGAGCCTCTGGCCCCCTACCACGAGAAGCACGACTATACCGAATACGCCTGGGAAGCCAACCGGGGCGACGCCAGTTTCGTCACCCTCAAGGCCGGCATGTTCGCCCTCTTCTTCCCCGGCGATATGCACATGCCGGGCACGGGCAATGGCACGCCGGTGCGCAAGGTGGTTATCAAGGTGCTTTGGTAACGAAGGCTTTGGTAACCAAGGCCCTGGTAATTGGGCCAGAGCCGAAAGCACAAGTTATTTCCGGCCAGGGTGTCATGCCCTGGCTTTCCTCCAGCAAGCTAACAATCTTTAACCATACTTTTCAGTTTGTTATGCGGTAAGCCGCAAACTGAGTATTTACCCAAACTGCAATATTTCTGTCGTGACTCTGTCATCTTCCGCCCCTAGGCTTGGGCCCCGTTTAAATCACCCAACAGCCCTTACAGAGAATAACGATGAAACATATAAGCCTGCTCGCGGCCGCCATAGGTGCAGCCCTTATCAGTGGATGTAACAGCGACACCAAGGAAGTGGTCAAGGAAGTTGAAGTCATCAAGGAAGTGGCGCCCGAAGAGGTGACCTCGGTTAAAAACGTGATCCTGATGATAGGTGACGGTATGGGCCCACAACAGGTTGGCCTGTTGGAAGACTATGCCCGCCGCGCCCCGCAATCTACCTACAACAGCAAGGGCAATAAGACCGCCATCAGCAAGCTGGGCGATGCCGGCCAAGTGGGTCTGTCATTGAACGCGCCCTGGGGCAATGAAGGCAGCCTGGTGGTGGACTCCGCCTGCTCTGCCACCCAGTTGGCCACGGGCATGGCTTCGGGTTCCGAGATGATCGGCCTGGATAATCAGGGCAACAAAGTTGCCACCATTTTGGAAAGAGCCAAGGCCAAGGGCAAGGCCACAGGTCTGGTGTCCGACACCCGTCTGACCCACGCCACCCCGGCCGCCTTTGCCGCCCACCAGCCGCACCGCTCCTATGAGTCGGCCATTGCCGCAGAAATGATCGATGCCTCAGTGGTGGACGTGATGCTCTCCGGTGGTGCCCGTGAATTTATTCCCTCCGATGCTGCCAGCAATGAGACGGTAAAAACCAGCCTGACCGCCATGGGGGCACCGGCATCCATAGTCAAAAAATCCAAGCGCAAGGACAGCCGCAACCTGCTGGCCGAAGCCAAGGACAACCACGGCTATCAGCTGGCCTTCAACCGCGAGCAGCTCAATGCCGCCGACGGTGAGCGCCTGCTGGGTCTGTTTGCCAACTCGGGCATGATGGATGCCATCGCCTACGATGCCTGTGCCAAAACCGATTCCTGCACCGAACCTTCACTGCGGGAAATGACTCTCAAGGCTTTGGATATTCTGTCCAAGGATGAAGACGGCTTCTTCCTGATGGTGGAAGGCGGCCAGATTGACTGGGCCGGTCATATCAACGACGCCGGCTGGATGCTGCACGAACTGCTGCGCTTCGACGAGGCCGTCGATGCGGTATACGAGTGGGTCAAGGACCGGGACGATACCCTGGTGATAGTGACCGCCGACCATGAAACCGGCAGCTTTGGCCTGAGCTACAGCCGCAAGGATCTGCCAGAGGCCCAATCCCTGCCCGGTGATGGCATGCAAGGTGCCGACTACAAGCCCGCCTTCAACTTCGGGTCCCTGAACAAGCTCGACAGGCTCTACGCCCAGACCGGCACCTTCTATAACATGATGGACATGGTCAGCGCCGACTGGACCTTCGACGGCACCACCGGTGATGACTGGGCCGCCGCCATCAACCACTACAGCGACTTCAAGGTCACAGCAGAGCAAGCTGCCCCCGTGGCACTGCGCGAACCCAACGAATACTGGGTCGATGGCCACAGTTACCTGTCCGCTACCGTGTTCCCCAAGGTCAATGACTTCAAGGAATTCTACGTGTACGCCGACGAGGTTCATGCCAACCTGATTGGTCGCGCCCTGGCCGCAGATCAAAACGTGGTGTGGGGTACAGGTACTCACACAGCCGCCCCGGTGCCGGTATTTGCCTTCGGTCCCTACGGCGTCACCAAGCAGTTCTCTACCCTGCAGCACCATGTGGAACTGGGTCAGAAGATGGCCAAGGCCCTGCTCGGCGAAGAGTAATGGCTTGAGGCTGATAGGCCTTGAAAGAAAAAGCCGCGACCAGGTCGCGGCTTTTTTATTTAGCACTCAAGGCAATTCAGGCCGCATCCTTGCCGAACAGCGCCTGGCGCACCTTGGCCTTGACCGAGCGCCAGTGGGTCATGGGTACTGTGGGCGCCGAGGCCAGCACCTCTTCCAGGTTGATTTCCGAGAGCGGGAATTCGCCGCCATGGGCCAGCAGCACCCGGCTCGGAGCCAAGGCCTGGACCTTGAGCAGTGAACTGCGGTATCGGTTGGGATAAAACAGCGGAAAGGGGGCGATAAACCTTCCCCTGACCCGCACCAGCAGATCGGCCACATAGAGCTCGCCCGAAGGCCGGTGTAAGAGTGCCAGATCCCGATCCGTGTGTCCCTGGCAGTGATAGGCCTGCCACTCGGGAAAGCCCGGCAGGGGCTCGTCATCCTTGAGCAGCAGATCCGGCCGCAGAAACCGTGGATACCAGAGCCAGCGCTGGGGGCGCTTCATGCGGCTGGCAACCCACTTGGCCAGCAGTATGTCGCTCAGGTGCATCATAAAACCGTCCAGGCCCCGGTACCATTGACCCGGAACATCGGCGGCGGCAATGAGCGCCCCACTCAAGCGGGCCAGCTTGTGGGCACCACCGGCATGATCCGGGTGCATATGGGTCACCACTATCAGGTGCAGATCCGTCAGTGGTCGCTTCAACTGCTGACGGATAAAGTCACACACGGGACCGACATCGGCACGGCAGCAACCATCGAGCAGCAGCAGGCGGTCGGCGTACTCGGCCAGGTAGATGGTCTGTATGTGTCCCTGAAGTCTGTGCAATGTGAACATGGGTCATCCTTTGACAAGTGGATCCCGATTATGGCCAAACAGCTCCGACCACTCAAGTCAAACTGCCGCAATGGCGAGTCCAAGGACGGATCACCATTCCCGATAAAACTTGATCTGGATCAACATCAGCGGGCTGTGTCGCAGATAATTTAAACGAGCGTTTAACCACACACAAAGGACAAACATGTACCCTATATTGCTCAAAGCCCACCTGGCCCTGGTGGCGCTCGCCTTTCTCAGCTTCCTGCTGCGTACTTACTGGGGGCTGCGCAAGCCCGTCATGCTCGACAATGCCATGGCCTTCAAGGCCCACAAGCTGCTGACCCTGTTGATGCTGGTCAGCGCCTTTGCCCTGTGCATTGCCGTCGGCCAATATCCGGTTGCCGATGCCTGGCTCACCGAAAAACTGGCCTTACTGGTGATCTATGTCGGCTTCGCCATGGCGGCCTTCAGGCCCCGCGCCGCCGCCCCACAAAGACTGGTACTTGGCGGTATCGCCAGTGGCCTGTTTGTACTGATGCTGGTCATAGCCAAAACCCACAGCCCCCTGCTGCTGGGTTAAGTTAACTGGGGGAGACAGGCGTCTCCCCTGCGTCCACCAGCGAACCCCGCCGTAGCAACTATATAAATGCTCTTCGCCCTGTGCCGCTGTAGTTTCTGTCGATGGAAAAGACCAGTACAAAGGCCAATTATCATTCCTTTATCCCAACGGTCTTAGTCGTGGCGACAAAGTCATTGCGAGCAAGAAACTCCATCAATGCTTGGTTACCTGCCGCAACCAACACTGGGTCCGGGTCAAAATCACTCTCCTGAATGGCCAAGTTGCGAGTGAGCAGGTGACCCACACCGGGATAGAGATTCACCTCGCAGCTGCCCCGCATCTCTGTCAGCCGGCGGCAATACTCCTTGGCACCGACGGCCGGAGTAAGGGTATCCCTGTCCCCCTGCACTATTGTCACCGGCGGCATATCCGAGTGTAGGCTGGCCAGCGGTGAATAGTCAGCAGCAGCGGCTCCCTTAGGCAACAGTCGTAAAAACCATCCATCACGCTCCATATCCAACGCCGGCGACCACAGCAGTAAGAGATCCGGGCCACCATTGCCTTGAGCCCCCAGATTATTGCCACAACCACGACTGGCAACCATAGCGCTCAGGTGACCACCGGCAGAAACACCAAAGGCCGCCACTCGTTTGGGATCCAATTGGTACTTCCGAGCGTTCTCCCGCACCCAGCCCAGGGCATCACATACATCTTCCAGGGCATCAACCGGGGTCACAACCTCGTCCGAGAGCCGATACTCAAGCGCCACGGCCAACATGCCCGCCGAAGCAAATCGTCTTGCATCATCGAAAGTCCAAGCCGCCTTACCCCATTTCCAGCCGCCACCATGAACTGTCACAACCGCGCTACCGCTCCCCCGGCCCGGCTCAGGGGTAAAAAGGTACAGCTTGATACCCTTGCCGGGCAGGACAATTTCCTGCGGCTCAGATGGGGCAGCCCACCCTCTGGGTAACAGGCAAAGCGCCAGCACTACAGACGCAAACATCCTTATCAACATAACCATGCTCTCCCGCCGTCAAAATGAGTCACAGGATCATGGTCCTGTGAAAACTGGCTAAAAACTCGCAGAAAACATTGAAGATGTCCAGCCAGGGTCTGTTTGTGCTGATGCTGGTCATAGCCAAAACCCACAGCCCCTTGTTGCTGGGCTAGGCCAATTGGGGGAGACAGGCGTCTCCCCTGCTTCCACTTTCCAAACCCACCGCTGCAATTGTAGACAAATTGTTAATTCACTTATATTCTGCTGCGTCAAATTAGTGCAACAACACCAAAGTCCAACGGATAAGCACCATGCAGCAGAATAACAAGCATAAATTGCCTGGAAAGATCCTCTTCCCCCTGCTCTGCCCCCTGGTTTTCGCCCTGGGTCTGCTATGGTTATTGCCTCTTGAAAGAGGCTGGATAACTGCCCTGTTGCTAAGCGCCCTGCTGGCCCAGTTGGGCCTTGGACTGTGGCTGCTGCGGCGGTTGCTGGGGCAACGCCTGACGGCACTGGACCAATACCTGCAACTGGTGATCAGCACCGAAGAGGCCCCGGCCAAACCGCTGAGGGATAAGGGCGATGACGAGTTGGCAAGCATCTGCAACGATCTCAGCGGCTTTATCGAGGGCCTGAAAGAGGTACTGACCGAGGTGCGCCGCGATGCCAGGCTGTTCAGTCAGGATGCCCAAAACCTGGCGCGGCAGATGACCCAAGCGGAGGCTGCGGTGGACAAGAGTGCCGCCGAAAATGCACAGATCACCCTGTCGCTTGGTGAAATTGCCCAGAGCGCCGATGCCCTGTCCATCAGTGCCGCCGAACTTAAAACCACCTCGGTGGAAGTGCAGCAACTGTTGCAACTGGGCACTCAGGATGCCGAAAATAACCAAGATGCCATGAATGAGTTTGCCGAGGGCATTGCCCGCATGGTCACGGATCTGGAGCAGTTAAATCAGGACAGCCAGCTGATTGGCCGGGTGCTGGAGGTCATTGGCACCATCGCCGAGCAAACCAATCTGCTGGCCCTCAATGCCGCCATTGAAGCCGCCCGCGCCGGGGAACAGGGCCGGGGTTTTGCAGTGGTGGCCGACGAAGTGCGTGCCCTGGCGGGTCGTACCCAGGACTCCACCTCTGAAATCCGTGGCATTATCGCCCAGCTGCAATCCCGCGCCGGCAATGCGGTCAGCGCCATCACCCAAAGCCAGCGCATCAGTCAGGACAGCCTGCAGCAATGCCTGCGGGTGACCCGGGCTTTTGGCGACATAGGCGCCGCTTTCGCGGCTCTAGACCAATTGGCCGGCACCATGAACCACAGCATTCAGGAACAGCAGGCCGCCACCGCCGCCATCAACACCAGGGCCGGTGAAATAGCCCGCCTGGGTCAGGAACTGCATGCCAGCCTGAAGCTCAGCGCCGATCAGGCAAAGCAGCAACAGGCGACCACGGCGCAGCTGGATCTGGTGCTGCGCAGAATCTGCGTCTGAACCTCTTCCCGCATAAAAAGACCCGCCTACTGCGGGTCTTTTTATTTATGGATATCAATGGTCCAGGCTCAGGATCACTGGTCCTGATTAAACTGATCCATGGCGGCCCGGGTCATGGCCCGCACACCTGTGCTTATGGTCAGGGGATAATCGGGGGCAAACTTGCTCGAATGCAGCGACGGCAAACTGGTGCCCTTGGCCTGGCTTTCGGCATAGGCATCCGGCGCCACGCCGCCAAGCCAGAACAGGGTAATGGGCACCTTGGCGTCGGTGCGACCATAAAGACCGAAATCTTCACCGGCCATCACAGGTGGCACTTCCTGCACCTTGCCCTCACCCAGTTCGGCGGCGATGCTGGCCTGCACCCGGGCCGCCAGCGCCGGATCGTTATAGGTGGACGGAATGGTCTCGTCCTCGTGAACCAGCACCTCGGGCATCAGCTCCTCCGGCAACCCGGCGCTGATGGCTATGCCACGGGTGATGCGCTTGATGGCTTCAATCTGCTGCGCCCGCACTTCGGGATTGTAGGAGCGCAGGGTCAGCTGCAGTTTGACCTCGTCGGAAATAATATTGTGTTTGGAGCCGCCGTGAATGGAGCCCACAGTCACCACATTGGGTTCCAGGGGCGAGATTTCCCGGCTGGGTATGGTTTGCAGCGCCAGCACGGTGCGGGCCGCCAGCACCACGGGATCGATGGTGGTGTGGGGATAGGCACCGTGGCCGCCCTTGCCCTTGATGCTGATATCCACAGAATCCACATTGGCCAGCGCATAACCGGGCACTATACCGACGGAGCCCGCCGGCAGGTTGGCACTCACGTGCAGGCCCAGCACCTTGTCCGGGGTCGGAAACTGGCTGAACAGCCCCTGCTGCAGCATGGCCTTGGCACCGCCACCCACTTCTTCCGCCGGTTGCCCCACCAACATCAGGGTGCCGTGCCATTGATCCTTGTGTTTGACCAACTGCTCGGCCGTGCCCACCAGGCTGGTCATGTGAATGTCATGACCGCAGGCGTGCATGACCCCAACCTGATTGTTATTGGCATCCACTGTGGTGACCTTGGAGGCGTAGGACTTGCCCGTCTCCTCGGTCACAGGCAGGGCATCCATGTCGGCACGGATCATCACTGTGGGGCCGGCGCCGTTTTTCAATATGGCCACCACGCCATGACCGCCAAACTCGCTGGTCACCTTGAAGCCGAGCCGTTTCAGCTCTTTGGCCATTGTCTGCCCCGAGGCCTTTTCCTGATAGGACAGCTCGGGGTGCTGATGCAGTTGCAGATAGAGCTGCTCCAGCGCCGGCATGGACTGGCTCACATCCAGACCAGCGGCGGCGCTTGGCAGACCCAGCCCCGCCAGGGCCAGCAGAACGGGTTTGAATTTCATTGTCATTTGCTTCCTTCCTCTGCAGCCCATTGAGCGGCGATAAATTTTTCTTTTAGTTGCAATAAGCTAATCGAAATAAGCTAGCACAGCCCAGCGCAAGATGGCAGCAGGCAGCTGTCATCATGCCGTCGTCTCCCTGTCACCTAAGTGTCGCCTGACTGATACCTAAACTTCGTCCAAGCGTCACGACCCTGTCATTTGCCGCAACTGATAATAGCGCCTGACAGAACCACAGATAACAGGGAGCAGTTTATGACAGGTGTGGCTTTGGTTACCGGCGGAACGGGCGGCATAGGCAGCGCCATTTGCCAGACATTATGCCGCGACGGTTACCGGGTGGTTACCACCTACAGCAATGAGGCCAAGGCAAGGCAGTGGCAGGACGAGCAAAGGGAACTGGGCTTCGATTTTGCCATCTTCCCCGCCGATGTCCGCAACTATGAGCAATGCCTGCGCGCCGTGCTCGATATAGAAGAAGTTAAGGGTCCCATCGAAGTGCTGGTCAATTGCGCCGGCATCACCCGCGACAAGAGCATCAAGAAACTCACCCCGGAGATGTGGCAGCAGGTGATAGACGTCAACCTCACCGGCGTGTTCAACTTCAGCTCCATAGTGGCCAAGTCCATGCTGGGCCGCGGTTACGGTCGCATCATCAATATTTCCTCCATCAACGGTCGCAAGGGACAGTTCGGCCAGGTCAACTATGCCGCCGCCAAGGCCGGCATCCACGGCCTGACCATGAGCCTGGCCCAGGAGCTGGCGCCCCACGGCATCACGGTCAACACCCTGGCCCCAGGTTATGTGGCCACCGAGATGGTCACCCAGATCCCCGCCGAGATCCTGGATCGAATAGTGGCCCAGATCCCCGTCGGTCGCCTGGGACAACCGCAAGAAATCGCCCGCGCCGTCAGCTTCCTGGCAAGCCGGGACGCCGCCTTTATCACAGGCAGCGAGCTGGCCATCAACGGCGGTCAGCACATGTATTGATGCTGTTAATCCGAGCAATCCAACCAACCCAAGCACGCAATAAGGAAATGACGATGGACCAAAATCTCTTCAACAGCTTCAGCGAACAGGCCCAGAAAATGTTCAAGCCCGTCAGCGACATCAACCGCCTGATGGTGGACAACATCCAGATGGTCACCGACTTCCAGCTGACCACACTCAAGACCTACACGGATCTGCAACTGCAGCAGTGGAAAAGCGCCACCGAGATCCGCGATCCCGACAGCCTGCAGAGCTACGTCAAGGGCCAGATGGATTTCATGGTCAAGGTCAACCAGCAAATGGTGGAAGACAGCAAGACCCTGGCCGACATGGGTCAGCGCTTTCGTGACCAGATGCAGCAGATCCTGGGTGAGAACAACCCGGTGAAGCCTGCCGCCAAGGCACCGGCCAAGGCCGTTTAAGGGTTTCGGTTGTGTCTCGGCCCACACCTATATAGGGCCGGGGCACAGCCTCCATACCAGTGGCCATCCTCCCCGGTGGCCAGCGGCATGGAATCAACCGCAGCGGGTGGCAAATGAAGGCGCATAAAGACTGGGATCAGGATCTGTTCGAGCTCGGCAAATGCTATTGGCAGGTGCTCGACAACCTCTGGCAACAGGGCAGCGGCTATTGGCAGGGCAGCGGCGCCGAGCAGTGGGCCGAAGCGGTCAACCAAGCCAACCAGGCATGGCTCGGCAATCCCAGCGGGCTGTTTTCCCTCTACAACCAGTGGCTGGAGAAGCAGCAACTGCTGTGGCAACAGACCAGCCAGCGCCTATTGGGCGGTCAATATGAGACTGTCGCCGAACCCAGGGCCGGCGATCAGCGTTTTAACCATCCCCAGTGGCAAAACCACCCGGTTTTTGACTTTATCAAGCAGGCCTACCTCATCAACAGCGAATACCTGGATGCCCTGTTTGCCGAGTTGCCTGAGCTCGACCCCAAGGTGCGCCAGCAGTTGCAGTTCAATGCCCGCCAATACATCAATGCCCTGGCGCCGACCAACTTCCCCTGGTCCAATCCGGATGTGATAGAGCAGACTTTGGCCTCCGGCGGCAAGAACCTCAGCGAGGGCCTCAAGCGTCTGGCGGAGGATCTGGAAAACAGCCCCCTGGGGCTGAACCTGCCGATGACGGATCTGAACGCCTTCAAGCTGGGGGAAAACATTGCCGCCACTCCGGGCCAGGTGGTGTTCCAGAATCGGCTGATGCAGCTTATCCAATACAGCCCCAGCACCGAGACCGTCGCCAAACGCCCCATGCTGCTGGTGCCGCCCTGGATCAACAAGTTTTACGTGCTCGACCTCAGGCCCCAGAACTCGCTGATTAAATACCTGGTGGATCAAGGTCATAGCTTGTTTGTGATCTCCTGGGTTAACCCGGATGCGGATCTCTGCGAGGTGAGCTTCGACGACTATATGCAGGAAGGCCCGCTGGCGGCCCTGGAGGCCATAGCCCAGGCGACCGGCGAGCAGGAGGTCAATGCCCTGGGATATTGCATCGGCGGCACCCTGCTGGCCTGCACCCAGGCTTATCTCGCCTCCAAACGCAGCAAGCGCATCGCCAGCACCACCTACCTGACCACGCTGCTGGACTTTGCCGATCCCGGTGAGATTGGGGTCTTCATCAACGAGCAGTCGGTGGCGGCCCTGGAGCGGCAGATGCAGCAGCTGGGTTATTTCGATGGCCGCATGATGGCGCTCGGCTTCAATATGCTGCGGGAAAACGACCTCTTCTGGTCCTTCTTTATCACCAACTACCTCAAGGGCGAGCTGCCACCGGCCTTCGATCTGCTGTACTGGAACAGCGACAGCACCAACCTACCGGCGGCCATGCACGGCTTCTACCTGCGGCAGATGTACCTGGAGAACAAGCTGGTGAAGGAGCAGCTGAAGCTCGCCGGCCGTTATATCCGCCTCGGTCGCATCAGCGCCCCCTCCTACTTCCTGGCCACAGAGAAGGACCATATCGCCAAGTGGCAGGCCTGCTTCCAGGGCGCCCAAGCCCACGGCGGCGACAAGACCTTTGTGCTGGCGGGCTCGGGCCACATTGCCGGGGTCATCAATCCCCCCGAGGCGCAAAAATACGGCTACAGCACCTGCGCCGAACTTAGCCTGGAGCCCCTGGCGTGGCAGGAGGCGGCCGAGCGCCACAACGGCTCCTGGTGGCCACACTGGCAGGCCTGGCTGACGCCCCTGCGCGGCGGCGAGGTGCCCGCCAGGCATCCCGGCGATGGCGAACTGCCGGTGCTCGAAGCCGCCCCCGGCAGCTATGTGCGCAAGAGGCTCTAACGGGGAAACCTGGACTCCCGGCGCTGTGGCTCTGTGGGCAATGGCAAGGAAAGGCCTTGGGGTTTATACCTAATGAGCAAGCCTCTGCCACGAATCACGGCACAGCAATAGACAGCCATAAGCCCGGGAGAAAGCTATGAGCACCAGATTGAGCGACGAAGGCATGGACCTGCTGTTCCGCCAGGCCCGCACCCACACCCACTGGCTGAACAAGCCGGTCAGCGATGCCACCCTGCACGAACTGTACGAGCTGATGAAGTGGGGCCCCACCAGCGTCAACGGCAGCCCGGCGCGGATCCTGTTTTTGCGCACCGAAGCCGCCAAACAGCGACTGTTACCGGCGCTGGCCTCGGGCAATATCGACAAGACCATGAGCGCGCCGGTGACCGCCATCATAGGTTACAACCTGCGCTTCTACGACAAGCTGCCCAAGCTGGCTCCACACAATCCGGCAATGAAAGAGATGTTTATCAAAGCCCCGGAACTGGCGGAGATCACCGCCAGGCGCAACAGCTCACTGCAGGGCGCCTATTTCATCATGGCCGCCCGCGCCCTGGGGCTCGACTGCGGCCCCATGTCCGGCTTCGACAATGCCAAGGTAGATCAGGAATTCTTCGGCGCCGGCCAACAGGCCTACCCCGACGAGCAGGAGTTCTTCACCACCTGCTGCACCCGCTCCAACTTCCTCTGCAACCTTGGCTACGGCGACGCCAGCCAGCTGCACCCAAGGGCACCCAGGTTGGATTTCGATGAAGCTTGTCAGCTTCTTTAGGCTTGATGCATCAAGTCGTTGCATTTTGGCCACCTAATTCAGGTGGCTTTCTGTTTCCCAGTCAAAGTCGCCCAGCACCTTGTGCCGCTGGCACAGCGGCTATCTTGTGCTTTGTCTTAACATCCGGCATTAGATGCCATTAATCACTTGCCGTGGGTGCCGTGCATGGATGCACCAATGTCGCGGACGCATGACCTGCTTTGTTCCCGACAAAACAGGCATTTCCTCCATCCATGGAGGTCAGATGCATAAGGGCGACCAGCCTCGAACTAGTCGGACCGATGCACCGATTCCCCGTTCCGACGCTGCCGAGGACGTTGCTGAAAATGGCGTGGCGAGGGCGAATGCTTGCCCACGGCAAGCGTGCTCATGAGCGCGAGGCATGGATGCCGAGCTGGCTGTTGTCCACGGATGGATTTGGATACCGAGGCTGCTTCGGTCGAGCAGGGTGAGTGTCGCGCAGCGACAAGCTTACGAACGCGAGGCATGGAGCCGAGCTGGAATAGATTTACAAGGATGTAAATCCGAGAGTCTGTCGCGTTGGCCGTTTCGCCCATAAACCCGAGGGGCTTTCGGCGTCGGTGGGGTGTCCTTAGGGTTGCAAGGGGTATTGGACAAGCAATACCCCTTGCCCGGGTGTGGGTTGGAGACCCACGACTTTGTGCCGCTGGCACAGCGGCTATCTTTCAAACATACAAGAGCATCCACCTCTGGATGCAATAAAACACCTGCGGTGCGCTTCCGCACTGCCACTCCAGTGACACGGCGTGAATATGTCCCTATAGCCTCCCCTCGCCATCCATGGCTCGGATGGTCACTGGCGCGGCAGTGCTTGATTAAAGGTGTTCCGCTCCGGCAATTGAGTGACCTTCGGAAAGCGCTATTACATATCATTTTTAACACTTGCCTAACCACAACAACCTCTGACAAGATACTGATCCATTTGTATAAAACGGAGTTCAGGGATGAAATGCAGCGCTTCAGCCCGTGCGGTAGCTATGCCAGCTGTTAGCCCAAATGACCGCAATGATAGAAAGTGCAGTGGCTAGTACTAACTCGATACCTTTACCACACGATTACAATGGATACTCAAAACAAGCGAAACTAATTATGTATAGTAGTTTCATACTGTCGTATTTAAGTTCTACAAAAAAGTACTATAAACGATCGCAAACTTTGCACACTATTCATATAAAATTTAAAAAATCTAAGCTAAATTAATCAACTAAACATTTTAAATATTTGTAGTAATTTTTATATTGTAGTATGAATACTATACCACTGCAATGAACACTAGAAATATCTCTTACATATTTGAGAACAAAAATGACTAAGTTAAATATCGAACATGTGGATATAAAAAAAGATTACAGCCATATATTAGTCAATAACATTAATTATTGCGTTGAAAGTTACTGTTATGGAGAAAAGATTCTTTACGTTTACGATGAAAAGTTATTTGACGCACTTAGCGAATATGAAGTAAGAGATTTATTTAAATTTTTTTATCGAATTAGTATTGTGATTGAAGTTGTTGATGACTTTAATTTAAATGTTCAAATAGAGCCTAAAGATTACCAAGAAACAAAAGACTATTGGGCTTCAGCGGTATTAAATTTTGAAATTGAAGAGTGGGATAAACCATGGTCTGTTAAGCAATACTTTTATAACTTGCTTGAAAAGGTTGAATCTATTTCAAATGCACAGATTAGCTGTGATATTTATGACTACGAAAAACATACCGGAGAACCTATTTATGACTTATATAACGGAATCGGAATAAACTTACCAATAGAAGACGTCTCTGTAACACTTAAGTCTATATACAGTGAAGTATCTAATTTAATTTTAACGATTCATAAAGAAGTTGAGAGCGATTTTATTTTTAATACAAAGCAACGAACAGTTGAACGAAGCATCCATTTTACTCCAGAATATTATCAAGCTGGTCTAAATATTTTAAGTTATTTCGGCACATATTTAAGAGAGCAATATCCAGAAGAAAATGCCTCTGTAAAAATTGAACAGAATGGGCTAAAAGTTAGAATGGTGATTGAATCTGAAGATGGTCAAACAGAAACTGTTGAAAAAGCACTACACGAATACGAACTTATAATAACTGGCGCAAAACAACCAGCTAGTATATTAAGTAATGACAAAATTATTTTAGAGCTAAAAAATGAACTAAGAATAGCTCAGTTTAGAATTGAATCTCAGAAAGATTTAATTGGCATGCAAAATGGCAGAATTGATCAGTTGCTAAATATTATAGGAGATGGACTTTCCCAAAAAAATCGTTTAATGGTTGATTTCAAACCAAATATAACACTATCCAACAATCTTTCCATCAACCAAAACATTGCTGCCGCACTTAGTAATATAAATGAATTAATGAATGAGCTACCTAACTCAAATGATGCATATTTTGAACTTAATGAGTTGAAAAAATCTCTGACCACTATAGAATCAGATAATAACCCAGAGGCTGTTAGAAGATCACCAGTTATGAGTAAGTTTAAAAGATTAATTGATAGAGCTACAGAACACGGCACTGATCTTAACAATACAATAAAAAGTATTGAGTCTGGCTGGGAAATACTTTGTGAACTAGCAAAAAAATATAATAAAGTAGCTGAGTGGTGTGGACTACCCGTAATTCCATCGACTCTAATTAAATAAATCCTAACAAGTGTTTATGGCAGTCAATCAGTAATAAATACTCCATATCAAGCAACTAGAAACATCAAAAATGCCGTCCCTCTGGACGGCATTTTTTCTGCCTTACGCAAAGACTAGCTCAGATATGAGCTGGGTACAGAGGCTGAATATCCACTGGTACCTGACTCACCCGCTCGTTGACGGCGTGCACGCCGGCATCGATCTTACCGTATTTATCGAGGAAGGCCTTGGCGGCGGCATAGTCGCCGTCACCCTGCACTACCACTATGTCGTGCACCAGATCGGTGATCGCCTGCTCCTGCTTGGCGAAGTCGATGCGGTAAAGGCCATCCGCCTGCAGCTTGAGGGCGCCCTTGTCGACGAAGTAACTGTACTGGAAGGCGGCACCTATACCGTGGGCCTCATGGACACCGAAGCGCATGGAGCGGAACAGTCCGGCGGCGTAGGTGGCCAGCAGGTTGTTCTTCTCCGCCATCGGCAGTTCGCCCTTTTGCATCAGGAACAGTATGTTATAGGCGCCCATCACGTCGGCCTTACCTTCCTCTGTGCCCGAGTACAGCTCCTGCAGCTCGGCGGAAACCGTGGTGGGCTTGCCGTTTTTCACTATGGAGCCAGGGCCCAGGCTGTGGGACAGCTCGTGGAACAGGGTCTCGTAACCGAAGTATTTCTGATCCAGCAGGGCGGCCTGCTCGGGCACCAAAATCTGCGCCGCCATCGGCTTCATGATGCGTTCGAACTTGGCGGCCATCACGTTGTTCAGCAGCACCTTCTTGGCACCCTTGGCCTCGCGTACCCGCTCGTCGTTGGGCAGGTTGAAGGCTATGGTCTGCACCCCAGGGACGTTGTCACCGCCGCCCTGGATTTGATCGGCCACGGCAATGGGGGATTCAAAGCCGCGCTTGAAGTTCTTGTAGTCCTCGGTCACCGGCAGGTTGGCTTCCATGTCCTTCAAATATTTCTTGAAGCGGTCGAGGGCCTTGGAAGCTTGCGGATCCTTGATGGTCACGAAGGCTTCGAAGGCGGTCTTGTAGCCAAACAGGCCGTCGGTGTAGGTCTCGTAGGGACCAATGGCCACTTCGATGGGGGTGTCCTTGAGATCCATCCAGGCGATTTCAGACTGGAAGTAGTCATCGCTGCGGAACGCCTTGGCGCGCAGGCTGAGGAAGTGCTTGAGGCTGGCATTGCTGGTGATGGCGGCGGCCTCCTCCAGCAGCTTGGCGGCGGGCTCCAGCCACTCCTTGTAATGCACCGAATAGGGGATGGCCACCAGCTTGGCGCCGTCACGGCGGATCACCGTATACAGGCTGGTGAAGGCCTCCTTATCTTCGGGATGCTTTTCCAGCCAGGCGTTGAACTCTTCCTTGCTGATGTCCTGGGGATAGAAACCGGCACCGGGGGCATTTTCCTTGCCGCCGAAGAAGGCATGGCCACCGGCCAGGCTGTCCCAGGGGCCGAAATGTTCATCGAACATATCCAGCATCAGGTCGCGATCGCCACTCTTGTCGGCCTCGATGGCGGCGCGGATCTGCGGGTTCTGCTCGCTCACCTGGCGCAGGTAAATCTCGCTCATCAGGCGGGCGGCCTGAATCAGCTTGTTGACCACCTGCTTCTCCTCGGCGCTCAAAAAGCTGGTGTCGGCGCTCATGGGCACAGGCACTATCTTGGCCCGTTGGGCCTTAAGGTCATAGGCGGCAGCCCCATGTTCGGTATCGGCGGCGACAGCGTTGAAAGTCAGGGCCGGTGCGGCCAGCAGGCTCGCCAGCACCAGTGCCAGGGTGGATTTTTTCATCTTGTTATTCCTTTTCTATTCCCTTTGTTTCAGGGGCTTGCAGAGATGCTCTGCCGTCTGGGCCAATACCTTGTACCAGATAGCCTTGCTGTGCAAGTCATCCGGCAAAGCTAAAGCCCCAAAATAGTGCAGTCGGAGACCGCTGCTACTTGCGCAGCTTGATGTACAGCTCGCCTTCGCTTATCTGTATGTCCTCGACCCCGTCGGCGAAGGTGTTCCAGAAACCGCGATCACCGAACTCGCTGACCAGGTTGACGTTTTTGATATTGCCAAGCCAGGCATTGGGAATGGGCACCCCCATCAGGCTCACGCCCACCAGGGCCACCACGGGGCGGCGCCTGCTGTCGAGGTGGATATCGAGCCCTGCATTGACCCTCAGAATTTCACCGGCCATCACGGGGAAGTCCTGGGGAATGGGCACCAGGATCTTGGCGCTCGCCAGGTCGTCGGAAAAGTCTATGGCGACCCTGTGGGCGAAATCCGGGTTGCGGCCAATCATGGCGTTGACCTCCTTCTCACTGAAGGTCACCCGCCGGTCGCCATCGGCTTCGCGGTAGGGTTCGGGAGTGAGATCATTGCTGCCACGGCGCGCGGTGCCTTTACCCGAGCTCTTGTTTGAGTCAGTGCGTGAGCCACTGTCACTCTGCCAGCCCAGCACGCTTAATTTCTGTTCCAGTTTTTGTTCTTCCTTGGCACTCAGGGTCACGGGCTCAAGGGGCTTGGGAAAGATATAGGCGCGGATAACGAAAAAGCTCACAGCGACCGTAATCACCACGGTCGCCAGCAGCATCAGCAGCACCTGGACACCGGTGAAGCCCCTCTGGCTTGACAGTTGGCGTCTTGGACCGGATTGGAATGAAAACATAGCTTAACCTTGGTGCGTCATGGGATTGGCCCATGGTACTGCGCCGGACCATTACAAGGCAAAGGCTTCATGCACCGGCCAATTTCAATGCCAATGCCAATGCCAATGCCAAGCAGCAGGGAACGTCGCCTTGGGCCCGGCATGGGACTTTACTCATGTTCCGGATGATTTCGGACCCGCCCAAGGCATCAGAAGCATTTGAGGTCGAGGAAATCATCACCATGAAAGGGGGTTGCCCTTGGGGTCATCAGGTTGACCTCGCGCCGTTTAAAGCCATAGCTTTTGCCACCGACGCTGAACATCAGATCCCGACCGCCCCAGCTGCGGCTGCCATCTGTGGCCTCGATATGGTAATACCAGGCCTGGGTGTCTATGGCATCCAGGGCCCGGGTGCTCCTGGCGGCTACGGGAACCCGCACCATGCTCCAGTCTTGCTCACCGAGACGCTGACTGTAGATCAGCGCCTCCAGCGCCTTGTCACAGTGGTTGCGGATATTGATGTATACCTTCTTCTCGGTGTGAAAGCTGACCGGCTCGAATTGGCTGGCCCGCCTTCCCTGACCGTGGATTATGTTGTCGATATCGGCGAGCACCTCAGGTGAAAACAGCACGGCATAGGCGGCGTCACTGTTGTTGGAAGAGGTAATACCGACCACCCTGTACTCGCCACTGCGGGGGTCCTGGGCCAGCAAGCCCGCACCACTGGCGCCTTGAAAGATACGGCAATCAAATTCACCGATGAAATCGATCGCGGCCTTGAGCTGGCAGTCCTGGGACCAAAGGCTCAGCCCCTCCTTGTCACCCGGGTAGCTCAATACCCGGATGGCCAAAGGCTCAGCCTCTGATTTAAGCTGGTCGAGAGGCGCCGGCTTGAGGAAGCCCAGCTCCTTGCCGCTGCCCAGTCCAGAGGCATCGCTGCGCACCCTGAGTATGGCCAGATCCTTGTTACTCGGTTCCTGTTCCAAACCGACCATGCCATTGGGAAATTGCAGCGTGTTCGAGTGATCCTGGGCCAGGTATCCCTTGTGGATCCAACCCTCACGCACAAATACCCGCGACACGGGCTGCTGTTCCAGGCCCAGAGAACGGGGGAAAAACTCAATACCCAGCACGGGCCGGGCACCCAGATGATCAAACACACAGTGAGCTGCGGTCAGCAGGTATTCTTCCGCGATGAGCACTGCGGTGCAGCTGCCCCGGATATCCCTGGTAAAGCGATTGATTTCGACCGACAGGCGCCCTACCTGTTTGGACTGAGGCACGTCATCCAGCCGCAGTACCTGCACTCTGGGATCCTGCGACGGATTTGCCTCCTCGCCCCGAGCAACCAGGCCGAATAACAGCAAACTGACCACAAGCCATTTTTTCATATACCGCCCCGCAAACCCGGTCCACAGCAAGGCTTAAGCCCGCTGCCCATTCCCTTGTGCAACCTTGAGACACAAGACGCTTAAGCCGCGCGCTCCCCGGATGCTTTCAAGCTCATCCTCAACTGACGGGAGTTTATCCCATCCCCGGCCTTGAGATAAGTCGTCTGTCAGCGTCAGAGGCACAGGGCAATCGGCGGCCAACGGATCCATACTTAATCTGGCTGAAACGACGGGCTCCAGCGCACCACTGGCCTCGGCTGCCCCATCAAAGCCGCATCCTGCAGACAAGCATAAAGAGGTGAGCACCATGAGCAAGGAACAAGGGCTTCCGGAAACCAAAGGAGTTCAGGTAGAGCTGCTGTCCAGCCTGGATCTGGGCCTGGAGATCCCGGGCATGGAAGGCCGTGAACTGCGCATGCGCCTGGTGACCATAGCGCCCGGAGGCGTCTTCGGTCCGGTTCACAGCCACATCGACAGGCCGGGGATGGTCTACATACTGCAGGGTACAATCACAGATCACAGAAACGGCATAGCCACGGATTACGGCCCGGGAGTGGGCTGGCCCGAAGACAGGAACACCACCCACTGGCTTGAAAACAGAGGCACAATTCCGGCGGTGGAAGTCTCGGTCGATATAGTCAGGCAAGGCTGATCCCCGGCAGCTCTGTGTGGAACAACTGTGCCCATCTTTATCCAAGCCGCGCTCTTGTTGGCAAGCGAAATGTGCCCTCGCCATGATCGCCCGGGCGCAACTGAACAAAAAAGGGGAAGACTATTATGCCAACCCAGGGGTAATAGAGCGGCGGCTGAGTTTTCAGCTAAACGAAGATCAGAGCGTAACGGTAAAAAATGGCTCACTGCAGAATTTACAGCAATAGCAGTATCTAAACTCCGGCTTTCCTTGGCATGACACTCAGTGCCAAGGTACTGTTCCATAAAAATGCACTGCTGAAGCCCCATTCAGCCGGGCTCCGGGAACAGCGCTTGGCACCAATCTGGGTAAGCGGCTGATTTAAAAATAACTTCAATAACCAGGCCCTGGCGCGACGCCTGTTGCTCGTCAGTCCCATCACTGAATCTTCCGCCCGGCATCACAGCGGACAGATTAAAATTTATGCAAACCACACTCTTCAAGCAGTGGCCTTGTTAAAAAACATCGGTTAATGTATCGGCTTGTAAAAATGGTCGTAATCTCTTTACCTTACCGCGTTCGGAAAACAAACGACGCGATGGGGCAACTAAATAAGCAGATTGTCACGCAATGGCAACCGAAACCCGAGTAAACATGGCTATCAGCTCAAACACTATTAAGGATAAGAGTGGATCTATGAAAGAGTGGTATTTCTCCAATAATGGCGAGATCAGTGGGCCCCTGGGCCTGACCGCATCCAACCGTTTTATCGCAAAGCACCCCGATGCTTATGCCTGGCACCCCTCCTATGCCCAATGGATTCCCGTGTGTCAGGTTGAAGAATTTGATATTAAGTTCACGCCACCGCCGCCGCCAATCGCCATTCCGGCACAACTGATTGAGCGCTTTATTGCCAAGGAGCAGGAACTCAATAGCGCTTTGGGCCGTATCGAAAGCCGCCTGAATGCCATTACCGTCTCACTGGCGGATTTTGATCGTGACACCAACAAGACCAAAACCGTCACCCAAAAACTCAATCAGGAAGTGAAAACAACCATCCAAAGCATCAACGAACATTATGAGGCCCTGCAACGGACGCTGGCCGGTGTCACCATCAAATAATGACGACACCTGATTAGGTTGATAATAACGAATTGGAACTAAGATTATGAAAAATTGGTTTTTTTCACACGATGGTGAGTTGAGTGGACCTTTTACCCAAGCCGAGGCTTTGGCCTTTGTGCCCGGCAACCCAAGCAGCTATGGCTGGCATCCCTCATTGAGCCAATGGCTGCCCGTCAGCCATATAGGTGAATTTGCGTCGCTGGTGACGCCCCCCGAGTCCCCGGCGCAGATCCCCCAGGCCCTGATCGATGACTTCACCGACAAAAGGCTGGCATTAACAGATAAAATCGTCGAGATGGATGAGGCAATCAAATTCTCCAAGACTTATCTGTATGAGCTGGAGCAGGAGATCAACATCTACAAGCGCCTGACCCATAAGATGAGTGATGAAGTCCGCAGCAATATCAGCAGCATCGAAGACAAGTATCACGGCTACCAAAAGGTACTTGAAGAGCTGATCCAGGCCATGGCGGAAGCCAAAACCGAATTGGCCGGTGTCATCACCGAGTTCGACCAACGCCTGGAAGCCAGGGCAAAAGATCAGGCCTTTGTGCCAGCGCCGCCCCAGGTCAAACTGGAGCTGGCCGCTGTGCCAAGCGCAGCTGTTATAACTGAAGCCGTGATGCCGGACCCAATTCAGGAAACCGTGATACCGGAAGCCCTTGACCCGGTCCCGGTAGCCAAGGCGCCACCTGTGGCCACTCAGGTAGCGACCGCCGTTGCCAGCACCATGGCAACCGTTGAGCCAGTGTTCACCACCCTGGTCTCGGTTGACCCAGTGGCAGCCAAGCCCCAGGTCATAGATCCCGTGCCTGCCAAGCCGGCCGTGCTCGATCCCGTGGCCACCCAGGCCATGGATCCTGTCGCCGCCAAACCGGCGGATCCCGTCGCGGCCAAACCGCGCTCGCTGGATCCAGTCGCCGCCAAGCCAACCTCCTGGAATCCTGCGCCCCTGGCGCCTATCTCCCTGGATCCCGTTGCCAGCCGTTCCGGCTCTTTGGATCCCGTGGCGACCAAGGGAGGCATGTTGGATAAGCTGGCCGTGGCCAGTTCGGCCAACGTGTCCTTGGATCCCCAGCCAATCAAGCCCTCACGCTCAGCCTCAAAGGCCACCCCAAGGGTGGACATGGAGGAGTTGGTTGCTGATCTGGTGCCAAAAAAGTCGCAGCAGAAAATTGATAACACTCAATTTTCTGCCGACGAAGACCAGGATAAGGCCGCAGCCAAACCCGAGGCTCCGGCCAAATTGCAGGCGGTCACCAGCATACTGAAATCCGTGTTCAAAAAGACCGAGGCCGACAGCCAGCCCAACGCCGAGTCACCCGTGTCACTGGCCCACAGCAATGACGAGCTGGACGATCATGACGAGCTTTATGAACTTGATGAACATGAGGATCATGATGAGCACGACGACGACCAGCTGGAAGCGGGTACGGGCACAGGCGGCAAGCGTGAAATCACCGCCGACAGCGCCGGCCGCATGCGCCGCCGCAGCAGAAGGCGCCGTTAATTTGCCACGGGGATGAGGTCTGCTGCCTCATCCAGGCCACCGGGGGAGACTCTCCCCCGGACAGCCAGTCTTCCCTGCGTATTTGCCGGATTGAGGCAAGGGCATGCATGCTTCACCTGGCCTTCATCACAGGCCCGAACGGACACAAGGGTGTGGTTTGATTTACAGATCCCACCTTGGGCTCAAGGGAACGCTGCCAGATCCGCGTTTACCAGGCTCCCTTAGCCAATACAGTAAGCCCCAGGGTTTGGTGTCAAGCGTGGGGCTCACTCCATGGATTCAGATATGGACACCCTGGACACACCGGCCATTTTGACATTATCCAATACCTGAATAACCACGCCATGCAGGGTTTCCCTTTCGGCCTCTATCACCACTGAGGCGCCGGGCATGTCTGCGAGCATGCTCTGGGTATTGGCCGTGACACTTTGAATATCAATGAGTCGGCCCTTCATTCTGACCAGACCCGCTTTGCTGACGCTAATGGAGATGACGCTGCTCTTTTCTTTGGAAAACAAACTCTGCCTGGATTTGTTGTAGTCAAAGCCGGAGGTATCGACAAAGGCGGAGGTGATAATAAAAAATATCAACAAAATAAACACTATATCCAGCATGGGGGTCATATCCACCACGAGATCGTCTTTGGTTCTCAGGTATTTTTTAAATGCCATTGGATTCCCTTCTTCTCTATTCAGCTATTGTTATTATCCTTCTACTACTCAAGGTCTATTGCGCTCTTGCTTCGCTCTGCGCCCGCTTGCCTGGCATCGCATCACATGGCACAGCTGCATTAAAAATGCACAAAAACAAAAGCAACCATTTATTAACATTTTTGATACATTTAAACAACACCAAAGCCAGCCAGAGATCCTGTAACACAGCAAATAACCTCCCTTCAGGGTAAAATTCTGCCACCAACACAGTGCAACCTGTCGCTTCCACGTCAGCATCCAGCATCTGCTGCTGTGCCCCACTCTCCCCACAGCCACCGTCCCTGAACCTGTTGCTTTCCACGCAGGTAGTTAATGGACCTGGATAGCTTGGTTAAATCTGCACATAAGCTTGAAGATGACACCTGTCCCCCTTCGGAGCCGCCGAGGACGATGAGCTTGGGCGCGTAGCCGAGGTAAGGATACCGAGGCTGCTTCGGTCGAGCAGGACGCGAGTCCGAAGCTGTAGCAAGACCAAGCTCAGGAGGACGAGGAGCTTTCGGCTCCGGCTGGGGGCATCCTTTGGGATGCAAGGGGCTTTGGATGAGCAAAGCCCCTTGCCCGGGTGTGGGTTGGAGACCCACGACTTTGTGCCGCTGGCACAGCGGCTATCTTGTGCTTTGTCTTAACATCCAGCATCGGATGCAATTAATCACCTGCGGTGCGCTTTCGCACTGCCACCCCAGTAACACGCCGGCTCTTGATTTAAAAATCAGCCATCCCTGGAGGCTCAACGGCGACATCCATGTCGCCGATGGTCACTGGTGCGGCAGTGCTTGTTCAAAGGTGTTCCACTCCGGCAGACGTGCAGCCTCACACCAAAGACAAAGAATCACATCAAATTATCGCTTGCAGTACGGCAACAATCTCTGCCAAGATGTTGATTCAAAGGAATAAAGAAAGTCTCGGGGACGCAGAAAACCACTTCAGCCCGTGCGGTAGCCATGCCTTCTTGAGAGTACTGATATATTGGACTCTGTCTGACAAAATAAGATTTGGAAATACCCAGTGATATAGTGGATGGACTATTATCTGTATTTTATTATATACAAAAATTTAAAGTTATTGTTAGAAATAGTTAATTAACATCAAGATCGACTTACAGAAAAACATAAAAATATCAATAAAATAATCTCCTTTAGGTATGTCATAGTAATCATGGCTTATAAAAATCTCAAGAATGTATAATTTTTGGATTCTGATAAAAAATAAAACTAAGTATTTAAGAAGATGCTGTTGCAGTAGATTATAGTACTCCGCAGCTGTACTGAAAATGTTCCCCCCCTTATAGAAGGATGGAATTGTGAATGTGATTTCTGATATTAAATGTATTTGAATTTTATCATATTTCATACTTTCACAGACAACTTTCTTGCTTTTATCACGTTTTTTGTTTTTATTTTTCAAATTTTTTCCTCTGTGTAATTTATATTGTTGTAGACTGTTATATTTTTGCTCCATTGGCAGAGGGCATAAAAGGCCTTTTGAAAAAATAGTTATTACATCATAATATTATCCTCATGTTTTAAAATAAGTAATGCATCACAAATTACTGGTGTAATCTATGAATTTAAAATAATAGATGAGACTTAGAAGTGGAGTTTAGGATAAAATGATAGAAAATCATTTCCATAATCAATATTATCATTTAAAAAAAACCTACGCAAGTATTGGCATTGGTTTTCAATGTATTGCCAAGTAAATATTTACTTTGCTAGTCTCTAGCTTGTTACTCAATATATAACTACTGAATTCTTATAAGCTCGATGTTCCAATGATTTTAAATCTCGATAATTAATATTAGCATTTGGATAAAACCTAAACAACATCCATTGCTCTATAAATGATTAACATTGAAACAGTTAAACTGGCCCGAATTAAATAGCGACCAATATAAAAGCTAATCTTCAAAAAACTTTGATAGATATCTTTTATGCTTTTAAAATCAGAAAGGTAACAGGACTATTATTATTGTTCACAAGACGCTTTTTAAAAGCGATTCAACTTAAAACACCTAACAATAGGTTAGATACAGAACAATATACTTGAGGAAAATAATTATGGCTGAACCGATTACTACTGTTGGAGTAAGTGCAATAGCTGCCTACTTAGGAAAAGATGGTATCTCTAAGATACTTGGACCAACGGCAGAATACATTGGAGGAGAGCTTAAAGAGTTTACAAAGCGACGAATTGAAAACATAGGTAATATATTCAAATCAGCAGAGAAAAAGCTTGGGAGCCAGTTAGATAGACCAGGTTCGGTATCGCCTAAAGTATTAAAGTCAATTATAAATGATGGTTCATATTCAAACGAAGGCCTCGCAATAGAGTATTTTGGTGGGATTCTAGCTTCTTCAAGAGGAGATTCATCTATTGATGATCGAGGAGCTAGAATATCAAGAAAAGTTGATAATCTTTCAGTATATCAGCTACATGCACATTATTTGCTATACTCAACTTTAGCAAAGACCTTTAAGGCATCTGAAGCATCTGTATTGAAATATGAAGAAAGAGAAAAGCTTTATATTTATACACCTATATCCGCGTTTAAAAGAACATTTAATCTAGAGAAAATAGACTGGAGTAATCCGCAAATTTTTCATCACATATTCCATGGGCTAGCAAATGATGGGCTAATTGGAAATAGATGGGGCTTCGGAGATCCAGAACACATCAAAGCCTACGCACCTAATTTAGAGTTCAGCGAGGCTGGTATCATCTATCAACCAACTGTTAGCGGGGTTGAGCTATTTCTTTGGGCATTTGGATTAGGCAAGGAGCCGCTTGACTATATTTTTAGTGAACATTTTGAATCTGATGTTGAAGGTTTAGAAGGCTTGTTAGAGGGATCATTCAGAATCAAATGACCTATAGAATAAATCAGAATTTATGAATGCTAGTTATGCGACAATCTCAATTGTTCTAAAACTTCATGCAACAAAAAACCAGCCTTGCGGCTGGTTTTTTTATTCAATGGCGGAAACGCCAAACAATCCTTACCCCTGTGGCCTCATGGCCGGGAACAGGATCACGTCACGAATGGTGTGGGTGTTGGTAAACAACATCACCAGACGGTCGATACCAATCCCCTGACCCGCTGTTGGTGGCAGGCCGTGTTCCAGGGCGGTGATGTAGTCGGCGTCGTAGAACATGGCTTCGTCGTCACCTGCGTCCTTGGCTTCCACCTGGGCCTTAAAGCGACGGTCCTGATCTTCGGCGTCGTTGAGCTCACTGAAGCCGTTGGCCACTTCACGGCCGCCGATGAAGAACTCGAAGCGGTCGGTGATGAAGTCGTTTTCATCGTTACGGCGCGCCAGCGGTGAAATGTCCGCGGGGTAGCCGGTGATGAAGGTGGGCTGCATCAGCTTGGGCTCGGCGGTTTCACCGAAGATCTCTTCCAGCAGCTGACCACAGCTCCAGAACTTCTCGTACTCTACACCCACGTCCTTGGCCAGGGCGCGCATGAATTCGAGATCTTTGACGTTCTCGTAGCTCATGCCCTGGATGGTGGCGTTGTTGGGGTTGTAGTGCTTGATGGCTTCCAGCATGGTCATACGGGCGTAAGGACCACCGAAGTCTATGGTGTGCTCGCCGTAGGGCAGCTTGGTGTCGCCCAGCAGTTCCTTGGCGATGCTGGAGAGCATTTCCTCGGTCAGATCGATCAGATCGTTGTAGTCGGCGTAGGCCATATAGAATTCCATCATGGTGAATTCAGGGTTATGGCGTGGCGACAGACCTTCGTTACGGAAGTTACGGTTGATCTCAAATACGCGCTCGAAACCACCCACCACCAGACGCTTGAGGTACAGCTCGGGGGCGATACGCAGGAACATCTGGATGTCGAGGGCGTTGTGGTGGGTCACGAACGGACGGGCCGAGGCGCCACCCGGGATCACGTGCATCATGGGGGTTTCCACTTCCATGAATTCCTTGCTCACCATGAAGTTGCGTATGGCGGCGATCACCTTGGAGCGCATCATAAAGGCGTTGCGTGAGTCTTCGTTGACGATAAGGTCAACGTAGCGTTGACGGTAACGGGTTTCCTGATCGGTCAGACCGTGGAACTTCTCCGGCAACGGGCGCAGGGCCTTGGTCAGCAGCTGGTATTGTTCCATGTTGACGTACAGATCGCCCTTGCCGGACAGGTGCAGCGTGCCTTCGACACCGATAATGTCACCTATGTCGAGACCGGCATAACGCTCTTTCAGATCGGCCTGGACGCTCTTTTCGGCGTAGGCCTGGATGCGACCGGACACGTCCTGAATAACCAGGAAGGGACCACGCTTGGCCATCACACGGCCGGCGATGGCGGTCTTGAAGCCCAGGGCCTCCAGCTCTTCCTTGGTCTTGTCACCAAATTGAGCCTGCAGTTCGGCGGCCTTGTGTTTACGACGGAAGGTGTTCGGGTGACCACTGGCTGGGCAGTTGGGGCGAATGTGCTCCAACTTGGCGCGACGCTCGGCAATGAGCTTGTTCTCATCTTGGATTTGTTCAGTCATCGTCTCTTCTCGTAAATTACAGCCCGGATTTCAGGCTGGCTTCAATAAATCTGTCCAGATCGCCGTCAAGCACCGCCTGGGTGTTGCGGGTTTCCACGCCGGTGCGCAGATCCTTGATCCTGGAGTCGTCCAGCACGTAGGAGCGGATCTGGCTGCCCCAGCCGATGTCGGACTTGGTTTCTTCCAGCGCCTGCTTCTCGGCGTTTTGCTTTTGCATTTCCAGCTCGAACAGCTTGGCCTTCAGCTGTTTCATGGCCGAGTCCTTGTTCTTGTGCTGGGAGCGGTCGTTCTGACACTGCACCACGGTATTGGTGGGCAAGTGGGTAATACGCACCGCGGATTCGGTCCGGTTAACGTGCTGACCACCGGCACCCGAGGCGCGGTATACGTCGATACGCAGATCCGCCGGGTTGATATCGATTTCGATGGAGTCATCGATTTCCGGATACACGAATACCGAGCAGAACGAGGTGTGACGACGGCCGCTGGAGTCAAAGGGCGACTTGCGCACCAGGCGGTGTACGCCGGTTTCGGTGCGGGTCCAGCCAAAGGCGTATTCGCCGGTGAACTTGATGGTGGCACTCTTGATACCGGCCACATCGCCATCGGACACTTCAATCAGTTCTGGGCTGAAGCCGTGGGTTTCACCCCAGCGCAGGTACATGCGCAGCACCATTTCGGCCCAATCCTGGGCTTCAGTACCGCCGGAACCTGACTGTATGTCCAGGTAGCAGTCGGAGGGATCTTGCTGGCCGGAGAACATGCGGCGGAATTCCAGATCTTCCAGGCGCTTTTCGAGATCGGCCAGTTCGGACTGGGCATCGTCGAAGGTTTCCTGATCTTCTTCCTCAACGGCCAGTTCCAACAGACCCTCGACATCTTCGAGGCCGCTGTCCATGTCGTCTATGGTCTTGACGACGAGTTCCAGGCTGGAGCGTTCTTTACCCAGGGCCTGGGCACGCTCGGGATCGTTCCATACATCAGAGCTTTCCAGCTCGCGGGTCACTTCTTCCAGACGCTCTTTCTTGGCGTCGTAGTCAAAGATACCCCCTAAGGAGATCTGTGCGCTCGGCCAGCTCCTTGATTTTGAATTTAACCGGATTGACTTCAAACATGGCTATATCAACTTAATGGCGAAAATATTCGGGAATAATTAAACGCGCCATTCTACCCCAAGGCCAGGCCCGGCGCCAGTTACATCAGGGCTGTGGTGGGCTGGGCCCCCCCAAATTATCCCCATTGGATGGGAATTAAATTCAACATGAATTCAACTTGTTAATTATCAATGGCTATTTTTGACTCGGGCACATTGTGGCCGATAAAAGGCAACTATACTTTTGCCATGAGCGAAAACAGCCCAATATGCTGCTATCACGAAGATGAAGGATTTTCCTGCTCGGAACCCGCCGGTCCCAGTGGCCTGTGTTACTGGCATGATCCCCGCATCATCAAGGATGGCATTGATGACAAAGCCAAGTTGGAAGCATACGCCCGCGGGGGTGGCATGCTCAGGGGCATTTGTCTCAAACGTGCCAATCTGGCCGGCATAGATTTGGTCAAACACCACAGCAAGACCGGCTTTGATATGAGCCACGCCGAGCTGTATCGCGCCAATCTCCAGGGCGCCCACATGTTCAACCTCAATCTGGAAAATGCCAGCCTGATGAAGGCCGATCTGCGGGAAGCCAATGTTCACTGCGCCAACCTGACCAACTGCAATCTGCTGGGTATTAAATGGAATGGCAGCAAGATAGACAATATCAATACCGGCAAACTGCTGAAGCAGGAAAAAATGGCGCTGGAAGCCGAGCGGGTCGGTGAGATGGAAATCGCCCTGGATTATTTTCAGCAGGCGGAAGAGATCTACCGGGATTTGCGCAAGGCCGCCGAGCGTGAGGGCCTGTTTGCCATGGCCGGGCATTTCATCCAGAAGGAGCTGACCATGCGCCGGCACCAGATGCCCAAGTATTCGGGAAAGCGCATGGTGTCCAAGCTTATCGACCTGTTCTGCGGTTACGGCGAGTCACCTATGCGGGTTATCGGCTTTTCCATGGTGCTGATCCTCATCTGCGCGGTATTTTACTTCTTCACCGGCCTCAGTTACGGCGGCAATATCCACATTTTCCGCGCCGAAAATACCTTTATGATGAACTTCTATTTGTTCTTCAACTGCATCTATTACTCCGTGGTGACCTTTACCACCCTGGGCTATGGTGACTTTACCCCCATAGGTTTCTCACGCCTGACGGCCGCCATCGAAGCCTTCACCGGCAGTTTCACAATCGCTTTGTTCGTGGTGGTATTTGTGAAAAAGATGACCCGCTGATGGCCCGTTGAAATACCTGCTATTGGCAGATTCACCATAGACAGTCTGCGCCCCAATCGCTATCCCAAAAGCAGGATAGCAGCTAACTTTCACCACCTCTTTGTTCTAATAAAATAGGCCTACTTATTCCAGCAGAGATAGCAAAAATGAGACAGACCAAAAGTGGCCGCCTGCTTCAGGGGCTAATGCTCGGTGGATTGATTACCCTATCGGCCTGTGCCAGCGACGAACTGGCAGATACCATAATCACCAACGCCAGCATCTATGGCCATGACACGGCCGACAGTCTGGCCATCAGAGACGGCAAGATAGTAGAGATTGGCTCCAAGGCCAGGGTGATGGAATATGCCAGCCCCCGGACCCAACTACTGGATCTGCAGGGTGCCTTCCTGATGCCGGGTTTTATCGACAATCATAACCATGTGTTCGAGGCAGCTTCTGACATAGGCAGCGATTGCCTGCTGGATAAGGACAAAGATCTCAATGCCTATATCCGGCGCCTGCGAAGTTGTAAGGCGGGACTGGCGCCGGACGAATGGTTACTGGGCTATGGCCACGAGCTGGCGGTATTGCTCAGTGATGACAAGACTTCACCGCTGCAACTTCTCGACGAGCTGTTTCCCGACAACCCGGTGATCATCATGGAGCAAACGTCCCATTCCATGTGGGTCAATTCCAGGGCTCTGGCCAAGGCCGGCATAAATGCCCAGAGCCAGGATCCCCAGGGCGGCAAATACCTCAAGGACATGCAAAGCGGTGAGCTGTTGGGCGTACTGCTGGATAACGCCGGCGATCGCCTGATGGAACTGGCCTGGCTGGCACAGCCTAACCTCAGGCAGGCCAACTATCGCGGACTGATGAATGGCCTAGCCGAGGCCGCCGCCCATGGGATCACCACCATAGGCGATGGCCGCCTGTACTGGAAACGCGGCTGGCTGGATACCTGGCTTGAGGCCGAACAGAAAGGTGAACTGAGTGCCAGGGTCAGCCTGAGGCCCTGGGTGTACCCGGATGTGGATCCCGCCGAGCAGCTGGCCTTTTTCGCCAAAATACACAGCGACGATACCAACAGAAGGCTGCTGATCAATCAGGTCAAGCTGTACAGCGATGGCATCATAGTCAACGGTACTGCCAGCACCCTGGCCCCCTATGATTGGAGTTATACCCCTGAACTTCCCTATGGTCTGGAATACATTGCCGCCGACAAGATGGCCTGGTGGCTCACCGAACTCGACAAGCTGGGGTTCGGTGCCCATATCCATGCCATAGGCGATGCGGGGGTGCGCAACACCTTGAATGCCATAGCGACACTGCGTGCCAGAGGCGTCAGTCGTCCCTACGGCATGACGCACCTTGAGATGATAGACAAGGCAGATATCCAGCGTTTTGCCCAACTGGATGTGGATGCGGACTTTCAGCTGGGCAGTGACTATATTGCCGCACAGGACCACAGCTGGGCCGAGCCTTTCATCGGCAAAAACCGGGCACATGCCCTGCTGCCCATCAATCCCGTGTTCGAGAGCGGTGCCAATGTCACCCTCAGCAGCGACTGGAATGTCAACGACATCAATCCCCTGGTCGGCATTGCCAATGCCGTCTATCTACAGCAGGCCGGTCTTGGAGATGTGCACGCCGCCATAGCGGCCTATACCATCAATGCCGCCCGCGCTCTGGGAATCGAGACCATCACGGGTTCGTTGAGCCTGGGCAAGTCGGCAGATCTGGTGGTACTGGAGCGAGACATCACCCACCTGGCACCGGAGCAGATAGCCAACACCAAAATACTGATGACGCTGCTGGAAGGAGAAGTGGTATTCGATACGGATAACTAAGCCATGGCTAGGGCTGTCCCAGGTGTTGCCTGAGCAGCGCCAGCAGTGGCGCCCCCAGGGCGCTGGTATCAAAACCGTGATGCCAGCGCAGTTCCAGGCGGCGTGCGCGTGGCGACAGTTCTGTGCTCAGCCTCAACTCACGCAGCTCACCGGCATCCAGTTCACCACGCACCAGATCCTCCGGCAGCAGCGCAAAGCCGTCACTGCTCTTGAGCACAGACAACAGCGTATGCAGATCCGGTATGAGGCAATAGCGGCCTGAGTAACCCACTTCGAGTTCGTCTCCCTGTGGCATACCCCTGGCCCACACCAGCTCGCGATAGGCCGCGAGCCGTGACGGGTCCTGAACAGGCTCCCCCTGCAGCGGGTGCGAAGCATTGACCAGCATCAGCTCCTGATACTCGCCCAGGCGACAATAACCCCATTGGGGTTGGTGCAGCGCCAGGCTCTCATGCAACAGAATAAGGTTGCAATCCCCATCACTGAATGCCGTCGTCAGCGCCTCCTGGGAGCCACTGCGGATAACCAGATCCAACTGGGGAAGTTGCCTGAGATAACTGTCGATGACCGGACTCAGTCTGTCCATGGGAATGTAGTTCTCAACCCCCAGGGTGATGACCCCGGTGCCGTGCTGGACCAGACTCATAGCCTCCGCCTGTAACTGATCACACTGGCCCAGTGCCAAGATTGCCCTGGGCAGCAATTGTTCCCCCGCCGGGCTCAGGACAATCTGGTTCTGGCTGCGCACAAACAATTCGACCCCGAGATCCAGCTCAAGATCCCCAATCCACTGACTGAGCTGTGGCTGACGCTTGCCCAGCCGTCGCGCCGCGGCAGAAACCGAACCCAGTTCGGCGGCCAACACAAAAGCTTGTATCTGTTGAATTTTCATAAGAGGTTTTATGCCAACAACTCAAATCCAAGGCCAGCGAGGGCAAAGCCCGCCACCAATAGCACTATGTGCAATCTAAACCACTGCAGGCAGGCAAACCCCAGCAGTATCAGGGCCATGTCGCGGGGACCGGCCACCGCAGACACAAATACCGGCTGATACAGAGCGGCCACCAGCAAGCCCACCACGGCCGCATTGACCGCCGCAATGGCACCGGCAATGGCGGGTTTGCGGCTGAGGCTGTGCCAGGCAGGCAGTAATCCCAGCAGCAGTAAAAAGCCCGGCAGGAAGATGGCAGCTGTGGCCAGCAAGGCGCCCATTAACGGGCTTTGTTGCCAGCTGTCGGCCCCCAGAAACGCCGCCAGGGTAAACATGGGACCCGGCATGGCCTGGGCGGCGGCATAGCCGGTAAGGAAGCGGTCGGCACTGAGTTCGGCGCCCACAGTCTGTTGCAGCAAGGGCAACACCACATGCCCCCCGCCAAACACCAGAGCGCCCGCCTGGTAAAAACCGGCGGCCAGTTGCGCCAGTGGGTCCACCGGGCTGAACAAACACCAAAAGGCGCCCAGCAACAAGAGACCGAAGATCACCAGGTAATGGCTGCGCAGTTTGGTCGGGGGAGCCGGTTCACCCACCTCGCCCACCAACAGGCGGCTGCCCAGCAGCGCCGCCAGCAGCAGTACCAACATCTGGCTCCACAGGGCGCCAGCCAGCAGCAAAGTCAGGGCACTGGCGAGCATGATGCCGCGGGTCAGCGACCGTTGGCAGAACTGCTTGTACATACCAAGACAGGCATCGGCCACCACCACCACGGCCAATAACTTGAGCCCGTGGATCACACCCTCGAACCAGTCCAATCCCAGGGCGTTGGCACTGGTGACCGCCAGCAGGTACATGAGCGTAAAGGATGGCAGGGTGAAACCGAGAAACGCCAGCAGGGCGCCGCCCAATCCCGCCCTGCCATAGCCTATGGCAAAGCCCAGTTGACTGGAACCCGGTCCCGGCAGGAATTGGCACAGGGCCACCAGCGAACCGAACTGGCGCTCATCGAGCCAGCCAAGCTCGGTAACAAAGGTGCGGCGAAAATAACCTATATGGGCGGACGGACCACCGAAGCTGGTCAGCCCCAGCATCAAAAAGCGAATAAAGATTAACCACATAGCTTAGGTCTCCACCGAACTGCCAAAGGGGAAAGAGTGGCAGATTATGACATCTTTAACACAGCAGAGTGACGGCGGGGAAATAAAAAAGACCAGGGACAAAGCCCTGGTCTTGGGAATACATGCCTGGCTCGCCCTGTTAGCCCCAAGGGGCAAAAAGGGTGACACATCCTTGTGTCAAATATTCAAACTCCGTCGGTGCCAGGGTTGATGTTGCAGGCTCAGCGACGGCGACGCAGACCGCCCATCAGGGCCAGCAGGGCCAGGGCCAGAGGACCTGTGCTACCACCGCCGGAGCTGTCGGCAGGAGCTGGCTCAGGCTCAGGGGTGACAACCGGTGGCTGTGGCTCAACACCATCGGATACCACGGTCAGCATGAAGCTGGTAGACGAGGCATCGCTTGGGTTTTCCACATCGCTGACGGTCACAGTCACTTCCACTTCACCGTGGAAATCTTTTTCCGGGGTGATGCTGAAGGTGCTGCCAGAAGTGTTACCGGATACTGTGGCGGTGATGTGCTCACCGGTCACAGTGATCTGGTTGACGCTGTTCTGCTCATCGGCATAGAGCACTTCGATACCTTCCAGAGTGGTGTTTTCGGCCACGCTCTGGTCGGCAATACCACCGATGCTGAGGTTGCCCGGCACTGTGATATCGTGGTTAATTTCGATATCGGCCATACCTTCAACCTGACTGACGGCGTTGAAGGCCAGGGTCTTGCCTGCGGCAGACGGCTTCACCTTGGTCCAGGCAGTCACTTCAAACTGAGATGACTCAGGGCCCTGGTAGTCATAGCAGATCACCAGACCGTTCTTCAGCTTCTCATCCAGATCGTTGAAGGCAAATTGCTCACCACGATAGGACTCCAGTGGACCGTAGGCATAAAGACCACCACGGAAGCCCTGCACACCGATGGAACCACGAGCATCCTGACTACCGAAGTCGATATTGTCGTAGGCCATCATCAGCTCGTATTCACCGTCACCGTAACGGGTGTTGGCATTGAAGATCAGCTCAAAGTCGAACCTGTCATCCTGCTCCTCCCATTGGTAAACGCGCTTGGCGTCACGGCCGGCAGGCTTGTAGGAACGGGCATTGTCATATTCCAGAATCGCCCAACCGGTATTGGTACTGGCGATGGTCATACCCGAGCGCTCATTCATGCTATTCACCAGCGGCGCAGCCATAATGGCCTGGGTCGCACCGGCACCCAATCCAAACCCACGCCACAGCATACCTATGCTTTCATAGGGGAAGTTCTGGTACGGGAAGATGTCATGCCATGGGTAGAACAGCGGCTGTCCACCCCACAGAGACACAAAGCCATGGGCACGGATGTCCAGGTAGTTCTCACGCCCGGCGTTCAGGTTGTCGGTATTGTTGTACAGGTGGAAGGCATCGTAAGCACCACGGAAAACCACATCCATTGGCAGCTCAATACCGTTGCGGTACAGAAGCTGGTTGTCCTTGTTTCTGACAGCATTGCCATTGGCATCGTATTCCACCGGCGCAAAACCACCGAACTGAGGATAGAGACGGAACTCTTCCAGGTTCACATAACCACCAGGGTTGCTGTTGCCAAAGTTCGGCGTACGGCACATGGCATCTTCAACGTTGGTGCTGATCTTGTAGGATGGCTCCAGATCGCGGGTGTCAGGCTGAACACCACTGATGGTCAGCTTGCCATTTTCCAGACTGATGTCGGTCACAATGGCGCTGGAGGAAGCCAGGATATCCTCGGCGCTCAGGCTCAGATCGGCCGGTACATCAGCAGTAATGGTAAAGGCACGGTCAGCACCCGAGTCATTGGGCAGTACGGTAAAGGTATAGGGTACCCAGTCACCTTCTGTGGCTCCGGTTACAGGCACATCCAGGCTGACATCATCTTTGCCACGGTTGAGCTTGAACGCGGTTTTGCCTATGTTGCCGGCATTGACCGCTGAGGTGCCGAAGTCAATCAGGGAGTAGTACAGATCCCCTGCCTGCATTTCCGGCATATTCCAGTTCACCTGAATGTCTACCGGCTCCTTACCGTTGCTGGCAGGCACGTCAACACTCATATTGCCAGCCAGGTCATCGGTGACAACGGCAGCGGCATACTGGAAGGTTTCCTCAGGGAAATCAAGGTAGTTGTTCTGTGCACTGCCCTTGCGGGAGTTATAGAACACAGCCCAGTACTGACCTTCTTCCGGCTCGTTGATGTTACAGAAGTTGTTGTAAGCAATGTGGTTGGAGACGCACAGCAGCTCTTCAAACGGATCAGGTTGGCCGTTGCCGTTGTAGTCCTTGCCCACATACACCAACAGGTTACCCTTATCCAGGGTGCCATCCAGCGGAGATTCTGTGGTTCCCAGGGACTCCACGATCAGACGACGGGCATTGGCCGGCACGTTGATAAGCACGGTTGCCGTGGCTTCATCCAGACGATCTTCCATGGGCGCGGCATTTTCGCCACCTGCAGTCCATGGGAAGAAGCCATCATTGTCCTTGGGCAATACCAGGGTCTGCACATCGGCTTTAACCGGGGCAAATATGCGGCCATGGATGCTGTCGCCTTCCGGCAGCTTAATTCCCTTGAGCACTGCATCACCTTCGTTGCGATGGGCAGTTGCCTCAAGACGGGCCGGCATGTCGTTCATGTCGTACTTGAACACCACGGGCCAGTGAGCCTCGGGCGATTTACCACTGGCTTCGGTGAAGATCAGATTGGAGTGCAGCTCCACCTCGGCATTGGAGAACCATTCCTGGGTGTCCATAATGGAGGCTTCAACCACTATGGCTTGGGTCTCACCGGCAGCCAGGGTGAACTCGCTTGGGCTGACCTTGATATTGACACCGTTCTGCTTCATCTGCGAACGCATATCATAGGCCCAGTTCATCACATCGTCCGCTGTCACGGTCCAGCTGCCGTCTTTGGTGGCTTTTACTGTGCGGATCCACTGACACTTGGGCTTACAGCTAAAGTTCACCAACTGAGGTATGTTCAGCTTGTGCACGGCACCGCCGTTCAGCGGATCGGCGGCACGGAAGTTATCCGCGGTCTCATCCATGATGAGGCCCGCCTGCACGGCATTGGCAACGTTGATACGACCGGTACCGGCGCGATAGGTAGAGGCCAGACCCACATCACCGTTTGCGTCGTTAAGGCGATGGTATTGCACCTTGTTCTCTGCAGTCATGGCCAAAGCTGACTGGATTTCGGTAGCGGTCCAGTCCGGATGGGCTTGCTTGAGCAGCGCCATGGAGCCGGCGGCGTGTGGCGAGGCCATGGAGGTACCGCTGAGGAAGGCGTAGTCACCTGAAGCAGAACCGGTAAACGGATGCTCGTCGGCATAGGCGGCGTAGATGTTAACACCTGGAGCGGCAACCGCAGGGATCAGTGCCTCAGGAGTCGATGGACTTGGACCGCGGGAGGAGAAGGCTGCCAGCCAGTCTGCCTTGGAAGGGTCAATCATCCGATCAATGGCGGTGGCGCTGATGGTCAGCATATGATCCGTGCCCTTGGCCAGCCAATCGGCCAGACCATAGTAAGCATTTTCGGAAAGGCCATCCCACTCCTGCTTGGTGATATGGACACTGGGCACAGAGTAGGCCGCAGTCGCCACTATCGCATCGGCATTGGCATAGTTGTACATGATCATGCCATCGGCGCCACCGGCCTTGATGTTGTCGGCCTTGGCACTGCGGGCAATACCGTTTGGATCGCTGAGGCTGTTACGCTTACAGACCACGATCACATCAACCGGGTTGCCACCGCTGTCGGTCAGATCAAAGGTGCCCGCCGGGAATGGGGTACCGCAGTACTCGTCACCAAAGTTCTTGGCCTGTACCACCATACCGGTAACAGATTCCTTGTTGACCGCACCGCCGACTATCTCGCTCCACTTGGGCGCTTCGGCGCCACCCATGGGGTCGGTCAGTTTAGTTTCAATCTCGATTTCACGGCCATGGGTACTGGCCGCCACGTTCAGCAACCAAGGGGACGCATGGTCGATGGCGCCGAAGTATTCCTTGTATCCTGGAGGTTGGCCAGAGTTACCTGCCGCTACGGCGACAGAAATGCCGGCCTCGCGGGCGGCCAGGAACGCCAGTTCGATATCGTCGGTCCAGGGATGGGAATCCTGACCACCGATGGAGAAGTTGATAACATCAACACCGTCGGTAATGGCATCTTCAATACCACCAATCAGGGCCTCACCGGGGCAACCCTGGTAACCGGGAACATTGTTGGATGGGAAGCACACCTGATAAGACACTATGTTGGCATGGGGGGCCACACCGCTCATGTGCGGGAACAGGTTTTCCTTGATGACGACACCGTCTGAAGCAACACCTGGCTCAGGACTGATATAGTCCATATCCAGCAACACGTTACCTGCGGCGGTAGAGGCGGTGTGAGAACCATGGCCCTGATAATCTTCACCCACGGGCGGCACTATGGCACCGAACAGACCATTGGTGAAGTTGTCGGTGATAACAGGGTATGAACGGACACCGATCAGCTTGTCGTTACACAGGCTTTCAAAACCTTCCAGGGTACAGTCACCCACATAGTTACCTGAGCCCCAGGGATTGGTGTGATCGTAACCGTCATCACCCACATCGGCGAATGAGCGGCTGTCGGTGTTCACACCTGTATCCACTATACCCATGATGATGCCTTCACCCTTGTAAGGCACTGATTGGGTCACTTCACCAGTCCAAATCTTGTCGGCCTGGATCAGCTCAGGACCCGCATCGGTTTGCAGCTCATAGATCTTGGAGCGCTGTACGCTTGCCACACCCGCGAGCTTGGAAACGGCCTCGGCCTGCTCCTGGGTCAGGGACATGGTAAAACCGTTAATGGCATTGGTGAACTGCTGACGCACAGGTGCCTGGCCCACCTTGGCGGCTACCTCGGACAGCACCATCTGTTGCTTGTCCAACAACTGGGCACGATAGGCGGCAACCTCACTGTTTACCGGCTTACCGGAAACAAACATTTTGCCCTTGCCGCCCTTGGCGCTGCGGGCCTGCTGACCAATACTGGACTGTGCCAGTGGTTTTTGGTTCAGGCGGACTATGTAAACATGCTCACCGGTCAGCCCCTGTTCGTACTCGAATTTACGATATTGAGGGGTGATCTGCAGGTTGACACCTTCACCCTGTGGCAGGGCATCTTCTGTCATCTGGGCAGGTGCCTGCAGATTGGCAATTTGTTCGGGACTCAGCTTGAGAGGTTCAAGCTTGTTGACTTGTTGATGCTGCAGCGCTGCGGCTGCATACATGCTGCTGGCCCCGTAAAGGGTCGCCACCACAGCACTTGTTATCAGGTTCAGTTTCAAGACGTTTTCTCCACTATCGTTAGATTGTCTGCTCCGAGCCACGCTGGGGTTGAGACGCGGACGGGAGACCAATCTAAGCACCGGAAACGGCGAAAACGTCAGCACTTTGATGTAGCATTTTGTAGTTTTGGTTTACATACTTAACAACAAAGAAACACCAAACAAGCCTGTAGCATTTTGTAGCCTTTGTCAGAAAATTGATGGAGACAAACGTCTCAAATGCTAGTCTGTGCTCACAGACGAACAATAATTACCCGCCATTGACGGCAAACGGATAACCAAACCAACTCACGATGAAATGCTGCAAACTGTTACTGCTGATGCTGTCGTTGGCCTTTGCTACTCAGGCCGATGAATTGCAAACAGTGAGCCCGGGAGACTGGCAGATCTCGGTGGCTGTGGGCTATGGCGTGCTTGAAAACCCCAGAGCCAAGACCGAGGACATTACCACCTGGGTGCTGCCCAGCTGGTATTACTATGGTGACGATTTCTATGCCGAAAACTTCACCCTGGGCTACAGCCTGTTCGAAAGTGACTGGCTGAGCCTGGATATTCAGGGCCAGCTCAATGAGGACGGCATTTTTTACGAATACGACGGTATCGGCAAACTCCTGGTGGCCGATGTGCTGGGCTTTACACCGGTAAGAGATACAGTGCGCCCAGGGGCCAAATTCAAACCCGAATCCATCAAACGCAAGCTGTCCTATATGGGCGGCCCCAGTGCCACCTGGTATACCCCGGCCTTCGATATGACTACGGCACTGATGTATGACGTCACCGGTGTGCACAATGGTTACGAGTGGCAATTGAGCCTGAAAAAAGCCTTCGCCTGGTCCTGGGGCGCTGCCGGCATAGAAGCCGGTGGAGTCTACAAAAGCGAAGAACTGGTGACCTATTACTATGGCATTCGCCCCAAGGAGTTTGCCGGCAGGGTTCCCCGCGGTGGCCGCATGGATGCCAGCAGCAATTGGTATGTTAAGGCCGTGTTCAATGTCCCTCTGACCGACAGCCTGACCCTGGTTGCCACCGCCAAACACACCTGGCTCGGCAGCGAGATCCGCAACAGCATCCTTATCGATCAGGATGATTACTTTGCCGGTTTCATCGGCATAAGTTACGGATTCTAGGGGGCCGCCATGGGGATGAGAAGCTTGCTTATCTTGATGTTCGCCTTGGTTGGCCAGCCACTGCTTGCCGATGAATTCAGCGTCAATCCCCAGGCCTGTGCCACCACCAAGGAAAATTTGCCCTGCAAGATACAGATAGACATTCATTTCCAGGGTGAGCAACAGCAGGATCTGTGCCTGTGGCTGAAACATGCTTCCCAGCCGCTGCGCTGCTATCAATCCCTGAGCGAATTGAATGACCAACTCACCCTGGCACTGGAGGAGGACACCGCGCTGGAGCTGAGAGACGCCAATGCCAAGCTGTTGGCCTCCATGCCCCTGTCGGTCGCCCTTTATCACCCGGCACCAAAACGCAAACGACGGGGGCTCAATTGGGATCTGCTGTAACTATTCTGCTGATTGAAGATGACAAGGCCCTGGCCGAATTGATCGCCACCTTCCTGGAGACCGAGGGTTTTCGGGTGGTGCTGGCCGGTTCCGCTGAGGCCGCCATGCCCCTGTTGTCGGCACAGGAATTTGATTTGATCATCTGCGACATCATGCTGCCTGGGCAGGATGGCTTTGATTTTTACCCGACCTTAACTCGCCTGACCCAGGCACCGGTGATCTTTATGACCGCCCTGGCGGAGAGCCAGGATGAGATCCGCGGTCTGGAACTGGGTGCCGTGGACTACATCAGCAAACCCGTGGTGCCCGCCCTGCTGCTGGCAAGGATCAAGGCCAGACTCAGACGCGGCAGTGACCCCAAGTCGCAACAGTGGCAACACCATGAGGTCAGCCTGAACCTCAGCCTGCAACAACTGACCGTCGGTGAGCGGGCTTTCCCCCTTACCACCCAGGAAACCACCCTGCTGTGGATCTTTGTCCACGCCCTGGATCAGGTACTAAGCCGGGAGTACTTGTTCGAGCAATTTGTCGGTCGCAGCTATGATGGCCTCGACCGGGCCATAGATCTCAAGATCAGCCGCCTGCGTAAAAAACTCGACGGTCTGGACATCCCCTTAACCATAAAAACGGTGCACGGCCGGGGGTATCTGCTCAGTTACCACGACGGCCCCCGCCCATGAAAAAACAACTGCTGCGGCTGTTTATTCTGATAGTCGCCTCCTGTGGTTTGATCGTCTGGTCTTTCAACCTGATTTACAGCGCGTCGGATCAGGCCTATGGCTATGCCCTGGATGCCGAAGAGCTGCTGCAACAAGGACAGTTGGGGTTTCGCGATCTGGCTCCCGAGAGTATTGCCTTTGCGCCCGAGTTAAAGGCGCAGCTGGCCGAAGGCAAGGTTATCGCCCTGCGCCAGGCCGATGACAGGCTGTACTTTTATACCCTTATCGGGGACAAGCTCAGGGAAATGGGACCTGTGAGCCCAAGACCCGGCGATTCCCCCATTAATTTGCTGATCCCCCTGTTGTACGCCAGCCTGGCGCTGACAATTTTGCTGCTGATTGGGCGGGTATTCCGGGATCTCAGTCTGCTGCAGCGTCAGGCCATAGACTTTGGCCGTCAACCGAAACGGATGCACAGCCACATCAGCAAACGCTCGGCCATTTATCCCCTGGCGCAGGGCTTTGAAACCATGACCCGCCAGATAGTGGACTTCATTCAGTTGCATCGGGATCTGTCGCGCACCATGTCCCACGAAATCCGCACGCCGCTGGCGCGGATGCGCTTTGTGCTGGAGTTGACCAAGGGCCAGCTGCCGGCCAATTACGCCGCCAGATTATCCGAGGACATAGATCAGATAGAGGCCCTCAGCCAAAGCTACCTGACCTTTGCCAGGGTGGAGCACCACAGCGGCAGTCAGGGCCTGTGGGTGGATGCCGACGACTGGCTGCAAACCCTGGCAGAAAATTTCAGTATCTATGGTGAACAGGTGCAATTGCTGACCCACTGCGATTGCCGTGCCTCAGACGGCAAGGTCTGGCTCATCCCACTGGGCATGGAGTTGGCCGGGCAAAACCTGATTGCCAATGCCCTCAGATATGCCCAAAAGCAGATCCGCATCAGCTTGATGGCCGATGCCAGCCATTGGACCCTGATGATCGAAGACGATGGTCAGGGCTTTGGTGAGGGAAAGGCCGATCTGAAAAAGGCCTTTCGCCGTGGCGAGAGTGAAAACAGCGCCGGTTTTGGCCTGGGGCTCTACATAGTGCGCAAAATCGCCATCTGGCACCAGGGCAAACTCAGGGTGGAAGACTCGGTGGAACTCGGTGGCGCCGCCATCAGCCTGCGCTGGCGCCGTCCGGCGCTTTAAGCCCGCCAGACCGACCTCCAGCTTTACGGCCGCGCCTCACGCAACAGCAAGCACAGCACCTCAAAGTGATCCGTGTGGGGGAACATATCAAACAGCTGTACCCTGGCAATCCTATATCCCTCGATGGCACGCAAATCCTTGGCCAGGGTGTGGGGGTTACAGCTGGAATAGAGTATTGCCTTGGGGGCAAAGGCACTGAGCTGGGCACACAGACTCTCGCCTATGCCACGCCGGGGCGGGTTAACGATAATGGCATCGGGCACCTCGGTGGCGTCCTGACCTTCGGCAAAGCCGGTGGAATCAAGGGCGCTGAAACTGATCCTGTCCAGCCCCAACGCCTTGGCCGACATGCGGGCACAGGCGATGGCCTCTTCTTCGATTTCAATGCCGGTCAGGCTGACATTGGGCGAGGCGCAGTGTAAGCCAAAGCCCCCCACCCCACAGAAAAGATCCCACAAACTGGCAGGTTTGATCTCCTCAAGCCACCGGGCCGCCGTGCGGTAGAGGGCCGCAGCCACTGTGGGGTTGGTCTGGAAGAAGCTCTTGGGCCTGATAAACAGCGGCACGGCGTTGAACACTTCCTCAAGCCGGGTGGCCTCGGTGAGAAAAATCTCCTCCTCCCCTTCCAGCCTTGCCATATGCACGGGTTGCAAGTTCACCGACACCACCTTGATGCCTGGCCAACGGGCCAGCAGTCCCGGCAGCTCGCGCTCAATACGGGCTATGGCGTCACGGCTGCGAAGCACAAAGCGCAGCATAAATTCGCCGCGCACCTGGGAGCGGGTCAGCAGGATAAACTTGAGCTCCCCCTTGGCCTTGTCGACCCGGTAAGGCGGGATACCGGCGCGGCGAACAAAGTCCTGCAATTCATGGAGCAGGGCCTGCATATCGGCGGGATACAGGGGGCAATCGCACAGGCTGACAGGTTGGCCATCGGGCCCCGGGATCCCCAGCACAGGGGCATGGGCCGCCCCCATAACCACCATTTTGGCCTTGTTACGAAAAGCATGCTCGGGACCTGAAACGGGGGGCAGCCACTGCTCCACGGCCAAGCCCTCAAGCAACTGAGTCAGGGTTGCCGTCTTGGCGGCCAGTTGCGCCGAAACAGGCTCGGGCAAATGGTTGCACGAACGGCACAAACCTTGGGAATAGTAGTCACAACGCACAGACCTGACTCCTCAGTGTAAAAGGGTGCACAACTTGGCGACTTTGATGCCGGCTTGGAGGCCAGAGCCCTGCTCTGAGCAGTCCTCCAACATCAAAAGCCGCACACTTTAACGCGTTTGCACACACAAATCATCCCAATGGCACTCGGGCGCCGGGTGCAGCATCAGTTTGTCGGGATCTGCAAGCTCAGTTCTCGCGCCCAGTCGGCCATGAACCCAACCCAACACCTCCGCGGCGCTGTCCCTGAAGGTGGTCAACTTGCCGCCGTACAGACTCAACAACCTGGGATGGGAATGACTGGTATGGATAAGGGTATCACGGGGCGCATCGAAGGCATCGCTGGCCACCCGGGGCAAGACCCGAACCCCACAAAAACGCGCCACAATTTTTTGCGCCAGCTCCGACTCACTGCCGGCGTCCGGAAAGTAATGGCGAAAAATTCCCAACAGGTAAGCCTGCTCTGCGGCCGTCACCTGCGGCTCTGAGGCTAAGCTGTCGATTGGCGTTTCCGTGGTGCCAATCAAGGTTTTGCCATACCAGGGCATGACAAACACCACCCGCTTGTCGAAGCAGGACTCCAGGTAAAAGATGCCGTCAAATGCCGGAATATCCAGCAGCAGATGCGCGCCCTGCACCCACTGCAGGCGTTCGCTGGGTGCCGGAGGTTGCACCCGATGCAACAGCTCATTGACCCAAGGGCCGGCGGCATTGACCACCGCAGAGGCCGCCACACTGATGGTTTCACCATGGCAGCTCAACTCCAGTTCACAGCCCGCTGCCGAATGGCGAATGGCAGTCACTTCTGTATCTTCCTGCACCAGAGCCCCCAATTCACGGGCGCTGGCGGCGACCGCCCGGGTCAGACGGGCATCGTCCGTCTGGGCATCCCAGTATTGGAACACTGTGTGCAGGCTATCTTGCCTCAAGCCATTGAACCTGGCCCATTCAAGCTTGGGAACCCGCTGAAAGCGGCCAAGGGGATCAAATTCGCTGAGCAGACCATAGAGGCTGAGACCGGCGCCTATGGTGAAGACGCTGCGGCGGCTGTGGCGATAAATGGGAATATAGAAGGGAACGGGACGCACCAACTCAGGCGCCAGACGCAACAGATCGCGTCTGGCCTTGAGGGACTTGCGCACCAGATCCAGCTGCATGGACTCCAGGTAGCGCAAGCCCCCGTGAATAAGCTTGCTGGAATTGGCCGACGTTTGACCGCCAACCTTGCCCCTGTCCAATAACAGCACCGAATAGCCGGCAGCCCGGGCAAATTGGGCCACCCCCACCCCGTTGATACCTGCTCCTATAACGACCAGATCCAGGTGCTGCATCAGCTGTCGCTCCCGTCAAGTAGCTTACTGGCGCGGTCGCACAACAGTTTAAGCTGTTGCAACTCTTCGGCGGCCCCGCCCACCAGGCAGCGCATGGCCTGGGGTATGCCTTCGGCCTGTTGTCTCAGGTGCCTTCCCGCGTCGGTGAGCTTGAGGACCCGCTGACGCTCGTCTTCACTGCTGCGCTCCCGCAGCAGCAATCCCTTGGCCTCCAGCCGCTTGAGCAGGGGGGTCAGGGTTCCCGAATCCAGGTGCAACTTGCCCCCCAGGGTTTTAACGCTGATCCCCTCCTCCTGCCACAGCACCATCATGGCCAGGTATTGGGGATAGGTCAGGTCCAACTTGTCGAGCAAGGGGCGGTAGGCGCGCACCATGGCATTGGCGGCGGTATAAAGGGAAAAGCACACCTGATTTTCCAGTGCCAGCGGATCGTGCATCTGAGTCTCCATGCCTTGGTTGCCAGGCAATCATCTTGTACACAAGATACTTTCCCCGAGGATGAAAAGCGAGCCCGGTCGCCGCATGACGCGGAGCAAAGCAGAAAATTGTCACTTCAGGGCCGCAGCGACTAGGCTTTAATTTCACCGGATGAGCCCTGCAAAATTGCAATGGCCCCGGAATTGGCTTACATTTGCGCCCGCCTTAGGGCCGTTGGCAGGATTTTGTTCTTCGACAGGGTGTTGGTATGAGAATTTTAGCTGTGATTTTAATGCTGATAAGCCTAAAAAGCTGGGCCAATTGCGACAGCAATAATGACCTGGGCGGCATCAGTTTTGACAAAAATAGCTCCTACTTCGGCAAGGTCGGTAGTCAGTTACTGGACGCCATCTTAGATCCCACAGCGCCGGGATATTTACGGCTGGAATTCGCCATTAACAGCAATGAGGGTGATGAACAGCTGCGACAATACAATCTGTGGCTTGCGCAGCGCCGTATCGACAGAGTCCGGGAATACCTGGGCAACAAGGGCTTTGCTGCCCCTGTGGTCAGCCTTATCCGGACCGCCGCGACAGACACCAGCCGCAATCTGCAGCTGATTTGGTGTGAAGAATCCGACTCCGCCCCCAAAAGCCTGGTGGCCGATCGCTGACCCCAGTGGACAGACCAATTAATAAGCAACTGAATTCAGTGGAAAGCCCCGTTGCCGACCCAAAAGGCGGGTAAATAGTCCTTGAATTAGGCAGGCCTTCGATTAAAGTAACCGAACAGGATGCCGATTAAAGGTATCGATTCATACCAGAAAGTCATACCAACAAGAGGTAACGCATGGCAATCACTGTCAATTCAGCCAATATCAGCCCCAATCTCGCCAATGGCTCCATAGGCGTTAAGGTCGCGCAACTCGCCAAGGGACAGCAGGAAGCTGAAGGTCAGATAGCTATCGACCTCATTAACGCGGCCAGCGCACCTGCCAAATCCGCGCCGGTGGGCAACACAGGCCACAATATCGACACCACGGCCTGACCCGTTACACAGCTAACATTGAGCCCGGATCCTGTCCGGGCTTTTTATTTTGAGCGCGCACATACCCCGGGGCATGACCCTGAAGCTAGAGAGAAAACATAGCCGACTTAAGTCCCGAGTGGGCCAAAAAAGGAGAAGGGAGAAACTCATCCCTGAGTCGCGAGATTACAGCTTGAATTGAGAGGTTGCGTTTTGCAGCTCATCGGCGAAGGCCGACATATTGTCCGAGACGGTTTGCACCTGATTGAGAATAGCCAGGGTCTGCTCGAAGGAGGCGTTCATGTCCACCACATTGTCCACCACCTGGGAAGCCACTTTGGACTGCTCATCGGTGGCCTTGGCTATGTGGGTGTTCATTCCATTGATACTGACGATCTGTTGCTGAATGGTCTTCAACGCCTGACCCGTTTGCTGTGCATGGGTCTCGTTTTCACTGGATTTGCTCATGGCCACGTCCATGGTGCTGACCGATGACTCGGCAGCCTGCTTGAGCCGGGTGAGCACTTCACGGATTTCCTTGGTGGCATCGGCGGTCTTGGACGCCAGCGCCCGCACCTCGTCGGCGACCACGGCAAAACCTCTGCCCTGCTCACCGGCACGGGCCGCTTCAATGGCAGCATTCAATGCCAGCAGGTTGGTTTGTTCGGCAATGGAGGTGATGACATTGAGAATGGACCCCACGCTCTCAGTATCCCGGGCCAACTCGTTGATTGAGTCTGCCGCCAGGGCGATTTCCCGGTTAAGCTCCTTGGAGATATCCATGGTACGCTGCACCACGGCCATCCCTTCCATGGCCTCCCGTTCAGCAATCTGGGCAGCTTCGGCGGCTTGATTGGCACTGTGGGAAATATCCAGCACCGAGTGACGCATTTCTTCCATCGAATGCTGCACAGTACCCGCGTCCCGACTTTGTCGCTCTGTGGCACCACTGGCAATATCCATTTTTTCCTTGAGGCTGTGGGCGCTGTCAAGCAACGGCGATGTCACATTGACGACCCGCTGAATCGCCTCGGCCAACAGATGCAGGAAGCGGTTGAAGTTACTGGAAACCTGCCCCAGCTCGTCACGACTGTGCACCTCAAGCTGGTGGCTAAGATCGCCCTTGCCGTCGGCCAGTTCCCCAAGGGAATGAGCCAGGTTGCCGGCCGATTGGCCTATGGCTCGGGCAATGGAAATGGTGACCACTGCCATCAAGACCAGCAGCGCCACCCCAATCCATAGGGTCAACCACAGGCTTTGTTCGGATCTGTCGCTGGCTTCTTGGATGGTGTCCTTGAATTCTGCGACCTTATCTTTCTTGAATCCCTGGATTTTTTTCAGTAAGCCATCGTACGCGGCTGACTTTTTCTGGCTGATGCCACCAATATTGGCCATGTCCAGGGTGCCGTCCAACATGCCCCGCGCCAATTCCAGCGTCATACGATTATAAGCATCCAGGGCTGACAACATGGCAGCCAAGGCATCGGCATTGGGACCATCCAGATCCTGCAATTGGGTCAAATTGGCCTTGAGCGAGCTGTATAAATTACCGGCATTACCCAGCAATTCCTCGTCGGCAAAAGACACGGCCTGGGTATAGACCTCATCCAAACGCTGCACCAACAGCACGTTCTGGTTGGCCAGCTCGACTCTCTGGTACACCTTTTCCCCCATGAAGTTCAGGGTAGTACGGTTTTTATTGATGGAGACTATGCTGATGCCAAGATTGACTGCGAAGATAATCACCGACAACACGAAGATGGCGGCGACTTTTTTGAAAATGGAGAGATTATTGAACCATCTCATACTTAGCCCCTAAAAGGGCGCCGGGATTGCTCCCGGCACCAATTGTTCAGTACTCGGCAATCACTTTGACCGAACCGTTTACCTGGCTACTATCAATATAGCCGATTATGTTGGGGTTGGATGACACCAAGCCTATGACTTCCGCGTCGCTGGCTACTTCCTTGGGTGGTGTGCCCTTACCGGTAAAGACTTTCTGCGACCAGTAGGCTTTCAACTGACTGGCTGACTTGCCCAGCACGTTGCTGTCAAATGCCTCCCTGACCGCCCCTCCTTCGAGGTTGACAGGCACAGCCTGGCCTCCTCCAGGGAAGGACTTGGTCTTGCCGAGATAGATATTTTCTATGTCTTTTTTGTCGAGACTATCGCCGTTGCTGGGGTGCACAATCACGGCAACGCCGGCAAAGACCTGCATGGAGCACAAACACAGAAGAATAGAACCCAATAGTTTTTTCATAGTGCTCTCCTAAAATACCAGATCCACGCCGAGACTGATGGCCTTGGCATCCCCCGCCACCCGCCATGAATCGGGGGTACCGGCACCGACACCATCATCGGTCACGTCATCGTACTGGATCTTGAATGCCGCCGATGGATGGAAGTCCCATCTGAGGCCCACAGAGGCGGTATTGTGAATTTCCGAACCATCGTCAAAGTCTGAATAGGAGACATAAGGCAGAAAATCACCGAAGCGATAGCCCAGGGTCACCAGGTAGGTATCGAGATCTGAGCCCTCCAGGGTCAAACGGTTCAGTTCGGTCAACACCAGCAGGTTATTCCAGTCGACGTTCACCGACAGACCGTAGAACTTACCCTTGCGTTCCGTGCTGCCATTATCCCAAATGCGCTGCTCACCACCGATGAAGCGTTCGTTGTTGTACTGCATATGGGTCAGACGGATATCCAGCCAATCACGGTTGAATTGCACCACCAGACCACCAATGTCCTTCCAGATCTCCCGGGTGGAAGCCCCGAAGAAAAATTCGGACAGCAGCTTGTTTGGCTCATCGTCTTCGCGGCCATAATAAATCTGGCCCGTCATGGTCCAATCGCCGATCAGGTAGTTATAGAGGGCACTGGCACCTGTGTAGTTGAAGATCTGCCAGGTGTAATTGTCTGCTGGTGGCCTGATCCAGGGATAGGCGTAACCCACATCAAAGAAGTCACTGTAGTAGTACAGAGGTAAACGTTTTTTACCCGCCTGCAAGGTCCAGTGTTCATTGAGTTCATAGGACAGATAGGCCCACTCAAAACTGGCGGAGAAATTATCTGCGCCCCGGGACACCACTTGGGCGGTAGCAGACAAACCGTCCATCAGATCGGCACTGAACTGCAAGCCGAACAGGGTGTCGGGTTCAAAACTCCATTCCTCAGTATAAGCGCCCACCAGAGGATAATCGGCCAGAAAGGTCGGCTCCAGGCCAAACTCTTCCACCCCACTGCCCTCGAGTACCTGGCCGCCAACCACAGAGGCGAACCCGGAAATGTGAACCTCGGCCGACGCTGCTGTACTGAGCAACAGAGTGCCAAGACATATTGCCAACGATTGTTTCATAGAAAACCCTTTTATAGTCAGGTGCATCCGAACTAAAGCCTAATTGACAATCCGAAATTAGCAACAATGCCTGGTGGATTCCTTGCGTTAAAACAAGCTTTTTTAGCATCCTTATAACAAATGTGTGATATCAGCCACTGGCAATGATGCAGTTACGGCCCTGGCCCTTGGCTTGGTAAAGACGCCGATCGCAGCTCTGCAACAGGGCGTCGGCATCCATGCCCGGCTGCCACTGGCAAATTCCCTGCGACGCTGTCACCCGGTCGGCAATGGGGGAGTCGGGATGGCTGATATTTCTTTGATGCAACAAAGCGGCCACGGATTGCGCCTTGGCCAGAGCGCCTTCCAAGGGTGTTTCCGGCAGCAAAAGCACGAACTCTTCACCCCCGTAGCGAGCCGCCAGATCCCGCGGGCGACAGGCGGCGTCGGACAACAGGGCCGCCACCTGAACCAGGCAGTCATCACCGGCCTGGTGTCCCAGGCTGTCATTGAGGCGTTTGAAATAATCTATGTCGAGCAGCAACAGGCACAGGGGTCTACCATTGCGCTGGGCAGCGCGGATCTCCTGTTTCAGCAGTTCATCCAGATGGCGCCTGTTGCTCAGATTGGTTAGACCATCAACCAACGCCAAACGCCTGAATTGTTTCAGTAACTTTTGTTTTTCAACGCTGCCGGCAATGGCCCGGCTGAACCAGCTGAACAGCACCTGCTGCCCCACAGCTATGATCACCAGCAGACAGATAAATTTCGACAGCGGAAACGCCAGGTTCTCCGGCATCGATTGGTAGCGACTCAGGCAAATGAAGCACACCAGGGGCACCTGACCTGCGGCTATCATCAGGGCGTCCGGAAACAGTCCCATCATCAACAGCAACACCAGGATGTCCGCCACGGCTTCCATGGCGGCAATGGACTGGGGGGCGACTTGCAGCAGCTCGGCAATAAACAACAGCCAGCACCACACCAGTAACATCAGGAATACCAGCAGCAACCAGCGGGAATAAGGATGCACGGCACCATGGCCAAGGAACATTGCCCCCAACAGGCAGATAAAGGCCAGCGGCAGTACCGCCATGAAAAATCCCCAATCCGCCGGACCTATCTCATTGAGGCGCCAGTTAAGCGTGATGGCCGCCAGCAACAGCAAACTGGCCGCACTGACCCACTGCAGACCATTTTGCACGTACAGGGCAGACTCCAGCCGCAGTTGACTTTTAAACTCGGGAATATCCTGATCCATTGCCGTAGGTGCACGCATAGAAACCCATCTCTGGATTCAGTACAGACCAAAGCCCGCTATTGCGCTACCGCTGCATGTAAGATTAAGCCTATGATTCTGCTGCGCGGAAATAATAAAGCCCCCGGCAATACGGGGGCTTACTGTACAGAACTTTAATATCAGGCGGCTTGGGATGCCTGCTCTTCGCCTTGCCTGATAAGGAAATCAAAGGCACCGAGACTGGCAGTGGCACCACTGCCCATGGCAATGATAATTTGCTTGTAGGCCGCGTTGGTTACATCACCGGCAGCAAACACGCCGGGTAAGGATGTCTGGCCACGCTGGTCCACCACAATCTCGCCCCGTGCAGTCAGCTCCAGGGTTTCCTTGAGCCACTCGGTGTTGGGAACCAGACCAATTTGCACAAAAATCCCCGCCAAGGCGATGCTGTGACTGTCGCCGCTGCTGCGGTCCGTATACACCAGCCCGGTGACCTTGTTACCATCACCAGTCACCTCTGTGGTCTGCGCCTGGGTAATGATATCAATATTGCCCATGGAGCGCGCCTTGCGGACCAATACTTCGTCGGCCCTGAGCTTGGTGTCGAACTCAAGCACTGTGACATGCTCAACTATATTGGCCAAATCGATGGCCGCTTCGATACCTGAGTTACCACCGCCAATAACCGCCACCCTTTTACCCTTGAACAGGGGACCATCACAATGGGGGCAGTAGGCCACACCGCGGCCGCGGTATTCTTTCTCGCCTGGCACATTCATTTCGCGCCAGCGGGCACCGGTGGAAATCAGTACCGTCTTACTGCTGAGCCGCGCGCCACTGGCCAAATCCAGCTGATAGAGGCCATCCTGGGTCAGGCGGATGGCTTTCTGATTTTCTATCAGATCCACCTCGTAATCGCGGACATGGGCCTCCAGGTTAGCCACCAGTTTGGGTCCCTCGGTGGCCTTAACCGAAATAAAGTTTTCAATTCCAACGGTTTCAGTCACCTGACCGCCAAAGCGGTCTGCCACCAGCGCGGTACGCAGCCCCTTGCGGGCAGCGTAGATGGCCGCCGATGCACCGGCGGGGCCGGCGCCGACGATTAAGACCTCGTAGGGTTCACGCCGCTCCAGGGCCTCAACTTCGCGGGCGCCGGCATGCTTATCCACCTTGGCCAATATCTCTTTGAGACTGGTGCGCCCCTGAGCGAACAGTTCACCATTGAGGTAAACCGATGGCACTGCCATGATCTGCCGCGACTCCACCTCGTCCTGGAACAGGGCACCATCGATCATGGTGTTGCTTATCCCGGGGTTGAGCGCTGCCATCATGTTCAGCGCCTGCACCACCTCGGGGCAGTTCTGGCAGCTTAAGGAAACAAAGGTTTCAAACCTCAGCTGTTCCGGCAACGCTTTAATCTGTTCAATGATCTCGGCCTCCAGTTTCAGGGGGTGGCCGCCGGTGTGCAACAGCGCCATCACCAGGGAGGTAAATTCATGGCCCATTGGCAAACCGGCAAAACGTATGTCTGCTCCCTGGGCATTGGTCACCTGCATGGCCGGGGTCAGCTCGAGTTTGGCTCTGGTCACTGACACCAGGGGCGACAAGGAAGCAATGTCATTGGCCAGCTCGAGCAACTCCTGGGATTTTTTGCTGTCATCGGCAGACACCACGAGCCTGACGTCTTGCCGTAAATTTTGCAGATAGGTTCCAAGCTGCTGTTTTAAATCCGCATTTAACATAGTGACTCCAGATGCAAGCAAAGTAAGAGGGACAAGGGCTCCGGGCCAGGACAGGGGCAAGGCCCGGAGCAAGGCGTTGGAGGCTTAAATCTTGCCTACCAGATCCAGAGACGGCGCCAGGGTTTCCTCACCGGGCTGCCACTTGGCAGGACACACTTCACCGTCGTGGGTAGCAACATATTGAGCGGCCTGGATTTTGCGCAGCAGTTCACTGGCGCTGCGACCTATGCCCAAATCGTGAATTTCGGCGACCTTTATCTGGCCTTCAGGGTTGATAACGAAGGTGCCACGCAGGGCCAGACCTTCTTCCTCAATCATCACGCCAAAGTTGCGGCTGATGGTGCCGGTAGGATCGCCAACCATAGGGAAGCTGATCTTCTTGATGGTGTCTGACGTGTCATGCCACGCCTTGTGGGTGAAGTGAGTGTCGGTGGACACCGAATAGACTTCCACGCCCATGGATTGCAACTTGGCATAGTGATCTGCCATGTCGCCCAGCTCGGTGGGACAGACAAAGGTAAAGTCAGCCGGGTAGAAGAACACCACGGACCATTTGCCCAGCAGATCCTGCTCGGTCACAGGCACGAATTCGCCCTTGTGGAATGCAGTGGCTTTGAAGGGCTTGATGGTGCTGTTGATGATGGATTGAGTCATGATTTACTCCTGGTTAGTTATCAGTTCAGTACATTCAGACCGTGGCCATGGGCAGCGCTCTGTTGTTGAACTGCATACTAATCAAGAAAAATCATCTTTTATAACGAATAAAAACTATAGCCTTAATCGCTTTTTCAAAAACACATGACGAACCGCAATGAAAATCCGCCCCAGGCGACCCAGCACTGGGGCTCAGGTCAGTGGGCCGTCCCAGACACCAAAGCGGATATTGGTCTTGCCGAGTTGAAAATCCAAGCGCTCGGACAGCGCGGCATTACGGGACTTGATGCCGTCGAGCGACAATTGCCCAGGCCTGCGGGCAGCAAAGACTATCCAGTTTCCGCCACTGGTGAGGCAACCGTACAGTTCGGGAAACAACATCTTGAGCTGCCGATAGAGCGCCTCATTCTGGCTGTGCTCACGCCAACAATTCAGCACCAAGATGCCATTATCTTTAAGTAAACCACCGCAATTGTTAAGAAAGTCTGGATCCAACTGCTTGGCGTCAACGCCCTCGGCACCGTAGATATCGGCAAAGATTATATCGACCCTTTTATGACTCTTTTCGCTCAGGAACTGCATCGCATCCTGATTCAACAGGGTCACCTTTTTGCCAATGGGCAAATAAAAGTAGCGCTGGGCCAGGGTAATCACCTGCTCCCTCAGCTCCACGGCCGTGATCTTGATGGCGGCATCAAAGCGGCGCAGTGCGTGCACCAAGGCTCCACCACCCAGCCCCAGCACTATGGCGCTGCGCGGCTCACTGAACAACAGCACCTGCAGCATGGCCTGGACATAGGAATGGGCCGGGATGTGCGGACTTTTCTTGCTGATTTTACTTTGCTCATCGTTTTCGGCAAAGGCAAGCACCCGGTATTCATCATCTTCCAGCACCCAAATGGGGCCAAGGGAGTCTTCTTGCTGACACAAGAGGCGATAATGCGACATAAATTCTGTTCCTTTCTGACCCTTGGTGACTTATGACCATCACGGTAAAATGCTTGGGTCCATGACAAAGGAGCTATTATGACAAATCAGATCCTGCTTGCCTGTTTTTATCTCATCGCGTTCGTATTTATTCGCCGGCATTTAAAGCAGGCTATCGCACTGCTGGCACAAAGAAAGCAGGTAAATGCAGCCAGAACCACTCTGGTAACGCGCTTCATCAACGGCCTGTTATTTTTTATCACCTTGGTGTTGGTAGCCTTATCACTGGGACTGGGCTATCAGGATATATCGCTTTTTGTGTCGTCAGCCTTCGCTGTATTGGGCGTGGCACTGGTCGCACAGTGGTCGATCTTAAGTAATATTACGTCTGGAATACTGATCTTTTTTGTATTCCCATATCGAATAGGTGACAGAATCAAAGTTGTCGACAAAGACGAAGATATCAGTGGTGAAATTGTAGACATAGCACTTTTTCACGTGCTAATTCGTCGCGAAGACGGCACCTTGATCAATTATCCCAATAACCAAATACTGCAAAAAGCCGTGTTCAAACTGAGCCAGGAAAGCGCCAACAATCCAAAATCACCAACTCAGGTCCCCCCCAGCCTTCCGAAACCCTAGAGGACCTTCAGCGCAAACAACGCTGAAACAGGGCAATGGCATTCTGGAACATCTGCAACGCCAGGGCAGGATCGTACCTGGCATCACCATCGCGCATAAAAGCATGCTCGGCATTGACCTCCAGCCAGCTATAGCAAGTGTGGCACTTTTCCAGGCGAGCCTGGATCAGCTCCCGGCCTGCACGGGGGACATGGGGATCCTGCTTGCCCCAAACCATCACCAGTTCTCCCCGGATATCCTGTGTGCGGCTGAGAGAATCGTTGCCGGGCGCGCTTGGCAGGGTGCCCGAGTGAATGTCGGTGGCATAGAGGCAAAATGCGGCGGCTACCCCCGGATTGACTGCGGCTCGGTACGCCAGATGGCCACCAATACAAACGCCCATGGCGCCCACTTTTCCCGAGTACCAATCCTGCGCGGCCAAAAAAGCCAGCATAGCCTCGGTGTCGCTGTCATGTTGCTCCAAGGGCTTTGACGCCTTATCGCTGTTACCCTTGTTTTTGCCGGCGTCATCATAGCCCAGCACTGTGCCCATGGGATTGAGTTCGTGGAAGATCTCCGGCACCAATACGGCAAAACCGTGGCCTGCCAATATGCTGGCCATGCGACTGATGGGCGCCGTCTCCTGGAAAATTTCCGAGTAAAACAGGATAGCAGGATACGCCCCGGCAGCAGCCGGGCGATAGACAGTTGTCTGCATGGGGCCTGTGGCCGTGGGTAAACATTCAGTGTGTTGAATTATCCGCATCTGTACTCTCCTGTTTGATTTCCTGCATTGGTGCGATTGGACTTTGTCCGGCAAGTACCTGATTAGCTGAGCTCGTTGCCACAGACCTTACCCGACAACACAGTCTGCACATTGGATAAGGTCGTTCCGGCTATGGCATCCAGTGCTTCTTCGGTGAGAAAGGCCTGGTGACCGGTAAATACCACATTGTGGCAGGCGGACAAGCGGCGAAATACATCGTCCTGAATCACCTCGCTGGATTTATCTTCGAAGAACAGTTCCTTCTCATTCTCGTACACATCCAGTCCCAAAGCGCCAATTTGTCCATGCTTCAAGGCTTCCATGGCATCAAAGGCATCCAGCAATCCTCCCCTGCTGGTATTGATAACCATGACGCCGGGCTTCATTTGGGCAAAGGTTTCGGCGCGCAACAGGTGATGGTTGTCCTTGGTCAACGGACAATGAAGACTGATGATGTCGGCATTAGCAAAAAGCTCATCAAGGCCGACATAGGGCACCCCCAGCTTGCTCAGCTCGGCATTGATATAAGGGTCGTAGGCCAGCACCTTACAACCGAATCCCAGCAGGATTTTGATGGTGGCAAGACCGATTTTCCCCGTGCCGATAATCCCGACGGTTTTGCCATGCATATTGAAACCAACCAAACCCTCGAGGGAAAAATTGGCATCGCGGGTACGCTGGTACGCCTTGTGAATGCGCCGATTCAGGGTCAGCATCAGGGCAATCGCGTGTTCAGCCACGGACTCTGGGGAATAGGCCGGCACGTTGACCACTGTCATGCCCAGACGGGTCGCGGCATCCAGATCCACATTATTGAAACCGGCGCAACGCATGGCAATCAACCGCGTGCCATGCTCATGCAACTGTTGCAGCACAGTGGCATTGAGTTCATCGTTAACAAACGCGCAGATAACCTCGAATCCCTGGGCTAACTTCAGCGTCTGGGAGCAAAGCCTGGCATCGAAATACTCGATGTGAGCACCAAAGGCCTTATTTACCTTGTCAAAGTGCTGAATGTCATAGTGCTTGGCACTGAAAAAGCCGATTCTCATAATCTCCCTCACGCCCAAATCATGGCCCATTAGGCAAGTCTAAAGCTGGCGAGTGTAGGGCAAAAGTGAAAACTTGTCCCCAGTCTCACAAGTCATCCGCAGAAAAATGCTTCACGACAGCAAAATGTGGCGACACAAGTGCACATCAGGAATAAATCTCAGATATAAACAATGATTGATGTGGTGTAAGCATCAAATAAAAAAGCGGCACCTTGATTAATCAAGGTGCCCACTTTGACGGAAAGGGAGATTTAGTCGTCCTGTTGGTCAAGCAAACTGGATTCTTCGGACGCAAGAACCAAGTTTAAGAACACGTAGTAGATAAATATCAAGCCACTGAAAGCACCGAGGAAATACAGACCGATAGTTAACATAAGTATTACCTCAAACCACAACGCAAACTTACAGTTCAGTGCTACCTTCTGGCGCTTCATCTGCATAGTAAATAACACAATCTGGAAACGGCTCACAAATAGAAGTGTTTTGTGACTCATCGTGAGCCTGAGTTTCTGTCGTATTCAAGAAGAATGGCAAAGCCAATGCGGTAGAGAAAGCCAAGGCTGCGGCAAGTGTGGTATGCTTTTTCATAAAATATTCTCCAAATGATATCGCTACGATTAAACTATTTACGTTCTCGACTGGAATTCATCGGAATACACAACACTGGGTTTTACTCTCTTATTCCGTCAAAATTCAGTTCGAAAAATCAATTAAAAAGGTTCAACTGACTCGGCTGCGCTGTTACGCCATTGCTTTGCGACCAATGATAAAAAGCAATGCTATTTAGCGACTCAGGGTATGGTGTCGTTCTTTTAGCTAGCGCTTTGCCGAGCCAGTTGATGTGAAAGAGATTAGCCTCGAAGTGTAATCAAGGCGATAATGGAAAGATGATGAAAACGTTAGTAACCCATAACACACTGTTTACATTAAAAATACAATATCAGTATTGGCGTCATCAAGCACTGACAACAGTATTCGATGATCATTGGTCATAGAGAGGATTCTGGTCGAAAGATTTTTCACCTCTATTTTTTGACGTCTTTCCTCCCCTGATGAAATCGATATCATTGCTAGATAAAATTGTTCATCAATTCGATCCAAGTACCAAATGCTATTATCTATAATTTGCCAGCTGCAGGAAAAAAATGGGGTAAATTTATCCGTCACCAACACTTCGGCTCCATCTCTCAACGTCCATATTCCTTGCTGGTGCATTTTTGAATAATAAAACAATCCGGTTTCCCTATCATACTTCCCTGAAAAACCATCTGCACTTAATAGCTTCTTTGTATTTCCTGTATCAGCATCAATCAACAGCAATTGGCGTTTACCATTATCCAAGGTTAAGATCACCAAGTCTTCATCTGTCATGCCAAACGAAATATTCTTAACGGAATTTCTATTGGGAACAAATTCAACTTCATTGCTGGCGACATTCAGTCTAAAAGCAGCACCATTGATACTGCCGGCTAAAAATTTGCTGCTCGGTGAAAAAGTTAACTCATCGATATGGGAAAAACTTGAGAATTTTGTTAATTGAAGCTCTTGTCCTTCTTGTTTTTTAAGCCATATCTGAGGCAGACCAGTACGATTAGATATAAAGGCAGTAAAAGTACCATCGGAGCTGATTGCTCCACGAAAATCACGCCTGTCAGATGTTACCCAAGGTGCAGGTTTAGTTCCGTTAATAAATGGCGATGACCAGAGCCACAATTCTTCCTTTATAAGATCACCAGAAACGGCAACAACTTCACCTTTGTCACTGGACCTGGGAGAGTTGATCTCCTGAGAGGCGTGAGTAAGGCGAGCCACTTTTTTAGTATTAATATCAAATAGGTGAAGTTGTCCTTCTTCGGCTCGATAAATTAACCCATGATTTTCTTTATGCCATGCCAAACTTTTTAATGGATAGCCAACCTTGAACAGTTGCTGCCATTCTCCGGTAGAGAAATCGAAAAGCATCACCAAGGTATCAAACCAACCAAAGTTTCGCAGCACAGCTAATTTTTCACCGTCTGGCGATAGGGTAAGCCCATAGTCACCACGACCTATATTATGGGGCTGGCTTAGCTGCTCACGCCTGAGGGTTTCGATGTTAATGCGATATATTTTCTTATAATTATCCAGTCCTTCAGTATCAATAAAAATCAACTCTTTACCACGAAACGCCAATGCACCGGATTGCAAGGATGGATGGCATGTCGTCAACACCTTACGGGTGCGAGTCAGCATGTCCAATAGCACCATTTCACAGCGACTTTGGCCATCGAAATTCAGAAAGGCCAGATGTCCGCCATCATTACTCCAGGCGGGATAGCGCTGGTTCATTCCTGGTTCAGGGATAGATTCGACAAAATTAATAGTTCCTGAAGCCACATCCTGAGTCATGATGCGCCAAAAAGAACCATCCCGTTCCCGAAACGAAAAGGCCAGCTTTTTACCATCCGGAGAAAGTATGGGATCAACTTCCTGACCATCAAGACTGGTCAGAGGTACCAGAGTAAGAATATTGTCAGCCACATGATTGCTGTTCTGTAGACTTGAGACGAAAGGAATAAACCAATACCAGCAGGTTAACAACGACAGCAAGAGCGCGGCGCCAATAACATATTTATTTGGTCTGTTTCTGACGCGATTTCCCGGTTCAGATGACGCCGAACTCCCATCTGGCATAAGACTGCTAGCATCACTTCCGAGAATCATGGTCTCATTGGAAGCTAACTCCGACTCACTAAGTAGCTTCATTGTTAAAGGCTGAAGTGTGTCTGACACCAATAGATAGCCCACCTTGGGCAGTGTTTTTATCACCGCCTGTGTTCTGGCATCATCGCCCAGACTGGTACGCAATATGCCAATAATCCTGTTAATGGCATTGTCCGAAACTATGCCACCACGCCAGACTTCCTGAATGAGTTCATCCCTGCTGACAGGACGTCCGGCACGTTCCAACAGACACACCAATACCTGCATAACCCGAAGCTCGAGTTTGTTTTCGATACCGTCTCTGTCGATCACGCAGCGTTCAGGGACTATGAGGTAATCACCTAACTGGTATTTTTTATTATTAAACATGCCGTTCGCTGTGTTACCCAATTTTTATGGATGTGTATTTAATCAATTACCGGCCTGTAGTGGAAGGGCCGAACTGTAACAACAAGCTGCCTGCACTTGCCTCTAAAGATACTCTTGGGTATCTTAGCGCCCCCATCCCTGCCCTGGTTGAATTATGAACGACTTTATTTACAGCCCACCGACTACTCCCTGGCTGGATGTGCTGTACCAGGATAAAGACATCATAGTGCTCAATAAGCCCAGCGGTCTTCTGTCCGTCCCAGGTCGGGATCCGGCGCACCACGACAGCATATGGTCCAGGGTTAAAGAAGCTCATCCCCATAGTCAGATAGTGCACAGGTTGGATATGGCCACCTCAGGTGTCATAGTCCTGGCGTTGAGGCGCAGTGCCGAGAGCGAACTCAAACGCCAATTTAGGGACAGGGAGACCCAGAAGGTATATTACGCTAGGGTCGCCGGCCATATGAAGGCTTCAGGCACCGTAGACCTGCCATTGATCTGTGACTGGCCAAATCGCCCCAAACAGAAAGTGGACTTGCAGGTGGGCAAACCCTCCCTCACGCATTACGAAGTGGTGAGCTATGGAAAACGCTCGACCTTGGTACGCTTGATGCCCGTAACCGGACGCAGCCACCAACTCAGGGTGCATATGTTGGCTCTGGGCCATCCTATCTTGGGTGATGGATTCTATGCCGATCCCCTGGCGCGTTCACTGGCGGACAGATTATTGTTGCATGCCGCAGAACTCAGTATTTTTCACCCCTTCAGCAAACAGCCCATGCAGTTCAGTGCCCCAGTTCCTTTTTGGGAAGCAATCGGTGAACAGTGAGCATTTTCTGGCAAAATTGCAGTTAAACGCGTAAATTAGTGCTCATTAAATGAAATTATGAGCCTATTTCTGTGGATACAGCATTTCAACGTGACCAACTGGACAATCAAATTCTCGAAGCCCTGATGCAGGAAGCCAGAACACCTTTCGCTGAATTGGCAAAACGTTTTGGAGTCAGCGCCGGCACCATACATGTCAGGGTAGAAAAAATGAAGCAGGCCGGTATCATTACCGGCGCCCAGATTACGGTCAACCCCAAAGCATTGGGATACGATGTCTGCTGTTTTATCGGCATTAACCTCAAGAGCGCCGGTGATTATCCCGCGGCACTGGCCAAGTTGAATGCCCTTGAAGAAGTGGTAGAAGCCTACTACACCACAGGCAATTACAGCATTTTTGTTAAAGTCATGTGCCAGTCAATCGAAGGACTTCAACATGTGCTCATAAACCGCATCCAGTCCATTGATGAAATCCAATCAACAGAAACCTTGATTAGCCTGCAAAATCCGATATCCAGAGCCATTAAGCCTTAACACGAAATACCGGGCCAAAAGCCCGGTTTTTTATGTATTACAACTCAAACACTTGTGTCATGACCTTGTACAGCTCTGTGCCCTGATGTACAGAGGCCGATGCAAAATGCAGTATCGGCACACAGTCTTCGGGTAAAGACACTGTGCTCAATCCCTCACCACTGCCATACTTGTCCATCCTGAGCAGGTTTACCAGAGGTGCTCCGGCGCGCAGGGGCTCTCCCACCTTGGCAAGATATTCCACCATACCCGCCTTGGGAGAATGGAATTTGCGATAGTGTTTCAGCAAACAGCCATGGCGCTTCATCGACTTGGGGGCGACCTGTTCGGCAATCACACCGCGATGACTGAGGTAAGCCAATATACCCTGTGCATCCTCCAGTGCATCGGCCAGATCGATTCGTTCCTGACTGCCCAGCTCCAGGGTGAAGGCCGCCACCTTGACGCCCAGCTCACGACCGCTTGCCTTTGCCACCTCGGCCAGAGTCCACCAGGGAACAAAGGCCGCTTCATCCATGGCGCCACCAAAACTGTTGGGGATCAGCAGTGTGTAGGGAATGGAAAAATACTGCGCCGCAGCACGATCAAACTCAGGGCAGTACAGATGCTTGCATGACTTGGGGCCGGTATGCAGATCCAGCACTATGTCCGCGTTGTGGGCCATGGCCTGCAAGGTCACCGCCTGCCTGTGTCCCGTGGTCACGCCCCAGGGATTATTCAGTCTTGCCTGACAGCTTTCCACCAGGGTAGAGCGAAAGGCCATCACCAAGGCCGCGTCATCCAATCCTGCATGTTCCGCATACCAGGCCTCAATGTCGAGATGATGATCCAGATACTCGCGATTCCAGTTCACCCCGGTAATGGGATCAAACCGGCCAAGGGTAAACTCACCGCTCTTTTGGTTTATCCCGAGCGGATTGGCAAGCGGCACCAGGGTAATATCTCCCAGTACCTGATAGTGCTCCAGCAGCTTCATCAGCTGGTAGATAACCGCATTGCCCTGCACCTCGGCACCGTGGACGTTGGCCTGGATATAAACGCTGGGGTGTCCACTCCCCTGCCCTTTGAGCCTGTAGACCGGCAACTCCAATGGCTGGCCAGCAGCCAACTCACCGACTGGAACGGCACTCTTTACAAATGCCATTACAGCCCCTCCTCGAACAGATTTTGGTGCAGTGACTTAACCACCTGCGCCGCTTCGGATTCGGAGACCAGCACGCAGAGATTGTGAGGGCTGGCACCCTGGCAAATCATCCTCACATTGTGGGGTTCCAGCACTTCGAACACCCGCTTGCAGATCCCGGCGGTGCTGGCAATACGGTTACCTATGATGGCCACCAGCGCCAAGCCTTCTTCAACCCGGACCCGACAGTGCTGGGACAATTCCTGCAGCAGAGCCTCATTCAGCAGACCCTGGCCGCTGGAGTCCGATCCTGTCTTATCCAAGGTCAGGGATACGTTCACCTCTGAGGTGGTGATGAGGTCCACCGAGATCTTGTGCCTGGCTAAAGTGGCAAAGGTCTCGGCCAGGAAACCACGGGCATGCAGCATTTCCAGGCTATGGAGATTGAGCAGGGTCTGATCCCGGCGTACCGCCACGGCTCTGAAGGTGGGTGGATTCTCGACCTGATGACGGATCCAGGTGCCGCCCTTTTCCGGTTCGCGGCTGGAGCCAACAAACACCTGAATTTGCTGGCGCACCGCCGGCAGTATGGTGGCCGGGTGCAACACCTTGGCACCAAAGGTGGCCATTTCGGCCGCCTCGCTGAAACTTATCTCGCTGATGGGGCGGGCATTGGGCGCCAGGCGCGGATCTGTGGTGTAAATACCGGCCACATCGGTCCAAATCTCCACCGCCTCCGCCCGTAGGGCCTCGGCCAGCAAGGCCGCCGAATAGTCACTGCCACCACGACCCAAGGTAGTGGTTCGGCCCTCGCTATCGGCGCCGATAAAACCCTGGGTCACAATAATCTGGTTTGTCAGTAAAGGCGCTAGCCATTGCTGCGCACGCTCGGCAATCTCGCCTATTTGCGGCTCCGCGCGACCAAAGTGACTGTCGGTCAGCATCACCTGACGCACATCGAAACTGCTGGCGCTGGCGCCGCGTTCCCGCAGCACCGCAGCAAACAACAATGACGAGCATTGCTCTCCCATGGACAGCAGCTCATCCATAATCGCCTTGCTGCGATTGAGCACCAAGGCCTCGCTCAGTGCAGAAATGCGGCTCAGCAGACTATCGAGCTGGGCAGCCACATCCTGGGGGCGGGTCAGACAATCAAGGATTTCATATTGAATTTGGGCAATCTGCTTCAGCAGCTGCAGGCGCCGTTCATCATTGACCGTAGCCTGGGTCAACTCTACCAGCAAATTGGTCACACCGCTGGAGGCACTGACCACCACCAGATGACAGGCTTCATTATTGAGCACTATGTCGGCACAACGTGACATGGCGTCGAAATTGGCCACCGAGGTACCGCCGAATTTGGCAACAACCAGAGACATCAGCACACCTCCCGACAACAGGAAGCAGCAATAACAAACAGGGATTGGATATTCATGAATCAGCTCCGAACAAAATACGTTCGAAGAGCCTGGTGCAAAGATACAGCACCCCATAGAAGGGAAACAGCGATCGTCACCAGAAGCTCTCCACCAAAAAAACAGGTGACAATCGACAGGATTCAGCCTGGCCGACCGATAACGACATGCAATTCCACATGGCATTACCTCGGCGTCAATCTCCCTCACCTTTCGTCATCGGAGTGGATGCTCCTCGAAACGGCTACCTAGTTGACGCTCCTCTTCTGTGCCTTCCCAAGGGAAGGGACCAAAAAAGTAGCAATAAAGCCCGTCCCAAGTCAATGACATTTTTTGACCGGTTAAATATAGCGCAAGGAGTTTGGTTGGCAGGATTCAACACTGCCAACGTATCAAGGAAAGACTAACAGTTGAAGTCGGTCATGGAACCAATAAGGCGGGCTCTGCTGCGGAAGCTGCCCAGCTGCAACTCAGGGCCGGGCATTAAGCAGGGCAGCAGTTTCAACCTGTCCTGCTCCACATAATAAATGGCATTTTGTTGGTATTTTTCGGCCAGCGCCAACACATCACCGGCCTCCATAAATACCGCCCAGCTTTTTTCTTTATGTTGCAAATCCGGACTGGTGCCGACCATCGCCCTATAGGGGACGCCCAAGGCCTCTATGTCCGCCAACAGCTGCCTGTCCCTGAGACGATTCTGACATTCGGACAGCAGTTCGCCGCGGGGATTATGGGCGGTAATGATGGCAAAGGACGCGGCGGGGGAAATATTCTGCATCAACAGAAATTCGGTCTGCTGATAAAGGGACCAGAGGTGATTGATCTGACATTCCATGATGTTGCTTTTCATCTTTCAGAACCCGATACAGTTTAGCAGACTGAAACATCTTGCCCAGCCCTCAGGCACAGCCATGATAAGATTTAACTTTAAATATTTAATTTTTATGAACATTATTTGAGTTAACAAATATTAACCAACCAGAGCAGCCGATTTGTTAACATTTCAATTGTTAACAAATGCCTAAAACGAGTACAATGCCGCACGTAGCCATCCAAGCATCCGGCCGTACATTGACATAAAATGTTACATAACCGGACACTGCTGTCGCAGTATGACTACACGGCCTAAGCAAATGTGATCTACATTGAATTTAACATGTAAACTTTACAGAAAAACAATGGCTAAGGGACCTTCCCTGGCCTTGGATTATCGAAGAAAGTACGGCCGCGACTTCCTGTGACAGCTGGCGATTTGTACTAATCATCAAGTGTATTGCCGTTCAGACCCGTCTTTGAAAGCACTTGCGTGACCACTGATCCAGTCAGCGTTTTGGTAGAGAGCCCGGGGCGACGGGCACTTATGATTAGCAAAGATTTGATTAACTTAGGTACTTGATATGCAAAATCCGCACATTCTTATCGTTGAAGATGAAGCTGTAACCCGTAATACATTGAGAAGTATTTTCGAGGCAGAAGGATATGTGGTTACTGAAGCCAATGATGGCGCAGAAATGCATAAAGCCCTGCAGGAAAACAAGGTCAACCTGGTGGTGATGGATATCAATCTGCCCGGTAAGAATGGTTTGTTGCTTGCACGTGAACTGCGTGAAATCAACAACATTGGTCTTATCTTCCTGACAGGCCGTGATAACGAGGTCGATAAGATCCTGGGGCTGGAAATTGGCGCGGACGATTATATTACCAAGCCGTTCAATCCCCGCGAACTGACCATTCGTGCCCGTAACCTTCTGACCCGCGTCAACAGCGCAGGCGCCGAGACAGAAGAGAAAAGCTCAGTTGAAGTCTATCGCTTCAATGGCTGGAGCCTGGAAATCAACAGCCGTTCGCTGGTGAGCCCCCAGGGTGAATCCTACAAACTGCCGCGCAGCGAATTCCGCGCCATGCTGCACTTTGTGGAGAACCCGGGCAAGATCCTCACCCGTGCCGACCTGCTGATGAAAATGACCGGCCGTGAGCTCAAGCCACACGACCGTACCGTGGACGTGACCATTCGTCGTATTCGCAAGCACTTCGAGAGCCTGCCGGATACACCGGAGATCATCGCCACCATTCACGGTGAAGGTTATCGTTTCTGCGGCAACCTGGGCGAGTAATCCCGGACTGCACCCAAAATCAGAAGCCAACCCTTAGGTTGGCTTTTTTATTGGCTCAAATTCGGGCCTGACCATGAAAAAGCCAGTCATTCGACTGGCTTTTTCTTTATTAATGCTTCAATTCTCGGTCGAGGAAGTCCGCCAACGTCAGGTACAGATGGGCCCGCACCTTATCACCACGCATCGAGTGCTTGGAGCCGGGATAGGTCATGAGTTGGAACAGCTTGCCCTGATCCTGCAACTCTTTGAATACCTTGGTACTGTTCTCAAACAACACGTTGTCATCCGCCATACCGTGATACATCAGCAAGCCGCCTTGGTATCCCGCCACATGGGGCAGAACACTGGACGCTTCATAACCGGCTTCGTTATCCTGCGGTGTACCCATGTAACGCTCGGTATAATGACTGTCATACAGGCGCCAGTCGGTCACAGGGGCGCCGGATATGGCCGCCTTGAAATGCTCAGGCGCCTTGAACAGGCTCATCAGCGCCATGTAGCCGCCATAGCTGTGACCAAAAATGCCAATCCTGTCTCCGGCCACAAAGGGCAGCGTGCGCAGATAGTCCACACCCGCCACCTGATCCCGCACTTCGGCATCGCCCATGTTTCGGTAGATCACCTGCTCAAAGCGGGTACCCCTATGGGCCGAACCGCGGTTATCCAGCTGAAATACCAGGTAACCCTGCTGCAACAGATACTGGGTAAAGTAATCCTGCTCGTTCCAACTGTTGACCACCATCTGCGCATTGGGTCCACCATAAACCCGCACCAACACCGGATAACGCTTGCTGACATCGAAATCGACCGGCTTGAACAAGCGGTAATGCAAGGCCTGGCCATCATCGGCCTTGATGGTGCCAAACTCAGGCAATTGCCACAGGCCGGCAAAGGGATACAGGGGATGGCCGGCTTTCACCGCATTTTCCTCCACCCAGGCCAGGCGCTTGCCGTTGCCATCGTTGAGACTTATCTGGGGCGGTTGACTCAAACTGTTGAAATAGTCCAGATACACCGCCTTATCGTCGGCAAACACGGGATCGTGCATCCCCGCCTCCTGGCTAAGGCGTTCGGGCGTTCCGCCTTTGAGGCTAATCCGGTAAAGGTGCTTTTCCGTAACCTTATCCATGCGAGCGCTGAAATAGACCATGCCGGCCTGTTCATCGACAAACTCCACCTCATCGACTGCCCAGTTTCCTTGAGTCAGCCGACTCTTGAGTTTGCCGTGCTCGTCAAACAAATACAGGTGCTTGAAACCGTCCAGCTCCGAGGCCCACAGGAAATCGGAGCTTTGCTTGAGAAAGTGCAAATCGTTATTGAGATTCACCCAGGCCTTGCTGGTCTCCGCCAGCAGCAGGGTTGAACTGTCCGGTTGATTGATGGCCACCTTGCGCAGTTCCAGCCGCTGCTGATTGCGATTCTGCCATTGAAAACTCAGCTGCTTGCTGTCCGGTAACCAATCCACCCGCGGCAGATAGATGTCCTTATCTTGGCCCAGCGCTACCCAGGAGGTGTTGCCGGAAGCCAGGGTCACCACACCCAAGGCAATCTCAACGTTGGCCTTGCCGGCATAGGGATAACGCTGCTCGGTGAGCTTGATGCCATCGGCATAGATTTCATTGCGGGTGACCAACTCGACACCTGACTCATCAATGCGGGTGAAAGCGATGGCCGACTCATCGGGTGCCCACCAGTAGCCCGTCATGCGGTCCATCTCTTCCTGAGCAACAAACTCCGCCATGGCATTTTTTATGGCACCACCGCCATCCCGGGTCAATTGAAGCAACTTGTTCTGCAGTAAATCAAACACGAAAAGGTTCTGCTCGCTAACAAAGGACACATAATGGCCCTTGGGCGACAACTTGGCATCGGTGGCAAAGCCCTCACCCGTGGCCAGCAGCCTGACCTCGCCGTTAGCCGGGGTGAAATAGTACAGCTTACCGGCGGCGGGGATCAGCAGCGCCTGGCTGTCATCGGCCCAGAAATACTCCATAATGCCCTGGCCATAGATACGCTTGCGTTCACGGCGGGCCTTTTCCTCATCGGACAGCTCACCGGCCGCCAGTTTGTCGGCATCCAGCAGCAGGCTGACCTTGCCACTGGCCACATCCATCTGCCATAGATCGTAAAAGTGTTGATTGTCAGCGCGACCGGCCAGATAGGTCACCCGCTTGCCGTCCGGCGACAGGCTTAACCCACGGGGGCTGGTGCCCGCCAGCGCCGGTGAAGCATACATGCGCTCGATTGCCAAAGGCGCAGTACCCGCCCCCGGAAATGCCTGGGCCGCCAAAGCTTGATTGCCAAACCCAACAGCCAATAAACCACTGCTCATCAACACAGTCCCTAACCAATTTTTAATCATTATTTTATCCATTGGGGTCCAAGCCCGGCCCTTGTGACCAAGGCAAAACAGGCCTCATTCTGCCTTAAGTGGCCACGTTTACCAAAGCCGATACTGTAACAAAGGTCTGTATGCCACTATGAAAAGCAAAGCCGGCCCCACGCGGGAACGCACTGAAAAATTCATCAATCTCGGGTATCATTGGCGGCAAAAATCATCAAGCCCTCACTTTCCGTTAAGGACATAACATGCAGACCCTGTCCCAATACCTGAATCAAGCCCAGTTGTCGCCTGCGCTGGCGGCGCTGCTGACCACATTGGCCAACAGCTCCAAGGACATCAGCCAGGCCGTGCGCAAAGGTGCCCTCGCCGGTGTGCTCGGCGTAGCCGGTACCGAAAACGTCCAGGGGGAGAGCCAAAAAAAACTCGACGTGATCACCAATGACATGCTCAAAGATGCCCTGGCCGCCGATGGCCACGTGCGCGCCCTGGCCTCGGAAGAGGAAGATGAGGTGGTAGTGCTGGGCGACAAGGGCGAGTTCCTGGTGTGCTTCGACCCTTTGGATGGCTCCTCCAACATCGACATCAACTCCCTGGTGGGTACCATATTCTCGGTTTTGCCGGCCCCCGTCGGTGAGATCAGCGAGCAGAGTTTCCTGCAGCCCGGTCGCAATCAGGTTGCCGCCGGCTACGTGCTTTACGGCCCATCTACCATGCTGGCCCTGACCACGGGCAAGGGTGTGCAACTCTTTACCCTGGATCCCGTCAGCGGCGAATACCTGTTGACCGTGGCAGAAGTGCAGATCCCCAAGGACACCGCCGAATTCGCCATCAACATGTCCAATCAGCGCTTCTGGGAAGCGGCTATGCAGAACTACATCGCCGACCTGATCCAAGGCAAGGCAGGCCCGCGGGGCAAGTCCTTCAATATGCGCTGGATTGCCGCCATGGTGGGCGATGTGCACAGAGTGCTGTCCCGCGGCGGCCTGTTCACCTACCCCACCGACACCAAGGATCCCAAGAAGCCATTCAAGCTGCGCCTGATGTACGAGGCCAACCCCATGGCCCTGCTGGTCGAGCAAGCTGGCGGCAAGGCCAGCACGGGTTATGACACCATACTCGACATCCAACCCGAGCAGATCCACCAGCGGGTAGCTGTGATCCTCGGCTCGGCCAACGAGGTCGATGTGTGCCTGGAGTACCACGGCCGCTAAGGCCTGGCCCTAGCTATAAGGTCTAAGGCGGCTTTCATTGGCAAGCCGCCAAATCGCGCTATAATACGCGCCACTATTTTACGAAAACCTGTGTTTACACCGTTAAGGATACGCAAATGAGCTTAAATGCTGTGCCAGCGGGCAAATCCCTGCCAGATGATATCTATGTGATCATCGAAATCCCTCAGAACCACGATCCCATCAAGTATGAAGTGGACAAGGAAACCGGCGCCCTGTTCGTTGACCGCATGATGACTGCGCCCATGTTCTATCCCTGCAACTATGGTTACGTGAACCAGACCCTGAGCCTGGACGGTGATCCGGTTGACGTGTTGGTACCAACCCAGTACCCACTGCAACCCGGCAGCGTGATCCGTTGCCGTCCCGTTGGCGTACTGAAAATGACCGACGAGTCAGGTGAAGATGCCAAGATTGTTGCCGTACCACACGAGAAAATCTCCAAGGAATACGGCCACATCCAGAACGTGGACGATCTGCCAGCCCTGCTTAAAGCCCAGATCAAACAGTTCTTCGAACACTACAAAGATCTCGAGCCAGGCAAGTGGGTCAAGGTTGAAAGCTGGGAAGACGTTGAATCTGCCCGCGAAGAAATCCGCACCAGCGCCGAGCGTTACGCCCAGGCCTAAGCGTTAAAGCACAAATACGAAAAAGCCGGCATTTTGCCGGCTTTTTTATACTTCATATAAACTTGACCAATTTCCTTTTCATTCTCTCTATTCGCCTCTCACAACTGTCCATCCACATCCACATCCACATCCACAGGCATGGCATAATTTTGACACCCGTCAAATCACTGTTAGAATCCACGAGCACTTAATGTTATTGCTCTACTCTTGGTCGGCTTAACCATAACCATTTCTTTTTAGGTATTAAGGATGTACCAAATGCTTCGTCTCAGTGCCGCCTTGTTGTTGCTATACCTGCCCCTTGTCTCAGCCCACTCACTGACTATCCAACAGCCAGAGCTGCAACTGGATCTCAGCTGTGACAAGCCGACCCAAGAACTGGCCCTGAAGTTCACTGTGCCAAAAGTATATGCATTCAGCCGCGATAAAAGCTGCCTTATTTTTTTGAACCAAAAACAAGTGATTGCCCAGCTGGATGGCCTGGCCAGTATCGGTAGATTTACCGCTACAACCAATATGGATTGGCTGCAACGCTTGCTGACCAGCGAGCTGGACAATATCAGCCTAGAGGCTGTGTCGTTTCGCAGCGGCAACAGCATTGAGTCAACGCTGAATCTTGCCCCGATCCGCAGCCAACTATCTGAATTTGCCAAACAGTGCCAACTCTAAACTTGCTGCCACATTAAAAAAGCCGCACTAAGGCGGCCTTTTTATTACGGGTCCCCGCTCTGATTGTCTTCGGCACAGATGAGCCGATATGGCTTATTCCTCGTCCGCCTGTTCCAACACCCTGTGTGGGCGCTCGGTTTGGTCGACTATGGTCAGCACTGCCGTATCACCCACCACGTTGCAGGAGGTGAGGATCATGTCGATTAAACGGTCGAGTGCTGCCACCAGGGCAAAGGCTTCCACCGGCAGGCCCATCTGATGGATGAGCACGCCTATCATCACCATGCCGCCCCCGGGTACGCCGCCGGCGCCCACAGACAAGAGGAAAATGCTGAACATCAGGGTAGGCAGCTGCTCCAGGGTGATGGGCATGCCAAAGGCATTGGCGATAAAGAAGATGGCTATGGTGATGTAGATGGACACCCCGCCCATGTTCATGGTCGCCCCGAGTGGCACACCGAACCCGGCCACAGCATGGTTCACCTGCAGCTTCTCCACCAGGGTGCGCATGGTCACGGGAATGGTGGCGTTGGAACTGGCGGTGGACAGGGAAAAGAGGATCTGCTCCTGGGTCTTCTGCCTGAAGGTGCTGGCCGATACCGGGGTAAACAGCTGCACTGCATAGGGATAAACCACGAACACCCACAGGGTCAGCATACCTATGATAAGCAACAGGTATTCAAGCACGCTGTAAAACACTTCTGCATCCAGGGTGGCACCGAGCTTGAACATCAGCGCCCCCACACCCAGCGGCGCCAGATGCATCACCACTGAAATCAGCTTCATCATTACCTTGTTGGCTGTCTGGAAACCGCTGACGGCACCGGCCACGTGTGGTCCCATGGACTTGAGCACGGCCCCCAGCAACAGCGCCATAAAGATGACCTGCAGCATATTGCCGGAGGTAAAGGCCGCCACCGGATTGCGCGGCACTATATCAACTATCAGGCTCATCAGATTTGGCAGCTCGGTGGCGGTAAGTTTCACTCCTTCACCGCCTGTCATGTCCACCCCGCGACCGGGATCCAGCACCAGGGCGACGCCCACGGCGGCAAAGATGGAGACCAGGGTATTGATGATGTAGAAACCGAAGGTCTTGGTGCCCAGACGGCCGAAACTGCCCAGATCCTGCAGTTCGCAGACACCGCAGACTATGCTGACGAATACCAGAGGTACCACCAGCATCATGATCATATTGACGAACATGGTGCCGAGGCCCGAGGCCACGTCCACCAAGGTGGATGAGAAAAAGGAAATGTCCTGCAGCAGGTACTGCACTATGGAACCGCACACCAGACCGACAAAGAGGCCGATAAAGATGCGCGCCGAGAGAGTCTTCAACATAGCTTGCCTTCCCTAGGTTAGGGCGTGTTGATGTTTCATGATTGTTTTTGCATTAACTTGGCCGGCTTTTATATCAGGCAGCGCCTGCGCAATGTAGCATCCTACATAAGCGGGCACTAATGCATTAGAAAGACCGGCCAAGCACTGCCCTTCGGGTTCGCTTGGGCGGCACTCTGCTCTTTGTCACTCGTCACTCATTTAGAACGAACTAAACTTCGCTCCTCGTTTCTCAAGCAAAGCGCCACCAAGGCGAACAAAACCTAATCTCGAAACGTCGCCACGCCCTCATCCCAGTTATCTGTTATTAGTGATACATGCCCAAGTCATTTGGGCCTGGCTGGATAGTGGAACAAGCCGTCCGCAATAGCAACCCCGGCAAGCTACGGCCCGCCGGGGTTATCGGGGTCAGCTGAGCCACAGCTCCACATCCCGGATGATAAAGTTGCCGCTGTAGACAGGATGAGGTTCTCCCAAAGGCTCCAGCTCAAAGTAGCCTTTGTGCTCTTCACTCAGGCCCTCGAAGCCGCCAATCACCTGATACAACCAGCTTTCGGCGTCCCAGGGCAACTGATTGGCCTTGAGGAAGTCCAGCGCCGACTGGCGCCTTCCCGAATCGATAACGGCGCAGAAGTAGTTCTCCACCGCCTGTTTGAGCGGGTTGTCCGGCACGTCGAAGTCCTCGGCCTGACTGAGCACCACCTCGGCTTCGGCTTCCCTGTGTCGAACTGGCACATCAAGTCTGGAAATGGCCTTGATGCGGGCCACCAGCTCCATCAGCTCCAGCTCCTGGGCACTGTTGTGCACGTCGACCGCTGCATCTGCCAATATGGCTTCGGCGCGGTTGAACAGGCCCGGCACCTTGCGATGTGCCACGTGATCCTGGGGGTGATAGTCTGGGTGCATGTCTGTGTACAGCAACAAGCCTTTGAGCAAGCGGGTGCGGCCCTGGATCTGGCGGAAACGCCCCAGCAGCTCCAGCAAACGCCCCTGCACCACGCTCAGCTCCTTGCTGCAATCGCTCAGGGTTTCCTGCAATGTGGTCACCAGCAAACGCCTGAGCTCACGTATGTCACCGGCTATTTCACCCAACTCGGTAAACTGGAACAGTTCCAGGCCGCTCAGCAATTCGCCCACCTGGCTCTGGGCCAGTTCGTTTTCGCGGATCTTGGCGCTGATGCTGCCCACGTAGCCGAATTCGTTGTTGATCCGGCCCCAGAGCACCCGGATGGAATAGCGCAGATTTTCGGTAAATGCGAACACGTGCTCGGATAGATCCGCCAGGTAGGCCTCGGCGGCACTGTAATCAACGCTGGCGCGGGCCTCGCGGTAGTGGGAGGCCAGGGTCTTGATGGTGGCCAGGGACGAACCCACGTTGGAGTTGATTTGGCGGTTGCGCTCGTCCTTCAGGCCCTCTTCCAGCAGGGCGCGGACATTGCGGGTCAGCCGCAGGCCTTCGCCGGCCTCGGGGCGCCAGAGTATGCCGGCGTCGGTGAGCTTACTGAGCACGGCCGCGTCATGGCGTCCCTCCTCGGCGCTGCCGCTGAGGTACACGTCCATCAGGGTCTCGGCATGGCGCCCCAGCAGGCGCAGCAGCTTGACCCCGGACTGGTGCAGGTTGCTGCTCATATCAGCTCCCTTTGGGTCGCGGTTTCGGCCTGCGCCTCCAGTCCCAGCCCCTCGGTCTCGTCGATAAAGCGGATCACCTCATAGAGGTAATCCAGCTTGCCGGTGGCGATGTAAATCTGTTTCTCGGCATTGGGGCGGGTCAGGTAACCCAGCTCCACCAGACGCTTGAACACCAGCTTCATCTGGGCATCGACGTTGCTGGAAGTGGAGCCGAACAGGCGATACTGGCTGAGCTTGGCCAGCTGCTCACGAAATGCCGGGGTGTCCTCGATGCGGCTCTGCAGCTCGGTAAGGCGCACAGGTGCGCCTTCGGTCAGGGGGGCATCCTGGCCCGAAGCCTCCTGCACCAGCACCAACCACTCCACCAGGGGGATCAGCGCCTGGCAGATGTCTTTGAACTGGCTGGAGATCACCTTGCGCTCGGCCTCGCCAAGCTGGGCATAGCCGCAGAAAAACACCTCACCTTCACCGGCGGTGGCAACGGTGCGGTTGATCTGATTCAGGTAGCTTTCCACCCGCGCCCGCATGCCGGGCTCCTTCAGGGCCCGCCAGCCGTCTTCGTCGGTCACGCGGCAGATAAATTCGCCCCGCAGCAGGCGTTCAATCAGGGCGCCCTGGCCCACCAGGCTAATAGCGTCGGTCATTACACGGCCTCCCGGGCGATACGGCTCGCCAGCTTATCGGCGATGGGATTGAGTTTGGGTTTCACCACCTGCAGCTTGCGGGTCTGCTTGTTGATGATATAGCGGTTGCGGAACAGCCCCAGCACCTCGGATTCGGGGTTGGGGAAGGCGCCGAGCACGGAAATATTGTTGTTCTCGCAGGCATCGAAAATCTTCTTCACGTTGCCATGGTGCAAGGTGCCAAGCTCATCTATGGGCCAGTGTATGGTCACGTCGGCCGGGCCCCGCAACAAACGGGTAAAGGCCAGCAGGAACTTACACAGAATAAGATAAGCCATACCGTGGCTGGAGGACTCATTCAGCTGCCTGTCGGTACGGATCACCAGATCGCTGTTGCCTTCCCGCAGCTTGAGTTCAATCTCCAGCAATTTGGCGATGCCGCCACTCAGGGCCGCCTTGCCTATGATGTCCAGCGCCCGGCGCATGCTGCCGGTGTAATGTTCGCTCGGCAGGCCGTTGAAACCGTCGGTCTTCCAGTGACGGAAAGCCGCCACGAACACTTCCAGCTCAGGCCAGAATTCCAGTTCACTGATCCGCGAACGAATACGTACCGCAGATTCGGACACGCCATCGAGGAACAGCTCCTCGCCCACCTCGCGGGTGATGCGGGCGCTCTGGGACGCGATACGGCGATCGATGTCGGCCAGCACATCATAGAAGGCACAAAGGTCGACACCGAAGTTGCGCCCCAAATCGATCAGAGAGCGCATCCGCTGCGGCACCATCACATTGAGCAGCTGCTCCAGACCCGGCACCAGCTTGCGGTAATCCAGCAGGCGGATGCCCTTGTCGGTGACCACGGTGGCCTCTTCCCGCGCCCGTTCCCAGAACTCCGCCAGGCCCGATCCCGCCTTGCCGGCGATGATGGTGTCGAAGTGCTCCACGTATTGCTTGACCGAGCCCATCAGATAGTCGCGCTTGAGCAGCAGCTCCTCGCCCTGACGCAGGCGCTCGCCTATGCTGCCCTGGGCCTCATCTTCGCCGGCGGCCAGCTTGAGCTCGTTCAGTTTACGCAGCAGGGCACGCAGCTTGGTGAGGTTTTCCGAGGCCTCCACCTGGGCGGCATCGGACGCCTTGCGGGCGGTCTCCAGCTCCAGACGCTTGGCCTTGACCTCGGCCATGCGGCCCGCCAACTGTTGCTCCAGATCCGCCAACTCCCGGCGCACGTCGCTGAGCTGCTGGGCCAACTTGGGTTTGCGGCCAAGCCAGGTATGCTGGTACCAATCCTCGAAACGCAGCACCTCGGCCCTGCGTCCTTCTGCGTCCTGGATGCGTTGCTCCAGGCTGCGGATATCACTCTTGAGGGCGATGATCTTGTCCTCATCGACACCACGGGACTTAAGCTCGTTCTTGTACCACTGTTCGCAGGCCTTGGTTTCCGCCTTGGCGTTGCTGCGACGCTGCTCCATGCTGCCGCGCAGGGCGCTGATCTGGCTGTCGAGGGCACCGACCACTTCCTGCCAGTAAGCATTTTTCTCCATACGAGCTTCCAGGGCCTGTTCCTGGTGTTCGTCCAGGCGTTCCTGATGTTGGGCCTTGAGCTGACGCAGCTCGTGATCCAGCTGGGTCAGGCGCTTGTTGGCCACCGCCTTGCGCTCGGCCAGGGCCTTGTTGATCTTGTCCTGCTCGGCGCGCTTCTCGTCGAACAGGCGCCGCAGATCCTCACGGGCATTCTTGTAGGCGGTGCGGGCAAAGGTCAGCTCCCGGCTCAGGCTTTCCAGCTCGCCGTTGATGGCCACCAGGGTCGCTTCGGCTTCGTCCTGCACCTTGGCCGCCAGGGCCAGGGCTTCCTCGGCGCGGGCCAGGCGCAGCCTAAGCTCCTGTTCGGTGGCCGCGTATTCGGGCACCTCCAGGGCCTTGAGATCCAGGCCTATGCCGTAGAAGCTGTCGCCTTCGGTCAGCACAGGATGAAGATCGCTGCGGTGCAGCAGGGCCGGCGCCACCAACTTGCCAAGGGTCTGTTCCCAGCCCGGCGCTTCTTTACGCAAGAACTCCAGCAGGGTGTGGGATTGGGGGAAGAGCACGTGCTGGATCTCTTCCAGCTCGGCGCGGCGCTCATTGTGCCTCAAGCTCGCCAGGCGCAGGGCCTCGCTGGCCTGATCGCGTCTGGCCCGCAAGCGACGTTCGTCGGCGGACAGGCGTTCCACGTTGGCATTGCTGACTTCCTGCTCCTCGTCGGCGCGCTGGATACGCTCGTCAAACACCGCCAGATTGAGTTTCTCTTCCTCTGTGTAGGTGACGGCGTCCTGCTGCAGCTTGAGCTTTTCGGCATCCAGCTTGAGACGGTATTCTTCATCGCGGAAGCGGCTCTTGATCACCTCCAGCTGGTCGCGCCACTGCTGCTCCAGCTTTTCCAAATCGGCACGGGCACTGGCGGCCTGGCGGTCGCGGCTGTCACGCTGGCGGTCTAGCTCCGCATCCAGGCCTTCGAGGTCCCGGTTCAGCTGCTCGACTATCTTGCTGCGACGGCCGTTGTAGGCGGCTTCCACGTCCTGATGCTTGTCGGTCAGCAGCTTGTGGCGCTCGCTCAGGTTATCGAGATCGATACGCCACAGGGGCAACTGCTCCAGATGGGTGCGGGCCTGTTCTATGTCGGCATCGAGGAAGGCACCATGTTGATTTTCAATGACCTCGAGGTCGTGCTCAAACTTGGCGGCATCACCGCGGGCGGCGGAGATTTCCTGGTTGAGTTCGTCACGGCGCTCCTTCCATTCCTCATCCAGCTGCCGCAGGTGAAAGTTCAGCTCCTTGGACAGGGTTTGGTTGTGCTCCTGGCGCTGGGCCTCAAGCACCTCGTCATCCCTGTAACCCTTGTGCAGCGCGCCGAGACGCAGCTCGGCGGACAAGAGTTGGTTGAATTCCTGCTCCAGCTTGTCGAACTCGGGGCGGATGGCCTCGAAGCCCGCAATCAGCTGACACTCGCGGATCCAGCTTTCCACCTGCTGCGGATTGATGCGGGAACTGGGCGGATTGACCCCATCCTCTTCCAGAATGGCGGCAATCATCGACTTGACCGTCTCCATCTTGCCTTCCTTGGAGTGCACCGCCTTGGCCAGCTTTTCTATGTGGCGCAGGGAGTGCTCGGGCTCACAAAGGGAGAATTGGCGCGCATAGGCCCGAAGCTCGCTGCGATTGCCGCCGGTGGCCAGCAGGGTACGGTCATTCTGGATGATGGCGCGGTATTCGCGGGTATTGAGCAGATTGGTATGTGCCACACCGGCGCGCTTGAGTTCGCGGCCCAGATCCGCCGCCTTGTGGCACAGCAATGTGTCGCCGTTGCGGTTCTTGACATAATCGTCCAGCTCAAAGCCCTTGGCGATAAAACGGTAGCTGACGCCCTTGCCCTCGCCGGCTGAGGACAGCACGGCCTGATACAGCAGGCCGTCGGCCTTGCGGTATTCGTAAATGATGTAGCTGCCGTCGTGGGGCAGATACCAGCGCTCAAAGCTGTCGCGGGTGGAAGGCACCACGCGGCTGGGATACTCACCGTAAAACACGGGTACCAGGCGCTGCAGCGTGGTTTTACCGGAGGCGTTGGTTCCGCAGATGTTGGTATGGCCGTCAAGGGCCAGCTCCACCACACCGGGCAGGTGGGTGTCTATGAGCACGATTCGGATCAGGCTTGACATCTCTATCCTTAAAGCAAACTGGTGCCGGCCGTGGCAGGGCCATGGGCAGGGTTGGGGCCTGAGCAAAACAGGGCCTGAAACCTACCCGGACACGGGAAAGAGATAACTTAAAGGAAAGCGGCTGGGTTGGCAATTCAACCCGGCCAAAGTCGGCCTGGAATGCGGGTTTCAGGCCATTTTTGCAACGATTTTGGCTGAGGGTGCCAGGAAAAACTCAGCCACGCTGACGGCGGGATTCATACTCGGCCACCATGGCATCGATGTGCTCTGATTCCAGCGGACGCAAACCACTCATTACCAGGGTCTTGAGGCCGGTGCCCACTGTCTTGCCCTCGGCCTTGAGCGCAAATTCCAGGGTCACGTCGCCGCGCTTGCCATCTATGGCCAGGCTGGACTTCACCAGTTCCAGTGTCACCTGGGTGAAATCGAGGCTATTGAGCTCGAACGCCATGCTCTCGTAGATCACCAATGGGCGGTCCGGATTGATCATCATGCCGTGTTCATGCATCAGGGGCACCAACACGTGGACAAAGTTAAGCCCGGAGAAGGCTACGTAGCTGCGAATAAAAGACTCGATTTGCTCGGGACAGTGACTCACTTCGCCCAGACGTTGTACCTGCAGGTAGCTTTTGTCGCGGCTGTCGCGAACGGAAAAGGCATCAGCTACCTCGGCAGGAAACTGCAATTCAACCCCGTCTCCCACCATGCCTTCAAAGCGAAACTGCATCTTCTGGCTCAAACCATAGTGGCTCAGCACCAGGGCAAACAGCAGATCGCCGGGAACGCAGAAGCGCTTGGCATCCACGTCATGTATGGGGTTGAAGTCCTGGGCTATACCCTTGGCGAAAGCACTGGCCTGGGCCTTGCTGATCTGAACTCTGGTGTCTGTCTGGTTGAAATAAGGATCCAAAAACATAGGCGCTCGAACACTGTCTCTATTAACTGAGGTAAAACAGGCGCCAAGTCTACCCTAAAGTCGGCGAATAACTCACCCGATGACTTAAGCCCCCGACACAGGTGCGGAATTTTGCTGAAACATCCCGGTTTTTGATCTGGATCATAAATATCAATGCGAATCGTTTGCATTTAAAAAATCAGTGAGTAGAATAGCCGCCATCAAAACAAGCATCCAACTTCTTACATTTCGGGGAATGGGAATAATGAAAAAGACTCTGCTCGCCACCGCCATGCTGGGCCTGTTTGCCAGCCAAGCCGCTATCGCCGCCGACGACACTCAGGAACTGCGCCAAGTGATCGAACAGCAGCAAAAAGTGCTCAAGGATCTGGAAAAGCGTCTGGAAGAAACCGAAAAGCGCGTTGAACAGACCGCCGATGCCGCCGAACAAGGCCACGGCAAGAGCGCCACTACCATTGGTGGTTACGGCGAACTGCACTACAACAACATGTCTGACAGTGATGCCGAGATCGATTTCCATCGTTTCGTGATGTTCTTCGGCCATGAGTTCAGCAGCAAGACCCGTTTCTTCTCCGAACTGGAAGTTGAGCACGTTATCGCTTCCCACGAAGAAGATGATGCCGGTGAAGTTGAGCTGGAACAGGCCTATGTTGAGCATGACTTCAGCGATGCCCTGACTGGTAAAGCCGGTCTGTTCCTGGTACCGGTTGGTATCATCAACGAAACCCACGAGCCACCAGCCTTCTACGGTGTTGAGCGTAACCCTGTTGAGAAAAACATCATCCCTGCCACTTGGTGGGAAGGTGGTCTGGCCCTGAATATCAAGGCAGCACCTGGTCTGGCCTTCGATGCGGCCGTGACCTCTGGTCTGAAAGTGGAAGACAACTTCAAAGTGCGCGATGGCCGTCAGAAAGTGTCTGAAGCCAGTGCCGAAGCCCTGGCCTACACAGGCCGTGTGAAGTACACCGCCATTCCAGGTCTGGAACTGGCCGCCACTGTTCAATACCAAGCCGATGTCACCCAAGGTGATACCGATGTAGGTGAAGAAGCCTCTGCCACCCTGCTGGAAGCCCATGTGATCTACAACATCGGCGGTTTCACAGTTAAAGGTCTGTACGCCCAGTGGGATATCGATGGCGCCGAAGCCAAGGCCAAAGGTCGTGACACGCAGAAGGGTTGGTACGTTGAGCCTTCATACCGCATTAACGACCAGTTCGGTGTGTTCGCCCGTTACAACGAGTGGGACAACGAAGCCGGCAACAGTGCCGACAGCAAGAAGAAGGTCACTTCCGTGGGTGTGAACTACTGGATCCACGAAAATGTTGTGCTGAAAGCCGACTATGAAAATCAGGGTGGCATCCTGGATTCAGACGGCTTCAACCTGGGTGTTGGCTACCAGTTCTAAGCCATGCAAAATAAAAGGGGCCTCGGGCCCCTTTTTGACTTTCTGCCAGCGGATAATTTTATGATGAAGCCCCTACTGCTGCTCCTTTCCCTGCTGTTCATGGTCTCCACTCAGGCCGATGAAATCTACCAGAGCAATGATGACTTTATTCGCCAGTCATTGGGTGAACTGCCCAAGGCCCAGGTATTGTGGCTCAGTGATAAGCAGAAGAGCGACATAGAAGAAATCCTCGCCCATAAATTCAACAAATTCAGGGTACGCTACTGGGCCAAGCCATCTCAAAGCGTATGGATATTGGAAGAAATTGGCAAAGAATCCCCCATCACAGTCGGCATCCATGTGGACCAAGGCCACATAGTGCGCACCAAGGTGCTGGTGTACCGGGAGAGCCGCGGTGACGAAGTACGCCATGACTTCTTTACCGATCAATTCAAATCAGCGACACTGACCGACAATCTGCAATTGGACAAAACCATTGACGGTATCACGGGGGCAACCCTGTCGGTGCGGGCCCTGACCAAGCTGTCACGCATTGCCCTGTACCTGGATGCTGCACTGCAACCTCAGGAAGCCCAAGTCTCCCAATGAGCAAAAAGTTACATTCAGGCAAACGCTCGCCCCTGTCGCTGGCCTTCAAACGTCACCTGAGGCCCTGGCACAGGCGCCTGGGTCTGGTCGGCGCCCTGTTTTTAGTGCTTCTGGCCCTCACAGGCGTGGCCATCAACCATGCCGATGATTGGCACCTGCCCCAAAGTCGGGTGACCCTCAACTGGTTGCTGGACTGGTACGGCATTCAACCACCAAACCAGGTTCTGCTGTTTGAAACCGCACCGGACGTGCTCGGTGCAACAGATAACCTGCTGTGGCTTGGAGAACGTCAGATATTGGAAGCCAAGGGTCCCTTGTTGGCGGCGGCGAGGACCGAAGGATTTATTCTGGCCATAGACAGCGACAACCTGTATCTGCTTGACGGCCAAGGGCAACTGCAGGAAGTGCAGGACACCAGTACCGGCCTGCCGAAAGCGCTCGCAAATCTGGCGGTAATGGGGCCCGATGAAATCTGGCTGCAGGCTGCCGATGGCATGTACCAAAGCGATTCGCAATTGATCGAATGGACCCGGGCCATGCCCTTCAAGGCTCCGGAATGGATTCAAGCTGTGGCACAAGCAGATACGGCACTGCAGTTGCAGGCCCGCTCTGCCAGTCTCAATTGGGAAAGGGTCTTGCTGGATCTGCACAGCGGTCGTTTATTCGGTCAGTTGGCCAAGTGGCTGTGGGACTTTCTCGCGTTTGTCTTTGTGCTCATCAGTGTCAGCGGTGGTTACATCTGGTGGCAACAAAAGCGCCATTGAGAGGGTCTCAGAACAGTTCCACACCGCCGACAGGCTCGGGTATTACACCGGATTTCAAGCGCACCTGCTGACGGCGCTTGAGCTTGTCCGGTAGCGCCGATTTGCTGAGTACAAACACATCCAACTTTTGATACAAGGTATCGGCCAGCTTTTGCAGATCGTCTGCCGAAACCGTATGCATTTGTGAATTGTTGAGAGCATCCCGGTTCAACTGCTGCAGACCTTCCATGGCATCCTTGACGTGCACCACGGCTTCGGATTGAATGCGGATAGAGTTGGAGATCTGAGCCACCGCACTGTTGGTTTCAGCGACAGCGCGGTTGATCTCTTCCAGCTCCTGATTGGCACTTTCAATTTGCTTAACCGAATTATCCAGCTGCCCGTGGGTCTGCTGTATATGAGCGGAAAGCACCTCCACTGAGCGTTGAATTGCTTCGGTAATGGCCCGCACCTCATGGGTAGATGCCTGGGTACGACTGGCAAGGGAGCGCACCTCATCGGCCACCACGGCAAAGCCCCTTCCCTGTTCCCCCGCCCTCGCAGCCTCAATTGCGGCATTAAGCGCCAGCAAATTGGTTTGCTCCGAAATAGTGGTAATGACCTCAAGAATCGAACCTATCTTGCTACTGCTCAGTGTCAGGGCCTCCACCTCCTTATAGGCAGCATCCATTTTGCCAGCCAAATGATGAATTGTCTTGACCGCCTCAGCGGTGACCGCCATACCAACGACGGCTCGCTGCTCACTGTGGGCCGACGCCTTGACTATGTTATCCGTGAGATCACTGACCTCATTACTGGCTTGCCAAACCCTTTGCATATCGTCATCTATGCCGGCACTGACACTGGCCTGCAGGCTCGCCTTCTGGGTCATGTTTGCATAAGATTCTGATAAATCCGCAGAGATTGGCTGCAGGCGGCCAAAGGATTCGGATAGGGAAAGTAATTGCCTGTCACAGCGCCCCAGATGGGCATTAATGCTTTTCTGCATCTCACATACCAGGCTGCCCTCATACAACTCCAATCGGCGACTCAAATCTACCTTGTCATCACGGCTCTCCAGCTGACGATAGAGATCAGCCAGGTAAAAGCGTAACCGGGCACGAACGCCGAGAAAAAGCCCCAGCCCCAACAAGCCGAATCCAGAGATCAATGCCAGTGCCAGCAACCGGGATGGAATAGTCACAAAACAGGCAGCGGCCAGAAGCAGGTATCCCAGAATGACAGCCATCAAGATTGTCCAAGGGGCGTGTTGTTTCATAGAAAAATCCCTATCTCTTTATGTACGTTCACCGTACCCAGACAGCCAAGCAAGTATGGGTGATGACCCAAGGCTGTGCCAGAGAGACGCATATACCGCCAGATCACAGACATAAAAAAACCCGCCATAAGGCGGGTTTTTCATTAGAAGTTCAATTACTTCTTGGCGGCGTTTTTGGCCTTGGTCTCAGCAATTACAGTATCTGCCACGTTGGTTGGACATGGGCTGTAGTGAGAGAATTCCATGGAGAACTGACCGCGACCAGAGGTCATGGTACGCAGATGACCGATGTAACCGAACATTTCGGCCAGCGGTACGTCTGCCTTAACGCGTACGCCAGTCAGACCAGCTTCCTGATCTTTGATCATGCCGCGACGACGGTTCAGGTCACCGATAACGTCACCTACGTGATCGTCTGGAGTGAACACGTCAACCTTCATGATAGGCTCCAGCAGCTGTGGCTTGGCCTTAGGCATGGACTGACGGAATGCACCTTTGGCGGCGATTTCGAAGGCGATGGCTGATGAGTCAACTGCGTGGTAAGAACCATCGAACAGTTCAACTTCAACGTCCAGCACAGGGAAACCGGCCAGAGGACCTTCACCCATCATACCAGCAAAGCCTTTCTCGATAGCTGGCCAGAATTCCTTAGGAACGTTACCACCCACAACGGTAGAAACGAACTTGAAGCCAGAACCTGGCTCGCCTGGACGGATGCGGTAGTCGATCTTACCGAACTGACCAGAACCACCTGATTGCTTCTTGTGAGTGTAACCATCTTCAACTGCTTGAGTGATGGTTTCACGGTAGGCCACCTGAGGAGCACCTACAGTCAGATCCACACCGTGAGTACGTTTCAGGATGTCTACCTTGATGTCCAAGTGCAGTTCACCCATACCCTTGAGGATGGTGTCACCGGTTTCCTGGTCGGTTTCAACCTGGAATGATGGATCTTCAGCAACCATCTTACCCAGAGCAACACCCAGCTTCTCGGAAGCGCCCTTGTCCTTAGGAGTCACGGCGATGGAGATTACTGGCGTTGGGAAGATCATGGGTTCCAGAGTACATTCGCTCTTAGGATCACACAGGGTGTGACCGGTTTGAACGTTCTTCATACCCACGATGGCGATGATGTCACCGGCTTGGGCAGATTCGATCTCTTTACGATCGTTGGCGTGCATTTCCACCATACGGCCGATACGCTCGGTCTTACCGGTAGCAGAGTTCAGGATGGTGTCACCCTTCTTCAGCTTACCAGAGTAGATACGGATAAAGGTCAGGGCACCGAAACGGTCATCCATGATCTTGAACGCCAGAGCGCGGAAAGGCTCGTCTACAGAAACGGTAGCTACTTCACCGGTCTCTTCACCAGTCTCTGGATTGGTCAGAGGCTGAGGATCAACTTCGGTAGGAGAAGGCAGGTAGTCAACTACTGCATCCAGTACCAGCTGCATACCTTTGTTCTTGAACGCGCTGCCGCAGAAGGTGGGGAAGAAAGACAGGTTGATGGTACCCTTACGGATACAACGCTTCAGGTCTTCGATAGAAGGCTCGTTACCTTCCATGTAAGCTTCCATCAGGTCGTCGTCCTGCTCAACGGCAGTTTCAACCAGCATTTCACGGTATTCTTCAACCTGGTCGACCATGTCGGCAGGGATTTCTTTGATTTCGTAGTTTTCTGGCAGACCAGTGTCATCCCATACGTAGGCTTGACGGTTCAGAACGTCAACTACACCCACGAACTCGTCTTCACGACCGATTGGCAGGGTCATAACCAGAGGATTGGCACCCAGTACTTTCTTAACCTGGGCAACAACGCGCAGGAAGTCAGCACCGATACGGTCCAGCTTGTTCACGAAGATGATACGGGCAACTTCGGAATCGTTGGCATAACGCCAGTTGGTTTCTGATTGTGGTTCTACACCGCCGCTGCCGCAGAATACACCAACACCGCCGTCCAGTACTTTCAGAGAACGGTAAACTTCAACGGTGAAGTCAACGTGGCCGGGTGTATCGATAACGTTGAAACGGTGATCTTTCCAGAAACAGGTAGTAGCAGCGGACTGAATGGTAATACCACGCTCTGCTTCCTGCTCCATGAAGTCCATGGTAGAGGCGCCGTCATGCACTTCGCCCAGTCTGTGGATTTTACCGGTCAGCTTGAGGATACGCTCTGTGGTCGTGGTTTTACCCGCGTCAACGTGAGCGAAAATACCAATGTTTCTGTATTTTGATAAGTCGGTCATGATTCAACTTTTTTGCTTAGTTTAGAAAGTAGACGGAGTATGCCACAAAAAGCAGCAGACCACACATCAGGATTTAAGGCGCATATTGTAAATGGGAACCCTTCGCGGCGCAAACAGCTTCGCCACTTTTTAGCAGCCAAAGTGCTTAGCCCTAAAGGCTTAAGGAATAAAACGATTAAAAATCACACACTAAAGACCTGACCTCTTGAGTCAAACGGCCTGATGACAAACTGTTTAGAAATCAGACAGGCAAGGCAAGATGACGGGCCTTAATCCAGGGCCATTATGGCGCGATGGCGCCCCTCGGACTTGGCCTGATACAGGGCTTTGTCGGCTCGTTCCAGGCACGACAGCATGGATTCATCCGGTCGCAGTACCGCCAGTCCCACACTGCAACCCAGGGATATACCTTTGCAAAATCGTTTGGCGGTTACCGCGGCAAGCAAGGCTTCGGCCCGGGTAACCCCCTGCTCCGGTGAGCAGCGCTGGCACACTATGACAAATTCTTCACCTCCCCAACGGGCAAGAATATCGTCCTGCTGCAATTGCGACTGCAACACGCTTGCCAGTTCCACCAGAACCTGATCTCCTGTGTTGTGTCCATGTTCATCATTGATCTCTTTGAAAAAGTCCACGTCAATGATCATCAGACAAATGGGATAGTGCCGTCCGGCCAGGGTGGCGGGGTTGTCATCAACCCACTGATTAACATAGTGGCGGTTGTACAGCCGCGTCAGGGGGTCGTGCCAGGAAAGGAAGGCCAGCTCACGGTTGGAAGCCTGCAAGTCCTCACGCATCTGCTCCAACTGTTGGTTTTTCAACATCAATTCACTGTTGTAGCGGCTGATAATCTGATTGCGCATAAACAGTAACAGACTGCTCAGAAAGGCCAAGCCCAACCCCCAGTAGAGCAGGTCGTAGTCGGTCTCATCTATGACCTGAATATTGTTCCACTTCTGGTAAAAGGCGAGGCGCTGCTGATCGCTGATATTGGCAAGCGCGGCATTGATATCCTTGAGCATGGGCTCCAGCTCGGGGATCACCGCCATCCGCAATTCATCCTCGGGCCCACCCCAACCGGCGATCTTGAGATTTGAAAGACCGCTATCCTGGATCTGGGCATTCACCGAAAACATGGCGCCGACATAGAGATCGGCCTTGCCTGTGGCCACCGCAGCCAAGCCTTCGCGCTCGCTGGAGACCAGGCGCAACCTCACCCTGGGATAATAGGATTTAACGTATTCCTGCAGCCGATAGCCCCTCGGCACCGCCACCGAGCGATCGCCAATTTGCTCAAAACTCTGCAAAAAAGGCTGCTCCTTGGTGGATACCAGCACATTGGGTGAGCGGAAATAAACATCACTGAATCTGAGGTAAGCATTGCGCTCGCGGGTTTTGTTCAGCATGGGGCTGAGTTGACAGCCGCCCCGCTTGAGCAGCTCCAGGGTGTCCTGCCAACTGCTGGTAGGGATAAGCTCAATGCTGAACCCCAGATAATCAGCCACATAACGCAAGTAGTCCGATGAAATTCCTATATGACGGCCTTCATGCAGGGCCTCAAAAGGGAGCCAATCCGGATCGACACAGACACGTATATGCCGGGGCTGGGCCCCCATGGCCATGACAGGGACAAATAACAAAACACAGGCCATCAGTTTGCCGCGCCAAACCATATTCGTTTTAATCCTCCGCCAGAGTTCTCCAGTCTGAGCGTAGCGCACTTTCAGCGCCAACGCAGTCAGCCACTGCCCTCCCGCTAAAAAAATACCCGCCAAATGGCGGGTATTTTCAATCAATTAGCCTTTTGGGCTCAGGCTTCGACGGGCGATACCACGAACAGCAGATCCCCTTGAGACACCTGTTGACCATTGGTGTTGAGGATACGCTCAATGCGGTATTTCTGATCTTCCGGATAGAGCACTGCACCCTTGCGGTTGAAGCCGGCCAGTGTCACCTGGGAGAACATCTTCATGGCTTCGGTCAGAGCCAGGGTTTGATCCACTGTCACTACATCGCCTTCCTTGACGAAGTCGGCTTCGCCGGGAGCGGGAGAGGTATAGAAGATACCTGCGCCCTGTGCCAACACCTTGAGTTCGTTGGACTCACCCACACGCAGAGATTCGGTGTCTACACCCTGGGTCTCGGCGGCAGCTTCCATCTCGGCAATCAGCGCAGGGATATCCAGCTCGGCCAACAGGCGTGGCAGGTAGTTGGTGTCATACACGCCTTCGTTGAAGGTGGCATCCTTGAGGATACGCTTCAGCAATGGAATGTTGGTGGCAATACCCTTGATCACTACGCTGTCGAGGTAGTCATAGAGCTTGGCGACCACGTCTTCACGGTTTTCACCACGAACAATGATCTGGGCAATCAGACTGTCGTAGTAAGGCGACACTTCTTTGCCTTCGGCAGCGATGGAGATGATTTCCACATAGTCGCGCTCAGGCAGTACACACTCGGTGATCTTGCCTGGGTTCGGTACCAGTTGCAGTACACCATTGCTGTCGAGCGCGGCCTTCTCGGCGGTCACGCGCACTTCCATGGCGTAGCCAATTTCTTTCGGTTCCAGCTTCTCGATGGAGCGACCGGCAGCGATGTCGAATTGGGCAGAAACTATGTCGATACCTGAGGTGGCCTCGGTCACTGGGTGTTCCACCTGCAGACGGGTGTTCATCTCCATGAAGTACACTTCGTTGGCATCCAGGTTGTAGATGAATTCCACAGTACCTGCGCCCATGTAATCCACGGCATCACCGAGGGCACGGGTGTAATCCAGCACCTGCTGCTTCAGTTCAGGCGGCAGCATGGTGGAACCTGACTCTTCGATCACCTTCTGGTTGTTACGTTGTACCGAACAGTCACGCAGACCCAGTACCTTGGTGTTACCGAACTTGTCACGCAGCAACTGAACTTCGATGTGACGCAGTGAAGTCACATATTTTTCCAGGTACAGGTCGCCATTACCGAACGCGGCAGCCGCTTCGGTGGAGGTCTTCATAAACAGCGGGATCATATCCTCGGGGCGCCTCACCACCTGGATACCCTTACCACCACCGCCCTGTACCGCCTTGAGCAGTACCGGATAACCGATTTCACTGGCCACGTTCACCGCCTGCTCGGCGTTGGACAGAATGCCGTGAGAACCGGGTACCACAGGCACGTTCTGGGCCTGGGAGGTCTTGATGGCGTTGGACTTGTTACCCATGGTGGTCATGGAGTGCACACTCGGACCCACAAAGTTCACACCGTTGTTCACACACAGGGCCGCAAACTGTGGGCTTTCGGACAGGAAGCCGATACCAGGGTGCAGTGCGTCAACCTGCTCGTACTCGGCCACTTTCAGCACTGAGTAAGCGTTCAGGTAAGATTCGTCGGAGGTGTTACCACCCAGACACACCAGCTTGTCGTTTTCCTTCAGCATGTCGGCCGGTACGGCTGTCATGTCGGGATCCGAGGCCACCAGCACCACATTGATATTGTTGTCGTGTGCCTTGCGGATCAGTTTCACCGCAGTACAGCCACGGGCGTGTACCAGCACCTTGTCGATGGGCTTCATCAGCGCACGTGGGTCATCCTGACGGATTTCCTCGTCTTCCACCTGGGTATCGGGTACCAGGGTAGACAGGGCGTTGGTGATCACATCCTCAATGCGGGTCGCAGGCATTGGCATCAGCGGATCTATGCTCGCCAGTTGACCGTCCAGAGTGTCGCTGAAGGGGTTGTACACCAGCCCGTTCATGGCACCCGGTACCTTGGACAGGTAGTTGGACAGGGTCGAAGTGGACGGCAGGTAAGCCGGTACCACCATCTGGCCGGCGAACGGCATGTTGGTACCGGACAGGTAGTAGGTCTGCACCAGAGGATGGGTCACGAAGGACGCCTGGGCACCACCGGTACAGTCACCGAAACCGAACATCAGCACCGGCAGTTCGTTGTCACGGATAAAACGGGTAATACGATCGTTCACCACAGCCATGGAGAACAGTGCCGCGGCGCCTTCCTTGGTCTGCATACCACCAGAGGAGATAAAGCAGATCACCGGCAGCTTGCGCTTGGCACACTCGATCAGCAGGGCAGAGAACTTCTCGGCGGAGGCCATATCGAAGGCACCGGCCTGGAAGGCGGTGTTGGACACGGCCAAACCCACCTTGAGGCTGCTGCCCTGATGTTCAAAATCGGCCACACCTGTGATCAGACCACAAGGACGGATGCCCTTGTCGATAGCATCTTCAATGGACAAACGGAAACCGGGGAAGTTGAGCAGGTTGGCAGACATCTTGTCGCCATTGATCTCTTCGAAATGCTTGAAGAAGCGGTTGATGACATTTTCCCAGGTCATCTTGCCGGCCTTCTTCTCATCACGCAGCACTTTCTGGATCAGCAGATCCTGGTAGCCCATGGTCAGGCGGTTCCAGAAGTCTTTACGACGACCGATACGCACCGGGTTGATGGTGCCTGTGTACTTGCCGTTGTCTTCTTCGCTGTCGAAATACTCGGGCAACAGGCGCTCGAAGAAGTAGGTCAGGATAACGAACAGAGAGTCGTTCAGCTGTGGGAAGCCCACGCTTTTCCACTGCTCAGTCTTGGTCAGCAGTTCGGCACGGTTGGACTGAGACATAAAGTACTTCAGCCACTTGTAGAACTTGCTCTTGTCGTTGGCTATGTCCTGGGTAGACAGGGCACGGTCGATTGCCTTGTGCAGCAGACTGTCCACAGAGGCGCGGGACAGGCTCTTGGACATCATGGCTTCCTTGGCGATGGATGCCAGGCTGCCGACCACGTTGTCGTACAGGGCGTTGAAGATCAATATGTTATAGCATTGCCAAATAAAGTCTTCACGCAGTTCGTGATTAACCACCACGTCCAGCACTGTCAGGTTGTTCAGCTCGGGCCAATCGGCCTGGGTCACTTCGGCAGGCAGTGTCTCCAGATAGTGGATCAGGCCCTTGAAGTTGTTGGCGGCGTTGGCTTTCCAGCGATGGAACAGAGACCAAACGATGTTGAACATCAGCGCCTTGCGGGCCTTTTTGTAATTCTCTTTCGGCTCACCCAGAATCAAACGGGTCAGCATGTTGCGCTCGGTGGCGATATCGGCACGCTTGGCAACAAAGTTATTCCACAGCTTGGACAGTTCCTCGTCGTATACCACCTTGTCCGGTGCAGACAACCAGGACTGGAATACCTTTTCCTGTTCCTTCTGGATACGTTCCAGCAGATCACCCTCGGGCACACTCACCTTGGACAGGCGACCGTATTGCTCCTGGGAGATGGAATGAATTCGACTGCGCAGGGTCAGGTAACGCAGATAACGGTAAGCGCTGCCGAACAGGTTCAGATGCATGGTCGGGCTGCTGGCCACCGCCATATTGGCTGTGGTGTCCAGGGCCTTGATGTTTGGCGATGGATTCAGGAAGCGATGCAGCGAACGGTCATAGTGTTCACGCAGATCTTCGGACTCTTTCACAAACTTCACTGCGGCACGCTCTACGGCCTCAATGGAGCTGATGATAGCGCGGCGCAGGTTGTGCTGACGCTCGTCGCGATCTGAGGGTGAAAAGTCGATAATGCCGTCGATACAACCGGCTGTGTACAGCTCTTCCGGAGATACACCCACGGACTTGGCACATTCCTGCCATGACAGGTTGTATTTGCGGGCAATGCTTTGCAGACCCTGGGGCTGAATGGTGTTGAAGATACCGTCGCGCAAAGACAACAGAATGTTGGCTGCAGCCAGGGGGATGGCACCACCGGAATAACCGGCACCAATCACTATACCTACGGTTGGCACGTCGACGTTGGCACTCTCGGCAATGGCCTTGGAAATGGAGTGTGCCTGGTTGTTGCTGTTGGCAATTTCACCCGCATCGGCACCGGGGGTGTCGATAAGGTACACAATGGGCATGGACAGTTCGGCGAAATGGCGAATGGCCTTGCAGGCCGCCAGGTGATGCTCGGGCATCCAGGCACCGTTGGCTGTGGTGCGCTCCTGGGCGATGAAACCGATACGACGGTTACGGCTGCCGAAACTGAGATCTACCTCGGCGCTGTAGAAGGAGCCCATATGGGTCTCGGTGATCACCTTGCCTTTCAAATCGGCAATGATACGCTTGGCACCGGGACGATTCTTATCCTGGGTGGGCTGGATCACCTTGGCCACATAGCCATCTACGTCCAGTTTGGCCAGGGTCTTCAGGTTGGCCTGGATGGCATCATCATCCAACAGGCCTTTAATTTCATCAGATAAACTCTGTTTGCTGTGTTTGGGAAACAGCGAAAAATCCTTTGCCAGATGCTCCGCCTGCAAAAACAGGGGATCGGGCGTCTGTGCTTGAGTCGTTGTTACGGGCTGCTTTTTGCTGGTCATCAAGAGATCCTCTGCTAAGCCTCTGAAAATTTTTAGCCAATAAATATAACTTTGTTCTTTCGCCAATTGCCATTAAACTGCCTTGGACGCTTTGTTCCATATTTGAGACAGTAGAAAAACATGCCAGATTTGAATGGGATGGCGCTGTTTGCCGCAGTGGTCAGATCTCAGGGTTTCAGTCAGGCGGCCCGGGATACCGGCCTGCCAAAATCCACCATAAGTCGCAAAGTTGCCCAATTGGAAGAACAACTTGGCGTGCGATTGCTGCAAAGAGATACCCGCAATCTGAGTCTGACCCAGGTAGGCGCCCTCTTTTATCAGCATTGCGAGTCCATAGTCAACGAAGTGGAGGCGGCCAAGGCCGTCATAGAACATACCCAAAACGATGTCAGCGGCTCGCTGCGCATTGCCATTCCTGTGTCCTTCAGCCAGGAGCTGATTGCCAAGCTCTGCAGTGGCTTTATGCGCCTCTACCCCAATGTGCAGCTGGATGTGCAATTTACCGATTCGGACGTGGGTCTGGTGGGTGAAGGTTTTGATGTCGCCATCAAATACGGCCCGTTACAATCCTCGGATCTGGTTGCTCGCTTGCTGTTCGAGCGCCAACCCATATTGGTGGCCAGCCCAGGTTATTTAAAAACCAAGGGCATCCCAGCCACCCCCTCTGAGCTGGGGGATCACTCAGGCATTTTGCTGGGAACCTCCCGTTCGGCTCCCATCTGGCCGCTGGGCAAGGGCAGCCGCAAGACCATGGTCAGTTTTAACCGTAAAGTGCGGGTCAACAGCTCCATCATGGTCAAACAGCTGGCGTTGGATGACTTCGGTATCGCCATGCTGTCCCATTCGGTGTGCAAAAAGGAGTTGGCCAGTGGCGCTCTGGTCCCCATATTGCCCGAATGGCCCATGGAGCCCTTCAAGGTCTATGGGGTCTATTCCAGCCGTCGCCAGTTGGCCACCAATATCAGTGTGTTTCTGGACTTTTTCGCCAAACGTATCGGCAGCCAGGAGTCCCTGCTCGGCATGATGGGCTGAAAACCGCCGGCCGCTTGCATCCAAACGTTCAGCCATCAGCATCAGCGTGTTCCCAGACTTTTTCGCCAAACGTATCGGCAGCCAGGAGTCCCTGCTCGGCATGATGGGCTGACAGCCACCTGCATCCAAACCAGCAGCGCGCGCCAGGACTTCTTGGCCAAACGCATAGGCAGCCAGGAATCCCTGCCCGGTATGATGGGCCGAGGGCTGCAACAGTGACAGGATGAAGAATTCTTGAACCTGTAACTCGATTTTCGGGCCACGCTGTGATATCCCTGTTTTTCAACTAGAATTATGTCAAATCAACGCCATACATCTTTGTCCGGCCAAGTTTAAAGGAATTCCCATGTTCAAGCGCCTGCTTCCGGCAATGCTCTCTTTGGGGCTGACAGCCGCGCCATTTGCCGTTTTTGCCAACCTGGATGTCGAGGAGGCCCGTCTGACCAAGGCCTACAGTGAACTCCCCGAAGTCAGCCAGCGTTATCAGGGTTTATTGGAGGGACTGGTGGAAAAGTATGCCGCCAGCACCGAAGAGTTGGCCGTCACCAATACCATGGCACACCAGGGTCTGCGCCTGTGGCAGCAGGCGGTGCGCGATGTGCAATCGGGCAACCTGGACGACAGGCCGCTGTACTGGTCCCGACTGGCCATGCGCACCAAGCTCAAGCAGGAGAAACCAGGCTTCAACATCGCCCCCTGGCAGCGCGACATTCTGGTCAAGGCCGTGGAAAAATCCTCCCGCGGCTTCAGTGACATCCATTTTGCCGACGATGTGCAGCTGAAAATCCTGCTCACCGGTTTCGATCCTTTCTTCCTCGACCGCAATATAGGCCAGAGCAACCCGTCGGGTCTGGTGGCGCTGATGCTCGATGGTTACCGCTTTGAGGTTAACGGCAAAAAGGCCCAGGTGGAAACCGTGATGGTTCCGGTGCGTTTTGCCGACTTCGATCAGGGCATAATTGAGTCTTTACTGACGCCCTTCTACCGCAATAACAGCATCAACATGGTGCTGACCGTCAGCATGGGCCGGGACAATTTTGATCTTGAGCGCTTCCCCGGACGCAACCGCAGCGCCGAAGCCCCCGATAACCTCAATGTGATGACGGGTGCCAGCAAGACCGCGCCTCTGGCTCCCATGCTGGATGGCAAGATGTTGAACGGCGACGAATTTGTGCAATTCTCACTGCCGGTCGCCGCCATGCAGGCCGTCAAGGGACGCTGGCAAGTCAACGACAACCACAGGGTCACCACCTTGCAGCGGGGCGAATTCGATGCCGCTTCCCTGAAGGAACTGACCGATGCCACCTCGGTGGAAGGCTCAGGTGGCGGATACCTGTCCAACGAGATTTCCTACCGCGCCATCTTGCTGCAACAGCAGTTCGGTCGCACCCTGCCCGTGGGCCATATCCACACCCCCAGGATCGCCGGCTATAACGCCGATGAAGAGGGCGCCATAGCCGAGCAAGTGAAGGCCATGGTGGAGGCCGCCGCCAAGGCGCTGTAAACTGGGACGGTCGCAGGCGTCATTGTCTCTGGCAATGACGCCTTTTTATTATCTCCAGCCATGGTCAGCAGATGTTCAAGCGCTTGTTCAGCCGAGCCCACAGGCCCGTAATTCAGGGAGCGAGAGAAGCTCAGTGTGTTCCCGCCACCCGGGCGCAGGAAGAGGCGCAAATTCATCTGGAAAGTGCCTGCTTGCGGGCCGAAGCCGTGCTTGGCATCCAGGTGCCACGCCCCGCCCTCAGTTTCAAACTCAGGGGCCGCTGTGCCGGAATGGCCCACTTGCAGGAAAACCGTATGCGCCTCAATGCGGTGCTGCTGGAAGAAAATCCGCAGGTATTCTTCACCGAGGTCATTCCCCACGAACTCTGTCACCTGCTGGCTTACCGCCAGCATGGCCGGGTTGCCCCCCATGGCCGCGAATGGCAAGCCCTGATGCGCGGCGTCTTTGGCCTGGCACCCCGTACCACCCACAGCCTGGACACCCAGTCTGTCAGTCGCAGCGTCGACTATCGCTGCGGCTGCGGCACCGTCCCCCTGTCCATTCGGCGTCACAACAAGGTGGTTCGCGGCCAAAGCCAATACCTGTGCCGCCGCTGTGGCCAAAGGCTCAGCGCTGCCTGAAGCCCGGTTGCGACCGGGATAACAATCCCTTACCATGCGGCTCCATAACAGGACACTGACGCCGACTCAAATCGTCAGTCAGTGCCGATGACAATTGCTATTTTCGGGAATGCCTTATTTTGCTCAGAGCTGCGCTGCTGTTTTTGCTGTTTTTTCCTGTTTCGCTGTTGGCCTCAACCGGTCATCCAAGTGATTTTTCCCAGGCCAAGAAGCTGGCCCGCAATATTTATCAAACCCAATTGCCGCTGCAGAGCTTTTATTGCGGCTGCGACATCAAGCTGCAGGGCAAGCAATGGCAGCCGGAGCTCGCCCGCTGTGGCTACCAGGTGCGCAAACAGGCCCAAAGGGCCGGGCGAATCGAATGGGAACACATAGTACCTGCCTGGGAGCTGGGACATCAGCGCCAATGCTGGCAAAAGGGCGGCCGCAAGCAGTGTGCCGAGCAGGATCCGCAATTCAGGCGCATGGAAGCCGATCTTCACAACCTGGTGCCGGCCATAGGTGAGGTTAACGGCGATCGCAGCAACTTCCGCTTCAGTCAGTGGAATGCCATGGCAGGCCAATACGGCAGTTGTGACATGGTGGTGGACTTCAAGGGCCGCAAGGTACAGCCGCCGGCACGCAGTCGCGGGGCCATAGCCCGAACTTATCTATACATGCAACAGAGCTATAAACTCGCCCTGTCCAGCAGCCAATTAAAGTTATTCCAGGCATGGGATAAAACTTATCCAGTTGATATGATTGAATGCAAACGCGATAAGGCCATAGCCGAGGTGCAGGGAAATCATAATCCCTTTGTGGCGAAAGCCTGCCAGTCTCACCCGAGCGCGGCAAAGGTTGCCGACTGAATTTCAGGAACACAGATGAGAGTGCCACGTATTTATCAACCCTTTCCCCTGAGCCCTGGCGCAGAACTGGCCCTGGATGAAGACGGTGCGGCCCACATAGGTCGGGTGCTGCGCATGGGTCCGGGTGAGCAGTTGTGCCTGTTCAACGGCGACGGCAAGGATTATCTGGCCGAAATCACCGAGGCCGGTAAGAAATCCGTCACTGTGCGGGTCCTGTCCGGGCAGACCAATGAGTCCGAGTCGCCCTTGCACTTACACCTGGGACAGGTGATTTCCCGCGGCGATCGTATGGATTTTACCCTGCAAAAATCGGTGGAGCTTGGGGTCAACACCATTACCCCGCTGTTTTCCGAACGCTGCGGCGTCAAGCTCAGCGGTGAGCGCCTGGATAAACGTATCCAGCAGTGGCAGAAGATAGTCATCAGCGCCTGTGAACAATCGGGCCGCAGCACAGTACCCGAAGTCAGACCGGCAATGGAATTGGCTGACTGGTGCGCCGAAAACACCACGGCGCTCAAACTCAATCTGCATCCGAGGGCGGCACACGGTATCAATGGTCTGCCACTGGAGAACAAGCGCATCCGCCTGTTGATCGGCCCTGAAGGGGGACTTTCTGCCGAGGAGATAGCCATGACAGAGAACCACGCCTTCACCGACGTATTGCTTGGCCCCCGGGTGTTGCGTACCGAAACCGCCGCCCTGACCGCCATTACAGCCCTGCAGCTCAGACTTGGCGATCTGGGCTGAGCGACCTTAAGGATTAGACAATGATCAAACTCGGTATAGTGATGGACCCCATAAGCGCCATCAACATCAAGAAAGATTCCAGCTTTGCCATGTTGCTGGCGGCCCAGAGCCGTGGCTACCAACTCTTCTACATGGAGATGCAGGATCTGGCGATGATCAATGGTGTCCCCCGCGCCAATATGCGCCCCCTGACCGTTAAGCAGGACGCCGATAACTGGTATCAGTTGGGTGAGATGAGTGACTGCCCACTGACCGAACTGGATGTGATCCTGATGCGCAAGGACCCGCCGTTCGATACCGAGTATATCTACGCCACCTATATGCTGGAGCGCGCCGAAGAACAGGGGGTGCTGATAGTCAACAAGCCCCAGAGCCTGCGGGACGCCAACGAGAAGCTGTTTACCGCTTGGTTCTCTGAGTTTACCCCGGACACCATAGTCACCCGGGATCCGAATCGCATCCGCGCCTTCCACCAGCAACATGGGGACATCATTCTCAAGCCACTTGATGGCATGGGCGGCACCCTCATCTTCAGGATCAAGCAGGACGATCCCAATCTCGGGGTGATCATAGAGACGCTGACCGCCTATGGTCAGCGCTATGCCATGGCGCAGACCTTCATTCCGGCCATCACCCAGGGCGACAAGCGCATTCTGGTGGTGGACGGCGAGCCCGTGCCCTATTGTCTGGCGCGGATCCCCAAGCAGGGCGAAACCCGCGGCAACCTGGCAGCCGGTGGCCGCGGTGTGGCCCAGCCCCTGTCCGAAAGCGACTGGCACATTGCCCGAGCCATAGGTCCCGAACTGAAGCGCCGTGGGCTGGTCTTTGTCGGCCTGGATGTCATTGGTGACAAGCTCACTGAAATCAATGTCACCAGCCCAACCTGCATCCGTGAAATTGAGGCCGCCTTTGAGGTGGATATTACGGGCATGCTGATGGACGCCATAGAAACGCGCCTCGGCAAGCGCCAGTAATCCCAGAGCTCCCGGAACTACAACAGGAAACCGACATGTCATTGCGTCACCTTTCAGCCCTGCTGCTGTGCCTGCCACTGTGTGCCATGGCCGCCGATGGCAACGCCCTGGTCAAGACCAATACCAAGCCCAAAAATCTGGTGATCATGATTGGCGACGGCATGGGCCCCGCCTACACCAGCGCCTACCGCTATTTCAAGGACAACCCAGAAACCGAAGAGATAGAGCAAACCGTGTTTGACCGCCTGCTGGTCGGGATGGCCAGCACCTATCCGGCAAGGGAAAGTGGCTACGTGACCGACTCAGCGGCGGCCGCCACCGCCCTGTCCACCGGCTACAAAAGTTATAACGGTGCCATCGCCGTCGACACAGAACACAAACCACTGACCACGCTGATGGAGCTCGCCAGGGGCGCCGGCCTGGCCACAGGCATCGCCGTCAGCTGTCAGATTAACCATGCCACCCCCGCGGCCTTCCTGTCCCACAACGACAGCCGCCGCAACTACGACGCCATAGCCGAGAGCTATCTGGACAGCGATGCCCAGGTGTTGCTCGGAGGCGGCCAACGCTACTTCCCCGACGCGCTGCTCGCCCGTTTTCGCGACAAGGGTTACCAAACCCTAAGCGAGTTTGACCAGCTGGATGGCATCAGCAGTGGCAAGGTGCTGGGGCTGTTTGCCGACGTGCAACTGCCCTGGGCCATGGATGAACCGCAGGCCCACAAACTGAGCAAGCTAACGGCCAAGGCGCTGGAGTTGTTGTCCGCCCAGGAGCAAGGGTTTGTCTTGCTGGTGGAAGGCAGCCTTATCGACTGGGCCGGCCATGGCAATGACATTGCGGCCGCCATGGGAGAAATGAACGAATTCGCCAATGCCATTGAAGTGGTGGAACAGTATGTCCGCAGCCATGGTGATACCCTGATGGTGGTCACAGCCGATCACAACACAGGTGGTATGTCCATAGGTGCTGCGGGCGAATACAAGTGGACTCCGGAAGTACTGCGCACTCTGAATGCCAGTCCGGAAACCATGGCCACCATGGCCCTTGCCAATGAGGATTGGCAACAGCCCCTGGCCCAGCAACTGGCCTTTGCCCCCTCAGCCGATGAGTACGCTGAGCTGGCCAAAGCCAGAATGCAGGGTAAGGATGTACTGGAAAGCGCCATCAAGCGTCTGATAGATGTACGCTCCAACACCGGCTGGACCACCGGGGGGCATACAGGTGTGGATGTGCAGGTTTTTGCCGCCGGTCCTGCCTCAAGTCTGTTCAATGGCCATCAGGACAATACCGACATAGCCCAGAAGCTGATGAGTCTGTTGCCCAGGGAGGCCAAAAAATCTGTGGCCACCACTCCAGACGCGAAAAACGAACCCCAGGCCGAGGCTCAGCCACTTAAAGAGCAAGTCGTCACCAATTAACGGTTCTTTGACTAACGGCCCCTTGACTAACAACCCTTTAAGCAACAGCCCTTTAAGCAGCAACACCTGGGATCAGCCTTGGAAGCTATACCAAGGCTGACAAGGCGCTGCTAGGTGCCCAGCTTGGCCAGCAGGCTTGGCATATCTTCCCTTGGCCAGCGGCGGCTGTCGTGAATGGAGTCGAGCACAGACATGATTCTGTGCTCATCCATGGGCTTGGCCAGCAGGAATCCCTGGGCCAGCTCGCAGCCCGCGGTCGCCAGAAACTCGTATTGCAGCTCACTTTCGACACCTTCAGCCACCACGGTGCGCCCAAGGTTATGGGCCAAATCAATCACAGTGGTGACTATGTGGGTATCTGCGTCATTCTCCTGAATGCCCGACGTAAAACAGCGATCTATCTTCAGCACATCAAAGGGCAGTTGCTTCAGATAGCTCAGGGACGAATAGCCGGTGCCGAAATCATCGATGGCAATTCTCACTCCCAAGGCCTTGAGCTCGGCCATGACTTCCATGGCCTTGTCTACCTGTTCAATCACGCTCTCCTCTGTGACCTCCAACAATAACCCCTTTGCACTTATGCCATTGCCGAGCAAAAGCGAACGAATGTACTCCGCCAGACCCGGAGCCAGATAATGGCGTGCTGACAGGTTAACGGCAATATACAGTTCGCCCCAGTCCTTGTGCTTAAGGCGCTGCAGCAGTTGCACGGCCTCCGCCAGCACATAGTTCCCCACCTGAATAATGGCATCACTGTTTTCAATATCGGGAATAAAGTTCGCCGGCATGATCAGGCCACGTTTGGGGTGAAACCAACGCAACAAGGCTTCAAAGCCCTTGAGCTTGCCATCGGCAATGCTGACTATGGGTTGCAAAAACAGGCGCAGCTGATGTTCTGCGATGGCGGAGCCAATGTCCTGCTCTATCATCAGGCGATTATTGGCCTGCAACAGCATATCTTCGTTGAAAATGCGGAAATTGCTGCGACCGGCGGCCTTGGCCTGGTACATGGCAAGATCCGCATGCTTAATCAACTCTTCGGCCCGCAGCGAGGGCGAATGACAGAAAGCGACCCCAATGCTGGTGGTGATAATAAGCTTGTGATTTCCCAGCACCACGGGTTGCTGTAAACCGGCAAAAATCTTGTGGATCACCCGCCGGACATCGGCCTCTTCACCTATACCACGCAGCAGGATCAGGAACTCATCGCCCCCCTGGCGGAATACCGTGTCCATGGCCCGCACACTGTTGGTTAAGCGCTCGGCAATGATCTTCAGTAATTCATCGCCCTGATCATGGCCCAAAGCATCATTGACCCTTTTAAACTCATCCAAATCCAGAAACAGTAAGGCCACCCTGTCCTGCTGCCGCCCCATACAGGCAATGGCCTTGTTCAGCTCGTGGAGCAGCATGGCCTTATTGGGTAATCCGGTAAGGCCATCAAGCATGGCCAGACGCTGCAGTTCCCGGGTGTAATCACTGATATCCTGCTCCAGGGACTGAAGCCTGTCGGTCAATCCCAGGGTGGCGCCATTGAGCAGGTCCACCTCATCCTGCCACCAATTGTGCATGGGTTTGAGGCGGTGCCTGACCTCATCAAAGCGTCGTTCCGCCAGCAGCGGCAAGGCCTTCACATGCCCTTCCAACCTGGCAATGGGCGACCAGGCGAACATTGACAGCAACAACGCAGTCAACAGCAAGGATATCAACAGCAACCCCAGCATACTTTGCTGAAACTGTTTGAGCAGCTGGTGCCATTCCACCAGATTGGAGATCACCAGCAAGGCGGGGCCATCGACGGATTGATCCAGAGGAAAGCGCCAGATGGCATAGGGAGCATCCCCTATCTGATACAGACTGTTGCCTGCCACTATCTCATCCCAGCGCCAATTGGCCGCGGCCTGGCGCAACAGGGGTTCACTGCGGGAACGGTTGCTGATGCTGTGCAGTTGTCGGCCCCAATAAGCATTGGCTATGGGATGTTCCGAATGGCTGCCGAGCACGGCCAACTCAAAGGATTCCTGGGAGCGGAAGTTCGCCAAAATGGAGGTCAATTCAGATTCAATAAAGAAATACACCTGCTGTTTATTCAGCAGTATCGGCACCTGTACCTGCAACAGGCAGCGACTGTTACAATGAATACGCCATACAGGCACAGAGGCCCTGGACCAACGCTCAAACCAGGCCTTTTCACTGGCACCGGGCGCAGCCCCCAGAAAATAGGAAGGCTCACCTGCGCGCCCAAGAATACCCAAGGCACTGATACCCCAGCGCAATTGAACGTCAGCCCAATGGGTCTCCATGTCGGCAATAGCTTCATTCTGTTCATAGAGGATGACCAATTGCTGCACCGAGTCGACGGCATGGTCCACCGCCTGGTGTATGACATTATTGAGATTTTGCTGCAGACCATTTTGCTGTGACTCAAGCAAAAATCCCTGCTGTTGCGACAGTTCCCGGGAAGCAAACCATCCCAATGACAGGGTAAGCACTGTCATCAGCGACAATACGCTCAGCAGCAGTTTCCATTTCAGACTGAGAAAAGGTCTGACTTCCGCCATAGGCTCACCACTGCATCCGATAAGAGAGTTGCAGGGCAAAGATCGACCAGTATTTATCCTGAGTTAAAGGTTGAGGAAATATAACCGGTGGCACCCAGGCAGCCCCTTCTATCCAATGATGTTCGGCAACCAACAGCCAGTTGTCTGCCAGTTGCCACTGCACTCCGGCGACCCAGTCCTTGCTGTAACCATAATGGGCTGGGATCCCGGTCGCGCGCTCCAGCCTGACTCCGTTGCGGTCATCCAGATTGTTAATCATGTGGTCGAAGCGGGCAAAAACGTTAACCGGTGAGGCGAAGCGGCTGTGAAGGTCGAGGTAATAACCCCGATAAGGCTCTCGCTGCTCCCCCCCGGATGAAAAAATCCCCTTGAGATAGCGATTGCCCTGCATGAATTCGGCGGTCAGCTCCAGCGGGCCTGCCCGGTATTGGGCCGACAGCACCAGAGCCCGCAGATCCACGTGGCTCTCGAAGGTTTTGGGTTCGGTTTCAAATCCCAGCCCCACATGAAACAAGGTGGCACCCAGGGTCCAATCCTGATACTGCAGGTCCAGGTCCAGGGACACGAACGCATCGGAATGATATTGGCCATATGCCAGGGTGCCATTGACATTACGGGTCAAATCCTTGGTGGCATCGGCGCTGCCTCCCGTTAGGTGCCAATTCAATTGACCGTCTTCCAAGTGATATTGGCCGAAAATATCCAGGCCATCTATATGCAACTGGGCATCACGATAGTAATCGGAATAAATGGATTGCGGCATGATGATCCCGGGGCGACTGAAGGGCACATCCCGGGTACTGGAATAGAGGCCCACTTCATTCTTGACCCGGCCCAGACGCGCGCCCATGTGGCCCGACGCCAGAAAATGGAGGTACTCAACAAACAGGTAATCCGTCTGCCAAGCTTCGTCGATGAGATTGCCTCTTTGTCTGTAGTTCAGGGCTCCAGCCAATCGCCAGTGCTCAGCCGGTCTCCAGGAGGACATCAATGTCGCTTCGGTCAGCTCGAGACTGGTATCGTCATCGGTGAAAAAATGACTGCCATCAACACCGACCAGCCCCTGACTGATGAAACCGTTCCACTGCCAATCCTGAGCCAAAGCCAGGGAAGACAGCATTCCCGTCACCAATACAAATCCCCTGATATATCTCATTCGCTACTCCCTGTAGCACTTATTTCATCCGGCACATACCCCACTGCACCGGCGGTGCTGAATACCTTTCTGCGCATTTCGGCAATCGAACTGACAATTTCGGGCCTGTCGGCCATGCCGGAATAGACCGCCCTGTCCCAATTGCGTTGCAGCATATAAGGAAGAACATCCAATGAGTTTTGGCAAAACTGCCTGTGGTCTTCGGAATCCGGCGGCAGAATAAATACCCTTATCGCCTGACCATTGGTCCAGAACAATCGCTGCCGACTGAATATCAACCTCAGCTCCGCCGCATCCAATCCGGCTTCAGCGACTGATGCGTTGAAAATCACCTCACTCAAGGCGGGTGAGGACAACAGGCACAGGCATAACATCCCTGTTATTTTCCAGCGCATCTAAACTCTCCGTATTGGCGCCCGGGCGCCTGCGACTTGATCCTGAATCCGGTAAAACAGCCTTAATGAATAAAAGCTTAGGCAAGGATGTACGGCACTGCACAGGAATTTGGCTGAAGATATGTCGGTCCTTGCGTTATAATCGGCCCAAATTCACAGCCCAAGTGCGACGCCTTGCTGACCAATCCATCACAACTTATCGTTAGAAATATCGAACTGCTCGCCAACCACAAGGTGTTACTGCTCAATATCGAGGCCGATACCTTAGGCAGCGAATTGCTGGGGACTGCGACCGAAGTGACCGCATTAGCGCTGGATTTCAACCACTTCAATCAATTGGTCTGCCACGGTCGCCCCGGACTCAAGGTCGAGTTTGGCCACGAACTGCAAGCCCAAGACAGCTTCGACTCGGTAGTAGTTTTCTTTCCCAAGGCCAAGTCCTTGGCACCTTACCTGTTTAATTTGGCGGCCCAATATCTGAAGGCCGGCGGGCAGCTGTTGGTGTGCGGAGAAAACAAGGGCGGCATCAAGTCCCTTGATAAACTCTTGCCCGGCTGCTTTGGGCAGGCACATAAGCTGGACAATGCCCGCCATTGTCTTTTGTATTTGAGCCAATTGGAGGAGCAGGCTCCGGCCTGGAACCTGGATAGCTGGATCCAGCAGTACAGTTTGCCAACGCCGGCAGGTGAGCTGGTGATCTGTAATGCGGTCGGCGTTTTCAGCGATCGGCGCCTGGATGAGGGAACGGCACTCTTGCTTGACCACCTGCCAAGGTTGCACGGACGGGTGCTGGACTTTGGCTGCGGCGCGGGCGTTATTGCCGCGGCCCTGCTGAAGCAGCAGCCGGAACTGACGCTGGAATGCGTGGATATCAATGCCATGGCACTGCTCTCCTGCCAGCGCACCATGGCGGCCAATGGCATGCAAGCCAAAATATACCCATCGGATGGCCTGGCACAGACCGAAGGCCGCTACGACGCCATCATCTCCAATCCCCCGTTCCACGATGGACTAAAGAGCACGACCGATATCGCCACCCGCTTTGTGGAGCACAGCGCCGCCAAATTGAGCGACAACGGACAGTGGCACATTGTCGCCAACCGTCATCTGCCCTATGCCGATACCATTGCCAACGTATTTGGCAAGGTGCAGGTGTTGGCCGAAAACAACAAATACAAGGTTTACCATCACAGATGCGGCAAATAGCCAATGGCGACGACATATTTGAGTTTCATACTGGTCCCAAATAAGGCTGTACGTTAGTTTGTGCATTTGAAGTGCAGATAAAGCAACTGAATTGACCATTTAAGGCTTTTTTGTACAAAGTTTATCTTGTTATACTCCTGTTACCAAACCAGGTTCAGGGCCAATTACAGTCGGCTAATTTCTATTCGACTATGCCCGAAATACTCGCTTGGGTTTCAGTTGCGAAGAAATATAACAACAAGACAGGGAAAACTATGCTGGCGCCAGAACTGTTCGAACTCAGTAGTGATGGAAACAAAGTCGAGCTGAGGCTGATCCCCAATAACAACGGCCCCATCAGTCGGGATGATCTGGTTCATTTGCTCCACCTTCCCGAATTTTCTTCTTTCTGCCCCCTGGAACCTGTAATCCAAAAAGCCGTCCTCCAAACCAATAAGCTTTGCGGCACCGAAGATGGCAAGTTCGAACAGTTTTTTGCCGTTGCCGAACGGCGCGACGGCCAGATCGAAATTGTGATCAGTGACGATCACATGCAGGCCGAGATGATCATCACCTCGGCCTGGGGTGGTAAACAAGTGACCTTGCAGGACATTCTCAAGGCACTCAAGACCGACGGCGTGGCCATGGGCCTGAGCAAACAGCGCATCGAGCTGCTGCTCCGCCAATTACCAACCCTGGCACCGGGCGAACAATGCCGCCAGATCATTGCCAACGGCAAGGAAGCGATCAACGGCGTCAATGCCCGACTGGATCGCAAGGTCCCCCTGGCCCGTGAGCGTCTGCTGCAACCCCAGGAAAGGGATGATGGTACAGTGGATATGCGCGATCTGGGTGCCGTCATCATGGTGCGTCCCAACGACGTTCTCATGGTCAAGATCCCGGCCACAGAGGGAACCGCCGGCTACACAGTCACGGGACAGCCACTGGAACCCAAGCCAGGTAAAGATGTCACCATGACCCCGGGCAATGGCTGTGATTTCTCCCCCAAGGATCCCAACAAACTTATCGCCCTGGTGGCCGGTCAGCCGGTAGAAACCCGCAGTGGCATGCAGGTTGACGATGTACTGCAAATTAAAAACGTCGATGTCAAATATGGCCATGTGAACTTCAAGGGCTCGGTGCTGGTGAGCGGCGATGTCTGTGAGGGCATGCATGTCAAGGCCACAGGTGATATCACGGTAATGGGGTTCGTTGACTCAGCCATACTGGAGGCCGAAGGCGACGTTATCGTCAGCAAGGGGGTCATTGGCAGGCAATTGGGCGGCAATAAACTCTCGACCCAAATCAAGGCCAAGGGGCAGATCTGCGCGCAGTTTGTGCAATATTCCCAGCTTGAGGCCGAGGGCAATATCCTGGTGACCAAACAATTGCTCCATAGTCACAGCATCACCCACGGCTGCCTGACGGTCAGCGACGCCACGGGCCGCAGAGGCGACTTGGTCGGCGGCGTGGTTCAGGCAGATCAGGGGATCAAAGCCGTGGTGATAGGCGCAACGGCGGGCACCCGAACCGAACTCTACTGTGCCATGAAACATGGCGATTTGAGGCAAGAACTCAAGCAACTGGATGAAAGTGTCAAAGCCCTGGTGGTCGCCAGCCTGGACATAGAGGGCCGATTGCGCAAGCTGCCGCCAAAATCAGAGTGGCAAAACGATCCTGTGATGCTCGAACAGGTGCAGATGATGCTTGAAGAGAAAAACCGCATCCAGGAAGAGCGCAACCGGGAAGAGTTGGAATTTGAACATCTGCGTATTGAAGCAGACAACTATTTCAACCACTACCGAATTGAAGCCCACAAACACATCTTCGGTAACGTGGAAATACATATAGGCAATGCCTTCAATCGCACCCAAAGGGAACATGGCCCCTGTATCGTCAGCAATCAGGGGCAGGAAATCAATTTTGATTACAGCGCCCGGGGTTAATGGCGAGTCACAGATGAAAAGCATTATTAATGACATTCACTGGCCAGCCATCATTAAGCTGGTCAACAGCGATGAGCTGCTGCTCCTGGAATCCCCCCGGGACTGGCTGGAAATTGCCTGCCTGTATCAACACAGCTTTCAGGAAGGAGACTGTCTGGCGGACAGTGACGGCCAACAGTATCGAATAAGTGCACCGGAGGCCCAGCAAGACAGCCCGGTCGCACACTTGCCAAACCTGAGTCCACAATCCTTTCCCCTGACTCCGCTGGAGCTGCTGCCCTGGGTCAAAGCCCATGCCCTGGCAGCAGGCCAATGCTGCATTGCCAAACTGGGATTCACTACCGTGGCCCAGGGCATTGAGCTGGTCCGTTCACTCGATAGCTGATCCCCGGACCTAATCCGGGTAAAATCGCCGCCACTCTCTTTTCATCTGGACAACGCATTGGAACTCTTGAATATCGACTGCCTTGGCAAGCCGCTGCGACTGGAAGCATCGCTGGCTGGCTGGCAACAACTTTTCTGGAATAATCATCTGGTATCGGAAAAGTCAGCCAGCGCTGACAACCAGGGGTTGAAAGTACATGAATTCCAACTGCAGTCCGCCAGCGCGGAACTGCCATTGCAGATCCGTCTGGAAACCGACCTGATCTGGCAACCCTTCTCTTTGGACTACCGCTTGCTGATCGATGATGAAGTGGTCAGCCAGGGCAAACGCAACGCCAGGGATCTTGAGCGACAGCAACCCAGCACAGTCCGGCCCCAGGAGCGCAAGCTGAGCCTGGCGGGCTTGGGCTCACTGCTGTTTAAACTGCTGAAAAGTGCCAAGGTGATCAAGGTGGCCCTGGCCGGAGCCAGCCTGGCGGCCTATTCCTGGCTGTTTTCATTTCAGTTTGCCCTGGCGCTGATCCTGTGTCTTGTGGTGCATGAGTATGGCCATGTGCGGGCGATGAAATACTTCGGCATGAAGACCAAGGGATTTTACCTCATCCCCTTTATGGGCGGCGTTGCCCTCACCGATGACAAGATCAATACCCGCTGGCAGGACGTAGTGATTGCCATCATGGGGCCCGTCTTCGGGTTACTGATGTCACTGGCATGCCTGCTTGTCTGGTGGGTGACCGACAATCCCCTGTTCGCCGGTCTGGCAGCCTTCAACGCCCTGTTGAACCTGTTCAACCTGCTGCCCATTTTGCCCCTGGACGGCGGCCATGTGGTCAAGAGCATCAGCTTCTCAATGAACAGCATCACAGGTCTGCTTATTTGTGTGGGCGGCGCCATCTTTGGGGTCTATATCAGCTACAAACTGGGGTTGAGCCTGCTGGGCTTCCTGCTGCTGATCGGCTGTGCCGAAATCATGTTGGAATGGCGCAGCCGCCATCAGAGTCATCTGTTGCCGCTGGACCGATACGGACAAATCTTTTCTGCTGTATGGTATCTGCTGACCCTGGGTGCTTTTGTGGCCATCATCTGGTTCTTCGCCGGCACGGGCGATGGCAATCATATATTGGGCCTGCCGCTGAAGATATTGCAAAGCTGAACCAATACCCCTGCAAACTAACGCCCGGCAATGCCGGGCTTTTTTATGGCCCAGTCCCCTTCCATTCATCTGGGTATAGGGGTAAATTCCTCAGATACAAGTGCATAACAATTAAGGAAACCGATATGGAAATCACTAACATAGAAACGATTCCAGGAAAAAACATAGTCAAGCATCTGGGCATGGTGCAAGGGAATACAGTGCGGGCCAAGCACATTGGCCGTGACTTTATGGCCGGCCTGAAAAATATTGTTGGCGGTGAATTGGTAGGCTATACCGAACTGCTCAATGAATCACGGGAAGAGGCCACCCAACGCATGATCTCCCAGGCCCAGGCCATAGGAGCCAACGCCGTGGTCAATGTACGCTTCTCCACTTCCAGCGTCACCGCGGGGGCCGCCGAATTGTTTGTCTATGGCACAGCCGTGTTGGTCGAGTAACTGCCATGGACCAACTCATTAATCTGGGCATATTTCTGAGCCTGGTGCTCATAGGCTACATTTTTGGTCGCATGGCCGAACGGCGGCACTTCAAATCCATCCGCGAGCGTGAGGCAAACCTTGCGGACATACTGACCTTCAGTGAACGCAAAATCCCCACAGATTTCGATAACTGCCGTGGCCAACTGGTTAGCGGCGCCGTGGTTGTATCCGTGGACTACTTCAAAATGGTGTCCGCGGGACTGCGCAATCTGGTGGGAGGTCGGGTTAGCGCCTATGAATCACTGCTGGAACGTGCCAGACGCGAAGCCCAGCTGCGGATGAAGGAAGAAGCGCGGCGTTTGGGAGCCAAGGCAGTATTCAACGTCCGTTTGGAAACCTCGGCCATAAGCCAGGGGCAAAATAATCAGACCCGCAGTGTCGAGGTGTATGCCTATGGCACTGCCTTGATTGCGCCCGCCAATGGCTGAATACAGCAATCCCCGGCTGCCGGAGGGCATCAATGTCAGTACGGAACATCCGCTGAAGGACTTCCTGCACCTGCTGCTGGTAACGGGCCTGGGGCTCGCCGCAGCCTTGTTCCTGTTAATCCTGGCGTCGGATTTCCTGGTTCGCTACATCCCCATAAGCTATGAAGCGGCTCTGGCCAGCAAATTGCCCCAGCTGGTTGCCCAGAGCGCCGTAACGGAAGCCGCTACAACCGAAGACAGGGCCAAGGTGCAGGCTTACCTCGACCGCTTGGCCGGCAAGATAGGCACCCATATGGCACTGCCGCCGGAACTGACACCCAAAATACATTATGTGGACGCGGATCTGGTTAACGCCTTTGCCACCCTGGATGGCCAGGTGTTCATCTTTCGTGGCCTGCTGGAGCAGGTGCACAGCGAAAACGCACTGGCCTTCGTCATTGCCCATGAACTTGGGCACCTTAAATTACGTCATCCGATCAAGGCACTGGGACGGGGATTGGTGGTCGTGGTTGCCCTGACGGCCATTGCCGGGGTGTCCGAGACCGCCTTGCCGGACTGGTTGGTGAACACAGGAGGCCAGGCGACCTTGCTATCGTTCAGCCGCGATATGGAACTGGATGCCGATGGGCAGGCGATGAACGCCATGCTTGCCACCTACGGGCATCTGGCGGGCAGTGGCGAGCTGTTTGATTATCTGGCGCACCAGGAAGGCTTCAAGGTGCCTGCCCTGCTGAGTACTCACCCCGCCCCGGATAGCCGTATTCGGGCCATTAACGAGCGCACTTTACAGGTGAAGGCGAGCGCTATAGCCGAGCCACTCCCTGAGTCAGATAAGGTTGCACTTACCGGCATGTCGCCTGTGTGCCTGCAAGACAACATCTGCCTGCCTTACCCCTTGCTGCCCCTTGATAAGCCGGGGCCTTGATCGGCGCCATGCCAAGCAACCTGACACGACTCGCCCGACCGTTGCAGCTGGCAGTTTGATGCCAGATTGTACAATCCGGCACCCGAATACCTTTTCGCAACCCTATGGAAACAAAGTCATTACACCTCAAGAATCATTCTCAAATTCGGGAATGATTTTTTCTTATCTGAAAAAGAACAGCAAAATTTGCCCACCATAGGCACTAAAAATTAATCAGCATATTCATGCACTTAGAGAAATAATTTTTGATACCACTTTATAGGTATAAATTTTTCAATGGGTTACAGATGAATTGAAAAAGCGAGGGCAACCTTGTTTTCCGTCAACAAACCGCACTTGGTACGTTGGTACTATATCGTTGAATTAATAAACAACTTGTCCAGTTAGCCGAGGATTAACAAATGCATCACAATCTAGCGCTGGCAGGAAGGCAAGGACACACAACTCAGGATGACCGTTGGGATGCATTGACATCAGCACAAAAGACAGTGCTTTTCGGTCTCTACAAATATGGCTACAAGCTGTTGCTGGTCAACCATAGAAAAGGTGAGCCCTACGCCGTAGTTGCAAATGGATTTGAACTTGGAACTCTCGACCCCAGTGGCAAGATGAGTTTCAATTCAACTGAACTGCTCTCATCAAACTGTTAATTCCAAAGGAATTAAAGGAGGCAATTATGCTGCAGGTATCAAACAACCAAAGCATCAATGTATCTGGCCCCATCACAGTACTTTATTACGAAGGCATCCTGGGTCTGGAGATCCATGCCGCCGTGCTTGATAAACTCGCCATCCGCAACCAGCGGGTCATTATCCCGGCAGAATTCAAGCAAGACAAGACTATTGTTGCGGTACTTGAAGGCAACGTGAAGGTGCTCAACTCACTTGGTGAGCGCGCTTACGTCGAATCCGCCGTAGCCTGACCTGCTTTCGGGCGGGTTGCCATCGCTGCACCTGCCCGGGGCCAGGAAACCCGCTTTAGCCGATAAAGCGGTCACCTATGCGTACGGCCCATATTTTGCCACTGCGAAAAGGGGCTGTCTTGCTGTCTGTCACTTTTTTCAGCCCCTCCACCACCCCAGGCCCCAGACTACTGTGCCCGCTCACGCTTGCCCCTAATTGGCACCGGTCTTTCACAAACCACATGCGGCAACACAGACAAACAAGCGGTGGCTGTTACACCGTGTGCTGCTGTCCTGAACTGCTTTCCTGAGCGGCTTTTTTCGTGGCTGAGACTGCCTAAGCCACTTCATTGGCGCAGGCCTTTCACAAAGTCCAAGCGGCCACACAGACAAAGAAGCGGTGACTGGTGCACCGCTTGCTGCTTTTCTCAACTGCTTTATTGAGCAGCCTTGTGATTGGCTTTTTGTGAGGTGACTCAGATTGACTGAGGCATGGGGTCTACACCCAGCCTATGTGGCCTGTGCTCACGTTCCTGATACAGCAGCTCCAGCGCCTTGTCGAGGGAAACCGGCTTGCTGTAGAGATACCCCTGGCCAAGATTACAATTGTGGGTTTTCATAAACTCGTGCTGAGTGGTGGTCTCAATGCCTTCAGCCACCACCTTCATATTGAGATCTTTGGCCAACTTGATGATGGTGGTGGTGATACCTTCATCCACGGGATTGAGAGTGACATTATCGACAAAGCTCTTGTCAATTTTGAGCTCGGTAATAGGTAAGGTCCGCAGCACGTTGAAGCTCGAATAACCGGTACCGAAATCGTCCAGGGCAATATGCACCCCAAAACCCCTCAACTTATTCAAGGTGTCCATCACATTGGCGCTGTTATCCACGAACAGGGACTCGGTGATCTCGAACGTAAAACAGTTTGGAGGACTGCCAATGCTGAGAATATTTTCCTTAATCACGGCAAACAGATTGGGGTCGACAAACTGGCTCGGGGAAAGGTTTATCGACATGCCCACATTCCGCCCCAGCACGTTGGTAAAAATGGCCTGGGCCTGACAGGCCTGTTTAATGATCGAATAACCTATGGTGTTGATAAGCCCCATGCGTTCTATCGCCGATATAAACACATTGGGATAAATCACTTCATTGGGTTGTTTCTGCCAACGGATAAGCGCTTCAAAGCCCTTGATTTGCATGGTCTCTATATCGACCTGCGGTTGATAGTGAAGAATGAATTCCTCTTCAGCGGTCGCTTTTTCAAGTTGCATCTCCAATTCCATCATTTGCAGGAACTGGGATTCCATCTCGTGACTGAAGAAATTGATATTGGAATTGCTCTGCACCCCAACATCAATGGCGATATTGGCCCGCTTGAGTAAATGATCAGGATCTGTGCCATCCTGGCCAAAAAGGCAGATCCCCACCAAACAGTGTTGCTGGAAAATTCTGTCATCAAAAGAAAGTTGTTTATTCAACAGCTTTGATATTTTGTTCGCGCAAATCCACACATCATTAAGACTGGTGAAGTTGTCTATATATATGACGAAACTGTCTTCCCCCACCTGGGCAATCAAATCGGATTTTCGGGTAATGGTGGTCAGTACCGAGGCTATATCCTGATATACGTGTCTGAGGGATTCGGACGAAAACACCGAGCGCAACATCTTGAAATTATCAATCTTAATCAGCAGCAAGCCACCCACATGACGTGATTCCTTGTTCGACTTGTTCTTGTTGAACATATCGGTGAAGTAATGCAGGTTGGGTAAGCCACTGCGCTCATCATTGTATTCCAGCCTGGCCAGTTCCTTGGTGGCGCTGTCCAGCTTGGAAATCAGGCGGCTCGGGCGACGGAACAGCTGGAAATTGATATAGAAGATCAGCATACATATGATGATCAGCGCGCCATAGGCCATGCGGATGGCAAACAAATTGGAGCTGCCTTTGGACGCCACGGTCAGAGTCCAAACCCCATTGTTATTGATGTGGATTTCCCTTGAAAATGACACCAGTTCCGGGGCTATCCTGTCGCCGAAGGCAAACTCTCTTTCGGACACCTTGGTGGTTATGCGATAGAGAAAACCACTTTCCACCAGGTTACTGATCCCCACCTTGGTCTCGAACCGGTCAAGGTGGATCATCGCGGTGGCAAAGCCCCAAAAACCCTTGCCCTGTCCTTCGCCGATAAAAATTGGCAGCCGGGCTATCAGGGCTATCGGCCCCTGAACTGTCTTATAGGGACCGGATAACACCAGGCTGCGGGAATTGATGGCCTTGAGAACATCGGCACGGCGATTGTCATCCATCAGCAGGTTATGACCAATGGCAGCCTCGTTACCGGCCAGTGGGTATATGTAGCTCACCACTCCATTCCTGGCCAACTGCACATTGGAAAGGATCTTGATGGAACTGACCACAGTTTTGGCCACCACCTCAAATTCCTCACGGCTGATATCGGGATTCTTTTTGACTTGATCAGACAGTATCTCCAATGAGATCAGAGCACTGTCTATTTGTTGCTTGATATTGATCGCCTGCTGTTCGGCCAGCGCCTCCAAAATATCGGCCTGATCCCTGCTCCACAGAGTGGTTTGCAAGTCAATGAAGCGAGTGCCAACAAAAAATGTCAGCAAGCTCAGGATCAAAGGCAGCAGATAGGTCTTCAGCCCGACACGAAAGGATTCACTCATGTAACTTCTTCATTGGCGAGTTCAGCTATGATGGCGGTATTGCGCGTTACCTTGGCTCGATACAAAGCATCGTCCGCCCGTTTGAGGACTGTATCCTTGTCATCCCGATCACAGAAACTGGTGGCGCCAATGCTGCAGGTGACTGGTGGTTGCAGTTTGCTGTTTTCCAATGTTTTTCGCAGCCTCTCACTCATGACTGCCACACCCTCTGTACCTGTCTCCGGCAAGAGAATGACAAATTCTTCCCCACCCCAGCGGAAGACAGTGTCGGTATCACGGACACTTTCCTGGCAAATGCGGGCCACCTGCCTGAGGGTCTCATCACCTATATCATGACCATAGTTGTCATTGATGGACTTGAAGTGGTCCAAATCCAGGATGATGATTGAAAACTCGGTGTGATAGCGATTGAAAATGGCTATTTGATCTTTAAGCATCTCGTCAAAGCAACGCCTGTTATACAACTGAGTCAGTTCGTCTGTTTTGGAGATACGTTCGAGCTTTTGTTCCAGCTCATTTTGCAACGTGAAGTCCATACCGTTGGAAACAAAGTGAGTAATAGTGCCCGAGCCGTCCTTCACCGCGGTGATGACCTTAAGCTCCAGATAAATGGAACCATCCTTACGCTTATTCCATACCGCCCCACGCCAACAGCCTTCCTGTAACAGGGTCTGCCACATGGCATGATAGAACTTTTGATCATGGCGTCCGGAACTGAGCACATTGGGTTTGCCGCCCACTATCTCCCGTTCCGAATAGCCGGTCATCTGGCTGAAAGCCTTGTTGACCTTCTGCACTGTGCCTTCCACGTCGGTTATCACCAGGGAGTTCTGGGTTTCAAAGGCCACGGCCGCAATCCGCAGCTCGGTTTCCTGCTGTTTAATCTTGGTCAGATCGGCATAACTCTCGACGTAATATGCAACCTCACCCCGTTCGTTATAGGACACCCCCAGGGTCAGCAGCTGAACCCTGTGGCTCCTGTCCTTGTTGTAGGTGACTACTTCACCACGCCAGCGGCCCTGTTGTCTGGCTTGCAGGTAGATACCCTGGGCAAAACTGCGCTCCACCTGATCTTTATCGAGCAAACTCAAATTGGTGCCCAAGATGTGCTCTTTTCTATACCCTGTGCTGTCCAGCACCCCTTGGTTGACATTGACTATCACACCTGAGGAATCGCGGATAATCAGTCCTTCACAGCAATCAAAGGCCATGGCCCGCACAGCAGATTCGCGCTGGGCCAGCCACTGGCGCACCCGGTTGACCGAGTAGTAATAGCTGATCACCAGGTTCAACAGGGACAGCAGCAAAAACACCACGCCGGCTGTGGTAAAGCGGTAACTGGCGAAGTGAAACACATCAAAAGGAGTAATATTCAGATTGAAACTTAGCCACAGTGGCTTGGTTTCGGTGTCGGTGGCCGCCATGGAAATGGTACGGTAAATGATACGGCTGAGGGATTGCTCTTTTACCCTTTGGTCGGGATGCTGCTTGATATAGTCAATGACGCCGTTCCAGGGGGTGTCCTGCAGATCAAACAATTCCTGCTGCCCCCCAAGGTCATGACCATTGGCAAACATCATTCTGAAATTGGGGTCGGTGTAATCTTGCGGCCACAACACCCTGGCGTTGAATACCATAAGCACTATGGCGGCCACATCGTCACCGAACAACATGGGGCTGGCAACGTAAAAATTGACATCCGCATCATGGCCCGGCGGGGTCAATAAACCGAAAACCGAGTTCCGGTTACCTTTTTTATAATATTCTATCAGGTGGTTATCGACACCCAGCTTTTGACTGACGGTATGCCTAAATTTGTTCGATGGATAAGACGGCATATAGTCATCTATCATGCCGCTGCCCACGTCAATGTATGACACGACCTGGACATATTCACTGAAGAGTTTGGAGATGGTAAAGCTGCGCTCGCGGTGATCCAGGCCGCTGAAGGTCATGGCCGAAAAGCGATTGGCCTCTTCTTCACTGGTTAACTCTATTTCCCGCAGTAATTGGGTGGTTTGGCTCTGTACCCGCCCCAGCTCACTGTATTTAAGCTCGGTCAGTTCGGCAAAGCTCAGCTTAAAGGCGATGAGAACATAGAGCCCAACCAATACCAGACAGACAAGGGTGAGGCGCATATAAACCGTGGCAAACTTGCCCAGCAGTCTTTTTCGCAGCGACGCCAAGTCCTGTGCACTTATCATCTGATTTTGCACATCAAACCATTGCATCAACCAACCAATCATGCCACCTCCCAAGAGTCGGTCACTGTCGCGAAACACTTGCTGCATCTGCACTCAAGAAGCTTTACGCGCCTAGACGACCATCCCTGAGTCAGAACCATCGCAGGGTACTCCGAAACCCAAGCGGGAAGGCCGGAAATCCTGCGTTCCCAGTGTCTCCGAAGACCCAGCTACTGGCAAGGTTAATCATCTGAGATTTATGACAATTTATTTGATCACAATTACAGATTTGGCAAAAAGTCAGGATCAATAGCCACCTTTCTTACCGGTTCCCAAATAAGTCATATCCCAACTGACGATGAAAGGTTCAAACCATTTGGACGGTGCTGTTTCTTTATCTGTGTGCAGCATCAGGTTTGGCGGCGTGATGCGGAACATCACCTTGTATTTGCCGACACCATTGAGCTTAACGTTACCACCATAGTGGGGGCCGTCGTTGGCGACCATGGGATCGAAACTGCCCGAGGTAAACCAGTCTGAACCGGCTTTTTCAATCCGGTAGTCAACCTTGAGATAAGGGATCCAGGAATCCTTTACAAAACCATAGGGATTGTTTTCCAGCGCGTGCACCTTGGCTTCCAGGTGAATATCCGCGCCGGCTTCAACTTTATGGTCGGTGCTGCTCATATTGGCATGATCCATATGCTGCATGTCGGCCATTTCACCCAGTGGCATCTTCAGATTGGTACTGCCACCTGTCATCAACACGGGTTGAATGTACAGACCCCAGATCTTCATACCGTATTTTTCTGTTATCTGGTCCTGAGCCTGACCGGCGGCCCAACCGGCCGAAGTAAAAAGCAGTCCCGCCATCAGGGTTCCGACAGTCAACTTGAGTGATTTCATTGTTTTTCCTTCTCAAATACCAAAGATAGCGGGCCACCAGCACGCAGCAATAAAGAGGCTGGTCAAGGTCCCGACAATTTGACCTGGTACCTTACGTCCCAAGGGAACCTCCTGCACTGTCTGGATGCGCCAGCCAAGCCACAGGCTCCATAACAAGCTGATGCCAAAAAGCACCAGCTTAATGGTTAAAATGCCGTTGCTGCCAAGGCCAACCAAACCAAGCAGTTCGAATATTTTGCCGCCCAAGCCAATCAGCAATGACACCATGGCCACGGGCATGTATTGATAGGCCAATTCCACATAGCTGCCCCAGAACTGGCGGCGATCTTTTCCTGTTCCAGCGTGGGCGATACTGCTGCTGAGCAGATTAAGCAGGAACATGGCAGTGGCAAACACCAGCATTACCGCGGTCATAAAGCCCACTATGGTCATAAAATCGAGCCAGTTATAGACCTCACGACGCTCGGGATGCACACTCATCAACCACCAGGGGCCGGATTCACCAATCCAGAACTGGTCATGTTCAATAAACCATTCACCCAAGGCTTGACGCAGATCCTGGTACAAGGGCAAAACCAACCACAGGAAGCCCCCCAGTGCGGAGCCGGTGCCGAGGAAGAAGAACCAAACTTCGGCCCAATTGGGATTATGGCTGTGGATATTCTCCACCTCTTCACCGGGGGCACGGGCCCTCACTATCAGGCTGGATTTGGCTTCGGGGTGTACACACTTGAAGCATTCAATGCAGTGGCGGCTCTCTTTTTTGTGCCGCAAATCTATCATGGTCGGGCACAGACTGGATTCATGATACTGATCGGCCCCATGACTTGGACGCTTGGGGAAAAACTGCACCACGCCCAGGCGCGAAAACAGTCCCAGCATCAGGCCGATGGGACACATATGACGACACCAGACCCTGTTGTTCCGGCCATACAGATAACCAATGATGATAGCCGCCAACATCACACTGCCGAACACATAAGCTATGGCTTCCGGATGGTCCCGCACACCCACGGTCTGTCCCAGGGTGGTGATAATCAGAAAACTGATGATGGGCATACCTTCCCAACGGATAAATGCCGGGATTTTCAGGTGCAGGCCGAACTTGTTGATGTATTCACTGGCTGCGCCCATGGGGCACAACAAGCCGCACCAGGAACGGCCGGTGAAGATCACCGACAGAAACACCAAGGGGAACCATAAGCCCCACATGGTGTAATTGGCCAGCAGGGTGAAGTGGGTAAACACTGTGTCGGTTTCCGACACCTCGTCGAGAAACAAGGGCACAAACAGCAAGGCCAAAAACACCCAGAACACCGCGAAATGCACCAGACCTATATAGCTGCGGTATTTAAAGAAGAAGCGCTCAAGCCAGAGCATACGTCCCTGCTGCTGTGGCACGACATCGACGTTTCTGCAGGGGATTACATTGTCTTCAGATACGTGCATAGTGGTGTTCTCCGGTGTCGGATAAGCAAGGCAGCATCATTGTCCGTTTTGTTGCTCTTGCTTGATTTTCATGTATTCCTCGTCCGTAATCTTCTCTTTTACGCCCAAAAAGCCCTGCTCCTTGCCTACTCTGGCGGGACGGAAAATGTCCACCTTACGGAAGAACTGATCCGCCATCAGCACACGGCCATCCTCATCCACGGCAATACCTGAGTTAAGCATATAAGTACCGGGCTTGAGATCGCTGCCGCGCTCACCAACGAACAGCAACAACTGTCCTTCGGGATTAAAAATCTGGAAATTGCCGAAGGCCGCATCGGAGACATAGATGTTGCCATCCTTATCCACCGCCACATCTTTGGGTCGGGAGAAGGTCCCCAATCTTTGGCCTACCTGGCCAAAGGTGCGCACCATCACTTCTTTATCGGGATCTATCACCTGAATGCGGAAATTGCCACTGTCGACCACATAGAGCAGGCCGTTCTTGTCCAGGTCAATGCCCTTCGGCAGGTTGAATTCCAAGTCGCCGCGGCCGCGCTTACCCAAGGTCTTGAGCAGCTTGCCGGTCTCGGTATCAAACTGGAAAATTACATGCATGGACTCAGATACACCGCCGGTCTGGGAAATGTACATGGTCTTGCCATCGGGTGTAATGGCCAGATCCGTGGGCATGCTCAACTGGGCATCGGGTTTGATGGTCCGCAGATAATTGCCATCACGGTCGAACAATTTTACGTCCTTGAGGCCCTGATCCAGCACGAACAGGTTTCCCTGAGCATCGGTTTCCACCCCATAGGGCTTCATCAACAATACATTGGGATCAGAGGTCAAAGACTTGAACAGGTAGTGGGCCGGGTCAAACATCATCACATCACGCCCCGGGGGATCCGAGACAAAAATGCGCCCCTGGTGTACGGCGATACCATAGGGTTTAACGAATCCCTTGTTAGCAGCAAAGGTGCCGGTGAGAAAGGAGCTGATCTTGCTCTCTTCCGTTTGGTGCTCCACGCTCATGCTGCCCAGCAGCATGCGGTCCCAGTAAAACCTGGGCTCATCGGGCGGCTTGGGGTAAACAAACTCCTCTGCCTTTTGCACTTTGTTTGAGCTAGAACAAGCCGACAGCAAACTGCTGACTGCTAAAATACAGGCCACTGCCGTTAGGGGTCCCTTGAGTTTCACCATGAGATATCCTGCAAAGTTCCTGTTGGGTTAAGGGTCATTGTCTTGGTGAGAGACTATCAAAAAATTTAAAAATCAAGTGTGATCCATTACACAATTGCATCAGGCTCTGCTGATGTACAACCCTTAACCTTGTTAGTATACCTGCATCCAGTGTTGCCGGAGGCCGTTGAGTTCCATGGAAAAAACAAACCTTATCAGATGCTTGTTTAGCGTCCTCCTCTTCAGTTTTACCGTCGTCGGCCAGGCAGCGGACACGCCTTCTCAGCAAAACGCGAACGGTGCCATACTGTGGCGCAACAACTGTGCCCAATGCCATGGTGCAGACGGTCGCGGTGTCGCGGCTATGCGTGAAGCCGGGCATTTTATTGACTTCACCTCCATTGCCGCCGAAGTCAGCATGGACAGGCCCAGAATGTTGATTGCGGTACGTGACGGCAAACCCGGCACGGCCATGATGGGATTTCGTGACAAACTCAGCTATGAGGAAATCATCGCTGTCGTCGACTATGCCCGTGAAAGCTTTATGGCCAAGCAGGACAACTTTGCCCAGTACGATGAGGGTAAGAAATTGTTTGAACGCCACTGCTCCGTGTGCCACGGCGACAGAGGTGAAGGGGCCATCATGGCCCAGGCCGGTTTATTCCCCAAACCGGCGGTATTTACCGACCCTGCCATGAAAAAGGTGCTGGATCGCAATCGGATGATATTTTCCATCACCAACGGCAGACCGCAAACCGCCATGACCTCCTGGGGCAAGCGCCTCGGCGAACACAAGATTAACGCCATTGTCGATTACATCAGGGTGGTCATCATGGATGTGCCCCGCATCGACGGCTACCTGGGACGTCCCCTAGGTGAAGGTGCCGATAGCAGCGATCCCTTCCTGTCGGGTGCAGACGTCCAGGGAACCACAGCCTCACAGGTGCAAACCGCCAGCCAGACCACCCAGCAAGATAAAGGGGTCGATCCCTTCCTGGACAACCAGGGTTATGACCCCAGCAAAGACCTTAACATCAAAGATGACAGCATCATCTTTGGTGAGGCCATCCATGACCACGGCGCCCATATGGGAGCCAAGCTTGATATCAATGCGCCACTGCCGGTCAAGCTGACGGCGGATCGGGCTGCCGGTAAGGAGCTGTACAACAAAACCTGCATCACCTGTCATGGCGAACATGGTGATGGCCAGGGACCGCGCGCCTTTTTCATTTTCCCCAAACCCAGGGACTTCACTCATCCGGCGGCGACCGAAAGCTTCAGTCGTGCCCATATTTACGAGCGTATTCGCATGGGGGTGCTGGGTTCAGAAATGCCGGCCTGGGGCCAGGTGTTGACCAAGCAGCAAATGGCGGATTTGACCGAATACGTGTTCAGCGAATTCATCGCCCCGCGCAACCCCAAGGTGAAGAACACTCAGGTGACCAATGAGCAATAAACTGCTTGGGGTACTGCTGTCCTTGCTCAGCCTGTCTGCCCTGGCAGAGGTGGATGCCGACCACGAAGCCGGCAGACAGCTGTACAACTACCGCTGCTACTATTGCCACGGCTACTCGGGCGATGCCAAGACCCTGGCGGCAAGCTGGATGGATCCCAAGCCGGCCAATTTTGCCGCCATGTCCCTCAACGACCGGACCCAGGAGCAAATGGAAACCGTGGTTCATCAGGGCATAGAGGGTACCGCCATGATGAGTTTTGATTATTTCCTGTCCGCTGCGGAAGTGAGCACAGTTGTCCGCTTTATTCGCAAGGAATTCATGGAAAACAAGGCCGCCAATACCCATTACCATACCGCCGAGGCGGGTTGGCCCAACCACGAACGCTACCAGGCAGCCTTTCCTTTTGCGACCGGTGAATTGCCTGTTGATCTGGCGGATGACAAGCTCAATAACGAGCAACGTGCAGGTAAGGTTTTGTATTTAAAAGCCTGTATAAGTTGCCATGACCAGGGCAAGGTTGAGTCACAGGGCCCTATCTGGCGTACGGAAAGTATTTCCTATCCCCGTAACAACTACTCTTTTACCGAATTTGACGGCGTAACCGGGGCATCGGTATTTCTCAAGCACGACAGACCCGAACGCCAAGCCGGGCTCAGCGAATCGGCCAGAAAAGGCCAGCAATTGTGGGATGGCAACTGCGCCTTCTGCCATGCCAAAGACGGTACAGGCCACAACTGGATTGGCAGCTTTCTGGAACGCAAACCCAGGGATCTGACCTCGAGCCAGTTTATGGGGCAGCTCACCCGGGCCGAACTCAAAGAAAGGATCAAATCCGGCGTGGTCAATACCTCCATGCCGGCGTGGCGCAATGTGCTCACCGAGGAGCAATTGGAGCAGCTGATTGATTATATTGAACAAGCCTTCCATCAGTTAAAGGCTGAGGGAGGGACGCAGGGATGAACAGGCTATTGCTATCCCTGCTCATGCTGGCGGCATTGGCCGGTGGCCTGACAGCGAAGAACATGGGGGACTCTACTCCCCTGTCGCAGGCAAATGGCTGGTTAAAGCCGCTGTTTACTCAAAGCAGCGAAAGTGGACTGCTGATTGTCAATTTCTGGGCGAGCTGGTGTGCGCCCTGCCGCCGGGAGATGCCCATGCTCGATGGCCTTTACAGAAACGGCATGCCGGTATTGGGTTACTCCATGGATGAAGACCGCTTTCTGGCCGATGAGTTTTTAAGGCGCTACCCAGTGACTTTCCCCAATTTGATTGGCCAAGCCACCGAAGCCAACCCAATACAGGTATTTCCCACCACAGTGATTATCAATCCCCAGGGTCAGCCCCTGTATGTGCACCAGGGTGAGCTGGATGAAACCAGTCTGGTCAACGCCTGGCAAAAATTGAAGGCAGAATCTGAGGTCGTGCGGCCATGAACAAATTGTCCTATTACCTGATGTTCAAATTTCTCAAATTGCGCACCCAGGCCATGGGCTTGCTGGCCATAGTCCTGGTCGCCATCCTGCTGACCAGCTCCTACGCCCTGTCAAAAAAAGATGAGCTGTACCACTTCTATGGCCAGATATTGCAATTGAACAGTCAGAGTGAAGATCTGACCAAGTCGCACCTGATACTCATAGAGGTGATGACAGATCTGCTGATGCTCAAACAGCCCCTGGATCAGGACGGCAATTTCGACCGCAACCTGCTGAACGGGCTGCACCAGAACTTCCTCGCCCTGGCGGAAGCCAAAAATGTGATTGCCGGCATCATGCCCGAACACACACAAGATATTGAACAACTACTGAAAATGATGGCTGCCATGGTCATGCAACCCTCAAGTGAACTGGTCAACAGTGTGCTGGCTCAGTCGCGTCAAACCAACCATAACCTGGTGACGGCGCTGCAAGAGCAACAGCAGCTGCGCAGCGAACTGTCCGAAAAATACCTGCAGACCAGTGAAGAATCGGCCCGGGTAGTGATGATGATAGTGCTGCTGATAGCCCTGTTCACCTCTGTGCTCTGTATCAGCTTTTTCAACATGCTGGCCAGCAAGATCAATCAGGCGGTGAAACAAATTCAACTCCTGGTTCGCAATCAGAAACCCGAACAATTGCCCGTCAGTCGCAGTGATGAGATTGGCCAGCTGTTTTCGGCGGTCAACCAGGTTTCCATTGAGTTGGAAAGGAAAGATCAGCAACTGGCCTTCGGCCGTTATACCTATTTCAATCAGGTGCGCAGTGCCTCGCTCAAGCATCTGGTGGCGGGGTTAATCCACGAGCTGGGCAATCCCATAGCCGGCATCAAGGGACTGCTGGGCGCCTACGAAATGTCAGATCCGGAACAGCGGACCGAAGCGCTGGCGCTCATCACCCAGCAGGTGGAAAAGCTTGAGGCCTTCAACACGCACCTGGTGAATTTTGCCAGCGAATATGGCAGCGACTCTGAAATCCTCGATCTCACGGAACAGGTCAAACAGTACATCTACTTCCTCAATCTGGATGAACGCTGGTATCAGGTGGATATCCAGATGGATATAGTCAATGATATTCCCGCGGTGCGGGCCTCCCGGGAGCAGATGAGCCTGCTGCTGAACAATATCTGTGACAACGCGCTGCTGGCACTGCAAAAAAGCTTTAAAAAGAATCAAACCTTGCATTTCAAGCTGCAATACGCGGACAACAAGGTGCTGCTGGAGATTGCCGACAATGGTATAGGCATGTCGCCCCAGCTGATCGATGTCTGCCTGGAGCCCTATATCACCACCCAGGAAGACATCGCCGGCGCAGGCTTTGGCCTGAGCATCTGCCGCTCTGTGATGGAGGATATCAAGGGCAGTATCACCATCAGTTCGGAGCAGGGGAAAGGCTGTAAAGTCACCCTCACATTCCCCAGGGAGGATCTAGGCAATGAGTAAGACCGGCATTAAAAGCGCCCTGGCGTTTACCCTGTTGCCACTGCCGGTGCTGGCAGCCAACGAGCAGCTGTCTTCCTATATCATCATCAGCTGTCTGGGGCTGCTTATCCTGTGGTTATTGCTGCTGGTGTGGCATTTGCGCAAGTTCCGCCTCGATCTGGACTGGATAACCAGCACCAGTTTGCCCACTCTGGTGCTCAATGAAGACGGCGAAGTACTGCGCAGTAATGGCAAAGCCAACGAAATGCTGGATCTCACCATGCGTTCCGTTCAGGGCGAGCAGATTGACGAGCTGATCCAATTCCACGATCCGGACGTTCAGGAACCTGAGATCACGCTGCAACTGCTGATCAACAACAGCAGCCTGCTGTACAAAAGCAAAAAGTACCCCGACACGGTTTTCAGGCTGCAGCGCAGTGTATTTTACAAGGACAGCTTCTGCTTCCACCTGATCAATGAAACCGAGCGCATGATGTTTTCCAATTCCTTTAGTCAGGCGCAACAACTGTCCACCAAGTCCAAGCTCATCGCCAGCGCCATGCACGAAATGGGATCTCCCATGGTGGCCATCGAGGGCGGTTTGGAATACATGTTGGTGATGCTCACCGAAGATCAACTCGATGCCGACAGCAAAACGGCCATGATCGACATGACCAACCGCATGCTCAATGAAGCCAGGCGCATCAACAACATCAAGCTGGAATTCACCGGCCTGTTCCGCGACACCACCAGCACGGTGGAATACCATAACCTGAACGATCTGATAGTGCGGGCTTGCAATCTGATGAAGTATGACAAGCGCATGCTCAATATCAGTCTGGGTTATCATCTCAACCGTGACATACCGGCCATCAAGTTCAATGAGGGCAAAATGCTGCAGGTATTGCTGAACATCCTGGTCAACGCCGCCGACGCCCTGGTGGAGTGCTACTGGCGCACAGAGAAGAAAATCCAGGTCAGTACCCATATGGAACCGGATGGGGTTCGTTTGAGCATTGCTGACAATGGCGTTGGTATGTCCTTTGACGTGCTGGAAAAAGCCGCCGACCTGTATTTCTCAACCAAGAATCGCGGTAATGCCAGCAGCGGCAGCGGCCTGGGGTTGGTGATCTGCAAAGATCTGATCAAAGAGATGGGCGGCAAGATGGACATAGAGTCCAAAATCAATGAAGGCACCACAGTGAACATTCACTTCAGGTGTGAGCAGCAAACTGCGGAATAACCAATGAAAGTACTGAAAATACTGGTAGTCGACGACGAGATAGCCATAAGACAGGTGCTGGCACACGCCATTCGCCGCCTGGGCCACGAAGTCATTACCGCCAAAGATGCCGAAGAGGCCCTGACCGAAATGGCCGCCAATGAAGTGGATGTCACCTTCAGCGATGTGCGCATGCCGGGCATGACAGGCATTGAATTGATAGAAGAAGCCAGGCGTCGGGGACACGAGTGTTTCTTTGTCATCATGACCGCCTTTGCCTCGGTATCAACGGCCATAGATGCCATGCGCTCCGGTGCCTACGACTACATGATGAAACCACTGCGCAACGAGGACGTGGAACACAGGATCAAGCTCATCGCTGATCTGATCGATTTGCGCAACGAAAACCACGCCCTGCGCAATGCCGCCATGCAGGTGTCCGACAAGGTATTTCATTCCGCTTCCGAAGCCATGGCCAGGGTTGATCGCATAGTCGCCAAGGTGGCCAATACCGATGCCACCCTGATGATCTGCGGCGCCAGCGGCTCGGGCAAAGGGGTGACGGCCAAAAATATTCACAACGCCAGCCGCCGCGCCAACAAGCCTTTTATTCCGGTCAACTGTGCCGCCATTCCCGAGCAACTGCTGGAAAGTGAACTCTTCGGCCACTGCAAGGGCGCGTTCACCGGTGCCAGCACCAAGAAAATTGGCCTGTTTGAGGCGGCCTCGGGTGGCACCCTGTTCCTCGACGAGATAGGCGAATTACCCCTGGCCATGCAGGCCAAGCTGTTGCACGTGCTGGAAGACAAGCAAATCCGCCCCGTGGGCAGCGATCGCTTTACCCCTGTGGATGTGCGTATCATTGCCGCCACCAACCGCGATCTGCCGGGCATGATTGAACGCAACGAATTTCGGGAAGATCTCTATTTCCGCCTCAATGTGTTTTCCATCCTGCTGCCATCCCTCAGCGAAAGACGCGAGGACCTGCTGCCCCTGTTCCGCTTTTTCTTGGAAAACGAGCGTAAAAAGCTCGGTCTCAGCCAGAGCTTTGAGATAGATGCCGAAGTGGAGGCCGTGTTGTTGGGCTATGATTTCCCCGGCAACATACGGGAGTTGGAAAATATTGCCGAACGGGCGGTGATCCTGGCGGAAGACAACCTGATCCGGGTGGAAGATTTGCCGCAACAGCTGTACAAGCGTGCCGGTGTCAGCTTACCTGAGGAGACCAACCTCAGGGATCGCCTGAAACAATACGAACAACAGATTATCAAAGAAACCCTGGACAGCGTCGACGGCGACCGCCGCGCCGCGGCCAAACTTCTCGGTCTTGGCCTGTCCAGTCTGTACCGCAAGCTGGAGGAATACTCATGAGTCCATACCGACACATTGCCCTGCCCCGACTGCTGTGGCTCCTTAGCGCCCTGCCGCTGGCCCCGACTGCCATGGCACAGGCCGCACCCGAAGCGCCGGCGCTGTTAGAGTCCGAGAAGACGGCACAGCCCGAGGAAAAGGCACAGCTTCAGGAAACGGATATGGAGAAGGCCGCTCGCCTGCTCCAAGAGGGGCGCCAAATGTATGCTCAGGACAATATGTTTGAGGCCATGCCGCTGCTGCAGGAAGCCGCCGAATTGGGACTGCCGGAAGCCCAGGGATTCTGGGGCTTTGTACTGCAAAAAGGCGGCACCACGGATGCAGCCCTTGAGATGTACCGGAAAGGAGCTGACGGCGGCGACGCCTTTGCCAAGCTGCAGCTGGCAGGCTTCCTGCTCAGAGGCGATTTCCTGCCCCAAGATGTGGAACAAGGCTTTGCCATGGTTAACGAGTGCATAGCCAAGGAATATGCCCCTGCCATGGTGGTGCTCGGCAACATTCAGGCCGAGGGTCAGTTTGGTATCGCCAAGGATGAGGTTAAGGCCCTTGAGCTGCTGGAACGGGCAGCAGAACTTAACGATATCAACGCCTTGACCAGGTTGCACTTAATTTACCGCGACGGCTTGCTGGGGCAGGCCGCGGACCCTGTAAAGGCAGCCGCATACGCGGAAAAAAGCAGTCAATTGCAAGCTATTAAAGGAAATTCGCCATGAACAAGCAGCTGCTGTTTGCCATTTTTTGCCTGAGCAGCTTTTCTGCCGTGGCCAACAATAATGGCGCCGATCTCTACCAACGCCATTGCGCCCAGTGCCATGGCAGCGACGGCGAACCCGTGATGCCGGGTGCAGCCAACTTCAATTTGCAACAAGGGCTGAATCAATCACCCAAGGCACTGGCGCTGCGCATTGAAAATGGTAAACGTTCCTGCCCCCCCTTCGCAGGCGTACTCAACGAACAACAACTCTATGATCTGGTTAGCCATTTAAGGAAAATGGGACGATGAAGTTCAACCTGATTTTACCCTTGCTCTGCGGCCTGTCCCTGCTGGGCTGTGACAGTCCCAAGCCGCACGATGACACGCCGTTTCAACTGGTGGAAAACTTTCAGATGGGTGAAAGCCTGGTGGTTCGTTCACTGGCACTGGAACCCAAGGAGAAGTCACTCTGGGTCGGCAGCTCAGTCGGCGTAAGTGAAGTCAATTACGTGACAGGGGAATTGCAGCGCACCTTTAACCGCGATCACGGCCTGGCCAATGAATACGTGTTTGCCATCAACGTGGCCCCGGACGGCACCAAGTGGTTCGGCACCAACGCCGGCGGCATGAGCCGCTTCAAAGATGGCGAATGGAAAACCTTTTTCCCACTGCACGGTTTGGCGGATTACTGGATTTACTCCTTTGCCAATCATCCCGATGGCAGCCTGTGGATAGGCACCTGGGCCGGTGCCAACCGCCTTGATCCCAAAACCGAAAAATTCGAGACCTATGTTGAGCAGCTGATCAACGAATGGGTCTATGGCATAGCCGTCGATAAAAAAGGCGATATCTGGTTTGGTACCGAAGGCGGCGTCACCCATTATGACGGCAAAAACTGGCAGTCCTGGGATCACAAGGATGGCCTGGGTGCCGCCAACGACAGCAATCTGCCCTACAGCACCAATACGGGTTTGGGTACCCGTTCACGTCATGACCTGGGGGTATTCTCCGGCGGTCAAGCCACCTACAACCCAAGCTACGTGTTCTCCATTTTGGTGGATGAGCGCGACCAGAGCATCTGGGCCGGCACCTGGGGGGGCGGCGTAGGTCATTTGGTCGATGGCAAATGGCACAACCTCGATGAATCCCAGGGACTGCAGGGCACCATAGTTTATGCCATAGCCCAGGATCAGGACGGTGCACTCTGGTTTGGTACCGAAAAGGGCCTGTCCCGCTTTGACGGCGAGCACTGGCAGTATTTCCACAAGGGCACAGGCATGATCAACAACAACGTCTATGCCATTGCCATCACCCCGGAAAATGACGTTTGGGTAGGCACCCAGGGTGGCGTCACCCATCTGCGGAGGAACAAATGAAGCGCGCTTTAGTCTCTCACTGTATCGGTCTGCTCCTTGGCAGTCTGACCCTGTTGCCAGCGCAAGCCGCCGATATGCCGGCCAAGGACCCCAGCAGTAAATTTGTCCGCTATGCTGTGGGTGAGCGTAACGTGAAGGATATCTTTGCCGACGGCAAGATCATCTGGGTTGGCACCTCCGGGGGCCTGGTACGTTATGACACAGAAACCGATGAATACCGTCACTACGATGTCCGCAACGGCCTGCTGGCCAACGGCGTTTTTCATGTCAGTCGCTTCGATAACAACCGCATGGTGATAGGTACCTATGGCGGTGGCCTGACCCTGCTGGATGAAAACACCGGCCACTGGCAACGCTACAACGTGCCCGAAGGTCTGGGTGATCCCTTCGTCTATGACTTCCTGAAAATGAGCAATGGCGATCTCTGGATTGCCACCTGGACCGGCGCCAACCGCATCAAAAAGGGGCAGCTGGACAATCCCGATGCCTGGGAAGTGTTCACAGTCGAAAATACCAAAGGCGGCCTGCCCAACGACTGGGTCTACGGTCTGGCCGAAGGTAAAAATGGCGAGGTCTGGTTCGCCACCGAAGGGGGCCTGGCCCGCTTCAAGGATGAAACCTGGACCCACTGGACCCATGCCGATGGTTTGGGCGCCAACTATGATGACGTCAAGGAAGAGACCTCCTTTGGTACAGATCCTGCCGCCTACTCCCGCCACCATGCCAAGCAGAAAATGGAACAGGGCTTACAGGGGGTCAATACCGCCTATAACCCCAACTACATAGTGTCCATGACGGTAGCCGACAACGGTGATGTCTGGGTTGGCACCTGGGGCGCCGGCCTCAGTCACTTTGACGGCAACAAGTTCGAAGTGCTGACCAAGAAGGATGGCCTGCCATCGAATCACGTATTTATGCTGCACGGCGACAAGGGCAGTGACGGGATCTGGCTCGGCACCAATATGGGCCTGTCACTGCTGGACAAAGACAAAAAGGTCGCCAGGACCTTAAACCGCGAAGATGGCCTGGTGGCAGATACAGTGTTCTCCATGGATATAGACAATCAAGGGGAATACTGGATTGGCAGCTACGGCGGTGTTACCCGTATCAAGGCCGGCAAAGACCAGTAATCTGAGCCTAACACACGCATAAAAAACGCCCCGGTTCCATAAGAGCCGGGGCGTTTTGTTTCCATCAATTTAAATACCTAACCAGACAAGATCACCAGTCAGCTTTGGCATTGGTGTTTTATGTCATCCCAAACTCTAAACATCATCCGGAATCTAAACACCACGGTATAGCCTTCTAAAATTGGCTTTACCGTGACTTATCAGGTATTAAGCTATTCCCAGTAAGGACATTATTGTTTTCGTCTGATCTTGCCTGGCGGCTGTTCCGGCCTGCCATTGGGCCTTGCCACAGTGATTTGTCCCAAATTGAAACTGTTATTGCTTTCATCCGACTCGGTTTGAGTATTGGTTGCATCAATCAACAGTATCAAAAAATAACTTGTGGCTTGAGTGGTGATAGGAATATTCACCTGGCTGGAATAAGCCAAGGTCTCGCCACTGTTCATACCCGTTAGCAGCACAGAATTAAGGGCTATGTCGTTGGTATCGATCTGGTTGTCTGCAGACAGATACCATTGGGCCACAAAAGGCTCTGACGACGTGCCTATACTGCCCAGGTTACTGATGGAAAACTCGGCGTCCAGGTTGCTGCCGGCATTGATGCTGCCGGTAGTGGTTACTGAAGCGCTGGCAACTTGCAGGTCTATGTTTTCAGAGCCAGAAAGGAGGCAGCGTGAGGCATCACTTACTGAGTAGTCAGGTAGCTGTGCAGGAATGAAAATAGGAGTAGGTTCAGTAATAACATTGTTATACTCCTGCCCCAGTGCACTGAAACGCCGGCCCCAGGCCCACAATGTACCATCACACCTAATTGCAGTTTTGTGGCGTGAATCTGCACCAAAACCAATGGCAAACCAAGTTGCAGGCGTTGACATCTTAACCGGGGCATTATGGTTATAGACCAAGCCACCTAATCCAAGTGCCTCTCCCTTTCCCCAAACCCAAAGACTGTTATCTGACTTTATAGCAAATGAACCATCATCGTCGGCCCCTACTTCTATCCAGTCACTGTCTGTACCTATCCTGCTTGGTTGGAGAGCTGGATTATTATGCCCCAATCCCGCTTGACCTGAATAATTAAATCCCCACCCCCAAATACTACCGTCGGCTTTAAGGGCGATATTATGGCTATCACCAGCAACTACGGTCTTCCAATCATTATCAGAGCCTATTCGCACCGGAGTGGGGTGGTCTTCAGTAGTACCATCACCCAGCTGACCTTGAGAATTTCGCCCCCAGCCCCAAAGACTACCGTCTGCTTTAATGGCCAGGGCGTGCCCCCAGCCGCCGGTGATGTCACGCCAATCAGTGTCATTACCAACTTGAGTGGGCACAATTCGGTCTTCTTCGGTACCATCACCTATCTGTGCTTCGCTATTCTCACCCCATGCCCAAAGTCTGCCACTGTTGTCGATGGCATAGGAGGTATCTTCTGCGGCAGCGATTTTGACCCAATCTGTGCGGTCGCCAATCTGTGCCGGCGAATCCAAACCAAAGGACGTACTTTCAATGCCAAGCCCTAAAACCCCGTAACGGTTGCCACCCCAAGACCAAATTGATCCGTTGGCTTTCAGGGCTACTATGTGACGCCATCCCGCACTTATATCAACCCAATCCCGATCTCCACCCACTTGTTGTGGGTGCCAAACATCCGGTGTTTGGATATAACCCCATTCATCAGTAGTACTATTACTCAGACCAAGTTGTTCACTGTAACCCCACGACCAAAGCGTACCATCCACCTTAATCGCAAAAGAACCATAACCACCAGTTCTTGTTTTCCACCAATCTGTTTCTTGACTCACTTGCCTGGGAATCCAGTAGTCAACTCCAAGAAAAGATGAACTACCTTCTAGCCCCCAACCCCAAAGACTGCCATCACTTTTACTGGCAATTGCGAAGTGGTCCCCAGCACTGACACTCTCCCAATTGCTGTCAGAGCCGACCTGCTCAGGTTGTTCTATTGTTCTTTGAACATAATCTCTGAAACCTGATGGCTCGACTATCTCTCCCCATTGCCAAAGTGTGTGATCTTGTTTAATTCCAACAAAGTAGCGTATGTGGCTGTCCACAGCTAGCCAACTTGAATCATATTTCTGTTCGATTTTGACTGAAGAATAAAACCATGCATCTTTCGCTACATTCTCCCAGGTACTTTTATCGGATTTCACGATACGGATCGTATCGGACTCTCCTCCAAAAGATTCCCAATCCGTATCTGTACCCCACTGATGACGGGCATAAGGTAAAGGACCATTTAAGTAATCTCGTTGCCAGTACCAGAGGCTATGATCGGCGCGGATGGCCCACAATCGATGGGCATCAGCTTTCACAGCTAACCATGGTTCTGCGCCCACATCTAGCGGCTCAATTTTGAATTCACTTAAGGGGTCATTTGGATCTCTTGTGTAAAGCCAAAGACTTCCATCTTGCTTTAGAAGTACGGCATCATATGACTGACTGACTTGTGCCCAATCATTGTCTTCCCCCACCTGTTGGGGCTGCCTCGTTAAGGCTTGTAGAACCGGATCATCTGAGCTGCCTGTGTCAGATATTCTCCATAGTGTCCCATCGGCTTTAATAGCGAGACCACCAACAGCACCTACTTGTTTCCAATTCCCGGCTATAAGTTGCGGTGATTGGATTTTATCATTAGGTGATGCTACACCGGTTTGACCATTATAGTTTTCACCCCAGCTCCAGAGGCTGCCATCATCTTTAATAATGTGAATGCTGTTGTTGCCTATTTCGATCTGCGGTGCCGCCTGGGCGTGTAACCAGGGGAGTGCCAACCCGAGCAGGGCCAACCCGCGCTGGATTTTGGTTCGTCTAAAGTGAGTTTTTTTCGGCATGGATTCTGTCCTTGCAAGCCTGAGGGTAATTGTTGTTTTGGAGGTTTAAATCTGGTTGTCACGCACGAAAGTACGCACTGGTGTGCGCTGCGCCAGTGGGCATATCCTGCGTGTTTCGGTCTCGGTTGAGGCATGATTGCTGACGACATCCATGTATTACGGTCTTCCCTGTTAGGAATAAGATTCAAGGAATTGAGCTTTGGGCCAGCCTGGTGGCAAGCCATAAATGCCCAAAAATTAGCCGCAGATATTACTGGCTGTGACCGGATTTTGATTTGACTCTAATCAAAAAGAGGTAGAGGGTTTTGGGGGGCAGTTTTCAAAAATGAGAATGGCCGCTGCAGGAAAAAGCCTTGTAAGCCAATGAGCTTGTGCGATACCGAGGCACTTGAGGACTGACGGACTACAGTCACGAATAGACTCGAAGTGAAGCTGACGGGCTCTGAAACCCAGGATGCGAATAAGGATTTTTTAGACGGGTACGGCGCTGACAGTCACCATCAGAAGACAGCTTAACGACACTGCCGAAATACAAATTGTGGCTATTGCCAGCAAAAGAAATGCCAGTCAGCTTGACTGACTGGCATCAGGACCTTGCCGGTATGAGTTACCGGTGGTGGTTCAGATTAGTTAACCTGGATATGGTCAATAAACCAAATGGAGTCGAAGGTACGGTTCAAAGAGCGGCTGGTGAAGTTGTTCATTTCAGAACCACCGTTCCAGCTGATCATGGTGCCCTGGGCCACCTGGGTTTCGGGTACGGCCAACCATTTTTCCTGGCCGCCTTCATTCACCCGCAGGTAGGTGTAACCGGCAGAGGCGAACACTTCCAGCACTTCGGCCGTGCTGGCACCGGCGGGAGCCTGCGCCTGCGCCATGGTGTGATCAGCGCCATGGGGTTGGGCTGCAGCCTGGTTCATCATGCCCGGGGTGTTGAAGTGGGATACGAAATACACTGTTTCAAAGGTGCGGTTCAGGGTAGAACTGTGGAAATTGGTCATGGGTGCATTGGTTTCCCAAGCCACCTTTTGACCCACGGTAACGCTGGTCATGGGGGCGGCCGCCCACTGCTCTTTGCCATCCACTGTCACTTTGACATAGGTGTAGCCGCCACCGGCCAACACCTCTTCCACCACGCCACCAATAAGCGCGCCCTGGCTGATGCTGTCCTGGGAAACCGCGGCCAGTTGTGGGTGGCCCGCAGGCAGTTGCCCGGTGACCTGTTGCTGAGGTTCCTGAGCCGCCGGCGTCTCAGCCTGCTGGGGTTGACCACAGGCAGCGAGCAATAGCATGGCTGAAACTGAAGAGAGGCAAAGACGTATTTTCATATCGGGCATCCGCGTATGTTGAGGTAAGGCTAAATTATACCTTTATGGGCAGACTGAGAGATAAAGGGGATTCCGAAAAAAGTGAGGAAGGCCACAGAAAAAACTGCAATGACGAGCAGCGCACTTTTTCTGGGCGTTAATTCCAGGGCAAATCTGGCATGCAGGGTTAAGGCCATACAAATCCAGGAAATAAGGGCCCACACTTCCAAAGAATCCCAACTCCAATATCGGCCCCAGGCATCTTGGGCCCAAATGGCACCGGAAATAAGCATCAGGGTATCAAATACCAGCCCCACGGCCAGAAAGCGAAACGCCAATTCCGACAAAGCATCATCCGCAGGTAAGGCCTGAAACGCCCAGCGGCCCCTGGCGAGCAAGCGCATAAGCACGGTCAAAGACAGGCTGACGGCAATCAATACCGCGCCCAGAAACACCTTGCCAAAGCCCACATGAATATAGAGCCACACGGTGTAATAAGTTGAAGGAAAGAAGGTTTTACCTGGATTGGCCAGCAGCAACCAGCCCATCATCATAAAGAACACAGGGCAGGCCATCAGCAGAGCCTGACGCACCCGGGTAAAGCGATAGAAACACAGCAGCCAGATAAGCACAAAGCTCCAGATATTACTGGATAGTATTTCAAAAATGGTCACAAAAGGACCGTAACCAAATTCCACCCAACGCACGGTAATGGCCGCGGTATGAAATAAAAATCCGGCAATCATGGTGGGAAATAATAACGCCGATATGCGTCGGAATATTAACAGAACTGCCAGGCCCCAACTTCCGGCCAAGGCATATAAGCCCAGGCCACTCCATAACAGTAAAAGCTCCAGTTGTTGATCCAAAACAGTCCCCACATATAGACATTTCTGGTATCTTAAACCAACGCATTATGCTTTGAAACAAGCCAAAGATTTGGGTGCATTGATGAACATCAGCAAAAGAATTCAAATTCTTACTGCTAATGGCTGGGGCCTGTTGGCGATCGCCTCCCTGATCCTCGCCAGTCTGCTGGCCATATTGCTGATCGCCATGCGCCTGCCACACTCGCCCTTGGCCAGCAACGGCATTGAAGCCTTCCATGGTGTGCTGGTATTGCATGTCACCCTGTCATTTCTCATTTGGCTCACCGCCTCTGTATGCCAATTGACCCACAGCCGCTTGCTGAAGGGACAGGGTCAACCCCAGAGTCTGCTGGCCGGTCTGGGGCTGGTGCTGGTGCTGGTATCCTTCTTTTTGCCTTCCTACAGTCCGGTACCTTTGGATTATTTTCCCCTGTCCACCTCCTGGTGTTTCCTGTTGGGCCTCGGCCTGTATCTGATTGCCGTAGCCATCACGGCCCTGCGTGGACTGCTGAGTCATGCCGGTGACAACTCAGCCTGGTTATTGCGTATGGCGCTGGCCTGCCTGTTACTGGCCATGGCAACACCGGCGCTGCTCTATGGCCAGCTGCCGGTCAATTTGGATCCCTTGAGCGGCTACCAGAGATTACTGTGGGCCGCGGGACATATTTACGTTTGCGCCCTGGGAACCTTGCTGGCGGCGTTGTGGCTGAAACCCGGAAATCACAGCCTCCCAATCAAACTGGTCGGCACCATACCACCTATCGCGGCCTTGCTGACCCTGGGGTACGCCCTGTCCCAAGGCACTGTCACCCAGCCGCAACTGCACCATGAACTGTTTACCTCATTGATGATGTATGCCAGTTGCGCCCCTCTGTTACTGGTGGTGCTGATGGATCTGAAACCACTGCTGCACGACAGAACCAGCATACTGGCCGGGGGCATACTGGCCCTGGGACTGTTGCAGGGGGCATTTATGACCTATGGCACCCTGACTGTACCGGCCCATTACCACGCCATGTTAGGACTCACCAACCTGCTGTTGTTCAGGGCGCTGCTGACCCAGACACAAACCACAGCTCCCCTGGGCTGGTATGGCAGCAGCATATTGCTGGTCAGCCTGTCACTCTGGTTCCTTGGCAGTTTTGGGGCCGCCCGCAAAGTTACCTCGGGTTATATCTGGGTGGTGGACTCGCTGCAATACCTGATCTATGGCAGTTTGGCCGTGGGTGGCTTGCTGATGTTGGCCACCACTGCGACCATTTGTTTGAAGATTGCCGGGCAATTACGCCGCCCCAGCCCCTCTCGCATCGGCCACAAGCTCAGGCCGCTGACAGCCCCTGCGGATAATTAAGCCCATGAATGACAAACGCCTGCGTAACATAGTGTTTTTCGTGTTTGCGACCCTGGTGCTCGGCACTGTGTTCAGCCTGCTGCCGCAATCCTTTGTGACAGGACATAAACACAAATACCAGGACTCAGCCCAAGACCCCAGCTACTGGCGCAGCGACAGCCTGACGCCCAAGCTTGAGCCCCAGCAGCAACTGCAACAACCGACCGATTATGTCAGTGGCGCCCTTGACCCTGCGGGCCATGCCAAAACGGCACAGCAGAACCAACAGCTGCAGGCGTTCAACGATGCCGTGACCCTGATGCAATATGGTCACCCTGAAGCGGCGCTGGTGAAATGGCACGAATTTATCGGTCGCTATCCCAATGTGGTCGAAGCACAGGTCAATCTGGGCTACACCTTTATCGCCCTGGAGCAATGGGACTTTGCCCGCAGCGCACTCGAACATGCATTGGATCTCAACAGCAATCAGGCCAACGCCTACTACGGCCTGGCTCTGGTTGCGGAAGCGGGCAACGAGTTACGCCTCGCCAAAGAATATATGCAAACCTTTCTTCACCTTGAGCACGATAAGGCATTCGATAACAAAGCAAGGGCGGCGCTTTGGCTATGGGAAGAAAAATTAAAGCCTGACTATGTGTCACAAAATACCGTGACCGAAAAAGACGTGACCGAGAAAGATGAAGCCAAGCACTAAGCCGTTACTGATTTGCGCCCCGCTGTTTTCCACCCTATTGCTTTCAAGCCTGCTGTTTTCAAGCAATAGCCTTGCTGAACAGACTTGCCGCCCCGGCACCTCCCAGCCCGACCAACGCTTTATTGTCTTTGAAGACACGGGCCTGGTGCGGGACAGGGTCACCGGCCTGCTGTGGCAGCGCTGCTCCGTGGGGCAATTCTGGAACGGCACCGGCTGCGAAGAGTCCAGTAAACGTATGATTAAATCCTGGTTCACTTATTCTCAGCTGGACAGCGCCGTAGAGCGCACCATCAAGGAAACGGGTCAGGATGGCTGGCGGGTGCCCACCATAGACGAGCTGCAAACCCTGGTGAAGTACGACTGCCAGGATCCGGCCATCAACAGCCATATGTTCCCCAATACCCCCAGCTGGCGTTTTTGGTCATCCACCCCCTTTGCCAACAACCCTGAATATGCCTGGACTCTGGACTTTGCCACCGGCGTGCCATCCACAGTGCTGACCAAAACCGCCTCCTATAACGTGCGCCTGGTGAAGGGCAAGATCCCCCGCCTCAATACCCCCCAGGCCAATAACGACGAACAGGCCCTGGCTGAATGGGATGACGGCATCCACAATCTTGCCAACCCGGATCTGCAGGCGCTGCAGTCTCAAAAGGCCGCCTTTGCCGACCTGCCGCTGAACGATTTCGGTAAGCCCGACTGGGCGGCGCTGCTGCGCGAGGGCGTAATAGCTCCCAGGGTGAACAAGTTTGGTGAGCCCGAAGAAATGCCGGTATGGAAACACGATATTATTTTCAAGGACACGGCCAACATGCCCTGGGTCAAGTTCCCGCACCAGACCCACAGCGAGTGGCTGGCCTGCACCAATTGCCATGACGATATTTTTGCCCAGAAAACGGGCACGGCCGACATCTCTATGGCGACCATCTATTCAGGCCAGTATTGCGGCACCTGCCACGGTGTGGTGGCCTTTACCCTCACCGACTGCGCCCGTTGCCACAGTCAGATCCATCCAGGCGTGTCCGATCAATGGAAGGAATACTATAAGGACAAGCACTGATCTGAGTGACCCACAACGTCTTTGGATCCACAACGCCCCGCCAACGGCCTTGTGGGTCCTGCCTAGCGCCTTGTCTGCATCCGAAATCCGAGCAGGATCACAAAGTCATCAATTGCTCGCCTTTTCAGCACTATATTCAGCAAGGCTAATTAATTTATTCCACTCGAATCACAAAATGCCGCTGCCGCAGGTGCCAGAATAGCGCCAAGACCACTGCGGAGGGCATCCAAAATGGCAGCAGACAAACCCGTTCAACACTTCCACTGTTTCAGCAAATGCATTCACCTGCTGACCGCCTTATTGTGTTCACTGGCCTTTATTATGGCCTGGAAGGCACTGGCCACGCCGTCTCTGGATGTATCACTGCTGGAGACCCATTACGCCATTGGGCTGCTGGTACTGTTGCTGAGCATACTGCGGCTGGTAACCCTGCATCTGGTGGGTAAACCCAAGGCGCTGGGCAGTCCCCTTGCCCGCGTCATGGCCTGTATGGGCCACTATGCCCTGTACCTGGTGATCTTTATGATCCCCCTCTCCGGCATGTTGCTGATAGCAGCCAAGGCCAAACCCTTACTGTTCTTCGGTATCACCCTGTGGTCGGGCTTTCCCGAACGCACCGGCTGGCTGATCCGGTTTGCCAGCGAATTGCACCAGAGCCTGGTATGGGGCAGCACCGCCCTGTTGCTGGTCCATGTGGCTGCATCCCTCTATCATCACTTTATACTCAAGGACATCACCCTCGTGCGTATGCTGGGGAGCAACAAATGAAATCAGCACTGCCGGTACTTCTGGGACTGCTGGCCTGGCCCCTTGCCCAGGCCGAGCCCCTGACCCTGACGGACACCTGGTCGGAAGTGAACTGGAACGATGTACCCGTGGTGAGCCGCACCCTGTTTTTTCCCGGCAAGGTCAGCTTTGAATGGCTGAACTCCAGCCGTCATCCGGGCTTTCAGGACCCTTTTTTTGAGCAGCGGCGCTGCAACGCCTGCCATAAGGATGAGGAATACGGGCTTGGCAATATGCTGGTCAAAGGCAGCCAGGACAGCTACCCCGGCAAGATGGGCGCCCTCAGGCTGCAATTGCAAATCGCCCATGACAATAACTTCCTGCATGTCAGGGCCCGTTGGCAGGGGCAAGCCAACAAACCGGCGCGTTTGCATAGCCTGCTGACACTGGAAAACGGTCAATGGCAGCCGCTGCAATTCAACGCGCCGGCAGAAGAAGCTTTTTCTATCATGTGGGACGATGGCAGCATCCCCCTATTCAGCAGTCAGGGATGCTTTCTCAGCTGTCACCTGCCGCAAGAGGGCAAGCCCGCCAAGGGACAGGGCCCAGGACTCAAAAATTATTTAGCCGCGGTGGGTGCCGGCAGTGACAAATTTTTACCCGCCAGTCACAGCGGTCGCGGCGCCCGCGCCAAGCCCCTCAAAGAAACCGAGTTGATGCAGCAACAGGCCCAGGGCCAGTTTGCCGATGTATGGCAATGGCGCTCGGCCACATCCGGGGTGTTGGGGATAGTGGATGATGGTTGGCTGCTCGACAGTCATTATCAGGATCCGGGCGAGCCCAGTGTCAAACTCAACTTTAATCCCAGGACCGGTGAACCCATTTGGATGTTCAACCCTGAGGTGCAGGGCCGCAGCGCCCTCAACAAGCTGGATCTGTTAAAACAGCAAGGCCTGTTGACCCTGGTCGAAGGCCACAACACAGCGCCTTTCGATGCCGCCAAATTGCCCAAGGGCGCCCTGCTGCCGCAATATTATGTGTCCCGCCAGCAGGCACACAGCAGCGAAATGCAGCGCATCGAAGCCAGCTGGGACAAAGGTATTTATACCCTGGCGTTCAAACGGCCCCTGGATACGGGTGACAATAAAACCGACAAGTCGCTGCAAGCGGGCAAGGTTTACACCTTTGCCATCGCCATCCACGATGATAATGCCGAGGGCCGCGGCCATTTTGTCAGCTTCCCCATCTCTGTCTCCCTGAACCCCAAGGTGGAAGCCGATATCATCAGCCGGGAGTTGAACGGCGCGCAGAATCCCTAGGAAGCATCTGTCGGAGACTGGGACGATCTGTTCGTGGCGGTTGAAGCGGCCCAGTCGTAACGGCTGAAGCGGCGGTAGAAGTACCAGCCCATGGCGGCACAAAGAATAACACCAATGGCGAGCAAAAAAGGCTTGGCCGGATCGTAGATAATCTCAAAGCCCTGCCAACTGCCAAGGCCCAGGTAACGCAGGCGACCACCGTTGATGGCAATCTCCTGCCCGGGCCGCAGCTCCAGCCGCCGTTCGCCCTGGCGCAGCACCAAAAAGGCAGCGGCGGGCGGCACAAAATCCACCGCATCCATGTTGCTCTCCAGCATGGACTCCACCCCTTCCAGCTTGAGCCAGAAGGGTTCACCCAGCAAGGCCACTTCGTTGGCCTGGCGCAGCTCATTGGCCGCCAGCCAGGGGAAATTCACCCCATGGGTCAGGGTTTGCCCTGCTCCGTCGGTGAACTGCAACAGGGCGCTGAAACCTATGTTTTTGGAAACATTGATGCGGTAGCCGCGCCACACCAGCGGCAGGTGCTCGGCCACCACCCACTGTTCATCATCAAGCCACACCCGCGCCCGCAGCCGCTGGGCCCTTTTGCCGGGCACATAGGTGGCCTCCATCGCCTGCAGCGACAGCGACAGTTCATCGAGGGAATAGGGGTGCAGGGGGCCCTGCTTGGTTACTACCAGCTGCCCCGGGGCAAAGGTGGCGCCTTCCGGCAATTCAAAGCGGCCCTGAAAACCCGCCAGACTGCCGTACAGGGCCACCGGCAACAGCATGGCCAGGGCAATATGAAACAGCAACAAACTGCTGTCACGCTTAAAGGCCGGTTGATGCAGGATGGCGAAAATCAGATTCACCGTCAGCAGCAAGACCGGTGCCGCTATGGCCTCGGCATAGGGCCAACCCAAGAGATTGGCCGCGACCACGGCCAGCAACAGCAGGGATATGGCGGCAAAAGTGAGCTTTAGCGACGCCAAACTACTGACCAACTGAGTCATCAACTGCAAGTGCTTTTCATCCACTTAATTCCTTTTAAATCGGAGTTATTAGGATCTTTTCCACAGTTAGTATCGCTCCAGGTTCGACTGTCAGCCCAGCTTAAAACCCTCAAATACGCTTTTCTATAATAAGGCCCCCAATTAAGATACCCACCATTTCCGGGCATATTGGTACCCTCAGGCTGTCCACCTTCAGGCCCTACATCGTTCAAGTTCGCCAGGAAAGCGCGGTTTTTCCAGCCATGGGGCACAGCCACATGACACATTGTACATCTCAGCTGAAATTGGGGACTTGCATTACGAATTCTGTCCGTATGAACGCCATGTAAGTCACCTTTGCCACCATAAAAGCCCGAGTTACCCTGTGCGCCATCCTTATTTGTGCGATATTCAATATTATGACACTTGAAACAAATGGCAGTTCCACCCGCCTTATCATTGCCATTTTGAATTGTCCATATCGATTCTTCCCAAGCACCTCTAAGGATAAAGTGGTTATTTGAACCATGGGGTCCCCAGGGCTTTCCTGTGCTTGGGGCGCTGCCGCCAGGATTGGAATCACTTCCTGTTCCGGTGCCGTTATCACTGCCATGACAGTCAGTGCAGTACATGGTTTGGTTACCTATGTTCTTCCACGGCTCGTACCAGCGTGCAGCACCACGAGTGCCTGCGGTCCTGTTTGTTTTGTCCATCACTGGATGCCAGGAACGGTTCTTGCCCTTGGTATAGCCTTTCGCCGATTCCGGCGCTCTGAACTCCATCGCCTGATTGGTCAGCTGGCTCACGCCGTTGGTATTGACCGGGGTACCACCGCTACTTTGGCCCAGGGTCGGTGGCGTAGTGCCAAAGCCATAGTTGGAGTGGCAGCGCATACACACCTGATATTCCCGGGTCACATAGGGCTGGGTCACCTCGGTACCGCCACCGGCTGGCGGTACGCCTTTTTTAACGATAAAAGTAATGTACTGATTAGCCTGTACGGGGTCTGGCAGAAATGCATCTGCTCCTGGGGCGTACACGGGTTCCACCCCGATGGAGCCCTTAAGGGCTCCGGAAGCAATATTGGTGTGTGTGGAAGAGCCGCTGTGGGTGTGGGTACCCTGACTGCCGGGGGCTGTAGCATTGAGCAACGGTGCCTTCATTACCCTGTGGGGGTTGTGGCAGTCGGTGCACTCGGCATGGCGGTTCTGGGTATCGCCATTGCCGGTACGGCTGGGATCCTCGGAGAAATCGGCATCCTTGATATCATGATGCTCAATCTTTTGCTGATCAACGTTGGTGATCGGCATGGTGTAGGTCTTGGTCGTAAAATCCGTGCGAATATCCGGGATACCGGCTTCCTGCACCACGTTGTTGCTCAATTCCCTGTGGCACTGATAGCAGGTTTCCTCAATGGCCGGATTGCCACCGGACTTGGGCGAGGCGGTGCTGTCGGTGCCTTCCCGCAACAGGCGGCGTGAGCCTTCCACAGTATGGGTATCGTGGCAGTTTAAGCACCCGGCCTGCCATACCTTGGTGCCGAGGGGAAACTCGCGCTGGTTCGCCGCTGCATCTGTGTAGGTGTAATTGGCCGTGGTGCTGCTGGCATGCACAGAGTTGGACCAGGCATCCCCTTCCTTGTCGTGGCAGCCCAGGCAAATCATGTCGTTATTGGCATCAAAGGCGCCGCCGGCGGGCGTCACCTTCTGTAAGCGGTTGGCCCGCAGGAACTTGCGCTTGGCATCGTCCGGGTCATACAGGTGCGGGTCGTGGCAGCTGGTGCACTGCATCTTGCCCTCGTGATCCAGGGGTAACTGGGGATAGACCCCGTTACCGCGGGTGCCAATGTGGCTGACCGAGGCCGGGTCCCTGAGCTCGCCGTCGGCATTGGCGAGGGTGGTATCAAAGGTAAAGGAAATGGGGTGGTCGTTGGTCAGGTTGGTGCCGATACGGCGGGTAAAGCCGGTTTGGGCACCGCTGCCCACCGGCATGGTACCGTCGGGCTGGGTGCCACTCATGGCGATGCTGGGGTTAAGCTGACCATTGGCAACATTCACCGCCCCTATGGCCACAGTGCCGTCGTGGCAGGACAAACACAGCTTGGAGGCGCCACCGGGGGCCAGCACAGTTTCGGATTGCAGCGAAGACGAAGTATAAACCTGGTAGGTGGCACCGGTGTTCAACTGCCGGTTCCACAGAGGCACTGCTTGAGTGTTATCGCTGCCATGGGGCGTGTGGCAAAAGACACAAATCTGACTCTCGGTGTTGGCTTTAACCGTGTTGCTGCCAAGGGATGACAGGTTATGTTTGGTCATTATGATATTGGAGGAAGGCGCAGCCGCAGCCCCAGTCAGCCACAGCCCCATGATACTGCCCAGTAGGATACGCCAACCTGTGAGTCTCATTTTATTCCCATTCACTCCGTGCCCAGGTACTGAAACACTGTGACCCTGCCATTAAGCATATCACTGACATACACCCGATTCTGCCCATCCACTACCACACCAGAGGGTAACATAAAATTGCCAGGCTCAGCACCGCTGCCCCCTATAGGCAATAAAAACTCACCTTGCTGATTGAAAATTAACAGGTGATCGAAATAGGACTCGACCACGTAAATCCGTCCAGCACCGTCAAAGGCAACGCCCTTGGGGCGGTTAAGGTTTCCGACCCTGTCACCCCGTTGGCCAAGGGACAAGAGTTCCCCCGAGTCCAGGCTTAATCTGTACACCTTGGCGGCCAGGGTGTCGGCAATCAGCAACTGACCATCCCGATAGGCCAAAAAGGTGGGCCGGTTCAGCTCGGGGACATTGGCCAGCAGGCCGGCATAAGCCAGGTTTTCATCCAGCATATGTATGCTGTGATTCTGGGCATCGCTGATAAACCACTGGCGTCGGTTGGCCGCCCACGCCAAACCAACGGGTTGGGCTATGCTATTGAATTCATGGCGTTTCAATAGTTTACCTGAGAGCCTGTCCAGTTCCCAAATACAGGCCGCCTCTGAATCTGCCACCAGCAGGCTATTGTCCTTGATGGCGAGTCCTACAGGAGACTGGAAGGCACGGCCATTTTCAGTGCCCCAATAGGCAAACTGATTGGTCTTGGTGTCAAACATCAGTACCGCGGCCGAGCCCACATCGCTGACATAAAGCCGGCCTTCGCCGTCCACCGCCAGCCCCTGGGGCCGGGCCAGTTGCTTGGGCAGTTTATCGGCCTCGCCAATCAGCCACTGCCAGAAGCGCGCCATAGTGCTTTGCTGCACATATTCATGGTGAAAATTCTGCTCACCTATGATGTCACCCAAATACTGGTAACGGGGTACATCCACCGAGGGCCAGACCAAAGGAAAGCTGCTGTATTGGGAGGAAAATTCGAAGCGGGCCTGGGTCTCGACGCTGGCACAGCCGGCCAGTGATAGCCATATCACAGCACAGGCCAGCAGCCGCATCACCATATGGATGGCCCCGATGTTTTGTTGCCACCATAGATGCCACTGGGCAGGCCCGGCTTACCACTGTGGCAACGGTCACAATGCTCGGTGCTCCAGGCTACGTTACCGTTGTGGCACATGCCGCAGAACTTGCCATCTATGATGTCACTCATGCGCACATCGTTGGAACCGGCACGCATTTCAAATCCCAGCTCCGAATGACATACCTTGCATTTCACCCTGGTGCGATGAAACCAGTGCGGAAACACCACAGGGCGCATCCCCTGACTCTCTGCATAGCGGTTGAGCACCACATCGGCATATTCGGCCCACACAGGTCCAGTGGCCAGCGTTCCAATAAAAATGACTGTCAATATTCGTCGCCAGCAGGTCATTGATTCCCCCCTTGTTGCTTAAGGCGGGGATCCACTTGCTCCGTAACCGGCTCATACACCCTGGAGGGCAATGGCTGAGGTCCACCTTTAACGGGTTCCGACCAGGCCACGCTGTGGCAGCGACGACACTCGGTGAGCGGGAAAGACACGGCCCCGTGACAGCGGCCGCAATATTCGCCTGCCAGGATCACAAACATATTGGTCGGATTGCCTCCGGCCTTGGGGACAAAGATTTTATCGTGGCAGTTGCTGCAATCGAGCCAATCCGTGTGGGCCTTGTGTGGAAACCTGACCCTGGGCATTTCACCGGTATTGGGCATGATGATATCCAGATCCAAACGGCGCACCTCGGTGGCCTCATAGAGGTTATCTATGGGCTGAATAACGCCCTGATTGAGTGCCCTCACCCAGTCGACCTGATTGCCAACCCCTTGAAAGTCAGGGGGCATCTCCTTGAGTGCTTCCTCGGGCTGCTGCAACACAGTGACGCCCGGGCCTTCGGGATCGTGAATACCATCCTGCTGCAACTGCAGCCAGACCCTGGGGTCTTTTGGCTCAGTTGCCGCCCAGGCCGTTGCCAACCCAAGCAGCATCAGCAGCGCGCCCGTGAGTAATCTCATGCAATATCACCTCTTTTCATCAGGCGCTGGGAATAAAGATACCGCCCATGCGGATAGCCTTGACCAATACGGAAGTCGACTCTTCCAACTTGGCAATGGCCTCCTTGTGCTTGCCTTTCTTGGCGAGTGATTCGGCCACTTCCTGGGCCTCGGTTGCCTCCTGCACCATCTGGGCAATTTTATCCTTGAAGGACTGAGGCTTGCTTTCCAGCTTGCTGTTCACCAACAGGTTAACCAGCATAAAGTGGGTATCATTACGGTCTTTTTCGTAATGGTACTCTTCCTCGGCACTGGCGAAGCTCAGGGTGCGGGTCAGGGTATCGCCACCGCGCAGCAGTTCAATGGCGCTTTTTATCAGGTTGTAACCCAGATCCAGCTCGGTTCTGGCCGCCTGATAGTCGTCTTTGGCCCCGAGATCAGCGGCGGCAGACTTGTGTTTAGCCACCTGAGCCATCACCAGCTTGCCTTTTTCTTCGGCTTGCTTTTCCTGCACTATGCGCTGATAGGCCTCGGACAGGGCATCAACCGATTTGAGCCGCTGTTCATAATCCTGTTTGAATTTGTCTGAACTGACTTTTTTGGGAGTCGAAGCCTGAATGGCGCTGTACATCTTGCCCACCGCCATGTTCAGGTACATGTTGATGCCGGTAGTGTCGGCGGCGGTATTGGCCTGTTCGAACAGCTTGCGGGCTTCGTTATAGGTGGCTATCACTTCAGGGTCTGTGCTGGCTTGCACCTGCTTGGCACCGGAAGACACCTCCAGCAACTTGGCCACAAAAGCATAACGGCTGGGCTTACCCTCGGGCTGCACATTCAGCGGCGGGTATTCCGGAGCCTGAGTTTCAGCCATTGCCGGTATCCCGGCACACACCAGGGACAAGGCAAGCAGAACAGTGGAAAAACGGTGTTTATACATCAAAAACTCCCTAAGGCAGGTTGATGCCTATCATTCTCATCCCACGCTTCAATTCCAGGTTTGCGTCTTCCATAACAGTCACGGCCTGCGCCGTTTGCTTACCCTTTACCAAGGCCCGGGCTTTTTCCCTGAGTGTACCAGCCTGCGCCAGCTGTTGCTGCAGTTTGCTCAGTGTCGCCTTGTCCATTCCCTCTTTTGAGCGCTCCAGCATCAGCAGCATGCCATCGTAGATGCGGACCTCATAGTCATACTGCTGCTGCGGGGTATCCAGCTTGAGCTCAACGGTACGTTCCTGCTTGTCGAGCGTCCGACTGACCTGGAGTGCCAGCGCGTAGTGCAAATCATCCAGTTCGTCCCAAGATGCTTGCCACTGACCAGCCTTGGCTTGCTGCTTTAGCTGACCAAGCCGGGTCTCGGCCAGCGCCAGTGCCGCCGTTGGCTGCTTTTCCTGCCGCAATAGCTGCACATAATCCTGACTTACCGCCAGCATGGCCTTGAACTTTTCCAGGCTTTTCTCTTCTGCAGCCTGACCGCCCCCCAATTGGGATCTGAGTTTGACCGCCAGCGCAAAGGCCTGCCGTTGCAGCTCGGACGCCAACTCCAGCGCCCCGGCGTCATAGTGCCTTTGGGCCTTGGCTTGCAGCTCCCTGATATCGGCGCGGGCCTTTTGAACTTCGGCCGACATCTGTTTTGGCTGAGAGCTGACCAGCTTGTCGATCAACTGCTGCTTTTGCACGAAAGCGGGCTCGGTCTGTGCCGCCAGGGGCACAGACAAGAGCAACAGCAGCAAAGGGGACGTCAGGTATTTCACAGCGTACCTCTATTGTTTAATGCCCACGGGCTGGGTCTTGTTCTTGGAGTGACACTTGCGGCATTCAGATACCGGGAAGGCCACCTTGCCATGACAAACACCGCATTTCTCACCCATGAGAATGGCCGCCATGCTGATCTGGTTGGCCCCCTTCTTGGGAATAAAAATATCGGGGTGACAGTTGGAACAATCCAGCCATTCGGTGTGCTGCTTGTGTGGATAAACCACGTCCGGCATAAAGCCCTTCACTTCACGCACTATGTTCAGATCCATCACAAAGGGTTGCTTGCTGGGATCAGTACGGTCGTATCTGGGTGTGATGGCGCCACCTTCCAGAGCCTTGACCCAATCCACCCTGTTTCCACTGGGGGCCTTGGGCAGGGATTCAAACAGTTCCTTCGGCGGTTGCAGTGCATAGGCACCCTCACCTTCGGGATCGTGGATACCATCCTCATATGGCGGTGGGTTCCACTCCTCGGCACTCTTCATCAGGCGATTGAATTTCAGTGCCGGTTTGACCTTTTGCTTGCCTTCTGCCGACTGCATCACCTTGGCGGTGACGGCGGTTTCCTGCTTGGCGGGAGCGGCAGGCTTGGGATCGGCCTTTTTGGCCGGGGCGGGTGCAGCTTTGCCGGACTTGGCCTGTTCCAGCACACCTGCGCTTTGCAGCAGGAAGGTCACTGCAGATTCAAACACTTCATCGCTGACGTCCACGGCGCCGCCCTTGGGTGGCATACCGTTAAGGCCTTTCATACCGTGTTCCAACAGGGTCTTGTAGCCCTGGGCGGCCCTGGGTTCCCAGTCGGCCTTGTTGCCCATCTTGGGAGCGCCCATGACGCCGGGTTTATGACAGGCGGAGCAGCGCTCGTTCACCAGGGCCTCGCCCTGTTTCAGATCCAGCGCCAGGGTTGCGGCCGATGACAGCATTGCGACGGATACGGCTATCACTTTACTGAATGCGTTCATGGCTTACTTCCCCTTATTCTTGGCGTTGGCGGGAGTCACCAGCTTTTGTACCGTGCTGCCGTGTACCTGGGTCGGCGTTCCCGGTTTGCCGGAGTGACACAGGTTGCAGTTTTCCACCTGCCAGGCAATTTCACCGTTGTGGCAGGCGCCACAATATTGGCCATCAATAATCTTCAACATGTTGATTTCATTGCCGCCAGCCTTAAACTTAAAGCCCAGATCCGCATGGCACACCTTGCAACGGAAACGGGCACGGTGGAACCAGTGAGGAAATACCACGGGATTCATACCGGCCTGATCGGCATAGTTGTTGATGACTATGTCACCGTATTCGGCCTGGGCCGACATGGGCAATGCCAGTCCCAACATGGTCAACGCTGTGGCACAGGCCAAAATAGCGCTTCGCACTTTATTAATTTTTTTCACCATACTCACTGCATCCCCTATGGTTTCACGACATTTAATGGGTTGAACCATCAAAATTTTCTTCGCGCAGAGATTGAATAGAATTCCGAAGTCTCACTGAAAACCGAACTGAATCTGATTTCCAGCCTGCCTATGTTGTACTTCAGTTTTACGTCCAATGTGGCTACATCATTCCTGTTATTGCCATCGTTGAAGAAATAGTTCTCCAACGGCAGATCTAAAGTGGCTTCAAGCAACAAGCCCCAAATATCAAATAGATCCTGTTCTCTGTACCAGAGATTGCCCCAAGCACTCTGTGACTCCAAATCCGAGCCGGCAAACACGGTTCGGCTCCAGCCGTAGTTCATACGGCCACCGAAACTGGCGCGGGAGGACGCCATACTGGCACTTTCCACCCCCACATCAATGCGCTCCTGCCAGCTACCGCCGTCCATGGGCGACATATCATGGCTGATACGGCCAAAAATATTGGTGTTGCTTGCCCCTTCTCCCAGGTTCCAGTTCACATCAAAACTGTGGGCCAATCTGTCGCTCGACGACTCGCTATCCGAAAATGTCAATGTTCGGGTATAAGCCTGTGTCAATGACAAACCAATTGCGCCGACTACTGGTGAAAAATCACGCCTAATCCCATGGCTCAGATCCAGTTGCACATCCTGAGCATCCTGCTCCCCCTGCGAAGCGTTAAAGCTGCCTCGAACATGGGCGTTATACCTGGCAAAACCGAGATCGAAGTTATCCCGCCAACGGGTCGCCAAGCGCTCCAATATACGGGTGCTGTCCATCTCAAAGTACCGCTCACCATTTAGCGTACCGACAGTACCGTTTTTTTCTACCAGTACTGAGGCATTGCTGCTGAGGGTATCGGACCAGTCATAGTCCGCTGCTATATTTGAAGACCAGGTCAAATTCTGGATATTGACCTGTCCACCCTCATTACGACCATCCTGCTCCAGACTGTAGACTTGGTTATTCAAGCTCAATCTCATTTCAGGCAAGTCGGCAATGTTCCAACTATTACCGTTAAACACCCTGAAGTTTGTCAGATCGACATCCGACTCGCTGTTACTGCGATTAGAGACGGAATAACTGCCACCAATGTTTGAGTAACTTCTTTCCCAGTAATTGAAGTTGTGGTTGTACCCCAAATAAATATTCCAATCACTGTTCTCAAGTCCCACTGCAGTGGCTTTTCGACTATCTAATCTCAGGTATCCCGACTCATCATGGTCCTCGTACAAGCCAGTATAATTAAGCTCCAGCTCATGTACTTTGAAGTCGCGCCCATTTTCGCTTTCTGTTTCATTGCGAAATGCATATCTGCTGTTTAGGGAATTCCCACTGAAATTCAGATTTTTGCTGATACCCAAGCTTAATGTATTAAAGATGTTGTCCGTGCTGCTCTGACTGCGTACCTGGCTGAAATTGGCATTGAAAAAGGTCGGACTCTCGTCTGCCGGATACAGGGTCAGCCCAGTGCCCAATCCCCAAGCAAGGCTGTTATACAACTGATTGGCGTAAACGTCGTATTCCTGCAACTGGCCATTCAGCTGCCCGTTCACATTCAGTCCCAGCACCCAGGGGCGGTAGATATAGCCTGAGCTGTTGGCCCTGCCGTTATAATCACCAATAAACGATAAGTCCCGACTATAAGTTTCACCGCCTTTGGCATAGCTGGCAGCCAAACCAAAACTTCCGTACTGCATCAGTTGTGGTGCGGACAAATCAAACCAGGTGACGGCCGCCAACTGTGGCGCCGCCCCCAGTAAAATTGTCGCCACCCAGCACTGGGTGGCCCTTGATGCACCGGCCAAGGGTGTTGTCTCTAGTCTTTGATCAGTATTTCAACCTTGGCCGCCTGCTTCAGACCGGTAATGAAGTCTTTCCAGGTATCAATCCGCTTTTCCTGCAGTGCCAAGCCGGTTGCCCTTTGTTTGACCTCATCAAAACTGTGGTGCTGCTCGGGCAACCTTTCATCCAGCCTGAACAGGGCTATACCGTTCAGCAGCATCAGTACGGGGGTCATTTCCCCCGGCGCTAGCGAAGCCAAAGCCTCATCGGCAATATTGGAAATACTGCCCTTGTGGACAAAGCCCATATCGCCACCGCTTTCTGCCGTGGGATCGGTGGAGAACTCACGCGCCATCTCGGCAAAATCTTCACCATTGGCGATTCTGAAACGCACCTGCTCCATTTGTTTACGGGCACTGTCCCAGGCCTCAGCACCGGTCGAAGGGTCGACCCCCAGCAGGATCAAAGACACTCTATTACGAGGTGGCTGGGTAAATTTTTCCGGGTGCTGCTCATAGAAGTGCCGCGCTTCTTCCTCGGATACAGCCACCGCCTTTTCAAATTCATCTTTATAGGCACGGTATAACAGATCCCGAATTAAGCGCTGGCGATAGACCTTGAGGTAAGCATCCTTAACCACTGGCCAATCGGGGTTGTTCTGCATTTGCTCATCGAAGCGAGTCACTTGAGAATCGACTTCTTTGTTATCAACCTGGAAATCAGGTCTTTGTTGCTGCAGAAAATTTTGCAGCACTATCTGCTCCAGCCATTCGTTTTGAACGCTTTCTACAAAAGACGCATATTCGGCTTCCGGTGGCTGACTGTGGTAGTACTTGTTTCGGCGCTTGTATTGGTAAAAATCCTGGAAAGACACCAAAAGCTCAGGATTGCCATCGATCCTGGCATAGATCTGGGTATAGGGAGGTGGCAACTCGGATGCCGGGGATGGTTCCTCGGCCAGAACACTAGGTGTCAAAACGGCCAGTAACCAAGGGATAATAAACCTGCGTGCTATGCCCATATGCTTCCCCACTTTTATTATATTCAGCCGATGCCATGAGACGTTCGACCGGAAATGTTAGCAACCGCTTAAATGTAACACTTATTTTACATGGCGCTCCAGATAGCAAAAAGACTAACAGCCTGAGCTGTTAGTCTTTTTCTAGCTGGATCACATTATTTCACGTGACAGGCCAGACATACTGCACTTCCTGTGTTGTCGATACGCAGGAAAGTTTTGGTATCGGCCTGGTGAGGATCGTGGCAAGAAGCACACTCTACGAAAGGCTGTGCTGCACCGGCATCAATGCCAGCATCGGTACGAGTGTAGAGCGCCATATCTGTCTTGTTACGGATACCGGATACGGGAGAAATCTGGGTTCCGTTGATAGCGTTCGCTACACCAGTAGTTGCGTTGGTAGCAGGTACAGGTACATACCAAACAGTATTTCCGTTAATGCTGGTGGAGGCCAAACCGCGGAAATCGGGATTTTTGTAGCTGGCAGACAGTGATCTGTCAGTCTGACCTGAACGCAGACCACCGGCATACTGGATACCAATAGGATGGTCATTGGTTAAATCAGTACCAAGACCTGGTATTGGATCTGTTGTTTTCATCTTACCTGTCGCGGTATCAACAGTACCATCTGGAGAAGTCCAGGTACCAGCGAGACGAGCACCTGCTGCATTATACCCACCGGAGCCAGGTTGGTTGATCATCACGTCCATAGCCTGGGAACCATCGTGGCAAGACAGACAGGCGATAGAAACCGAACCCACAGAAGTCACAGAACCTTGCAGGGTTGCGGTACCCAAAGTGTTATAAGTAGAAAAACTGGCTTTGGCCGGCAGAGATTTGTTCCACAAAGGAGCCACTGCATTACCATCACCATCTTTAGCTACGCCACCGTGAGGGGTATGACAGAACACGCACACTTCAGTCGTTGCTGTAGTTGAGTTACGGGTTGCAGTTGGAGAAGCAACTGAAGTGCTACCCAGGTTATGTTTAGAGTCGACAATACTCTTGGTTTGAACTGCCATGGCATTGCCTGCCATCAGCACGGTTGCCACCGCCAGACTGAGTTTAAGTAAGTTATTCATATCCCATCTCTCACTATTAGCTAGATTTCTTTGATGCTGTCACTTTTTGCAACCGCACCGTTTTATAAGGTTCCCGCTTGCATACCTCTTAATAGGCAAAAGCAGTGCCAACTTTTTTGGGGGCTTTTGGGCCAATTAAACTGATCTCGATCAAGAAATACGGGCTTTGGCGTAAAGGGATTCCTGCTTTTCAGAATCGGGACTCTCACTATTGGTGAAACCCCGATATATCTCCTTGGAGATAAAGAAAAATAAAAGGTGACCGCCGTCACAGCATGCCACCTTTGGGTTAACGATAGAGAGGGCCGTGACCGGCCATAAAGCGAATTGCCTCCAGCAGCTCCTCATCGCTGCATTGAGGGCAAAGTCCTCCAGGCGGCATGGCGTTACGACCTTGCTTAACTGATTGAAGCAATTGGTCCATTCCCTTTACCAACCTGGGCGCCCAATCATCGGGATTGTGCAATTTGGGCGAATGCCCGACCCCGCTTTCATGACAGTACTTGCAAGCGCTTTCATAAGCGACAGGTGCCGCATTTACCGCTCCATGACACAGCGCTGCCACCAGAACCAGGAAAAGTTGCTGTTTCATTATGATGCTCAACAAAACTCAGATGCCTTTTAAAGGCAAGTTTCGAGCCAATCAGTATGAATTAACCACCTTTACAGCAAGCAAATTTCCCGGCTGTGACCCGGCTCCACTACACGGCATAATGGTACAATTTGCTACAGTTATCAGCGTGTTGCAAATGTTATAACTGGGTTGCAGATAGTTACATCTGCCCGGTAAGGCTGGGGCAAGTCACTGTTATTTAACAGGCTTGGCCAAGATGTGGTTGTTGTTCAGGTCAAGCAAACTCCTGCCCTGCCAAATCTCACACTTATAACAAGAATACATGGAGTTTTTTCATGACATCGCAACACAGATTAAAGGGGACGGCGCTGGCAGTCTTCGGAGCGCTGTATCTTGGCGTATCCGGTCACGCTGCCGCCGAAATCGGCATGAAAAAGGCAGAGAAGGGGGGCTTCTATGTGCCCACCTTCACCAGCCAGGACGTAGCCGATTTTAACCAACAGCAACAAGAGATAGCCAAGGGCGATATGTTTGTGGCCCCGGGTAAGGTCAACCATGTGTTACCCAAGCGGTCACAACAGGTATTCGAATTTGACGATTCCATCACGGGTGAGCATACCTTTATCGTCCAGTTCAGCGATAAGCCTGTGGCCACCTATGAGGGTAACTTGCCGGGCTTCAGTGCCACCAAGCCGCTGCTGAACAGAAACAGTAAACCCCAGTCCATGCAATCGGTACTGGCCCCTGCGGTGCAGGACTATCAGTCCATGCTGAGCAGCAAGCAGAATACTCTCCTGAGCCAGGCCAAAGCCAAGGGGGCCCAATTTGAGCTGGTGCGCCAATTCACCGTGGCCAACAACGCCGTGGCGGTGAAGATGACCCAGAGGGATGCTGCGCTGATGGCCAAGGTGCCCGGCGTTACCAAGATCACCCCCAGCCGGGTATTCCAGCTGCGCACCGATCGTGGTCCCGAGTTTATCCATGCCGATGCCGCCTGGTCCGGCAATACCGACTCAGGTCTCAAGGCCCAGGGTGAAGGTATGGTGGTCGGCATTATCGATACCGGCATCAACACCGATCATCCCGCCTTTGCCAGCGACGCAGAGTTTGCCGCCAGCCATGAGAAAATGGGTGGCACCTTTTTGGGTGACTGTCAGGAAGATGCCAGCCTGTGTAACGACAAGCTGATCGGTGTCTACTCCTATGACATCATCACTGCGGTCTACAATGCACCTGAATTTCAGCAGTATCCCTGGCAGACCAAACTGATCCGTCCCCGTAACGGTGAAGACCACCATGGTCACGGCTCCCATACCGCCAGCACGGTTGCCGGTAACCGCATAGAAAACACCCCACTGCAGGCCCCCACGGGTGAGCCGGTCAGTGACGGTGTGAATCTGCCATTTAATTTCGACCACACCTCGGGTGTGGCGCCGCGGGCCCACATTGTATCTTACCAGGTATGCTGGCCGGGCAGTGGTGGCGACCCCTATGCGGGCTGTCCCGAGGAAGCAATCCTTGCGGCCTACGAGGACGCCATCAAAGACGGCGTTGATGTAATCAACTTCTCCATCGGTGGCTCAGAACAATTCCCCTGGGAAGATCCCATGGAACTGGCCTTCCTTGCCGCCCGCGAGGCAGGAATATCTGTGGCCGTGGCCGCAGGTAACTCCGGCCCCTATTTCTTCAGTGCCGATCATACTTCACCCTGGGTCACCACAGTGGGTGCCTCCACCCATGACCGCACCCTGGATGCCGGTAAAACCAGCATTACTGCGTTTGAAAGCACCGGCCCCAGCTATACCATTCCCAAAACCGATATAGTGGGCAAGGGCTTTACCGATGAGCTTTCCGGTCAGTTTGTACTGGCTGAAAACTATCCTGACCCTGATCTTAATGATGGTTATGCCGCCAAGACCTGTAACGCCCCCTTCCCTGCGGGCACCTTCAGCGCCGATCAAATAGTGGTGTGTGAACGTGGTGATATCCCCCGTGTCGACAAGGCCGTGAACGTTCAGGCCGGTGGTGCCGGTGGTTTGGTGTTGCTGAACGTCAACTACAGTGACGCTACCGTTGCCGATCGCTTTGTGATCCCGGGGATCAACGTGGCATCCAGCAGTGGTTACACCCTGAAAAACTGGATTAACCGCAGCAATGGCACTGCCCGCGGTACCATTACCGCCCATACCAACGATTACATCCTGGATGAAAACAATGGCAACCTGCTGGCCCGTTTCAGCTCTATGGGTCCCAGCCGCTTCTTCGACAACCTGGTACCGGATGTGACCGCCCCCGGCGTTAACATCTATGCCGCCAACGCCGATGATCAGCCATTCACCAATTATCCAGCCGCCAGTGACTGGACCATGATGAGCGGTACCTCCATGGCCTCGCCACACGTGGCCGGCGCCATGACCCTGCTGACCCAGTTACACCCTGACTGGACACCGGCAGAAATCCAATCGGCGCTGATGCTGACGGCCAACCAGGTGAAATTCCAACCTTACTCAGGTGCGACACCTCAGGATGTGCCCTACAACTTTATGGCCGGTGCCGGTGCCATAGATGTAGCCAAGGCCGATGCAACCGGCCTGGTGCTCGACGAAACCATAGACAACTATGTCAACGCCAACCCCCACAACGGCGGCATAGCCAACTGGCTCAACCTGCCCTCAATGGTGGACATGAGCTGTGAAAAAGAGTGCACCTGGATGCGCACAGTCAAGGCCACCAAGGATGGCAGCTGGAGTGTCAGCACCGAAGTGAAGGAAGACGGCGCCACCCTGACGGCCTCCCCAAGCCAGTTCAGCCTGAAGGCAGGGGAAACCCAGGCCATCATGGTGAAGATGACTGTCCCAAGCATCAGTCGTAACCTGGTAGAACCCGAAGACACCGACAATCCCTGGGAAAGCAGCAACAACTACTCGCTGTTCAATGGCCAGCTGAAACTGACCAGCACCTCGGGCAATTCACCCGAGCTGCACATGCCTGTGGTGGCGCTGTCCGAATACGATCAGCTGCCTTTTGCCAAGGACATTGAGTTCAACCGCGAACAGGGCAGTGAGTCCTTCGTGGTCAATACCGACAACTACAGCCAGTTCACCCCAAGGTACTATGGTCTGGTCAAGCCTGAACTGCGCACCGCGGAACTGCCCTTGTCCAGCCCGTATCTTGGCAAAGAGCAAATCGAAGCAGGCTGGAGCGTGACCCAGGTTGTGGTACCGGAAGGCACCAAGCGCCTGATGGTTGAGGTGCAATCCAGTGACCCGATAGGCTATGAGGAAAACAAGAACCCGCGCTACTACGGCCAGCGTCCGGTGCTGACCATGGGTCTGGATGCCAACGGCAACGGTAATTTCATGCCGACCCAGGAAGAATTGGATGCCGACCGTTATGCCCTCAGCAACGAGTACTTCGGTGAAATGGTATGTCAGTCATCTGCCACCTCGGTGCAGAACTTCTGTGACATCATAGATCCCACCCCCGGCACCTACTGGGTAGCCCTGGTGAATGTCGGCTATGGAGAGCAGAAGTACAAGGTCACTACCGGCGTTGCCCTGCTGTCCAACGACAGCAGCGCCGGCAATTTCAGTCTGGAAGGCCCGGCCGAACACGATGGCAACGGTAACTACCAGTTGAACCTGAACTGGGATCTGCCCGATGCCGTTGAAGGCGATGTCTATTATGGTGGCTTCGATTTGGGCAACATGCCCGGCGAAGAAGGCACCCTGGGCTTCACCTCACTGAAGCTGAAGCGCGGCAAGGACAATGTGTCCTTTGCTGTCAGCCAGGATAAGGCCCGCAACATGGATGTGGTGGATATCAGCCTCAAGATGTTGCCCAACCTGGAAACCGCCGACAGGGACTTCAGCTTCAAGTTGACCCTGCCCGAAGGTATGCGTCTGGCGCCCGAGACCCTGAAAACCGTCAATGACAAGATGCTCAATGGTCTGGAAATTGATGAGCACGGTCTGAGCCTCAGCGGTACCCAGGAAAGCACCCGCGACGTACCCCGTGAGTACGTGCTGACCAACAGCCTGACCTCAGCCCAGTGCCGCACGCCCAAGATCGACGAGTTCTCCGACGGTCGTTACATAGATCTGTTCGAGTTCGGTATGCAGCCGGAGCAATCCTGGTATGTGGGCGATTATCGCTCTTACTTCGACATCCCCATGGATTGGTTGTTCTGGGGTATGGGCCAGGAGCAGTTCAAGCTCTATAACCAGGACAACGGTGGCTTTATCCGCATGCACACTGTGGGTGCCATGCAGTTCAACACCGCCTACTGGATGATGAACTATCACCGCGGCCCTGGCTTCCTGTACGAGTCAATGAACGCCTTCTGGCGCGGCACGTTCGAAGCCAAGAACCGTCGTCACTGGGAAGACCCATGGGGCCTGACCCTGGCGGCTCAGTATGAGGCCGACAGACCGGATCTGGGCGATCTGCTGTTCATGGAGTTCGATAACATTACCGATAAGGTGACCGGCGATGAGTATGACTATGAGGTCATAATGCGCCCCAATATCGACTTCCGCGACGATCGCTTCGAGCTGATGTTTGCCTACAACAACCTGGGCGGCAATCTGGCCAAGGGTACTGTCTTTGTTGAAGGTTTTGACAGCGTGTTCTCCACCAACGCCGGTCCGAAAGACGGCTACCTCTATACCATGGTTGGCTTCGACAACCTGGATGAAGTGCTGACCGACAACATGGTGATCTGCTTCGACTATACCGGTCCGGAGAAAAGTGCCATCGACATGAGCTTCAAGGCGGTTATCCAGCCTGAGGCCGTGGGCAAGACCCTGGATATCAACCTGACCCAGATGGTCGAGGGTGGTGAAGAGCAAACCCTGGTACACAGCATCAAGGTCAACAGCGATCTGAAGGTGGCAGAGATGTCCAACCTGACCGTGGCTGAAGACGGCGAGCTGACCGGTATCGAGGTGTTCTATCTGGATGCCAACAAGGTGAGCAACACTGTGATTGTCACCGGCGAGCACATCCAGGCCACAGTCGAGGGCAGCCACTTCAGCCTGAAACCTGAAGCCGACTTCTTCGGTGACACCCTGGTGACAGTGACAGTGCAGGACAACGAGCATGCCAGCGATCAGGCCAGCACCAGCTTTATGCTGACAGTGACACCTGAGCAGGATGCGCCCCAGGCCATGGTGGCGGCAACGCAAATCAGCATCACCGAAGGTGGCAGTGTTACCCTCGATGCCAGCACTTCCTACGATGTGGATAACGATGCCCTGAGCTTCGAATGGCAAGGTCCAGGTACCATCTCAGGTGCCGACAGCGCCATCGCCACTGTCAGCGGTCTTGGCGTGGGTGAGCATGAGTTTACTGTGACAGTCTCCGACGGTGTGATGACCGACTCGACCGCTACTGTGATGGTCAAGGTCAATGCCGCACCGGCACCTGCCACACCGGACAATTCCAAGTCCAGTTCCGGCGGTAGCCTGGGTTGGTTGAGCCTGATGCTGCTGGCTCTGGGCGGTCTGCGCCGCCAGCGCTAACCTTCTGAGCACATGCTTTAATTGCTTTAACTTGATAAAAAGGGCCTTCAATTGAAGGCCCTTTTTTTGTCATCTCAGCGGCGGCCATTTTGAACGGCTCCGTCTGCGCCACTGCCAATACGTCCGTCATCTCCGCATGCGTTAACAAATTGTAACAACAGTCACTTTCACTTCAATGTTATAACTTGGTTACAGACAGGAATGTCTGTCCGGCATGGCTAGAAAAACTCCTTAATAATCAAAAATTACAGGCTGAAATAGGCTTGGGGCTTTGGTTTGCCCGGAGTTTGGGTTCCCGGTCCGTTTCCGGCCGCAACAGCGCCCGAATGCACACCCGGGGCACGGCCTCGCCACACTGCACTTCACTAAAAACAAGAATACATGGAGTTTTTTCATGACATCGCATCATAAGTTAAAAGGGACGGCACTGGCGGTCTGCGGAGCGCTGTATCTCGGTGTATCCGGCTATGCGGCCGCAGAGATAGGGATGAAACAAGGTGATAAAGGGGGCTTCTATCTGCCCACTTTCACCGGTCAGGATGTGGCCGATTTCAATAAAGAGCAGCAAGAGATAGCCAAGGGCGACATGTTTGTCGCCCTGGGAAAAGCGAACCATGTGCTGCCCAAAAAATCCCATCAGGTGTTCCAATTTGATGATTCCATCAAGGGCGAGCACACCTTTATCGTGCAATTCAGCGACAAATCTGTCGCCACCTACGATGGCAACCTGCCGGGATTCAGTGCCACCCGTTCGCTGTTGAACCGCACGGGTAAACCGCAACAGGTCCAAGCTGCCATGGCCCCGGCGGTGCAGGACTATCAGACCATGCTCAAGGGCAAACAAAACAAGTTGCTGAGCCAGGCCAAGGCCCAGGGCGCCCAATTTGAGCTGCTGCACCAGTACACAGTCGCCAACAACGCCGTGGCGGTCAAAATGACCCAAAGGGACGCGGCTTTGATGGCCAGGGTGCCGGGTGTCACCAAGATCACCCCCAGCCGGGTATTCGAGCTGAGAACCGATCGCGGCCCCGAGTTTATCCACGCCGACAGTGCCTGGAGCGGCAATACCGACTCTGGTCTCAAGGCCAAGGGTGAAGGCATGGTGGTGGGTATTATCGACACGGGTATTAACACCGACCACCCCGCCTTTGCTTCAGACGATGAATACGCTGCCAGCCATGCCAAAATGGGCGGTGCTTTCCTCGGTGATTGCCAGGAAGACGCGAGCCTGTGTAACGACAAGCTGATCGGTGTCTACTCCTATGACATCATCACGGATGTCTACAAAGCCCCCGAGTTCCAGGAATATCCCTGGCAAACCAACCTTATCCGCCCCAAGAACGGTGAAGACCATCACGGTCACGGTTCCCACACCGCCAGCACGGTTGCCGGCAACCGCATAGAAAACACCCCGCTGCAGGCCGCCACCGGCGAACCGGTCAGCGATGGCGTCAATCTGCCGTTTAACTTCGACCATACCTCGGGTGTCGCCCCCCGCGCCCACATCATTTCTTATCAGGTTTGCTGGCCGGGCAATGGCGGCGATCCTTACTCAGGCTGTCCCGAGGAAGCCATTCTGGCCGCCTACGAGGATGCCATCAAAGACGGCGTCGATGTGATTAACTTCTCCATCGGCGGTGCCGAAGCCTTCCCCTGGGAAGATCCCATGGAACTGGCATTCCTGGCGGCCCGTGAGGCCGGTATCTCCGTGGCGGTGGCCGCCGGTAACTCGGGCCCCTATTTCTACAGTGCCGATCACACCTCGCCCTGGGTGACCACGGTTGGCGCCTCGACCCACGACCGCACCCTGGATGCGGGCAAGACCAGCATCACCAATTTTGAAACCGCTGGCCCAAGCTACACCCTCCCCTACTCCGACATCGAGGGTAAAGGTTTTACCGATGCCATTTCCGGTCAGTTTGTACTGGCGGAAAGCTATCCGGATCCCGACCCCAACGATGGCTACGGCGCCGGCAGCTGTAACGTGCCGTTCCCGGCGGGAACCTTCACTGCCGATCAGATAGTGGTGTGCGAGCGCGGTGATATTCCCCGTGTCGATAAGGCCATCAACGTGCAGGCCGGTGGCGCCGGTGGTCTGGTGCTGCTGAACACCGATTACAGCATGCCAACCGTTGCCGACCGCTTCGTCATCCCAGGCATTAACGTGGCTTCCGGCGCCGGTTGGTCTCTGAAAAGCTGGATTAGCCAAAGTAATGGCTCCGCCCGCGGCACCATCACGGCCCACACCAACGACTACATCCTGGATGAAGACAAGGGCAATATGCTGGCCCAATTCAGCTCCCTGGGTCCCAGCCGCTACATAGACAACCTGGTGCCGGATCTGACCGCCCCCGGGGTCGACATCTATGCCGCCAACGCCGATGATCAGCCCTTTACCATGTATCCCAACGCCAGCGATTGGACCATGATGAGCGGTACCTCCATGGCCTCGCCACACGTGGCCGGTGCCATGACCCTGTTGACCCAGCTGCACCCCGGCTGGACCCCGGCGGAAATCCAATCGGCCCTGATGCTGAGTGCCAACCCGGTCAGATACCAAAGCTATGGTATGACCATGGAACTGCCATACAACTTCATGGCCGGCGCCGGTGCAATCGACGTGGCCAAGGCCGATGCCGTGGGCCTGGTGCTGGACGAGACCATAGACAACTATGTCAATGCCAACCCCCGCAATGGCGGCATAGCCAACTGGCTCAACCTGCCGTCCATGGTGGACATGAGCTGTGAGAAAGAGTGCACCTGGATGCGCACAGTCAAGGCGACCAAGGATGGCAGCTGGAGTGTCAGCACAGAAGTGACCGAAGATGGCGCAACCCTGACCGCTTCCCCAAGCCGGTTCAGCCTCAAGGCCGGTGAAACCCAGACCTTAATGGTCAAGATGACAGTTCCCAGCATCACCCGCCACCTGGTAGAGCCCACGGATCAGGACAGCCCATGGGAAGGTGACAACAACTACTCGCTGTTTAACGGCCAAATCAAGCTGACCAGCACCACAGGTAACTCACCTGAGCTGCACATGCCTGTGGTGGCACTGTCAGAATACAACCAATTGCCTTTTGCCAAGGACATTGAGTTCAACCGTGAACAGGGCAGCGAGACCTTTGTGGTCAACACCGACAACTACAGCCAGTTCACCCCCAGGTACTACGGTCTGGTGAAGCCCGAGTTGACTACCGTGGAATTGCCCATGTCCAGCCCCTATCTGGACAAAGAGACAGTGGAGGCGGGCTGGAGCGTCACCCAGGTGGTGGTACCTGAAGGCACCAAACGCCTGATGATTGAGATTCAATCCAACGAGCTCATAGGTCAGGATAACAACCCCAATCCACGTTACTACAGTCAGCGCCCGGTACTGACGATTGGTCTGGATGCCAACGGCAACGGCAACTTCATACCGTCACAGGAAGAACTCGATGCCGATTACTCCGCTCTCACCAATGAGTATTGGAGCGAACTTGTATGTCAGTCTTCCTCAAAATCGGTACAAAACTTCTGTGACATAGTGGATCCAACACCCGGCACCTACTGGGTGGGCGTGGTCAACGTTGGCTGGGGCGAAGAAAGGTACAAGACCACCACAGCTGTGGCCATGCTGTCCGACGACAGCAACGCCGGCAACTTCAGTGTTGAAGGCCCGGCCGAGCACGACGGTAACGGCAACTATGAGCTGACCCTTAACTGGGATCTGCCCGATGCCAAAGAAGGCGATGTGTTCTACGGCGGCTTCGACCTGGGCAACATGCCCGGCGAAGAAGGCACCCTGGGCTTCACCTCGCTGAAACTGGTACGCGGCAAGGACAACGTGTCCTTTGCTGTCAGCCAGGATCAGGCCCGCAACATGGATGTGGTGGATATCAGCCTCAACATGCTGCCCAACCTGGAAAGCCAGGATCGGGACTTCAGCTTTAAGCTGACCCTGCCCGAAGGCATGCGTCTGGCGCCCGAGACCCTCACCACAGTCAATGACAAGATGCTCACAGGTCTTGAAATCGACGAGCACGGTCTGAGCCTCAGCGGTACCCAGGAAAGCACCCGCGACGTACCGCGCGAGTACGTGCTGACCAACAGCCTGACCTCGGCCCAGTGCCGGACTCCGTTAATCGACGAATACTCGGATGGCCGCTACATAGATATGTTCGAATTTGGCTATCAGCCGGAACATGACTGGTATGTAGGTGACAGCAACAGTTACTTTGATATCCCCATGCACTGGCTGTTCTGGGGCATGGGTCAGGAGCAGTTCAAACTCTACAACCAGGACAACGGCGGTTTCTTCCGCATGCACACAGTGGGTGCCATGCAGTTCAACACCGCCTGGTGGATGATGGATTATCATGTAGGCCCCGGTTCAGCCTTCCTGCACGAGTCCATCAGCCCCTTCTGGCGTGGTACGTTCGAGACCAAGAATCGTCGTCACTGGGAAGACCCATGGGGTCTGACTATTGCGGCTCAGTATGGTGCAGACAGACCGGATCTGGGCGACCTGCTGTTTATGGAGTTTGATAACATCACCGACAAGACCACAGGCGACGAGTACGATTATGAGGTCATAATGCGCCCCAATATCGACTTCCGCGACGGTCGCTTCGAACTGATGTTTGCCTACGACAATCTGGGCGATAACCTGGCCAAGGGCAGCATCTTTGTTGAAGGCTTTGACAGTGTGTTCTCCACCAACGCCGGTCCCAAAGACGGTTACCTGTACACCTTAGTGGGCTTCGACAACCTGGATGAAGTGCTGACCGACAACATGGTGATCTGCTTCGACTACAAGGGTCCGGAGAAGAGTGCCATCGACATGAAGGTCAAGGCGGTCATCCAGCCTGATGCCGTGGGCAAGACCCTGGACATCAGCATGACCCAGATGGTTGAGGGTGGTGAAGAAAAGACAGTGGTGCACAGCATCAAGGTCAACAGCAACCTCAAGGTGGCAGCAATGCCCAACCTGACGGTGGCTGAAGACGACGAACTGAGCGGTATCGAAGTTTCGTACATTGATGCCAACAAGGTCGGCAACCATATCATGGTCAGTGGCGAACACATCCAAGCTACGGTTGAGGGCAACCACTTCAACCTGAAGCCGGAAGCCGACTTCTTCGGTGAAACCCTGGTGACAGTGACAGTGCAGGACAACGAGCATGCCAGCGATCAGGCCAGCACCAGCTTTATGCTGACAGTGACACCTGAGCAGGATGCGCCCCAGGCCATGGTGGCGGCAACGCAAATCAGCATCACAGAAGGCAACAAGGTCACCCTCGACGCCAGCGCCTCCTACGATGTGGATAACGATGCCCTCAGCTTCGAATGGCATGGTCCCGGCACCATGTCCGGCGCCGACAGCCCCATAGCGACGGTCACGGGGCTGAGTGTGGGTGAACACCAGTTCACTGTAACCGTGTCCGACGGCCACATGGATGACGTCAGTGCCACAGTCATGGTCAAGGTCAATGCCGCACCGAACGACTCCACGGAACCAGAGACAGGCAGTTCCGGCGGTAGCCTGGGTTGGCTGAGCCTGATGCTGTTGGCTCTGGGCGGTCTGCGTCGCAAACATTGATCCCCAAGCGTGAATACAAGCATCTATCCTGTGCTTGATTGATAAAAAGGGCCTTCCACTGAAGGCCCTTTTTTATGCCCCATCGGGTATGCCATTCCCTATCCAGGGCCCCTTTGTGACCCCGGTCACGGTGCGATTTTGCGCCGGATCAACAAAGCGTGAAATAGCCCCCACAAAAGCAATATTAAAGATGCATGTTAAATATTGAGCGTTAGAATGCGGCCAGGTTCACAAGGAAAGGCTGCCCATGAATACATTCCCTTCGCTGCTCAGTTTGGCGCTGTTGACCACCTCCGCCGCGGCAACAACAGATAACACCGAGGTACAGACCGCACCGGATGGCGCAACCTCCACCATGGCCATCGCCAGCCCGGTCATGGAACGCATCAGCATCACGGCCAACCGCAAGCAGAATGTGGACACGGATCTGGCCATGTCCCTGGACAGCATCAGCAAGTCCGAGCTGGCGCTGGACAAGGGCCAGCACCCGGCCGAATCCCTCAACAGCGTCGCCGGGGTATTGATAGATCAGCTTGGTGGTGGACAGGGACACAAGACCGCCATCCGCATGCCGATGAACACCAGCGGCTACTACCTGTTTTTGCAGGACAATATTCCCATTCAGTCACCGGCCTTCTTCAACCATAACGGCCTCTGGTGGTCCAGTTTCAACACCAATGTGGGCCGCATCGAAGTGATCAAGGGCGCCGGTACCGCCCTCTATGGCTCCGGTGCCGTGGCCGCCACCATCAATGTGCTCTCCGATGAAGTGGAAGACGCCAACCGCCTCGACAGCGGCCTGATGCTCGGCAGCGATAACTTCCACAAGCTGCAGCTGGGCTACAACCGCAAACCCGAGGCCGGCAAGGGCTGGCGCATTTCCGCTTCGGCCCAGGAAAGCGACGGCTGGCAGGAGCACACGGCTACCCAGAGAGCCGAAGTCAACGCCCGCCACGAATATGAAATCGACGCCAATCAACGCCTGGTGACCCTGCTGTCGGCCTCAACCCTGGAGCAGGAAATGGCCGCCGGTCTTACCGAGGAGCAATACCGGCAGGATCGCAACCAGTCTGGACTGAGCGATGCCGTGCTGGCGGTTGACCCGACCCGGCGCAGCGACTATCTGCGCCTCTCAAGCCAGTGGGACAAGCAAAGCGGCGATGCCAATTACTCGCTGATCGGCTACCTGCGCCGCAACACCAACAGCTACACGGCCACCTGGAACGCCAATATGCCCATGGTGGACAGTGTGGTGCGCAGCGCAGGCCTGTTGGCCCTGGCCAACTGGGTGCACGGCGATGACAGCGAAACCACGGTCGGCGCCGATCTGGAATACTCGGTCGGTGATGAAAGCTCGTTCCAACCCCTGGATGTGACTGTGGGCGGCTACAAGCCCGACAGCTTTGTGGCCGGGGAGCGTTTCTATGACGACAGCACAGATTACCTGGGCCTGTCGCCCTATGTGCAGCACCAAAGACCGCTGACGGAAAACCTGACCCTGACCCTGGGGGCCCGCTTTGATTACGCCGGTTATGATTATCACAACCATCTCGCGGCCCTGGGTGACATAGGCCACGGCAAGCTCAGCATTGCCGACCGGGAGGACAGCTTCAGCCACCTAAGTCCCAAGGCCAGCCTCAATTATCGCCTCGGCGACAGCAGCAGCCTGTACCTGCGCTATGCCAACAGCTTCCGCCTGCCCACCAGCGGCAGCCTGTACCACATCACCACCAAGGACAGCATCGAAGGCCTGTCGAACCTCAAACCCGAGATCTCCGACACCTATGAGCTAGGTTACAAGGCCAACCTCGATTCCCTGTCCTGGGATCTGGCGCTCTATTACATGGACGTGGACGACGGCATAGTCAACGCCTTCGATAGCGAGCTCGGCTTCCGCTATCAGGTCAATGCCACCCGGGTGATCCACAAGGGCGTGGAATTGGCCGCCGACTGGCAGGCCACCCGTGAACTGGCGCTGTCGCTGGCCTTTACCCGCGCCAGTCACGAGTTTGATGACTACCCGCCCATCACCGGCAATCAGATGATGAATGCCCCCGAATACATCACCAATGTCCGCGCCCGCTATAATCCGGATGCCCTTGAGGGCCTGAGCCTGATGCTGGAGTGGCAGGCCATAGGTGACTACTGGATGGATGACGCCAACAGCCGTCGCTATGAGGGTTATCAACTGACCAACCTCAAGGCCCGCTATAAGATCAACGACAGGGTGTCCATCAACGCCCGTGCCACCAACCTGTGGGACAAGGACTATGTGCAGTCGGCAGCCCTCAGCTACGGCAAGGCCAACATTAACCCCGGCGCCCCCCGCAGCCTGTATCTGGGAGTGGACGTCTCATGGTAACCCTTACCTCTATCAGGGCCACGGCCCTGCTGGCACTGGCCACGGCCCTGATGCCGGCGCAGGCACATCAGCATCAGGAGGCACCTGCGCAACCCCAAAGCCAATGCCCGGCCGGTGACATTCGCTGCGCCGAGACTGTCACCGCCGCCTTCGGCCCGGATGGCAGATTGTGGCGCGCCTGGGTCAGCGAGCAGCAACTGTACCTCGACAGTTCCACCGATGCCGGTGTCCACTTCGGTGCCCCCCTAAAGGTCAACGCCGAGCCCGAGGCCATCTCCACCCGCGGTGAAAATCGCCCCAAGCTCGGCTTTGATGGCCAGGGCGGCCTCTACCTGTCCTGGGCCATGGCAAGGGAGCAGAAGTACAGCGCCGATATTCGCCTGAGCTACTCGGCCGATGGCGGAGCTCACTTCACCAGGCCCCAAACCATCAATGATGACCAGCTTGTTGCCGGCCACTCCTTCAACGAAATGCTGGTGAGCCCAGACGGCGACATCAGTCTGGTGTGGCTCGACAGCCGCGCCAAGGCATTGGATCCAAACGCCGCTGCCGGGTCGGCCGTCTATTTTGCCAGGGGCAATCTGCGCCGCGGCGACAGCCAATTTCTCAACAGTGAACTGGTGCGCGGCACCTGCCAGTGTTGCCGCCTGGCATTCGCCAAGGAGCCCGACGGCACCCAGGCCCTGCTGTGGCGCCACCTGTATCCGGACAATGTACGCGAGTTTGCCCTGCTGCGGCTCAAGGAAGGCGCCACAGCACAACAGGTGTCCTTCGATGACTGGCAGCTCGACGGCTGCCCGCACCAGGGCGGTGCCCTGGGCATCTCAGACGCAGGACGTTACCACCTGGCCTGGTTTAATGCCGGGCGCAAGGGTCAGGGAATTTTTTACGCTTATTCCGACGATGGCGGGGTTCAATTGAGTGCGCCGCTCAAGGTCGGCAATAACCAGCAACTGGCATCCCACCCACATCTGGCGGTGCAGGGGCAGAGAGTGGATCTGGTGTGGACCGAATATAACGGCAGCGAACAACAGCTCTGGTGGCAAGGCTCAAGCGATGGCGGCGCCCTCTTCGGTCCCGCCCGTCAATTAGCCAGCTCCCAGCTCGGCAGCGACCGGCCCTTTGTGCTGACCCACGACGGCAAGGCCTATGTCTCCTGGCACAGACCCGGACTGGGCCACTTTTTCCGGGTGCTGCCATGATCCGCCGCGGCCTGATGCTTGGACTCTGGCTGCTGTCCGGCTCCCTGACCGCGGCCCCCTTGCTGACGGCCCAAAGCCTGGATGCCAGGGCCGCCATCATGGCGGGCCAGCGCTGGGTGAGCATTTGCTGGAGCCTCGACTGCCCCGCCTGTATTCGGGAACTTGGCGAACTCAAGTCGCTGCTGCCACAGGTTGACCGCGAACGTCTGCTGCTGATCAACACAGATGCCGACGCCGACCGGGAGCAGGAGCAACAACAAGTGCTGGCGCAACTGGGACTGACTGCCCTGCCACAGCTCAGTTTTGCCGATGGCCAGGAGCAACAGGGGCGCTTCCTGCTCGACCCCGCTTGGTACGGCGAGCTGCCGCGCACCTTTTTTATCGATGAGAAAGGCAACTGGAAAGGCAAGAGCGGCCTAGTGGAGCAGCAATGGCTGCGGCAATGGCTGGCGCAGGATGAAGCGTCAAAGCAGACAGCCCAGCAGGCTCCCCTGATTCATCAGCAGTGAACAACCGGCCCATGGGGTGAGCATCAAGGCCTAAGCCAATAAAAAACGGGTCCCGAGGGACCCGTTTTATCTTGCGTTAACCGCGACTCATGCAGCTTGCATTAAACCAAGCATTGCAGCTCAGTGCAGGCGGCGGCGACGCACCATGGCAACAGGTGCCAACAGCAGTGCCAGCCAGCCCAGGGCACCACCGCTGGAGGTGTCCTTGGCAGGTTCAGCGGCAGGCGGCGCCGGGAAGGTGCAGCTGCCGTCATCCTGATTGGCGTTGGCATCATAGTTGGTGGCAGCGCTATCGGTACAACCGGGCTCGATACCGTCCGAAGTCACGGTCAGCATAAAGCTCTGGGTCGTGGCATCAGTGGGGTTGACGCTGTCGGCCACTGTTACGCTGACTTGTGTTTCACCATGCCAGTTGGCATCGGGGGTGATGGTCACGGTAGAACCGGCGCTGTTGCCATGCACCAGGGCACTGATGTGCTCACCGCTGACGGAAATCAGGTTCGGATTGGCATCAACGTCGGCGTAGGCCACTGTCACATCGGCACTGGTGTTCTCGGCGATTGTCATGGCGTTGAACGGCGCCAGAGTGATGTTACCGGCCACCTGGATGGCATTGGCTATCACCTTCTGTCCCATACCGCTGACGTCGCTGACCACGTCCATGGTCAGGGTCTGACCGGCGGCGGTTTCAGCCACACGCACCTGGAAGCTCAGGTCGAACTGGGTTGCTTCCGGGCCTGTGTAGTCTAAGCAGATCACCTTGTTGGCCGTGGTCACTTCCTTCAGATCGTTATAGGCGGCACTGACCCCCATTTCCTGACCATAGGGATAACCAAAGACATCCAGCGGGCCATAGTTGCCGTGCACACCTATGGAACCGTAATCCCCCTGATCGGCAAAGTCCATGTCGCCATAGGCCATCACAAACTCGAACTCACCTGCGCCGTAGCGATAACCCTTGTTCATGATCAGATCAAAGGTATAGCGGTCGTTCTGCTCCACACCCGTCGGATAGGTGCCAAACCAGCTGGCTTCCACACCTTGGGTACGGGCGTTAACCCACTCTATGATGAAGTCATCACCGGCATACGCCAGGGCGATACCCGAGCCTTTCCAGGGCTCAAACAGGTTTTGTTCCAGTGGCGCGCCCAGTACATCGACAGGTATAGAGAAGCCGATGTTTGCGGGGTCCGCATAACCACGCCAGAACGGTGCCACGAATGGGCCATAGGGGTTCATGTAGTAAGGGAACTTCTGGCTGATGAAGTGGCTGGCAGCTCCCCACTCAGGCCCGAAGGTCACAAAGCCCTGAGGCGAAACAATGAAGCGGTCATAGCTCATATAATCCTCGTTATGGAACAGGTTCATATGGCCATCTGCGCCCCAGTAATCCGCCATGTGGATCTCGAACGGATTGGTGTAGACCCACTCACCGACGGTGGCATCATAATCCCAGCTGCCGGAGGCATCGACCATGGTGCCACCTATGGCCGGCATGAAACCGTAGTTTTTCGCCAGACCGACGAAGCCGCTGTCATTGCGACCATAGGCCGGTACCCGGCACAGGGCGTCGGTTTCATTGGTGGTCACCTTGTAGCTGCGATCCCAGTTGCCGGAATCCTGCTGCACCCCGGCAACGCGCACTGTGTTGCCGTCAACGCTCAGGTTTGCTTCCTGCTCCAGGCTGCTGACCTTGACCGACCCCGGCACCAGGGTCAGTCCCGCGGGAATAACAGTGCTGAGGTCGAAGTCGCGATCGGTACCCGTGTTGTTTTCCACCACGTGTACGGTCACGTCGACAATATCGCCACCGCGAACCCTCTGGTTGTTGTTGACGGTCACGTCATCCATGCCACGCTTAAGGCGCACAGGGATAAAGCCTATGCTGCCGGGCGCTGCGCTGCTGCCGATATCGACACCGGCATAGGCCACATCGCCTTCGGCCAGGTTATCCAGGTTCCAGTTCAGATCCAGGTCAACCAGGCTGCCATCCGAGGTGGCCGGGCCTTCGATCGTCAGGCCACTGGCATCGCTTGGCACCAAGGCCATGGCAACCCTGTAACTGTCAACCAATTGCTCTCTGGTGATACCGTAGTAACCCCAGGGATCCGGCCCCTGGTCCAGGTCCCAGTCGCTCATATTCTTACTGGTGTTGGACAACAAGACCCAATATTGGCCTGCATCCGGGTTGGTCAGGCTGCAGCGGTTAAGTTCGATTTGGGTGGTGGAGGAGCAGATCCATTCCTCATCGAAATCGGCCTCGCCGTTGCCATTGCTGTCACGGCCTATGTGAATCGCCAGTGAGCCACCCAATTCGCGCATGTACTTGTTAAAGCCAGGGTCCTTGGTGTGTTCAAGCACTTCCACCACAAAGCGGGCAGTGTCTTCGGGCACATTGAACAGGGTCACCTGGTTATGTCCCGGAGCATAATCACCGTCCGAGTAGATAGGCCTGTGGTTGTTGTCCTGGGGCAGGGTTACTTCCATGATATCGGCCTTGACCGGACCATGGCCACGGTACACCAGGTCATTGCTGGCACCCAGTGGCAGATCGGCGATGCGATAGCTGCCGTTGTCCCTGTGGACCTCAACATTCACCGCTTCCGGCAGACCGCCATGGTCGAAGTTGATGGACACGGGCCAATGTGACTTGGGTATGCTGCTGTCGGAGGCAGTGAGGTTAACGCTGGTCCACAGCTCCACCCCATCCAGGCTGCGGCCTGCACCCAAAAGTTTTGAATCGTGTTGGTATTGAATGTCGGTAATATCGGCCTTGATCACTATGCTCTGGCTCTCGCCGGCCTTGAGACTGAAGCTCGCCGGGAAGAATTCCATCTTGGCATTGTGCATGTCGATCTCGCCGTCATAGGTGGAGACCCAACGGTCATAGACCCACTGATCGGCACTCAAAGTCCAACTGCCATCGCGGGTAGCGGTCACGGTTCGCACCCAGGAGCAGACGCCGCCGCGGCAGTTGCTGTTTGCCAGCTGTGGCAGGTTGAGCTGGCGCACATCGCCGCCCATGGATGGGTTGGCCAGACGGAAGTTTTCCACCGTCTCATTCATGATAAGACCGGCATTGACCGCCGCCTGGGCATCCACGCGGCCGGAACCGGTGCGGTGCTGGGTGGCGGGGAAACCGTCGGGATTGTACTGATCCACGTCACGGCGCACAGTCTGGGAGGCGGTCATTTCCATCGCCGACTGCACCTCGGCAGCAGTCCAGTCCGGATGGGCCTGACGCACCAGGGCCATGACACCGGCCACATGTGGGCTGGCCATGGAGGTACCGCTGATGATGGCCCAGTCCTGGGATTGAGCTGAGCCAGGCGCCATTGGATGCTCATCGGCATAGGGCGCGAGAATGTCCACCCCGGGGGCAGCAATGTTCGGCGCCATATGGTGCTTGTAGGTCATGGAAGGACCGAGGGACGAGAAGTCCGCCAGCATGTCACCCTTGGCGGGATCCAGGCTACGGTCCACGGAACCGCCGGTAATGTTGATGAAATGTTCGGCGGCGCCGTCATTCATCCAGTTCAATATGTTGTTGCCTGTGTAGTTGGACACATGGATACCCGGCAGCGGATAGGCATCGTCATACAGCCTCTGCTCTTCCTGAGTAATGCCCGAGTACCAGGCCTGGTTGTAGAGGATAAAGCCACCGGCTCCGCCGGCCTTGACGTTGTGTGCCTTGGCGACCCTGGCATTGGTTCCGCGCTCACACACCACCACCTGATCGGCACTGAAGGTGCCGGGGGCAAAGGCGTTGAGACACTGGGGATCGCCATAATCGGCGGCACTCACGGGAATACCCAGGCTGATGCTGTCCACCGAGTAACCGGCGATATCATCGCCCCAACTGGAGTTGGGATCTATGTAGAGATAAGGGGTGGAGTTGCCACCGCTAAAGGAGATCAGGTTGTTGGTCTTGTGCAACACCCTGTCATGGGTGCTCGCGGCCACCACCATTTCCCAGGGCGCACTGTGTCCCAGGCTGCCGAAGAAGGTGTTATGGGCATCACCACCCGAGTTACCTGCGGCCACGGCCACGGAAATACCGGCTTCACGGGCCGAGAGTATGGCCAGCTCGGTAGCGCTTTCCCATGGGAATTGCTCGCCGCCGCCGATGGAGAAGTTAATCACATCCACGTCGTCGGCAATGGCCTGTTCATAGGCCTTGAGGATCGCCTCTGTGGGACACCCATCTTCCGGGAGACACACCTGATAGGCAATGATGTTGGCATGTGGTGCCACGCCCGAGGTGGACTCAAAGGTGAACCCCAGGGGCTCACCGTCACCATCCCCCAGGGAGGGGGCCAGCAAGGGCACGTTTTCCACATAGTTACCGGCGGCGGTACCCGCGGTGTGGCTGCCGTGACCCTGGATGTCCTCACCCGTGGCCGGGGCCAGGCCCTGGTAGGTGTCGGTGATCACAGGCCAGCTGTAAATACCAATCAGCTTATCGTTACAAACCAGCTTACCGGTGGCGCAGTCGCCCAGGTAATTACCGTCGCCCAGGGGGTTGGTGTGATCGTAGCCGTCACCGCCGATATCGGCGAACGCCACATGATCCGAGTTGATGCCGGTATCTATGATACCCATCACTATGCCCTCACCCTTCCAGGGCAGGCCGGTGACAGTATTGCCGGTCCACACCTGATCGGCACCGATAAAGGTCGGGCCGCGGTCGGTCTGGATCTGCTGCATGGTGGAGCGTTCGATGAACTGTACCTGAGGCAGGGCTGCCAGGGCTTTGGCCTGGGCCTGGGTCATCTTGATGGAGAAACCGTTGACCGCGTTGGTGTAGTTGGCGCGCACCGGGTTTTGTATGCCCTGGCTGCGGGCCTGTTGCAGCACGTCATTTTGCTTGGCGCTCAGGTATTGACGGTAGCTTTCCACTCTGGATTGCTGCACCGCCTGCACCTGGGCCTGGTCGACGGCAGCCGCCTTTTGCATCCTTTGCTTGCCCTGTTGCATCACAGGCGTTTGGGAAGCCATCTCGTTACGGATCACCTGCTGGGCGGTGGCGGCATAACCTTTAACCCGACCGTCGTAGGTGGCCAGCGGCAAGTCCCGCAGGCGCACTATGTACACATCCTCGCCGCTGCGATTAGGCTCTTCAACAAACTTGGCCTTGGCCGATGCGGGTTGATGCTGCTGGTTCAATCCGCCGGGCATGGGACGGATAGCGTTATTGGTTTGGGGCGCTTTGTCGGAAACGCGCTTGGGCCGGCTTAATTCTTCTTTGGTGATGGCTTGCAGTACAACGCCACCCTTGCTGCCAGTGGCAGACACGTTTGTCGACGACGTGGGCATGGCCGATGCCATACCGGCGCCATACAGCGCCGCAAGTGTCGCCACAGTAAGGGACTTCAGTTTCATTCTAGTTCTCCTGGAGGAGTGGATTCGGGTTTTTGGGTTTGCCTCCCCAGGCGATACCCTAAGGCAGAAGTACCTGCGAAACTGTCCAAAAGTGTACATTTGGTGACATTTGTTAAACTTTTGCTGCCAAAATCATTTGCTTGGTGATGCAAAAAAATCACCGGCCCCCGAGGCCAGGTTTGCGGTCCACCCCAAGGGCGGAAAAGCGAGGAAAAAGGAATGTTTCCCGACGGAAGGCCCGGAAAGAAAGCCCGGAAAGAAGGCCCGGAAAGAGGGCCACGGGGAATGGAGCTACTGTGTTATCAAGGGGAGTAAAATCAAAACCTTGGCCCCACCAAGGCTGGAGGGCTGCAGCCGGATCTGGCCCTGGTGTTTCTCTACCACCCGCCGCACTATCGACAGGCCCAGCTTGTGATGTGCCAGCTGGCCATCACCGCCGCTTCCTTCGGCGGCGTCCCAGCCGGGGCCATCGTCCTCCACCGCCAGCAGCAGGTGCTGCCCCTGCCGTTCACAGCGGATCAGCACCCGGCTTTTGGCAAAACGCAGCGCATTGCCAAGCAGGTTATTCACCAGGCGTTTCATCAGGTTACTGTAGAGCCAGGCGGAAATGGGCGCAGGCTGTTGCAGCTCAATGGCAATGTCGTTGTCTGCCGGCACCTGGGCCAGCAGATCCTTGATAAAGGCGCCGAGTTCCAACTCGGTGCGCTCGTTGCCCACCTCGCTGTACTCGTTTTCCGCCAGCGACAGGTAGTCGTAAATATTGTCTTCGATATCGGCAATGTTGTTGTTCAGCTGCTGACGCGAGGTATCCAGGTTGTCCGCCGTCATCAGATGGCTGAGAAACTTTATTCGCGCCAGGGGCGTCTTGATGTCATGGCACACTGTCTCGGCCACCTCGGCCTGGAACTGGTTCAGCTGTTCAATGTTGGCCGTCATGTTGCGCAGTGACTGGGCCAGCGGCGCCAGGTAGGACTTGGGGCTTAAGGAGAAGGCTGGAAACTTGCCGAACTTGATTTCGGAGATCGCCGAGCGACGCAAGATCTCTATGTCACGGAACAGATTGCGACTGAGCAGAAAAATCACCAGGAACAGTGCCAGGTAGAACACATAGGCCAGATCCAGCCCGTGCTCCAGCTTGTCCGGCGACTTGAGGTTGTTGATGCACAGAATTTTGTCAGACTCGGAATGGCGGCACAGCATCTGCCGCCCCTGTTTGTCGCGCATGGCAAACACCTGGGCCTCGTCCAGCTTGCCACCCCAGTACCCGGCAGGGTACTCCACAAACAGGGCATCACCACAGCCAATGCCGTTATCCATCTGGCATTGCAGCGATCTGTGGCTGTGCTGCAATTGCTCCACCGCCTGCAGCACGTATTCGGCATCCACCACGGGGGTGGGCTCACTGCCGTACCAGCGATACACCTGGCCCAGACTCAGGGCCAGCAGCAGTACCGTGGCTATCAGTACGGCGTTGAAACGCAGCAGGGGATTCATCACAACTCGGGCTCACCGTAGGACAGGTAGTAGCCCTCGCCCCAGGAGGTCTGCACGTTCCATTTATCGTCTATGGCCTGCAATTTTTTGCGTAACCTGGAGGCACGTCCATCCATGGTGCGAGCCATACCGTCATAACTGCGGCCCAGCAGCCGCTGGAACAGGAACTCCCGGCTGACCACGGTGCCAAAGTGGGCCAACAGGGCCTCCAGCAACTGAAATTCCGCCGTGGTCAGCTCCAACAACTGGCCCTTGAGTTCGGCCCTGCGGGTCAGGGCGTTCAGAGAAAGATTGAATTGGCTGTATTGGGTCTGGGCTGTTTCCGTCGGTTTGGGGCGCCCGAGAAACACCTTGATCTTTGCCAGCAGCAACCTGGGATCTATGGGTTTGAGCAGGTAGTCCTGGGCCCCCAGCGACAAACCATGGAGCTGATTTTGCAACGAGGTTTTGGCTGTCATAAACAGGATTGGACACTGGGTCTGGCTGCGGATCTCGCTGACAAAGTCAAAGCCACTGCGGCCCGGCAACATCACATCGCAGATCAGCAGATCCACCTGTTGCTGCTGCAAGATAAATTCGGCGCGATTGGCGTTGGCACAGGTGCTGACCATGTAGCCTTCGTTTTCCAGGCACAGCTTTATCAGCCGGGTCAGTTCGGGATCATCTTCAAGCAGCAGTATATGGGCAGACATCAGAACAGGCTCCAACTAAGGCGTCGCTCCTGCAGCGGCGGCTTCTCCTTGATTAATAAATCGATACGCTGCTTGGCCAGCACCTGATGGGTACCCGGGTCCACCAGACTGAACTCGGCATCCTGGCTGAGATCCAGCTCCAGCGGGAAATCATCCAGATTATCAGCGCAATGAATATATTCTTCCGGCCGCGTCGCATCGACCAGGCAGGCCAGCTGTGGCGCCTGCCAACTGACGCTGACATTCATGCGACAGGGGCTGTCGGGGGCGGTAATGCAGACCCTGGGCAAGATCTCAAACGACAGCGGTTCGGCGGCCAAAGGGCCTCCAAACAACAGCGTCAGCGAGATTAGCCAGGTCTTTACCATGTCTTCATCACTCCGATAAACCAGATATCGTGGGTCTTGCTGGCCAGGAAATAGCTGTTGTCGAAAGCCGAGGACAGCCATTCGCGGCGCCAACTGCCAATCAGACGTAAATCCTCATCCAGAGGCCAGGACAGCTCAAGCTTCAGCGACGGCAGCCACTGGGCATCGGGCCTGCTGCTCCATACCCTGCTGGTCTCCAGCTTGGTGATGCCGAAGTAATAGTTGCTGTAGTGACTGTCGAGCCAGCGTCCACCCACTGTGGTGGCCACGTCCAGAGGGCCGAGTTTGGTCAGGTAACGCAGCTGATTGTCCCACTCCAGACCGCCGTGAACATTGCTGACATCGGCGTGCAGCGCCGAACTGAACTGCCAATCACCGTGGCGCCAAAACAGGGTACTGCCGGCGAGGTAGCTGAAATGGCGATCCTTGAGGTGAAACAGTGCCTTGGGATCCGCTTCCCAGGATGGCAGGGCCAACAGCACATTGCCGGCGGTCAGGCCGGCCAGCAGGGAATCATTGAGGGAGTTATCCTGGCGGAACATCAGGGCATCGAAACTCTGCTTGGTGGTCAAATCCCAGGAAAAAGAATCGCTTTCAAGCAAATTAAAACCAAGATTGAGATCTTCTACATAGAAGCGCTCGCCGTAATAGGACCAACGGGGCAACAGATAAAGGGGCACGTCCTGGCCCTGATACATCATAGAGTTGTAGCGACCCACGCCGAGGGCGAGCGACAGCTTGCCGCTGCTTGCAGCGACCTCCTGGGCCTGGGTACCAAAAAGGGGTAAACACAACAGCAGTGCCGGTACCAGGCGCCGCCATAAGGAAAAACAGCAATTAAACATCAAATATTCCTAATGAATCTCCGAGCTTTGTATCAATTGTTTACAAACAGCACCAGCATTAACCCCCGCCGCGGTACACTTTTGTACAATTTCCAGCGCGAGAGCGACTTGATTGTTTTCACATTATAGGAGATGAGTTGCCGCTTGCAGGAGCCCAAGCCACTGTCATGACAATAAAAAAGGCACCACTGGGTGCCTTGCGTATTGGGTGGTGGCGACTAAAGCATGTCGAGCCTGATCTCCTCGAAGCGATACACCTCGCCACCAAAACGCTCCATAAAACTGCGGGCGGCCGCTTCGGTGCCAAAGCTGGCCAGGGTGTGGCCCATGGCACCATCACGGGTCGAACCCAGCACATACCAGGCGCTGCGGGCATCGATGAAACTGTCATCGGCCGGATTCTCCCAAGGAGACTTGCCCATGTCGTGCACATAGACCTCTTTAACCTGATGCAGGTATTCGGGGTCGAGCAGGAAGCTGAACAGATCCCGGGTGGAGCAGAATTTCTTCACCCGATCCGAGTCCTTGGTGTAAAGCTCCCCCTTGGGACCGGGAAAGGTGCCTATCAGCATGCCGCACAGATGGCATTCGTCGCCCCGCTCCAGCGCCACCGGCAAACGCTGGGATTGGGACTGGGGCTCACCACCACAGCCGGCCAGCAGGGCGCCGCTCAACAGCGCCGCCAACCAGGGGCGCAGACGAAAGAGGTTAGCGGTTGTTTTCATGTTTCTTTCCCTTGAAGTGTCACAACTATAAGCTTTTGCGATTGAAAATCAGCGCGGCCAGTCCCAGGGGCACCAAGACCCAGGCCAGCATCAGCGCCAGCAGGGACGGCACCGACCAACTGCTGTTGATAGCGACGGCGAGCACCCCATTCACATCGCTGGTGTCCAGGGCCGCCATATTGATCAGCCGGAACAGGTCCGCCGGATTGAGCAGCATGATCTGGATCAGCCACTGTTGATCAAGGCCATCCTTCACCCCCACCAGCAGGGCCAGCAGCGCCAGATCGAATACCAATACAAAGGCAAACCAGAGGCTTAAGGCCAATCCGGCGGCCTTGGATTTTTCGCTCACAGACAGGCTGATCACATAGGCCAGGGCAATAAAACACAGGCCCAGCAGGGCCGCGGTCAGAATAAAGAGGCCAAAGGCCGGCAGCAGTCCCTCAACCTGGGTTTGCAGTGCCAGCAGCAGTGCCGAACTGCCAAAACCCAAGGCCGTCGCCAGGCTGATAATGGTCCCCTGACCGATAAATTTGCCCAGTAGCAACTGGTTGTGGCTCAGGGGATAGGTCAGCAGCAACAGCAGGGTGCCGGACTCCTGCTCCCCCACAAAGCTGTCGTAAGCGAGCAGCAGGGCTATCAGCGGTATGAGAAACACCGCCAAGCTCGCCAGGCTGGCGATGGTGGACGACAGCGACAGGGTGCCAACGGTCCCCGATGCTGCGGCGCCATAGTAGCTGAGGCCAAGGGACAGCACTGCAAAAATAAGGGTAATGGACAACAGCCAGCGGTTACGCAGCCCATCTTGAAATTCCTTGATGGCGACCGCCAATACCGGACTCTGAGTCATAGTGTCTCCCGGGCAGTCGCGCCCAAATAATGCTGATATAACTGCCCCAGATCCGCGGGCTCCAGTTGCAGATCTTCCAGGGCCTCAAATTCCAGCAGCGCCCGCACGGTCGCCAGTTTCTGCTCTTCGGTCACCAACAACCTGTTGCTGTCGACCATGTAGGGTTGGAAACGACTGTCTTTCCCAAGCGTGCCGTTGAGTCCTTTGGTGCGGATCGCCACCGGCAAGCTGGCCTGACGGCGCAGCTCCTCCAGGGTGCCCAGCGCCAGGGCCCGGCCACCGGAGAGGATCATGGCCCTGTCGATATGTTGCTCCACGCCCGGCAGCACATGGGAGCAGAGTATGATACTGGCGCCATCCTGCTTGAGCTTGTCCACCGCCTGATAGAACTCGGCGGTGGCCAAGGGGTCCAGGCCCACTGTGGGTTCATCGAGCAGCAACAGTTTGGGATCGCCGAGAAAGGCCTGAGCCAAGCCCAGCCGTTGGCGCATGCCCTTGGAGTAGGTTTTGACCTGACGGTCCATGGCCTTGTCCAGACCCACCTGCTGCAATAGCCGCAGCACCTCGGTCTTGGCCACCCCCTTGAGGCGGGCAAAATAACTCAGCACCTGTCGGCCGCTCAGCTGATCGTAAAAACTGACGTTTTCAGGCAGATAGCCTATCTGCCGCCGCCCCTGCCAGGCCTGTTTGGACTGGGGATCGACATCGAATACCCTGACCTCACCCTCACTGGGTGCCAGCACCCCGAGGATAATCTTCATCATGGTGGTCTTGCCGGCACCGTTATGGCCGAACAGACCCAATACCTCACCGGGGGCCAGTTGCAGCCCAATGCCGCTGAGCGCCTGCAGGGTGCCGTAGCGCTTGCCAATGCCAGTGAGTGACACTATCGCTTTGCTCATGGTTTCATTCCTGATGGCCGGCCAAGGTCAGGCCCGCCTCTGTATTGGATGCATTGATTGGGCCCATGGCCGGAAAACTGTCCTTCACTCCGGCGGGCTTAAGCACGGGAAACTGCTTCTGGATCCAGCGCAGCAACAGCAGCGCCGGGCTGTCCAGCAGCACCTTGGCCTGGGGATATTGCCAGACAATCTTGTCTATGCCGTCATTGGGTTCGAAGGGGGTATCACCGTGGCCGTCGTTGTTGAGATCCCAGCCCAGGTAATTGCTCCAAAAGTTACCCTGACCATCCTGGCTCCATTCCTGGGGGGTGTTGGACACATACTTTACCTGCAACTGGTTATTGATGAAGTCATTGCCGTACACCTGGGTATTTTCCGATCCCGCGGTCAGGTGGATGCCTATCTCGGCGGTATCGACCCGGTTGAAACTGATATTGTTGTAACCCGAGTTATAGACAAACAGTCCCTTGCCCTCACGGCCAAGCGCCTTGTGCTCCGGTTTGGTCCACACCTGTTTAATGCGGTTGTGACTGATGGTGGAGGAGGTGATGAAGTTCATCAGGAAGCCATAGTCCTCACTTTCCTCGGTGAGGTTACCGCTGACGGTCAACAGCCGGGAACTCATCAGGGCATAACCGGCCCGGGTGTGGTGGGCATAGTTATTCAGCACCTGATTGCTGTGGGAATACATGTAGTGGATACCATAACGCAGGTCGTGCATGGTGTTATTACGTATCACGTTGTTCTGGCTGGAAATAATGTAGATACCATCGCGGGTCTCGGCCACATCGTTGTCGGCCACCTCCACCTGTTGCACTATCGACAGCTGGATACCGTTGCCGCGATCGGATGATCTGAGTTCGGTATTGCCACGCACATGGTTGCCCAGCACCTTGATCTGCTGACCCTTTTGCAGCCAGATCCCGAAACCGTCGCCCTTGAGGCGGTTATTGCGGATGACCAGGTTACTCGCCCCCTGATCCGAATAAATGCCGGCATTCTGGGCGGTCAGATCCCGGCCCCAGTGCTCTATGGCAAGGTCGGTAATTTCAACGTCCGAGTGGGTTAACAGCAGACCATGCCCCTGGCCACCGGCATCGATAACGGCCTGGTGAGGGTGTTCGGCCCTGAGGCTGATGGCGTGTTTTATCACAAAGTTGCCGCGGTATATGCCGTCGGCAAGTATTAAGGTGTCGCCGTCGGCGGCGGAATCCAGGCGAGCCTGAAGCTCGTCGTCCGGGGTAAGGTGCCAGGTCTCGGCCGATGCACCCAAGGTGCAACCGAGCAGACACAGGAAAATCAGGATCCGGTTCAGCATTGGCGAATGGCGTTGCCTCAGTCTGGAGAAAAAGAAATCGGCGGCGTGGACCAGACACGCCGCCGTAGCGCTTTAGGCCTCTACCAACATACGACCGCGCATTTCCATGTGCAGTGCGTGGCAGAACCAGTTGCAGTAGTACCACTGCACGCCGGGCTTGTCAGCGATGAAGGTGATGGAAGAGGTGGCCTGGGGACCAATTTCCATCTGCACCCCGTGGTTGGTCATACAGAAGCCGTGAGTCACGTCTTCCACCTGATCCAGGTTGGTCACCACCACAGTCACTTCGTCACCCAGCTTAACCTTGAACTCGGTCATGCCATAGGTGGGCGCGATGGAGGTCATGTAAACACGCACCTTGTTACCGTCACGGATCACCTTGTTATCGGCCATCAGGTTAACACCATCCCTCTCGGCCATGGCAACAGTGTCGGCGAAGATGGAATCATCGCGGGTCCACAGCTTCTTGGGCTTCAGCTTGCTGCGGTGCACTATGATGCAGTCGTGTGGCTCAGCATAGGTTGGGCCATCGTGTACCAGTTTCATCTCGTCACCGGAGATATCGATCAGCTGATCGTTCTCGGGGCGCAGCGGTCCAACGGGCAGGAATCTGTCTTTGGAGAACTTACACAGGGACACCAGCCACTTGCCATCAGCATCCCGGGTTTCGCCCTGGGAGGTATGGTTGTGACCGGGTTGGTAGTGCACGTCCAGTTTCTGCTTGATGTAGTTAACCTTTTCGCCCTGATAGGCGCGGATAGCCTCTTCCACATTCCACTTTACAATCTGGCTGTCGAGGAACAGCGTGGTGTAAGCATGGCCACGGTTATCAAAGGCGGTATGCAAGGGGCCCAGGCCCAGCTCGGGTTCGGCCACTATGGCATCACGGGGTTGGATCTTGTCGTTGAACAGGTCGTCGAGCTTCTTGATGGAGATCACTGACACTGTGGGGGACAGCTTACCGTTGGCCACAAAGTACTCACCGTTTGGCGACGTGTTCATACCGTGTGGTGACTTGGGCACAGGAATATAACGGGTCAGCTTGGAACCCTTGCGACCATCGAGCACGGGTACCTTATTGCCATTGTAGGTCTTGAAATCACCGGCCTTGAGTGCCGCCAGACAGCGTTCCAGGCTGAACACCACCACATGGTCACGCTCGGAGGCGATCATGTCCGACAGTGTCATGCCCATTTCGGAGTTGTAGCAGGTGGAGGCAAAGTACTTGCCGTCGTAGTCGGCATCCGTGTTGTCCAGGTTACCGTCGACCATGACCTGGAAGGCCACTTCCAGGGTTTCGGCATCGATCACGTTGAACAGCGAGCGGTAGGTGCTGACATCTTCCATGGACGACTTGCCGTCGTTGTTCATGGGGATCTCAAACTCACCGTTACAGATCACGTACTTGGTATATGGCACCTTCTGCACCCGCAGACCGTGAATGGCCTGAACGTTGGGAATGGTGATCATCTTGTCGACTTTCATCACGTCGCAGCGAATACGGGCCACGCGGGAGTTGGCCTTGTCGTTGATGAACACGTATTTGCCGTCATAGCGGCCGTCGGTCATGCTCATGTGCGGATGGTGAGAGTCACCGGCCATCAGGTGGGCACTGTCACCCTTGATGCGTTTACTCTCATTGGTCAGGCCCCAGCCGGTGGCGCTGTCGATATTGAACACGGGAATGCGCATCAACTCACGCATTGAGGGCAAGCCCATGATACGCACTTCGCCCGAGTGACCACCACTCCAGAAACCGTAGTATTCGTCCAGCTCGCCGGGGTGGCGAATGGGGCTGTTGGCGGCCTCGGCGGCATTGGCCTTGGCCATGGAGGCAAACATCGCCGCCGTCATGGGGGCCGTTACCGCACCGGCCCCAAGCAGGGCGGTCTTGCTCATAAAACTGCGGCGGCCGGCGTTTTCAAGGCCCTGTGCCTGCTGTTCATCATCGCTTCTATGCATCTTGGTGTCTCCGTCTGGTTCGATAATCTGCTATCGATGGCTTTGTTGTCGCTGTCAGGCCTCGGTCACCCGGGTGGGGATCGGATTCTCTTCAAAGCGACGGTTTTTATAAGCTTGCTTTTTCAATGGCGGACATTTTTCGTCATTGAAGTAGGTGATCTGGCAATCCAGGCAGTAATGGCATTCGCGCATATTGATCACCCCATCGGGGGCAATAGCCTGGATTTCGCATTCCTTGGCACAGGTCTTACAGGGTGAGCCGCACTCGGGACGACGCTTGAGCCAGTTGAACAGACGCACATTGCTGCCCACCGACAGGGCGGCCCCCAGGGGACACAGGTAGCGGCAGAAGGTCTTGCGATTGAACAGGTTCAGCAGAATCAGGAAGCTGGCCCAGGCCACGAAGGGCCATTCGCGGTCAAACTTGAGCAGGAAGGTGGTCTTGAAGGGCTCCACCTCGGCAAATTGCTCGGCCATGGCCAGTGAGTCCAGCGACAGGCCAAACAGACCCAGCAAGATCAGGTACTTGATTGCCCACAGCCGCTCGTGCACAGCGTAGGGCAACTCGAATTGGGGTAACTTGATATAGCGGGCGACGGTATTGACCAGCTCCTGCAGGGCACCGAAGGGGCAGAGCCAGCCACAATACACGGCGCGGCCCCAGAGCAACATGGTGACGGCGGCGCCGCACCAGAGCACGAAGATCACCGGATCCATCAGGAACAAGTCCCAGGAGAAATCGCGCATCAGGGCATGGAGGAAGGTGAATACGTTGACCACGGACAGCTGACCACCCCAGGCCCAGCCGATAAACACCACAGTTACCACCAGGAAACCGTGGCGCAGGTTATGGATAAAGGTGGGATGGCGCACCAGCACATCCTGGAAGAAGAGGATCAGCAGCAGCACCAACATCAAGGCCACCAGGATCCACACCTCATAGCGTTTGTCGTGCCAAATCTGCTGGGTCAGGGTACGTTCCGGCTCAGGTTCGGCTATTTGGGGGATATCAACATAACGCTCAGGTATGTCATACCCTGCCTTGAAGCTGCTGAAGATGCTGTCAATTGCGCCCAACTGCCGCCTGACCAATAGCTCCAGCTCCCAACTGCTGCCGGGGTCGAACTCCTGCTGGGCACCGATTTTGAATACCGACATCTCATTGAAGCTTGGCGCACCGGCAATATAGATATCACTGATGCGGTTATGGTCGAGATCCCGGAAGGAAATGGCATTGTCGTTCTGATGCAGCTGGATGCGATCAAAGATACCGCCACGGACATAGCCCGAACCCTTGAAGGAATAGCCGTTCCCCAGCAGCACCAAATAGTGCTCACCTGGCTCAAGCATGGACATCAACCACTGGTAGTCGGCATCCCCAAACAGGTTGCGACCTATGGAGGGCACATCGGCCAGGGCATAATAAATCTCGGCGAAGCTGTCGGCCTTATGGGCCCCATCGGCCTCATCCACATGCTCGGCTTCGGTGCCGACAAAGGCTTGGTCGACTGCGCCACGGTCGAGGTATAACTTGCGAATGGAACCGTCACCGGTCAGCTGCTGCCAATTGGCGACCTCATACAGATCCTGTTTGATGCTGGCCTTGGGCCGGGACGCAGCCACATCTTTGGCCAGAATGCCCAGGGACTGGGCCACCTTGGTGGCGGCCTTGGTAATGGCCTGGTTCATCACCATCACGGTCACAGTGGCACCGGAGAGACCATCTATGCTCAGATGTTCATCCCGGGTGGCAGCGCCGATTTTAATCTGATCTTTTACACTCAGCCCCTTGTATTGGCTGATAAAGTCCCACAGTTTGCTTTCGGGAATGCCGGCGAGAATGATGGGCTCATGGTGCTCCAGCACCCTGGCGTCGAGGAATTTTCCCTGGGGGTCAATGGCCACCAGCATGTTGACCGGCTCACCCGAATAGGCGGGAATGCGTGCTATATCATTGGTTTCAAAGGCATAGCCCAATACCTGCTGATCCCTGAGTATGGTCCATACCGGCACCTCGCCCTGCTTTTCGGATACCGATGTGGCGGACGGAAAAATCTCGGTGATGAGGGGCTTGGGGTCCTTGGCCTGGCTGACAAACAAGGCATGGCTGGGCACAGCCAGCAGGCTGAGCAGGAAAAACATCAAAAATTGCAGCGTCAGACCAACACGCCTGTTACCTTGGTTCACATTGAAATCCTTTCAAGCTGACCCGGACTCCAATCTGAACTTGAAAAGAGTCATCTTAAATACACTAAAACTTGAAGCCTTGTCTGGCAGTGACACAGATCAACTTACTGACAATTGAGAAACAATAAATTAACCGACGGGTATCACTGATGCCCGCCGGTTGGACTTATTTCAGGCTGGAGAAATAGGCCGCCAAATTGCTGATGTCCTCATCGGACAAAGGACCGGCCATGGGCCCCATCACAGGATCGGTACGACTGCCATCCTTGAAGGCATGCAATTGCTTTTCCAGGTAAGCCGCTTTCTGGCCCTTGAGGTTGGGGTATAAAGGCGTGAAAGAAATGCCGTCGGCGCCATGGCAACCGGCACAAACAGCGGCCTTGGCCTTGCCAGCTTCGGCATCGGCCGCCACTGCGGGCAGGGACAAGAGGGCTGCCAGGATAATCATCGCGGTATTTTTCATGTGTGATCCTCATCGTTTCATGGCCACAGCTCGAATAGCCCTGACCAAATTAACCAACATTTTTAATGCATCTTATGTGATAAATTAAAAGATGTATCTGACATGGATCATAAAACAGCAAATTAATCCCGGGGCCAGGCCCTGGAATCAAGCTTGATACACAGCGCTAAAAGATAAGTTGATATCTTTATTTATCAGCTTGTTAATGCTTATTACTCAAGCAAAACAGCCGTGAAACCCCAGCGGCAGCACCCTGTCCATACTGGCCTCGGCAATGGGCCCCCGACTGATGTCGGCCGCACTGAACAGCGACAGACCGGTGCGGCCCTGCCGGTAATCGAGCCAGGTCATCAACACCATGGCTGCCCGCTCCGGGGTCGCGGGCAGATACAGGGGTTCTTCCAAAATGCGATCCGGCCCCAGATAGCATTGCTTGCGCTCGCCGTTGCCCCCCATGGCATACAGGGTATCGCTGAGCCCGGAGGCGCTGTGGTCAGAGGCGCCTATGCCAAACACGGTTTCCAGCCGCGTCGGCGTGGCGCTGGCCTCAAATTGCGGAAATTCCATGTGAATGCCCGAACGCGTTATGGCGGGTTCGCCCTGCAACTTTCCGCTGCCATCCAGCCCCACACGTATAGTGGCCCACTCGGCATCCGGGCTCTGCTCCCGCACCTGGCCGGTCAGCAATGCCTGCATACCCCGGGTGAGTATGGCGGAATCCGAATACAGGCTCAGTTGCAACAGCAGTTCACCCTCTGACTCCAGTGCCTGACCGAAATGAAACACAAATCCGGGTGGCAGATCCCGCCACTGCTGCCGACTCAGATCCGCCTTGTCGATCACCAGCAACTTGGCACCAAGCTCAGGGCGCCAGCGGAACGAGCCCACATAGGTATCGCCCTCCTCGTACACACAGCTGGAGACATAAAACAGCAGCTTGGTCTGACTCTGGGCAAAGGCATGGATATAGCCGGCCTGGGGCAGATTGATGACCTCCATGGCCGCCACGCTGTCATCCGGGGCTATGTGGTACAACAATAGGTCTTTGTCACCGCCCACATACCAGCAGCCAAAGTTCCACAAACCACCGACACCGTCCACCAAGGGGTGGGCCGAGAAGGGCAATCCCTTGAACTTGTCACCAAAGCTCTTGACACCCAGAGTTTCCAGGCTGTCACCATCAAGCCGGTAGGGCGAGCCTGCCTCCCACAGTGCCAACAATTCACCGTTGCGTGGCAACAGGGCGGTGTTGGCCACGTTGGCATCGTCATTGTTGCGCACCGGCAAGGCACCGGGCACGGCGGTGCCGGCCGCGTTATAGAGGAAGCGGCCGGCAGCCTGCTCCGCCTGGAACTTGTGGGTGCGCACAAAGCGCCCCTGGTGCCGGATGCCCCCCTGCTGAATGCGGAATTGCTGCACCATGCCATCACCGTCGAACCAGTGCCGATAGTGAAAACCCTGGCGACTGAAGCGCGCCGGACCGTTGCGGTACAAATTGCCTTCGAGGCTCCTGGGCCAGTCACCGCTGCAGGTCATTTCCAGCAAAGGTAGGTCCTGCTCCACACCATCAAAGCCCTTGGCCCAGGGTTGGCGGGCCAGGATTTCCGTGCCCCCCAGGGCCAATACCTTATCAGCTACACCACCCCAGAGCGCCGCCCCCAGCACGGCACCGCTGCCACGTAAAAACTGTCTTCTATCCATGATCCTGGCTCCTAGCGTATGTGAATGTTCAGACCCAGGTCGGCATTGAGGTCAAAGCCGGCATCTTCAAAGCTTGCCGGACCAAAACGGCCGGCATTGTTGCTGAAGCCGTAGCCCTCGTTCGGCACCCCGAGAAAATTGCTGTCGAGCCGGCCGTTGCCGTTTTCATCGTGGAACACCTTGACCGCGTAATGGCCGGCATCGAGATGGTCAAACACCAGCTGCAGACTGTCGCCTTCAACCTCGGCAATTTTGTAGTCCCTGGCACCCTTGCCTTCGTTCCAGGCGGCCTGGTTGTCATAGAGCTCCACCATCAGCTTGCCTCCCTTGACCCGAAATTGATCCAGGGACAGGGTGAGAGTGTGTGCCTGAGCCTGGCCCAGACCACAGAGGCAGAGCAGCAAGGCGGTGGATAACTTGGAAGCTGTCATGGCGATATTCCTTTCACTGAGTGGGATAAGCAGCGCGCAAAACACCACGCCGAAAAACTGAACCCAGCTTAAGCAATCTCCCGCTGCACCACAGGTGCCGAAAGTCATGACTTACTCAGCCCATAAGATGACTTTTGGCATAGTGACATCTGGCGCCCATGGCCTAAAATGGGCACCTCTTTTGGTTAAAGGACTGATTTTTCATGGACAAGAGCTCAACCACACGCTCCCAGGGCATGCTGATCATTGCCGGCGTACTCACCTGGGCCCTGGTGGCTTGGCTCGGCCTGCAGCGGCAACCGGGACAGCTTGGATGGGTCATGGCAGCCATGGATCTCGGTTTTATCGCCCTGTTCGCACTCTTGGCGCTGGAGTGGCTGCCTCGCCGCAGCCAGGCCCTGAGCAAACTGGCTCTGTTGCTTCAGGCCGCGTTGGCACTGGGGCTTATCCGCTTGGACGCTGGCCTGAATCCCATACTGCTGGTGATCTGGGCAACCCTGTTGCCGGCCGCCTTCGACAAGCGTCAGGCCTTCATTCTGCTGTTACTGGTCAATGGCGCCTACGGCCAGATCCTGGTTCAGCACTGGCAGGAATCCAATCCCTGGCCCACCTTGCTGATCTTCTTCGGCTTCGAACTCTTCGGTTACAGCAGCAGCCTGGCCCGCCTCGGTGAACGTCAGGCCCGCTTGGCCCAGGAAACCCTAAACCAGCAGCTGATCGCCACCCGCAGCCTCTTGGGTCAGGCCAGCCGCAGCGAGGAACGGCTGCGGATCTCACGGGATCTGCACGACATCATAGGCCATCAGTTGACCGCCCTGTCGCTGCAACTGGAAGTCCTGGGGCACAAGCTGCCCGAAGAATTCAGATCCGAGCTGACCCAGAGTAAGCAACTGGCCCGGGAACTGCTGGGCAGCATACGCGCCGTGGTGCGGGATCAACGCAACGATGTGGCACTGGATCTGCGTCAACCTCTACAGGCGCTGATGGTGCGCCTGCCCGGTGTCAGCCTGGATTGCCCGCAGACCTTGCCCCTGCCCTCGGCCGAGTTGGCCCAGGCCCTGGTGCTGGCGCTGCAGGAAGGCATCAGCAACGCGGTGCGTCACGGTCAGGCGAGCCAACTGAGCCTGACCATGACCCAAGCAGATCATCGCCTGTGCTGCAGCCTCTCAGACAATGGCCGCGGCCTGGGCACAACCAGGGTCAAGGCCGGTTCAGGGCTAAGTGGAATGCAGGAACGGCTCGCCGCCTTCAATGGCGAGGTGAGCCTGCACCCTAATCCGGAGGCGGCGGGTGCCAACCTGACACTCGTGGTCGACCTGCCTTAATCACACTTAAATCACGCACAGAAAATACAGCGAAAGGAATCCAGATGACTAATCACCAAGTACGACGTATCCGGGTTGCCCTGGTGGAAGACCAGCAACTGGTGCGTCAGGGCATAGCGGGCCTGTTGGCGCTGTCGGAGCAGGTAGAGGTCTGCTGGCAGGCGGAGCAGGGACAAGAGGCCCTGGACAAGCTGGCCCGGGCTCCTGTGGATGTGCTGCTGAGTGACATTCGTATGCCGGTGCTCGACGGTATCGGCATGCTCAAGCAGCTGCGCCAGCAGGGTGAACGGCTGCCGGTGCTGATGCTGACCACCTTCGATGACAGCGAGCTGTTTCTCGCCAGCATGCGCGCCGGTGCCAATGGCTTCCTGCTCAAGGACGTATCGCTGGACAAGTTACTGGGGGCCATAGCGCAGGTGGCGGATGGCGGCTTTCTGATCGAACCCGAATTACTGGCGCAACTGCAAACCAAGACACCCGCGGCGGCGCCACAGGGAGAACTCTTGTCCGGCCGGGAGCGCGACATACTGCGCCTGATGGCGGGGGGCTTCTCCAATCGCGAAATTGCCGAGGCGGTATTTCTGGCCGAGGGCACGGTGAAAAATCACGTGTCCAACATATTGACCAAGCTCGACTGCCGCGACCGTACCCAGGCGGTACTCAAGAGCCTGCAAATGGCCCTCATTTGACAAGAAATTACTCAAGGAGAACACATTATGGAAAACCTGCTGATGATAATCGCCAACACACCACTCTGGGTCTTTGGCCTGCTCGCCGGTCTCACCTTGCTGGGCGTCAAACAGCTGCGGTTAAGGCCTCTGTCGCCCCAGCGCCTGGTGCTGCTGCCGCTGGCCATGGGCACCTGGTCCCTGATGTCCCTCACAGACAAGAGCACCCAATCCCTGCTCTGCTATCTGGGCGCCGCTGTGCTGGGTACAGTCCTGATGTTGCTGATGCCAAGGCGGGCGGTACGCCGCGAACAGGGCCTGTATCTGGTGCCCGGCAGCCCCCTGCCCCTGGTGCTGATGTTGAGTATTTTCTTGCTGCATTATGTCAGTGGCGTATTGCAGGCCCGGGCCCCGGAACTGCTGACGACGCCAGGGCTGCTTCTTGGCAGCAGTGCCGCCTACGGCACCCTGTCCGGCCTCCTGATTGGCCGCATGCTGGCCATAGTACTGGCGGCAAGGTCCGGCACAGAGGCCCGCGCTTGAGCGTTATTGTGATGGTCAGCGCCTGAGCGCTATTGCAACGGCCTTGGCGGTGCATCCACTGAACTGCCATTGGTGGCCAGATGCTGTTCCAACATGGGGAACAGCTCATCAAAACCCTGGCAAATTCGGCTAAACAACCCATTGATATCTTCGCTGCTACCCTGCTTGCTGGCCTGTTCCAACTCGGCCAGCAACCGGTGCAACTGACTGGCGCCTATATCGCCGGACAGGCCCTTGAGCTTGTGGGCTAACTCCCTGATGGCATTGAGTTCCATGGCTTCTACCACCAACCTGAGGTTATCGATTTTCTCAGGCACAGTATCGACATACATACGGGTGATCTTGTCCACCAGCTTGTGGTTGTCCAACATGCGCGCCAGGGCAGCCTTTCTGTCCCACACTGGCAAATTGTTTGAGGGCAATTTGGGCTCGGCGATGGCTGGGGTTCCGGCGCCGGATGTGACCCATTGCAGTACATGGCTCAGCAACTGATCGTAGGATATGGGCTTGGTAATGTAGTCGGACATCCCCGCCGCCAGGCATTTTTCACGTTCTCCCGACATGGCGTTGGCCGTCATGGCTATGATTGGCACCTGCCGAAATGCCTCTCCGCCCTCCCCCAATCGGATCAGTTTGGTGCACACATAACCGTCCATCTCCGGCATCTGACAATCCATCAGCACGCAATTGAGTCGGGTCCCCTGCTGACTGAGTCGCACCATAATGTCCAGCGCCTGCTTGCCGGTGGAGGCAAACCACAGCTCCGCCTGTTGCGGCGCCAAAAAGCCTTTCACCACTTCCTGATTGATATGGTTATCGTCGACCACCAGGATGCCGGCCCCTTCCAGGGCGGCCACAGGGAAATGGTTGCCAAGCTGGGACTGACTGACATTGACCTCCTGCACCTGTCCGGTAATGGCCGCCAGCAACTCGGCCCGGTTTACCGGCTTGCCAAGTTCATGGTCCACCTTACAGGGCCACTCCTTGATTGCGGATCCAAAACGGAGAATTTTCAGCTCCGCCTCGCGGCTCAGCCACTGGGCGGTGCCGCTGCCCACAGGGTAGAGATTGTCCACCAGCAGCACCAACTCCCCCGCTGGCAGCGTCCTTTGCTCATTGAGTTGCATCACTGTGGCGCCATAGCGGGCCAACATGCGCTCCAAGACCTCCTTGGATCTGGGATTGGGGCTCAGTACCGCCGCATTGACCCCTGCGAGGGGCTGTTGATGTTGCTCCTTCTTGGCGCCTTCCTGGCCGAAGTAAACATGGAAGTAAAAATGACTGCCCCTGTCTTTCTCCGATTCAAAACCTATATTGCCCTTCATCAGCTGGCACAGCTGGCGACTGATGGACAACCCCAAGCCCGTACCGCCATATTCACTGGATATGCTGCCATGCTCCTGACTGAAGGCCTGGAACAGCTTCTGTTGGTTTTCTTCGGCTATGCCTATGCCGGTATCAAAGACATCCACATCCAGGCGTATCTGGTTATCCGCACTGACCTGGGTTCGGGCACGGATCAGTATTTCGCCTTTATGGGTAAACTTGATGGCATTGCTGAGCAGATTATTGAGTACTTGTTTAAGACGGCTGGCATCCCCCATCAGGCACACATAATCCAACTCGCTGATGTCGAGAATGATTTCCAAATCCTTTTCCATGGCCCGAATGGCAGCGGAGCACACCAGAGTCTCCATCACCCGCACCGGGTTAAAGGGTTGGCTGTCAAACTCCAGTTTGCCGGCTTCAATTTTGGACAGGTCGAGAATGTCGTTAATCAGGCTCGACAGGGCCGCCGCGCTGGACTCCGCCATATCAACATACTTCATCTGTGACTGGCTCAGGGGCTCACGCTTGATCAGGTTCAAGGTGCCCATGATGCCATTGAGCGGTGTACGCATCTCGTGACTGACATTGGAAACAAAGGCACTTTTGATCTCGCTGGCCTGCAGTGCCTTCTTGTGCGCGTCGGCCAGCTCTTCGGTTCGGGTTGCCACCTGACTCTCCAGCTCCTGGTTAATCATCCGGATCCTCGATTGGGCCTCATATTGCGCCGTCACATCCCGGGCAATCAGCGCAGTCCCGCAGACCTTTTGTCCCAGCAATTGAATGGGAGACAGGGTCAACTCCAGTTGTAACTCCCTGTCGCCTTCATTGGAGCTGATGGTGGCGGTCAGACTGCCCCCCGCGTGGGCCCGCGCCATCAACTCGGAAAAGCCGAAATCCCGAAACAGCCCCAAAGAGTCAATATCGCTGCCCATTGCGGTTTGGGCACTGTAGCCAAACAATTGCTCGGCTGCCCGGTTCCAACTGGTGACCCGGTTAAACAAGTCCAGACCGATAATGGCATCCGCCGAACCGCTGATGATGGCTTCCTGCTCGGCCCGGGTTTCCGCCAGTTTGTGGCTGCTGCGGTAATTCCGGTTCAGCAACACCAACAGCAGCGAAGCCACCAGCAATATGGTCAGCACAAAACCATAGCTGTCTATCCGCTTGTCCAGCAACATGGAGTCCAACTGGCTCCTGGAGCGGGTCAGCAGCAACTGGAACTGCTCGTCGGGCTGACCGCCATAACGCACAGTGCGCCTGAGGAAAAAGGCTTCAGCGCCATCGCTTTGCTCCTGCACCAGACCGAAATAGCCGTTAACCTGTTTAACCCTGTAGTCCGCTTGCCAGCTGTGGCCCGAGTCCAGGTCACGGCTGAATTGGAATTCGGGTTTGGGATGGACAATAAAGTTTCCCTGGCTGTCGACCAATATCAGTTCTTCCCCGGGCCCGGCTGCCTGACGCATCTGTGTCAGCAGGCTGCCGGTATTGAGATTCAGAATGATGAAACCGTATTTTTGCCCCTCTGCGGTAAAGATGGGCAGGGCAAAACGGGTGGTCGGCCGATAGGGAAACTCTACCTGACCATATTCCCGATTAAGATCCAGTGAAGATATGTACATTTGGCCGGGAGCCAAGGCCATGGTCGCCGCAAAGTAATAGGCCTGGGCCTTGGATTGCAGCCGTTGTGCTTCAATCACCCTGATATTGCCGGACAACCTGTCGACCCTGACTATCTCCTTGCCCCCGGTATCCCCCCGGATAACCCGTAACTGATCTATTTCCGGATTGTTGAGCAACATGGCACTGAAAATCGTCTCCAGCCGCCGTTGCCATTGGGAAAAATGAGTGCCATCCAAAGGGTCCACCCCGCCATGGAGTTCGGCCCGGGCCAGGCCGGCTATGGGTGGAGTCGCATGCAAAAAACGCAGGTTCTTTTGCTGCTGGTCATACAGCGTCGATAATTTGGTTGCCAGAAAAGCGGCACTGCGGGACATGGATTGCTGCAATTCCAGCTCAACCTGGGACTCAAGCCGTTGCTCCTGATAACTGACACCGGCAATACACACGGCCACCAGCAACAGCGCCCCCATGGGCAAGATCCCAAAACGCCTGAACGCCTTAACCGCTGCTCCCGGAGCCCATGCCATATGCTGCCTTCCCTGTTATTTTTCAGTGCACCCGCCTATGCCTTTAGAAAAATAGCAGATATTCCACGAATTACTGCCTTTAACAAAGCTTTGTATATTCTTGGCTACCTGAGCAGCATTTGTTCTAGACTAATTAAGTCGGCAAAAAATGTGTTTGATTTGTCAGGAATAGACTCGGCTCACGCCCTGGGCCCGGAACACTTTTCAACTTGGCAAGGAGCTGAGATTGATGAAACTGGAGTTGACGTCACTGCTTAAGGATAAGTGGGTTCTGCTGACCTTGGTGCTGGGTATTGGTTTGAGCCTGTTGGTGACAGAACACATATCCCGTCGCAACGAAGACAGGATCAGGGATGCGGTACGCGAATCCGCCGACCAAGCCATCCATTCAGCACTAACCCGCATCGAGCTGTATCAATATGGCCTGCGGGGTGCAAGAGGCGCGGTACTCACGGCAGGAGAGGACGGCATCAGCCGCGAGTTATTCCGCCGCTACAGTTACACCCGCAATGTGGATACCGAGTTCCCTGGCGCCCGCGGTTTTGGCTTCATTCGTCGGGTACCGGAAGCCAAAGAGGCGGAATTTATCCACCAGGCCAGGGCCGATGATTGGCCCGACTTCAGCATCCGCCAGTTGGCAAGACACCCGGACGAACGTTACATCATCCAATATATTGAACCTGTGGATCGCAACATTCAGGCCGTGGGCCTGGACATAGCCTCGGAACTCAACCGGCGCACCGCCGCCGATGATGCCATGGACAGCGGCGAAGTCAGGCTCACAGGTCCCATCACCCTGGTGCAGGCCACGGGATTGCCACAACAATCCTTTCTGATCCTCATGCCCATTTATCGCGGCGGCAAGGTGCCGCCAACGCGGGAACAGCGACGCGAGGCGGCCTTTGGCTGGAGTTATGCGCCGCTGATCATGTCCGAAGTGCTGGCGGACCAACGTCTGGATCCCAAACGCATGCGCTTGCAGTTATTCGATGTTACCGCCGAACAGGAGGAGGTGTTCTTCGACAGTGGCCAGACCGACACGGACGATCTCTATCCCTATGAGGAAATACATCAGGTATTTGGCCGCACCTGGAAGGCCCGTTACTCGGTAACGCCACTGTTTGTGTCGCAATTACACCTGCCCACCAGCAGCGCCCTCGCCATACTGGGGATCAGCGCCAGCCTACTGCTGTCGGCCCTGGTTGGGGTCATCAATATCAATCACAGGAATAAAGCCCGGCTGCAGCAGGAGCAGGCCAAACTGGCCGCCATAGTGGAGAGTTCTGCCGATGGCATCATAGGCAAGACACTGGCGGGGGTCATCACCAGTTGGAACGGCGGCGCCCGCAAGATATTCGGTTACCTCGCGGACGAGGCCCTGGGCCAGACGGTCGAAAAACTGCTGCTGCCGGATGACCTGAAGCATGAAGAGGCACAGATACTGGCACGTCTCGCCCAAGGCGAGTCTATCCCCCACTTCGAGTCCCAAAGGCGCAGAAAGGACGGCAGCATGGTCTACGTCTCGGTAACCGCGTCGCCCATTTACGATGACCACAACAAGGTCATAGGGGCTTCCACTACGGTGAGGGACATTACGGAGCAGAAACGCTCCGAGCTCAAAATTCAACAGCTCAACAGCAATCTGGAACGCCAGGTACAGGAGCGTACCTCCGAACTGGCCAAGGTGAATGTGCTGCTCAGCAACGTGCTGCGGGCGGCCTCCGAAGTGGCCATCATAGCCACGGACATCCATGGCCAGATACGCCTGTTCAACCATGGCGCCGAATGTTTGCTGGGATACAAGAGTAATGAGGTTCAGGGCCACTGCACTCCGGTGCGCTTCCATCTGGAGAGCGAGCTGGATTCCAGGGCCCAGTTGTTAAGTCGCGAGTATGGTTATCAGGTAACAGGTTTTAAAACCCTCACCATACGCTCGGAGTTATTGGGAGCCGAGACCCGCGAATGGACCTATGTTCGCAAGGACGGCAATACCCTGCCCGTGTCCCTGAGCGTCACCCCAATGCGGGATGCCGACAACAAGATCATAGGATACCTGCAGATTGCCACGGATATCAGTCAACAGCGTAACCACCAGCAGGAACTGGAAGCGGCTCGGGATGAACTGATTTCGGTCAGGGACCAGTTGCTGATGGCTGCCAAGGTGGCGCAGCTGGGGATCTGGAGCTGGAACCTGAGCAGCAACAGCCTGGAGTGGAACGACAAGATGTATGAGCTGTACGAACAGCCCACGGAGCTGCGGCAAACGGGGCTTAAGCTGAGTCACTGGCAGGAGCGACTGCACCCACAGGACAAGGACAGGATACAGGCCCAGTTACAGGCGACAGTCGAAGGCATCAGTCGCTTTGACCCTATCTTCAGGCTACAACTGCCCAGTGGCCAGGTGCGCTACATTCAGGCGGGCGCCTATGTGGAATATGACGGCCAGGGCAATGCGCTCAAGGTCATGGGCATCAACCGGGACATCACCTCGGAACGGGAGCTGGAATCCTGGTTGCGCCAGGCCAAGGAGCAATCGGACGCCGCCAGCGCTGCCAAGTCCATCTTCCTGGCCAATATGAGCCATGAAATCCGCACCCCCATGAATGCCGCCCTGGGTATGCTGCAATTACTGCACAAAACCGAGCTGTCAGCCAAGCAACAGGAATATGTGTCCAAGGCCCAGATTGCCGCCACGTCGCTGCTGAACCTGCTTAACGACATTCTGGATTACTCCAAAATCGATGCCGGCAAACTGGAGCTGGAACTGCATCCCTTCAGCCTGAATGAGCTGATGCAGGATCTGGCGGTGATCCTGCTGGGTAACCTCAAGGACAAGAATCTGGAGCTGATGTACGACATAGATCTGGCCCTGCCCGACCTGGTTCGCGGTGACAGGCTGAGACTGCAGCAAGTGCTGATTAATCTGGCCAGCAATGCCATCAAGTTTACCGAGCATGGGGAGGTCGTTATCGGCGTTCATCTGTTGGAAAGGGATGAAGATCAAACCCTTATTCGCATCAGCGTCAAAGATACGGGAATAGGTATCAACAAGGACCAACAGCAAAAGATTTTTGAAGGCTTTACCCAAGCCGAAGCTTCCATATCCAGACGTTTTGGCGGTACCGGGCTGGGATTGGGAATATCCCGCTGCCTGATAGATCTGATGGGCAGCGAGTTACATCTGGACAGCGAACCCGGTGTCGGCAGCCATTTTTGGTTCGACCTGCGTCTGCCTGCCGAAGACTCACCCATTGCCCTGCCACAGCAGTCCCGGGGGCGGGTGCTGGTGGTGGACGACAATGCACTGTCCCTGACCGTCATGTGCCGTACACTGGCCGAGCTTGGCTTTGAATACCAGGCGGCATCTGGCGGCAGTGAGGCCTTGAGCCTGCTGGCGCAGTCAGATGAGTTCGATACTGTGCTGCTGGACTGTTATATGCCTGATATGACAGGTTTCGAGGTCGCCCGGGAAATCAAAGGCCGGCAGGGGAAAGCACTATGCCCCACCATAGTCATGGTCACGGCTTATTCGCCAATCGAATTGGACCGGGCATTAGATAGTGGCTCATCCCTGTTTGAAGGTTACATCTGCAAACCCTTCACCCCCAGCCAGTTGCTTAATACCCTGGAAGGTGCCAAGACAGGCTCTGTGTCTTTGCCTCTCGTACGGCTGGAACCCAGCCAACGCCTGGAAGGCTTGCGGATATTATTGGTGGAAGACAATGAATTCAATCGCTTGGTGGCACTGGAACTGCTGGAGGGAGAAGGGGCCAAGGTACAAATTGCCGAAGACGGCGAGCAGGGTGTCAAATTGGCCACAGATCCGCGGAACCACTTTGATCTGGTGCTGATGGATATGCAAATGCCGGGCATTGATGGCCTGGAGGCCACCCGTCGAATCCGCAGCCATGGAGAACTCAAACAACTCCCCATCATAGCTATGACCGCCAATGTCAGTGCCGAGGACCAGAAAGCCTGCTTGCTGGCGGGCATGAACGCCCATTTGGGAAAACCCCTGGATTTCAGCGAAGTGGTGCAACTCATACTGTCTTATGTCAGCCCCAAAACCGCCATGGCAGAGGCCTCAATACCAAGGAAAACAGCTCAAGAAGAGAGCGTCGAAGCCATACTCAAGCGCTTTGGCAACGACATCAGCCTGTACCGCAAACTGCTGGACAACTATCGGAGTGACCTGCGCCAACTCACAGATAAACTGCAACAACAGCTTGATGCCGGCGATATTTCAGCTATCGGGCAAACCCTGCACACCTTGAAGGGCACCAGCGCCACCATAGGTGTCAGTGCCGTCAGGGACAAGGCCGCCAATCTGGAAATCGCATTGCGCACGGCCAAGGATCCTGAAGCACTGACGCTGAAATTTGCCAGGGAGCTGGTTCCCGCCCTGAATGAGCTGGCGGCCAAAAACCTGGATTTGATCCACGGTGCCTTGCCAGAGATGGTTCGGCAACAAGCTCCCGACGAAGTTTCCATCAGCAATGAGGAATTGATGAAAATGGCCGATGAGCTGGCCGCCCACTTACACACGGGCAACCTCAAGGCATTGGATTTGGTGGGAGAACTGCATCAAGCCCTCACGGGCCTGTCGTCCCTGAATACCGACTCCCATAAGTTGGTGAAACTGACCGAATCGCTGAAGTTCAAGGATGCGCTCAACCTGCTCAGTAAATTAAGGGAGCAATTATGATCCTGGAGCGAGTCCACCATACCCTGTCACTTTCAAACGAGCGGGCCAAGATATTGGTGGTCGATGACCAGGCCATCAACATCATGGCACTCAACGAAGTATTCAAGAGCGACTTTGATGTGTTGATGGCCCTTGATGGTGCCAGCGCCCTGGAGCAGGCTCGCAACCAATCTCCCGACATCATATTGCTGGATGTAGTGATGCCTGGCATGGACGGACACGAGGTGTGCCGACTCCTCAAGAGCGATCCCCTTACCGAGGATATTCCGGTGATCTTTGTGACGTCCAGGACAGATGGCGAAGATGAGGCGTCGGGCTTTGCTCTCGGGGCAGTGGACTACATCAATAAACCCATTAACCCTGTCACGGTTCAGGCCAGGGTACGCACCCAATTGGCTGTCAAACTGCAATATCAGATTATCAAAAACATGGCCCTTACCGACGGCGTCACCGGCATTGGCAACCGTCGACGCTTTGATGAAGCGCTACAAACACTGTGGCGCCAGTGCATGCGGGATGAACAACCTCTGACCCTGATGCTGCTGGATGTGGATCACTTTAAGGCATTCAACGATCACTATGGCCATCTGGCGGGGGATGAATGTCTGGCGCAGGTAGCCCAATGCATCAGGCAAGTGCTGAAGCGGCCATCTGATTTATTGTGCCGCTATGGCGGTGACGAGTTGGCGGCCTTGCTTCCCAATACCGATCTGGCCGGTGCCGAGCATTTGGCACGCCTGATACAGGAGCAATTGATACAGCGGGCCATTCCCCACGAACACTCAACCGCGGCTGCAAGTGTCAGTCTCAGCATAGGCCTGGCATCACAAGTCCCCGCCGCCGAATTGGATGCCGACAAACTTCTGGTCCTTGCCGATCAGGCACTGTACCGGGCCAAACATGAAGGCCGCAACTGCTTTCGAAGTTGGGATCTGCAGCCGGCGCAATGCGAAGCAAGCCTGTAGCCGTTTATCAAGCAGCAACAAGCCTAATCAACCAACAAGCGCTCAAATTCATCAGCAGGCAGTGGCCTGGCAAACAGGAAGCCCTGACCGAGATCGCAGCCCAATTCCAGCAAGGTCTGTTTCTGGGATTCCCGTTCTACCCCCTCCCCCACCAAGGTCAGATTCAGCGACTTGGCCAAATGCACTATGGTTCTGACAATATCCAGACTTTGGCCGTCATCCAGCATATCCCTGACAAAAGACTGGTCAATCTTCAGCACATCCACGGGGAACAACTTAAGATAAGACAGGCTGGAATAACCGGTGCCGAAATCATCAATGGCGATAGACAAACCCAGGGCAGACAACTTAACCAGGGTGCTTTGCGCCTGGTCAAAATCCAGCATCAGGGCACTTTCGGTGACTTCCAGCTCCAGCAAATGACTGCGCAGCTCCGACTCTTCCAGTGCCGCCGCCACCTCATCGATAAAGGCAGGATTGGAAAACTGTTTGGCGGCAATATTGACCGCGACCCTCAGTTCCTTGCCATAACGCTGCCAGCCCTTGGCAGCCAGGCAACTTTTTCTTAATACCTGCCGCCCCAACTGATTGATAAGGCCGGTTTCTTCCGCCAAAGGAATAAAATCTGCCGGCGAAATGAAATTACCATCCTTGTCCCGCAAGCGCACCAGGGCCTCGGCGCCAATCAGAGCCATGTTGCGCAATGCAAACTGGGGCTGGAAAAACACCTCGAAACCATCCTGATCTATCGCCTGACGCAGCAACATTTCAATATCATGGCGGCGCATTAATTCGGCTTCCAGATCCTCGGAGAAGAAGCAGTAGCGGTTCCGCCCCTGCTGCTTGGCACGGTACATGGCCACATCGGCATAGCGCATCATGCTCTCTTCAGACTCAGAATCGGTCGGATTGACGCTGATGCCGACGCTGACACTCAGCTGGTACTCCTTGCCTTCGAGCCTGAAGGGCTCTTCCATGCAACGGATAATGGTCTGGGCCATGGAATCTATCACCCCGGGGCTGTCTATTTCGGGGATCACCAGTACAAACTCATCACCGCCTATCCTGGCCAGGGTGGAGTCTGTGTCAATCAACGACTCCAGCCGTTTGGCCACCTGTTTTATCAGCACATCGCCATGATGGTGCCCCAGGGAGTCATTGAGGTATTTGAAATGATCTATATCGATAAGGAACAGGGCCACCAGCCGTCCCTTGTTTTTGGCTGTCTTGCAGGCCTGACAGAGTCTGTCATGGAGCAGGATCCTATTGGGCAAGTCCGTCAGCTGATCGTGATTGGCCAGGTAACTCATCTTTACCGCCATGGCAATCGATTCGCTGATGTCATGGAATACCATGATGGCGCCTATAACCTGGCCCAGTTCATCCTTGATGGGGGCGGCCGAATCTTCGACCCGGTACACTGTACCATCGCGGCTGGTCAGCTGACTGTTCAGCGCCATGGCGACGATTCGTTTCTCGTTCAGCGCCAGGATAGCCGGATTCAGGCCACGCATCTGGGTGTCGGCATCCCTCAGATTCATCACGGTTTCTATATGCTCTCCCTCGGCCTCCCGCAGCAACCAGCCGGTCATGCGCTCGGCAATGGGATTCATAAAACTGATGCATCCCTCCAGATCTGTGGCTATGACGGCATCACCTATGGAACTCAAGGTGACCTTGAGGCGTTCCTTTTCTGCCGATAGTTCGCGTTTGGCCCGCTTGATATCAGTCACATCCACCAGGGTCAGAAGGTAGCCACAGACATCTTCTTTTTCAAAACGGGGCGAAATATAGGCCTGCAGATCCTCGGCGCCCTGAATGGGTGAGTCCAGATGCACGGAAACCAGACTGGTGGTTTCGGAATGGACCCCATGCAAGGGCAGCTGGCGCCACAACTCAGGCGGCAGGACCTCTATGGCCTCTTCCCCCTTCATGCTTTGGGCACCTTGCTCGAACCACTGGCCGGCAAAGTCATTGCTGTACAGGTTGCGCCAGTCAGGCGACCAATAGGAAATAAATACCGGCAGATGGGTCACCAAATCGTGTAACTCTTCCCTGGCGGTACGCAGCGCATTGGCCTGTTGCACCAGGGTCAGCTGACTCCTGACCCGCAATTGGCACAGCCTGAAATCTATGGGTTTGCTGAGAAAATCGACACCGCCGTAGCTCAATGACTGATATTCAAACTCGGAGGCGGAATGGGAGGTGACAAAAATAACGGCGCTGTTACAGGTATTGGGGCTGCGCTTCAGCCGCTTGCAGACTTCAAAGCCGCCCATGCCCGGCATTTCGATATCCAGCAATATCACTTCGGGTCTGTGCTGCTCAGCCAACAGCAGCGCTTCTTCACCATCCTGGGTGGTGATAATGCTGCCAAGCTCCTTCAGAGCCTCTTCCAGCAACAACAGGTTGGCCAATTCATCATCAACAATGAGTATGGTCGCCGGAGGCGTAGACTGGGATGAAAATAGCATTCGAGGCTTCCTTTCCATTCGCTTCTTCACTGTTAGTTATAGATGCAAGGTCCAAAAATTGCGAACGCACTTTTCATTGAATCTTTTTGTAAATACAGAGAATTTTGTCAACTTTTGCCCTACAAAGGTGCAGTGCCAACAAGCCGGAAAATCGGCTGCGATCAAAAAATCACAATAAACTTGATGAAACTCAAACTTTTAACACTGAAAATGTGTCAGGAGGCCGGGATGGGGACTTTATTGATCAGGATCAGTAATTCGGGAGCGTCATCGAGATAGGTTAATCACGACCGCACAAGAAAGAGGATTTCAATCATGGCGTTTTGGCTCGATTTAATGTTTGGTAACCCTATCGGTTTACTCTCTATGATAGTTATCTTCAGCACGATAGGGATTATTTCCTATTTATCGTGGATGTTCTTTGTGAAGTCTGCCAAGCCCTAGGGTTTTTGCTTTCTGTTGTTCTGATCTGTGCAAGTTGCAAGTATTGAGTGATTTATTTTGGGGGCCATTGGCCCCCGTTTTTATTGTCGGCATCCCTACCTGGAATCAGGCTCAGGCTGCGCGTTGTGAGCCTGGCTTGCGGGCCTGAACCAGGCCGGTGACAAAGCTTGGACGGGTGCGGATAAGCTGCTGCAACTCTTCCTGACTGGGCTCTCCCGCCGGCAGTCGCAGCACATCACGGTTCAGGTAAATCCTGGCTTTCATGGAAATTTTATAGTCAGCCGTGGAACCCTGAATCGCATAATGACGCTCATTTCCCAGGCATTCGAGGATATTGGTGGCCACCAGGCTCTTCACCGCCAGTTCGTCCTTGGGCAAGGTTAAAATAGTGGCCCCCTGCAGAAAGAACTCCCGCAACAGGGCGCGCTCGGCCGGATCCAGCAAACGCACCTTTTTTTCAATGGTTTCCACCGCTCGTCTGTCACCCAAATAACAGATGGCTTCGTCCAATAGAAAATTCAACAATCGACTGACAAAGTAAGCGGCACCGATAATCAGTCCCAATCCCAAAAGCTGGGGCTGACTCTGTACCACAGAATTCAAATTCAGGGCTTCCAGCAGCGCCTGGGGCCCAAACAGCAAGCCGCCACAGGCGACCACCAACCACAACATGGTCTTGGTCAACCAATGTTTACCATTAAGACCACCCAATGATGTCAGATCCAGTTTGTTCATAGCTCATCCCATGCGTCAGAAAATTGAACAGCAATCAAGTAAAGCAAAATGGATGCCAGCATTGGCTGCTTGGGTATAGCCTGTTCAATCTGATAGATTTTCTGTGTGATTTGGACAAGGGGGCTATGCTTATACATAATCAAACCCCGGGCCTTTAGGATACCTGTCCCTCTATGCTGACTTTCTCCCGTCAATTGGTGCAAAGCCCCATCGGCAGAAAATTGATGATCTCCATAGTGCTGTTCAGCTCGCTGATCACCCTGGTGACCACGGGCTACCAGCTGGTGATGGATTACCGCAGCGACCTGGGCCGTATTGACCGGGCATTCACCACCATAGAAACGGTCAACCTCGACGTGCTGGCCGCCAGCATCTGGGTCATAGACGAGCGACTGATCAATACCCAGCTTAATGGTTTAATCCAGCTGCCGGATATCACCTACATATTGATCAATGATGACAGCGGCCAGCACTGGGCAATAGGTGAGCGCCTGGACGATAACGTGCTGGAGCGGGAATTTCCGCTGCAGTATAACTCCGGCAGCGAATCCATCGCCGTTGGCAAGCTGCTGGTGCAGGCGGATTTGAATGCCATTTACCAACGCCTCTATGACAGGGCAATCCTGATCTTGCTGTCCAATGCCATCAAGACCTTTCTGGTGGCCGGCATGATCCTGTTTCTGGTGTGGATCAACATCACCCGCCACCTTCACAGCCTCAGCGAATACTGTCAACGCATTGATCTTGAAGGTGAGTTCTCGCCACTGGCCTTTCACCAGAAGGGCAAACAAAACGAGTTTGACCTGGTGGCATTGGCGATTAATGAAATGCAGGAGCAACTGCGGCGCTCCTTCAGTGCCATCAAAAAATCCCGTACCGAGCTGCAGATAGCCCTGGAAGACAGGGAAAGACTGCTGGAACTGGAACGCTCCTACAAGGATGAACTGGCCAAACAGGTCAAGGAGCGGACCCAGGAGTTGGAACACTCGCTGCAAATCCTTAAGCGGGCGCAACAGGTGCTGGTGGAACAGGAAAAAATGGCGGCCCTGGGGGGCCTGGTGTCCGGGGTGGCACACGAGATCAACACCCCCATAGGCATCTGCCTGACCGCCGCCAGCGCCCAGCTGGCCCATATCGACGAACTGGTCAAACTTATCCACAGCCCCGATGCCACCCTGGAGGAAATCAACGCCATACTGGATGAGTATCAGCAAAGCTGTGAACTTATCGTCAGCAACATCACCCGCGCCAGCAACCTGATCCAGAAATTCAAAACCGTGGCCGCCGAGCAAAGCCACGAGGAACACCGTAATATCAACCTCAAGCAGGTGCTGGGTGAAATCTGCGAGTCCACCTCGCTGATCTTCGCCCCCATGAAGGTGGACCTCGACATAGAAGCAGACGAAAACCTCTATATCACCACCAATCAAAGTCTGTTGAGTCAGATAGTCAGCAATATCCTGTCCAATGCCTATACCCATGCCTTCAATCGGGACAGGGAAAACAAGCTGCAAATCCGTGCCGAAGTGAAAAATCACCATCTGGAAATTCTGATTGAAGACAATGGCAAGGGCATTACGGCCGAGGTGGCCGAGCACATGTTTGAACCCTTCTTTACGACCAGCCGCAGTCGTGGCGGCACCGGCCTTGGGCTGTCTGCGGCATTCAATGCCGCCACCCTGCTCAAGGGCAATGTCCGCTATGTGCCGAATTCCAGTCTGGGCGGTGCGGCCTTTGCCATCCGCTTTCCGGTCAACGCCCACTTCGAAGCACCCATGCCCCTGACTCAACCCAATAATCTCCATGGCTGAGTGCAGGGCCTCACCCGCCCGTCGGCAGCGGATTTGCCATAACCGTCTTTCCCAAGCCAACAAGATGACGACCTACCCGGGAAACCGTCCTCAAATCAGGGCAAAAAAATCCCCCCAGAGATAGCATTCACTCACCTTGAAGCGCTAGAATGTGCGGTTATTCCGTATTAACCAACTGCAGTCAGTGTTGATAAACGCCAATGAAATCACATATTCAATCTTTGCTGGAACAAACCGTCGAATCCTTCAAGCAACAGGGCATATTGCCGGCCGATTTTGAGGCCCGCATTCAGGTCGACCGCACCAAGGACAAGAGCCATGGTGATCTGGCGACCAACCTGGCCATGATGCTGACCAAGGTAGCCGGCAAGAATCCCCGTGAACTGGCGCAACTGATCATCGACAACCTGCCTGCCTCCAGCCATGTGGCCAAGGTGGAGATCGCCGGTCCCGGCTTTATCAACTTCTTTATCGACGACAACGCCCTGGCAAACCAGCTGCAGGCGGCCCTGGCCGATGAGCATCTGGGAATCGCCCTGCCCAAGCCACAAACCATAGTGGCGGACTACTCGTCCCCCAATCTGGCCAAAGAGATGCACGTGGGCCACCTGCGTTCCACCATCATTGGTGACAGCGTGGTGCGGGCACTGGAGTTCCTTGGTCACAAGGTGATCCGCCAAAACCACGTCGGCGACTGGGGCACCCAGTTCGGCATGCTGCTGGCCTACATGGAAGAACTGCGCGCCAATAACGGCGAGCAGGCCAATCTGGAGCTGTCGGATCTGGAAAGCTTTTACCGCGCCGCCAAACTGCGTTTTGACGAGTCGGCCGAGTTTGCCACCCGCGCCCGCCAACTGGTGGTGGAGCTGCAATCCGGCGATGCCTACTGCAACAAGCTGTGGCGTGAATTCAACGACATTTCCCTGAGCCACTGCCACGACGTTTATGCCCGTCTGGGGGTCAGCCTGACCCGCGCCGATGTCCACGGCGAGAGCGCCTATAACGACGATCTGGCCCAGGTGGTTAAAGATCTCGACGCCCAGGGGCTGCTGTCCGAGAGCGAAGGCGCCAAGGTGGTATTCCAGGAAGAATTCCGCAACAAGGAAGGCGAGCCGCTGCCGGTGATCATCCAGAAGGCCGACGGTGGCTTCCTCTATGCCACCACGGATCTGGCGGCCATGCGCTACCGCTCCAACGTGCTCAAGGCAGACCGCGCCCTGTATTTCGTTGACCTGCGTCAGGCGCTGCACTTCCAACAGGTGTTCAGCCTGGGACGCCTGGCCGGTTTTGTCCGTCCGGAAATGACTTTGGAGCACATGGGCTTTGGCACCATGAACGGTGAAGACGGCCGTCCGTTCAAGACCCGCTCCGGTGGCGTAGTGAAACTGGTGGATCTGTTGGATGAAGCGGTGGAGCGCGCCGAGCAACTGGTGCGCAGCAAGAATCCGGACATGAGCGACGCCGAAGTTAAGGAAATCGCCCGCGTGGTGGGCATTGCCTCGGTCAAGTATGCAGACCTGTCCAAAAACCGCGCCAGCGATTACATCTTCAGCTTCGAGCAGATGCTGAGCTTCGAAGGCAATACCGCACCTTACCTGCTGTATGCCTACACCCGGGTGGCCGGTATCTTCAAGCGCGCCGAGAACATCGACCTGAGCCAGGCCAAAATCCAGCTCGAGCACGACAAGGAAAAAGAGTTGGGCAACAAGCTGGCCCAGTTCGGCGAGATCCTCAATCGCATGGTCGACAAGGGGCAGCCACACATACTCTGCGGCTACCTCTACGAGTTGGCCGGTGCCTTTTCCAGCTTCTACGAGGCCTGCCCTGTGCTGAACGCCGACAGCGACAGCGCCCGCGACAGCCGTCTGTTGCTGGCCCGTCTGACCGCAGGCACCCTTAAACAGGGTCTGTCACTGCTGGGCATTGAGACACTGGAGCGCATGTAAGTCATGAGTCGCGACTACGCCAACCGCAAGCCCCGCGGCCCGGCGTCCCGTGGAAGCCGCAAAAAGTCGGCTCCACCGGCGCGCAAGCCCTGGTTGCTGATCGCCATAGTGGTGGCCGCCGTGGCGGCCTTCGGTTACTTCCTCTGGTCCATCAAGGGCAGTGCCGAGGCACCTGAGGCCAAGCAAACAGAACCCAAGATCCAGGCCGCCAGCCCGGCCAAGAAGGATCCCAACGCCCTGCCACCCATGCCCAAGGAAGAGTGGACCTACCTGGAGGAGCTGGAGAAAAAGCAGGTTGAGGTGGATGTGCCCGACGATGCTATGAAATCCGCCGGTCCCTACCAGATGCAGTGCGGCTCGTTCCGCAAGCAGGAACAGGCCGAGGAAATGAAGGCCGTGATCGCCTTCCAGGGGTTGGAAGCCCAGGTGCGCCGGGTCGAAGGTTCCAGCGGTGTCTGGTTTAAGGTGGTGCTGGGGCCCTTCGAGCGTAAACGCGACGGCGAAAAGGCCAAGCACAAGCTGCAGAGCATTGGCATGAACGGTTGCCGCATCTGGCTCTGGCAAAACTGATCCAGTCTGTAACGGGGGCGGCCTAGGGGCGGCCCCCGCTGTTTTTGTGACCTTCCTCAAACCATCAAGCTTGATATCCGCGACAGCGTCCCCATATCAAGAGTCATAGTCCCCCGCAGGCCACAGCCTTCGGCATCACAAAGAGGATCCACTGTGACTACTATCGTATCCGTACGCCGCAACAACCAGGTGGTTATCGCCGGTGATGGCCAGGTCTCCCTTGGCAATACCGTTATGAAGGGCAATGCCAAGAAGGTGCGCCGCCTGTACCACGGCAAGGTGCTGGCCGGTTTTGCCGGCGGCACCGCCGACGCCTTCACCCTGTTCGAACGCTTCGAGGCCAAGCTGGAAATGCACCAGGGCCATCTGCTCCGGGCTGCCGTCGAGCTGGCCAAAGACTGGCGCACCGACCGCATGTTGCGCAAGCTGGAAGCCCTGCTGGCGGTGGCCGATGCCGAGAGTTCACTGATCATCACGGGTAACGGTGACGTGGTGCAGCCGGAGAACGATCTGATTGCCATAGGCTCAGGTGGCAACTTCGCCCAGGCCGCCGCCATCGCCCTGCTGGAAAATACCGAGCTGGACGCACGCACCATAGCCGAGAAGGCCCTCACCATAGCCGGCGACATCTGCGTGTTTACCAACCAGTACAAGACCATTGAAGAGCTCAACTACTGAGCGCGCGCAAGGAATTCCCATGTCTGAAATGACCCCACGCGAGATAGTCCACGAGCTGGACGCCCATATCATAGGTCAGCAGAAGGCCAAGCGCAGTGTCGCCATCGCCCTGCGTAACCGCTGGCGCCGCATGCAGCTCGACGCTGCACTGCGCCACGAAGTGACCCCGAAAAATATCCTGATGATAGGCCCCACGGGTGTCGGTAAAACCGAGATCGCCCGTCGACTGGCCAAACTGGCCAACGCCCCCTTTATCAAGGTGGAAGCCACCAAATTCACCGAAGTGGGCTATGTGGGCAAGGAAGTGGAACAGATTATCCGCGATCTCACCGATGTGGCGATCAAACTGACCCGCGAGCAGCAGATGAAAAAATGCCGCACCCGCGCCGAGGAAGCCGCCGAGGAGCGCATCCTCGATGCCCTGCTGCCCAAGCCGAAAAATGATTGGGAAACCGCCAGCGAAGACAGCTCCAATACCCGCCAGATCTTCCGCAAGAAACTGCGTGAAGGTCAGCTGGACGACAAAGAAATCGAGATCGAGGTCGCCGCACCCCAGATTGGTGTGGAAATCATGTCGCCACCGGGCATGGAAGAGATGACCAACCAGCTGCAGAGCCTGTTCCAGAACATGGGCCAGGCGCCAGCCAAGCGCAAAAAGCTCAAGATCAAGGACGCCCTGAAGCAGCTCAGCGAAGAGGAAGCCGCCAAGCTGGTGAACCAGGAGGATCTCAAGGAGCAGGCCATTGAACTGGTGGAGCAGCACGGCATAGTCTTCCTCGACGAGATAGACAAGATTTGCAAACGCGGTGAAACCTCGGGCCCGGACGTATCCCGCGAAGGGGTACAGAGGGATCTGTTGCCGCTGGTGGAAGGCTGCACGGTCAACACCAAGCACGGCATGGTGAAAACGGACCACATACTTTTTATCGCCTCGGGTGCGTTCCAGATGTCCAAGCCCTCGGATCTGATCCCTGAGCTGCAGGGTCGTCTGCCCATCCGGGTCGAACTGGATGCCCTGTCTGCCGATGACTTCAAGCGCATCCTTACCGAACCCCACGCCTCCCTGACCGAGCAATACACGGCGCTGATGGCCACCGAAGGGGTGACGGTGGAATTTACCACCTCCGGCATTGAACGTATCGCCCAGGCTGCCTGGCAGGTTAACGAGCGCACCGAAAATATCGGTGCCCGCCGCCTGCACACTGTCATGGAAAAACTGATGGAAGAGATCTCCTTCGAGGCCTCGGACAAGTCGGGGGCCAGTTTCACCATAGACGCCGACTATGTGAATGCACACCTGGACAACCTGGTGCAGGACGAAGACCTGAGCCGCTTTATCCTTTAAAGCCATTCCCAATAAAAAACCGGGCCTGAGCCCGGTTTTTTTTATGCCACTCACCACAACCTGTCGCGCCAGCCGAGAATCCAACTTAAGTCCCAGTGCGCCAATGGCCGGCAGCATCTATGCTTGGTGCTTAATTAATTTTTCATATTTGCCTGCCACCCTAAGCACCAATCCAGCGCAATCGCCACACCATCATGACCCAAACGCCACCGACACCCAGTTACAACTCACCACAGGCTTGGCTCTGCGCCACTTTGGTTGCGGCGCTGATGTTGGCACTGCTGCACCTGTGGCTCAGGCCGCTCACGCCGGTGGATGAAACCCGCTACATATCTGTGGCCTGGGAGATGTGGCGCGATAACAGTTTGCTGGTGCCGCTCAAGAATGGTGAGCCCTATGCCCACAAGACACCCCTGTTGTTCTGGCTTATCCAGCTGTCCTGGGCCCTGTTTGGGGTCAGTGAATGGGCGGCCCGACTGGCTGTCAGCCTGATCAACTGTGGCAACTATGTGTTGCTGTTCGCCCTGGCCCGCCGCTATTACCCGCAGACAGACACCGCGGCGCGCTACGCTCCAGTGCTGCTGTTTTCCCTCGCCGGCTGGAACCTGTATTCGTCCATGTTGATGTTCGATCAACTGCTGAGCCTGTTTGTACTGACCTGGGCCCTGGCCTGCCTCCACTACAGCGAACGGGGGCTGCGACGTTTTATCGCCCTGGCGGCCGCAACGTTGGGCTTGGGACTCCTGGCCAAGGGACCTGTATTCCTGCTCTACGCCCTGCCCTTTGCCGCGCTGCAGGGACTGTGGCGCAAGGAGGGCAACCTGAGGTCAGCGACATTTTTCCGCGGGCTGGCTATGGCACTGCCGCTCGGGTTGGCCTTGTTTGCCTGTTGGCTGATCCCGGCTGTGATTGCCGGCGGCAGCGGCTATGAAAACGAACTGATTTGGAAGCAAACCACGGGTCGCATGGTGCAGTCCTTTGACCACGCCCGGCCCTTTTACTGGTATCTGTTACTCTTGCCTGTGATGCTATTGCCCCTGCCACTGCTGCGAGGTATCTGGCGTGCTGTTCTCAGCCGCCCCGAAAGTGGCTGCGACCGGGCACTGCTGCTCTATGGCGGTTTCATCCTCGTCAGCTTCAGTCTGATAAGCGGCAAGCAGGTGCATTACCTGACACCACTGCTGCCCTTCGTGGCCCTGTACATAGGCAACAGAATGGGCACCTGGCAAGCCGTTCGCCAATACCCCCTGGCAGTGTTTGCCCTCTTGATAGCCCTGCTCATCCTGGGCCTGCCCTGGTGGGCCGGTGGGCTGTTTGGCAAGCCGCCCACCACCCAATTCAGCCCAGCCTTGGCATTGCTGCCTTTGGTGCTGGCTTTACCGGCACTGTTCCGCAAGCCCGACTCTGAGTGGGCCAGGCCGGGGCAACTGTTGTTATTTCCAATGCTTATCAGCTGTTTGCTTGTCGCCATCCGGCAACCTATGTTCGACAACTACGATATGACGCCGCTGGCCACCCGGGTGCAACAGCTGCAACAAGAAGGGCAAACCCTGGCCTTCTGGGGCAGCTATGACGCCCAGTTTCAATTCGCCGGGCGTCTGCAACAACCTCTGGTGGAGCTGCAGCAGGAAGAGGAGCTGAACCTGGCCTGGTTAGAGCAGCATCCGGACACCCTGGTCATCTACCCAAGTAAAAGGCCGGATCCTGTCCTGTTGGCGCAGGCCCTCTATCACCAGCCCTATCGCAGCGGCAATCTGTTGCTGCTCCAGGCGCGACAGCTGCTGGCGGCACAAGCCATTACTCAACAAAATCCAGCGCAAAACCAAGCGCAACAAAAAACAGCACAGCAGCATCGCCCCTTGGGTCAGTAAGGCCACACTATGGCACAGTGCACCAATGATGCCTGTCCGCTGCCGTAAGGAAAACCCATAGGCTTATGCACATTTTGATATTCCAATTGATTGCTGCTCCGGAATAAAAAAAGCCGCCTTCCAGGGAAGGCGGCTGTGTATTGACGCAAAGGCTTATTGCTTACGGCTTACTGCTTATTGCGTCCTTTGGTGCTGGTTTCAGGTGTGAAATTAACCACTTCTGAACAGGCATTGTTGCCCTGCTCACACACCTGGTAGCTGAAGTTGCCGGCAACGCTTCTGAAACGGTCGGTATAGCTGCCGTCATTGCGGGTGCTGGCAATCAGCTGGCCATCACGGTAAATATCCACCAGGTTGCTCTTGGAACCGGACCAAGCCAGATCCACAACCACCCGGTCACCACTTACCACACCATTACCCATCAGGCTCACTGGGGCTGCCACTGCGACTGTGTGGGTCACGCTTTGGCTGTCACCGCTATTATCGGTAACGGTCAGGTTGACCTGGTAGCTGCCACCTGTGGCATAGCTGTGGCTTGGGTTGGCCAGGCTGGATATCTCACCATCACCGAAGTCCCAGAGCCAGGTCACTACCGCACCGTCAGTGTCTCCGGACTGGTCACTGAAGTTCACATTCAGACCGGCGGCCGTGAAGCTGAACTCAGCGGTCGGCAACTGGTTGACGGGCGCAGGGTTAACGGTCAAAGAAACAACCGCTTCACCGGACGCATTGGCGCTGTCGGACGCGCTGGCGGTTACAGTGTGGCTGCCCACACTCAGTGCCGTGGTGCTGAAGTTGGCACCGTTGCCGATAACGCCGTCAAGGTTGGAAGACCACACCAGGGTGTTGGTGACATCACCATCTTCGGCATCATTGGCAGAGGCCACGAAGGTCACCAGATCACCTTCGGTAAAGCTCGTGCCACCTACAGGGTCGCTGATGCTGACCACAGGCGCGGCGTTAACCGGGTCGCTGCCACTGCCGTCATGGGTAAAGCTCAGTTCCCAACGGTTCAGCCAACCGGAGTTGTTGCTCCATTCATCCTTGATGACCAACTGCCAGATGCCTGTGGCAACTTCACCGTTGAATTCAACCGGGAAGAAGGTCTTCACCAGATCACGGTAGTACTCACCGCTTGCTTTGCGATCAAAAATCTCAACCCGGGTACCGTTTGGAGACACCAGATGGATCAGCATGTCGTTGGCAAAACTGTGTTGAATATCAACGAACAAGCTCATGTCGCGGATCTTGACCCCCAAGGGCACTTCGATTTCGGCGATTACTGTAGCCATATCAGGGAGTGGTTGACGCGTAGTGTCCTCGTAGGAAACAACGGTGCCGTCACTAACAACATACAGAAAGAACTCACGGCTGCTGGTCACACCCTGACTGTCAGTGGCAGTCACAGTGATCTGGTGGCTACCCTGGCTCAGATCTGCGCGGGTGAAGCTGCCACCTGTGCCTATCTGACCGTCCAGGCTGGAAATCCACACCAAAGAGGCACGCACATCGCCGTCTTCAGAGTCCTGGGCGTCGGCCACAAAGTGAATGGCATCGCCGGGCAGGTACAGGGCATTTGCCAGGTTCTGGCCCAGGGTCACAGTGGGAGGCAGGTTGGTACCCGGCTGCGAGCCACCGGTCACATCCAGACTCCAGCTGTTAAGGGTGCCCACATCCTGACCGGCAGTATCGGCAACCTTGAGGATCCAGTCACCAAAAGCGTCTTCCAGGTCGAAATCCTCCAGCGGGAAGCTGGCCACCAGGTTGTCGGCACTGCCACCGGTATGGTTGTGCAGGGTGACGGTACGACCACTGGGTGAGGTCAGGGTCACAAGCAAATCGGCAATGTAGGAGTGGGTGATATCCACATTCACGACCAGATCCGTCAGGGTCAGGTTCATGGGTACATTGATGATACTGCTGATACCGTTGGCATCGTTGTCGGGAATGGATACCTGAGTGGTGTTGCTGTAGGTAGTGCTGAAGGTACCGGCAGGATACACCAGCAGGCTGACATCAATACTCTTGGTGATATCACCGTCCACCGCATTGATGGTGATCACGTGGTTGCCCAGCGCTGTGTTTGAGTCTGTGGTTACCGTCATGGTCGTCATACCATCGGCAGGAACCGTGGTATTGGAGAAGCTGACCACGGCATTAAGGCCAGCCGGCACTTCAGCGCTGAAGGTCGCGTTGCCGTTATAACCACCCACGGCATTCATATCGATATCGAAGAAGGTGGGTGACCCCTGGTTAACGGTACGGCTGGGTGGACTCACCAGCAGGTAGTAACCCGGACCACCGGCACCGGCCATGTTCAGGGCGCTTTCCACGTTCAGGCGCTTACCGGAAACCGTCTTGCCTTCCAGGGCGGCGTTGGGATCCCCTGAAGCCATCAGAATGTTTTTCACATCGGCTGTGGTCAAAGAAGGATCGGCTGCCAATACCAGCGCCGCGGCACCGGCCACGTGCGGTGTCGCCATAGAAGTACCGCTCAGGGTGTTATAATCACTACCCGGAATGGTGGAGTAAACATTTGAGCCCGGGGCACCCATGTCGACTGTGTTCAGACCCCACTGGGAGAAGCTGGACATGGCATCGGTACTGGTGGTTGAGGCCACGGCCAATACGTTAGGTACATCATAATTCGATGGCCAGTTCTCATTGACATCGTTATCGACGGCGTCGTTACCCGCGGCGGCAACGAACAGCATGCCGGCATTGTCGGCGGCAGCAATGGCATCTTTCAGTGCCTGACTGAAGGCACCGCCACCCCAGGAGTTGTTCAGTACGCGGATGTTCACGCCGCGGTTTTTCATGTCAACCATGTAATCGAGACACTGGATAGCGTCAGCCGTGGTGCCCCCCTGACCGCCCAGGAAAGAACAACCAATCATGGAGGTGTTCCAGTTCACCCCTGCCACACCGATACCGTTGTTTCCGGTGGCACCAATGGTGCCGGCCACGTGGGTACCGTGGTAATGGGTATCCATGGGATTGCCGTTGTCATTGATGGCGGAAATACCATGGATATCGTCGATGTAGCCGTTACCGTCGTCATCTATACCGTTATCAGCTACTTCATTGGGGTTGGTCCAGATATTGTCACGCAGGTCCGGATGAGTGTAATCAAAGCCGGTGTCAATGATGCCAACCACCACATTCTTGGTGCCCATATTCATTTCCCAGGCCTTTTCGGCGCTGATCATGGGCATGCCCCACAGCTGACCGTACAGCGGGTCGTTGGGCACCACGGAAGGATGAAAACGGGTATTGAGCTCGGCGAACTCGACATGGGGGTTGTGCTTAAGGCGCTCAATTACCACCCTGGGGTCAAGGCCAATAGGCAACGTCAGCTCTGCCAGACGCCCCTTGGCGATATTGCGGAAGCGATCGTCAACGCCGTCGTCATTCTTGTCCTTGAACGAGGCGCCCAGCAGGTTGGCGAGTTGCTTGCGCTCGGCCTTCTTGGCACTTTCCTTGAATTTGACAATCACAGAGGATGGTTCGAAATCATCTTTGGCTTCGAGCTTTTTGGCCGCGAGTGTTGGTGCAGACACCGCCATCAGCGATGTTGACAGCATCGCCAGCGTTAAGCGGCTTAAGCGGATATGTGGCTTTCTCATTTGTGTTCTCCTGAGGTTCAGAGCGCACTATATGTAATGTTTGTGTATGCGCTCAGACACAATTTAGTCACACAAAAAACAAAAAGCAAACAAAAAGTCACTTTTTGAACAGCAAAAGTCCAACAGAAGACTGAATAAAGGGCGTTTAGGAAGGTGTGATTGCGGTCAAATCACTGATTTGTATGTTTTCACACACTTTGTAGGAAGGGGGCTATATGTGGTCAGCGGGGCCAAATTAATTTAAAGCGAGCACCACCCAAGGGGCTGTCACTGACTTCGATATGGCCGCGGCCATTTTCGGCCAGCCGGCGGGCGATGGCCAGACCCAGGCCGACGCCACCGGTGGCGCGGGTACGACTGGGATCGAGGCGGACAAAAGGTTCAAAGATCCTTTCCCGCTCCTCCTCTGGCACCCCGGGGCCATCATCATCAACCACTATGCTGATATGCCCGGGCTCAACGGAGCAGGCTATTTGCACCTGCTCACGACTGTATCTGAGCGCATTGGAAAGCAGGTTATTGATAAGCCACTCAAAGTGCTTCTTGCTGGCCATGATCTGCAGCTCGGGGCCGGCATTGCTCAAGCCCACCTGTTTATCCGGAAACAAGGGTTGCAGCCTGGCCACCAGGGTTTCCAGCAAGGGGGCCAACTCTATGCCCTCCGCCGGCGCCCTTCTGGGGCTGCCTTCGGCCTTGATGAGTTTCACTATCTCTCGGATAAGCTCATCCAATTCTTCCAGCCCTTTGAGGATCCTGTCTTCAAGCTGAGGCCTTTCGCCGGCATCGGCCTCAAGCAACATATCAAAGGCCAATTGCACCCTGGCCAGGGGGGCCCTGAACTCATGTGCTACCGCCTGCATTAAGTTACGTTGCATCAGGATGGCACGCTGCAGGGCGTGATTCACTCTGGCTTGGCTGTGGCGCCCGTAAAGCAGCAACAAAATAGCTGCCAGGGCCACCAGAGCCACAATCCAGATATTGCGGGTGAAGCGCTGCTGCCGGATCACCTCATCCTGCAGTGCTTTGTCCCGCTCCAACTGGGCTATCTGCCGCTGCCGCTTTTCATCTTCGAACGAACTGCGCAGCCAGGCCAGTCGCTCCTGGGACGCGCTGTTGAACAGGGCATCATTGATGCTTTTAAATTCCTTGTGACTGGCCAGTGCCTGGCGAAAATCCCCTTTGCGTTCATAAATTTGTGCCAGTAACGCATTGGCGTCCCTGAGCTGGCTGCGATCGCCGCTGGCCAATGCCTGCTGCAAGGCCTGATTGGCTCGCTCCAGGGCAAGATCCCCAAGCCCCACCGCAAGAAAATAGTCGGCCAGGCGCAAGCGCCCCTCCGCCTGCAGTGCCACCAGACCAAGACGATCGGCTATGGCCAGGCCACGCTCCAGGTAGCGCCTGGCTTTTTGGGGGTCGCCCTGAGCAAGATGTAATTTGCCCAGACTGAGCAAGGCTTCGCCGGTGATATTGCCGTCATTCAGTTCTTCGCCATAGGCGAGCGCCCGCTCCATATTGGTCTTGGCGGCGTCGTATTGCTGTTGTTTTTGATTGACCGTGCCCAAGGCATTCAGTGCCTGGGCCATGCCTGTCTTGTCACCCAGGGCCTCGAATCCCGCCAGGCCGGTTTGCAGTTGCACCTTGGCGGCCTTGAGATCGCCTATATGTTCATAGGTAATGCCGATGTTGTGATGCAGCTCGGCAATGCCGGGCCTGTCATCCAGTTGCTCCCGGATCCTGAGCGCCTGTTGCTGATTTGCCAGTGCCTCGCCAAAATCGCCCAGAGCGGCATAGATACCGGCGATATTATTCAGTGCCGTGGCCAGTGGCCGCTCCTCTCCCAAACCACTGTGAATATCCCTGGCCTTACTGAAACATTCCAGCGCTTGCTGATACTCGGCCTTGTCACTGTATATCAGGCCCATGTTGATGTAAGTGGTCGCTTCAAAAGACGGCTTGCCAAGCTCCTTCGCCAGCGTCAGAGCTCTCTGGTAATAGGTCAGGGCCTTATCCAGTTGACTCTGGCGCCAATAAATCAGCCCGGTCACATTGAGGGGTACCACCAGCAGAGTCTGATCTGTTTGCGTCTCGGCCACAGACAATGCCTGCTCCCCCAGGCGGGCCGCATCGGTAAACTGACCCAGCATCATCTTCGCCCAGGCGAGATTACTGAGCGCCATCACTTCCGCTTCAGCATCCGGCGACTGCGCCAGCAAGGCCAATGCCTGCTCACCGTATTCCAGGGTCTTTTGCGGCTCTTCGTTTCTGGACGAGGCGGCCAACGCCAGCAGGGCTTCAATCTTCTGACTCTGGGGTGTAGGGGGCGCAACCTGGGTCTGGCTTTTGTCGGAGGGCAGCAGCAATAACAGCAAAATCAGCGTGATCCCTATCCCCAGCAGGAGCCATTGGTGGCGGGACATTGCTGATTTCATTGCAATCACTTCACTGTCAAAACGTAGCCTTGGCCACGCATGGTTTTAATGAGCACCGGCTCCCTGGGATCGTCACCCATTTTGCGCCTCAGGTGCGATACCCTGAGATCTATGGTGCGGTGCGTGCTGTCGTATCCCAACTCCCTGAAGTGATCGCAAATTGCATCCCTGTCCAGAGTCCGTCCCGCGTGTTTGGCCAGCAACCACAGCAACTCAAATTCGGCTATGGTCAGCTCCAGGGCGGTTCCGTGCAGACTGGCACTGCGGGCAAGCTTGTCCAGGCGCAGTCCATTGACCACAAGTTGCACTTCGGTATTGACCACCGCCGGTTCCTGTTTCAGGTTTTCCAGCAGCTCGTAGCGCCGCAACAGACTGCGGATCCTGGCCAGCAGCACCCGCGAACGCACCGGCTTGGCGATATAGTCATCGGCCCCGGTTTCGAGCCCGGCCACTTCGTCTATATCATCCCCCAGACCTGTGAGCATAAGTATCGGACCGGGATAGCTGGCCCGCACTTTGCGACAAATAGACAGGCCATCAAGCTCGGGCAACATCACATCCAATACCACCAGACGCGGACGCTCCTCAATGATACGCCTCGCGGCTGCCGCACCGTTGGCCTCGGTTCTGACCTCAAAGCCATTCTTGCCGAGGAAGTCGCTCAACAGTTCTGTCAATTCCTGATCGTCGTCGACCAGAAGGATAAATTCATTTAAGTCCATGATTTCAAGCTCGCAGCTTCCATAAACTTGATTGTATGTAATTATTTACAAAATTCAAATGGTGTATGTCGTTAGTGACCAATGAGTCACGAACACCAAGAAACCAAATTCGGAATTCATACCCGATCCACTGCCACTCCCCATGAACTATATTTCAGCGGCTATTTGCTGCACCATGTACTTGCTGCCCATGCACTCAAGGGCCGGTGATTGTGAAAACTCGGACAATACTGCAATCCCGGGGCCGGCAGAGATAAGCATTCATTAACCAAGGAAAAGGCCATGAACAAAGACAAGCAAGAGCAGCAATTCGCTGCCAGGGAAAAAGCCATAGGTGTCGGCATTAGCCTGGGTGTGGTGGTGGGTGTAGTCATAGGACAGTTCGCCGATGATCTCGGGTTGTGGATCGCCATCTGCCTGGCGGTCGGTGCCGGCATCGGCGCCGTGATAGCCGAGCGCCTTGGCGGCAACTGACTGACGACCCGCTTACATCAGCTGATAGATCTGATAGCCGTCCGCGGCGGAACTCTTGGCCTCATACATGGCCTGATCGGCGGCGCGGATAAGTCCGCTGGCATTGTGGCCGTGGTCGGGATACAGGCTGATACCCACGCTGCAACTGACATGGATCTGTCGGCCTTCGATGTGAAAAGGCTTCTGCACATTGTCGATGATCTTGCGGGCTATCATGGCTGCGTTTTCTTTGGAGCCCACATCTTCAACTATGATGGAAAACTCGTCGCCGCCATGGCGCGAGACTATGTCATGGCTGCGGACCGTGGTGGTCAAACGCTCGGCTACGGCGGCCAAAAGTTGATCGCCCACATGATGACCATAGCTGTCGTTCACCGGTTTGAACTTGTCCAAATCGATAAAGAAGAAGGCACAGCGGTTGCCGCTGGCCTTGGCCCGCTCCAGCGCCTTGGTCACCAATTCCGAATAAAAGTGTTTGTTCACCAGGCCGGTTAAATGATCGTAACGGGCCAGATCCCAGAGCTTGCGCTCCTGCACCACCCGCTCACTGATGTCGACAAAAATCGCGACATAGTACAACAAATCACCTGCATCACTGGCCACCGAATTGATGCTGCCGAGCACGGGAACGCTTTGCTCCTGCCGCTTCAGTAACTCAGCATCCCCCTGCCAATAGCCTTTTGTCTGCAACAGTTCACTGATGGTGGCACCATTGGCGGTAAACAGGCTATCCAGCCGCCGCCCGAGCAAAGACTCCTTTGCCAAGCCGGTCAGGTCGCAATAGGCCTGGTTCACCCGGATCACTTGCCCGTGACCATCGGTAATCACTATGGCATCGCGGCTGCCTTCCAGGACGCTGGCTGACAGGCGCAGTTGCTGCTCCACCTCTTTCTTCAGCGTCTGATCCAGCACAAAGGCTATGCCCTGGTCACTGTGACCATCAAACAGGGCGCCGCCCACATAGACCGGCACCCTGTGACCCTCTTTATGGATAAACTCCTTTTCAAAGGGGGTGCAATAACCTTCCCGTTCAATCTGCATCATGGCAGCAGCATCAGCATCGTGAAATTCCTCCGGCGTGATGTTGCGCCAATTGAGGCACCCGGAGTTCAGCTCCTCACGGCTATAGCCGAGCATATTGAGAAACACATCATTGGCATCAAGAACACCACCATTGGCATCCCAGTCGAGGATCCCCAGCAGTTCAGATTGCAACAGGCTGTTGAGCCGGTTCTGGCTGAAACGCAACTGCACCTCAGTGTCATTGAGCCTTTGGGTGATGCGCCGCGAAATATACAAGGCGATGCCTATAAGGAAGACCATTGAGAAAACAGAGACATACAAGGTGACCTGCTTGACCCAGCGCGAGCCATCGCTGAGCACCCCGGAGAAATCTATTTCCAGCCGATTGAGTTTGCTGTTCAGTTCGTTCACCCGCTGCTGCAACAGCTGCAACATGTCGTCATCACCACGCTGGTGAGCCTGGAAGGCAAATTCTCCCAATTGCTGCAATCTGGCAATTTCCTCATCGGCCTCGGTCCAGATGGCAATGGCCTCGCGCATATAGGAGACATCTTGAAAATAAAGGAAAAAACTAATCAGACTGTCGATATCATCCGGGTGGTTGCCCCCTGCGAGAAACCCCGCCCTGGCGGCGGCAAGATCCGGCGGCGTTTGCTGCAACGCCAATCGCGCCCGGCGATCCCCCAGATTCACACTCAGGCTCCTGCTGAATTCCCGGTAAATGGCTTCATCATTGGTGTCCACATACCTGTGCAGCAACATGACAGAGTCTTTTTCCGCCTTGGCCCACAGGCCCTCGCCCTGAACGTAGGTGCGCACCCCATTGATCACTTCGGATTGGAACAGCCCCAGCAGGAACACCAGTATGCTAACACTGGAAAGCAGCAGGATGATCAGTTTCACCTGGCTTTTCATTGAGGCAAGCGTCCGATGCCTCTTTTCCGAATGGAAAAAATTCAATAGCGGAGTCCTTGTGTACTTTTATCCCTGGGAGCCGAATTTACTGAGTCAGCCCATGAAATTATATTCTATACACACCTTCCTGCACGGTGCGTCAGCAAGCTTGTGCAAAATTGTATCATCTTGGCCTGTACTGCAATCTGCGGCCCGGCTTGAGCCCCACATGACTTCGGGTTACATTGCCAACCTTTGTCATCGACTGTTTTTGCCCCTTCTTATGCTCCAAGAGATCTACATACTGCGTCACGGCCAGACCGAATTTAACGCCGACGGCAAGCTGCAGGGGCACTGCAACTCGCCGCTGACCGACCTTGGCCGCGCCCAGGCCAGGGCCTACGGCAAAACACTGGCCAATCCGCCCTGTGACACAGCTGGCTTTCAACTGCTGTCGAGCCCCCTTGGCCGGGCCATGGAAACCGCTGCTCTGGTTGCAGCCGAGCTGGGCTTGGCCACAACAGCCATAGCTCAGGAACCACGACTGATGGAAGCCGGACTCGGCGAGTGGGAAATGGCTCGCATTGCCGACATCCACGCCGCCTATCCGGTACTTGCCGGGCGCAACGATTGGTATCTGCAGGCGCCGGGGGCGGAAACCCTGGCGGCGATTCGGGCGCGGCTGCTGGAGTGGCTGCAGGATCCCGCCACGCCGGAGCGGGTCATCATAGTCAGCCACGGGATAACCACTGTGGTGCTGCGCGGCCTGCTGCTGGGACTGGATGACAGCGCCATGTGGCGCCAGGACAAGCCCCAGGATGCCTTTTACCATTTTGCCAACGACGCGATGGCGCGCATTGGCTGCTGACCGGCCCAATAGCCAGCAAACAGGCCATGGGGTATGCTGGCCGCGGCTGTACCTTTGACGACATACACTGAATAAAATAAAAAAGAGAACAATAAGATGAAAACGAAAACCCTACTGCTCTCGGGGCTGATTTCCGGACTCTGTGGCCTGACAAGCACAAGCCTGCAGGCCGCCACCTATATCACCGCCGATGCCATGCTGGACGTGGCCAGTGGCAAGCTGATTGAGCAGCCGGCGCTGCTGGTCGATGGCGACCGCATAGTCCAGGTTGGCACCCGAAACAGTCTGGCCATGCCTCAGGGCGCCGAGCATCTCGACCTGGCCGGTAAAACCCTGCTACCAGGACTGATGGACATGCACGTGCACCTGTCGAGCGACGCCGAGGACAACTTTCTCGAGGCCCTCAACTATTCGGTGCCAAGACAAACCGTAAAAGCGGTGAAAAATGCCGAGCGCACCCTGATGGCCGGCTTTACCACGGTGCGGGATCTGGGGGATGCCGGTTACAGCGTGATCGCGGTGCGTGATGGCATCAATGCCGGTGAAATTGTCGGCCCGCGCATCTGGAGTGCCGCCAATGCCCTGTCCATTACCGGCGGTCATTGCGATGACAACTTCAGCGCCCCGGAAATGCATTCGGTCTCCGGCGGCGTGGCCGACGGCCCTTGGGCTGTGCGGGCCAAGGTGCGGGAAAACATCAAATACGGCGCCAACACCATCAAGATTTGCGCCACCGGTGGAGTCTTTTCCAAGGGCACCAAGGTGGGCATACAGCAATACAGCGAAGATGAGCTGCGCGCTGCCGCCGAAGAGGCCCACCAGCGCGGGATGATCATCGCCGCCCATGCCCACGGCACCGGCGGTATCAAGGCCGCCATCCGCGCTGGCATCGACAGCATAGAGCATTGCAGCTTTATGGATGACGAGGCGGTCAAACTGGCGCTCAAACACGGCACCTTCCTGTCCTGCGACATCTACAACACCGAATACACCCTGGCCTTCGGCGCCGCCAACGGCGTGCCGGAAGAGAACATCAACAAGGAAAAGCAGGTGTCCCAGGCCCAGCGCGACAGCTTCCGTCTCGCCGCCAAGGCCGGAGTCAAGATGGTGTTCGGCAGCGATGCCGCCATCTATCCCCACGGTGACAACGGCAAGCAATTCAGCACCATGGTCACCTTTGGCATGAGCCCGCTGCAGGCGATTCAGGCCGCCACCATCAACAGCGCCAGTCTGCTGCAACAGAAAGATCTGGGGCAGCTGAAAGCCGGCTTCCTGGCGGATATGATTGCCGTCGATGGCAATCCCCTGGAGCAAATTTCCCTGCTGGAAAAGGTCAGCTTTGTGATGAAGGACGGTAAGGTGTTCAAGGGCTGAGCCCGGTTGTGTCCAAGCGCCGGATAAGGCCCTGCTCTTGTCCGGCGCTTGGGCTTACAATGAGCAGGAACACACAGGAGATCAAATGAACAGTCCCACAGTCACCTCACTCAAGCTGAAACGTAAGTCCAGGTTGCTGGAAATCGGTTTTGATGACGGCAGCAGTTTTGAACTGAGCTGCGAGTTTCTGCGGGTTCACTCCCCCTCGGCCGAGGTACACGGCCATGGCCAGCCCGTGCTGGTTACCCACAAGAAAGACGTCAATATCAGTGCGATTGAGCCCGTGGGCAATTATGCGGTCAAGTTGGTATTCGACGATGGCCACAATACCGGCCTCTATTCCTGGCAGGTGTTGCATCACTTGGCAAGCCACCAGCAGCAGCTGTGGCAGGATTATCTGGACCGACTCAAGGCTGAAAAGGGCTCCCGTGAGCCACTGATCGCCATGAAAATCAGCTACCGCTGACCCAATGGCCGGCCATAGTGCAGGCATGGCCCCTCAAAAGCGCTACCACACCAGAGCTTTGACTCAAAACCAACACCAAAGCAGCATAAAAACCTCAAATAATGCCTAAATTTTAGTGCATTAGTATAATTGCTGCCCCGTCGGCAGCCTCCTAGTATTGATCCCCGCACCCTCTGCGGTGCCTGTGCCGGACAGCCAGCAGTCCTGGTTCGGCACGACCCATCTTAGCCTTTGTATTATTTGGGTAAAAACTTTTATCACCGGCACGGGTTCAGCCCGCTGCCACCAAAAGGAATACTCTACAATGCACAAACAAAGACTCACACTGCTGTTTTTGGCCGTTTCGGCCACCCTGGCTACCTCGGCGCATGCCGCCAACCGCGTGGATGTGGCCGCCCTCAGGCACGCTTCATCCAACGCCGATATCAACCGTATGTTACCCCTGGAGGCGGGACAGGAATTCCGTACCAGCCGCCAGGTTTCCCTGGGCAAGGGCCACAATAAGGAAAGGCTGCAACAGTATTTCCATGGTGTCCCCGTCTATGGTTTCAGCATAGCGGCCGACCGCTCGGAAATGGGCATCTACAGCAACCTTCAGGGCCAGATGCTGGCCAACATCGATAAGGATGCCGACTTCGTCAAACCCAAACTGCAGGCCAAACAGGCTATAGCCAAGGCCAAGAGCACCAAGGCAGCTCCCGGCGCCGCCGCAGTGAAAAGCCGTAACGACAAGGCGGAACTCTTTGTCTTCCTCGATGACAATGACGAGCCCAGGCTGGTGTACCAGGTGTCCTACCTGGTGGACGGCGCCGAGCCCAGCCGCCCCTTTAGCCTGATAGATGCCCACAGCGGTGAAGTGCTCAAGCGCTGGGAAGGTCTGAACCATGCCCTGATAGGCACGGGCCCAGGTGGCAACCAGAAGACAGGTCAATATGAGTACGGTACAGACTATGGCTACCTGGATGTGACCGAGTCGGGTTCTACCTGCACCATGAACAGCCCCAACGTCAAAACCGTCAACCTCAACCACGGCACCTCGGGCACGACGGCCTTCAGCTATACCTGTCCCCGTAACACGGTCAAGAGCATCAACGGTGCCTACTCACCGCTGAACGATGCCCACTACTTTGGCAACGTGGTCTACAACATGTACAGCCAGTGGTACAACACGGCGCCGCTGACCTTTCAGCTGAGCATGAGGGTGCACTACAGCAGCAACTATGAAAACGCCTTCTGGGACGGCCAGGCCATGACCTTCGGTGATGGGGCCACCACCTTCTATCCGCTGGTATCCCTCGATGTGTCGGCCCACGAGGTCAGCCACGGCTTTACCGAACAGAACTCGGGTCTGGTCTACAGCTCCCAGTCCGGCGGTATCAATGAAGCCTTCTCCGACATGGCCGGTGAAGCCGCCGAGTACTTTATGCGCGGCAGCAACGACTGGGAGGTGGGGGCTGACATCTTCAAGGGTAACGGTGCCCTGCGCTACATGGATGACCCGACCCGCGATGGCCGCTCAATCGGTCACGCCAATGACTACTACGAGGGCCTGGACGTGCATTACAGTTCAGGGGTGTTCAACAAGGCCTTCTATACCCTGGCCAACACCAGTGGCTGGGATACCCGCAAGGCCTTCCATGTGTTTGTGGTGGCCAACCAGTTGTACTGGACGGCCAACAGCACCTATGTATCCGGTGCCTGTGGCGTGAAGAGCGCCGCCACGGATCTGGGCTACAGCACGGCCGATGTGGATGCGGCCTTTGCCGTGGTGGGTGTCAGCCCCTGTAACGATCCTGGCCCAGGCCCCGATCCCGAGGCCCAGGCCCTGACCAATGGAGTGTCCGTTGATAACCTCAGCGGCAGCAGTGGCAGCAAGCGCTACTTCACCCTGGATGTGCCCGCGGGAGCCAGCAACCTGGTGTTCAATATGTCCGGTGGCAGCGGCGATGCGGATCTGTACGTCAAGTTCGGCTCCGCGCCCACCAGCACCAGCTACGACTGTCGCCCCTACTCAGGTGGCAACAATGAAAGCTGCCCCATGAATCCCGCCAACGAAGGCACCTATTGGGTGATGATCAACGGCTACAGCAGCTACAGCGGCACCAGCCTGGTGGGCAGCTTTGACGGCGGCGGTGTGCCAAATCAGGCCCCCAGCGCCGGCTTCGATACAACCGGCACTGACGGCCAATACAGCTTCAGCAGCACCTCAAGTGACAGCGACGGCCAGATAGTGTCCTGGAGCTGGGACTTCGGTGATGGCAGCAGCGGCAGCGGCGCCAATGTCAGCCACAGCTACAGCACCAGCGGCAGCTACAGCGTGACCCTGACGGTAACCGACGACTATGGTGCCAGCGCCAGTGCCACCCAGGTAATAGATGTGGTATTGCCTGCCATAGAGATGGACCTGACCATCACCCGCGCCACCTTGTCGCGCCGCGGTGTCGCCCGGGTCAATCTGGAGTGGACCGGTAACAGCAGCAGCTATGACATCTACCGCAATGGCAACCTGGTGGGCTCCACCACGATCAACAGCTTCAGCGATCGCTTTGGTGCCTCAAGCGGAGACAGCGTCACTTATCAGATCCATGCCGCCAACGGCGCCCTGTCTGATATGGAAACTGTCACCTTCTAAAACCTGCTTGGCAGACAAAAAAGGCGCCCACAATGGCGCCTTTTTCTTTGGAGGATATACGGGCTTATGGCTGTTCCTGCGGCACCGGCAGATATTGTTCGCTGACCCAGTCGTAGCGGTAGTAGATACCTTCCCATTCGTACAGAGGCTGGCCATCGACTATCCTCACCCTGGCGTTGGCGGGCAGACTGTCGCGTCCTTCCACCCGCTCAATGGGTCCCAAAGTGCGTCGTTCCGGGGCGGGATAACTGGGCAGCGGCTCACTGGGCTGCGGATAGGTAAGCACTCTGGGATCTATATAGAGGTCATTTTCCCAATAGGGCCATGACGAACGCCAGGGATCGTAGCGCCAGGGGTAGTTACTCCAATACCAGCCCAGATTGATGCCGTAGCGCCAACCACTCCTGTGATGCCTATGGCCCCTGTGTCTGTGCTCGTCCCCCCAGTGGACCTCATCCCAGACCCGGTTGGTGCCCAGGTGCTTTTCGCCCCTGTGCTCGCTGCCGGCCTCCGGTGAATTGGCCGCCAGGGATGTGCAGACAAACAAGGTTCCCAACAAGCAAATTACTGTCAATATCGGATGTTTCATTTCGGCCTCCCCACCCGCGGGCGTGCCCCGGCCATGGTTTTCGCCGGGGGCCATTAATGATATAGTGCGCGCCACTTGAAGGTTTTGCAAACAGAGGCCATTTCCAAATGAGTTTTAAGGATTTACGCAGCTTCATCGCGCACCTGGAAGCGAACGGTGAGTTGAAGCGCGTCAGCTATCCGGTGGATCCTCATCTCGAAATGACCGAGATTTGCGACCGGGTGCTGCGTGCAGGCGGCCCGGCGCTGCTGTTTGAACAGCCCAAGGGCCACAGTATGCCTGTGTTGGCCAACCTGTTCGGTACCCCAAAACGGGTCGCCATGGCCCTGGGCAAGGAAGATCCGCTGGCGCTAAGGGAAGTGGGTGAGCTGTTGGCCTTTTTGAAAGAGCCCGAGCCACCGCGGGGTTTCAAGGATGCCCTGTCCAAACTGCCGCTGTTCAAGCAGGCGCTCAATATGCCAGCCAAAACCGTCAGCAAGGCCCCCTGTCAGGAAGTGATCCTGACCGGCGATGCGGTGGATCTGACCAAGCTGCCCATTCAGCATTGCTGGCCCGGCGATGTGGCCCCCCTGATGACCTGGGGTCTGACCATCACCAAGGGCCCTCGGCAGAAACGCCAGAATCTGGGGATCTACCGCCAGCAGCTGCTGGGCAAGAACAAGCTCATCATGCGCTGGCTGTCACACCGTGGCGGCGCCCTCGACTTCAAGGATTTCCAGGAACAGCACCCAGGTGAAAACTACCCTGTGGTGGTGGCCTTGGGCAGCGATCCCGTCACCATTCTCGGCGCCGTCACTCCGGTGCCGGACAGCATGAGCGAATATGCCTTTGCCGGACTGCTGCGGGGCGAGCGCACCGAAGTGGTCAAGGCCCTCTCTTGCGATCTGGAAGTGCCGGCCACCAGCGAGATCATCCTCGAGGGTTACATAGCTCCCGGCGAGATGGCCGAGGAAGGCCCCTACGGCGATCACACCGGCTACTACAACGAGACCGACAGTTTCCCCGTGTTTACCGTGACCCACATCAGTCACAGGAAAGACGCCATCTACCACAGCACCTACACGGGGCGGCCACCGGATGAGCCCGCCATGCTGGGGGTGGCGCTGAACGAGGTATTTGTGCCGATACTGCGTAAGCAGTACCCTGAAATCGTTGATTTTTATCTGCCACCCGAGGGTTGTTCCTACCGGATGGCGGTGATTTCCATCCGCAAACAGTACCCGGGCCATGCCAAGCGGGTAATGATGGGCGCCTGGTCCTTCCTGCGCCAGTTTATGTACACCAAGTTTATCGTGGTGGTGGATGATGACGTCAATTGCCGGGACTGGCAGGACGTGATCTGGGCCATCACCACCCGTATGGATCCCATTCGCGACACCCTGATGGTGGACAACACCCCCATAGACTATCTGGACTTCGCCTCGCCGGTTGCGGGCCTGGGCTCCAAGATGGGCCTGGATGCCACCAACAAGTGGCCCGGAGAAACCCAGCGGGAATGGGGTACGCCAATAGTCATGGATCCCCAGGTTAAACAAAAGGTTGACGAGATCTGGGACCAATTGGGCATAGACGACAGCCCTACCCTATAATCAGCCAACAGCATAAAAACACCCGAAGAGGTATAGAGAAACCAGATGAACAGCATCCGTTGCAGAATCGAGCGCGTCACCCCCTTCAATGACGCCGTCTACCAGGTGATCCTCAGCCCCGAGACTCCGCTGGAGTTCAAGGCAGGCCAATACCTGTGTGTCGTCATGGGAGAGCAGGACAAGCGCCCCTTTTCCATCGCCTCTGCCCCGGGTGCCGAACAGCTGGAGCTGCACATAGGAGCCGCCATCACCGAAAGCTATCCGATGCAGGTGGTGGAGCGGTTGCAGAACTCGACTCACATAGACATTGAAGCGCCGGGCGGCGAAGCCTTCCTGCGGGAAGAGAGCCACAGACCCAGGCTGATGGTGGCCGGCGGCACCGGCTTCTCTTACATCAAGAGCCTGGTGGAGCGCCAGATAAGCCTGGGACAAGAAATTGAAACCATGCTCTATTGGGGTTGCCGCACCCGCGATGCCATGTACTATGAGTCCATCGCCCGCGAGTGGCACAACAACTTCCCCTGGCTGCATCTGGTACCCGTCATCGAAGAGGCCGCCGAAGATTGGGATGGCAAGACCAACAACCTGCTGGCACAGATCAAGGCCGACTTTATCAGCCTGGTTGGCTACGACATCTATATTGCCGGTCGTTTCAACATGGTCGGCGCCGCCCGGGAGCAATTCCGTGAAATGGGGGTGGAAGAACAACACCTCTACGGTGATGCCTTCGCCTTTATCAAGTGATCTTCAGACCCCGGCCAAGGCCGGGGTCTTGCTTTAAGCCATTACCGGCTCACAAATTCAGAATAAAACCTTTTCCTTGAGTGCCTTAAGCCAGCAGATAGGCTAGTCTTTGTCTGTCTGAAAAAAGGAGCATTCCATGATAGCCGTGATTTTCGAAGTGATACCCACGCCGGAAGGCAAAGCAGAATACCTGCACGTGGCCGAAGAGATGCGCAAGCATCTGGAAGGTCGCAAGGGCCTGATTTCCATTGAGCGTTTTCAAAGTCTGACCGACGAAGGCAAGGTGCTCAGCCTGTCATTCTGGGAAGATCTGGCCTCCATCACCCAGTGGCGCAATCAGATGGCACACAGCATAGCCGCCGAATCCGGCATAGTGCCCTGCCTGTTTGAATCCTATCGCATCCGGGTCGCCGAGGTGCTGCAGGATCACAGCGAAACCGTGGCGGTTGCCGAATAAGTTTATTGCCTGAGTATCTGCCTTCCAGGCAGGCTCCAACCATTGAAAAGCCCGCAGTGTGCGGGCTTTTTTATCTTAAATGCGCGGCATTTTGGCCTTGCGCTCGGCGGTAAAATCCCACCAGGGCAAGGCAGGTCCGCCATCCATAAAGCTGGTGAGCGACATAAACACATCCAGCACACAGGGGTCGTGGCGTACCCCGGTCAAATCACAGAGTTCGATGTAGAGGGTGAAGGGATCTTTGCCACATAGCTGCTCGGGTTTATCTATCCCCAGCAGACGCAGATCGGCGGCGGTGGCCTCGCCGACATTGGGTAAATCCGTCAGCGTTTGCAGCTTGTTGCGATCGACCTTGGAGGGCTTCATTGGGTTTCCTTGCCTTGAATGCGCAGGCCTATTGTCCGTGAGCACCAGTTTGCTGTCCAGTCGGCAGCAATTCAGCAACAAGGGTGAGTTTTTTAGCAAGCACGCCTCACCATAAACCACTGTGTAAAAAGACGTTACTGGACGCCAGCCCTTGACTGACGAGGCTTTGACGCTATATCGAGGTTAGAGCTGGGTGTTTTTTAGGCTATTCTCAAATTGCTGCCAGCATCTCTTGGGGCAGCTATTTGGGCATCTAATTGGGGGAAGCGCCATGAAGTATTCGACACTGCCTTTGACGACATTGGTGCTCCTTGGGCTCAGCCTGTGGCCACTGACGGTAAGCAGTGCCAATCCCCCGCCGAATCAGCGCATCTTTCCTCAGCTGTCACTGCCCACAAAAGTCCAGGGCGAACAGGCCATCGCGGCCTTGGGCGCCAAACTGCCCGAGGTGGCGGCCTGGTACGGCATGAGCCCGGATGAATTTGCCCGCGAGCTGCGCAGCGATGCCAGTTTGTGGCTCGATACCAAGGGCCGCGCCTTCTATGTGGATCAATTCCCTCAGGCTGCCGATCCGGCCGATGCCCAATTGTTGCAGGAAGCCCCCTATCCGTTGGAAGACACCTTCCATCTTCACAGCCGCCCAGGCGCCAATCGGGTGATTTACCTGGACTTCGACGGTCATCTCACCACAGGCACGGCCTGGAACAGCTCCTATGGCGTCGATCCCATAGTCTCGCCACCCTACAGCCGCGACTCGGACTCCAGCACCTTCAGTACATCAGAGTTGCAGGACATACAGAACATGTGGCGCCAGGTGGCCGAAGACTATGCCCCCTTCAACGTGGATATCACCACCGAAGATCCGGGCCTCAACGCCATTACCCGCAGCAGCATGTCGGATCAGGTCTATGGAACCCGGGTGGTGGTCACCAAGGACAACTTTGCCGGTTGCGGCTGCGGCGGCTTTGCCTACCTGACGGTATTTGATGATGTGGGCGACTATTACAAACCGGCCTTTGTGTTCAACACCAGTTTGGTGGGTGCCGGGGAAGCCATCTCCCACGAGGCGGGGCATAACCTCAGCCTGAGCCACGACGGAGTGATTGGCGGTGCCACCTACTATGCCGGCCACGGCAGTGGCGCCACCGGCTGGGCCCCCATAATGGGGGTGGGGTATTACCAGGCCTTGGTGCAATGGAGCAAGGGCGAATACCTCAACGCCAACCAAACCCAGGATGATATAGCCCGCATCCAAACCTACGGCGCGCCCTTGGTGGCCGACGATCACGGCAACAGCCTGGCAACTGCCACGCCGCTGAATGCCAGCGCAAGCAATGGCCTCCTCAGCCTCGATGGCAGCGGTCTTATCCACAGCCGTCAGGATGTGGACTTGTTCCGCTTCCATGCCGGCGCAGGCAGTTACAGTATCGATGTGCAGCCCGCCCCCTTTGCCCCCAATCTGGATATTCTGGCCCAGCTCTATGATGCCAATGGCAATCTGCTGGCCAGCAGCAATCCGCTCGATGCCCTGACCGCCAACTTAAGTGGCACCCTGGCCAGCGCCGGAGACTATTTCGTCAAGGTGGATGGCACAGGCAAGGGCGATCCCCTCGACACAGGCTACACGGACTATGCCAGTCTGGGCCGTTACAGCATCAGCGGAACTGCGGTCGATGGCGGCACTGCCGCCGCCCCCACAGCCGCCATGGCCCTGAGTTACACCCCGGGCCCCGCCCCTTTAAGCGTAAACTTTGACGGCTCGGGTTCGGACGACAGTGATGGCACTATCATGAGCTATGACTGGGACTTCGGTGATGGCACCAATGCCAGTGGCGCTCAGGTCAGCCATGTCTACCAGGCACCCGGTGATTTTACTGTGGTACTAACGGTCACGGACAATGACAACCTCAGTGGCCAAGCCAGCCAGGTGGTGAAGGTACAAAACCTGCCACCGGTCGCCGTGGCCTCTGCCGACGCGCTTTCCGGCACAGCGCCGCTAACTGTCAACTTCGATGGTTCGGGCTCCCATGATCAGGACAGCTCAGGCACTATCAACGGCTATCAATGGGACTTTGGTGATGGCAGCGGTGCTTCCGGTAGCAATTTAGGCTTTGCCAGCCACAGCTATAGCCAGGCCGGCAGTTTCACCCCCACGCTGACGGTCACTGATAATCTGGGTGCCACGGGCATGACCACACTGCCGGCCATAGAGGTGGCCCCCGCCCCCTTCCTGCTGCAATATGCCGGCAGCGAAACCACGGCGGCGGGCACGGTAAGCGGCAGTCTGGCCAATCTACAGGGCGATGACGGTGTGCTGGAAATCATTACCGAGCGGGAGTCCGGCGGCAGGAAGACCAGCAGGTACAGCTATCTGGATCACAGCTGGAGCTTCAATGTCCAAAGCGGCAATGCCGTCACCTTGGTGCTCGACGGCTGGCAATCGGCATCCAGCGATGGCGATCAGCTGCGGCTGTATTTAACCAGCAGCACGGCTACCGATGTGTTGCTGACCCAACTGCCCAGCAGCGATCAGGGCCCGCAATCCATTCCGCTGCCGTCAAACCTCAGCGGTCAGGTGCAAATCAGTGTCCGTGACAGCGACCAGAGCGTCGGTCACCTGTCACTCGACAGCCTGTATCTGGACCTGCTCTATATTCGCACCGACAACCAAAGCGGCGGTGCTGTGCCTGCGTCGCCGACAGCGTTATCAGCCACTTCGGTCTCCGCCAGCCAGATAGACTTGTCCTGGAGCGACAATGCCAACGATGAACTGGGCTATAGCGTAGAGCGCTCTGTGGATGGAGTGAACTGGGCGAGCATCTTCACCACGGGTGTGGATGGCAGCGGCTACAGCGACACAGGGTTGGCGTCCAATACCCAATATTGGTATCGCGTCAGCGCCTTTAACCAAAATGGCAATTCCGGCTATTCCAATGAGGCAAGCGCGACCACGACTCTGGGTACCGGCTTAAGCCTGACGGCCAGCGGTTACAAGGTGAAGGGCGTGCAACAGGTGGACCTGTCCTGGAGCGGGAACAACGGTGATGTGGACATACTTCGCAATGCCACCAAGATAGCGACGGCTCCCGGCAGCGATTACACCGACAACCTCAACCTCAAGGGCGCCGGCAGCTACGACTATCAGGTCTGCAACACCGGCAGCAGCGATTGTTCGGACATAGTGACAGTCATCTTTTAACAACTACAGATAAAAAACAAAAATGCCAGGTAAACCTGGCATTTTTATATCGTCACCAACTTACCTTTAAATCAGTTGGTAGTGGCCTTTTTCAGGTAAAACTCTTTGTCAGTCTCTTTCGCCAACTTACACTGCAGCACATTTTTCATGCCAGTTTCACTGTCAACCTGCTCCAGAGCCGCGCCACCAACAAACACGCCCATCTTGATCTTTTGCTCAACAAAGTACAGTTGTCCTGGCTCAACTTTCAGATTCGCATTGTTTTCACTGAACTCAGACTCAGTTGCCAATTCGTAGGCGCCAGGAGCCAGCTCTTTATAGAAAAAAGTTTTATTTGCGGTTTCGCCAACCAATTTTCCATTAATGTACACATTCTTCTTCAGCGCTTGGCCAACAAAAGTATTGCGATATATATACAGGCCCGCTTTCCCATCTTGTGGTTTTTGGAATTCCTTAACGGCCTTATCTTCATCATTTGATGCCATAGGTACTGAAGCACAACCTGACAACAGAGTGACAGCAACGAGGGACATAATAATAGATATTTTTTTAAACATGACATATTCCTTTATTTTAAACAGTTTGTTGATTCAACCATGTATGAGTCTGACTGTCATACATAGTATGAATTTGATATATAGGCATTAATCTGCCTTTTACACCATTGCAACACTCCCCTTGGCTATCATAGCCTTTACCGGGAGCATTCCAATGTATATTCCAATTTTGTTCCCTATCAGCTACCAACAATATAGCTGCAAATGAAAACAACACGCACCAAAGTTTCCGCTTAACTTCAAGTTTATTGTCAGTGTCATTCATCTGGGACGCGATACTTAACAAAGCCATGAATCACATCTTTTAATCTAAATATAGACTCAGCTAGGATCTTGGCAGCCATTGGAGAGATATGATAATGAAAACCCCGCTCCATAAATGCTCTAAGTGACATTATCACTGAATAAATTACGCATTGGTAAATTGCGTATTGATAAATTAGCAGAGTCAGCGGCAACATAGTCAACCCCGTCAATGGGACTTGTTTGTTCTGCATGCAATGACAAAGAACTCATGCCAAGCAACAGCATAATATACTTAAGTTTCATTTAATCTCCTTTTCAATGAAACCAATCTAGAGAGTAACGGCTATGTATTAAAAGCTAATTTTTGTTGGCAACTGCACCAATATTACTGACATGTTGAAAAGCTGGGACCAGCAGAAGAAAGGAGCCATCCTGACTTAAATGATTCATCCATGCCCACACAGAGGTGAGATTACAAACAGGCGGCTAATCTATTCCAAGCCAATGTATAAGGCAATAGTATTATGAAGATTTTCCAGTGTTACCAATGCGTTGATGGCGGTTCGATCACATAATCGACTAGATAACCATAACCCGGCATTTGCCGCATCCACATCTCTTACTGCCTAATCCAGTGCAAATAAGCGAGCTGGAGAATCATGTCACTTTGCCATTCAGCCGCCCTTTCTTTATCATGCCCGCTGATTACCCATCCAGTGCCAACCCAGAATAAAGGCCCTCTAATGCGACTGACCTGCCTGACCGAAGCCCTGTACGCCAAGCTGTACCGCGATATCCATGAATTCCGTGCCACCTTTGACCTGCCGGTGGACTCCCCCACCAGTCTCGACGAGAAGATGGACAAGTTGCACAGTTCGCTGATTATCGAAGAGCTGACCGAACTGGCCGAGGCCAAAGACAAGGTGGAACAGGCGGACGCCATAGTCGACAGCGTCTATGTGCTCATGGGCCGCGCCGTACATTTGGGTGCCAGGGATATGTTGGCGCAACTGGAGATCAGCTATTTCATCGATGTGCTGCTGCATGTGGCCGCCAACCGCGGCATAGACTTCGAGCCCTGCTGGGATGAAGTCCATGCCAGCAATATGAGCAAGGTCTGCCGCAACGAGCAGGAGCTGGCCGATACCATAGCCCATTACGCTGCCCAGGGTGTTGAGATCAGCGGCAGCCGCCAGGGCGACTTTTTGATCGCCAAGTGTGCCAAGGACGTGGAACTGGAAGGCAAGACGGTACGTCAGGGCAAGGTGCTCAAATCCGTTTACTACCGTCCCGCCAATCTTGCCCCGTTAGTAACTGGCTGATGGTGATGGGCTGGTTCAGCCAGCCTATACCAGATAGTCAAACCCCAGGGCCGCGAACAATACCAGTCCGGCCCAGTTGTTGTTGAGGAAAGCGCTAAAGCAGGGCTCGCGCTCACGGCCGAAGATCAGCTTTTGCTGGTACAGGCCAAAACCGATAAAGCCGAGCAAGCCCAAGCCGTAAATCCAACCGAGTCCGGCGCTCAGTCCCGCCATGGCAAAACAGCCCAGGGCCGCCAATTGGAACAGACCGATGATCTGCCGGTCGAAGCGTCCGAACAGTATGGCGGTGGACTTGATCCCCACCTTGATATCATCGTCCCGGTCCACCATGGCATACATGGTGTCGTAGGCCACGGTCCAGCACCAGTTGGCGGCAAACAGCCACCAGGCCTCGGCTGGTACAGTGCCCAGCTGGGCGGCATAGGCCATGGGAATGGACCAGCTCCAGACCACACCGAGAAACATCTGCGGCATATTGGTCCAGCGCTTGGTGAAGGGATAAATGATGGTCAAGATGATGCCGACCACAGAGAGTTTGACCACCAGGGAGTTGAGCAGCAACACCAGGCCAAAGGCAAACATGCCCAGAAGCACGAACAGGCCCAGCGCTTCTTTTACCGTCACCTCGCCGCTTGCCAGGGGCCGTCTGCGGGTGCGTTCCACATGGCCATCCAACTCCCGATCGGCGTAGTCATTGATGATGCAGCCACAGGCACGCATCACCACCACACCAATGGTAAAAATCACCAGTACCTTGATATCCGGCAGGCCATTGCCCGCCAACATCAGTGCCATCAGGCAGGGCCAAAGCAACAGCAGTGTGCCTATGGGCCTGTCGAGGCGCATCAAGCGGGCATAGCTGTCCCATTTTTGGGTGAGAGTCATGGATTATTCCTGAAATTAGGTGTTCTGGCCGCGCGGATTATAGCGCCCGGCGGCCAGCGAAAACAGGGCCAGCGAAAACAGGGTTAGACGGTTTCCAGCCTGGCGTAGGCCACCACCAGCCACTTGCTGCCGACATCGTCGAAATTGACCTGCACCCTGGCCTGGGGACCGCTGCCTTCGTAGTTGGTGACGGCGCCCTCGCCGAACTTGGGATGCATGACCCTTTGTCCCAAACGAAAGCCCGAGTCATCAAAAGCCTGCTGGGCATGGGCGAAGCGGTTGTTTGCCAGCGGGGTCGATACCTGGGCCTTGAGGCGGATTTCCTGCACATATTGCGGCGGAATTTCCTTGATAAAGCGCGAAGGTCTGGCGTAATCCTCGCGGCCATAGATGCGGCGCGACTCGGCATAGGTGATATAGAGTTTTTCCATGGCGCGGGTCATGCCCACGTAGCACAGACGCCGCTCCTCATCGAGCCTGTCGCCCTCCTCCAGCGCCAGCTTGCTGGGAAATATGCCCTCTTCCACCCCGGCCATAAACACCACAGGGAACTCCAGGCCCTTGGCCGAATGCAGTGTCATCAGCTGCACCGCGTCCGTGTGGGCATCGGCCTGACCTTCACCAGCCTCCAGCGCCGCGTGGGACAGGAAGGCATTGAGTTCGCCCATGTCTTCCAGCTCTTCCGGCATCTCGAAGCTGCGGGCGGCGGTCACCAGTTCCTCCAGGTTTTCGACCCTGGCATGGGCCTTTTCGCCCTTCTCTTCCTCGTACATGGCCTTGAGGCCCGAGTGCAAAATAACCCAGTCGGCCATGCGGTACAGAGGCTGCTCGGCAGTGTCGTTGCCGAGCTGGATTATCAGATCCATAAAGCCGCGCACCGCGTTGGCGGCGCGCCCGGCCAACACCTTTTCCTCCAGCAACCGTTGGCAGGTCTGCCACAGGGTCAGCTGCTGCTGCCGCGCCGTGGTGCGCAAAATGTCCAGGGTGCGATCGCCTATGCCCCGCGGCGGGGTGTTGACCACCCGCTCGAAGGCGGCATCGTCGTCATGGTTGGCAATCAGCCTCAGGTAGCCCATGGCGTCCTTGATCTCCTGACGCTCGAAGAAGCGCAGGCCACCATAGATGCGGTAGGGCAAGCCCTTGTGCAACAAGGCTTCTTCCAGTACCCGCGACTGGGCGTTGGAGCGGTACAGTATGGCGCACTCGGACAGGGCGCCGCCCTTGTCCTGCCAGTCGCCGATGCGACCGACGATAAAGCGGGCCTCGTCCATTTCGTTGAAGGCGCAGTAGAGGGAGATAGGCTCACCATCCTTGTCCTCGGTCCACAGCTCCTTGCCCATGCGCTCTGGGTTGTTGGCAATCAGCTCGTTGGAGGCCTTGAGTATGTTGCCGCTGGAGCGGTAATTCTGCTCCAGGCGTATGGTGCTGGCACCGGGGAAATCCTTGAGAAAGCGATGCAGGTTTTCCACCTGGGCGCCACGCCAGCCGTAGATGGACTGATCGTCATCGCCCACTATCATCACATTAGCGCTGTTGCCGGCCAGCACCCGGATCCAGGCGTACTGAATGGCGTTGGTGTCCTGGAATTCGTCCACCAGAATATGGCGGAACCTGTCCTGGTAATGGGCCAACAGGTGTGGCTTGTTAAGCCACAACTCGTGGGCACGCAGCAGGATCTCGGCAAAGTCCACCAGCCCGGCGCGGTCGCAGCTGTCCTGATACACACGGTACAAGTTGAGCAGCATCTGCTCCATGGGGAAGGCGCCGGCGTCTATGTGCTGGGGCCGCAGGCCTTGATCTTTCTTGCCGTTGATGTAACCGGCCACCAGCCGCGGTGGATACTGTTTTTCGTCCAGATTCATGCTCTTGAGGATGCGTTTGATCAGTCGCTGCTGATCGTCCGAGTCCATGATCTGGAAATTCTGCGGCAGGTTGGCATCCTGCCAGTGGGTGCGCAGCAGCCTGTGGGCCAGGCCGTGGAAGGTACCAATCCACATGCGGCCCATGTGATTGCCGACTATCTTCTCCACCCGCTCACGCATCTCGGCGGCGGCCTTGTTGGTAAAGGTCACGGCCAAAATGGAATAGGGGCTCTGGTTTTCAACCTGGATCAGCCAGGCGATCCTGTGGGTCAGCACCCGGGTCTTGCCACTGCCGGCACCCGCCAGCACCAGCATGCTCGACAATGGCGCCGCCACCGCCTCGCGCTGTTTATCATTCAGGCCATCCAGTAAAGAAGATACGTCCATTCCCGCCTCCGCAACAATCGAGCCGGCATTATATCAGAAGCCTTGGCCCAGGTGGCGGCCAATGGCCAACGACCGCAACCGCTAACCCGCCAATAAAAAACGGCCGCCAATGGCAGCCGCTTTTGGGGATGGTGCTTACTGTTTGCTGGACTGAGCCTGTTCCCGGGAAGCCTGCAACTGCTGCTGGAACTCCTGAGACATGGCCTGGATCTTCGGCGTTAGCTGCTGCATCATACCCATGGTGTACTGCATGGATTGCTGCATCACAGCTGGCATCTTGTTCACCATGGATTGACCTGACTCGCTGCGATAGAAGGCCAGCATGTCAGCCAGTTCTTTTTCGCTGTAGTTGTTCACATAGATATCGACCATGGGGCCCTTGATCTTATTCCAACCCATTTCATCTGTAATAAGTTGGATAACCTTTTGAGTGTATGCAGTAAATTGTTCCCGCTCGCTGTCCTTGACCTGCAGTTGGGCTGCCATTTGCTGCATCATGCCATCCATTTGGCTATAGATGCTGTCCATCAAGCTATCGGCCTTCATGGCATTCAGTAGCTCTTCTACCTGAGCACGACGGTCTACCTCACCTGCCATGGCCGGTAAGGTCAACAGGCTGGCTCCCAACAACAGGGCCGTCAGTGATTTTTTCATTTTTCCTCCTTGGAAAATGTCATTGTTAAGGGCGGCGAGTTGCCGCCGTATATTTCTTGGTCGATACAGTCAGCGCTGCTCCTGCAGTCCCATGGCGTCCATCCACTGCTCGAAATGCACCATGTTGCCGGGCAGGATCACCCGGCTGCCGCTTTGGCCCAGGCCATCGAGCTGCTTGAGGTACTGCTCACCCAGTTGCATCCGCAGCGCGTTCTGGCCACCGGGGGCGGCGATCACCGCCGCCAGACGCTCGATGGATTCCGCCGTGGCCTTGGCGATGGACAGTATCTCTTCCGCCTTACCTTCGGCCTCGTTGATACGGCGCTGCATTTCCCCCTCGGAGCGGTTGATGGTTTCGGCCTTGATACCCTCGGAGCGGTTGATCTTGGACTGCTTGTCGCCTTCGCTCTTGGCCAGCAATGCCCGACGCTCACGCTCGGCGTTGACCTGCATTTCCATGGCGTTTTTCACCGTTTCCGGCGGGGTGATGTTTTTGATCTCGTACCTGTGCACCCTGATCCCCCAGGTGGCACCGGCCTGATCGAGCACCTCGACCACCTTGGCGCTGATCACGTCGCGCTCCTCGAAGGTGCGGTCCAGATCCAGGGTGCCTATCACAGAGCGGGTGGTGGTCTGGGCCAATTGGATGGCGGCGTAACGGTAGTCCGTCACCCCATAGCTGGCCTTGACCGGGTCGGTCACAGAGATGTAAATAACGCCATCCACTTCCACATTGACCTCGTCACTGGAGAAACACTCCTGCGGCGGCACGTCTATGGTTTCCTCTTTCAGGTCGTGGATATAGGCCACCTTGTCGATAAAGGGGATCAGGGCATGAAAGCCCGCATCCAGGGTCGCATGGTATTTACCCAAACGTTCCACTATGTAGGCGGATTTGGTTGGTACCAAACGGATAGACTGAAACAGCTTGATGATAAAGATGAAGAAAATCAGGCCCCAAATGGCCGTTACCACTAAGTCGAGATTTATTGCCATAATGCTGCTCCTTATGCCTTGGGCGCCAGGCCCTGGGTGACCTTGTCCATGCCTTCAAAAAAGCCTTCCAAACGGGCCAGCTCCGCCGGCACCACTGACACTTCGGCTTGCTCCAGGATATTGCCCACCTGTTTGATAAACTGCTCCTTGAGCTGCATGTTCATCGCATCGGTGCCACCCTGCACCGCCAGTGCCTGGGCCACCATATTCATGCCCTCGGCCTTGGCCTTGGCTATGATGGCAATCTCGGCCGCCGTGCCCTTGGCCTCGTTGATACGCTTTTGCTTCTGGCCTTCGGAGATGTTGATGGCCTCCTGACGCTCACCTTCGGACATGTTGATCATCGCCGCCTTCTCGGCACTGGCGAGGGTGATCTCGGCGCGCTTGCGGCGCTCGGCCTCCATCTGCTTCTCCAGGGTGTGGATCACATGGCGCGATGGGCTGATATTCTTGATCTCATAGCGCAACACTTTGATCCCCCAGGGATCTGAGGCTTTATCAATCTCACGCACTATGGATTCATTGAGCCGGTCGCGCTCGGAAAAGGTCTCGCTCAGGGTGAGCTTGCCGATTTCCGAGCGCATGGTGGTCTGGGCCAGATTCACCGCCGCCATGCGGTAGTTCTCGATGCCGTAACTGGCCAGCTTGCCATCCATCACCTTGAGATACACCAGGCCATCCACTTCCAGCTGGGTGTTATCCTTGGAAATACAGCTTTGTGGCGGAACATCCAGCACCTGCTCACGGGTATCGTGGCGATAGGCTACCCGGTCAAAGAAGGGGATCAAAAAATGGAATCCCGGTTCAAGTACGGTGCGGAACTTCCCCAGACGCTCAATCACATGCACTTCGCGCATGGGAACGATCAGCATCAGCTTATAAAGCACAAAGAGGACCAGCAGAAAAACAATGGTAAAAATCAGCATAGATTCCTTCCTATCGATATGTGGGCAGAACTGCCCTATTGAATACGACCTTGCTCAGACATCCGAGGGCAGAGGTTCCACCACCAGGGCGATATTTTCCCGGCAGATGATCCTGACGGTTGTGCCCTTGGTGATCAGGCTGCCATCCCCCAGGGCGGGCCACTCACTGCCCTGAAATTCAACCCGGCCCCTTTGCTGGCCCGGGCCTATGTCGGCCTTCACCAGAGCGGTCTGGTTGAACAAATCCAGCTCTTCGTCTGTGTTGTCCACATGGGCATCCCCACCCACCAAACGCTGGGTCAGCTGCCTGAAGCCCAGCAGCAGCGCCATGGAGCTGATAAACCACAGGGTCAGGGCCTGCGGCAGAGTACTGACCAGCCCCAGAGTCAAGGCGCCGGCCACCAGCAAACAAGCGGCGCCCAACAGTATCACTATGCCACCGGGCACCACCACCTCGGCCAGTATAAGCACCAGGCCCAAACCGGCCCACAGCAGTACAGGATTAGAAAACTCCATATTCCCCCCGAAATGCGAGTATCTCCTGCAAAGACTATATCAGCTCGATATTGCCAAGGCGACATATTATGTCATATTTTCGCTTCTTTTTTACCCTATGCCAGACGCTAACGCTCCGAAGCATTTTAACAGCTTGCCACCAAAATCCTTTGAATAGCGGCGTCTTTTTCCCTATATTGCACCGCAGTTACCGGGGGCGCCCAGCCCCCCCTACTCCCTTGGCTTTTAAGGATGCAAACAATGAAAAAAACCTGTCTTTGCCTGGCCCTGCTCTTGTCACCACAAGCCTTCGCCGGTGAGTGGGTCCAATGGTGGAATGCCGGTATCACCGGTCTGTACGGCAAGAACTATGACCTGGCCCCATCGGACGAGCAAACCACTATTACCCTCGACAGTGCCGGTGGTTGGAAATACGGTGACTGGTATGTGTTCCAGGACTTTATCCGTTTCAATGGCGCCGATGAAGGCACCACCTATGGTGAGCTGTCCACCCGCCTGAGTGCCGGTAAGTTGCTGAACCAAAAGCTGGCCTTCGGCCCCGTGACCGATGTGTCACTGGCCCTGACTCTGGAAGAAGGTGAAGGTCCGGTGGAGTCTTTCCTCTACGGTATTGGACTGGATTTCAAGCTGCCGATTTTCAGCTACTTTCAGCTCAACACCTATCGCCGTCACGCCATCAACGGCGCCAATAACAGCGACGGTTGGCAGATCACTCCCGTGTACCGAGTCGATATTCCCTTTGCCGGCAGCAACCTGGTGATCGATGGTTTCGCCGACTGGGTATTCCGCACCGACGGTAACGGCTACCATGAAAACCTGCACTTCAACCCGCAGGTGAAATTCGATCTGGGCCAGATGGTATTCGGCGATCACCGCAAGGACGCCCTGCTGGTAGGTATCGAATATGATTACTGGCGCAACAAGTACGGTGTTGATGGCATAGATCAGAACACCTATTCACTGATTGCCCAGTACCATTTCTGATCCGGTATAGTGCCGGTGACAAAAAAGGCGCCCAAGGGCGCCTTTTTTATTCACGGTTTCATTACTGCTGCAGGCAATCAGGCCAGCAGTTTGCGGGCCGCGGCCACCACCACAGACACGGCACTGACCTCGGTCTGCTTCATGGTTTTCTCGTCCGGAATTTCCTGTTGGGTACGGTTCACTATCACTCCAGCCACACAGGCGGCACGCCAGCCCTGGGTCGCACACATGGTGAACAGGGTCGCGGACTCCATTTCATAGTTGAGCACGCCCATGTCCTGCCACTCCTTCATGGAACCGGCGAAGCGACGGGTCACACGACCAGTGACTGTGTCATAACGCTCCTGACCGGGATAGAAGGTATCGCTGGAAGCGGTCACGCCAATGTGCGGCTCAACACCGGCATCGCGGCAGGCCTGCACCATGGCGGTGGTACATTCGAAGTTGGCTACCGCAGGAAACTCCATGGGGGCAAAATGCAGGCTGGCACCGTCGAGACGCACAGAGGCTTGGGTCACAATCAAATCACCCACATTCACATGGGGTTGAATCGCACCCGTGGTACCTACGCGCAGGAAGGTCGTCACCCCCAGCTGGGCCAACTCTTCCACGGCGATGGAGGTGGAAGGACCGCCAATGCCGGTGGAGCACACCACCACGGCCTTACCGTCGAGGTATGCCAGGTAACTGGTATATTCGCGATGGCTGGCCAGGAAGGTCGCATTATCCATCAACTCGGCAATACGTTTTACCCGCTCAGGATCGCCCGGCACAATCGCCAGGGTGGCGCCATCGAGCATTGCTTTTGTCAAACCCAGGTGAAATACATCAGCCATGGTGAAAACCCCTTTCAATTTTGATTATAAAATTCTAATTGCTTCGACTTTAACCTAGTATCGAAGCGGATAAGGTTAACTTGATCACGAAAAATCAGGCAACGCCTAATTCAATTACCGTAATCTTCTTACTTAATCAGCGGAAATGACTGATTTTTAAGATAGCAGCTGGCCACAGCAGTGCCAGTGTCCTTTGCGGACTGTGAAGCAGATCCAACTTCCCACAACCAAAAATTTATATATCTTTATTTTTCAATCAATTAAAAACTACAGCACTTCCAGTGCCACACTCTGAGGCACGGGTCACATTTTTCTGTTAGCGGCTTTCCTAGTCTGTAACCATACAAGGCGAAACCAACCGGGAGTCAAAAGTAAACCAGACAAGCACCGACACGGGATTCGAGTCACAGGGCAAAGAACACAGGTTCAACCAAGTCCATACCACTGGCAGGCCCTATACGACGAAACAACCGCGAACGGCGGATCAAAGACCAGGGCAAGGCAACTCGGCTATTCATAACGCAGCGCTTTGCCGCCATGAATGCAGGCAACAGGAGGACAAAACAGCAGCCAATCGATATTTGGGCAGCGGCTCCACAGAAAGAGGCATCCGCAGGATAGCCTGAGTTAACGACCACCCGGGTCCGAGCCCACGCCAAGTTCGATTAACAGATTGCAAAAATACAATATCAGGTCAAAGCCTGTTGCTGGATTGAGCCCAGAGGCACCCAATATCAGAGGCCGTTGCAAAACGCCTGAGGTGCAATGACTACCATGGTCAAGCCCAGAGGCCCATTTGTCAGAAGCAGGTAAGCAAAACGTTCTTAAGACACAAAAGAACAAGGGGCCCAAAGGCCCCTTGCTGCTATGGCACGATCCGGGAATTACAGATAGTAATCCTTCAGCGGTGGGAAACCGTTGAAGCACACGGCCGAATAGGTGGTGGTGTAGGCACCGGCGGTCAACCAGTAAAGCCTGTCGCCAATGGCCAGATCGTTCGGCAAACCATAGGCATACTGCTCGTACATTATGTCGGCACTGTCGCAGGTTGGACCGGCAATCACACACTTTTCCAACTCGCCCTGGCGCTCGGTATAGATGGGGAACTTGATGGCCTCATCCATGGTTTCGATAAGACCGGAGAACTTACCCACATCGGTAAACACCCAACGCTCCAGCGCTGTGTAGGACTTGCGGCTGATCAACACCACTTCGGATACCAGTACCCCGGCGTTGGAGATCAGTGAACGGCCTGGCTCAAGGATGATCTGTGGCAGGTCGTCACCAAAGTCTTCCTTGAGGAAGTGGGTGATCTGCTCGGCATAGGTAGCCAGTTCATTGGTCTTGTCGATATAGTTGGCGGGGAAGCCACCACCCATATTGATCATCTCCAGCACTATACCGTGCTCATCGCGCAGACGATCGAAAATGTGCTTTACCTTACCAATGGCGGAATCCCAGGCACCAATATCACGCTGTTGTGAACCCACATGGAAAGAGATGCCATAGGGCACCAGTCCCAGCTCCTTGGCCAGCACCAACAGCTCGTAAGCCATCTCGTTCTGACAACCGAACTTGCGCGACAGTGGCCAATCGGCTGTGTCTGTGCCTTCGGTCAGGATTCGGACGTAGATGCGAGAGCCCGGGGCTTCTTCGGCAATCATGCGCAGATCGGCTTCGGAGTCAGAGGCAAACATACGCACGCCACGATCGTAGAAGGCCTTGACGTCCTTGCGCTTCTTAATGGTGTTGCCAAAGCTGACGCGATCGGCGGTCACGCCCACGGCCATCACCATATCCAGCTCATAGATGGAGGCGATGTCGAAATTGGAGCCCCTGTCCTTGAGCAGGGTCAGGATCTCCTTGGCCGGGTTGGCTTTAACTGCATAATAAACACTGGCATACGGAAAGTTGGTGACCATGTCATCGTATTGTTTCGCAATGATGGCAGTATCTATCACTACAAAAGGCGTTGCTTTGTCCTTGGCAAATTCTTCGATGCGGGCGAAGGTTTCTTTGTCATAGTAATCAGCAACATCAATAGATTGAAATTGGCTCATTTGGCCAGGGTCTCCTGTCGGTTCAGTGTATTGACCGGCTCTGCCGGGGCGGTAAAAAAACGTGCGAAGTAGACGCTATTTTCGACCAAGATGCAACGAATTTTTATGCCCAATAATTAATTTTTTATTCGAGCATTAATCCCACATCCCAGCTACTTGAATCTACAGTATAAGTCACAAAAACACAGCGGGTCGGCAAGCCGGCCCTAATGTCATGTCTGAACAAAATTCAGGCTGAAAACAGCTGCGGTGGCAAAGCCCATTACGGGCCAGGAAAACAGCTTTTGAAGTGGGCGCGATAATGCGGAAAATCAGTGACTTCCCTGAGCACGCACCAACAGGCACAATAGGACAGACTGCCGAAGGAGGATCCGAAATGAATGAAACAGGCCTGGAACAGGAATTGGCGCAACTGCAAAATGTCTACACCCTGCTGACCGAGTTTCTGGTCAATTACAGCTTTCAATTGGTGGGTGCCCTGCTCATCTTCTTGCTTGGCCTGTGGCTGGCGGGCAAGGTGGCCAGGATGGTGGAACACCAGTTTGAAAAGCACCATATAGACCCCACCCTGAGCCATTTCAGCACCAATGTGATCCGGCTGCTGATAGTGGTCATGGTAGCCATAGTAGCCCTGGGCAAATTGGGGATCAGTGTCACCCCCATGATTGCCGCCATAGGTGCTGTGTCCCTGGGGGCCGGCTTGGCGGTACAGGGCATGTTGTCCAACTATGCCGCCGGCTTGACCATAATAGTCACCCGCCCCTTCACAGTAGGTAACACCATCACGGTGCGGGGTGTGACCGGGGTGGTGAAGGATGTGCGTCTGGGACTGACCCTGCTCAGTAATGAGGAAGGAGAGCAAATCAGTATTCCCAACAAACATATAGTCGGCGAGATACTGTATAACTCCTTCGGCAACCGCCTGGTGGAATCCCACTTTAATCTGGCATTCGACGCCAATCCCGAGCATGCCATAGAGGTCATCACGGCAGTGCTGAAGCAGCAGCCGGCCGTGGCCCAGGACCAGGCAATGCAGGTTGGCATCAACGGTTTCAGCAGTGCCGGAATCGAGCTGGGACTGAGATTCTGGATCCCGAGCGCCAGCTATTATCAGGATAAGTACAAGATTAACTTAGCGGTTTGGCAGGCATTGCTATCTGCCGGTGTCAGCATACCCGCCCCGGCGCGCAACATTCACATAGTAGAAGACACCCGCCGGCAGTAAGTCGGTCACAGGCCCCGTTGCCACTCCTGTCGCAGTGGCAACAGGCCATCGCGGGCCTGACGCAGTTCGTCAAGCAGGCGCGCCTTGTCCCGCCCCAAGATGCCCTTGAGCGCCAGGTAATTGGAAGCATGATCCGAGCGGAATATGGTCTGTCGCAACTCCAACTGCTCCAGCATCAGCGCCAGCTCATCCAGCAGTCCCCGGGTTGACGGCAGGCGAAAATCCCCCTCATAGCAGGCATCCAGGCGTTGCTTGCCAAGGGGCAGGCTCACCACCAGGGTGCTCAGGTAATGGGGCTGGGCGGCATTCATCAGCGCTGCCGATGCCAGGGCATGCTGACGCGACAGCGCCTCTCCTCCGAGCCCAGTGAGGATCATCACCGAAGACTTGATCCCGGCACTGTGCATTTTCTCAAGGGCCGCCAGCGAGGATGCATAGGTCTCCCCCTTGCCGATGCGCCTGAGCACCTCATCGTCACCGCTCTCACAGCCCACATACAGCAATGACAGCCCCAGCTCACGTAAACGCTGCAATTGCTCCGGAGTTTTGTTACTCAGATTGCGCGGCAGGCAATAGCTGCTGATGCGCTGTACGCCGGGCAAGTAATGGTGAATAAGCTCGCAGATGGCTTCCAGGCGGGCAAAGGGCAAGGTCATGGCATCGCCATCGGCCAGGAATACCCGGCTGACAGGCCGGCCGCTGGCCGCCACTTGCTGCAGGTCGGCCTCAATCTTGTCGGCCTTGAAGGCGCGAAAACGCTTCTGGGGCTGGGTGTACATGTCGCAGAAGGCACACTGATTCCAGCTGCAGCCATTGGTCACCTGCAGGATAAGTGACTTCCACTCCGACGGTGGCCTGAACACAGGCCCTATGTAATCAAGCATGGGCATAACCTAATTGTGCGCGGATTTTGTCGAAAATTTGCGCTGGCTCATATCCCGGACAAGGGATCCTGACTACACTGAATTATTCAGTCAGCTAAAGACGGCAAAATAATGGATTCTGCAGTCACAGGCAATCAGAACAGACGGACGGTTCCGCTCAGCCACGAACAACATTGGCAGGCCATGACGGCCGAACAAAAACTGACCTTGTATCGGCTGCAGCCCTGGGGCTACCGGTTGCTGTTTGTTCGCAATCAAGCGTCAGCGCCCCTTGCCATTATTGCCCAGGATCAGACCCTGGCCACCCTGAGTGCCGATGGTATCCTGGATACCGAACCCGGAATTGTTCTGCGGCACTGATCTCTGCTCCACAAGAAAAAGCCCCGATCATTCCGGGGCTTTTCGTATCCGTTCACTATCAGACGATAATCTCGTGATAGGTTTCCACATGGAAGGACTCCACCAGCTCGGGCATCACCTTGTGGAAATAATCCTGAATGGCATCCTTGGCACAGTGGGCCTCAAAGGCCGCCACATCGACAAACTTCTCCACAAAGGTAATGCGCCTGGGTTCATCGCGGCTTTGATTCAGCTCATAGCGGATACAACCGGGTTCACGGCGGGTATCTGGGATAAGGCTGCCCAAGGCCTCAATCAAGGCCACTTCCTTGCCGGGAAAGGCCAGAAAGCTGGCGACACAAACCAGTTGGCTGCGGTTGATGCTGTATTCGGTCATAGCGAACGTCCCTGTTGATAGTGCATGTCCAGATGGGGGATCCCATCCTCAAGATAAACCTCGGAAATGGCTTCAAATCCCAGGCGAGAATAGAAGCCCCTGAGATAATCCTGGGCTCCTATGGTAATGCCGTATTCGGGCCAGTTGGCCAGAGTTTGGCTTATGGCACGCTGCATCAGCTCCCCGGCCAAACCGGCCCCCCGGGCGCTGGCGGCCACGGCCACCCTGCCTATGCTGGCATCCCGATAACTCAGTCCCGGCGGCAGCAACCTGGCATAGGCCAAGGGTTGCCCCCCGTCGTCCAAGGCCAGCAGATGCAGGGTGTCAGGGTGCAGATCCTTGTCATCCAGCTCGGGATAGGGACAGGTCTGCTCCACCACGAACACATCAACCCGCAGCTTGAGCAGACGGTACAGCGTCAGGGTGTCAAGCTGGTCAAAGCGCAGCGATTGCCAATGGATAGATTGCCTTTGAGTCATCGGGCCTCCTTGAAGAATCTCCCGAGTCTAACATCGCTGCAATCGAAGAAAAACCTCTGCGCCTCGGCACCTTTATCAGTGCATACCCTCGACTGCCACGGCCTGGGCAGGCGCCTTGCGGATCATCAGCACAGCAATAACGGCCAGCAACAACAGGGCCCCCATCAGGAAGAACACATCGTTGTAAGCCTGAATATAGGCCTCCCGCGACATGGTTTGTCCCAGCAGGCTTTGCGCCATGGCATCGGCACTGACCCAGTTGTTGCCACCGGCAAACAGGCTCTGGCTCTGGTTATTGAGGTATTCCTGGGCCTGGGCGCTGACCGCCGGCAGACTTTCGCGGATATGGGCCAGGTGCATTCTGGCCCGGGTATCGGCCACAGTGGCCACCAGGGCTATGCCGAAGGCGCCCCCCAGGTTGCGGATTACGTTCAGCAGCGTCGACGCGCTGGGGGTATCGACGGGCTTAAGGTGCATGGTGGCTATCATGCCTATGGGCACCAGGATAAAAGGCTGGCCCAAGGCCCGCACCACCTGGGACAACACCATTTGGTCACCGGCAAAGTCGAGACTCATGTGGGAATTGAGGTAATAGCTGATGGCAAACAGCAAAAATCCCCAGGCAGCCAAATAGCGGCCATCAAACCTGGCCATCAATTTGGGCACCAGTGGCAACACCAGCAGCTGCGGAAAGCCCATCCACATGATCACCTCACCGATTTCCAGCGGGGTATAGTTGTGGATCTGCGACAGGTATAAAGGGATAAGGTAGATGGCGCCAAACAGGGCCATACCCAGCAGAAAATAAGCCAGCGAGGACAGGGCAAAGTCGCGCTGGGCCAGCAGCCTCAGATTCACCAGAGGGTTAGTACGCCTCAGTTGCAGCCATACAAATAACACCAGATTGACCGCGGCTATGATGCTCAGATTGAAGATCAGATCCGAACCAAACCAATCCTTGCGGTTGCCCTCCTCCAGCACCACTTCCAAACAGCCCATGCCCAGCGCCATGGTGATGATCCCCGGCACATCGGCGTCCTTGAGCTTGTCCCAGAGGATCGGACGTTTCGGCAGCCCGTAGGCCAGCATATAGAGCACCAACAATCCCGGCGGCACGTTGATGTAAAACAGGTAATGCCAACTGAAATGCTCGGTCAGCCATCCCCCCAGAGTCGGGCCAATGGACGGTGCAAAGGTGGCCGTGACGCCGAACAGCGCCATTCCCGCGGCACGTTTGTCATCGGGCAGGCATTCGAGGATCAACCGAAAGGCCAGCGGAATGAGCGCGCCACCAAAAAAGCCCTGCAGGGCACGGAAGGCAATCATGGCTTCCAGATCCCAGGCCAGGGAGCAAAGTATCGACGCGAAGATAAAGGCCGCCGTGGTCCACACCAGATAACGGCGCACCGACAAACCGGTGCTGAGCCAGCCCGACAGGGGAATAGCTATCATCTCTGCCACCAGGTAGGCGGTGGAAATCCAGGAGCCCTCCTCCAGGGTTGCCCCCAGGCTACCCTGAATTTCCTTCATCGACGCGTTGGTGATCTGTATATCGAGGATCGCCATAAAGGCGCCAATAAGACCACCGGCCACGGCTATCCAGGCCCGGCGGCCACCGCGCTCATAACCCGCCTCAACCTGAGGTGCCTGTTCTGCCGTGATAGTGCTCATAGCTGCCGCCTCAACGCTTGGCCGTGATAGCGGCATCCGTGGTCGCGATTTCGGTATCCACAGACACCACGGCGCTCAGGCCCGGCACCACTCTCCCGGCCAGTTCATTGGCATCAAGCCGAATACGCACCGGAATACGCTGCACTATCTTGGTGAAGTTGCCGCTGGCATTTTCGGCGGGCAACAGGGCAAATTTGGCGCCGGACGCCGGTGACAGACTGTCAATGATTCCATTGAAGGAATGGTCGGGAAACGCATCGAGTGACACCTGCACCGGCTGTCCTGGCTGCATGTGCTGGATCTGGGTCTCCTTAAAGTTCGCCGTGATCCACACTGCGCCATCCGGCACCAAACTGAACAGCGCCTGGCCCGGTTGGACATACTGCCCCACCATGGCTCCGCGCTTGCCGACAATCCCGGCAAAGGGCGCCCGGATATCGGTATCGGCCAACTGCAGCCTGGCCAATTCAACACTGGCCTCGGCCTGCTCCACATCGGCAGCCACCTGCTGCAGCTGCGCCTGGTATACCGCCAATTCCCGCTCGCGGGCATTCAGGGCAGCCTTGGCCTCGTCAAGACGGGCACTGGCCGCATTACTGACCGAAGCCAGCTGATCCACGTCATCCTGGGAGCTGTAATTCTTTTGTCTCAGCTTCTGGGCCCGCTCCAGCTGCTGCTGGGCCCGGTTGAGATCGGAACGGGCCGCAGCCACCCCGGCCTGCGCCTGGGCTATGAGCGCCTGCTGCAACACCACCTTGGCGTCGAGGGTGGTCTTCTGGGCCCGAACGCTGCTCAGACTGGCTTCGCTCTGGGCCAGGCGGGCCTTGAACTGACTGTCTTCCAGCTTGGCCAGCAATTGGCCGGCCTGCACATGCTGGTTGTCGGTAATGCTGGAGGCCACCAGGTATCCGGCCACCTTGGCACTGACATGGGAAATGTCGGCTTCCACATAGGCGTTGTCCGTGGTTTCGGTGAAGCGCAACTGGCTCCAGCCATAGCCACCAGCCGCAGCGAGTGCCAATACCAGGGGCAGAATGATGAGGGCTTTGGACTTGGGCATGAAATAGACTCCTGTGTTAGTGAGTGCTATTGTACGACTGTATCGCCAATATTATTAGTCAGCTAAAATTCAACCCACTGTTCCACAGGTGTAACAATAAATGGATCTCAACCGGGTACAAATATTCGCCCAAGTGGTCGAACAGGGCAGCTTCACGGCCGCGGCCAACGCCCTGGGGGTCACCAAGGCCACCGTCAGTCGCAAAGTCGCTGAATTGGAAGCGGATGCCGGGGTACAACTTTTGTATCGCACCACCAGGGCACTTAAGCTGACCGAAGCGGGCAGCGAGTATTACAGCCACATCCACAGAATATTGTCGGATCTGCAGCAGGCCGAAGATCTGCTCAGTGCCAGCCAGCTGGACGTGCGTGGCAGCCTGAAAATTGCCTGCCCCATTGAACTGGGGCAACTGGTGCTGGGAAAGATACTGGCCCGCTTTCTGGCCAAATACCCGGAAATCAATATTGAAGTGGAGCTGACCAACCGCAAGGTGGATCCGCTGGAGGAAGGGGTTGATATCCTGTTCCAGATAGCCGAGCCCAAGGACAACCGGCTGCACACCCTGGCATTGCTCAACACCCATAAGGTGTTATTGGCGAGCCCCGCCTACCTGGCCAAATATGGTACGCCGAGCACACCGGACGATTTGAACCGGCACAAGGCCATACGGCTGCACTCACCCCACATAGACATTGAATGGAGCCTGTTCGACGGTAAACGCTGGGTCACCCCGGAGCCCCTTGCCCAGCTGACGGTCAACAATGTCACCCTGGCACGGGAAGCCGCCATCGAGGGTCTGGGCATTGCCACAGTTCCTACTATGATTGCCCAGGAAGCCCTGGAGCAGGGATTGCTGGTACCTCTGCTGGAAGATTTTCCGATGCGCCAGACCAACGTGACCCTGAGTTACCCCAAACGGGCCTATCTGCCACGCAAGTACCGGGTATTTATCGAATTTATTTACCAGTACCTGTTTACCAACAACGGCGCCGAGGTATTGCAGGTACCCGACTTCATCCAGCGGCCCGACGACACGGCCCGCTAAGCCTGCCCTCTTGCCGTTGCCAATAGCGAATGAATTGCGTTTACGCTATGCTGTCCCGAGGGCGTGCTTTGGCACGTACCCTGGGTTCAGGGAAGATCCCCAATAATATAAAAGGGATAAGACGTAACTCTGAATAACACAACTCAAGGAGAGTGGTGCATTATGAAATACACTCACACATTAATTGCCCTGTCGATTGCCGGTTTACTGAGCGCCTGTGGCGGCGGCAGCGACAGCAAGGGCCCGGACATGGGCCAATTCAGCCTGGGCGTATCTGACAACCCAGCCGATGCCCAGAACGTGGTCATCGCCTTCAAACAAGTGGTGCTCAAAAACAGCAGCACCGGGGAAACCTTCTCTTTCGACGTGTCCAACAGCGGCGCCGCCAAACAGGTGGACCTGCTTGAATTCCAGGGCAGCTCGGCAGAATCCCTGGTGACCGGGGTACAAGTTCCCTTTGGCACCTACCAAATGTGCATCTATATGCAGAACAACGAAACCTTTGACGCCAACGGTTCCTATGTCAAAGACGGTGACGGCGCCGATCTGGGTCTGGTGACCAACAGCAATGGCAGCTGTGGTGGCACGGGCGCCGATGAAGCCGGTACCGGCCGACTGTTCTTCAATAAATCATTCACCATTGCCGCCGGCGCCAACAACTATGTGGCCGAATTCGATCTCGGTCGCGGTATTGTCGGCCCACACGGCAACAAGGATTACTGGACCCTCAAGCCCACCTCGGTGCAACTGGTTAACACCGCCGAAGTCGGCGCCATCAATGGTCAGCTGAGTGACGACATTATGACTGCCTGTGAAACCGCCGCCGGTGGTTCCGAATTCAGTCATGCCATATACCTGTATCCCGACGCGACTGCGCTGGAAAACATGAGCGACGTCCGTCTTGCGGCCACAGCGCCCCAGGTATTGCCAGTGGCTTCCGCCCGGGTCAACGAGATCCTCAACGAGCAACAGCAGGTCACGGGCCACAGCTATGAGTTTGGTTTTGTGGTCGCCGGCAGCTACAGCCTGGGTTACACCTGTGTGGCTCAAAATGACGATCCCGAAGCCGACGATGCCCCGACAGATGTGGAAATGCCTTTCTTCATCCATGCCGATGAGCAGGGTGTCACCGTGACTCAGGGCACCACCACCACCCGCAATCTGCCGATGGATTTCGTACCCGCTACCTAATCCAGTCGCAATAACCAGCCCCGGTATTACCCGGGGCTTTTTTATTGCTGCTTTTTTAGTCTTATTACGTCTAATGCAATCGCTAAATATTCTATCGAAACAGGGCTCACAATGCGGCAGCCGCGGCTTACACTGAGGCGTAGCCTGCCTTTTGTCAGGCACCACACAGAGGGATATCCAAGCCCCCTGCGCTGTCAGTGAGAACTTATAACGCGACCCTTCGGGACATGGAGCAGACTATGAGTAAAGAGCACAGAAGCAGCAAGAATCAGAAGAAACAACCCTTAATGACGGCCAAGGAAAAACGCGCCGCCAAGCATGCCAAAAAACAGGGCGCAGCCCCAACCAGAGTTGAGAACATCAACAAGTAGCAAGGCGCTAAGCATACCCCCGCAAGAGTCAATCGGTCTCAAATTCTCGGGTGGCACGCCGTCACAAAAAAGGCACTCATATGAGTGCCTTTTTACTTCAGCTTGACTCGCTATTACTCGAATTTGGCATGCAATTGCATACTGTCCGGATCGGCTGTGGTATCGGACGGGATCCACTTGGCCAAACAGGCAGTGTCCAGCACGCACCTGTCGGTCAGGGTCGCGAGGAAGGCCAGCAGTTGGTCCACTTGCGCCTCCGTCAGCGCCACATCCTGCAATACCGGCGCCCCCATGGTGCGATCGGCCAGCAGCTTGTCCAGGGCCGCCTGGGTATTGACCATCATCTTGTCCCCCTGCACGCCTTGCTGGGCTATGGCATTCGCCTGCTGATAGTTGGCCACCGACTCGGCCGCGTTCAGGTGATGTTTGACCATATCCCTCAGGCTGTCGAAGGCACCACTGTGACCGTAGGGTGCAGTTTCGGTGACGTTCAGCAGGGTTGGGGTACGGAAGGCAAAGCGATCGCGCTCTTCCTTGCTAACCCGGAACCGACCAAAGTCATTGCTGCCATCCGCGCCATCGCCCTTGCCACGGCCCAACTGAGGCAGGGCAATATTGTGATGGCGCTCGTCGGTAAAGAAGTCGCCCCTATGACAGGAAGCGCAGTCGGCACCGCCCTGCTCCTGCGAAGCGAAGAACAGCTGCGCCCCCTGCTTGGCATCAAAAGTGATGGCAGCGTCATCGCCCTTGACGAAATCCCGCCAGGGCGTATCGACAAACACCTGGCTGCGTTCATATTCGGCAATGGCACCGAAGAGGTTTTCTTCGGTGATAAGGGCTTCGGCTGTCCCCTCCGGCTGACCCAATCCCAAACGGAAAGCCTCAAGCCATTGGTTTTCGGTTAAATCTGCATTGTCCCCCCTGAGGCGGGCAATCAGGTAGGCACGAATAGCGGCATTGTTGAGATCGCCCTTATGGTGTCCCTTCATTTCTTCGTTTGAGGTAACAGGGAAACGTGTCTGGGCCTGTACCAGATTGACGGCGTTGGTATCCGCGCTCAATCGGTCGCTGGAATCCGGCGTCACTATGCTGGTGCCTTCCCCGTTGGCGCGCGGCGTCGCCTCCAGACTTTCGATGCGGCTGTCGTGAAAAATGCTGCGATCCCACAGGGCAATGTTAAAGGTGGTGGGGGCATTGCGCGGCACTGTTGGGCCACCATCAAAAGCGGTCCCTGCCGAGCTGTGCTCCCGCCCAGGTCCCAATAAATCGGGATCAACGGCTTCGACCCCGACAGGCAAACTGAGATCATCACCACCACCGAGCAAGGGGTGGTGGCAAGTCACACAGGCAGTATCCATCTCACCGCTGAGGGCCTTGGTGAAAAACAGCTGCATGCCGAGCTCGGCCTTGGGATTATTCTCCATGGCGGGTAAGCTGCGCCCTTCGGAGGGGTCGCCCCTGAACCCCAATTCACTCACAGTCTGGCGCAGGGTTTGGGTCAGCAGTTGTTCTTCACTCGGCTCCGGCGGAGTATTGTCCTTGTCACTGCCGCACGCCCCCAACAGGGTTGCCGCGGCCATACAGATAGCCAATTTACGCATTTCCATGCTGACATTCCTTTTGTATGCAGCAAAAAACGCTGCTTTGTAAAATTTTTGTTAACCCTATAGAAAGTTACGGGGAGACACAAGCCAGACCAGGCCACCAGCCTGGGTCGAAATCGCATCGCATTCTGATAAATGTGCTTATATAACGGCAACTTGCCCCACCCACGCTATTGGGTTAGATTGCCTTTACTACAACAGCTGTCTGCAACATTTTGGTCAATCAGGGCCACACTCACCTTTGCAAGGGATGCTCAATGTTTAAAAGCGATATCTCCACCCCGGCCTCCAATCACCTCGGCAAGATCATTCCCGTGGTCCTGCTGCTTCTGCTGTTCATCACCTTTTTGGGCAGTTGGTACACTGTCGATCAGGGCGAACGTGGCGTGCTGCTGCGTAACGGCAGGGTCATAGGCACGGCCGAACCTGGTCTTGGCTTCAAGATCCCCCTGATTGATACTGTGGTGAAGATTTCCACCCAAACCCACACCACCAGCTATGGCACGCTGCAGGCCTACAGCCGTGATCAGCAGCCGGCAACTCTGAAAGCCTCGGTCACCTACAGCGTGCCACCGGACAGGGTTGAAGAAGTGTATGCCAATTTCAAAAGCATTGATGCCATGGTGGCACGTCTGCTCGACAGGCAGGTCCCCACCCAGGTGGAGAACATCTTTGGTAAATACACGGCGATTTCCGTAGTGCAGGAAAGGATCAAGTTCGGCATAGACGTCACCGACGCCATAGTGCATGCGGTTAAGGGCCCGATTGAGATCACCTCGGTACAGATAGAAAACATCGACTTCAGCAACGCCTACGAGAAATCCGTCGAGGACAGGATGCGCGCCGAGGTTGAAGTGCAAACCCAGTTGCAGAATCTGGAAAAAGAAAGGGTCAGTGCCCAAATTGCGGTAACCCAGGCCCAGGCTCAGGCAGACTCACAACTGGCCCGTGCCAAGGCCGAAGCCGAGAGCATCCGCATCAAGGGTGAAGCCGAAGCCTCAGCCATCAAGAGCCGCGCCGAGGCCCTGGCCCAGAACTCCAACCTGGTGGAACTGACCAAGGCCGAAAAATGGGATGGCAAGCTGCCAACCACTGTGCTGCCAAACGGTGCCCTGCCCTTTATCGACGCCAAGAAAGGCAACTAAGACTGAAATAGATGGCCCGAAACAAAAAATCCCCGGCTCAGATATCCTGATCGGGGATTTTCTTTTTCAATAACGAATTCAGGAACAGCAGTCACCGGCAGCTTTTTTACGCCGCGGCAGTTTTTGCCACAGCGCCCGCCCCATTAGGGCGGCCAATACCAGGCCGCTGATGGCCACCAGGGCTGGCGATAACATGGCATGCTCGGCACCGATCTGCGGCGCCACCTCAAAGCCAAATTTCTCCACCAGCAGATTGACCAGCATACCAGCCACCAGGGCCACGCCCAGCACACCGCCGAGGTAGCCATAGAGGGCGCGCTTGCCAAGCTCCTTGGTCACCACACCCAGGGTGGCAATATTGGTCGCAGGACCGGCCATCATAAACACCAACACGGCTCCGGGAGAGACACCGGCCAGCAAGAGTCCTGCGGCAATGGGTGTGGATGCGGTGGCGCAGATATACATGGGAACGGACACCAGCACCATCACCAGCATGGCCAGTATGCCATTGCCCCACTGGGCCAGATAGTCGGCGGGGACATAGGTTTGCACCAGCGCCGCAAAGAACAGCCCCACCAGCAGCCAAAGGGCGGTATCGCTTACCAGGTCTGTGGCGGCGTATTGCAACCCACGGACTACCTTTGCCGGAACTGACGCCTCCTCCTTTACCGCCGAGCCTGAATCGCAACAGGAAGTGCTTGCCGCAGTGTTTTCACCGGCACAGCAAGAGGAAACGGCCACGGCAGCAGAACTGTCGCAACAAGCTTCCGCCTTTGGAGCGCTGTCGCAGCAGCTTTCAACCTTGGGGGCGCAGCAGCTTGGAGTTTCAGCCTTCGGCGCACAACAGCTGTCGGCTTGCGCCTTGGCCTGGGGTTTGAACGTCGCTGCGGCCAGGGGAGCCAAAGTCGCAGGCGCAGCCGTCATGGGTGTGAAACGGCTGGCGGAAGCGGCAGGCGCCTTGCCGCCCGCGCATCCATCGGCAGTGGCATTTGGGGTTGCTGACGGTACTGCGTCATCATCGCGGCCCACCAGCATACCGGCCACTATGGCACTGGTAACCGCCGCTATGGGCCGCACTATGGCCATAAAGGGACCGAGCAATACGTAGGATACGGTAACCGAGTCAACGCCAGTCTCCGGGGTCGATACCAGGAAAGAGGTGGTGGCCGCCTTGGAGGCGCCGCTGCGGCGCAGGCCCACGGCGGCCGGGATCACCCCGCAGGAGCACAGTGGCAGCGGAGCCCCCAACAGCGCCGCCTTCACAGTCGCCTTGAAACCATGGCCACCGAGCTGCCTTTGCATCCATTCCATGGGCACAAACACCTTTAGCAAGCCGGCCAGGATCAGGCCCAGCAACAGCCAGGGAGCCGACTCCAGAAACAGGTGAAGAAAATTGGTCAGCAACATGGTTTTTTGTCCTTGTCTGCGATGTGTTGGTGAGATTCAGGCCTGACCTGATGATTGGTTTCCAGCGCTTCCAGAATGGAGCAATGCATAGCACTCTCGGGGCCGCCGCAACAGGCATCCGACAAGCGCTGCAATGAATCACGAAACGCCGAGAGTTCGGCAATCCTGGCGCTGACCTGTTCCAGCTTAACGTCCACCATGCCCTTGACGTCGGCACAGGCCCAGTCGGCCTTATTCAGCTCAATGGACAGCAGCTCGGTGATCTCGCTCAGGGTAAAGCCCACGGCCTTGGCCCGCAGAATAAATCTGAGCCTGGCGGCATCCTCACTGCTGTACAACCGGTAGCCCGAGTCGCTGCGCATCGAGGGCGAGAGAAGCCCGTGCTTTTCGTAAAATCTCAAGGTGTCAGCCTTGACCTCACAGAGGTCGGCCAGTTCGCCAATCCGGTACATTTGCCTTACCCGATAATGCATCTGATGGGGTGATTATAAACCTTGGAGTTAAATCCAAGGTCAAGGGTTATTTCCACTTGTGCTGTTCGCGACTGTGTTCGCAGAGCAATATTGTGAAATCGCGCAGAAAAAAAACCGCAATCGGCAGTTTTACGGTAGAATACGCGCGCCGAAACGGCACCCTGGCATACCAATAAATCCGACTTGGGGACACCCGAGGGACTTTTGGAAAGCATTCCGGCATCGAAATCTTTGATGCTGTTTTGTTTTCCGAAAGATCCTTGAACCCTAAAAAAGCGGAAAACTGTACCCAAAATGAATAACGCCAGACCCATTCGTCGCGCGCTGCTGAGCGTGTCCGATAAAACAGGTATCCTCGAGTTCGCCCAGGCACTGCATGCCCAGGGCGTGGAACTGCTGTCCACCGGCGGCACAGCCAAGCTGCTGGCCGACAACGGCGTGCCTGTGATCGAAGTTTCTGACTACACAGGTCACCCTGAGATTATGGACGGTCGGGTCAAGACCCTGCACCCCAAGGTGCACGGTGGCATTCTGGCGCGCCGCGGTCTGGACGAAGACGTGATGGCCGCCAACAACATAGGCCCTATAGATCTGGTGGCCGTTAACCTGTATCCCTTTGCCGCTACCGTGGCCAAGCCAGGCTGCACCCTGGAAGACGCCATCGAGAACATCGATATTGGCGGTCCCACCATGGTGCGCGCTGCTGCCAAGAACCACAAAGACGTGGTGATTGTGGTTAACGCCAAGGACTATGACAGGGTGCTGGCCGAAATGAGCGCCAACGGCGGCTCTACCACCCACGCCACCCGTTTCGATCTGGCCATTGCCGCCTTTGAGCACACCGCCGCTTACGATGGCATGATTGCCAACTACTTCGGTACCCTCGTACCACCGCACGCGGTAAATGGGGCTCCTGCCCACAGCGACGACGAGTGTCACGACGACTCCAAATTCCCCCGTACCTTCAACACCCAGCTGGTGAAGAAGCAGGATCTGCGCTACGGCGAAAACAGCCATCAGAGCGCCGCCTTCTACGTGGATCTGCACACGGACGAAGCTTCAGTGGCCACCGCCACTCAGCTGCAGGGCAAGGCACTGTCCTACAACAACATCGCCGATACCGATGCGGCGCTGGAGTGCGTAAAAGAATTCGACGCCCCGGCCTGCGTTATCGTCAAGCACGCCAACCCCTGCGGTGTGGCCCTGGGCGACAACCTGCTGGACGCCTACAACCGCGCCTACAAGACAGACCCAACCTCCGCCTTCGGTGGCATCATAGCCTTCAACCGTGAGCTGGATGCCGAAACCGCCAGCGCCATTGTTGAGCGCCAGTTTGTGGAAGTGATCATCGCCCCCGTGGTCAGCCAGGCCGCCCGTGACGTGGTCGCCAAGAAGACCAATGTGCGTCTGCTGGAATGCGGTCAATGGGCCGAGCAGACCAAGGGCCTGGACTACAAGCGCGTTAACGGTGGTCTGCTGATCCAGGACCGCGACCAGGGCATGGTGACCGAGGCCGATCTCAAGGTGGTGTCCAAGCGTCAACCCACAGCGGCCGAACTGAAAGATCTGATGTTCTGCTGGAAGGTAGCCAAGTTTGTTAAGTCCAACGCCATAGTTTATGCCAAAGACGGCATGACCATAGGTGTGGGCGCCGGCCAGATGAGCCGCGTCTACAGTGCCAAGATCGCCGGCATCAAGGCCACCGACGAAGGTCTGGTGGTTGAGGGCTCGGTAATGGCTTCAGACGCCTTCTTCCCGTTCCGCGACGGGATCGACGCCGCGGCCGCTGCCGGTATCAGCTGCATCATCCAGCCCGGCGGTTCCATCCGCGACGAGGAAGTGATTGCCGCCGCCGACGAGCACGGCATGGCCATGGTGTTCACCAACATGCGCCACTTCCGCCACTGATAAAGTTCAGGCAGCCTACGGGCTGCCTTTCGCATTCAAGTTATAAGGAATAAGCAGATGAAAATCCTCGTGATTGGCAGTGGTGGACGCGAACATGCCCTGGGCTGGAAGGCTGCCCAAAACCCTGCTGTTGAAACCGTATTCGTTGCCCCAGGCAATGCCGGTACCAGCCTGGAACCCAAGCTGGAAAACGTCGCCATCGAGGCCACCGACATTCCTGCGCTGCTGGCCTTTGCCAAAGAAAGCAAAGTAGACCTGACCATAGTGGGCCCCGAAGCGCCGCTGGTGATTGGTGTGGTGGATGCGTTCCGCGCCGAAGGCCTGACCATTTTCGGCCCCACCCAGGGTGCTGCCCAGCTGGAAGGCTCCAAGGCCTTTACCAAGGACTTTTTGGCCCGCCATAACATTCCTACCGCCGATTATCAGAACTTCACTGAAATTCCGGCCGCCAAGGCCTTTGTATCCACGCTTGCCGCCAAGACCGGCTTCCCCGTGGTGATCAAGGCCGATGGTCTGGCCGCCGGTAAGGGCGTGATCATCGCCCAGGACCAGGCTGAGGCCGATGCCGCCATCGACGATATGCTGGCCGGCAACAAGTTTGGCGACGCAGGTTCCCGCGTGGTGGTGGAAGAATTCCTCAGGGGCGAAGAAGCCAGCTTCATCGTCATGGTCGACGGCAAAAACATACTGCCGATGGCCACCAGCCAGGATCACAAGGCCCGCGACAATGCGGACCACGGTCCCAACACAGGTGGCATGGGTGCCTACTCGCCCGCCCCCGTGGTGACCCAAGACGTACACGACTGGGTGATGGCCAACGTCATTCGCCCAACCGTTGATGGCATGGCAGCCGAAGGCAATGTCTACACCGGCTTCCTCTATGCCGGTCTGATGGTGGACCCTCAGGGCGAAGCCAAGGTGCTGGAATACAACTGCCGCTTCGGCGATCCCGAGACCCAGCCCATCATGATGCGCCTGAAATCTGATCTGGTTGAGCTGTGTCTGGCTGCCTGCCGTGGTGAACTGGACCAGGTAACCGCCGAGTACGACAGCCGCGCCGCTGTGGGCGTGGTGCTGGCCGCCGGTGGCTATCCAGACGAGTATCGCAAGGGCGATGTGATCGAAGGTCTGTCCCTTGGCAACACAGACGCCAAGGTGTTCCATGCCGGCACCAAGATGGTTGATGGCCGCGTCGTCACCAACGGTGGCCGCGTGCTGTGCGCCACCGCCCTGGGCAACAGCGTGACCGAAGCACAAAAAGCCGCTTACGCTCTGGTGGATGAAATCCACTGGGACGATGTCTACTTCCGCACCGACATAGGCTACCGCGCCATCGCCCGCGAACAGCAGTAATCGCAGCCACTAAGACGGCCGACGGCTGTCGCAGCTCTGCCTTAAAAAACGCACCCAAGAGGTGCGTTTTTTTAACGCCGATCAATAAATGTAATGAAAAAGTTGCAAAGATTTGAGTGCAGGTGCCGCGACAGGCATACTTATACCCGCGCCCAAGGCGCCGAAGGAATGACGATCACTCAAAGAGCACACATGAAGCTCAAGGAGCACACATGAAGCATTTACTGGCGGCCATCATGGCTATTACGGCCCTTTCCGGCTGTGTATCAGCCATCCCCATCAAAGAACAAGTCCCCACCCCGGAATACGTACCGAGCAAATCCGTGATCGTTGCCGTGGTTGACGAAAGACCACAATTGGCGGAAGGCAAACCAGCCAACTTTATCGGCGTTGCCCATGGCGCCTTCGGCATCCCGGTCGATTGGCACGTACATCAGGTTTTGGCCACTGAAAAGACAGACAAAGAGCTGACCCTGGCCCAATGGTTGGAAAATCGCATAGTCAATGGCCTGAGCAGCAAGGGCTGGCAGGTCAAGGCCGTGCCCTTCAAGGCTCTGCCAACGCCGGTTGAAGCCAGCGACGTACTGAAGCAGAACCAGGCATCAGAACTGATGGTGCTGGTACTGAAAGACTGGTACTTCAGCATTAACCTCAACTGGGTGAGCGCCTTTAACTTCGATACCGACACCCACCTGCACGTATTTGAAGACGGTGCCGGCGAAGTGCTGTACAAGCAGATTAAAGAGCGTGACGTGATTGACGAGAAAGCCTCGGAATCGCCACAGAACAACGTGCTGCGCGCCTACCGCGATCAGCTGCAACAGATTTTTGCCGATCCCGAGCTGCGTGCCATCGCCATCGGCGAACAGGCGCCAAGGCTCTGATCCCAAGAAATAAAAAAGCCGGTGCATGCACCGGCTTTTTCATCTCTGCCAAACATCCACTACAGCAGGGTCGAGGCCATCTTGCGTCTCAGGTAGGCAATCTGCTGCATGTGCGGCAGATCCTTGGGGCAGTTGTCCTGACAGCCCAGCAGGGTCATGCAACCAAAGACCCCGTCCTGGTTGCCTATCACATGGTAAAAATCATCGGCGCTGCGGCTGTCGCGGCTGTCGAGCTCGAAGCGGGCAATCTTCATCATGCCCACGGCACCGACAAAGGTGTCGCGCATCTGCTTGGTGGCGCAGGCGGACACACAGACCCCACACTCGACACAGCGCTCCAGCTCATAGAGTTTGGCGGCCTCCTGGGGATCCATGGGATCTTCCAGTCTATGGATATCATGGTCACCGGCCTTGGGATGCAGCCACAGCTCCAGTCGCTCCGCCAGCTCACGCATAAACTTGCCTGTGTTAACCGACAGATCGCCAATCAACTCAAAGCCCGGCAAGGGCATCAGCCTGAAGCTGCCCTCGGGATATTTGGCGGTCAGGGTGCGACAGGCCAGGGTCGGCATGCCATTGATTACCATGGCACAGCTGCCGCAGATCCCGGCACGGCACACAAAATCAAACTGCAGCGAGGGATCCTGCTCCTGACGCAAACGGTTGAGGGCGATAAATACCGTCATGCCCGGGGTTTCTTCCAGTTCATAACGCGCCATTTTCGGGCTGTCGCCCTCATCCTGGGGGTCGTAACGGAAAATATCGAAACTTAAGATACGGCCAGTCATGAGTTGTCGTCTCCGGCTAAATTGGGTTCCACTGGGGGCGACAGCACACAGGCGGGCGCCAGTCTGTCGGCCAAACGTTCATTGGCGGGCATCAGCGCTGCCGGCAATTCAAAGGGCATCAGTGCCGCCTGGCGCTGTTCACGGCTGGCATTGGGCCCGAGGCCTTCCAGAATGCGTTCTATCTCGGCCAGCCGCAGCGGCGTGTCTGGATGGTGGATGGCATTGTCGGCGCCATAGCCGCGGTAACCCGGCGGCAGCTCCATCTGCATCACATCCAGCTTCTCGTAACTGAGCACCGGCATCAGGGCCTCGGCATCGGGCCAGGTGGCCAGGGTGCGGCTCAGCCAGTCCCTGTCATTGCGTTGGGGATAATCCTCCCGGGCATGGGCGCCGCGGCTTTCGGTGCGTGCCGCCGCGCCGCTGGCAACAGTGATGGCCACCTTGAGCATGCGCCGCACCCGCAGCGCTTCCACCAGCTCGGGATTGGCGTGGCGTTTCTTGCAGCTCACCCCCAGATCCCGTGAACGCTTGAGCAGCGCCTGCAACTCGGTCACCGCCTTGTCCAGCTCGGGGCCGTTACGGAAAATACCGACATAGTCCATCATGATGCGCTGCATTTCCTGCTTGAGATCCCAGGCCTTTTCCTGGCCGTTCCCCTCCAGCAGCTGATCGATTTCGGCGCGCACCTTGTCGACAAATTGCTGCGCCAATGCGGTATCCAGCACCAGGGGCTCGTCCTCGCAGAAGTCCGCCACATACTTGCCGATAATCATGCCGCCGACCACAGTCTCGGCCAGCGAATTGCCACCCAGGCGGTTGAAGCCGTGCATATCCCAACAGGCGGCCTCGCCGACACTGAACAGGCCCTTAAGCTGCGGACTCTGGCCCTGGGCCGTGGTGCGGATGCCGCCCATGGAATAGTGCTGGGTCGGCCGCACCGGGATCCAATCCTTGGCCGGATCTATGCCGAGGAAGTTTTCACAAATTTCCTTCACTTCCCGCAGGTTGGTCTCTATGTGCTCACGGCCCAGCAGGGTAATGTCGAGCCACAGATGGGGACCATAGGGGCTGTCGACGCCCTTGCCCTTGCGCATATGCTCGGTCATGCGCCGGGAGACCACGTCCCGGGATGCCAGCTCCTTCTTCTCCGGCTCATAGTCCGGCATAAAACGGTAGCCGTCCTTGTCCCTGAGCAGGCCGCCGTCACCGCGACAGCCCTCTGTGGTCAGAATGCCCACGGGCACTATGGCCGTGGGGTGAAATTGCACCGCCTCCATGTTGCCAAGGGCGGCAACTCCGGTCTCCAGCGCCAGCGCCTGCCCTATACCCTCACAGATCACCGCATTGGTGGAGACGGAGTAAATCCGGCCGTAGCCACCGGTGGCTATGGTGGTGGCCTTGGCGATATAGGCCCGCAATTCACCGGTGATAAGACAGCGGGCCACCACTCCGTGGCAGCGGCCACCGTCGTGGATCAGCGCCAGGGCTTCGACCCGTTCGTGTACCGGGATGTCGAGGGAGATGGCCTTGTTATCCATGGCATACAGCAGCGAATGGCCTGTGCCATCGGCGGTGTAGCAGGTGCGCCACTTCTTGGTGCCACCGAAATCCCGGGCATTGATCAGGCCATGGGCTTCCTCGGCCTCTTCCAAAGTAATGCGTTCGGCATTGACCACCACCTCCCGCGGCCCCTTGGTGACCCGGGTCCAGGGCACGCCCCAATGGGCCAGCTCGCGCACCGCCTTGGGGGCACAGTGGGCAAACATTCGCGCCACCTGCTGATCGCAGCCCCAGTCGGAGCCCTTCACCGTATCCTGAAAATGCACGTCCTCGTTGTCGCCCATGCCCTTGACCGTGTTGCCCAGACTCGCCTGCATGCCGCCCTGTGCGGCGGCGGAGTGGGAACGCTTAGCAGGAATGAGCGACAGCACCAGGGTGTCCAGCCCCCGCTGTTTGCAGGCTATGGCCACCCTGAGTCCGGCAAGACCGGCACCTATGACCAGCGAGTCGGTATAAATAATTTTCACAGTGACTCCTTAGGCAGCCGCTCAGGCCGGATTATGGGGAATAAAGGCCAACAGTGCCGCCAGGCCTATGATGACAAATACCAGACTGAACACTGTCTTGAGTGTCTTGAGCCGGCTGCGCCCGGCGCTTTCGGACACCAGGCCCCACTTGAGTGCCGCCCGGTACAGGCCGACGGCGGCATGCAGCTCCACCGTCAGCAACAGTGGCAGGTAAAAAAGGTAACCGTATTCGCCCCAGATGCGGCGGGCCGAGCCCACCGGCCCTATGGTTTCCGGCGCCGAGCCGATAAGCCACAGGTGAATCGGCAACAGCAGCAGGATCACCACACCTGTAATGGCCTGCCAGCGCCACAGGCGGGTGTCACCGTGATTGACTATCTGCATCTGGCTCGCCAGCGCCTTTTGCTGTTTGAGGTTCAAGGGGATCTTCTGAATGGCCACCACCACGTGCAGCAGCGCCAGCAGGGCTATGCCTATGGCTATCAGACTCACCACCCAGGGGTAACCGTGGCCGTCGGCACTGAGGAAACTCAGCTCCATGGTGCGGGCAACCCAGTCCATGGCTTCGGGACCGATAAGAATGGAGGACACCAGCAGCAGGTGGGTCCAGAGGAACAACGCCAATATCACCCCGGACAGGCTTTGGCCCAAATCCAGGTAGCCGCTCCAGCGGCTTGCCGTCTTGTTGGTCATGACTTGCTTCCTTGAGAGGCCGGTTGGCCGGCGCTTTTTATATAGGATACTGGCCTAATGTCGCTCAGATGCCAGCGACATACTGTGAAGAAGATCAAGGCAATGGATAATAGTTCACCATACGCTTAAGCAAAATTTTTCCGGCCCGATAGTGGTCTGCCGCCCTGGCGCCCCAATCAGCCTGTGTCAAGCGCGGGCAAACGCGCTACAATGCCGCCCAAATAAGCGTCCATACTTCTTGTTTGCACACTTTTCGTTTTTACACCTTTAGTCTTTAAATAAGCAGGAATCACCATGCCCTGGATCCAATTACGCGTTCACAGCAACAGCGAACACGCCGAAGCCATCAGCGATCTGCTGCTGGAGGAAGGTTCGGTTTCGATCACCTTCGAAGACGGCAAAGACACCCCCATCTTCGAACCCAAGCTGGGTGAAACCCCGCTGTGGGCCGATACCGTGGTGGTCGCCCTGTTTGATGCCGGCACGGATCTGATGCCCACGGTCGAGCTGCTCAAGGCCCAGCCCTTCTGTGGCCCGGACATGCAATTCAAGATAGAACAGATTGAAGACAAGGACTGGGTACGCGAGTGGATGGACAGCTTCCACCCCATTCAGTTTGGCGAGCGGCTGTGGATCTGCCCCAGCTGGCGTGAAATCCCCGACCCAGAGGCGGTGAACGTGATCCTGGATCCCGGTCTGGCCTTTGGCACCGGCACCCACCCCACCACGGCCCTGTGCCTGGAATGGCTCGACAGCCTGGATCTCAGTGGCAAGGAAGTCATAGATTTCGGTTGTGGCTCCGGCATTCTGGCGGTGGCCGCCCTTAAGCTCGGCGCTGCCAAGGCCACCGGGATCGACATTGATTACCAGGCCATAGATGCTTCCCGTGACAATGCCGAGCGCAACGGCGTCGCCGACCGTCTGGCGCTGTACCTGCCGGAAGACCAACCCAAGGGCCTCAAGGCCGAGGTACTGGTGGCCAATATCCTCGCCGGCCCACTGCGGGAACTGGCGCCGCTTATTCAAGATCTGGTGGCTCCGGGTGGCCTGCTGGCACTCTCCGGTCTGCTGGCCGAACAGGCCGACGAAATCAGCGCCTGTTACGCCCAGTGGTTTGACATGGATCCCGTAGCGCACAAAGACGAATGGTGTCGCTTGACAGGACGCCGCAAAACCTTGTAATAGGCCCACGACCCGCATGGGCACTGAAAACCCGGGTCGCAAAAGTCAAGAAAAAAAGTTTCGCTCAGGTCATTTATTGACCTTTTCAGCGCTGACAAAAAGACGTACTATAGCGCCCCTTTGAAGCGCTGGGTGAAACGACAAAAATGCAAATTGGCCCCTATCAACTGACCAATCAGCTGATCGTGGCACCAATGGCAGGTGTCACGGATCAAGCCTTCCGCAATCTCTGCCTGCGCTATGGTGCCGCCATGGCCGTGTCAGAGATGCTGTCCTGCAACCCGGAGCTCTGGGACACGGACAAAAGCCGCCAACGCATGGCACATTCGGGAGAGGAAGGCATACGCTCAGTGCAGATTGCCGGCGCAGATCCCGAACAGATGGCCTGGGCCGCCCGCTTCAACGTGGAGCAAGGCGCCCAAATCATCGACATCAACATGGGTTGTCCGGCAAAAAAGGTGAATAAAAAGCAGGCGGGCTCGGCCCTGATGCAATACCCGGAACTGGTGGAGTCCATCCTCAAGGCCGTGGTAAGCGCAGTGGACGTACCGGTCACGCTGAAGATTCGCACGGGGTGGGAACCGGAACACAGGAACGGTGTTCAAATCGCCCGGATAGCAGAAGATTGTGGCATAGCCTCGTTGGCCGTTCACGGCCGTACCCGGCAATGCATGTACAAAGGCGACGCCGAGTACGACACCATCCGCGCCATCAAACAGAGTGTCTCGATTCCTGTTGTCGCCAACGGGGACATCGTCAGTCCGGAAAAGGCACGTCATGTGCTCGATTACACCGGTGCCGATGCCCTGATGATAGGACGGGGTGCCCAGGGAAGGCCTTGGATTTTCAGGGAAATCCAGCATTTTCTGAACACGGGTCACCGGCTCGAACCGGTGGGGATGGATGAAAAGCGTCTGGTGATGCTGGAACATCTCACCAAAATATATGATTTGTATGGCGAATTTAAGGGTGTTCGCTTCGCCAGAAAACATATCGGCTGGTACCTGGACCAGGACGAACAGCGCGAATTCCGCAGTGAATTCAATACATTGGAATCCGCTGCCGAGCAACGTTCCGCCGTGGAACGTTATTTCGATGAATTAGTAAAGTATCAATAAAGAGCAGAATACGAATGTTTGATCAGACAACTCACACTGAAGCTCATCAGCTTACCGTAGGCAAAATCGAAACCGCAAACGGCACCATCAAGCCGCAACTGCTGCGTGACGCAGTGAAGCGCGCCGTCAGCAACTTCTTCGCCCAGTTGGACGGTCAGGAAGCCCAGGAAGTTTACGAAATGGTGCTTTGCGAAGTTGAAGCCCCTCTGCTTGATATCATCATGCAACACACCCGCGGTAACCAAACCCGCGCTGCCAACATGCTCGGCATCAACCGCGGCACCCTGCGCAAGAAGCTGAAAAAATATGGCATGAACTGATAACCATCGGTTCCTAGCTTGATAAAAAGGCCAGTCTCCGGACTGGCCTTTTTGCGTTTTGGCCACCGAGGGCATATCTTCCAATGTCGCGATAACTCGCTGGCTTTCATTTTCATAACCCAGCCTGCAGTCTGGCCCGGTCTTTCGGTAGCAGCCGTTATCTCTTTCTATTAGCTGCGGATAATTTTTTATCACACGCTAGCGTTCATTGCCTCTTACTCAAATAACGCAGCAAGAATAATGCTTTAGCCATCTTTAATAACATAGTAAATTTGGCGACTACAATCACAGCTAAAATGCTTGGGCTCCGAACAACTTGAGCAAAGAGCTAAAAAACACTCTCCCGGCAGACAGAGAGACTGTCTTTTTATCCTGCCGATAACCAAACAAGGGATTGATATGAAACTGCTGATTTCCACTCTATGTGCCATTTTACTGTTCGGCTGCCAGTCGACCTCCCCCTTGCCCAAAGGCTTCCAGGGTGCCACAGCATCACTTGATGACAGCTTCAGTCACCTGTCCCACCACTCCGGCCATTTTTTTGTTGCGTCCAAAATTGACGGCAAACCCATGGTAAACAGTGCTGAATTCTCCGAATCTTCAAGTTTCAACCAAGGTCATTTGGTGGTGCGAGGCATATCAAGGCCGCTTGAGGCAGGCAAAAACTATCAGCTAACCCTCATAGGTAGAACTGCACACAGCGCACCTATTGTGGGGGTATTTGCCGATTCTTTTTATGTATCGGGTGACGTGAGCTTTACGCCGAAAGCCAACGAGTTTTACACGGTCGTTGGTACCTTGGGTGAGGATAACAGCCAGATATGGATAGAAGATCTTCACGGCAACCGGGTAACAGATGTGATAGATAAATCCGGTAAATCCACCCGAACGCTAACAGAGCCAGCCGCCCCAGCCCCAGCCAAGGATAAGAAGGCGCTGTTTACCACCATCCGCGGTGGTGAATCGACAGCACAGGTCATCAAAAAACTTGGCGAACCGGCCTCGATTGACGTGAATGAAGCGAATATTTTCTCAAACAGGCAGACCAAGGTGATATACCACTATCCCGAACTTGGCCTGATCCAATTTGAAGCCACAAAAAGCAAAAAAAACTGGTATGCAAACAGCGTTATCAAGGTTGAAGTTGCGCTGCAGGGCAAAGAGGATATTGCCAAGTTGAGCAATGACCTCGATGGCATGGGCGCCGCAGAAATCCGAGATATGGCCAGAGCCTTTGCCCAACAATCTGAGGTATCCAACGAACTCCTGGACAGCTTTACCCAAAAAGTATGGGACGAGCGCAACACCACAGATGCACAGATGATTGACGCCGTAGCTTGGCTTTGTACCGTGGTTGGCAACAGTGGCAATTTGCGTTATGAGCAGGCGCTCAATGAAATTGCGACTGACACCCAATCCCCAAAACTTAAGAAATACGCAGTGAAAGCGAAAAGCAAGCTGACTAAGGTCGGCATGGGCTTTGAGTTACAGCGCTAAGAAGTAGAAGGCCAGTCTCCGGACTGGCCTTCTTGCGTTTGGGCTTTCCTCCATTGATGTGATAACCCGCAGCCTTCCTCCGCATATCCTACCGGCTATCAGCGCTTTTCCCGCCACGACAGCAGCTTATGGCTTTCGTTTGGCGAGCTATTGCCCAGAGTGAATTTTTATCGTACGCTCGTGCCAGTTACTTCTTATTGAAATAACACAGTAAAAATAATGCTTTAGCCATAGCTAAATTGCCTATGGTTAGGGCCACAGGGATGAAACGGCGTTGGCCGTGGGCAATGGAAATGCGTTCTCTTCTCTCCTTACCCCAGAATGATTCCCTGATGGCCCAGATGATTGCCCGATGGCCTCGGCAGTTGCCTGCTTGCTGTTTGCCTCAGCTACTGCATTGTAATAAATGCGATTTCCGGCACAGCTGTCTCTGCAATTTTTATGTTGTTATTTATAGGCTTGGTGGATTTTAGGGAAGGATACGCCCGTAAGTATGGGGCGGTAGCGTGGCAGGAGCTTGTGCAGGCTTCGCCTGCTGCGACGGGGCCAAGCTCCGCTTGGCAAAGGTCGTGGGTTTCCGACCCACACCCGGGGAAAGGGGGCAGTTTCGACTTGCCCCCTTGTCCGATCCCCCAGCGACCCGCAACGAAGCGGAAAGCCCCTCGGGTTTATGGTGCAAATTTGGCTAACGCGTCAGACGCTCATCCCTGATTCGACTGACGCTGCTTCCGCATCCATGCCTCGCCACGCCATTTGCACCAACACCTTCGGCCGCTTCAAGCGGGCTGGGCATTCTGTAACCCTGTACTTTGGGGCTGCTCGCTAGAATTATCTCGAAAGCGTTAAGTATATGGATATTTACCTCTTAATTTGATATTCCAAGATTATATTCAGTAACGAATTTAATGAATAAACGTCGAAATAATCTCTGCACGATAACAAAACACTTGAACACAGGAAGGTTTGCATGAGAATTAAAAAATCACAACGTTCATTATTAGAGTTGCTAAAGACATCTGAGTCTATGAAAATGAAAGTGACTCTCGATGAAATTCTTGAGGCTGCGGGTTGGATGCCATCTACTTTTCAAACATACTGGAAAAAAGGACAGTTATCCCCTTTTCTAAGCGCTTTCACGGATGAAGGGCCATTCGACGTTTCTAATACAATTAACTTATCGGTTGTAGAGTTTGTAAAAAAGCTTTCTCAAGCAAAACATATACAAGAACTAGGTCATAATTGTGCTTCAAAGCTTGCAAAAGCCCTATTAAAAAGATCTAGAGAAAACATGATCTTGGCTTTAGAATTATATAATAGACCATCATTAGAGAATCGTCTGGATAGTTTTATTCTTTGTTTTTGTACTTCTTGGGAGCAATTGTTAAAGAGTATTATTATTGAGCGCTACGGAGAGGATTCAATATTTGACAAAGATTCAAAAATCAAATATGGAAAAACAATTTCACTTAGAAACTGTTTGAACAAGATTTATGGTGAAAACTTATCTATAAGAGTTAATATTGAAAAAATCGCAAATTATAGAGATTGTGCTGCGCACCTTTTGATGCCAGAGACCCAAGGGTTACTTTCCAGGCTGTTTCAATCTGGAGTAATGAATTATGCATCAGAATTTGAGGATTTTTCAGAGCTGCCTTTTTTGTCCCCAAATCAATCAGGCCTGTTAACTTTAACTGGTGATATTTCAAAGCCAAATTTAATGCAATTGAAGCAAGACTACGGGATTAACATTGGGTCAGACGTAGCTCAATTAATAGAAGAATTAGAAACAGACATAGAAAAGTATAACGATGCATCTTTTGCCATACCACTCCCTATTAAATTAGTGTTTGCTAAAGATGATATGGATGGTCACCCAATTATTCTGTCTCATGTTGGAGAGGGTATTGAGGGGCTAAAAAATGCTGTCATTATTGAGAAGCCAATTGATCGAGAAAAAACTCACCCGCATAAAGAGACTGAGGCAGTATTAGCCATAAATAGAATAATAAAATCTCAATGCAGTGTAAATGCTCTTTCCTTGTTGTTTGTAGCAACAGAAAAGAGATCTGGAACTCCCTGCTTTTCGTCTTATGACTTTCGGCTAATAGTAGCTAAATTGAATTGGAAGGATACAAACAACGAGTGGCATTATAAAAATATTGACCCAGAGTATCATCGATACTCAGAGAAAGCGATTACTGAAATTGCAGATATGATATTAAAAAGACAGCTGGTTATCTCTGACATTAGAAACAGTTCAAAAAAATGAATTATTAAATGTTATATAAATCTGCCATCGCTCACCCAAGCTCTAGTCAAAGCTTGTCATGATACCGGTCACCAGCTTTTTTAAAATAGCTATAACAGTAACTAAAGCTTAATGTGACACAGCTATATTTTTACCTTTATATTTTGGAGAATATGTGGAAAATAATAACAAGAAAGATTTCAGTAACTATCTTGCTGATTCGAGCACACTAATATCATTCGCCCTTGCCTTTATAGCATTGATAGTACCTACATTTAGAGGTGATGACTTTTTTAAAAGACTTATAAGTTTTGATATTGATGGATTAATGATATATCAATCAATTTTAGTAATTCTCTCATCGACTTGTGCTTTTGTTATCTTTTACACAATCAACAGATTGCTATCCGTATCAAAAGTACGTAGCAAGCTCAAAAAATATGGATACTATACACTGACACTTCTGGCTATAAGTTCAATGTCATTCTGCTTACGAGAAGTCTACGCTCCGTCCAATTCTATGAGCAGTTTGTTTTTAAATGAAGATGGCCGCATAATATACAGCAAAATACAAACGGAGGCTGGTGTTGAGTTTGAGGTTATCTCCTGCAATGGTTCAGGCTCTCAAGTTACGTGTGAAATTCAACTTAGAAACATTTCAGATGAAGACGTTGAAATATATGGATTGAAAAACTCGATTGCATATAATGAAAACAACATAAAGTCATCCATTGAAAGAGTTACTTTGGAAAACAACAAGCTTTCAAATTCAACATTTTTAATGACAAAGCTGTCAACTTCCAATGTAAAACTGTTTTTCAGTTTTGATACAGCTGCAATCTCAAAATCAATTAAGAAGCTAACTCTACCACTCAATTACACAGCGAATGATAGAAAAGTAATCTTTAGAAATGTTGACATTCAACGATAACTGAAGGCATTAGGCTTTTAACACATGAACATAGATTTAATTATTAACTTATTTAAAGATGGCTATTTTTGGCTAGCGATACTTGCATTTGTCATTCCCGTTATCAGCTCTTTAAAGCACATTGTCGAGTTCTACGATTCCAGTAAGAAACTAAGAAGCGCCTCTATAACCGCGGCTCTTGCCGATCCCAATGTTACCGATGAGCTGAAGGAGCATTTAAGGGATGAAGCCAATCTTGAGCATTTCAGGATCATTCACGGTGTCAGGCTCAGCACACCAATGCTGAATGCGGCAATGGTGTTGAAAGCACGTGTCGGAGCCCAGGTGCAGTTTAGGCATGTGTTGAATGTCATCAAAATATCGCCTGACATTGACGATATCGACTCCCTCGCCTTTCGAGTAAAACTTAGTTGGTTTGATAAATGGAGCGGTTGGTACAACCTTATTTTAGGTTTTTCGTTGGCTTTGCTTGGGATACCTCTGACCATGCTGGCGCTTTACTCAATTATTGCCAACTTCAATGCAGGACTTCTGCTAATAGGGCTGTTTTGCCTCGTTATGGGTTTGTATATGGCCAAAGACGGTATCGTGGTTATCTCTGTGCGCCATGTGAACAACGCTCTCGTCGATTATGAGTTGGCACATGCAAACATCAAAAGTCGCAGTTCCGCTGTAACTGGTTACTGCTCTCCTGACACGGAGACCGCCACAGGTATGGCTTAAATGCCTGTAGCAACAAGCTCTCACCCCAAAAGGAAATTAACTGTGAATGGATTCGTAAAAGTCTTGTTTGTTGCTGCCGTGGCTTATGGTGGCTATGACCAGTACCAAAAGCACTATGCGGTGAAGCCCAAGTCCGAGGTGGCTTGGCAGAGCTTTTCCCTGGACAGCGTGGACGTCAATGTGATGTTTCCGAAAAATCCGAGGATAGAGCGGCATAATGTGGATGGGCTGGATGTTGAATGGCAAGGAGTGCGTTTTGGCTCGGCCGATTACAGCCTTGTCGTGACGCATAACCTGGATTTCAACATCGATGATGCCTATCCCCATGCTTTGACCAATAAAGGGGCCAAGCTGGTCAGCAAGACCAATGTGATGGTCGACGGTCACTATGGCTATGAGTTTAAAATGGACTTTGGCCAGCGTCAGATCACCCAGAGAATGATCGACTTCTACGATGTCTTGGTCACCCAAACCGCCATTTATCCGGAAGCCGACAGCGATGATGCCGCCAGGTTTCTCGACTCTCTGGCGCTGTGACAATTCAACATAAGTTCCTCAGCAAGTGCGGCATCATTGGCTTCGGGCTTCTTGCTCTCATAGCATGACCCAACAATCTCGCTTAAGGGCTTCGACTTTACCTGGCGAGCAACCTGTTGCGCCTATGTGGACAAACGGCTGATAAGCATGATTATAAAGCGTCCCGGGGCTTGTCTTGGCTCTGTCTCGCCCTCTCTTCCCTTCTGACCAGGACAAAGGTCAGGTACATCTTGGTGGGCAGTGACAGGGCCATGCCGATGGCGACGCACAGGGCGCTGATGATAATGCCGGTGACGCCGAGCTGCGCTATGGCTTCGCTGAAGTTGTGCAGATAGATACCCAGCAGGATAAGCGCTATTCCCAGCAGCATTATCGCCTTGAGCAGCCGAATAAGCCTGCTGTCCTCCACGGTCGCCATATTTACTCTCCCCTGCAATACCCTCTACAGTTGCGCCACTGTGCCAGCTAATCGCAGTAGCGATTCCCACCCGCGATTCTCAACAACCATTCACATTAGCCTAGCGACATTGGGATATGCTGCGCTGATCTGGATCAGCCAATTGGCCTACTTACCCGTTAATGACGGCTCTGTTATGAAACAAAAATGCCGGTCAGTGAACCCGGCCGGCATTTTTAATACAGCTTGAGCACCGGCATAACGCCGGCGAGGGCTTATTTGTAAATCAGGATCTGACCCACTGACTTGTCGTCGCTTTGGCTCACCACGCGGATTTTCAGACCGTAGTTGGGCACATTGCGGCCGGCATCAGGAATGTCGTTGCTGATAAAGGAATTGCTGTCATCGAACACGGCATTACGCTTGGTAAAGTTGTCATGCAGCATCAGGTCATAGGCCTTCAAATCCAGTGACAGCTTGGTTGACTTGTCTATGCCAAAAGCCGCATCGTGGATTTGGTAGCGGGTTGAGGCCACGTCTGTGCCATTCCAAAGGTTGGTATGACGATCGGCATCAACCACCCCCAGGAAGCCATCACCTGGATGTTCACCAACCCAGTTATTGTCAAAGGAAGGATCGACATACCAGACCACCAAGCCTTCGTTGAACTCCATCAGTTGACCGGCTACGTTGATATGCTTGAGTCCCTTATCAACACCCTGGTGATTGCGCCACTCCACCAGATAGTAGTGTGGGGTGCTTGTTTTACCCATGTCCTTGGCAAATCCGGCAAGAGCAAACAAGCCATTTCCTTCAACATCATCTGTGGCCACATTGGCATCTACCGCAACACGGATATCATCGATATACAGACCTGGATTGGCGACATAGCCATCGCTCCAGTAGTACATCATCAGATACACCTGCTGACCGGCATAGGCAGATAAGTCAAAGCTGGCATCAACCCAACCGTTAGACTGACCCGTGATGCCATTGCCAAAGTTTTGGCCATTGGGGTTGGCAGTGGTGGTGATGTTACCGGCCACGGTTTCGCTGGTGCCTGTAGCAGGGTTATATACCATCACATAGCCGTAATCCCACTCAGCTTCGATATCGTACCAAGCTTTGAAGCTGACGCTGGCACTGCTTGCTGCAGTCAGGTCCAATGGCATATACATTTGATTGCGCAGGTTGTTGCCTGAGCCGCCATGGTAAGCGTATTGGCCGCTGGTTGGCGTAGCGATGATCTTTTCCTTGTTGGGCAGGTCGATGCGGATAGCGTCATTATTGGTGCCCTTGGAGGCGGCTTGATCCAGCAGACCTGTGATCCCCCCCTCAGGGATATCATTGAAATGAATGGTACTGCCGGAAAGCCAGTTCAGCCCCCATCTGTGGGACAGAAACTCCTTGGACCAGGCACTGAAACCTGTGGGCTCTGTGCCACCGAGAACGCCTGCCCAGCTGCCGCTGGACATGATGGACCAGGAAGATACAGGTTCACCGCGGCCTGTATACTGGGTGTCGTATTCATCGGGCAGACCCAGGTCATGGCCGTATTCATGGGCAAATACGCCAACCGCACCATCAGCAGGCTGAACTGTATAGTCGAAGGCACCCATCACACCGCCCCAGTAAGGCACTGGGGTTGAGGTACCGGGGATGCCAAACACGCCACCCAGGTTCCAACGATGAGACCAGATGGCATCTTCACCCAACTGACCACCGCCGGCCTCTTCGCCCACGCTGGAGTGGATAACCATGACGTGGTCGACCAGACCATCCGGTTCCCAGACATTACCGTCGCCATCGAGGTCATAACGGTCTTCAACGTCAAACTGTGACAAATCCACGGTAGGGTCAGCAGCCGCAGCAGCCAGTGCCTCACGCACCAGAGCACGGATATTGCCTGACTCATTACCGCCATAATAGGCCGCATTGTGCTGTGCCATGTACCAACCGGCAACGTGACCCTCAACGGAATAACTGGTACCCGACTGAGCTTCGTAATATTGCTTCATGGAAATGAAGTTCTGGCCCGCAGGACCGGTCCAGCCATTCTCACCGAACATCAGTTCGCTGTAGTGCGCAGGAGTGTAGTCGGCATAGTACATGCCTGTTTCACCCGGCTGAATGCTGTTATGGGGAAAATCCGGGAATTCCATCAGGACAGCCAGAATTTTCGCGGTACGCTGCTCGCCACTATAATTTTCCAACGCCATGGGGGCAGGTTTGTTTTGCTTTCCAATCCCCAGTTTGTTGCCACCGCCGTTTTGTAAGGCACCTTCAAAGTGATTGCTGGTGCCAAGGCCGAACTGCTTGATCGCCTCGTCAGACACGGCACCGCTTCGTGCCCGTTCTTGTTGCTGACGTTCACGCAGGTAACTTGTTAATGCCTGCTCGGCTTCGTTTAACGTGGCATTTTGAGCAATCTTGCCGGACTGCTTTAACATCTCAATGAGCTTGTGTTCATCAGCAATGGCCATATCGAAGCCACTTTGCTGATGCAGTTCTGGTTTGTCTGCTGCTAAAGCCTGAAAACCTATACAGGCGCTGGTAGCAACCGATATAGCAATAAGTGATTTACGGATCATTATTCCTCCGAATCCTGTTGTTATCGTTCCTTCAAATAGTGCACAGCCTTGCCCCTGGAACGGGCAAGCGACGACTATTGATCACATAAAACACAAAATCAACACAAAGATGTAACAAATATATTGCCGAAAGGGAGAGTGGAAAAATAGAAGGAGTGCAGTACATCCATATTGGCGAGTTTTATGCTGGTATCCAGTGTGAAGATACGACTAGAAGGCTTTCATCCCATCACACATTCGGCCCGCTAGCCTGTCGTCAAGAGGGTGCCAATGGATGTTTCTGATGCGTATAGCTACGGTATTGCAGGTTACCAGCTCGCTGCCAGCTAACTAATGGGCGCTGTGGGACCTTGTGTCCTGTGGTTTCCCATCAGGGAAGACCAAGGGTCAGTACCTTACGAAACGACCAAAGCAAAAATGCCACCCGCTTGGGTGGCCTTTTCGTCTTATTAGGCGTCTGGCGATGGCCAGCTTCGAGCAAGCTCTCCGCGTTCAGCTGTCGCACCAAACTTCGTTTGGTAAGCGCAACAGCTTCACCCTACTATCACATGGTAAGGATGCATGCTTTGCATGCACTGAGTCATTCCCCATGTGAGCGCAGACTTTCACAGGCTGATAAATGAAAAAATCCCCAACACTAAGTGCTGGGGATTTTTCATTTATTAGGCGTCTGGCGATGACCTACTCTCACATGGGGAGACCCCACACTACCATCGGCGCGATTGCGTTTCACTTCTGAGTTCGGAATGGGATCAGGTGGGACCACAATGCTATTGTCACCAGACAAAATTGGTAATTTGGAAAGCTGTGCAGTGAAATATGGTGGTCGCTACTGGGATCGAACCAGTGACCCCCTCCTTGTAAGGGAGGTGCTCTCCCGGCTGAGCTAAGCGACCGGAAATTCTGTGCTGCTGCTCTTACGAGCTTGAGTCTCGACTTCAATCAAGTTTGGGTACTTCAAGCAAAACGTAAAACCCATCTGGGTTGTATGGTTAAGCCTCTCGAGTCATTAGTATCAGTTAGCTCAACGCCTCACAACGCTTACACACCTGACCTATCAACGTCCTGGTCTCGAACGGCTCTTATGTGGACTCTAGGTCCAAGGGATGACTCATCTTGGGGCTCGCTTCCCGCTTAGATGCTTTCAGCGGTTATCGATTCCGAACGTAGCTACCGGGCAATGCCATTGGCATGACAACCCGAACACCAGCGGTTCGTTCACTCCGGTCCTCTCGTACTAGGAGCAACTCCCCTCAATCATCCAACGCCCACGGCAGATAGGGACCGAACTGTCTCACGACGTTCTGAACCCAGCTCGCGTACCACTTTAAATGGCGAACAGCCATACCCTTGGGACCGACTTCAGCCCCAGGATGTGATGAGCCGACATCGAGGTGCCAAACACCGCCGTCGATATGAACTCTTGGGCGGTATCAGCCTGTTATCCCCGGAGTACCTTTTATCCGTTGAGCGATGGCCCTTCCATTCAGAACCACCGGATCACTATGACCTACTTTCGTACCTGCTCGACGTGTCTGTCTCGCAGTTAAGCTGGCTTATGCCATTACACTAACCGTACGATGTCCGACCGTACTTAGCCAACCTTCGTGCTCCTCCGTTACTCTTTGGGAGGAGACCGCCCCAGTCAAACTACCCACCAGGCACTGTCCCTAACCCCGATTAGGGGCCCAGGTTAGAACATCAACACTACAAGGGTGGTATTTCAAGGACGACTCCACGAGAACTGGCGTTCCCGCTTCAAAGTCTCCCACCTATCCTACACATGTAGGGTCAATGTTCAGTGCCAAGCTATAGTAAAGGTTCACGGGGTCTTTCCGTCTAGCCGCGGGTATACGGCATCTTCACCGCAATTTCAACTTCACTGAGTCTCGGCTGGAGACAGCGTGGCCATCATTACGCCATTCGTGCAGGTCGGAACTTACCCGACAAGGAATTTCGCTACCTTAGGACCGTTATAGTTACGGCCGCCGTTTACCGGGGCTTCGATCATGAGCTTCTCTTGCGATAACCCAATCAATTAACCTTCCGGCACCGGGCAGGCGTCACACCGTATACTTCCTCTTGCGAGTTTGCACAGTGCTGTGTTTTTGATAAACAGTTGCAGCCACCTGGTATCTGCGACTGCCGTCAGCTCGGGGAGCAAGTCCCTCCACCAACAGCAGCGTACCTTCTCCCGAAGTTACGGTACCATTTTGCCTAGTTCCTTCAGCCGAGTTCTCTCAAGCGCCTTGGTATTCTCTACCCGACCACCTGTGTCGGTTTGGGGTACGATTCCTGCTAACCTGAAGCTTAGAAGATTTTCCTGGAAGCCTGGCATCAACCACTTCAGTGCCGTAGCACCTCGTCATCAGCTCTCGGTGTATGTGTGCCCGGATTTGCCTAAGCACACCACCTACCACCTTAAACACGGACAACCAACGCCGTGCTGGCCTAGCCTTCTCCGTCTCTCCATCGCAGTTAGCAGAAGTACGGGAATATTAACCCGTTTCCCATCGACTACGCCTTTCGGCCTCGCCTTAGGGGTCGACTCACCCTGCCCCGATTAACGTTGGACAGGAACCCTTGGTCTTTCGGCGAGGGGGTTTTTCACCCCCTTTATCGTTACTCATGTCAGCATTCGCACTTCTGATACCTCCAGTGTGGGTTACCCCTTCACCTTCAACGGCTTACAGAACGCTCCTCTACCGCGTACACGTTATCGTGCACACCCGTAGCTTCGGTGAATTGCTTAGCCCCGTTACATCTTCCGCGCAGGCCGACTCGACTAGTGAGCTATTACGCTTTCTTTAAATGATGGCTGCTTCTAAGCCAACATCCTAGCTGTCTAAGCCTTCCCACATCGTTTCCCACTTAGCAATTACTTTGGGACCTTAGCTGACGGTCTGGGTTGTTTCCCTTTTGACGACGGACGTTAGCACCCGCCGTCTGTCTCCCGGATAGCACTCTTTGGTATTCGGAGTTTGCAAAGGGTTGGTAAGTCGGGATGACCCCCTAGCCTTAACAGTGCTCTACCCCCAAAGGTGTTCGTCCGAGGCGCTACCTAAATAGCTTTCGAGGAGAACCAGATATCTCCCGGTTTGATTGGCCTTTCACCCCCAGCCACAAGTCATCCGCTAATTTTTCAACATTAGTCGGTTCGGTCCTCCAGTTGATGTTACTCAACCTTCAACCTGCCCATGGCTAGATCACCGGGTTTCGGGTCTACACCTAGCAACTAAACGCGCAGTTAACACTCGGTTTCCCTACGGCTCCGCTATTCGCTTAACCTCGCTACTAAATGTAAGTCGCTGACCCATTATACAAAAGGTACGCAGTCACGGTCTCAAGAACCGCTCCCACTGCTTGTACGTATACGGTTTCAGGTTCTATTTCACTCCCCTCACAGGGGTTCTTTTCGCCTTTCCCTCACGGTACTGGTTCACTATCGGTCAGTCAGGAGTATTTAGCCTTGGAGGATGGTCCCCCCATGTTCAGACAACATATCACGTGTGCCGCCTTACTCGTTTTCATCTCTGGTTAGTTGTCGTGTACGGGACTATCACCCTGTACCGTTGAGCTTTCCAACTCATTCCACTAACACCCCAAAGACTTAAGGGCTAATCCCCGTTCGCTCGCCGCTACTTAGGGAATCTCGGTTGATTTCTTTTCCTAAGGGTACTTAGATGTTTCAGTTCCCCTCGTTCGCCTCACTACACTATGTATTCATGTAGTGATGACAGCTTATGCTGCCGGGTTCCCCCATTCGGACATCGCTGGCTATAACGGTTGTTACTACCTCACCAACGCTTTTCGCAAGTTACTACGTCCTTCATCGCCTCTGACTGCCAAGGCATCCACCGTATACGCTTAGTCGCTTAACCATACAACCCAAATGAGTTTCACTCATCTGAGCCGCATTGCGACCAGCTGGTTTTACTTGGTCTCATTTCCAGGGTAGGAAATGGACCCGCCTTGAAGAATACCCAAAACACTTGATTGAAGTGTTTGAGAACTCAATTTTTGTATTAACTGGAACAAGTCCAGTTTCTACTATCAGCTTTCCAAATTGTTAAAGAGCAACATTATCTTTCGATAATGCAGGTTTTAAGACAAACCTATCTGTGTGAACACTCAACAGTGCGACGCATCGCTTAGGTAAGGAGGTGATCCAGCCCCAGGTTCCCCTAGGGCTACCTTGTTACGACTTCACCCCAGTCATGAACCACAAAGTGGTGAGCGCCCCCCCGAAGGTTAAGCTACCCACTTCTTTTGCAGCCCACTCCCATGGTGTGACGGGCGGTGTGTACAAGGCCCGGGAACGTATTCACCGTGGCATTCTGATCCACGATTACTAGCGATTCCGACTTCATGGAGTCGAGTTGCAGACTCCAATCCGGACTACGACCAGCTTTATGGGATTAGCTCCACCTCGCGGCTTCGCAACCCTCTGTACTGACCATTGTAGCACGTGTGTAGCCCTACTCGTAAGGGCCATGATGACTTGACGTCGTCCCCACCTTCCTCCGGTTTATCACCGGCAGTCTCCCTAAAGTTCCCGGCATGACCCGCTGGCAAGTAAGGATAAGGGTTGCGCTCGTTGCGGGACTTAACCCAACATTTCACAACACGAGCTGACGACAGCCATGCAGCACCTGTCTCAGAGTTCCCGAAGGCACCAAGGCATCTCTGCCAAGTTCTCTGGATGTCAAGAGTAGGTAAGGTTCTTCGCGTTGCATCGAATTAAACCACATGCTCCACCGCTTGTGCGGGCCCCCGTCAATTCATTTGAGTTTTAACCTTGCGGCCGTACTCCCCAGGCGGTCTACTTAATGCGTTAGCTTGAGAGCCCAGTGTTCAAGACACCAAACTCCGAGTAGACATCGTTTACGGCGTGGACTACCAGGGTATCTAATCCTGTTTGCTCCCCACGCTTTCGTGCCTGAGCGTCAGTCTTTGTCCAGGGGGCCGCCTTCGCCACCGGTATTCCTCCAGATCTCTACGCATTTCACCGCTACACCTGGAATTCTACCCCCCTCTACAAGACTCTAGTTTGCCAGTTCGAAATGCAATTCCCAGGTTGAGCCCGGGGCTTTCACATCTCGCTTAACAAACCGCCTGCGCACGCTTTACGCCCAGTAATTCCGATTAACGCTTGCACCCTCCGTATTACCGCGGCTGCTGGCACGGAGTTAGCCGGTGCTTCTTCTGTGGGTAACGTCACAGCTTGTGGGTATTAACCACAAACCTTTCCTCCCCACTGAAAGTGCTTTACAACCCGAAGGCCTTCTTCACACACGCGGCATGGCTGGATCAGGGTTTCCCCCATTGTCCAATATTCCCCACTGCTGCCTCCCGTAGGAGTCTGGGCCGTGTCTCAGTCCCAGTGTGGCTGATCATCCTCTCAGAACAGCTAGGGATCGTCGCCTTGGTGAGCCTTTACCTCACCAACTAGCTAATCCCACCTGGGCCTATCCATTCGCGCAAGGACCGAAGTTCCCCTGCTTTCCCCCGTAGGGCGTATGCGGTATTAGCAGTCGTTTCCAACTGTTATCCCCCTCGAATGGGCAAGTTCCCAGGCATTACTCACCCGTCCGCCGCTCGTCACCTCAGGAGCAAGCTCCCTTGTGTTACCGCTCGACTTGCATGTGTTAGGCCTGCCGCCAGCGTTCAATCTGAGCCATGATCAAACTCTTCAATTAAAAGTTTTGGTGTTTGGCTTGCGCCAAACTGCTCAATGAATTCTGTCGATTTTGCAACTGTAAACAGTCGCAAACTGCATGTTTGCATGGACATCATTCACTGATGAATATCGTTGTCGATGTCATCAGCTCTGCGAGTGTCCACACAGATTTGCTTGTCTTAATAACTTGTTAAAGAACGGTGCCGCTTGGGCATCCCACCGAGTTCTCAGCGGGTCAGGGCTGCGTATTCTACAGAACCCCGTTTTGGCGTCAAGCAGTTTTTGAAAACTTTTTTCGACGCTGCCGGAGCTTCACTCCGACCACTTTCACCTGCCGCCGCGCCTTGCGCTGCCTGCCGTGTCAGTGGATGCGCATTATAGGCGGCCGCACTTTTTACGCAAGGGCTTTTCGGTAAAAATTCGCGACTTTGAGTGTATATGCTTAAACCCTAAGCTAACACACAAGTTACCTACTGCTTATCCACAGGCGGGCTTACCAGTATAGCAGGGATCACAAAGCACACCTGTGTCTGAACTATTTTTCTTTGGTTGTATGCGGGACATAAAAATCGCCGCATTGGGCACAAGAAATATCGTTCCCGTGGTGCCAATAGAAGACATCGATGCCGCAAATACTGCCAAAGAACCGTACCTGATAGAGCGATGTTGATCTGTAATCCCAGGATGATTGAGGACACTGCGGTTATTGTCAGGCAGACAATCCCACAATACCGGTTGGCTCCGGAAATGGACTGACGGTGACTTAAGGCTATCAACTTCACCTCTCTGTCCCAAAGACCAGGAAACTCCCAGATAAGGGCTCCAAGCATAAGAAGCTGCCAGGAGTTGCCGGCGTGCAGGCAAGTTGGCGGAAAGTTATATGCCTGTGTCGCCAAAACAGTGTGGGGACTGATTCAAGATTGCTGGAATGCAAAAAAGCAAAAGGCCACCCTGAGGGTGGCCTTGCTAAAATTTGGCGTTTGGAAATGACCTACTCTCACATGGGGAGACCCCACACTACCATCGGCGTGACTGCGTTTCACTTCTGAGTTCGGAATGGGATCAGGTGGGACCACAGCACTATGGTTTCCAAACAAATTTTTATGCTGCTTTCTATTGCAGCGAATATGGTGCTGATACCCAGAATCGAACTGGGGACCTCATCCTTACCAAGGATGCGCTCTACCGACTGAGCCATATCAGCAAATTCTTTCAAATCACATTAGCAATTTGATTAAATTAGGCGTCTGGCGATGACCTACTCTCACATGGGGAGACCCCACACTACCATCGGCGCGATTGCGTTTCACTTCTGAGTTCGGAATGGGATCAGGTGGGACCACAATGCTATTGTCACCAGACAAAATTGGTAATTTGGAAAGCTGTGCAGTGAAATATGGTGGTCGCTACTGGGATCGAACCAGTGACCCCCTCCTTGTAAGGGAGGTGCTCTCCCGGCTGAGCTAAGCGACCGGAAATTCTGTGCTGCTGCTCTTACGAGCTTGAGTCTCGACTTCAATCAAGTTTGGGTACTTCAAGCAAAACGTAAAACCCATCTGGGTTGTATGGTTAAGCCTCTCGAGTCATTAGTATCAGTTAGCTCAACGCCTCACAACGCTTACACACCTGACCTATCAACGTCCTGGTCTCGAACGGCTCTTATGTGGACTCTAGGTCCAAGGGATGACTCATCTTGGGGCTCGCTTCCCGCTTAGATGCTTTCAGCGGTTATCGATTCCGAACGTAGCTACCGGGCAATGCCATTGGCATGACAACCCGAACACCAGCGGTTCGTTCACTCCGGTCCTCTCGTACTAGGAGCAACTCCCCTCAATCATCCAACGCCCACGGCAGATAGGGACCGAACTGTCTCACGACGTTCTGAACCCAGCTCGCGTACCACTTTAAATGGCGAACAGCCATACCCTTGGGACCGACTTCAGCCCCAGGATGTGATGAGCCGACATCGAGGTGCCAAACACCGCCGTCGATATGAACTCTTGGGCGGTATCAGCCTGTTATCCCCGGAGTACCTTTTATCCGTTGAGCGATGGCCCTTCCATTCAGAACCACCGGATCACTATGACCTACTTTCGTACCTGCTCGACGTGTCTGTCTCGCAGTTAAGCTGGCTTATGCCATTACACTAACCGTACGATGTCCGACCGTACTTAGCCAACCTTCGTGCTCCTCCGTTACTCTTTGGGAGGAGACCGCCCCAGTCAAACTACCCACCAGGCACTGTCCCTAACCCCGATTAGGGGCCCAGGTTAGAACATCAACACTACAAGGGTGGTATTTCAAGGACGACTCCACGAGAACTGGCGTTCCCGCTTCAAAGTCTCCCACCTATCCTACACATGTAGGGTCAATGTTCAGTGCCAAGCTATAGTAAAGGTTCACGGGGTCTTTCCGTCTAGCCGCGGGTATACGGCATCTTCACCGCAATTTCAACTTCACTGAGTCTCGGCTGGAGACAGCGTGGCCATCATTACGCCATTCGTGCAGGTCGGAACTTACCCGACAAGGAATTTCGCTACCTTAGGACCGTTATAGTTACGGCCGCCGTTTACCGGGGCTTCGATCATGAGCTTCTCTTGCGATAACCCAATCAATTAACCTTCCGGCACCGGGCAGGCGTCACACCGTATACTTCCTCTTGCGAGTTTGCACAGTGCTGTGTTTTTGATAAACAGTTGCAGCCACCTGGTATCTGCGACTGCCGTCAGCTCGGGGAGCAAGTCCCTCCACCAACAGCAGCGTACCTTCTCCCGAAGTTACGGTACCATTTTGCCTAGTTCCTTCAGCCGAGTTCTCTCAAGCGCCTTGGTATTCTCTACCCGACCACCTGTGTCGGTTTGGGGTACGATTCCTGCTAACCTGAAGCTTAGAAGATTTTCCTGGAAGCCTGGCATCAACCACTTCAGTGCCGTAGCACCTCGTCATCAGCTCTCGGTGTATGTGTGCCCGGATTTGCCTAAGCACACCACCTACCACCTTAAACACGGACAACCAACGCCGTGCTGGCCTAGCCTTCTCCGTCTCTCCATCGCAGTTAGCAGAAGTACGGGAATATTAACCCGTTTCCCATCGACTACGCCTTTCGGCCTCGCCTTAGGGGTCGACTCACCCTGCCCCGATTAACGTTGGACAGGAACCCTTGGTCTTTCGGCGAGGGGGTTTTTCACCCCCTTTATCGTTACTCATGTCAGCATTCGCACTTCTGATACCTCCAGTGTGGGTTACCCCTTCACCTTCAACGGCTTACAGAACGCTCCTCTACCGCGTACACGTTATCGTGCACACCCGTAGCTTCGGTGAATTGCTTAGCCCCGTTACATCTTCCGCGCAGGCCGACTCGACTAGTGAGCTATTACGCTTTCTTTAAATGATGGCTGCTTCTAAGCCAACATCCTAGCTGTCTAAGCCTTCCCACATCGTTTCCCACTTAGCAATTACTTTGGGACCTTAGCTGACGGTCTGGGTTGTTTCCCTTTTGACGACGGACGTTAGCACCCGCCGTCTGTCTCCCGGATAGCACTCTTTGGTATTCGGAGTTTGCAAAGGGTTGGTAAGTCGGGATGACCCCCTAGCCTTAACAGTGCTCTACCCCCAAAGGTGTTCGTCCGAGGCGCTACCTAAATAGCTTTCGAGGAGAACCAGATATCTCCCGGTTTGATTGGCCTTTCACCCCCAGCCACAAGTCATCCGCTAATTTTTCAACATTAGTCGGTTCGGTCCTCCAGTTGATGTTACTCAACCTTCAACCTGCCCATGGCTAGATCACCGGGTTTCGGGTCTACACCTAGCAACTAAACGCGCAGTTAACACTCGGTTTCCCTACGGCTCCGCTATTCGCTTAACCTCGCTACTAAATGTAAGTCGCTGACCCATTATACAAAAGGTACGCAGTCACGGTCTCAAGAACCGCTCCCACTGCTTGTACGTATACGGTTTCAGGTTCTATTTCACTCCCCTCACAGGGGTTCTTTTCGCCTTTCCCTCACGGTACTGGTTCACTATCGGTCAGTCAGGAGTATTTAGCCTTGGAGGATGGTCCCCCCATGTTCAGACAACATATCACGTGTGCCGCCTTACTCGTTTTCATCTCTGGTTAGTTGTCGTGTACGGGACTATCACCCTGTACCGTTGAGCTTTCCAACTCATTCCACTAACACCCCAAAGACTTAAGGGCTAATCCCCGTTCGCTCGCCGCTACTTAGGGAATCTCGGTTGATTTCTTTTCCTAAGGGTACTTAGATGTTTCAGTTCCCCTCGTTCGCCTCACTACACTATGTATTCATGTAGTGATGACAGCTTATGCTGCCGGGTTCCCCCATTCGGACATCGCTGGCTATAACGGTTGTTACTACCTCACCAACGCTTTTCGCAAGTTACTACGTCCTTCATCGCCTCTGACTGCCAAGGCATCCACCGTATACGCTTAGTCGCTTAACCATACAACCCAAATGAGTTTCACTCATCTGAGCCGCATTGCGACCAGCTGGTTTTACTTGGTCTCATTTCCAGGGTAGGAAATGGACCCGCCTTGAAGAATACCCAAAACACTTGATTGAAGTGTTTGAGAACTCAATTTTTGTATTAACTGAATCCCATCTCAAAGAGAAGGTCCAGTTTCTACTATCAGCTTTCCAAATTGTTAAAGAGCGGACTTAAAAAAGCCAAAGATAAATTCATCACTTATCTTTGGCGTCTCTATTCCTGAGACTGTCGCTGTGGCAGCGAAGTGGTGGAGCTATGCGGGATCGAACCGCAGACCTCCTGCGTGCAAGGCAGGCGCTCTCCCAGCTGAGCTATAGCCCCATTTCAGACAGCATCCGCCGTCATCACAGTCCGAAACAATGCGAGAAATCAATCTGCGCTTATGCGCGGCGTAGAGCAAGGAAGTTTAGTTGCCTAAACGACGCGCTTTACAACAAAGCAGAAGCGGAGATTTGGTGGGTCTGAGTAGACTCGAACTACCGACCTTACGCTTATCAGGCGTACGCTCTAACCACCTGAGCTACAGACCCTCACGCATTTGTCTCTTTTCATCTATCAAGCAATCTGTGTGAACACTCAGCACAGCGACGCATCGCTTAGGTAAGGAGGTGATCCAGCCCCAGGTTCCCCTAGGGCTACCTTGTTACGACTTCACCCCAGTCATGAACCACAAAGTGGTGAGCGCCCCCCCGAAGGTTAAGCTACCCACTTCTTTTGCAGCCCACTCCCATGGTGTGACGGGCGGTGTGTACAAGGCCCGGGAACGTATTCACCGTGGCATTCTGATCCACGATTACTAGCGATTCCGACTTCATGGAGTCGAGTTGCAGACTCCAATCCGGACTACGACCAGCTTTATGGGATTAGCTCCACCTCGCGGCTTCGCAACCCTCTGTACTGACCATTGTAGCACGTGTGTAGCCCTACTCGTAAGGGCCATGATGACTTGACGTCGTCCCCACCTTCCTCCGGTTTATCACCGGCAGTCTCCCTAAAGTTCCCGGCATGACCCGCTGGCAAGTAAGGATAAGGGTTGCGCTCGTTGCGGGACTTAACCCAACATTTCACAACACGAGCTGACGACAGCCATGCAGCACCTGTCTCAGAGTTCCCGAAGGCACCAAGGCATCTCTGCCAAGTTCTCTGGATGTCAAGAGTAGGTAAGGTTCTTCGCGTTGCATCGAATTAAACCACATGCTCCACCGCTTGTGCGGGCCCCCGTCAATTCATTTGAGTTTTAACCTTGCGGCCGTACTCCCCAGGCGGTCTACTTAATGCGTTAGCTTGAGAGCCCAGTGTTCAAGACACCAAACTCCGAGTAGACATCGTTTACGGCGTGGACTACCAGGGTATCTAATCCTGTTTGCTCCCCACGCTTTCGTGCCTGAGCGTCAGTCTTTGTCCAGGGGGCCGCCTTCGCCACCGGTATTCCTCCAGATCTCTACGCATTTCACCGCTACACCTGGAATTCTACCCCCCTCTACAAGACTCTAGTTTGCCAGTTCGAAATGCAATTCCCAGGTTGAGCCCGGGGCTTTCACATCTCGCTTAACAAACCGCCTGCGCACGCTTTACGCCCAGTAATTCCGATTAACGCTTGCACCCTCCGTATTACCGCGGCTGCTGGCACGGAGTTAGCCGGTGCTTCTTCTGTGGGTAACGTCACAGCTATAGGGTATTAACCTACAACCTTTCCTCCCCACTGAAAGTGCTTTACAACCCGAAGGCCTTCTTCACACACGCGGCATGGCTGGATCAGGGTTTCCCCCATTGTCCAATATTCCCCACTGCTGCCTCCCGTAGGAGTCTGGGCCGTGTCTCAGTCCCAGTGTGGCTGATCATCCTCTCAGAACAGCTAGGGATCGTCGCCTTGGTGAGCCTTTACCTCACCAACTAGCTAATCCCACCTGGGCCTATCCATTCGCGCAAGGACCGAAGTTCCCCTGCTTTCCCCCGTAGGGCGTATGCGGTATTAGCAGTCGTTTCCAACTGTTATCCCCCTCGAATGGGCAAGTTCCCAGGCATTACTCACCCGTCCGCCGCTCGTCACCTCAGGAGCAAGCTCCCTTGTGTTACCGCTCGACTTGCATGTGTTAGGCCTGCCGCCAGCGTTCAATCTGAGCCATGATCAAACTCTTCAATTAAAAGTTTTGGTGTTTGGCTTACGCCAAACTGCTCAATGAATTCTGTCGATTTTGCAACTGTAAACAGTCGCAAACTGCATGTTTGCATGGACATCATTCACTGATGAATATCGTTGTCGATGTCATCAGCTCTGCGAGTGTCCACACAGATTGCTTGATAAATTGTTAAAGAACGTTGACCATTTCTCTTCTGGTCAGGGCTGCGTATTCTACACATCCCTTTTTCAGCGTCAAGCCCTTTTTTACGAACATTTTCAACTGCTGTTTTAATGTTCTGGCTTGCTGCCGGACCGGCTTACCATGGACCTCTAGTGTCGCTGCTTTGCCGTGTCAGTGGTGGCGCATTATAGGGAGCCGAACTTTTTGTGCAAGGGCTTTTTTAAGGAAATTGCGATCTTTTTTCAGGCTTTCCTGTTGCACACAAACAGCTCCCAAGTTACCCCCAAACTTATCCACATTGCCGTCTTCGGTGGGCAATATTTAGCCTTAAATGCAGAAAGCATTTGGCAGCGTCACAAAAAAGAAAAGGCGCCATAAAGGCGCCTTTTATTTTGCATTGCTATATCAGGTCAACTTGCCATGACATTGCTTATATTTCTTACCTGAGCCGCAAGGACAAGGATCATTGCGGCCTACCTTCTCGCCGTCACGAACAATCGGGATACCAGAGGCCAATTCAGCGGCATTATCGTCACCACCTACCAAGGCTTCAGCCTGGGCGTGTTGATACTCGCGCTGCATACGGGCTTCTTCCTGACGGCGGCGCGCTTCCATCTCTTCCACTTCCGATTGGGCTTGCACCTGCACCTTGGAGAGGATGGCAATCACATCATGCTTGAGGGTTTCCAGCATCTGCTGGAACAGCTCAAAGGATTCACGCTTATATTCCTGCTTGGGGTTCTTCTGGGCATAACCGCGCAGATGGATACCCTGACGCAAATGATCCATGGCAGCCAGGTGTTCTTTCCACAGGCCATCAAGGGTCTGCATCATCACGGCTTTTTCAAACTGACGCAGCACCTGGGGACCAACCATCTGAGCCTTGGCCTGGTAAGCCTGGTTCCATACATCGAGAATGCGCTCACGCAGCGTGTCCTCATGCAGATCTTCTTCCTTATCCAGCCACTCCTGCACCGGCAAGCGCAGCGCGAACTCCTGAGCCAGACGTTCTTCCAGACCGGCAACGTCCCACAGCTCTTCCACAGACTGAGGAGGAATGTACTGGTCGATCACGCCGTTGACTACATCGGCCTGAATGTTGTTGATGGTGGCCTCGATACTTTCCGCATCCATCAGTTCGTTGCGCTGGGCGTAAACCACCTGACGTTGGTCGTTGGCCACATCGTCAAATTCCAGCAACTGCTTACGGATATCGAAGTTACGGGCCTCAACTTTACGCTGGGCATTTTCAATGGCGCGGGATACCCATGGATGCTCAATGGCTTCGCCCTCTTCCATCCCCAGCTTCTTCATCATGTTGGATACACGCTCGGAGGCGAAGATACGCATCAGGCTGTCTTCCATGGACAGGTAGAAACGGGATGAGCCCGGATCCCCTTGACGACCGGAACGACCACGGAGCTGGTTGTCGATACGACGGGATTCATGACGCTCGGTACCGAGAATATGCAGACCGCCGGCTTCCACCACAGCGTTGTGGCGTACTTCCCAATCGGCACGGATCTTAGCTATCTCTTCGTCGGTTGGGTTTTCCAGGGCTTCAATTTCTGACTTCCAGTTACCACCGAGCACAATGTCGGTACCACGACCTGCCATGTTGGTGGCCACGGTCACAGCTCCACTGCGACCCGCCTGGGCTACAATTTCCGCTTCCTTCTCGTGGAACTTGGCGTTCAGTACCTGATGGGGGATCTTTTCCTGGTTCAGCAAGCGCGACAGCAGCTCGGACTGCTCAATAGAGATGGTACCCACGAGCACGGGTTGACCACGCTCACGGCAATCTTTGATGTCGGCGATGATGGCCTGGTATTTCTCACGGGCTGTGAGGTACACCAGATCGGCCATGTCGTTGCGGATCATCGGCCTGTTGGTGGGCACCACCACTGTATCCAAACCATAGATGTGCTGGAATTCGAACGCTTCGGTATCGGCGGTACCTGTCATTCCGGCCAACTTCTCATACAGGCGGAAGTAGTTCTGGAAGGTAATGGAGGCCAGAGTCTGGTTTTCGTTTTGAATGTGGACGCCTTCTTTGGCTTCCACCGCCTGATGCAGACCTTCGGACCAACGGCGGCCGGGCATGGTACGGCCTGTGTGTTCATCCACTATCACCACTTCGCCGTTTTGCACCACGTAATCCACGTCCTTTTCGAACAGGGTGTGGGCACGCAGGGCAGCATTGACGTGATGCAGCAGAGAAATGTTGGCGGCTGAGTACAGAGAATCGCCTTCGGCAAGCAAGCCCGCCTCGATCAGCAGCTGCTCGACCTTTTCCTGACCGCGTTCGGTCATGTGCACCTGCTTGGCCTTCTCGTCAATGGTGTAGTCACCTTCACCGACATACTCTTCGGTGTCTTCCTTATCCTGACGCACCAGACTGGGGATCAGTTTATTGACCCGAACATAGAGTTCGGAGCTGTCTTCAGCAGCACCGGAGATGATCAGTGGGGTACGGGCCTCGTCGATCAGGATGGAGTCCACTTCGTCGATCAGCGCATAATGCAGCGGACGTTGTACCCTGTCCTGAGGCGCGAAGGCCATATTGTCACGCAGGTAGTCAAAACCGAACTCGTTGTTGGTACCGTAGGTGATGTCGGCGTTGTAGGCGGCTTTCTTGTCAGCCTGGCTCAGGCCAGCCACGTTGATGCCTACGGTCAGGCCGAGGAATTCAAACAGGGGACGGTTATTTTCAGCATCGCGGCGGGCCAGGTAATCGTTGACTGTGATTACGTGTACGCCTTTACCGGTCAGACCGTTGAGGTAGGCCGGCAGGGTTGCGGTCAGGGTTTTACCTTCACCGGTACGCATTTCGGCGATGCGGTTACTGTCCAGTACCATGCCGCCGAGCAGCTGCACATCAAAGTGACGCATTTCAAAGACGCGTTTGGACGCTTCACGTACAGTGGCGAAAGCCTCGGCCATGATGTCATCCAGGGTTTCCCCCTTCTCCAGGCGCTCGCGGAATTCTGCCGTTTTCGCCCTCAGGGCTTCATCGGACAGTTGCTCGTATTCGCTTTCCAGCGCGTTGATCTGGTTAACGACTTTGCCAAGGGCCTTGAGGGTGCGGTCGTTGCGGCTACCAAAAATTTTTGTCAGTAATTTACCTAACATCTGAATCACTTATCTCTGTGAAGGCCAAGTCCCTGGTCGAGTCAAAAGCCAAAATTAAAATTAACCAGCCTTGCGGTAGACGAACTTCTGCGGATCGATCTGCTGTCCACTGCGCAACACTTCATAATGCACATGGGGGCCGGTAGACCGCCCAGTACTTCCCATTGAGGCAATTTTCTCGCCCTTGGCGACCACGTCACCCACAGTTACTGACAAAGCTTGATTGTGACCATAACGGGTGCGCAGACCATTACCATGATCTATCTCCACCAATTCGCCATAGCCAAACATGTTCCCTGCCCATGTCACCACACCACCGGCGGTGGCGAGGACATCCGCCCCTTCTGTACCCGCAAAGTCTATGCCTTTATGCATGGTTCTGCGGCCGGTGAAGGGATCATTGCGTAAACCGTAGGGCGAAGATAGCCAGCCTTTGCTGACCGGACGCCCTGATACAAAACGCTCTTCATCTATATGGAGATTGGATGTCACTGTTTCAAGCAGCGCCATCTGAGCGTCATTGTTATCAATTCTGAATGCCAGCTTATCCATGTCCTCAATAAGCTGACCAAGTTCTATGCTGCTGCCGAGTTCGCTCATACCACCCACACCCACTTCAGCGGAGAAATCAAATTGATCTTCCAGTTGGTAGTTTTGGGCGAGCTGCTGCCCCAGCGCTTCAAGACGGGTCATTTTTGCCTGCATCCGGGCAACGTAGGTCACCAGGGTGGCAAGTTGGGTTTCGGTGGCGGATTTAAGTTCCAACACCTGTTTTTTCTGGGCTTCACGGGCCTCGCGCTCACCTTCGACACGGGCCCGTTGCGATTCAAAGCGATCGCTGTTGTATTGGTAAAAGCCGGTGCCTGCCGCCAGCAGCAGAAAAGGCAACAGCAACCAGCGTTTGCCTGGCTGCCAACGGGTCACGCCATTCCGACCTTGAATAAAAACTGTTACACTCATAGCCTAATTCAGCCATCTTATTATCATATGAAGAAGCTTCCCCAGGACCTCAGTCTGCTGCTTCACCAGGCAGGTCAGCTGCCGGATCTTGCAGAAAAAGCAGAACTGCTGACCAATCTGAATCACGCGGTGAAACAGATGCTTTCTGGTCCGGTGACGGAGCAGCTCAAAGTGGCCAATCTCCGCCAGGGTATTCTTATTATTGAAACCACCACGGCTGCCTGGGCAGCCAGGATAAACTTCCAAAAGTCCGCATTATTGGCACGGCTCCAGGCCGAAACGCTCCCAATGCTTACCTCTATCGAGGTTAAAGTCAACCCGGGATTGGCTATGTATACGCCAATCTCACGCAATAACACCAATCAATTGAGCGAAACGGCTGCCGCACACATCAATGCCCTGGCCGAGCACACCGAAGGATCCCTGGGCCAGAAACTAAAACGGCTGGCTGCATTAGCCAGCCGTAAAAGGCAGTCTTAATTCGGATTAGGCCAGCACGGCGCCCTGGGGCACCATAAAGCTGACCGGAACATCGGCTTCTTTTTCGAAGCTCACCAGTTCCCAGGCATCCTGCTGTGCCAGCAGGGCCCTGACCAATTGGTTGTTCAGGGCATGGCCTGTTTTGAAGGCACAGAACTCACCGACTATCGCGTGCCCGGCAACGTAAAGATCACCAAAGGCATCCAGGATCTTGTGCTTTACGAACTCATCCTCATAACGCAGGCCATCGGGGTTGAGGACGCGGTATTCGTCAAGCACCACAGCATTTTCCATGCTGCCACCCAGTGCCAGGTTGTTGGCACGCAGATACTCGATATCGCGCATAAAACCAAAGGTTCGGGCGCGGCTGATGTCTTTGACAAACGCGGTGCTGGAGAAGTCCATCACCATGTGCTGTTGACTGCGGGCAATCTCGGGGTGCTTGAAGTCAATGGCAAAATTGACCCTGAACCCCTGGTGTGGACGCAATTCGGCCCACTTATCGCCGTCTTCAACACGCACAGTGCGTTTGATCCTGAGATACTTCTTGGGTGCGGCCTGTTCCTGAATACCGGCGGTTTGCAGCAGGAATACAAATGGACTGGCACTGCCATCCATTATCGGTATTTCCGGCGCATCCACTTCGATGATCGCGTTGTCTATGCCCAAACCGGCAAGCGCGGCGAACAGATGCTCAATGGTCGAAATGCGAACCCCTTCGTCATTCACCAGTGCGGTGCACATAGTGGTTTCACGTACCTGATCGGCCTTGGCAGGGATTTCCACCGCCGGCGTCAAATCGGTACGCACCAGAGTAATTCCGGCGTTTATGGGTGCGGGTTTTATGGTCAAAGTCACCTTGTTGCCGGAATGCAATCCGACCCCAGTGCTCTTTACCATGTTTTGAACAGTTCTTTGAAAAATCATTCAGATACCCGTTTACATTTCAACTAGTTAGCCATCATTCAGGCAGGCATAGCCAACAGCCGTCAAATCGGCTGGTCGGATATGCTAGCACAACTTTGGCATTTCACAAAAATTAAGCTACTTTGCCGAGGTTGTCCACTGGCAGCCCAGAGTCCCGTGATCAATCCGCCTGTTTGCGCAGGAAGGCAGGAATGTCCAGATAATCAAGCTCGTTCTTCACCGCAGGCGCAGGCGTCGGGTTCACCTGTGGTGCGGCGTTGCTCTTGGCCATGGCGGCAGTGTGAGTCTGGTATACAGGCTCTTCGGTCACCATGGGCTCAATGCGAGGCTCAACCTGGATCACAGGCTCAATCCGTGGCTGCGCCTTGTGTACCAGCTGGATATCGGGCTTCTTGTCGGCGCCGATACCTGTGGCAACCACAGTTACCCGCAGCTCGTTGCTCATTTCAGGATCGATAACCGCACCCACCACCACAGTGGCGTTATCAGAGGCATAAGCCTTGACGTGGTTACCCACAGTCTCGAACTCTTCAATGCTCATATCCATACCGGCGGTGATGTTCACCAACACGCCGCGGGCACCTGCGAGATCTATGTCTTCCAGCAGTGGGCTGGCGACGGCGGCTTCGGCGGCTTCTTCTGCGCGGTCGTCACCGCTGGCCACACCTGTACCCATCATGGCGTTGCCCATTTCGGACATCACTGTCTTCACGTCGGCGAAGTCGACGTTGATAAGACCTGGGCGGGTGATCAGCTCGGCAATACCCTGTACAGCACCCAGCAGCACGTTGTTGGCGGCAGCAAAGGCATCGAGCAGCGAGGTACCGCGACCCAGTACCTTGAGCAACTTCTCGTTGGGTATGGTGATCAGCGAGTCCACATACTTGGCCAGTTCGGCGATACCCTGCTCGGCATAGGCCATACGCTTCTTGCCTTCGAAGGGGAACGGCTTGGTGACCACGGCTACGGTCAGAATGCCTTCTTCCCTGGCAATCTGGGCCACAACAGGTGCGGCGCCCGTACCTGTACCACCGCCCATACCGGCAGCGATAAAGATCATGTCCGAACCGCGGATAGCGGCACGGATATTTTCCCTGTCTTCCTCGGCTGCGGCACGACCCACTTCAGGGTTTGCTCCGGCACCCAGGCCCTTGGTGACATCACGACCCAACTGGATGGTGGACCCGGCGGCGGACTTGCGCAGCGCCTGGGCATCCGTGTTGGTGGCCACAAACTCCACACCTTCGATATTGTGCTTCACCATATGCTCGACGGCGTTACCACCGCCACCACCGACACCGATGACCTTGATCACCGCCTCGTCGGAATGGGTTTCCATGATTTCAAACATGGTCTAAATCTCCGTTTGCCTGCGTTATTTTAAAATTCACCTTTAAACCAGCTCTGGACCCGATTCCAGAGACTGGTGACCCCTTGGCGTTCGGGGCGCTCGAACTGACGTTCGATAACCCTTCTGGCCCCATAGTGGAGCAAGCCTACCCCGGTGGAGTAAATCGGCTGGTCCACATATTCGTACAAGCCCTTCACCGGCAGCGGTGAAGCGACCCTGACCGGCATACCGAAGGTGGCTTCGGCCACATCGACCGCCCCTTCGATGGAGGCAGTCCCCCCGGTCAGCACTATGCCTGCAGCGATCTGATCTTCCAGACCACTGTCCTTGAGCTGCTTGAGCACCAGCTCAAACAGCTCCTGATATCTGGGTTCGACCACTTCGGCCAGGGTATGGCGCGACATGGTCCTTGATGGCCGTCCCCCCACGGACGGAACATCGATACTGTCTTCGCGGCTGACCATGGCACTGCGGGCACTGGCATACTGCACCTTGATTTGCTCGGCATGGGTCAGCGGTGTACGGAAAATCTTGGCGATATCACTGGTCACCTGATTACCGGCAACCGGTACCACGGCGCAGTGACGCAGAGCGCCATTGGTATAGACGGCGATATCCGTGGTACCGCCACCTATGTCCACCAGGCAGACGCCGAGATCTTTCTCGTCATTGGTCAGCACTGAGTCGGCGGAGGCGATGCCGGAAAACACCAGATCGTCCACCTTCAGGCCGCAACGCTCGACGCTCTTGGTAATGTTCTTGGCCATGTCATTGGCGCAGGTGACCATGTGCACCTTGGCCTCCATACGCATGCCGGACATACCTATGGGGCTGCGGATGCCTTCCTGAACGTCGATGGCATATTCCTGGGGCAGCACATGCAGGATGCGGCGTTCGTTGGGGATCTTCACCGAACGGGCCGTGTGGATCACGTTGTCCACATCTTCCTGGGTCACTTCCTCGTCATTGATGGACACCATGCCGTTTTCGTTCTGACAGGCGATGTGTTTGCCGGAAATGCTCAGGTACACGGAGGACACCTGACAATCGGCCATCAGCTCGGCCTGATCCAGCGCCCGCTGTACGCTGCGCACTATGGAGTCCAGATCGTTGACGCCGCCCTTGTCCATACCACGGGACGGATGACTGCCCAGGCCAACGACGCAGATCTCTCCGTCAGGCAAGACCTCTCCAATGATCACAGCGACCTTGGAGGTACCTATGTCCAATCCGACTATCAGATTTCTATCCTGGTTCTTGGTCATCAGTTAACGGCTCTCTTTTTTTGTCTCTTCCCAGCCTACGGCCAAACCTGTGTCGTAGCGCAAATCCACCTTGGCGATCCCTTTCTGCTGCTGTGCCAGGGTGGGGTAAACATTAATAAATCTCTGGATCCTGGCCATCTTGTCTTCCCGTCCCAACTCCAGTACCACCCCCTTTTCCAGGGTGGCTATCCAGGCGTGGCGGGGACTCAGGCTCAGGGATGCCAGGGTAAACCCGTTGAGCTCAAGCAGCTCGCTCATCTGTTTAAAACTTTCCAGCACCTCGGCGGCACTCTGATCCTGACCGGCCAAATTCGGCAACTGCGGCAGTCCCTCCCGCAGCGGCGCCTGGAACACTTCCCCGTGGACATTAAGCCACTTATCCTGGTTCCAATGGGCCGCAGGTTGCTGCTCCTGCAGATACACCTTCAGCCGGGCCGGCCATACCCGCCGTACCGAGGCCCGGTATACCCAGGGCAAGGCCTCTATGGCCTTTTGCACCTCGGTCACATCGGCACTGAAAAAGCTTCTGGCCATCAAGTTCTGCAGGGCGCCGCGGATTTCCTCCTCGGAGGTGAGCCTGCGCTCGCCCTTGATCACCACGGCCTCAATCGGCAAGGCCTCGGCATCATTGAGCAACAGCTGCAACCGATAGGCCGCATAACCCAGTCCACTCAATACCAAGGCCAAAAACAGCAGCCCGGAAGTTAAATACCAGTCCACCGCCGCCAGCTTTTGCTTCAGGCCATCGACCCTGCCCATGGTTCAGGCTTCTCCGTACGGACGCCGAAAACCGGCCATTATATCGACCGCAGATCCCAGGTCAAAGTCCCCGGAGCAGTAATTATTCAGTGACTGCGATTCACTGATCTGCATCATCTTTTTCCGATTTGGCAAAGCCCAGTTCCGAAGCCGCCAACTGCCGCGACAGGGCACCTATGTTTCCGGCGCCCTGACAGAGCAACAGGTCACCATCGGCAAGCACATCGGCCAATAGCGGCGCCAATTGCTCGGGCCCGGCGACAAATATCGGCTCCAACAAGCCCCGCTGACGGATGGAGCGGCACAGCGCCCGGCCATCGGCGCCCGGGATCGGCGTTTCACCGGCGGCATAGACCTCCAGCAGCAACAGCTTGTCCACCTGGGACAGCACTTCGACGAAGTCCTCGTACAGATCCCGGGTACGGCTGTACCTGTGTGGCTGATAGGCCATTACCAAACGTTTATCCGGCCATCCGGCGCGAGCCGCCTTGATGGTGGCCGCCACTTCGCTGGGGTGATGACCATAGTCGTCAACCAACATGACCTCGCCCTTGGGGGTGGCAAACTTGCCCAGATGCTGAAAGCGGCGACCTATGCCCTGGAATTCTTCCAGCGCCTTGATGATGGCCTCATCCTCAATATCATCCTCTGTGGCCACAGCGATGGCGGCCAGGGAATTGAGCACATTGTGCTGACCGGGCAGGTTCACCACCAAAGCCAAATCATCACGGCCCTGACGACGGACGGTGAAGCGGCACTTATGCCCCTGTTGCACAAAATCCAGTGCCCGCACATCGGCATCTTCGCTGAAACCGTAGGTCACTACCTTACGGCCAATGCGAGGCATGATTTCCCGCACCACGGGATCGTCGATACAGACCACGGCCACACCGTAAAACGGCAGGTTATGCATAAAGTCCACAAAGGTGGACTTGAGCCGCTCAAAGTCGCCACCATAGGTATCCATATGATCGGCTTCGATATTGGTTACCACGGTCACCATGGGCTGCAAATGCAGGAAGCTGGCATCACTCTCGTCCGCTTCGGCAATCAGGTAACGGCTCGATCCCAGACGGGCATTGGTGCCGGCACTGTTGAGCAGGCCACCAATCACAAAGGTCGGATCACGACCGGCCTGGCCATAGATGCTGGCAATCAGACTGGTGGTTGTGGTCTTGCCGTGGGTACCGGCCACAGCCACCCCATGGCGATAACGCATCAGTTCCGCCAGCATCTCGGCCCGGCGCACTATGGGGGTCCTGTTCTGCTGGGCGGCGGCTATCTCTGGGTTGTCACTCTTGATGGCGGTGGAGACCACCACCACATCAACACCGGCCACATTGTCAGCGTCGTGGCCAATGATCACCTTGGCGCCGAGGGACGCCAGGCGTTCGGTCACGGCATTGGCGGCTATGTCCGAACCACTGATCTGATAGCCCTCATTGAGCAGCACCTCGGCGATACCGCCCATACCCGCGCCGCCTATGCCGACGAAGTGAATGCGGCGAATGCGGCGCATTTCCGGGATCATGGTTCTGAGCTGTCGGTACTTTTCTGTTTCTGTCATAACTAACCTTTATCGCGCCAGCTGACGGCACACGTCGGCAACCCTGTCGGTTGCATCCAGTACTGCGGCCGCCCTGGCTCGTTGTCCCATGCGGGAAAGTTCTTCTCGGTCACCGGCCAGCAACTGCAACTTGCTGACCAGCAGATCGGCCGTCACTATGGTCTGCGGCAGCAAAAAAGCTGCCCCGGCATCTACCAGCACCCTGGCATTGAGCGTCTGGTGATCATCCACCGCGTGGGGAAAGGGCACCAAAATGCCGGGCAGTCCCACTGCGGCAAGTTCAGACACTGTCAGGGCACCGGCACGGCAGATCACCAGATCGGCCCAGCGGTAAGCCGCTTCCATGTCATCAATAAATTCGGCCACCTTGACGCCGCCATCCTGGCCACGCAGCTGGTAGTCGGCCTGGACCTTGGCCAGGTTGTTCTTGCCCACCTGGTGCCAGACGGTCACGGATTGGCTTTGGCTTAAACGGGCGCAGACCTCAGGCAGCAGTTCGTTGAACACCTGAGCCCCCAGGCTGCCACCCACCACCAACAAGCGCATTGAGTCACCGTGCTCACCACTTTGTTGCCGCTCGGCGCCCAGTGCCACCAACTCCTGGCGAATGGGATTGCCCACCACCTCGGCGCCATGGTCAAAGGCGCCCTTGAAGGCACACAGCACCCGTGTGGCAATACGCGACAGCAATTTGTTGGTCACACCGGGCACGGCATTTTGCTCGTGCAGCACCAGTGGGATACCACTGAGCCAGGCGGCAACGCCACCGGGACCACTGGCAAAGCCGCCCATGCCCAGCACCACATCGGGCTTGAATTCCTTGATCACGGCCCGCGCCTGCAAAATGGAGCGCAAAATCTTGAACGGCGCTGCAAGCTTGCGAATAAGGCCATTGCCGCGCACGCCCTTGATATCGAGAAAGTCGATATCGAATCCGTGTTGGGGCACCAGGCGGGCCTCCATCCTGTCGGCCGTACCCAACCAGCGCACCTGCCAGCCATCTTTGGCCAAGGTTCGCGCCACGGCGAGCGCCGGGAACACGTGACCGCCGGTGCCGCCGGCCATCACCAGAATGCGTTTTTGCCGGCTCATGAAGTTCTCCCCTGCACCGCCTGGATCATCCCCAAACGCCGCTCGTGATCGATACGCAGCAGCAACATGGCTGCCGCGGTCATGACCCACAAACTTGAACCACCGTAACTGATAAAGGGCAAGGTCAGCCCCTTGGTGGGCAACATGCCGATACTGGCGCCCACATTCACCACGGTCTGGAAGCAGATCCAGATCCCTATGGCATAGGCCAGGTAACCTTCAAAGGCCTTATCCAGCGACAGGCACTGATTACCCAGGCGAATGGCCCGCAGCGCCACAAATAAAAGCACCGACAGCACCATCACTATGCCAACGAATCCCAACTCTTCCCCTATCACGGCAAAGATAAAGTCGGTGTGGGCCTCGGGCAGATATTCCAACTTCTGAATACTGTTGCCTAGCCCCTGCCCCAACCAGTCACCGCGGCCGTAGGCCATCAAGGACTGGGTCAACTGGTAACCGCTGCCGAAGGGATCCTGCCAGGGATCCATAAAAGAAGTCACCCGCCGCATCCGGTAGGGCTCCAGCAGCACCAGGGCCACAAAGGCCAACACCCCGGAGAGGATCAGGGCGAAGAAGTCCAGCAAACGGGCCCCGGCCATGAACAACAGCCCCACAGTGCCAACAAACAGCACCACCACGGTTCCCAGATCCGGCTGGGCCAGGATCAGCACAGCGTAGACAGCAAACACTGCAATGGGTTTGTAGAACCCCTTGGCGTTTTCGCGCAACTCTTGGTGACGACGCACCAGATAGCCGGACATGTACACGGCAAAGGCAAACTTGGCCAATTCGGCCACCTGAATGCGTATCGGCCCTACGGACAACCAGCGCTTGGCGCCGTTCACCGTAGTACCTACTATCAGCACCCCCACCAACATAAGGCCCACCACCAGCAACAACAGCGGACTGACCTGTTGCCAGCGGCTCATTTCGATGCGCAGCACCAGGGTGGCAATAATCACGCACCCCACCAGGTAAGCGCAGTGACGTATCATAAAATGGAACGGGTTGCCGGTCAGACTCTGAGCCTCTGGCATGGAAGCCGACATCACCATCACAAAACCAAAAGCGATCAGCGACAACACAGCCGTCAGCAATGAACGGTCGTAAAGCTGGGTGCCGGGCGCCTTTTGGCCTCCCCACCAGGCCGTCCAAAGATTGCCACTGCGCTCAAACAAGTTGAGCTGTCTGCTGTCAGTTGCCATACAGAAGCTCCACCTGATGACGGAAATCATCACCCCGGGCCATGAAATTGCTGTACATGTCGAGGCTGGCGCAGGCAGGCGACAGCAGCACTATATCGCCGCTACCGGCCAAGGTCGCAGCCTTGGCCACGGCTTCGGCCATATTGGCTACCTCTATCGCACCTTCCTTCAGCGCGGCGATCTTATGGCCGTCACGCCCCAGGGTAATCAGCTGGCTGACACCGTGCAGCGCCTCGCGCAGGGGCTCAAAGTCCGCGCCCTTGCCATCACCACCGGCGATCAAAATGATCTCGCCCAAATGGCCGCTCAAACCATGGAGCGCCGCCACTGTGGCGCCCACGTTGGTGGCCTTGGAGTCATTGACCCAGGTGATACCTTCATGGCTGGCGACCGCCTCACAGCGATGGGCCAGTCCGGTAAACTCGCGGGCCACCTTGACCATGGCTGGACGGCTAATCCCGGCGGCATCGGCCAGGGCCATGGCCGCCATCAGATTGGCATGGTTATGACTGCCGATCAGCGCCACATGCAGCAACGGCATAATCTCGGTAGCGCCGTGGTAAATCTTGCCATCGGCTATGCCCCACTCATCCACCTTGGGAATACCCAATCCAAAACTGTTCTGGTTGTGTGGCTCTGTGGGTATGGACAGGCTGTCGTCACGGTTGAAAATGCACAGCCGTGTCTGGTCATACAAATGCAACTTGGCCCGACGATAACTCTCCAGATCGCTGTATCTGTCCATATGATCTTCACTGATATTCAGGCAGGTGGCAGCAATGCAATTCAAGCTATGGGTGGTTTCCAATTGGAAACTGGACAATTCCAGTACGAAAAGCTCGGCGTCCGATTCCAGCAATTCCAGTGCCGGAATACCTATGTTGCCGCCAACCGCAACCCGCTTGCCATCGGCCCTGGCCATTTCCCCCACCAGGGTAGTGACGGTCGACTTACCGTTGGAGCCGGTAATGGCCAGCACACAGGGTGGCTTGTCGGCAATGGCGCGGGCAAACAGCTCGATATCGCCTATGACCTCTATGCCCATATCCAGCGCGGCCTGCACCTCGGGGGTGTCCATGGCAATCCCCGGACTGATGACTATCTGCTTGGCCTGTACCAAATAGCGACAATCAAAGCCACCGCTCATCAGCGGCACATTGGCAAACTCCCGACGCAACTTGTCAGCACCAGGCGGTTCACGGCGACTGTCCATCACCAGCGGCTCAATGCCCTGACGCACCAAATAGCGCACCACAGACAGCCCTGTGGCTCCCAGGCCAAGGACTATGTGTGAGTAGGTATGGGCGAGCGGCATGGTCATGACTTACCTCAACTTCAACGTGGCCAGGCCAAGCAGCACCAGGAACAGCGAGATGATCCAGAAGCGCACTATCACCCGCGGCTCGGGCCAGCCCTTGAGTTCGTAATGATGATGTATGGGCGCCATGCGGAAAATGCGCTGACCGCGCAGCTTGTAAGACCCCACCTGCAGGATCACCGACAACGTTTCCATCACAAACACCCCACCCATGATCACCAGCAGGATTTCCTGGCGTACCAGCACGGCTATGGTGCCCAGGGCTGCGCCCAGAGACAGGGAACCCACATCGCCCATAAAGACCTGGGCCGGATAGGTGTTGAACCAGAGGAAACCAAGACCGGCACCCACAATAGCGGTACAGACAATCACCAGCTCACCGGCGCCGGGCAAATAAGGGATATGCAGGTAATTGGCAAACTGAACGTGTCCGGACAGGTAAGCAATCAATGCAAAAGCCGCTGCCACCATCACGGTCGGCATGATGGCCAAACCATCGAGACCATCGGTCAGGTTCACCGCATTGCTGGAGCCCACAATGGTGAAGTACACCAGCACAATGAACATCAGCCCCAGTTGCGGCATGATGTCCTTGAAGAAGGGCAGTACCAGTTGGGTTTCGCCGGGTGTCGAAGCAGAGAAGTACAGGTAAAGGGCGATCACCATGGCAGCCAGGGACTGGAATATGTACTTCCAGCGGGCAATCAACCCCTTGGGATCCTTGCGCACCACCTTGCGGTAATCATCGACAAAGCCAATCATGCCGAAGGTCGCCAGTACAAACAGCATGACCCAGACATAGCGGCTGCCCAGATCGCCCCACAGCAGCACTCCGATAAAAATACCGGCCAGGATCAGGATCCCGCCCATGGTGGGGGTGCCACGCTTACTGAAATGGGATTCGGGACCATCGTTACGAACCACCTGACCTATCTGCAACAGTTGCAGGCGAGTGATAAGCTTGGGCCCCCACCAAAGGCTGAAGCTGAGACCGGTCAACAGTGCCAGAATGGCCCTGAAGGTCACATAGGAAAATACATTGAAGCCAGTGTAAAACTGGGTCAGATACTCAGCCAGATAAACCAGCATTTACTTTAACTCCCCGCGACCATGGGCCGCAATTAAGGCCTCCACAACCCGCTCCATGGCGGCGCTGCGGGACCCTTTGACCAACACAGTCACATTTCCATGTAACTGGTTGATGTGTTTAATCAACTTGTTTACCAAGACATCCAGGTCAACAAAATGTTCGCTGCCGAAGGCTCGGCTGCAATGCTCGCTGAGACGGCCCAGACAGAACAGCGCCTCTATGCCACTGTCCCTGGCCAAGTCACCCACCTCGGCGTGCAAAAGGGCAGCATTGTCGCCTAATTCGCCCAAATCGCCCAGTACCAAACAGCGATTTCCGTTAATTTCTCTTAACCAGTCGATGGCGGCCTTCACCGAGGATGGATTGGCGTTGTAACTGTCATCCACCAGGGTGAGGCGACCCAGCCTGTGGGGCAACATTCTGCCCTTTACCGGCTTGAGTGCGGCCAGCCCGGAGGCTATCTCCGCAAGGCTCAGGCCAAGGGCCAGACAGACACTGGTGCAGGCCAAAGCGTTGTTAACCTGATGGGCACCGGCCAGCGGCAACTTGATGGCTATTGTTTGTTTCTGCCAGTGCAGCTGAAAGCCGTAACAACCGAAGGCATCGGCCTCAAGCCCGGTTGCAGTCACATCGGCCTGGTTGTGAATGCCGAACTGAATCATCTTGTGGCCCGCGGCGGCCTGGGCCATAAAGTCGGCAAAGGCATCGTCGGCATTGATCACCGCCACGCCATCGTCGGGCAGATGGCCATAGATCTCCGACTTGGCGGCGGCCACCCCTTCAATGGAGCCAAAGCCTTCCAGGTGGGCGCTGCCAACGTTATTGACCAGGGCAACCCTGGGCCTGACCAGGGCCGAGGTGTAATCAATCTCGCCCTTATGGTTGGCACCCAGTTCAAACACCCCGTACTCGTCGCCTGCGCTCAGGCGCAACAGAGTCAGGGGTACACCTATGTCGTTGTTGAAGTTGCCGGCGGTAAACAGCACCCGATGCCGTTGCGACAGCACTGTGGCAATCATTTCCTTTACTGTGGTTTTGCCATTGGAACCGGTGAGAGCCACACACTCGGGATTGACCTTGTCGCGCACCAGGGCACCAATTTGCCCCAGGGCCTTGAGGCCACTTTCCACCAACAGCTGCGGCACGGCCAGCGGCAACTCGCGTTCAACCAGCAGAGCCGAGGCGCCTGCAGTCACGGCATTGGCAGCAAAATCATGGCCATCGAAGCGCTCGCCAACCAGGGCCACAAACAGGCTTCCTGGCTTCATGGCGCGGCTGTCGCTGCCAACGGCATCGATTTGAATATTTTCACCCAGCAATCGCCCACCGGTGGCGGTTGCCAGCTCCTGTAAACTCAGGGAGATCACTGTTGCTCCTTCGCGAGACGCTGCACATAGGCGCGCTCGTCATAATCGTGTTTCACGCCGGCAATCTCCTGATAGGTCTCGTGGCCCTTGCCGGCCAAAAGAATGAGATCACCGGGTTTGGCCAGTGACAGCGCCAGCTGCACGGCTTTGATGCGGTCGGCTTCCACCAGTGCCTTGTCTGGTTCACTGAGTCCGGCCTGCATATCGGCAATAATGGCCTGGGGATCTTCACTTCTGGCGTTGTCCGAGGTCAGCAGCAGGCGATCGGCCCAGCGCTCGGCCGCAGCCGCCATCAGGGGCCGCTTGCCCTTGTCTCTGTCACCGCCGCAACCGAACAGGCACCAGAGCTGGCCCCGGCAATGCCTGCGGGCGGCCTTGAGCACCTGCTCCACCGCATCCGGGGTATGGGCATAATCCACCACCATGGCGACGTCGCCGGCGGGAAAACATTCCATACGGCCGGGCACCGGCGTCAAGCCAGGCGCTGCAGCCAGCAGCTGCTGCATGTCGTAACCCAGTTGATGCAACGCAGCCAGCGCAGCCAGCAGATTGGCGAGGTTGAATTCACCCAGCAACTGCGAACTCATCTTGCCCTCGCCTCCGGGCCAGCGAATTTGCGCTTCTATGCCCTGCTGATGAAATTCGGCAGCAATCACGCCGTAGGCGGCCTGACTGCCGGGCACTGTGCTGTAGCCGAGCGCCAATTCGCCCAGTTCCAGCAGCCATTGTTGGCCCACGGGATCGTCGGCATTGATTATGCCCCGGTGCAGACTGCCGAAACTGAACAAGCGGCGCTTGGCGGCACCATAGGACAGCATGTCACCGTGATAATCCAGGTGATCGCGACTGAGATTGGTAAACACGGCCACATCAAAGGGCACGGCCTCAACCCGGCCCTGCACCAAGCCATGGCTGGAGACCTCCATGGCACAAAGTCCGGCGCCCGCGCTTTGGAAAGCTTGCAGATCGGCCATCACCCGGATGGCATCGGCCGTGGTGTTGCCACTGTCGATAAGCTCGCCCCAGAGGCCATTGCCCAAAGTGCCCATGACGGCGGCGCGGATCCCCACCCGCTCACTCAGCTGCGCCATCAACTGGGTGACCGACGTCTTGCCATTGGTACCGGTGACACCGGCAATTTTCAGGGTGCGGGGTTGCAACTGGTAATACTGAGCAGCCAGGGCAGACGCCTGCCGTCCCAGTTGGAAGAAATGAATGCACAGGCCAGACTCGGTATCAACCTGCCCATGAAGGGCGGGATCGTCCGTGTGCAGCAGCGCTGCCGCAGCTCCCTTGGCAAAGGCCGCCGCCACGTAGTTACGGCCATCGCTGTGATGACCCGGAACGGCTACAAACAAACCGCCGCCGGTGACGGCGCGGCTGTCCAGGGTCGGGGCAGCAACGGCTTCGGAGCCGGCATAGTGAAACCAGGGGGCCAACAAGTCCTTGAGCAATATCATTCCGCCCTCCTTGGATTGGCGGCCAGTTGCACCTGTTCACGGCTGCTGATGGGCTCCACATTGAGCATTTGCAGCGCACCTGACATCACGGCAGCAAACACAGGCGCCGACACGTCACCGCCATAATAGCGATCGCCCTTGGGCTCGTTGATCACCACGGCTATGGCCAGCTTGGGATTGTGCACTGGAGCAACCCCGGCAAACAGGGCCATATAATCATCGCCGTAACCGCCGGCCACCGCCTTGCGGCTGGTGCCTGTCTTGCCGGCCACGGGATAGCCATCGATGTGGGCCTGGGTGGCGGTGCCGCCCTGCTCTGTAACCCCCACCAGCATGTGCATTACCGCCTTGGCCACTTCAGGGCTAATCACCTGCTGCCCCTGGGGCTGCTGCTTGAGCTTGAGAATGGAAACCGGGTACAGCATGCCGCCGCTGCCGAGGGTGGCGTACATGCGCGCCAGTTGCAGCGTGGTGGCGGTCAAGCCATAGCCGAAGGACAGAGTGGCGCGTTCAAAATCGGACCAGCGGTGACGCTCCTGGATAAGACCGGCACTTTCGCCCGCCAGGTTGATGCCGGAATAGTTGCCAAGGCCCATGGAATAATAGGTACCCAGCAACTGTTCCACCGGCATTGCCAGTGCCAGCTTGCTGATGCCCACGTTACTGGACTTGACCAGAATTTTGCCCAGTGACATGTCGCCATAGTTGTTGGAGTCCCGCACCTGACGGCCACCGACCCGCATCCAGCCGGGCGAGGTGGGGATAATCTCATCGGGCTTGACCACACCGGCTTCCAGTGCCGCCGCCACCACGAAGGGCTTAACCGTGGAGCCGGGCTCGAAGGTATCGGTCAGGGCGCGGTTGCGCATCTTGAAGCTTTGCCAATCGTCCCTGGCGTTGGGGTTGTAGGACGGGGTATTGGCCATGGCCAGCACTTCACCGGTATGGATGTCGAGTACCACCACAGAGCCCGAGGTGGCCTGATTCATCTCGGTGGCGCGCTTGAGCTCACGGTAGGCCAGCTGCTGAATACGTTGATCTATGCTGAGCACCAGATCGTTGGGGCTCTCACCTTCCTGCACTATGTCCAGCCGCTCGACCACGTGGCCGTCACGGGACTTGCGCACCTTCTGCTTCGACGGTGTGCCGGTCAACCAGCTGTTGTAGGTGTTCTCTATGCCTTCGATACCCACATCGTCGATATTGGTCACCCCCACCAACTGGGCGGTGATTTCCCCTGTGGGGTAATAGCGGCGTGACTCGGACTTGAGGAAGATCCCCGGCAGTTTGAGCTGTTCAATATACTCGGCCACCGCCGGCGTCACCTGGCGCTTAAGGTAGGTGAAGCGCTTGCTGGGGTTATCCCTGACCCGGGCCACCAGCTCATCGGTATTCTCGTGCAGCACTTCCGCCAGCGCCTGCCAGCGACGCATATCGGCAAAGCCATCCTTGTCGTGAACCACCTTGGGATCGGCATACACGGCGCGCACAGGCACACTGACCGCCAACATATCGCCGTTGCGGTCGGTGATCAGGCCACGCTGCACCTCGCGACTGGTGGTGCGCAGGGTGCGCATATCACTCTCGTGGCGCAGCTTTTCCGGCTCGATAATCTGAATGTAGGCGGCCCGGCCGATCAGACTGGTGAACAGCAGACAAACGAAGCCCACCACCACGTATAAACGCCAGTGGATCAGTTGCGGTTTCTGTTTGCGTTTTGCCTGTTTGCTCATGGCACTCTCACTACCACTTCTTCATTGGGCAAAGGCCTCACCATGTTCAACTCCTTGGTTGCAATCCGGGTGATCCGGCTGTGCTCCGTTTGGGATTGTTCTTCCAACAACAGGTTGCGCCACTCTATGTCCAGCTTGTCCCTTTGTTGCAGCAACTGATCCCACTGGGAAGTCAGTTTGCGGCTGACGTGGCTGCTGTAAACCACGGCCACGGCATTGAGCATCACCATGATGGCCAAGAGCACCACCCACTTGTGATGCCACAGATCCAACAGGATTATCCGGGTCAGCCGCAACTGCGCCTTGCTCATGTTGCCGGCCTCAGTTATCCAGCCGCTCGGCCACCCGCAGTACCGAGCTGCGGGCCCTGGCGTTGCGATCAATTTCTTCATCCGAGGGCTTCATGGCCTTGCCTACCGGCATCAACAGCCGGTTGCGGTTGAGCTGAGCCTCGGTCACCGGCAGGCCGTGGGGCAATTCCTCACCCTGGCTGTGACGGCGGATAAAGCGTTTCACTATCCTATCTTCCAGCGAGTGGAAGCTGATGATGGACAGGCGTCCCTTGGGCGCCAGCACCTTGAGCGCGCCTTCAAGGGCCTGGTCTATCTGTTCCAGTTCGCTGTTGATGTAGATGCGGATAGCCTGAAACACCCGGGTAGCCGGATGCTTGTTGCGTTCTTTGCTTTTGCTGATGCGGGCGATGAGATCCGCCAAATCCTTGGTACGCAGGAAAGGGGTCTTGTCCCTGTCAGCGGCAATGCAGCGGGCGATATGGCGGGCATTGCGTTCTTCACCATAGGTTTTGAACACCCAGGCCATATCCTCAATCTCTGCCCTCGCCAGCCACTGGGCTGCGGTTTCACCCTGGCTGTTGTCCATGCGCATGTCCAACGGACCGTCGCGCAGGAAACTGAAACCCCGCTCGGCATCGTCGAGTTGGGGAGAGGACACGCCAAGATCCAGCAGCACACCATCAATCTTGCCGGTCAGTCCCAGCTCGGCCACATAGTCCGCCAGCTGGCCAAAGCCACCATGGACTATCTGGAAGCGGGGATCTGCGGCAAATTGCTCCGCCGCCGCTATGGCCTGGGGATCCCTGTCGATGGCGATCAGCCGGCCCTTGGGCCCCAACCGCTTGAGCACCTCACGGGAATGCCCGCCACGGCCGAAGGTGCCGTCGATATAAATACCGTCGGCGCGTATGTTCAATCCTTCCACTGTCTCATTGAGCAAGACCGAAAGGTGGGCAAATTCCTGGCTCATGGCTCTCTTCTTTTTGTCTGTCTATCGGGTCATGTTTACAGTGAAAAATCCGCCAGGCGCGCATCTGCGGCAAGGTCTTCCTGACGTATGGTTTGCTGGCTGGCGGCGATTTCGCTCTGCCAGGCCTGCTCATCCCAGAGTTCAAACTTGTTCAACTGTCCCACCAGCATGGCCTGCTTATCCAGGTTGGCATACTGGCGCAAGGGCAAGGGCAGCAATAAGCGGCCATTGCCGTCCAATTCAATTTCATGGGCATAACCGAGCAACATGCGTTTCAGCGCCCGCTGTGTCGGCTGGGTATCGGACAGCAACATCAGTTTGGCTTCGATCTTGGTCCACTCGTGGATGGGATAGAGCAGCAAACAGCTGGATTGAATATCGACAGTGATCACCAGTTTGCCGCCGTGCTCCGCATGCAGGGAGTCCCGGTATCGCATTGGAATAGCGATCCGCCCCTTGGCATCCAGATTAATTGCACTCGCACCCCGAAACACTGTTATTCAGCTCCTGCTCTGCTTTTTGATCCACAAAAATCCACAATTTCCCACAATTGCTAAGTGTAGGGACACTTGACAACCAATGTCAAGGTGGGGTCAAGGTTAAAAATCCAGTCTGGGAGCGGCTTCTAAGCCGATTGGCCGGAAGCGGCCATGGAGGAAATTCGGTGGGAAATTGTGGGTGAAAAATGCTAAACGGTGGAAAAAACACACATTAACTTCGGGGGCAAAGTGCATCAAGGAACCAATTCAGTGGTGTTCCGGCCCATAAAGACGCCCTTAAGATAGCATCGCCTCTTTTCATCCCGATACAAGACTGGGTTAAGATGGCTCACAAATTCTCCTGCTTAAGTCGGATTTATGCCTTCAATTCGTACCATACGCAACCTGCATCGGTGGTTGGCGCTGCTCATTGGAGTACAACTTTTTCTGTGGAGTCTGTCAGGACTCTATATGGTGGTCACAGACATAGACTTCATTCACGGCGATCACCTGCTGGAGCCAGGCCGCGCCCCGACGCTGCAAACCGGGACCATTGCGTATGACATGGATAAGTTACTGAAGGACTATCCGGCGGCGGAGCAGGTCAGGCTGCAAGCTTCAGCCCAGGGCCCCTTCTACAGCCTGCGCCACCATGGCGAAAAGCTCAGGATAAGCGCTTTGAACGGCTCGCCCATGGCACTACTGTCGGAGCAGGACGCCAGTAAGGTCGCAACACAAGTGTATACAGGCACGGGTCAAATCAGCGACGCCCGCTTGTTTTCGGAAGAAGCTCCGGCCGAGGTCAGCCCCAGATTGCTGCCCCTGTGGCAGATAAACTTTAACGATGCCGGCAACAGCAGCCTGTATGTCTCGGCAATTGAAGGACGGGTGGTGACCAAGCGCCATACCGGCTGGCGCTTGTTCGATGTGATGTGGATGTTGCACATCATGGATTACGACAGCCGGGAGAATATCCATAACCTGTTGCTGCAATCACTGGCAACATTGGGCCTCATCACCGCCCTCATGGGTGCCATCCTGGCCTGGCGGGGCCTGCGCAGCCGCAATCAAGCACCGAAAGGCTGGCAAAGGTTGCACCTGTGGCTTGGCGCCATCGTCGGCTTGCAATTCATTCTGTGGCTGGGTTCGGGACTGGCGTTAAGCCTGCTGGATGAAGATTGGCTCGATGGCAACCGCGCGCGGCTGCGACCATCAACGGCTTTCACTACGCCCCCCAGAGCTGTCTCTGAACTTTTAGGGCCATCAACCCACAGCGTCGAGCTGTCCGGCATACTGAACCGTCCCGTCTATCAGTTGCAGCAGCTTGAACAACAGCCACTGTACTGGGCCGATACCCTAACCCCGCTGACGCTGGATAAGGCCCAGCTGCGTCAACTGGCGGCCGCCAGCATAGAGTCCCCGCTGGAGTTGGGGATCGACCTGCTCCCGGGGGATGAAACCGGTTACCCGGACACACCGACAGTCGCGCGTTTCGTCGCCCGCGATGGCACCCGCATTCTGCTGGATGCGGGCAACGGCCGCATACTGGAGCAACAAACGGCTGGCTCGGATCTCAAATCCGTGCTGATGATGATGCACTTTATGGACTATATGCCCGGCGATGGCATTCACTTCAACCACTTGCCCATTCGCCTGCTGGCCATACTGACCCTGTTGCTCAGCATCAGTGGCTGGGTGCTGGTGTTCAGGCAGCTGAAAGCAGGCCAGTATCGCCTGACACTGCCGGGCCGCGGCAGCCGGTTTGAGGTCAGGGACAGGGATGGCACCCTATTGGGCCACTTCGACAGCCACGGCAGCAATCTGCTCGACAGTATCAACCACCAAACCGAGTGGCTGCTGACCCAATGTGGTGGTGGTGGCAGTTGCGGCCTGTGTGTACTCAAATGCTCCGAGCCGCCGCCGGCCAACGACAAGGAAAAGGCCCTGCTGCGCCCCAGCAGACTGGAACAGGGACTGCGACTGGCCTGCCAACACAGTCACGGCAGTGGCTACTATCAACTGGCAAGCCCGGCCCAGGCACGCCATTGGTTGACCCAGGCCAGGCTTCCACTGGGTGATCAGGCCCTTGACGTGATAGACTAAATAATAACCAAAGGCTGCCGATAAGATCTGTAAGGGAGAGACAGGAGGGCTTATGGTAGGGCTGGACAGTATTTATGCCATGCTGGCAAAACCGGTACAGGCAATCAGAGAAAACAAGCGTGTGGTCGAGCAGTTGGACAAGGATACCGCCATTGCTGCCGACAGCCATGAAGCGCCTCAATCTCAGTTGCCCCCCAAGATCACCAAGGACAGACGCAAGGCCGAGCGGGATCGCCGCAACCCCGACGGGGAAGATCTGCGCAACGACAGCAATCCCCAGTACGAACACTCCCAGCGCAGTGGCCGTGGGGATCGCCGAGCCGACCCGGGTCATATCGATACCGAAGCCTGATTTGAGACTTGAGTCCCCCACTCACGACTTTAATTTTCACTGTGGTGGCGCCGAATGCTTAGGTATCTGGATAGTCACTCTTCCGCTGTCCAATGTCACCCTGGGCACCTATTCCGCCATGGAACACCTATATGTAAGCCAATAAAAAAGCGCCTGGGCGCCTTGGGGCAAACCGGCGACAGCCGCTGATTAGCGGCTGCGACTCCTGGCCACGGCATCCTGCCAGCCATGATAAAGGGCACCGCGTTTGACGGCGTCCATTTGCGGCAGGAAGCACTTATCTATGGCACTGCGGTCACTGACCTCCTGCACCGAGCCCCAGAATCCCACCGCCAGGCCGGCGAGAAACGCCGCCCCCATGGCAGTGGTTTCCGTCAGCGCCGGGCGCAACACCTCAACCCCTGTGATATCGGCCTGGAACTGCATCAGGAAATCGTTGGCCACGGCTCCGCCGTCGACCCTGAGCTGTTTCAGGGCCACGCCGCTGTCCTTGCTCATGGCATCCAGCAGATCCCGACTCTGGAAGGCGATGGACTCCAGCGCCGCCCTGATGATGTGGTTGCGGTTGGCGCCCCGGGTCAGACCATAGAGGGCACCGCGGGCATCGGGATCCCAATAGGGTGCGCCCAGACCGACAAAGGCCGGCACCAAGTAGACGCCATTGGTATCCTCCACCTTGGAAGCAAAGTATTCGGTATCGCTGGCGTCGCGGATGAGGCCCAGTTCATCCCTGAGCCATTGGATGGTAGCACCGCCCATAAACACCGAACCTTCGAGGGCATAGCTGATGCCCCCATCGGCACCGACCGCTATGGTGGTCAACAGCCCGTGTTTTGAGCTGACGGCCTGACTGCCGGTGTTCATCAACAGGAAACAGCCTGTGCCATAGGTATTCTTGGCCATGCCCGGCTCAACACACAGCTGCCCAAACAGGGCCGCCTGCTGATCGCCGGCCATACCGGCCACCGGGATCTCTGTGCCCTCACCGGCGATACGGGTAGTGCCATACACGGCCTGGGACGGTTTAATTTCAGGCAACAGGCTGGCGGGAATATCCAGTGCTTCAAGCAGCTCGGGATCCCAACCTTGGCTGTGAATGTTGTACATCAGGGTGCGCGAGGCGTTGGTGGGGTCGGTCACATGAACCTTACCCTCGGTGAGCTTCCACACCAGCCAGGTGTCAATGGTGCCGAACAGCAGTTGCCCCGCCTCGGCCCGCTCGCGTACGCCGGGGACATTGTCGAGGATCCACTTGATCTTGGTGCCGGAAAAATAGGGGTCGAGCAGCAGACCGGTCTTTTCCCGGAAACGGGCCTCCAGGCCCCTGGCCTTAAGTTCCTCGCAGATGGCACTGCTGCGACGGCATTGCCAGACGATGGCATTGTACACCGGCTTGCCGGTTTCCCTGTCCCAGATAACAGTGGTTTCCCGCTGGTTGGTGATACCTATGGCGGCCACTTCATCGCTGTGGATCCCGGCCCGGGCCAACACTTCAATCAGGGTCGAACTTTGGGAGGCCCAGATCTCCATGGGATCGTGCTCGACCCAGCCGCCCCTGGGATAGATCTGGCTGAATTCCCGCTGGGAGACAGCAACCGGATTGGCGTCCTTGTCAAAGACTATGGCACGGGAACTGGTGGTGCCCTGATCCAGTGCCACTACATATTTCTCTGTCACAACAAATCCTTATTGACGGGTTTCCTGCAGTACGCCGATTTCCGGCGCCACTTCCGGGTTGCAGGCATGGGCCGGGTAATACCAGATGGAGCTGATCTTGCCACCACTCAACTCATAGACACCTATGGAGCACTGACTGCCGGTTTCGCCATCGTTGTCCCAGCTGATGCGCTCCAGGATGCTGACATAGTTACCGGACTCGGTCAGGCTGAGAATATCGGCCCTGGCGTTGGGCAGGGTCTGGAAATAGTCGGCCATGGCGGCACCGAATTCGGCCTGGGTATCGGCCTCGGTGTCCACCTTTTGGCCCTTGATATGATTCCAGTGCACCTGGGGCTGGGTGTAGGCCAACATGGCCTCGACCTTGTGTTCGTTGAAGGCGGCGAGAAAGGCACGCACAGTGTCGGCGGGCGCATCGCCGGGCAAGGGACCGGCCAAAGCCAGCAAGGGCGCGGCGGCTAACAGGATTAGGGCTTTCATGGAGCACCTCTTGTAAATGGGTGGTTGTGCCCAACACTATACAAGATAAATCGGCAAGCAAAAGCCCCGCATTGCGGGGCTTGATTCATAGGTACTTGAAGATCGGGCTAGCGCCGCGATTCAACCACTTAAGATTACAACTTGTAGCTCAGCTGGATACCGGCCAGCCACACTTTGCCACCGGCCTCACCATCGAACTCGACCAGCGCCAAACCGGCCAGATCCTGCTGCTCGGTAATGGGCGCATCGCCGTGGGCGCGCAAATGGGTAAGCGCCAGATCCAGGGTCAACTTATCATTGAACTGATAGCTGGCACCCAGGGAGAACCAAAGCCGATCGCTGTCGGGAATGGTGGTGGTACGCCACTCATCATCCACCGCGGTTTGATCCAGTGCCACACCGGCACGCAGTGTCCACTGCGGGTTCAGCACATAGCTGGCACCCAGGGCATAACGCCAGTTGTCCTTGAAGTGCTCTTCCTTCACCAGGTCTGACTCCAGGCCGCCAATGGGCTTGGTGTCACCGGGGAAGTAGGCCACCAGGCGATCGAAACTGCTCCACTGCGTCCAATTGATGCTGGCATGCAGCGCCAGGGCATCACTCAATTGATGGAACGAAGACAGCTCGGCGAACGCCGGCAATTCCAGTGGCAGATAACCGTCGATTTCCAGCGGCTGACCGCCGGTATACATAACGCCGGAAGCACTGCCGGACAACTCCAGCTCAACACCGCTGTGATAGGCCAGGCCAAATCTGTGATTCAAACTTGGCTGCCAGGTGGCGCCCAACTGCCAACCATAGCCCAGATCATCGCCTTCCATGGTCTTGAGACTGGTCCCTGGGTCAGGCAAACGGGCGGCGATCTGAGCCGGCAACATGGGGTTGGCCTTGATGGCACCGACCCAGGCCGGCGTGGACGCACCTATGCTGCCCTCACCATAGACCAGACGCACACCGGCGCCCAAGGCAAGTTGCTCATTGAGTCTGTAGGCCAGATTCGGGGCCAGCTCCACTGTGGTGACCGAGGTTTCATTGCCGAAGATGGCAGCACTATGGGTCTTGGGCAACTCGGTGGCCAAACCATAGTTGGAATTCATCGCCAGGCCCCAACTCCAGTTGTCATCCATCTGACTGGAATAATAGAAGTTGGGAATATAGGCACTGTCGGCCACATCAAAGGCATCGGCGGGCAGGGTCAGGCCATTGGGTCCCAGCAGCGGCGAGCTCAGGTGCACGTCACCGGTCACATCCACTTCGGTGGACACATAAATGACCCCGGTGGATACCTGGCGTCCGGGCAGCAGCGTCAGTAATGCCGGATTGCGCGCCTGTGCCGACGCGTTGTCGGCCATGGCGGCTTCACCGGCAAAGGCTCGGCCAAGGCCTGTGGCAGAGTATTCGGCCAACTGGAATCCGGCGGCCTGTACCTGAGTCATGGAAGTCAAAAGTGCCGATGATACGGCTAAGGTCAGTAGACACTTTTTCATTGTTATTCTCTGTTGTTGTGGTGAATGCATGCCAAGGGCGGCATCAAGTCAGTGGCGATGAGTTAGAGTGTTAACTCAAATCAAGAGCGGGCAGTGTACCCTCACAGACGTTCTTTGCAACAGCAGCAGGAAAAACAGCAGTAATCACTGGCTTTTCGCCTCCAAGGCAGTGACAAAATGAGCCAGATCACGGTTTGAAACTCAACCAGGTCGCCGAAGTCGATTCAGATGCTCTCCGAGTCATGACAGACACCCAACAACCGCAGCACCCAACAAATTGTATTTATTGAGCCGAAACCCAAAACAGCGCCAACACAAGTGTTCGCTGAACCAGGGAGTTATTTTCAGCATAATTCACTAGCTTCAATCTCCCTCCCTGCAAAAACTCAGACTATGAAAAACAAAAGGCCACTGTGACAGTGGCCTTAAGCGCAGAAAATAACAATATCAGCGGCGCCAGGCTGGGATCCTGCTCTCGTATTCGGCGATGGCGCTTTCGTGCGCCAGGGTCAGGCCAATGGCATCAAGGCCCTTAAGCAGATTCTGTCTAGCCGACTCCGCCAGGGTGAAACCGAACTCGGCACCGGATGGCGATATCACCTTGCAGTTTTGCAGATCCACAGTGATCTCTGCCCCTTCCTCTGCGACCACTTCATCCATCAATTGGCGCACAGCTTCCACCGGCAGCTTCACCGGCAGCAGGCCGTTGTTGATGGCATTGCCGTAGAAGATATCGGCGAAGCTTGGGGCAATAATGGCCCGCAGACCAAAATCGGCCAGGGCCCAGGGCGCATGCTCACGACTGGAGCCACAGCCAAAGTTCTCCTGAGCCAATAAGATGGTGGCGCCGCGGTAACGGGGTTGATTCAGGCTGAAGTCGGGATTGGGCTCATTGCCCGCCTCGTCCAGGTAGCGCCAGTCGTGGAACAAATGCACCCCGAAACCATCCTTGGTGACCTTGGACAGAAATTGCTTGGGGATGATCTGATCCGTGTCGATATTGGCCGCATCTATGGCGACCGCCAGCCCCCTATGGGTAGTGAATGCCTGCATTGCTTATTCCTCCAGGGGTCTGTGAACACGGATATCGACAAAGTGACCTGACACAGCCGCAGCCGCAGCCATGGCAGGGCTCACCAGATGGGTACGACTGCCACGCCCCTGCCGTCCCTCAAAGTTGCGGTTACTGGTGGAGGCGCAGCGATCGCCGGGCTCGAGCCTGTCGTCGTTCATCGCCAGACACATGGAGCAACCGGGCAGACGCCACTCGAACCCGGCATCGAGGAAAATTTTGTCCAGTCCCTCGGCTTCCGCCTGCAGCTTCACCTGACCTGAACCGGGCACCACTATGGCGGTGACCCCGGCGGCCACCTTGCGGCCCTTGGCCTGGGCCGCTGCGGCACGCAAATCTTCGATGCGGGAGTTGGTACAGGAGCCGATAAACACCTTATTGATGCTGATGTCTGTCATGGGCGTTCCCGGGATCAGCGCCACGTACTCCAGCGCCTTTTGCATGCTGGCGCGGACCACGGGATTGGCCTCATCGGCGGGATTGGGCACCACCCCATCTATGGCCACCACCTGGCCCGGGTTGGTGCCCCAGGTCAGTTGCGGTGCGATAGTGGCCGCGTCGAGCACCACTTCGGCATCAAACACAGCATCAGCATCTGTCTTGAGCTCGCGCCAATCGCTGAGGGCCTGCTGCCAGGCGTCACCCTTGGGGGCAAACTCGCGACCTTCGAGGTAGGCAAAGGTAGTTTCGTCGGGGGCGACCATACCGGCCTTGGCCCCCATTTCGATGGCCATGTTGCACACAGTCATCCGGCCTTCCATGGACAAATCGCGAATCGCCTGACCGCAGAACTCCACCACATAACCTGTGCCGCCATCCATGCCGATTTTGCCTATGATGGCCAGCACTATGTCCTTGGCGGTAATGCCCTCGGCCACCTTGCCGCGCACCTCGATCTTCATGGTCTTGGCCTTGAGCTGACGCAGGGTTTGGGTGGCCAGCACATGTTCCACCTCCGAGGTGCCAATGCCAAAGGCCAGGGCACCGAAGGCACCGTGGGTGGCGGTATGGGAGTCACCACAGACGATAACAGTGCCGGGCAGGGTGATACCAAGCTCTGGCCCCATCACATGCACTATCCCCTGGTTGGGATGGTGAATATCGTACAGGCGCACGCCAAAGTCGCGGCAGTTCTCCGCCAGGGTTTCCACCTGGGTGCGGGCCATGGGACTCAGGGCCGCCAGGCTGGCACTGCGGGTACTGGTGTTGTGATCCATGGTGGCAAAGGTCTTTTCCACCGCCCGCGGTTGACGGCCGGCCATTTTCAGACCGCTGAAGGCCTGGGGTGAAGTCACCTCATGCACCAGATGGCGGTCAACATAAATGATGGGCGCTTCCCCAGTGGGCTCGGCCACCAGGTGGGCGTCCCACACTTTTTCATACAGAGTCTTTCCCATCAAACACCTTCCCGGATTGCGTCAGCGATAAAGTCGCCCATTTCTTTGGTGGATTTGGCCATATGCCGCTCGCTGGCATGCAGCAGCTCGCCGGTGAGATAACCGTTTTCCAGCGCCTTACCCACGGCGCGCTCGATACAGGCCGCGGCCTCTTCCTGCTGCAGACTGTGACGTAACATCAGCGCCGCCGACAGAATTTGCGCCACCGGATTGGCAATACCCTTGCCGGCGATGTCCGGCGCACTGCCACCGGCCGGCTCATACAGACCAAAACCGGAACCGTTCATGGAGGCCGAGGACAACAGGCCCATGGAGCCGGTCAGCATGGCAATCTCATCGGAAAGAATGTCGCCGAACAGGTTGGAGCACAGCATGACATCAAAATCAAAGGGCCGGCGCAGCAGCTGCATGGTGGCGTTGTCTATATAGATGTGCTCCAGGGTGACATCGGGGAAGTCTTTGGCGACTTCTTCCACCACTTCGCGCCACAGTACCGAGCAGGCCAGCACGTTGGCCTTGTCCACCGAGGTCACCTTGCCGCGGCGGCCACGGGCGGCCTCGAAGGCTATTTTGGCGATGCGGCGAATTTCGCGGCGGCTGTAGCGCATGGTGTCGAAGGCTTCTTCCTCTTCGCCCTCACCCTGACGCCCCTTGGGTTTGCCGAAATAGATGCCGCCGGTGAGCTCACGTACGCACAGCACATCAAAACCCTGGGATGAGATATCGGCCCGCAGCGGTGACATATGCTCCAGCCCGCAGTGCAACTTGGCCGGGCGCAAATTACAAAACAGCTCAAAATGGCCGCGCAGTGGCAACAGGGCGCCCCGCTCGGGCTGCTCATTGGGCGGTAAATGCTCCCACTTGGGGCCGCCCACAGAGCCGAACAGTATGGCATCGGCGGCCTCGCAGCCCTTGAGGGTCGCCTCAGGCAGCGGGCAGCCGTGGTTGTCTATGGCGATGCCGCCGACGTCGTATTCGCTGTACTTGATGTCCAGGCCAAAACGTGCCTCCACGGCACTGAGCACCTTACGGGCCTCGGTCATCACCTCGGGACCAATGCCATCCCCTGCCAATACGGCTATCTGAAAACTCATACGCCCCCCAATTCCCGGTTCAATTGAATTCGTTGTTTGCAATCGGCCACCTTGTCGGCGCGCCATGTCAGGTTCATTACATGCACCATGGCCTGGGCCGACGCTTCAACCACGTCGGTTGCCAGCCCCAGCCCGTGGAAATTACGGCCATCATAACGGGCGGTAATATCCACCTGCCCCAGGGCATTTTGACCTTCACCCTTGGCGCTCAGTTTGTAACTGTGAATATCTATGGTACGGCCGCTGGCCCGGGCAATGGCGTTGTAGGCAGCATCAACCGGGCCATTGCCCGTAGCCGCCTCTGTAATCACCGCGCCGCCCATATTCAGACGCACAGTGGCGGTGGCCATACCCTCGGTGGAGTCAGACTGCACCACCAACTGCTCCATGGTGTAAAAATCATCCTCTTCGGCCTGGGCCTCCATAAAGGCCAATGCCTCCAGATCATAGTCAAACACTTGGCCCTTGCGGTCTGCCAGCTTCAAAAACTCGGCATACAGGCTGTCCATATCGTAGTCATTGGGACCATAGCCCATGGCCTCCATACGGTGCTTGATCACATGGCGACCGGAGCGGGAGGTCATGTTCAGGTTATTGCGGTTCAGGCCTATGCTCTCGGGCGTCATGATCTCATAGGTATTTTGCGCCTTGAGCATGCCATCCTGATGAATGCCGGAGGAATGGGTAAAGGCGTTGCCTCCCACTATGGCCTTGTTGGCTTGGATGGGCATGTTGCACAGCTGGCTCACCAGGCTGGAGGTGCGGTGGATTTCCCGGGCGTTAATACCAGTATGCAGTCCCAGCAAATCCTTGCGGGTCGCCAGTATCATGGCGATTTCTTCCAGAGAACAGTTACCGGCACGCTCGCCAATGCCGTTCATGGTGCATTCTATCTGGCGCGCCCCCATCTGCACCGCGGCAATGGAGTTGGCCACGGACAAGCCCAGATCATCATGGCAATGCACTGAGATCACTGCCTGATCTATGTTGGGCACCCGGTTGAACAGGGTCTGAATAATGCCACCAAATTCACTGGGTACCGTGTAACCCACGGTATCGGGGATATTGATGGTACGGGCCCCGGCGCGAATGGCCGCTTCCACCATGCGGCACAGGTTATCCATCGGGGTACGACCGGCATCTTCACAGGAGAATTCCACATCATCGGTGAAGCGGCGGGCGTACTTGACCGCGCCCACGGCCATGTCCAGCACCTCATCGAAGGAACGTTTCAGCTTGCTCTCCACATGGATATTGGAGGTGGAGATAAAAGTATGGATGCGGAACTGCTCTGCCACCGACAGGGCCTGGGCGGCAGCGTCTATGTCTTTTTCCAGCGCCCGCGACAGGGCACAAACCCGGCTGTTTTTGATGGTGCGGGCTATGGTTTGTACCGATTCAAAATCCCCCGGAGAGGACACAGGAAAACCCACTTCCATCACATCCACCCCCAAACGCTCCAGCGCAAGGGCTATCTGCAGCTTTTCCTTTACCGACAGGCTGGCGGCCAGCGCCTGTTCGCCATCCCGCAAGGTGGTATCAAAGATGATGACTCTGTCTGACATTCCGTTTCTCCGTTTTCAAGCTGTTTGGGTTCCTGATTGGCGCTCAGAAACAAAAAACCCCGCGGGTTTGCGCGGGGTTTGGTGGATGCTTTGCCTGGTTAGCGAGCGTGCAACACTATTCCCTCCGCGCAGAATCTGCGAGAGAAAGAAGAAGGATGTTAAGTGTTAGCGTAATTTTATGCATAATATTTGGGTATTTATTCCAGATTGCGCCCTGCTGACCTGATTACTTTTAACCCGCCCCCCGATGAGTGTCAACCCCAATAATTTTCAACATCGGCACCGCGATAACGGCATGGAGATTGGGAAAGTGCGCAACCTGAGCCGTAATTCAAGTATGATCCACAGGGCCAATTAGTTGGATTTATGCACAATTGTCACAAAAGTTGTTATACTGCCGCGAAATTTTCTCACCTCACATTTTTGCCCTTATTGGATCGGAGCCCGAATGGATTTTCGCCCCCTGCTTCTTGGTTTATTGCTGTGGTGCCCGGCGCTGCTGGCCAGCACAGAAGCCACCATGGATGAGATCAACACCCTGCTGTATCAATATCCCCAGCAGGCCAATGAGCAATTGATCCAACTGGAGCAGACCCTGGCACAAGCGCCTGCCGACGAGCAAACCCAATTGCGACTCTCTGCGCTAAAGTGTTTCACTTTACTGGAACTCGGCGAATTTCAGGCAGCCATCAATCTGGCACAGTGGGGTGATGCCAACGCAAAAAAGCTCGGACATGAGCAGGCAAGGCCCTATTTCCAAAGTTGCCTGGCAGACGGTTACTCCGGCTTTGACGATCTGGAACACGCCATGCCGCTGCTGGACAGCGCCATATCACTGGCCCGCCACCATCAGCAGCCCCAGGCACTGGTCACAGCCCTCAGGCTGAGAGGGCAGCTGGATACAGATAATGAAAACTATGGGTCTGCCATTGAAGATCTGCGTCTGGCATTGGATGCCTATGACGATGTACCGAGTCAACGCCAACACTGGACCTGGCCTCCCAAGCCTTACTTGCTCGCCGCCATGGGCAATCTGCTTTATTCCAGTGGTGATTTGACTCGAGGATTGGAATACAACCAGCAAGGTCTTGAAGATGACACCGCAAAAGGAAAAATTCGCCAGGTTCTGCTAATCAACTCCGCCAGGGCGGCCTTAACCCTTAAAAATTACAACCTGTCAGCAAGTCTTCTGAAACAAGCCAAACAGCTATTACCAGAGATAAAGTCAACCAAAGATCTGGCAACCAGTTATGCCACTATTGCTTCCATTGAGCTGGAATTGGGCGACATTGGCAATGCACAGGACATGCTGAGACTGGCACTGAACACCTTCGATCATGAAAATAACTCATTGAATGCTATGCGGGTCCACAGACTGCTGGCCAAGAGTTATTTGATGCAGGGACAGCAAAAGCAAGCCAGAGCCGAATTGGAAACGGTGATCAAGATTACTGAAGATAAAGAACGCTATAACGAACTCGATATTGCCCTGACCATGTTGGCTCAAACTTATGCGGATGCCGGCGACTTCAAATCTGCCTACGCGCTGTCACAACGCGCTGCAACTGCTGCTGCCAAGGCCAATACCAGTACGAATGCCGCCAGAATTTTGCAATACAAGGCTCGCTTGGCACAGCAGTCGACAGCCAACACCCAGGCAGAATTGATTGAAGAGGATCTGCAGCAAAAATACCGGTTCAACTGGCTGTACGCCACCATGCTGATGCTGACCCTGATATTGGTCGCCGTGGCGCTGGCATTGTTTGTCCGCAGTGGCCGCCCCCAGACAGCACCGCAAAATGCCGTCAGCGATAAGGCGCAAACCGGTATGGAACGGTTGGAAAATGCCATGCAGCATGCCAAACGTGGCAACTATCCGCTGTCGGTCCTTTTGCTGGAGGTATCGGGCGCAACTGAATCTCAGCTGGAACAACTGCGTTCCCGATTGGAGCAATCCCTCAGGGAAACCGACGCCATAGTGGCTTTAGGGGCTGAAGACTGGCTGGTACTTTTACCCTACACCAGTAACAAGGGACTGGAGCGGGTGATGGCGCAACTCAGCCCTTTGCTGAATACAGGTACCCGAGCCGTCGGCCATGCCAGCTTGCAACAATTTGACAGCTGCGCCTCGCTGCTGAAACGCGCCAGTTGCCGCGGGTTGAGTCAGTCCTCGCTGGCCTAGCAAGGTTGCTTATTCGCCACTGAGATAAGCGGCAATCTCGTCAAGAAAGGCGTCGCCAAAGCGGCTGAGCTTGCGCTCGCCGACGCCATTGACCGCCAGCAACTCCGCCGCGCTTTTGGGCAGCATAAAGGCCATTTCGGCCAGAGTCGCATCGTTGAACACCAAATAGGGCGGCAGGTCATGCTCCTCGGCTATGGTGCGACGCAAATGTTTCAGGCGGGCAAACAGCTTACGATCGTAATTGAGGGGCGCACGGCTGCTTTTGCGCTGTGGGATCTGTGCCAGGGACACTCTGGGTTCCGCCAGCATCAGGGCCATTTCCCCTTTGAGTACCGCCCTGGCCGCCGGATTGAGCCTGACCGACGATCCCCGGGTAATATCCTGGCTGGCGAGCCCCAGATGAATTAACTGGCGGGTCACACTGAGCCAGTGCTCCGGACTCTTGTCTTTGCCTATACCCCAGGTGGACAACTTGTCATGGCCCTTGTCCACCACACCCGAGGCTTTTGAGCCCCTGAGCACCTCAATCAAATGCTGAATGCCAAAGCGTTGATTCAACCGGTAGATGCAGGAGAGCACCTTCTGGGCATCCTCGGTACCGTTATAGCGCTTGGGTGGGTCGAGGCAGATATCGCAGTTACCACAGGGCTCCAGGGCCGGCTCATCGAAATAATGCAGCAGCACCTGGCGCCGACAGGTTTGCGCCTCGGCAAAGGCCGCCATGGAGTAGAGCTTGTGGAATTCTACCTGTTGCTGCGGCCCCGGCTCCTGCTGTTCGATTAAGTGACGCACCCGACCTATGTCACCCGGGTCAAACAACATTAAAGCCTCGGCCTCCAGGCCATCACGGCCCGCTCTTCCGGTTTCCTGGTAATAGGCTTCAATGCTCTTGGGAATGTCATAATGCACCACGAAGCGCACGTTGGACTTATTGATCCCCATGCCAAAAGCCACAGTCGCCACCACCACATCGATTTGATCTTTCAGAAACCTGTCCTGAACGCTGGCCCTTTCTTCCTGGGTCATGCCGGCGTGGTAGCCCTCGGCGAAACATCCCTGCAGCCGCAAGCGCTCTGCCACTTCATCAACCCGGCGACGACTGCTGCAATAGACTATGCCACTGACGCCTTTCCTTGCTGCGATGAATTGCTTTAATTGATTTCCTGCATTGAGCTTTTCAACCACTGTATAGCGGATGTTGGGTCTGTCGAAGCTCGATAGCTGCTGATGGGGGTTAATCTGCAACTGCTCGCAGATGCTGCTGCGGGTCGCCAGATCGGCGGTCGCCGTCAATGCCATGATGGGCACACCGGGAAAGGTCTGCCGCAGTCGTCCCAGGGCCGCGTATTCGGGGCGGAAATCATGGCCCCACTGGCTGATGCAGTGAGCCTCATCTATGGCAAACAGACTGATGTGCATATCACCGAGCCGGTCGAGAAAATCCGCCTGCAGCAGGCGCTCGGGTGAGACATACAAGAGTTTAAGCTCGCCGTGGCGCAGCTGCCTGAGCACTTCTATGCTTTGCTCCCGTGGCTGGGATGAATTGAGAAAGGCGGCGGCCACTCCGGACTGCAGCAGGCTGTCGACCTGATCTTTCATCAGGGAGATCAGCGGCGATACCACCAGCGCGACTCCGGGTAACACCAGCGCCGGCACCTGATAACACAGGCTCTTGCCACCGCCGGTCGGCATGATCACCAGGCAATCCTGCCCTTGGCACAGCCGTTCAATGACTTCCCGCTGGCCGGGGCGAAACTCACGGTAGCCAAATACCTGGTGCAGGCATTGAGCTAAAGCGTCTTCGGTGGCAGGAGTAGTTTGAAGATCCATGGGACAGCTTAAATATCAAAAGGAGCCCAATTCTAAAGTACCTGACAGCCCCTGTCTTGCCCAAATTCGGTCTATGTTTGAAGCTTGCCCGGGACCCGGTTGTCGTTCGCTAAAACCGGGCAGCGGGCTTGTGGCTGGCCAATGACCCACTTACAATGCCCTTCCTCCCAAAGATTTCAGGACTTTCGCAGATGCACACAGCCGAAAGCGAGCACCGCAAGGGCATATTTCTGGCCATTGGCGCTTACACCATGTGGGGCTTCGCGCCCTTGTATTTCAAACTGATAGCAGCCGTTCCCGCCACCGAAATTCTGCTGCACAGGATCATCTGGTCCTTTTTCTTCACCGCGCTGCTGATGGTGTTCATCGGTGGTTTCGAGCGCCTGCATCAGCTGCTGCGTCAACCAAAACGCCTAGCCGTGCTGCTGTTAACCTCGACCTTGATTGCCGGCAACTGGTTGTTGTTTATCTGGGCGGTTAACAATGACCATATGCTGGATGCCAGTCTCGGCTATTACATCAATCCCCTGTTTAACGTCTTGCTCGGTATGCTATTTTTGGGCGAGCGCCTGCGCAGATTGCAGTGGCTGGCGGTGGGCTTGGCAACCATAGGGGTGATGATCCAGGTGATTTCCTTTGGCTCTGTGCCTGTGATATCCCTGGCCCTGGCGGGCTCCTTTGGTCTTTATGGCCTGCTGCGCAAGAAAGCCAATGTGGATGCCAAGACGGGGCTATTGGTAGAAACCGCTATTCTGATGCCAGTGGCACTGATCTACCTAATGCTTACCACGAGCAGTGCCAGCATGTTGACCAATACCTGGACGCTGAACCTGCTGCTGATGGCTGCGGGTGTGGTCACCACGGCGCCCCTGCTGTGTTTCGCCGGCGCAGCTGTACGTATCCCCTTGTCCATGCTGGGCTTCTTCCAATACATAGGCCCCAGCATCATGTTTATATTGGCGGTCAGCCTGTTCAACGAACCTTTTGATATAGAAAAAGGCGTTACCTTCGGTTTTATCTGGAGCGCATTGGCGATTTTCACCCTGGACATGTTCAGGCGGCGCAGAAACTAAAAGCCCGTCGCAGGATTGAAATAACAAACAACCCGCCTTGGCGGGTTGTTTGTTATGGGATGTAGAGAGGTTACTGCAGATACAGTGTTTACTGCAGATCCAGCGCCAGGATCTTGGAGCGGCGTTGGTAGTTGTACAGTTGCTTCTTCTTGGTCGGCAGGGCGTCGACCTCCACCAGATTAAAGCCGTGCTCCAAAAACCAGTGAATGCTGCGGGTCGTCAGGGCAAACAATCTGGAATACCCACGCACCCTCGCCTGACCTATGATGTTCTTCAGCAGCAGGCTGCCCCGGTCGGCATCGCGATAATCGGGATGCACCACCAGACAGGCAAACTCGCCGGCGTTGTCCTCTTCAAAGGGATACAAGGCGGCACAGCCGATCACCAGGCCATCACGCTCGATCACCATAAATTGCTCAATCTCGATTTCCAGCTGCTCACGGGAGCGGCGCACCAAGATCCCTTGCTCTTCCATGGGGCGGATGAGGTTGAGAATGCCACCTATATCGGCAATGGATGCCCGCCGCAGCCGTTCGGCGCTTTCGGTCACTATTTGGGTACCGATACCGTCACGGGAGAACAGTTCCTGCAACAGGGCGCCGTCTTCGAGATAACTTACCAGATGGCAACGGGGCACGCCCATGCGACAGGCATCGATACTGGCCTTGAGAAACGCCATGGTGCCAACACAGGCGGTGCCCTGCTCCTGCAGCTTGGTCAAAATCTTCTGGGCTTCGGTGGGCATCAGCTCGGCAATCACATCGCCGTCGCGGTCGAGAATACCGTTTTGGGCGCTGAAGCCAATCATCTTGTCGGCCTTGAGCTTGACCGCCACCTGAGTGGCAATTTCTTCGGCCGTCAGGTTAAAGCTTTCACCGGTCACAGAGGCCGCAATGGGGCCCATGAGCACTATGCCGTTATTATCCAGCTGGCGCCTTAATCCCTGGGTGTCAATTCTGCGGACCTTGCCCGACAGGCAAAAATCGACGCCATCTTCCACTCCAAGCGGCTGGGCAATCACAAAGTTGCCGCTGACCACATTGAGCTGGGCGCCTTGCATCGGGGTATTGGACAGGCTCATGGACAGGCGGGCGGTGATGTCGAATTGCAACACCCCGGCTACCTGCTTGATCACCCTTAAGGTGTCTTCGTCGGTGATCCGCACGCCATTGTGATAAGCCGGCGCGATACCATGCTGTTCCAGGGCGCCGTCTATCTGAGGCCTGGCACCATACACCAGCACAACCTTGATCCCCAGACTGTGCAACAGGGCCACATCGTTGATAATGGCGCGAAACTGTTGCTGGGCCAGGGCTTCACCACCCAGCATGACCACAAAGGTCTTGCCTCTGTGTGCATTGACATAGGGGGCGGAGTGACGAAATCCATCAACCAATTCGGTGGTACGCACTGACTTTAGTTACCTCGCAAAAACGTGGGCTGACACGGCTGTTTTTCCAGCATCACAGCACTGAGCATCACAGCACTGAATGAACGCGCAATTTTATTGCATTTAAATTCACATTGAAAGCATTTATTCTCAATTTGAGAGCAAAGGCGCAATAGCTAAAGACCCGTCGCCGTCATCACACAATTTACACTGCTTCGAGCCTTAACTACATGAATATAAAATTAAACATTGCGGCCTAAGTATAGTCCAAAAAAAAGCCCCTGCAATGCAGGGGCTTTTTGGGAAACCGGTTCAAGTAGTCTTACTTGATCTTGGCTTCTTTGTAGATAACATGCTGACGGATCACAGGATCAAACTTCTTGATCTCCATCTTTTCTGGCATGTTACGCTTGTTCTTGTCGGTAGTGTAGAAGTGACCAGTTTTAGCGCTGGAAACCAGCTTGATCTTCTCACGGTTACCTTTAGCTTTAGCCATTTTCTATTACACCTTCTCGCCACGGGCACGAAGTTCAGCGATAACGACTTCAATGCCTTTCTTGTCGATGATGCGCATACCCTTGGTGGAAACGCGCAGTTGTACGAAACGCTTTTCGCCTTCTAACCAGAAACGATGGTTTTGCAGGTTAGGTAAAAAACGACGACGAGTCGCGTTCTTTGCGTGCGAACGGTTGTTACCAACCATTGGTCGCTTGCCAGTAACTTGGCATACTCTTGACATGTCAATCTTCTCCAAAAAACAATTTTAACGCTCGAGCATTAATGTACCTCGTATGGCCGTCGCCCGAGGCACAAAGAGGGCGCATTTTATACACGAATGGCAGGGTGAGATCAAGCAATAGATCAACTTATCCACCCGCGCTCGGCAAAGGAGACTATCTCCCGATCGCCAACAACCATATGGTCCAACACAGGCACGTCTATGGTTGCCAAGGCATTTTTCAATCTTTCGGTGATCCGTCTGTCGGCCTGACTGGGCTCAGCCACCCCGGAAGGATGATTATGACAAAGGATCACGGCTGCCGCTTTTTTCTCCAGCACCAAGGCCACTACTTCCCTTGGATACACAGATGCTGCATCTATGGTGCCGCGAAAAAGCTCCACAAATTGGATCAGCCTGTGCTGGCTATCCAGCAGCAACAGGGCAAACACCTCATATCCCCTGTCCGTCAACTGACTCAGCAAATAGTGACGGGTCAGGTCCGGGCTGGTCAGCACCTGCCCACGCAACAGGGACTCGGCAGCCAAACGTCGCGACAGCTCGGCCGCTGCCTGCAACTGGGCGTATTTTACCGGTCCCAGCCCCGGGAGTCGACACACATGTGCTTTGGATGCCGACATTAACCCCCGCAGTCCACCGAATTCGATGATCAGCTGCCTGGCCAAATCCAGGGCACTGTGTCCCTGCAGGCCATTACGCAACAATACCGCCAGCAATTCGGCATCGGACAGTACAGATGCGCCCCGCTCCAACAGTTTTTCCCGCGGGCCTTCGCCCCGGGGCCAGTCTTTCATGCCCATAGTCACACTCCCTGTGGCCATCAATATTCCCTTCGGCGCTCACTACAGGCCAAGGCTTTATGGTATCGTTGACGCTTGTTAATTTTAGCCGGAATGGATCTGTGAGCCTGACAAATCGCAAAATTTTGCTGGGTATCGGCGGAGGCATAGCAGCCTACAAGAGTGCCGATCTGGTCAGGCGCCTCAAAGAGCGGGGCGCCGAAGTGAAGGTGGTGATGAGCCGCAGTGCCTGTGAATTTATCACCCCACTGACATTGCAGGCACTCAGCGGTTTTCCCGTGGCCATGGATCTGCTGGATCCCGCCGCCGAGGCCGCCATGGGCCACATAGAGCTGGCACGCTGGGCCGACATGCTGCTGATTGCTCCGGCCACCGCCAACCTTATTGCCCGTCTGCGCGCAGGCATGGCCGATGAACTGATCACCACGGCCGCTCTGGCGACCTCGGCCCCCGTGGTGCTGTGCCCGGCCATGAACCAACAGATGTACGCCAATGCGGCCACCCAGGACAATCTGGCGACACTCGCTAACCGCGGCATGACAATATGGGGGCCGGGCAGCGGCAGTCAGGCCTGCGGCGAAGTCGGCCCTGGCCGAATGCTGGAGCCTCTGGACATCGCCGAGCGTGCCGAGCAGTTTTTTGCCCCCAAGCTGCTTGCCGGGTCCAAATTGATGATCACCGCCGGGCCCACCCGTGAGGCCATAGATCCTGTGCGTTATATCTCCAACCACAGCTCGGGCAAGATGGGTTATGCCCTGGCGCAGGCAGCCAGCGCCATGGGCGCCGAGGTGACCCTGGTGAGCGGTCCCGTAAACCTGGCAACCCCTGCGGGCGTGAAGCGGATAAACGTCGAATCGGCCCAGCAGATGCTCGATGCCGTATTGGCGGACATCAATGGCCAGGACATATTCATCGGCTGCGCCGCAGTAGCCGACTATCGCATTGCCGAAGTGGCAGAGGGCAAGATTAAAAAGTCCAGCGAGACCATGTCCCTTGCACTGGTACGCAATCCTGATATCTTAGCCACGGTCGCGGCCCGCAATCCCAAGCCCTTTACCGTGGGCTTTGCCGCCGAAACCCACGAGGTGGAAACCTACGCCAGAGATAAACTCCAGCGCAAAAACCTCGATATGATTGCCGCCAATGATGTGTCCATCCCCGGGCTCGGTTTCAATGCCGATCAAAATGCCCTTAGGGTTTTCTGGCAATCGGGCGCCGAAGACTTGCCGGCAACCGATAAGCTGTCACTGGCCAATCAATTGCTTTCCCTGATAGTGAAACATAAAAATAATCCATGAAAACACCGATAGAACTGAAAATCCTCGACTCACGCATCGGCTCGGAATTTCCGCTGCCGGCCTATGCCACTCCGGGCAGTGCTGGCATGGACCTGCGCGCCATGCTGGACACCCGTTTAACCATAGCGCCCGGTGAAACCGTCCTTATTCCAACAGGTATCGCCATTCATGTGGCCGATCCGGGTTTGGCGGCTGTCATTCTGCCGCGCTCGGGTATGGGTCATAAACACGGCATAGTGCTCGGTAATCTGGTGGGGCTTATCGACTCGGATTATCAGGGGCCCCTGATGGTGTCCTGCTGGAACCGTGGCAGCGAACCCTACACTCTGGAAATCGGCGATCGTCTGGCGCAACTGGTGTTTGTGCCTGTTGTTCAGGCGCAATTCAAACTGGTGGATGAATTTGACACCTCTTCACGGGGCGAAGGTGGTTTTGGCCATTCCGGCACCCGCTGATGTCTGTAGTAGCAGTAGAGTGAAGGACGCCGTAATGGCCATCAAAGAAAAAATCAATCGCCGGGATCATATTCTCCAGTGCCTGGCGCAGATGCTGGAAACCAGCCCGGGACAACGCATAACCACGGCCAAGCTGGCCGCCGAGGTGGGCGTATCGGAAGCGGCCCTTTACCGCCACTTCCCCAGCAAGGCCCGCATGTTCGAAGGTCTTATCGAGTTTATTGAAGAGTCGCTGCTGTCGCGCATTAACCTCATCATGGACGACGAAAAAGACACCATGCGCCGTTGCCAGTTGGTGCTGCAACTGCTGTTGTTGTTTGCCGAGCGCAATCCCGGCATCTCCCGAGTGCTCAGCGGCGACGCCCTGCTGGGCGAAAATGAACGCCTGCGGGATCGCATCGGCACCCTGTTCGCCAAAATAGAAACCCAGCTCAAGCAAATACTGCGGGAAAAGACCCTGCGCGAAGGCAAGGGCTTCAATCTGGACGAAGGCATTCTGGCCAACTTATTACTGGCCTTTGCCGAAGGCCGCATCGCCCAATACATCCGCAGCGAGTTTAAAATAAAGCCCACCACCCATTTTGATGAGCAGTGGACCTTTATTCAGCAACAGTTGCTACAGAGTTAACTCACTCATAAAAAGGATGGCATCGCCATCCTTTTTCTTTTCCACACCAAACCTTTGTATTACACTCGCCTCGAAAATCTAACACATCATACAAGGACGTCACATACCAATGCACAGACTTATCTGCGCCTTATTGCTGGGCCTCAGTACGGCATCATATGCAATGACACAGGAAGAGACTTTTGCCCGTCCCAGCCAATATTCTAATGTTAAATTATCACCAGACGGCACCTACTTGAGCGCTATCATGATCAATGAAGGCAAAGCTAAGCTGGTGATTTTAGACACGGAGACACTTAATTTTAAACATGCCGTATTTTTCCCTGGAAATGCACAAGTCGGCGACTACGAATGGGTCAATGGTGAGCGCATCGTTTTGGCAAAAGAGTACCTTAAAGGATGGAGCGATGTGCCTCAGTATTACGGCGAACTTTTTGCGGTCAATGCAGATGGCAGCAAGGCCACCTATTTATTTGGCTATAACAATGGCCAACAACAAACAGGCTCTCACCTGAAGAAGAATACGGCCATCAATGCCACGGCTTTTATTCTTGACCCATTAAAAAATGATAAAAAGAACATGTTGGTCAAAGCCTTTTCCTGGAACACTTCCGGACCGCTTTTAGAAACACCAGCCGATGTCTACAAAGTGGATGTCTACCGTGGCATCAGACGTAAAATTACTACAGCCCCAATCAGTTACGCCGAGTTTTTACCAGATGATGAGGGTGATGTCCGTTTCGTCTCGGGTATTGATCGCAATAATAAAACCCAAGTCTACTACCGGGAGGATGGGGATTGGCTCCAGAGCAAAAACTTGGATTTGCAATTGAAAAACTTTCGGCCTTTGTCATTTGCTGACAGCGGAGATGTCATTTATGCCGCAGGTACTGAATCAGGTCAAACGCAGGGAATATATAGAATAGATCTGAAGAAAGGCGAAAAAACTAAGATCATTCAGGACGCAAAAGTCGATCCGGATAAATACTGGATTAATGGCCAAACCAAGCAGTTGTACGCCATTGAATTCGCTGATGGTTATCCCACCTATGCGTTTGTAAACCCGGAAGATGAACGGGCCAAGTTGATGAAGAATCTGCTTACCGCACTTCCCGGGCACCAAGTGCGAATTGTCAGCGAAGATGACAAAGGTGAGTTGATGGTGATCGCCGCCTTTAATGATCGTAATCCCGGTGATTACTACTTGTTTAACAGCAAGACCAACAAACTGCGCTATCTGGTCTCAGTCAATAATGCCGTGGATCCAGAGAAGATGGCCGAGGTTAGACCCTTTAAAGTTATTGCCCGGGATGGCACTCAAGTTCAGGCTTACCTGACCATTCCACCCGGATCGGAAGGGAAAAGCCTGCCCTTGGTGGTCAACCCCCATGGTGGTCCCCACGGTCCCAGGGATTACTGGGCATTTGATCCACAGAACCAATTGCTGGCCAGCAATGGCATAGCGGTTCTGCAAGTCAATTTCCGAGGCTCGGGAGGATATGGTGAAACGTTTGAATCAGCAGGTTACCGCAAATGGGGTTCTGACATTCAATATGACATCATTGATGCCACTCAACAGTTAATTGCAGAGGGCACCGCAGATAAGAATCGTATCTGTATCGTGGGAGGAAGCTTTGGCGGCTACAGTGCCCTGCAAAGCTCTATTCTGGCCCCGGATCTGTTCAAGTGCGCGGTAAGCTTTGCCGGCATTTACGACCTGGAAATGATGTTTGAAGAGGGTGACGTACAGCAACGGGCGTCCGGCCGAGCATACTTGAAGGACGTTCTTCCCAAGGACAAGGCCACCTTGCAAGCCATGTCTCCGGTGCATAACGTTGACAAGCTCAAGGCAAAGCTGCTGCTGGTGCACGGTGGCAAAGATGAACGAGCCCCAATAGAGCAATTCGAAGCTCTGGAAGATGCGTTGAAGGCCCGCAATTATCCGTATCAGACCCTGGTGATGGATAACGAAGGCCACGGTTTCTACAATGAAACCCACAGGGCCAAGTATTACTCGGAACTTTTGCTGTTCCTTAAAGCCAACCTCAAGCTCTAATAGCTTAGCGTACATCCCAAAAGGCCGTCCCATGGGGCGGCCTTTTCATGGGCTGACGTGCGAATTTAGTATGAATTTGCAGCAAATGAGAGTATCCTCCCGCTTCCGCATTTCGGCCGACTGTCTGTTCCGGTCGAATGCCTGCGGAGGATGGCGGCGGCCGACCGCGTCCCGTTAAGTGGTGGAGGAAACAATGGCAATTACCGAAGCAGCAATTCAGGTTCAATCAGCACTGCTGGAACACGGCTTGGAAACCCCCATGGTTCCCTGCGGTCTCAGCAGCGAAGAGCGCAAGAGCAAGATCGAAGAGCACATGAAGGCCATTTTGAGCCTGATGTCTTTGGATCTGCGTGATGACAGCCTGGCCGACACTCCCCGCCGTATCGCCAAGATGTATGTGGACGAAATTTTTTCCGGTCTCGATTACCAAAATTTCCCCAAGATCACCGTCATAGACAACAAGATGGGCGTGGACGAAATGGTGCGGGTGCAGGACATCAGCCTGACCAGTACCTGCGAACATCATTTGGTGACCATAGACGGCATGGCTACCGTGGCCTACTTACCGCGTAAAAAGATCATCGGTCTGTCTAAGATCAACCGCATAGTGCGCTTCTTTTCCCAACGTCCCCAGGTGCAGGAGCGGCTGACCCAGCAAATTCTGGTGGCTCTGCAGACCCTGCTGGAAACCAAGGATGTGGCGGTCAAGATTGATGCCGTGCATTACTGCGTTAAAGCCCGCGGTGTGATGGACTCCACCAGCTCCACCACCACCACGGCCCTGGGCGGGATCTTCAAGTCCAATCCGGCCACCCGCGCCGAGTTCCTGCAAAAGAGCCGCTAAGCCGGCTCTCAAAATCAGGACAACAAAAAAGCCAGACTCAGGTCTGGCTTTTTGCTATCTGCACTTAGCGCCTTAGATGCCGTATTGCTCACGGTAGGCACGAACGGCCGCCAGTTCCTGCTCCCGGCCGGGCTTTTCGGCCAGATAGGCAATCAGGTCTTCAAGCTTGATAATGGCCACTATGCTGCAACCAAAATCCCGCTCCACTTCCTGAATGGCGGACAACTCACCCTTGCCCTTCTCCTGACGATCGAGGGCGATAAGCACACCGGCCAGGGTCGCGCCGTTGGCCTGGATGATTTCCATGGATTCGCGGATGGCGGTACCTGCGGTGATCACGTCGTCCACCAGCATCACCTTGCCCTTGAGCTCGCTGCCCACCAGGGTGCCACCTTCGCCGTGGTCTTTCTTTTCCTTGCGATTGAAGCAGTAAGGCACATCCACATCATGGTGCTCGGCCAAGGCCACAGCAGTGGTAGTCGCGATGGGAATACCCTTGTAGGCCGGGCCAAACAGCAAATCGTAATCTATGCCGGCATCCATCAGCGCCGCCGCATAAAAACGTCCCAGACGGGCCAGATCGCGACCGGTATTGAACAGGCCGGCGTTGAAGAAATAGGGGCTGGTACGACCCGACTTCAAGGTAAACTCGCCGAATCTCAGTACATTGCGCTCCAGGGCAAACTCAATAAACTCACGCTGATAGGCTTTCACAATCGCTCCTTTAAGGGTTAACTCGGGTCACTGCCGTGACCGCCCGCGACTATTGGCGGGTCACATTCAATTGCTAAATCTGTTGCTAAAAAGGACCCCGTGGGGTCCTTGATGGGATCAGTTCAGTGCAGCCTTCTGCACATCGATGATCTCGCGAATGCCGTGCTTGGCCAGCTCCAGCATGCTGAGCAGCTCTTCGTGGCTGAAGGGTTCGCCCTCGGCGGTACCCTGCACTTCGATGATCTTGCCGGTCTCGGTCATCACCACGTTCATGTCTGTCTCTGCGGCGCTGTCTTCCACATATTCCAGATCGCAGATGGCCTCACCATTGTGAATGCCCACACTGACGGCGGCGATCAGGAACTTCAAGGGATTGGCCTTGATGATGCCCTTGCCGCGGGCCCAATTAAGGGCATCCACCAGCGCCACACAGGCACCTGTAATGGCCGCGGTGCGGGTGCCGCCATCGGCCTGGATCACGTCACAGTCGATCACCAGGGTATTTTCACCCAGCAGCTTCATATCCACAGCTGCACGCAGGGCGCGACCGATAAGACGCTGGATTTCCTGGGTGCGACCGGACTGCTTGCCACGGGCCGCTTCCCTGTCCATGCGGGTGTGGGTTGAACGCGGCAGCATGCCGTATTCGGCGGTTACCCAGCCCTGGCCCTGGCCCTTGAGGAAACGGGGTACGCCCTCGGTAAAGCTCGCGGTGCACAACACCTTGGTCTCACCGAACTCCACCAGTACCGAGCCTTCGGCATGGGCGGTGAACTGACGGGTGATGGTGATGGGCCGGGTTTGAGCCGGAGTACGATTACCTGGACGCATGGCGATTCCTGTAAATTTGGGGGATTCATTTAGTTGGCTGCACATTATAGGGCCATGGCGGCCGCTATGCCATGCCGGCTTGGCATTTAGCGCCCAGAGCCGGGCCGATAGCGGAAAAATACTCACCCTGGCGCCGCTTTATGTACCAGGCACTGATCTTTGCCCTGTCTTGTGGTTATAATCGGCCTTCAATCCGGAATCACTTCTGCGGAAAAGCCAATGATCCAAAGCATGACAGCCTATGCTCGTATTGAGCACAAAGCCTCCTGGGGCAACGCCTCCTGGGAGATCCGCTCGGTCAACCAGCGTTACCTTGAGACCTACCTGCGCCTGCCCGAGCAGTTCCGCAGCCTGGAGCCCGTGCTCAGGGACAAGCTGCGCAAACGCCTCAACCGCGGCAAGGTGGAAGTCAATCTGCGCTATGAGCTGGCCGAAGACAGTGGTGCCGAGCTCAACCTCAACCAACCATTGGCCCGCAAACTGCTGGCGGCCGCCGACTGGCTCAAGCAGGAAGCCGGCAGTGGTGAAATCAGCCTCACCGACATACTGCGCTGGCCCGGCGTTATCGCCACAGCCGAGCAGGACATGGATACCATCAGCACCGAGCTGCTGCAGGCCTTTGACACCGCAATCGATCAATTTATCGAGGCTCGCGGCCGCGAAGGCAGCGCCATCAAGGAGATGCTGTTGACCCGCCTTGACGGGGTCGAAGCCCAAATCGCCCTGGTGCGAGCTCACATGCCGAAAGTGATGGAATGGCAGCGGGAAAAACTCACCAGCCGTCTCGCCGAGATCAAGGCCGAGCTGGATCCCGCCCGCCTGGAGCAGGAACTTGTGTTGCTGGCCCAGAAACAGGACGTTGCCGAAGAAATGGACAGACTCGAGGCCCACGTCAATGAGGCCCGCCGTATCCTCAAAAAAGGTGGCAGTGAAGGGCGTCGCCTAGACTTTATGATGCAGGAATTCAATCGCGAGTCGAACACCCTGGCCTCCAAGTCCATCAATTCAGAAGTCACGGCCGCCGCGGTGGAACTCAAGGTCATCATCGAGCAGATGCGCGAACAGATCCAGAACGTGGAATAATCCCATTACTTCCCCCATAAAGAAGAGCGCCTATTGGCGCTCTTCTTTATGGCACCCAGCCCAACTTGGCCACGCTGCTGCGCCTTGCGTTCTACGGTTCACCCCCGGTTACAATTTTTACACTCTGATAACCATCGAGCTTGTGTTATACACGGACACTGACTCAAGAAAGGGGATCTTCTTTAATGAAAAAATCTATTATCGCCAGCACCTTAACCGGACTTCTGTTGATGCAGGGATGCAGTAGTGCTCCTGGCCAGGTTGCAACCAACACCACTGAGGCTGTAACTCAAATAGCATTTGCGCCACGGGTGCAGTCCGATGCACTGGAACAGGGGTATGCGGCCCAACGCAGCGCCCTTATCAGCAAGGTCGATTACCGGTTATCCGTCGACTTCACCCTGGGCGATGAAAGTTTTTCCGGTACCAGTGTGATCACCTTTGACTATAAACCGCTGACAACATTGCCATTGACGGTGGATTTTTATCAGGGAGCCGTGGAAACCATACTCATCAACGGTAAGCCGGCCGAGTTTACTTATAGCAAATGGTTTATCGAAATCCCCTCGCAACAACTGGCTGATGGGCATAACCGCATCGAAATCCGCTACCGCGCCAACTATGGCAATACGGGTACCGGACTGCACCGTTTCAAAGATCCCGAAGATAATGCCGTCTACCTTTACACGGACTTTGAGCCCTACGATGCCAACCGCCTGTTCCCGCACTTTGACCAGCCCGATTTAAAAGCCACCTACCTGCTGGATGTGAAGGCGCCCGCCGATTGGCAGGTGATCTCCAACCAAAGGGAAAGCCGCATAGATGAACAAGAAAACACCAGGCATTGGCAATTTAAGCAAACCGACCGTTTTTCTTCATACGTGTTTGCACTGCACGCCGGTCCCTTTGTCCAGTGGCAAGACAAAGCCGGTGACGTACCCTTAAGACTATTTGCCCGCAAGAGCATGGCAAAGTACGTCAAGCCCGAGGAATGGTTTGAGCCGACCAAGAAGTCATTTGCCTTTTTCAATCAATATTTTGATATCCACTATCCCTACCATAAATACGACCAGCTGATGGTGCCCGATTTCAACTCCGGGGCCATGGAAAACGTCGGCGCAGTGACTTTCAATGAGAGCTATATCAGCCGCGGAGAAAAAACCCTTGATGCCCGCCGTAATCATGCCAACACCATAGCCCACGAACTGGCCCATATGTGGTTTGGCAATCTGGTGACCATGAAATGGTGGGATGGCCTGTGGCTCAACGAAAGCTTTGCCACCTTTATGTCCAACCTGGCGCTGTATAAAACCGAGATGTTCCCGGGAGTCTGGGAAAATTACTACAGCAGCACCAAGCAGTGGGCCTATGGGACCGACGATTCGGTCACCACCCACGCCATTCAACTCGATGTCGCCAATACCACCGAAGCCTTCTCCAACTTCGATGGTATCACCTATGGCAAGGGTGGCTCAGTGCTCAAGCAATTGTGGTTCTATCTGGGCGAGGACAAGTTCCGTGAGGGCGTCAGTCACTACCTGAAAACCCACAGCGAGAAAAACACCCAGTTGGCCGACTTTATCGGCGCGCTGCAACACAGTTCAGGGGTTAACCTCGATGCCTGGTCAAAGGAATGGCTCTACACTTCCGGACTTAACAACATCAAGGTCAGCTATCAGTGTAAAGATGAGCGTATCAGCCAATTCAGCCTGCAACAGGGCCACGGCGAGCACGACAGTACCCTGCGCACCCAAAAAACCCGTATTGCCCTCTTCAATGAAAAGGCCGGCAAACTCACCAAGACCCGGGTTGAAGATCTGATCTATCGGGGAGCCAATACCGACGTCAGTTCACTTATCGGCGCCCCCTGCCCGGATATGGTGTACCCCAACGAGGGCGACTTTGCCTATGCCAAGGTGATTCTTGACGAAAAGTCCCATCAAACCCTGAAGACACATATCAACGGTGTATCAGACAACTATACCCGCCTGATGCTGTGGCAAAGCCTGATTGACGGTGTCAATGAGGCAGAGATCACGCCCATGGAATATGTGGACTTTGCCATGGCCAACCTGCCCAAGGAACAGGACGAAACCATCATAGCCCTGGTGGTGGATGGTCTGGAGTATGCTAATAACGTTCTGTGGGAAGCTCGTCGCCAAGGCAAACAAGTACAAGAAGAAATCACCAATGTTGAAAGCTTCGCCTGGCAACAGCTTAAGGCTGCCAAGCCGGGTTCCGATCTGCAAAAGCTCTGGTTTAATCTGTACATTGGCAGCGTCGACAGTCCAAGCCACTGGCATACCTTGCTGGGCTTTATCAGCGGTAAGGAACAACTCGATGGCTTTACCCTGGATCAGGATAAACGTTGGCGCCTGGTTGGCATGGCGAACCGCTTCCTTCAAGGTGACTATCAGCGATTACTGGAGGAAGAGAAACAGCGCGACAATTCCGATCGGGGCAAGCTGAGCGCCCTGGCGACCGAGGTGTCGCGCCCTCTGGTCGATGTCAAAGCCAAGTGGTTCAGCACCATACAAAATGACGCGGCCAACCTCAAACTCAGGGAACAACAGTTCATCATGTTCTCGCTGTTCAATAACGAACACCCAGAACTGAGGACGCCCTATCTGGACACCATTATCGACACTATTCCCAAGCTTAACGACAGCGCCGATGATCGTTTCCTGGTGAGCTACGCCAATGCCATGCTGCCGTCCAACTGTAACCACGATGATGCTGAACTGCTCGGCAAATTGCTGAACGAGTGGCAGGGGCTTAAGTTCCCCGTGGTGCGCTCACTGAAAGTGAAAAAAGAGCGGGTGGAACGCTGTATAAAGATCATGGATAAGATCCCTGGTTAAACCGGCCAAATCCAACCTGAGAGTGCTGTTATGACACATATGAAACAGGCTCCAAACCATTACGCAGAATGTCTGTGACTGAAAAAAACGGCTGCATTGCAGCCGTTTTTTATTGTGCTTTTGCTGGCGTTTTTGCATTAGGTGGCAATCGGCGCTTCAAAGCCCGGGCCTGTGCAGCAGGTGGTCATCCTGCCAGATGCGCAGCATTTTAGCCTGATCTATATTGCCGCCGGAGAGGATCACCAGCACCTGTTTGGGGCTGGTTTGCTTGCCGAGCCATTGCACCACGGCCTCCATGCTCATGGCACTGGTGGGTTCCACATGCAGCTTCAGCAGGTGCTGTAACCATTGGGTCCAATAGGCGATGCGCTCTTCATCCACCTCGTAAAAATCATCCAGTTGCTGCAACAGGGGGAAGGTCAGAGAACCCACCGCCAGGGTAGCGGCGCCATCGGCCAGGGTGTCGGGTTGGGCGTCGAGACGCACTATTGAGCCACTTCGCAGTGAGCGGGCGGCGTCATTGCCGAGCAAGGGCTCGGCACCGACCACGGCCGCATGGGGACACAGTTCCCGGGTCGCCAGCAGGGTGCCGCTGAGCAGGCCACCACCACCGCAGGGGGCAAACACCCCATCCATGGGCGGCAATTGCCTAAGGGCTTCCAGCGTCGCCGTGCCCTGACCGGCAATAATCTGCGGATGGTTGAAGGGGGGGATCCACACAGTGTCGGCTGCGGCCGCGGCGGCCTGCACCTGCTCATCGGCCTCTTGCCGGGTCTCGCACAGCACCAGCTCGGCACCATAGAAACGGGTCGCGGCGGCCTTGACCTTGGACACGTTCTGCGGGCTGAAAATCTGCGCCGCCACCCCAAACTGGCGCGCGGCATAGGCTACCGCCTGGGCGTGATTGCCCGAGCTGTTGGCGACCACCTTTTTGGGCAGCTTGCCCTGTTCCTTGAGCCAGGCCAGCACATTGGTGGCACCGCGCAACTTGAAGGCACCGACCCGTTGCAGGCATTCGGCCTTGAAAAACACCTTGTGGCCGAGCCAATCGTTCAGCAGGTAGGAACTGACTATCGGGGTCTCACTTATATAGGGTTGAATTCGTTCGCTGGCGGCCAGCACATCGGCATATTGCGGCAGGGACATCTTGGTCTCCATTTATAAGAATACGACTGACTGTAACAGCTTAGGCCCCGATAACAAGTCTGCCGAGGACCAACTCAGCCAAGGGAATGACAAGGACAAAAAAGCCGCCCAAGGGCGGCTTTTTTAATGTCAGGTCAATTGACCCTGGTGACGGTCAAGCTGGGCGCACTCGGGTCCGGCCCTGCTACCGTGAAGCGGTAAGTACCTGCCTCGGCCACATTGAGCTTGAGGTTGGTGCCCTTGGCCGCCAGCGGCTCGGCCTCGTCCAGCGCCACATCGGCAACATCGCCTGACAGGGCACCGAAATCCACTGTGCTCCAATCCGAGCTTGCCACCTTGAACTCAACCGCACCAGCGCCGAGGCTGACGTCTGTGCTGTAGACACCTGCTCCCTGATAGCTTAAGGGGTTGTCTGTGCCCCAGCCATTCATGCCGCCGCGCAGGAACACCTGGGTGCCGGCAAAAATGTCGGTCTTGAACACGGTCAGCAAAGGTTCGCTACGGTTCGACAGGTCAAAGATGAAGCTGTAGCTGGTGTCCTCATCAAAGTTCATGCTGAGGTTACCGCCCTTAACGGCCAGTAATTTCTCCACGCCCAGGGTCACACTGCCATCGGCCTCACCGCTGCCAAAATCCACTGTGCTCCAGTCGCTGGAGGCGAGCTTGAAGCCCTTGCTGCCGGCGGTCAGCGCTACATCGGCCCGGTAAACGCCGCCACCCAGATAGGTCATGGCGTTGTCGGAGCCCCAGCCGTTCATATCACCGCGCAGGTACACCTGGGTGCCGGGGAACGGCTCCTCGTTGTACACGGTCAGCTGCGGATTGTCCTTGTCACTGGCATCGAGGGAGAACACATAGGTCGCCGCCAGGGTTGCGCTGAACTTAAGGTTGGCACCCTTGGCCGCCAATTGCTCAACCACGCCCTCTTCCACATCGGCAACGTCCGCAGACACACCACCAAAGTCCACCGTGCTCCAGTCTTCCGACGCCAGCTTGAACTCATAGTCGCCGGGCGCCAGGGTGATAGCCACCCGGTATTCGCCGTTGCCAACGTATTGCAGTGGATTGCCTGTGCCCCAGCCGTTCAGGCTGCCACGGACATACACTGTGGTGCTGCCATAGGGCACCACATCGGGGGCGCCCACGGTGGCATTGGCCGACAGACCTTCGCCCTGGGCCGCGCCCTGGGCCTTAACAAACACCGCCGTGGTGTAGGCAGGCACTGTGAAGGTGCCCTCGTTATCGCCTGCGCTGAAGCTGGCGCCGCGCACCCTGGCATCGATGGAAGATGCCAGCAGCGGATGCAGGCTGAAGCCCGAGGCCGTAGGTACTGTATGGGACTGGCTGCTTGCCGTGCCATTGACCATCACCACTATGGCGTCGACCGCAGGGTCGAGATCCGTAAGACCCGCACCATCATCCAGGCTCATCACAATCACACCCTGGGTTTGGCGCTTGCCCACGTTGTGGAAGCCAACCCGGGCAATGATGTCCTCGGCTGTGGTCAGACGGAACAGCTTGCTCTGATGACGGATTTGCAGAAACTCGCCAAACACCTCGGCGGCAAAGCCAATCTCGCTGGCCGAGGCCGCGGTATTGGGGTTGGCCGAAATACCGGAGATGGTATTCCAGTTGCCCTGGTTGTCCTGTGCCAGCGGCAGACCCACGTTCCAGTTGTTGCCCGACTGGGTAAAGTCCACATAGTTGAACCAGTCGCCTGAGTCATAGCTGTTGCGGTCCATGGACTTGGAGCGCAGCATGTCACCGCCCAGTTGCAGGAAGGGAATACCCTGGCTCAGCAGTGGCACAGTGGCAGCAATGTTCTGGGCCCTAACTCTGTCTTCCAGGCTCATGCCCACGGGGAGGCTGTATTGCAGCTTGTCCCACAGTGTCTCGTTATCGTGCTTGGACACATAGTTGATGATGTCGGCCGGATCGGTGGCATAGGCCGTGGGCTGGGAATTCCAGCTGAAGCTGCTGCCCTTGGCCGAATTGCCGTTGAAGTCCTTGAGCACATAGTCTTTAAGGTTGCCGGCCATGGACAGCCTGAGGGTGTCCTGATCCCGCAGCACTTCGTCCTTGAGCTCGCTCTGGAACAGGCTGCCACCACGGATGGCTTCACGAATTCTGTCGTTGAAGCTGCCCACCTCGGTGCCGGCCAGATTGGCCTGGGTGGCCTGCTCGAACAGGCGGTTGTCGGCCACCTCGCCGAAGTTCCAGCCCTCACCGTAGAAGTAGGTATCGGGGTCCACGGCACGCACCGCATCCCGCGCCGCCAGCATGGCCGACTTGGGAATATGGCCCATGATGTCGAAACGGAAACCGTCAAAGCCAAAATCCTGCGCCAGTGACACCAGGGTGTCGTTCATCAGCTTAGCCATCATGGCGTGTTCGGTGGCGGTGTTTTCGCAGCAGGTGGAGCGCTGCATGGCACCGGTCACAGGGTCGTAGCGGTGGTAATAACCGGGCACGACCTTGTCGAGCACTGAGTTGTCATACAAGCCGGAGGAGCTGGTGTGGTTGTACACCACGTCGAGCACGGTGCGAAGACCAATGCCGTGCAGCGCCATGTTCATGGCTCTCAGCTCTTTAACCCTGGCCACACCATCGGGGCTTGAGGCATAGCTGCCCTCGGGTGCCAGGAAGTGCTGTGGGTCGTAGCCCCAGTTGAAGCCATCCAGACCACGCATGGCATTCACCAGTGCCTGGGCATCGGCGGAGCCCGGCAGGCTGTCTTCCAGCAGGCTCTGGATAGTGGCGCCCTTGTCCTTGGTCTTACAGGCATCGGCGCTGTCGTTAATCTTGCCGCACAGCTTGCCCAGGGTGTCGGTCAGTTCCACCCGCTCATCTTCCAGCTCGTTCACCGTGGCCATGTCGGTCACAGGCAGCACATGGAAGTGGGTCAGGCCCTTTTGTGCCAGTGAACGCAAATGCTCCACAGGGGCCGACCCCTCTTCGGTGAAGGCCAGGTACTTGCCGCGGTTGGCGGCGCTGGTGCTGTCATCGCGGATGCTGAAGTCGCGGACATGGCCCTCGTACACCACTATGTCCTCGGGATCCGCGCCCTCGGGCACCATATGACCATCCCAGCCATCTGGCTTGGTGTCGGCATCGCTCAGGTTAACAAACTGGCTGAAACGGCCATTGGCGGACACGTTGACCGAGTAAGGATCGGTACTCTCGACGGTTTCCAGTTTTTTGCTGACCGGATGATACAGGGTCAGTTCATAGCGGTAATAGCGACGGTCAAGCCCGGTGCCAGTGAAAGACCAGATACCGGTGGCAGGGTCTTCGGTCATGGTCTCGCTACGGGTTAAGTTTTTCGCCTCGTCATACACCTTGAGGGTCACCGCCTGAGCCGTGGGCGCCCAGAGTCTCGCGGTAACTGCATCGCCTTCATAGCTGATCCCCAGGCTCGCCTCATTGGCATCAGCATCTCCCGAGGTATAGAGGTCATCCAGGGCCCGCGCATTTTGCACATAGGTGGCGGCCAGAGGTTTGCCGTCGGCATCCAGACCGGCCAGCACCAGTTGTTCCTTCACCAAGGCCCTGGCCTCAGTGTCAGAATGGCTGAGCCGATACGCCGGCCAGTTTGCCAGCTGCGGTACCTGGGCCTTTTGCACTTCATTGAGTTCGGTTTGGGTCAGCAGCAACCGAGCGCCACTGAGGTTACCGCGCTCATCGACACCAATGTCGGCATTGGGTGAGTGCAGCAGTACGAACTGACTGATACCTTCGGGGCTTTCATTCCACACCAAGGTGTCTTTATCCAGCCAGTGGGCGCTGGCACCCGAGATGGAAAAACCCACATCCAGAATAGGGAAGTCGTAAACACTACTCTCACCGTGGATGGTGAAGTTGACCCTGTCGAACCTGGCCTCGGCTGCACTGGGATCCTCAAAAGGCTTGAGGTTCATCTTGAGATCGCCATCACCCAGGGCCTTGCCGCTGCCTTCGGTACCTGTGTGTACTATGAAGTTGGCGCAATCACTGTGACCTTCCTTGAGAGTTAATATCCAGTAGGCACCGTAGTTGGGATCTATGCCATCGAAGGGATGACCGTTGGCCCAGCTACTGGTGTCAAACGGCGGCGCATAGGCATCGCAGGTGTCATTGTTCCAGGTGTGCAACTTGTAACCCGGGTAATTGGGATTGGCGCTGCTGTTGTCTTTATCCTTGATGCGGTTGTAATAGAGCACGGCCTGATTTTTACCGGCAAAGACCACTGGGTCCGGCAGCTCGGGGTTGTAACCTACTATGCAGTTTTCATTTTTTGCATCGGGAAACGTGGGCGCCTGGCAGACCTTGGGGGGCGGCGCCACACACTGGGTGCCGCTGGCGTCGGGCACCATGGGCACATCACAGGTCAGCAGTACCTGACCGGGTTCGGATGAATCGCTGCCACAGCCCCACAGCAGGCTGGCGCCGAGCACCAGCGCAGACAGTCGGGCAAGATTAGAGATACTCAACATGAGTTTTCCCTCGGTAAAAGTGAGTTTATGACCTTTTCGAACGGCCTTGGGATTACATGGCATAGGTCACCCCCAGGAAGAATTGACGGCCGAAGTACTGCAGGGTGCCTGTCTTGGCCTCGGTGCCGAAGTAGCTCTTGGTGGGCTCATCGGTGAGGTTGTTGACCTGGAACAGCACTCCGAGATTGTCATTAATCTGGTAGGAGGCCTGGTAATCGAGCACGGTTTCGGCATCGAAATTCACCACTTGGCTGTTGATGGCCACCTGTTCGGACACGAATGACGAGCGGTAACGGGCGCTGACACGGGTCTCAAAACCTTCATAGCCGTAGAACAGGGTCAGGTTGGCAACGTTTTTCGACAGGCCTTCCAGGGTTTGCGGCACACTGTCGCCCCCCAGACTGGTGAATTTCTGCACCTCGCTCTCGGTATAGGAGTAGCTGGCGTTGAGACCGAGACCATCAAAGGGACGGGGCAAGGAGGCAAACACCTGGGTGTAGGCCAGTTCCAGACCGCGGATATAGCCGCCTTCAGTGTTGTTCACCGCCGTGGTGTAGGTACCGTTGGTAGTCGCTTTATGCTCACCGCTGTCGGGATCCACTATGTAATCGGGCACGTTGAAGCCATGACCACGGAAGTCGAAACCTGTAATACCCACAGTGTCGATAAAGGAGTCGATGTTCTTGTAGAACAGGGCCGCCACCAGAGCCCCTTCCTCGAAATAGCGTTCGTAGGACAGGTCATACTGGGTGGCATAAAAGGGCTTCAGGAAGGGGTTGTTGGTGCTGGAGCCGTTAATTACGCCATCGTTATTGGTTGTGGCGCTGGCATCCCCCGCCAAACGGTTGATGGGCGGCCGCGCCATCACCTTGGCAGCGGCAAAACGCAGCTGGCTGTCCTCGGTGAGCTTGAGACTCAGGTTCAGGGAGGGCAGGTAGTCGGTATAGGTGATGCCCACTACGGTCGGGGCATATAGGTTATTGATTATGCCAACCTCATCGACAATGTACTGGGCACCCTGTCTGGGATCACTACCAACGTCCTGCAGCAGGGTGGCCGACTGATCCGTATCCACCCGGCGCAGGCCTATGTTACCCGTCAGCGGCAAACCAGCGATCTCGGTGTCGATATTGAACATCAGGTAGCTCGCCAGCACCTTTTCGTACACCTCGCCGCTTTGCTGCACGGACCAGGAGTAGTCAGAGGTATAGCCCATGGAATCGCTGACCCCTTTGGCATTACCCCAGGTTTGTACCGGCTGGGGAATTCCCTCGGGGAACCAGGCATTGAGGGCCTGGTCGAGATCGATCGCCAGATAGGAGGGGAAATAGCTGAAGTCGCCGCTCCAGTCCACCACTGTCACCATATCTTCGGTCAGTTGCAGCGGCGGCTCGGTGCCGGAGAAGCCACCATCGTTGCCGAACTCAAATACCGAGCGGTCATTGCTGTAGGTCCTGTCGGACCAACGCACGCCAAACTCAACCGATGCCAGCCAGTCGCTGTCGAGATCGTACTTGAAGTCCAGGCGATAGGCTTTGACTTCATCTTCGTTTTCATAGGGATAAATGCCGTACTTGCTCACCATCACCCGGTTGATATCGGAGAAGGCATCGGCCTGGTTAAAGCCCAGATCCGGCAGGTCGAGACCATTGAGCTGATAGCTGATGGAGACGTTTTCATCGAACAGCGGCTTGTCCGCATTGGCATCCACGGCCACGTTTGACCACAGCAGGCCGTTGCGGAAATCGCTCTTGGCGGAGGAATAAGAGACGTCCGCCGCCACATTCAGCCTGTCGGTCACTTGCCAGTCGGCGTTGACCCCAAAGCTGTTGACCTGATCGAAGTCCTGGTTGTCATCGTTGACCAATTCCACCCGGGTATAGCTGCTTGAGGTGCGGTTGAAGGTGCCGCCGATCACCGCATTGCCGTCGAGCACCGGGTTGGCAACGGCAACGTTGGGACCGCCAAGCTTGACCCTAAAGCCGCGGGCAAAGGCCTCGCTGTCAAAGCGCGACAGGAAGGCATCGGCCTTGAGCTTAAAGTTGCTGACCGGCGCCCACTCTATGGCGCCCATATAGCCGTTACGCACCTCAAGCCCACCAAGATGCTGCAACTCGAAGCCTTCGCTGATGTACTCCTTGTTCAGCCCGCCATCCGGACCATTGGTGTCGTTGGCCAGGCCGTCCACATCCTTGCTGTCGTTGTAGGCCAGACCGATAAACTGGGTGGCTACGCTGGGCTGCTCCAGCCGGGCATAGCCCAGGGCCACACCCAGGGTTTCATCGAGGAACTTGCCCTGATAGGAAAAGCTCAGTCTGTGGCCGAATTCCTCGGCGCCATACACTTCGCTGGCCCTGTCGTTGTACATGCCACGGACGTTGACCGTGACATTCTGCTCTTTATCCGCCGCCAGTGGGCTGGCGGTGGCCAGCTCCACCGTGCCTGCCAGACCGCCTTCTATCAGCGATGCCTTGGGTGACTTGTACACGGCGGCGGAGCTGATCAGTTCCGAAGGGTATTGATCGAATTCGATGCTGCGGGAGCCACTGGTGGACACCTGCTCACGGCCATTGAGGGTGGAAAACACAAAACCACCGGACATGCCGCGGATATTGATTTCCGCCGCCTGACCGCCGGTGCGCACCGCCGAGATCCCCGGCAAGCGGGTCAGAGCATCAGCCATGGACACGTCGGGCAAGGCCCCCAGGTCATCGGCGGACAACTGCTCGGAAACGGTATCGCCAAAACGTTTGGCATTGAGTGAATCGATAAGGCTGCGGCGGTAACCTGTGACTTCTATGTGTTCCAGGTCTTCCTGATTGATCTTGGTCTGATTGGCGGTCTCTTTCTCTGTGGCTTCAGCGGTTTGCGTTGGCTCGCTCTGCTGCGGCTCGGCGGCAAAAGCCGCCGAATGCAGCATTGCCCCCGGCAGGCCGGCAGCCGCCAACGCCAGAGTCAGGACACTGGGTTTGAGCTTGAACATGGTTTTTCTCCCTGGTCTTGCGACACTTGTTGTTGCCAACACCCGCCTGTACAGCAGACACCAAGGAGCATTGGATCATGTGGGCCCCATACTAAGCCTGGTCAAATTATCAGCTCAATCTTATGCATACGTATTCACAACAATAACTTAACAATTGCAACAATCAGCAAGGTCAGGGGGCAGAAGAAAAACCGCAAGAAAAACAAAGCCGCGAGCGCTGAAACGAATCGCCGCGGCTGGGGGGATAAAGGGGATCGACTCAGGCCAACAAACGGGCCAGCTCGCTGTGACAGCGGATTTCCAGGTGCGGCTGGATACCGGGATCGATTGCCTTGGCACCCGGGTTGTACCAGCAGGTCTGCATGCCGGCATTGAGACCACCCAGGATGTCGCTGGCCAGGGTGTCGCCCACCATCAGCACCCTGGCGGGATCGGGATTACCCATGGCATCCAGGGCGTGGTCGAAGATGGCCTTGTCGGGCTTGGCGACCCCCACTTCTTCGGAGATCACCAGCACTTCGAAGTGTTCGGCAAAGCCGGTGCGCGCCAGGCGAATGCGCTGCAACTCGGTAAAACCATTGGTGATGATCCCCAAACGATAGCGACCGCGCAGGCCATTGAGCAGTTCGGGCACGCCGGGCAGCGGCGCGCAAATGTCGGCCATGGCCGATAAAAAGCCCGAGTTCAGCTCAGCCGGGGCCACACCCAGACGCTCACCCCAGAGGGCAAAACGGCTTTCCTGCAGAGTTTTGGCATTGATGCGGCCTTCCTGATACTCGACCCACAGGGGCTTGTTCAGCCGCTGATATTCTTCGTATTCGACGGCGCCGAAGTCCACCCCGAAGCCGGCAAACAGCTGTCTGAGTCCGGCAAAGGCATCGAAATGAAACAGGGTTTCGTCGGCGTCAAACAGCACCCAGTCAAATCCGACCTGATCACAATACGACATTCACACTCCCGTTGAATAAGGTGAAGGAGTCGATTGTACGCCAACTCACACTGTCCCCCAAAACTCAACGACGATTGGCGGGCACATCCTTAGCCCCAACCGCGGCATTGGCAACACGCAGGCGGCCGAAATAGTCCTTCGCCGCCGCCCTGACCCTGGGTGCCAACAACAGCGCCGCCGTCATGGTGGGAATGGCCATCAGACCATAGGCACCGTCGATGATATTGACTATGTCGCTGAGGTTATTGGTGGCGGCAAACAAAATCGCCAACAGATACAGGTACAGATACCAGTGCTCGCGCTTGGCGCCGAACAGGAAGGCAAAACACTGGCTGCCGTAAAAGGCCTGGGTGAAGATTGTGGTAATGGCAAAAAAGCTCACGCACACCAGCATCAGATAGGGCCCGACGCCGGGCATGGTTTCGGCAAAGGCGGCGCTCGACAGGCTGATGCCGTTGGCACCGCCGCTCTCCCACACACCGGAAATCAGGATGATCAGCGCCGTGGCCGTGCACACCAGCAGGGTGTCGATGGCCGGACCCAACATGGCCACCAGCCCTTCCTTCACCGGCTCCGAGGTTTTGGCATTGCCGTGCACCATCACCTCTGTGCCCAGGCCCGCCTCGTTGGAAAAGGCCGCGCGCTTGACGCCGGTCAACATGGTGCCCAGCAATCCACCGGCCACAGACTGCACCGAAAAGGCATCGGTCACAATCCGCGCCAGTTGCATGGGCACATCACCCAGGTGAGTGAGGATCACATACAGGGCGCAGCCGACATAGAGCAGGATCATCAGCGGCACCACTCGGGTCGCCACGGCGGCGATGCGCTTTATCCCACCCAGGATCACCAGGGCTACCAGCACCATGATTGCCAGCCCAAGGCTGAATTCCATCCAGAAGTGTTCGCCGCTGCCCACCGCCACCCCCGTGCTACCGGGGGCCAGAAACAGGTATTCCTTGAGGATCTGCACCAGCTGGTTGGTATTGAACAGCGGGAAATTGCCCACCAGGCCCACGGAGCAAAAGAATACCGCCAGCGGCTTCCATTTGCTGCCAAGCCCCTGGGTAATGATGTACATGGGGCCGCCGCGCACCCGCCCGGTTTCATCCTTGCCGCGATACATGATGGCCAGGGTACAGGTAAAAAACTTGGTGGCCATGCCCACCAGGGCGCTGACCCACATCCAGAAAATCGCCCCGGGACCGCCGGCCACTATGGCAATCGCCACCCCGCCGATATTGCCCATACCCACAGTCCCCGCCATGGCGCTGGAAAGCGCCCCTGCGTGGCTGATATTGCCCACCGCATTGGCTTCGGGGTACTTGCCCCGCAGGATATCGATGGCGTGTTTAAGGTATCGAAACGGCACCAAGCCTGAATAGATCAGGAAAAACAAGCCTCCACCCACCAGCAACACCAGCATGTGTGGCCCCCAGGAGAAAGCGGAAAAATCGGCAGCGGCTTGGGCAAAGGAATAAGACGTCTCTGAACTCATGTGTTGAATCTATGTTAACGGCCATGGGGCTAACTTATCAGTCGCAGGCCCCGATAGAAAGCATCGGCGCCTGGCATGAGCAGAATGCATGGAATGAGTGGGAAGCGGGAATGGTGACGCTGCGAGTGAACCCTGTGAGTAAATGCCGTGAGCCAATACTGGGTGGGGAGAGTGCAAACAGGCGGCGTTAAGCAGCCCACCGTGCTAAAGTCGCGCCATTCAGGCGCCGTTCATGCCCCATTAATACACTGGGCATTTCCCCGGTACGGCGGTGACAAAACATTCAGGAGACTCCATGATAAAGCGCAACCTTTGGCCCCAACTGCTGGTCATTCTTATCGCCCTCACCCTGCTGATCCCGGGCCTGACCCTGCCGATGCTGAGCCTCGATGGCCAGGCCGATAAGGCCAAATTTGCCGACACCACCATAGGTATGATGACAGAAGACAGAGAGGTGCGCGGCATTCTCGGCTCGGTATCCGCCCTGCTGGGCTTCAATCGTGTTGAGGGACAGGTGGAAATCTACCAAAAGACCCGCAGCATCTGGGGCACAATTCAGGATCTGGCCGACCACGGCAACCTGCTGGTCGCAGTACTGATAGCCACCTTCTCCGTCATCATCCCCGGCCTCAAGCTGCTGTGCCAGCTGGGGCTACTGGCACTCAAACCCGCAGACCGGCTCGCCCGCAGCCTGCATCATTTTATTGGCCTTATCGGCAAATGGAGCATGGCCGACGTGTTCGTGGTGGCCATTATAGTCAGCTACCTCGCCGGCAACGCCAAGGGCCAGATGGGCGAGCTCATCACAATGCACGCCCAACTGGAACCCGGTTTCTGGTGCTTCACCGGCTACTGCCTGTTTTCCATCGCATCGAATGTGATGATGAGTAGGCTGATTTCGAAATCAGCCCAATAACGTAATGCCAAGCTGCGCTTGGCAAACGTCGTGGGTCTCCACCCCACACCCGGCCAAAAGGGGCTCAACAGCAAGCCCCTCTTACTCTTTCTGAACATATGTCCCTGCCGCCTCCGGACTAAGCTCATTACATGATCCTCATGGGATGAAAAGGACCTCGGAGACGTACCTCATCCAGCAAAACCTCTTATATCAAATTAGACTGAATTTTAATGTGTGATTAGACATTAGCATGTGCTTTTTGCTCTCGCTTTTGTGCTCCAGGACCTTTCCCTGGTCCTGGGTGAGCACCGTGAGCACCTTGCAACGATAAATACTTTTTAGGCACAGCTTTAGGTGTTTCTAGAGGTGGGCAGTCTGTTCTTTTTTCAGGAATAAGCTCTAGTCTTCTACGGACACTTTCACCAAAAAATTGGCGGCAAATCTCCAAGCCCAAGAACTCTCCAATTGCCGGGGGTACAGCGTTTCCAATTTGCATATGCACAGCACGTCGATCACCAGCAAATTCATAGCTATCTGGAAAAGTTTGCAACCGGGCAAGTTCGCGAATTGAAAGCAGCCGCCCCTTCCAGTGGAAGGGGCCTGTTGCCGGACCAGGCTGAGCTTGAATAGTCCAACTTGGTTTATTTTTCGCAAGCTTAAGAAGAAATGACCAAAACCGGGTTCTCCACCCAAATAACGGTATCCCCCCCATTCTCTCTGTGTGCCAGAGATAGTTTTGACCTTCAGGAATCGAAGGCAGGAGGTCGGCCCACTTACCAGAAGGTTTAACTTCGTCCAACCAAATATCAACATCTAAATCACCAATAGCATCCCATGCCGTTAAATATGGTAAACCTTGATCCGGGCATTTCTCAGGATCAAAGTGCGTTGGCGAAGGCAACTTAAAATGTTTTCCATCTCTACTTGCGATAATAAATACGCGTTCCCGTGACTGTGGGACGCCATAATCAACAGCATTAAGACCGATTACGTTTGGGTGATAGTTGGTCTTTTTAACTCTATTGATGTTGTTAAGTTCATCAATAAAAAACTGCAATCCTTCATCCTTTTCGGAAAAGGCAATACCTTTTACATTCTCGAGCAATATAACTTCAGGTAAAGCTTCACCAACAATATCCAAATAGGCTTTTAAGGTTTTTGCCCTAGGATCTGTGAGACGGTTTGTATCACCAGTGGCCCAGTATCCGGATTTGGAAAAAGGCTGACATGGTGGCCCACCTGCAAGTAGAGTAAGTTCCCTAGGTTTAAGCCCTGCCTCATCTAAAAGCTCTTTTGGTGTTAACGCATGAATATCACCTTGAGAGGCGAGCTTCCATTGAGGGTGGTTTAATATAATTGTATTTTGGGCCGCTGTATCAATTTCGACACAGAGCTTATTGATGAATCCTGCTGCTTTTAGCCCGAGATCTAAACCACCGGCGCCACTAAAAAGCGACATCATATACTTAGCTGGCTTAGTGCTCACACGTTCGTCTCTTTTTTCTGATATTCGAATAACTCATCTACAGATATACCTAGGGACTCACAGAGAGTGTTGATAGTATCTAAATCAATTCGTACCAATGTTTCATGATACATCCTTGTTAAAGTTCCCCTGTTGATCCCAGTTTTTCTAGATACATCGGATATTTTGAGCTTTTGCTCCCCCATCACTTTTGAAAGATGACATTTTATCATTTAATGGCTCATTTTGTTCTGTAGGAGATTATTTTGATGCTGAACCAATGTTACCATCATCTTCCTCACTTTGCGATTCCGCAATGAAGGACGGCGGATTAGTTTCTGAAAAAAAATGAGATCTAAATCACTATTAATTTCCATGACACCTCTTCTTATTGATAACTATCAACTTTACAATCAAAGACATTATTAGAAACAGATGTTCTCCGCATGGTGAATGTAGATACACTTCATGAACAATCACAACTGATCACTTACCGATCGGATCTGGGCCATCATTGAACGTGGAGCACGACACGCACACGAATTAAAGGCCGAAATTCTTCGGGTAATTCTTCACTTTGGGGGAGAGGAGCAAATGGATCTGCCCACAGCAATATTCGATAGGGAAGACGACATGCCAGATGCTGGTCATGTCGCTTTGAAAGTCACGGATATAGGGGAATATATCCGACATCACTCTTGTGCTCGCCGCTTGAAGCTTGGGCATGATGAGCGGCAATTGCGACGCGAGCTACCCTTCTATAACCGCCTATTCAATCCGCTTGACCCTGTCTTGCGTACTGCTGGAGCCGATCGTGAAGACGAAGTTGATGATGGCCTGGTTGCCGAAGATTTTGTTGACCTAACAAGATTTCGTGCTCGAAGAGATGCTGGCGAAGATACCCAAACGACATGGATGGAATTTGCAGAGGTACTTAGGACACTTGTGCCTGGGCAACTAGCGTTTGGACGCGAGATAGATGTAAGTGGATTCGTCGGTGCCTTTGAAGTGCTTGGTCGGATCGATTTCGTGATCGTTGAATGGCATGACCTTTTACCACGGATTCGTCTTGTTGAATGCAAAGCTTCACGGAAAGATAAGACGTATCAGCGAATTCAAGCGGCTATCTACAGGTTGCTGGTCCGAGGGCTGGTCGAAGTTCATGGTCTGGAGATCGCCGGAGCCGCTGTCCATGCGAATTCGATTGAAGCTGTCGTAGCGAGAATCGACGAAGGTACGGAAGAAGTTCAACCAGTACGGGGCCTGACCGCGCTTGACTTGGAGGTCGAAACCTCAGATGTCTTACGGCTCCTTGAACAAAGTGGACAAATAGATACTGTCTTCACCACGGATCTCAATGACCTTCCATACACGATTGAATCTAAGTGTGATCACTGTAAATTCAACGTGGTCTGTCTTCCCGAAGCTGGCCGCACTCGAGCCATGCAACTAGTTGCCATCGACTCATCTGCGGCAAGGGTTCTCAAGAGCAATGGAATTGGCAACATCGATCAGCTAGCCGAGCTAGATCTTGACTCGCCTGCTGCGCGAGGATGCAGAACTGCCCCAGGATTCTCAGGCAATTTATCCCTACTTAAAGCGCTTGCGCGAGCTCGTAGAACAACTCTACCAAACGGAGCACATAAGCCAGAGGACTATCCTGTAGCCAGACTCCCTTGGCGAGTGCAAAGTCAATTGCCGAAGTTCGAGAGTCAAGGTGTTCCTGTAGTTCGAATCTACTTAGGTGTTCACTACGATTATGTTGAGAATAGAATTGGTTCTCTCGCAGCTCATATCACAACGAGCCAATGGCAACTTCATACACCGTTCCAACATACGAATGGTCGGTGGGCTCCAGAGGCAACGATAGTTGAGCGGCTTAAGACGGAAGCGGTTGGAGAGGATGGCAGGCCCATCTATCAGCAACGGGAGCTTACTGAATGTCGAGACATCATTCGGACACGCGCAGCCCCATGGTCAAGTAATCATGACACAGCCTCAGGACAAGAAGCCGAACTACTACAAGGCTTCTTCGATGATTTGATAAATGCAATCGTAGACATTGCACCAGGACGGCTTGCGCCAATTCATTTCTATGTCTGGGCACGTGCTGAAATGTCACAACTTATCGAAGCATGCCTTCGGTCAAACACACGACTACTACGTAGCCTTCAGGAACTGATGGGCTGCAGAGAACCGCTCGATCAGCTAATTTTTTCTTGTATTGGTGAAGAAGCTGACAATCAGCTTGCTTTTGGCTGGACTGGCCGCGGGCTGTCTGTCTTGACTTCGTTAAGATGGTTCGGTGAGCGGTTTCATTGGACTCGCACGATTAACCGTAAGTCAGTGCCCCTGGACTGGGTCTTCCGACAAGACCTCTTTGATTTCAAGACAGCACTTGAACTTCGACCAAATAACGAATGGGCTCGAGAACGTGATGTTGATAAGACTGAACACCATTTTGAGATCAGGAGTCGCTTCTTTGATTCGCTCAGTGCCCCATATTGGAGGGCCTACTGGAACACCCTTCCTAAACCAGAAACAGCAGAAGACGCGCAGCAACGCGGTCAACTGGAGCGCTATTACGAAGCAACACAACCAAATTATCTTCAAGGGCTTCTGCAAGCGCGTGTGCATGCCATGCGATGGGTGGAATGGTTCCTTCCTCGCAACGACGAAATTTCAAAGCCTCAGCTTGATGTTGTTGCTCTGAGACAATTCAATCTAGGCATAACAACACCAGCAGAAGCCGCGCTCGATTTCCTGAGACTAGATCACCATGTCAAGATTGCTGAGTGGTTATCGATACATATGGTGCCGGCTGCAAATCGAGTAGCCAAGGGAATTACGCTCCCGCTCCGTAATGTGCAGGTTGCGACTGGAGGGAAAGAGCTGACAGCAGAAATTGATGTTGGTACTTATAAGACTGACCTGGCGACTCTGCGAAACATCTTCAGTGGTGCAGAGTTTGCTAGATTAAGTCCACACTCCGGAGATCCAGAGATAGGTCAAACAATTAACCAACTGCTTTTTGGCGGCTCTACTTGTGTAGTTGAAGATATCGATTGGACAAGAGGATTCGTCCGCCTTTCCCCTCTATACTCGAAAAGCGGTCGATATATAGCTGCTAGCAAAGCAGCTGATAAGATTGCTTTTTCGTTTGCAACATTAGATGAAAGCGTAAGTGACTTCGTGGCACCAAAAGCCGATGCCAGACTTGTCGAAGTTCCCGCTCATCACACATTCCAATGGCTCGATACGGCTAACCCTCGCGTACCAGCAAAGGCTGCGCTCGAAGAGAACTCAAGCCAACGCTTGCTTGCTGCACTGTCTGCATTCCGTACTTTAGAAGGCTATCAGTTGATGCCCGACCAGCAGCAAGCTGTTATTGAGGGTGAGTCCGCACGAATTCAACTCTTACAAGGCCCTCCTGGAACAGGTAAAACGCAGACGACGGCAGCAAGCGTTTTATCACGTTGCTGGATAGGGCTTCAAGCTGGCGATATTGTTGTAATTGGCGCACAGACGCACACGGCTGTTAACGAACTCATGAGCCGCATTCTAACAACTGTAGAACCTTTACAACACAGCTTTGCAGCTGCGGGACTACCAACCCCCCCCGTGAATCTCTTCCGCGTTGACCCAAGAGAAAATGAAGACTTAGACGGCATAGCAACACTTCATAGCACTGCGGCAGTCAGGGCTCTCAAAAGCGCTCAAGCGAACGGAATTGTCATCCTCGGTGGCACTACAACTGCGCTATTGAAGTTGGCAGCTAATCTCGACTCATCAGCTGCGTTTGGAAAACGGCCCACCGGATTCCAGAGCAAACTGTTAATTATCGACGAAGCCAGCATGATGGTGCTCGCTCATTTCCTAGCTTTGACAACTCTTGTCGCCGCAGATGGTCAAATTATGCTCGCGGGTGATCACAGGCAGCTTGCGCCAATAGTTGCTCATAACTGGGAAGAAGAAGACAGGTACCCAGTAACTGTTTACCAACCTTATGTAAGCGCCTATGAAGCTGTGCGCGGTATTAAGGTTAACCGCAAAGTTGCAGACAATCAGGTTGTGCTGTCTTCATTGACATTCACCTTCCGACTGCCAGAGGTTGTTCGTCATCTTATAAATCCCGTTTACGAGCGCGACAACATTCAATTGTTGGGTAGGGAGGATGCCGAAGGAATGGTAAATCATGCTCACGAAGTTGATGCTGAATCCCCCTGGAGTGCAATCTGGACTGATTCAGCAAGGCTGCATCTCGTAGTACATGACGATCAAACCTCGGTAAAAGCAAATCCGCTTGAAGTGGAGATTATCGAGGCCATTCTTCAAAGCAAGAACAGGCATAGTCCCAAAAGCGTGGTGGTAATGACCCCGCACCGTGCTCAACGCAGCCTTCTGACACAGCAGCTTGGTAAGCGTGATGAAATTCTTCGCATTGATACCGTAGAGAAGATGCAAGGGGGCGAATGTCCGGTTGTAGTTGTATCGGCAACAGCAAGTGATACGGCTGCTATTACTAAGAATGCTGCGTTTATCTTGGACTTAAACCGCGCCAACGTTGCATTCTCTAGAACGCAAGAACGCCTCATTGTGGTATGTGCGAAATCTCTTCTGGATAATGTGCCGGCAGATCTAGAGAACTATGAATCAGCCATGCTTTGGAAAGCCATCAGAGAGCTGTGCAGTCACATGGTAGGACATGTCGATATAGGGGAGAAACATGCAACAATTTATTCGCCTATACCGAGAGAGTAACGGTAAAGCCAATTTGTTGCAGACGTTTGGCATCAGGCTGCCTTTGAAATTCTGTGGTTCTAGGCAGTCACATCTGATTTGCTGATGATGACACTTGTTTACAAGTGGCACCGAGACACTCATAGCTGTTGCTTGAACTACAAGCTCACTTCCGGACTGTATCAGCCGAATGGCTTGCATCAATTGCAAGCAATAGAACGATTTTGAGTGTCTCTGTTCCGAACGATTAGTATCGTATCAATCGTGTTATCACTAAAGCTAAATGGAGGGCTTTCACACAGCACTTGCGGCGTACTTTTTTATTTAATTCAACTGAGAACAAGGGAATGCTAATGGCGATTATCAGAAAAATGGAGCCTCTGACGCTCACTAGATCTTCGGAACACACAGAAGTCAATGCAACTTACACCTGGGTCGTCGATTCTACTGGCAAACGGCACTTACAGATTGACACCTATGGCTCTAAAGAACGCCAAGAAAAAGGGAAAAAGAGCCAAAGTATTAGATTTTCTCCTGAAGCGATAACCCAACTTAAACAACTGCTATCGACGTCTTAGTTGGAAAGGTTTGCAGAATACACCAATCCCCATCGAAGCCGCTTTGGCTGTTGGGCGTGGGAAAACGACCAAGACAAGATAGGGATATCGAGGCAGTGACCGTCGAGCATGGAGCGAGTCGGTCACGGTGGTCGTTTTCAGCCCATAAGGCCAAAGCGCTCGGCTTCGCGGGGGCGTCCTTTGGGTTGCAAGGGGCTTTGGACGAGCAAAGCCCCTTGCCCGGAGGCGGGCTGGAAGGCCGCGACTTTCCGGCCGCTGCAAGCGGCCAGTCCCACAGGGACATCAAAAGCACCGCGCCTCTGGCACAACTATATATGACACCTGGGGCCCAATGTGACTCATAGTCCGTGGCTTATCTTTCCCACTCCCCATACCCTGAACCCATCAACGTTTTGAGCACAAACAGGGGCTGCCATGGAAATTGAAATCGCACAGGACGATTGGATAATTTATATAGCTCCCAATCCGGATAGGTATCGCGGTGGCCTCATGTGGTCGATAGTCAAAGACGATGGCATCTGGGACGAAGGGTTAACCTGGTCAACCAACGAAGCCGAAAGCGACGCCATCGCGGCAATCACTGCGATACAACAACAGCCGCACGCTTGAGCAGGCGTGAAAAAGCCCACGGTCTCGGCTTCATGAGAACAACACCGTGGGCTTGATGGTAAAGGCTGAATCAAATCGGCAGCCTGAAAGCGATTAGCCGGTATAGGCACCACTGGCGTAGTGCAGCTCATAACTGTGGCTGTAGATCTCAAGAATATTGCCGAAGGGATCTTCCATATAAATCATGCGGTAAGGCTTTTCTCCGGGATAATAGTAGCGAGGGGCGGGCATGCGTTTTTTACCGCCGGCGGCGACGATTTTCTCGGCCAGGCCTTCCACATCCGGGTCCTGTACACAGAAGTGGAAGATACCGGTTTTCCAGTATTCGAAGTTGTTTTCCGGGTTCTGCTGGTTTTTGAACTCGAACAGCTCAACGCCGATGCGATCGCCGGTGGACAGGTGGGCGATGCGAAAACTCTCCCAGCCGGCGCCGAAAACATCGGTACACATTTCACCTATGGCCGAGTCATCTTCCACAATCTCGGTCGGCGGCATAATGAGGTACCAGCCCAGTACCTCGGTGTAAAAGGTCACTGCGGCCTCAAGGTCGGGCACAGAGATACCTATGTGGGAAAAGCTGCGTGGATATGTGTTCATGGCTAACCTCGCCTTCCTGTTCATTAATGCGAAGGGAGAAGGACAACAGCCGCAACCCATGTGGTGCACAGCCCCTCCTCCCGATGCACAAAGATTAAGCCCGAGACACACAAATGAATAATTATCATATATTCTTATTTTGATAATTTTTAATTATCAAACGTGCCCACCAGTACCCAAACGGAGCCGCGGCCAAGGCGCGCACATCCCTTTCCTTTGCGAGAACTCAACCCATGCTTAATCCCCTATGGCTTAAGACCTTTGTCACCCTGGTGGACACAGGCCACTTTACCCAAACGGCGAGCAAACTGTTTATGACTCAGCCCGGGGTAAGCCAGCACCTGAATAAGCTGGAGCAGGCCTGTGGCCACCAGCTGCTGGTTCGCAGCCGCAGCGGCATCGAACTCACCCAAGCTGGCGAGCGGTTGTATCATTATGCCCTTGAGCAAGCCCGAGCTGAGGCAGCACTGCTCGACAGTCTGGGTGAGGACACCCCCTTCAATGGCACATGTCGCCTCGCCTGCTCGGGTGCCCTGGCGCAGCTTTTGTACCCAGAACTGCTGGCACTGCAATCTGCGCATCCGGGGCTTAAGGTACATGTGGAGGCAGCGCCCAATGCGCGCATCATCAACGAGGTGCAGCAGGGAGATAAAGACCTTGGCATTATTACCGCCGCGCCACCGCGGGGGCTGTTTCAGGAGCAAGACATAGGAACTCAGGCACTGTGTCTTATCACGCCTGCGTCGAACTTTTCGATTTCAGAAACGGCAATGCCAGCGACTCTTGATTCTCCCCTGCCCCCGATTGACGAATTAAAAGCGCTTGGGCTGATAAGCCACCCGGATGCGGCACATTATTTGTCGCTGTTTTTTGCCCACAGCCAGCATGAGAGTTACCAAAGCGCCTTTGCCGAAGATTTCCCGGTCAGTAGCTACATCAATCAGTTAGGGCAGATTCTACTGCCCGTGTCTTTGGGGCTCGGCTTCACCGTGCTGCCCTTGTCTGTGGTGGAGCAGTTCAGCAACAAGGCCAAACTCACAGTATTTGTGGGCAAAGAGCCAGTGTTCGAGCCCTTGTATCTTATTCACAAACGCCAGCGGCAACTTCCCGCCCGATTTGATACCATCAGGACCCTTATTCAATCCGTGCTGAATCAAGCTGCTTACTCAGGGAAGCAGCACCTGAGTGACCAAGCTGACTGACACCACATGAGCCTGCCCATCAACAAGATTTTTATCATAGGCCTGCCCCGCACCGGCACCACCAGCGTTTGTGTGGCCTTGCTTGAGGCCGGGTTAAAGGTGGCCCATACGGCTTTTACCAAGGCGTCGTTCGCGGCCGCCGAGGTTATTGCCGATGCTCCGGTGTTCAGTGACTACAGAGAACTGGACAAACTCTTTCCAGGTAGCAAGTTTGTTTACTTAGAGCGAACAATGGCCGACTGGGTAAACTCAATGCAGATGCTGCTGGGCCGGATGGGGCCCCATTTGGATCCTGTGTCCGGGCGCTTTCATCCGATCATGAAGCGCAGCTTCCAACTCTGTTTCGGCGTGGCGCCGCAGAGGCAGGAGGAAGCGACTTTGCAAAATGCCTATGAGCGCCACCGCGCCGGAGCAGTGGCTTATTTCTCCGGGAAGGAAGGCGCCAAGAGGCGCGACGACCTGTTGATACTGGACATCAGCGCCCCCGGCGCCCTGGCAAAATTGCATGAATTTTTGGATCTGCCGCCGGTAGCAGCGGACACGCCCTTCCCTCACCTCAATCGTGGCCGCAACGTGGCCGGCTTCGACGAGTTCAAACACCCCAACAAGATCAGCGCCAATCTTTCCGGCCCCGAGCGGCGGGCCTTTTTCGACTATAAGCCGGATTGATTCCAGGCCGAATGATTTCAAGCCAAAACTGTTTCAAGCCATAACTGATTCAAGCCATTTTGATTTAAGGCTGTAGCGCCTCAGGTTTTCCCGCCTAAAACCCGGAATTCTGTGATAGCCCCGGCTCTGTACTCTCTGCTTGCCACCGCCAGATCCTGATTCGACATCCGATTTCCAACCGCCCACCCAATTTGGCTTCTACACTTTTTGAGTACATTTCACCGCGCCAAAGGAGAAGGCGCGGCGAGGAAGCGCAGGAGCACACAGTCCCCAAGGCACAGGACTCCCGCAATCAGGAACTCAGCCAACAATATCAGCGGAGTGATCATATGAATCTCAAACGGCTTTTAATCACCACGGCATTGGCCACAGTGCTCTCGGCCTGTGGCGGCGGCAGCAATAACAATAATCCTGAGCCCCCACCACCCACCACAGTAACCCTGAATGGCAAGGTGGCGGACGGCTATCTGGTGGGCGCCAAGGTGTGCCTGGATTTGAACAGCAATAAGGTCTGCGATACCGGTGAGCCCAGTGCCACCACAGGGGCCGGCGGCAGTTTCAGCCTCAGCGCTGCCACTCAACAACAATTGGACAGCTTCCCCCTGTTGGTAGAAGTGGCGGCCGGTACCATGGATGAAGACACAGGCGCAGCCATAGTCAAGGGGTACACACTCACTGCGCCTGCGGGTTACAACTTTGTCAGCCCCCTGAGCACCATGGTGCTGGGGGAGATGGATCAGGGCGCGAGCCAGGATGATGCCGAAGCCAGGCTGAAAGCCTTGCTGGGCACCAGCATGGAGCTGTCCGATGACTATGTGGCAGGTCAAAACAACGATAGCCTGACCGAAGAGCAAAGGGACGCCTTTGAGCGGCTGCACCAGGTCGCCCAGGTGACAGCCCGGGTGATAGCCAACAACCTGGCGCAAATCCAGGAAGCGGCCGCAGCGGCCGGCATCTCCACCGACGATTTGGTTGCCTTGATTGTGGATACCCTGGTCAACGCCCTCGACACCATAGTGGCCCAGGTTCAGGCGGCGGTGGAAGCCGGTGGCGAGTTTGATCCCGACGCCGTGGCCGGCTCAGATGAAGTGGAAGGGGCCGCCGGCGTGTCCGGTGAGAATCTGGAAGATCAGGTCGCGCTGCTCCACGCCGAAGCCAATGCGGCGGCGGCCAATCTGGTGGCCGAGGTCAGTGGCAACGGCATCTTCTGGTTCGATGGCGAGGTAGAGGAAGCCGAACTGAGTCTCGAATATGGTGGCATTCAATATGACGCCACCAATCAGACCACCACAGAGACCCGCTACGAACTGTTAAATGGCCAATTCGTCGTCCACAGCAGTGATGAATTTGATATGGATGACTTTGTGCTGACCGACAACGGTTGGCAAGCCACCACGGAAAAATTCGTCATCAGCGGCTTGAATCAGGACGGTACCATTACCCTGAGCCATCCTGATTTTCCGTCCCTGAGTGAAACCCTGAGCGCCACCGAGTACGCCCTTGCCGGGCTCAATACCAGACTCCTGCTGTCCAAGCAGGAAAACACCTGGGCCTGGCACAAGGTTATGCCTGAGAGTGTGAGTTTCAGTGAAGGTGCCAAGGCCTTTGCCATTAAGGCCACCACGGATCACGACCAGTATCGACTGTTTCTGTGGGATGGATGTGGTGACAACGGCACGGTGGAAGGCATGTGCAACAGCGTCTGGGCCCGCATGGCCGATGGCACCGAAGGACCTGCGCTGACCCTGGCCTCCATGGTGTCCGCCACCGCCTCCGATGGCAGTGCCGATCATCTGGTGGGCCCCTACGTTGCCTGGCATGACGATATGAACATATTGGCCGAATTGATTGAAGGCGGCACAGTCAAGTACCACAAACTGTACTGGATGGAGGACGGCATGGGCATGCAGACACGCAGCGCCATGCTCTACGCCACCGGCACCTGGCGCACAGTAACCCAATCCGGACAAACCCTGTTCCTGCTGGCCCTGCCGGACGCGGTGCGCCATTTCGGCGACCATGAGATGGAAGACATGGGGGAAATACTGTTCGCCGAGCTGCAGAATGCCGTTCGTATCGGTGCCTTTATCCCCGCCGGTGCGGGCCACGACGATGATGATGAAATCATCTTCAACCAAACAGCCAAAGACGACATAGTCAACAATCTGGATTTCACCCTGTTCAACGGTGGAATACCGCCGGCAGATTTCGTCTGCGACAGTGGCAACACCCAATGGGATGACAGCAGCGGTGGCCCAATAGTCGACACCCTCAAGTCACTGACACAGTACCGCGAGTTGGTGGCCGGCTGTCGCGGTGACGCCGGAGCCATGGCTTTTACCGCCGGGATGCTGACAGGTTATCAGTTCAAGGAATACGACTCCGAAGGTAACCTGGAGACCCTGATCCTCTTTAATGAAAATGGCGGCAGCTTTACCGACTATATGGTCGATCCCGCGGAAACGACAGACTTCAGTTGGAGCATCAATGATCTCGGCGAGATAGTTGTTGAAGTGAGCGATGGCAACGGCGGTGTGGCCATGAGGGCTTACCTCAGTTTGCTCGGCAAGTATGGCGACTATGTCTCCATCAAGGGCTTCAATGAAGAAAGCGATTGGGCGCCCATGGATGGCAGCGTCGGCGAGGTATGGAGCGACAAGTGGCTGAGGCTGGCCCAATAGGTCCCACTCAATACCGTGCAGCTCCACAAATAACAGCCCGGCAACCGCCGGGCTGTTTCTATCTGACCTTAATCCTTGCGCTTCTTGACCACGGTAAGAAAATCCAGCGCCACACCGCTGATGGCATTGAAGCCGCGGATGCGGAAGATGAGCTGCAACAGCTGTGGCCTTGGGCGCACCTTGGGTTCCACCGAACGCGGAATAAACCAGGCGGTGACCAGGGTGCGCAGCGCCGTCGACACCAGAAATACCACGAAGATGGGGCTGGCGAGATCCCAGCCGCTCCAGGCGAGGAAGTCCGCCGCGTGGCTGGCGATGAGACCACCGAACATGGCGCCGACAAACACCAGACCGGCGCTGAGGGCCGCCTGCAACGCCGCGTAGGTGGCGAAATCGGAGCGGAAGGGGCGGATGTCATACAGGTAATTGGCGGTGCTCAGGGTAAAGCCGCTCCAGGCGAAGCCGGAGAAGGCCTGAATAGCCAGTATGTAACCGTAGTTATCCGAGAACAGCCACAGCAGCGGCAGGCTGGGGATCAGGCAGGAGGTGATGATCATCACCAAGCGGTTGCCGTAGAGATCGCTGAAGCGGCCCCAAAATCTCAGGGTGACAAACTGGGTGCAGATGGAGGCCACGCTGGCAAACACAAATTCCAGGTAAGTGAACTTGAGCCCTTCCAGCATATACACAGCAAAGAAAGGTGCCGAGATGGCCACCATGGCCTGCATCCCGGCCACGAACAGGCTGTAGTGGCGGAAGGTTTTATCCTTCCAGGCACCGGCAAAGTTTTTCAGGGTACGGACAAAGACCCCGCGTTCCCGCGGGTATCTGGGCTCGGGATCGTGCATCAGCCACAACAACCGCGCCGACACAAAACGCCCCATGGCGGCGATGGAGAACAGCAGGCTGAACCCCAGCCAGGCCATACCCGCCGAGTCTGTCAGTGTCAGTATGCCGCCACCGATGAAGAATACCGACAGTGAAGCCCCCATGGTCAGCCGGGTGCGGGCAGCAAAGAAGGCGCCGCGGCGCCGCTCCGGCACTATGGCCCCCATCCAGGCGCGCCAGTGGGGTTGAATGAGGTTGATAAAGCCGTGGTACAGGGCGGCCAGGCCGATAAAGATCCACACGCCCTCGTCAGGTCTGAAAGCCGCCACTGCGCCCATGGCCATGACCACCAGTGCCTGCAAGCCGGCACAGGCGACGATAAATTGCTTGCGGGAGAAGTGACTGGCGAGCCATACGGACAACAGTTGGGAGATGGCGCCGAACAATTGCGGCAAACCGCTGACCCAGGCCATCTGCCCCAGACTGGCGCCGAGGAAAATGGCATAGGCGTTGAAGAAGTTGTCACTGGTGGCCGTCATTGCCGAGGAGGCAGCAGCCTCCTGCTGGGAGCGCTTCAGGGTCAGCCGCAACCAGCTGCAACGCTCGGCACGGCGATTCTGGCATGGCTCCTGGGACGAAGGATCTGAGCGTGACATTGACCTGACCGCAAAAAGAAAGTCTGCGGCGATTATGAATTAACCCTGTTGCAACTGCCAGTATTGTCGGGAAATATCGGGCCGGGAAATATTGCCGCCGACACTGTCGACGACTTGTCACCTTAGCTGCGGCGGGCGCGCAGCCAGAGCCAGACGCCGGTGAGAATAAAGGGCAGGCTGAGAATTTGCCCCACGGTCAGGGGCAGCACGGGAATATAACTGGCCTGTTCCGGTTTGACCGTTTCCACCAGCATGCGGATGACAAACACCCCGATAAGGAAGGCGCCGAACAGCCTCCCCTCAAGGGCCAGCAGGCCGCGGCGAAAACGCCACAGCAAGAGCGCCAGCAGCAGATACCCCAGGGCTTCGTAAAGCTGCGCCGGGTGCCTTGGCAGCATATCAATACGTTCAAACACTATGCCCCAGGGCATGTCGGTCACAGTGCCGTAGATTTCCGAGTTCATCATATTGCCGGTACGCACACAAACGGCGAATGCCAGGGTCGGCAGGGCCAGATAGTCCAGCAGGAACAGCAGACCGACCTTTTGTCGTTTCGCCACCCACAGCACGCCGAGAATAGCGCCCAGGCCGCCACCATGGCTGGCGAGGCCGCCCTTCCAGAGGTAAAGCATTTCTATGGGGTGGGCGAGAAAGTAGTCCGGCTCGTAGGCCAGGCAATGCATCAGCCTGGCGCCGACCAGGATGCCGATAAACACGGGCAGAAACAGCTCATCCACCAGCTCAGCATTCTGCTTTCCCTCGACCAAGAGGCGTTTGAGCAGCGACGCTCCGGCCCAGATACCTGTGGCAAACAACAACCCGTACCAATGGAGGCTGATGCTTCCAAGCTGCAACAAAATAGGGTCAACATTCCAGTTCATAGGGGCTTCTCTTGGCACTTTGGCATAGGGTAAGGGCAACACTCGCTCAGGCTATGACAGCTGTGGCTTGGCGCGATTCAACTCAAACAGGCCTTCAAACTGTCGGCCTGGGCCAGCAGGCTCAGATAAAGGCTGAACTGGTTGGCGGCCCGATCGAGGTTATGACCCTCGCGCTGGATATGGAAATACACATCGCCATTGAGGTGATCGGTGAGGAAGCGCACCCCAATCATCAGGCACATGACCCTGGCACCGAGCCACAGGCTGTGGCGCTCGGCCTGGGTCAGCACTTGCCCCAGTTCGCCCAGGAAACCCTCGCAGATGGCGGCAAACATCTCGGGTCGCACCCGCACCTTATCCAGGTTTCGAGAATCCTCGGCCTCGGGGGAGGTGAAGGTACGCACCATGTCGCCGAAGTCATACATCAGCTGACCGCGCATACAGGTGTCGAGGTCGATAATAGCCATGGCGCTGCCGTCGCGCTTGTCGAACAGCATGTTGTTGATCTTGGTGTCGTTATGGCACACCCGCAGCGGCAAGTTGGGCAGGGTTTGCGCCAGTTCATCCAGCAGGGGCTGCTGTTGCTGCACAAAGCTCAGCCAATCCTGGCATTCGGCCACCCGGCCGGCCTTGTCTGCGGCCACGGCCTGTTGCAGCTGGGCCATACGCCCCGGCAGATGGTGGAAGTTGGGGATCACATCGCCGAGCAGCGAGGCATTAAAATCGCTGAGAGCCATGGCAAAATGGCCGAAGGCCGCAGCGGCCTGCCTTGCCTCGGCAATCGAGCCTACCACCTCCAGACTGGTGCTGTGCGGCAGAAAGCGAATGGCACGCCAGAAACCGTCGGCACCCAAATCCACCGCCAGCTTGCCATCCAGCGTCAGCTGCGGATCTATGCGCTGCAAGCGGAAGCGACCGGCCGCCTGCTGCCGTTGCAGATGGGCATCAATCAGGGCCGCATTGTTCACCAAAGTCCAGGGATCGGGAAACACCTGGGTATTGAGCCTTTGCAGCACCAACTCTGTGCCGCCGGCACGCACCAAAAAAGTGTCGTTAATATGGCCGTTGCCCAGGGGCGAAATCTTAATCTCGCCAGCGCTGCTTGCTGCTATTGCGCTGTTAGCTGCTATCGAATAGTGAGGCAGCACCCGCTGCCGTATGAGTTCAATCACCCAATAACTCCATCAAAGCTTGTCTGACCCTGGGCGCATCCCCGGGGAAGGTCACCCCCAGCCAGATGTCCCGGGCGGTTGCGAGTCGCACCGGTTGCCCGCAGGCCATGGCCTCTTGTACCACATCCGGCAGGAAACACTCACTGGAGGCTTGCGGCTGCTGCTTGAAAAAGTTCGTCAGCGCCGACTCCAGCCGGGGAAAAATATCTGCCTGAAAGCCCCAGCTGGTCATGGACACAGGCATGTCCGCACTCAGTGCCACTGTGTTGCCGGCCAGTTTACCCTGCAGCTGACCATCTATATATTCAATCGCCAGGCACTCGCGGATATCCTGCAACCAGCCATCGGCTTCGCGGCACAGACCACGGTTGACCCCGCCATGCTCCGACAGGGTATTGCCGAGGCGATAGGCCACCAGCATCCAGTTATCCGAGTTCCTGAGCCCCAAGGCCAATTGCGCGAAGGCATCGGCACAGTAAAAATCATCGGCGGTGATCACCGCCATTGGTCCGCTGACCAGATGGCGCGCACTCCAGAGTGCGTGTGCCGTGCCCCAGGGTTTGCTGCGACCTTGCCACGGTGCCGTCTTCACAGACGCGGGCAGATCATCGAGGCGCTGAAAACAGCAATGCAGTTCCAGTTCGTCCGGCAATTGACCTTGCAACGAGGCCAACAGCTGCGCCTCCAGTTCGGGGCGGATCACCAACACGGCCCTGCGGAAACCGGCGGCAAAGGCCTGGCGCAGCGACAGCAATAACAGGCTCTCGCCCCTGGGGCCGAGTTCGGCCAACTGCTTGTCACCGCCAAAACGGCTGCCCATACCGGCCGCCAGGATCACCAGTGTCAGGACCTGCGTCATCCGCGCTGTTCTCCGGAACTCATCTGTGTTTTCCCATGACGCTTTCCCATGGATCTGGGCCCACCGCAAAAGCGAGCAGTTTACTGCATGGCCCGCAGCCAGGCTACAGTCTGTTAACAGCCTTGGGGCAGAATACTCGTAAAATGTGGCCCAGGCCCCGTGGGATAAACTCCCACTGTCCCTGCTGGCAAAAGAAAAGCCCCCGCATGGCGGAGGCTTTGTTTAAGAGCTTCTGGATATCCAGGCGATGCCGGAAGTCCTCAGATTACTTGGCTTTGCGACGTCTCAGCTCCAGCAGACCCAGCAGCACCGACCAGAGTGGCAGTGAGCCGCCCTTGTCGTCCTTCTCGGGCGCTACCGGCGCCGGGGTGACAGTCACCTGCAGCTGACCTTCGCTGTTGCCGCCCATGCCGTCACTTACCTGGTAAGTGATGGTGGCCGTGCCGCTGAAGCCCGCCGCCGGGATGTAACCCAGCTGGTTGTTGGACGTCACCACGGCGCGGCCATGGTCGGCGCTGGCGCCGATCAGGGTCAGGCTGTCACCGTCCGGATCGCTGTCGTTGGCCAGCACGTCGATAACCAGGGTCTGACCTGCCATGGTGGTGGCCACATCATCCACCACCACAGGGGCGCGGTTCTGGCTCTGGGTACTGATCACCCCCGGATCGTCGATGGCACCGTTGGCGCTGAAGTCGGCATCGTTCGGACCACCGTCCTCAAGTACCAGCTGGATACACTGATCGCCCGCCGTCAATCCCTGACCATAGGCAGCCGAGCCCGGTACCGGGCAGTTGCCGTTGGCATCCAATTGGGCCGAGCCTATCTGGTTGTTGGCATCCTCAACGAAGCTGAACCAGCCCTGGGTGGTGTTGTACTTGCGGTACACAGCCCCTTCCGGCAGCAGTACGCCGCTCGGCAGTGGGATAACCACGGACACGGTCTGTCCCGCCTCGCTCAGGTCGCTCAGGCTGAAGTCCAGCAGCGGGGTGGCCGCCACATAGTGACCGTCCGTGGTATTGGCCGCTGTCGGGTCATTGGCCAACAGTGCAGCCAATTGCTCGTTGCTCAGGGCGGCACCGCTGCCGGCGCTGCCATTGGCGGCACTCACCAGGGAGCCCAGAGACAACTGGATACCCGGGGTGGTTTGCATCGGCTCTGTGTTGTCACCCAGAGGCAAGCGGGCAGTATTGCTGTCGTTGTCCAGGTAATCGGCGATGCCGTCACCGTCGCTGTCACCGTAACCTTCGAGGTTGTCGGCGATGCCGTCACCGTCGCTGTCGCTGTCGGTCAGCGGCGCCAGGGTTTGCACCACGAAGTTCAGCCGGCGTTTGCTGCTGAGCGGCTCGACGCGGTTGCTCTCGGTGACTGTCACCTCTATGGCATAGCTGCCATCATCGAGGGCGCTGGGGTCAAACTCGAAGCCCAGACCGTCCTGGGTCACGGTACCGCTGAAGGCCTGGTCCAGCACCTCGAAGCTGACGCTGTGGCTGTCGCCCTGGTTCACATCGCTGACGGCCACGTTCAGCATCACTGTGCCATTGGCCGGGTCAACCAGGTTACCTACGACGTCTTGCTGGGACAGTTGCAGTGTCATCGACGGCGCCAGGTTTTGCGCTATCACCGCCAGTTTGCTGGCCGTTGCTTCGGGCGCAAAGGCATGCGTGACCTCGTCTATGTTGAGGCTGACGGTCGAGTTCACTCCAACGGTGGCCGGTACTGTCACAGACAGTTTGCCGTCTGTGCCACTGGCTATGCCGGCATTGCCTTGGCTGACCAGAGCGCCGTCCACCGACAGGCTGTAGCTGATGTCCACAGGATAGGCCGGTGCCAGACCGCTCAGGCTCACGGGCACCTGGTAGTCGCCACCGGCTTCCACCGGCAGGCTCGCCACCAGTTCCAGTTTCGGCAGTATGCTGACCTCAAGCTGGGTGGTCGCCACATTGCCCGCGCTGTCGCTGGCCTTGAGCTCAAGTTGATGCAGGCCGGACACCAGTTGTTTGTCACCGACAATCTCGGCGCTCACTTCACCGTCCACCAGGTCATCTGCCTTGGCGGTCAGCACGGCGGCAACATCGGTCAGGCGACCGGTCGCGTTCAGCTCCAGCGGTTGCAGCTCGGCAAACACAGGCGCCGTGGTGTCCACTATGGTCACGCTCTGCTCGGCGGTGCTTTGGTTGCCGGCATAGTCGGTGGCGGTCCAGGTGATGATGTGCTCACCCAGGGACAAGCCGCCCTGCAGATCGGAACTGACGCTCGGGGCATGGCTGTTATTGTCAGTCACCACAGGTACTGGCAAGGTCACCACGGTAGTGGGGCCTTCGGCCTCAAATACCAGCGGCTCCAGCGCGGCAAACACAGGCGCTATGGCGTCACCGACCTTGGGATCCAGCGGCGCGCTGTCATCCACGTCCGGGATACCGTCGTTGTCATCATCCAAGTCGGCGTTGTTGCCTATGCCGTCCTGGTCTGTGTCGACCGACTCGCTGGCATCCAGCGGGAAGGCGTCTTCGGTGTCGGCCACGCCGTCGTTGTCGTCGTCGGTGTCGGCGTTGTTGCCTATGCCGTCATGGTCGGTGTCGACAGTCTCGGTCGGATCCAGCGGCAGCGCATCTTCGCTGTCCGGCACACCATCGTTGTCGTCATCGGTGTCGGCGTTGTTGCCTATGCCGTCGTTATCGGTATCGAGGCTTTCTGCCGCATCCAGCGGGAAGGCATCGTTGACGTCGAGCACACCGTCATTGTCATCGTCGGTATCGGCGTTGTTGCCTATGCCATCGTTGTCGGTATCGACAGTCTCGGTCGCATCCAGCGGGAAGGCGTCGTTGACGTCGAGCACACCGTCGTTGTCATCGTCGGTATCGGCGTTGTTGCCTATGCCGTCGTTATCTGTGTCGACAGACTCGGTGGCATCCAGCGGGAAGGCATCGTTGACGTCGAGCACACCGTCGTTGTCGTCATCGGTATCGGCGTTGTTGCCTGTGCCGTCGTTGTCGGTATCGACAGTCTCGGTTGCATCCAGCGGGAAGGCGTCGTTGACGTCGAGCACACCGTCGTTGTCATCGTCGGTGTCGGCGTTGTTGCCTATGCCGTCGTTATCTGTATCGACAGTCTCGGTCGCATCCAGCGGGAAGGCGTCGTTGACGTCGAGCACACCATCGTTGTCATCGTCGGTGTCGGCGTTGTTGCCTATGCCGTCCTGGTCGGTATCGACCGACTCGTTGATATCCAGCGGGAAGGCGTCGACATCGTCGTTGACGCCGTCGGCGTCACTGTCGGCCTTGGTGTAGTCTGTGCCCAGGGCCAGTTCTTCGGCGTTGCTGAGGTTATCGCCATCGGCGTCGGCGTTGAAGAAGTCGGCAGTTGCTGTAGTGACTGCGCTATCAACTGATTCTATGGTACCAAAGCCATCGGTGTAATAGGCATTGACGCTAATGTTGTGATCTTTATCCGCCAGTACCAGGGTATATTGAGCGCCATTTGCGATCTCGATACCGTCGCGTGACCAGATATAGCCGACAGTGCCCATGCCATCAAGGTCCGCTAAGGTGTTGCTGGCAATCAGGGTCTGACCGTTGGGGCTGCTGGCGGCAATAGTGACGCTGCCGGTGGGGGCGTCATTGACGTTGGCCACAGAGATATTGAAGGCCGCCAGGCTGGCGCTGAGCTTGCCGTCGCTGACCGAAATCACTATGTCGCTAAAGTTGCCGACATCCGCATAACCCGGGGTGCCGGTGAGGGCGCCGGTGTTGGTGTCAAAGCTGCCCCAGGCGGGCTTGTTCTGGATGCTGAAGCTGAGGTTGTCGTTTTCAGGATCTGCGGCCGTGGGGATGAAACTGTAGGCCGCGTCCTGGTTGACCTCAGCTGCAGGGGTACCGGATATGGTCGGCGGCGAGTTCTCGGTCAGGTGCACCAGCATGCCGCGGTCATTGTTCCAACCCGCGTAGGTTGCAATCACCAAATCGCCATTGGGTTTAATCGCCAAGTCAGTGAAATCGGTGTTAGCGCTGAAATCAAAAGTTTTAGCCCCGCCAGTGGCAAAGGTTTCGTCATTGCTACCGTCGGCATTCATTCGTGCGACAAAGGAGAAATCGTAGCTATAGCGGCTGACCCAACCAGCAATCACCAGGCGGCCGGCACTGTCTTTCTGCATCGTTAGTGGATTAAACTTCTGGCCAGCGCCAAATTGCGCTGGTGAACCGCCATTAAAGCTGCTGTCAATGGCACCATTGCCGTCAATACGCAGCAGAAAGTTCATATCACCATTGCTGCTTGGGGCCGCAACTGTCAGCCATAAGGTATCGCCATCGACCAAAGCGGCCGTGTAATTGGCATCGCCGTTTGGTGAAAGTGACGTCGGCAGGCTGACAGTCAGCATACCATTGCTGGCATAGGTATTGTCGACCGTGCCGTCAGCATTCACACGGATTACTAAGCTGTTGGAAGCATTATTGACAGTACCCGCCAATATAATCCGGCCCTGGCTGTCCAGACTGAGGTATCTGGAGCGGTAGAAACCACTCAGACCAGCAGGCACATATATCCCATTATTGCCAAAGCTGGTGTCCTGGCTGCCGTCTGCCAGCACTTTAACTGTCTGGTAGGTGCTGCTCGTCACCACAGCACTGCCGTCGCTAGTGAGCACCATAAGCTCGGCGCCGAAACCCGGCGTTAAGGTGGCCACACCGTTGGTGCCATAGCTGGTATCCGGCTGACCATCTGGCGTAAGTTTAATCAGGTGAAAGGTGGTGTTATTCCAGTCTGAGGTTTCCAGTAACCAGATATTGCCACTGTCATCCAACTGAATATCGCGAATATAATCGCCGGTCCCCAGGTCCACTTGATAGATACCGCCGTTACCAAAGCTGGTGTCCAGACTGCCGTCGACGTTGTAGCGGCGGATAAAAGCGTCTTCGCCGGTGGTTTTGTTGCTGTCTTCGCCATTACCTACCGCCAGGGTACGGCCCTGGGCGTCAACCCGCACTTTATTCAGGTCTTCAAATTGATCAAAGGGGATGGTCAGGTCGTCGGCGCCAGCAATCACAGTGCCGTCATTGGCAAATGGGGTGGTGGCATGGCCGTCAACGTTCACCTTGGTCCAACCCAAGTCATGGCCTTCATTGCCGGTTTGGTGGGAAAAGATATTCAGGTTGCCGTTGGATTCCTGATGCACCATTAACGGTTTGCTGTTTGCTTCAGCGGGCTCGAGATAGTAATGGCCAATGCCATTGCTACCGAAGCTGCTGTCCAGCTGGCCGGCATCGGTCAGGCGTAACATGGCCATATGCGTTTCATTGCCATCCCCGACTTTACCGGCCAACAAGATGCGGTTCTGGCTGTCCAGTTCCACCATGGAGGCCTCGTTATAGCGGCGCGTACCCGCATTGGCTGCATCCAGGCCAAACCAGCCATTGTCGGCAAAGCCAGTATCCAGGGTGCCATCGCTGTTATAGCGGTACAAATTAAAGATTGGCGTTGCGTCAACGTCGCTGGTGCGCTCAGTAGTGGTAACCAAAATTTTGCCAGTGGCGTCAATGGTCAGGTCATAGGCTTCACTGTTGGGGGTGGCGGCACGACTGACTGAAACCTGGCCTGTACCGGCCAGGCTGGTATCCATACTGCCGTCTTGATTAAAGCGAAGCAAAGTGGGCACAAAGGCCAGGTGACCAGCGGCGAGTAGTTTGCCATTGCTGTCAATCATCAAATCATTGATAAGGTCGTCACTTTCGGCGCCCAGCAGCCAATAACCTGTGCTGTTAAAGCCGGTGTCCAGGTTGCCGTTGGCGTCAAAGCGAGCGATATAGGCATCATTTCCGGCGCCGGTGTAAACCCGTCCGGCCAGGTAAATCCGTCCTTGCGAATCTGTGGTAATGCTGGTTGTCTGAGGGCCGTAAGTATTAATGCTGAAAATGGTTTCGCCATTAGTGCCAAAACTGCCGTCCAAAGACCCGTTTGCAAGTAAACGATATAAGCGCAGCTCATTGTTGTCGCTTTCGCCTGCCACCAAAATCCGGCCCTGGTTGTCTATGGCGACAACAGAACCGAACAGCCGATAATTGGCGTCGCTGATGGTCACCTTACCACCGTCGCCGAAACTGGCATCCGGGCTGTTATCTGCCAGGCGCCGCTCTATATAAACCTGGTCGTTTTGCTCAACGCCTGGCGACGTCGTTCCCACCACCAGCAAACGGCCCTCGGAGTCGACAGTGACACGATCAGACACTTCAAAGGTGTTATCAAAATAACCATTGCCACCGTCAAGGGTAATCATTTTAAAAGACGCCGCCTCACCCACGGTGGTATCGAGATGGATCGCCGCCATTGCTGCGGTGCTGCTTAGCGTGCCCAACACGGCTGCGGTAATTAAACCTGACAATTTATTGATTTTAAACTGCTTGCTCATCAAGCTTTCTCCTCGGTTTTTATATACGGCAACAACCCAAACACCTGGCGGCCCCGTTTGTTACTCAGCTTTTGGTGGGCCCAGCATCGCGCTGCGGCATTCTGTATTTGCCAGCCCCCGTCGCCCTTGCAGTGAACCCACTACTTCAGTTACGAATTCCTGAGACCAAACCCGCCACATTTTTTTAAAAGCGTTCTTGCTTACCCGGAGACTGAAAATGCGAATTGTGCACTGAGTTTGCAGACTGCCCCGGCTGGAGAAAAAAGTGGCGCCGGTTTGAGGATCCTGGCAGTGCCGGTTTAACGCTGGCACTCCCGGTGCCGCTGTGACAGAATTTCCACCATAACAAGCACAAATAAACAGCGGATATGCCCTCATTCCGAACCAGAATCATCCTTGGTTTTCTTTTGACTTTCAGTTGCCTGTGCCAGGCAGCCACCAGCTATGATCCCAGGCTGTTTTCACCGCTGCTGTTTGCGGCCGAGGCCGATGGCAAGCTGGCCAACAAGGAAATTTTGAAGCTGGCCCAGGATGACAGGGGCTTTATCTGGGTCGGCACCCAGAAGGGCCTGTTCCGCTTTGACGGCTATGAAAACCTGAAAATGACCTCTGAAGGCATGCCCTTCGATGTGTCCGGCATTTATGTGCGCTCCTTGCTTGCCGATGGCGATGTGCTCTGGATAGGCACTATGACCAGCGGCCTGCTGCGGCTGGATCTGCGCACCTATGAGTTCAGCCACTTCAGTCACGATGACGGCGATCCGGCCTCATTGGGCGGTAACCAGGTCAACGCCATCAAGAAGGATGCCGAGGGTCGGCTGTGGCTGGCCCACAGCTTTGGTCTCGACCGCCTGGACCTGACGACGCGGAAATTCAGTCATTTCAATTCGGCCGACAATGCCGGGGAGCGATTCTTCAACTATTTGCTGGATTTGGAAGTCGACAGTGACGGCACATTGTGGCTGTCCAGCGCCAAGGGGCTGGCCAAGATGGCGCCCGGGGGGCGGCAGTTCGCTTTGGTCAGTGAGCCAGCCCTGCTGAATGGCGTGGTGATAAGGCGGCTGCATTTGGCACAGGATGGGCGCATCTGGCTCGCCACCCAAAAACAGGGCACCTATATACTGAATCGCGATCGCCGAACCGCCATCAAGCTGGATTCTCCGGATTCCCGGGCCGATGCCGCCAACACCGCCATTGTCGAAAGCGGCGACGGCCAGGTGTGGCTGTCGGGTACCCTGGGGCTGGAGATCCGCGATGCAAACACTGGGCAATTGCAAAAGGAGTTGCGGGGCAATCTGCTCGACAAACATGGCCTGCGGGGCGACTTTGCCTATCCCCTGCTCAGAACCAAGGACGGACTGCTATGGATTGGGGTGTCCAACTTCGGGCTGCAGTTTTTTAATCCGCAAACCCAGCGCTTCCATTACTTTGATCGCTTCTCGCCCCAGCTGGAGGATACCTTCAGTTCTTACCTGGCCAACCTTATCAAGGTCAGCGAGTCGCAACTCATTATCTTCAATCAGCACCAGCCCATAGAACTCGACCTAATCACGGGGAAAACCGAACCCCTGCTCAAGGATCCCAGCCTGAGCAAGCAGTCGTTTTTCTCCGGCATCAGAGAGACAGAGAACATTTACTGGCTCGGCGGAGGCAATGGCAATATTTTCAGGCTTGATCGCAAGTTGGGCACGGCCGAGGAGTTTCGCCTGCCACTGGCCAAGACCGAGGGGGTATACGTGCGCCATTTGGCGCTCGGTAAACAGGGGGAACTCTGGGTGGGGTCGGATCGCGGCCTGGCCAGACTGGATTTGGCCAGTCGCAGTTTCACTGTCCCGCAAAACACAGATGGAAGCCCGGTCATCAACTACGTGCGCCGCTTGATGGTCGATAACAGCAACCGGCTGTGGATAGCGACCACCAGCGGTTTTGGCCTGATAGACAATGGCCGGCAACAGATGCGGCTCTACACCGGAAAACAAGGCACAGACGGCACCCTTAGGCATGACTTTATCGTGCAATTCCTGCAAAACCGCCGCGGCGAGATCCTGGTGTACCACAATGCCGGCATAGACAGGCTGGTGTCCGAGCACGACGGCACGCTGCACTTCGCGCCCTTTGCCGCCGAGGCCATAGGTCAAATCGACAACGAAGATGGTCTGTTGCAGCTGGAAAACGGCCACTATTGGCTCGGAACCCGCCTCCTGTTGGATGAGGATGGCAAGCTGCTGCAGGCGCTGAACGAGGCCGATGGTGCCCTGGATATGGGGCAGGCCAATAATTTTCTGCGTTTGAACGACAGTCAACTGCTGCACGCCTCCCGCGATGCCCTGGTGCTGCTTGACCAGGACCCGGGCATTAAAGGCCAGGACGCGATCCCCCTGGTGGTGACCGAACTCATGGTCGGCAATCAAAAGCTGAACTTTGATTATCGCCAGCCCAAGATTAAGGTGCCCAGCACGGCCAATCAGTTTTCGCTGCGTTTTGCCGCACTCGATTTTTCCGATCCCAGAGCCAATCAATACAGATACAAGCTGGAAGGCTACGACAGCGACTGGGTGTCCACGCCGGCGGACCTGCGCCAGGCCAAGTACACGTCCTTGCCTCCGGGTCAGTATCGGTTGCTTGTGGAAGGCAGCAATCGCGCGGGCAATTGGAGTGGCTCCCCCCTGGTGTTGGACGTGGATATAGAGCCCAAGTTTTTCCAGACCCTGTGGTTCCGCCTGCTGAGTCTGCTGCTGCTGGGTCTGATGTTGTACTGGCTGTTCCGCTGGCGCCTGGCGGTGGCCAAGGCCAAGCAGAGGGAAGTCTTCGAGAAGCGCGAGGCGCTGCGCAAGGCCGAGATGATGAGCGAACTCATGGAGCAGAAAAACCAGATGTTGGCCGAGGTTACCCATGATTTGCGTACCCCACTGGCCATGGTCAAGATCCAGCTGGAAGCCTTGCAGGATGGGGTATTGCAGCCGGATGACAGATCCTATGAGCTGCTGCAAAAGCGCATCGCCAACCTCAACCACCTGGTGGGCGATATTTACCAGTTGTCACTGATGGATTCGGGGGCGCTGATATTAAATCGCCAACCAACCCAGATCAGCGAGCTGCTGGCATCCAGCGTTGAATCCTTCAGGCCCATGATGCAACAAAAAGCCATCCAGCTGACCTTGACGGATAAGACCTCCCATCAACTGGAGCCCTTACTGGATCAGGGCCGGATGATGCAATTGATGAATAACCTGCTGAAAAACAGCTACAGGTACACGGATGATTGGGGTCAGGCCCGGGTCGTCCTGAGCCAAGACGACAACTGGCTGGTGATTGAGGTAGAAGACAGTAAGCCCGCCATCACGACCGAGGAGCTGGCGCGGATATTCGAGCGTTTGTACCGCGCCGGCTCCACCAAAGACAGGAGCCAATCCGGCTCTGGGCTGGGACTGTGGATCTGCAAGTCCATAGTCGAGGCCCATGGCGGCGCGATTTCCGCCAGCGCTTCCTCTCTTGGCGGTTTGGCCATTAGAATACGGCTCCCGCTTTAAGGCACCGGAGCCTATGACAGATACAGTAGTGCTGGTCGAAGACGACCAGGAAATCGCCGACATTGTGCTGATGTACCTGCACGCGGCGGGCCTGAAAACCCAACACTTTGCCGATGGTGCCGGTGTGGCCGGGTGGGTGCAAGCCCATGCTCCGGCCTTGGTACTGCTGGATCTCGATCTGCCCACCAAGCAGGGGCTGGAGGTGTGCCGGGAAATTCGCGCCTTTTCCAATTTGCCTATCATAATGACCACGGCCAAGGTGGAAGAAGTCGACCGCTTGGTGGGCTTGGAGATAGGTGCCGACGACTATGTCTGTAAACCCTTCTCGGTCAAGGAATTGGTGGCACGGGTCAAGGTACAGTTGCGGCGCCTCAATCGTGAGCCCATGGTGGACAGCGGCTTAAAGGTGAATACCGCCAGCTTTAATCTGTCAATGGGAGCGGCCGCGGTGGAACTGACGGCCATTGAGTTCAAGCTGTTCCATTTGTTGTACTCCAATCCCAACCGCATCTACTCCCGGGCCCAGATTTTGGATCTGGTGTATCAGGATTACCGCGATGTGTCCGATCGCACCGTCGACAGTCACATCCGCAATGTCCGTAAAAAACTGGCCTCCCTGGGGATAGAGCAGGAACTGATCCGCTCGGTATACGGTGCAGGTTACAAATTCGAGCCCTTGCCCTGAACACATACTCCGGCGCCGGGGTTTCTGCATACTCACTGCATATTCTTCTGCTCTAATCCTGCAATCATACTAATTGCCAGGGTGCCAGAGAGATTATGAACCAGCCTTTACCGCAACGGCCAGAGAATACGGATGGCCCTGCTGTCGTCGACAGCCCTCTGACCGACGCCGAATGTCAGGCGCGAAAGGCCGAGTTTTTGGCCATGCTGTCACACGAGCTGCGCACCCCCCTTTCGGTGATTAAGCTCTATGTCGAAGCCATACAGGATGGCATGTACGATAATCAGGATCAGGCATTTGCCCGGCTGGATGCCAAGTTTCTGGAATTTGAGCACCTGATGGAAGAGCTGTTACAGCGGGGCAAGGAATAATATGAAATTGTCCCCTTCCGATATGGCTTACACCAAAGCAGAGGCCGCCACCTTGACCGGCCAATTGACCCCAGCCGAACTCATGATCAATCCCCTGCTCTATCAGGAGCTCAAGGCCTGTGCCAACCGCATTCTGGCCCGGCACGCCGGCAATATCACATTGCAGACCACGGAGGTGGTTCACGAAGCCTGCGTCAAACTCATAGAGGCTGACGGCCAATATCAAAGCAAGGAACACCTGTTTCGCACCGCCGCCAAGGCAATGCGTCATCTGCTGATTGACTATGCCCGCGCCAAGACCGCCGACAAACGCGGTGGCAAGGCCATCAAGACCCGCTGGCTGGACGATTTACTCAGCACAGAAGACGAAAACGAGGGCCTGATTGCCGTCGAGCAATGCATCAGCCAGATAAGTAGCCTGGGTGACAGAATGGAGGCCATAGTCGAGCTGCATTATTTCGCCGGATTCAGCCAACAGAAGGTGGCCGAAACCCTGCAGCTCAGCCTGCGCACGGTGGAGCGGGAACTGACATTTGCCCGCGCCTATATATTCGATTGTCTGAACCGTAACGTTGACGCCAAACATGCCTGAACTTAAACACTTATTGATGCCTGCATTAGTTTCGATTGCCTGAACCACAACAACTGAAGCCAAACATGCCTGAACTTAAACACTTATTGATGCCTGCATTAGTTTCGATTGCCTGAACCATAACAACTGAGACCAAACATGCCTGAACTTAAACACTTATTGATGCCTGCATTAGTTTCGATTGCCTGAACCATAACAACTGAGACCAAACATGCCTGAACTAAAACGAATAAAAGAACTGTTTGATGCCTGTATCGAGCTTCCGGTCAGCGAGCGCACTGAATTCCTGAACCACAGCAATTGCAGCGATGCCGAACGCCAGCAGGTGCTGCGCATGCTCGATCATGCCGGCGCGGCCACCACTGTGCTCACGGGGCAGGCGAGAGACTTGATCGGCAATCAGCTTCGGGAACTGGGATCGCAACTGACGCCTGGTCAGCAGCTGGGGCCATACAAAATCATCGAAAAAATTGGCACAGGTGGCATGGGCGTGGTGTTTCTTGCCGAGCGTGCCGATGGCCAATACGAGCAAAAGGTCGCCATCAAGCTGGCGCCGACCATGGTGGCCGGTGAGGATCAGCAACATTTCACCACCGAGCGCCAGTTGCTGGCCAAGCTGCAACATCCCCATATAGCCATGCTGCTCGACGGTGGCCTGACCGAGGATGCCCGCCCCTTTCTGGTGATGGAGTTCGTCGAAGGTCTGAACCTCAGGGAATACTGTCTTGGCAACAAACTGTCCGTGGCCGAGCGATTGGAGCTGTTCCTGCGGGTGTGCGATGCGGTCAGCTATGCCCATAACCATTTGATTATTCATTGCGATCTCAAGCCGGAAAACGTGCTGGTCAACAAGACTGGCCTGGTCAAGCTGCTGGATTTCGGCACCAGCCGCATGCTCAATCAGGGACAGGATAGGGACAGCGCAGCCCATCTGCTGGCCATGACCCTAAGCTGTGCCAGCCCGGAGCAGATCCGCGGCGAACAACCCACCACGGCCACCGATGTTTATGGTCTGGGCAGTCTATTGTACCAGCTGCTCACGGGTGAGGCTCCCTTGCCGGTGGACCGCGACAATATGTCCGCCACCCTCGAACACATTTGCCAGACCAAACCCAAGACGCCGAGCACTCTCTACCGCAGCATTCCGAAGGACCTGGACAATATAGTGCTCAAGGCGCTGGCAAAGCGTCCCGAAGACAGATATGCCTCCGTGGGTGAGCTGGCCTGGGACATCAAGCGCTTTCTCACGGGTCATACAGTGTCGGCCACCAAAAACACCCCGGGTTATCGCTTTGGTAAACTGCTGGGACGGCACCCGCTCGCCTCCCTGCTGACATCGGCACTGGCCATTGCCATGACTACTGGCCTGGTGGTGACTGCGAAGCTCAACCGCTCCCTGACCGAGCAAAGGGATGAACTCATTCACACCCAGGCAAGCCTGCAACAACAAACCCACACCGCGGATAAAGTCATTGAGCTGTTAACCGACATGTTCGATGCCGCCTCGCCGGAAAATGCCCAGGGTGAAGCCATCAGTATCGACAAGCTGGTCAATAGCGCGATAACCAAAACCCGCAATACCTTGTCGCAACAACCCGAGGTGAAGTCCCGCCTGCTTGGGGTTTTATCCAAGGTGCAAAACAACCTCGGCCAGGATCAACAGGCAGTCGCCCTGATGGAAGAGGCCTTCAAGTTGAAACAGCAAAACGGCGGGCAACCAACCTTGGTCGATGTCGCCGAGCTTGGCAGTGCCTATGCCAGCGCCGGACAATTTGACGAGGCCCTCAGCTACCTGCGCCGGGGCGAGCAGATGGCACAGGCCCCCGGTGTCAGCGAAAAAGACAAGGCGCTGCTGGATTATCATCTGGGGACCTACTTTGAGATGCAAAGCCAGTTCGCCCAGGCGTTGGACTACCTTGGAAAAGCCGACGCCTACTGGCAGCAACACCCGTCCCCGCAGGACACAATGCCGTTGGACGTCCGTTTTCACCTGGCCTATGTGCACTACTATGCCGAGGAATATACCCAGGCCATTGACATATTGAGCGCACTGTTGACCGATACGGAGAGACTGTTCGGAGCCAATCATCCGCAGAATTTGGACACCCTGCGAATGCTGTCCAACTGTTATCGCCATCTGGGTGACTACGCAAAGGCCGAAACCGCCATAGTGCGTGCCTATCAACTGGCCCACAGGATCCTCGAACCCGACTCTCAGCTCAATCAGTCGGTGACCCAATCTTATGCTTACCTGCTCACGGATCAGGGACGTTACCAGGAAGAAATCGAGATCCTCAACCAGGAGCTGGCAAGGGATCTGACCAACCCTATCACCCTTGGAAATTATCACTCGGACCGAGGGCAGGCCCATCTGGAACTGGGCAACTTCCAGGCCAGCAAGGACGATTTTGAACAAGCCTTGACACTGCTGAGCCCTCATTACGCGGATTCCACCCTGAAAACATTCCCGGCCCGTTTATTCCTGGCTTACAGCCGCTCGTTTCTCGGTGAAGCAGCCATAGCTGATGGCGCACTTGAGGAACTTTACGTTCAGGCGGAACAGCAATTCCAAAAAGGCGACTACAACCTGGGCCTGGTTTCACTGCTGCAAGGAGCCGTGGCCCTCAACAATCACGACCTCGAAAAAGCAAACAGTAAGTTACAAGCGGCCAAGGTCATTTTTGAGACCCATTTCCCACCGGATCATGTGGCCCATGTCACCCTGCTTCGTATCGAGGGCGACTACTATCTGGCCGCGCAGCAATGGCAAGAGGCCCACAAGGTGCTGGGGCGGGCATGGGAGCTGGCGGAAAAATACCATCCTCCGGGTTCGGTCGAGGGCCAATTAATCCGTCTCAAAAATGCGCAAGCTCTTTGGTATCTGGGAGAAACCAACAAGGCCCGTGAAATAGCCGCAGAAGCGGCGCCCTTGTTGCAAGCCAAGCTGCAGAGCGGGTCGCAGTACTTACCGATAGCCGAGCAGACTCGCCGTCTGGTCGGCATAGATCAAGGAAAATTGCCGTCTGCCGAGTGAGCCCGCGCATATCGCCGGCCCCCTAAGCTATGCCTGCAACCAGGCACGCCCGGAAAATCAAAAGGCACCCCTAGGGGTGCCTTCTTTTTATCAAATGTGTCGGTATTCAGGGCAGGTATTCGGCAAAGTGGGCTTGTTGCTCCAGCACCGCCTGACTGCCACGGAGACTGAACTGGTAGCCGCAGAGGCTGACGCTGCCGCGCAGGGCCATGTCGCGGATAATGTCGCGGCTGTCCAGCGGCGAGAAGCGTGCCTCGGTGTCGGAGGAGGCAAGCACCCGCACCTCCAAAGGTCTGTATTGGCTGCCGTTATTGAATTCCAATACCCGGCAAGTGGCATCACCCTTGGCGGTGGCCTGGGACCAGAGGGGTCCTTCCTGGGTACGCTCCCCTTTCCAGATAAGCAGCAGTGCTTCTTCTTCCAGCGCCAGGTTAAGGCCATCGGGCAATTTCACCTGTTCGCGGCTGTGGTTCTCGGGCTGAGTCTCGCCGGCATTTTCTTCACTGTCTTGCCCCTTGGGCCACAGCAAGGTCACCAAGGCAACCACGGCGAGCAGTGCCAGCAAGGCCAACATGGGGCGCCACCAGCGTTGCAATACAACCAAGATTTGCTGCATCAGCTCGGTCAGGGAACCCGTGGTATCCGGTTCGTCCTCAGCTTCCCTTGCTTGCCAACCAGCGCCCTCATCCCAGGCTTCCGGTCCATTGGCGTCGGCCTGCCATGGGGCGCCTATGGCGCTGTCTTCCGGCAGCTGATCTTGTGCCCGGTAACCTGAGTGGGCCAGCTGTTCCGGCAATACCTCGGTTATCCCCTCCATGGCCCGCTCATGAATGGCCTGAGCTTGCATGGCCTGGCCGCCCATGGAAAGAGACGGCTCAATACGCCCCCCCGGCCCCGCTCCGGCGTGGCCGTCCAGGCTCGGTTCAATACGGCCCCCCACTGAGGGTTCAGGAACAGGCATGTCCATGTGCCAATAACCGTCCCGGTAATGTTTGCGGGGATGGGATGGGAACGCCGCCAGCAATCCCAGCATGGCGCCCGCCAGGGCCAGCAGTCCCAGGCTGGCGGCCACAGGCGCCGCCAGGGTCAGCATTAACAGCCACAACAACATCAAGGCCACCAGCGCCATGGCCCAGAACCCCGGCCGGGAACTGTCGCGACAACGGCGCTTGGCCGACAACCACGACACCAGTATCAAAGGCAGTCCAAGTGCCCATAACCAGTGACCGGCGCCAAACAGCAGGGCGCCCAAGCCGGGCAGCAACAGGCCAACCAGGCCTATGGCCACCAGCCGTGGTCCATTGTCACATCCGTCACTGGTCACTAAGGTTCGATACTGCAAAATTGACTCCCGTTGCGATTTTTAAGCACTCATTCTGGGAGGCAGCGTAGCGGATTTCCCCGCAAATGTCAGCGGTCAGCCCTGCCCCGCTGGCGTTTTATGCCCCACGGCAGATATAATGGCCAGCTCTTTGATTTTCGCCCCTAAGCCAAGGCGCACGGGGCCAACCCGATTGGATGGCATCAGCATGAGTGCTCGTGGAAACCTGTTTATCGTATCGGCCCCCAGCGGCGCCGGAAAATCCTCCTTAATCGCGGCCTTGCTGCAGGACAAACCGGCGGATATGCAGGTGTCTGTGTCACATACCACCCGCGCGCCGCGCCCAGGCGAAACCAACGGACAGCATTATCACTTTGTCAGCGTTGACCAGTTCAAGGGTCTGATCGCCGAAGGGGCCTTCTTCGAATGGGCCGAGGTGTTCGGCAATTATTACGGCACCTCCCGTCATGCGGTGGAAGACACCCTGGCCAGGGGCATTGATGTGTTCCTCGATATCGATTGGCAGGGCGCTCAGCAGGTACGCAAACTGATGCCGGAGGCCATAGGCGTCTTTATCCTGCCGCCGTCCAAGACCGAACTGGAGCGGCGCCTAACCGGCCGTGGCCAGGACAGCGCCGAGGTCATTGCCAGCCGTATGGCCAAGGCCGTGTCCGAGATGTCCCACTACAACGAATATGACTATGTGATAGTCAACGATAACTTTGATTCCGCCCTGGCGGATCTGCGGGCGATCATTCGCGCCGCCCGGCTAAGCTGTGCTGGTCAAGCCCGCACCCACAGTGATATGCTTAACGATCTGTTGGCAGAGTAATTGCCTTCGTGTACAATTTTGCGTCATTTTTTCCCTCTCGATAACTGGAGTTCCATCACATGGCTCGCGTAACAGTAGAAGATGCCGTCAAGCAAATCGGCAACCGTTTTGACATGATCCTGGTTGCGGCGCGTCGTGCCCGTCAGATCGCCGTGCAGGGTAAAGACCCCATGGTTGAAGAGCAAAACGACAAGCCAACGGTTATCGCCCTGCGTGAAATCGAAAGCGGTCTGGTTAATTCCACCACTCTGGATGCCGACGAGCGTCAGAGCGTGCGTGAGCGCGAAGCAGCCGAAATCGCTGCCGTTGCCGCCATCGCCGAAGGCCGTACATTCTAAGGAATGACAATATAGGGAGACGCGCCACTTGTATCTGTTTGAAGGTCTTAAAGAATCTGCTTCCGCCTACTTGGATAGCGGGCAGATGGCTTTACTCAAACAGGCATATCAGGTAGCGCGCGATGCCCACGAAGGGCAGATGCGCACCAGTGGCGAACCCTATATTACCCATCCCGTGGCGGTGGCCCGGATCCTGGCGGACATGCGTCTGGATCACGAAACCCTGATGGCCGCCCTGCTGCATGACACCATAGAAGACACCCACGTCACCAAGGACGATCTGGCGGAGCTGTTTGGCCCCTCGGTGGCCGAGTTGGTGGAAGGTGTCTCCAAGCTCGACAAGCTCAAGTTCCGCGACAAAAAAGAGGCCCAGGCGGAGAACTTCCGCAAGATGATGATGGCCATGACCCAAGATATCCGGGTGATCCTCATCAAGCTGGCCGACCGCACCCACAATATGCGCACCCTCGGCGCCCTGCGGCCAGATAAACGCCGCCGCATCGCCCGGGAAACCCTGGAAATCTACGCCCCCATAGCCAACCGTCTCGGTATCCACAATATCAAGACCGAGTTGGAGGATCTGGGTTTCCACGCCTATTACCCCATGCGCTACCGGGTGCTCAAAGAGGTGGTCAAATCCGCCCGTGGCAACCGCAAGGAACTGATCCAGAACATAGAATCCGCCATTGCCGCCCGCCTTGAAGATGCGGGGATCCCCGGCAAGGTCAAGGGCCGGGAAAAGAACCTTTACTCCATCTACAACAAGATGCAGAGCAAGGAATTGCAATTCCAGGAAGTGATGGACATCTATGCCTTCCGGGTCATAGTCGACTCCATTGACACCTGCTACCGGGTACTGGGCGCCATGCACGGTCTGTACAAGCCGCGCCCCGGCCGCTTCAAAGACTATATTGCGATTCCCAAGGCCAACGGTTACCAGTCGCTGCATACCTCGCTATTCGGTCCCCATGGTGTCCCCGTGGAAATCCAGATCCGTACCGAAGACATGGACCAGATGGCCGACAAGGGTGTGGCGGCCCACTGGATGTACAAGGGTGGCAGTGAAGGCGGTGGCACCACCACCCAGGTGCGGGCCCGCAAGTGGATGCAAAGCCTGTTGGAGCTGCAGCAGAGTGCCAGCTCCTCGTTCGAATTTGTCGAGAACGTTAAAACCGAGCTGTTCCCGGAAGAAATTTACGTCTTTACCCCCGAGGGTCGCATCCTCGAACTGCCTGTGGGTGCCACGGCGGTGGACTTCGCCTACGAAGTGCATACGGACGTGGGCAATACCTGCGTCGGCGCCCGGGTCAACCGCCAGGCCTATCCGCTCAGCCAGCCACTGCTCTCGGGCCAAACGGTGGAAATCATTACCGCCAAGGGCGCCAGGCCCAATGCCGCCTGGCTCAACTTTGTGGTCACCGGCAAGGCCCGAGCCAAGATCCGTCAGGTGCTCAAGAGCCTCAAACAGGATGACGCCATTGCCCTCGGCAAGCGCCTGCTCAACCATGCCCTGGGTGAGACCCGCCTGGACACCATACCGCTGGAGCAGATTGACAAGGTTATCCGTGACACCAAGCACACCAGTCTCGACAGCCTGCTGGCCGACATTGGCCTCGGCAACGCCATGAGCATAGTCATAGCCCAACGCCTGCTGGGCGATAACATCGACAGCAGCGCCGGTGGTGAGACCCATCTGATGCCTATCCGCGGTGCCGAAGGCATGCTGGTGTCCTTCGCCAAGTGCTGTCGCCCCATCCCCGGCGATGCCATCATAGCCCACGTGAGCCCCGGCAAGGGCCTGGTGGTGCATATGGAAAACTGCGCCAATATCCGCGGTTACCAGGGCGAGCCCGACAAGTACATTCCGGTACAGTGGGACAAGGTCGACGGCGTTGAATACCAGGCCAACCTGAGGGTGGAGATAGTTAACCACCAGGGCGCCCTGGCCAAGATCACCTCAATCATTGCTGGCGAGGGTTCGAACATTCACAACCTCAGCACCGAAGAGCGCGACGGTCGGGTGTATCTGATCAACCTGCGGATTTCGGTGCGGGATCGTATCCATCTGGCCAACGTGATGCGGCGCATCAGGGTACTGCCCGAGGTGCTCAGAACCTCAAGAAACAGATAACGCTCCACAAGAACATCAACAAGATCAACAACCAGAGAGAGAGTGCTATGGCTGAAAAAATTATCATCGCCACCGACAAGGCGCCGGCTGCGATTGGAACCTATTCCCAGGCTGTAAAAGTAGGCGCAACCGTCTACCTGTCCGGCCAAATTCCCCTGGTACCGGCCACCATGACCCTGGTGGGTGAGGATTTCGAAGCCCAGGTGGTGCAGGTGTTCGACAACCTGAAAGCTGTGTGCGAAGCCGCCGGCGGTTCCCTGGCCGATATAGCCAAGCTCAACATCTTCCTCACCGATCTGTCCCACTTTGCCAAGGTGAACGAGATCATGGGTCGTTACTTCCAGCAACCCTATCCGGCCCGCGCCGCCATCGGCGTGAAAGAGCTGCCCAAGGGTGCCCAGGTCGAGATGGACGGAGTGATGGAACTTTAAGTTCCGGTTGTTTGCAGGGCGCTTCGGCGCCCTTTTGTTTTTGTAAGTCAGAACAGATTTTTAGCTATGAGCCCAGAACGTTTCGCCCGCATCAATGCCATGCTGGACAACCGCCAGGTGGACCTCACCCTGTGCCTCGATCAGGTGCACAAGACCAACAATATTGCCGCCGTGCTGCGCAGCGCCGATGCCGTGGGCGTCCATGAAATCCACGCCATCTGGCCCGAGCCGGATATGAAGGTGTCGGGCAATACTGCTTCCGGCAGCCAGCAATGGGTCAAAACGGTCAAGCATCCGGATGTAAGCTCGGCCATCACCGGCTTTAAGGAAAGTGGCATGCAGGTGGTGGCAACCAACTTCGCGCCAGAAGCGGTTGATTTTCGCGAGCTGGATTACACTCGCCCCACCGCCATCATTCTGGGGCATGAGAAAAACGGCGTCAGTGCCGAGGCCATAGCTCACGCCGATCATCAGGTGATCATTCCCATGGTGGGTATGGTGCAATCCCTCAATGTGTCAGTGGCCGCCGCACTGATCCTGTTTGAGGCCGAACGCCAGCGCAAGCTGGCCGGCATGTATGGCGAGCGCAAGCTGGATGACGCCTATTGTCAGAAGCTGCTGTTCGAACAGGGGCACCCCATCTACGCCAAGGCTTGCCGCCGCAAAGGCATCCCCTACCCCGAACTGGATCAGCAAGGACAGATCCTTGCCGATAAGGACTGGTGGGACAGGATGCGCGCCCCCATGCCAGAAACAATGGCCTGAGTAGACAAGGGTGACCCATACCCAGCCACCCCAACACTTATGGCCAAGGCCTGCCGCCGTAAAGAGCTGCCCTACCCGCGCATCGATGACCAGGGCCAGATAGACGCTCCCCCCGAGTGGTGGGACAAGATGCGCGCTGCTGCGGGATAATACAAAGCCCTTGGACCACATCATAAAGTAGTCCAAGGGCTTCATGGCTTATCGGGTTAAGGCTGTGGCATTAGACGGAGCAAACCCGCTTTGCTAGCCTATTCATCTGCTTTGGGAGGCAACCTTTCCAGGTGTTATATTGAGCGAGGCACGGAGACATATTGTGCGCTGACAAAACTCCTTTATTGCACATTGACCGATAGCGGATAGGGACGGCTATCAACCTTATATAGCACGGCGTTAGACAAAGAAGCGTAATCCACAGTATGCTGTTGAATAACTTCCCCGGTGGAATCCAAACCATACACATAATTACGGTTAATCCTTTGTACATAGTATTGATCGCCCACTACTTGATGCAGATTCCACTGACGTTCATATTCAAGTACACAGGTATCGGTTGATGCAGGGTCAAAGCTATCAGGTATGCAATAACCTGTTGTGTCCGTAACAGCCCTGTTGAAGCGATAACGACGTATACTGAGGTTGCCATTATCAGTAATTTGCCATAATCCGGAATAATGAGAGATCTCCCTTTCGCTTATTTCACCATCGGCATTTCCATCACTTACTTTTACCATCAGCACCGAGCCATCGGCATTAATTTCAGTCCAGTTATAATTAAGAGGCAGTATTGCAGCGCTTTTTTCCTGAAAAATTCCCACAACACTTTGTAGGCTCCATTTATCCACCTCTTTTCTTAAAAACAATGCGTTTTCCAAAAGAGCATTTTGCTCTGTCTTATTCTCAAAAAACACGTTTGCTTCCAGCACCTTATCTTTTCCAATAAAGGCATAGTCCAATGCCAAAGGTTGTTGCTTATAATCAGTAGTCAGAACTAAATGTCCGGCATCGTTATAATTGTAGTGTGCCGTTACACGTTGAAAATGCAGACTACCATCGGCTGACATCATAGGAAATTCCAGTTTTGCCGTATCAGCATTTTCAAGCTGGAGATTGATAGCGCTATAGCTCAAATCTCCATCTAGATAATGTGCGCGAGGCACAGAATAAAGGGCACCGATCTCCAGCTGAGGTTGTACTGTTTTAACTCCGGCACTCTTGACCGCCTGGACCACTTCAGGAAAGACCACCTCACCATCAGGAATCTGTCCCTCAAGATAATGAGTATTGGCCGTATGCTGCATTATCATCTGGTCGACGTCACCACTCCTGGATAGCCATTTAATGTGCGTCTGGGTTCGGTGATATTCGACCTGCCCCTCACGCTCATTCCTAATATACCAGAGCCCATCACCATCATATGTGAGTATCAGTCCCTGATCGCCGAGGGTCCATGTCAACTCGATCATAGGTGTATAAATATGCTGCAGCGAGCCTGTGCCATCAGCGTTCAACACTAACCGGGCACCATTCATGTCCCCACCCGAAGATTTAAAATAATAACTGTCAGCGATGGGGATATTGCCACTCCCAGTATTGGTAGCAACGATATTTTCATCGCTAATAATGGCGGCCAGAGCCTCTTCGTAAACTGACGTCATCCCCAATTGCGCTTGTCTCAGGTATTTTTGCGCCGATTCCAGATGAGTAATCAATTCCTGGGTATTGGCAACCCCTTCAGGTATTGCCAGCTCTGGATTGGCTTCAGCATAATCCAGCAGTAATTTGACAGCCGTTGCCAATGGTAGCACTTGGGAAGTGTCATAGACCCTGGCCGCACTGTCGAATGCATCTTGAGTGTAAATCAGCCCATCTGGGCTGGCAGCCTGCATGAGAGCACTGACAGCCGAAGTCACGTTAGTTACGTTAACGCCAAATATCTCATCCTTAGTCAGAATGCCATCCGCCCCGGCCTGTTCAATGAGATGTTCCAGGCTACCGAGCAGAGAAACCAACTTGACTGGACTGCCTTGCGCAGGTCCAACTGCAGTGATGTTGATTAATTTGGTGGCATAGGAATCGTCGACTCTCAAGCCGATATGGTAATCACCATTTTCATCAGCTGCAGTGATAAACTCTTGCTCACCCACAGATACTGTCACCTTGGCATTGGCTATGGGACCATCTGTCACCTTGCCCTGCAGAGTCAGCTCCAGCATTTTGGCGGTAACTGTCACAGTCACATCTTTGAAAGCGGTAGCGCCCTTGTCATCTGTCACTGTGACAGTGAATACAAGGTTCTCATCTTCGGTCACAGCAGGGGCGGTAAAGCTGATGGAAGCGGTATTTGCGCCATTCAGGATCACGCTGGTACCCGATTTTTGACTCCAGCTATAACTGCTGATACTGCCGTCGCTGTCGCTGGCTACGGCAGTCAGGTTGATGGCCAAACCTTCCTGGATGCTGCTATCGGTCACAGAAACTGTGGGAGCCTGGTTAACAGGCGCAGGTTTAGTCTCATCATTGCCACCACCACAGGCTGACAGGGAGGCGGCAATTAAAGAAGCGATGATGGTTTTTCTATAGCTTGGGGTTTGCAAGATAATAAACTCCTTGGTCGCAAGAATTGCTCTTGCAGCACGGTATCTTCCCGATACCTGTCCTTGGGTAGGCAATACCACCAGCTTTACCTTTTCATCGCCGGTAAATGTAATGCCGAATTCCGCGACGAGATGTTATTCCTTTCCTGAAAAGTTGTAAACTCAAGGTTAATCATAAGAATTTTCTCAATTAACTATTTGTATTAATAGAGAGATATCACCATCTGCTAAACTGTTTGCCCATTGCCGCTAAAGTCGACATACTGGAACTTAAACGTGCGTTTGAAGCAGCATGCAAAATAACAATAATCGTGGATGGATAAACCGATGGAAACCCAAAACAAGACCCCGATAGCAATGTTGACCCATTGGGTGGAGACCCGGGGCGACGAAGTCTACTTACGCCAACCCATTAACGGTCAATACCGGGATTTCAGCTGGCGTCAGGTGCAGCAGCAAATGCAGCAATTGGCCGGAGGCTTGCGTCATCTTGGTCTGGTGCCGGGTGACAAGATTGCCGTGCTGTCAAAGAACTGTGCCGAGTGGTTTATCAGCGATCTGGCCTTGATGTACGGCGGTTACATCAGCGTGCCCATCTATCCCACTGCCAATGCCGATACCATTCGTTATGTACTGGAGCACAGTGGTGCCAAGGCCATCATCATAGGCAAGCTGGATCACTGGGCCGAGCAGGAGGCCGGTCTCGGCGGCAGCATTTTGCGTCTGGCCATGCCCTACGACACCATGCCGACCCAATATGGCTGGCAGCAGCTGCTGACCATGGGCCAACCCCTGCTGGAAGCCCCCCTGCCGAAGCTGGATGACATCATGACCCTGATCTACACCTCAGGGTCAACGGGTAAACCCAAGGGCGCCATCCAGACCTTTGGCAGTTATGCCTGGACCTGCAGCGCCGTGGTGCGCGATCTCAAGACCAGTGGCGAAGACCGTCTCTTGTCTTACCTGCCGCTGGCACACATTACTGAGCGGGTGGCGATTGAGGGCTCTTCTTTCTACTCCGGCAGTCCGGTGGCCTTTGTCGAGAACCTGGACACCTTTGTCGCCGATGTGCAGCGCATGCGCCCCACGGTATTTTTCTCGGTACCACGCTTATGGACCCTGTTCCAAAAGAACATTATCGACAAGATTGGCTACAACAAACTGCAACTGCTGCTGAAGATCCCCCTCATCGGTTATCTGGTGAAGCGCAAGATCCACAAGGGACTGGGCCTCGACCAATGCCGTCTGCTGGGCTCGGGCTCGGCGCCCATACCGGCATCGCTTATCCAGTGGTATCACAGCATAGGTCTGGACATCTGTGAGGCCTGGGGCATGACGGAAAACAGTGCCTATTCGATCATCAACTATCCCTTCGACGCCAATAAGATAGGCACGGTTGGCAAGCCCATAGTCGGTTGCGATGTGCGCCGCGGCGAGGATGGCGAACTGCTGGTGAAGAGTCCGGGACTAATGAGCGGCTACTATCTGCAACCGGAGGCCACAGAGGCCGCCTTCGATGGCGATGGCTTCTTTCACACCGGTGACCTGTGCACCATAGATGAAGATGGCTGTATCAGCATTACGGGCCGGGTGAAGGACAACTTCAAAACCTCGAAAGGTAAGTATGTGGCGCCAGTGCCCATTGAGCGCAAGCTGGCCCAGGATCCCCATATTGAACTTATCTGCGTCATAGGTTCCGGCCTGCCACACCCCATAGCCCTGGTGCAATTGTCCGAGGGTGCCAAGTTGCAACCAAGGGAAGAAGTGCGGGTGTCCATCAAGGCAACCCTGGATGCCATCAACCCCAATCTGGAATCCCATGAAACAGTGGATGCCGTGGTGGTGGTGACGGATCCCTGGACCATAGAAAACGATGTGCTGACGCCAACATTGAAGATCAAACGTCACGTGCTGGAAGCGCGTTTCAGCGCCAAGGTGGACGGTGTCCGAGGTGCCAAGGTGGTGTGGGAAGAGGAAATCTAATCTGACGCCTGCGAAAAGGCTCGCCATTTGCGAGCCTTTTTCTTTGGTCGTTTTCCGGAACTGTTATCGCCACAGCGGCTCAGTCACCTTGCTTGACCTTGAGGGCCGCCTGCACCCGGTTGATGGCTGTGCCGCCCAATACATCGCGCTTGCCGAGGCAGGCTTCGATACTCAGGTGTGGAAACACGTCATCCTGGATGACCGCCGCGCTCTGCTGTAACAGCTCCAGCGGTAACTGCTCCAGCGGCAAGCCCAAGCCTATGGCCTTGACCACCAGCTCACCCACCACATGGTGTGCCTCACGGAATGGCATGCCCTTGGCCACCAGATAGTCCGCCAACTCGGTGGCATTGGCATAGCCCTGCTGGGCCGCCGTCAGCGCATTGCCACGGTTGACCTTGAGGCCCTCCAGCACCAGCGCCGCCATGTCGAGACAAATGCCCCAGGAGTCCAGGGTATCAAACAGGCCTTCCTTGTCTTCCTGCATGTCCTTGTTATAGGCCAGTGGCAGGGCTTTCATGGTCGTCAGAATGCCCATCAGGTTACCGTAGACACGGCCGGTCTTGCCGCGGATCAGCTCCAGGGCATCGGGGTTTTTCTTCTGCGGCATCAGGGACGAGCCCGAGGTGACATTGTCCGCCAACTCGATAAAGGCGGCCTCGCCTGAGTTGAAGAAGATCAGATCTTCGGCCATGCGCGACAGGTGCAGCATGGACAGGGAAGCAGCGGAGCACAGTTCCACCACGTGATCCCGGTCGGATACCGCATCCAGGCTGTTGAGGGTGGGACCATTGAACCCCAGGGACAGAGCCAGCTTTTGCCTGTCGATAGCATAGGCGGTCCCGGCCAGGGCGCCCGAGCCCAGAGGGCAGGTATCCAGGCGTTTCAGGGCATCATTGAGCCGGGACAGATCCCGCTCAAACATTTCCACATAGGCCAGACACCAATGACCAAAGGTCACAGGCTGGGCTCTTTGCAGATGGGTATAACCTGGCATCACGGCATCCAGTTCCCGCTCACACAGGGCCAGCAGGGCGCCAACCAGGGTCTGCAGCTTGTGCTGCAATTCGGCAACCGTGGCCTTGCACCAGAGCTTGAGATCCGTGGCCACCTGATCGTTACGGGAACGGCCCGTGTGCAGCTTTTTGCCGAGATCCCCGACCTTGGCAATCAGCCGCTGCTCAACGAAGCTGTGAATATCCTCGGCGCCACTGGCAATAATGGCATTGCCGTCCTCACCCACTTCGGTCAGCAAGTCGTTCAGAGCCTGCTTCAGCCGTTTACATTCATCGGCACTCAGGATACCGACACTGGCGATGGCATCGGCCCAGGCGATGGAGCCTTCCACATCCTGCTGGAACAGGCGATAGTCCACCGGCAAAGAATCATTGAAGAGTTGAAACAGGGCGCTGCTCTGCCCCTGAAATCTGCCACCCCATAGGGCCATGTGTCACTCCTTTGCGCCCAACCGGCGCCCATCACGGATGAGAATCAAAGGGCCCCGCAGGGCCCTGAATTGTTACTTGCTGCTGAGAGCGCGAATGCGGCTCGCCAGCGAGTACAGGCGGATAAAGCCTTCGGCATGCTTTTGATCGTAAACCGAATCCTCACCAAAGGTGGCAAAGGCTTCCGAGTACAGGCTGTTGGGAGAACGCTTCTTCACCGCCACGGCCTGGCCCTTGTAGAGCCTGACCACCACTTCGCCGTTAACGTCCCTGGCCAGAGACTCGGACGCCGCCAACAGGGATTCACACAGGGGAGTGAACCAGCGGCCATCATAGACCAGGTGCGCCATGCGGGCAGCGATCTGTTCGCGCCACTCGCGGCTGCTCTTGTCCAGCACCAGCTCCTCGACCGCACGCAGGGCAGCAAACATCACTGTGCCGCCCGGGGTTTCATAGCAACCACGGGACTTCATGCCCACCAGACGGTTCTCGGTAATATCGATACGACCGACACCGTGTGGTGCGGCAATGGCATTGAGTTTCATCAGCGCCTGATAGGGGCTCAAGGCCTCGCCGTTGACTTCGGTAATACGGGCGTTGGCTATCTTGAGGCTGACGTACTCAGGCTCATTGGGCGCATCCAGCGGATCGGCGGTCAGGGTCCAAACGCCCTTGCTTGGCTCGTTCCAGGGATCTTCCAGCTCACCACCCTCGTGGGAGATGTGCCAGGCGTTGGCATCACGGCTGTAGATCTTGGTGGTCGAGGCCGAGGTCTTGATATTGCGCTCCGCCAGATAAGCCAGCAGATCTTCACGGCTTTGCATCTCCCATTCACGCCAGGGGGCAATCACCTTGAGATCCGGCGCCAGGGCGGCGAAGCAACCCTCGAAACGTACCTGATCGTTGCCCTTGCCGGTGCAACCGTGGCACAGGGCATCGGCGCCGACCTTGCGGGCCACTTCCACCTGGGCCTTGGCAATAATGGGCCGCGCCATGGAGGTGCCCAGCAGGTAGGTGCCTTCGTAGATGGCGCCCGTGGCTATGGTGGGATAGATGTAGTCTTTAACGAATTCTTCTTTGAGGTCCACTATGTGGCACTCGCTGGCGCCGGAGGCCAGCGCCTTTTCGGTCAGGCCCACCAGCTCTTCCTCGCCCTGGCCCACATCGGCACAGAAGGCGACGATTTCGCAGTTGTCATAGTTTTCTTTCAGCCAGGGAATGATGGCCGAGGTATCCAGGCCGCCGGAATAAGCCAGCACCACCTTTTTAACGCCTGTGTTGTTGTTTGCAATTGCCATAGAAAAATCCTGAACTTAATTGAAAATTATCCGAGCAGCGTCACCAACACTGCGTTTTGAGCATGCATACGATTCTCGGCCTGATCGAGGATCAAGGAACCCTCGCCATCCATCACCTCATCTGTGACTTCCACGCCACGGTGTGCCGGCAGGCAATGCATAAAATACTGAGCACCGGCCTGATTCATCAACTCCCGGTTGACCTGGTATGGGGCAAACTTGGCACGGATATCCGTCAGCGCCGTGTTGTCCCCCATGGAAATCCAGGTATCAGTGTAGATGGCGTCGTGGCCCTGCACCGCATTCACATCCGTGGTCAGCACTATCTCACCGCCATGCTGTTTGGCTATGCGCTGAGCCTCCGTGACCTCAAAGCCATCGGGGAAATGGCCGGCCGGGCAAATCACTGTCATACGTGCCCCCAGAAGGGCAGCACCGTACATCAGTGACTGACTGACGTTGTTACCATCCCCAATGTACACCAGCTTGAGCTTGGACAGGTCATCCAGCTGCTCAGCCAGGCTGAGGAAATCCGCCAGCGCCTGGCAGGGATGATAGAGATCCGACAGGGCATTGATCACAGGTACTGAGCCATATTTGGCCAGCTGTTCTATGGTGCCGTGGGAAAAGGTCCGCGCCACTATGGCATCGGCCCAACAGGACAGGTTGGTGGCAAAGTCCTGCACCGACTCGCGCTTGCCCAGGGCACCGTTTTGCTGATCGAGGTAGAGGCAGTGTCCACCAAGCTTATTGATCCCGATATCGAAACTGACGCGGGTACGCAGAGAGGGCTTTTCGAACAACATCACCACACTCTTGCCCTTGAGCGCCTGGCTGTACTCCTGGGGCTTGGCCTTAATCTTACGGGCCAGCGCCAGCAGATCCAGCAGCTGCTGTTGCGTGAGTTCCTTTATCGACAAAAAATGCTTCATAGACACACTCCACTTCTCACTTCTAAGGTTGTATTTGAGTTCCGATGGCCTCACCCCTGACCAGGGCGGCCAGCTGCTGTGCATCACGCCAGGAGGCCACCTGCACCGGCCGTCCCAACCATTGGGCCACTTCCAGAGCAGCCTCGACCTTGACCTTCATGCCTTTCTCGATCACGCCCTGCTGCACCAGCTCACTGATGCTTTGGCTGTCGAGGCTTTCAATCAGCTTGCCCTTGCCGTCGAGTACCCCGGACACGTCCGACAGCAGTACCAACTTGGCTCCCACCAGCTTGGCCAGCACACTGGCGGCCTGATCGGCATTGACGTTAAGCAGTTCGCCCTCGTCTGACATGGCGATGGAACTGATAATCGGCAGCCAGCCCTGGGACATGGCAAAGTGCAGCAGGGCGGCATCCTGGGGGCTCACTTCGCCCACCATGCCCAGACGCTCGTCCTTGATAACGGCGCTGACCAGGTTGCCGTCACACAGGCTCATGCCGACACTGCGCACACCGGCCTTGCGGGCGGCACCCTGCAGTAGTTTGTTCGAGGTACCCGCCAGGGCACCCGCGATAATGGGCATCTGCTCGGCCGGAGTGACCCGCAGGCCATCGAGCTTGACCGTGTCCATACCATTGACCTTGAGCTGCTCATCCACCAGATAGCCACCGCCGTGGACCAGAATCACCTGCTGACCACTTTCAAGCAGTTGCTTGGCGGTATTCATCAGCCGCTCCATGCCCATCTCGCACTGCAACAGGGCACCGCCCACCTTCAAAACCAAAACATTGTTTGCTGACATCTGTATTTCTCTCTCATCCGGGATCTGCTGGGGCAGGATCACAGGCCAAAATGAATCTTTATGCATTGCAGCGCCTGACTGGCGGCGCCTTTCATCAGGTTGTCTATGGCGCTGGATACCACCAGGTAGCCACTGAGCTCATCAAACTTCCAACCAATGTGGCAGTTTGGGGTATGGACCACGTCATCTACCTTGGGGAACTGGTTCTGCTTTACCGTCACCAAAGGCGCATCGTCATACACGCTGTACGCCTGGGCCACGTCGCGGCTAAGGGTACCGGGTTTCAATTGCACAGTGATGGTGGCCAGGATGCCGCGCTTGAAGTTGCCCAGGTGCGGGGTAAAGATGACTTCCTGCCCCAGCTGGGAGGCAATTTCCGGCTGATGCCTGTGGCCCAGCACCCCATAGGGCGTCAGGCTGACCTCGCAAAAACTGGTGTGCAGCTGAGCCTTGCGGCCGGCACCTGTCACGCCACTGACGGCATTGATCACCGGCCAGGCGTCGGTCAGCAGATGCTTGAGCGGCTTGAGAGCACACAGGGATGCCGTGGGATAACAACCGGGTACGGCGATCATCCGGGTTTTGGCTATGGCCTCGGCATTCCACTCAGCCAGACCGTAGACGGCTTCCGCCAGCACCTGGGGATGGGCATGTTCAAAACCGTACCACTTGGGATATTGGGCGGTATCGGCAAAGCGATAGGCGCCACTGAGGTCAAACACCGCCAGACCCTGGGCATAAAACCAGGCCGCCAGATGCAGACTGACCGAATGCTCGGTTGCCAGCACTACGGCATCGGCATCCTGTACTATCTGATGCTTGGCCTCTTCGGTCAGGGGCGACAGGCACAAATCTATGTGGCTGTATACCGGGTAAAGTTCCGCCAGGGGCTTGCCCTTGTCGGCACTGCCTTCAGACACATACAGCCCCTGAATACTCAGTTGGGCTTCGGAATGGATAAGGGCGGTAATTTGGGCACCCGTGTAACCACTGGCGCCGATAATAGCGATACTTTTCATTGTCTCTCTGGTCTAGGTCGCAAAACAGGAATTAGAAGTATGGTCTAAAAACCATAGTGAGTGGCAGCCTCTGGCCACCATTGGCACGGGACTATCGTCGCACTAACGGAAAAGACGTGCCACTGTGGCAAGAAGGATGAAAACCAACCATATTTTCTCTCATTCCCGAGGCCTGCTCTATGGTGCCTGATTCAAGTGTTTGCTAGACTAGCATAAACATTTATTTATGCAATATATGTGAATACTTATTTTTACGGTTGACTGCGAATGAACAAAATTCCTGAACTTAAAGCCCGATTTTCTAAGCTGATTGCTGCACCTTCAATCAGCGCACTGACCCCAGAGCAAGATCTGAGTAACCATGCAGTTATTGCCTTGCTGCACCAATGGTTCAGCGACCTGGGTTTTCAATGCCACAGCAGCGAGGTCATCGACTCCCGCAACAAGCACAATTTGCTCGCCCAGATTGGCAGCGGTCAAGGCGGCCTGCTGCTGGCGGGCCACACGGATACAGTGCCTTTCGATGAGGGGCGCTGGACCCAAAGCCCCTTCACCCTGACGGAGAAAGACAATCGCTGGTATGGCCTTGGCAGCTGCGATATGAAGGGCTTTTTTGCTTTGGTGCTGGAAGCGGTCAAGGACTTCAGCCCGGCCCAGTTCAAGCGGCCTCTGTATGTGTTTGCCAGTGCCGATGAGGAAACGACCATGAGCGGCGCCAAGGCTTTCGCCGAGCACAGCGGTATCCGCCCCGAGTATGCCCTGATAGGCGAGCCCACCAATCTGCGCCCCGTATACATGCACAAGGGCCACCTGGCCCAGGGGATCCGGGTCAGCGGCCGCAGTGGTCACTCCTCGGATCCGGCCCGCGGTCTGAACGCCATTGAGATTATGCACCTGGTGATAGGCCAACTACTGAAACTCAAGCAGCACCTGGCGGATAATTTCCACGAGGACGCCTTCAGCGTGCCCTATCCCACCATGAATTTCGGCCATATACACGGTGGCGATGCCGCCAACCGAATCTGCGGCTGCTGCGATCTGCATCTGGATATTCGTCCGCTTCCCGGATTGTCGTTGGCTGATTTGGAGCTGATGGTGGCCAACTACCTGCAGGACATCAGTTTGCGTTACCCCGGCGCCATCAGCATCACAACCCTGTACCCCGGCGCCGAATCCTTTGCCGGCAGCCGCGACAATCCCTGGACCCAATTGGTGGAGGCCCTGTCAGGCAATGAGGCCCAGGTGGTGAACTACTCCACCGAGGCCCCCTATATCCAGCGTCTGGGTTGTCAAACCTTGGTGCTTGGCCCCGGCAGCATAGAGCAGGCACATCAGCCGGATGAATATTTGGCAATGGATCAGCTCAAACCTACGGTCGAATTATTGAAAAAATTAATTCATAGGGCCTGCATTCAATAAACCACAACACCATGGCATGAATCCAAAAATTGGTCAGTCCAATTTACCGCAGGCAGTTGACCACGAGGCCACGGCTGTTTATTGTGCTTTAACGACCAAGCCTGCCCAGGCAGCCGAACTGTGACTGGAGACAAGATGAAGGTAAGTGAAAATCTGGCTGACGTGTACGCCCCGCTGCGAGCCAATGTCGGCATGATGGGACAAATACTCGGCGACACCATGCGTGAACATTTGGGTGAAGCCTTCCTCGACAAGGTCGAACAAATCCGCCAGCTGGCCAAACAAAGTCGTCGCGGCGATGAGAGTGCCCGCGAGCAAATGCTGGCCCTGTTGACCGCACTTCCGGACGAAGAGCTGGCCCCCTTCGCCAAGGCCTTCAACCAATTCCTTAACCTGGCCAACATCGCCGAGCAGTTTCATACCATCAGCCGCAACTGCGATGAGCTGGTGTGCGTTCCCGATCCGGTAGAGCAGCTGCTTGGACGTATACTCGGCGGCAAGGTGGATGCCGATGCCATGCTGGAGACCCTGCAGACCCTCGACATAGATCTGGTGCTGACGGCCCATCCCACGGAGATTTCCCGCCGCACCCTGATCCAGAAATACTCCGCCGTGGTCGATTGCCTGCAGGAAATGGAAAATCCGCTGCTGACCGAGCAGGAACACAAGAGCGTCATGCTCAGATTAAGGCAGCTGATCGCCCAAATCTGGCATACCAATGAAATTCGTGCCGAACGCCCCACGCCGGTAGACGAAGCCCGCTGGGGCCTGTCCACCATAGAAACCTCCCTGTGGCAGGCCATTCCCGACTTTCTGCGTCAGCTGAATGACAAGGTGGAAGAACGCACCGGCGTCCAGCTGGCCACAGACATAGCCCCGGTACGCTTTTCCAGCTGGATGGGGGGCGATCGCGACGGCAACCCCTTTGTCACCGCCAAGGTCACCGCCGAGGTGCTGGACAGAAACCGCCATGCCGCCGCCCGCCTGTACCTCAAGGACATAGTCGAGCTGGTCAATGAGCTGTCGATGGAGCAAGCCAATGCCGAACTTATGGCCCTCAATCCCGGTAGCCGCGAACCCTACCGCGATGTGCTCAGGGGCCTGCGGCAGAAGCTGCGCAACACCATAGACTATCTCAATGCACGTATTGAAGGGCATCAACCCGAGGTCAGCCGCGACAGCATCATCTGGGAAGACGCCGACATCCGTGAGCCGCTGCAGCTCTTGTATCGCAGCCTGTGCGATTGTGGCATGCGCCTGATTGCCAACGGATTGCTGCTGGATATATTGCGGCGCCTGGCCTGTTTCGGCATTCATATGCTCAGGCTCGACATACGCCAGGATGCCGGCCGTCACTGCGATGTCATCGCCGAGCTGACCCGTTATCTGGGCATGGGTGACTATGCCCATTGGGAAGAACATGAGAAGCAAGCCTTCCTGCTGCGGGAACTGGCCAATCGCCGACCACTGATCCCTGTCAGTTGGCAGCCATCCGATGAAGTAGCCGAGGTACTGAAAACCTGCCGTCTGGTGGCATCCCAGCCACAGCAGGCCTTGGGCTCCTATGTTATCTCCATGGCAAGTCATCCCTCGGATGTGCTGGCGGTGCTCTTGCTGCTCAAAGAAAGCGGCTGCAGCTATCCCATCAGGGTAGTGCCTTTGTTTGAGACCCTGGACGATCTCAACCAGGCGGCAAGCTGCATCCAGGCGTTGCTGGATATCGACTGGTATCGTGGTTACACCAAGGGCATGCAGGAAGTCATGATTGGTTACTCGGATTCCGCCAAGGATGCCGGGGTGATGGCCGCTGCCTGGGCCCAATACTGCGCCCAGGAACAACTGGTGAAGGTCTGCCGCAAGGCCGGAGTCAAACTGAATCTGTTCCATGGCCGCGGCGGTACCATAGGCCGCGGCGGCGGTCCGGCTCACCAGGCGATCCTGTCACAGCCGCCGGGCTCCGTGGATGGCCGCATCCGGGTAACGGAACAAGGGGAAATGATCCGCTTTAAATTCGGTCTGCCCAAACTGGCGGTGCAATCCCTGGCGCTGTATACCTCTGCGGTGTTGGAAGCCACCCTGCTGCCACCGCCGGAGCCCAAACAGGCCTGGCGTGAATGCATGCAAAGATTGGCCGAGGACTCGGTGCTTGCCTACCGCGGCATAGTCAGGGAAGAACCTCAGTTTGTTCCCTATTTCCGCTCTGCCACGCCGGAAGTGGAACTGGGCAAACTGCCGCTGGGCAGCCGGCCGGCCAAGCGCCGGGTCGACGGTGGTATCGAAAGCCTGCGGGCCATCCCCTGGATCTTTGCCTGGTCCCAGAACCGTTTGATGCTGCCGGCATGGCTCGGCGCCGGCGAGGCCCTCAAGGCGGCAGCCGATCGCGGCGACATGCCTTTGCTTAAAGAAATGGAGCGAGATTGGCCCTTCTTCAATACCCGGATTTCCATGCTGGAGATGGTGTACAGCAAGGCCGAGCCCAATCTGGCGAGCTACTATGAACAGTGCCTGGTACCCAGCGAGTTACACGGCCTGGGTAAAAAACTGCGCCAGCGGCTGGCGCTCGGCATAGAAGCCGTGCTGGAACTGACCGGCAGCGACAGCCTGATGGCACACACCCCCTGGAACAGGGAATCGGTGCGGCTGCGCAACCCTTACATAGACCCGTTGAACTTCCTGCAAACCGAGCTGCTGGCCCGGACACGTAAGGAAGAAACGCCATCGGCACCGGTGCAGCTGGCCCTGATGTTGACCATAGCCGGGGTTGCGGCGGGCATGAGGAACACGGGATGAACAGGCTTTGGCTGCCACTGTTGCTGGTCGGCTTGCTCGGTGGCTGCGTCAGCCAATACAGCATCAGCGAAAATCAGATTGAGTCCTTCCTCGACGGTCGCTTGGGCCAAGACATACATAAGGACAAGATCCTGCGTAGCGCTGACATCAGGGTCAACCAGGTAGAGGTTCGATTGGGCCACAAACCCGACACCATGGCGGTGAAGGCCACCTCGGTGCTGGAGCTCAAGGCGCTGTTCGTGCCATTGCGTGCCAGCCTTACGGCCGAGTTTGAGGCCAAACCCTGGTACGACAGTGAGCGCCATGCCGTGTATTTGCGCGATCTGGAATTACTGCAAGTGGAATCCAGCCCCAAAGAACTTGGCCGCGCTCTGCAAAGCATCAGTCCTCAGCTGATGCTGTTTTTGCGAACCTATCTTGAAAGCGAGCCAGTGTATGTACTGGATGTTAAAGAGAGTCAGCAGGCGCTAATGGCTGAAATGACCCGGCGCATCAGGGTTCAACCGGGTAAGCTGGTGTTGGAATTCAAATAGCAGTCCTGAAAGTCACGGCCCCAGGAAGCAGAAAACGCAGCCCCAAGGCTGCGTTTTTTTATGGCTGCTTGCTACTTATATTGTTACTTGCTGTACCTGCCTATGGAGCCGTAATCCACTATCACGGCCTCACCCAGCAGTTCGCGACGCAGCATATCCAGGGCCACTGCCGCGCTCAGGCTGCGTACCAGATCCCGCGAGCGCCGCGGTAATTTAATCATCTGGCTATAGACCCCACCCCGGGTTGCCAATGCCAAAGCTACTGTACCAACGGGCTTTTCCTCCGAGCCGCCATCGGGCCCGGCGATGCCACTGGTGGCCAGGGCAAAGTCACTGTCGAGCAAGCGACGGGCGCCCACGGCCATTTCTTCCACCGTGGCAATGGAGACGGCACCGTGATCATCCAAAGTTTGGGGCGACACCCCAAGCACCTTCACCTTGGACTCGTTGCTGTAGGTCACCAACCCATGATGCAGGTAGGATGAACTGCCGGAAAAGGTCACCAGATCGCTGGCAATCAATCCGCCGGTGCAGGATTCCGCCAACGCCAGGCTAAAACCGGACTGATTGAGTCTGGCATGAATTTCTTCCGCCAGACTTTGCCTGTCTTCCGCCACCACGGCCGTACCCAGTACCTGACGCACATGGTTGGTCACTCTGGGCAACAGGCCGATAGCCTTGTCACCACGGGCAAATATCTTGATTTCTATGTGGGGCATGCTGGAGCGATAGCCCAGGGTAATCCCTTCCGGCAGCTCAAGGGTCTCCAGTTTGTCCGCCAGTGCGGATTCGCCGTGGCCTATGGTCAGCAGCTTTTTGACCGCCACCTTGGCACCGACACCGAACTCCTGCTGCAGGAAAGGAATAAACTGACCCTTCACCATTTCCTTCAGCTCAAAAGGAACACCTGGTGTAAAGAACAACCAGGCGCGATTGAGCTTGACCCTGAATCCGCAGGCGGTGCCAACCGGGTTGTCCACCATCACTGCCGATTCCGGCAACAACGCTTGCTTGAGATTACTCAGCGGCATTTCCCTGCCATTGCGGGTAAACCAATCTTCCAGGCGCTGACGCCAGACAAGGTTTTCCACCAGGGGTTCACCTTTGGCTTTTGCCATAGCTTCGGCGGATAAATCGTCACTGGTGGGCCCAAGACCACCATTTACCAAAATCACATCCGCATGCAAACTGCGCTCCTGGAACACAGCGATCAGATCCTCGAGCCTGTCACCTACGGTGATCCGCCGCTGCACCTCAATTCCCTGTTCCATCATGACATTGGCAAACCAGGCCGCATTGGTATCCACAATCTGGCCCGACAGCACCTCTTCCCCGGTGCAGATCATCTCAAGCTTCATCTCAACATCCCTTGGTTGCAAGTTGGCTATAAGGTAAGTAAGGGAAGCCCCAATAGCAAGAGAGATGCAGGATAGCTAACTTTCGAAGTGTAAAGTTGGCAACACTCTGTATTTAAAAGGCTTAAAAAGCGCAGCGATAAGTGTATAGACGGTGATGATGCAATCAGCTATTTCTCGGCGCAGGCTTGTGAGCCGTTGGTAGCACTCTAAACCGGGGCCATAACGAAAAAAGCCTCTGCATTGCTGCAGAGGCTTTCGTCTTTATGTTGGCGGAGCGGACGGGACTCGAACCCGCGACCCCCGGCGTGACAGGCCGGTATTCTAACCAACTGAACTACCGCTCCTTTGGGCTAGGCCCAAATTAGGCGTCTGGCGATGACCTACTCTCACATGGGGAGACCCCACACTACCATCGGCGCGATTGCGTTTCACTTCTGAGTTCGGAATGGGATCAGGTGGGACCACAATGCTATTGTCACCAGACAAAATTGGTAATTTGGAAAGCTGTGCAGTGAAATATGGTGGTCGCTACTGGGATCGAACCAGTGACCCCCTCCTTGTAAGGGAGGTGCTCTCCCGGCTGAGCTAAGCGACCGGAAATTCTGTGCTGCTGCTCTTTTGAGCCTTGAGTCTCGACTTCAATCAAGTTTGGGTACTTCAAGCAAAACGTAAAACCCATCTGGGTTGTATGGTTAAGCCTCTCGAGTCATTAGTATCAGTTAGCTCAACGCCTCACAACGCTTACACACCTGACCTATCAACGTCCTGGTCTCGAACGGCTCTTATGTGGACTCTAGGTCCAAGGGATGACTCATCTTGGGGCTCGCTTCCCGCTTAGATGCTTTCAGCGGTTATCGATTCCGAACGTAGCTACCGGGCAATGCCATTGGCATGACAACCCGAACACCAGCGGTTCGTTCACTCCGGTCCTCTCGTACTAGGAGCAACTCCCCTCAATCATCCAACGCCCACGGCAGATAGGGACCGAACTGTCTCACGACGTTCTGAACCCAGCTCGCGTACCACTTTAAATGGCGAACAGCCATACCCTTGGGACCGACTTCAGCCCCAGGATGTGATGAGCCGACATCGAGGTGCCAAACACCGCCGTCGATATGAACTCTTGGGCGGTATCAGCCTGTTATCCCCGGAGTACCTTTTATCCGTTGAGCGATGGCCCTTCCATTCAGAACCACCGGATCACTATGACCTACTTTCGTACCTGCTCGACGTGTCTGTCTCGCAGTTAAGCTGGCTTATGCCATTACACTAACCGTACGATGTCCGACCGTACTTAGCCAACCTTCGTGCTCCTCCGTTACTCTTTGGGAGGAGACCGCCCCAGTCAAACTACCCACCAGGCACTGTCCCTAACCCCGATTAGGGGCCCAGGTTAGAACATCAACACTACAAGGGTGGTATTTCAAGGACGACTCCACGAGAACTGGCGTTCCCGCTTCAAAGTCTCCCACCTATCCTACACATGTAGGGTCAATGTTCAGTGCCAAGCTATAGTAAAGGTTCACGGGGTCTTTCCGTCTAGCCGCGGGTATACGGCATCTTCACCGCAATTTCAACTTCACTGAGTCTCGGCTGGAGACAGCGTGGCCATCATTACGCCATTCGTGCAGGTCGGAACTTACCCGACAAGGAATTTCGCTACCTTAGGACCGTTATAGTTACGGCCGCCGTTTACCGGGGCTTCGATCATGAGCTTCTCT